>CBDFKX010000002.1:0-3552646 GCA_965249055.1 Candidatus Aldehydirespiratoraceae bacterium | reverse complement strand
ACAGCGGAGTACGTCCATGGCAAAGATGGGATGGGCGATGCCGGCTATCCGTTGTCGGGTCGAGTGCCTACTGAGGGGCGCGGAGCCGATGTAATCGTGGAGACGATCCTGGGTGCGCCCGGTGAGATCACGCTGGTGGCTTTGGGTCCGTTGACCAATGTTGCTATCGCGGTCTTGCTGGCACCTGAGATCGCATCCGCGGTCGACCGTGTGGTGGTGATGGGGGGTACCGGAGTCAACGGCCCGGGCAATGTGTCGGCCATGGCGGAGTACAACTTCTGGGCCGATCCCGAGGCAGCCGCGGTGGTGACCCGTGCCGGGTTCCCGATCGAGTTTGTGGGCTGGGATATTTCGATCGCCTCCGCAGTGGTCGACGCCGCCCGCCACGAGGCGATGAAGGCCATCGGCACTCCACTGTCGAAGTTCGCGGTCGACATCGCGCAGGTGGTCCGCAGGTTTGCTATGGAGAACGGGTTGGAGGGAGATGATCTTCCCGATCCGATCGCCATGGCCCATGCCATCGACCCGAGCGTGGCAACCACCAAGCGTTTGCATGTCGATGTGATGGTTGGCGATGGCCCGCAACGCGGAGTGATGGAGGTTGACCAACTTGGCTTCGGCGGCGGCGAACCCAACGTCGAAATCGTGACCCACTACCCCAGCGACCACTTCTTCTCCCTGCTCCACGCGGCTCTGCGCACCTAGCCGTTCTGATGAGCGCCGTATTGCGCGCCGTGCTCAGGAGAGAACTCGCGTGACCTCGATGTGTTGGCCGGTGCCGTATAGATCGTCGGCCAACGCCTGTACGTCGGCGGCAGTGAGCTTGGAGAGTTCGCTGTTGCGGTCGGTGACTGAGGGTATCTCGGAATCTGGGGTATGTATCCGCCGGACGAGAGCGTCCTTAGGAGACTCGAATAGGCTGTGGTTGAGTTCGACCACGCTTACTGCGCTACGCAGTTCGGTTGCGGTGGGTCCATTCGTTGCCAACTCATCGAGGATCCGGATGATCTCGTCGCGGATTTCATTGATGGATTCGGGGGCGCCACTGGCGTTGATCTCGGAGTTGATGGCTGACTCAGGCGTGAACTGCGGATTGAGCGACGCCGACACGTCGTAGCTAGCACCGATGCCTTCTCGGATTTCGCTCAACAAGCGGGCGTTGAGCACCGCCTCCAGAACCTTCAGCACCGCTTCCGCTTGAAGATCAAGGGGTTGAAGCGCTTCGTGGTATACGGTGATGCCGGTGGGACTTGTGTCGTCTGCGAGCACTACTTCTTTGCGTACGATCCCCTTAGGATGAGGCTGTCTTCTGTTTGTGTAAGTGTCTGGTTCGCCTGCCGGTAACGTGCCTATATAGCGGCTGGCCAGGTGTTCAACAGTGTCGTGTTCGAGATCGCCGGAGATCACCACGAGCAAACCGTTGGCGTTGCCGAGACGACTTTGATAGACGTCGAGAAGCGACTCGGCGGTTACTTCACGAAGCACCTCTCGGGATGCGACGGGATGGAACCACTCAATCTGGTCTCCGTGGCGCGCTTCGTTGTAAGCGACCCTTACCTGCGACATCCAGTCGCTTTCAAGATGCGAAGCTTGCTGCTGTGCGATTGTAATGACGCTGTTGAAAGCCTGGTCGTCGACGCGAGCTTCGCAGATCAGCAGATGCAGCATTGCGAAGAGCGTTTCGGCCTCGCCGCTGGGAGCGAAACCGGTGAAACCTTCCGTGGTTTCCGTGATGAATGGCCAGACCAAGACCTGCGCCGCCCCCAAACGCTGAGCGATCTGTGCCGGCGTCAGATCAGCTAGGCCGCTTTGGGCTACCGCTAGAGGGGCGAAGATCTCGGCGAGTGGCCGATCACCGGGTTCGAGTGCTGACCATCCGCCCAACGAGACGGCCTCGAAACTGACTCTGCTGTCACCAGGTGACTTAGTGAAATTGACTCGTGCGCCGTTGGCGAACGACCATTCGTACGGCTCGTCCCACCCGCCAACTTCTAGATTCGGGATCGGACCCTGCGAGATCGGCTCAACAGGATCAGGTGGAGTCATCAGTTCGTCGATCCAAGCCTCTGCTGGAGCCAGTGCGACTGCCTGCGCAGAGTCGAGTGCCGCTTGGATTTCATCCGCGGTAGGCACCTGTGTCACATCCTCGGCGTTGATGGAGATGATGGGTCCGCTCTGTGTCAGGATCGACTGCAGGTGGCTGGTGAGTTCGTCAGGTTGGATTGTTTCGAGTAGGGCCGAGACGCGTTCAAGTCGCTCGGGTGAGGTCTCGACGCTGGTGCCATGGAGGAAGTGGTTGGCGTATTGAAAGGCGTACGTGGCGTTGTAGGTGACCTCGACGTTGTCTGCTGTCAACCGCAACTCAGAGAGGATCCGGGCCTTGGCTTGGGTCAGGTCGTCTTCATTGAATCCCTGATCTGCCAAGCTTTGCAGCACGGTCCAGACTTCGCTGACTGCCTGGCTCAAGTCGTCGGCGCGAACGCCTGTTCCGGAATGTCGTAGCCCTGCAGCATTGCTGAAAGCCGCCCAGGCCGGTGGATCTTTTTGGGATAGCAGACCTTGGTCGTAGGCAGCGCGGAGGCGGATGTCGATGGCGTTGGCGAGCAGAAGCTCCAGTTGTTCGGCCCGTTCGCCTTGAGGTGTCGCAGGATCCCATACGGGGATCTGCAAGTAGAGCGATAGATGGGGGTCTGCTTGTCCCGGAGTTGCTGTCACTTCGATTTTGGATTCCGGACTCAACGGGGAGTTCGTATCGGGGGCCGCTGGTGGGTCGTGTGCCGTGATCTGGCCGAAGTAATCCTCGGTCAAATCCTCGAGTTCATCGACGGTAAGGTCGCCGACCGCAACGACAGCCATGTTTGAGGGCACATACCAGGTGTCGTAGAACTCACGTAGATCAGTTGTTGTTGCCTCTTCGATGCCCGCGGCGTTGCCTGTCGGGGGACGTTGTTCGTAAGGCGTGTCTTTTGTTAAAAGGTGCAACGATGCATCGAGCGCAACGCCATGGCTGGTTTCGCTGCGAAGTCGGTACTCGTCGCGGACAACGCCCCGTTCGCTCTCGACAGCATCAGGTGCGATTGTCGCCGCATGCGCCCACTGCGACAGTACTTCAAACCCGGTTTCTACGGAATCAGCGTCATCGCCGAGTCCGGTCAGGAAGTAGATCGTGTGGTCGTAGGTTGTGAACGCGTTCAGATCAGGACCCATTTCCAGCCCGAACTCTCGCAGCTCGTCGTAGATTGTGTTGCCCGGGAACTCTTCGGTTCCGTTGAACATCATGTGTTCAACGAAGTGGGCCACACCGCTGGCGGGTTCTGCTTCGTGAAGAGACCCGGCTTTGACTACCAGGATCAGTGTCAGCGAATCGTGGGGTGTCCAGTTGGAATCCAGGTAGTAAGTGAGTCCATTGTCTAGCTGCCCGATCTGCACATCACCGCCGCCCCCTTCCGCGTAGATGATGCTGTTGGATTGCGGTATGCCTGAGGGATTTGCGTCGTGCTCAACAGGGTCGTCGGGAGACTCGCTCGGCTCGCTGTCGGATTGTGTTGCGCACAAAGGATCTGTGTCGTGCTCAACTGGACCGTCGGGAGGCTCGCTTGGCTGGCTGTCGGATTGCGATGCGTCTGAACATCCGGCGGCGACCAACAGCAACGACATGAGTAGCAACGACGAAGTTCTCCAGATTTTCAACCTCCGCCTTGCGGGTGGCATATGTTCCACGTTCTGTTGAGTGAAGTGTGAACAAGCACTCTAGCGCTGACCGAGTGGTATCTCGCGCCGACAACCTCATCTGGGAGCATGGGTGCTGATGAGGTAGGGTCGGCGGCTATGGATGTGGGCGAATTGCGGTCTTTGTTTGATCTCACGGGCCGTACTGCGGTTGTTACTGGTGGCACACGTGGCATCGGACGTGCTGTTGTCGAAGGATTCGCCGCGGCGGGAGCGAATGTCGTTGTCGCCAGCCGTAAAGAAGACGCCTGCCGACAGACGCAGGATCATCTCGAGTCGATGGGGGCGAGCGCCCTCGGTATTGCGGTCAACATGGGCGATCCTGACAGCGCCGAGACCATCGTTGGCGCAGCCGTGGATCGCTTCGGCGGTCTCGACATCGTCGTCAATAACGCTGCCAATGCCTTGGCCGCTCCGGTCGGTGGCCAGGAACCGGGTTTGTGGCAGAAGTCTTTTGAAGTGAACCTGCGGGGACCGGCTCTGCTCATTGGCGCCGCGGTCCCTCACCTTGCTGCCAGTGGCCACGGTGCGGTGATCAACGTGATCTCGGTGGGGGCGTTTGGTTTCGCACGAGGTGTTTCGATTTATGCGGCGATGAAGGCGGCTTTGTTGTCGGTCACACGTTCTTTTGCCGGAGAACTCGCGGAGCAGGGCATTCGGGTCAACGCTTTGGCTCCCGGCCCGGTCAACACCGACATGGTGCGCAATCTTGGTGAGGGGGCGGCTCAGTCGATGGGCGCCCAGACCCTTCTGAATCGCTGCGCTGAACCCGACGAAATGGTAGGTGCGGCTCTCTTTTTGGCCAGCGACGCCTCGTCCTATATGACCGGCCAAGTACTAGTGGTAGACGGAGGCATGCACCCGCACTAGCCGGTCGCCTCCGGTCACCCCAGTTGGCGTAGCCGTTCCACTCGTGGATCATCGACACCGAGGTGGTGCATTATCTCAGCCACGACGCTCTCAACGTCAAGGGTGCCGGCTTCTGCCATTTGCCCAAGATCGACCCAATCTTGGGGGCGATCGAAGAACGTTTTGAATACGGCCAAGTCGCCGCAAGCGAGGAACGGAATGTTGTGACCGCCGAATCGTTCGGTGCGCGTCCGGGTTGCGACCTGCTCGTGGAAGTCTGTTGTATTGAAGAACAGGTCGACAGGTGTCTGGTCCCACCACAAACGGGTCTGGCCGTCGGCAGCGATGGCTCGGCGGTGCGCGTCGCTGACTTCGATGTGGGGCGACAAGAGCTTGAGAACTTCGTCAGCCTGGAGATGACTGACGAACAAGTTGACGTCAATGTCGATAGTGCCTCGTGCTCGTTGCGTACACCAGGCAAGGGCCAGCGCGCCTCCGAAGGCATGGGGGATGTTGCCTGTTTTGAGCATGTGGTGGAGTCTGACAATGCGCTCGACAGGCCCGGTTTCTTGAGTGCTGGTCATGGTTGGCTGCCCTCAGACTCAGGCGGGCCGGGTGGGAAGGACTGGCCGGGTTGTCGTCCGAACACCGGACTGGGCGCGTCGGTGGAGTGGCGAGCGGGAAACTCTGCGGCCAAGGTGAGAACCGCTTCGAGTTCAGCGCCTCGGTTGTCCGATTCGCCGTAGATGCGCCGTTCAAGCGCGCCGTCGAGCGCGAAGCCAGCGGCTCGCACTATCCGGTTCAAGGTGTCCACGGTAGGTGACATGCGTCCCTTTTCGTAGGACGAGATCGTGGAATGAGAAGTGCCGGCCCGTTCCGCCAGAGCCCTCAACGTCAGCCCTGACCTGGCGCGGGCTTCCCGTATCACCCTTGATGCGTCCATGACAGTAATGGTATCGGATTCGACACCAACAAATCTATCTCCTGTCGCTGACGTGCAGACGAACAGGTTGTCGTCGTTGTCGGTGGTGTGGTGTAGTCGTGGGTTGAGTCCTCGAAACGACCTAAGGAGTGGTGATGAGCGGTATCAAGATCTCGCTGGCGACAGCACCTGGACCGCAAGCCGAAGAACTTGCGGTCCTGGCCGAGGAACTGGGATTTGAGCGGTACTGGCTGTATGACTCTCCTGCGATCTACGAAGACGTGTGGATGACACTGGCACGCCTGGCTTCGGTAACCGACAAGCTGGGCTTGGGAACGGCGGTGTTGGTGCCTCATTCTCGGCATCCCATGGTGACCGCTTCGGCGATCGCCACCATGGAACGCCTTGCTCCAGGTCGTTGTGCCTATGCCTTCGGAACCGGGGCATCAGCGCGTTGGTGTTTCGATCAGCCTGCTTTGACCTGGAACTTCAGGGGCAGATATCTGGCGCAGCTCAAGGCTCTGTTGGCTGGTGAAACAGTGGAGATCGACGGCAAGGCCTGCCAGATGATCCACCACCCCGACCTGGCTGTCGCGCGTCCGATCAACGTGCCGCTGTTGTTGAGCGCGTTCGGCCCCAAAGGGATCAGCGTGGCGACCGAGTTGCAAGCTGACGGGATCATGAACATGTTCCCGCCCGCGGAAGGGTTCGCTGAGCGTGTGCAGATGGTGTCGGGAACTGTGCTCGACGACGGCGAAGTGATCGACGATGCCCGCCCGGCCGCGGCGATCGGACCGTGGCACCTGGTTGCCTACCACGGGATTTATCAGGCTGCGCCTGAAGCGGTCGACACCATGGCCGGTGGTGCCGACTGGCGAGCAGGAATCGAGGCCGAACGTCCGGCTGGTGAGCGTCATCTGGTTGTTTGGGAGGGCCATGTCACCCACCTTGTTGAACGCGACGCGCCGGTGATGGCAGCAAGCGGCGAAGCTATTGCAGGAATGTCGTGGGTTGGAACGGCCGATGAGATTCGTGCTCGCGTGGCTGCGGCTAGCGATGCTGGTGTCACCGAAGTGATGTACACCCCGGCCGGTCCCGACGTTGCGCGTGAACTCCGCGCTTTCGCGTCGGCCACTTTGGGGAGCTGATCAAGATCCGGCCGGGCCCTGGGTCGTTTAAGCGGAGCGGTCTGTTTCTGGGCTGGCAGCTAGACCGGTTGGTCGGATCTCCAAGATGAGGTCGCCTGGTTCGAGCAGTCCGCCTAGTGATGCGGTGATTTTTTCGATCGTGCCGGCGATCGGAGCTGAGATCGACGATTCCATTTTCATGGCCTCAATGACAGCTACCACCTCGCCGACATCGACTTGGTCGCCGACCGTTACCGATACGGTTACTGCGCCCCTGAAGGGCGCAGCTAGATGACCGGGGTTAGTCGGGTCGGCCCGCGCAGTTTCGGGACGGTCAGAGGCGACAGAACGGTCCACGGTGTCGATGTCGCGGGATTGACCGTTGACGCGGAATGCGACAGTGCGGATCCCCTCGTCATTGGGTTCGCTAACCGATTTGAGCCCCAGCAACAGTCGCACTCCTTGCCCGAGGCTGACTGCTGTGTCGTCTTGGTGGGGGTCGAGTCCGTACCAGAACAGCAGCGACGGCAGGACCGACAGGTCGCCGTATCGGTCACGGTTTTCGAGTTGTGACGCGGCGGGTGTTGCGAACAGTAAACGGTTGAGCGTGGCGCGGCGGTCAGTGGCCAGTCCTTCTGTGTCTTCGCTGGTGAGTGTTTCCGTGTGGGGTTCCCAGGCTCGGTCTTTTGTCGCCCGTGAGCGGAACGGTTCGGGGAACCCGCCCGGTGGAGTGCCCAGTTCGCCGTGCAGGAAGCCGACCACACTGTCGGGCAGGTCAACACCAGCCGGGTCGTTGAGGAGTTGTTCGGGTGTCACACCGGAGGCGACGAGGTGTAAGGCTAGATCGCCGACGACTTTGGATGACGGTGTGACTTTGATGGGTCGGCCCAACAATTCGTTGCAGGCTGCGTACAGCCTTTCGACTTCCTCGAAGCGGTGCCCAAGACCCAGCGCGTTGGCTTGTGTGCGCAGGTTTGAGAGCTGCCCGCCGGGTATCTCATGGCGGTACACGGTGCCTGTCGGCGACGCGAGTCCGGCCTCGAACGGGGCATAGACACCTCGGGTTGCTTCCCAGAACGGTTCAAGATCACCAATCGCGTCGAGACTCAGTCCTGTGGCCCTCTCGGTGTCGTCAGTCATGGCTACGACCGAAGCGATCGAGGGTTGCGATGTCATGCCTGACAAGGGAGGGGCGGCCGCGTCCACCGCGTCGACTCCGGCGTCGACAGCAGCCAGGTAGGTGGCGAGCTGGCCGCCGGCGGTGTCGTGGGTGTGCAGATGCACGGGCTGATCGAATCGTTCACGCAAAGCGGCAATGAGCTTGCGCGCCGCTGCGGGCCGTAGCAGCCCGGCCATGTCTTTGACACACAGAATGTGCACACCGGCCTTGGTGAGCTGTTCGGCGATGTTGAGGTAGTAGTCGAGCGTGTACAGATCTTCGGTCGGGTTGGTGAGGTTGCCGGAATAGCAGATGGTGCCTTCAGCGACCGCCCCAGCGTGGAGCACTGCGTCGATGGCTGGGCGCATTTGTTCGATGTCGTTGAAGGCGTCGAACACCCTGAAGATATCCATCCCCGTGGCGGCGGCCTCGGCCACGAAATGTTCGGCGACGGTGTCGGGGTACGGCGAGTAGCCCACGGTGTTTCGGCCCCGCAACAGCATTTGGGTGCAAAGGTTCGGGGCTGCGTTGCGTATGCGTTCGAGCCGTTCCCAAGGGTCTTCGTGCAGGAATCTCAATGCCACGTCGAAGGTGGCACCGCCCCAGCATTCGAGGCTGAACAACTCGGGTATTCGGTGGGCGAATTGGTGTGCACCGGTGACTAGGTCGATGGTGCGGAGTTTGGTGGCGAGTATCGACTGGTGGGCGTCTCGCAACGTTGTGTCGGTGACAGCCAACGCGTCGGCCGCCCGTAGCTCGGTCGCGAACTTCTCGGGTCCCAGCTCCAGTAGTCGTTGACGTGAACCTGCGGGAGGTCTGCCTGGGGGTCGGGGCGGTAGTTTGGTGGTTGGATCGATACGTGTCGGGGCCGCCCCGTTGGGTTGATGCACCGTCACGTCGGCTACGTATCGCAACAGCCGGGTGGCCCGGTTGGCGCCCACCGAAGCGGCCGTCAAGTCTGGTCGGTCGTCGATGAAGTTGGTGGTGACCGGCCCGGTTTGGAATTCTTCGTCGCTCAGGATGGCTTGCAGGTATCGCTGGTTGGTGGACAGGCCGCGGACCCGATATTCGGCGAGTGTTCGGCGAGCCCGGCGGATGACTGTTTCGAAGTCGTGGCCTCGGCAGGTGATTTTTTCGATCATCGAATCGAAATGTGGGGTGATTTCGACGCCTTGATAAACACAGCCGTCCAGGCGCACCCCGGCACCGCTGGCTGGCCGGTAGGCGACGATCCGGCCAGTGTCAGGACGGAAATCGTTGGACGGGTCTTCAGCGGTGACCCGGCATTGCATGGCGTAACCGCGCACGGTGATGTTGTCTTGGGTTAGTCCCAAGTCTCCTAGGGTGCTTCCACCCGCGATCAGGAGTTGCGACTCGACCAAGTCGACGTCTGTGACTTCTTCGGTAACGGTGTGTTCTACTTGGATTCTGGGGTTCATTTCTATGAACGCGTAACGGCCGGTTGCGTCCAACAAGAACTCGACCGTGCCAGCGTTTTCATAGCCGATGGCGTCCGCGAAGCGCACCGCGTCAGCCAACATGGCGTCACGCACCGCTGGGTCGAGTTGGCGCGCTGGGGCGATTTCGATCACTTTTTGGAAACGGCGTTGCACCGAGCAGTCCCGCTCAAACAGATGCACAATGTTGCCCAATCCATCGGCCAGTATTTGGGCCTCAATGTGGCGAACACCAGTCATCGCTTCTTCAAGAAAAACGGTTGGGTCCCCGAAGGCGCTTTCGGCTTCTCGACGAGCAGCGTCAACAGCGTCGCCGATGGCGTCTTGATGGCCGATCCGGCGCAGCCCGCGACCGCCACCGCCAGCCGCGGCTTTCACGAACAACGGAAAACCAATCGTCTCAGCATGAGCCAACGCGTCGGCGCCATCCTCAATCGGCGGTGACTGGGCCAGCACCGGAATCCCAGCTGTGTCGGCGACTTGACGGGCCCGCATTTTGTTGCCGGCCAGTTCCAGCACTTCTGGGCTCGGTCCAACGAAAGTCATTCCCGCGGAACCGCAGGCCTCGGCTAGGTCGGGGCTTTCGGCCAAGAACCCGTAACCGGGATAGATTGCGTCAGCTCCGACTTCGACTGCTTTGGCGACGATTGCCTGGTAGTCAAGGTAGGCGCGCACCGGGTATCCCGGTTCACCGATCACGTACGCTTCGTCGGCTTTGATGCGATGCAACGCGCCGCTGCGCTCGTCTTCGATGGGCAAGATGGCGACGGTTCGTATACCGAGTTGGTTCGCGGCTCTAAAAGCTCGGATGGCGATTTCGCCCCGGTTGGCGACCAAAAGTTTGCTGATCGCCACTAGTTGTTCTCAAACACTAGGCGGGGCATGAACCCAACCATATGTCATCGTGCAGGATGTCGGGTTTGGTCGCTTAGAGCGGTGGTTGCGGTGTCGACTATTCGTCGTGCGGTAGCTATTCGTAGTGCAGGGCGGGCCGCGGGCCTGCGCGCATGTCGTCGATGGCTTGGTTTACGTCGACGATCGCTTCTTCGAGTTCGGCGGCAGCGGTTTCGGCGTCGATGCCGAAACCCAATGTTTCTACTAGTTGATTCAGGCGTCCGGTTGCCCGCCAAGCGGCGTGGCGGGACCATTCGGTGTAGAGAACCTCGGGGTCATCGATGCCGATGAGGTCGCGGGTGCGGGTTTGGTCGTCGCGGCTCCGGTCGAGGCTCACGTAGCCGCTCACCATGGTGATCCGCTCGGCGGGTTCGGTGAGTTGAGCGCCGCGGTGCACCACCATGTTGCCGTGAAGCGCCACGGCGTAACCAGGTCCAGCGAACTCGGGGGCCACGACGCGCTCGCGCGGCGGTGTTTCGCCACGAGCTGCCAAGTCGGCGACTTCATGTTTTGTGCCGTGGAACCACTCGAATTGGCCACCAGGGAGTTTGGTGGGGTCGCTCACCATCATCACGTAGTCCAAAGCGACGGTGTCGTGGTGCCACTTGTCGACCGGTTGGTCCGGTTTGGCTGTGGGTTCGTAGTTGATGTGACCGACATGCACCGGCATCGTGTGAGGCGCCACCGGGGTGCCGAATATGGCACTCATGAGTTCGGTGAAGTCTGGACTGAAGCACAGGTCTCTCAACCAACGCGACCGGTAGCAGCCGCCCCGTACCGCGTTTTCGATGCGGTTTCCGGCGCGTCGCTCGTGGATCCGCAGGTTGCGCGCCCACCGCCAGCAGAACCTCAGCCCCCTCTTTCGACAAGACTCTGAACGGAGCCGACACTGCCATCGGTGTCGCTGTGGGCGCGATGTCCTCATCGCTGTAGCCGAGGTCTTTCAGTGTGGTGATCGACGACGGGGGTTCGAGTTGAAGATGCACACTCGGATCGAAGATCGGTTCGTCCGCGATCCAGCTGTAGCCCCGCGGGAGTTCGTCGGGAAAAGAAACAGCTAGCCTCACTCGGCCAGCCTAACCGTTTGCTTGTTAGTGCAGTTTGGTGTACTGCGCTAACGCCTCCTTGCGGAGTCACGCAGCCTCTTTCGAGGCGTTGTGTTTACAGGGCGGTACGACTGCCAACTCAGTGTTGGTCTTTGGTATGTCGTTTCGATCAACAGAATCGTTGATCCCCCCGCTTCTCACAACGGGGGCCTGCACCGGGGCAACTCTCCGGTTCATTACTAATTCTTGGTTTTGTGGTTGGTAGCGGGCGAGGTTGATCGCAGCGTTGTCGTCACGGTCATGGCTGGTGCCGCAATGGCCGCAACGCCACCTCGTTTTGCTGTGTGGGTTGCCAACCTCACCGCACGCGGAGCACGTTTTGCTTGATGGATAGAACCGGTCGGCGAGTATCACGTTGCATCCATACCAAGGCCCTTTGTAGAGCATTTGGCGTTTGATCTCGCCTAGTGGTGCGTCGCGGAGGTGTTTGGCTCCGCCTTGACGCATACCGGCTGAGTTCAGGTCCTCGATCACGACCTCATCGTGGCTTTTGGTGAGGTTGATGGTGAGTTTATGAACTGCGTCGAGCCGGACACAGGCAATGCGGTGATGAAGTTTGGCTAGTTCCTTTCTGGTTTGGTGCCAACGGTTCGATCCCTTTTTTTGGACGGGCGAGTTTACGATTCAGTCGTCGAAGTTTGGCAAGGGACTCGGTCAATGGTTTGGGGTTGGGGACACGGTCAAGGATCTCGCCGTTTGGGGTGGCGACGACAGCTAGGACGCGTTGACCGATGTCTACACCGACCCTTGACGGGGCTGTTCGCGGTTTGGTGTTGGTTTGGGGGCGTTCCACAGACGCTCTCACGCGTGCATACAAGCGGGTTCTGGGTATCCCCCCGAATCGTGGAGACATCGTCTATGAGGAGACACTATGTCACACACACGACGCAAGTTCGACTCGGAGTTCAGGGCCGGTGCTGTGCGGATCGTCCAGGAGACGCGAAGGCCGGTCGTTGAGATCGCCCGCGATCTCGGGATCGGTGCGGGCACCCTTGGGAACTGGGTCCGCAAAGACCGAATGGAGCGGGGTGAGGCCGAGGGCTTGAGCTCGGATGACCGGGCCGAGTTGGTGCGGCTGCGCCGCGTTGGAGATGGAGCGTGATGTGCTCAAACGATCAGTGGTCCTTTGGGTCAAGGAGGCAACGCGATGAGCGTCTCAGCGCATATCGCGGCCCAAAGGACCGACCACGGCGTGCCTCACGCGGTGTCGTGCCGGGCCCTTGGGGTGGCCCCGTCGACGTTCTACAAGTGGCACAACCGGCCCCCGACGCCGGCGAAGCGGCGCAGAGCTGAACTAGACGCCGAGGTCAAAGCCTGTTTCGACGCTTCAGGCGGCACCTACGGCTCGCCTAGGGTGCGCGCCGAGCTGCACCGGTCGGGCCGCAAGGTGTCCAACAAGGTGTCCACCGTTGAGGCGTCCATGGCCGCGCGCCCAAGCGGCGCAGGGGCCTGACCCGGCCCGACAAGCGGGCCGCGCCGGTTCCGGACCTGCTGCGGCGGGACTTCACCGCCGGCGGCGTCGACGAGAAGTGGGTCGGCGACTTCAAACAGGTCGACACCGGCGAGGGGCCGGTGTTCCTCGCCACCGTGGAGGATCTGTTCTCCAGGCCGATGCTGGGCTTCGCGCAGTCCGACCGCCACCCCACCGCGCAGCTGGCCACAGACGCGCTCAACATGGCCGCCGCGGTGCGCGGCGGCGCCGTGGCCGGGGTGATCTTCCACACCGACAAGGGCTCTCAAGCCGGATTCAAGTGGTCGTCGCAACACCTCGATCTGGGGGTGTTTCGTGGTTCGTCGACAACAAGCAGCAGACCGAGCGATCCGACCGAAGTTGAGGTCACCTGGTCACCCGAAGTTCCAGCGTCATGTCGAAGCGGCGTTCTGGACCCAGATCGCCATGGGTCTCCTCCCCGAGGAAGCCTCCGGCGTTGCCGGAGTAGCTCAGGCCGTCGGTGCTCGTTGGTTCCGCGACGCTGGGGGCATGCCGCCGTTTGATATCAAGTCGCAGCCCTCGGGTCGATACCTCTGCTTCGCTGAGCGCGAGGAGGTCGCTCTGCTCCGCGCCCAGGGTAAGGGAGTTCGTGAGATCGCCCGGGCGGTTGGTCGTGACCCGGGGACGATCTCTCGTGAGTTGCGCCGCAACGCCGCGACTCGAAGTGGCGAGATTGAGTATCGAGCATCGGTCGCGCAATGGAAGTCGGACATGGCGGCACGTCGACCGAAAGTCGCCAAGCTCGTGGTGAACAAGCGGCTGCACGCCTACGTCGAGGAACGCCTCGCCGGGCGGATCTGTCGTCCAGACGGCACCCAGATCATGGGACCACCAGCGCCCAGGTGGACGGGAATGAACAAGCCGCATCGCAAGCACCGTGCCTGGGTGCGAGCGTGGAGTCCTGAGCAGATCGCAAACCGGATCAAGCTCGACTTCCCCGATGATGAGTCCATGCGGATCAGTCACGAGGCCATCTACCAGGCGCTCTACATCGAAGGACGCGGTGCCCTCAAGCGAGAACTCGTCTGGTGTCTACGCACCGGCCGAGCGTTGCGAGCACCGCGGGAGCGCTCCCGGCGCAAGACGTGGGCTCACGTCACGCCCGAGACACTCATCAGCGAGCGCCCCACCGAAGCCGAGGACCGTGCCGTCCCCGGTCATTGGGAAGGCGATCTCGTGATCGGGCTCGAGCGATCAGCGATCGGCACCGTTGTCGAGCGGACGACTCGGTTCACGATCCTGGTTCACCTGCCCCGAGAGCCCGGCTACCGGCACAAGAAGACTCCCAAGAACGGGCCCGCCCTCGCAGGCTACGGCGCGATCACCATGAAGAACGCACTTGTGAAATCGATGTGCACGCTGCCCGAACAGCTTCGCAGATCGCTCACATGGGACCGAGGCAAGGAGCTCTCCGCCCATGCCCAGTTCACCGTTGAGACCGACATCCCGGTGTTCTTCGCCGATCCTCGGTCGCCATGGCAGCGCGGCACAAACGAGAACACCAACGGTCTGCTGCGCCACTACTTCCCCAAGGGCACCGACCTGTCGAGATGGTCCGCGGAAGAGATCGAAGCTGTCGCCCACGCCCTGAACACCAGGCCACGAAAGGTCCTCGGCTGGAAGACCCCGGCTGAAGCCTTCGACGATCACCTACGATCTCTCCAACAAGCTGGTGTTGCAACGACTGGTTGAACCTGGACAATATACCTCCGACGCGTTCGCGGCGGCCTGCGCCAAGCTCAAGATCACCCAATCGATGGGACGCGTCGGCTGCGCACTGGACAACGCCGCCGCCGAGTCGTTCTTCTCGACCCTCCAGCACGAGCTGATATCACGCCGCCGCTGGCGCACCCGCGACCAAGCCCGCCGAGACATCGCCGTCTGGATCGACACCTGGTACAACAGAAAACGGCTCCACTCCACCAACAACATGACCAGCCCAATAGACTACGAACTAGCCAACGCAGCCTAAACCAACCCTCCACGATTCGGGGGGAAGCTCATTTGGTGTCTTGGGAATCCGCGGGTGGTTCCTTGCCGTCGCGCATGGCTTTCCACTTCTCGGCTGCGGCGCGATATGTGGCTTCGGCTTCGGATCGTTCCTTTGACGACCCGCCTTTGGACAGCTTCTTGACCAATGCCGCGGCGTCGTCTTTGGCTCGTTCGGCCTTCTTCAACCGCTTCTCTCGCTGGGTTCGTTCGCGATCAGCGGCCACGTACTCGTTGAAGAGTGTCAGCGCCGCGGTTGTCTCGTCGTCAAGTGTAATTTTGGCCATTGGGCCCATTCTGTCGTGTCTGAAGCGAACTCACGACGTTTCTCGTACAGTCGATTGCCCAAGAACCGCGTACGCAGAAAGAAAAATGTCCGATGACTCTAGCTCCTGCGAGGGCAACGCCGGGTTGTGCCGCGGTTCTCGGCTACGTCACGAGGTGGTTCTAAGCACCTCGTCCATATCAGCGTTGCCGTCAAGCGCCTCAAGAATTTTTTGTGTTACCTCAGGGCTGGCGTCCTCTAGGTCGTCGGGCATGACATGGTCAGCCCACTCCTCCAAGTTTTTTGTGCGCTCTGCGCGGGTACTGTTCAGTAGATCCATTTTGTTCCCAGGAACTTACGGCGAGCGGCGGCGTTCGTTGCGAAGATCGAAAGCGATCTTGATGGCGCCGCGACTCCCGGCTTCGGCAGCGTGTGTCAGGGCGTCGCGGTAACGGTCGAGGGGATAGGTGGCCGACAACATCTTGTCGAAAGGCACCTTGCCGGCGAGTTCGATGGCCAGTTCGAAGCTCGTGATTGAGCGCCCGTCTCGCAGCTGTTCGCTTCCGTAGGTGTAGCTGCCTACGAGTTCTGTCTCGCGATGCCACACCGGCGTGAGGTCGATATCGATCACACCGGGCATTCCCAACAGCACCACACGACCTCGTGGTCTGCACAACCCGGTCGCTTGGCTGATCGACTCTGCTGAGCCGACCGCGTCGATCACCACATCGGCACCACCGGAGAGTCGTGGACCGACCATGAAAGACCCGGTGGCGCGGCGCACGGCTCGGCTCAACTCGTCGGGGGAACTCACCACATCAGCTCCGAACTCGGTGGCGAGATCACGCTGCACCGGATATTTGGCGCCGATCATGATCGATCCGGGATCGGTGAAGTTGCGCAGTGCTGCCACAGTCACCAAACCCATAGGACCAGCGCCGATCACCGCCACCGTGTCACCATCTTCAACGCCGGCTCGAAGTGCGGCGTGTACGCCTCCGGCCACGGGCTCGACGGTGACGGCGATCTCATCGCTCATCCAGTCGGGCACATCGTGGAGTTGGCTGTCGTGGGCAACGAACTCGGTTGCCCAGCCTCCACCGGTGCTTTCGCAGAAACCTGTTTGCAATCCGGGTTCAAGGTGACCGCAGGTGAGGTGCCGGTAGTCGTTGCCATCGGCGGGGGCGGCACCATCAAACGGCAGCGGGAAGCCACGGGCGGCGTGACCCAGCACGGGCTCGATAAGCACTCGCCGGCCGTCGGCCAGTTCACCGACGATCTCATGTCCGAGCACAAACGGGAAGGAGACGAAATCTTCGAAGTAGCGCGACGAATGACCGTCGATGGTTGCCAGATCGCTGCCGCAGATGCCAGACAGGCGGGGCCACACACGGTGCCATCCTTCGCCGGGCAGTTCGGGTGCGTCATCTTCGACGAGCGACAGCGGGCCAACCCCCGCGCCCGCGCCGGGCCGCCAGCGCGATGCCGCCATAGCCGCCACATAGCGGACTTCTTTGCGGCTGAACCGGAGCGCCTTCACTCTGGGAAGGCTAGCGCGCCAGCCGCCAGCGAAGTTGTTCGGACACCTGCCTGGACACGAGCGAGTGGCCTCATCTGTTGATGTAGTTACATAGAAGCTGATAACGTGACTACATGAATGTTGGCATACGAGAACTCAAAGCAAGACTGTCTGAACATGTCGCTAGGGCTTCTCGAGGAGAGCGAATAATCGTTACGGACAGGGGCAAGCCGGTAGCGCAACTCATCGGACTGGAGGACGAATCGGCGCTGGATCGCGGCATTGAAGAAGGATGGATCACGCCCCCTTCTTCTCTGGGATCCCTACCAAAGGCCTTACGGTACACCTCGCCTCTCAGCGTATTAGAGGTGTTGGAGGAAGACCGTGGTCGGCAGAGTTGAGTTCCGCCGATGACACTGTATGTCGATAGCAGCGCGTTGATGAAACGCTACCTCTCCGAACAAGATTCGGAAGTCGCCGTACGTTTCATCGCAGGCGACCAGCGGAGGGCAACGTGCCATATTACCGAGGTAGAGATTCGGCGCAATTTGGCCCGGCTGTTGAAAGGAGAGGACCTGATCGGCGCGCGGCGACAGTTCCAGTCTGATCTCAACTACTTCGCGATCATCAATATCGACTCAGTCACATGCGCTAGGGCCGCGAGTATCGTAGAACAGACGCAATGCAGATCGCTGGACGCGTTGCACGTCGCAGCGGCCCTCCTGGTTGGCAAGTCAACAACCTTTCTCACATTCGATATCAGGCAAGCCCAGGCAGCACGATCCGTTGGGTTAGAGGTCGTCGGCGCGTAACCCGTGGGCCAAGGGGAGCGGATAGCCATCACGGAGAGAGGCAAGCCGGTAGCGCAACTAGTCGGACTGGAGGAAGAATCGGCGCTTGGTTCGTGTGCGATATGTCCAAATTGGTTATTGAAAACAGGCCAAGTTGGTGGTTCAAAATTGGCTAAACTGTATATTGACGATTGGCCAAGCTGTCAATTCGGCTGCTTCGATTGGAAGTGGACGCGGTCATCCAGCGCAGATCTGATGGTGCATGGATTGCCGTTGAAGTGAAATTAGGAGGTGCCGAGGGGATCGAGAAGGCAGCTCAGTCCCTGTTACGTCTCCGCGATCTGGTTGATGTCAGCAAAGTCGGCGCTCCATCCAAACTCCTGGTGATTACGGCGACCGGTTACGGATACGAGCGACGTGACGGAGTAGCGGTAGCCCCGATCACCGCCTTGTCACCCTGACCAGCACAGGCGATTCGCCTGTTGAGATCAAGTGGTTGGGATCTAGTGTTGTTGAGGTTCTGTCGCCGGTTCAGCTTCAGCCCGACGGTTCGACTCGTAACGGCCCCTAAGAAGAAGCGAAGCGCTAACCACGGCACCTACAAGGATCAACACGACGATAACCGTGTCAGACGCTTGCCGGATTACCGATAGGGTCAGCAGCGAGGTTAATAGCCCAATAGCAGCCGGACTATTTCGGATTCTGGACAACATTGTTTGCCCCTGTCTTGCTCGAATGAAACAACTAGAGACCTAGCCAGTCGTAATAGATAACTGGGGGAAATATCGTCTTACAGACCTCTCTGGTAACAAAATAGCCAGATGTGGCCGCTGTCGCCGACGCTACCACAGCGCCCACTCCAGTCTGTCAAGCCGCGTTGTCCAACGGGAGGGGCCACATACTTGTGTGGTGCCAGCCTGAGTGTCCAGTGTGCTTATGGGACTGATCCCGTGTGGTGTCGGCGGGTTCGGAAGAGGTGCAGGGCTGAGGGGACAGTGATGGCGGCGATAGCTGCGGCGGCTGTCGAAGCCCAGGCGTAACCGTCACTGAGAGCGCTGACGAGACCGGCCGGGACAACCTTGGGTTCATCGCTGAGCAGGTCGCGCACGGCTTCAACGTCGCCTACCCGGTGGTTGACAACGGCAAGTGTGATCGCCGCGACTGCAGCGATACCGATGGTGAGCGAAATTGTTCTCAGGAATTGGTGAGCGCCGTTGAGGCGTCCCATCTCGGCCAGTTCGGTGCGATTCTGGAGCAGTGCGGCACCGGTGGAGGTGATCGTTCCGACTCCGAGGCCCATCCATGCAAACATCAGGTACACGATCGGCAGGGCTGCGTCGATGTGGATGACCGCAGCAACGGCCACCGTGCTGGGGAAGGTAATGATTGACCCTAAGAAACTGACTGTTTCGCCTCGCCAACGATCTTGAAGCTGACTTGCGATCCAGGCGCCGGCGGTCCAGCCGACGGTCATGTACAGCACTGAGAAGGCGGCGACGGTTGTGCTTTCCTGGCGCACCCCACGGATATAAAGCGGCAGCAGCGAGTTCACCCCAACCCCCGCGGCGAGAACTGCCATTGAGGTGATATGGACGTTGCGATACCTGATAGCGGTTATGTGGCCGAGGCGCAGAATGGGTTCGGGGGTTCGTTGTGCCCATGAGCGGTAGATGGCGACGCTCGCCACCATGACCACCGCTCCTGCGATCACAACCAGTGGTGTGGCTACGGTGAGGCTGAGCGCGGCCGCGGTGATGATGGCGACGAGGACGAGGCCGATGCCGTCAATCCGTTTGCTGCCGGTGGCCTCGGCGCTTTCGGCACTTTGTCGGTCGGGCAGTTCGTTCCAGCCGACCCACAACGCGATGGCGGTCACAGGGATGTTGACAATAAAGATGGCGCGCCAGCTGGAGACTGCAACTAGGAGCGCGGCGATTGCCGGTCCGGCTACGCCCATCACCCCCCACACTGTTGATATCGAAGCGAATGCTCGGGGTCGAAGTAGCGACGGTATTGCGACACCGATTCCGGCGGTGGCGACGGTCATTACTCCGCCTGCGAATATGCCTTGGGCGGCTCGGGCGACAATGAGGGTAGGCATCGTTGGGGCTGCGGCGACGATGATTGAGGTGATCATGAACCCGATCCCTGCGATCCGGAAGGTTTTGCGTACCCCGGCACTGTCGACGATCGGCCCAGCCGCCAGCACTGCAACCGCGGAGGTGAGCAGTTCGATGGTGATGACCCAGGGCAACAGGTTGATGCGGCCGAGGTCGTCGCCGATGTCGGGTAGGACTGCGGTTGCCGCCAAGTTGTTGTACGAGGCGATGGCGATGATCGAGACCAACCCAGTCATAACCGGGCGATGCCGAGGCCCCCACAGCGTGTCCGGCTTAGTCATCGGCAAGCGACCACACAGATCGACGATGGGCTGGTGCCGGTGGTTGGGGTCGTGTGGACATCAATTGCGCACGCTATCGACACGGCCCGTAAGTTATGAAGCGACCCAAAATGTTGGAAAGCAGAGTGGGCCGTCGTCCACCCGGTGAGGGGAGCATGGTCAGGGGAGCAAAGTTAGGGGAGCAAAGTTAGGGGAGCAAAGTGAAACTCGGTTTGGGACTTGATCTTTATCGTGCGGCGCATCTTGAGGTGCCTGTTGAGCGGGTGCAGTTTGTTGAACGGCTCGGCTATCACTCGGTTTGGACCGCTGAGGCCTATGGTTGCGACGCGCTGACTCCGCTGGCGTTTCTGGCTGCCCACACCGACCGGATCAAGTTGGCGACCGGAGTTGTGCAACTAGCGGCCCGCACCCCTGTGGCCACTGCCATGCAAGCAATGACGATCGACGCTTTGGCTGGCGGCGGTCGGGTCATCGTCGGTTTGGGTGTGTCGGGCCCCCAGATCGTGGAGGGTTGGTATGGCCAGCCATGGGGTTCACCGGTCAAAAGGTTGCGTGACTATGTGGCGATCATGCGCAAAGTTTTTGCTCGTGAAGCTCCGGTAAGCCACGACGGCGCCGAGATCTCGCTTCCCTATGAGGGGCCGGGCGCGATCGGTCAAGGCAAAGCGCTGAAGTCGATTCTGCATCCGGCGGGCAACATCGAGATTTGGATCGCGGCAGGTGCGCCGCTCAACACTGCGCTCGCTGCTGAGGTGTGCGACGGGTGGTTGCCGATGGGTTACGGATCTGATGGTTGGCAGGTCCACGGACCGAATCTTTCCAAGGGTTGGGCTCGCCGTGGTGGCCGTCCCGATGATTTCGACATTATGGGCGGGTTGACGATTGAGATTACCGACGATGTGAAAGCCGCGATTGAGGCTAAGAAGCCGTTGACTGGGATGTATGTGGGCGGGATGGGCAGCGAAAGCAAGAACTTCCATAAGGAGGCCATGGCCCGGAGGGGTTTCCCCGACGCCGCTCAACGGATTCAGGATTTGTGGTTGGCGGGCCGCAAGGACGAGGCGATCGCCGCGGTTCCCGATGAGTACATTGATGCTGGTTCGCTGTTTGGTTCGGCGCAACGCTGCCGGAACCGTTGGCATGAGGTGGTGCCGGCGGGGGTGACAGGGTTGATCGTGCGCAGCGATTCCGACGAGGGTCTTAAAGTTGCCGCTGACATGACTGGAAGCCGAGAGACTGTGCCCACCGATGGCACTGCCTCCGATGCCGACGATAGTGAGGAAGTCCGATGAGTGAGAAGTTAGTGACGGTTGAACAGGCAGCCCCGCAGGTTCGTTATGTGACGTTGAACCGGCCCGATAAACGCAACGCCATCTCCACACCTCTGCGTGCCGAGTTGTTCGCCACGTTGCAGGAACATGACCGTGACTCCGGCGTGCATGTGTCGATTGTGCGTGGTTCTGGTGTTTGTTTCTCGTCGGGATACGACCTGCGCAGCCCGCTGATGGATGACACGCCGTATCATTCGGCGCCCGGTGACGGAGCCTGGAGCCGCCAGGTGACTGATGGATGGTTCTCGATTTGGGATTTGGCGAAACCTGTGATCGCCCAGGTGCACGGTTATGCGATGGCCGGAGCTACTGAGCTGGCTTCGGCGTGTGACCTTGTCTATGTCGCCGCCGATGCACAGATCAGCTATCCGGTTGTGCGGGTTGCGTCGCCACCGGACTGGCAGTATCACGAACCGTTGCTGGGTTTGCGTCACGCCATGGAAGCAATGTTGACCGGCGACGTGATCGACGGCGTCGAAGCGGCTCGTGTCGGCTGGGCCAACCGGGCTTACCCCGCAGCTGAACTCGAGGCCGCGGTGCTGGCGATAGCGGAGCGTGTTGCCGCGATCCCGACGGATCTGGCTCAGCTGCATAAACGCATGGTTCACCGCCAGTTCGACGTCGCTGGTGGGCGTGCCGCGATGCGTGCCGGCCAGGAATTTCAGGCCCTCGCCGCTCATCAAGGGTCGGTACAAGCCTTCAAGGCAGACCCGCTTGGGGCGATCAAACGTGAGCTTTCAAGCTGAACCGACCCAGCGAGTCATTGGTTTTCAAGATTTATTAGATTATTTAGTTGCTTTTCAAGCCGGAGTCTGCGAGTGTCTGCTTCGGCGGATTTCCCCGATCCATATTTCCCCCTTTGTTAACCCTGTAGTTAAGGAGGACATATGGCGGGCGACATGCTGGTCATGAGCAAGTCACAAATGGAGCAGCTGGCAGGCAACTTTGCCCGGCAACAGCAAGCGGTGCAAGACGTGATTCGGGCGATTCAATCCGGACTCGAAGGCACCACCTGGCAAGGCAACCGTGCCGACCGTTTTCATCAGCTTTGGAACACCGAGTTTCGCCCGAACCTGATGAATTTGTCTGAGGCGCTGGGCGAGCATTCTTCGTTTATCACGCGCGAGCTTCAGGCCGGCGTTTCTGCACTCGACACAGTTTGAGGTTGTCGGATTCTCGGTGACGTCACCGTTGGTGTGGCAGGTTCGGCGTGCGGATCGTTCACCGTTGCGAAGTTGGCGAACGGATCGCCGAACTTGAGATCGGCGACCCGAACGCCCCGGTTGAAGATCTACTATCCGCGCTCGGCGTGTCTGGGCCTGCGATTCTAGATGGACAACATCTGAGCCTCGACGCGCCATTGTCGTCAGTTGCTCTTTGCGAAGGTTCGGTGCTGGAAACAGCACCGAACCAAGCTGCAGTCACCCCCACCGCCCGGACGCTTGCCATTGTGGGCGGCGTCCGGGCCGGTGTGGCCTGCCCGTTCCCGCTGTCGGGAACAGTGTTGGTTGGACGCGACCCTCAAGCTGGTGTGCGTCTTGATGACCCGACAGTGTCGGCTCGTCACTGCAGCATCTCGATCACCGAGATCGTTGACCACGGCTCGCGCAACGGCACCTCCGTTGACGGCCACGCTGTTGTGTCGGGCATCCGCGCGGTGTTGCCGGTCGGCGGGATAGTGCGCATCGGCGCGACTCGCTTGATGATGCGCACTATCTCAGATGATCGGCCTGTTGCGGTCACTTCGGCGCTGGGCGCTTCTGGCGGCACGATCCCTTTCAACCGCCCACCTCGACGCCTTCCTGATGTGGATCTTCCCGAGGTTGATGCACCTTCTGAAGCGCCGGAGTTGGCCAAAAGCGAGGCTTTGTCGGTGGCAGGGATCGTGCTGCCGATCATCGCTGGGCTGGTGATCGCGCTGCTGTTGAGTCCTTTGTTCGCGGTTTTTGCGGCGCTCGGGCCGGTGATCACAATCGGCACTTGGTGGGAACGGCGTCGCCGCAACCGCCGCGATCATCGCCGTGCGCTCGCAGATCTAGACGAGAAGTTGGCTGGATTGGTCGCGACCCTACCGGTGCGTCGTGTTGCGGAGATGACGCGTCGACGCGGACTGCATCCTGATCCGGCGGAGGTTGTACGACGGGCCGAAGGCCCATCGGTGCATTGTTGGGAACGCCGCCCCGAACATCCCGACGCTTTTCGGATTGCGATAGGCGTAGCCGATCAGGCGTTTTTGCCGACTCTTGTCACGCCCGAGGGTGAACCGCCCGCAGAACGAGCCGTGAGCATTGTGACGGATTTGCCGCTGATGAGCGATGTCCCGGTCGAAGTAGATCTTTCTGCGGGACAGATCCTTGGTTTGGTGGGCGACCGCGATGTCACGGTGGCGGTAGCGCGAGCTCTTGTTTTGCAGGCGGCGGTGCATCACGGTCCCGCCGATCTCGCGGTGGCTGTCGGCGCGGATGACACCGAGGTTTGGGATTGGTGTCGTTGGCTTCCCCACACCGCTGATCACATCACTGCCCAGCGGGGCGCGACCGTTGTTTCCACCGTCGAGGTTGGAACCGCAGACGCGTTGCTGGCAGTCGCTGCTGAACGGATGATTCTCGCCGTGATTGACGGCGCGGATCCGTTTCAAGGCCGCTCAACAGTCGGTCGACGGCTGCTCGCGAGTGAACGAACTGCGGCGATTGTTTTGGTCGAAGACGCTCATCGCCTCCCCGCGGGATGCGATCTGGTGGTGACCGCCGATGATTTGGGTCGGCTCCAACTGGTTGATCCACGTCAACATGGGGTTGGGCAGCATGCGTTGGGTTGGGGTATCGACGCGGCGGTGGCTCAGCAGGCGGCTCGGCGTTTAGCTCGCCTTGATGATCCCGAGCTGCCTTTGGTGGGCGCTGGCGTTCCGGCCGCGTGCGGATTGTTGGGGTTGCTTGGTGTGAGCGGTGACGACGAGCGTGAGATTCGGCGTCGTTGGCGACGCACGCGGGGGACCGCTGATTTGGCGGCACCGATCGGTGCAGATGCGCAGGGGCCGGTGGTGCTTGATCTGATCGCGGACGGTCCCCATGTGCTGATCGGCGGCACTACCGGCTCAGGAAAATCCGAGTTGCTTCGGTCGCTTGTTGCTGGGGTGGCTGCGTCGGCTGATCCGGACCATGTGGCGATGGTGCTCGTCGACTACAAGGGCGGCGCAGCATTTGATTGTTGCGCTGATCTCCCCCATGTTGCCGGGCTCGTCACCGATCTAGACGAACATCTCGGGGCTCGGGCGTTGCGTTGTTTGGAAGCGGAACTGCGCTATCGGGAGCAGCGCCTGCGCGAACTGGGTGCAGAGGATCTCGCCGCATACCGGGTTCATAGCCGCACGCAGGGTTCTTCGATTGAGCCGCTGCCCCGTCTGCTGGTGGTGGTTGACGAGTTTGCTTCTCTGGCTGCTGACTTGCCTGAGTTCTTGGATGCTCTGGTTGGTATCGCCCAACGGGGACGCAGCCTCGGTGTTCATATGGTGCTCGCCACGCAACGACCGGCTGGGGTTGTGACCGACGACATTCGTGCCAACGCAACCTGTCGGATCGCGCTGCGGGTAAGCGATCCCCGTGAGTCGGTCGACATCATTGATGCCGGCGATGCTGCGGGGATTCCTCGTAGTCGTCCTGGTCGGGCGATCGCCCGTTTCGGACCTGGCGAGTTCACTCCGTTTCAGTCGGCGTTGTCGACCGGCCATTCGAGCGCCGAGGCCACCGTTTGTGTGCGGGACGCCGCAGAGATTACAAGCTCACTCAACGGCCCGACCGACCTGGAGCGTCTGGTCGCCACGATCCGTGACGCCCATTTGAGCGCGGCTGGCCGAGCGCCGCGTTCACCGTGGCCACCTGCGCTGCCCTCCGATATTTGCCGATCCGAGATGAATGAACCTTCGGGTTGGTTACTTGTCGATGAGCCCGATGAGCAGCGCCAGTCGGTGTCTGGCTGGATGCTGGATGACGGTCACCTAGTGGTTGTCGGGGCACCGGGTGCGGGGGCGACGACAACCCTTGCCACAGCGGTATTGGAGGTGACTCGTTGCGCCGGAGACGCAGCTCCCCATGTTCACATCGTTGATCACGACGCTGGCGGACTCGGTCCGCTGGCAGGCTTGGCACATTGCGGAACGGTCGTGGCGCCTACGGACAAGGAGCTTCGTGTGCGGTTGCTGCGCTGGTTGGACGAAGAGATCGTGCGCCGCCGAGCCAGCGATCATCAGACACCCCAGATCTTGTTGGTGATCGATGATCTTGGTGGTCTCAGTCGGGCGCATGATCCGGTTCGTGAGCAGAGCGTACATGAGGCGTTGGATCGGATTTGGGCTGATGGGACCTCTGTTGGTGTGACTGTGGCAGTTTCGCTTCGCCGTGGGGCCGATCTCCCCCCGGCAATGGCGGCAACGGTGGGGACGGTGTTGTTGCACCGTGTGGGTGATCCCTCTGACGCTCTGCGGTTTGGGGTCAAGGAGTCAACTGAAGCGTTCGGCGCCGGGCGGGTGTTGCGCGCCGGCGACCACGCCATCGCCCAGGTGATCAGGGATGCGCCGTCTTTGTCGGAGTCGGTGCTGGCACGTAGTGATTGCGTCGCTCCGTCGGTCGTTCCCCATGAAGTCGGTGTGCTCGCTGCGGTGATAGCGGCTTCCGCTGTGGGAGCATCGGCTCGGGTCGGGCCTGTGGAGACCGAGTTGTTGGTGGCGCTCGGGGATCGCGACTTGAGTATTAGTCCGTTGCGGCTTCACCGTGGCGAACATGCGCTGATTTTGGGTCCGGCGCGTTCCGGGCGGACCAACGCTTTGGCAGCTATCGCAGCGGGGTGCGGGGAGTTCTGCGTTATTGTCACTGACGGTTCGGGTAACGACAGCGAACTTGCTGCGCGTGCGGGACGCGATCCTGTCGGGGTTGAGTCGCTGGCCGAGGCGGTTTCGTCCGGCCCGATGGTGGTGTTGATTGATGATTGCTTGAATGTCGCTGATCTTGATGGTCAACTGGCCGACTTGGTGGCCTCACCATCGCCTGGCGTCCACATCGTGGCTTCTGCTCGGCCAGATCGTTTTCGTTCTGCCTACGGTCATTGGGCCGCAGACATCCGGTCGTCAAGGGTCGGATTCTTGTTGAAACCAGACCCCATTGACGGCGACCTGCTGGGCGTTTCGCTCCCTGCCCGTCTTGAACTCCCGAACATCCCCGGCCGCGGTGTGCTCGTCGCAGATTCCGAGTCCCAGGTGGTCCAAGTGGTGCTCGCCGATGGTCCGGTTCAGTCGCTGGCGTAGCGGACGCCGAGTTCGGCGCGGACCGCGTCACAAGCTGCGATCATGGATCGGCTGGTGGCCCAAGACATTTGAGGACTCTGTTGTTCACCGGCGGCGAGGCAACGGTGGACTTCAGCCACCTGATAGTGCAGCGACGGGAGTGATTCCTTGATCTCTTCGCGTTCGGGTCCGCTTTGCACAATGACGGTGTCGGTGGCGTGGGCTGGTGCGGGAAACTCCACGAATCCACCGGTGCCTTCGACTCGGGCGTCGAGGGTTCCAAACACGTCGATTCCGCTTGTCAGTGTGGCTGAGGCTCCATTGGACCAGCGGCACAACAGGGTCGTTTCAGCGTCGACGCCAGATTCGGCGATGTGCCCAGCCGCGGAGATCGAGGCGGGTTCGCCGAGAATCCACCAGGCAAACGTGAGCGGGTAAACGCCGAGGTCAAGCAGCGACCCGCCGCCTGCTTCGAGGTTCCAAAGCCGGTTGTCGGGGTCGAAAGGCATGGCGAATGAGAAGTCGGCATGGATACGGCGGACCTCGCCGATGGCACCGTCGTTGATGCGCTTGACGGCTTCAACGTGGGCTGGGTTGAAGCGCATCCACATGGCTTCCATCAAGAACCGGTCATTGGCTTGCGCGGCGGCGGTCATCCGGTCGACCTCTGCCACATTGAGGGCGATCGGCTTCTCAACCAGCACGTGTTTGCCAGCTTCTAGGAACATCACGGTGTCGTGCACATGGGCGGGTTGCAAGCTGGCCACATAGACGACATCGACATCGGGGTCTGCTGCCAGATCAGCGTTGCTGCCGTGTGCTCGGGGTATTTGATGGGTGGCCGCGAACTGAACGGCTTTGTCTTGCGTTCGTGAACCGACGGCAACAAGCCGTCCGCCTTCTGCGTGGGTGAACGCGTCAGCGAACTGAGTGGCGATATTGCCGGTGGAAGAGATGCCCCAGCGAACCATTCCTTGGTGTTGCTCCATGATGTCTCCGTGTTATTGGCGATTGCATCAGCAAGGATAAGCACGAGCACACCACCGGTGACCGTTCAGTGCATTTTTTGGTTGGACTAATCCATACTGAAGGTGTAGAGTTATCGCACTTCTAACTGATATTGCACTTACACCAGTTATAGTGCACGAAAGATGGACCCATGCGCAACTCTCCTTTGAACGTTGTCGATTCCGCATCGTTTGGTGCTGACGACCTAAGCCTGCTCAGCCGTATCGCCGAAGACGCCGATGACAGCGGAACACTAGACCTGAGCGCGTTACCGGAACCCGTACAAGATCAACTCATGTTCGCCCTGCACACTCTTGCCCGTGGCGATGTCGTCGCCGCTATCAGCACCAACAAGCCACTCAGTTCAACTGAGGCAGCCAAGGCGCTTGGTATGTCTCGCACCCACCTGACTCGAATGTGCGACGAAGGTCGAATTGAGTCCTTCGTAGTCGGCAGCCATCTACGAGTCCCCGGAGAAGAGATTGTCAGAATTCTCAGAGAGCGTGCTGCGGCAATGATCCAGAGTCGCGAAGCTGCTGCGACAGCAGATGATCGTCGTCGGCAGCGCGCGGCCCACGCCGCTGGACTGCTCTGAACCGTTCCGCTCAAGACTCGCTCGCGGCGCGAAGTTTCCGCAGCAGAGCAAATGCTTCATTGCACTTGTCGCAGACTGGTAGCTCCTCGTAGTCGCGATGAGCGACCACGCGGGCACCACACAGCCCCATGATCTCGATCCCCTCGATGTATGCACGGGTTACCACGCTGCCCTTTGCCCAGTGGCTGAAGTTCTCCGACCCGTCGCTGACGGGATCGATCGCCGTGGCGTTGTTCGCGGCCTGCTCAAGTAGGTCGAGTTCAGCAGACACCGCGAGATTCTCGACCCAGACTTCGGTGACGTACGTGTGCCACAGCTGGTCCATGCCCGAGTCCCGCGGTTTCAGGCACGCCCAGTCGTCGATGTTCTGGCCCGCCGGGATCATCGCCAGCAAGTCGACGGGTAATTGTTGGTGGTCGGCGTAATCCACCATGCGCCAAGTCACCTCAACGACGGCAATGCCGTCTTCGTCCGGCTCGATCCGAAGACCTACTTGCGCTCCGAAGGCCTCCAGCGAGACCCATTCACCTGGCGTAGAGGCGGCCCCAAGGAGAGCTTGCAGTACCCGGGCGTGAACAGTTCGTTCCAGTTCAAGTTCTTTGCTGTACTCCGTCTCATACCGCAGGTAATCCTTGTCACGCTGCGTCGGCGCGATAGGAGACGAGTCGTTACCGTACTTCTCAAGTTCTCGATAGAAGTCGTCGGGCCCATCGTCTCTTCGGTGCCCCGCAGCTAGCAACCACCACTGACCATCCTCGTCTCTCCACATCGCCGCACGATGTGGGCCCGTCTTGACCTTTATGACATGTCGGTCTGTGATTGCTTTGATCCGCATTCGGTCGGCGTTTGGGTCATTGGCCAACGAGTTTGCCTTGTCCAGCACGGGATTCCGTAATTGATCGAGCGTGTTTGGGAACAGGTACAAAGCGTCGGTATTGAGGTCGGCCTCAGCGGTTTTCAACGCTTCACGCATCTCTCCGGCTCCGATGGTTGGTCGGAGATCTTCCAAGAGGCAACGAATGGTCGGTCGGACATGCCCGTGCGCCTTCCCGCTTGTGCTATCGGCCAATTCGGTGCGTTCTGTGTCGCGGTTCATGTTGGGATGTAGTGGGCCTTTGTGCAGGGCACTTCACCAACGACAGCTGGAGCAAGACCGTGCGATTGGTGTTTGCATCAGCAAGGATACGCAGATGAAAACTCCGCCGGTTGCCGATCAAGGGTCCTTTCCTCGACGTCATGCGCTGACTCGGGGTTTCACACTCGGCGCTCCCCGTAACATTCGGGTTTCCGCGAATGGTGAGCGGGTTGCCTTTCTGCGTTCGGGCGGACCTGTCGACTCGGTTAATTCTCTGTGGCTGTTTGATGTGTTGGCTGGCACCGAGCGCCTTGTGGTTGACGCTGGGGAGTTCGGCTCAGACCTCGCTGATCTGCCACCAGCGGAGCGGGCTCGCAGGGAGCGGGCCCGCGAGTCCGGGGGTGGCATTGTGGCCTACGACGTTGACCGTGATCTGACGGTCGCCGTTTTTGCTATCGGATCCCAGATTGCTCGTGCGGATCTACAAAGCGGCGAAGTGCGTGTGCTCGACACAGCCGAGGGTGCGTTCGATCCGCGGTTGTCGCCCGACACAGAAAAGGTCGCCTATGTGGCAGGCCGTGAGCTGCGAATGGCGACCGACGACAAAGACCAATTGCTGATCGGGGAGGCAAACGAGACCGTTTCGTGGGGCGCTGCCGAGTTCATCGCGGCTGAGGAAATGGGCAGGACCAGAGGGTTTTGGTGGGGACCCGACAGCGATGCGCTGTTGGTCCAGAGAGTTGACGTGGCTCCGATCGATACTTGGTGGATCAGCGCTCCGGTCAGCCCTTGGGAGTCGCCGACGCAGATTCGTTACCCAGCAGCAGGTAGCGCCAATGCCGATGTGGCCCTGGCCATTGTCGGTCTCGACAACAGCCGCGTCGATGTGGATTGGAGACGCCGCCAGGCTCCGGGTGCGCCCAGTGGTAGCACCGCGATTTGGGAGTATCTGGCCAGAGCCGATTGGACTGGCGAGGGCATTTTGTTGGCGGTGCAGAGTCGGGATCAGCGCACTCTCGGGGTGCTAGACGTTGACGCAGCGACGGGGGCGTGCCGACAGCGCTACCAAGTGGTCGATGAACATTGGGTTGAGTTGATCGCTGGAACTCCCGTGTTGCACGACGAGCGGCTGGTGACGGTTGAGGATCGAGCGCCAGCTCGGCGTTTGTGTGTCGATGGCGTGGCGTTGACCGGTGACGGGGTACAGGTGCGAAGCGTGATCGATGTCGGCGACGACGGCATCGTGATCACCGCTTGTCGGGAACCAACTTCTGTGCAGGTTGCGACGGTGAGCTGGAATGGCGAACTGCGCTGGTGGGACAACTCACCCGGCATCAAGAGCGCGGTGGTCGGCGGTGCAACCGAAGTGCGGGTGAACCGCAGCCTGGCTCATCATGGTGTAGGGGTCGAGGTTCGTCATCAGGGGCGTGCTGTGTCACGGATCGCCGGCCATAGCGAGACACCGAATATCGCACTCAACTTGTCGATGCATCGTCTGGGGAGGCGTGAGTTGGCGGCTGCTCTGCTGTTGCCGAACGAGCCTTCTGAAGCGGATTCAGAGACGAAATTGCCGGTGTTGCTCGATCCTTATGGCGGCCCTCACGCGCAGCGGGTGCAGCAGGCTCGGTCTTTGTTCTACGTGTCGCAGTGGTTCGCCGATCAGGGTTTCGCGGTGTTGGTGACCGATGGCCGCGGTACGCCGGGTCGGGGACCGGAGTTTGAGCGGGAGGTGCGAGGGGATCTGGCGGGTCCGGTGCTCGACGATCAGATCGAGGCTCTGTATGAGATGTCCGAGTTGAATCCCCGCCTTGATCTTGACCGTGTCGCGATTCGGGGTTGGTCGTTCGGCGGCTATTTGGCGGCGTTGGCTGCGCTACGCCGCCCCGATGTGTTTCACGCTGCTATCGCCGGAGCACCGGTGACCGACTGGCGGTTGTACGACACCCATTACACCGAGCGCTACTTGGGTCACCCCGAAACCGAGCCTGAGAACTACGAGCGCAGCGACATTCTCTTTGGTTCTATGCAGGTTGACGATGCGAAAGGGATCCCGCCGCTGCTGCTGATCCACGGCCTAGCCGACGACAACGTGGTGGCGGCCCACACTCTGCAACTGTCTCGCGCCTTGCTCGAAGCCGGCCGCCCCCACACGGTGCTCCCCCTGTCCGGCGTCACCCACATGACCCCCCAAGAAGAAGTCGCCGAGAACCTGATGCACCTCCAGCTCGCCTTCCTGCACAACGCCCTACGACGTACGAACAGGTCGCATGGTTCGACAGAATGAATACACGAGCTTTTACCGGTCGCGGTGCGCTCCGAAGCTCCGCCGTATCAAATGCTCAATCTTGTCACTAGTTGTCTGCACATCGTCTCCGCTATCGAAGACAGATAGTTTGTAACGTAAACAATTCGTAAAAACTGAGGCGTGAGGCAAAAAGAAACTGCGATGGTGCAGAGGAACGTCCTCCAAACGAAGGGAACCGACATGGTACAAAGCGATGAACGACAGCCAAGCGCAACCGCTTCGACCCCCGACATCGAGAGAGACGAAAGAGAGAGGTCTAAGGTCCGCTTTCCTTATATCAATCTTGACCAAACCGTTGGACTAGTACAGACGGTGTACAACGAATACGGAGGTGGCTGTGAATTGTCCCAGTTAGCCGCATCGCTCGAGACTACCGTGACTAGTAGCAAGTTTAGAAACCAGATGTCGGCAGCGAAAATGTTTGGGATGATCGAACCGCGCAGCAAGACTGTCAAGCTAACGGATCTTGGTGTTGCCGTCGCGGATCCAAACCAGCGAGCTGAGGCAAAGGTCCGCGGGTTCTTGAGCGTTCCTCTGTATCAGAAACTCTATGAGAACTTCAACGGACAGATGCTTCCTCAAGACGCAGGTCTTGAAGCGGAGATGTGTAAGCTCGGAGTGACGGCTAAATCGGTCTCAAGGGCTCGACAGGTATTTCAGAAATCAGCCACGTCGGCTGGATTTTTTGCGTCGGGGAGAGATCGGTTGGTTAAGCCTGCCTTATCACAAGGTGATCAGACAACCCCCGAAATCGACGAGACCGATGAACAATCGGCGGCAAAGGATGGGTCGCAGCGAGAGTTGAATCGGCAGGCTGGACACCCTGACCCTCTACTAGGGGGGCTCTTATCGAAGCTCCCGCATGAAAAACCGTTCACTCCTTCGGAGCGGGCCCAATGGTTGGAACTTGCGAAGCTTGCGCTCGACTTGGTGTATGGCGAGGATGGCGAAGATCCAACGAAACCTTAGTGGCAAGAGTCGGGCTGGGTGTCACTGTCGCCAGTGACACCCAGCCCTGAGGTGTCTGCAACTAGGAGCGTCACCCGAAGGGAGAGGCCCACATGGAGCGTACAAACGAAACAGTATCAGCAAATGCGGTAGGACGCACGTCGTTGCACTTTGAGTACGACGGGACCTCCCTCGCGGCGCTCGACGGGTCTTTCTCTGCCGAAAGGCTCCGAACGTACCTGAAACTCGCTTCGGGAAATCACGGTGATGCTATGCGCATGTATGCGCAGAACGTGGCGCTCGGGAGTGCCTTCTACGGTCCCTTACAGACCCTTGAGGTCGCTTTGCGAAACGCAGTCAACAACGTATTGGCGGATAGCCATGGGGACTTCTGGTTCGAAGACTTCGCTTTGCTGAAAAGGAGCGAATTGGCGAGCGCAAAACGCGCGACCCAGAGTGTCAGAAAGCAACTTACCGCTGGTCGGATTGTGGCTGAACTCAATTTCGGTTTCTGGGTGGCATTGTTCGCCAGGCCCTATGAAGCACGCCTCTGGCGCACGAACTTGCACCGACTCTTCGCGCCCCAACCGAAGCGACATGAACTTCACGGGCAACTCGACAGACTTCGCACCCTACGAAATCGCGTAGCACACCATGAACCGATCTTGCAGCGTGATCTCCAGACTGACTACGACAAGATCATCTGGATTCTCCAGATGTTGTCTCCCACAACTGCGGCTTGGACGATGCACCACAGCCGTGTACCTGAAGTATTGCGTGTGAACCATCTCCAAATCGCACGTTTCTAGCGCTCACGGAACGGACCAAGGCAGGAGTCGGCGTTTGCGGCGCTGCGTCGTCCCAATGTGTTCCATGCGGCGATCGCTGGGGCACCCGTCTCGGATGGGCGTTTGTATGACACCCATCAGACAGCGCGCCATCTAGGTCACCCCGAAGCCGAGCCAGCGACTTGGCTGGAATGTTCAAGACTTACGTCTCGCTTTGGTTGTGAATCTGTCAAGCAGTTTTTGTGGTGTGAACCCGTGCGCGTCCAAGATAGGTCCAAGCCGCTCTGAATCCCGAAACGCGTCTCCGTCAGAAAGGGAGGAAGCAAGACCTTGGAGTGCATCCTTTAGTTTGTCGAGCTTGTTGGTGGTAACGACACGGCAATCCTGTGGGAATGATGCCTTGTTGTCGAATCTTCGACTCGGATGGACGAGTACAGCGATAGCTTTCGTTCCAGGGTATTGCTCCTTGAACCAGTCCATTGAGTTGGAAAGTTGCTCGGCCTCTGATTTGTACACCTCTGGTCGATCCTTTGAGACCCCGCTCTTGACCTCAATTACGAAGAATGTTGCGTCCGGCAAGGCCCAAAGCCCGTCAGGACCCCTCCCAATCTCCTGTTCGGGCCGCTGACCCTTCAGGCCGATGTGGAAAGCGAGTTCACACCATGCTTGTTCGAATCTGTCGGTGCTAGGTCCGAATTCCAGATCGGCGTTGAGTCTGTTGATACCAAGAGCGAGGTTCGTCTTGTTTGTATACTTCTCCTGCAGCCAACTTGCGGCGGCTACGCCTTGTTTGTGTGTCGAACGTTCCAATTTTTCATACGTTACTCCCTCTACGGGTCGCAGGAGGCGCTTGTTTATCTTGAATGCGGCCAACTGCAGTTGCTGAGCACCGGCTGGATCCACGTGGTCAATGTAGGCTGCGATCTGCTGTCGAATGTAGGCCTCGGTTGCAGGATCCAAGTCATCGTTGAGCAACAAGTTCAACTCGGACTCAGCTCCTCGATACTCACCGGCAGTTGCAGCGTCGAACGCCCTCCTACTCCTGACTGCTACCTGGCTTACTCTGCCATTGTCGTACTTCAGAGTCGCAAGCTGTCCTCGACTTGCAGCTACCCAGTCTCGATCGCGGTCGAGACACTGATCGATGACCTCGCGAAGGTCAGCCAGTTCACTTCCTTCAAGCTCGCAGGCTAGTTTCAGAGACAACTCAAGCTGGGTCCGCGTCGCTGGCGAGAAACTTTTGCGCGCGATTGGGTCATAGAGGCGCTCGGCCAGACGCGCTCCGAGAAGGATTACCACACAGTGATCTTCGTTCGAGCGCGTTGCGCGTCCCATTCCTTGTTCCAATCGCTGTACTTGAGTGACCAGACGAAGCGACGAATCAAGGAGTTGAGCTTGGTCCACGCGCTCAATTCCACTCATTGCCTCGGGGAGTCCGTCGACAACGAGTACGTGGCAAGCGTCACCAGAAAGATCAACACCGTCATATCGATTGATCAGCACGACCAACCCGATTGCTGGGTCCGACCTCATTTTTTCGATACCCTCATGCAAGTTCTGTTTGTCCAGTACGAGTTGCGCATCAGGTTGCCAGAACTCAGCGCGCGCTACGCTGGGGACGATGACGACCACGTTTCGGTCGGAAGCAAGATCAACCACCAATTGACGTATCTCGTCCTCGTGGGCGTCCGGGTGTGTTTGTTGCGGAACAAGGATCATGCGATCCCCGATATCTCCTGCGTTTGCTGGAACGATTGGTGCTTCAACTTGATTCGGATCGGCGTCAAATTCCGTCACTAGGGCACCGTCATCGGCAAGTGTCGCGGTCAGGAAGACTCGACGTGAGGATTTCGCGAACCCAGTCACACCCGTCACAGGGAGACACGGAGCAACCACTTCGAAACTGTTCGCCGTAAAGACAGCCCTGCACAACGGTAAAACATCCACCAGAAGAGGCCATGAGAATACGTGTGGCTTCTCGGCGCTTAGTGGGTGGAGGATTTCGAGAACCTGGTCTTGTCGCTCCCGCCAGGCCCAGTACGGAACCTGCTGGACGGCGGTGGGTCTTCCCGCTTTTAGATCAAGTAGGCCAGCCGATGATTGTTGGTTGAGCGCTTCGTCGAACAATTCAATCAACCGTTCGAAAGCGCTCGCTGAGCTGGGGACCTCAAGACGAAACTGAGCACTAGCCACCGTCAGGCATGCGTGTGCATCATCGACGATGACCGTTCCGACGTTCGATTGTTGAGGCCGTCCGGCAGTCGTTGAAACGCCAAAAACTGATCGCCCGTTGAACAGTCTGTGGAATACATCCACCAAAACGGCATTCCCATTTTGGAACGCAAACGCCCTGGGATCGTCAACAGTCGCGATTCCAAGCTGTGAAGCCTGTTCCCGCGCCTGCGAAGCTAGATAGTGGTCCGGGGTCAGATAGCAGACTGGCCCGGCCTCCTCATTCATGCAGCTCCGAGCAATCAGAAGCCCTACGATCGTTTTCCCGCCTCCGGTGTTCAGCTTGATGACCGTGTCGCGGGTATTATTCCGTCGCTCGAACCACTGATCCAGCACTTGGTCTTGCGGCGCGCGCAAGTATCCGTACTTGGGATCCTTATCGGGAAGCGCATTGAAGATGTCCCGTGGGTGGAGGAGGTGCGACGATGCGGCTGTTGCCTCACTGGCGAGCTTGTTGAAGTTGATTTTGGACATATCGATTGATTCCGTCTTGCTGTCGTTCTTGCGACCATGAGATTCGTGCTTCGGGGTGGAGCGGCGTCGCCAAAATTTGATGCGATCGCAACCGAACTGACAACGCTCGAAAATTACACTTGTGGGATTCTACCCGTACGGGATGGCGTTACAGCCACGAGATGCAGGATTGGCCCTGGATGGGTGGGGTGCTAAAGCAAGGTGTTGAGCGCGGTGATTGCGTCGTTGGCGTGCGCCGCCGATCCGTGGTCGAATGTCTTGGGTTAAAGGTCGTAGCCGCACATGGACCGTTGACTGACAACCTCACTTCGTGAGCGACGTTCGTTGGCTCCTCCAGTTCGCAACGACGCCCTGTCAAAGTGATTCGTGCCGCAACAGCTTGTTCGTTAGACGAGGGTGCCGAGGGGGGCTGTGGCGATGCGGTCGTCGAGGCGGAAGGCTGTGGTGGATGGGTGAATTACGGGTCCGCTCGGAAGGAGTCGCCGAGCCTGTTTCTCCATACATAAAAGACCAACAGGTTATCCGTAATATGGCTAATGGATTAGTCTTTTGTGCACTCACTTGTTGCTGGTTTCAAAGACCTCGGGGCGAGTTTCTGGCTCAAGACCCGCTGAATCGCTTGGCTGACGCAGGCGCTTCAAGGCGGAGTAACCGAGCCAGGGCGCGCACCAGAGCACCATCGCGATGAGCAGGACTGTCTCCCCGCCGGGGCTCAGGCCGGGGGAGTAGAAGGGTTCCACGAAATAGTGCGAGATGAAACCTCCCCGGTACGGGGTTTCGCCGGCGAGGCGCCAGAAGTACTTCTCCCAGACCGTCAACGGACAGGGCATCCCGAAGATGTTCACCGCGGCGGTCGGCACCAGCATCGCCAGGTACCAGCGCATCACCAGCGGCTTGCGTGCTGCTACCGGTGCACCGAAGACCAAGAAGACGGCCAGTAGCCCGTGCGCCAGGGCCATCGCGATTGCCAGTAACCACGGTCCCACAGCCCCACACTACTGCGATGTCATCGGTGGCGATAGATGTGGGCGAAGCGAGCTAGCTCCAGGTGGCCAGCAGGATCCCGATCACGCTGTAGGCGATTAGCGGATAGCCGCTATTGATTGCGAATAGCCGCAGGCTACGACCCTCAAAGGCATAGTTGATGGCGTTTGACGTGAAGATGAATCCGACAGCGGCCAGAACACCAACGAGGAGTCCCTCTGCAGCACCCTGCGCGCCCAGACCCTGCACCAGCAGTGCCAAACCGATCGTGAAAACGAACCCGGCGTCGACAGCGATGAAGTAGGGGTACCACTGTCGAGGGGTTCCCTTCATGGCTTCCATGTCGTCATCGGTGAGGCCGACATCGGCCATCCAGGGCTTGGCCAAAAGCGTGTACCACGCCGCGCCGAGCACTTGGTTGAACAGCACCGCAACCAGGATGGCCCAATAGTTCAAGCTCCCAAGATCAAGATTGTCCATGTCCTGCGTTTCCTTTCGATCCCAGCTTCTCTGCTAGCAGAGTTCGTCGATGAATCTACCTGAGTATCGGGAGGGTATCCGGGGTACGGCCCGAAGATCATCTACAAGCTGGTCCAAACCTGCGAACGCCAGAGTTGGGGCGGTTTGCCGCCGTGCGGGTTTCTTCGCGATGCTCTGGCGCAGTGAAACTTGAAGCGTTCTGGCTGGGGGTACACATATGAGTGAAATCACTGACGAGCGTCGGGCGCGCCTGCTTGACGGCCGGGCCTGGGATGATTTCTGTGACACGTTGAAAGCGGCCGGTCGCATCGTCATTCGAGAAACACCCGACGGCGACCCACAAGACCGAGTCGAGGGGTTTCGTTACCTGACCCGGATGATGTTGATGGCCAACGCCCGGGTGATCGAGCAGCGCACCCCGGGCACCAGAGCCCAACGCATTGGTGTGATTCCGCCGCCCATGCAAGGGGGCATGGGGGTGCAGTCACCCAACCAGGACCACATCGTCCAAGCCGTCAACCCGAAATATCGCTGCCGGATCACCGGCACGACCGGCGACGTCTACACCCACCTGTCGGCGTGGAGTCCGCCTGTGCCCAACGATGTTGGAGCCACCGCCGTGGGCCTTGACGCTGAGGATCACCTGGAGACTTTCAACCCCAACATGGCGCTCACCCCCCACACCGCCTATCTGCATGACTTCGCCGACGCAGATGGCACCGTCGACTTCATCTTGGCAGTTGAAGAACCCACGGACGGGTCGCGTTGGATGTCAATGGCAACCACCACTCGTGAACTGATGGGCCGTGTGGTCTATGACGACCGAGCTACCCAAGCCCGTCCACGGCTACAAATCCAATGCCTAGACGAGCACCCTCAGCCGCTCACCCCCGAACCTGAAGACATGGCGGTGCGTCTCGCGGTAGCAGCGCAACTCATCCTGGGTCTGCAATCCGACTACGGCGGTTGGACCCGTGACCTTCTCACCCGCGAAAATCAAACCGAGAACACCAAAGAGTGGTATGAGCGCATCGGCGGGTCCCCCGATGATCGCATCTTTGAGTTCGGCTACTGGCGAGTGCCGCAGGGCAAGGCGCTTGTCGTCGAGTTTGAGGAACCGCAAACGCAGCATTGGAACTTCCAACTGTGCAATCACTGGATGGAGAACCTCGCCAACTACGCAACCGGTCAGGGATATATCGACAAGGAGAATGTGGTACGTGACGGCTCAACTGTGCGCATTGTCGTCGCCCACTCCGACCCGGGCATTCCCAACTGGATCGAACCAGTCACTCACGACCACGGAGTGATGGGTTGTCGCTTCGTGCGACCGGCAACCGAACCCGAGGTTTCGTGCCGTCTCGTCAACCTCGAAAACCTGGCCTGACATCGGCGGTCAAGATGTCGCTTGACGCCGAGCGCATTGTGGCGCAACATGTTGCATCCGTCACATGTCGGTTTTAGTCTGAGAGTTCTGGGACCTACGGGCTCCGAGAGCGCGGGGCGGTGGTGCGCATCCTTTGGGGGAGGAGGTGTGCTCCACCGCCACCGCAGTCCAAATACTATGACGAGACGCGGCGCGAGGTGGGGACTATTCCCTTGACACAAGTTGTGACACCAGCTGTGAGACAAGACTTGCCGCGGTGTAGCTCAACTGGTTCGGGGTGACCATCCGGCGATGAGGCCGTCGACAACGCGTTCGACGAGGCTCTCGGCGTCAAGACCTGGAGCCATTCTGGCGACGGTTGCAACACCGTGCACTGACGCCCACAGCGCCATGGCGTAGTCGAGCGGTTCGGCCGCTGCGAGGTCGCCTTCGGCGATGGCTTTGCGCAGGTTGTCGACCATGGCATTGAACACCGCCGATGCTCCACCGTGTTCGCTGCCAATGTCGATTCCGAGGGAATCGGGACGATAACGAAACATGAGCTGGAACAGTTGCGGCTCGTCTATTGACATCTGCACGTAGACCAGACTCGATTGTCGGAGCATCTCAATGGTGCTGCTGGTTGGAATGTTGGCAAAACGGTTGGCAAGGTCGTCGTAGCAGACTTGCGCGCAAGCCCGCATCAACTCGTCGCGGGACCCGAAGTAGGCATAGAACGCGGGAGCGGTGACACCCATGCGTGCCCCCAGAGTCCGCATTGACAGCGCTTCGATTCCCGACTCACGCACAACCGTGAGAGCTTCGGCCACGATCGCATCAGCGCTCAGCGCCGCCCGGCTCGTTTCTACGCTCATGTGCCCACCACCATGTTCTTGCGCGTTCCTTTGCTTGCGCCTCTGGTCCTCAGAGGTCTTGCTCCGGTGATCCCGGATGGGAACTTGACCGCTACGACTATCAAGAACAGTCCGTTGAGGGCGAATTGGTAGCTTGAGGCATCGTCATTGAATTGGTCCAGCGTGACGGTGAGCAACCCGCCTTCGGTGAGTGCTCCAGCCACAAGGGCGGCGATCGGCGTTGCTATCCCGCTCAAATACGCAATCGCCACCACGACTAGTGAGTCCAAAGCGCCGAAAGACGCGGCTGACACGAATTGTTGCTGGTAAGCCAGCAGTGTGCCCCCAACACCTGCAAGGAACGCGGCCACTGCGTTGGCGCTGAGCTTGACTCGCACCGCGGAGATCCCGATTGCTTCAGCGGCACGCTCGTTGGCGCGCACTGCCAACCATTGGCGACCCGTAGCACTGCGCCTGAGGTTGACGACGAGCCACATCGACCCAGCAAGCATGGCCAGCGTTAGCACCCCAAACCAGGCGCGCGGGTAGAGAGAGCCGATGGCTTGAATGTTGAAGTCAACCCCAGCGAGCTGGGCGGGTTCCACTGGAGAGCCGCCGAGTCCGCCGGTGAACCAGCGCCATTTGAACACGAGTTCTTCGACAGCCACTGCCGCGGCAAGCGAGGCGATGGCCAGAGTCAAACCGCGTATTCGTATCGCCGGTAGGCCGGCGATAGTTCCGACCGCCACAGCTACCAACACCCCCAACAACGGTGCCACGGGAAACCCGAGGCCAAGTTCGTCTTGCGCTCGAACCATGCCGAACGCGGCGATTCCGGCCAACGCGAAAGTAGCCAACGAAATCTGACCGACGAAACCCGTGAGCACGATCACCGACAGGGTTATCACCGCGGCGACGGCTGAGAGGATGATGCCGAGCCGCCAATGCGAGCCCAACAAGAACACCGCGGCTCCAGCGATCACGACCACCAAGACGGTGATCCGTATGGCGTGGCGAGGCTCGGGCGCGGTTGGCAAGGTGATGTTTGAAGTCAAATCGCCCCGCCTGATCCGCCGGTCGCCCCGCAACATCAGGGCCAAAACCACCAGCGCGAAAGGCACGCCTTGCTGCAATCCGATGGCAGGCAGCCAGTCCCACTCCGATTGGGCATGTAGGAGTTCGGATTGGAGCATTCCGATGCCGAAGCCGGCAGCAGCGCTCACGCCTATCGATCTGAACTGGCCGAGCAAGGCGGCTCCGAGGGCAGCCACGATCAGCAACGGCGTGGTTGTCGGCTCGATCCGAGTGATCGGCGCGGCGAGAATCATTGCTGCGCCAGCCAACATCGTGGCCAGCATCCAGTTGACAACACCGATCCGGTCCGCGGAGATACCAACCAAAACAGCTCCGGTTTCACTCTCGGCGCTTGCTCTGGTGGACAGCCCGAAGTTGCTGAAGCGATATAGAGCCCACACTGCCAGCGATGCGAGCACCACGATGACGGTCAGCCAGTAGCGGTCGGCGATGTTTCTGACCCCTGCGATCTCAACGATGTTGGTGGGCAACGGGCCGTCGATGTTGAGGGTGGCAGAAGACAGGGTTGAGAAGCGCAGCGCCATCACGCCGATCAGATAGGTCATCAACCCGAGCGACGCCACGATGCGGGCCAGCGGTGGTGCCAGTCTCAACGGCCGAAAGATCAGCAGGTAGCAGAGCGCCCCTACGAGTGCTGCCAGCAACATCACGATGATGAAGGCGCTGGCCACCGTGGGGCGCGGGAGAAGATGAAACCGCTCCGGCACGAACGGGATCAGGAATGGTTGTACGACATCTCCGGTGGCTCGGAATTCGTAATAGACGAGGGCCAGGTAAGTGCCGATTGCGGCGTGGGCGAAGTTGATTACGTTGCTGGCCCGGTGGGTGACTACCACCCCGACTGCCAAAGCTGCGATTACCGCCCCGCTTCCCAGACCGAGCAACAGGTTGCTGAGGTGTCCGCTCACGTCATTGGGTCTATCAGCCCGGCACCACGGGCACCGGCAAAGCTGGCATCACCGGCCTGCGCCGCTGGCGGCGAACAATTCGGCGGTGTCGATCCAGCCGGTCACAAACTCGACCTCGCCCACGGATTCCATCTTGAACAGCGTCTGCTGTGGAGCGCAAAGGGCTGGGAGTCCGGGCACCTGCTGGCCATCGCAGGTGTAGGGGTGTCCCCAGAAGCTTTCGTGGTTGACGGACTGCCGCAGTTTGTCGATGATCGCTTCGCTGGTGACGTGATCACCGCCGAGGTCCACCAGAACCGCGTAGAGGTTCATCATTCCCCGAAATCCGACGGTGCCAGCGGCTTGGGCGGGCCCAGTGTTGTATCGGTTGGTGACCTCGTCGAATAGCGTGCCCTCAACATCGGAGTCGTCGGCCGGTCCTTCGGAGTTGAACACGACGCCTATGTTGGCGCCGTCGGCGGCTTCGATCACATGGTCGGCAGCGCACGCCCCGACGAGGTACAGCTGGGCTTCGATTTCGAGTTCCTTGAAGGTCTTCATGATGCTGACACAGGAACTGTCAGCCGCGGCGATCACCACCGCGTCGGCTTCGAACTCGATGGCTTGGTTCAGCACCGGTAGGAAGTCTGCGGCGATCACCGGGAATCGCACCAGCTTCACGTCGAGACCGAGGTATTCGCCGACGACGGCTCCGTAGTCGGCGGCGGCTACCTCGAACGCGTCGAACTCGCCGTAAGCAATCACAGCTTTCTTGGCGCCGTTGTCCGCCGCGTGTTTCATGAAAGCCGCGAGACCGCCCGAGGATCCGCCGGAGAACGTGAAGCTGGTGGCGCTGCGCTGTTCGGTGAGTCCCGCGGGGATACCACCGACTACGGGAATTCCGTTCTGCTCCAGGATCGGGAACGATCCCTGACTCATCACGTCGATGCCGCCGACCAGAGCGACCACGCCTTCTTGCACCATTTCTTGGGCGCAGGCCTGGGACTGTTCGGGGCTGAACGGGCTGATGCACCAGTGAAACTCAAGTGGACGCCCGTCAACCCCGCCGAGTTCTGCGTTGATCCAGTTGACGGCAGCCTCGGCCGCGAAGCGCACTTCTGGGAACGAGCCGATGGGCGTGTCCTCTTGGTTGATCATGCCGATCTTGATCGGATCCAAGCTGGTGTCCGCGGCGACGGCCGCAGAGGGGATAGCTGCTAAAAACCAGGGTTCACCTCCGTGTTGCCAGACGATGCTTCCGTCATCCGCGACTGCATCTGTGGTGCTGTCATCGCCTGTCGCTGAAGTGTCAGATTCGTCTGTGTCGGCGCCGTCGTTGGTGCCGGTGTCGTCGGCGGTATCGGTGCTGCTCTCAGCGTTGTCCGGTTCGGTGCCCGGGTCAGCATCGTCTGTGTCGTCGTCATCGTCGGATTCAGAACTGGACAGGTCCGCGGAGTCATCTGCATCGTTGCCGGTGTTGTCGTCTAGTGGTTCGCTGCAGGCGGCGAGGAGCAGGACCATGGCCGCCAAGGCGAGCAGCAAGCGGTTACGTTGCAACTCGGGCACTGTGGGCAATTTTGGCACTCTGGGCAACGCTGGCATTCTGGGCACTGTAACAATTCCGTGTCTCGCGTATTCCGTTGGTCACTTAACAGTGTTAACCGAATCGGGTAAGGTACACAAACCGAACGACCGGGGGAACCGCATGACTATCACCGAAGAAGACCGCACCACTAGCGCCGCGGAGGCCGCCGAGGCCGACCCCCGTTGGCATCTGAGCGGCAACTTTGCCCCGGTCACCAAAGAGTTGGACGCCGGCGACCTCGAAGTCGAAGGGACGATTCCCCCCGAGCTCAACGGTCAGTATCTGCGCAACGGATTCAACCCCGTCAACGGCGAAAGCGATCACTGGTTTTTTGGCCATGGAATGATCCACGGCATCGATCTGGCCGACGGCCGGGCCTCTTATCGCAATCGCTATGTGCGCACCCCCTACTTTGAGGCCGGTGGCACGAGTGTGTCGCTTGACCCGGTTGCTTCCCCGGCAAATACCCATGTCGTGCAACACGCCGGGCGGATCCTGGCGCTTGAAGAGGTCCACTACCCGTGGGAGATCGACATCAACCTCGACACGATCGGTGTGCAGACTTTCGGCGACCGCCTAGTCGGCGCATTTACCGCTCACCCGAAGATCTGCCCGACCACCGGCGAGATGCTGGCGTTCGGGTACAACGTGCTGGGACCGGAGTACCTGCGTTACTACCGTTTCTCCGCTAGCGGCGACCTGGTGCAGAGCGAACCGATCACGCTTCCTACTGGCGTGATGATGCACGACTTCAACATCACCACGAACTACGTCGTTTGGATGGACCTTCCGGTTTGTTTCGACCTTGAACTGGCAATGAAGGGGGAGAGCCCATTTTATTGGAACCCTGACAATGGCGCTCGCCTCGGGGTTATGCCACGCACCGGTACAGACGCCGATATTCGTTGGTTCGATATCGACCCCTGTTACGTCTTTCATCCGGTCAACTCGCATGAAGAAGGTGACAGCATTGTGCTGACTGTGTGTCGATCGGAGCGGGCGATGCAAGGTGGTTTCAACGACATTTCGGCTAAAGCGTCGCTGTGGCGGTGGACGATAGATCTCACATCGGGCACCGTTTCAGAAGTTGAGATCGACTCTCGCAAGTCCGACTTCGCTCGTGTCGATGACCGCCTTCTTGGCTTGCCTGCGCGCTACGGCTACACGATGCAACTCGGCACCAACCCCCACAATCCGGAGATGGGTACCGAGATCTACAAATATGACTTGACCACCGGCATCGCTCAGGTGCACGACATGGCACCCATCACAGGAGGCGAAGCACTCTTTGTGCCTCGAAGTCCTGACTCCGCCGAAGACGACGGCTGGGCCATGTTGTTCACCTACGATCCGTCCAAGGACCGCAGCGAATTGCGCATTATTGATGCCCAGAACTTCAGCGGCCCCCCAGTTGCGCGTGTGTTCACCCCCCAACGCGTCCCCTACGGCGCCCACGGCTCCTGGCTTGGTCGCTAACGCTGGCTCGCCTTCAGCTAGCGGCTAGCTCAGGTAGCTGGCTTGTATCGCGGACGGGTTGGCTCGCAGATCGGCGGTGTCTCCTTCTAGCACGACCGTTCCTTTCGCCATCACCACCGCCCGGTCGGCGAGTTGCAGAGCCAGATGAACGTGCTGTTCAACCATGACGACGGCGGTGTTTTCTTCGTTGGCAACACGGCGCACGACCGGCAGTATCTCCTCCACAATCACCGGTGCTAAACCGAGGCTCATTTCGTCGACCAGCAGTAAGCGTGGCTTGGAGACGATGGCACGGGCCAGCGCCAGCATCTGCTGTTCACCACCGGACAGCAAGCCCGCCTGACGGTCCATCAAAGGACCGAGGGCAGCGAAGATGTCGACGGCCCGGTCGTAGGCCGCGGAGCGGTGACGACGGCGCAGACCGGGTGCCATGCGAAGGTTCTCGCGCACGGTCAGACCAGGGAATAGTGAACGGTCGTCGGCCACATGTGACACTCCCCGGCGCGCCAAGCCATGGGGGCGGCGACTGTCTGTGGGCTTGCCGAGCACGTCAATGGTCCCGCTCAGCAATGGGAGCAAACCCGAGATTGTGCGCAGCGTGGTGGTCTTGCCCGCGCCGTTGGGTCCGAGCAGGGCAACGATCTCACCAGGCGCAACTTCGAGGTTGAGTCCGCGCACCACCGGAACACCGAAATATCCGGCGTCAACCCCGGCGATAGCCAAGGCTGTTTTAGGCCGCTTGGCGGTCGCTGGTTGCGTGGTGGTCACTGGCTCTGTGCGGGGTTGCCCAGGTAAGCGGCGACAACGGCAGGGTTGTCTTGGATCTGCTGAGGCGAACCGCTGGCGATGATATTGCCGAAATCGAGCACCTGAATGAGTTCACAGACATCGAGTACGAGGCCCATGTCGTGATCGACCAACAAGATGGTCACACCGGTCTCGGCGATCATGCAGATTTGTTGACCGAGAATGAGACTTTCGCTGGAGTCGAGCCCAGCGGCGGGTTCGTCGAGGAGCAGTAGTTGTGGTCCAGCAGCGAGGGCCCGGGCCATGCCCACGAGTCTTCGCTGTCCGTGGCTGAGGTCGGCGGGAAGCCGGTGGCGTTCGTTGCTCAGCCCGACGAGTTCTAGCGATCGGCCGACGGTGGCGTTCGCCGAGGTTGATTTGCGGGGGCGAACCGCGTCGCTGATGAACTGCCACCAACCCGTGCGTTCGGCTGCGGCTAAGAGGTTTTGCTCGACGGTCAGATCTTCGAATAGTTCCAGCGTTTGAAATGTCCTGACCAGGCCCTTTTCGACTCGCTGGTGGGGCGCGTGTTGGCTGATATCAAGCCCGTGAAACAAGACCTGTCCGCTGCTACGGACCATGCCGGTGACCGCGTCGATGAAGGTGGTTTTGCCAGCTCCGTTGGGCCCGATCAGCCCGGTCAAAATGCCAGCTTCAAGTTCGAGGTCAATGTGGTCGAGCGCCAACACACCCCCGAACTCAACCGATAGCCCCCTAGTCTCCAGCAATGTCACCCCGGCCAACGTACTGCCTGATAGGCCTGCATGTCCCGCTATGGGTTATGTGACGGTCCCGCGAGGCCGAGTCAGTGTAGGGCTGCGGCGTTGTTCGATGTGAGGGTGATGGTGGTGTTGGCGAATTTGGCGTCGTTGGGATCATGCGTCACCCACACAACGGTGCGATGTTCGGTGTTGATCAACAGATCGCGTAGCGCCTCGCGGCTTTGGTCGTCGACCGAGGCCAGTGGTTCATCCAACAACAGCACCTGGGCTGGTGTGGCGAGTGCCCGGGCGATAGAGGCCCGCTGGCGTTGACCACCCGATAGTTGTGCTGGTCTGGACATGGCGACTTCGGTAAGGCCGACCGCGGTGAGATAGCTGGCTGCGCGGGCTCGGGCAGTGTTCCGATTCAATCCGGCCCGACGCAGTGGATAGGCCACGTTGTCGACCACCCGCAGATGCCCGAAAAGGCGGTGATCCTGAAACGCCACCGCCACGCTTCGTTGATGCGCAGCTATGAAGATTGATCCTGCATTGTCAACGACCTGCCCGTCGATCATGATTTGTCCGCTTTCGAGGTGTTCGAGTCCTGCAATAAGGCGCAGCAAAGTCGTTTTTCCCACGCCGTTCGGACCTATGACCGCGGTCCGTTCTTCGCTGATGGCAACATTTAGAGGCAGCGAGAAGTCTTCACGTCTCACCACCCCGCGAACCTCAATTCGGACGGGACCAGCCGTCGGCGAAGCCAGAGCGCTCATCGGGCCAGCCACCTGCCACGCAGAGCGACGAGCACTCCGAGACTGACCGCTAGCAACAGCACGCTGATCGCCACCGCAGACTCTGGATCGGATTCCAGAGCCAGGAAGGTTTGCAGCGGCAACGTGCGGGTGCGTCCGCCGAGGCTTCCCGCGAAAGTGATCGTGGCCCCGAACTCGCCCAGCGCGCGGGCCCAGCCGAGCGCGAAACCAGCACCGATAGCACCCCGAATTGAAGGCACCGTGACAGTTGTGAAAGCCGTCATTGGCCCCGCGGCGTTTACGGCGGCCGCTTCTTCGAGGTCGCGTCCCTGTGCGACGAGAGCGCTTTCGACGGTTGTGACAAAGAACGGCAAGGCGACGAAAGTGGCGGCCAGAATCGTGCCCGCCGTCGTAAAAGGAAGCGTCACGCCAAACCAACTGTCGAGCCACTGACCTACGAGACCGCGGCGACCGAGCGCAAAAAGCAAAGCGGTACCAGCCACAACAGGCGGCAGTACCATGGGCAGCAACACCACGGCCCGTACCAGTCGGGGGAACGGCAAGTCGACTCGGGCCAGAACCCACGCCAACGGCAGACCCAAGACCAGACAGAGTCCCGCTGCGCTGAAGCTGACGATGAGCGAGACCCTGATGGCTTCGAGGACCGCGTCGTCGAGGAGTCGGGAGACCAGCGACGACCACGGAGCGCGCTGCAGTAGTCCCACCAGTGGAATGACCAATAGCGCAACGGCCAGCGTCGCCGGGACCACCAGAGTTACGGGCGCACGCCGCAGCCGGATCATCGGCAGAGCCCCAACTCGAAACCGCCTTGTTGCAGTGTCTCGGTCAGCAGGTATTGCTTGACCTGCACTTCTGGGCGCTTGTCGCTGTCGGATCTTGTGTCGCGCTCCGATGTAGTGGCGAGCGCGGCGATTCCGTATCTCGTGACTGCCGGGTTGGAGCAGTCGTCGCCTTTTGCGATGCGGGTGTCGGCGATCGTGGTGAGTCCAAGGCTGTGGGCGTCGGTGGCGTAGACGAGACCGGCGTCGAGCTCCCCGTTGGCGAGTTTGTGTGCCAGGGCGCGAACGTTGGGTTCGGCTGTGTCGGGGCGCATGGTGATGCCGAACTCGTCGGCCACACGCAGCGCGGTTGCTCCGCAGGGCACTTCGGGTGCGCAAAGGCCGATCAACGGTGCGTCCAGGCTTAAATCGTCGATACTGCTGATTCTTGCCGGATTACCGTCGGCCACCGCCAACACCAGCCGGTTGGCAATCCGCGGCTCGTCGATAACCACATAGCCGAGGTCGAGAATCTCTTCGAGCTGTGACGCATCGGCGGAAATGATGATGTCGGGTCTTGCTCCGTCTCTGACTTGTGCGATGAGTCGGGAGCTTCCTGCCAGCACCCATTCGGGCACAGAGACGCTTCCTTCGGCTTCTAGCGCCGCGTCGATGTTGTCGGTGACCGCGGCCAGCGATGACGCCGCGAATATCAATGTCTCTGTGCTGTCGGACGAACATGCGGGGAGCGCCCAGACCAACACGATCAGCGGTATGACCTTTTGCGCGTTCATCTTCTGCAACATCGGCATGGTTCGTGCGATCAGGCTCGTTCGATTATGACTGCGGTTGATTTGATTGAGGCGACGGCTCTCACTCCGGGTTCGAGGCCGAGGTCGTTGGCTGCTTCTGCGGAGATGAGCGATACGACTCGGTGAGGCCCGGCTTGTATCTCGACTTGGGCCATAACGGTGTCGCGAACCACCCGGGTTACTAGTCCGGGGAATCGGTTGCGTGCCGATACAGAGCGGGTTTCATCGGGCGGTGTTTCTCCAAGCTCAAGCGCTAGCCGGGCTAGTTCCGGCCCGGCAATTTCTCGTTGTCCGCCCGGCGTGCGTTGAGTTTCGAACCGTCCTTGGTCTGCCCAGCGGCGAACCGTATCGACGCTTACGCCCAGCAATTGCGCTGCTTCTCCCATCCGAAACTGGTACATACTGCTAAATAATATCTAAAACCTATGATTTGCGGTAATCAAGTCACGGTAAGTGTTCTACTGAGAAAGTCCACTAAGGGTCCGCGGCTCCCGTAGTCTCAATCCATGACAAATTTGCTGGCACAAACCGACGGCTTGTTAGATGCCTGCGGAGCCGAGGGCTCCTACATCTGCGAGAAGGTCTACGAATGGACCAATAACGAACTCCTTGCAACTGGCGCCAACTGGCTGCTCGACCGACCCATCCGAATTCTGCTGATCGTTATTCTTGCCTGGATCGCTTCGAAAATCCTTCAGAAGTCGGTGCTGAAATTCGCCCAGACCATCGCCAACTCTCCGTCGGATCCCCGTCTGCAAGCTCTCCGCGAGCGAGGACCTGGCAAGTTGTTGATGGAAGAACGCGAAACGAAGCGTGCCTCGGCGCGCGCCGAAACCATTGGACTGGTCCTGCGAAGTATTGGTGTTGCGGTAATCTGGATACTGGCCTTGTTCATGATGCTCGGCCAGCTCGACATCGACTTGGCACCTTTGATCGCCGGTGCCGGAATCGGCGGTTTGGCACTGGGTTTCGGGGCCCAATCAATCGTCAAGGATTTCCTGTCGGGCCTGTTCATGCTGATCGAGGATCAATACGGTGTCGGTGACATTGTCGATGTCGGTAGCGCTTCTGGCACCGTCGAGAAGGTGTCTCTGCGCTCGACGACCATTCGCGACGTGAAAGGAACGGTCTGGCATGTGCCCAATGGCGTTATTTCAAGGGTCGGAAACTCTAGTCAGCTCTGGTCGCGTGCCCTTTTGGATGTGGAAGTGGCTTACGACACTGATCTCGATTTGGCCCGCGACGTCATCCAGCGCGTCGGCGACAGCCTGTGGGAGGACAAGGAATGGGGCGGCGACGAGTTGATGGAGCGTCCAGAAATCTGGGGCGTCCAGGAACTTGGTGCTTCGGCAGTGGCATTGCGTTTAGTGGTCAAGACTGAGCCCTCCAAACAATGGGCCGTCGAAAGAGAGCTGCGCATGCGGCTTAAAAATGCGTTCGACAAAGCGGGAATAGAGATCCCCTTCCCGCAACAGACCGTCTGGCACCGAAATGTCGATTCCGTGGCTCATGGCAAAGAGGTTAAGCAGCCTGAGTCCGAGGCTGACGCCAAGTCCGACGACGCCCCGGAGTCCGGGGCCGACTCCGACACCGAAGCCAAGTCCGACACCGAGTCCAAGCCAGAATCCGACCCCAAGAAGGCCAAGGGCGGCTCTGATCCTGAGAGCCAAGCTGAGGGCTAGATCAACGACTCTGCGGTCCACAGAGGCGGTTGATTAGCTGCGGTGACTTTGGGCATCCTAGGGTTCGGCCCATGACTGACGTCACCAGCGACGATGCCAACCGCGAACTCCACGACGATGTGGTTTCGGGCAAAGCCTGGAACGATTTCTGTGATGCCTTGAAGATCGCAGGCGAGATGATTCTCGAGCGTTCTGAATCCGATCTCGACCGAGCCGAAGGATTCCGTTTTTTGAGTCGCCTGACCAGGGGAGGCTTGGCCAGCTTCGTGGAAGGGGGCGACATCCGCTTCCCGATCATCAAGCCTTTGCCTGACCAGGTCAAGATCGGTTCGGACAACCCGGACGCGGCTTACCTGGCCTGCTCAATCGACGGACGGCTCAACTACAAGGTATCCGGCAATCGCGGCACCGTCCACTATCTTTCGTTCAGCGCGTTCGCAGGCAACTACGGCGCTGCTCAGGAGCGTCTAGGCGTGATGGGCTTCATCGACGGCAGTGATTTGTTGGTTGATGAGGAAGGCAATTTCGAGCTTTTCGTGGGTCCGACTCCTCACGACCACAACTGGGTCAAAACAGATCCCGAACCGGGCATGCTGGCGATTCGCCAGTTTTTTCTTGACCGCAGCACCGAGGTGTTGCCGACTCTACGAATTGAATGCCTGGACCACGACGAGTTGCCGCCTCCGCTGAGCCCAACACAGTTCGGCAAGCAATTACAGGGAGCGATGATGTTCGTCGCCGGTTGCTCGCAGATTTTCACCGATTGGGCTGATGAGTTGATGACCGAGGTTCCCAATGGGATGCATACCAAGGCAGGTCCCGCCCAAGGTGCCTGGGGCGACCCGAACCAGATTTTCTATCACGGCGCTTATGACCTCGCCGAAGGCGAGGCGCTGCTAATCGAGTTTGTTCCCCCCGAGTGTTATTACTGGAACTTTCAGGTCGACAATCGTTGGATGGAGAGCCTGGATTATCGGTGGTTACCGGTAACGGTCAACAAGCACACCGCTCATTATGAACCCGACGGTTCAGTGAAGATCGTGGTGTCGAAAGAAGATCCCGGTTTTGGCAACTGGATGAGCACCGACGGCCATTCCCAGGGCCTCACCGGCTTGCGGTGGAACCAAGCAACCGAGGACGTCGAACCAACGCTCACCGTGATCCGCCCCTTCGATTAACCTCGCGCCTGCTTAGTGGCGGCGGATCAAGGTGACTCCGTCGCCGATCGTGAGCAACACGGCTTCGACTCGTTCGTCGGCTGCGACATGGTCGTTGAAGGTTCGCAAAGCCACGGTGTCGGGGTCTTGCGCACCGGAATCCTCAAGGATCATTCCGTGCCAGATTGTGTTGTCAACCAATATGACCCCCCGCGGCGACAAGCGCGGGAAGATTTCTTCGTAGTACGACATATAGCCGGTCTTATCGGCGTCAATGAACGCCAAATCGATCGTGGGCTCTGAGGGTAGGGAGCGCAGCGTTTCGATTGCGGGGGCGAGCCGCAAATCGATCCGGTCAGCGACACCGGCCATTTCCCAATGCTCTTTGCCGATGCTGGTCCACTCCTCGCTGACATCACAGCACAGCAGCCGACCACCAGGTGTCAATCCCCGAGCTATGCAAAGAGCCGAATATCCTGTGAAAGTTCCGACCTCCACCGCGAATTCGACTTGCAGAACCGTGGTGAGCAGGGTCATGAACACACCCTGGTCGGTTCCGATCTGCATGCCGGCGAAACCCTCTGCCTTTTCGTTGGTGGCCGCGATCAGGGCTCTTTGGACTTCATCTGGTTGGGTCGAATGAGCCGCGGCGTAAGCAACGATGTCTTCGGGCATGGAACTGTTTCGTGACACTCAAGTCTCCTTGCTGATCAGAGTTGGGGTTAGCTCGTCAACGGTTGACGCGCCGCAAAGCGCCATGGTTCGGCGCATGCCGTCGTCGAAGAACTCCAGCAGCCAATCAACACCGAGTTCGCCTGCGGCGCCGAGGGCATAAAGGTATGGGCGTCCGGTCATGACCGCGTCGGCGCCCAACGCTCGGGCTTTGACGATGTCGCTGCCGCGCCGCACTCCACCGTCGGCGATGATTTCGATACTGTCACCCACGGCGTCTCGGCACGGTGTCACCAAACTAATGGGTGCGGGAGCGCCGTCGAGTTGGCGGCCACCATGGTTCGATAAACACGCGGCGTCGACACCGCGCTCCACGCAAAGCAAAGCGTCTTCGACGGTTTGTATGCCTTTGACGACGATTTTGCCGTCCCATATTGACCGGAACCAGTCGATGTCGTCCCATGACAGTGACGCGTCGAACTGTTCGCTGAGGTGGTCAGCGAGAACGATGGCACTTGACCCGTCGGGACTAGCAACGCCGCTGGTGCTGGTTGTCACGTTCGCAAACATGATCGGATCGTTGCGCAGGAACTGCCAGGTCCACGACGGGCGCAACATCCCGTCAACTATTGTGCCGAGCCCGAGCTTGGGGGGCAGTTCCATCCCTCGCCGCAGATCGCGTTCGCGGCGACCCAAACGAGGCGTGTCGACGGTTACTACGAGTGCTTCGTAACGTGCAGCGGCACAACGCTCGATCATGTCGCGCATCAACTGACGGTCTTTCCAAACATAAACTTGGAACCACAAACGTCGCTCGCCGTCGCCACCCCAAGTAACGCTGTCGCTAGCTGCGGCCATTTCCTCAATGGAACGCGTGCCCATCGTGGAGAGCGTGTAAGGGATCCCGAGCCGAGCAGCCGCCCGAGTGACCGCAAGTTCGCCTTGGGGATGGGCGATACGGGTGAATCCGCTCGGTGCAAGCACCAACGGCAGTGGTGTTGGCCGACCCAGAAGTGTGCAGGTGGGATCAACTGCAGACACATCGCGCAGAACTCGGGGACGAAATCCAAGCGTTTGGTAGGCCCGCGCGTTTCTGACGAGTGTGAGTTCGTCTTCCGCGCCCCCGTCGATGTAGTCGAAAACCCCAGCAGGTAGCCGTTTCTTGGCTAGTCGACGAAGGTCATCGACATCGGCAGATGTCGCGAGCCGTCGCCGGTCTGGGTTCAGCTCAAATTTGCGGAACCGCAGTACTGACCGCAGCGAATCAAACATTTATCTACGGCCGGTCTCGGCGAGTTCTTGTGTCGGTCATTGGTCGGTACACGCGGTGGTTCATTGGTCGCTGCGATCTATGGCCCGATCATCGGTGCCCAAATAGCTGGCGATGACGGCGGGGTTGTTGCGCACCGCCTCGGGTTCACCGGCAGCGATTACGGCACCGGATTCGAGGCAGTACACCCGATCGCTGATGCTCATGATCAGCGGCATGTCATGCTCAATGATCAGCATCGACGCTCCGAGTTCTTTGCGGATCTCCACGATCAGGGGACCGAACGCTTCGGTTTCGCGTTGCGCGATCCCCGCTGTCGGTTCGTCGAGGCACAACAGTTCGGCGTCAACCGCCAGCAACCCGGCGATTTCAACGATGCGTCGGGTGCCGGTCGAAAGATCCGAGATGAAGTTGTCGGCGTAGCGTCCCAAGCCGAGAAAGTCGATCAGGTCGTCGGCGTCGTTCCGTTTGCGGCGTTCAGCAGGTCCGTTCAAGAACAGGGCGCTTTTCACGAACGACGATCGTTCCCGTGCCTCCAGCGCTACTTGTACTGATTCGCGCACTGTCAGCTCGGGGAAGAGTGTGGCTGCTTGGAAGGTTCTCCCCATGCCTTCCGAGGAGCGTCTGGGCGGGGATAAATCTGAGATGTCGAGTCCGATGAGTTCGACGGTGCCGACCGATGGTACATATCCGCCGATGGCGTTCATGAACGTGGATTTTCCGGCGCCGTTGGTGCCGATCAGGCCAACGATTTCATCGCGGCGCACATCAATGTCCACATGGTCGACGGCGATGTTGCCCCCGAAATTCACGGTGATGTCATGGGTGCGCAAAACCAGTTTGTCGTCAGAGTCGCTTGGCTTCGTCTCGTTGACCCGCGCTGCTGAAGCCAAACGCCTTTCGCTGGGCAACCAGTTGCGAATAAAAAATGGCCAGATGAACGGGATGCCCGGTACTTCGAACAGCAACAGCAACGTGTAGAGTGTTTTTTGGCGTACGGAACCAACGATTTTTGTTGGGGCGGGGGCTAACAGATAAAGCAGATGCGCTGACCAGAAACCTGATGCAGCGATCGCCAGAAGCACGATTCCCCAGCCGAAGGAATCACCGCTGAATAGTTGCGGTAGTGCCAGCATCGCGATGACAGCGGACGCTGACGCTTTGACGATGGAGACTCCGTAACCCAAGAAACGAGCAAGATCAGGTGGGGGTGCGGTGATCTGGTGGGGGTCGCGGCGTATCCGGTCTTGTAGTGCCACTGGTGGCCGGGTGGTGGACTCGCCGGAAGTCTGGTCGGCGCGTCGGCGTTCGACGACACCGATCAACGTGTTGCGGGTCGTGTAGGCAATTTGCACGAACCCGCCCGGGAAGTACATGAGCACGAACAGGAATCCGATGCTGGATGTGACAAGTCCGATTACGGGCTGGTCGGGAAAGAATTTCGGTAGGCCTTCGATCCACAATGCGCCGAGTAGCGGCCCGGTGATTGATCCGAGCCCGCCGATGACGACCATGTTTACGACCTTCAACGAATCGCCGATCTGGAACAGTGCTTCATTGAAACGGATTTGGCGGACAAGGTTGCCCAGCAGTGCTCCGCCGAGCCCGGCGACACCGCCGGCTACCGCGAACGCCATGAGCTTCATTCGTACTGGTGAGACGGTGTACGCGGAGGCGGTGTCGGCGTTGTCGCGCACCGCAATAACTGACCGTCCGAACCCGGACCGTCGCAGGCGTCCGAGCACGGTCACGACCAAAACCAAACAGACGAGCGTGAAATAGAAGTAGCTTCGTTGGTCTTTGAGGAACCATCCGAAGAAATAGCCGCGATCGAACAGGACGCTGCGTTCGCCGTTGCTTAGGAACGGTCGGCCGTACAGGTACTGTTGGGCGGCTATCGCGAACGCGAAAGTTGACACCGCGAGCATGAGCCCGCGGACCCGCAGGGCTCCGACCCCGGTAATGGCTGCGATCGCGGCCGTGAAGAACACCGCGGCGATGATCGCCGGGATAGTTGGTATTCCTGGCCATTCGAAGTCGATGAGGCGGGTGTCGCCGTAGCCGATGTCGAGTTCGATACCGCGGTTGAAAGCCGCAGCGCTCAACGCGCCGATCCCGGCGTACGCCATCTGCGCTAGCGAGAGTTGGCCCGACCATCCTGTGATTACTGTCAGGGATGCGACACAAATGGCTATCGCGACGATTGAGGAGTACAGCAGGAATTGTGATTGTTTGATCTTTTCGGGGGCTTCCCAGAACGTCTGGTTGTCGTTGATCCAACCGAAGATTTCGATGTGTCGCCAAGCAATGATGATCACGATCAACAAGCCGATGCCCATGGCGATGCGATGCATGTTGCGGATCCACCAGATGTCTCGCGCCCACAGCGGCAACGGCCGCACTTTAGGCGCGAAAGCCAAGACGGCTTCGTCGTCGTTGCGGCTCTGCCAATACAGCGCGACGACTACCGCGACGAACACCAACAACGTGCCGAGTCCTGGGTCTCGGGTGAAGTTGAAGTTGAACATGTTTTGCGCGATGCCGATGGCGATCCCGCCGATCATGGCCCGCGGGAACGAACGCATCCCTGCTATAACCGCGGCGGCGAGCGCGTTGGTGAGGGTGTACGGACCCAAGTTTTCGATACCGGTCGCCGCTGATCCCCCGCTCAACAAGATCATTGAAAGGGTCGCCAGGAAACCGCCGATCGTCCAAACGACGGTGGAAATGACATGCGGGTTGACTCCGGATAAGCGGCTCAAATCGACATTGTCAGCTGAAGCTGTGATCGCTTTGCCGAACACTGTTCTTGACACCAACAAACCGAGCACGAGCGCAACGACAGGCACGACTATCAGCACTTGAACGTTTGCTCCGATGACCCGCAAACCGGTGTCGTCGGCGACTCCAGGGATCCAGCTTGTGAGCGAGGTGAGCCAGGAAACGGAATCTTCCCAGATTCTGCCGATCGCGACGGGATAGGAGGTCTGTACTCCTTCGATGTCGGGGTAAGCCAACACGACGATGGCACGCATCAGTTCGGCGATCCCGACAGTGGCGATCAACAACACGACCCGTGGGCGGTGAAAGAGCCGTTTGACGATGACAAGTTCGACAACCGCGCCGATCAAAGCACCAATGGCCAGACAGGAGATGAGCGCTAGCCAAAATGGGAAACCCCAGTTGATGATCATCAACGCGAACAAGGCTGCGCCGGGTAGGCCCATGTTGCCGACCGCGAAGTTGATGACTCGGGTGCTGCGATAAATCAACACGATCCCCATCGCCAGCAGGCCGAATATGAGTCCGTTGACCACTCCCCAAAAGATCACCTGATTGGTGATCCAAACCCCGAGGATCGCGGTGGGCATCAGCCGCCTTCTTTCCCGAGGAACACAGCTCGGGCCAAATCGTCACGAGCCGCCAGTTCCTGCGCGGAGCCTTCGAACCTGACTTGCCCTTTCTCCAAGAAAATGGCGCGGTCTGAAACAGCGAGGGCCACGTTGAGCGACTGTTCAACGATGATCATTGTTTGTCCGGCGGCGCGCAATATGTCGATGTGTTCAAGCAGTTCTTGGACGACGGTCGGCGCGAGTCCCAAAGAGAGTTCATCGATGATGAGCAGGTCTGGTTCGTGCAACATGACCCGTGCCAGAGCCAGCATTTGTTGTTGTCCGCCTGATAGGTCTCCGGCACGGTCCGACAACCGTCCCGCTAGCGCAGGGAACATTTCGAGTACTCGATCGATACGCCGCTGTACATCGGCGGGATCCGAGCGGTAGTTGTAAGCCCCGATCGTCAGGTTGTCGCCGATTGTCATGGATGGCCAGATCCCCTTGCCGCCGGGCAACATTTGGATACCGAGCTTCCCTCTGGTTTCGGGACTGGCGAACGTGGCAGTGCGGCCCTTGTAGCGCACCACTCCCCGCTCCGGTGTTTCGAGGCCGGCGACCACTTTCAGGATCGTCGATTTTCCGGCCCCGTTAGTGCCGAGCAGCGCCAGCGTTTCGCCTTCTGCGACGTCGAACGACACATCGAACAGGACTTGTACTTGTCCGTAGCTGAAGTCGATGTGGCTGACTTGCATCACCGGAATGTCGGTACCAGCGTCAATCAAATCGTGATAGCTCTGTTCCTCGCGGAGTTCTTCAACTACCAGTGACAGGTCGTGCCGTACCCGATGCGAGCCTCTCATGATGTAGTAACCGCCGAGCGGCATGAACACGATCGTCAAAAAGGTGATAGCGGCGCGTTCTCCAACCGTGTCTTGCAAAAAAGCGCTTACGAGCCCGCCGGCGACACCGCCACCAGCGAACATGAAAAAGGTGATGATTGCGGTGCCCATGCCGCGTAGGCGGTAGGGGACCACGCTCTGGATCGACGGCTGGACCATCGAGAATGCGGCACCGAGGAAGGTGCCGTTGAGTGTGGCGAACACCACGAACATCCACACGTTGGGCATCGAATATTGCAGCGGTACCAAGATCGCGGCGGGTATCAGCAACAACCCCATGATCCGTAGCGCCTTGTCGGGGCTTTCCCTGAATGTTTGGTCGAACCGTTTACCGATCCACGGTAGGAACGCGACGATTAACACACCTGTTGGTGCGGTCGCGAACCCCCGCCCTAAAGCGTCCAGACCGAATTCTTCCTCAAGGAAGAAGCTCTGGATGGAAGCGCCGGGAAACAAGGCAAAACCGATCGCGACCATCGCCATGGTCATGTAGCGGATCGTGTCGATGCGCCAAATACGAGCGAAAGCAGCGCCGACCGATATGGGAATCTCGGCCAGGTCCTTGCCGAACGAATGCCCGAGAACGTCCTTTTTCTCCCACTGACCTCTCTCCGGTTCAGGCAGAGCAAAAGCCAGTACTGCTAGTACGGCGACCGGTATGCCCAAGCTCAAGTACGCCCAGCGCCAACCTTCGTCACCCCCGACCGCGACCGCGATGCCGCCAACCAGGATCGGACTCGCCGCGTTGAACACTCGGCCAACGGCCGCGTTGGTCGCGAAGATGCGGCCCCTGACGGCGATCGGGTAGGTGTCGGCTAACAAGGTGGCGTGAACGGTGATCGTGTTGGCCTTGGAGATGCCGGTAAAGAACCGGGTCCAAAACAGCATGAATGCGTTGATCGCGAGGCCGCTGAGAGCGGCGAAACCGGCAAAGGCCATGCTGGCAACGCCGACGATTGGGCCTCGTCGTACCCTGTCGGCGAGCCAGCCCATGGGTCCCGCCCCGAGCACAAAGAAAGCTACTGAAGCAACTGAAATGAAGGTGATCGTGCCGTCGGACACGTTGAGCGACTCGGCGATATCGGGGCCGAGAATGTTGATTGCGGCGCCTTCGAGTTCGTCCATTGAGTTGAGTGCGAGGAGCACGCCGAAGGTGTAGACCCCGCCTTTTTGGAGGCCATCACGAAATTCCATTTCGTCGGTACCCACGCCAGGCAGAAGGTCGTCGGCAAAAAGTACGGCTTCGGACCGTTCAGCCTGGGTCTGCTGACGCGCAGCTTCTTCGTCGAGCATGGTTGCGGTCAGCGAGGCTGCGCTGCGTGGTGCTTCGTTCTCGTCAGCCACTCAGGTAATCCCTCAACGTAGAGCCCTCAACGCATAGCCCCGCAACGATGTGCAATCCATAGCGGCGCTACTCTAGCCCACCATCATTTTCGGTATCTAGTTCGGTAGCGTGACCGGCGACTACAGAGGACCAGCCGAGGGCGTAGTGATGGCATTTTCGACAACGACTGACGAAGTGATGAACGGGATTGATCTGAGCGGAAGGGTTGCGGTGGTGAGCGGCGCAACGACAGGGCTTGGTCTTGAGACCGCAAGAGCTATTGCCGCAGGTGGAGCTGAAGTGGTTCTTTGTGGACGAACCGCGAAGAAGTGCGAGGCGGCGGCTGAGGCGATCTCAGAGACTGTGAGCGCGGCGAAGCTATCCACGGCAGTGTTCGACCTCGCCGACCTGCCAACGGTGCGAGCGGGAGCTGCCAGCATCCTGGAGCAACATCCGGTCATTCAGCTATTGGTCAACAACGCAGGTGTCATGTTCACTCCCGAAGGACGAACCGCGCAAGGATTCGAGACACAATTCGGGACAAACCATCTCGGACATTTTGTGTTGACCAATCACCTGTTGGGTGCCCTGCGTGCTGGTGCTCCGGCGCGAATCGTCAACCTGTCCAGTGCTGGCCATCACAGCGGGCAGATTCGTTGGCATGACCTGCACTTTGAGGCCGAGCCTTACGACAAGTTCGAAGCTTACGGCCAGTCCAAGACTGCCAACATCCTCTTTTCGGTTGAACTCGACCGTCGATTGGCCGGCTCAGGTGTGCGGGCCAATGCGGCGCACCCCGGAATGATCATGACCGACTTGGCCCGTCACATGACTTCTGACGATTTGGCCGAGTTGCAGCGCCGGGCCGCGGCGCGTGCCGCTTCGGGAGCAGGGCCGGGCCTTCCTAATTTCAAGTCCGTTCAGCAGGGCGCCGCGACCAGCGTGTGGGCAGCCGTTTCGGCGGATATGACCGACGTAGGTGGCACCTACTGCGAGGACGCGGCGATCTCGGCAGCCGCCGATTACGCCACCGATGTCGACTACGCCACTCGTCTCTGGTCAGTGTCTGAGCAATTGGTCGGCGAGTCGTTTTCGTTTGACTAAAGGGAGATCTCGGGAAGTTCGAAGACGGTCAGGTCAGGACCCGGACCTGTGGGATTGGTGCGGGCATAGGATTTGTAACGGCGGAGAGCGAACCACCAACGACCGTCGTCGTCACGCTCAAAGTGGTCATGGTAGACACCGAACGTGTCGCAGCGTTGGCCCGACTCCACACTCTGACGGGCCTCTTGCATGTACATCCGAGCCGTGGCCTGTCCCGCCTCGGCGTCGATCTCCATCACGGTGTTGAGGATCACAAACTCGAAGAAGTCGAACTGCTCGATTTGAGCGGCGATGAAATCACCGATCGCGGTCGGCCCATCGAAGTTGATCGCCCGATCAACAAGATCGACGGTGATGACGCAATCGGGCCGCATTATCTCGGCTAATTCAGGCCAGGCCCGTCGGGTCACTATGTCGGCATAACGGTTCTGGAGGCGCCGAAGGGCGACATAAGCGACGGTCTCATCAAGTTCAGTTCCATCTGAAGTCGGCATCAGACGTACGGTAGACGCAATATGCGCATCGGTATCAACTTCTCCAACACCACGATGCTGGATTCCATCGAACCGGTGCTCGACAGTGCCTGCCAATGCGATGCCGACGGGTTCGCCCATTGGTGGCTGCCACAAGCCGGATACCTCGATGCTCTCACCGTGTTCGTCGCGGCTGCCCCGCTTGCGCCGCGTATCGAGATGGGCACCGCAGTTATCCCAACCTGGCTGTATCCACCCCACACGTTGGCCGCCAAGGCTCACACGACCACTTCGCTCATCGGCGCGCGGTTGACTCTCGGTGTCGGACTATCGCATCAAGCGGTGGTGGAGAAACGGCTGCGCATGGCCTGGCATAGACCGATCCGGCACGCCATTGACTATTTGGAGGTGCTCAACTCCATGCTTGACGAGGGCCGGGTCGACTATGACGGCGAGATTTTCGCAGCTAACGGTCGCTATGCGGTCTTCAGCGAAAACCGGCCCACCGTTTTGCTGGGCGCGCTCGGGCCGCAGATGCTCGCGGTCGCCGGTCGGTTGGCCTCGGGCACCGTCACCTGGTTGACCGGCCCGAAGACGATTCGAGACCATATTCGACCCTCCATTTCTGATGCTGCCGAACGCGCCGGGCGATCAGAACCGCGCATCGTGGCGAGCCTGATCGTTACCGTGACAGACGATGAGGACGATGTGCGGGCCAGACACGCGACCAATCTGTCCGGCTATGGCTCGCTGCCGAGCTACAGGGCGATGCTTGAGCGTGAAGGTGCTCAAACCCCTGCCGATGTTTGCCTAGTCGGCAATGAGGACTCGGTGTTGCAACAACTCGCGAACCTTGCTTCAGCGGGCGCGACCGATTTCGCGGCGGTCGAGGTCGGTACGAATCCCGAAGAAAAGCAGCGGACCCGCGCCTTGTTGAAGAAAGCTGCCGCAAGCGGAAGGAAGGTGCAATGAGCGAACCGCAGTCCGAAGGTGGTGCCATGAACACCCAAGGCCCACAGAACGTGCCGCCAATCGATGACTGGAACCGACTCCTCAAAGGCAAGGTGGCGGTGGTCACCGGTGGAGGTGACGGGATCGGCGGGGCTATCAGTCGCCTGTTCGCCCAGCACGGGGCCATCGTTGAGATAGCTGAAATAGACCGCGAACGAGCCGAGACCGCAGTGGCGGACATCGTGTCGAGTGGGGGAACAGCCCGGGCGCATCTAGTTGACGTGCGACGTCCTGAAGACGTCGAGCGCCTGCAAGCTGCGGTGCTGTCGGCTCACGGCGCTCCGGACGTGGTGGTCAACAACGTGGGTGATTACCGTCCGATCGTCCGTTTCGGTGACTCGAGTCTTGAGTCCTGGACCGAGATGTATGAGATCAACTTCCTGCATGCGGTGATGGTCACCCGTGCCTTCTTGAACCCGATGATCGACAGCGGGGGAGGGTCGATTGTCAACGTCCATTCTGTTGAGGGCCAGCGCGGCTTTCCCGGTGAGCCGGTGTATGGGGCCATGAAGGCGGCGCTGGCCCATTTCACGACCTGTCTGGCAGCGGGGTATGGCCGCAAGGGAATCCGGGTCAACGGGATAGGCCCGGACCTGACCCAGACTCCGCAGGTTGACTATTTGACGGGCTTTGAGTCATCGCAGCACCTCTGGGAGTCCTGGGCGCCGGTAGGCCGTTTGGGTTGGCCTGAGGACCAAGCCCGGGTTGCGCTCTTCCTGGCGAGCGATCTCTCGTCGTTTGTCACCGGCCACAACATCCCCGTTGATGGGGGGACCAAGACCGGCGGCGGTTGGTTCTTCTCGCCGACCGAGCGCCGTTTCGTCAACCGCCCGAAAACCCTCTAACGATTGCCGACCGGGTCACACTCAGACGGGCATGCCGTGGTGGGGTGGAACGTTCAGGTCACCGATGGCGGCAGCTCGGCGATGCAACAGATCGACGGTGTCGCGCAGGTCCATGGTGATGATGAAGCGCCGTGCGGCGGTCTCGGACACAACGAAATCACCGAGCGCGTCCAGGTCGGCCTCGGTCACATCACGGCCCGCCGCGGCGAGCATGCCTTTCATTTCTTCGAAGGTCATGCTCTTTCGACCGGTGGCTTCACCGACCCGTGCGAGGTGCGCGGGACGATTGCGGCTCGCGGTGAACAGACCGGTGCGCAACAATCCACCCGAGGGATAGAACACTGAGGCCCGAAGCTGAGTGTCCTCGCTGACGAGGTTGTGGTGCAGCGCTTCGGTGAAGCAACTGACGGCCGCTTTGGAGGAGGCGTAGACCGAAGCGGTGGGAACGGGAGCGAACCCGCCGTCGCCAGAGGAGGTGTTGATGATTTGACCTGGCTCGCCCGACTCGAGCATGCGTGGAACGAACTCGCTCACGCATATGGCAACGCCGAAGACGTTCACGCCGAAACACCAGCGCCAGTCGTTCGGTTCCTGTTGCCAGGGCTTGCCGCCCCCGCCTGAAGTCACCCCGGCGTTGTTGTACAACAGGTTGCATTTGCCGTGGGTGTCATACACGTAGTCGGCGAGCGCGCCGACCGAAGCTTCGTCACTCACATCGGTGCGAACTCCGGTCACGGAGCCCAGACCCGACAGTTCTTCGACGGCAGGGTCGATAGCGCTCTGTTCGATGTCGGCGATCACGACTGTGGCCCCGCGGCGCAAGAGCGCCCCCACGATGCCTTTACCGATCCCGCCTGCTCCGCCGGTTACGACTGCCACGCACCCCACAATCTCGATGTCGGCGATGCTGCCGTTAGAACCGGTCATGCGACCTCCTGGGCCTGGTTGAGTGGGTTCATGCCGGGGCAACCCTTGGCACGTTCGGGGATTTCTGAGTAGTCGATGGGAGTCGCCACGAATTCCTTGGTCGGGCAGTACTTCTTTGCGAGAGGCGCGAGCGCGTCGAGATCGAACTGGTAGACCTTGGCTGCGTTTTCGGTGAGGATCGTGGTCGTCTCTTCGGGTGTCATCCGGGCGAAGGTGAGTCGCAGGTGCTCACGAGTGTGCGGATAAGAACCCTCGATGTGGGGATAGTCAGAACCCCACATGATGCGGTCAACGCCGACCGAGCGGGCTATTTCGGTCTCGGCGGGGCGCAGGAATGACGCGCCGATGAAGCACTGCCGGTTGAAATACTCCGAGGGCGTGAGCGACATCTTGGCAACAGCTTCGCCGCCAAAGATCGACTCCGAGCCATACCTCGAGTACTTCATCCGGTGATAGAAGCTGTCGAGCTTCTCCAACGTGTCTGGCACCCACGAGGTGCCGGTTTCGGTGATGACGTAGTTCAGTTCCGGGTAGCGCTCGAACACCCCCGAAAACATGAGGTGCCACAGCGCTCGTTGAGTCCACCACTGCACCTCAAGCATGAACATCGCCAGTGACGCCGGAAAATGGTTGCCGAAGTTCGGGGTGGCACCGCCCGCATGGTGATTGAGCGGCAACCCGGCCGCTGCGGCAGCAGCCCAGATCGGCTCGTAAGTATCTGAGTAGAGGGGCTCGAAGGGCGAATCTGGTGGTGCCCCGGGCACCAGAATCCCACCCCTGAGTCCTTGTTCGGCAGCCCATTCGATTTCTTTGACTGAGCCTTCGACGTCGCCGAGGAAGATCTGGATGATCCCAGCTCGGCGTTCGGGTGCTTCGCTGACAAAGTCGGCGAGCCAGCGGTTGTGTGCTCGCAACCCAGCCCAACGGTGCTCAAAGTTGTCGGAATAGGGCGGAGCTTCAAACGAGGTAGCCGCTGGAGGCGCGAACGGCGGTTGGGTATTGGGGAACAGCACCGCGGCGACAACGCCGTCTTCTTGTTGTTCGCGCAGGCGTTCGGCAGATGACGAGTTGCGGTACGAGAACACTTCGGGATCGCCGTCCACGCCGACCTCGAGCGGCGTCCGTTCCATGTCTTTGAAGAGTTCCTTGCGCCGTTCGTTGTCCTGTTCCATGAAGTTGGCCCAGTCGTCGAACTCGTCAAGGAACGCGGCGTCGAGGTACTTCCGGTAGTTCCAAAGGCCAGCCCCGCAATGGGTGTCGGCGCTGATGACTATGTGGTGTTCGTTGTGGTGTTCGTTGCTCACCTATTTAGTTTCGCGCGTGTTTATCAGTCTTGCGAAACGAGGCTGGCTTTGTGGCGCAACCCGTCGCGGTCGTTGCGGTCGAGGCAGTCGTTGAGGGCGCGGATCTTGGTACTAGCGGTGGTTGGAAACAAGAACGGCATGAGCGCGTGTGTGAAAGCAGCGAGTGCCGCCACCACTAGTTGCCGGCCGACACCGAAGGCGATACCGAAGTGCTGGCCGTACGTCTCGCCGTTGGCGTGAGGATGCGCGGTAAACGGATTTTGAGCCATGTGCATGACATTACGGCAATGGTTGTCGAAATTCCTCCCGATCCAAGGAGTTACGTCCGCGTCTTTTTTGTCGGGCAGCCCAGCGACTACCCTCGCATGGGTCGGGGTGACGCCGGGTACACCGAGGAAGGAAATCGTGCCGAAAAACGTGCCAGCAACAGTCGGTTATATAGGGCTGGGAGACATGGGCGGCGCCATGTCTGAATCCATCGCCGCTTCCTATGACTTAGTTGTCTTTGATCTCAGCGAAGCCGCCATCGCCAAGTTGGTAGAGAAAGGTGCACGGGCAGCGACCTCCGGCGCGGCGCTGGCTGCGCAGTGCGCGCACATCAGCATCTGCGTACCCGACGATGCGGCTGTCATGGACGTGGTCTCAGGTACTGACGGAATCCTGGCTTCGTGTCGACCGGGTACCTCTATCGCGGTGCACTCGACCGTTCACCCCGACACGATTCGGGATCTTCACGTTTTGGCCGCGGAGCGTGATGTGACCTTGTTTGACGCGGGTGTTGCGGGTGGGTCTTGGTCTGCTCGCAAAGGCGGCCTAGTGATCATGCTTGGTGTCCCCGCCGATGGGACCGGCGAGTTGGCCCGGGCCGTGATCGACAAGTGCGCTGGGGCGGTGTTCGAAGGTGGTGGAATCGGTGCGGGAATGGCGATGAAAGTTGCCTTCAACGTAATGACCTATTTGCAGCAAGCTGCGCTTAGCGCGTCGCACCAGATTGTTGTCGGAGAGGGCAGCGACCCTGACATGTTGCTTGAGGCCTGGCGACACGTTGGTCAGTTAGGAACCTTGACCGAGCGTTTCTACCCGTTGGTTTCTATGCCACCCGAGGCGAAGGGAGGTCCGCTCGGTTCCTATCTTGCGACCACCATCGGGATCGCCGAAAAAGACCTTGATCTCGCAGTCAATCTGGGCCTTGAAAGCGGCCGCAGAATGCCGGTTGTGGAGGCTGTGCGCGATTCGATGCGTCTGGTGTACGGCATGCCGAAGAGTTGAATCGAAAGCCACATCAAACGAGACCAAAACAGAGAGGAACGATATGACCGACAACAGCAGCGACGAGAAATGGCAGATTGGGGCTGAAAAGCTGACCGACGTCTATCAGGGGATGGTGTCGGTGGTCCCCCCGGGCTTGATGGACTTTTCCGACATCATGACCAGAGACCTCTTCGGGGGAATCTGGACCCGAGAACAGCTCGATGTTTCGCAGCGGCGGCTGATCGTGATGGGTGCAATCGCCGCTATCGGCGGCCCCAATACTTGGAAACTCCAATGCAAGTCTGCGCTCAAACGGGGCGAGTTGACTGAGGAGCAGGTACGAGAGGTGTTGATTCAGGCCACCCCCTATGTCGGTTATCCGAGAGCAGCGGAGTTGGTGGGAACAACCGAGGAAGCGATTAGCGAGTGCCGTCGAGAAGCGACCGATGCAGAGGCTTCCCCCGACGCGGGTGACGAGACGAACTGATGGGGGCGATCACCGCGCCGGATGACTGGTCGTTCGGTGTCCAGTTGCCGATTCAGACCTTGACGCGCACGCTGGTTGATCCTTGGGAGGACACCGCGACCGTGGACGATCTTGTCGCTATTGCCCAGCGTTGCGACGACCGTGGTTATGACTTCGTCGGGGTTTGCGATCATGTGGCGATTCCCGACAACGAATACGCCGCACGCATGACCACGACCTGGTACGACACGGTTGCGACCCTGTCTTTTTTGGCTGCCCATACCCGCAATGTGCGGTTGCTGTCGGTTGTGTGGATCGCCGCGTACCGGCACCCTCTACAGACCGCCAAGTCATTCGGCACGCTCGATCACCTATCTGGAGGTCGGGCGATTCTGGGTGTGGGTGCTGGCCATGTTGAAGCCGAGTTCGGAGCGTTGGGTGTCGACTTTTCGACGAGGGGCAAGCGGCTCGATGAGACCCTCGATGCCGTGCGCGGCGCATTTGCTGACACCTATGTAAGCCACCACGGCGAGATGTATTCGTATTCTGATGTTGGTGTGGCGCCCCAACCAGCGGCCGAGCTGCCGATTTGGGTCGGCGGCATGGGGAAGGCGGCTTGGCGACGTACCGGCCGGATCGGCGATGGCTACATCCCGATGGGCAACGCCAAAGAGCAGTACCCCGAGATTTTGGAGACGATAGCGACCGCTGCGGATTCGGCGGGACGCTCCGGGGCGGGCTGCGACGTTGGCTACATGCCGCCGTGGACTTATTTGCTTGGCGATGTTCCTGAAGGGGTGATGGCGCTGTCGGGGGGCACCGAAGCACTCGCGCAAGACATCCGCGCGGCGCGCCAAGTGGGGGCCAACACTTTCCATCTCAAGTTCCGGGCGCGCGATGTACCGGAGTACTTAGAACAGGTCGATGCTTTTGTCGAAGAGGTCGTCCCAATGGTCAACGAGGGCTGATTGTCGTTCCCGCTGGCTCGTTCGCAGGCGGTTCAGTCCAAGAAGTTAGGGGCGCGGCCCTCGGCGCGGGCTTTGGTTGCTTCCTCGAAGTTCTTGGTGGTGAGACGCACATATAGCTGGGTGTGGCTTTCCATCTCGATCGCGGCTTGGAGGCTGTTGGTTTCCAACCCGGACCACATGAGGCGTTTGGTGAGAGCCACCCCTTGGGTTGACCAACCGTTGATCTTGTCGGCGAGGTCCAGCGCTTCTTCAATCAGGCGGTCGTCGGGCACAGTGGCTGACACGAGACCAATCTCGGCGGCTTCGGTGGCACTAACGTCACGCCCCGACAGCATGAGTTCGAAGGCCCGAGTAGCGCCGATAGCCCGGGGAAGCAGGAACGAAAGCCCGAGTTCATTGGCTGTCAGGCCGTTGTTGATACCAGCCGCACGGAAATAGGCCGATTCGCCGGCAATGCGGATGTCGGCTCCGAGCGTCAAGCACATGCCTCCGCCGATGGCGGCGCCGTTGATGGCTGCGATCACGGGTTTGTTCATCTTGCGCATGCGGGGAACGAGATCTGACAGCGTGGACATCGCCTTGGTGGCGATTCGGCTTAAAGTCATGCCTTCGATGTTGGGCGGTGGCATGGTGTCTCGGGTGTCGGCCCCAGAGCAGAAGCCGGCGCCGGTCCCGGTGAGGATCACACAGGTCGTGTCGTTGTCTTCGTCGACTTGATCGAACGCTTCGCTGAGCGGGACCATCAACTCGAAAGCCATCGAGTTCATCCGTTCGGGACGGTTCATACGAATAATGGTCGTGTGAGGCCTTGGAGATTCGATCTCGATCAGTTCGCTGTTATCGCTCATAGGCCAAGCTTGCCCGACAATGAGGCACCGCACAGAATCGTTGCGCGTCTACGATGCGGCCATGCCCGAAGACTTTCAGCCAACGGCGGACGAACTGCTGACCAACAACGCGGACTACGCCAAGACTTTTGACTTTCGGGGCATGTCGGTTGCGCCGGCACGTCGAGCCGCGATTGTGGCTTGCATGGATTCCCGTATGCCGATCTTTGCCATCCTCGGCCTTGCCCGCGGCGATGCCCACATTATTCGCAACGCTGGCGGGGTGGTCACCGATGATGTGATCCGCTCACTGTGTTTGTCGCAGAGGGCGATGGGCACCAAGGAGATCATCTTGATGCACCACACCGATTGCGGCTTACAAAAAGTGTCCGAAGACTCCTTCAAATCCGAACTGGAAGAGGAACTCGGGATACGTCCGCATTGGGCTGTCGAAGCCTTTGAGGATCCCTACGCCGACGTGCGCCAGTCGATTCAACGGCTCTTGTTGTCGCCGTACATTCTAGAAAAGAACCACATCCGCGGCTTCGTCTACGACGTCACCACCGGCCTGCTTGAACAGGTGAACGTCTAGCGCATGCGCTATTGGTTGTTGAGTTCGTGGGCTGGCTGAGCATTGGACACGGTGCCTAGTCGCCCCGCATTCCTCTGCGCCGTTCTTTCTCGAACTCAATTTCCTCGGCGTAATCCTCGCTGGACTTGGGTGTCGTGGGCACCGAACGGTGGCGTGGACTCGATGGGCTGAGCAGATTCGTGAGGAATTTTTTTAGTCCCATGCCGTGACCCTAACTCAGCGCAGCAGGCGTCACCGGTTGATGAGTTGATGCGCTATTCGGAAAGCGTTGGCTAACACCGTGAAGCCGGGGTTGACGCCTCCGTTGGTTGGGTGCAGCGAGGCGTCTGCAACGAAGACGTTGGTGGTCTGATGGACCTTGCCGAAGCGGTCGGTTGCTCCGAGGTTCGGGTCATCGTTCATGCGGCAGGTGCCTGCGCCGTGCTCGCCGGCGGTGGTTGAGCGACTGTAGAACCAGCGAACCCTGTCGCCGATGTCGATGATGTCGGTGCAGTCCATGGCCTCGAGCCATTCCACACAGCGGACGCTGAGGAATTCGTGCATCGGCACATCGGCAGGGTGCGACCCTCCGCTGAAGCGCACCACGGGAACGCCAAATGAGTCTTTCACAGCGGGATCGAGCGTGACCCGCGCTGTTGCTGAGGGGATTTGCTGACCGCAAGCCATGGTGGTCAGCAGTTGATGGATGCCGTTGCGCATGAACTCTGTGTGAGCGGGTCCGCAGCGTGGCACGCCGAAGAAGCTGGCAAGGATGCCTGCGGCAGCGACGGGGAGGTTCTGGGTTCCGTCGTGAATGACGCCACCACCGATGACGCCGGGGTTGTGGTGGTTGAAGTCAAGCGTGGCCCAAGAGTGGCCGGGGCCGGTCCAGGCGTGAAAGCGGTCGCGGTGCTTTGCGTAAGCGAGCGCGTAGGTATGGGACTGAAGGTGGCGACCTACCTGGTCGTTGCCGAGCCCTGACCAGATCAGCAGCCGCGGTGTTTCCGCGGCACCAGCGGCCAGCACCACCCGCCCGGCATCGATGGTTCGTGCGGTTTCGGTGTCGCTGACAGTCACGCCCGTGGCGGTGGCGCGCTCAGTTTCGATCCGCAGCACGCGGGTGCCCGCAACGATGTCGAGCGACGCGTCAGACCGACAAGCGCGGCGCAGTACCGTGTTGTGGCTGCCTGCTTTGGCGTCGACCGGACAGGAATGGCCGACGCATTGTTGACAGGCCACGCAAGCAGCACGCCCGTGTCTCTCCACGGAATTGATGGCGAAAGACAGCGGACCGGAACGCCATCCGAGTTGGTCCGCCGCGGTGTGCATGACCTCGGCACGGTGATCCTTGGGCAGAGCAGGCATCGGGAAGTCCTTGGCCTGTGGTCGGTAGTGGCGCAAGAATTGGGCGTCGCCGCAGACACCGATCTCGTGTTCGGCGAGTTCGTAGAATGGTGCCATATCGTCGTAGCTGATCGGCCAGTCGATGAGGCTTGATCCTTCTGGGGTGCCGTAGACCGATGCCATCTGGAAGTCTTCGGGCAGGAACCGCCAGGCTTGCGCTTGCCAAAGCCGGGTGCCTCCGCCGACGGTCATGGCGTTGAGGCCCCAGCCGATGTCGTGAGGTTCGAGCGTTGAGGCAACTCCATCGATGTCTTGTTGCACCCGTAGCTCGTGGCGTGACGGCCCGGCTGTGGGCGGATAAATCGCCGCACGTTTACCGCGCAGATGGTCGTTGCGCAGTTCAGCCGACCTGTGCTGGCGTGATCGTTCGACCAACAGGACGCGCTCGCCAGCATCGGCGAGCATTGCGGCCACCACCCCACCTCCGGTGCCTGCTCCGACCACGATGGTGTCATACGTTTCGTCAGCGGCGGAGAGTGCGATGGTTGGCAGCGGGTCGGGTTCGATCGCTTGCACGCCTTCTGGGATCGGACTGAACCCGACAACTCTCCATCCGGGAGGTTCTTTGAGATGCGGTGCGGCGTAGAACCCTTCGTGAGCGATGCGTATCAGGGCGTCCTGTTGGGTTTGTTCGAGGGCACTCAGTGACGGGTGAGCGGTCAGCGCGCCCACCGCCGATGTCACCAGTTCATGAGCCCAGTCGAGTACTCCGTGCCATTCGGTGTCGAGGTATGACTCCACTCCGTCACGCCATCCGCCTTGATGGTCGTGTTCGGGGGGAATGATCTCATCGATCGCGGCCTGAAGTGCTGCCCGCTGGTCAGCGTCGAACGGTGCAAGCAACTTGTTCACTGTTGGCTGGCGCGCTCGCGGAGTTGGTATTTGAGAACTTTGCCGCTGGCGTTGAGGGGGAGTGCGTCGACGTATTCGATGTGTCGCGGGACTTTGTAGTTGGCCATTTCGCCGCGGCACCAGGCGATTAGCGCCTCGGTGTCGCGGTCGGATCCAACGGCGGGCACCACGAAGGCATAGCCGACTTCGCCGAGTCGTTCGTCGGGCACGCCGACCACCGCCACTTGTGCAACTCCGGGGTGGTTCATCATCAGGTTCTCGATCTCGGCTGGGTAGGCGTTGAATCCGCCGTTGATGAACATGTCTTTGACGCGGTCGGTGATGTCTATGTTGCCTTCGGCGTCCATGACGCCGATGTCGCCGGTGTGCAGCCAACCGTCGGCGTCGATTGTTTCTGCCGTTTTGACCGGGTCGTTGAGGTAGCCCTTCATCACGTTGTAGCCGCGCACAACGATCTCGCCCGGTTCGCCTCTTGGCATTTCTTGCCCCGCGGGGTTGACGAGTCGCACTTCGACATCGTCGATCGCCCGGCCGCTGGTGTTGGCGATGATCTCCGGGTCGTCGTCGTGGCGGCACATGGTGGCGATCCCCGAAGACTCGGTGAGGCCGTAGCCGGTGACGATCTTTTCGAAGCCGAGCCGTTTACGCATCGAAATGATCATCTCGACAGGGATAGCCGCGGCACCGGTTACCGCCAGCCGCAGCGACGACATGTCCCACTGGTCGAGGTCTTCGGTGTTGAGGATGGTCTGGTAGATGGCCGGTGGTCCTGGGAGCATCGAGATACGTTCTTCGGGTATGCGTTTCATTACCGACGGCACGTCGAATACCGGATGGGGAATGATCGTTGACCCGGTCATCAGGCAGGCCAAAATGCCCGCGTTGAGCCCGAACGAATGAAAGAAGGGGTTGATGATCAGGTAGCGGTCGCGGTCGAGTCCGATCACTTGAGACCAACTCCAATAGGACCGGCAGACAGCGGAATGGATCAGCATGGCACCTTTGGGGTCGCCGGTCGTGCCGGAGGTGAACATGATGTGGCAGAGGTCGTCGCCTTTGACCGCGGCACTGCGGGCGGCTCGTTCGTCTTCGCTGACGGCTGCGGCACGGGCCATGAAATCGCTGTAACTGGTGGTGCCGGTCGGGCAGTCTCCTCGCATCACCACGATCTCGGCCAGTGACGTGGGTGCTTCGGCTTGCTTGAGCAGCGCCACGTAGTCTGTGTCCAGAAAATCGGTGACGCAGAACAGCATCTTGGCCCCAGAGTTCTCAAGAACATAAGCGGCTTCGCGCCCCTTGAAGCGGGTGTTGATCGGCACCACCACCCCGCCTGCGGTGTGGACTCCGAGCGCGGCAACGGCCCATTCACAAATGTTGGGTGCCCACAGCGCCACGCGGTCCCCTGCGGCCACCCCTGAGGCCATCAGTGCACGTGCCGCAGTGTGGATTTGTGCGCGGAACTCAGAGAAGTGCCAGCGGACGTCGCCATCCACCATCGCTTCACGGTCACCAAAGAGGCTGGCTGCGTCGTCGATCAGTTCTGGAATAGTCTGCCAACGAGGGTCGTTCATAGCCCCAGAGAGTAGCCACGGTTACTGCGAATTTCGGGGTTCGAAGGTGAGTTCGGGGAGAACGACTTCCCATTTTTCGCACAGAACACGATCCACGTACTCCGCATCGGAGCGGTCTTTGCCCCAGGTGGCGATGGCTGCGACGGTGGCGTGGGTGCAAACCATGTTGTCGGGAGCCTCGAAGCTTCTGGCAAGCTTCCCGACTGTGGTCCCGGCTTCGTCCAATAATTTCCATGCCTGCCCGTTCTGCTTCGCTTGGAGTGTGTCGCCCGGCGACAGCGCGGCGATGGCCCTGTGCAGGTGGTTCTCAGGTGGTTTGTTGCCCGCGAAGCTCAGGAACACTTCGTTGAGGGCGAGTTGATGATGGCGGCGTGTCAGTTCGGGTCCGGGGTGGGGCGAGGTGGTCGTTTCGCGGAGCAGTACTGACGGTCTGTCTTGCAGACCCGCTTGGAACGGGTGCGATTCTTTGCGGCGCAACAGCGCAAGGGTCTGTCGGGCACGGGTCATGGCAACGTAGTAGAGGCGGCGCTGCGCGTCAGCGTCACCTTCGCGGTTGCGCCGGTTCCAGCCTCCGTCGAGCACGACCACATGGTCGAACTCGAGACCCTTGGCTCGGTGTGCGGTCAGCAGCAGCAGTCCACGCTGTCGGCGACGCGCGTCGCGGCACCATTCAGCCAGCCATTCGATGAAGGCGGTGTTGGGGACCTCTGTGGCGCCAGTCTCAATCTGGTGTTCGTCCAGAGCTTGTTCAAGTAGTTCGAACCACGGGCTGGGGCGCTGTCGGAGAATCCATTCTTTGAGATCACCGATGTTGATCAGGCCGGGTTTGCGGGCTTTACGGACGAGAGCTTGGGTTTCGCGCAGCCGCCATAGGCTCATCTCAGCTTCGTTGGCTTTCTGGACCGGAATGTTCAGGTGTTCGCAGAGGCTGCGGACGGGTTCGAGATGGCTCCATTCGGCGGCGATCACCGCGCAACGTGACCAGTCCCAGTCGGGCACCAACTCTGATAGTCGGTTCAGTTCGGTGATCGCACGTTGGGTTTGGGAATAGATGTCGTCACCCGAGGGCAGTATCTGGATTCGTCCACGTGCGATCGGGTCACGTGCTTCCCACACGTCACCGGGTGGGTCGTGGGAGCGGTTGTGGTCTATGCGGATTTCGTGTCCGGTCTTCATCCGGTCGGATGCTGGGGAGATGACGGCGTTGGCGGCGTCGATGATGTGTTTGCTGGAGCGGTAATTCTCGGTCAAATAGGTGGGTTCGGCGCCGTAGTCCTCGTGGAAGCGGCGGATGAACTCCACCGACGAGCCGTTGAACGCATAGATGTTCTGGTCGTCGTCGCCGACACCGAAGAGGCTGGGCCGGGCGTCCACATCAGTGATCGTTTGGCCGGCTAGTGCTGATATCAGGTCGTATTCTTGACGGCCGATGTCTTGGTATTCGTCGACGAGGATCCAGCGGAACCCGGCGAGCAGACGCGCGCGGTTTTCTTCGATTTCGGCCTGTTCGGTCTCGGTCTGGTCGGATTCTGCGCCCTCTTCGCCTTCTTCGGGAGCGAATTCGTTGCCTTGCAGATAGTCGATGGCTTGATCCATCACCTCCTCCAACAGTTTCTTGAGTTCTTTTCCGTCGCGCAGGTCTGCATTGCCTGAGAAGCTTGCGCCGACGAGCCTCATGGCGAGAGCGTGGCAGGTGAGTACTGTGACGCCGTTGGCATCGTCTCCGATCAGATCGGCGAGCCTGCTACGAATCTCGACAGCGGCGTGACGGTTGTAGGCGAGAGCCAGGATGCCTCGGGGGTTCTGTCGGCGGACCCTTACCAGATAGGCGATGCGATGCACGAGCACTCGGGTCTTGCCTGATCCGGGTCCGGCCAGCACCAGTGTGTTGTCGGTTTCACGGTCGTCGGTCACGAGTTGGCGCTGGGTGGGGTTGTTGAGGTTTTCGACGATCATGCCCCACGATTTGGGCGTCGTCTCGCGGTTGAGTTCGTGTCGGCGCTCTGGCAACCAGCGACGTATGAAGTCGTCTTCGCCGAGTTCGAAGTATTCGATGGACAGGCGTATTGCCTCGGCGATGGCGGTGCGGCCCTTCTCAGCGAATTCGGCCATTACATGGATTTGTTGGACGGTTCGGTCGTAGTGATGTTGGAGGTCTTGGAAGTCCCGTTGTTTGAAGCCTCGTCTCTCGGGTGTGAGTGTGATGGTCATCGCTGAACGGAACACCGTGAGTCCTCGGTTCAGCCTGATCACCTCTTGGTCGTGCAGCCAGAGCAGGGCTCGCTCCATAAGCAGTTGGGTGTTGTTGGTTTGGCTGCGTAGAGCGAGGTCGCCTTCGATGATTTTGAGTAGTTGTTCGAGTGTGGTTTTGACGAGTAGGTCCTGGCCGCGTCGGTTCGGTGGTAGTTCATCCAGTAGATGGGTGAGCAGAAGTCTGGCTCCTTGGCGGCGCCGGTCAGCTATCGCGGCAAGCGAGGACCAGTCTCGATTCAGGGTCAGCCAAACGTTCTCTGAGTTGTGATTCCTGATGGTGATGCTGCCGCCTGCGCGGCGTGCGCTGGTGCCGTCGTCATTGCGGCCGTCTCTGGAGATGCCTTGTAGTACGCGTGTGACGTGCTCGGTGCGGACATTGCCGAGGCCAGCGTCTTTGAGGCGCTGTGATGCGATCCGGAGATTCAGCGGTGCCGAGTTGTTTGTGCCCATGTCGGGAGCCATTTCCTGCATCAGTTCGATCAGTTGCTTCTCAATGGCTATTACGTCGGTCAGTCGTCGACGGGAGGGAAGGCGTGTTCCGACGTGAACGAAGGCGGTCAGCACGGTGTCGGTTCTGGCGATACCGAACCGTTCCAAGTCGAACAGAGCAGTTCTGACCCGATTGGAGCTGAGACCTGACACTTCCATCATGGTGTCGGTAGTGATGCCCTCGTCTGGGGCTGCGTACAGCAGCGTTTTTACCATCGCTGTCAACGCTTCTCGGTAGGCGTCTTCCAATCGCTGGTTTTGTAGTATGGCTCGCGCATCGTCGACGCTGCGGATGCTCAGCGAACTGGGGAAGACCCGCACTTCGTTCTCGTCGCGGCGCAGCAGGTCTGCTTCTTCGAGCCAGGCCACCGCGGTGCGTACGCGGGTGTCATCGGTTCCCTTGTCGCGCGTGAAGTCGCCTTCTTGGTCCTCAATCAGTATTTCGCCGGTCGTGGCGATGACCGGTTCACCCTTGCTGTGGCGGCGGTTGCGGAACTCCAAGGAACGCAACGCTCGTAGCACACCGTGGATCTCGCGTCGGGTCAGCCGGGACCGTGCCGACATTCCGAACTGTCGCTCGACGTCTTCTTCGGTGTAGAGCAGGACGCAGTGCGCCTGTTGCTGGTCTCGACCCGCCCGTCCCGCTTCTTGGAGGTAGTTCTCGAGCGACGCGGGGATGTCGGCGTGTATGACGAGCCTTACGTCAGGTTTGTCGATACCCATGCCGAAGGCGTTGGTTGCGGCTATGGCCCGCAGTTCACCGTTGATGAAACTCGCTTGGACATTCTTCTTAGCTTCGGGTTGTAATCCGGCATGGAAGTAGTCGGCTTTTATCTCCTGCCCTATCAGGAAGTCGGCGACTTCTTCGCTTCTGCGACGTGTTGCGCAGTAGACGATGGCTCCGCCTGGCGTGGCTTCGGGTAGGTGCTCGTTGAACAGCGTGACGATGTCGTGAAACTTGTTGGCTTCGGTTGTTTCGCGCACGGTGAAGTTGAGGTTGGTGCGGCGACTGCCGCCGTCGAAGACTTCCATGTCGATATCGAGGTTTTGGTGGAAGTAGTCCAGGATTTCGGTTTTGACGTCGGGTTTGGCGGTTGCGGTCAGACACAACACCGGTGGTATACGTCTGCGGGTGGCTCTCTCGCGGATGAAACGCCCGACGTAGCGGTAGTCGGGGCGGAAGTCGTGGCCCCATTTCGACAGGCAGTGTGCTTCGTCGAGTACCCAGAGTCCGATCTCGCGTTGATCGAGGGCTTTGCGCACTGAGACACTGCGGAGTTGTTCAGGCGATATGAGCAGGATCGCCGTGTCGCCTAGCCTGACCTTTTTCAGCGCTTCAGTGCGCTCGGGCATTGACAGGTTTCCGTTGACAGTGACACAGGTCGTGACTCCAAGCTTCTCTAAGCCTGCTACCTGGTCGGCCATGAGCGCCACAAGCGGCGATATCACGACGGTTAGGGCACCCGTCTTGTTGTAGCGCGACAGTGCAGGTAACTGGTAGCAGAGAGATTTTCCTGTGCCGGTCGGCAGTATCGCCAGTGTGTCCTGGTTCTGCATAACCGCCTCAACGATTACCTGCTGCATCGGTTGTTGTGAGTCGGGGTCGACGGGTTCGGGCCGGAATTGTTCGAATCCGAACCAGCGGTTCAGTTCCAAAACGGGGTCGTGGTGTCGGCGGCACCAGTCGCAGGAGCGGTGGCCGCAGGCTTCGTCGCGTAGGCGTCGCACCAGCTCGGCGGCCGTAACGAAACTGTGCCTTACCCATGGGGGCATCACCGAGTTGCCTCCCGAAACGGATATCCATGCCAGCGCGTAGGCAAGCGCCCAGTCGTGTTCTGCCAGGGCCCCGGTGATTGAGCGGAGTTGCTGGTGGCATGAACGACCGTTGAGGGTTTGTCGGATCGCGTCACGCGCCTCGCCGATGGTGGGCCGTGGCGAGTGGCGCAGGGATTCGAACAACAGATCGAAGCCGGCCTCGCCGGAGCCGGTTGTGAGCCAGTGCCAAGCGGTCAGCAGGTGCGGGGGTGTCTCGGTGAGTAGTTGTTTCTGCTGGTCTGAGAACACCTTGAGGGTGAGCCGCGCGTCCAGTTCGGGGTCGTTGGGTTTTTGGCGGTTGAGTTGTCCGTCCTTGTAGTGCTTGACCAGACGGTGGTAGGGGTGGCGCGGGAAGGCCAAGGGGCTGAGCCGCAGCGTGTCTATTACGGGTAGTTGCAGTATCTGCAGCGAGGGACGTTCTTCTCTCAGACGGGGCAGGTCGAATTTGATCAGATTGTGTCCGAGGACGAATTCGGCGCCTTCGGCGAGTTCGTCCAGATCCTCCAGCGTCGGTTCTGAGTTACGGCCTGTGTCGGAGTTGGTGACGCATTCGCCGGTATCGCCACGCACTCCGGCAAAGGCTCGAATTTCGTTGGTTTTCTTGGTGACTTCAAGGTCGATCGAGATACAGCGCGCAAGTCTGTCGGCAGAGGTGGTTGGTCCGGAACTGCTCACGGGTCCCGATTCTTCCACTCAGATCATCGTCGAGCGTAGAGAAGCTCACGCTTTCTTGTTTTCATCGCGTTTTCGCGATGGTCGCCTCACTGTTGGTTCAGCTGCATGATCGCGGGTGGGAATCAGTTTGCTGGTTCGTCGGTGGGGGTGGTGTTGGGGTCCAGCAGCCTGCCGTCGAGAGCAGCCTCCACTTCAGCAGTCGCGTTGATGGCTGCGATCAAAGCGGTGAGTTTCAGATTGATCTCGTCAAGTTTTGCGTCCTGTTGAGCGAACCGTTCGTCGACTTTGGCGAAGCCGGCGTCGACTCTGTCTTCAAGGCGGGAGACCCGGTCTTCTAGGCGGGAGATCCGATCGTTGGTTTCCGAGATCCGGTCGTTGGTTTGCGTCAACGCGAAACCCAACAAGAGCACCACAACGGCTCCCATGATTGCCTGCATTGGATGTTCGATCCGTCGGCGGGACGTGTTGGGCTTGGTGGTCGATGCGACCCCAATCGGGGTAGACCCCTCGCCATGTGCGGGTGTTGGATCTTCGTTCGGGTGTGGGTCTTTGGGGTCCATTGCGACGGTCGTTTCGGGGACTGGGAAACGGGCTGGTTGGATCACAAAGCCTCGCGGTGGTCGATAGCTGAATTGTCGGCGACCGTTTGAGGCTCGGTAGCGAAGCTGTTGTATAACACTAAATAACAATGAACTTCGTGTCAATTCCCCTCACGCTCGGTACGTCCGTGGCGTTGGACGAACAGAGCCCAGGCCTCGATGATGATGCTCTGGCTGCGCTCATCCAGACCCGCGGCCAGAGTCCGAGCCTGTTCCCTTCCGCCAGCGCTCATCTTGGCCAGTGTCTTGGCCACAATGTCGGCCACCTTGGAGTCGTCGTTGAGCCGGTCAACCACCGGCCGCAGTTCCGTCTCCAGGAACGAGAGGCTCACCGCGTCCTCGAAGGTCTGCACCTCGTGGTCGGAGCCCAGCCCCTTCTTGGCCACGATCTCTGCAGCCCTGGTTGACACGGACGCCTGCACCCCGGCAACGCCGAGGATAGCGACCAGATCGCGCCCGTGGCGCTCTCTTTGGGCCCGCCGCCACCTCAGGTAGCCAGCCCGGCCCTCTGGGTAGTCAGAGCGGGGCAGTTCCCAACGACGCAGATGGTGGGCTCGGGCGGCCAACCTCAGCGCAACCGAAGCGTCCGGATCGAGGCGCGCCACCCATGCCTCGGCCTTGCGGCCTTGGGCGAGGGCCAGCGGTTCGGTGTCGTGGGTTCTGGGATCGTTGGCGTTGACGGCGTCGATCGCCGCCCGAAGATCGCCCATTCCAACCTCCGCCCCAATGTCGTCCACTCCAACCTCCGCCCGAGAGTCTATTCTCGCGTTGACCCACAAGCATCACTTCTCTGGAAGCTTGCTAGTCCAGTTGGGTTCGTAGTGATCCATGCCATCGCTGCCCGGATAGTTGCCAAAAGACGGCGTGTCGGACTCGAGCCGTGCCCACGTGGTCGGCATACGGCCCGACGGCTCGGAGGCGCCCAGTAGTACATCGGCGATTGCGTGTGCTCCCTGTTGGCTGACTCATGCAAGGTTGGCTACAAGGGCTGTCCAAACTCAGAGCCAACACCGGTTCGGTTGCGTTGTAGGTTGGGTTGTGAACCCAGCCTCATCCCGTCAGGTCGGGTCTTGGCATGCGGTAGCCGACCCGGGGCACCGTTACGATGAATCTCGTCTTGCCGACCTCGTCACCCAACTTGCGGCGCAGGTTCTTGACGGTGGTGCGCAAAGGTCTCGTGTCACCGGACTCAGCGCTCCCCCAGACTCGGAGCAACAACTGTTCGTGAGTCATCGCCGATCCAAGGTTGGTGGCCAACTCCACCAGCAACCGGTACTCAATCGGGGTCAACTCCACATGACGGCTGGCAACGGCGATTGAACGCTCGGCGTAGTTGATCACGAGATCCCCGTTCTTGAGCGAATTCGGCGATTCCGCCTTCTTGCGGAGGGCGGCGTTCACCCTCGCCGCCAACTCCGTGGGCGAGAAGGGCTTGACGATGTAGTCAACCGCCCCGTTCTCGAAGGCTTTGGCGATCAACTCGTCCTGGTCATAGGCAGAAAGAAAGATGACCGAAGTGTCATGCGCAGCGTGAATGTCTTGCATCAGTTCAACGCCGTCGCTACCGGGAAGCATCAAGTCGAGCAAGACCACATGAGGGCTGGTCTCCGCGATCAGCGAAAGCACCTCGCCGGGATCGCCAGTCACCACCGGGCTGTAACCTGCTTTGGAGAGCGAGTCCCGGACATGCTTGAGCAACCGGGGATCGTCATCCACCGCGAGGACCCGAGTCTGCTCATGGCTCGGCGATCCGCTAGCGGCAGCGGCATGGACACGTTCAGCTGCTGCGCTGGTCGGCATATGGGCAGATGTGGGAACCGTGAACGTGAAGCGGCTGCCTAATCCCGGCCCGTCGCTCTCGGCCCAGATGCGGCCACCGTGAGCCTCGACGATGCCCTTGCAGATGGCTAGGCCCAAGCCCAAGTCTCGGCCCTTTTCGCGGTCATCGGGGGTGGAGAACTTCTGGAACAAGAACGGCAACCGCTCTGCAGAGAGGCCCTTGCCGCTGTCGACGACGGAAATAGCGACATGGAGGTCCTCTACCACTGCATCAATTCGGATAGGAGAACTTTCGTGAGAGTTGCGGGCGGCGTTGATCAAGAGGTTGTTGATCACCTGAGTCATACGCCTTCGATCCGCCATCACCGGCGGGAGATCAGCCGTGAGATTGATGCGGACGTTGTCACGACCACCCGCGCTCAAAAAAGAGTTCCTGCTCTCGTCCACCAGCCTTGCCACATCTGTCGGCTCAGGGTGAACCGACAGCGTGCCGGTCTCGATCCGCACCACGTCGATGAGGTCAGCGATCAGATCCCTCATGTAGTCGGCCTGCTCATTAATGATCCGGTAGTACTGGTGTGTCTCGGCCGGATCCAGCGAATTCCCAGCCTCCAACAGAGTGGAAGCAGAGCCCTTGATACCTGCCAACGGCGTGCGCAAAAACTCATATTCGCATCACAAAAGCAATTTTCGGTGTGATTCTCTGTAGGCGTGAGGAGTCCTGGCGGGCCTGAGCAGCGGTAGTCGGCTAGGGCGTTCACGCCGATGCGTTGAGCGCCGGTAGCCTGAGCACTTGACGCAACCGGCGCCGTTTGCTGCGCTCGTCGAAAGGTCCCGCCATCTACCCGACCTCGGCACCGAACTCAGAAACTCCGCTGGCTGATCAGTCCGGTTCGGGCGCTTGGACACGGCGCGGTGACAGCACTGCGCCGGGTGATAGGACTGCGCCGGTAGACGTCAAACCGCGGCGGACAATCGTGGGGATGGCCGCGGTGCTGTTGCCCTTCTCAGCGTCTGGAGAGATCGACTGGTCGTCCACGGAAGCGCTCATAGCCCGAACCTTAGAATCTGGACTGACCCCGGCGGTAACTATGGACACGGGTTACGTGCAAATGCTTGATGAACCCAGCAAGCACCGAGTGCTTGACATAGCCGCCGAAGCCGGCAATTTCGTAGCGGGAGCCTTCGTGGACGACACCGAGGGTGACAGTCTCAATCTCGACGCCTATCTCGCCGCGGCCACCGAGATTGCCCGCAGGGGCGGCACCCCGGTGATCTTCCCGTCAAACGGACTCAACGGCGGCAGCGAAGAAACCTGGGTCGAAGCACTCAGCACCATCGGAGCCAACCTCGATCGCTTCCTGGGCTTCGAACTCGGATCCATGTTCGTGCCCTACGGACGCATTTTCTCCCTCGATGCCTACCGAGCAATGCTCGACATCGATAGCTGCATCGGAGCCAAACATTCGTCGTTGGATCGTGAACTCGAATGGCAAGGTCTCGCGCTGCGTGACGAACTGCGCCCAGATTTCATGGTCCTGACCGGCAACGACTTGGCCATAGACATGGTGATGTACGGGTCGGACTATCTACTGGGCTTGGCCACTTTCGCCCCCGATTTGTTCGCCCAACGGGATCGGCTCTGGGCACTCGGTGACCCGGGGTTCCATCAACTCAATGACACGCTTCAGTACCTCGGCCAGTTCGCGTTCCGTCCCCCGGTACCCGCATATCGCCACAACGCGGCGATGTTCCTGCAGCTACGTGGCTGGGTCGAATCAGACAATGTGCCCGCCGACGCCACACGTCGGCGCGACTCGGACCGAGCGGTGCTACGCGACATTGCCGAGCGCCTCGGAGTGCTGTGATGCCGCGGTTCCCCCAAATGAAAACTTTCACAGATCAAGAGGCGTTACGTGACCATCTAGAAACCCTCGGCATCGAGATACCGATCGACGACGAAGTCGACCCAACCGGTGCGCTGGCAGCGCCCATGACAATCACCGACGGCGCTTTGGGGCGAACGGTTGTGGCCAATCGCTGGACCGCCTTGCCGATGGAGGGCTGGGACGGGTTGGCAGACGGACGGCCCTCGGATCTGGTGAGACGACGCTGGAAGCGTCTTGGCGAGAGTGGTGCCGGCTTGGTGTGGTGCGAGGCAACAGCGGTCCGACACGACGGTAAAGCCAACCCCAACCAGCTAGTTCTCAACGAAACGACAGTTAACGACATTGCTGAGCTGCGGACCCTGCTAGACCCATCCCAGGTAACTGTTCTGCAGCTCACGTACTCAGGTCGTTATGCCAATCCGACCAGCGACGGACCCGCGCCGCGCACCCTATATGAGCACCCGCTCCTTGATGATCGTGCCAACGCCGACAGTTCCGCCGTGCTCAGAGACGACGAAATCGACGAGCTAGTTGAACAGTTCGTGGCCTCGGCAGTGCTAGCGGCGCAGGCAGGGTTTGATTTTGTCGATATCAAGGCTTGCCACGGATATCTCGGCCATGAGTTCCTCAGTGCGCAAGACCGGCCTGGAAGATATGGGGGGAGCCTCGAGGGTCGCAGCAACTTCTTACGCTCTGTCATCGGAGAGATCCGGAACGCGTCACCAAGGATCGGTGTCGCGGTACGCCTGTCGTTGTTTGATTTCGTGCCCCATGTTGCTGGTGACGGTGGGATCGGCCGTCCCGTGATATCTGCTGGCTACGGTCGAGGCGGCTACGGTCAAGATGGCTACCGATGCGCCTTCGGCGGTGATGGCACCGGTTTGGGCTATGACCTGACCGAAACCCATGAACTTCTCGACTACCTAGCGGACTTGGGCGTGGGCCTTGTGTGCGCCTCGGCGGGGAGTCCGTACTACGTACCCCATGTTCAACGTCCAGCCTATTTTCCACCGTCCGACGGTTATCAGCCGCCTGAGGATCCGCTGGTTGGGGTGGCCCGGCTGATTGCGGCAACGACCGAGGTTGCCCGGCGTCAGCCCGATATTCGGATCGTGGGTGCCGGTTTGTCGTATCTCCAACAGTGGCTGCCAAATGTCGGCCAGGCAGTGGTGGCGAGCGGTTGCGCCGACTCAGTGGGTTTGGGCCGAATGATGCTGTCGTATCCCCACATGCCCGCTGATGTGCTCGCCGGTCGTCCGCTCAATAGACGATTGCTTTGCCGCACTTTCTCAGATTGCACAACCGCGCCACGAAACGGGCTCGTCTCTGGTTGTTATCCCCTTGACGACTTCTACAAACAGCGAGAAGAGCGTGTACTGCTCGCTGCGGCCAAGAAACAATCCAGAACACGTCTCAGATAAACCTGCCTACCGTCCGTTACAGCAGGACTCCGTCCGAAGTGGGGCAGAGCGGCGAGAGCAAATAGAGTCGGAGACTCATGGATCTTTGCTACACCAAAGACGAAGAAGCCTTTCGTGACGAATTGCGGGCGTGGCTCAAAGGCGTTTTGCCCAACGTCGGTCCTCCTCCAACAGACCACACAGATCTTGAGGCTCGCAGAACCTACGACACCCGATGGCAGCGAACCCTCTACGACGCCGGTTACGCCGGAATCCACTGGCCCGCCGAATTCGGAGGCCGGGGATCCACGCCCACAGAACACCTGATCTTCCTAGAGGAGACAGAACGAGCGGGAGCTCCATATGTAGGGGTGAACTTCGTCGGACAACTCCATGCCGGCCCAACCCTGATCGCCGAAGCCACACCCACCCAGCAAAGCACCCACCTAGCCCCGATCCTGCGCGGTGATCACGTCTGGTGCCAGGGATTCTCAGAACCCGGTTCAGGATCAGATCTCGCCTCCCTGACCACGCGAGCATTCGACGACGGGGATCACTACGTGGTCACCGGCCAGAAAATCTGGACCTCCTTCGCGCAAGTGGCCGACTACTGCGAACTGTTGGTGCGCACCGACCCCGACGCGCCCAAACACCGAGGGATCACCTGGTTGATAATGCCCATGGACCTTCCCGGCATCGAGATCCGCCCGATCGTCACCGCCCTCGGTGCCAGCGAGTTCGCGGAGATGTTCCTGGACGAGGTGCGAATCCCCAAAGTCAACCGCGTCGGCGATCACAACGATGGCTGGCGGGTGACGATGGTGACCTTCGCCTTCGAGCGAGGAACAGCCTTCATCAGCGAGATCATTGCCTCCCAACGGTTGCTGGCTGACCTTGCGGGGATCGCCCGGAAAGTAACGAGAGGTTCGGCCCGAGCCTCAGACGATGCAGAGATCCGACGTCAACTCGGTCGTCTGGAAGCCGAACTCGACGCACTGTGGTCCTTGACCAAACGCAATGTTTCTCAGGCGCAACGCACAGGCATGGTCGGTCCCGGCGGATCTGTCTTCAAGCTGGCCTATGCCGATGCCCGAAAAAGCATGTCCGACTTGGCCGAACAGATACTGGGCCGGGCGGGTCTGGCCATTGGTGACACGCTGGATCTGAGCGAGTTGGACCATGTGGGGGAGCGGCTCTACACGTTGACCCTGACGATCGCCGCTGGCACCTCAGAGATACAACGCAACATTGTAGGTGAACGCCTGCTTGGTCTCCCCAAGGATCGTTGAGATGGACTTCGAGTTGAATGAAGATCAAGAGGCGCTCGCCGAAGGTGTGGTCGCTTTGTGTGCAGGGCGCTTCGACATTGAGACGGTCCGCTCAATGGCAACCGACGGGCTTGACCGTGGGCGTTGGGCGGAGCTGGCCGAAACGGGTGTGTTCTCGTTGACCCGACCAGAGTCCGACGGTGGTATGGGCATGGGTTGGGCCGACGCGGTGGTCGTGTTTGAACAGCTTGGTCGTGCTCTGGTGCCCGGCCCGCTGGTAGCCACCACCCTGACCGCTGCACTCGTCGGAATGGCCAGTACTGATGGTGCGGCCCGTGCCGATGGTGCTGAGATTGCCGAAGGCGCAGCTCAGGGCACCATGGTGGTCGGTACGCAAGAGCGCTCGCAGGGACGCTGTTACGTCGAGTTTCTACCGTGGATCGACACTCTGGTGATCAGCGATGATGAGGGACTCTGGTCGGTTGACGCCGCTGCACTTAGAACCGAAGGCGCTACACCGGCTGCTCACCCGCTCGATCCGCTGACTCCCGTTACGGCAGTAACGGAGCTACCTCAAGGACGCAGAATCGCCGATGCCAAGACCGCCGACGAATGGCGACAATGCGGCGCGCTGCTCACCGCCACGTTACAGCTCGGCATTGCCGCGGGTGCCACTGACTTAGCAGTCGAGTACGCCAAGCAACGTGAGCAATTCGGTAAACCAATCGGTGCCTTCCAAGCTGTCAAGCACCGTTGTGCCGACATGATCACGCGAGTCGAGGTATTACGAGCCGCGGTCTATGCCGCGGGTGTGACCGTCGACGGCAAAGGAGTCGACGATCCCGCTCGCTCAGTTGCGGTGGCCAAGGTTCTGGCCTCCAGCGTTGCGGCGGCTTGCGGCAAAGACACGGTTCAGGTCCATGGTGGCATGGGCTACACCTGGGAAGTCGACGCTCACCTCTTCTTGAAACGGGCTTGGGTGCATGACCTCGCCTTCGGCGACGGCGACCATTACGCCGAACAACTAGCCAGCGGCCTGCTCAGCGGCTAGCCAGCGACGCAGAACCGGCGACGTTATGACTTCGCGGGCTGTGTCTGCGTTGATTTGAGACCTCGGGTGGTTAGCGCTTGCCAGTACGCAAGATCGGTTTCGTCGGGCTCGTGGCCCAGGTGGGTGACGGTGTCGACATCGGCAGCCTCGGCCCTGAGAGCTCCTGCGGTGCACTGTTCACGAGGTCGCACTGAGAACGGGTCGAAACCGAACTGTTCCATTGCATTGAGATGGGTAATCTTGTTGACGATCTCATCGCTGACTCCGGCAAAGCATGATTCGAGGCTCTCTGGGGCGTTGGGCCACGAACTGTCGCTGTGGGGGAAATCCGACTCCCAACAGACATGATCAATGTTGAACTGATCAATCAGAGCCACACCGACCGGATCTTCGATGAAGCAACACAACATGTGACGGCGGAAAATATCGCTGGCCAATTCCATGCCTGCCGGGAATTCGTGGCCGGTCCAGCCCTGATGTCGGCGCTGCACATGGTCGGCTCGTTGCAACAGATAGGGAATCCAACCGATGTCGCCCTCGCTCAAAGCGAACTTCAAGTCCGGGAAGCGATGCCAGATATCGGCCCACAACAGGTCGCCCATGGTGTACATGGTGCTCAACGGCGACAAAGTGATCGGTACCGGGGGCGGAGCGTCAAACGAAGTGTTCATCCCCTTTGACGACGACCCGATATGGCAGCAAATGACCACGCCCTCGTCGTTGCACGCGGCGAACAGCGGATCCCAGAAACCTGAATGCATCGACGGCACTCCCAACGCCGCTGGATTCTCCGAAAAGGTGATCGCCCGCACACCTTTGGCGGCCAAGCGGCGAACCTCCGCTGCGGCCAGATCGGCATCCCACAGCGGCACCATCACGCAGGGGATGAAGCGATCGGGATAGCTGCCGCACCACTCGTCAACATGCCAATCGTTGTAGGCACGGATCATCACCAGGTTCACATCACGATCCGGACCTTCGCTCAGCACTTGGCCTGCGAACCCGGTCCAGTTCGGGAAGTTGAGACCTGCGAGTTGGCCTCCTGCAGACATGTCACGGATCCGCTCGTCGACGTCGTAACAACCGGGGCGCATCTCATCGAAGCGACTGGGGTTGATGTTGAACATTGACGGCGGTTTGCCTGCGACCGCGTTCAAACCCAGATTGCGTCCGATCGCCTCGCCGTACCACCACTGCTGATGGCCGTTCTCGTCGGTTTCGACCCGTGGCGCACGGTCCTTGTAAGCGGCCGGGACGTGGGCGTCGAACATGTCGGCGGGTTCGCAGATGTGATCGTCGACGCTGATGAGGATCATGTCCTCTGCTTTCATGGCGCCCCCTTTTGTTGTGGTTCTTGCTGCTTCTTGCTGGTTTCTCAGGCTGATCTCAGAATCGCACCTTGGGAGTTGAAAAAGAAACCCCCGGGAGTCACCAGTGCAACCTTGGCACCTTCAACCTGGCGTGCGCCAGCCTGACCGCGCAACTGCACCACCGCCTCGCGCAGATGACCCGTTCCCCGAGTCGCGCCTTCCGACAACGATCCTCCGTGGGTGTTGAGCGGGATCCGACCGTCTATCTCGATTCGCTGACGTTCGTCATTCCAGTGTTCAGCCAGATACCGTTCGGTGCCGCCCATTTCGCAGAACCCGCAGTTCTCGAGCCAACTCAAGGCGATGATCGTGAAACCCTCATAGGGATAGAACAAGTCGATATCGTCGATCCACAAATCAGATCGCGCTTTGAGATGATCGACAACGACATGCTGGCCGTGGCGTTTGAGGCTGGGGAGTTGGTCTTCGGTGTTCTCGCCGAACACACCTGTCGTGGCAGCGTGGATCAGTACCGGAGGTTGCGGGAGTTGCGCCGCTCGTTGCGCGGTAGTGACCACGAAGGCGTCGGCCCCATCGGCGGGATAGTCCATGTCGAACATGTTGAGCGGCGTGCGAATCATGCGACCGGCGTGATACTCGTCGAATGACAGGGGCTTGCGCATCGCTGCCAGTTCATTGGCTGCAGCGTTGCTTCGCGAATTGATGGCAATTCGTGCGAAAGGGTCCTTTGACGCGCCGAACTCGTGCATGTAGCGACCCGCCCAGGTGGCGTAGGCGTTGGCGTTGGCTGAGTCTTCGGGAACGGGAAGGATGCTGCTGCGTGCCCCGCGCCGCCAAGGATCTTTGGCGGCTCGCCGCGAGTTCCACGACGACATCATCACCGGCGTGACGATCAGCACATGATCGGCGGCACCAGCGAACACGGCATGGGCTGCGTCGAGCAGCGAGAAGACAATCAGCGGGGCGGGGCGGCTGTGGTGTGACACCTCGGTCAGCCCCAACGATGAAACCAGGAAAGGTGCGCTGGCCGCGCCGGCTTCTGCTGTGGCAACAACACCGTCGATATCAGCGGCGGTGAGTCCTGCGTCACGGATCGCCGCGGTGGCGGCTTCAAGAGCCAGTGACAACGGTGAGCGGTCACCCCGACTGAAACCGGTTGAGCCAACCCCGACAATCGCGATTTGGTCTTTCATTGGAGATCTGTCCATCAGTCTCGGTGCCCTTGGCTCGGTTTGCTCGGCCGGTTTGGCTGGTGTGACCGGCTCGGGCGGAAGGCCACTATCGGCACACCAGATCTGTCGAGGAAGTCGAGTTCGACGGGGTCACCGATGTTTGGCCCGCTCGAGTCGAATCCGTGAACGGTTCCGGTGATACGCAGGTGTTCCTGTTCTTCGAGTTCAACCACGACGACGGGATGGCCGGCGTTGCGGTAATCGACGCCATCGGCTGGAGGCCCCGCATGAAGGTGCATGAGCAGATAGATCGTGCCTCGGCCGCTCACTGGTGTCGGAACAACTTCGAACGACCAACAACTTGGGCACATCGGTCTCGGGGGCTGGTGATAGAGGTCGCAGTCTGCGCACCGATTGATCAGCAACTGACCGTCGAGTCGGCCCCGGTACTGTGCCGCGTTGTCGCGGTAGACGCCATGCCCCGCGAACAGTTCCAGAAGTTCTGCGTCGCTCAGGTCGCCACCGGCGATTTTCTGTTCGGTTTGGATGGAATCGGCCACCGCGTGACATTATGCGCGGATGAGCGATAACCCCACACCACAGGCGACTGCCGCATTCGACGATCTGATCACAGCCCTGACCGAGATCCGCGACGGTTACATTCTTGATTCCGCTCGATGGGCTGAGCCGCTTGAGCAGGTTGAGGCGTTTCGTTATGTCGGCCAGATGCTCTCCGCGGTGTCGGAGCTGTACTGGGAGGCGAATCCTGAGCACCCGCGATTTGTTGGAATCGCGGATCCGGGTCGCAAGCTTCAGGGCGACAATCCCGATGCGATCTACCACTACGCCCGTATCGACGGCACCAGAAAGTACCGGATCAGCGGTCGCATTCGGAAGGAGTGCTACACGTCGTTCACGCTGCATGCAACGGCCGAGGACGGCGGTATGGCTGGACCGTTGCGGGGCGATGTCAACGACCGAGACCTGACCGTGGCCGAAGACGGCACCTACAGCCTGACCCTCAGCGCCGACCCGGCTGATGCCGATGGTGGGGATTGGTTGAAATTGGAACCCGACACGATTTTGGTGATCGTGCGTGGCTACTTCCAGTTGCCGGTGTCGGCCCAGAACGACAGTCAGGTTCATGTCGACATCGATATCGAATGCCTCGACGTGGATACGCCCCCACCACCGCTGAGTGACGAGTTCATTGCCGGTCGCATGAACGAAGGGATTGCCTTTCTGCGTCAGGTGACAGTTGGGCAGGGTCCCTTTGGCGGCGCTTCGGTTGTGCCCTTTGTGTCCGATGTCGCCAACGAGCTACCCAAACCCTTCAGTTTCAGGGATTCAGGATTACCGGTGCCGGGGGCGGCCGACATCCATTACGCCATGACTCGCTGGGAACTTGAACCCGGTGAAGCCTTGGTAATGCGTGGGACCCTCCCGCCGGGGCCGTTCGTCAACGTCATGCTTTGGAACTCGCATATGCAGACTCTGGAATATCGCAACAGAAACTCATCGTTGAATGCCGATCAGATCACCTTCAACGACGACGGCAGCTTCGAGATCTGGGTATGTGCCGAGGACCCTGGCCATCCCAACTGGCTCGACACCGATTCTCACCGCCGGGGCTCCATCTTCTGGCGTTACCTACTTCCCGAATCCGACCCCGACCTAGTCACCACCGGAGTGGTCACCCTCTGATCCCTTAACACCTCCCTTACTGACCGTCCCCCGACCTCGCCGGTTGATTGGCTTGGGTTGGGTTGGGTGCGTCGTGCTGCGCCCCTGACTTCCCCGACCTCGCCGGTTGGTTGGGTTGTGTTTGGTTGCGCCGCCGTTGGCCTTCTCTCGATCTCGTCGATCTTGCGGGTTGGGTTGTGTCGTGCTGCGCTCCAGACTTTCTCCGACCTCGCCGGTTGGTTGGGTTGCGGCCCTGGGTTGTGTTTGGTTGCGGCCCTGTTGATCTTCCCGGATCTTGCTGGTTGGGTTGTGTTTGGGTGCGCCGCTGTTGATCTTCCCGGATCTTGCCGGTTGGGGTGGGTTGTGGCCCTGTTGATCTTCCCCGGACCTCGCTGGTTGGATTGCGCCCCTGCTGCGCCCCGTTGCTTCCGTTGGGGTTGGGGGGTTTGAGGTAGTATTTGCGGGTCTTTGGGTGTTGGTGGACGGTCCAACCATGTAGGTGGATCTTCTTGTGGCAGTCGTCGCATACCAGCAACAGGTTGTCAAGGTCGGTGGGTCCGTCCTTCGACCACCAGATGATGTGATGGGCTTTGCACCACAACGGGTTGGCCTTGCAACACACACAGCCCTCATCGCGAGCCATCAGCGCGACCCGTTGAGCCTCAGACGCCGTGCGGCGTTGACGACCTAGCCACATGTTCTGAGTCTTGGCATCAAATATGGACGGCAGAATGTCGGCGTCACGGGCCAGCAGACGGAGTTCACCTATGGGTATCGGAGAACCGTCAGCGAGACGAGCGTTGATGAGTTCCTTCTTGATGACGTAGTAATCGGCGATGACCAGCAGATTCGTGCCCTGCGTCTTGCCGTCGCCCGGTTCGCAAACCAACTCAGCGAGTGCGTCCGCCATCCGTTGTTGAGGTGTCCGACGGGCATTGGGGTCTTCGCGATGCCACAACTCGCGTTCTTTGGCCGTCAACGCGGTAGCGATACGGGTGCCGGTGATCTGGTCGAACTGGCCGGACAACACGAACATTCCCGTTTCGGGACTCTCAAATATGCGTGCCGAACGGCGCTCACGTTGTCGATCCAAAATCGCTTGCCCGTCGTCATCAGAGCAATCCTGTTGATGGCGTCGAACGGTCTGGACGAACTCATCGAGAGGCTGCTTGTTGGCAGCCTTGACAAGCAATGCCTCATCAATGTTGCTCTCGCCCGACGCACGAGCGATGAGACGCGCATGGCCTTGAGGGATCTCACCAGACTCCAAGGCCTCGCTTGTGGCACGCAACTGAGCTAGTTGCACCGCCGATTCGACATCGCGTTTGGCCTCACGCTTCGAAGACCGCAACTCATCACGAGCGATCCGTTGCGCCACCGCGTTGCTGTGACGGCGACCGACCTCAGCAAGCACCAGGGCCTTCATCGCCGCCAACCGAGACTCAGCACGACCGATCTCACTCAACCGCAACGACAACCCCTCGTCACGCAGCCCCTCGACGTCGACCGCCAGCACACAAACCGCCCCAGCAGCAGCCGTGTCGGCCCCGGTGGCCGTGTCCAAGAGATCGGAGACAGGAGCGAATTCCATGTATGAAACTCTATCGACCCCCTGTGACAATGACCTTTAAAATCACTGTAAAATTATGAAACATATTTGGATTCTTGAGCCGGAGCGGGAATCTGGAGAAGTGCATGCATAATGCCCTTAACAATTGCATAATGCATGCATGACGGTTCAGATCACCATTCGAGGCGTACCCGAGGAAGTCCGCGATGCGCTGGCCACGAAGGCCGCCCTCAAGCGGCAGTCCATGCAGGAATTCCTCAGTTGTGAACTTGAACGCATTGCGGCGAAGCCCTCAGTCGACACCCTGTTGCAAGAGGTTCGACGTCGCAAGGAAGCCGCCGGAACCCGAATCTCTTCCACGGAGATCCTTGCGGCACGCGATGCGGACCGGGCGTGGGCGCCGTTGTCGACGCCTCGGTGCTCGTGGCGGCGTTGGCGGACGCCGGTCCCGATGGCAAATGGGCGGAAACTGCGGTGTCCGCCGAACCCTTGGTTGCACCGGAACTGGCATTGGTTGAAGCCACGAATATCCTTCGACGCCTCGAACTGTCTGGGCGAGTGTCGCCCTTGGAAGCCACCGCCGCGCAGCGCGACCTGCTCCGGTTGGACATCGAACTCTGCGGATTCACTCCATTCTCTGAGCGGGTTTGGGAATTGCGGACCAACGTGAACAGCCACGACGCCTGGTACGTGGCAGTGGCCGAAGCGTTCGGCTGCCCGCTAGTGACTCTGGACCGAAAGCTCAGCAAAGCCGACGGACCGCGCTGCGAAGTGATCACACCACCTGATCCAGCCAGCTAGGTCTTCGCCATCCCCAAGCAATTCGGCTTGCTTGCCACCGTTGTGCTGAACTCAAGAAACGAAACGGACAGGGCAGTCACAATTCGGCGGGATGGCGTCGTTGAGGGTTTCAGCTGTCAACGCGGTAGCGATGCGGGTACCGGGATCTGGTCGAATGTGAACCCCTCCAGCGAGCGCCGTGGCCGGAACCGTCGGTGTGGTCCAACAGATCGGTGACGGAATTCGACAGATGTTACGCGTCGGCTCCCCGTGACAATGTTCTTGTCAGATATGAGAACTATCTGAATTCCTGGACCGGAGTGCGGTCGGTGCACACCTGCGCTGGACGGCTAGCCTCGTCCGGGTTACCAACTGATGCGGGTTCATCGGCACACGACCGAGGATCCTTACCAGCGACAGGATTCTGACCCATGAGTGTTCCCAACGACAACGACCAGCCTCAAACCCCCGAACCGCGAGCGTGGGTCGTGCGGGCTGGACGAGACGGAGCGGAAGAGCAATACAATCTGGACAACCACATCGTCAGCGTCGGATGGGGCGAATTGGGTGGAGAAGTCGAGTCATTCGCGAACCGTGAAGATTTTGGGTAACACCTTGAGGAGCACTTTTCTGACTGTTGGCCTAGCGCGAGGGACCAGGTTTGGCGCTTCGCGAGAGAAATATCAGTGGGGACTCGGTCGTTATGCCCCAGAAAAGGCCTGTGCTTGGCCACCAGTGCTTGATTGCGATTGGCCGCGTTGTCGGGCCATACGAGTGGGACCCCTCGAAACCCAACAACGTACGGCACCGCCGCAAGGTTGAGTGGCTCAAGACTGATCTGTCGAGGGAGGTTGTTCAGGACGACCTAAACAAATCGTTGAACGACCTTACCACTGTCTATTCGCTGAAAAAGAACGACGCGCAGTTTCGTATCGAGTTTCTGGCTGAGTACCGCGTAGATCCTGGTGACCTTAATCCCAGTGTCGACAACGACTAGCTTGAGATCTGGGAAAATCGTTTGGAGGATCACCTGAAATATTATCGGGCCAAGATCAACAGCCGTCCCGAAACCGTCCATACCAGACGGACCATTGTCCGAAGCTGGATACGTCACAGGTTGGGGCAAGGCCAGAGTCCAGTGGTTGGCGATCCTCCGCTAGTGCGAGCGTTCTTTGATGAAATAAGCCCTGCTGGCGGCTTCGATTCCCACCACATCAAGTGGTGGTGCAAGGAGGGGGATGTTCGAACCTCCCGGGAAGAACGCCTGGAGAGTGCCGCGGAGGAGTTGTTGTGTGACGTCAAACATCTGCAAGAGATCGTGGATCTGTTGAAAGGACAAGGGGCAGATGATCCTCTACGGGCCGCCGGGCACCGGCAAGACCTACCTGGCGCAAGAACTAGCCGAGGCGTTGGCACCCGAGGAACAAGCTCGGAGCCTGGTGCAGTTCCATCCCGCCTACTCCTATGAAGACTTCTTCGAGGGTTACCGTCCAGTGACAGACGGCGACAAGCAGATCACCTACGAACTGACCCGGGGTCCGCTGGCAAAGTTAGCTGAGCATGCGGCGGACAACCCGGAGCAGCAGCACGTGATGGTGATCGACGAGATCAATCGAGCGAACCTTCCAAGGGTGCTCGGCGAACTGCTATTCCTGCTCGAATACCGGGACAAGTCGATCCAAGTAATGCACCGGTCCGATGCCAGCTTCAATTTACCGAAAAACCTATGGTTCATCGGCACAATGAACACAGCGGATCGATCGCGCTCATTGATGCCGCCATGCGGAGGTGCTTCCATTTCGTTCCGTTCTTCCCCGAGCGAGAACCAACGAAGAGCCTGCTGCGCAAATGGACCCAAGAGCACGCTCCTGACCAAGCATGGGTCGTAGACCTCGTTTCTGCGGTCAACATCGAACTCAAAAAGGAACTTGGCGGGGATCACCTACAACTCGGTCCGAGCCATTTCATGAAGACCGATCTGAACGACGGCGGATTCAAACGCGTCTGGAAATACAACATCGAACCGTTCATCGAGGACCAACTCTTCGGCAAACCGGACAAGATCAAGCAGTTTCGCCTAGATGCTGTGCAAAGGAGGCACGGCCAGCAAGATATGGCAACGCAAGAAACCGACGCTGCCGACGACTCCCCGCCGGTGATTGCTCAGGCAAGAGGGACAGCTGGCAACAACGATGATCTGGTCACCGGTCAAGACATTTATGACGGATACAAAGCTGGCAACCTCGTCTATGAATGGATGGGTCGCAACGGGGGCAAATCAGGAAAAACGTTGAGAGAGGATCTCAGTTCAGGAGCCTGGCGGACCTGGGCATACGAAGTGCGCTACGACAGTTACCCACACATCAACTGGTTTCCGATCGGGGAATTCATCGAATTGGAGGATCTGAGGTCATGAACCAGCGCCCGTCAATGGGTAGAGGCGCGCGCCGATGTCGGTAACCAACGGTGTGCTTGATGAGCAGGTGACCGCTGACGACGAACTTGCTGACGAACTCAGCAACCGAGAATTCGAGAACGAAGCCGAGAACGAACCACAGTGGGCCAACGGCGGCGAGCCGGTTGAGTTGAAACCGATCACGTTAAGGGAATGGGAGACTCGGCAACTTGAACTGTCCAAGCGGCAGGCGGGCCGCTCGGAAGAGACGACATGGCTGTCGGTGACACCCGATCCTGAGGACGGCTACTGGAACGTCAAGGCCAAGCAATGGGTTGGGGCCTTCACGATCGAGGGGCTGCGGGTCATCGTGCGACCGAAGATCAACCCCCAGAACCTGTTCCTACTGCTGGAGGTCGGCTTGCCGCCCGACGCCTGGTTGCCCGAGGCAATCGACTACGCAGAGACTCACGATGTGCGGCCCGCGCTGATCTCGTTCTTCGCCCGCACAGCAGAAACCACCCTGGCCCGAGGGCACTACCACTCCTACCGGCACGAAGAGGAAGACCTTCTGGCGTTGCGTGGACGGCTCGACTTCCAGCGTCAGTTCCGCCGAGGCGGACTCCTGGTCCCGATGGCCTGCTCCTACGACGACTTCACCGCCGACGTCGCCGAGAACCGCTACCTCAAAGCGGCGATGCAACGAGCAATACGGGTCGCTGGGGTTCCGCCCATAGACCGCGGCCGACTGATGCGCTTGCTCGTGGCACTCGAAGATGTGGCCGATGTGCCGGTAGACGCTGATGACATCGAACGGATCACCTTCACCCGGCTCAACGATCACTGCCTACCGGCGATGCGTCTTGCCCGCCTGATCCTGGCCCATCTTACGCTGCAAGACCACCACGGCGACACCATCGCTTCGGCGTTCATGCTGGACATGAACAAATTGTTCGAGCGGTTTGTCACCGAGCGTTTACGAGCCGAACTGAGCGGTCGCCTCGAAGTCGAGGGGCAGAAGAGCAGTTCACTCGACACCGCCGGGGATGTGAGGATCAAACCGGATCTGTTGTTCAAGCGCGACCGTATGAGCGTCGGGGTCGCCGACATCAAGTACAAACTCCGAGACACCGACGAGATTGCAAAGGCCAGCGAATCTTCCGACATCAACCAACCGAGCGGGAACTACACGGGTTCTGGGGTTTGGGCGGCCCACGCCGACTACTACCAACGGTTGGCCTACACCACCGCACTCGGCCATCCCACCGGCACGCTCATCTACTGCGTTGACGCCGACAAGAACCTGGCCCACAAGGAGATGGCCGACAAGGACATGAACGGCGACACAGAAACGCCTACCGGGCTGCCGCTCACCGAGCCCGAGCCCGGTGACACAACTCGCGCATTCGATGATCGAAGTCAAGAATGCACGCAAGGAACTGCACGTCGTCGGCATCGACCCGTCGGGAAGCCCCACCGACATACAGCAGCAGATCACGGCCCTAGCCGATCACCTCGAAACGTTTGCACAAACAGCACCCCAATCCATTTGACGGGCGTCCCGATTCCCGCGAGCAGTTCTCGAAGCGGCTAGTCGGGTTCGGCGCCGGTGGATTCGTCGAGAGCGGAGGGAATGCCGATCCCCAAGAAGCCTTCGATGCGCGCGAGTCTCTGCCCGATTTGAGCGATGGCTTCTCTGAGTTTGTCGTGGTCCCCACGCAACTCGCGGTTGGCGGTGTTGAAGTCATCGCGGAGTTTGTCGTGGTCCTGACGCGACTGGCGGTTGGCGGTGTTGAAGTCATCGCGGAGTTTGTCGGTGCTGCGTTGTTGCTGCCAGACGATCGCGATACCGACCGTCAGCAGGGTGACGAGCTGCGCAACAACATCAACTTCCATGCATCCTGACGCTAGTCAGCAGCGGATCAATAAGCAATGTAAGATTATGAAATATTTCTTGGATGGATGGTTTCACACCCCACCCGGGTGGCGTTGTTCGAGGACTTCGGCCCGGGCGGATCGGCCGGTCGCACGCAGGCGTTCGAGATAGACAGGCAAACGTCCCCGGCAGTGGTAAGGCCCGCCCTCGGCCAAGACGATCTCCATCGGATCGACCGGGCTGTAACTGCGCGCCATCTGCTCGTCTGTCCAAGCCTCCAACAACTCCCGCCCCTGCGCCACCACAGAAACATCCTCGCCGCCAACACAGAGATCGTCGACCTCATGCGGATCACGAGCAATGTCAAACAGCATCTCCTCGTTCCAATGGGCGTGGTAGCCGTCGTGCCAGGTCCGGAGATACAGATGATCGCCGAAACGGACCCCACGCTGCGCCGACCATGCACCCTGCGACACAACCAGATGGTCACGTCCGGCATCGGTCCCGGCCCGCAATTCGCCCGCCACGCTCTGTCCATCCCAATGAAGCGGCAACAGAATCCCTGCCAACTCAACAATGGTGGCACCCACGTCAAGGTGATACAGCAGCCCGTCGAACACCGCCGGTTCAAGCCCCGGCCACGACAGGACCGAAGGGATATGGCAGGTCGCTTCATCGGCACCCTGGTGATCCGCATACACCCCGAGTTCGCCGAAGGCCTCGCCATGATCAGACGAGACCAACACCGCGGTGTCTTCTAGCACCCCAAGCCCAGCGAGCTGGTCAAGCAGACTCCCCACAGCATCGTCGGCATAGCGGATCGCCACGTCGTAGCCGTCGATGATCCCCTTGACGTTGTCCATCGACGACCCGTCATCGGGCTGGCGAGGTCCCGGCGGACCCCACTCATTGGGCACAAAACCCCACGGCTCCTGCGCAGAATGAGGCCCCGCCAAACCCCAGTTGCGCGCACGGACCTCCTCGGTGTGCCACCCGGCAATCGGATCGTCCGAAAACGGGTTGCCGTAACCCTCCGGAGTGTTGTACGGCGTGTGCGGATCCCACAGATGAACATGCAGGAACCAGTCCTCCTTACGACCATTCTCGGCGATCCACTTATGGGCACTGGGCAGCACCTCATCGGCCCGTTCCCCGCCCATGCCACGCATCAGATTCAGCGCCTCCATGAAGCCGTAATTCCACCAGCCCGCAGAATGACGGAAAGGGAAACTAGAAATCGACGCGGTGTGGTAACCGGCGTAATAGAACTTCGACGCCCACGAATTGGAGGCGAACGTCCCGATGAAATGCCGCCCGGGGCCCTCGGGGCGAAGCTCGGCCGCGACTCCGCCGTGGTTCACCACCCCGTTGCGGATCCCGAACATGCCCGAAATCAGCGCAGTACGGCTAGGCAGACAAGGCACATCAGAGGCGTACACGTTGGCAAAGCGCGCTCCGTTGGCGGCGATCGCGTCGATGTTGGGTGTGGTGTTGCGGTGATATCCAGCACATCCGAGATGGTCGGATCGCAGAGTGTCGATGTCGATATAGAGGATGCGCATGGTTGTATAGTCTGGCTCGTGAATGGCGTGGGACGGGTTCTTGGCACCGATGATGCTACGCCACTGGAGTTCTGGGTGGCACTCGCGCCCGAACAGCATCTGCAACTTGACGATGTGGTAGCGGTCGACCGTGAACTGCCCAACGGCGACAAAATCAAGCTGTACGGGATAGTCAGCCAGGTTCGTGCCGCCCACGAGGGTGCCCGCTTCGACAGCGATGTGTTCTTGATTGCAGACGGGATCCTGCCCGCAGAAGTGACAGAAGCAGCCCTCGTGCAGGTCACCCGGGTTGTGCCAGAGACGTTCGTACCGCCCCTACCGGGAACTGAAGCTCGGCGTGCTGTAGGCGAAGAGCGAGACGCCGCACTCGATTTCGATGAAGTCGAACGCCGTCTGCCGGCCGGGCTCAGCCGTGACGAAGATCCGATCTACCTTGATCTCGATTTCGTCGACGGCACCAAAGGCGCCCATATCAACATCAGCGGCATCTCCGGAGTCGCCACCAAGACCAGCTACGCCACGTTCCTGCTGTATTCGCTGTTCAACTCGGGTGTTCTCGGCGCCGCGGCCATGCACACCAAAGGCCTGATATTCAACGTCAAAGGCGAGGACCTGCTGTTTCTCGATCATCTCAACACCCGCCTCGACGACACTCAACGCTCCCGATACGCGGCACTCGGGTTGACCGCGGCGCCTTTCAGGTCGGTTGGAATCCTCGCTCCACCCCGGCCCGGCGACCCCAACGCCACACCGGCCACGGGAACTCGAATCACCGGCGTACGCCCATACTTCTGGACGATCGCCGACTTCTGCAGCCAACGACTGCTGCCGTTCCTGTTCGCCGATGCCGAGGATGAGCGCCAGCAATACACCATCGTCGTGCAATCAGTCACCGAACGGCTGGCGCAGTGCGCCAGAGAATCCGACACATCGGCCGGAACGGTGCAGATTCAAGGAACCACGATCCGAACATTCAGGCAGTTGGTGGACCGGATCGAGTCGATACTCATTCCCGACAACGACGACGAACCGGCAGACCCGCGCTGGACCGGCCGTGCCATCGGCAGCGGCACTATCAACGCCTTTGTTCGGCGCTTGAGTGCCTCGGTCCGCCATGTCGAGCATCTCATCCGGGCCGACCTCGCGGATGCACCAGCGCATGCCATCGACCTCGACTCGCAGCAGCTCACAGTCATCGACATCCACCTGCTCCACGACCGGGCCAAACGCTTCGTTGTCGGCGTGGTGCTGAGGCAGGCATTCGAAGACAAGGAACGCAGCGGGACATCCGAACCGTTGCAGTTCATCGTCCTGGACGAACTCAACAAATACGCACCACGAGACAACAGCAGTCCCATCAAGGAGATTCTCTTGGACGTCGCCGAACGGGGACGCAGCCTCGGGATCATCCTGATCGGCGCGCAACAGACAGCCAGCGAGGTGGAACGCCGGGTGGTAGCCAACAGTGCGGTGCGCGTCGTGGGCCGGCTCGACAGCGGCGAGGCCGGGCGTGAGCAATACGGCTTTCTGCCAGCGGTGCAGCGTCAACGGGCCACGATCCTCAAACCCGGATCGATGTTTGTAGCCCAGCCAAGGCTCCCGGTGCCGTTGCTCGTGGAGTTCCCGTTTCCGGCTTGGGCGACCCGCACCGCCGAAGCGGACCTGTCACAAGCCCCGGAGGGCCAGCCGTCAGCACAGCCCGCCGACCCGTTCGAGGGTCTTACGTGATCGCTGAGACGAGCCAACTATTGGTTGGGCCCGCCTGGAACACCAGGGACACCTGGGACTCCTTGGGCGGGGAGTCGGGCGAGTGAAGCTGCTTCACACCAGCGACTGGCATGTTGGCAAGACCATTCGGGGTCACAGCCGAATACCCGAGCATGAGGCGGTGCTCACCGAGATCGTGTCGCTCGCCGACGAGCATTCGGTCGATCTTGTGATCGTGGCCGGCGACCTGTTCGAGACCGCTACCCCGACCGCAGAAGCGGAATCGTTGGTCTATCGGACCCTGTTACAACTGCTCGACACCGACGCACACGTCGCAGTGATCTCAGGCAACCACGACAACGCCCGCCGCCTGCATGCGGTAGCCCCGGTATTTGAAGCGCTCGGTCGGATACATCTGGTCACTGAACCAACCCGGCCTGATGACGGCGGGGTGATTCGCCTGTCGATGCCGGAAGGCGAACAGGTGCGTCTAGCGATGCTGCCGTTCGTGTCCCAGCGCGGAGTGGTTCGGGCCAAAAACCTCATGGAAGCCGCCGCCTACGAGAACGCTCAGGCCTATGGCGACCGCATACGTTTGCTGATCGAGACGCTGACCGCCGAGTTCGGCAGCGACACCGTCAACATCTTGGCGGCACATGCCTTCGTCTACGGCGGACAGCTAGGCGGCGGCGAACGAGCGGCGCATTTCATCGACGACTATGCCATCAGCGCGCAATCGTTCCCTGTAACGGCGAGCTACGTCGCCCTCGGCCATGTGCATCGCCCGCAGAAGATCCCCGGCGCCGCCCCGATTCACTACTGCGGCTCGCCCCTGCAACTCGATTTCGGAGAAGAAGACCAGCGCAAACAGGTCAACATCGTCGAAATCGAGCCTGGAGTTCCCCCCAAGGTCACGCACGCACCGCTCAGCGGCGGTCGAGCGCTACGGACTTTGCGAGGCACAGTCGCAGACTTGGCTGCCCGCGGCGAGGACAGCGCCGTGGTCGACGACGCCTGGTTGCGGGTAATGGTCCAAGAGCCGCGTCGGGCGGGCTTAGCCGACGAAGTGCGGGAACTGTTCGGCGAGCGAGTGGTGGATGTGCGCATGGACGACCCAACCCCGCAGCGCAAGCAGAGGGTGGCCCGCAAAGGGCGGGTCCCCACCGAGCTGTTTGATGAGTTCCTCACCGAGCGAAATATCGCAGATGAACGAGTACGCGCCATGTTCGCGGAGTTGCTCGACGCTCAACTGGAGTCGGCCTCGGCGTCAGCCTCGGAATCGGCCGCGGAGTCGGCGTCATGAGACCGCTGCGCCTTGAGATGAAAGGCTTCGGTGCGTTCCGCGAGAAGACAGTGGTGGATTTCAACGACGTTGAACTGGCAGCTTTCGTGGGTCCTACCGGTTCTGGCAAGTCCACCATCATCGACGGCATAACCTTCGCCTTGTTCGGTGCAGTCTGCCGTTATGACGACCGCCGAGCGGTGGCTCCGGCGATCAACCAGATGGTCAACGAAGCTCAGGTGTTGCTCGAGTTCGAGGTGGACTCCAAGCGTTACACCGCGGTGCGGGTGGCGCGGCGAACCAACAGCGGCGCCACCACCAAAGAAGCTCGTCTGGAGCACGACAGCGAAGTCCTTGCGGGCAAGGCCAGCGAAATGGAACCGGCACTAGAGCAGATCTTGGGGCTCGACTTCGACCGTTTCACCAAGACTGTTGTTCTGCCCCAAGGCCGTTTCGCTGCCTTCCTTCACGACAAACCTGCAGACCGCCAGGAACTCTTGCGGCAGTTGCTTGACCTGGGAATATATGGACGAATGGGTGGGCAGGCCCGGCAACGAGCCAACACCGCCAAAGACAAGTTGGAGGTGCTTGAACCAAGACTTGTTGCGGACGTGCCCAGCGAGGAACAGATCGCGCAGTTGGCCGAAGCGTTCGACGCCGTGACAGCGGGACAGGGAACTTTGGATCATCTGTTGAACGACCTTGATCGAAGCACCGAGGTTGCCGCGCGCGCCCGCGACCAAGCCGAGGGATTGGCTGTGCTGCTGCTCGCAGTGACCGGTGTGGATGTGCCGCAACAGGTATTGGCGCTCGGCGACGAACTGCAACAAGCAACGACGGCGTTCTCCGGAGCAGAAAAGGCGCTTGGGGAGGCTGCGCAAAAGGCCCGAGAAGCAGAACAAGCCGAAAAAGACGGCCCCAACGTCGAAATGTGCAGGACTCTGATTGGTCAGCACCGACAGTTAGCGAAGCTGGAGGAGCAAGTCGCCGGCCTGGACGACCAGTGTGACAGCGCTGTTGAGCAACACCGAACCGCAACCGAACAGGCTTCAGCCATTCGCGTCCGACTTGAACTCCTGAAAGTGGCTGTGGCCGAGGCGAGCACCGCCGCGCAAGCCGCGCAGCAAGCAGTGGCCGACGGTCCCGACTCAACGCAAATTGACCGCTGGCGCGAACAACGCACGGAGTTGGGCAATCTGAGCGGCCAACTCGAAGCGGCAATAGAAGCGCTGGCAGTTGAGCAAGAACACGAGGCCAAGGCCCGTGAGACCCTTGAGCAGGCGAGCGCAACCCTTCGCGAAACCGGTGACCGTCTCGATCAAGCCCGTGCCGTCAAACAAGCGGAGGGCCTAGTGGCCCAGTTGGTCGAAGGTGAACCGTGTCCGGTGTGTCGTCAACCAGTACACGAACTACCCGACCACGACCTCGATGCCGAATTGGATCAGCTTGCGCGTACTCATTCTGAAGCCGAGACCCAAAAGCGCAAGCATGAAGAGGCCCTAGACAAGACCCGCACAGCGCTCGCCGATGCTAAAGCAGCCGTTGAATCCGTTACGGCCCAACACGACAAACTCGTTGACCAACTCTCTGACGCTCCCGACGACGAGGAACTCGACCACCTCGCGGCGTCAGCCGATGAACTTGCAGCGGCGGCTACCGAAGCCCAAGCGGAGCTGACCGCGGCTCGACAAACCGAAGCCGACCTGCGCGACGGCGCCGAGACCAAAGAGATATTCGCAACCGAGCAGGACCGCAAAAACGAACTGACTCGCTTGACCACCGAACGCGACGCGCGTCGTTCCCAACGCGATGACCTTGCCCAGCAGCTGACTGACGAACCCGACGTGCAAACCCTCGAACAACAGATAGCGCGTGCCGAACAATTAGCCGAGACCAGCCGAGAGGCCCAAAGCACCGAGACTGAGGCGCAAGAGGCAGAACAAGCGGCGCGCAAGGTCCTTGAAGGACTCACCGAGACAGAACGCCAAGCGCGCAACGAGTTCGCCAAGACCCGTGATGGCTTCGCCGCTCTGGAACCCCCAACGCCGGGCGCATCGCTGGTTCAGGACTGGCAGGCGTTGGACAAATGGGCGTCGCGACTCGTAGAGAAACTGAACCCCGAAATCGACACAGCCAACGAACACGTCAACAACACCGAGACACAAAGGAAAGAGCACGCTGAAGCGGCCCGCGCTGTGTGCGTCACGCACCTTGAGCCGACTGATGATCCTCAAACGTGGCGCACCGATATGGCCCTAGCCGTGCAACGGGCAGACAGCGACCACCGACAGGCATGCGAACAGCGTCAAAAAATGGCAGACCTGAAGGCCGAAGTTGAGGCTCTGCAGGTTGAACAAAGGGTGGCGAGCGAACTGGGCCGCCTGCTCCGAGCCGACGGATTCGAACGCTGGTTGCTAGCCGAAGCCGTGGGCGATCTGGTGATTCGAGCCAGCGAGCGACTGCATGCTTTGTCCAACGGTCAGTTTTCGTTTGATCCCGATGGGACCGACTTCGATATCTGCGACCACCACAACGCTGATCAAGTGCGCCAAGCAAAGTCACTATCGGGAGGGGAGACCTTCCTGGCCAGCCTGGCTTTGGCCTTGGCGCTCAGCGACAGTCACGCGGACTTGGCTCCAGAGGGCGCTCCAGGTCTCGATTCTCTGTTCCTCGACGAGGGGTTCGGCACGCTCGACCCCGAGACCCTTGATGTGACCGCAGCCGCTATCGAGGAACTGGGAGCGTCGGGTCGCATGGTCGCCATCGTCACCCACATCCGCGAACTGGCCGAACGTATGCCCCTGCGTTTCGAGGTCACCAAGTCCCCCACAACCTCCACCGTCACCAGAGTGACCGCGTAATCGCGTGAATTAGGTGCTGAGGTGCGCGTGAAATAGGTAGCCATGTCCGCGTGAAATAGGTACTCACCCCCGCGTGAAATAGGTACTGACCCCCGCGTGAAATGGGTACTGATCCCCGCGTCAAAAGGTAATTGTTGGGAGATGGAAGACTACCTACCACTGACGGGTCCGCAAAGGTATACTCCACGGTATGCCTGATTCGACTACCATCAAGGTCTCGGTCTGGAACCGGGATGCCCTGCGTCTGCTCGCCGATCGCGAGGGGCTAACGTTCGACGCGCAGCTTGGGAAGATGATCCGGCGGGAACGTCGGCGCATCATCGGGGCACAGCTCGCAAGCGCCCCACTCGATGCTGACGACGAAGCCGTGCTCGATGCGTCTGCAAGCGATGTAGCTGATGCGAGCGGGTGACGTCGTCCGCTGCGATTTCGGGACGCCGGCGAGGGGCGAGCCGGGGTTCGTTCGACCGGCCATCGTCGTCACCTCCGATGACGTGCTCGAGTTCCGGCAACACGCGATCGCGGTCGTACCCTGCACGACCAGAAGGCGAGGATGGTTGAGCGAGGTTGATGTCACCGGGTTCGGTGTCGCCCAGGCACACCTCCCGACGACCATCAGCGTCGACCGAGTGGTCGAGACGACGGGCACGAACATCGGATCCGTCGCGCTGCAACAGATCCGAGAACTCATCGCCGACCTGCTCGGACTCTGACCCAACCCCCCGGCGACGCTCCGCGTGAAATGGGTATTGACCCCCGCGTGAAATGGTTACGCGTCGCCGGGTGAAGGGCGGACGTCGGATTCTCGCGACACAACCTGTCGCCAAAATTGCTAGACAGTTCTCACGCTTAGTCGTATCGTGTCGGTTCCATGGAGGAATCCGGAACCAACCAATTCCAGATTGAGGGCACGATCGAGATGGCCGGTGGGGTCTGGGCCAACTTTGCTGCTGTCTCACACTCTCCCCACGAGTTCACCATCGACTTCATCCGCCTCGACTATCAGACACAGAATCCGACGAGGGGTGTGGTCGTTCAGCGAGTTAACATGTCACCACTATTCGTAGAGCAACTCATCGGCGCCTTGACAGACAATTTGGACAAATACGCTAAGAGCACCCCGGACGGTGTAATCGTAGGAGGAGACGACTAGATGACAGCCCCCGTGCACCTTGAACTTCCACAAGGAGAGGCCTCCATCACTTGGAGAACGACAAAATCCGAACCGTTCAAATGGGACGTCCCTGCCGAGGCCCTACCGGGCGTTACGCTTGCAGAGATTGACGCGGCTACTGGGTTGATGCCCCGCACGCCGGGAGGGACTTTCTATGAGAACACCGCTGATTTCTTGAAGTCCCTCGAAACCCGCGAATAACGGCCGACCGTCACAAGCAGGCATCTAGCGGAGTGCCGACCCACTACGAGAATGAAGCTTTCCGAAGGGCATATCGCCGCTTGACACCCGAGCAACGCAGGCAATTCAGGACCGCGCTCCAGAAGTTCGTTGATGATTTGCGCGAAATGGAGACAGGGCAGAGACAACGGTTCCGTCCCGGCCTTCGCGTAAGTTCGCTCAAAGCAGATCCCCGCAAGTACGAAATGACGTGGGCTGGCAACGGTCGCGCGGTATTCATTTGGGGCACTCCACAACGCCCAGGATTTCGCCATGTCGAGTGGTTGGACATAGGCGGGCATGAGATCTTGCCATAACCATGTGGTCATGGTTCATGGCAAGACACACAGGCCTGAAAGGAGGGTGTTGTTGCCGAATTCTGTTCTCATTAGCGGTGGAGTCCGGCGGCTTGACTCGACTCGAGCGAGTGATTTGGGAGTCTCAGGAGTAGCGCAGAGAATTCAAGCGACTACATTTCTTACCAGCGCGTGACATACCAGGTATCTGGGCGTCACACCTCGTTGCGGAGAGGGGACCGCTGGGCTTGCGCTGTGCAAGGGCTAGGTTGTTAGCTTCCCGTGATGGAGACATGAAGTGGACGTATTTGAACTCAGAGAGCGACTCGTAGACGAGTATCGAAGGTATTCCGAGAGTTTCGTTGAGATAACGGATGACCGAATTCGAAATGAGGTGTCGGCCGCGCTTGATGCCGGGATGCTGTGGCCGCATCCCCGAATCGGATTGAACCCGGCTTTCGAACCTGGGTCAACGATTGATGAACTTGTCGAGTCGGGGGAATTGCATTCATTGGCGAGCGAGATTTTTCGAGTCGGCAAGTCCTGTGACGATCCCACGGGGCATCCCCTCACGTTGCATCGGCACCAGAACCAAGCAATCGAAGCCGCGTCAACCGGCCGGAGCTACGTGCTTACCACTGGCACTGGGTCGGGCAAGAGCCTTTCCTACATAGTGCCAATCGTGGACCATGTGCTGCGCGCTGGTTCGGGTCAAGGTATCAAAGCTCTGGTGCTCTACCCAATGAACGCATTGGCCAACAGCCAACATGAGGAGTTGAGAAAGTTCCTCGACCATGGCCCTTGGGCGACGGAGCGAGACGGAATTACAGGGGATTCGTCGGATCTCCGCAGTCAGCGTCCCGTGTCCTTCGAGGTGTTCACTGGACAGCAGGGCGAAGAAGAGCGACAGGCGATGCGCGACAACCCACCCGACATTCTGCTCACCAACTATGTGATGGCCGAACTCATCCTTACGCGATTCTCGGACGCGAAGCTCGTGAAGGCGATGTCGTCGCTTCAGTTCTTGGTGCTCGACGAGCTTCACACGTACCGTGGGCGCCAAGGTGCCGATGTTGCCATGCTCGTGCGCCGTCTCCGCGAGGCCTGTGGCGTAGCCGATCTTCAGTGTGTAGGCACCTCGGCGACGCTATCGACTGAGGGTACGCCCTCTGAGCGTGACATCGGGGTGGCAGATGTGGTTTCGAAGTTGTTCGGAACGGACGTACGGCCCTCCGACATTATCTCCGAGACACTGCGCCGCATGACTTCCGGTCCTTCCGAGTTGCCAAACTTCCCACAAGCGTTACGGCGCAGTGTCATCGGCGAGACTCCAGAACCGACGGACTACGACTCCTTCTGTCACAATCCGTTGTCGTCCTGGATTGAGTCCACGTTCGGCATTGAGGCCGATCAAGAAGGGCGGTTGCTTCGGGCGACGCCGCTACCGATTGAGGGCTCATCTGGTGCTGCCGAGCAGCTTTCATCGGCAACCGGTGTGCCGACCCGCCATTGCGAGGATGCCATTAGGAAACATCTGCTCGCGGGAACCGAGATCACGAATCCGAAGACTGGTAGTCCCGTACTGGCTTTCCGACTTCACCAGTTTCTCAGTGCCGGGGGTGCTACCAACGCCACCCCAGAGCGTCCGAATGATCGTAGCGTCACAACGCGGGCGCAGCGATTCGTTCGCCACGAAAGACACCGGGCCTACCTACCGCTGGCGTTCTGCCGTGCCTGTGGTCAGGAATATTATGTAGTGCGCCGCAGTCCATCCCCATCAAACCAACCCGGGGAAATGCTTGTGTCCCGCGATTTAGGTGACAGCGACACTTCGCCTGGCCAGCCCGGTTTCCTGTTTGTGGAGCCCGAGCCGAGTGATCAGTGGCAGAAACCTTGGCCCGTCGACTTCGAAGGCATGCGCGACCGTTTGCCCGGAGAGTGGCTCAACGCTGACGGCGGGGTGAGAGACGCGAGGCGTCAAGACATGCCTGTTCCACTGTGGGTAAGCGCGGACGGAAGGATCCACCACGCGGATCGCTCCGATGGAACGGCAACAGTCTTGGGCTTCTGGCTGAGAGCGCGGTTCCGGTTTTGTATGCGCTGCGGCGTTTCTCATGCGAACCCGCGAGGTAGCGACTTCAGCCGGGTGGCACCGCTTGACTCGCAGGGTCGGTCCACCGTCACCACGATCACGTCACTTGCCACAGTGAGGCATCTTCGAGGCGTGCCCGAGATTCCTCGCGAAGCGCGCAAGCTCTTGTCGTTCACGGACAACCGGCAGGATGCTTCACTTCAGGCGGGGCACTTGAACGACTTTGTGGGCGTCACTACCTTGCGGGCTGCGCTCTGGAGGGCTCTCAGTGAGGCGGGCGCGGAGGGCCTGAGCCACGACAACCTGGCTTGGAAGGTTGTCGAATCGCTCCTCCTCGACCCTAATGCCTATGCGCTTCAACCGGAGGTCAAGGGCCCTGCTCAGACAAGGACACTCAAGGCGCTCACTGAAGTGGTGGAGTACCGGCTATACCTTGATCTGCGTCGGGGCTGGCGGATCAATCTCCCTAACCTTGAGCAATGCGGACTGTTACGTATCGATTATCCCGGGCTGGAAGAACTCGCAGGAGACGCGAACGAGTGGCACCATCCCTTGACGGTGAGTGCGAGTCCAGAAGACCGCTACCGGGTTCTAAAGGCGCTGCTCGAGTCGGGTCGCCGTGGTCTGGCCATCCGTCTGCCCGTCCTCGACCCTGAAGAGTGGGGACAAGTGGAGCGCCGGAGCGAGCAACACCTGATCGATCCCTGGTCGGTGGCAGGGGAGCGACAAACGTCGTCATCTCTGCTTGCTACGGGGCCCAAAAGCCCAAGCGGTATGCAGCGCATCACGGCTCTCACACCGCGCAGCGGGTTTGGCCAGTTCCTTGGCCGCGGGGATGTGTTCGGTCGCGCTGGCCCACTAGGAATACACGAGCGTCTCCCGATCATCGACAATCTCGTCGAGGCGCTCGAGAAATATGGTTTCCTCGAACTGGTCGCCACCGACGGTGAGAACCGAACGTGGCAGATACTTGCGGCCGCGTTGGTGTGGAAACAGGGCGATGGCACACCTCACCAAGATCTGATTCGCATGCCGTCGGCACCCGAAAAGGGCATATCTCCAAATCCGTACTTCGTGCGCCTCTACAGGGAGATCGCCAACGATCTAGCGCAGCAGGTGGCCGGTCAACATCGCAGCCGTGGCTTTGCGAGCCGTATAGAGGCTCGCGAGCACACTGCCCAGGTCGCTCACCAAAAACGGGCAGATCGAGAGCATCGCTTCCGTGCTGGCGACCTGCCCGTGCTGTTCTGCTCACCGACTATGGAACTGGGCGTGGATATCGCCGAATTGAACGTGGTCAACATGCGAAACGTGCCTCCCACGCCTGCCAACTACGCGCAACGCTCGGGCCGGGCAGGACGTAGTGGACAGCCAGCGCTGGTCACAACCTTCTGCTCATCGGGCAATAGCCACGACCAGTACTTCTTCCGGCAGCAGGAGTTGATGGTTTCGGGCGAGGTAGAGGCGCCGCGGTTGGATCTTACTAACGAGGAACTGATTCGGGCGCACGTCCACGCCGTGTGGCTAGCCCACAGCGGTCTCAGCCTCGGAAGCCGCATGAGCGACTTGCTTGACGTCTCGAGTGAGGCCGGAGAGCCGTCATTGAAGCTGTTGGACCAAGCCGAGGCAACGCTCAACGACGAATCAATCTGCAGACGTGCTCAGCAACGGGCGCAGCGGCTACTGAGCCGGTTGGAATCAGAGTTGGCAGACGCCGACTGGTTCGGAGAAGGCTGGCTAGAAGACACGATGCGCGCCATCCCCCAGCGCTTTGAGGACGCGCTGGAACGCTGGAGGTCTCTGTTTCGATCAGCGCATCGCCAGGCTTCTGAGCAGACCCGCTTGAAGCTGTCACACGGTCTAAGCAGGGTGGACCGGGAGCAGGCCGATCGGCTCCGGCGTGAAGCGGAGCGCCAGATCGAACTACTGCGGGGCGACCACGGCATGGGGTCCAACTCGGATTTCTATCCTTACCGCTATTTCGCGTCGGAAGGATTCTTACCGGGTTACTCGTTCCCTCGCCTGCCCTTGTCGGCGTACGTAGCGGTCAGTGGTGCAAACGGCGGCGATCTGCTTCAGAGGTCACGCTTCCTCGCGTTGTCGGAGTTTGGCCCCCACAGCATCATCTACCATGAGGGGAGCCAGTATTCGGTCAATCGGGTGCAACTGACAGGCGACGACCCAGAAAAGGTCCGCGACGGCACCTCGATCCTCAAAAGTTGGGCCAAGCGCTGCACAGACTGCGGCTACATGCACGAGATCGATAGCGAGAGGAATCCAGATGTGTGCGAGCTATGTTCTGCACAGCTGCCAGCGGCTACGCGCAACATGTTTCGCATGGGAAACGTGGCCACGAAACGCCGCCACCGGATCACCTCCGACGAGGAGCAGCGTCAGCGCCAAGGCTATGAGATCGTGTCGGCCGTGCGCTTCAGCGAGCGCTCGGGCACCCGGTCTTGCGTTGAGCGGACGGTAGCAGCGGCACGGCTAGGTGAGTCGGAAGCCGAAGGGGAACAACCCCCGATGTTGCGCCTGTCCTATAGCGACGCCTCTACGATCTGGCGCATCAATCAAGGACTGCGCCGGTCGAGGAATCTGAACATCAGACCCGGTTTTGTGCTCGATGTCTCCACCGGAAATTGGATGAAAGAAAACAACAACGAACAGAGCGACGAGGGCGCGGATGTGACGGCAACGGCCCGCCGCGCGGAGAGGGTTGTTCCCTACGTGACCGATACTCGGAACACTCTGCTCATCGAACCAATCGCGCTGGCGGAAGCGGAGTTACGCCCAGAATCGAACGGTACCGAAGGTCGAATAGATGCGACCGCTGTCGAATTGATGGCATCGCTTCAAGCGGCACTGGCCAAGGCTCTTCGTGTGGTGTTCCGTTTAGAGTCGAATGAGATCGCCGTCGAACCCTTGCCGTCTCGCGACGACCGTCGACGGCTACTCGTGTATGAGGCTGAGGAAGGAGGTGCAGGTGTCCTCAAGCAACTCGTAACGGACCCTGCGGTTTGGCAGAGGGTCGCCGTCGAGGCCTTAAGGATTTGCCACACCGACCCAGGAACCCTCCAGGATGACGATGCACACACTGGTGAGGATGGATCGTGTGAGGGCGCATGCTACGACTGTCTGATGTCGTACTCCAATCAAACGGATCATGCCTTGCTGGACCGTGATCTTTCAGTTTCCTTCTTCAAACCGTTCGTGCGAGGAACTGAGTTTCTACCCGATACGCATGACGAAACGCTGGCAACACAAACCGAGTCAGGTCTAGAGAGGCAGTTCTTGGATTACCTGCAGCAGGGTGGCTACCGGCGGCCTGATCGCGGCCAGGTATTCTTCGCGGATGCGCACACGCGTCCCGACTTCGTATACGACGACGCGTGCGCGGTGGTCTATGTGGATGGCCCCCACCATGACTGGCCCGAGCGTGCTCGACGAGACGCAGAGCAATCTGAAGTCATGAAGCACCTCGGTTACAAGGTGATCCGCTTCGGCCACCGTGATGATTGGCAACAGGTCGTGGGTTCACATCCTGCCGTTTTTGGCCCTGGCCATCAGCCAGGTGTCGACCGACCATGACCTTCTCGCCCGGTGCCCTTGTGAAAGCCCGCGGGCGGGACTGGGTGGTGCTGTCGCACGACGATCCAGAGCTGGTTATGGTTCGCCCGCTCGGAGGGACCGATGACGAGACCACCGGCATTCTAACCACGGTCGAGGAGGTGGCTCCCGCCAGCTTCGGACCGCCCGACCCGGTCTACCATCTCGGGGATGCCCACTCCGCGCGCCTGCTTCGTGATGCGCTCCGGCTCGGGTTCCGCTCTGGTGCTGGCCCGTTCCGCTCCGTGGCTCAACTGGCCTGTGATCCGCGTCCATACCAGATCGTGCCGCTCCTTATGGCGTTGCGACTAGACCCCGTGCGCCTTCTCATCGCCGACGATGTAGGCGTCGGAAAAACCATCGAAGCCGCGCTGGTCGCGGCGGAACTCATGGCTCAGGGAGACGCGCAGCGCCTCGCTGTTCTTTGTCCGCCGCACCTGGCTGAGCAGTGGCAGGCCGAGTTGCGCGATAAGTTCCACATCGACGCCGAGCTGGTGCTCGCCTCCACTGCTGCCCGTCTTGAGCGCGGCCTAGCCCTCGACCAGTCAATCTTCGAGCGGTATCCGAACGTGATCGTGTCGATCGACTTCATCAAGTCCGACCGCCGTCGCGCCGAATTCATCCGCGCCTGTCCTGATCTGGTGATCGTGGACGAGGCCCATGTGTGCGCCCGGTCCGATGAACGAGCCTCAGGCAGCCGCCACCAACGCCACGCCCTAGTCCGAGATCTAGCCGCAGATAACGACCGCCACCTGATCCTCGTGACCGCCACGCCCCATTCGGGAAAGGACGCCGCGTTCCGCTCGCTTCTGGGCCTGCTCGCTCCAGAGTTCGACGAGTTACCCGACGAGCTTGCTGGTGACATCAACCGCCATCATCGCGAGCGTTTGGCTCGCCACTTGGTCCAACGACGGCGATCAGAGATCGAAGACTATCTCGATGCGGATACTTTCTTTCCGCAGAGGGCGGAAAGAGAGGTTGGATACGCGCTGCACTCCGACTATCGAGCGCTATTCGATCATGTGCTGACGTACGCGCGCGGTAGTCTTTCCGAGCACAACATCGGTAGTCGCCAGCAACGCATCCGTCGATGGTCGGCGTTGGGCCTGCTGAGGGCGTTGGCGTCGAGCCCAGCAGCAGCCGCGGCAACGCTTCGCACGAGGGCCTTCGCGGCGGACACTGCCAGCGATGACGACATTGATGAGCGCGGGCGCCGCCTGATCCTTGATCTGGACGGCGTCGAGGAAGCTCCCGACATTGTGGCCGGAATCCAGCCAGATGAGCCGGGCGCTGCCGAGTCGGCGGTGTCGCGCCGCCTGCGCCAATTCGCCAAACAGGCCGACGAAATCGCCATGGGTTCGACGTTGAAAGGGATCGACGCCAAGCTCGACCAGCTCATTGAGATTCTGGGTAGTTTGCTGGCCGATGGCTTCAAACCGATCGTATTCTGCCGCTTCATCGACACCGCCGAATACGTGGCCGAGCGCCTTTTGTCCCGGCTACCGAAGAGAGGTCGCCCAAAGATCGCTGCGGTGACTGGTCGGCTGCCCCCGGCCGAGCGAGAGGCCCGTATTGCTGAACTCGGCGAGCACCCGCGCCGGGTGCTTGTTGCGACGGACTGCCTGAGCGAGGGGATCAACCTGCAGGATCACTTCTCCGCGGTCGTTCACTATGACCTGCCCTGGAACCCGACACGCCTTGAACAGAGAGAGGGCAGAGTTGATCGATACGGCCAGTCGGAGCCCGAGGTGCGGGTGGTCACCTGCTGGGGAACCGATAACCGCATAGACGAGACGGTGCTGACGGTGCTGCTGCGAAAGCACCGGACGATCCGCTCGACGCTGGGCATTTCGATCCCGGTGCCCGGCTCCACGAGCGAAGTTGTGGAGGCGTTGGCCGAACAGGTGTTGGAGTCCTCCGGCCAAGCGATTCAGATGCCTCTAGAGGGAATCATCGAGCAACTCCGTCCCCAAACGGACGCGCTAGATGCTGAATGGGATCGATCTGCCCGCAACGAGGAGCGTCGTCGATCTCTGTTCGCTCAGAGTCGGATCAATCCCACCGAAGTCCACGGGGAACTCGTCAAGATGCACGAGGCGATCGGCTCCGGTGCCGACACCGAGCGTTTTGTCGTAGCGGCGTTGAGGGCGCATGGCGCAGCCGCCGCTCGGCGGGATGCGCAGACGGGTGAGTCCTACGACATCGATCTGTCGGAGGTTTCCGGGTCCGTACTCGACGCCTTGGCGCTTCCCGGCTCGGTTAAAGAAACCAACCGCCTTACTGCTGGTTTCGGTCCAAACGTTCCTGACGGGGCGCTCAAGCTCTCGCGCACCCACCCCACGGTAGGTGGGCTTGCAGCTCATTTGCTCGACCGTGCGCTTGACACTGGTGATGCTGGGTGGAGCGTCTCTAATGACACCGATCGCTCCGACTTTGCTTCGGCCTTTGGCAAAGACCGGCCTGTCGCGGCCCGGTGCGGCGTAATGAGGACTGGAGCTGTCTCGGTCATCACCACGTTGCTCCTGTGCCGCGTTCGTATGACGATTACGTCAATCGCACGAGGTGTTGACCACCAGATGCTCGCTGAGGAGGCAATGTTGCTGGCGTTCGCTGGTCCGGCCTCCGGCCCGCGATGGCTCTCGTCCGAAGATGCTAGTGGGCTGCTCGGAGCGGAGCCGGTAGGAAACGTCAACTCGGTTGTGGCGTCTCAGCGGATCGCCCAGGTTCTCGAGGCTGAGGAGCACTGGCGACCGACAGTACACGCCGAGGCACGCAACCGCGCGAAGGCCTTGGCCGAGGCGCACAGCGGGGTTCGTAAGGCAGACCGTCGTCGCGGAAGCGGATCGAGGGTGGCGAGCGTCAGTGAGCAGCTACCGGTCGACATTCTTGCGGTGTACCACTATCTGCCCGAGGCGCGGACGGCATGAGCCAAAGTGCCGTCACAACGGTCGGAGGGCTGCTTTCGCGTGAACTGCTGGACCGTATCGCCGACAATGACTCGATATTGCCGGGACTGGAACCGACGAGCTTCGACCTTGCCCCGAGTGAGCGTCTGCGTGACGCCATCACCCGCTCTTGGAACAGGCTCCCCGGGCTCTGGACAGCCTTCAGGCGAGCGGAGGAGGCCCTCCCGGACGCGAACGACAAAGCCACGCGGCTGACCCGGGAGCGTTGGTTGTTACCGCTGTTGAACGAGTTGGGCTTCGCCGGGCTCGACGCTGTGCAGAGCCTCACCTCAGACACCGACGGCAAGCAGTACGCAATTAGCCACGAGTGGCGCGGCCGTGTGCCTGTACACCTCATGGGTTGGAGAACCGCGATCGACCGCCGTACGCCCGGCCTGCGTGGCGCTGCTGCCTCGTCTCCGCACGGGCTGGTTCAGGAGTTCTTGAACAGCTCCGACTCGCATCTTTGGGGGATTGTCTCAAATGGGAAAGTGCTCCGCCTGATGCGCGACAACGCATCGCTCACTCGCCAGGCGTATGTCGAATTCGACTTGATCGCGATCTTTGACGGCGAGTCCTTCGCCGACTTTGCGTTGTTGTGGCTGTGTTGCCACCGCACCCGCTTCGAGGCAGACATGCCTCAGCACTGCGCGCTGGAGCAGTGGGCCAAGGAGGCTGCTGCGGCGGGCACCCGTGCCCGTGACAAGCTACGCGTAGGTGTTGAGCGGGCGATCCTTAGTCTCGGACAGGGCGCCCTGAGTCACCCGGCCAACAGTGAGTTACGTGGAAGTCTTCGCTCCAGCGAATTGACACCGGAGAACTTGCAGCGGCAGTTGTTGCGAGTCGTATACCGGTTGCTGTTTTTGTTGGTTGCCGAATCCCGCAATTTGCTGCTGGACCCGGAGGTAACAGAGGTCGCAAGGGATCGTTACCTCCGGTTCTACTCCATGCAGCGCCTGTGCCGCCTTGCCAGGAACCCGGGCGTGGGTACCCATGGCGATCTCTGGCAGGGTTTGCAAGTCACGATGGCAGCCCTCGATGTGGGAGAGGATGAGGCCCAACGAGCCGCGCGAGAATCGCTCGGACTCACCTCGCTGGGGAGTCTGCTGTGGTCGCAGCGAGAGGTCGCGGACTTGGTTGTCGCCCGCATCGACAATGTCCACCTACTGGAGGCAGTGCGAAATCTCGCGTTCGTCCGGGACAACGACGCTAAGGCGCTACGCCATGTGGACTACGCGAACCTAGGCACCGAGGAACTGGGCTCGGTGTATGAGTCGCTGCTGGAGTTGCACGCCGTGGTTGACCCCAATGAGCGCACGTTCGGTTTGGATGCGAGGGTAGGTAGCGAGCGCAAGACCACGGGCAGCTACTACACACCGCCCGAGCTGATCTCAAAGCTGCTTGACGACGCGCTGGATCCGGTGATTGAGGAGGCTAGGGCCAGTTCTGATCCTGAGCAGGCATTGTTGGACCTGAAAGTGCTCGACCCGGCATGCGGCTCTGGCCATTTTTTGATCGCTGCAGCGCACCGGATCGCCGATGCGCTCGCATCGGTGAGAGAGGGAGGGACCGAGCCTTCACCAGAATCGTCGCGCGTCGCTTTCCGCGAAGTGGTTGGCCGTTGTCTATGCGGCATAGATATCAATCCGATGGCAGTCGAACTCTGCAAAGTGAGTCTCTGGCTGGAATCGAACACGCCCGGGCGTCCACTTGGGTTCTTGGATCACCGAATCGTGTGCGGCAACAGTCTTCTAGGCACTACACCCAAGCTCCTGGCCGATGGGATTACCGATGCGGCCTTTAGGCCACTGACGGGCGACGATAGGCAGCATGTGAGCAGTCTGCGGAAGGCCAACAGGGCCGAGCGGAAGGAGCAAGCGCAGGGACTCCTAGAATTGGAGTGGTCCACAGCCTCCGACGCTGTGGACTTGGCGTCTGCATTATGTCGAATCGAAATGGCGGCTGATGATACCGCTGAGCAGGTCGTCGCGAAAGAGGTAGAGTACGCCCGGCTTCGAGTCTCAGGCCCGGCGGTGAAGGCGAAGTTGATCGCGGACGCTTGGTGTGCAGCCTTTGTTGCGCCGAAGACAGTTTGCGATCCTCCAATCACCCAAAAGACGCTTAGAGAGTTGCAAGCCCGCTCAACAGAGCAAATCGTCGCTGATGTCTGGTCGTCCCGCCAAGCCATTGAAACACAGGATGAGAGACTAACGGCTGTTGACAGCATCATCCGCCTCGCTAATCAGTACCAGTTCATCCACCTACACCTGGTATTTCCCGACATCTTCGAAGTCCCCAAATTCACCGTAGACGCGACGAACGAGCACACGGGGTGGTCAGGAGGATTTGATTCCATCATAGGCAATCCGCCTTGGGACCAGATCCAGTACGACCCTCGAGAGACCTTCGCGTCTAGCCACCCCGAGATTGCTCAGGCGCCAACTAAGGCGAAGCGTGACCGCATGCTAGACGATCTGGCCGCAAATGAGCCGGGTGCTCACATGCGATACCTCGCTGACGTTCGCTTCCTAGAAGGAGTCAAGCACTTTATCCACACATCCGGACGCTATCCGCTAGGGAGTGTCGGTCGCCTGAATACTGCTCCCTTGTTCTTGGAGTTGACGTGGAACAGTATTGCGCCCAATGGTCAAACGGGAGTGATCGTTCCGTCAGGCATCGCCACTGACTCCTTCTCACAAGGTTTCTTCTCTGCAATGATCGACAAGAAGGCGATAGTTTCATTGTATGACTTCGAGAATTCCAAGCCGCTGTTTCCGGTAGTTCACCGCAGCTTTAAGTTCTGTTTATTGACCCTCACAGGATTTGGTCGCGAGAATACTACACCAGAGTTTTCGTTTTTTGCACACGAGGCTGATGATCTAATTGAGCCCGATCGTATCTTCAACATCGCCAAGGAAGACTTCTCACTGCTCAATCCCAACACGAAGACATGTCCAATATTTAGAAACAAACGCGATGCTGAGATTACGAAGACAATCTACCAGAGAGTTCCACTGTTCGTTAGAGAAAATGACCCCATCGGCAACCCATGGAGGGTCAGTTTTCAACTGATGTTCATGATGAATACTGACTCGGTTCTCTTTCGCACGCGAGAAGAACTCGAGGATCGAGGATATGTACTTCAAGGTAACCATTTCGTTTCTGATTCGCTGGATTCAAGTGTTGAGAGCAGACGATATATACCGCTGTACGAAGGTAAGATGACTCATCAGTTTGATCATAGGTGGGCTACCCATGATGGCAGATCTTTCCGTGATGTCACGACGGATGAGAAGCAGGATTCCACATTCTTACCACTTCCTCGCTATTGGATTCCGGCGAGTGAGGTGGCAGACAGGACCGTCGAACTGCGGTCTTGGTTGTTGGGATGGCGTGACGTAGCAGGTAGCACTGATGAACGCACGTTCATCGTATCCGCTCATCCCCGCGTGGGAACGGGCCACACGCTCCCGCAGATCGTTGCCGACAAATTAACCGTGCGGCGGTGGCTCGCGTTTCTTCCAGCGATCGCGAATTCTTTTGCTTGTGATTACACGGTGCGTCAGAAGGTTGGCCGCGCACATGTGGCACTGTTTGTAGCGAAGCAAGTGCCTATCGTTAGCCCGTTAGTTGAGCAAGTCCGTTGCCTCACGGGCGCGTCACTGATCGAGTTGACTTACACCGCTTGGGACATGGACCATATGGCGCGGGATCTCGGCTACGAAGGACCTCCGTTTCGCTGGGATGAGGAACGGCGGGACTTGATCAGAGCAGAACTGGATGGTCTGATGTTTCATATCTACGGCATCAACCGCCAAGACGCGGACTACATCATGGACACCTTCCCGATCGTAAAACGCAAAGACGAGGATCATTACGGCGACTTCCGCACGAAGCGCCTCATCCTGGACCGCTACGACGCCATGACGGAGGCCGTCACAACCACCCACGGCAACCTCACCAACACTCCTAACGGCGACAACCCACCTCTCGATCATGCGGGCTTAACCACCTACAGTCGTCTCCTCGCAGAAGCGATAACCGCCAACTACCAAACAAATATCGATCCCCCAGCCGCGCACCCCAGCCAAGCTCACCCAGCCTCAACCCGCCCATCCTGGGCATAACAATTGATCCACAACTACGGAGAACAATTGATCCACAACTACGGAGAACTCGCAGACTTCAAGCTTGGGGGGCGCACTCGGGTAAATGCGTTGCGCTTCCTCGAGACCGTAGCCCCAGCTTCTGTGCATAGGCGTAGGCTGGGCCAATGAGTGTGGGTGCTGTCTCTTCGATGGGGGCGCTTCTTCCCCGTGAAGTGCTAGAGCAAATCGTTGGAGGCGGCAACTCGACTCTTGTGGGGGTAGGACCGGCTGACTACGGACTCGACGCTAACGAACGACTTGGAGACGCAGTCAACCGTTCATGGCTTCGCCTCACAGAGATGTGGGCTGCCTTCAGGCGCGCGGAGGCCGCCGTGCCGAACGAGGGCGAAGCGGCGACGGGACTCACGCGGGAGCGCTGGCTTGTACCTCTGCTCGCTGAATTGGGCTTCGGCAACCTTAAGGCAGTGCAAAGCCTTAGCCCTAGCGCTGACGGCAAGTCCTGGGCGATCAGTCACGAGTGGGAGCGCCAGGTGCCGGTACACCTCTTGGGCTGGCGCACCCCGATCGACCGACGGACACCCGGACTCCGCGGTGCAGCGGCGGCACCCCCGCACGGGCTGGTTCAGGATTTTCTGAACTGCTCCGAGTCTCACCTTTGGGGGATCGTCTCTAACGGCAAGGTGCTGCGCCTGCTACGCGACAACAAAACGTTGACCCGCCCCGCTTACGTGGAGTTCGACCTAGTGTCGATCTTCGACGGTGAGTCTTTTGCCGAGTTCACGCTTTTGTGGTTGTGCTGCCATCGCACTCGTTTCGAAGGCGATCCACCGGACCGCTGCTTCCTGGAGAAGTGGCATGGAGACGCGAACAAGGCGGGGACTCGTGCCAGAGACAAGCTCCGAGACGGTGTGGAGAAGGCCATCTTGTGCTTGGGAGACAGCGTGCTGTCACATCCCGCCAATGGGATGCTGCGTGACCGGTTGCGAACTGGCGAGTTGAAACCAGACGACTTGCAGCACCAATTGCTGCGAGTCGTCTACCGGATGTTGTTTTTGTTGGTGGCGGAGTCCCGCGGCCTACTCTTGGCGTCTGACGCGAGCCCTGGGGCTAGTGAGCGTTACCGTGCCTATTACTCGATGGAGCGCCTGTGTCGACTGGCCCGCGATCGAACGGGAGGTACACACGGCGATCTATGGCAGGGTCTGCTCGTGACGATGGCGGCTCTCGACGTGGGGGACGACCCTGCGCAGAGGAGGGCACGGGCGGAGCTTGGGCTAACTTCGCTTGGAAGCGCGCTCTGGTCGCAAGAGGAGATCGCTGACGTAGGCAGCGCGCGTGTTGACAACTCCAACATGCTAGAAGCGGTGCGGAGCCTAGCCTTCGTCCGTGATGACGACGCCAAGGCGTTGCGTCCCGTAGACTACGAGAACTTGGGCACTGAGGAGTTGGGTTCGATATACGAGTCTCTGCTGGAACTGAACGCGGAGGCCGAACCAGATAATCGAAGGTTCATCTTGAAGATGGCGGCCGGGAGTGAGCGCAAGACAACCGGCAGTTACTACACCCCACCCGATCTGATCTCTCGGATCCTCGACGATGCGCTCGACCCCGCGATAGAAAGAGCCAAAGCGCAGACAGACCCTGAACGCGCGCTATTGGACCTGAAAGTGCTTGACCCCGCGTGCGGTTCGGGCCACTTTCTAATAGCAGCTTCCCATCGTGTCGCCCACGCGCTCGCTACGGTCCGCGACCGTGGTGCTGAACCCTCTCCAGAGGCGTCGCGCGCCGCACTGCGCGAGGTAGTTGGCCGCTGTCTGTACGGCATCGATCTCAATCCGATGGCCGTAGAACTGTGCAAGGTGAGTCTCTGGTTGGAATCGAACACGCCGGGGCGTCCACTTGGGTTCTTGGATCACCGAATCGTCTGCGGTAACAGTCTTCTAGGCACTACGCCCAGACTGCTCACCAACGGCATCCCTGACGCTGCCTTCAAACCCGTAACCGGCGATGACAAAAAGAAAGCCCGAGCGCTGCGCGCAAGGAACAAGACCGAGCGCAAGCAGCCAGCGCAAGCCATTCTCACACCGTCGTGGTCGCCCTCTGCGGGAACCACACACGTGGCTGAGGGCGTGCGGCGCATAGATTCCGCACCCGATGACACTGCGCAGCAGGTAGCTGCGAAGGAGGCCGAGCACGACCGCCTGTGGACAGAGGGGCAGGCGGTAAAGGAGAAACTGTTGGCGGACGCCTGGTGCGCTGCCTTTGTCGTTCCAAAAACAGGTGACTCACCAGCGATAACGGATGCTGTCCTTAAGACCCTGAAACTGGAGTCGCCAGAACGACTGCAAAACCTGGTAACGACCGCCCAAGGTTCCACAACAACGTCAGGAGATGAGTTTCTTCACTTGAGCGAAATCGCTGCCACGATTCTCCGCTTGGCCGACGAGTATAGGTTTACCCACCTTCATCTTGTCTTCCCCGACGTGTTTGATATCCCCGAAGACCCAGCGCATGCAGAAAATGAGGACACTGGTTGGTCTGGAGGATTCGACGCCGTGCTAGGGAATCCGCCTTTCTTGAACCAACTTCGCGACCTGACGGTCACCCAGGGGTATGTGTCGAACCTCCAGGCCACTCGCTATGGCACTCTGGCTTCCGCCTACACCGACGCCGCTTACGTTTTCCTAGCGCTGTCGTGTGAGGCTGCGCGCCCCGACCGTGGGCGTGTGGGACTTGTGCAGCCGGAAAGCTTGTTAGCAGCCGATGGCGCCGCGGCCTTGCGACGACAGATCTCGTGTCGTTCAACAATAGAATCCTTGTGGGTAGCGGGCGAGAAGGTGTTCTCCGCGAACGTGCTGACTTGTGCCGTGGTCGTCCGGTCCGGTCAAAACAACCAGCTCAACTCCATCAGACGGTCCCGCGGCTCAACCTTTGAGTCATTGCCCGAGCTTGAGATGGTGATGAGCGAAGTAGCGGAAATCGGTACTTGGGGTCCTCTGATCGCCGATACTTTCGGAGTGCCGCTGGTGCAGCTAAAGAGCAGTGCCCGCTTGGGTGATGTGCTAAGCGCGTCAGCTGATTTTAGAGACCAGTACTACGGGTTGGAACCATTCGTCACCGAGGCGGAGGAGTGGAGCGGCGATGGAGCCATCTCCCGTGGTGAGACCCGCTTCGCTCCGCTGATCACGGTGGGACTTATCGACCCGCTGCACAGCCTTTGGGGAAAGACACCAACCCGCTTCGCCAAGCGACGCTGGAGAGCTCCGGTCGTGAATGTCGACAGGTTGCGATCCGAAAGTGACCTAGGCGAATGGGCCGACCGCCGACTCGTCCCCAAATTGCTCGTTGCGACGCAGACCCCGGTACTTGAAGTGATCGTCGATGAGGAGGGGAGGCTGCTGCCCTCGGTACCGGTGATCACGGTTGTGCCTGCTGCGATCTCGTTGTGGCACGCAGCCGCGCTGCTGAACTCTCCGGCGTTGACCGCCTACGCAGCGGCACGTCACTTGGGGGCTTCACTGAGCACGACCGCGATGAAGTTGAGCGCCCGCCAGATCGAGGATCTTCCGTTGCCGCGGCATTCGCGGGCTTGGGACGCCGCTGCCGAACATGCGCACGACGCGTTTCGGAGCACATCCGGAGCAGAGCGCTCTTCTCACCTGCGGCAGCTAGCACACGAGATGTGTCTTGCCTACGGTATTGAGGACTCCGTCGAACTGATCGCTTGGTGGATGGATCGGTTGCCTGAGCGTCAAGATTCTCACTTAAGTGAATTCGTTGACGTCGTAGGACTGCCACCTGAGCGGGGCACCCTCGCGGAATACCCTAGCCACAAGGAGCGCTCGTAGTGAAGTTCAGTGTGGAGACCTGGGCACCGGAGTATGGACTCGGCCTGGACATCGAGCAAATGGAGGAATCGAAGGTCGAAGTCGATGTCGGACCTGAAGTCGACGCCGATGATTGGACTCCTTTAGAACCCAAGTCGCCAGAGCTACCCGACAGTGTCCTGTTCGTCGACGGCGTTCGGCGAATCGATGTCAGGATCTGGATCAGTGACGGCGAACTGGTGCGCGCGGGTGTGTGCGCTTCAGTAGCAGCGGGTGCTGTCAAGTGCGCCCAAAGCGAAGCTCATGTTGTCGATCTTGCGGTGAAGCGAGGGGTCTACGCATCGGCGTCTGAAGCCGCAGGGCCGATCGTTACCAGACACGGCACCTACGAATTCGTGCCATGCGCAAGCGACGCACCAGAAGACATCTACAACGGCATTCACGAGCAGATGACCCGCCTCGAGACCCAGTTCGGAAAAGACGACGATGCCGACATGGTCATCTTCGACGGCCCGCTTCGTGGCCGCATGAACACCAACGGGGTGGGTTTCATCAAGACCCAGCACGTCCAATATTTGCCCGAGCCCCAACAAGCGATACTGCAACAACTCCAAGAGGGACAGCGGACACCGGTGTTCTTGATCAGCGGTATGGGCTTCACTCGTTGGTCCTGGTACCTGCGTTTGCCAGGACCCAAGAGCAATCCGCACGCGGGCATTGTCCGTTGCGAACTCGTCGGCTCCGGGACCGCATCGCAAGCGATCCAGCGAGCCGACGACGTAACCGCGACGCTGCAACGCTTCGCCAGCGAACCACACAAGGACACGCGTGCCCCACAGAACCTGTATCCGATAGCCGGCCTGGAGAACCGACTACGTCACCGCCTCGGAGACCAGCAGATTCTCGAACGTGCCATGCGAGTTGCGGCTTCGACCTGAGATCGGTGACGAGACAAGTTCCAGCGACGCGCTTGGCTACGGTGTGAGTGTGACCTCTCATCCAGCGAAGCTCGAGTGAAGCTCGAATGAAGCTCTCCAGAAGAAACCGGCAAGTCGACGGCCGCAGAGACCCTGCCGATCCGTGTGTTTCAGACCTGATCCGCGCGCTCGGCCCCGAACGGGTTCGCGCGGATAGCGCGGCCCGACATCTCGCCAGCGCCGATGCATCGATATTCACTGGCGGTGCCGCGGGGCCGGTGTGTTTCCCGGACTCCACCGAACACGTGCAAACGATCATGGGCATCGCCGCGAGCCACGACCGGCCGGTCCTGCCACGAGGCGCCGGATCTGGCTTGAGCGGTGGGGCCGCTCCGCTCGGCGATCCGATAGTGGTTTCCACAACGCGCATGAATCAGGTGCTTGAAGTCGACGTTGCCGACCGCGTTGCATGGGTTCAACCCGGCGTGATCAACCTTGATCTTTCCAAGCAGACCGAACCGCTTGGTTTTCACTTTGCCCCGGACCCGTCGTCGCAGCAGGTGTGCACGATCGGCGGCAACGTTGCCAACAACTCCGGCGGGCCTCACTGTCTCGCCTACGGCGTGACCAACGCGCATGTGCTGGCTGTGGAGGTGGTTCTGTCGAGCGGCGAAGCTGTTTTGCTCGGTGGACTCGAAGCCGAAACTCCCGGATATGACCTGCGAGGCGCTTTTGTCGGTTCGGAAGGCATGTTCGGGATCGCCACCAAGATTGCGGTGCGACTGACGCCCAATCCTGAGAGCATCAAGACGTTGCTATTGTCGTTTGACTCTGTGGCTGATGCGGCGGCCACTGTGGGTGTGGTGATTGCATCAGGATTGGTTCCGGCGGCCATCGAGATGATGGACAAGCGCTGTGTTGCCGCGGTCGAAGACTTTGTGCATGCCGGCTATCCCCGCGAAGCCGAGGCGGTGCTGTTGGTCGAGGTCGACGGCATGGAACGTGGCGTCGCCAAAGACACAGAAACAGTCACCGAGATCGGGCGGGCACACAACGGCAACGTGCGGGTGGCAGCCGACGAAGCTGAGCGGGCGCTGCTCTGGAAAGGCCGAAAAAGCGCCTTCGGGGCGATTGCCCGGATCGCACCCGACTACTACCTCCACGACACGGTGGTGCCTCGTTCAAAGCTTGTCGAGGTGCTTGAGGCGGTTTATGAGATCGCTGATCGTCGCAATCTCATGGTTCTTAACGTTTTCCACGCCGGTGACGGCAACTTGCATCCGCTCATGGCCTATGACTCGCGCCAACCGGGCGCGAATGAGCAGGTAGCCGCGGCTAGCCGAGAAATCCTCGAACTGTCGCTGGCCGTGGGGGGAGTACTGTCCGGCGAGCACGGGATCGGCGTCGAAAAACGCGATTTTATGACCGACCAGTTCACCAGCGCCGATCTGGAACATCAGGCGCTACTGCGTCGGGCCTTCGATCCACACTGCCGCCTGAACCCCGGCAAGGTTCTGCCCTCCGCGCACAGCTGCTCAGACATCGCCGCTTTGTCGGCGTCGAAGCCCAACGGAGTGTGGGGATGACCACCCGGCAACTGATCGAAGAGCGTCGTTTGATCAAAGATGAGGCGCTGCATGAATTCGCCGCAGACGTCGGTGATTGTGACCCCGTCGTGGTCCGCGGCGGAGGCACGCAATCAGATGTCGGGGGTAGTCCCCAAAGCGATGCCCAAGAAGTTCAAGCACCGACTGGAATCGTGGATTTCCGGCCCGACGAGATGACTGTCTGCGTTCGCGCGGGCACCACCGCGGCAGAATTGCACGCGACGCTCGCCGAAGCGGGCCAACGCACCGCCCTGCCTGACGGGTCTGGTCTGTCTGGATCGCCTCTGTCGACGGTCGGGGGAGCGATCGCGGTCGGGCGCTCGCCGGTAACCCGACTCGGAGACGGACATATCCGTGACGCGGTGCTACAACTCCGGTATGTGGCCGCCGATGGTCAACTCGTGACCGCCGGAGGGCCGACAGTGAAGAATGTCAGCGGTTTCGACATGTGCCGGATCATGGTCGGTTCTTTGGGCACGTTGGGTTGCATCGGCGACGCGATATTGCGGACACGCCCGATACCTGAGCATGAGCAGTGGGCGAAACTCGAAGACATCAAGCCGCAGAGGGTTCTCGACACAGCCCGGACAGCAACGTCGATCCTCTGGGACGGATCCGCGGTTTGGGCCCGGCTCTGCGGACACCATGTCGATGTAGAAGACGATCTTGTGCGACTCGGTGCGGCATCTCAGGTTCCGCCACCGGAACTACCACCATTTCGCTGGTCGCGTCGCCCCAAAGATCTGTACCACCTCGGGGCCGGGACCGGACGTTTCGTGGCGGAGATCGGCGTCGGCGTGGCCCATTGCGAACAGCCCGATCCTGACCCGCCGCAGGTCCCAGCCGGTGTCGCCGCCCTCAACCGCCGAGTGCGAGACCTCTTCGACCCCGACCGCCGCTTCAACCCCGGCCGATCCCCGGAGCAGCAATGACCGAATCTCTCGGACTCTTGGGAGTCGACCAGGCCGAACTCGACAGTTGCGTGGCCTGCGGACTGTGTCTTCCGCACTGCCCCACATACCGGGTGACCGGCGCCGACACCCATTCGCCGCGGGGACGCATCGCGCTCATGCGGGTTGTCGACGAAGGCATCGCGCCGCTTTCCGATGAAATCGTTGAGTCCTTCGATTCGTGCATCCAATGCCGAGCTTGCGAGACCGCCTGTCCTGGCGATGTGCCTTTCGGGCATCTGCTGGAGGCCACCAAGGAGTTCGTCGAAACGACCCAGCGCAGAGCGCCGTGGTGGCTGAAGCTGGGCTTGCGGGGTTTGGCTCACCCAAGGCTCCTGCGTTTGGGTTCGAGCGGTCTCGCGGTTGCGCAACGGCTGCGGCTCGTTCCGTCGCGCCGCATGGGAATCCCGCAGCGTCTACCGATCCGCCGCCGGGCGTTGCAAGCATCGGGCGACGAAGTGTGGCTGTTCACCGGGTGCGTAATGGACGCCTGGCAACGTGACATTCACCTCGCGACCCAAGAAGTGATCGAGGCGACCGGCACGACGGTGCGGCCCACCGGTGACGCGGCCCCTTGCTGTGGGGCGCTGCACACCCACGCCGGCCTCGGCAACGACGCCCGTAAGCTCGCTGCTCGAGTGATCTCAGCGCTCGACGGTGACAAAGCGATTCTTGTGAACTCCGCTGGTTGCGGTGCGGCCTTGAAGGACTATGGCCGTCTGCTCGACAACGACGAAGCTAGGGCCTTCTCGGCACGGGTCTTCGACATTCACGAGTGGCTCGCTGCCCATATTGATGAGCTGACGGCGACCGGTGCAGAGTCGCAGATCGGCGGACGGGTCGCTGTTGCGGACCCATGTCATCTGCGTCATGTGCAGGGCTCGCATTTGGCTGTTCGCCGCGTCCTTGAACCGTTCGTCTCAGAACTGGTAGAGCTTGACGATGAGGGAATGTGCTGCGGTGCCGGCGGTGCGTATTCGCTGGTCCACCGTCAGTTGGCGCTTGATGTTCGCGCCCGCAAGACCGAAGCCATCAACCGATCAGGTGCCGACCTGGTGGTGAGCGCCAACCCTGGATGTTCCATGCACCTCGCAGCCGCGGGCCTCACCGTCCGCCACCCCATAGAACTGATCGCCGAAGCTCTGCGAAACCGCTAGGCGTTGCTTTCCGCTCTTGTTCGCAAGCTCACGGGCCGCTAGGCCTCGGGATCAACGACCGCGCGGGAGCCACCGCGGGCCCACAAGACCAAACCGATGGCAACAGTGGTGTACAAGATGTTGCCGACAGCCATGGGTGTGACCGTGTCGTCGATCTGTCGATCAATCAAGCTGGCCAGAATCGAACCCCCACCGATTGTGATAACGCCGAACATGCCCGAGGCTGCGCCAGCGATTCGCTGCATCGGTTCCATCGCAATCGCGCTCGTAGTCGGAGTGAAGATCGTGGTGAAAGCGCCGAGCAAACCGGTGGCCGCGTACCAAACCCAAAACGACGGGACACCCTCGCTGGCTACAGACCAGAAGGTGAATACGGCAGAGATGACCAGTAGACCAAGCAATGCCGTCATCGAGACGCCATCTGCGCCGTAGCGTCGGATGAACCGTTCGCTGGTCCAAACTGCGGCGGCGAAGAACAGGGCGGAACCCCCGAAAATGAGTGCGAAGTATTCGTCGAGACCGTAGATCTCGTCGATGATGGGAGCACTGCTTCCCAGGTAGACAAAAAACGCCCCGAACGTAAACATCAATGCCAGCGTGTAACCGATTGTCACTCGTGTCAGCAGCACGGCGCGTATGCCGCGGCCGGTGGCACCAAGATCAATGGGACGACGACTTGACCGCGGTAACGTCTCGCCGAACCGCACGGTCCAGAACACGGCGAGCGCTGCTAGCGGCGCAGCGGAGAAGCAAACCAAGCGCCAGTCGCCGATCAGCAAGATTCCCTCACCGACCGCGGGTGTGATTGCGGGACCCAACAAGAAGACGGCCATCACGATGGAAATAACCCGGGCCATCTGGTCCCCTGAATATAGATCGCGGGCGATCGCCAACCTTGTGGCGCTCGGAGACGCTGCACCCAGTCCCCACACGAATCTCATCGTCAACAACCCGGTCATGTTTGGGGCAAGACCCGCTCCGAGCGCTCCCAATCCATACAGCCCCAATCCCACTACCAGAATCGAACGTCTGCCGAAACGGTCCGACAGCAGGCCCCACAACAACTGGCCGGCCGCCATCCCCAGCAAATACCAGGTAATGACTAGGGAGACTTCGCCTGATCCGGGCTTTAGTTCAAACTGCTCTCTGATCTCGTCAAAAGCTGGTAGCACCGAGTCAATGCCGAAAGTGAGGATGATGCTGAGGAAGGCGAGGAAGACGATGACCTGGCGTTCGCTGTGCACCGCGGTATGCCCCGAAGCCTCGGGGTCCGACAAGGTACGGGCCACCGACTAGTCCGCTTTGAGCCGCGTAGACAACTCCGCGACACGGGCGCGAAGCGCATGGAGTTCACCGCCGAACTCTTCAAGCGCGGCAACAATCTCCTCTTCGAAAGCGCCCCAGCCAAATTGCAACGCTGTGGCAATGGCGACCTCGGCCAGTAGTTCTTCGTCAGTTTTAGAGCGTCCGCTGACTTGGGCTTGACCGGCGACGATACGTGCGACGAGATCTGAGATCGGTGAACGAGACCCGTCGACTTCGAGTTTGGCGAAAGTGCGATAGCTCGTGGCCTCTTCGCTGGTATTGACGGGCAGGATGCCGCCTTCGTCCCAGCGTTTGGCCATCGTTTCGGTTGCTTCGATCACTGCTTGAGCGAAGACGTTGTCCTTGGTTCCGAAGTAGTAGTGAATCAACCCGTAGTTCACGCCCGCGTACTGTGCTAGTTCACGTCCCGAGACCTGGCGCGGCGAACGCACGCTCGAAAGCGCCTTGGCCGCGTCTATGAGACTGCGACGGACCGCATCGGGCCCCCGTACGATCGGTGATGGTTCAGCCATCTCGCCAGAAAAGCTTGTAGCTGGCTCAGCCGGAGATTTGGCTGACATCACGCACCGCACCCCGATCAGCCGAGGTGGTCATAGCGGCGTACGCCTGCAGAGCAGCCGAAACTGTGCGTTGACGCCCCAGTGGTCGCCATGCATCGGCACCCTTGGCCTCCATAGCGCGGCGTCGCGCTGCCAATTCGGAGTCGCTGATTCTGAGGTTTACAGTGCGGTTGGGGATGTCAATGTCGATCATGTCGCCCGTCTCGATGAGGGCGATAGCGCCTCCTTCGGCGCCTTCAGGGGAAGCGTGGCCGATTGAGAGCCCCGATGTACCGCCCGAGAACCGGCCGTCGGTGACAAGTGCGCACTCCTTGCCCAAACCACGGCTCTTTATGTAGGACGTGGGGTAGAGCATCTCCTGCATCCCGGGTCCGCCCTTGGGTCCTTCGTATCTGACGATCACCACATCGCCAGCCTTCACTACGGATTCATCGAGGATCCCGGCACATGCGGAGTCTTGGCTTTCGAACACTACAGCCGGGCCGCTGAACTTGAAGATCGACTCGTCAACCCCGGCGGTTTTCACGATGCAGCCGCGTTCGGCAATGTTGCCGAATAGCACCGCGAGCCCACCCTCATGGCTGTAGGGCTCGGCCACGGTGCGGATGCAGCCATCCTGGCGGTCGAGGTCGAGGGTCGGCCAGCGCTCTGCTTGGCTGAACGCCGTCTGTGTGGGTATCCCGGCAGGACCCGCACGGAAAAACTCGAGGACCTCGGCCGACGGGTTGCGCATCACGTCCCACTGGTTGAGTGCCGTGCCCAGGGTCTCGCTATGGATCGTCGGCAAGCTCGTATCGATCAGCCCGCCGCGGTCCAGTTCGCCAAGAATCCCCATGATCCCACCGGCCCGATGCACATCTTCGACATGGTATTTGTCGGTGCTGGGCGCGACTTTGCAGATGTTGGGGGCCTGGCGGCTGAGCCTGTCGATGTCGGCCATCGTGAAATCAACGCCGCCTTCCTGAGCCGCCGCAAGAATATGCAGCACGGTGTTGGTTGACCCACCCATGGCAATGTCGAGGGTCATGGCGTTCTCGAAGGCTGTCTTTGAACAGATCGAGCGGGGCAGCACCGACTCGTCGTCCTTGTCGTAGCGGCGCTTTGCGATGTCGACGATGCGGCGGCCCGCCTCCAAAAAGAGTTCTTTGCGGTCGGCGTGGGTGGCCAAGACGGTGCCGTTGCCGGGCAGAGCGAGCCCCAGGGCCTCGGTCAGGCAGTTCATTGAGTTGGCAGTGAACATGCCGGAGCACGAACCACAGGTGGGGCAGGCGGAGCGCTCCATTTCGAGCAGGTCTTCGTCTGATACGGAGGTATCTCCCGCCTTTATCATCGGGTCGATCAGATCGAGCTTGACGCTAACCCCGCCGAGCTTGGTCTTGCCAGCTTCCATCGGCCCGCCGCTAACAAAAACCGTGGGAATGTTGAGCCTCATGGTGGCGATCAGCATCCCGGGGGTGATCTTGTCGCAGTTACTGATGCAGACGAGGGCATCCGCGCAATGTGCGTTGACCATGTACTCGATCGAGTCGGCGATCAGATCCCGGCTTGGGAGGCTGTAGAGCATGCCGTCGTGGCCCATGGCAATGCCATCGTCGACGGCGATCGTGTTGAATTCTTTCGCTACGCCACCAGCTTCTTCGATCTCGCGTGCAACGAGTTGACCCAGATCCTTCAGGTGGACATGACCGGGAACAAACTGGGTGAAGGAGTTTGAAATGGCGATGATTGGTTTGTCGAAATCGTCGTCTTTCATACCGGTGGCGCGCCACAGGGCTCGAGCCCCAGCCATGTTGCGTCCTTGGGTAGATGTGCTCGAGCGATAGTCAGCCATTCCGTGAGTCTACAAGGGTCGAGTTAGCCAAGCGGCCCAAAAATCGAGCAGATTTGCCATCGGCTAAGTACTTCAGGGTCCGCAGAACTCAAAGAACAGTTGGTTACAGTTCGTTCCATGATTCTTGCTCAAGTTGGTGGCACTGGATACAACATCCTGCTGTTCCTGCACATCGTGGCGATCTTTGTGGCGTTGTCGCCTACGTTCGTCTACCCGTTCCTGGCCCGTGACACGAACGGGGAGTACTCGGTTCGTAGAACGCTGTACACCGGGATCGCCAAACGCTCAATGCGAATCTACGGCAGTTCGCTGATTGTCGGTGGTCTGCTTGGTTTCGGTGTGGCGGGATTGTCCGACGAGGTATATCAACTGAGCGACGGGTGGCTGGTAGTTTCCGTCATTGCCTGGCTGGCGATGAACGGTGTCCTGCACGCCATGGTGATTCCCGCTGAAAAGGCGATAGTCGACGGCGATGAACCCAACACCAAGAAGGCCGAGACCGGCAGTTTGATCATTTCTGTGTTGTTCTTGCTGTCGCTCTACCTGATGATCTTCAAACCGGGCGTCTAGCCGCGAAGCGCAATGGCCGGCGCCGCGAGTGTGCTCGACATCGACGGCGTCGAGGTTCGCGTCACCAGCGGAGACAAAGTGTTCTTTCCCGAGCGGGGCGAGACAAAACTAGATCTCGTTGAGTACTACTTGGCACTGAAAGATCCTGTGATGCGGGCTATTGGAGGACGTCCGCTGATGATGGAGCGTTACCCGAACGGTGCTCGCGGTAAGTCGTTCTTCCAGAAGCGTGTGCCCGCCGGAGCACCGGACTGGCTGCAAACAACCGTCGTGAGCACACCTAACGGCACTACTTCCAATGCCCTGGTTGCCGCTGATCTCGCGCACATCGTGTGGGGAGTCAACATGGGTTGTTTGGGTTTTCATGTGTGGCCCACCCGTGTCGACGAACCCGCCTACGCCGATGAGATGCGGATCGACCTCGACCCCTCGCCGGGCACGGATTTTGACGATGTCCGTGCAGCGGCCCTCGAAGTGAAGTCCGTGCTCGACGAACTGGGCATCGTTGCCTACCCCAAGACATCTGGCAGTAAGGGCCTCCACATCTGGATTCGCCTGCAATCCCTTTGGGACGGCTACGGCGTACGATACGCGGCAGTCGCCTTGGCCCGAGAAATGCAACGGCGATGCCCAAAGCTGATCACTTGCGAGTGGTGGAAGGAACAAAGAGGGGAGCGGGTCTTTTTTGATTTCAACCAAAACGCTCCCCATAAGACGATCTTTGGGGCCTACCAGGTTCGGCCCCGGGTCGGAGCGCAGGTATCCACGCCGATTACCTGGGACGAGGTATCCACCGTCGATCCAGAGAGCTTGACCATCGCCACGGTTCCTGCTCTTGTCGAGCAAAGAGGCGATCCTTGGGCGACCATCGACGATCAGCTTCAGTCGTTGGACACATTGCTGGGGTGGCACAAAAAGGATTGGGCTTCAGGACTAGTCGATGCCCCTTGGCCACCCGTCTACCCCAAACAACCCAACGAAGGCCCCCGCGTCTCTCCGAGCCGCGCCAAAGCCACGCCAAGCGAGCCCGAGTAGCTGACCAAAGACTCAGGCGTCGAGGACCCGGTGGCGAGCGTCTTCGGGGCTTACCACAGGTTTTTCGGTCGACCAAGGAAAGTTGATCCATTGGTCGGTGCGCTTCCAGACATAGTCGCATTTGACCAATGAGTGCGACTTTTCATACAGCACAGCGGCTCGCACCTCAGCGACTCGTTCTTTGCAGAAATCGTAGACGAGCTTCAGCGTGTGGCCAGTGTCGGCTACATCGTCGGCGATGAGCACCTTGACTTCTTCCATGTCGACGAGATCCACGTAGGGAGGAAGCACCACCGGGACCGGCAAGCGTTCGTCAACACCTGTGTAGTACTCGCAGTTCATGACATAGAGGTTTTTGATCGAAAGGGCATATCCCAACGAACTGGCGACAAAGAGACCGCCGCGGGCGATAGCCAGAATCATCTCGGGCCGGTAGCCGTCTTCAGCGACTGTGACCGCCAGTTCCCGGGCGCCACGCCCGTAGTTGGCCCAATCGAGAACCTCGACCTTCTGCTTGACCTGTTCGACAGATTCGTTGGTCATCGACACTCCCCAGTGAGTTGCCCCAGTAATAGGGACCCGTGCGCCCGCACACTATATGACCGAGACGGTCACCTGATGCCAACCCTCGGCGCCATCCGGGGCGACAGACTTTGGTCCTAGGGGCTGGATTTCATCCTCACCGTCGACGGCCCGAACTTTAATCTTGTGCCGTCCTGACGTTGCGTTCCAGGTGGTGCGCCATTGAACCCAGTTTTCGTCGTTGCCGGGCACCGCCAGATCGCATTGCCACCAAGGGCCGTCATCGACAGAAACCTCAACCGCATGGATGCCTCGGGGCGGTGACCATGCCACACCCGCCAAGATAGTTTCGCCCTCTTGAACGGAGGAACCATGGCGGGGAACATCAATACGAGACATTGTTTTCATGGGACCGAGCTTCGCCCAACCCTTGTCGATCCAATATCCGTCGAAATCATCCCAGCGAGTCAGTTCAATTTCGGTGACCCATTTGACAGCCGAAACGTAGCCGTAGATGCCGGCGACTATGAGCCTGGCTGGGAAACCGTGCGAGATCGGTAGCGGTTCCCCATTCATACCCACAGCCAACAGAGCGGTGCGCCCGTCGTGCAGGCGATCAGTCGGGAATCCGGCAGTCCAATCGTCGATCGATTTGCCCACGAACTGGTCGGCACCGGGCTGCACTTGCGCCCGCTCCAACAAGCTGGTGAGAGGAACCCCGCGCCATCTGGCGTTACCAACGAGCGGCCCGCCTACCGGGTTGGACACGCACGAAAGAGTTATTTCGTGTTCCTCCATGGGCATCGCAAACAACTCGTCCCAGGTAAGGGTGTAGGGGTTGTCGACCATGCCTTTGATTTCAAGCGACCAATCTTCGGGAGCGAGATGAGGAGGCGAGAGAGCTGTATCGATCAGGTAGAACGAATCGTTGGGGGTGATATAGGACGAGATCCCGTCGATGTCGGTAATCGCCTCGGTTGTCACGGATGCTTCGACAGCGGCAGGGGCGGTCGTAGTCGGGGGAGTGGTTGTGGTGGTTGTGATGTCGCTGAACGTGATGTTCTCGCGGGCGGTTTCCGCCGCTGATTTGGGGGTTATCCCTCGAGCGAGCGCAAACCCGCCGACCGCGACCGCGCCGGCACCAGCGGACCAACCCAAGAACGCTCGGCGACTCGCGGGGGGATTGAGGGGATCTGCGGTAGGCCCCGCTGATTGTCGATCTTTAACGGGACCTCTGAGGCGGTCCAACAAAAAGAGGAGAGTGGCGATACCCAGACCGGCTGCCACGAGCGACCAGAACCAACTTTGCAACGCCAGCGAACTCGGATTTCGTGCCGTAGTGAAGCCTCCCAACAGCCCGAAGGCCGCGAAACCCATGATCCCGATCCTGCGGGAGATACGAAATGAGGCGTTTCCCAGAGCGGCGGCCGCTAGCAAGGCAACGATGGTGATACCAGGCAACAGCGATGCTTTTCCAGATGAACCGAGATTCTCGATGCTCTCCTCGGCAGCCCACCCGGGCGTGATGTCGAGAACCCACTCGCCCATGCCCAGAACGAGTCCCGGGATGTTGTCGCTCAGTGCCTCGACGAGTTGCCCGAACATCAGAGCGACTCCACCGGCGGCGGCACCTGCCAGCGCTCCCTGCCACCAGAGTTGACCGGATGCGCTGCTCTGTGGGGCTTTGGGGCTGCTGTCGTTTGTTGGGTCGACCGCGGTCGAATTGTCGTCGGTCTTGTCGTCGTCGTGCTGCGAGGTGTTCACAGGAGTCCTCCGTCGGCGTGCATGCTTTAGTTCTAACTCCCGAAGTCGTCGAATAGTTCCCAAATCGGGTCGCTTATTTTCAGATGCTGCCAAGAGTTTCGCGTTGTTGTGGATGTTGACGCTCGTCGCGGCGAGAATACCTGAACCTTGACGAACGAACTCGGCCCCTGGGGGCTCTCTGCGCGAGCGTCCGCAGGCGTGGGAAGCGGCACCGCAACCTTGGGGCGCGTGGTCCGTGTAGATCGCGGCGAGTGTGATGTGGTGACTGAAGCGGGAATCGTCCGAGTTCTCTCAGATTCGATTCGTGCTCAAGATGAAACCGCACCTGTAACCGGCGATTGGGTGGAGATCGAAGAGCCGGAGGGACTCGGCGCGGTGATCAGCGCAATTCTCGAACGTTCGACGAGTGTGAGCCGACGAGATCCCGCGCAACGTGACCTTGAACAGATTTTGGCCACCAACGTTGAGTTGGTGGGTGTGGTTCATGGACTTGATCGTTCACTTCCTCCTGGTCGTCTTGAACGATTGCTGGTTGTTGCCATCAACAGTGGCGCAGCACCGCTGGTGATTTTGAGCAAGGCTGACACCGCAGCGGCCGGTGACGAATGCGAGCAGATCGTTCGTTCTGTATGCCGCGATATCCCAGTTGTAACAACCAGCATCGTCGACGGAACCGGACTCAACGAACTCATGGGTCACGTTGGCGCGGGGCGCACGTTGGCGCTGATTGGTGCCAGCGGCGTTGGAAAGTCGGCGCTGGTGAATGCCTTGGCAGGAGAAGAACGCCTTGAGGTTGGTTCTGTGCGCAACGTTGATGCCAAGGGTCGGCACACCACGACCGCACGAGAACTTGTATTGCTGCCCGGGGAAGCTGGTCTTGTGCTCGACACCCCTGGTATCCGTTCTGTGGGACTCTGGGAGGCCGAGCACGCTCTAGATCTCGTTTTCGGCGATCTTGAGGAGTTGTCCGGTGGCTGTCGGTTCCATGACTGTGTTCACGGGTCTGAGCCCGGTTGCGCTATTTCTGCTGCGGTAACCGACGGCACGCTGGATGCCAAGCGGGTTGAGCGTTATGTCGCTCTCGTTGCCGAGTTGGCACTACAGCGCCAACGAGAACAACAGCGTTCCTATCGTCCGCGCCGATAACCCCCGGCGGTGCTCCCAGAGTCGCCAAGTGGCGTCAGTTGCTGATGTCGCGAGTCCTTCGATCGAATTCGCTGAGTGCTCGGCGGTCGACTTTGTCACTGGCGTTTCGAGGCAGTTGAGCGATGACCCGGATGTCTTCGGGGAGTTTGTAGGACGCGAGTTCAACAGCACCAAAGTCGCGCAAGTCCTCCAGGGTGGGCGGCGCATGGGAGTCGGACACCACGACCACTGCCACGCCGATTTCCCCCATCACCTCGTCGGGCCTACCAACCACCGCGATCTCGGCGATGGCCGGGTGGTTGCCGAGGACCGACTCCACTTCCATCGGATAGACGTTGTATCCGCCGCGAATGAACATCTCCTTGACCCGTCCAGCAAGCCGGTAACAACCAGCGGAATCCACACGAGCCAGATCCCCGGTCCGAAGCCAGCCATCGACTAGGGCCTCTGCGGTCGCTTCGGGGTCGTTCCAGTAGCCCGACATTATGCAAGCTGAGCGCAACCACAGTTCGCCGGTCTCCCCGCGGCTGACGGGTTCTCCGGCTTTGTTGCGTAGGGCCGCCTCGACGCCGGGGCGGGGTCGCCCGATGGTGTTGAGCGCTTCTTCGTCGTCGGCGTCGAGGTCGGTGCCAAGTGCGATCCCGCCGCTTTCAGTCGACGAGTAGCGGATCGAATAGGGCGCGTCGAATCTTTTTCGGGCATCGCGCACCAGTGCCGGTGGAGAGGCGGCGCCGCCGACAACGATGGCTTGCACCGCGGAGAAATCGAGTTCGTTGATCGATGGGTGTGCCAGCATGAGCGCTATCTGAGGTGCGACGCCGGTCACTGCCGGCATGCGGTGTTCGGCGATGAGGCCCAGCACGGGTCCGGCCGACCAGCGTTCCAGCAGATGGGTGGTTCTGCCGCTGGCCAACAGCCACGGCAGTTTGGTCATGAAACCGACGTGTGCGAATTGGGTGGAGCTGATGCCGTGCCCGCCACCGCCCCAGGCACCCCCGGTATCGAGTTCGACGATCTGTTCCAGTTGGCGGTTGGCGTACCAGGCACCTTTCGGTAGGCCTGTGGAACCGCTGGTGAAGCACACGCACACAGCTCGGTCCAGATCTTCGGTTAGAGGCGCAACGGGGTGAGCTTCGGCGATCCTGAACTCGGCTGCCACGGTTTCGGCGCTGGTGCCGGGAGTGAGATTTTCGCAGGTGAAACGCTTGGCGTCGACAGTGCCTGACAGTTCGTTGCCGACAATGGCCAGCTTTGCGTTGAGGACTTCAAGGCACGCGTTGATCTCCCGGGCGGTCAGCTTCGGGTTGATGCCGGAGGTGACTGCACCTAAGCGGGCGAGAGCTAGGAACAGAACCACATAGTCGATCGTGGATTCAAGCACGAGGGCCACTGCGTCTTCGTCGCCGATGTCTCGTGCTGCGAGTCCGGCAGCGGCTTCATCGGCAGCCTGATCGAGTTCCGCATAGGTGATCCCCCAACCCTGCTGCGTGCGGTAAGCCGTAGTGTCGGCGAACTCCACAGCCACCCAACGTGCAATCCTAGTAAGCACCCCAGAAGCGTAGACCCGTCGACGACAGCACCGGCAGCGGAGGGACGATGCCCATCGAAATTGAATATTACGGAAACGCCACCGGCGGTGAGACCCACACGGTGACGCTCAGCTGCGGGGCGTTGAAGGCCGTGTTCTGCGACTACGGGGCGCGACTATTGGAACTCTGGGTGCCGGACCGCAACGGGGATCTCGCTGATGTCGTGCTGGCCAACGGCAACATCGATGCCCTCGAAGCTGGCAACACATATTTTGGGGCGACCTGTGGCCGTTTCGCGAACCGGATCAAAGGTGGCCGGTTCACGCTCGACGGTCAGCGCTATCAGGTTGGTTTGAACAACGGTCCGAACCATCTTCACGGCGGCCCGGTCGGATTCGACAAGCACGTTTGGCGCATCGAAGTCGACGAAACCAACAACGCAGTCCGATTTTCGATGGTTTCGCCGGACGGCGACCAGGGCTATCCCGGTGAAGTCACGGCCAGCGTTGAGTACACGCTCGGGCCAGACTCGTTGGGCATCGCCATGACCGCCGAAACGACCGCGCCCACCTTGGTCAATCTGGTGAACCACGCTTATTGGAATTTGGCGGGTCACAATACGGGCCATGTGCTCGACCAGCACGTTCAGATAGCGGCGGACTTCTATACCCCGGCAGATGTCGAACTCATCGCTACAGGTGAAGTCAGTCCGGTTGCAGGCACCCCTTACGATTTCCGTGTGCGTCGTAGCGTCGGTGACGCGATCCAAGCACTCGATCAAACCGCTGGTCGTGAAGGCGCTGAATATGGTCTTGACCGCAACTGGGTGGTGCGCGGCGAACCCGAAACGATGCGCCACGCCGCAACCGCAGTCGACGAGTTCTCGGGTCGGCGGCTCGACGTGTCGACGACCGCGCCGGGCGTGCATTTCTACACCGCTGGCGGTCTCAGCGAAGCCGATGTCGGCAAAGGCAACGCCGAATACTGCCGGTTCGCGGGCTACTGCTTTGAGACGCAGCACTTCCCGGATTCACCGAACCAGCCGCATTTCCCATCAGCCCGCCTTGATCCAGGAGAGGTCTACGATCACCGTATGAAGATTGAGTTCTCAATCGGTTAGCTGTCAGAGCGCTGTGGGGGCGGTACTGTGCGAGGCCGATGCCGGTGATTGATGTAAACCGTGTACCGGTGGCTTGGCGCGAAGCGGGCCAAGGTGAGGTGCTGCTGTTCCTCCATGGGTTGGGACTGACCCGTACCAGTTGGGATTCGCAGTTGCGCGATCTGTCGGACCGGTGGCGTTGTGTCGCTTGGGACATGCCGGGTTATGGAATGTCATCACCGGTCGAGTCGTTGACCTTCGGCGCGATTGCCGATGCTGCGGCGAGTTTGCTTGATGTGCTCGAAGTGGAGCGGGCACATGTCTGTGGGTTGTCGTTCGGTGGTCAACAGGCTTTGCATTTCACGCTCGGCCATCCTGATCGGGTTGCGAGTTTGATCTTGGCCGATACCAGCGCGGCGTTCGGCGCTGACGGCACCGATCCCGACGAGTGGCTCGAAGCTCGCCTCGCCCCCCTGGAGGCAGGGTTGACACCGGCAGATTTCGCGCAGGAGGTTCTGTGTTCGGTAGCGGGTCCAGAGTTCGGCGGCGACCCGTTGGCGGCGGCTGTCGCGTCGTTTTCGCGGATCACGTCGGCCGGTTTGCGAGCAGCATGCGAATGCCTTTCCACCCATGATGTGAGCGGCCGTCTCGGCGAGATCACGGCGCCTACTCTGGTGATCGTCGGCGAACTCGATGAGGAAACCCCGCCGGCTTACAGCAGGTTCCTGGCCGACCATATTTCTAGTGCTGAGCTGGTGGTGATCGACGGGGTTGGCCATCTCAGTCCGTGCGAGGCTCCCGAGGCTTTCAATGCTGCTGTTCGGCGTTTTCTCGTTGACGCCGGTACTGTGCGGCCATGATTGCAGGGCCACGAACCCGCAACACCGGCATCCATACCGCGGCGCGCGCCGAACTTGTGGAGATGATCGCCGAGTTGGGCCCTACCTTTGCGGCACGCGCAGTTGAATACGACCGTAAAGCGCTTTTTCCGACCGAGAACTGGGCTGATCTCAAAGCCGCGGGCCTGCTTGGCATTTGTATCCCAACCTCGGAAGGCGGGTTGGGGGGTGACTTTGTGGGGTATGCACTGGCTGCGGAGGAGCTGGGACGTCATTGCGCAGCTACCGCGCTGACTTTCAATATGCATGTTGCCACCACACTGTTGGTCGGGCAGATCGGCGACGACATGGACCTCACCGCCGCTGAGCGGTCGGCGCTGCAGAAACGCCGGGCGAAACTGCGTCGGGGCATTGTGGAAGACGGCATGATTCACAGTCAGCCGTTTTCAGAGGGAATCTCGGTGGGTGCGACCGAAGGGTTTGCCACCCGGGCGGTTCCTGTCGATGGGGGATACCGGGTGACCGGTCGAAAGATATTTGCGTCGTTGAGTGGCGCGGCGGACATTCACAATGTTGTGTGCACGGTTGAGGGTGATTCCAGGGCGCGGCTTCTTGGAGTTCCCGCTGATGCTCATGGGGTTACGCTTGAGGGCGACTGGGATTCGCTTGGTATGAGGGCGACCGATTCTCGAACCTTGGTCTTGACTGAGGTGTTCGTCCCCCTCGAACACGAGTGGATGCCCCCGGGAATGTTCGACCAGGCGGCGCTTCGATGGCCGTACTTCTACATGACGTTGTCGTTTGCTTACCTCGGTTTGATGCGAGCGATTCTCGATGCAACTGCTGAATATCTGATCGGAGCAGACGGCCCGACCGAACGCCGTGACCATCCACTGAAGCAGCAGGGCTGGGCCGCGATGAATCTGAAGTACGACGAGGCTCAGTCGTTGTGCTACAGGGTGCTGGGCGAGGTTGCTGTGGATCCTTCAGCGGATGCTGTTCGACGGGCTTGGAGTTCGGTGGTGTCGACGATGGAAGGAGCCCCAGTTCTGGCCTCAACCGCTATCCGCATCTGTGGCGGTCGCTCGATGTTGCGGCCGTCTCGGCTGGAGCAGTACTACCGTGACTCCCGCTGTGGTGCGGCGATGCTGCCCTGGAGTGTGGAGGTATGCCTGGAGCGTCTCGGTCGTAGCGGTCTGTACCCCGAGGCGGCAACGTGAATACGCAATGGCGTTGGGTTGAGCGCTACGCCCAACAGTTCAACGCTTGTGAAGTGAAACGAGGCGATGTGGCGGTGGTTTTGACCGAGACCACAAGCAACCCGGTGGTGGCCTCGACTGCCCGTCTAGCACTCGAAACACTCGGTGCAGCCGTGATCGACGTGGTGCTGACCACACCGCCCAACCCGGGTCCGGTGCCGATCCGCTCCACAGGGGCGTCACAGGCGTTGCAGAACAACCGGTCGGCTATCGCCGCGTTGAGCGCCGCTGATTTCGTCGCCGATTGCACGGTCGAGGGTTTACTGCACGCAGCAGAACTGGCTGAGATTCTTGCGGGTGGCGTTCGGGTGTTGATGATTTCTAATGAGCACCCAGAAAACGTTGAACGATGGCCGCACGATCCGACACTGGCTCAGCGTGTCAATACCGGCGTGGAACGTCTGAAAGCTGCCGAGGTGATGAGGGTCACGTCGGCGGTGGGCACTGATTTGACGGTGCGGCTCGCCAGGGCGTTTGTCGCGGGTTCGTTTGGTTGGTGCACCGAGGAGGGTTCGATCGCTCATTGGCCCGGCGGGCTCGTTTTGTGTTTCCCGGCAGCCCACAGTGTTGACGGCACAATCGTTTTGGCTCCCGGCGACGTGAATCTGACGTTCAAACAGTATCTGCGCGACCCGATCGAATTGACCGTCCGCGACGACTACGTCACTGAGATTGAGGGTTCAGGTGTGGACGCTGAGTTGTTCCGGTCGTATTTGTCGTCGTTTGACGAACCCGAAGCGTATGCGGTCAGCCATGTCGGCTGGGGCATGAACGAGGCAGCGCGTTGGGATGCGATGGCGATGTGGGACAAAACCGATTTCAACGGCACCGAACTGCGGGCCTTCGCCGGCAACTTCCTCCACTCGACCGGCACCAACGAAGTGGCAGGCAGGTTCTGCCGCGGGCATTTCGACCTGCCAATGAGATCATGCACCGTCACGTTGGACGGCGAAGCTGTGGTCGTTGACGGTGAGTTGTCACCCGAGCTTCGTAGCCGCTAGTGGTAGTTCAGGTATTGGGAGATTTCCCACTCAGATACCTGGTCTGAGGGTTCTGGGCTCCCGCCCGCGGCGATGTAGCGGTCCCATTCGTTACCTTTGTTGAATAGGAAGTTGGCACACAAGTCCGCTCCGACCGCCGCAATGAGAGCGGAATCAGCGGAGAGGTCGGCGAGCGCATCGCCGAGATTGTCAGCGCTGGATACATCGGTGTTGATCTCCTCGAAACCGTCGGTGGTCAGCGGCTCGGGGCACGCCAGTTCCTCGGTTACTCCGAGCCGCGCCGCTTGCAGAACTGTGGCCGCGGCAAGGTGAATGTTGGCGCTTCCGTCGGCGAGGGGACTCTCGATCCTGGTGGCAGCCCCGCGGGCATCGGGGACTCTGTTGGCCGCGAAACGATGCTCGTAACCCCAGTTTGCCCAGTATCCGGCGAACTCTCCTGGTCGAAGGCGTCGGTAGGCGTTGACCGTCGGCACGCACAACGCAGTCATGGCTTTGTGGTGCGCACACAACCCGGCCAGCGGACTTCGCGCCACAGCTGACAACCCGTCCGAGGCGTTGACGTCGATGAAAGCGTTGTGACCGTCGGGACCGTTGAGAGAAAAATTCACGTGTAGGCCCGAGCCGCTCATGTTGTTGAAGGGCTTGCCCATGAAGGTGAGGTCTTGGCCCCGCTTGAGGGCGATCTCTCGGGCCATGACACGAAACAGGAAGGCGTCGTCGGCTGCGGCGAGGGCCTCATCGTGTTGCAGCGTCAATTCGAATTGGGACTCGTCGAACTCGGCGTTGACCGATTCAAGTTTCAATCCGGATGCGGCGGATACCCACATGATCTCGTCAATGATTCCGGTCGGGTCTGCGGTTGCTCCTGTGCCGTAGACGTAAGACCGTGGCGCCGGCTGCAGTCGCCAACCTCCGGTGTTGTCGGGTTCGAGCACATATGCCTCAAGTTCGAACCCGATTCGGGGCGCATACCCCAGATCCTGCCAATCCGCGATTGCCTTTTGCAGGGCGTGGCGTGCCGCGTACGGGTAGGGCTCACCTTCGAACTCGAGATGTCCGACGGCGACTGCGGTGCGATCGTCTTCCCAACCGGGTTTCAGGGTTTGGGGATCGAAGTTGCTTTGCACGTCTTTGAGCCCTTCAAGCATGTAGGACCCGGGCGCGGGACTCACGCTTCGGTCATAACCCAAGCCGAACACCGATGCGCAGTGACCGGTACCGCGACTTGCGATATCGGCTGGCAAGTATTTTCCACGGGCGATCCCGAGATGATCCGGCCACGTCACCCTGATGCGCTCGTATTCGCCCATCTGATCTCCTAACAATCGGCCTCCACAGGATAAGACGCATCGGCTCGGAGCGGGACCCGAATTCGGGGAAGGCGCAGGGCATGGTTACGCTCGCGGGTCATGGATGCTTGGAACGACCCCGTGCTCGACGCTTTCGCTGACGAGGTCCGCACTTGGATTGAAGAGCGCTGCGTTGGCGAGTTCGCTGCATACCGGGGCCGGGGCTGGACCGGCCAAGAGGATGTACCCGTTGAGGTTCAGTGGTCTTGGGAGAAGGAGTTGGCATCTGGTGGTTGGCTGGGGATCGACTTCCCCGCTTGGATCGGCGGACGGGGCTGTTCGCTGGCTGAGCAGGTGGTTTTTCATCGGGCTTATGTCGAGTCGCGCGCGCCGGGGCGTTTACCCAACATGGGCCTGACTTTGTTGGGTCCGACGTTGATGGCGTTCGGCAGCGAGTCTCAGCAGCGCCGTTTCGTACCCCGCATCCTCACGGCTGAGGATTACTGGTGCCAGGGATATTCGGAGCCGGATGCGGGTTCTGATTTGGCCAATGTCAAGACCCGGGCTGAGCTTGTTGACGGGCGTTGGATCATCAACGGTCAGAAAGTCTGGACTTCGCTGGCGCAGTATGCCCAATGGATATTTATGGTGGCCCGCACTGGAGCGGGTTCGCAACGTCATGCGGGGCTGAGTTACCTGTTGGTGCCGATGGACCAGCCCGGTATTGAGATTCGTCCGATTGTGCAGATCACCGGCGGTTCGGAGTTCAACGAAACGTTCTTCTCTGACGCCCACACCGAGGAGTCTTTGGTTGTGGGCGGTGCCGGCAACGGCTGGAAAGTAGCGATGGGGACTTTGGGCTTCGAGCGAGGTGCCTCAACGCTTGGGCAGCAAGTAAGTTACCGCCAAGAGTTCGATGATCTTGTTGCTCTGGCTAAAGACAATGGACGGTTGGCTGATCCGGTTGTGCGTCAGGAACTGGCCCGCAGCTTCGTCGAGTTGGAGATTCTGCGTTTCAACCAGTTGCGCATGCTCACCGCCATGACGAGCAGCGGGGTGCCGGGCCCCGAAATGTCGATCGGCAAGCTGTATTGGGCGTCGTGGCATCGTCGTATGGGCGAGTTGGCGATGCTGGTCCGTGGGGCAAGTGCCATGGTCGGGTCGTCCGACGCGCACAACGGTCATCCGAGTTTCGGCGATTATGAGCTTCCCGATTATGAGATCGACCGTGAGCAGCGCACCTTTCTGTACAGCCGTGCGCACACCATTTATGGCGGCTCCAATCAAATTCAACGCAACGTGATCGGTGAACGGGTTCTCGGCCTGCCCCGTGAGCCCCGCTGAGTAACAAGGCAGGAGTCCAGTGTCAGTCGGCGTGGTTATGCTGGGGGTAGACTTGACCGACTGAAACAGACCGAGCAGAAGGAGCGGCTATGGGCAGGATTCGCAACACGTTTGAACTGGCAAAACTCTCGTGGGGGGTGCTTAAGAAGGACCGCGAGTTGTTGGCGATACCGGTGTTGTCGTTTCTCGTCTCCGCAGCGTTGTTGATTCCGCTCGTATTCGTTGCGTTCGCAACGGCAAGCACCGAATCGGGAGGCGCTGAAGAAGCTTCAGCGAACCCGGCGATGGTGTTGATAGCGGTCGTCGCGACCTTGGGTTTGAGCGTGATCAGCGTGTTCTTCAACGGCGCTCTGGTCGCGGGGGCCCATGAACGGCTCACAGGCGGCGACCCGACGGTTGGTTCGGCGATCCGCAAAGCGTTCAGCCGGATCGGAGGTTTGGTGCCTTGGGCGATCATGACCGCCACAGTCGGGATGATTCTGCGTGCGTTGCGCGACAGAGCGGGTTGGCTCGGTCGAATCGTGATCAGCATGATCGGCATGGCTTGGGAGGTTGCGACGTTCTTGGTTGTCCCAGCGATCGTGATTGACGACAAAGGAGCTTGGGACGGGTTGAAGACCTCGGGTTCGTTGCTGAAATCAACCTGGGGTGAGAACCTGGCAGCCCGTGTCGGATTCGGGATCCTCGGTTTTGTGGCCCTGCTACCAGCGGTTTTGTTGATATTCGTGTTGGGTTCGCTCGGTGGTGTCGGCCTCTTGGTGGGCATCGTGATCGGGGTAGTCTGGATCGCGGTCGTGGTTGTAGTGATGACCGCGTTGAACGCAGTGTTCCAAGCAGCGCTCTACCTCTACGCAACATCGGGGATGGCCCCGAGTGGCTTCGAAGGCTCCAGCCTCGGCGAGAGCTTCAGCCGTCGCTAGTGGTCGCTAACCCGCTGATACCCGCTAGCTGATGGCAGAGTCCTCATCGGACTCTTGGATCGAATCGATCAGACCCCATTTGAGCGCGGTATTTGCGTTGATCGTGCTGTCTTGAAGCAGCCAAGTGAGGGTGCGGTGCCGTCCGATCCGGGCCGGAATACTGACGGTTCCGCCCACCCCGGGCATCAGGCCCATACGGGTCTCGGGTAGCCGGAACCAGGTGTCGGGGTGTGCCACAACCCGGCGGCAGAAAGCCATCATCTCCACGCCCGCACCAACACACGGTCCATGCACTTGAGCTGTGACACGGTCGGCGACTCGGTGTAGATGTGCCGCGATGTTGGCGCTGGAGCGCAGCATGTGCGCGGTCGCCGGGTCGGCGACGGTGCCGAACTCGGCGGGGTCGCCACCCGCACAGAACGCGGGTCCCTCTCCCATCAGGCGGATTGGGCGGGTCGGTCCGTAGGCGAGCGCGGCGAAAGTATCGATCAGTTCGTCGCGCATTCGTGCGTCGATGAGGTTGCGTAGCCGCGGCCGGTCAAGGATCACATCCACCCGGTCAGCGTGTTCACGAGTCCGTATCCGTGGGCTGTCATCGTTGCGCACCCGACGCCCTTGCGCCGCGAGCCAGGAAGCGAACTCGGACCCTGACTGCAGGGTTGCGTAAGCGAGTGATTCGACCAGCAACCCTTCGCCGACGGTTCGACTATCGCCCTCTCGGAGAATTTGTGCGGTGGTCACAGCGGCCGTAGGCGCAGCGAGGACCCCCGAGATGATCGAATGTGGATCTGTTGTGCGGATGTCCCACGCGAAGTCAGCGGAACTACCCACTCCGATAGCAACGACTGGAAGCCGAGCCAGACGGTTTGCGATTTCGGCTCCGTGATGGTCGCCGAGTTCGACCGCTACGACCGGTATGTCAACGGCGGCACCGATCATGCGGTCGATGCCTGGTGACGCCACCGCGGCCTGGGCTTGCTCCCACGACCATTCAGCGGCGTCCATCAATACCTCAGCAGTCCGGCTCGCCGAGATACCCGTGATGCTCGCGCAACACCCTGCGCAAGAGTTTTCCGGTGTCGCTGTAGGGGAGTTCGTCGACCACTACCACATGCTCGGGAACCCGACTCGATCGCAGGCGCTCGCGCACCAGATCTTGGATCTCGCTTTCACTGACGGTGCCATCGTTAATCACGCGGCCAGTCGTGCCCTCGGCGGGTGAGGTGGTTGCTTGGTCGTGAAGAACGATGATGGCCACCACCTTTTCACCCCATTGTTGGTCGGGCACGCCGATTGCGGCTGCGTCCTTGACACCGGGGTGGGTCAGCAGCACATCTTCGATTTCTCCTGGCGACATATTCTCTCCGCCGCGGATAATGACGTCGTCGTTGCGACCCTGGACGAAGAGGTAGCCAGCTTTGTCTATGAAGCCTCCGTCGCGGGTGGGGAACCAGCCGTCGACGAGCAGCGAACCTGCTTCGAGATATTCGCCTGACACCTGTTCACCGCGTACAAAGATTTCACCGGGTTCGCCAGCAGGTAGTTCCGCACCAACGTCATCGCGGATTGAGAGTTCCACACCGGGGAGTGCGCGCCCGACCGAGCCGAGGCGTCGTTGCTCGGTGGGATCCTCGCTGTACTGGGCCACCCGATGGTCGTCGGGGCCCAATAGGGCGATGGTGGAACTAGTTTCAGTGAGGCCGTAGGCATTGACGAATGAGGTGATTGGAAACAACTCCAATGCTCGGGTAATCACCGGTAGCGCCATTCTGCCTCCACCATACGACAGGGTTCGGACCCCTAGCAGGGGTTCGCCGCCACGGGCGTCGAGGGCTTCGACGATTCGGGCCAACATGGTGGGCACGACCATGGCGTGGGTAGCACCCTCGCGTTCCACAGTGTCGATCCAATCATCAGGATCGAACTTCGGGAGTTGCACGATTCGGCGTCCGGCATACACCGACGAGAGCATGGCGGAAACGCCCGCCACATGGTAGGGAGGCACGCTAACGATGGTTGCTTCATCAGCGCCTGCACCCATGAACTCAACCGAACCCAAGATGTAGGAGACCAGGTGCTTGTGGCGCAACACAGCGGATTTCGGAGCACCGGTTGTGCCACTCGTGAAGAGAAGCACTGCAATATCTTCAGGGTCCATCGACCAGTCGGGTGCCGCGCACGGCGCTGCTCCGTTGGCAGGATCTTCGAGAAACTGCTGACGAGTCAGCGTTTGAAGACGTTCCACCCCCGATAGTCGGACAGACCCGGCCTCATCTGTGATTGCCACCCCGGGGGCGCTGCGCTGAGCCAACGAGTAAAGGTCGTCGTCGGGCAGCCGATAGTTGAGAGGCGCATAAGGCATGCCTGCCCATGCCGCGCCGAACAGAGAAATCGGCACTGCCGGACTCGACTCGTCGCACAACACAACCGTGTCACCGTCGGTTGCCCGGAATTGGGCTGCCGCCATCGCAGCCTGCTCATACAGCTGCCGGTACGTGATCCCGTTTTCTAACGAGCCGACTGCGACCCGATCACCGAGTCCTTCCGCCGCCATCTCAAGCAGCATCATCAGGTTCATGGTGGGGCCCGGCCGAATCAGTCTGAGGCAGGCAGGGTTTTCGCCTCAGCGACGCTCAAAGCGGCCCCATCAATGGCCATGGAGCCTGCTCCGCCTTTGGTGGCTAGCAATTCAACGGTGCCTTCTGAGTTGCTGTAGCGCTTACCGAGCAGGGTGCCTTCGGCTGCATTCGGTGCAGGCTCGCCGGTGATTTCGTTGGCTCCCGCTGCAACCATGGCGGCGCCACCACAGGCCAACTCGGCGTCGCCGTCGCCTTTCACCACGATTACTTGCGTGGTGCAAACCGTGCTCTGGAAGCGGGCACCGGGCTTTAGTTCGACCATCGTCTGTTACTCCTGGGCGTTGGTTGGTGCTCCATTGTGCCGCGAAGCCCGGCTGAGACCAAAGCAGCCCTGGTGTTTGCCGCGGTTTTGGCCAACCAGAGTGGCTATCGTCGAGCGTCATGAGGCGACGGGAGTGCGATCTCGTGGCGTGGGCGTCAAGTGGTGCCATGTGGTTGACGGGCCAGCGGGACGGTCCGCCGTCGGCCGCTCCAGCTCGGGTGGCTGAAGCTCTGGTCGCGGCAGCTGACGATCTGGCACAACAGACCGCCCGATGGGGCCAAACCGTGGTTGTCGACGGACCCGCCTTGATGGGCGAACGTGCCGCGCTCACCGGTATGAGCCGCAACGGCGATACGTCGGTGGGAGGGTCGGCTCTTTTCGTGCAAGCAGCTGACGGCTGGATCGTTCTCAACCTTCCCCGGCCCGAAGATGTTGAGTCGCTTCCCGCTCTTGTGGGCCAATCGTTGAGCGCCGCTGACTGGCCTATGATTGCCGCTGGTATCGGTCAGCTTCCCAGCGCTGAGATTGCTGATAAGGCGACGCTGCTAGGGATCCCGATAGCGGTTCCGTCTAGTTATCCGATCCCTGCCTCATCACCTAGTCGGGAACTTCATCGTGGTGGCCCGCGCCGGGTGGTTGAGCGGCCTTTGGTTGTGGACCTCACATCTTTGTGGGCCGGTCCGTTGGTAGGCGGGCTGCTCGCCGAGGCTGGTGCTCGGGTTGTGAAAGTGGAAGGCACGGGCCGTCCCGACGGGGCTCGCAGAGGGACCCCTGAGTTCTTTGATCTGCTCAACCACGCCAAAGAATGCGTCGAAATCGACTTCACGAACGCCGACGACCAAGCGTTTCTACGCCGTTTGCTGGCCACTGCCGACCTCGTTTTGGAGGGCTCTCGACCTCGGGTGATGGATCAACTGGGGGTCGATCCCTGCGCACTGGCTGATACGGGTGTTGCTTGGTTGTCGATCAGTGCATATGGCCGGACCGGTACTGCGGGTCTACGCGTTGGTTTTGGTGACGACACGGCAGTAGCGGGAGGTCTTTGGTTGCCCGGCGACCCTCCCGGCTTTGTCGCTGACGCAGTAGCTGATCCGATCACGGGTTTGGCAGCAGCCGCTTTGGGGGCGCGGTTGTTGGCTTCAAAGCATGCGGCGGTTGTGGAGGTGCCTCTTGCCCGAGCCGCAGCCTGGGCTGGGACCTTTGCGACATCAGATTCTGTCGATACGCGCCTGCACAATGATGGTGATCGGTGGCTGGTGGACGTTGGAGACGAACGCTTGCCGGTTCAGCCGCCTAGACACAGACCGCTGCCTGCGGCAGCGAAGCCTGTCGGCAGCCATAATGCGCTGCTCAGAATAGAGTTCGCGACACCGCGCTGAGAAGAACGTTGTCTCCGGCTCTTGTTCTTTGCGCTCAAGCGACCCCGGAGGGTCGCTCGGGCTCGGGTTCGGGGATTCAATCCTCGAGTTGAACTCCGAGGCCATCGGCAATCGTGATCGGCTGTGGGTTCTTTGTGAGATAACGGAGTTGCTAGGGTCACTTTCGATGGGCGACAGCCATGATTGGGGTGAAACCCTTGACGATTTAGAGGCACGCCGAGCAACAGCATTCGCTATGGGAGGCGCCGACAAGTTGGCTGCCCGTGCTGCGTCGGGGCGCCTAGATGCCCGCAGCCGGGTTGCGGGGCTGCTTGACGATGGCTCGTTTACCGAGATCGGTACTTTGGCAGGTGGGTCCGCTCCGGCTGATGCTCTGGTCGCTGGTGTGGGAAAAATCGATGGTCGCCCCGTGGCGGTTGGCGCTGAAGATTTCACGACTATGGGCGGTTCGATCGGTGCGGCTGCTTCACGTAAACGCTGGCGTATCGCCGATATCGCCCGCCGTGAACGTATCCCGTTAGTGATGTTGCTCGAGGGAGCCGGCCATCGGCCGCCGAGACCAGGGGACCCCTCCGCGGGAGGCCCGGGTGATCTCCAAGCTCAGGGGCGGCTCTCGGGTTACGTGCCGATGGTGTGCGCGGTGATGGGTTCATCGGCTGGTCACGGCGCTATCACTGCGCCGTTGTGCGACTGGTCAGTTATGACCGCCGACGCCGCTATTTTTACAGCCGGTCCGCCGGTGGTGAAGGCGTCGCTGGGTGAAGACGTCACTAAAGGCGAACTGGGCGGCCCGGCCGTAGCAATAGCTGGCGGTGTGGTGCACAATGTCGCGGCTGACGATGTTTCGTTGCTTGCCGATGTGCGCACGTATTTAGGGTTTTTTGGGTCGTCGGCGTGGGAACAGCCCCCATGGTGCGATACCGGTGATCTCGGGCCTAGGCGCCTAGAAGACATGCTTGAGATTGTCCCCCGTGATGGTTCTGCAGGTTACGACATGCGACTAGCGGTGAGCCGGCTAGTTGACGGCGGCGGGTTCTTTCAGATCCAACCCGATTTTGGTCCGTCAATCGTATGTGCGCTTGCTCGCATCGGGGGCTGCGCGGTTGGGGTGGTGGCCAACCAGCCTGCGGTCATCTCGGGTTCGATTGACGTTGACGCGGCCGATAAAGCAGCTCATTTCATCGAAGTGTGCGACAGTTTCCATCTTCCTTTGGTGTTTTTGACTGATAACCCGGGTGTATTGGCGGGAACGGCCTCGGAGCGCGCTGGGATCCTGCGGGCGGGCGCTCGCATGTTCACCGCCCAAACCCGTGCTTCAACGGTCAAGATTCAGGTCACGATGCGCAAGGCATACGGGTTCGGTTCGTGTGTGATGGCAATGAATTCCTTCGACAATCAGACAGTGTCGTATGCGTTTCCGGGCGCCACGATGGGGGCTATGGGCTCGGCGGGCGCTAGTGACGCGGTGGGTGCCGATGCCCGCACCCGTGAACAGTTTCGACAGGCGGAGTTGGAATCGAGTTACCGCTCAGCATCGGGACTCGGATTCGACGAGTTGATCGACCCGCGAGACCTGCGCAACGCCATCCTCGCAGGTCTTGAGTTGAGCGCTCGCCGTCGCATGGAGGCCCCCCAACCCAAAGCCCGAGTAGGAATCACCCCCTGAACCGGCAGTCTTCGAACTACTCGGGCTTAACGTAGAGATCGACTTCCAGGGTCGGGTTCACAACGTCTTCCGTTTCCAGCCCGGCGGGTTGTCGGGCCAGTTTCTTTTGCACCTGGCAGAGCATTTCGTCGTACTCGCTAGGTGGGACCAACCAGAACTCGGAGTGAACCCGTAGTCGTAAGTGCTCGATGGACTCCCGATGCGTCATAGTTTTGGTCCACTTGAGATCCGCAACGTCAAGTTGCAGGTGGGTCATGTTGAGGGTGGCGAAAACGGAGGAGATTACGTAGCGATCTCTTTCTCGTCGCTGTGGCAAGTATCCCCGTTCATCACACATTTCGCGGAAGTGTCGCCTGGGTGTGCTGTCGAAAGCGTTCTTCCCGTGGACTACGATCACGATGCCACCGAGTCGCACGACACGCGCTAGTTCCTGGGTGACCTGCGCAATGTTTCCGAGGTGCAGAAACAGTCTGGAGATAATGGCCGCGTCGAAGCAGTTTTCGGGGAAGTCCATGTTTTCGGTATCGCCAAAAACGAAAGATCCCCGCCAACCCGTCTGAAGCTGTGAATTTGCCTGCTCAAGCATGGCCGAGGACGTGCCAACCCCGGTCACTTCGAAACCCGAATCCATAAGTGGCATCGCGAGTCGCCCTGTGCCGCAATTGACATCAAGGACTTCCCAAGTGGAGTCCATGCTGGTCAGCGCCCCGATTCGGGTGTAACAATCCCCGAGTAGATCAGCCGGGATGATTCTCGTGCTGTCGTGCCAAGCAGCAATTGAATCGTGGTCCAGTGTGCCTTCGGGGGGCGCCTTCATAAGGCCGACGCCACTCATCTCTACACGACGCGGTCTCAACACCCAGTAGGCCAATGTTGTCAAGGTGTCCGGCGCGACCCCGACCCGGCCAATCAGCTTCATGGTCTTGAAAAATACCTTCGCCCGCCTGCCCTCAAAGTAGCCACGTGGGGTTCGTTCCCACACTGACGTCCGTCGACTACGAAGGTCGTTGTCAGCGCCCGCGACGGAACCGGATCCATATCGTTTCCTCGACCGTCGAACACTCACTGGATGTGGCCTAATCTCTTCAGATACCCAACCTGACACGCCATAGTAATCGTCGCCCCTCGGAATCCCCCCTGAGCTCGGGGCCTGCGCCCTGACTGAGATCCCGTTCAGGGACCGAGCGCGGTGATGGGAATGACTGTGGTGCCGTCCGGGCGGTCGTAGCCGTAGCCGGTCGCTGTGAGTATCACTAGCTTCGATGGCCCATGGGCGCGGGACACGTTGACAGTGTCTGCGAGTTTGAGCAAGGACTTGGCCGCGTGGTCGATAGCCGACGCTCCTCCTAGCTTGATTTCGATGGCCAACCATGATCCGTCTCGCCGTTCAACGATCGCGTCCACTTCAAGGCCGTTGCTGTCGCGATAATGCGCGAGTTGGCCGCCGAAGGTCTGCGCGTAGACGCGCAGATCGCGAATCGCCAGAGACTCAAACAGCAGCCCGAAGGTCTCGAGATCATTGAGCAACCGCTTCGGATCAGCACCAAGGGCCGCGACTGCGAGGGATGGATCAGCCAAGTGGCGTTTGGGCGCTCGTCGCAGGCTCGCCCGGGATCGCAGTGCAATCGACCAGGCGGGGAGGTCTTCGGTTACGTAGACGCACGCGAGCGCGTCGAGATAAGCCGCCACGGTCCGCGGATCAAGCTGCACTTCGCCGCCTGTGTCGGTTGCAAGGGCGCGTTGAGAAACTTCGCTGGCTACGTTGCGAGCTAAAGAGTGCAGTAAGCGACGGAGGCGGACCGGGCTGCGGGTTGCGCCGAGTTGGGGGATGTCGGCACGGCAGACCTCATCGAGGTAGGCCCCAGCATATTGTTGCGCAGCTTCAACATCGAGTCCAATACATCCGGGCCAGCCACCCCGGCAGGTAGCCGCAACAACCTCTGCCAGATCGGCCTGTGATTGCTCGACGTAACCGACGGACGACTCGAAGATGTCGTGCAGGCCTACATGCCCTGTCGACAGACCCGACTCGAACAACGACATTGGGCGCATCCGAACTCGCTTGATGCGCCCTGCTCCCGTGTGACGGGTGATGTCGTCTGCGGGAGTTGCGGAACCGGTCAAGATGAATCGGCCGGGACGACGACCGTCGTCGGCGGCGGCGCGCATGTGGTTCCAGATGGTTGGCGCGAGTTGCCATTCGTCAAGCAGTCGCGGCTCAGGTCCGGTCAGCAGCCCTGCCGGATCCACTTCTGCGGCGGTTCGAGCTGCGGCGTTTCCGGCGAAGAGAACCTCGCTTTGCGTGTGTTCTCGGGCCGTCGAGGTTTTGCCGCAGGCTCGAGGGCCCTCGAGCACGACGGCCGGCAATGCCCGCAAAGCCGATTCGATCTCGGTGTCGACCACGCGGCGGACATATCCCCGTGACTCAACACCAGCTTGATGTGCTTGCATCTCAATAATGTATCAAACAGAGCGAATCCAATGCATCAAATCGAGTATTTCCAATGCATTAAACGTGGCTGGTCTGGTAGCTTCCGTTATTGGCGCTGGTAGGGTACGCGTCCGTATACAACAGATTCAGCTTGTTGGGTTGGACAAACCTGTCAGCCGGTTGGTGCACGGCTCGACCGGCTTGATGGGCGCGGAAGAAGAGGTCGCGTCAGCGGTGTTGGATGCGCCCTCAAGCACCGGGATCAACGTTTTCGACACAGCCGCCGTCTATGCATACGACGACTGCAGCATGGTGAGCGCTCGTCGTCGCATGGAGGCCCTCAGCCCAAAGCCCGCGTCGGAATCACCCCCTGACCTTGGTGTTTTGCGCCTGTTCGGTTTGGGCGCTGGATGCCTAATGCGCCTTCGTTTAACGTTGGACAATGCTCGCCGCCGATGCCCTGACCTCGTTTGACAACGATGGGTTCGTGATGGTTGGTGCGGTCCTCGACACAGATCAGATTGACCAACTGCGGGAGCGATTCGAGCGGGTTTTTGCTGGCGAGTTTGAAACCGGCACCGCTCCCGACGAGGTCAACTGGCAGCAAGGCAAAAGCGATCCGACGCTCACCCGCCAAATATGCAACGCTTGGAAAGCCGACCGGCTCATTGCGGCCACGGTGCTTGGCGAGCGCCTCGGCGCGGCCGTGGCCCGCCTCGCGGGCTGGCCCGGTGCGCGTATCGTCCAGGACAACGTGATTTGGAAGCCGCCAGGGTCCAAGTCGCTGGGCTTTCACCGCGACAACGCTTATTTGGCTTGGTACACGCCGAGCGAGATGTGTTCGTGTTGGATAGCCCTCGACGACACCACAGCCTCGGGCGGCACCTTGGAATTGGCCCGCGGATCGCACCGTTGGCCAACGAAGGCTGATCCGCAGGGTGAGTTCCACGCTCCCGACGACTACAGGGCAACCGTTGCGGCCGCGGCCGAAACCGCAGGCGCCGAGCTCGACATCGCCGCGTTGGAGTTGGCTGCTGGTAGCGCTGCGTTCCACCACGGATGGGCCTGGCACGGCTCGGGCCCGAACCGTTCTGGGGCGCACCGTCGCGCGCTGGTGCTGCACTGTGCAAGTAGCGAGGCCCGCTTCAACCGGAGCGGATTCGGTTCGGGTAACGGCCCGGTGTATAGCCGTTATGCACGGCTCAACGATGATGAGATGGACGAAAACCATTTCCCGATCCTGTGGCGCCGCGACGGCTACCGCACTCCCGGCATATGAGCGTCTACCGCTGCGTGGCCTAGTCGGTGAACGCGGTGTCTTGGCTGTTGCTGCGGTTGATGGCGTGTGTGTTTTGGCCTAGGTAACTGGCGACAACCAGGTCGTTTGTTCGGATTTCTTGCGGTGTTCCTTGCGCGATGATCGCACCCGCTTCCAGGCAGTAGACACGGTCGCTTATCGACATGATGAGCGCCATGTCGTGTTCGACAACCAGTACAGAGGCACCGAGATGACGTCGGATTTCAGCAATCAGAGGCCCGAATGCTTCAGCTTCGCGTTGAGCGATGCCTGCGGTGGGTTCGTCGAGGCACAACATTTTGGCATCACAAGCGAGCAGGCCGGCGAACTCAACGATCCGGCGGGTCCCGGTCGAAAGATCGCTGATGTGAACATCGGCGTAACGACCGAGTCCCAAGAAATCGATGAGTTCAGCAACGTGGCTGCGTAGCGCTCGTTCACGCCGTGAAGATGCCGGTGCGCCGACAACAGCTACGGTGATGCTTGTGTCGTGACGACCAGATGCGGCAACCAGGACCGTTTCACGCACCGTGAGTTCTGGAAACAGAGTGGCGGTTTGAAACGTTCGTCCGAGTCCCTGCCGGGCTCGTTGCGAAGGGCTCAGTCCCTGTATCGCCTCGCCGTACAACAGAATGTTGCCTTCGCAGGTAACGAATCCGCCGACCGCGTTCATGAAAGTGGTTTTGCCGGCGCCGTTGGTGCCGATCAGCCCCACCGTCTCGCCAGCGGCTATTTCAATGTCGGCGTCAGCTACCGCGACTCGGCCACCGAATGTGACTGTCACCCCGCTGGCACACAAAGCAAGCTCGGTGCTGTCAGCGACGATTCTGGGCGCACCCAACGCGGCTGTCGTGCTGTGGACTGTTTTGGTTGCCGCTGCCGGATGGCGTGTTTGCAGCCATGCCATGAGCCGGTCCCGGGCACTGAAGGAGACCTGGATCAAACCGGCCGGAAAATACAACAGCAGAATGAGCAAACCGACACCAGAAGTCAGCAGCAACACGATGCGATTTCCGGGAACGAAAGCTGGCAACCCGATCACCCAAAGCGCACCGACAACCGGCCCAATGACTGAGCTGATCCCGCCGATAATGGCGATCGACACGACACGAAGCGAATCTGTTGTTCCAAAGAAACGGCCGGTGAGCGGCACTTGCTGAATCACCCCAGCCAACAACGCGCCGCCAAGACCTGCAACGGTTCCGGCCAAACCGAAGGCGCGTAGTTTTGTTCGCGCCGGTCGTATTCCGTAAGCCGCGGCGGCGTCTGGGTTGTCACGCAAAGCTTGAATAGCGCGCCCGGCGCCGCTGCGACGCACCCGTGCCGTCACTATCAGCACAACGATGAGCACGGCCAACAGCAGCCAGTAGTAGACGCGCTGGTTGTCCAAGTCGAAACCCAAGAAATTGCCGCGGCGAAACGGCACCGATGTCGTGTTTCCGTCACTGAAAAACGGTCGCTTGAACAAATATTGTTGGGTGGCGAGTCCAAGAATGAAGGTGCTCACCGCCAACAGCAGTCCACGCACACGCAACGCGCCCGCCCCAACAACCGCCGCGAACACGCCTGCGGTAGCGGCGCCAAATATCACAGCAACCAGAAAAGGTACACCGGTGGCCTCAATGTCGATCAGCCGCGTGTCCGACCAGCCGATGTCGAGTTCAAAACCGCGTTGATACGCGGCGGCACTGGCCGCTCCGACTCCAGCGAAAGCCATTTGACCCAGCGACAGCTGACCAGCCCAACCGGTGATGACAGTTACCGACACTGCACAAATCGCGAAAGCAACAATAGTTGCATAAGTGATTTGTCGTGACGGGGTAGTGACTACAACAGGTAACAGCAGTGCCGCCACGGCGCTGAGCGTCAAAACGATTCTGGTCAGATGCCGTACCCACCAGAAGTCCTGAAGCCTTTGCGGGATTGGGCGTGTTTTCGGGTTGAACGAAAACCGGCCAGGTGCGTCTTCACCGCTTCGCCCTTGCACAGCAACCGCCACCAGCACTGCGATCAGCAACACGAATTCGTACAGTCCGGCTTCGGTCGGATAATTGAATTTGACCAAAGAAAACGCCACCCCGACTGCCACCCCGCTCAGCAGTGACGCTGTGAACGAACGCATGCGCGCGATTGCTGCTGCTGCCAGGGCATTGGCCATCGTCGAGGGCCCAACCGTTTCGAGGCCGCTCACGCTGCGATCCGCGGACAACAACACCACCGCGACCGTGGATACGACACCGGCGATCAGCCAAATCGTCAACGACACCCGTTTCGGGCTGATACCGGAGATCCTCGAAAGATCGGGGTTCACCGCTGTTGCTGCGACAGTGCGCCCAAAAGTGGTTCTGTCCATCAACAGCATCAATCCAACAGCAACAAGCGGCGCAGCAGCTAGGGCGCTGAGTTGAGCGCCGGTAATGAACAACCCGCCAAAATCGGTGAACGTCTTGTCGATTGCGGCTGGGTAACGGGTTCCGATGCCACCGCCAACATCCGGGTATGTGAACAGGATGCCTTGAGCGATTTGCGCGACACCAATCGTGGCCACAAGCACGATCACTCTCGGGGCGGTGAACAACCGCCGTATGATCCCGACCTCAACTACAGCTGCGAACACGATCCCAACCGCGAGCGCGGCAATAGTCGACAACCAGAACGGCACATCCCAACGCAACGTCAGCAAGGCCAACAAACCAGCACCCGGTAACCCCATGTTGCCGGCTGCGAAGTTGATCACCCGAGACGACCTGAAGATCAGAACAATTGCCATCGCCAACATCCCGTAGACAGCACCGTTGACGGCACCGTCAAAAACAAGCTGACGGTTGGCTTCCAGCAGCCCGATCATGCCTCAGCCTCCTTCGTCACCGAAGAAGACTGCACGGGCCAGGTCGTCTCGCTCGGCGAGTTCAGCCGCAACCCCTTCGAAACGAACACGGCCTTTTTCTAAGAAAACGGCTCGATCAGCGAGCGCTAAAGCGACGTTGAGTGATTGTTCAACGATCACAATTGTTTGCCCCGCTCCTTTGAGTCGTTCAATGTGACCGATCAAATCAGCTACAGCGGTGGGAGCGAGTCCTAAAGACAGTTCGTCAATAATCAAGATTTCGGGGTCGTGCAGAAGCGTTCGTGCCAACGCCAGCATCTGTTGCTGACCGCCTGACAGTGAAGTAGCGGGATCGTCAAGCCGGGTACCGAGTTCGGGGAAGAGTTCGATGACACGGTCGATGCGCTGCTGCTGGTCGGGTTTGTCGTCGCGGTATTGGTAGGCGCCGAGTTCCAGGTTGTGTCGTACTCGCAACGGCCCCCAGACACCATTGCCTCCGGGCAGCATCTGGATACCCAAGGCTGCGCGCTGTTCGGGGGTTGCGAAAGTCACCGTACGGCCGTTCAGCCGCACAACACCCCTCGTTGGGGTTCCGAGGCCGGCTATCACCCGCAGAACAGTGGTTTTTCCTGCGCCGTTAGTCCCAAGCAGAGCAAGCGTTTCACCACGACGTATTTCGAACGAAACACCGAACAGGATTTGGACGTTGCTGTAACTGAAATCAACATCCACGACCTGCAGGACCGGAATGTTGTCGGGGTCATCGAGTTGGCGGGCGTGTTCGGCTTGTTCCTCATGCAACTCAGCGACATTGAGGGAAAGGTCTGAGCGAATGTGGCGTGCACCGTTCAACATGAAAGCTCCACCGATGATCGTTGACGGCAAACCCAACACCAGAATCGTTGTCTTGGGCCCGCCGGCGTCGGTAAGCAACGCGGCGAGGAGCCCCCCGCCGGCCGCGCCGATGAAAAAGATGTAAAGCGTCGCCAGGGCGGATCCGACGCCGCGCAACCGGTAAGGCACCACCGCTTGCATCAACGGGCCGACCATCGCGAACGCAGAGAACATCATCAGCGAACCAGGGATGTCGAACAACGCGAAGAGCCAAGGGTTCGGCATGTTGAACTGGATCGGCAACAGCAAAGCGGACGGCAGAATCAGCATGCCGATCAATGCCAGCGCTTTCGTGGGGCTGCGCCGGTAGAGACGGTCAAAGTAGCGCCCGATGAAAGGCATGATGGCGATTACCCCGATACCTGAAGCTGTGGTCAGGGTGCCTCGTCCCAACGACCCGAGCCCGTACTCGTCTTCCAAGAACAACGAGGTGAGTACCGGGCGGGTGAACAGTCCGAAACCAAGCGCTGCGAAACCGAGCAGCACGGTGCGGATGGTGGCTACTTTGTTGAGCCGGGCGAAAGCCGCTTCAAGCGAGATCGGGGCTGGATCTGAATCGTCGATCGCTTCGCCCAATACATCCGTTTTCTCCCATTGGCCTCGTACTGGTTCAGGGAGCCGGAAGGCGGCCACGGCGACCACTGCGACCGGGATCCAAAGCAGGTAATAGGTCCACCGCCAACCGGCGTATGTGGCGATAGCGCCCACCAATATGGGACTGATCGTGTTGACGGATCGGCCGACCATGATGTTGAGCGAAGCGATCCGACCACGTACCCCGATCGGGTATTGATCGGCGATGAGCGACCCATGCACGGGCAGCGTGTTGGATTTGGCGATTCCAGTTCCGAGCCGTGCAAAGAAGAACACGACGACGTGACGGGCGAGACCCGACAGCAGGGTGAAAAAGCCGAAGGCGAGGCTGGCGAAACCGATCACCGAACCCCGTCGGCAGCGGTCGGCGAGCCAACCCATCGGCAGAGCACCGAGAAACACAAAAGAGACCGAGGCGGCGCCCAAAAACACTATGACCCCGTCACCCACCCCGAAACCATCACGTATTTCGGGGGCCAGAACCGATAGGGCAGCAGCTTCGAGTTCGTCGAAGCTGTTCAACAGCAACAACACTAAAAAGGTCGCAACACCCCCTTTGGCGAGTCCTTCGCGTAGCGACATCTCTTCGCCGCCAACACCAGGTAGCAAGTCTTCAGGAAACAAGACCTCCTCGTCGCCCTCTTCGGCCCGCTCGGAGTTTTCGAGGACTTGACGGGTGAGAGCTTGCGTGTCGGCTGCGTTGGGGTTTGGCGGCGCAGAGTCGGTCATTGGCCTGTATCTGTCCCGCCGCTCAACGGCGCTCGAAGAACTCTCCGGCTTCGTTGCGATGCATGAAGTGTGGCTCTCTCAACGCAACCTGATACAGCTCTGGGAGTCCTTCCCAGGAGCCGATTCGGGTGTCGCCGTAGAAGGGAAACATTCCGTCGCGCCAGTCGGTGGCGATAACGGCCACTGCCTTTATCTCCGGTCTGCGCCTGATGAGCTCGAAGAGGGCTTCGTACCATTCCCATTGTTCGTCGATGCCGCCAATCTCCAACAACCCGTCACGAAATGACTCTGGTTTGTCAGGGTTGACGCGGTTCCAGTCAAAAAAGAATGGGCACGATTCGGGGATCATCACCGGTTTCTGCTCGTTTCGGCAGCGGTCCAAGAACGCAGTCGTTTCGTCTCGTTCGAAACCGATGGGAGCAAAAAGGTCCATCGCTGCCCAGTCCACGTATTCGCCGCCGGGCCACCAGTCGAAAGGGTCGCGGAACTGGAACGATCCAGCCGCGGAGCACCAGGTAGCGGCAACATTGTCAGCTTCTTCACGGCGCAACAGTCCAACAATATGCGCGAACAGGTCGCGGTAGGCGCCGGGGTCGTGCGGGTCGAAACTCAAGTTGAACTCATAGCCGATCCGCAGCCACACCGGAACCGTCAGATCACGCAAGCAGCGGGCTAGACGCCTCAGCGACTCGTCGCAATCCCCTTTGGCGACTACGTGTTCAACGGGCCGGACGTGCAGCCCGACGATCAGCGGAGTCTGAGGCCGTTTCATTTCGAGGTTTGCGATGCCTTGGCAGAAAGCGTCGAGGATTGTGTCGCTGGTGTCGTGAACGTGGGCGTAAGTGCTGACGACACCGGGTTTCGGTTCGATGGTCGCCTCGTATTCGCTGAGCTCTTGGTCTTCGACCAGGTGAGGGCGGTCCTCAACGCCGAGTTGTCCCCAGCAGTGCAGAACCCGACCGGCGGGTGGCTCGAACAAGGCCCCGTAGTGGACTGGTTCGGTTGAACGATCCGGTGGTGTGACGCTGATCTTCATGCTAACTCTCTGGTCAGGCGGGTTGAGATGAGCGCGGCTGGGTCGCGCAACACATGGTCAAAAACCAACTCGGCGGCGCCAATGAGCGCGGCATCCGGTCCCAGCGCCGAACCGACGATTTTGAGGTTGCGATGCTGACTCGCCACAATCACCGCTCCTGCTTCGTTTTCGACCGTTTCGGTTGCTAACCGGTGAATCCCGGCGAGGTATCCGCCGCAAACAACGAGTCCCGGATCACAGACATTGACGAGGTTGCCGATTCCAAAGCCCAACCACGAAGCGACGTCTTCAACCGCATCTCGAGCGGACCCGTCACCGGCTGCAGCGTCTTGGATCACTCGCTCGGCGCTGCTGCGATCGACTCGGGGGCGTCCGGCTTTGCGAAGCAGCGCGAGTTCACCGATCTCGGTTTCGAGACAGCCATGAGACCCGCATTGGCATTTCGAGCCGCCGCGGTTAACCACCAAGTGTCCGACTTCGGTTGCATGGTCATTGTTCCCGGTTTGTCTTTCACCGTCGCGAATCAAGCCACCACCGATTCCCCGTTCGGCTGACAGGTAGAGCAGGTCACCGGTATTGAGCTGACGGCCGGACCCTCGCCGGTGCTCGGCGAGGGCACCCAAGTGCGCGTCGTTGCCGAACAGAAGCGGGATTTCGCGCGGCAGCATTACCCGGCCGTAGGAATGAAGGTCCAAGTCTGACCAACCCATGTTTGGAGCCTTCACCAAGTGCCCGTCGAGGGTTACGAGGCCGTGGATTGCTGTGCCGGCACCGACCACTGATGGCCGTTTGGCGAGCAGGCCAACGCTTGCTGCACCCAATGCTCGCGAGGTTGCGTTTGGGCCATCTTGTGCGGGGTGGATGTCGACTTCGGTGGATTTGAAGACGGTGCCTCCGAGGCCGACGGTGGCGATCCGTGCATGATCTACGGCTATCTCGCTGGCGATGACCACAACTTGGCTGGAGTTGGGGGTTACAACTGCGGAGGGTCTGCCACGGCTACCGTCGGACACGGCGGCTTCTTCGGTGACTAGGCCGCGTTCCGCGAGCTCTTCGACGAGGCTGAGGACTGTGCTTTTGTTGAGTCCGGTTGCTTCGGTGATGTGCGTGCGTTGCAGGGGGCCGTGTCTGTGCAGCAGAGCGATGGTCGAGGCCAGATTCTGGCGACGAAGGTCGGCGGTTGTGGTGCGCGGTTGTGTTGCGATCTGCATAGTCAAGAACCTTTAGTTGCATTCGTCAACTTAATGTGGAAATGTGAGTCCTCGGGCTCCTGACAGAGGTATTAGCTGTGCGCCGTCGAATCCTTGGCATCCTTGCCGCTCTTGCACTACTAGCTGCTGCATGTGGCGGCGACGACAGTTCTCAAGAACCGTCCGCTGGCGACGATGGTTCCGAAGCCTCCCAAGACACTGAACCTGCCCCGACCACAACTGCCGAAGACAGCGACACCGAAGACACCGAAGACAGCGACACAGACGATGCCGAGGATCCACAGTCGGAGCCAGAATCTGAGACCGAAGAAGTTGACGAACCACCAGAAGAAATCGAACCACCAGAAGAAATCGTGCTCACCGACTCGTTTAGAGGTGTCACCGCCGAAGAGATCAAGATCGGTGTTGTCATCATCGATGTCGAGGTCTTTGGCCGTGACAACGGCGACGTGGAAGCCAAGTGGCAGGCTGCCATCGACAACGTCAACGACAACGGAGGAGTCCTCGGTCGCAGCCTCGTGCCCGTTTTCGCCCGTTACATCCCGCTTGGTGACACCGAAACAGAGGCAGCTTGCGTGTTTTTGACTCAAGACGAACAGGTCTTCGCGGCAATGGGACCGCTGCTCACCAATCTGACTTGCTTCACCGATGTCAACGAAACGATCTTCGTCAACACGTTCGGCGTCAGCGCCGAAGAGTTCGAGCAGTCCCGAGCGGTCGCTATCGGCCCGGGGTCGCTACCGGCTCGAAGCGTGACAGCGAACGTCGACGCGCTTGTCAACGCGGGGGCGCTTGACGGCCCGGTCGCGGTTCACGCCGCGGTTGACACCGGCAGCGAACGGGATCTCTACGTGGCTGCTTTAGGCGACGCGGGGGTCGAGGTGGTCTCGGAGACCGCCTCGACTGTCGGCAGCGGTGACATTGTCGCTTCGGAAGCCGAGATGCAGTCATTCGCGCAGCGCTGGCAAGCCGACGACGCCGAGATCATTTTAGCAGTGGGTACCGGATCGGGTATCAACGTGATTGCAGGTGTCGACCGCAGCAGTTTCAGGCCCAGTGTTGTGATCACGAACCCGAGCGATTTTGATCCGCAGCTCTACCGCGACCTGGGTTACCGCACCGATGCCCTCGCGGGTGCGGTTGCTCTTGGTTTTGACACTTTCGAACAACTTGCCACCTCCGGCGATCCGGGGGTTGCAGCGTGTGTCGACCGCTTCGAGTCGGCTTCGGGTGAAACTGTCAACATCAGCCCCAGCGGCGACGATCCGGTCAACTTGAACGTCACGATCTGGTCGTGTCAGGCCGTCGAGATCTTTGCGCAGGTCGCGGCGGCGGCAGGGGCGGACCTGACCAACGATTCGTTCCGTGCTGCGGCTGAAGCAGGGCTCGAACTCGAAGTGACCGCGGGCTCACCCGCCTCGATCGCGGCAGGCAAGTTCGACATCGGGGATTCAACACCCACAATTCTTGTGTTCGATCCCGAAGCCGACGACTTCGTGCCTCGCGGCTAAGGCGGGGCGGCTAAGACGGGGCCTGCGCGATTTCCGGTTTGCCGATTTGGTGCTGGTAGGGTCCGCGTCGGTATGGAACAGATAGAACTTGTTGGTTTAGAAAAACCTGTCAGCCGGTTGGTGCACGGTTCAACCGGTTTGATGGGTGCTGATGACACAGCGGCGTTTCCGGTGCTCGAAGCGGCTTTCGACGCGGGCATCAACGGTTTTGACACAGCTGCGGCGTATGCCTTCGGTGACTACAGCATGGATGCGATGCTCGGCCGGTGGATCCGGGACCGCGGCGGATGCGATGACATCGTGGTGATTGCCAAAGGCGCTCATCCGGCACCGCCTGACTGGCATCTGCCGCGGGTGAATCCGGCCGCTGTGGCCGACGACATTGATCTGACCCGTGATCGGATGGGCTTGGATCGTCTTGATCTTTGGTTGTTTCACCGCGACGACCCGATGGTAGACATCGGGTCGCTGGTTGAGGCTGCCACAGCGGCTGTTGATCGAGACCACATCAGTGCTTGGGGTGTGTCGAACTGGTCGGTGGCGCGGATCAAAGCCGCGATTGACTACGCGGCTGATCATGGTCTTCGCGCGCCGGTTTGCAATAGCGCCCACTACAGCCTCGCAACCCAGCTTGACAGCCCCTGGGACGATGTGGTCACGCTCACCGGTGAAGCGCAAACCGATGACCGCGAATGGCATCGTGAAAGCGCTGTGAAGGTTGTTGCGTGGTCGGCGCTTGCAGGTGGTTTTTTGAGCGAGCGGGTCAGCCGAGAAGACTTGGAAGACCAGCCCGCGCCACATTTGGCCGACACCGCCCGATGTTATTTCAACGAAGATAACTGGCAACGCCGCGAGCGGGCCGCGGAGGTGGGTCGCGGTATGGGTCTGAGCTTGAGCCAGATAGCACTGGCCTGGGTTTTTGCCGCAGATTTTCAACCTATGGCTATTGCGGGCGGCGTCACACCAGACGAAGTTCGTGAGAACGTCGCCGCGCACCAAGCGCAGTTGAGCGAAGCAGACATCAGCTACATCAACGGCTGACCGGCGATTTAACCCGTCATGGCCGTGTACCTGGACCCGAGTGTCTCGATCAGTCAGAGGGTCGACGACTTGTTGTCGCGAATGATCTTGGAGGAGAAAGCCGCTCAGATCGTCGGTGTGTTCCCGGCGGCGTTCATGGGTCCGGACGGCCCGGATGTCGACAAGATGGCCGAGTCGATCCCTCATGGGGTGGGTCATCTCTGCATGGGCGGGGGTTTGGCGAGCGAACCGCGTGAACTGGCGTTGCGGATCAACGCGATCCAGCAATGGCTTTGTGACAACACCCGGCTGAAGATCCCGGCGATGGTGCACAACGAGGCGCTGTCGGGTTTGGCCCAAGCTTCTGCAACTGCTTTTCCAACCGCGATTGGTCTGGCGTCCACGTTCGCTCCGCAGTTGATCGAACAGATGACTTCGGTTGCTGGCCGCGAGGCTCGTGCGGTCGGTATCAACCACGTGCTATCGCCGGTGCTTGACGTGAACCGTGATGCGCGCTGGGGCCGCGTCCATGAAACCTATGGTGAGGACCCGTATCTCTGTGCTGCTATGGGCATCGCCTTCGTGCGTGGTATGCAGACCGATGACCTGCGCAACGGCACGATCGCCACCGGCAAACATTTCTTGGGCTACTCCTACAGCGAAGGAGCGCTCAACCAGACGGTAAGCCCGATAGGACCCCGCGCTTTGCACGAGGTGTTTGCTCTGCCGTTCGAAGGCGCAATCCGAGAAGCCGGTCTGGCTTCGGTGATGAACTCATACAACGAGATTGACGGGGTGCCGGTCGCCGGGTCGCATGAGATTCTCACCGAGTTGTTGCGGGATCGTCTCGGTTTCGATGGTTGTGTCGTGGCCGACTACTCGGCGGTGACGCGGCTCCGGTCGCCCCACGCGGTGGCAGCCGACGATGCCGATGCGGGCCGACAAGCCGTTTCCGCGGGTCTCGATATCGAGTTGCCGACCTCGATCGGCTACAAGTTCCTGCCCGAGTTGATCGAATCGGGTGTTCTTGACGAGGCGATCCTGGATCGTGCCGTTAAGCGTTCGTTGACCCAGCGCTTCCAGGTTGGTTTGTTTGACTCTCCGACCGTTGACCCCGACGCGGCTCCGACAGTTTTTGCAGTTCCGGAGGCTTTGAATCTGGCCCGCAAGGTGACGGACGCTTCGCTTGTTCTGCTTGAGAACGACGGTGTTCTGCCGCTCGTGGCTCAGCAGGGTTCGGTGGCGGTGATCGGACCCATGGCAGAGACGCTGCGCGGTTTGTTCGCGGCGTACACTCCAGCGGCCGCGCTTGAGTTGGGCCGGGCTATGGAACGCGGTTTTGCAGCAACGATGGCCGGTGTTTCCGACGGCGGAGGCGACACCGACGCCGACGACGACAAAGCGGGAGCTTCGCCTGATCCGATCCTCGACGCTGTCTCGGTGATTTTTCACAGTACCGAATCGACAATCGACGCTGCAGAACTGGATCAGGCGATCAGCGAGCTTTATCCGAGCATGGTCACGATCAGCGAAGCCATTGCCGCTCGTGCTCCAAGCACTGTCGGCGTCTCGGGATGTGACTGGAAGCTACCCGACAGCGACGGCATCGCGGAAGCGGTTGCCGCGGCGCGCGCCTGCGATGTTGTGGTTTTGGCGATCGGGGAGAAGACCGGATGGGTTGGTGACGCCACCGGCGGTGAGGGCCGCGACCGTAAGACACTTGAACTGCCCGGTGCACAGTCCCAGCTTGCGCGCGAGGTGATCGCCACAGGTGTGCCCACTGTCGCGGTAGTCCTCAGCGGTCGGCCACTTGATTTGGCCGGAGATCTCAACGGTGCTCGGGCGATCCTGCAAGCGTGGCACCCCGGGCCCGAGGGCCCGGAAGCGATCGCCGCGGCGCTGTTCGGCGAAACCAACCCGGGCGGAAAACTGCCCGTGTCGTTCCCGACTGGTGTGGGTGCATCGCCGAGTTATCACGGACACAAACATGGCAGTGGCGCATCGTCGGACCGTTCCTATGTCGATGGCTCAAGCGCTCCCGTGTGGGGTTTCGGGCACGGCCGCTCCTATACGACTTTTTATATCAGCGATCTGACGCTCTCTGCGGTCGAGGTGCGCGCTACGGACCAGGTGACCATTGGCTGCACGGTCACCAACACCGGTGATCGCGTCGGTGACGAAGTCGTTCAGCTGTATGTTCGTGATGTGGTCGGCTCGGTTACTCGGCCTGTGCGCCAACTCGCCGGTGTCCACCGTGTGTCGCTTGAGGTGGGAGAGTCGTGCCGGGTCGAATTTGAGTTTGATACCAGCCAACTCGCATTTCTTGATAGAGACTTCAATTTGATTGTCGAAGAAGGCGAGGTTGAGGTGATGGTCGGTTCATCGTCTCAGGACCTCCCTCTGAAAGCCCGGATGCAGTTGACAGACACGGCTTCCCTGGCGCATCGCACGTCGTTCGTCACCCCATCGTTCGTCACCCCATCGGTGCAGCTCGAGCGCTAACGGGTTTGGCCTTCGACGCCTACTTGGTCGAGTACTTCAAGATCGTCGTTGTGGCTGTGGGTGAAACCTAGTTGGCGTTCGATTTGTATGGTTGGTTCTGACCGGAAGGCGATGACGTAGGCACGGCGGAACCCGGCAGTGCTGTTGCCTCCTGAGCCGTGCATGACCTGTTCGTTGTGTACCGTCACGTCACCGCGGCTGATCGGGACATGGACCGGCTCGTCCGTGTCCAACAGGTCTGTGCCGAGTGCGTGTGATTTGCCGCGGTCGCCGTATTGCGGGGTGTGGGGCCGTAGCGCGGCTTCTTTGTTGGTTGCCGGCACGAAACGCATACAGCCGTTTTCTATGGTGGAGTCGTCGATAGCCAGCCAGAAGGTGGCGGTGCGGGTGTCGGGTGTTTCGGGCCAATACGCCATGTCTTGATGCCAGGCGAAGATCGCATCTTCTTTGTAGGGCTGTTTGGCGAGGAGTTGGTCATAGTCGATCGTCATCTGTTCGCCGTGCAGTTGACGAACCGCCGCGGCGGCGCGGCGTTCGAAAATGTTGTCGCGCCACGCTGGGTAGTAGCGCCGAGGCAACATGACATTGATGATCGAGAAATCTTCGGGTTTTCGGCCGTGGTCGCCTGCCATGTCGCAGTAGTCCTTACCGGGGACATCGATTTCGCGCCACAGGAACCGGTCGTATGTCTCTTCAAGCCCGACCACTTCGTCCTCGGTCAACAACCCGCGCAAATGGACAAAGCCGAATTCTGCGAAATGGATCTTCTCTTCGTCTGAGACGCGATAGTTGTCGCCGTCGATTCGTTCATTCATCCGATCTGCCAGCCTCATCCCCACAGCTTCGCGCAATTAGTTGACGAGGTTTCGGACTACAAGGCGATACGACTGCGCGCTCTTTTTGTGGATCCACAGGCATTCTGTTCGACCCATGAGCACGAGTCCGCGTTCGACGAGCCAGCGTGGAAGGGTCGTTTGTCGTCGTTCGAAGGTAGACCCGGGACAGTGTTCGTCGACGAGATTGACGGTGAACTGCTGGCGATGCTGGGTGTCGGGTCCACCCCGGTACGCGGCCAAGCAACGATCTGGGGTATGTGGGTAGATCCTGGCGCTCGGCGCAGCGGCTCAGCTCGACGCTTGCTTGGCGACGCGTTCGACTGGTGCAGCCGACAAGGTCTGACTTCGCTTACCCTTGAAGTGCTTCCGGTGAGTTCAGCCGCAATCGCGTTGTACCGCTCGGTTGGATTCACCGAGGCACGATCCACTGATGCCGACGCTGAAGAGATCCTCATGTCCGCCCCGGTCACCTGAGGTGCAGATGACCACCACATTCGAGTATTTGGAGCTTGACGAGCGTCGACTCGAATCTCAGGCTGGCGAGTTTGTCTCGCAACGCAAACCTGAGCTTGTCTAGGTCTCGTCCCACGACAAAATATGCCGTCAAGTTGGGTGTGAGTCCGTTTTCTTCAAAGTTGTCATGTAGCACTCGAAGACCTTCGCGGAGTTGTTCTATGTCAGCCGCGTATGCGGCACCGCTTTTCAACTCAATCGCCACAAGCTGCGCGAGACCGCCAGTAACCGCTAGTACGGCGAAGTCGCACATCTTCGTGATTTGACCCTTTTTGACAAATCGATATTCGGCTTCGTCGAGATCAAGACGCAAGGTGTAGAGACAGCGATGAGTGTCTGTTATGTGCAGTTCGAGGCGGCATGAGTTTTCTTCAAGGTCGAACAACGAAACTGCTTCTGCGCCAAGTTCGACTAGTTTCGAGTGGAGATTGCAGACTTGGCACTCTGGACTCGCGCAGCGCAAAGTCTCGGATTCGACGGACATTGGCGACTATTCGTTAGAACTGTCGATCAAATCATTCACGAGTTGAGATGTCGTGTCGTACTGCGCCCTCATCACATCGGTGAACGTTGACTCGTCTACGCCGTCTATACGGTCAGGTTCGACGCGTTGCGCTATACACGCGCCATTCTCGCGCGAGAAACGCAGGGATCGCACCCTTGATCGATCGATACTCGGCAACCCGAAGGGGTTCTCCGCGGAGTCTGACAATTCGTGGACTCGCATCATGTTGTTGAACTGAGTGACGAAAAAGTCGGAATGAGTGGTGAGCACGATGCGGACGCCGTTGTTCACCAGTTTGGCCAGGAATGACGCGACGCGCATCTGCATCGCGGGGTGCAGATGCGCTTCGGGTTCGTCAATGGTGAGATGATCGACGAAATAATGAGACCGCAAGACGAGAAGCAGCGGAGCTAGTTCCGACAGCATCGACGATGCTCGAGCCATAGGGAAGCGCCCCTCGGATGTTACGGCGACGATGGAATCCACGCCTTCTGCGCTCGCGTCAACTTCGATCGCCACCTGCAAGTCCTCCTCGAATTCATCTACGAGGGGATCAAAAATCGATGGTTCGTGTTCCACGTCGAAGAGCAACTTAGGAATCTCAAGCACCAGTGAAAGAAAGTCAGCCGCCGTGCCTGTCAGGGTTCCAGACTTGATCTGCCGGATACCTGCGTAGGTTGCCTGTCGTATCACCGAACCTGCTAGAAGGCTTTGACTCTGCATTATTCCCGTTCGATCGGCCGGCAGATGGGTAGCTGAGCGTGGCCAAGACAAAAAGAGCATGTAGAACACAATTTGGTCGGTCGTGTCATCTAGGTGCGGTTGACGGGATCCGTGTGGCCAACCGTGTCCCCTCAGATTTCGGAATAAGGTTGTTCGCTGTATCAACTTTGGATGCAGCGCTCGTTGAAGCCAGCCAACCGGGTCCAACAGCGTGACTGACGAAGCATCCGAGTCAAACCTGACTTCTACTTCCCAATCACGTTGTGAACCACTTATACGAAGGTAACTGTCGTCCGCATTGCCATTCAGTGTTCTTCTCCGTAGGTCTGAGGCTTGTGTTCCGAAGGCGTATTCGACGCGCTCTCGTACGTTGGACGCATAGCGTTTCAGGATGTTTGTTGCGAGACTCGTGGCCCACTTCAACGTTTCGTCGCTTGGTGCGCGAGTGAACTCCTCGGACCCCGCTGAGTCGCCGTTCGGATCATCAAGTACACGTATAATCCACTCTTGAACTTCAACCGGAACCTCGGTCGATTGAGCGAATCGGGACTCTGGTTCGGGCTTGGCTTCGAGAACGCGGTGCAGGACGGTCGCAAAGAAGGTCTTGCCCGTGTTGTTTTCGCCGATGAGGAGATTCAGGTCGCCTAGTTCCATCTGGGCGGATCGAAGTGGCCCAAGATTGGACAGTTCTACTGAGATGCTCACAAGACCAGACTAGCGGGGCGGACTTGTAGGAGTCCGCGGGGAGGCTAGGACAGTGCCGACACGACGTAGTCGAGGCAGACGGTGAGGGCTTCGATGTCGCTGGGGTCAATGGCGGGGAACAAACCGATTCGGAGTTGGTTGCGGCCCAGACTGCGGTATCCGAAAGTGTCGACGATTCCGTTTGCCAACAACACGTCGTAGATCGTGTCGGCGCTCACTGCGTCGGAGAAGTCGATGGTGGCAACGACCTTGCTCCGCTGCTCTAGGTCTTGGACGAACGGGCTGGCGAAGTCGCGGCTTTCAGCCCACGAATACATGATCTCGGCCGATTGCGCACAACGGCCGGCGGACCAGGTCAAACCACCGTTTTCGTTGAACCAGTTGACAGTGTGTGCGGTCAAGAACACAGTTGCCAAAGAGGGCGTGTTGTAGGTCTGATCTTTGCGGGAGTTGTCGATAGCCAATTTGAGATCGAGCGTTGGAGGAATCCAACGGTCGCTCGCGGCAATGCGTTCGACACGTTCGATTGCCGCCGGTGACAGCATGGCGATCCACAGACCACCGTCACCGGCCATCGCTTTTTGAGGCGCGAAATAGTAGGCGTCGGTAGCGTCACCGTCGAACATCAAACCGCCCGCCGCAGAGGTTGCGTCGACCAGCATCAGCGCGCCTTCGTCGTCGACCCGGGTCGGGTTCAGCATCACACCGGTTGATGTCTCATTGTGGGGATAGCAGTAGGCGTCGACGTCCTCCACAGCAACCAGCGGGGGGTGAGTTCCAAAATCGGAGGTCGACACTGAGGGGGTACGCAGATGTGGCGCGCCCTCCACACCTCGAGCGAATTTGCCGCTGAACTCACCGAAGCTGAGATGGTGACTGCGCTCGTCAATCAAACTAAACGTGGCGCAATCCCAAAAACCCGTAGCACCCCCGTTGCCCACCACGACTTCATAACCGTCAGGGGCACGAAGGAGTTCCGCAATACCGTTACGGAGTTCGGCTACCGCCAACCTCACCGGCATCCGGCGATGGGAGGTGCCCATATAGTCGGTAACTCGAGCGCTCAGAGCTTTGAGTGCTTCGGGACGAACCTTGGTCGGCCCGCTCCCAAATCGTCCATCAACAGGGAGCAGGTCGGCAGGAATGATGATGTCTGGAATTGTCACGGCGCCAATCTTGACAGCAAATCGGAGGTTTCGGCGGGTATTTCGCGGATCTTCAAACAGAATTTCCCGCACGCGGCATGGGCATCTCGCTAGCCTCCCGCGGTATGTCTACTGACCGCATTTCAACCCGGGTGTCCGCCATCGCACCCTCGGCGACTCTCGCCGTCTCCAACAAAGCCAAAGCACTACGAGCCGCAGGTGAACCAGTCATCGGTTTTGGTGCCGGAGAACCCGACTTCGCCACTCCCGAACACATCGTGGAAGCGGCCATAGCAGCCTGTCGCAACCCGAAAATGCACAAGTACTCGCCTGTAGGTGGCCTCCCTGAACTGAAGGAGGCCATCGCTGCCAAGACCATGCGCGACAGCGGCCTGCGATGTTCGCCTGCCGATGTGCTCGTAACCAACGGCGGAAAGCACGCCGTGTACAACGCTTTTGAGGCTTTGTTGAACCCAGGCGACGAGGTGTTGTTGCCAACACCGTATTGGACCACATATCCCGAGCCGATTGCGCTGGCTGGGGGCGTCACGGTTCCCGTGTTGACCGAAGCGGTCGATGGTTTCAGGGCCTCGCTGGAGCAACTTGAAGCCGCACGCACAGAACAAACCAAGGCACTAGTTTTTGTGTCGCCCTCGAATCCAACAGGGGCCGTGTATCCCCGCGAAGAGATCGAGGCGATCGGGCGCTGGGCGGTCGAGCACGGTCTCTGGGTCTTAACCGACGAGATCTACGAACACCTCGTATATGGCGACAACGAACACCATTCAATGCCAGTGGTCGTACCCGAGCTACGCGACCGCTGCATTGTGCTCAACGGCGTGGCCAAGACCTACGCCATGACTGGATGGCGGGTCGGTTGGATGATCGGTCGGGCCGATGTGATCAAAGCGGCGCAAAACCTGCAATCGCACTGCACCAGCAATGTCGCCAATGTCTGCCAGGCAGCCGCGCTTGCCGCGGTTTCGGGGCCGCTCGATGCCGTGCAACAGATGCGAGAAGCTTTCGATCGTCGTCGCAGAGCGATGTACGGGATGCTGAGCGGTATCGACGGCGTCTGGTGCCCCGAACCCCAAGGTGCCTTTTACGCCTATCCCGACTTAACGGGAGTGCTCGGACGCAACTATGGCGGGGTAACACCGACGACCACGATCGAATTGGCCGAGTTGATGCTTGAGCAGATCAAGGTAGCGATCGTGCCCGGCGAAGCGTTCGGTGTCGCTGGTGGAGCCCGGCTCTCATTCGCGCTCGGCGATGATGATCTTGGCGAGGGTGTGGGCCGCATCGTCGATTATCTCAACGGCTGATCCGGTGCCTACTCAAGCGGATCGGTCAGCTGAGCGACGCGTCACCCCCTACGGAGCTTGGTCTTCATCGATTAGTGCTGGTGACCTGGTGGGAGGAGCTGTTCAGATTTCGGAGGTTCGGGCGGATCCTGTCGATTCTGGCTTGATCTGGTGGTCGGAAACCCGGCCAGAGGAAGGCGGGCGCACGGCGGTTATGCGTTACTCAATCCCTGCCCGCACCGCCACCGAACACACGCCGACAGACGCCAACGTGCGCACGCTGGTTCACGAATACGGCGGCGGAGCCTGGTGGCCGCACAACGGTGAGCTGTTTTATGTCGACTTCGCCGACCAGCGCCTGCGTCTGATCAACCGACAGGGCCGGGTCCGCTATCTGACTGATGAACCGGCAGTCCCCCGGGCCGACCGCTATGCCGATGGCAGAGTCACACCCGACGGCCGCTGGTGCGTGATCGTGCGAGAGCGCCACCACGCGCGGAGTGAGCCGGCCAACGAAGTTGTGGCAGTGGCAAACAACGGCACCGCTGAAATCAACGTCCTGTTTTCTGATGCCGATTTTGTGATGTCACCGCGCCTTTCACCGGCTGGCGATCTGCTGGCCTGGATTTCTTGGGATCACCCCAACATGGGCTGGGATTCGACTCGGCTGCACATCGCCCCGTTTGCTGACGGCCGACTCACCGGGGAAATCCTCACCATGGGCCAGTTCGATGAGGCGAGCTACTGCGAACCCGACTTCGGCATCAACGGTTTGCGGGTTTGTTGCGATCACGAAGGTTGGTGGAACCTTTATGACGTGGACCTGAGCGGTGGCGCGCTTTCACGGGTCGTTGGCGGCCCGTTTGAGATCGCTACACCTCCCTGGGTGTTCGGTATGCAGCGCTGGGCCGCGCGGCCCACGAGTTCCGGCGACGAACAGGTTTTTGCTGTTGCAGGCATGCCGACTGGTGATGAACTGATTGTCGACGGCAGCACTATGTCGATGATCGATAGTTCTATTACTTCGCTATCGGCTGGTCCCGGGGCGGTGGTGGCCGTCGGTTCGGGTTACGGCCACGAGACCGAGGTGATTCGTCTCAGCGCCGATGCAAGCGGGTTGAGCCGTGAAGTGATCCGACCTTCAAGACCTCTTCCGTTTAAACAGGTCTATCTGGTTGAGCCCGAATGGATCACGTTCCCAAGCGGCCCCGGAGATGGGGATGACGCTGATGGGGATGACATAGTGGCTCACGGGCTGTTTTATCCGCCGACGAATCCCGATCATGTTGGTCCCAACGATGAGCGCCCGCCTTTGATGGTGCTGGCGCACGGTGGCCCCACAGCCCAGGCCCGCCGCGAACTTCGGCCGGGCATTCTTTATTGGACTTCGCGAGGAATCGCAGTGGTCGATGTGGACTATCGCGGTTCTACCGGTTACGGCACGGCCTTTCGGAAATCACTTGATGGGCAGTGGGGTGTCGCCGATGTGGCCGACTGTGTCGCCGCCGCTCAGTACCTGGCTGGGCGAGGCGATGTCGATCCGAAACGTTTAATGATCAGGGGCGGCAGCGCGGGTGGGTTCACTGTTTTGGCCGCGTTGGCGTTTCATGATGTGTTCTCGGCGGGGGCAAACCGCTATGGCATTGCGGATCTGGAAGCTTTAGCTACTGATACGCACAAGTTCGAGTCGCGTTACCTCGACACGCTGGTCGGCCCCTATCCCGCCGACAAGGCCGTTTATGTTGACCGTTCGCCGATCAACCATGTGGACGGCATCGACGTGCCGCTGATCGTGTTGCAAGGCGCCGAGGATGTGATTGTGCCGCCTTCACAGTCAGAAATGATCGTCTCAGCCCTCAAATCGAAAGGAATCAAGGTGGCGTACTTGTTGTTTCCTGGCGAGCAACACGGTTTCCGTCAGGCCGACAACATTGTGCGCGCCTTGGAAGCCGAACTCGAATTTTTTGGCGAAGTTCTCGATTTCAGTCCTGCTGGTCTGACAGCGGAAGCAAAAAGTAATGAATAGAATCGCCCGGTTGGCCGCTAGCCCAGGCTCTTAGATGGCCTGTGACCGCAATAGTTCAAGGTGGTTTTGATGAAACGGGTTCTGGTGTCGGAAACGATTGCTGAGGCGGGTTTGGAACTGCTTCGCTCGGCGGGCCACGACGTGGATGTGCAACTCGGGTTGTCGCCGGAGAAGTTGTGCGAAGCGGTGGTGGGTGCCTCGGCGCTTATTGTTCGCTCGGCGACTCAGGTTGATGCGGCTGTGCTGGCGGCGGGCACTGATTTGGTTGTGGTGGGTCGTGCGGGTGTGGGTGTCGACAATGTTGATGTGGCTGAAGCCTCAAAACGCGGTGTGACAGTGGTTAATGCGCCTCTGTCGAACGTCACCTCGGCCGCTGAACATTCGATGGCCTTGTTGTTGGCACAGGCGCGCAACGTGCCCCAGGCGCATGCGGCCCTGCAAGCTGGTCGCTGGGAGCGATCGCAGTGGCAGGGTGTGGAACTGGCCGGGAAAACTCTTGGTGTTGTTGGCTTGGGCCGTATCGGTTCGCTGGTGGCGCAGCGTGCCTTGGCCTTCGGCATGAAAATCGTGGCGCACGACCCGTACATAACCCAAGAGATTGCCGACAAGGTCGACTCGGAGCTTATTGAGCTTGATGAGTTGATGGCCCGCTCAGATTTTGTGACCATGCATCTGCTGAAAACACCCGAGACGATCGGTCTCATCGGCACCGAGATGCTGGCTAAAGCTAAGCCGTCTTTACGGATCGTGAATGTTTCACGCGGTGGTGTCATCGATGAGGAGGCTCTTGCGTCCGCGGTTCGTTCCGGCACGATTGCCGGCGCGGCGATTGACGTGTTCGACGTTGAACCGGCGCTGGATTCACCGCTGTTGGGTGTGGACGGGATCGTGGTAACCCCGCATCTTGGCGCCAACACGGCTGAAGCTCAGCACGCCGCGGGGATCACCATCGCTGAGCAGGTGCAGTTGGCTCTCGCCGGCGAGCCGGTGCCGTTTGCGGTCAACTAAACCCGTTCAAGCAACAGCAAAGGTGCATGACTAACAACTTGTTGTGTTAGCGGCGGGCTTTGCGGTAGTCGTCTGCTTCCGCGTCGCCTTCGTTGGCGTAGCAGCGATCCGGGACAGTCCGGTCATAGGAGCTTCCGCCTGGTACGTGAAAAATCTTCGAAGCGGTTTTGGCTTTGATCGGATAACCGGACGGGCAGATCCCGTCTACTGGTTCAACCCCTGCAGGCGTGAATTTAACCGGGCCGTCCCTGGGGGCTGGAGCCGGGGTGTCGGTGAGTGGCTGCCATGTTGCGCTGCCGGTCACTTCCGGTGCGCGGCGACGCCGCAGAGCACGCAGAATACCAACCGCGAAACCAACAACAGCGCCAATTTTGAACAGTCGGGCCATGCGACCTAGTGCGGCGGGCATGACTTAGAGGGTAGCGGATCGGCTAGAGCATTCTCAGCAGGGTCCTCAGCTTGTGGGTATCCAAGCTGGGCGTTTCGTTTCGTACACCTCTATTTCTTCGAGGTGTCGCATCGTCAATCCGATGTCGTCAAGCCCTTCCAAGAACCGTTGTTGGATGCCTGAAGCGAGGGGGAACGACGTTTCAAGCCCGATTGCCGGCACTTCAACGCTTAGCCGTTCAACATCAATGGTGATTTCCAAAGTTGGGTCATCAAGCACCGCTTGCATCAACGCGGCGTTGAACTCGGCGCCGACTGTGACAGGCACCAAACCGTTTTTGGTGCAGTTGTTGCGGAAAATGTCGGCGAACCGTGGCGAGATGACTGCTTCGAAACCGTATTGCTGTATAGCCCAAACAGCATGTTCACGTGATGATCCGGTGCCGAAGTTGAGGCCGGCGACAAGAATGTTGGCCGTCGCGTATTGTTCTTGGTTGAGCACAAAATCGCGGTCGTCGCGCCATTCTGAGAACAAGCCTTTTTCGAAACCGGTGCGTTCGACGCGTTTGAGCCAGTCGCTGGGGATGATCTGGTCGGTGTCAACGTCGGCCCGGTCGAGCGGTAGTGCGGTGCCGGTGACGATGCGTACTGCTTTCATGTTCGATCAAATTCCTTCTGGGAGTCGTTTGGCGCCGGTTATTTGAGGTCGGCTGGGGTGGCGAACGTTCCGGCGATTGCGGTAGCGGCGGCAACTGCGGGAGACACCAGATGGGTGCGTCCGCCGCGGCCCTGGCGACCTTCGAAGTTGCGGTTGGAGGTGCTGGCAGCCCGTTCCCCTGGTTGGAGCTTGTCGGGATTCATCGCTAGACACATCGAGCAACCTGGTTCACGCCAGTCGAAACCCGCAGCCCGAAAGACCTCGTCCAGTCCTTCGTTTTCGGCTTGTTCTTTGACTTGACCGGAACCGGGCACAACCAGTGTGCGCACACCGGAGGCAACTTTACGTCCCGCGGCGACGTTGGCGGCGTCTCGCAGGTCTTCGATCCGGCTGTTGGTGCATGAACCGATGAAGACCGTGTCCACCGGCACTTCGCGCATCGCAGTTCCGCCTTTCAACCCCATGTATTGAAGTGCTCGGGCTGCGGAGTCGCGGGTGGCGGGGTCGTCGAACGAATCGGGTGTGGGGATGGCGCCGTGTAGGGGCATGACCTGGGCGGGGTTGGTGCCCCAGGACACATGCGCAGCGATTTCGTTTCCGTCAAGCGTCACATATTCGTCGAAGGCAGCGTCGGGGTCGCTCGGAAGTTGGCGCCAATCATCCAGCGCGGCTTCCCATGCTGTACCAATGGGTGTTTTTTCGCGTCCTTCGAGATAGCGGAAGGTGGTGTCGTCGGGTGCGATCAACCCGGCTTTGGCTCCGCCTTCGATTGACATGTTGCACACGGTCATGCGGCCTTCCATCGTGAGTGCGCGGATCACTTCGCCCTGATATTCGATGATTTTGCCGATCCCGCCGCCGGTGCCGATCCGGCCGATTATCGCCAGGATCACGTCTTTGGCCGTCACCCCCTCGGCTAGTTGACCGTCGACGGTGATCGCCATCGTTCCGGGCCGGGCCTGTAACAGTGTTTGGGTTGCCAGAACGTGTTCAACTTCGCTGGTTCCGATTCCGAAGGCGATCGCACCGAAAGCACCGTGGGTGGCCGTGTGAGAGTCACCACAAACGATTGTCATACCGGGTTGCGTGAGTCCCTGTTCAGGGCCGATTACATGCACGATTCCTTGTTTGGCGTGCCCCATCGGATAATTGATCACACCAAACTCGCTGGTATTGCGGCGCAGAGTCTCAACCTGAACCCGGCTGACCTCATCAGCTATCGGCTTGTCGATGTCGGCGGTGGGCACGTTGTGATCTTCGGTGGCGACGGTCAGGTCGGGTCGCCTGACTTTGCGGCCGCTGATACGCAGACCATCGAAAGCTTGCGGAGACGTGACTTCATGGATCAGATGCAAGTCGATATACAGCAGGTCGGGTTCACCAACGGTCCCCGCGCTGACAACATGGCGATCCCAGATTTTTTCGCTCAGTGTCTTGGGTTCGCTCATGCCTGACTCTCTTCTTGTTGAACTGCTCGGGTGCCTTGTCTCAGGATACGGTGCGCAGGACCCGGCTGAGTCGTCGAGGATCCCAATGGTCTATTCGGGTGCCCACCACGGGTCGAGGCGGGGCAGACCGGAGTTGGAGACGACGCTCCACAGTTCATCCGTTGTCATCGGGTCATCGAGTGTTATTGCTTGAGCAGACCCGTTGGGTCCGACGCTGACACCGATGACCTCACCGTCGCATTCGATCCACAATCCCTCCAGATGGACCACCCAGGCAGAACCTGCAAGACGATTCGAATACTGGATCGTGTCTCCGGTGAGGAACGCCACAAAGATGTCGCCCAAAATTCCTGAGTCGGACAACGTTCCAGGCACCCAGATAGTTTCCAGTTTCGCGCGGTCATATTCCTGCAATCCGACCACATCAAGTAGCTTGATATCCAGAGCGGTCCCTTCGATTGTGTATGGAAGTTGCCGAATTAATTGGCCGGCGACGATCAGCGGGCTTCGCGCAATGTGGCCTTCTAGTGATGCTGCCTGGTTGCTGAATTTGGTCGATCCAGCGGAATCGAACGACCAAAGTTGAGGGTCTGCCACACAGTTGTCGGCGTTTTGGTCTGCCGTTGAGGTTTGCGGCTCAGTATTTGACGGAACCGGCTCATCGATACTCTGTTCGGTCGTCTGTGGAGAAGCTATGCCCTCGTCAAGCGGCGCGACACTGATCTTGTCTGCCGAACACGCTGTTGCGAAGAGGATTAAGAGAGCGGCAAGACCCGGTCGTAGATCCATCACATCTCCGTACGAGTCAATCTTCGAGGGCGGTGAACTCGCGTTGACCGCTGAGCGCGTCTTTCACTACTTTTCCTGCGGCGTTGCGGGGCAGCGGTTCGCTACGAACATCCCAAAATGTGGGGACTTTGTATGGTGCCAACGATTTCGCAACCCAGGTCTGCAAGTCCTGTGCAGTCAAGTCAGTGCCGGTCATGGGCACCACCGACGCGGCCACGATCTGGCCTGTTAACTCGTCACCAAGCCCGTATACGGCGACTTCTGACACTGCGGGATGGTCGTCGATGCGATATTCGATTTCGATCGGGTAGACGTTTTCGCCGTTGTGAAGGATCATGTCGCGGGCTCGGCTGTCGATGGTCAAAATCCCGTCTTCGAGCCGTCCGATATCACCCGTGTCAAGCCAGAAATCGTTGTCGATAGTTTCGACGGTGGCTTTGTCGTCGTTCCAGTAGCCGAGCATCGTGTAGGCGCTTTTCACCATGATGTGCCCGTTTTCGCCGTCAGGTAACACCGTGCCGTCGTCGTCTCGGATTTCGACTTGCATGGTTGGTAGGACCCAGCCGGCAGCTTCGGGTCGAGCTTTCATATCAGCGCCCCCGTGGGAGGCGACCACACCAACGGTTTCGCTTGAGCCGTAGCCGATACCGACGTTGCTTGCCGTGGTCGGCAGGGTGTCGCGAACCCGTTGGGCGAGGTCAGGGCTGACGGGTGCACCACCAAAACCGACGTTGGTCAAACTGGATGTGTCGGTCAGTCCTTTGGCTGCTTCGTCGAGCACTCGTGGCCCCATCGACCCGATCAAACTCCACACGGTGGCGCGTTCTTTTTCGACTAGTCGAAGGCCCGCTGCCGGGTCGAAACGACCAGTGCGGAAGATCAGCGTCCCGCCTGCGACCATGTTGATGAGAGTCGAACCTGATAGCCCCGACACGTGAAACAGCGGCGAGGTCATCATCACCCGCGGTGGGACGCTCGACTGGGCGGGTGCTGGTTGTCCGTCGGCTTCGGCCTCAGCTGCGGCTTGCATCATCCTGACCGCGCCGTTCAGCATCTGGATCTCGACAAAACCAACGAGGCCCCGATGGCTGGCAGTCGCCCCTTTAGAACGGCCGGTCGTGCCGCTCGTGAAAAAGATCGACACCGGGTCATCTTCGGCTAATTCCACCGTCGGGAACTGGTGCGCGCCGACATCGCGTTGCAGCCGCTGGCGTTCAGAGTCCATGTCGACGAGCGGCGCCGAAACCGAGTCTGGTACTCGGGCGAGCCGCTTGTCGTCACCGAGTATCAGTTTCGGTGTTGTCAACTCGGTTGCGTGAACGATCTCATCTGGGGTCCACCAGCCGTTGTAAAGCGCGACGATTGCCCCGGAACTCACGAGCGCGAAATAGGCGATCACCCAATCTGGAGAGTTGGCGGCCAAGATACCGACACGGTCTCCCTTGCTTATGCCGTGATCCGCGCTCAAAGCTGCGGATTCGGCGGCTACCAGGTCGACGAACTGGTCATGGGTGATGCGCCTGTCGTCGAGCACCAAAAACTCGCGGTCGCCGTGCGCCCGACATCCTTCAACAAAATCCCGCAGCGTTTTTCGGCGGTTGGCAAGAACGGGCACGTCGTGGCCCCGCACGTTTTCAACCTGTACAGGAAAATAGCCGGCGGGGCCCGTTAGCCCTTGAAGCACGTCATCTCGAAGCGACATGGCCTCAGAGTATGCGCTGATTACGAAAGTTCTTGTGTCGAACAATGTTGATGTTCGGTCGGAGTTCGCCGAGGGTGCAGCGGTCACCTGTTTGAGGCAACGTGTCGGCTGCGAAGGTGGGTGGATTGTTGAATTGGCATTGGCTACGTAAGCTGTCGTCGTGTCACAGTTTGTGGGCGCGAGCAGGGTTGGCTTGGTAGATGGTCTCGTAGACCTGTTCACAGATGTGCGTGATTCGGGAGAGTCTCGTTGGGTGTCGCTGGAGGCTCCGTCGGGTTGGGGCAAGACGCGTGTGGGCCGCGAGTTCGACTGCGCGCAGATCGTGTATGCGAACTTCCCGCAGGCGGACCCCACCTCGGTGGAACTACTCGTGAACCGCTATCGCAACCCGTGGGCGCTCGAACTCGTGTGTAACATGCCCAAATACCGGCACAAGTTCGGCGAACTGGGCGATCTGCACATCGGCCCCGAAGAGATTGCGACCATTCCCTCCGGCGCAAAGGAACTCTACAAAAAGTACTGGGAGCATCTCCCAGAGCGGCTGCGGTTGCGCTATGCGGTCGCCGCCGCGATCACCCCCGAGGCCATCAACCCCCAACAAGGCCAGGGGCATCGCACTTGGAGCGATTCTGTCCTAGACGAGGTCATCGACAGCATCGACCTGCCCCAACAGCGCCGACCTCGTGGGAGCCGTCGGCGCCGCCCGCGACGCCTATGGCTGGGTCGCGCATGTCGACGAGTTCCTGCGCCGATGGGCCGAAACCGACCAGCATCACATCGCCACCAACGACGGCAACGACAAGCTCAATGAGCACCTCTCAAACGCACGTCAACAGATCCTCGGAGCTACGGCACGCGCACCAAAGACACCTTCGGGGCCGATCATTTCCGCACGTTGACGACCCGCAACAATCTTGCGTTGGCGCTTCGGGAAGCGGGTCGGCTTGAGGAAGCTGTGACTCTGTTCGACCGGGTTTTGCCGACCAGACTCGTGTGTTGGGCAGCGATCATCCTCACACGCTGACGACCTGCAACAATCTTGCGTTGGCGCTTCAGGCAACGGGTCGGGCTGAGGATGGTGTCACCCAGTTCGAGCAGTGAGTCACTCGATCTCGACTACGGAGACCTTCAGCGACAAGCCGGTAGGCGCTTCATATTCGACAACCTCGCCAACAGCGGACCCGAGCAGCGCCGCACCCATGGGCGAAGCTGGCGACACCACCATCAGATCTTCGGGTTTTTCCTCAATCGACCCGACGAGGTATTTCTCCACCACGCTGTCACCTTCGAAAACGATCGACACGATCGAACCAGCGCCGACCGTGCTGCCGTTGTTGTTGGCTTCGACGATCACCGCGTTCTCAATGACATGGGCGAGGTGCATGATCCGCCCTTCCATTTTCCCTTTTTCTTCTTTAGCTGCGTGATAATCGCCGTTTTCTGAAAGATCGCCGAGCGCGCGAGCTGCCTCAATCTTTTGGGAGAGTTCAATACGCCCGCGGGTGGTCAAGTCGTCATGTTCGGCTTTGAGGCGATCAAATGCCGTCTGTGAAAGCTGCTGTACGTTCGCCATCCCAAGAAATCTAGCGCGATACCAGCGGGCCGCGGCCGCTCAACCGTGTCAAGCTCAGCACAGCATCGGTCGGTCGGCGAGACTACACATGTGTCTGGTGGTTGTCGTGCCGCTGTTGGAGGGTGATTGTGTCGGATTCGACGATTCTCGATGTGGGTGTGGTGGGGGCAGGGCCGGCGGGTCTCATCTTGGCTCGCCAGCTCAGTGAAACTTCGGCGAGCTTCGAGATATTTGAGCGCAATACGGATGTGGGCGGCATTTGGGATATTGACGCTGTGGGTTCACCGATTTATGAGTCGGCGCATTTCATCTCGTCGCGAACCCTGTCGGGTTTCGCGGATTTTCCGATGCCCGACGACTTCCCGGACTATCCCGACCATCGCCAGTTACTCGACTACATTCGTTCGTTTGCTGACGAGTTTGACCTGCGCCGCAACATTCGTTTCGGTGTAGCGGTCGACAAAGTTGTTCTAACTGCCGACGGACTCTGGGAACTTCAGTTCGACAACGGCGATGTGCGCCATTGCCGCTATCTGATCTGCGCTAATGGTGTGACCTGGGTGCCTAATTTTGTGAGTTGGCCCGGTGAGTTCAATGGGGTGATTCGCCATGCTGTCAGTTACCGCTCACCGAAAGAGTTCGAGGGGAAACGGGTTTTGGTGGTGGGGGCCGGCAACTCTGGCGCGGATATTGCTTGTGACGCTTCGTTTAGCGCTGATCAGGCGTTTTTGAGTGTGCGCCGTGGCTATCACTTCATCCCCAAGCACATCATCGGCATGCCTTCCGACGTGTTCGCGTCGCAAGGCCCGTCGTTGCCGCACTGGTTGGAGGTCCGGGTTTTTGGGGTGATGTTGCGGATGATCAACGGCGATCTGCGCCGTTTTGGTTTGCCGAAACCTGACCACCGGATTTTTGAGTCTCATCCTTTGATGAACACCCAAGTACTTCATTATTTGGGCCACGGCGACTGCATCGCCAAACCTGACGTCGAGCGTTTCGACGGCGACCATGTGGTCTTTGTCGACGGCAGTCGCGAGCAGATCGATCTGGTGATCACAGCGACCGGCTATCAACACGCGATCCCGTTTCTCAACCCGGGCGTGCTGTCGTTCAAAGGTGGCCGCCCCGACCTCTACTTGGGGATTTTTTCGCGAAGCCATCTGAACCTTGCCGCGTTGGGTTTCATCGAGTTTGCGTCGGCCGCCTATGACAACTTCGACAAGATGGCTGAACTCATCGTCGCCGACGCCACCGCTGCTGCGGGATCTGCTACCGCGCAGGCATTCCGGCATCTGAAAGCCACCGACCGTCCCGACTTGAAAGCTGGTCACCGCTACGTTGACTCTGACCGGCACTCCAACTATGTCGAAGTGAATACATATTTGAAGCTCCTCGACAAGGTGAAGACAAAAGTCGGCCTCCCTGAAAGCAACCAGCGATGACCCGCAGCAGCGCTCTCATCACCGGTACCGCTTCGGGTATCGGAGCCGAAGTGGCCCGCCGTTTTGCCGAGCGGGGCTTTCACATAATCGCTGTGGACCGTACGCCCGAACTAGCCGAGCGCACCGCTACCGATATCGGTGCGGCGGTGACCGCGGTGGGTTGTGACCTTTCTGATCAGCAACAAACCGGTGTTCTGTGCGAGCGGATTGCTGGCGAATGGCGTGATGATCTTGACGTTCTCGTGTGCAACGCCGGTGTGGTGATCCCCGGTGACGTAGCCGATCTGAGCGCTGACGACATTGATCTTCACCTCGATGTCTTGTTGCGCAACCCCGATGCAGTTGATTCGTGCCGCGCTGGGTGTGTTCCTAGACCGGAACCGTGGTCACATCATGGCCACCGTCTCCATGGGAGGAATCTGCCCGCTGCCAGCATCTGCTCCGTACTCTGCGGCCAAGGCAGGTTTACGGGCGTTTCTCGCTGCTCTCAACTCAGAGGTTTCTCACACCAACGTGGCGATCAGCGGGATTTATCCCACAGCGGTCAACACTCCGATGCTGCAACACGAGGCCCGCTCGGGCGGCAGCGCACTCAATTTTCTGAGTGCCGTCAAGACCGTCGATGATGTGGCCGACGCCTACGAACGAGTCCTCGCCAAACCCAAGCTTGAGATATACGTCCCCTATCACGAAAGCCTTTCCGCACGCGCCGCGTTGTGGACCCCGTCGCTAATCCCACGACTCATCCCCTTTTTCAACCGCATCGGAGAACGCGGCCGAAAGAAGTACCTCGCCCAACTCGAGCCCTAGCCCCTCAAATTGCAGATGACGACGGGGAATGCAGGGGGTACACTCGGGTGATGGGATCACACGGCCCGTTGATCGTAGTTATTTCGTAGCGCACGCCCGTTATGGCGTGCGCCCGACCGTCCACTTCGGTGGGCGGTTTTCTTTTGTCCCCAACAACCAGCGAATGAGAAGAAAAATATGACCCATCGAGTGGGAATAGTGGGCGGCGACGGTATCGGCCCGGAAGTCATAGCCGAAGGCTTGAAGGTCATCGCCGCGGCAGGGGTCGAAATCGACGCGGTCAACTACGACCTCGGCGGCAGCCGCTACCTGAAAGACGGCGTTGTGCTGACCGATGAGATAGTTGACGAGTGGCGCGCCCTTGACGCCATCTATGTCGGGGCGGTTGGAACCCCTGATGTGCCGCCCGGAGTTATTGAGCGAGGACTACTGCTCAAAATGCGCTTCGACCTTGACCTCTACATCAACTACAGGCCTTTCAGTTGCGGACCCGACAGCGCCAACACCAGTCCGATGTCGGGGGGTGAGGACACAGAGTTCGACTTTGTCGTCATCCGCGAGAACACTGAGGGCACTTACGCTGGTGAAGGTGGGTTTCTGCGTAAGAACACCGCCCACGAGATTGCCACTCAGGGGTCGGTCAACACCCGTGTCGGTGTTGAACGGTGCGTTCGTTATGCCTTCGAGTTGGCGTTGCAGCGGCGCAGACACCTGACGCTGGTTCACAAAACCAACGTGTTGACGTTCTCGGGCGACCTTTGGGAACGGACTTTCAACGAGGTGGCCGACGAGTACCCAGGAGTGGAAACGGCCTACAACCATGTCGATGCGGCCTGCATCTACTTTGTGGATGATCCGCAGCGCTACAACGTCATCGTTACCGACAATCTTTTCGGCGACATCTTGACAGACCTCGGCGGTGCGGTGAGCGGCGGGATTGGTTTCGCGGCGTCGGCCAACTTGCATCCGGGGCGGGTCTCCATGTTTGAACCGGTCCACGGATCTGCTCCCGACATTGCGGGCACCGGCAAAGCCAACCCCACAGCTGCAATATTGTCTGGCGCGTTGATGCTTGACCATCTTGGTGAGGACCAGGCTGCTGAGAGGATCCGTAAGGCCTGCAAGAATCCTGATTCTCTCAGCGGATCAACCACAGAAATAGGCGACGTCATCGCCGCTCGCTTGTAGGAGGCACAATGCCCATCACTCCCACCCCCCACATCTGGATGAACGGCGAGATGGTGCCGTGGGAACAAGCGCAGATCCATGTGCTCTCCCACACGCTGCATTATGGAACTGGCGTATTCGAAGGTATTCGTGCCTATGAGACTGCTGATGGGCCAGCCATTTTTCGGCTCACCGAGCACATTGAGCGTCTCTTCAACTCGGCCCGAATCCTCAACATGCCGATGCCGTACTCGATTCCTGAAATCGTTCAGGCATGCAAAGATGTCGTAGCCGACACTGGGCTGAGCAGTTGTTATCTACGCCCGATTGCTTATTTTGGTTACGGCGAGATGGGTTTGTCGATTGAACATTGCAAGACCGACATCGCCATCGCCGCCTGGCCCTGGGGTGCGTACCTCGGTGATGATGCCGCAACCAAGGGTGTGCGCATGAAGATCTCGTCGTGGAAGCGCCACGACCACAACATCATGCCGCCCGCTTCCAAAACCACCGGCAACTACGCCAACTCAACCTTGGCCAAAATGGAAGCCCTGGCCGCGGGTTACGACGAAGCGATCATGCTCAACAATGCTGGTTTAGTCTCCGAATGCAGCGGCGAGAACATTTTCTTGGGTCTCGGTGATGTGGTCTACACCCCGCCAACGTCGGCGGGCGCATTGAAAGGAATCACCCAGGACACCGTTGCCGCACTGGCAACAGACATGGGAATCAACATTGCGGTCGGTGAAATGTCCCGCAACGACCTCTACATAGCGGATGAAATATTTGTTGTCGGTACCGCCGCGGAAGTCAGCGCAGTGAACTCAGTTGATGATCGCGCCATCCCCTGCCCGGGTCCGGCCACCAAAGCCATCGCGGAAGCGTATGCCGAGGTTGTAAGGGGCAAGAACCCGAAGTACCGGTCGTGGAACGAGCTGGCGTCATGACCGACCCCGAGGTATCGATCGAACGCGTTGGAGTTCGAGACCCGGCTTGGCCAGAACAAGTCGAGATATACGACACCACGCTGCGTGACGGCTCGCAACTAGAAGGCATATCGCTCACTGTTGACGACAAACTGCGGATCGCGGAACAACTTGACCTGCTCGGCGTCGCTTATATCGAGGGCGGTTACCCGGGTGCCAACCCCAAAGACGACGAGTTCTTCGAGCGTGCCAAAACCGAACTGCATTTGACTACCAGCAAGTTTGTGGCTTTCGGCTCGACCAGACGCCCACGTGGAAAGGTTGATTCTGACAACTCGCTGGCCAATCTGGTGGCCGCCGGGACCGAGGTCGTGTGCATCGTCGGCAAGTGTTGGGACTATCACGTCACCGAGGCGCTTGGTACGACGCTTGATGAGGGCGTGGCAATGGTCGCCGACTCCGTGGCCTTCTTGGTAGCTGCTGGTAAACGGGTGTTTTTCGATGCTGAACACTTCTTTGACGGCTACAAACGAAACCCTGAGTTCAGCCTTCGAGTGCTCGAACAGGCGGCTATTGCGGGGGTTGAAGCGGTGGTGTTGTGTGACACCAACGGTGGTTCGTTGCCTCCCGAAATCGAACGAGCTGTCTCTGCTGTGATCGCCCACGTGGACTGTGGTGTCGGTATCCACCTCCACAACGACACTGGCTGTGGCGTAGCCAATGCTCTAGCTGCCGTGCGGGCCGGAGCCACCCAGGTCCAAGGCACGATCAACGGTTACGGCGAGCGGGTCGGCAACTGTGATTTGGTCCCGATCATGGCCAACCTCGAATTGAAGATGGGTATTACATGTCTTCCCGAAGGTCGGATTGCTCGGTTGACCTCGGTGTCACACCACATCGCCGAGTTGGTCAATTTCACCCCCGACGCGCAGCAGCCTTATGTGGGTTCCTCGGCGTTCGCGCACAAAGCCGGCCTTCACACCAGCGCTTTGAATAGGCGGCCTGATGCCTACGAACACGTTGCGCCCGAGTCGGTGGGCAACGGTACGCGCATTGTCGTCTCAGAAATGGCCGGGCGCTCGACTCTGGCAATGAAAGCTAAGAACCTGGGTCTTGAGATCGACGGGAAGGTTCTCGGTGATGTCGTCGAGACCCTCAAGGAGCTTGAGCATCTGGGCTATCACTTCGAAGTTGCCGATGCTTCCCTTGAGTTGTTGATGCGCGGCGCGGCCGGTTGGGAACAACCCTATTTCAACCTTGAGTCGTTCTCGGTCGACATGGCCCATCGTTCCGGCACCGGTGCCCGCTTGTGGAACGACGTAACGGTCGATGTGGAGACTGAGGCCACCGTCAAGATCTGGGTTGACGGTAAACGCCGAATCGCGGTGGGGGAGGGCAACGGTCCTGTCAACGCACTCGACGCGGCCGTGCGCTCGGCTCTGAACGGCCGCTATCCGGAGATCGATCGGGTGTCGTTGACTGACTTCAAGGTTCGGGTGCTCAACACTGAGCAGGGAACCGGAGCGGTCACGCGTGTGCTGCTGGACAGCACCAACGGCGAGCGCTCATGGTCGACTATCGGAGTCTCTGAGAACATTATTGAGGCGTCGTGGCAGGCGCTCATCGATTCCCTCGTCTACGGCTTACTCATAGCCGACGAGCAGCCCTGATTCCCCAGCGCCAACATTCAGTCTTTCGCGGCTCCGGCTAGCCCGGCGTACATCCTGTGTGGTTTAACGCGCGGAGATTTGGTGTCCGTGGCCCCAACCCGCTCCCCGGCGTAAGCAACGCCCGGCGTCGCTCAGTAGAAAACGCCGGCGGCTTCGAGGTGGTTGAGTTCGTCGTCATCGATGCCAAGCACTTCGCGGAGCACCTCATGGGTGTGATGCCCGAGTGGCGGAGCAGACTGGGCGGTGCGCAGCACGGTGCGTGACATTCGGGTGGGATTGGCAGGCTGTTGCTCAGGCCCGTGTACCTCGTGTACCAGATCGACCATCAGTCCGCGTTCGCCGAGGTGCGGGTCTGCCAAGTGATCCAACGGACCCATCACCGGCATCGCCGACACCCCGCCAGCCTGCAGCAACTCGGCGGTCTCTGCAACAGAACGAAGCGAAGTCCACGGGCTCAGCCGCTCGTCAATAGCGTCGTGGGCGACGAATCGAGCTTCAACGTTGCCCAGGGTCTCATCGGCGGTCCAACCGGCTGCCCGCTCAAGTGCCCGCCAAGCATCGTCGCTCTGCACCGTGATGGCGACCCAACTGTCGTCCTCGGAACCGGGATAGACGCCCTGTGGGGCCATATGGGGGTCACGATTGGCAAGGTTCGTGGGGTTCACGCCAGTCTCGATTGCCTCCAGATAGAGCTCACCGAGCAGGTACGCGGCGGCTTCGGTTTGGGCCATCTCCACGAAGGACCCCTCACCGGTTTGATAGCGGTGGTCAAGCGCACACAAGACACCCACCGTCAACATCTTCGAGGCGATGTGGTCGGGATGATTGAGCGAGGTACCGCACGGATACGGACCGTCCGGGTGGCTCCACAACATATGAACACCCGCGAAACTTGAATTCAGCGGGCCGAAGGCCTTCATTTCTCCCATCGGGCCGCCACGCCCGTACCCCTGCGAGGCAACGTAGACCACGCTCGGATTGACCGCCGCGATGTCTGGATAATCGAGACCGAGTCTGGCCATCACGCCGCCGCGGTTGTTTTCAGCGACTACATCAGCGGTAACGCAGAGTTCTTTGGCCAGTCGCCGCCCGTCGGCTGTCGTGAGATCCAAAGCGATACCTCGACGACCCCTGCACTCCATGTTGAAACAAAAGGACCTGTCGAGGTCGGCAAGGCCGGCCGCGCGGAGCACATCAGGCTTCTTGCGGGACTCGATCTTGATGACATCAGCCCCGAGTTCTGAGAGCATCCAGCAAAGTTCGGGCACCACCGCGGCAATGCCGAACTCGATGACGCGCAGCCCTTCGAGCAGCAAGCCGTGGTGCATTCGCATGAGTCGCGGAGAGGGGAAGCTGGTGCGGCCGCGGCTGCTGGGATCGAGGGCAGCGTCGGTTGGTGGAGGCTGGAACCTCCAGAGGCGGCTGGCCACTCCATCGACAAAAAAGCCTCGCTCGGTGGTTTGGGGATGGTTCACAAACTCCAGCGGATGCTGTATAGAACCCAGCGGTAGGCCCAACCGCAGCGACTCATCGAACAGTTCAGACTCGATCGAGCTCGGCGAAGGACCGCGTGGCAACGTCGCGGATCACATCGGAGTTCTGCATGCGGTGAATCCGGTCGTTCCACTCGTCTCCAGAGACCTCGGTAGGCACACCACACAGTTCAACGAACGCCTGCCAATCCGACTCGCTGCCAAACACCATGCGTACATGGCCGTCGCGGCAGGGCACGACTAGATAAAACCCCTCAGCGTTGCGCCTCCCTTCAACCGGGAGGAAAGGGTTTACCGACAGGTACCCCGGGATAGCCACGCCCCACGGATAAGTCCCACCCAGTCCTGCTTCCTGCGAACTCGTTTCGATTTGCTGTCCCAGTCCAGTCCGCCGCCGGTCCATAAGAGCCGCCACCGCGGCCATAGCGCCGTGGACCGAAGCACAGTCGTGGGCCAGGTATCCGGGAAGGGCGGTGGGGAATTGCGAGGGATGACCTGTGGCGTGAAGTGCGCCGCTGGCGGCTTGGGCGGGGAGCGATTCCAGATACCAGTGCGAGCGCGGACCGCTCAGACCAAGATCGGTGAGGCTGACGATCACAAGATGGGGGTATTGGGCTCCGAGCGCGGGGCGGTCAATGTCAGCGCGGGGTCCACCGTTCTCGATGAACACGTCAACGAGCGGCAACAACTCCGAGAGTCGCCTGGCCAGTTTCGGCCCGGACTCTTGCCGTGGTTGCGGTAGCGGTCGGTGGCAGAGTCGTCGTCATGGTCGTTCAGGCGAACTGACGTGTGCGCCGAGATCAGCCAGGATCCGTCCGCAAAGTGCGCTCCTCGCCGGTCGGTTGACATCAAGCACTGTGAACTCGGCGAGGGGGTCGATTGATCACTGTTGGAGTCTCGCGTAGAGCGCTTGCAGGCACAACGTTACGGCGATCCTCGCTACGCTTACCGGCCATGTCTGTGCCGCGGCATTTCCCTAGCAAGATCGATGAACCCAAGGCGTATGTTTCTGCGCCGCGTCGTTCGGGGAGTTGGTTGGCGAATCGGCCAGGTGAGGTGGTTGGCGGCGCGCAGCCTTCGGGACCAGCGGTGGGCAACCAAGGTCCCGATCAGGGCTATGTGCATAAGCTGGCAAAACGTTTCGAGGGTGATCTTGTGCTCGCCGCGGGCGAGCACGCAGCCGATGTGTTGGAGGGTGCATGTGCGGTTGCTCTGCGCCGTGCGTCGCTGCATGGGCGCGCGCCCGTGTCTGATGATCTTCGGGTAGCGCTGATCGTGTTCGGCTATCTCGGTAACGCTGCCGATGAGCTTGTGGAGTTCCGCAGACCGCTGTTCGAAGAGTTGCATCATTTGTCGTTCCATTACTTCACCGCACGCGAGATCGCCGATCTTGTTCCAGAGGCAACTTTGCGTATGGATCCTGCGGCGGTGGCGGCTGCATGTGCCGATGACTGGAGATCTCCGCTAGGGCTTTAGGAACGCAAACTCGCTGATGAACGGCGAGAAGAGCTTCTGGGGGTGTCATCGCGCGTAGTCGGGCGACGATTAGCCTGAGGCTCATGCAAGTTCCGCGGGTTCGTTTTGCGCCGGCACCGACTGGTTACCTTCATGTGGGGAGCGCCCGTTCGGCCCTTTTCAACTGGTTGTTCGCTCGTCGTCACGGCGGACAGTTCGTGTTGCGGGTCGAAGACACCGACGAGTCGAAGAAATCTCAGGAGTTTGTCGATGCCATCGTGGAGCCGTTGCGCTGGCTCGGACTTGATTGGGATGAGGGGCCGTACTTCCAGTCTCAACGCAAGCACGCGCATGAGGCTGCCATTGAGCAGCTCATTGATGATGGCAAGGCGTACTTTTGCGATCTGAGCGCCGCCGATTCGCAGCGTTTGTCTGCCGAGGCAGGTTTGCGGGAGGGCTATCACGGCTGGTCACGGGATCGCAGTGTGGCCGACGGTGCTGGGGTAGTGGTCCGCTTTCGTGTGCCTGATGAGGGTTCAACGGTCATCGATGATCTGATTCGTGGTCGGGTTGAGGTCGCCCATGACACGATCGATGATTTCGTGATCCGGCGCGGCGACGGCTCACCGGTGTTCTTTATCGCCAACGCGGTCGATGATCACGACATGGGTATCACCCATGTCATCAGGGGCGAGGATCTTCTCAACACCACCCCCAGAGTCAAGCTGCTGTGGGAAGCGCTCGGCTACGGCACCCCGCCGCATTATGCCCATCTTCCGCTGCTCGTCAACGAGCAACGCAAGAAGCTGTCGAAACGTCGTGACAGCGTGGCTCTGTCCGAGTTCGTGGCTGACGGTTTTCTTCCCGAGGCGATGGTGAACGCGTTGGCTCTGCTGGGCTGGGGTCCGCCCGACGAGATCGAGATTCGGCCGATTGAGGAGATCGTTTCGCTGTTTTCGCTTGAAGCTGTCAACAAGGGATCCGCCTATTTCGATCTGGTCAAGCTCAAGCACATCAACAACACATACATCAGAGCTTTGACACCGGCTGAGTTCGTGGAAGCCGCTGCGCCATGGCTTCCCGATCACTATGACCTTGGGGTTGTTGAGGCGCTCGCGCCGGAGGTTCAGCAGCGCATTGCGACTCTTTCTGAGGTTCCAGCTTGGCTCGACTGGCTCTTCATCGATGAAATCAGCGAATACGACGAGAAGGCGTGGACCAAGGCAATGGTCAAGGGCCGAGCAGCAGAGGAGGTCCTCGCTGAACTTGCCGGCGTGCTTGAGGCCGATCCGTTCAACGACCCTGCACTCTTGGAAGCGTCCGTGTTCGAGGTTGGCAACCGGCTCAGCGAGGAACTCGGAGCGCGGGTGATGTCGCAGGCCCCTTTGCGGATTGCTCTCACGGGCAGCGGCACCGGCATCCCGCTGTGGGAAGCGATCACGCATCTCGGCAAGGAGAAGACGCTGTCCCGTATCGCCGCGGCCCGAAACCGCCTAGCGGGCTGACCGATGCTGAGTGGACGGCTTGGTTGGCTGTCTGCGAGGCGCGTTGCTTGGACGCTCTTGATAATCGGGACTCTGGTCGTCGGTTACGTGGGAATCAACTTCATTCAGGTGCGAATGAACCTTGATGTCGACAATCGGGGTCCGGGCGACGCCATCGTGGTGCTCGGTGCAGCGCAATACGACGGCAGGCCCTCCCCGGTTTTGGCGAGACGGTTGGAGCATGCCCTGGATCTCTGGAACGAAGGCGCCGCGCCTCTCATTGTCACCACTGGCTCCAAACAACAAGGCGATCGGTTCACTGAGGGCTTCACCGGATTTGAGTATCTCTTAGAGGCAGGTGTGCCCGAGTCCGCTCTGCTGCTGGTGACCGATGGTGCGTCTACCTGGGAGCAGATAGCAGCCACAGCCAGAGTGCTCAATGACCGGGGTCTTTCGTCGGCGGTTGTGGTGTCTGATCCGTATCACTCGCTGCGCCTGGCTCAGATTTCCGTTGAGGCTGGACTGACCGCATATATTTCACCAACCGACGGCGACGCTTCGATGAGGCAGTTGGCGCGTGAGACGATAGCTGTGTCGCTGGGGCGAATCCTTGGTTATCGACGCGTCGACAACTGGTTCGGTAACGCCAACTGAACGGTGCCGGCTCCGAGGTGGTCGACGTTGAGGAAATTTCGTGTGAGACAGCGGCGGAAACCGGTACGATGCGGTCGCTCTTCGGGGATGGTGTAATTGGTAACACATCTGGTTCTGGTCCAGACATTGGGGGTTCAAGTCCTCCTCCCCGAGCTTTTGGTTTTCTGTGGCGCTGAGGGCCTCGGTCCACGGTTACACTCATGCGGTCGCAGATCGCCTCAGCGATGAACCTGCCCCGTTCGTCTAGCGGCCTAGGACGCCACCCTCTCAAGGTGGTAGCACGGGTTCAAATCCCGTACGGGGTACCACGACTGGACCAGGAAATAGCCTTTGAACTCGTTCGACATTCGCGGCATAGATTCGTGTTGGGCGACCGACGCACCCGAACCATGCGCTTCACACGTTCGGGTTCGATTACTTCGATGAGGTGTGGATCACTTGCAGAGCGTTCCATGGGAGCCGACATTGTGTTGCGCCTGTTCAAGACAGGTGACGCTCAACAGCGCAAGATCGTGCGCCGTGCTGAGGTGCTTGCGGCTGATCGCTAGCGTTGCGCTGCTGTCGCACCATCTAACTAGTTTCTGGCGATGGCACACTCCGGCGATGCGATCTGGTGCCGCGAACCGGCCGATCGTAGCCGGAGCCCGCCGCAGAGCACCTGCACGCTGTCTTCGCCACGACGCACCCTCACTATGTGCTCCCCGGATGGCGCACTCCGTGTTTCGTTGTTACACCGTCACGACAAGATGCAGGTCCGATGGTGCGAGTTGTCAGCCTGACCATGCCAATGTGCCCAATGTCCTAAGATCGAATAATCATGGATCGACTGCTCTCAGAGTTCGCGCACGACCAGATCGTGTACCGAACCCAGCAAGGCACGCAGCTCACTGGGGACAGTAGGGAGATGCTAGGGAACCTTCCTGACGGCAGCGTCGATCTCCTGATCACGTCGCCCCCTTCCCGCTGTTGAGGATGAAGGCCTACGGCAACCGGGACCAAACCGAGTATGTCGATTGGTTGGTTTGTTCGTTGCTGGGGCGTTGCCACGGGGATCGTGCTTGGCAGAAGAACACTTCGATGTTGCAGTTGTGTTCGATGTCGGCCCAGCGTGCCATTTCGCTGCCTTGGTCCCAGGTGAGGGTTTTGGCCATCTCAGCGGGTTGACGACCAAACGCTGCGGTGACGGCTCGGGTCACGTTGTCGGCGCTGTAACCGTGCGGCAGCGGCACCACCAAAGTGAGCCGGCTGACGCGTTCTACGAGCGTGGCGATCGCGCTGGCGTTGTTGGCGCCGATCATCAAGTCGCCTTCCCAGTGTCCTGGTTCGCTGCGGTCGTCTGCTTGCTGGGGGCGTTGCGTCAGGGGCCGGTACGGGCCTAAAGCGCTGCGTTTGGCGGTTTCGCAACGGCTGCGGGGTTTACGCCTGCGCCGACCGCGGGGCAGGCTCTGCCACGAACCCGCTTTGAGTCCGCTGGTGTTGTTGTTGTTGGCGTAACAGGCCCGATAGATCGTCTCGGCGCACACCGCCATCCCTCTAGTGTGCAGGTCCGCAGAGATCGCATGCGGCGACCAACGCAGTTTCAACCCCTCAGCGACCTCACCAGCCAAAACCGCGTCACCAGCGAGTTTGTGAACCTTCGGTCGAGCCGCGTCGACACCCGTGCGGCGATGAGCGCGACCAGCCCGATAACCATCACGCCCGCCGCCACGGCCAAGCTCGCGATACACCGTGGACCGGCAACGACCCAACCGATCCGCCATCTCCGCCACGCTCAACCCCGCCTCAGACATCACCTCGATCCGTGTCCGCTCATCGAAACACAAACGCTGTGCCATACTGAAAACCTCCATCGGTTCGGTTGCTGACTCTTCACCGACCATCATGGCCGATCTGTCGCAACCACCGATGGAGGTCGCCGACCCTTATTCCAACGCTTGCTGGTTACTTCTATCTACTTATTCCAATCCTCGGATCCTCGACCAGTAGCTTTATGAATTCTAAGACTATTCTATACCTAGTGAGCATTGGATTTGCACTGTCAATTGTTGTGCTTACTCTAGGTATCGTAAGCCTCGTTTGGCTGAGAGAGATTCACCCACGTGGTCAAGGCCTACTTGACCTGATCACGAAAACAGTCAGCATCCCCCATCAAAGAGAACAGAGTACGCCACAGGCCGAGATGGCAAGTGATTCACAGCGACACTGCGCCGAGAGTGCCCAGCTCGAATGGTTCCTACCCTAGGTTGCCCGCAAAGTACGAGCTGAACGGATCCCCAAACGCGGCCGCGGCGGTGGCGCGGTCTGGGTAGCAGTTGCCATGTTGGCAGGACGTCTCGGGCACGAAGAGAGGCAGGCTGGCTGGCGGCGTCGTGGAGAGCCTCATCCGTGTTTGAGGCGAGGTAGGTTTTGGGCCACCTCTGGCCTTGTGGGGTTCTGCCATCCGCCCACACATTACCTTTATTGGTTCACCAGTGGTTGGCCCGTGAATCACGATATTGACTCGAATGCTTGCCGGTCTGGCTTCTTTGGCCATGATCTTGGAGTCATCAAGGGATGGCCTCACACGAATTTCAGGGGCGAGCCTCCCGAATTTCCTCGACGGCGATGAATGGATCCTCGGCGTTTAGCCAGCGGCCGAGTGCCGGGCCCACGAGTTGGTAGCCGATGAACGCGATGAGTTCGTCGTCCCGGTAGGCCACCGCGTCCGGCGGGAACTCGAGCAGAAGGCGCTCGGTCTGGTTGAGCCAGCCCACGCTGTATTGAGCGTTGACGGCGAGCCGGACGTCTTTGCCGGTATGGGCGCCACCGCCGTGGAACAGCATCCCGGTGTAAAGCAGCACCGAGCCCTTGGGCATCACGGCGGGGACACCTTTGGCCTGTTCTGTCGGCTCCCTCGGCAGCGTTGCCCCCTCGGGGGCGGTGGCGATACTCTTCGCCGATCGGCATCCGGGTGATTCCGGCCGCGGCCACAATCGGCGCCACGGCCGACGGTATCGACCTCACTGAGCCCATCCCCGAGTCCAGCGGCCGCGAGATTCGAGAGGCGCTCGACGCCTACGGCGTGCTGGTCTTCCCCGGCCAACAGGGTGTCGAAGACGGTGCCCGGTTGCTGCTTGCCGAACTGTGGGGCACGCCGTCGCCGAGCCACTGGGAGGCTCACCATGGCCGCATGAACCCAATCGCCCACGTCTACACCAACGCCAGTCCCGCCCTCGTGGCCGACACACTTACGAACGTGTGGCCGTTGGCGCTGCACGCTAGAATATGAAATGATACAGCAGAAATTCATATGGGGTATTGATGCGAATATCTGAGAGAGGCCAGATCACGATTCCCAAGGGATTGCGGGAGCAATTCGGCCTGAATCACAACGTTGAGGTGGAGCTCACTCCCACCGAGGGAGGACTCCTCATTCACAAGCGGACCGCTGCGCAGCATCCCGTCGAGAGGGTGTATGCCATCCTCGACAGCAGCGGGAGCACCGACGACTACATCGAGGAGATCCGAGGACGGTGATCACCGCCGTCGACACCAACGTCCTGCTGGACATTCTCCACGGCGACGAACTCCATGGCCCCGAATCACGTGAACGCCTGAAGGCGGCTTACGATGCCGGTGCCGTGGTGGTCTGCGACATCGTGTACGCCGAACTCGTGCCGGCGTTCGACGACCGGACCCTCCTAGACGACACTGCGGCAGATCAACGCGTCACTGTCTCCCATCACCACCGACATCGCCAACGAGGCGGGCCTGCGCTGGCAGCGGTACCGCGCAACGGGCGGAACGCGTGAACGGATCATCACCGATTTCCTGATCGGCGCCCATGCACTCAACACGGCGGACGCCTTCCTCACCCGCGACCGCGGCTTCTACGCCAGCTACTTCCCCGAACTCGTCGCAGCTTGATCGCGGACGTCCAGCCCGCCCGCTCGCAAACGGCGCGCCCCTGCAACACCCGCGGCCCCAGGCGCTGAAGGACCCTCAACACTCTGGGAGAATGGTCCGTCGGTAGTAAGCGATGGCACAAGTTGAACCGCGCTAATGAACGATACCGGTTCGTTTGCGGCTCCTGCACGGCTCGTTCTATAGTTTGAGTAATCGTTTACTAAGGAGTCAAATGATCATCGGTGTTGACCCGCGGCTGTCCCCGGAACTGCTCATGGCCTTGGCTGGGATGGGGCACGGGGACGTGGCAGCCGTTGTTGATCGCAACTTCCCCGCGGGCTCCTTGGGTCCGCCGGTCGTCCGGCTTGTGGGATGTTCTACACCGGAAGCGCTTGAGGCCGTAGTCTCGGCAATTCCGGTGGATGTCGACGATCTGCCCAGCGCCATGTTGATGGCCGAACGACGCGGCGAGGTCGAAGTTCATGCTGAGTGTAGAGCCGTTCTCAGACGCGCCGGAGTCGCCGATGAGCACGTCGTGGGACTCAAGCGGCACGATTTCTACGATTACGCCAGATCCGCCGTTGTCATCGTGCAGACAGGCGAGCCGCGTGCTTATGGGAACGCGACAGTTCGCAAGGGTGTCCTCTGAGCCGATTGACGGCGAACGGTGCCAACCCACCACACGGCACGCCCGACTCAGACACGCGGACCCGAATCAGGGGCCGACCCGTCGGCAGCTGCTGGCCCGCACAATTAGTTCGGGTTCCAAGATGTGGTGGACGACCTCGCCCGCTTCAGGATCCTTAACGCTTTCTCTCCGCAGCAGAATATGGGCTGCAGCCTCGCCGAGTTCGTAGGCAGGTTGCCGCACAACGGTAAGTGATGGATCGACCAGCGTCATCCACAGATCGTCATCGAATGTAGCGAACCCCAACTCATCTGGGATGGAGAGGCCGAGGTCGCGCACCGCAGCGTAAGCTCCCACGGCCATCTGTCCGTTTGCAACGAACAACGCGTCCGCAGGTTGATCCGCCGTGACAAGTGCCGTTGCTGCTGCGTAGCCGCTGGGGGCGAAGAAATCGCCGGTGACGACGAGGTCATCAGTCACGCCGATCCCATAGTCGACGAGCGCTGAGCAGTAGCCCGCTCGACGCTGATGAGCCGTGCTGATGTCCGACGGACCGGTTATAAGCCCGATGCGCCGGTAGTCATTCTCCAACAGGTGAGTCACCGCCAAGTGGGCCCCAAGGTGGTTGTTGACCAGCACTGCATCGATCTCGGGGTAGGTAGCCGAGACGCGGTCAACCAGCACGACTGGCATCTCGTCTTGGAGCACGTCCAACTCGGTCGCGGTCATCGATGCCGCCGCGATGACAAGGCCACCGAACTGGTAATCGAGCGCTGTCTGGATGTATTGGCGCTCTCGTTCGAGGTCCTCGCCTGTGTTGCACAGCATGAGCAGCTTGCCGTTTAGCAATGCTTGTCCTTCGAGCCCGTGCAGGAGCGACGCGAAGAAGGGAGCCTCGATGTCAGATGCCAGGAAGCCCCAGATAGGCGTCCGTTTGCGTCGCAGCGCACGGCCGAGCGGGTTCGCCCGATAGCCGAGCAGATTAATGGCCGCGTTCACGCGAGCTACCAACGCCACATCCACGCGGCCGTTGTTGTTGATCACTCGGGACACTGTGGCCGTCGATAATCCAGCCTCAGCCGCCACGTCACGGATTGTCGCCATGGTCGCGAACAATAGCCGATGGTTAATCAGAAACTGACGGGGACCCGTTTGTGAGTCCAGGTGCTATGGGTGTGTTGGTTGGTGCTGGTGGGGCCCCTCACGGTGAGCCCCCGCATGAGCCTTGCGCCACCGGAGCCACCACACAACCGCTACTTGACAGATCGCTGAGGTTGTGTTGTACAATGAAGTAATCGATTACTCAAGGGGAATCTCGATGTCTAAGTCCAATATTATTGTGCGACTCTTCGGTGTGTTTTTTGTGTTGGCCTTGATCGCCGGGGCGTGTGGCGACGACGACGGTGCTGAGCCCGCGCCGGACGACGAAGCTGAACCCGCGCCGGACGACGAAACTGAACCCGCGCCGGACGACGAAGCTGAACCCGCGCCGGATGACGGTGCTGAACCCGCGGAAGAGTTCGATCTGGAGGTGCTTGTCTTTGAGACGCCGGCGCTTACTCCCGAGTTCTGGGACGCCACATTGGCCGCAGCTGCAGCACCTATTGACGGGTTGAATGTCGTCAAACTCGTGACTCCGGATCTCGACAGGACGGCCTACGCAAAGCAACTCCAAGCCTCGGGCCAGTTCCCCGATGTTCAGGCCGCACTAAATGTCAATGACTTCGTGGAGGCCGACCTGCTGGTCCCGTACGGCGACGACTACCTCAACGAGTACTACCTTTTCCCGGATGCCACGAAGATCGACGGCAATGCCTGGCAGACGCCATCGGGTGGCCAGATCATCACTATGGTTTTCTACAACGAGAGCGTCTTTGCTGATCTTGGTCTAGACGTCCCGACCACCTACGCCGAGTTCCTCGATGTTGCGCAGGCAACCAGGGATGCAGGGTTCGTGCCTATCTCCTACGCCGGAGGGGAGCCTTGGTCTGCTTCGCTACCGCTCTCCACGCTCATGGCAGTCGACGTGCTGGGCCAGGACCCCGATTGGGTCATCAAGCGCACAGCCGGCGAGGTGTCGTTCTCCGATGACAATGTTGTGGCTGCGGCCAACAAGTGGAAGCATTTCGTCGATGAGAGTCTACTTGATGCCGGAGCGCTCGGCGTCGCCTACGATGGCGCCACCAACGCCTTCCTCGACGGGGAGGCAGCGATGTACATGATGGGTTCGTGGTGGCTGGGTGCGGCCGGACAAGCCGACTTTCCAGTCGGTGTATTCCCGTTCCCTTCCGACAGCGGGGATGTGGTTATCCCGCTCCATGTCGGCGGTAACTTGTCGGTCTCTGCACAGGCCGAGGATGTCGAAAGAGCATTGCAATTCGCGCAGAACTGGCACACCGACCCTGAGGTGTCGCGTTTCTTGATCGAGTCCGACGGCTTGTTCGTGTACGTGAAGGGACAGGGAGCGCCCGATCTCGGTGCTGATGTGCTGCCTATCTATAACGAGGCTTTCGCCTGGACCACGGACACGAGCAACACCGTCGTGCCCCCATTCGCCTGGACCGTCAATGACCGGATGCTCATGCCCCCGGGCTTCAACGATGAGTTCTACGCGGCAGCGCAGAACATCTTTCTCGGTGACGATGTCGTCGACGAGATGGCCCGACTCGACGAAGCCTTCGACGCCGCGAACAGCTAGATCAGGCCTCCCGGTAAACTTGCGCGAATTCTCTTCGGCCTGCGGTGCGGGGTGCCGCAGGCCGAGAGTTTCTTCTGAGGGAGGTCTTCCTTGCAACGATTGAGCCCTCGTCGGGGCGCAGGGCGTCGAATCACGATGCTCGAGGTTGCGGCCTCTGGAGGCCTGCTGCTGTTTACGACGTTCGTTCTCATTCCTCTGGCAATCAGCTTCTATGTCGGGTTCACCGACCAGAATCCGCTGCTCAACGACGCCAACTTCGTCGGCCTCGACAACTATCGCGAACTGTTCGGCGACGAGCCGCTGCACCGGGCTCTCAAGAACACGGCGAAGCTGACAATCGCCGTCACAATCGGCGCAAATCTGGGTGGATTGGCCTTGGCTGTCGTGTTGGATGGGACGTCACGCTACTACCGTGTTCTTCGTACGCTGGTGTTCATACCTCAAGTCTTGAGTGCAGTCGTGGTGAGCTTCATCTTCGTCACGATCCTGTCCAACCGTGGGATCCTGAACTCGGTGCTTGAGTCCACTGGATTGGAGAGCCTGGCCGAGCCATGGTTGGGCAAACCGGATTTGGCGCTCTGGTCGATTGCAGCGGTGGTCACCTGGCAGATGATCGGCTTCACTACCGTGGTTTACCTAGCGGCTCTGCAGTCGGTACCGGATGATCTATTGGAGGCCGCTCGGATCGACGGAGCAGGAGCGTGGAAGTGCTTCTCCAAGATCTCGTTTCCGCTCATGGGCCAAGGCGTGACCATCGCGGTGACGATCGTCCTCATCACCACACTCCGGCTCTATGACCACGTAGCCGTGCTGACCGGTGGGGGTCCGGGTTTCCGGACGGAAACCGCAGTGTTCTACCTCCTGCGCATGGGGTTCACAAACAACCGGACCGGCTACGCGTCAGCTATCGCGTTTGTGCTCTTGTTGATCATCGGTTCTGTATCGGCAATCCTGATCGGTCTGATGCGACGTCGTGAGGTCCAGCTGTGAGTAGGACCCGCGAGACAACACTGTCGCGTCGGACGCGCTTGCTGCTCGCTGGCATCTCGGTCGCAGCATTCTCGCTTCCGCTCTACATCGCCGTGGTGAATGTCTTCAAGATCAATACGCAGATTTCGCGCCGACCCTTGGCGTTGCCGAACCCCGTCACCACGCAGAACTTGGCCGATGGCCTGACTCGCTCTGACAATCTGTTGTGGATCGGACTGCGGAACAGCATGATAATTTCGATTGCCACCGTCATCATCATTGTCCCCGTCGCCGCCACGGTCGCCTACTGGGTAGTGCGGCGCCGGAACAGAATCACAAAGATCGCTCTCATGGTGCTGATGTCGGGCATGATGATCCCCCCTCACGTGGTTTTCATCCCCGCAGTCGAGGTGCTGGAATTTCTCGGTATCGCTCGAACGTTTCCCGGGCTGGTGCTGTTCAACGTCGGGGGAGGCTTTCTGTCATTCGCCGTGTTCGTCTACGTCGGCTTTATGTCGACACTCCCCAGGAATCTCGATGAGGCTGCTGTCGTTGACGGCGCTAGTCCGATGCAGACGCTGGTGTACGTCGTCTTTCCACTGCTGCGCCCGGCGACTGCGACTGTCGCTATCTTTATCGGTTTGTGGACCTGGAACGACCTAGTGACGCCGCTGTTCATCCTGGGACCCAGCCAGGGCATAACGATCACCTCAGGGATCTTTGTGGCTCTGGGCCAGTACAACAACGACTATGGGCAGATGTTCGGGATCATGTTCTTGGCCTCTATACCGATTCTCATCTACTATCTGTTGTTGCAGAAACAGTTCGCTAGCGGCCTGCTATCCGGCAGTTCGAAGGGTTGATGAGCGGTGGGTGCTCAGCGTCGGTCCATGAGCACGACGGTGAACCAAGGTCTGAAGCTGGCGGTGATCGGGGCCGGAACGAGGGGTTACACCTACGCCCGTCTGGCCGCCGAGCGCGGCGGCGCCGAGGTCCGCAAGCAGCGGCGGCTCCTCAGCTCGTTCGGATCGGCCGGGGCGCGGCAAGCGTCGAGTTGGGACGCCCTCGAACTGGACGCCGGTGAGGTCGACGGCGTGATCGTGGCGACGATGGACGACATGCATGTCGAGCCGACCCTGCGGTTCGCTCGGCTGGGAGTGCCCATGTTGCTCGAGAAGCCGATCGCGCGGTCATGGCAGGACTGCTGTCGGCTACGAGCCGGACTCGGCGATGCCGCCCCGCCCATCCTGGTGGCCCACGTGCTGCGGTATGCGCCATACACACGGCTGCTGCGCTCGCTGATCGCCGACGGCGCCATAGGCGACATAGTCAACGTTCTGCATCTCGAGCCGGTCGGGTTCTGGCACTTCGCCCACTCGTTCGTCCGGGGCAACTGGCACTCCACCGCCACGGCCGCTGACTTCATGGTGGCCAAGGCGTGCCATGACGTCGACTGGATCATGCACCTGATCGACTCCGAGTGCGTGGCGGTGTCATCCTTCGCCAGCCTCACCCACTTCCGGCCCGAATCGAGGCCGACCGGTGCTGCCGAGCGCTGTATTGACTGCTCGGTGGACTGTGTCTACGACGCTCGGAGGATCTACCTGGACGCGGCCCTCGCCGGAGACTTCTCGTGGCCCGTCGAGGCCATCGTGGCCGACCAGACGGTCGCATCGGTCAGGGACGCATTGGAGAACAGCCGGTATGGCCGGTGCGTCTACCTCGGCGACAACGACGTGGCTGACACGCAGGTGGCGTCACTGCTGTTCGCAGGCGGCCAGACCGCCACGATCACCCTCAGCGCGTTCACCGAGCTGCGCAGCAGGCACACGATCATCTGCGGCACCCGAGCGGAGGCCACTGTGACCGCCGCGGGGGTCGAGCTCTACTCGTTCTCTGATCGGCGCCGCCGGTTCTGGGCTGTCGATGGTGCCGAGCGCGCAGGCCTGAGCGCCAGCCACGGCGGCGGCGACCGCGCCCTCGTGCACCGGTACCTGGACGAGATCGGGGAGCCCACGAAGTCAGGACGACAAGCGTTCGGGGAGGCCCTGCGCACCCACCGCGTGGCCTTCGCCGCCGAAGAGGCCCGTCGCCACAGCACAGTAGTCGACCCGCGGGATCTGCCGGAAGAGGTTCCAGACGAAGCCTCGTCCCAATCTCTCTTATTGGACGCTGACCGAACGGCGGGCCGCCCATGAAGGCCGCACCTCAACGTTCGATCCAGAACCTGCGCAGCGCCGGGTCCGCCACCTCTGCGGAGATCGCTTCCCAGCCTGGCCTTTGGCCTCGAGCCGTCGAGGTCGGGGTGTCCGCAACTGCGTTGCAGCACGAGCTGACTCGGGGGCCGACCCTGTACATCGGTTGTGGATCGACGGCTCACCTCGCCCGGGCGCTGGCCTTCGCCCACCGCCGGACGTTGCCGACGTTCGCGTGGGCCGAGGCGGCCTCAGAGGTCTGGCTTGCATCGGACTCGCCGTCACCCCGCGCCCATACGGTGGTCGCGATCTCAAGGTCGGGCGAGACCACCGAGACGATCGAAGCGTGTCTGCGAGCTGCCCGGTTGGGCTCGACGTTGATGGCAGTGACTGTGAGCCCCCACAGTCCGCTCAGCGAGGTGTGTACCGAATCCGTTGTTGTCGACTTCGCCTCGGAGGAGTCGGTGGTGCAGACGAGATCGTTCACCAGCATGCTCCTGGCCTCCCTGGCCGCGCAGCTCACCGCGGCCGGAAGGGACACCGCGGCTGTCTTCGAGGGGATCAGCGAGATGGGTGCGGAAGTCATCAAGGCGGCGCCGCACACAACCGAGCAGCTTGCGGATTCATCGTTTGAGTCGGTGTTCGTGCTGGGCAGTGGATTGAACGGGCAGTTGGCGCCCGAGGCCGCGCTCAAGATCAAGGAAATGTCTGCCACGTTCGCCGAAGGGATGCCCGTTCTGGACTTCCGCCACGGACCGATCTCGCTCGCGGACCAGCGGACCGTCGCGCTCGTGGTGTGCGGCACCAGCCTTGCCCATGAGTTCGCCGTAGCAGCCGACATTGAGGCCTGCGGAGCCCGGGTGTTCACGGTGGGCCCGGACCCGCGCTGCAGCATCGAGACTCCTCGCGGTGCCTCGGAAGTATCGACTGCCGTGGCCTGCCTGATCGTGTCCCAGCTCGCCGGTGTGCGGCGCGGCCTGGCTAAGGGCCTGGACCCGGACGCTCCACTCGGGGTTCACGCCCATGTGGAACTGAATCCCAAGACGGGACAGACCCCTTTGGGCGAAGACATCCGCCAGGATCCAGGCATCCTTGCAGACAAGAATGAGCAGCAATGATCAAACTCGTGCATCAGCGTCCGATGTACATGATGGCGTTCGACCATCGCCGCAGCCTCCGGCGTGCTCTGAGCGCCATCGGAGCCGATACTGGCCCGGCACACCTCAGTGACCTGAAGCTAATTGTCTGGCAGGGCCTGAAGACGGCGCTGCCACGCGTTGCCGAGGACGCCGATGTTGCCGTACTCATCGACCGCGGCAACGAGCGCATCGGGCGGGAAGCCGACTCGGCCGGCGTCCGTGTCGCCCTCGCCCTGGAGGAGTCAGGAGGCGACACGCTCCGCCCCGACGCGGCAACGGTTCTTCTGGATCAGGAACTGCGCGCCCTCCGAGAACCGATCGGAAAGGCGCTGCTGCGATGGCATCCTGACGATGCCGAAGCCAGGAAGCGACAGCAACTGGTTGCACTGCGCCAGATAAACGATGTCATCTCCGGCTGCGATGCGGACCTCCTGCTGGAGTTGTTGATCCACCCCAAGCCGCACGACGGGCTGGACGAGTGCTCGTCGTGCCTGCACACGGACGGCGTGCTCGCGGGCCTCCAGCGGGCGGCCGCGGAGGAGATCTTGAACTCGGGGATCTCGCCCGCGTTGTGGAAGATGGAGGGCCATTCCAACGCACAGGAAGCTGCCCGCCTGGATGCGCTCGTGGCATCAGCACGCCAAGACGCGGCAATCCTCATCTTGGGGGGAGGATCCGACATCGGCACACTGCGGCAGGCGTTCTCCTGCCGAGACGGCAACGAGCGCTATAGGGGTTTCGCCGTCGGTCGCTCCATCTGGCAGGAGCCAATCCTGGCGCTGTGCAACCACGAGACCACCCAAGTTGAGGCTGAGGCAAAGATCGGTGACAACTTCCTCGCCGTTGTCGACGCCTTCGAGTCAGGTGACCGAGTCCGGGTGGGGCAATGCTGAAGGGCGTCGTCCTGTCGAGGGGGTCGTCCCCCGGGTTGCTGTCACAGCACATTGTCGAGGAAGGCACCGGGGGCCGAGCGACATGCGCCTAGTCGCCATGCTGCCGAACGGACGGGGTGGGCTCTACTGCGGCCGTATCACCGTCGCGTCCGGCCGCATCGGTGAGGTGGGTCCGCTAACCGATGACGGAGTGAGACGCCGGACCGATGTGGACTTCACCCCACACGTGGCCCTGCCCGGATTCGTCGACCTGCAACTGAACGGCGCTTTCGGCCACGACATCACGACCGACCCCTCGAAGATGTGGTCGATCGGCGAGCGGCTCCTGAGCCATGGCGTGACTGCATTCCTACCCACGGTCATAACCTCACCCCCTCAGCAGCGGCGAGCCGCCTATGGCGCGATCAGATCCCGGCCGGCCGGGTATCGGGGCGCGATGCCGCTCGGCCTGCACATCGAGGGGCCCGAGCTCGCCCCCGACTACGCGGGCGTTCATCCGCACTCTGAACTCGTGAGCGGCCCTGAGGGACTCTCAGTCGAGTTCCTGCGCGAGGCGGACGTAGTGTCTCTTGTGACCATCGCCCCCGAGTTGGAGAGTGCATCGAACTCGATTGCTCGGCTGGTCAAGGCGGGGATTGCGGTCTCGCTCGGACACACCGCCGCAACTGCGGCACAGGCGTCCGCCGCGCTCGACGCGGGAGCGTCGGGACTAACCCATGCTTTCAACGGGATGGGGCCGCTGCATCACCGTGAGGTGGGCGCGGTTGGTGCCGGGCTACTGCACTCCCAAGCCTATGTCTCGCTTATCGCCGATGATCATCACCTCAGCGAGGAGGCCATCCGGATAGCTTGGCGCCTGGCCGGACCCGGCCGCATCTTCCTGGTGACCGACGCGATGGCCGGCATGGGCGCGCCGGTTGGCACCTACCGCATCGGGAGCGAGATCGTCGAGTGCGGTGAAGCGGCCCGCAACGGCGATGGAAACCTCGCCGGCTCGTTGCTCACGATGCCCGATGCGGTCAGGCAGGTGCAGAGAGTCACCGGCGCCACATGGGATGAGCTGGCCGCAGTCGCATCGACGAACCCTGCCGATCTACTCGGCGACACCGAACGCGGCCGCCTCTCACTAGGCCGCCGGGCCGATATCGCCATCGTGGACACGCAGCTTCATCCGGTAGCCACCATGCTCGAAGGAAGGATCGCATACCGCCGGACCGAGCGCATCAATGTCCCCCAATCCCCATCGTCAAACACAAGCTTGGAATCCGACGCGCTCTCATCTGCCGCCATCGGCGTCGACATCGGCGGTACCGCCTTCAAGGCAGCGGTCTACGACGGAACAGGGCTGGGCCGAGTGCTGCGGGGACGCACAGGACCCGACAAGCCGGCTGCCGCCGTCCTGGAGGCCATCCGTGAAGCGATCGACGAACTCGTATGCACCGCGAAGGGTGCCGACGTCCGTGGAGTCGGGATTGGTTGTGCGGGCATCGTGGACGGTCCATCCGGCGTAGTCATTGAAGCGACGAATCTGGGGTGGCGCGATATCGACGTGTTCGCCGGGATGGGGCGGGGTCTTGGGCTGCCAGTTGTGCTGGACCATGACACCTACCTCGGGGCCCGAGCCGAGTGGGAAACAGGCCGCGGCGTGGGCGCTGCGTCGATGCTGTACGTGTCTGTCGGAACGGGTGTGGCTGCGCGCCACTTCACCGTCGCCGGCACCGAGCGCGGCGCCTCGCAACTGGCAGGCGAGATGGGATTCGTACCGGTCGGCAGCGACAGCCGCCCTCTTGAGCGGGTGGCATCCGGGCGAGCCATCAGCGATGCCTACCGTCGAGAGACGGGACAAGCCCTCGGCGTCCCGCAGATTTTGGCCTCATTGTCCGAGGATCCCGTCGCGGCGCGGGTCTGGTCCAACGCCATGGACGCGCTGGCCTACGGCCTCGCCACAGCTGTGTGTTTCAGCGATCCAGAGATAGTGGTCCTAGGAGGTGGGCTCTCCAAAGCAGGTCGACGTCTCCTAGATGCTGTAGGTCCGCGGCTTGAGACTCTCCTAGCGCCATTGCGGCCGCCGCCACCAGTCGCCCTCGCTGCCCACGGGGATCTCAGCGGAGTGGTCGGAGCTGCGCTACACGCTGGTCTCTGGACCAACCGATCGGCACAGGTCTTGCCTTCGGACGCGGTCGCTGACCGCCTGCTGGGGTCATCCCTCCGCGCGGCCAGCCCCAGAGGATCGCGGTCGGCATGAGGAGGTCGGGGTCGGACGATGCTCTATGAGGCTGTGTCCCCCGAGGACGCGGCGGCTTCCGCGGCCGCGGCGGAGATCGGCTACAGGTACGGGGGGTTTGTGGGATCGTCGGTTTGGGGCCGGGTGGTCGTTGGGCTGGTGCGTGTGTGCGGGCTGGCGCGTTTTGGGGCGTTTTGGGGCGTGCGGGACTGGAGTGCGGGGCTGTGGCGGGTTGGTGGCGCTTGGGGTTGGGCTGCGCTGCGCGGGGCGCTGAGCGGCGGCTCTCAGCTGTGGCGGCCGCTGTGGTTGACGGGCCTGGCAGTGGTCGGAGCTGCGCTACACGCTGGTCTCTGGACCAACCGATCGGCACAGGTCTTGCCTTCGGACGCGGTCGCTGACCGCCTGCTGGGGTCATCCCTCCGCGCGGCCAGCCCCAGAGGATCGCGGTCGGCATGAGGAGGTCCCGGGGTCGGACGATACGGCTGCCCCCGATCGGTCTGGGGACAGCACCGCTGGGTGGGCTCTATGAGGCTGTGTCCCCCGAGGACGCGGCGGCTTCGGTCGCGGCCGCGGCGGAGATCGGCTACAGGTACTTTGACACCGCACCCCTCTACGGCTGCGGGACGGCGGAGGTTGCTCTCGGTCGGGGCCTTAGCGGGTACGGCGAGGAAGTAGCGGTGTCTACCAAGGTTGGGCGCATTGTGGACGAGGATGCGCCTCGGGTGCCCGGAGACATGTTTGTCGGCTCGAAAGGTGCTGTCTCATGGGATTTCTCTGCCGATGCCACGCGCCGGTGTCTTGAGGCCAGTATGCGCCGGCTGGGCCGCAGCTTCGTTGATGCGGTGTTTATTCATGACCCCGACCGGCACGCTCGCCAAGCACTTGAGGAGACCTACCCCGCGCTGGAGCAGCTGCGGTCCGAGGGTGTTGTCGGCGCGGTGGGCGTGGGGATGAATCATCCTGATCTTCTCACCAGATTCGTGACGGACACTGACATCGACACCGTCCTGATTGCGGGGTGCTACACGCTGCTCGACCGCTCAGCCGATAGGACGCTGCTGACTACGGCGGCGGAGCGAGGCGTGCATGTCGTAGCCGCCGGCGTTTTTAATTCGGGGATACTCACGGGCAAGGAGGCCGTTCCTCACTTCGACTACACGGCGGCCCCCCGCGACATCGCCGAGCGGGCGAACCTCCTGCGTAGTGTTTGCGACGACTTTGGAGTGCCGCTGGCCGCCGCGGCCGCGCAGTTCGCCGCTCGCCACGACCTCATCGGCACTGTGCTGGTGGGTGCCCGCAGCCCGGCGGAAGCTGCCGAGAACTGGTCCCATCTCCACCTCGAACTTCCCGACGAACTGTGGACCGCGCTAGAGGAAGTCGCTGCTGCCTTCGAGGGACGCGCCGACAGGACCGGCGATGTGGATTGACGCGCATCATCATCTGTGGGATCCGCGTAAGCGGCCCCAACCCTGGATGGATCCTTCCTGGATCATCAACCGAGCCTTCTCTCTTGAGGATCTGCACAACGCTGTCGCGACCACTCCCGTGGAGGCCACCGTCGTCGTACAGGCTGTCTCAAGCGTGGAGGAGACCGCTGAACTGCTGGACTTGGCGAACGCCGATCCGTTGATCGTGGGCGTCGTAGGTTGGCTTGACCTCACCACCGACATTGACCGTCAACTGGGTCGGCTCGCCGCCGTGCGTGACATCGGACGCCTCGTGGGCGTCCGGCACCAGGTCGAGAACGAGCCCGATCCGATGTGGCTGAACAGAGACGACATCGTGGCCGCGGTATCAGTCCTGGGCCGCCACGGTCTCGCCTACGACCTGCTGGTCAGACCTCATCAACTTCCTGCTGCAGCAGAGCTTGCCCGCGCAACCCAGGACACGACACGCCTGGTGGTCGACCATTGCGGTAAACCGTCGGTAGGCCGCGATCTGCGCGACTGGGAGCGCGCCATCCGCGAACTCGCCGGATTCGGCCACGTGGCTTGCAAGCTTTCGGGCCTGGTCACCGAGGCCGACTGGCACCGGTGGACACCGCAAGACCTGCTGCCAGTCATTGAAGTAGTGCTGGAGTGCTTTGGCCCGCAGCGCACGATGTTCGGGTCGGACTGGCCCGTATGCCTGCTCGCGGCTAGCTATGACGAAGTCGTGGGTACCTGCGAGGCTCTCACTGCCGGGCTGAGTGCTCAGGAGCGCGAAGCGGTGTTCGCTGGCACCGCTCGCCGGTGGTATCGCCTCGACCGGCCAGCCGCCGCGTCTGCTTGAAGATGCCCTGCGAAGCCCGGATATGAAAGTGTGGGATCGGCGTCGAACAGATGCACGCGTCGCCCGACGTGCTGGTTCGGCCGCGCGCTGCCTCCGCGGACGAGACTCCTTTGTGCAACAGGACGTTGGCGTCGGTGGCGACTTCTCCCCATGGCCACCACGACGGGGGAAGTGTGCGTCGCAGAAGCGCGATCGAGTCGCCCTGGCCCATGCGTCACTTGGCTAGAAAGTAGTTCAGGGGTGAGGATCGGGGGGACTCCTCTTAGCACGTCGGGCACGATACGAGCTTTCTCACAGATCGCCGCCGAACTCGCCGCAGCTTGATCCGGGACGTCTCAAGTTCGCCTCAAACGGGCTGGCACAAGGCGGCACAGATAGGTTCAAGCCGCACGGGGCACTACCCTCACGCGAAACACCGTGATCTGATGGGGGATTGATGTGAGCAGCGAGAAATGGGCAGCCGACGACATCGGTGATCAGTCGGGCGGGGTCGCGGTTGTGACCGGAGCCAACGCTGGGCTTGGGCTTGAAACGGCACGTGAACTGGCCGGTCGGGGAGCGTGGGTAGTGCTTGCTGTCCGCAATCTCGACAAAGGCGAGCAGGCCACCGAGTCGATCAGGTCTGACTACCCGGACGCCCACCTTGAATTGCAGCAACTAGATCTGGCGTCGCTTCACTCCATCAGTAACGCTGCTTCAGAAATCAATGACCGGTTTGAACACATCGACCTGCTGATTAACAACGCCGGGGTGATGTACACGCCGAAGCAGAAGACCGCGGACGGGTTCGAGATGCAGTTCGGTACCAATCACTTGGGCCACTTCGCTCTGACCGGACAGTTGCTCAACCGACTATTGGATGTGGAGGGATCACGGATTGTGACGGTCAGTAGCCTTGCGCACCGGATCCTTTCACGGATTGACTTCGACGATCTCCAAGCCGAGCGACGTTACCTCCGCGTGCCAGCCTACGGGCGCTCAAAGTTGGCGAACCTGATGTTCACCTACGAGCTTCAACGCCGACTCGTTGCCGCCGGAGCCAAGACCGCAGCGTTGGCAGCCCATCCGGGAGGGTCCAGCACCGAACTCGCCCGGCACATCCCGGGAAGCCGAATCGTTGATCGTCTGTCTGCTCCGCTAGCGCAGAGCGCGGCCATGGGTGCGCTTCCAACCCTGAGAGCGGCCACGGACCCGACTGCCGGAGGCGGGCAATATTTTGGCCCGGACGGTTTCATGGAGACTCGCGGTCACCCGGTGCTGGTTAAATCCAGTGATCGTTCCCACGACACTGAGGCACAACAGCGACTCTGGGCCGCATCCGAAGAACTCACCGCAATCCGTTACGCACTCTGACAGACCGCTCTGCAAGGCAAATCGCCTTGCTCAAGCAATGTGCAGACCGGCTGTTACCTGGATCTCTTGACCGGTGATGTTGCGTGACCGGGGCGAAGCCAAAAACAGCACAGCCTCTGCGATGTCATCAGGGTTCACATGTCGGCGCAGAGCCGCCTGACGCGCAAAACCGTCGCTAACCTCCTCGGGAGTTCGGTTCTGGGCTTCTGCCATACGCTCAAACATCGCCTTGAGCGGTTCACCAGTGGTCAGCCCGGGAGTCACGATGTTGACTCGAACTCCTACCGGCCCCACTTCTTTGGCCATGGTCTTCGACATGGACTCCATAGCACCTTTGGTCGATGTGTAGCGCGAGAGGTCTTCCATCAAGGTGGTTGCGCTCAGCGCGGAGATGTTGATGATCGATCCACCACCGGTTGAAGACATGTGGGCCGCTGCGCTGCGGCAGATTTCCATGGTGCCGATGACGTTGATCTGCACAGCCCGTAGGTAGTCGTCCCAGTCAAGGTCAGCGACAGAAACGCTGCTGCCCCCGTAGGTGGCGATGTTGACCACCACATCAATCCTGCCAAACTCGCTGACTGTGGCCTCAACCGCGGCACGGCACTGCGAGGTAACGGCAATGTCGGTGACAACCGTGAGCGTCCGACGGCCGGTCGCCTCGGCAACCTCGGCGGCGAGCCCTTCGAGCGGTTCACGGCGTCGAGCGGCGAGGGTCACGTCAGCACCCTCGGTTGCCAGCGCCAACGCACAACAACGGCCGATGCCTTGCCCGGCACCGACGATGAGCGCCGCCGCGTTCTCTAGTGGCAGTTTGGTCAGCAACGCAGCTTCACCAGTCGAGATCGGTTTGATGCATGCTCCAAGACTCGGCGACCAGCCCCGCGACGATCCGATATTGAGCGAGCCAGGTGATCCTCACCTTGCTGCCGACAGCTACGTTGACACCCTCCAGTGTGAGGTGCGCAAAAACGTAGTCGTCAACCGAAGCGATTTGGGCGAAATCGAGTTTGGTCGGGCGGATCGTCTCGACTGAGGAACTGACGTGGTGAGCGTAGCGCTGAGGCGTCGTGCGCTCCGTTCCGTCACGGGTGTGGCGGACAAAGGGATCAGCCAAAACCTCCCCGAGTCGATCCAAGGATTGGTCGATCCAGATGTGGTTCCACAAAGTCTCGATCAACACTTCATTTTCGCGGCTCATTGGTTCCTCCAATCCGAGCGTAGAACAATCACAGCGAAGGGGTTTCTGTCGGGGCGATCCGGTTTCGCCAGAGCACGCCGAAGCCCATCGAGATGAGCACCAGCACACCCATGAGCGACATGATCGGGCGGATGCCATAGATGTCGGCCAGTTTGCCGAAGGGGAGCGAGGCGAGCCCGAAACCGGTGAAGCTCAACATGATCAGGCTCTGGACCCGTCCGTGGTATTCGACATCGGCGATGGTGAGCGCCAAAGAATTGTTGAGCGCCTGAAACGCCGCGGAACCCCCGCCCACAAACACAATCGCGACGACCGCGGCCCAGTACTGCGGAACCACCGCGAAGAGGATCAACGAGATACCGAAGACGATGGCGGCTTGGATCTGCAGCGACGGTAACCGTGATTGTTTGACGCTGGCCAAGGAGATGCTGGCAATGACTGCACCGATAGCTGCCGAGGTCGTGAGCAGGGCGAATGCCCACGCGTCAAGTTCGTAGATGTCTTCCACCAACCCTGGGAGAAAGGTGATGTGGGGGAAGCCGAACATCACGATCAGCAACGAGACAACCAACAATCTTGCCAACTCCGGCCGTTCGCGGACGTAAGCGAAACCGTCGGTCAGGTCGCCGATGGCTGAACGGCGGGATCTGTACTTGGGCGCACCGGCAGGGAGCTTCACGGTGGCGACGACCGACAAGGCAGAGAGCGTCGCGCCCACGTAATAAACACCACCGACACCGATCACCGCGATGCCGATCAATATCCCGCCGACCGCGGGCCCTAATACTCGGGTCATCTGAACACTGGCGTTGCTCAACAAGATGGCGTTGGTGAGCGAGTCACGTTCGACGAGGTCTGCGGTCATCGCCAGTCGCGATGGCCCTAACAACGACATACCTAGACCTTGGACTCCACCTGCGGCGACAAGCATCCAGTATTGGATTGTTCCCGTTGAGATGGCCACCGCAATCAAGAACGCCGCGGTGGTCATCGCCGACTGCGCGAACATCAAGATGGACCGCTTACCTATTCGATCGGCGAGCACTCCCGACGTGGGGATTGCCACCAAGCTGGTGACTCCGAAAGCAAACAGCACCCCACCCAGCGCGGCGTTGCTTCCGGTGAGGTCATAGGCGAGCCAACCCCGGGCGATCTGTTGGGTCTGAGAGGCGAGGAAAATGAACATCCCTCCCCACCACAACATGCGGTATTCGGGAATCTGCAGCGATGCGAAACGTGCCGTCTTCGCTTCCGATTCAACAGGCGGTGGAGGTGGCCGTGGTGGTGGCCTTGATGGCGGAGGTATCTCGAAACGCGTTTTGTTCGCTTCCTTGTCGCCGGCGCCGGAATCAGACATCGTGGCGACCGTATCGCTTCGACGGACCGCTCTACACATCACGGGTTTTGCTCATCACTGGCACGGTCTGGCTGTGATGTCATCATGCGTATATGTTTCGCCTGTTCGGCAGAGTCGATTGTGAGCTGTGATGACCGATGCCGTTGAGCACGGATCCAGTCAGGTCGCCAAAGCGGTTGAGCTTGGTTCATACCCAACAATTGTCTTGACCACGTTCACCGGGTTTTGGGCTCTGACGGCTAGCGGAGTGCATGTGACACCCGCGTCTTACGGAGCGGGCGTGCTGGCCGCTGCTTTGGTGACGGTACATGAGATCAAGTGGCCCCACCGCCGACAGTGGCGTCCGCAGGGGCGTGAGATCCGTGCTGATATGGCGTTCATGGTGGTGGTTCAGATGACGTTGCCTTACCTGTTGTCGATCGGCGTAACAATCGGCATTGCCGACCGGTTGAAGGCCGAGGGCTTCACCGTCGATGGTCTTTGGCCGCACGAACTGCCGGTCGTCGTGCAATCGATATTGATGTTGTTGCTGGCCGATCTAGCTCGCTACTGGTTGCACCGAGCGTTCCATCGCTTTGGGTTCATGTGGCGTTACCACGCCGTGCATCATTCGCCGCACCGGCTTTACTGGCTCAACGTTGCTCGATTCCATCCGTTTGAGAAAGCTGTTCAGTTCTCGTTCGATGCGCTGCCATTTGTCTTGGTGGGCGTCTCGAGAGAGGTGCTCGCCGCGTACTTCGTGTTCTATGCGGTCAATGGCTTCTTTCAACACTCCAACTGCGCCGTGCGCCTGGGTTTTCTCAACTACGTCATCAGCGGACCGGAACTGCACCGTTGGCACCATTCGGAGTTCCCCGAGGAATCCAACACCAATTTCGGCAACAACTTGATTGTCTGGGACTGGATTTTCGGGACACGCTTTCTACCGGCGGGGTGCCAAGTCGGCGATCTTGGATTGATCAACAGGGAATATCCGAGCGGATTCTGGCAGCAAATGGGCACACCGTTCGTTGCTGGTTTGGACTCAGAAACTGGGGTTGACTCGAGATGAGGAGCAGCGTCGGCTACCTAGGGTTGAGGACTGCTTTGACGCTTACGCAACGACCGCGTTTGCGGGGGTTGTTGCAGTCGGCGAAGGAACCTGACGAAACGCAACTGAGGGTGCTCAGAGGAATCCTGGCTAGCAATGCCTCGACTACTTTCGGGGCGAAACACGGATTTTCGGACATCAACAACATTGCCGAATATCGCAAAGCCGTACCGGTCCAGGACTATGAGGACCTGCGTGAGTTCGTAGAGCGCCAGGAACTGACCGGCGAGCCGTGCCTTACCGCAGAGCGACCAGTGTTTTATAATCGTACGAGCGGCACTGTCACCGCTGCCAAGAACATCCCGGTCACAGAGACAGGCCTCAAACGACTTCGGGATCGTCAACGCTTGGGAACCTACGTCTGGTCGGTCGGCGCGCCAATACTGTCGGGCAAGATCTTCGCGGTCGGCGGGGCGGCGGTGGAGGGTCATTTGCAAGGTGGAACTCCGTACGGATCCGCGTCCGGGAAGCTGCATGAGAACCAGCCGCGGCTACTGCAAGGCCGCTATGTGTTGCCTCCGGCGCTGACCGGCGTGGCCGATTATCAAGTCCGTTATCTGGCGATGGCGATCCTGGGTGTGTCGGAACCGGCGGTCACCTGCATCGCCACGGCAAACCCTTCGACGCTCACACAACTGTTGTCGCTGATCAACCAGCATGCTGAGCTAGTGCTGGAGGCGGTGGCTACGGGACGCTTGCCCGACGAAGTAGCCGCCAGCGTCGGCGAGGCGGAGTGCCTTCTAAACCTGCGGCCTCGGCGCTCGCGCTCTCTGAGGCTGCAGAAGCGTTTGGATGCTAACGGGCTGCTCACCTATGCCGACTTCTGGCCCAACCTGGCAGGTGTCGTCACCTGGACCGGTGGGAGTTGTGGGGTTGCGTTGGGCAGCCTGAAGCCGACATTGCCCGAGCGTTGCCTTGTGATCGAGGTTGGCTGGGTGGCTAGCGAGATGCAAGGAACCATCAATGTCGATGCCCGCAACAACACCTGTCTGCCGTTACTGGAGGACACCTTCTTCGAGTTCGTCAAAAGGGATGCTTCTGCTGCTCAACGCAACGAGATCGGATTTCGAGACACCGAGATGTTGACACTTGGCGAACTAGAGACCGGGCGTGACTACAACGTGGCGGTGACCACCTCCGACGGGCTCTATCGCTACGACATGAGCGACATTGTTCGTGTGACCGGTTGGTTGAACGCCACGCCGACGCTCGAGTTTGTCCAAAAAGCCAGTGGCATCACCAGCATTACCGGAGAGAAACTATATGAGACGCAGGTGTTGGGCGCGGTGCCACCCGCGCTCGCTGAGCACCAGCTTCCCTCAAGTTTTTTTATCATGCTGGCGGACGTGGAAACCGCGCGGTACACCCTGTACGTCGAACCTACTCCGACCTCCGACAATGCCGACGATGCTGCCGCAATCCCGTCCCTTGCGCGCGACATTGACAAGCGTCTGCGCTCCGGCAATATCGAATACGACGCCAAGCGAGCCAGCGGAAGGCTTGAATCGCTGCGAATACTGCGATTGCGCCCCGGCACAGGTGCTGCCTACCGACTCCAACAAGTGGCAGCCGGTCAGCGCGACATGCAGTTCAAGTTCCTGCATGTGCAATACAGCCACGACTGTCCTTTCGATTTTGACGCCTGCGTCGAACACCCATGACGTCCGTGCCCGAATCCCTCGTACCTGTCAAGAGCTTGTCGGTGAGGTCGTTCCCGGTGCCGTTCAAGACGGTGGTCCGTCATGCATCGGCCAGTCATCGGCGCGCTCAGAACTTGATAGTGCAGGTGGTTGGAGCCGACGGCCAGATCGGCTGGGGAGAGGGTTGTCCCCGTCAATATGTGACCGGCGAGACAATCGACAGCGCCTTGGAGTTCATAGATCAACGCGCAGATGCCTTGTTGGCAGAGATCACCGGAGTAGGGCCTCTGCGGGCTTGGATCAAAGCTCACCGTGAAGAGATCGACCGCAACCCGGCGGCTTTCTGCGCGCTCGAGACAGCTGTGTTGGACCTGCTCGGCAAGACACGGAAGCGGTCACTTGAGGGCATTCTCGAAGTTGCGAAGCCTGTTGGAGAGTTCCGATACACCGCGGTACTGTCCGATCTTCCCTGGCCGGTGTATCGCTGGCAGTGCGGGCGGTACCGCCGTGCCGGTTTCGTAGACTTCAAGGTGAAATTGTCCGGTGATTTGCGCCGCGACCAGCGCAAGCTGAGGGTCCTCGCAAACCCGATAGCTCGGTCCTCAGCCGCGGCGTCCGGGGTGCGGATTCGGGTCGATGCCAACAACCTTTGGGAGTCGGCCGAGGAGTGCATCGAGCACATAAGGGCGTTAGGCGTTGACCTTTTTGCGGTAGAAGAACCGCTTCGGCCAGGAGACTTCAACGGCATGCTCGGCGTGGCGGAACAGTGCTCAACGCGGATCGTGCTCGACGAGAGCCTTTTGCGAGTGGAGCACCTGGACGCCTTGAGCGGCGATCCCGCCAACTGGATCGTCAACGTTCGCGTATCGAAGATGGGCGGCATCATCCGCGCGCTGGAGGTGGCCCGGAAAGCAGCGGCTCTGGGTGTCGGCGTGATCGTCGGTTGCCAGGTCGGAGAGACGAGTATCCTCTCGCGCTCTGCGCTCACGGTGATGCAGTCGATCAAGCCCCGGCTGTTGGGCTCTGAAGGAGCCTTCGGCACTCTTCTTCTGCGACGGGATCTCACGTCGCGCAGCATCATGTTCGGGCCGTCCGGTGTCCTTGCAGTTGAAGGAGTGCTTGCCCCCGACAGTGGCGACCCTGGCGGCTTCGGGTTGGAGATTTCCGAGCGAGCGAAGCGCCGCCTGGTTCCGCTAAGGAGCTATCCGTGACCGCCCGCAGCGGTTCGGGCTTCGACCGATCTCCATGGATTTCTCCTCGTGGTGCTCGCTGGAGCGGGGGGAACCGCCGTTTCGCGTGGGTTGTAGCGGTGTTGACCGTCGCTTTCGCGCTCAGAGTGACCGGGCGAGTCGTCCAACGCTGGGCACCGGTGTCGTTTTTGCCTGCTTTTGATGACTGGCAGGGAAGTGGTCTTCCCTATCCCGTGTTGCTGGCATTTCAGATCGCGATTGTTGTGCTTGCAGTGGCCGTGACTCTCCGCATGTCCAGGGGCAGCCGCCTGATCGGCAAGCCTTGGATAGTGCCAGTGTTGTTGGCTGGCATTGTGTACTTCACGGTGATGTTCGCCCGGTTGATACTTGGCTTCACCGCGTTGTCCGACATCACCTGGTTCAACCGGCCGATCCCTTCGGCGTTCCACCTGGTACTCGCGACCCAGCTAATGCTCGTCGCTGCCTACCAGTACCACAGGGACTAGCCTCTGTTCTCCCCTGTTCTCCATTTTTGGCTGGCGTCGGCGCGAGGGTAGCGTTTCTGCGTGTACGAGCCGTAGCGGACCACGGCGAGAGGCACCGATGGGCAAACCGGAAACAGAAACCAGCAAAACCGTTGGGGCGGGGGTGGCTGACGGGCCGCTGGGCGGTCGCGATCTGCGAATCGCAATTGTTGGGGCCGGTCCGGGTGGGTTGTGCGCCGCTATTCGGCTGAGTCAGTCCGGGTTCGAGAACTTCACGGTGCTGGAAAAGAACTCTGGCGTGGGCGGTACTTGGTACCACAACCGTTATCCAGGCTGTGCGTGCGACATCCCGGCCGAGCTGTACTCGTTCTCCTTTGAGGTGAACACTGAGTGGAGCCGCCCCTTCGCCCGCCAACCCGAGATTTTGCGCTATATGGAACACTGCGCCGAGACGTACGGCGTGCTCGGACATTGCCGGTTCAACGACGCGGTACGGGCCGCCCGCTGGGACGACGAGGCTGCCTGTTGGACCCTGAGTTTGGAGTCGGGCACCGAGGTAACGGCTGAGGTTGTGATCAGCGCGCTGGGCATGTTCAACGACGTGCCCATGCCCGATATTGAAGGTCTGTCCTCCTTTGAGGGCACCGTGATCCACTCGGCTCGCTGGAACTGGGACCACGACCTGAGCGGCGAGACGGTGGGCATCATCGGCTCAGCAGCCAGCGCCGTGCAGATCGCGCCAGAAATCGCCAAAGAGGTGAGCCGGCTGCACGTGTTCCAACGCTCCGCCAACTGGGTGCTGCCAAAAGAAGACGACCCGTACACGCCTGAGGAGATCGCTGCTCGTCGTGCCGATCCCGGCATCGTTGTGGCCCGGCGCGAAGAGTTGTTCAACCAAGTGGACACAGGTATGGCCTTCAAGAGTGCCAAGGTGCGGGCGGGCATGGAGGAGACGGGCCTTGCGGCTCTGGAGGCGGTGACCGATCCCGAACTTCGTGCCAAGCTCACCCCCGATCATCGGTGGGGATGCAAGCGGCCGCTGTTCCACAACGAGTACTACACCACCTTTAACCGACCCAACGTTGAGTTGGTAACCGACCCGATCGCGCGGATTACTCCGAAGGGCGTGCTCACAGCGGATGGTACAGAGCGGGTTTTGGACACGATGGTGCTGGCCACAGGGTTTTCGACCACCAAGTACCTGTCGGCCATTGAGGTGACCGGACGAGCCGGACTTGATATCGCCGATGCCTGGAACGACGGCGCCACCGCCTACCGGGGTGTCACTACTAGCGGATTCCCGAACTTGTTCATGCTGTATGGCCCCAACACCAATAACGGTTCGATCATCACCATGATCGAGTACCAAGTGGAGTACGTGGTTGCTCATATTCAGCGCATCGCGGCTGAGAGGCTGGCCTGGGTGGATGTGCGTGCCGAACCGATGGCCCGCTACAACGACTGGGTGCAGGAGGGTATTGCTGGCGTTGAACCCTGGCACGGCGGTTGCAACGGCTACTACCGCACTCCCAACGGCCGAATCGTCACTCAATGGCCCCACAACATGACCACCTTCAAGAACCAGACCTCAACCATCGACGAGTCCGCCTACGAATCAACCCCCCTCTCCACATCGCCTTGACTGCTTGATCGCGTCTGTCGCAATCAAGGCCGAGCGGTTTGGCGTTCGGGGCCTGTGGTGGGGCAGCATCGGGGGGCGCTGAGGCGCGACGAAGCCCAATGGGTTACGACATGACAGCACATTCAGGAGGCATACGGCTGTGGAATTTGCGATGTTTTACGAGATCCCGGTGGCTCGGCCGTGGACGCCAGGCAAGGAACATCAGGCGTACAAAGACGTAGTCGAGCAAGTGAAGCTCGGGGACCGGCTTGGATTCCACTCTGTGTGGACCGTCGAGCACCACTTCCTCGAAGAGTTCTCGCATTGTTCCAACCCGGAAGTTTTGTACGGCCACCTAGCAGCGGTCACAAACAACATCCGACTCGGCTACGGCGTGAGACTCATGCCGCAGCCCTACAACCATCCAATTCGCACGGCCGAATCGGTGGCGGTGCTCGACCTGCTCTCAGACGGGCGAGTGGAATTCGGCACCGGTCGCTCGGCAACCCGCGCCGAAATCGAAGGATTTGGGATTCATCCCAATGACACCCGGTCGATGTGGCAGGAAGCCCTGACGATGACACTCGGCGCCATGACCAACGACGAGTTCAGTTTCGAAGGCAAGTACTGGCAGATGCCGACGCGGCGAGTGCTTCCCAAACCCCTCCAAGACCCGCACCCGCCGGTTTGGGCGGCGACCAGTTCCGACGGGGGACATCGGCTCATAGGTGAACTCGGCCTCGGACTCTTGTCGTTCTCGGTGGGCACGCCTCCCGAAGAACTCGGTCGCCGGATCGGCATCTATCGCGGCGGAATCGAGGCCTGCGGTGAACCGATCGGCAAGTTCGTCAACAACCGTGCAGCGAGCTTCACAATGGTCAACGTTGCCGAGACCAACGAACAGGCGGTCGACCAAGCGGGACCCTCCTTTGAGTGGTACCCCAAACACGGTGCTCATCTGATCGGTTCAGTGGCTCAGTGGCTGCGCCAGATGGAAGAGGAGTTCGGCACCTATGACTATCTCGGTCCGACCGCGGATCGTGTTGAGGACGGCTCAGTCGGTCACCTGACCATGGACTATCTGCTCGACACCAATGCCTGTGTGTGCGGGGATCCTGATCGGGCGATTGAGATGTTCCGAGCTTATGAGGCCACCGGTTGTGACGTGGTGTTCTGCCTGTTCAACCCCTACGACGTAGCCCATGAAGATGTCATGCAGACCATCGAGTTGATGGGCGAACACGTCATCCCCGCCTTTAAGTAACTCCGGCGTTTGGCTCCTCGGGGTCGGTGGTGCTTAGAGATCGTAGGTGCGGCGGTAGATCGAGAATCGTTCATTTAGGGCATCGCGGTTGAGGCCGAAATCCTCGAACGTGTAGCTGTGCCGACCGTGCTTGTGTTGCCGGTACTCGTTGGCATGGGCGGCCAGCGAAGCCTCCAAGGTGTCATCGACGGGTTCGCCGAGGTCACGGTAAATGCCTCGCACCGCTCCGACCGGATCGCTCACGAGTTGGCGGTAGTCCACATCTACGAACCGCTCGTCACCCAGCGCGGCTCGGGCAGCGGTTGTGCGTTCGATCATCTCGGTAAGAACCCGGGTCCACTGCGTCCCTTCGAACGCAGCCCAGTCGGCGTCGCTGAACGTGCCGCTGAGCGAGGCAGTGATACTGGCGGTTGAGGCGATGCACGTTGCGGGATCGCGGTGTGTCCATATGAACCGGGCATCGGGGTAGATCTGGGCGATGGTCTCTACAGCCAGGGCATGGTGAGGTGTCTTCAGTTGCCAACGACCCGGCACTCCTGATTGGAGTAGTTGCAGCACCCGTTGGTGGTAGCGGTAAGTGGCGGTGTGGTCTCGCGTCAAGATCCAATCGGCGTACGACTCGATGTTGAACATGGCGTTGTACTGCAGGCTCACAAAATCGTGGGCCATGAGTGTGACGCATTCGATCGGCATGTCGGGCGGGTCGTGGTGCATCGCCTTGAAATCGGGGTTGAGCAGGTGCAGCATGTTGTCGGTTTCGGCCTCGATGGCTGCGAGCAAACGTAGGTCGTTGTGATAGGTCTCGGTTTGCGGCGGCGGTACAGGAGTGCTGGCCTCCCACGAGAGCAGGCTGCGATTCGCCCGGTCCACTGACAACAGTTGACTCAGAGCGGTGGTGCCCGAACGAGAGACACCGACAATGAATAGCGGTGCCTTGATCACCTGATCGGCCAGTTCCGGGTGCTGGCTCCAGTAGTCGGTGATCCTGAGCCGGTTGACCAGAGCTCCAGTCACCAGTGCCTCCGCTGCGGGTTCGCCGATGGCGTTGAGTTGTGCTTCGTTGTTCAACGCTTCGACGAGCACCTCAAGTCCGTCCCGAAACGAGGGTTCGCCAAAGTCGTCGAGGCCTGTTGTGGCCGCCGCCATATCGAACAGTTGTTCCGCATGCATCGGAGCATCATGCCCGACCGTTGGATCATCTGTGGAATTGCTTGGTCGGGACGACTGGATTTGAACCAGCGACCCCCTGCTCCCAAAGCAGGTGCGCTACCGAGCTGCGCCACGTCCCGTGTTGCGCAATCTACTCCCTGCCGCCCGGTTTCGCTCCCAATTGAAATCTGCGCGATAAACCACACTCCTTGTAGTAAAACGCGCAGGTTTGGAAACGATTTCGGGTTAAGACGGAGGGGGTTGGGCATACAGACGGGCATACTTTGGCGACTTCCTCCCTGATTGGCAGACCGATGGACCGGCATGCACAACGAGGAAGTAACCAAGATCATCCGTCGTCAGCACGGAGTTGTCTCGCGCAAGCAAGCCTTGCGGTCAGGACTCTCTGCCCGACAGATTGAGTATCAATGCACAACGAAGCGGTGGCTTCGTATCGGTCCGGGCGTTTACCGACATGGTGCGGTTGCGGCAACCTGGAAGAGTCAACTGCTCGCCGCCTGCCTGATTTCCAATGGCGTCGCTAGCCATCTTTCGGCCGCTGCCCTTCACGGGATCGACGGATTCCGCGAGACGGTTCGAGAGATCACGGTTCCCGAGGGACGTTGGAAGCCCATCGACGCGGTGAGAGTTCACCAGACCCGGCAATGGCATCCCGCCCGGCACATCGTCCGCGATCACATCCCGTGTACCGACCTGAGTCGAACGATCATTGACGTTGCTGCGGTTGCGAACCCGCGGCGAGTCCAAGAGATGGTCGACGCCGTTTTGCGCGCGAGTCGGTTCGATCTGTCAGATCTGTATGCCATCGTCGTGCGCCATGCGAGCAAAGGTCGAAACGGATGCGGCGTGCTGCGCGAGGTGCTCGACAGCAGAATGCCGGACTCGGGGGTTCCCTTGAGCAAGTGGAGTCGTCTCGTCGGCAGGCTCCTTGTCGACGCAGGCCTGCCCGAGCCGGTGTACGAGTACCGGATCTTGGATCCCTCCGGGGCACTTATCGCCCAAGTGGACCTAGCCTATCCAGAAGCGAAGGTCGCGATTGAACTCGACAGCATCGCATGGCACTTCAACCGAGCTTCGTTTCATCACGACCGGGCGCGATGGAACGCGATCACGCGTGAGCGCTGGACGCCTCTGGTGTTCACGTGGTCGATGTGCGTAGACACGCCCGAGGATCTAATCGCTGCCGTCCAGAGCCTGCTCACACCGAAATCTGCGCGATAAACCACACTCCTTGTAGTTAAACGCGCAGATTTGGAAGTGAAGTTGGGTTAGGGGCGAAGGGTCTTGCGCTGGGAATGGATGCGAGTTAGGTTTCGTCTCGATCAAGGCGGAGGGAGGCGGAATTCATGCAGTAGCGGTGTCCGTGCGGGCAGGGGCCGTCGCCGAAACGGTGGCCGAGGTGGGCATCACAGTTGGCACAGATCGCTTCTTCGCGGACCATCCCGTGACCGGTATCAGTCTGGATTCGAACAACGTCTTGTCCAGCGGTCTCGAAGAAGGAGGGCCAACCGGTGCCCGAGTCGAATTTGGTGTCGCTCATGAAAAGGACAGCATCACAGACGATGCAGCGGTAAGTGCCGTCGTCGTGGCAATCCCAGTATTCGCCCGTAAAGGGGCGCTCGGTGCCAGCTTGTTGAGTCACCGTGTACTGCTCTGGGGTCAAGCGGCTACGGAGCTCAGCTTCGCTGTGGGTGATATCGGTCATGGTCAACGACCTCCTTGTCTTGTCTATATGAGAACACATCACGACCCTGGTTTGGTCCTCGGTCCGCAAGATTTCTGAAATTTCCTATCAGTGGTTGACCGAACGAATGTTCGCAATTACAATTGTGTCGTTCGTCCTTCCCCGGGGCTGTGTCACACCCCCTCCGTAAGTTCGAGTCCAGCAATCCAACATCCCCCACAACTCGGCTGCGAAGGCGCAGCAAACAAAACAGGAGAAAAGACAGTGGAGCGAGACAAGGCACTCAGCATGGCTCTAGGCCAGATAGAGAAGCAGTACGGCAAGGGCTCGGTCATGAAGATGGGCGAGAAGAGCACCATGGCGATTGAGTCAATCCCGACTGGTGCGTTGGCATTGGATTTGGCTCTCGGGATCGGTGGTCTGCCTCGTGGCCGGGTCACCGAGATATTCGGTCCGGAATCTTCGGGCAAGACCACCCTCGCCACCCATGTGGTGGCCGAGGCTCAGCGCAATGGCGGCGTCTGTGCCTACATCGACGCTGAGCATGCAATGGATCCGGTTTACGTCAAGGCGATCGGTGTTGATATCGATGAGTTGTTGATTTCTCAACCCGATACGGGTGAGCAGGCCCTTGAGATCACCGACATGCTGATTCGTTCGGGAGCGTTGGACGTGATCGTGATCGACTCGGTTGCGGCGCTCACGCCTCGCGCCGAGATCGAAGGCGAGATGGGCGACACTCATGTCGGCTTGCAGGCTCGGCTCATGTCGCAGGCATTGCGCAAGTTGACGAGCAACCTCAGCAAGTCGAAGACCATCTGCATCTTCATCAACCAGTTGCGGGAGAAGATCGGCGTGATGTTCGGTTCGCCTGAGACCACCCCCGGTGGGCGGGCGCTGAAGTTCTATTCGTCGTGTCGGCTCGATATTCGCCGTATCGAGGCGATCAAGAACGGTATCGAGATCGTGGGCAACCGCACTCGGGTGAAAGTCGTGAAGAACAAGTGTGCGCCGCCCTTCAAGCAAGCGGAGTTCGATATCATGTATGGCACTGGGATCTCCCGTGAGGGCTCGGTACTCGACTTGGCGGTCGAAGAGGGAATCGTCAAAAAGTCTGGCGCTTGGTACACCTACGACGGTGAACAGCTTGGCCAAGGCCGAGAAAACGCCAAGAAGTTCCTCCAGGACAATCCTGAAGTCATGGTCGAGATTTCAGACCGGGTCTGGAAGGCTGTTATGCCAGAACCAGAACCAGAGATCGAAGCAGAGGCGGAGTTCGACCACGCCGACGACCTGCCCATAGCTCTCGACGACTAGTCAGGGCCAGCCTGGCTAAACGCACCACCTCCCTGATTCGCTGGCTGGACACTCGTTGCACGACAACGTGAGCTAGCCACGACTCAGGGAGGTGCGGGCTTTAGGGGAGCCACAGGCGGTGGCGCTTGTAGCCTGTGCTCGTGGGCAAGTCGTATGTGATCCGTACTTACGGATGCCAGATGAACGAGCACGACTCGGAACGGATCTCCGGTCTCCTTGAGGCCGACGGGATGTGGCGGGTCGACGATGAGACGGAGGCCGACGTCATCGTTCTCAACACCTGTTGCATACGCGAAAATGCCGACAACAAGCTCTATGGCGCGTTGGGCAATCTCAAGGCGCTGAAACAGGTCAATCCCGACTTGCAGATTGTGGTCGGGGGATGCTTGGCGCAAAAGGACCGTGACCTCATCCGCGAGCGCGCGGCTCATGTGGATGTGGTGTTTGGGACCCACAATGTTGATCGAGCAGTCGAGTTGCTCAACCATGCGGCCGAACACGGCCCAATTGTCGAGATTCTTGAGGCCACCGCCCGAGCGGACGGCGAGGCGTTCCCTTCGGCCTTGCCGACCCGCCGTGAGGTTGATCACGCAAGTTGGGTCACTGTCCAGATCGGCTGCGACAATACCTGTGCATTTTGCATCGTTCCCGCTGTTCGTGGTCCTGAGATCAGTCGTCCGTTTGGTGAGTTGGTCGCCGAAGTGGAGGATCTGGCCCAAGACGGTGTCAGCGAGATCACCCTGCTGGGTCAAAACGTCAATAGCTATGGCCGTGATCTGGCCCTAGCCCGTCGGGCTAACCCGACCAGCAGCGATCATCACTGGTGTGGCCATCGCTGGCTCGAAGATCGTCGTGCCAGGCCGCTGTTCGCTGACCTCTTGCGGGCCACAGGCGCGGTTGAGGGCATTCATAGAGTGCGCTTCACAAGCCCACATCCAAAGGACATGCGCAGCGAGACATTTGAGGCCATGGCCGAGGTCCCCGAAGTCTGCGAGCATCTGCACTTCCCGTTGCAATCCGGCAGCGACCGGATACTTGTTGCCATGCATCGTGGCTACACAGCTGAGCGCTACCTCGAAAAGTTGCGCGAAGCTCGCGCCGCAGTTCCAGACCTAGCGGTGTCAACCGACATCATCGTGGGCTTTCCGGGCGAAACCGACGACGATTTTGAACACACTCTGGAGGTTGCGGCCGAGGCCGAGTTCGATAGCGCTTTCACGTTCGTGTTCTCTCCCCGTCCCGGAACCGAAGCAGCCGAGATGGAGGCCGATTTCGTTGATCACGCTGTTGCCGTTGAGCGGTACGAACGTCTCCGCGTGGTGATTGAGCGTTCCAGTCTAGTGGCCAACGATTCGCGAATTGGTTTGACCGAAGAAGTCATCGTGGAGGGTCCGAGCAAGAAGGACCCGATGGTTCTTACCGGGCGCACCCGTCGCAACACGCTCGTTCACTTTCCGTCTCCGACGCCGCTGAGAACAGGAACTTATGCTTTGGTTGAGGTCGAGTCTGCAGGCATGAACCATATGTTGGGTCGCCTCTTGGATGTGACTGTCCACGCCCGGCGCCGCACCCGTATTCCGGTCACGTCGCTCTGACGGGACGCTGCGTTGACCCCGACAACCAGAGCGGATCGGCCACTGGTCATCTTGGGACCCACTGCTTCGGGCAAGTCGTCGCTGGCCATGGCGACAGCCAAAGAGATTGGACAGGCAGAGATCGTGTCTATCGACTCGATGGCGGTCTATCGAGGGATGGACATCGGCACCGCGTCGCCCACGGCTAGCGATCGCGCCCAAGTCCCGCACCATCTGATCGATGTGGCGGACCCTGGTGAGGAATTCACCGTGGGCCTGTTCAAAAGGTTGGCTCTGCAAGCAATAGCCGCAATCCGCGAACGGGGGAACACACCGATCCTGGTAGGTGGCACGGGACTCTATTTGCGGGCCGTTGTCGATGATCTCAAGCTGCCGGGTCGATACCCCGAAATTGCTGCCGAACTCGACAGTGAGCCAGATACTGAAGCTCTACACGCCCGCTTGACCATCCTCGACCCTGTGGCGGCGTCGAGGATGGAACCGAGCAACCGACGCAGGGTCCTGCGGGCATTGGAGGTCACGATCGGCAGTGGATCGCTGTTCTCGTCGTTCGGTCCCGGCCTAGAACACTACGGTCCGACTCCGTTCGTGATGGTGGCTCTGCGTTGGCCTCAAGAGATTCTCGACGACCGAATCTCGGCCCGCTACCAAGATCAGATGGAAGCAGGATTTCTTGAGGAAGTCAGGACTCTGGCCGCGGGCGAACTGAGCCGCACTGCTGCTCAAGCACTCGGATACCGGGAGTTTCTTGCGCACATACAAGGGGAATGTTCGCTTGACGAGGCGCTCGTCACAGCGACCAAACGGACCCACAAATTTGCCCGTCGTCAACATCGCTGGTTCCGCCGCGACCCGCGAATCCACTGGGTAGACGCCCCAGTCACCGCGCCCGAGATGATCAAACTCTGGGACGAGCAACGAATATTGACCACCGGATAGAGGCGCGAACCTGCGACAATAAGAGCCATGGCCCTCCGCTACTCAAAGCACCACGGATTGGGCAACGATTTCTTGGTATTGCTCACCGACTCGCTGCCGCTTGATGCAGTGGATCAGGCTGTCGCGCTCTGTGATCGACGTACCGGGATAGGCGCCGATGGATTGATTTATGGCATTGCCAGCGAAAGCCACGACATCTCGATGAAGCTGTTCAATTCCGACGGCAGCACCGCCGCGGTGAGTGGAAACGGTCTGCGCTGCCTCGCTCAGGCCGTGGCGCGTCAACGTTCCGTCTCCTCTGTTGAGATCGATGTCGCGACTCCCGCGGGCATCCGCCATTGTTCAGTGCGCGCCACCGACCATCCCCAAACCGTGGTTGCTACAGTCGACATGGGGTCTGTGACCGCAGGTCCGATTCCCGATGTGGATGATCTGATGGGAGCCGTTAGCGAGGAATTGCGGGACATCGGTGCGGAGTCGATTGGTGTGCGGCGCTGGGAAACCTGTGATATTGGCAATCCCCATGTCGTCTGTCAGGTTGATGACCCAAATGAGATTGCTCTCGATGTTGTCGGCCCTGCCATCGAGCACTACTTTGCTGAAGGTGCCAATGTCAGCTTCGTCACGGTGAACGGAACCGATCAACTTGAGCTGCGGGTCTGGGAACGAGGAGCTGGTATCACCAGCGCCTGCGGGACAGGGGCCACAGTCGCGGGCCATGTGTTCCATCGTTGGGGTCTGATCGGCCCGAAATCGGTGGTACACATGCCGGGCGGTGATGCTGTCGTCGACCTGAGCGGCCCGCTGACGCTCACTGGACCGGCCACCCACGTTGCCGACATTGAGTTCTCTGATGTCTGAGGACCATGACCCAATCCCAGACGGTCTAAACAAGCAGGCTCCCGAAGAAGATGCGGCGATCTTCACTGAATTGAATCTGTTTGAGTCTTCCGACCCGGACGCAGACCCGTTATCCGAAGAAGCGACGCATCGAGGCGGTTTCGGAGAGTTCGGAGGAGTGTCCGACGGCCTGATCGAACGGACGTTTCGCGAGCGCATCGTGATTGTGGGAATGGTGAGAGAAAACGACACAGCGGATTCGGTCAACGCTTCGCTAGACGAACTTGCACTGCTCGTCGATTCTGCCGGTGCGGACGCTGTTGAACGGGTGCTGCAACGTCGTACCGCTCCCGACCCCGCGACTTTCGTTGGGTCGGGCAAAGTGAAGGAGATCAAGTCGATTGTCGAAGAAGTCGACTGCGACACGGTTGTCTTCGATGATGAACTCTCCCCGGCACAGCAGTTCAATCTCGAGAAGATTCTTGGTTGTACCGCCCTCGACCGCACCGCGGTCATTCTCGATATTTTTGCCCAGAACGCCAGCACCCTGGAGGGCAAGGCGCAGGTCGAGTTGGCGCAGCTTCGTTATCGTTTGCCGCGACTACGGAGCCTCGCTGGTCATTACTCGCAGCAAGCCGGTGGGATCGGCACCCGGGGACCTGGAGAAACCCAACTTGAAGTGGATCGACGCCGCCTCCTTCGCCGGGTTCACAAACTTGAGGCTGATCTCCGTAAGGTTCAAGCCCATCGGGTCACTCAGGCCAAGGCTAGGAGTCGGACCAGGAATCGGGCTGTGGCGCTCGTCGGTTACACCAATGCCGGCAAGTCGTCGCTATTGAATCGCATCACCGAAGCCGATGTGCTGGTGGAAGACCGACTGTTTGCCACCCTTGACGCCACCACCCGTCGCCTCGCCCTGCCGGGCGGAGAGACCGTGTTCGCAACTGACACGGTCGGTTTTGTCAAGAAGTTGCCCCATCAGCTGGTGACTGCCTTCAAGACCACGCTTGACGTGGTTCGCGACGCCGACCTGCTGGTCCACGTTGTTGACGGTGCCGGACCAGATCCGCTTGGATCTATCTCCGCGGTGCGTGAGGTTCTCAGTGAGATCGGCGCCGGTGATGTGCCTGAACTCTTGGTGTTCAACAAGTCCGACAAGGGTGACGAGGCGGTCCGACTCGCTCGGACACATGAGGGGTCGACAGCAGTGTCAGCCCAACGTGGCGACAACATAGACGCACTGCTCGAGGCCATCGGCGATCGGCTTCGCTACATGACCGAGTTCGTGGAGTTGCTGGTGCCGTGGGACCGCGGCGACGTACTGGCGGCGGTTCACCGCGAAGGGCATGTGATCAGTCAAACGTCAGAGGAAGATGGCATGCGCTTGCACGCACGCCTAGAGCCAGCATCGGTTGGCGCTCTGCGACAGTTCGTCGTCACCCAACCTCTGGTCACACAGACGTCCGAATCACCGCCAGCAGCACCACCGCAGGCAACCCACGGGGCAGCGTCATGAGCGGATTCGTTCCTCCGCCCTATCCGTATGACCGTCTCAATGACCTGCGAGAGATAGCAAGGCGACGATTCGGAGCGGTGCTTGACTGTTCGATCGGCACCCCGATGGACGCAGCACCGTCGGCGGTAGTGGAGGCGATGGCATCGTCGAACGCAGAGCGGGGATATCCGCCATCGGTTGGCACGGTGGCTTACCGCACCGCTGCAGTGGACTGGTTGCAAAGAGCGGTGGGCGTGACGGTTGATCCGGGCACCGAGACAGCCGCCTGCATCGGCACCAAAGAGTTCGTGGTCTCGACGCCGCACTACCTGCGTCTGCGCGATCCGTCTCGCGACACAGTGCTGTATCCGGCAGTTTCTTATCCGTCTTATGCGATGGGGGCCGTGCTGTCGGGCTGTAGGGCGGTGCCAGTGCCAGTCGACGATCAATGGCGCATTGATCTGAGCGAGGTCGATCCCGCCGATGTCGAGCGAGCGCTCTGCCTCTGGGTCAACACGCCCGGGAACCCTGCAGGTGGCCTCGACGATCTGTCCGCGGCTGCTAGCTGGGGCCGCGCCAACGACGTGCTGGTGATCAGCGACGAGTGCTATCTGGAGTTCACTTGGGATGGCCCACCCCGTACGATCCTGGCCGACGGGGTTGATGGTGTGCTGAGTGTCCATTCGCTGTCGAAGCGATCGAATCTAGCGGGCATTCGGGCTGGTTTTTATGCTGGCGACCCAGCGTTAGTGGACTACTTGAGTGAGGTGCGCAAGCACGCCGGTTGCATGGTCCCGGGCCCGGTGCAAAACGCCGCCGTGGTCGCGCTGCGCGATCAAACGCACGTGATCGCGCAGCGCGACCTCTACCGGCACCGCTTGGAACTAGCGCAAAAAATTGTGGGCGCACTCGGGATCTCCGCAGATCTTCCCAAAGGCAGCTTCTACCTTTGGGTCAATGCACCCGACGCCGATGCCTGGGGTCTGGCCCACACGCTTGCCGAGCGCTGCGGGGTAATAGTCAGCCCCGGAGAGTTTTACGGCCCTGAATCGACAGGGTTTGTCCGCATCGCGGTCGTGCAGCCCACAGCGGCTCTTGAATTAGCGCTGAGCCGAGCCGGTGATGCCGCAACACAAGACGGGTAGGGTGCGGATCATGTCTGATTTGCAGTCACGAATCGAAGCCCTCTGGGCTGATAGCGCGTCTCTGGATCTTGACGATCCTGAGGTCACCGCGACTGTCCATGAAGCCATCAGTGAACTTGATGCCGGCACTGCCCGGGTTGCGCAAGTCAACGCCGACGGCAGCGTGACAGTGAACCAATGGTGCAAGTTCGCGGTGTTGTTGTTGTTTCGCATCTCGAGGATGGAGACGATCGAAAACGCGCCGTTCGAGTACGCCGACAAGATCCCGCTCAAGAGCGACTTCATGGCTCGTGGCGTGCGGGTTGTGCCGGGAGCACAGGCTCGCTGGGGCAGCTACCAGGCACCGGGAGTGGTGATGATGCCGAGCTACATCAACATCGGCGCTTACGTTGCTGAGAACACGATGGTCGACACCTGGGCCACCGTCGGATCCTGCGCTCAGATCGGCAAGAACGTTCACCTCTCTGGTGGGGTCGGAATCGGCGGTGTCCTGGAACCAGCGCAGGCAGCGCCGGTGATTGTCGAGGACGAGTGTTACATCGGAAGCCGTTGCATAGTCGCTGAGGGCGCGCGAGTGGGTGAGGGAACGGTGCTCGGCGCGGGCGCAATTCTGACGGGTTCCATTCCGGTGATTGATGTTGAAACGGGCCAAGAGATCAGCCGAGGACAAATCCCGTCGTGGTGCGTGGCGGTTGCGGGCACTCGACCGCGGGATTTCCCGGGTGGCAGGTTCGGATTGCCTGCTGTTTTGGTGATCAAACGGCTCACCGAAGGTGAACGCCACGACAAGTCCGCTCTCAACGACATCCTGCGTGACCATGGAGCATCCACTTGACCGATGGCACGGAATTGCCCTCGGGGGAACTACCTGCGGGAGATCTATTTTTGTTGACGGCCGCGCTCGTCAATGTTGCATCGGTCAGCCACAACGAGCGTGAACTTGTCGACTTGCTCGAGTCGGACTTGCGTCGTCAGGCTCATCTCAGCGTCGACCGAATAGGTGACAATCTGGTCGCTCGCACCCAACTGGGGCGCAATCGGCGGCTCGTGTTGGGCGGTCACACCGACACGGTGCCCCCGAACGGAAATGCCAGAACTCGGATCGAAGGCGATCGCATGTACGGGGTCGGTACGACCGACATGAAGGGCGGCATCGCCACGATGCTCGAACTAGCACGCACGGTCACTGAACCGGTGGTTGACGTGACATATGTGTTCTACGCCCGTGAAGAGGTGGCGATTGAGCACAGTGGCCTTCGCGAGATCGATGCGGAGCGTCCCGAACTTCTACAAGGCGATGTCGCTTTGTTGGGTGAACCGACGCTCGGTACCGTTGAGGCGGGGTGTCAGGGCACCATGCGCCTTGAGGTCACTCTTGGGGGTGCTCGTGCCCATACCGCGCGCCCGTGGATGGGCCGCAACGCCATCCATCGTTTAGGCGAGATACTTGACGTTGTCAGCAATTTCGAAGGCCGCCGTCCCATGGTGGAGGGCTGTGAATACCGCGAATCGTTACAAGCGGTGTTTGTGGAGGGAGGCGTTGCTGGCAATGTCGTGCCGGATCGGGCGGTGTTGCGGGTCAATTATCGTTTTGCTCCGGACCGTGATCCCGAGACTGCAGAGGCGTTTGTTCGCGAGTTGATGGCGCCTGTGCTTTCCGATTCCGACAACATCGAAGTTGTTGATTGCTCGCCCGCGGCTCGTCCGGGACTTGAAGACCCGTTGTTGCAGGCGCTTATTGACCGCAACGGTCTTGAGGTTCGAGCCAAACTTGGTTGGACTGATGTGGCGTTTTTTGCACAGCGGGGTATTCCAGCGAGCAATTTCGGCCCGGGTGACGCCACTCTCGCGCACACCGCAGGCGAATATTTGGAACGGGCTTGGTTGCTGGACACTCACGCCGCTTTGGTGGATCTGCTTACCAACGACGCCTAGAGCTCGGGCCTGCGCTGTGCTAGTGCTGTGCAGTGCTGTCTACAGTTTGCGCATTACGGTGACGACCTGACCGAAGATCTGCACGTCGTCTGGGCTGAATACCATCTCGCTCAACTCAGCGTTAGCGGGCACCAGAACCACCGAACCGGCCCGGCGTTGCAGCGTCTTGACGGTGGCCTCGTCACCAGGTATTCCCGCTACCACGATTTTGTTGTCTTCAGCGGTCTGTTGGCGACGGCAGACAACAAAGTCTCCGTCGAAGATGCCCGCCTCGATCATGGAATCACCTCGTACCCGCAACATGAAGAGTTCACCGCTGCCCGTGAGATCTTCGGGCATAGGGATGAATTCCTCGACGTTGCTCTCCGCTAGAACATCAGTACCTGCGGCGACATCGCCGACCAAAGGAACGTGGCGCACGGGCCGGTGCTCAGCGGTGTTGCCGGTGCCCTCATAGTTGACCTGGATCGCTCTAGGTTTCGCCAGGTCACGCTTCAGGTAGCCGGCATCTCGGAGGTTGTCGAGATGGCACTTGACCGTGGCGGGGGAGCGCAACCCGACCGCTTCGCCGATTTCGCGCACGGACGGGGGATAACCGCGTTCGTGAACGTGAGAGACAATCACATCGAGAATCTCTCGCTGACGGGTTGTGAGTGTGTCGGACATATTTGCCTCCGTGGGTGAGGTCGCCTCCGTGGTGAGGTCGCCTCGGCGGGTGACTTCCGCGAAATTACAAGCTTGTTGGTTGACAACGAACAAATGTTTGTGTTCAATGGTATCGAACGGATGTTCGACAGACATATGTTCGCCAAACATTCGTTCGATGTCAAGCACCTTTTCGAGAATCTCACCGAAACCACTTATACGCCGGTGAGTGTCACACCCCAGGAGCACAGTGGAGTCATGACTGCAATTCTTGCCTACCCAGCAAATCCCCCTTCTGTTCGCCCGCGTGCCACAGTTCCGCCCAGGGTTGGGCCGGTCCGTGCTCATGGCCCCAGTGCTCATGACCCACATGCTCATGACCCCCGTGCTCATGACCGAGGTGTCGTTCAACCCGCTGAGGTGTATCAGCGCCGCCGTCTGCTTGTGCTAGCCGTCGTCTTGTCGTTGCTTGTTGGTCTTTGGTCGTTTGGCCGTTCGGCGCAGTCGGCTACTACTCATGAGACCCGGTCTCCTGATGCGATTGTCGTGGTTGTGCAACCGGGCGACACACTCTGGGCTATCGCCTCATGGCTTGATCCGGACTCCGACCCTCGCTCGCTAGTCGAAGCGCTCAGCGGCATAGCCGGTTCCGACCCGCTCCGGCCAGGTCAGCAGTTGGTAATCCCCATTCACCTGCTCGAGTGAGGCGGCGAGGATGATGATTGGCCAGTCATGCCCGCGTGTAGCGAGCAAAGAGCAGATCGTCTTCGGTAAGCAATCGGCGCAGGCGCATTTGCGCGGGGATGGCTTGCTCGGCGCCAGTAACGATGCGCGACGAAGTGCCGCCGGCGAGGATTGGCGAGATGCTGACACACATTTCGTCAACGAGTCCTGCCTGCACCATCTGGCCGTTCCAGGTTGGTCCGCCTTCACAAAGCACTACCTCCGCGCCCCGTTTATGAAGTTCGTTGAGCACTGCGTCGGGTTGCGGCTTGGGCATGGGGAGGCGAACAATTTCGGCGTTGAGCGCGGCGAGCTTCTCCGGATCTGCTTGTTCGCCGGTGATGACGAGCGGGCGCTGCTGGTCCGTTCGTTGGTCGTCCGCGATGGCGTCGGCAAACGCCGGAATCGTCGGGTCGATAACTCCGCTGGCAGTCAAGATAGCCAAGCGGGGGACTGCGGAACGACCAGTTCTCAGTCGGCGCTCAACTACCGCCTCGTTTCGTTTCGGAGTTCCGTAGCTCTCAGCAGCGGCGGTGCCAGATGCGACCAAAATCCAATCACAGCTAGCTCGTACCGCGCGAAACACGGCGCTGTCTGCGGGTCCTCCGAGGTCACCGCTCAGGCCTTTGATGGCAGTGGCGCCGTCAAGACTGGCGATCATATTTACCATGACCCACGGGCGGTTCGCCGGTGCTGGCCGAGGATCGTCCAGATAGATGTCAAGCGGGTCAACGCTTTCGATCCAGGTGGGAAGAATCTGCTGCACTGCCGCCGACCTTACCGTTTCGAGTCCCGTTTTTGCAGGGTCCCGCCGACGACAACCACAGACGCTTTGCTTTGTCCACCGCAGGAGGCGAACTTGTGGATATAACCCGTAGAAATCCACAACTAAATCAGGTTGTCATCCACTTCTCATCCACAAGCAAGTGGCCGTAGAGTTGTCTCCGCTGTGTGGTTCGGATCGCCAGGATGGTGGTGCGAAACGTCTCAGACGAGAGTCGAATTGGTTCCTTGGGGGCACCAAGCAGGGAATGTGGGATCCGCCGCAAACTCGTCTTCCCCCTAACCCGGGAAGATCCGACCACACAGCAACCTAAGCACGAAATCCTCATCTTGAAAAATTTCTACTCGCAAAAAATGATCGAGCTACTCTGTTTATGACGGCGCTCGAAAGGAGCCCCGCCATATGACGCTTGTATCTGAGAGAGCCAGCCTCGGCATCCGTCGCCGCTTCACGGTCCAAGGCGCCGATCCGTTCACGGACGTCGAATGGGAACCTCGCGAAGCGCGGCTGATCGACCATCGTGATGGTTCTGTGACCTTTGAGCAGCTCGCAGTGGAAGTACCCAGTTCCTGGAGCCAGAACGCAACCAACATCCTGGCCCAGAAGTATTTCCGCGGGACCCTCGGCAACCCCGAGCGCGAGTCGTCGCTGCGCCAAGTCGTTTCCCGGGTGGTCAACACGATTACAGCCTGGGGCGAGCGTGATGGTTACTTCGTTGATGCTGAGGAGGCAGACAGCTTCCGAGCCGAACTTGTCCACCTGTTGGTTAACCAGAAGGCGGCGTTCAACTCGCCGGTCTGGTTCAACATCGGTGTAGAGGGCGTTCCTCAACAGGCGTCGGCATGCTTCATTTTGTCGGTCGACGACAACATGGAGTCGATCCTCAACTGGTATGCCGAGGAGGGCCGGATCTTCAAGGGAGGAAGCGGAGCCGGAGTGAACCTCTCACGCATCCGCGCTTCAATGGAAGGCCTTGCTGGTGGTGGCACTGCTAGTGGCCCGGTGAGCTTTATGCGCGGCGCCGATGCCTCCGCGGGCACGATCAAATCTGGAGGCAAGACTCGCCGTGCCGCCAAGATGGTGATTCTTGATGCCGATCACCCCGATGTCGAAGAGTTCATCTGGTGCAAGGCGCGTGAAGAACGAAAGGCACATGCGCTGGAGGCAGCTGGTTTCGACATGAGCCTGGACGGATTGGATGTTCACTCGGTCCAGTACCAAAACGCCAACAACTCCGTGCGTGTCACCGATGAGTTCATGCAAGCCGTCCTCGACGACTCCGACTGGGCTTTCACTGCTCGCGGCGATGGTTCGGTGACTCGCACGGTGAAGGCTCGCAGCTTGTTGCGTCAAGTTGCTGAAGCGTCCTGGGAGTGTGCGGATCCCGGGATCCAATTCGACAGCACCATCAACCATTGGAATACAGCGGCTAACACTGGTCGTATCAACGCCAGCAATCCCTGCTCGGAGTATCTGCACCTGGACGACTCGGCCTGCAATTTGGCATCGCTCAACCTGCTTGCCTTCCACAGCGGTGACGGCACCGACGGTTTTGATATCGAAGGGCTCGCTCATGCGGTGAGGATTGTTTTCACCGCCCAAGAGATCTTGGTTGGCAACGCCGATTACCCCACCGACAAGATTGCCCACAACGCCCGAGATTTCCGTCAACTAGGTCTCGGCTACGCCAATCTTGGTGCGTTGTTGATGACTCTGGGGCTGCCCTACGACTCGGACGCAGGGCGTGCGGTAGCCGCTTCGATAACCGCTCTGATGACCGGAGAGGCTTATTGCCAGTCGACGAAACTGGCGGCACGCATGGGTTCTTTCGGCGGATTCAACGAAAATCGTGAACACATGTTGCGAGTTCTCGACCAGCACCGCGCAGCGGTAGCCGACATCGACGAAAACTTTGCGCCGACTCCCATTCTTGAGGCCGCGCAACAGACCTGGGATCAAACCTGTGAGTTCGCTGCGACCCGTGGCGTCCGCAATGCGCAGGCCACCGTCTTGGCGCCCACCGGAACCATCGGCCTGCTGATGGACTGCGATACAACGGGCGTGGAACCCGACCTTGGGCTGGTGAAGTTTAAGCGTCTGGTTGGCGGCGGGACGATGAGCTTGGTGAACCAATCGGTGCCTCACGCTTTGCGCAACCTCGGTTACAGCCCCGATGCGGTTGAAGCCATCGTCGCCTACATCAACACCCATCACAGCGCGGTCGGAGCCCCCGGACTTGATCCCATTGATCTTGCGGTATTCGCCTGCTCATTGGGCAGCGACCCGATCCACTACCTCGGTCATCTAAAGATGATGGGTGCGGTGCAGCCGTTCATTTCTGGAGCGATCTCCAAGACCGTCAACCTGCCAGAAGAGGCCACGATCACCGATATCGAATTGCTGCTTATTGAGTCCTGGCAGATGGGGCTCAAAGCCGTCGCGCTCTACCGCGACAACTGCAAGGTCGCACAACCGCTCTCCACTGGAGTCGCGACACCCAGCGGCGCTGAGAACGGCTCAAATAACAGCGCGGCGGACGGTTCGGGAACCCTCACTCTTGACGGTTGGAACAACGCCACTAAAGAAGTTGGCTCGACTAGCCCCGGCACTACGAAGCGACCCGAGAGCACCGTGGAAAAGCCCGCATATCAGCCGGTGCGGGAGCGTTTGCCCCGGACCCGCACCAGCGAAACGTTCGAGTTTCGAGTGGCAGATTGCAAGGGCTTTGTCACGGTCGGCCTGTACGCAGACGGACGACCAGGCGAAATCTTTGTGCGTGTCTCGAAGCAAGGTTCCACCTTGGCAGGGATTATGGACGCGTTCGCCATTTCGCTCAGCCACGGTCTCCAATACGGAGTGCCGCTGAGCGCTTTCGTGCAGGCTTTCGTGGGTATGCGGTTCGAACCCGCGGGGATGACCGACGATCCAGAGATTCGCATCGCCAACAGTCTGATGGACTATCTGTTCCGCAGGCTCGCAGTCATGTATTTGAGCGATGATGAACGCTCCCGTCTTGGAATATTCACCACCGACGAGCGAGTCCAACCGACTCTGCCTGGGGTTGAAGAGCAGGTCACCAAGACTGTGCAGGGATCCGATATTCCGCCTCACCGAGCAACCTCAGCTTCGGTGGCTCAACTCGCGTTCGAGGTTGACGGCGGTTCAGGTGCGCCATTTTGCATGTCGTGTGGGGTTCGGATGCGAAGAGCTGGCGCCTGCTACGTATGCGGTGACTGCGGCACCACCAGCGGTTGTAGTTAGAGGCGAGCGAACCGCCTGAGATCACGGTTACCAACAGATGTGGGCCATACTGCGCCTATGACCGACAGCGACCGGCAACCCAAGGCAGCCACCTCTCATACTGCACGGCGCAACGCGGCTGTTGCCGCAGTGCTGTCCCTTGATGACCCCGGCGATTTCGCGCGTGCCAGTCGAGGTCTGATCGCCACCCACCCGACCGGAGTCATTGAGGCGCCGCACGGCATTGCCTGGGATGTTTCTCGCCATGATTTCAACCGGGGAGACACGCCTGCTCCGCCCTCGGTAAATCCGAGCCTCTGGCGTCAAGGTCAACTCAACGCCATTCATGGTTTGTTCGAAGTGGCCGACAGCGTTTGGCAAGTCCGCGGCTACGACATCTCTAATATGACGCTGATAGCGAGCGACCACGGTTGGCTGATCGTTGATGTTCTGACAACCGCTGCAACCGCGGCGGCTTGCCTTGAATTGGCCAACAATGTGCTTGGCCATCGGGAGGTTCAGGCTGTGATCTATACACACAGCCACGCCGATCACTTCGGCGGGATCCATGGTGTCACCACTCAAGAGGCGGTTGACGCCGGCGATGTTCGCATCATCGCGCCAGATGGGTTCCTGCGCGAGGCGGTCAGCGAAAACGTGATCGCAGGACCGGCGATGGGTCGCCGGGCGGGTTATATGTTCGGGCCTTTGCTGACAACGGGTCCGTTGGGCCATGTCGATTCTGGCCTCGGCAAGATTATTCCTCGGGCCGCTTCGGGTTTGATCGCTCCGACCGAAGAGATTTTGGTTACCGGAACTGAGCTTGATGTCGATGGGATTCGGGTGGTCTTCCAAAACACTCCGGGTGGAGAGGCACCAGCGGAGATGAACTTTCTGTTTCCCGACATGCGGGTCTTGTGCATGGCCGAGAACTGCACCCACACGATGCACAATATTTTGACGCCCCGAGGTGCTCAGGTCCGTGATGCTCTGGGCTGGAGCAAGTACATCAACGAGGCGTTGGAACTCTATATCGATCACACCGACACGTTGTTCGCGACGCATCACTGGCCGAGGTGGGGTCAAGACGATGCGCGAGAGTTCTTGGTCAAACAGCGTGATGTGTATCGCTGGCTTCATGACCAGACGATGCGCTTGGCGAACCACGGTTTCACCGCTCCCGAGATCGCCGAGCAACTGCAACTACCAGAGTGCTTCGCGGCGCAGGGGCACACGCGGGAGTACTACGGAACGGTCAACCACAACTCTAAAGCTGTTTATCAGCGCTATCTCGGAGCTTTCGACGGCAACCCTGCGACACTCAATCCGCATCCCCCGTCCGAAGCGGGTGTCCGCTATGTCGAGGCAATGGGCGGCCGAGATGAGGTGTTGCACAAGGCCCAAACAGCCTTCGATGAAGGTGATTATCGTTGGGCCGCGCAGATGCTCAACCATCTAGTGTTCGCCGAGCCCGATTATGAGCCTGGCCGCTTGCTGGCGGCGGACGCACTTGAACAACTCGGTTATCAGGCCGAATCGGGGCCGTGGCGCAACATTTATCTGACCGGGGCGCTTGAACTCCGTGAAGGGGTGCGGGGTGTGGGTGGACGGGGTCGAGCGTTGACCACCGCGCTGACGGTTGAACAAGTTTTCGACGCGCTTGGTGTGCATCTGATGGCCGAACGTGTCGTCGATCAGCGGGTGCTCATCAACTGGGAAATCACCGACGTTGGCGAGAAGCATGCGCTCGGTCTGCAAAATTGTGCTTTGCACCACATAGCGGGCCGCCACGAAGCAGACGCAGATGCCACTCTGAGGCTTACCAAGAACCTACTGGGTGAGCTCTTGACGGGTCGTGCGACAGCGATAGACGCTATAGGCGATGGTCGCCTTCAGATCGACGGCGACGTCGATGCACTGCTCGTTTTGTTTGGCGCCCTTGATCAGTTCGATGGTGCCTTCAACATCGTAGAACCCTAAGGAACGAGCGAACAGGGCGGTTAGCTGTCGTCGCTTGCGAGCGACTTCTTGTGGCGGAGGTACGTCTTGACCATTTCTCCGAACTTGGCCGGGTTGTAAATGTCCTCTTCGTATTTCCACTTTCCGTTGCCGGCGTACTTGAGGAGCGTGAAGTTGCCCTCCTCGTGAACCGAACCGTCACCCGGATCTGCCATTCGATTCAAGACACGGCAGACGATCCATCCCTTCTCTTCATCAATGACATACCAGTCGATGGGGTAGTAGATCATCTCATTGTTGGGCCAGGTGTCCATCGTCTCCTGGATCCAGTTGTAGATGGCTTCGCGGCCACCCAGCGTCCCGAAGTGATGTTCGATGTAGGTGGCGTCCTCGGTGAATTGGTCAGCCCACTCCCGCCAGTCGTGCGTCATTCCGGCCTTGAGTGCCCGCGCTTGGTACTTTTCGAACTCTTCTTCCAACTCGTCCCTGCTCCAACGGCCCATTTGTGTCTCCTGTCTCAATAGCGGCGTTGTTCGTCTTGGTTGGCCATTCTGTCAGCTTGCTGCTCGTTGATCTAAATAGGCCGGCACAGTGTTGAGCGGCGGCCGTTCGTCGACTTGCGCTTCGACCGGCTCAAGGTCTGGTCGAAGCAAGTGATGAGTCCAGTTCGACCGCCACTCGATGTCAGCGCGGTGAAGCGCTGCGTGAAGGATCTCCATGGCTTGCACAGACAGTTCGTCAAGCAAGCGATTTCGGTGTACCCGCATCCCGAGGTCAACCTGGGCGAGCCGGGCAAGACCCACCAGGTCGGCGATGTCTATGAGCAGCCCGGTTTCGACGCCGTAGCCGGTGTTGAACGGCACTTGTTCGAGAATCGTGCGCCGTGCAGCGTATTCACCGCCGAGCGGTTGGCGCACAGAGTTGAGATGAGGGAAAAGGGTGCCTAGTAAAGGGCGGGCCATGAGTTCTGTGGTGCGGCCTCCGCCCGTGCCACCAATCTCGGGTCGTTCGTAGTAGCCCTTCACCATTGCCACTTCGGGGTCTGCTAGTAGAGGTCCGAGAAGACCGGTAACGCAACTGGGAGTGAACGAGGTGAGATCCGCGTCGATCCACACGATCAGATCTCCGTAGCAAGCTGCCACGCTTTTCCATAAGACGTTGCCTTTGCCGCGTCTAGGCCCGGCTTCCGGCAGCACATCGTCGACTGCCACGACCCTGGCGCCCTGCAGCCGGGCGGTCTGAGCGGTTGCGTCGGTGCTCCGGTCGTCCATCACCACGATCTCGTCGACCAAGCGCACTTCGGTGTTGGCGAGATGATTGCGGATGGAAGCAACAATGGTGCCCACAGTGGCCTCTTCGTTGCGTGCCGGAATGCAAACCGAGATGAGCTGGTCGCCCTTTGTTGCGAGCAATAGGTCCAGTGGAAAACTACTGGCGCAATAGCTTCTGACATCATTCATGCGAGTTCCATCACAGCACGTAGCCTCGAAGCAATGTACTTCGGGGTAAGGCAGGATGCACGGCAGGCGCTCAGCTCTCCTATTGAAGTGGCCAAGGCGCTTGCCGACCAGATTTCCCGCGATCGTGTTGGCGGACTGTCTGCTGAGATCGCTTTCTTTGCTTTGTTGAGCTTTTTCCCGACGATGATTGTGTTGACGGCGCTGCTCGGATCGGTTGACGCGATCATTGGCCAAAGCGCCGCGCAGGAAGCTGAAGACTGGCTCGTTGAGCAGATAGTCAGAATCTTTGGTGGTGACAACACACTTGAGGCGACTGTCAACGACCTCTTTGACGGTAGCAGCGCTGGCGCGCTGACTATTGGTGCGCTTCTCGCTGTCTATGCGGCGACCCGTGGCTTCATCGCGGTGGTGCGGGCGATAGACGTTGCATACGATCATGAACACACGCGAGGTTGGTTTTCTACCCGCCTGGTCGGCTTTGGGATAACTCTGATGTCGGTCATCGCTGCTGCAGTGGTGTTGGTGGCCCTAGTGGCGGGACCGCTGTTCGGAGAGGGCGAGCGACTAAGCGAGACTCTTGGAGTCAGTGCACACTACGTGGCTATCTGGAACTGGTTGAGATGGCCGGTCGTGTTCTTGGTGATGATGGTGTGGGCCGCGACCGTCTATCATGTCGCTCCCAATCACCGCGCTCCGTGGAAAATTGAGTATCCAGGAGCGTTGTTGGCTTCGGTTTGGTGGTCGGTCGTTTCGCTCGGGTTCAGCACCTACCTCAATATTGTTTCTTCGGGAGCGAATGCTGTGTTCGGTTTTCTTGGTGGTGCCTTGAGTTTGCTGTTCTGGTTGTATCTGATGGCGATGGGGCTCTTGGTGGGAGCCGAGGTCAATTCGTTGTTCGCGACTCGGCTTGGGATTCCTCTTGAACGCGGCGACGACAACAAATCTCGATGGTGGCGCAAGGTACGCTCGACTGATGACGGAATACAAAGCGCCTCTTGACGAAATCCGTTTCACGCTTCGCCACGTCGCCGATCTAGACGCGGTCGGGCGCCTTGAGGGCTTTGAGCACACGGACCCCGACTTGGTGGATGGCCTCCTTGATGAGGCAGCTCGTTTTTTTGAGCGAGTGGTAGCGCCCACCAACCGCGACGGCGACACGGTGGGCTCCCAGCGCAACGACGACGGTTCGGTAACTGCTGCTCCCGGCCTGGCCAAGGCTTACCGGCAACATGTGGCTGCCGGTTGGAACGGGGTCGCCATGCCCGCAGAACATGGCGGTGGCGGGTTTCCATGGCTGCTGGGAATCGCCGTTCAAGAGATGCTCGCGTCGGCCAATATGGGTTACTCATTGTGTCCGCTGCTGTCTCAGGCAGCGATCGACGCTCTGATTCATCATGGTTCAGAATCTCAGCGGGAGACGTACCTGCCGAAGATGGTGACAGGGGAGTGGTCCGGCACCATGAACCTCACCGAGCCACAGGCAGGCTCCGACGTGGGGGCGTTGACTTCCAAGGCGCAACCCAATAGCGACGGCACTTGGCGGATTACAGGGCAAAAAATCTTCATTACCTGGGGTGAGCATGACATGGCGGACAACATCATCCATATGGTGCTCGCTCGTACCACGGGTGCACCTGTGGGCACGAGCGGTATCAGCTTGTTCATCGTCCCGAAATTTTTGGTCAACGACGACGGTTCGCTCGGCGAGCGCAACGATGTCTATTGCGTGTCTATTGAGCACAAGTTGGGAATTCACGCGAGTCCGACATGTGTGATGGCCTATGGCGACGATGGTGGAGCGATCGGCTACATGGTAGGCGGGGAGAATGCTGGCATGGCGGCCATGTTCACGATGATGAACAACGCCCGATTGTCGGTCGGTCTGGAAGGTGTGGCCCTTGCCGAACGTGCTTACCAGCAGGCTTTGGATCATGCGTTGCTGCGCCGACAGGGTCGAGCTCAAGGTGCTGGCCCGGGAGAGTCTTCACCAATTATTGAGCACCCGGACGTTCAGCGAATGCTGCTTGACATGCGCTCGGGGATAGCGGCCATGCGAGGTCTTTGCTATCGCAATGCCGAAGCTCTTGACTGGGCCGCAAAGGGCCCAGACGAAGCTACCCGCACGATCAGCGAGGAGCGCGCCGCGTTGTTGACGCCCTTATCGAAGGCCTGGTGTACCGATCTCGGTTGCGAACTGACCAGCATCGGAATCCAGGTGCATGGTGGTATGGGTTACATCGAGGAAACCGGTGCGGCGCAGCATTTTCGCGATGCCCGCATAGCCCCGATCTATGAGGGAACCAATGGTATTCAGGCTCTCGATCTGGTGAGTCGCAAGTTGCCGATGCGCGGTGGGGAGGTGGTGGCGGATCTTCTCGAATCAATTGCAACGACGGTTGAATCGGCGGCCGAATTCTCAGGTTTGAAGATCGTGGCTGAGCATCTCGAAGCCGCGCATTCCGCGACCTTTGCCGCGACTGAGTGGCTGCTTGAGCGGCGGAGTTCTGATCCGGCCGATGCCCTGGCTGGGGCAACTGCCTACCTGGAGATGCTCGCGGTCACGACTGCAGGTCAGGCTCTCGCCGACGGCGCAGTAGCGGCCGCTCGGAGTTCCGATTCCGATGCTGGAGACGATGTGGCAGCGGACCGCGCCGTTCTGGCCCGGGTTTTTTCGGCGAACCGATTGGCAAGGGTTCCTGGAATGCTGGCTGCGGTCACGGTCGGGGCCGCTGACCTGCAGTCGGCTAGAACACGGTTGCTGACGCAATAGCGGCAATAGGCTACGCCCAACATGTTTGTGGCTTCGATCCCCAGTCCGTCTCAGAGCTATCTGGAAATTGGTCCGTTAACGATTCGCGCCTACGGGCTGATGATTGCTCTTGGCGTGATCGCCGCGGTTTGGCTTTCCCAGAAGCGCTGGGAAGCCCGCGGCGGCGATCGTGACGACATTACTTCGCTGGCTATGTGGTGCGTGCCGGCAGGGCTCATCGGTTCGCGGGTCTACCACGTGTTCACCGACTGGCGGTTTGATGAGGGTTGGGCGGAGCCGTTCAAGTTGTGGGAGGGGGGTCTCGGCATTCCCGGGGGCATGGCTGCCGGCGTGCTCGTCGGGGTCTGGATCATCCATCGCAGATCCTGGGACAGGCCCAACATGGTCGACGCCATTGTCCCGGGCCTGCCGTTGGCCCAAGCGATAGGCCGATGGGGCAACTGGTTCAATCAGGAACTCTTCGGCGGCCCCTCCGATCTGCCATGGGCGCTGGAGATCGACGAGAAATATGCCGCCGCCCGTGGTTACACCGATGTGGAGACATTCCATCCAACATTCCTGTATGAGTCATTGTGGAACTTCGGTTTGGTTCTGTTCTTGATCTGGGTTGACAAGACCAAGAAACTCCGGGCCGGGGCACTATTGGCGGTTTATGCGCTCGGTTACCTGACTGTTCGTCTCTGGCTTGAGACGGTGCGGGTCGATCACGCCACCGAGATTGCCGGGGTTCGCGTCAATATCTGGATGAGCATCATCGGCATGGTCATTGCCGCGGGGTGGTTGCTGCTGCGTGGACGCCGCCCCGAAACCGACGCCGAGGCGAGTGATGACGGCGAATCTTATGACGCTGACGAGCAACAGGTTGAGCGCTGAGAGATCGAATGTGAGCGATCGCTCGGGCTGGACCAGTTTCGAGGCTGATGTGGCAGCAGTGCTGGATCGACTCTCCGAAGGTGACGTGGTTACCTACGGCGAGGTTGCCGCCGAAGCGGGTTATCCGGGTGCCGCCCGCGCGGTTGGGTCGCTGCTGAGTCGCCTGCCCGACGCGGGACTCTGCTGGTGGCGGGTTGTGACAACTACCGGTCGCCTAGCGCCGAACTGCGAGCAGGAACAAGCGAAGCGTTTGCGGGCAGAGGGTGTCGAAGTTGTCGACGGGCGGGTCCGAGGCTTATCCCGCTACGCTTGAGCGCGCAATGCTGAAAACCGGTACTTCTTCGTTCACGGAACTGGGCTTGCGCCACGAATTTGTTGAAGTCCTTGCCGCGCGAGGAATTCACTCCCCGTTCCCGGTGCAAGAACTGACGATCCCCGACGCGCTTGAAGGACTCGATGTCTGCGGGAAGGCCAAGACAGGCTCAGGTAAGACCCTCGCCTTTGGTCTCCCGGTGCTCCAACGCATGAGCCGAGCGCGCCCCAAGTTCCCCACCGGACTGGTGCTGGTACCGACTCGGGAACTCGCCAGTCAGGTCAGAGACGAACTCGCAGCCCCGGCCCAAGCCGTGAACCGAAAGGTTCTGGCTGTCTATGGGGGTGCGCCGATCGAAAAGCAGATTGAGAAGCTGAGATCGGGGATTGATCTGGTGGTTGCCACGCCTGGGCGCATGATTGATCTAATTGAACGCCAAGCAATTTCTGTGAGAGACGTGGCCCATGTCGTGGTTGATGAGGCGGATCGGATGGCCGACATGGGGTTCCTTCCTCAGGTCGAGTGGGTCCTGCGCAACGTGCGTTCCGACCGTCAGACGCTGCTGTTCTCGGCCACCCTCGACGGGGTGGTCAACTCACTGATCCGTCGTTATCAACACGATCCGGTGATGCATGAGGTGGTCGAACAAGAGTTCACCGCGAAAGAGATGACCCATCGCTTCATTGCGGTCCACAAGATGGACAAAGTGAAAGTTGCCGCCGCTATTGCTCGTTCAACGGACCGGACGCTCATGTTCACCAGCACCAAGGTGATGGCTGATCGTCTCGCCCGTGATCTCGCACAGATTGGTGTCAAGGCGGCTGCGATTCATGGAGACCTTCGCCAGAGCAATAGGGAGAAGTCCCTGCGTGATTTCGCCAACGGGAAACTCCAGGCGCTGGTAGCCACCGATGTGGCGGCCCGGGGTATCCATGTTGACGATATTGACATTGTTGTTCACTACGACCCTCCCGGGGACCACAAGACTTACCTGCATCGGGCTGGCCGCACCGCCCGTGCCGGTGAGACAGGTCTAGTCGTCACCTTGTCTGTTTGGGACGAAGAATTGGAGATCAAGCGGCTCCAGAAACGGATTGATGTCATCGCGCCCTTGACCGAGATGTTCTCCAACGACGAGCGGCTTGCTGATCTAGCCGGCTGGGATCCCAACGCCACCTGATTAACCGGTTGACGCTCCGCTGGTCGGCAGCGGTAGAGTGTACGCCAACATTAAGAGCGATTCGAGCAGTGCAATCCCGGTTGTGCGGTTCGATTCCGGCAACCTGGGATCGGATGCCCAAGGTGCCCCACCCGCTCCGGCGGGAATGTGGCCTCGGCTTTTTGAGCCGTCGCAACAAAGTGTCCGGCAAAAACCGGTCGCCGAGGGGCAGCGGAAAGTACCGGCCCCGAGATCAACTGTGCACGACCCCGACTACCGCCCACTTCGCTATGACCCTGTCGAACGCTTCGCGTCAGGTCTTCCGGCGTCCGGTGCTTGGCGTCCTGGAGATCCTGTGGGAGAGCGGCGTTTCATGACCGTAACCGACGGTCGCCCGTTCGCCCTGGAGGGGGGAGGTCGGCTTGAGGAGATCACGTTGGCCTATGAGTCGTGGGGTGAACTCAATGCAGATGGTTCCAATGCTGTTCTTGTTTGTCATGCATTGACTGGCGATTCCCATGCGGCTGGACCGATTTCGGCCGGTCACTCCGGCGACGGTTGGTGGGACGAGTTCATCGGGCCGAACAAAGCGCTAGACACGAATCGCTGGTATGTGGTTTGCGCCAATGTGCTGGGAGGGTGTCAGGGCAGCACTGGTCCCTCAAGCGACATACCGGGTGAGGACCGGCCCTACGCTGCGCGGTTTCCTCAGGTTACGATCCGTGACATCGTTCGAACCCAGCGTCGTCTCGCCGACCGGTTGGGTATTGGCAAGTGGCTTGCCGTAGTCGGTGGGTCGCTGGGGGGCATGCAGGTTCTTGAGTGGGGCATGATGTTCGGTGATCGGGTTCGTTTGCTGATGCCGGTTGCTACTTGCGCGGCCGCTAGCCCCCAACAAATTGCGCTGAGCGCGGTTGAACGTTTGGCGATTGTCAACGATCCCTTGTTCAACAACGGTGACTACTACGATGCTCCTCCCGGAAAGGGACCGTGGGCGGGTTTGGCTCTTGCCCGTGAGATTTCACAGATCACCTATCGGACCAGCGAAGTCTTTGACCAGCGCTTCGGTCGTCAACACGTTGATCAGCGACGTGAGTATGACCAGTGGGGTCGATATCAGGTGGAGTCATACCTCGATCATCACGGTCAGAAACTAGTGCGTCGCTTCGACGCTAATTCGTTCTTGGTTTTGAGCAAGGCAATGGATCTTCACGACATTGGCCGGGGTCGAGGGGGTCTCGGAGCGGCTTTTTCGCGTCTGTCGAGTCCGGTGTTCACCGCTTCTATCACTTCGGACATTCTCTATCCCCCGTATCAGCAGGCTGCGATTCACGATCGCGTGATAGCTGCTGGTGGACGTTGCGACTACCACATTCTTGAGAGTCCGCAGGGACACGACGGTTTCCTGCTCGAGTCTTCGCTGCTGGGGCCTTTGATCCACGATGCGGTCGCCGAAACCGAAGCAAACCTGTGACTCAGCAACCAACCGGCGAAACCGATCCGTCAGACTGCGCGAGCGTTTCGCTTGCTGGTAGTCCGCTGAGTGGAACCTACGACGCTCGCACTGTTGCGGTCAGGGCTGGCCGGGTATACAACGACACTGCGCTCGCCCCGGTGCTGTGGGCCAGCAGCGCGTTTGTGGCTGACGGCTTCGGCCAAGCTCGACAGTTTGCTGGAGACATCACCGAGCCGAAATTCTATGGTCGTAATTCCAACCCGACGGTCTCGGATTTTGAGCACGCCATGACGGAACTGGAGGGCGCCGAGGCATCGAGAGCATTCGCCTCGGGTATGGGAGCAGTGAGCGCGGTTGTGCTGGGTTTGTGCTCTTCAGGCGATCACATCGTCGCCCAGTCACAGATCTATTCGCACACACAGTTGTTGTTACAGGCGGTGTGTCCGCGTTTCGGTATCGATGTCACGTTTGTTGACGGCTCGGTTCCCGGCGCGTTCTGCGCGGCGGTAATCCCGGGCAAGACCACACTGGTGCTGGCAGAATCGCCAGCCAACCCGAAGCTGGCCCTCGTTGATCTTGAGTCGCTCGGCACCATCAAAGGCCCGGTCACCGTTGTCGATTCGACGCTTGCGACGCCGATAATCCAGCGGCCCTTGGAATACGGGGTGGACCTGGTCGTTCACTCGGCTACCAAGGCCATCGCCGGTCACAATGATGCGATCCTCGGGGTGGTTTCGGGAGGCGATGAGCTGATCGCCTGGATCCGAGGTTTCGCTGTCCTTCATGGCGCAGTGGCGTCGCCGTTTGATGCGCTCAATGGTTTGCGGGGAATCCGGACCCTGCCTATTCGTGTTCAGCAGCAGACTGAGACAGCGACTGTCTTGGCGACGATGCTCGAACAGCACCCGGCGGTGTCAGCCGTGTTCTATCCAGGGTTGGAATCGCACCCGCAGTATGAAATAGCTCAACAGCAGCTTGATCTACCCGGTGGACTCATCGCCTTCGACCTTGCTGGAGGCCTTGAGGCGGGAGCGAGCTTTCTTGATCGCGTGCAACTACTTCAGCGCGCCACCTCTCTAGGTGGCCCCGAAACGCTGGTGACACACCCGGCGTCAACCACTCATGTCGGTTTGCTGCCTGATGAACTCGCTGCAGCTGGTATCGAGGATGGAACGATTCGCATCTCGTGTGGGTTGGAACACGCTGATGATCTCATCGCAGACCTGACCCAAGCCCTCGCTCCGCTCGCCTAAGGCTGGACCTGCGGTGTCAGCAGGGCTGGCGAAAGCCGATACCGTCGGGCCAATGAAATGGGTCCGGGCAGGCGCTGTGACACTGGTGATGGTCGGGGCGTTGATGTCTGGCGGTGTTGCCGCCGCTCAAGGCCAAGACGACAACGGGCCGACGATCAACCCTGTTGCCCAAGCCGAAAGCGACGTTGACACCGCAAACGATGTTGACTTCGACAAGAACCAGGCCGGGATCGACCGGGCACGCCGAACACTGATCGCAATTGCCGCGTTGATGACGGTCTTGCTCATTGCCTACTGGTGGCACACGATTCCTTCGCGAAGGCTGCGAATCGCAACTAAACGGCTCGCTGATCATCGGGCGACAATTCCCCCTATTGATCCAAAAGCCGAGCCCGTTGATCCGAACACAGGGTCAGCTGATCCAACCCAAAACGTCTATTGATTGTGGCTAGTGTCGCCCCTGCGCTGGGGCTACGGTTGCAACATGGCAGAAGGACTTGATCTCGACGCAATGTTGGAGCGCTTCCGTGACCGGGCCGAAGCGGTAAAGAAGCGCAACCTTCCCCCGGTCGGTGGCGAGGAACGCCAACTCTTTATTGCCCAGGCAAATGCCGACTACCAGGATTTTGCGATGATCGGCGACGCCGAGGTTTCCCTAGACGACGGAATCCTCACCCTCACCATCGACCTTCGCCCCCCGGCCGGTCATGAATGACAACCGTTCATTTTTTTGGTAGCAGTTGGCTTTCGCCGACTGCTGGGCGGGCACCTTGAACGGTTGCGGTGTCCTGACGTTGGAGCGTTACGGGTTTTCGTGTCCGCGTCTCAGCCACCCCGATTTGTGTCGATGAAGGTGACCGTCCCCGGGTGTTCCGGGAACCCCGGACAGTCCGGAGTTGTGCGCTTAACGTTTGCCCGCGCTTCCGCGGTGTCGTGCCTCGGGGTTTTCGGCTCTGCTGGGGTGCCTTTGACCAGCCGCGACGAACCGTGGTGCGTCGCTCCGTCCTCTGTCGGATGCCGGTAGTGCTATCCCGTGCAATGCTGTGGCGCTTAGCCGTCAGCCCCAAGGCTCGTCTACCGGTCACCACAGCAGCGGCATGGTGACCGTTGCAAGGTGTCCGGCGAGAATCTTTAAGAGAATCGTTGAGAGGGTCGAGCCAATGCTCTGAACCCCATTTACTTGTGTAAGCAGGATCAACTGCGATCACTGCGATACCAACGTTGAAAGCCATCGAGGTGAGCAGATCACGGAACGCGGCTGTGGGTATTGCTGCGACAGCCCGTCGGAACTGTTTGCCGCGTTTGCCGCGACCCATCGTCTCACGGCCCACAGCGCGTGCGTCGGCGAAGTTTAGGTTCTCGCCGCTGACAGACCCACAACTGTAGTCAACAGCTATGTGTAGCAGTTTGGTGATGGCGTGGCGGAGGCTGGCGTTGTTGCGGCCGGCGCTGCCGTCGGTGGTGTAGGTGATGGTGATGGGGTCGCCTAACGGGTTTCCGTCGGGTGTGATAACCCAGGCGGCGATGTGACCGGCGTTGAGGTCCACCGCCAACGTGTTCAACGCCTGTAGTTGATACAGCGACGGTAGTTCCACAGCCGCGATCTTCCACGACGCGGCGAGATACCACCGCTGTTTGTCGGGGTTGTAGGTGAGGTCATAGGACACTGAACCGGTTTCTGCTTGTGCCGCCCATTCGTCGCGGCGATGGTTGAACGTCAAGGGGGTTGCGAGCACGAAACGGCCACGGGGGGCGTTAGCGAGATGCCGCAACGGTGCAGGCAAAGTCACCTCTATGACACCAGTGTCGGCGTTGACCGCTACTAGGCCGTTGCCCCAACGATAGACGCGGTCACCATCCGCGGTGATGAACCAACGGGCGGTGTCCCAGCCGTCACGCCACTGCTGGTCAACCAACCCGGCGGCTTCGAGGTTGTTGCGGTTGTTCAACGTTTTGCGTCCACCGCGTACTATCGACACCCGACCTGCTTTGATGCGGTCTTCAAGCCATACAACCCGGAGTTGCAATGCTTGTAGGCGTTGTTGTTTAGCGAACCGTTCCTGCTTCGATGCGTAACCACCCGTTTCGCCGACGGGTTCCGCGAGACGTTTAATGATCGCAGTGACAGCAGCTTGTTTGTCGACGTGTTCGTCGATGTAGTTCAGTTTCTGACGTTCCCACATGTCGCCGGTACGGCGGGTGATAGAACCCGCCCACCGCGACGAACACTCTCCAGTCAACGCCCGTTTACGTTCAGCACGTTGTTTGTGTTTAGGGCCAGACCCCAAAGCGCACCTCGCCGCCAAATCACGATTCGCGAGCCGACCGAGATGTGCCCCCAACGCTACCAACACTTCATGCTCTGTTTCGTCGGTGAACACACTCGTACCGATACACGTCCCAGTCGGTGCAGCCACCACAAACGGCTCCGCCAACACCCTCACCGAACCACCCCGCCGTGACAGACACAGAGACGCTGCGCAAACTCAGCACCCGAGGTGTGGTCAAGAGAATTACTCACACCGTTAATATCCCACGGGTGTATGACACAACCCCGACGGTAAACACACCAGCAATGAAACGTCTGCGAACGTGTTGCTGAAACCCACCAACCCTCACTAACCACTACCAACAAACCGAACAGTTCTCAACCCATATGCGGTGTTACTAGAGGAGGTGCCCTTAGGACCACGGGTCGCTCGCAACCGGTTCTTCCAAGTTCCGCACTGCAACGGGATGGGCTACCGCGATGTCCGAGCGCATGCGGAAATGCGGGCAGTGAAGGCGCAAGGTGGGTGGGCGGTCATATGCACCGAGGAGACGGAGATCCACCATTCCTCAGAGGTCACGCCCTACATTGAAGCCCGCCTCTGGGACGATGCAGACATCCCCGCGCTGGCGATAATGACCGAGCGCATCCACGCCCACGGAGCCTTAGCGGGGATCGAACTGGCCTACAACGGCATGAACGGTCCCAACCTCACGTCGCGCACCGTGCCGATGGGTCCGACCCACCTGCCGGTAGCCGGTTTCGCGGACGATCCGGTGCAGGCCCGTGCCATGACGCCGAGCGACATCGCCAACCTGCGGCGCTGGCACCGACAAGCCGTGCGGCGATCCCTTCAAGCTGGTTTCGACCTCGTCTATGTGTACGGCGGCCACGCTTTGGGAGTAATTCATCACTTCCTGTCGCCTCGCTACAACCAGCGCTCCGATGCCTACGGGGGGAGCGTTGAGAACCGGATGCGCTTGCTGCGCGAACTGCTGATCGACACCTGATCCGAGATAAGCGGGCGTCACGTATTCGACGACAACGACTCCATATCTGACCTTGAGAATATGAGCACCGGGACCGAACCGAGTAGACCTTCGAGCTAGCAATGTCGATGCGCAGAACGCTTGAGGCACAAGGGAAGGACTGTTATGTCGCAAATGAATGAGCTTGGGTTCTTTACGTTGGCGGGAGCGCCCGAATCGCCTCGTGAGCTCGTTGCTGAGGTGCGCCAAGCTGAGCAGATGCGTATTGGTTCGGTGTTCATCAGTGAGCGGTTGAACATCAAAGAGGCGGCGACTCTGTCGGGGGCGGTCGGCGTGATATCGGAACGCATGGGAGTGGCTACCGCTGCCACGAATCACCACACCAGGCATCCGGCGGTGACCGCGGCATTCGCGATGACGATGCACACGTTGACCGGCGGTCGTTTCTGTCTCGGTCTCGGCAGGGGTGTGTCGCTGTTGTCCAAAGCGTTCGGTCTCGAACCGATCACGACAGCTCAGACGGAGGATTTTGTGGGGCTGATGCGCCAACTCTGGCGGGGCGAGACGATTTTCGGTCACGACGGCCCGGCCGGAAGCTATCCCTACCTGTCGCTTCGTGGCGCAACCAGCGAGCACATTCCGATGGCTTGGACCGCCTTCGGGCCGAACTCCTTGGCGCTCGGTGGGCGCTGCTTCGACGCGGTGGTACTACATACATTCTTCACCGATGAAACGACTGAGCGGGTCGTATCCACCGTGAAGCGCGCAGCGGAGGAAGCGGGCCGCGATCCGAACGCAGTGCGAGTCTGGTCATGTTTCGCAACGCTCGGAGATCACCTTCCAGAAGACCTGCGGTTGAAGAAGTCGGTGGGTCGCATGGCCACATATCTTCAGGGCTACGGCGATTTGATGGTGCGTACCAACAATTGGGATCCAGCAGTGCTCGAACGGTACCGGGCAGACCCCTTGATCGCTGGGTTCCAGGGAGCAATCGACCAGGTAGCCACCACCCAACAGCTTGAACATATTGCCGAGTTGATTCCCGAAGAGTGGCTCGCGCCAGCCGCCAGCGGCAACCCCAGTCAATGTGTAGAGAAGATCCGCGGCCAGTTCGATCTCGGCTGTGACGGGGTGATTCTGCACGGCGCCAGCCCCGATCAGTTGCGTCCCATCGTCGATGAGTACGCCCGTACCCGTCCGACCGGCACCTTTGATCACTTGGCCGCCAACCCCGGAGCCTGACCGTCATCGGATCCCGAGGTGCCGGACTGGAGTGCCGGTCTGGAGCGTCAGCCCGGAACGCTGGCCCCGAGTGACAGTCTGGAGTGCCGACGGGAGTTGCCGGACTGTAGTGCCAGACCCGGGCCACCCGAAGATTCAAGCGAGTTCGGGGATCAAGTCTGCGTAGCGGTCGATGAATGTCATCGTCGTTGAAGGGTCGTCCCAGTTGGCGCGGGCCGTACCCAGCACCACACGGTCTATGCCGAGGTCTCGGTAGTGGCGCAGCGTTGCCGGTGCCGGGTCACCGAAAGCCGACATGGTGATCGGCAGGCGTGGTCGGTTCGCCTGTTCGGTGGCTTCGTGGAACAAGCGCACCTTCTTGTCGAGCATGCCCCCGTCAATGGGTCCTAGACCGACATCGGTCGGCATCCATCCGTCCGCCCAACGTGCCGCGTGTTGACTGCCGAGCCGTCCCGCGGTCCCCAACAACACCGGTGGGTGAGGGGTCTGGTGCGGTTTCGGGAAGCTCCATGACGAATCGAAGTCGAAGTACTTGCCGTGGTGTTCGGACTGCGTGTCGATCCACAAGCGGCGGAGTGCTTCCACACATTCCTCCAAAGCCCGATAGCGCATAGACCATGAAATGTCGGGTCGATGGTTGGCGAGTTCTTCGGCGTTCCAGCCGACTCCCACACCGAACTCCAAGCGGCCCGAAGACAGCACGTCGAGCGTGGCAACCGTCTTTGCCAAAGCAAGCAGGTCACGCTCAAGAGGCAGGGCTACTCCGGTACCGATGGTCAAGGTGGTAGTAGCACTCGCGGCCAGGGTGAGGCTGACGAATGGATCCATCATGTGTCGGTAGCTGTCGGGGAGCTCGCCGCCCGCGGGGTAGGGGGTGAGCCGAGATGTCGGGATGTGGCTGTGTTCGCCCACGAACAGCGAGTCATATCCACGGTCCTCAAGAGCTCGGGCGAGCCGGTCCGGCCGAACGTCTGAGGGTGTGTTCATCGATACGTACCCAAGCCTCATCGCTGCCTCCAGCCCCGACACTACCCCCGACCCCTCCCGCCGATCCCCAGCCGAAAGCCGGATAAGCCTCACACATACGCCCCAAAATTGCTTATTCCGCAAATAAGTAACACCCCGTGAGGCTTATTCGGGTACAATAAGCCTCACAGCGACGACAGAGAGTTACTTATGCTCCAATCATCACCCGAAGACCTCCTACGAGTAATTCACGAGCAGAACCCTTGGCGGAGCCAAGGAAAGGTACCAGAACCACTGGCCCCACCAGTGGAGCGTCCCCTGGCGCAGCTGTTGTGGCGGCGGCTCCTCGAAGACGATCCTCGCCGGTATCAACTGATCCTCGGTCCGCGTCGAGTGGGGAAAACAACGGTGCTGTATCAGACCGTGGCACACCTCTTGGACAAAGGAGTGGACTCTTCGCGTATCTGGTGGTTCCGTTTGGACCATCCGATCCTGTTGCGGGAGGATCTCGGCGATTTGCTTCTCTTCGCGGTCGAATCTAGCGGCGCTACCCCTGATCGGCCGGTCTATTTGATGCTCGACGAGTTGGTCTACGCGGAGTCTTGGGACACCTGGTTGAAATCCTTCTACGACGACCAGTGGCCCGTGAAGATTGCGGCGACATCGAGTGCGGCGGCAGCACTCCACAAGGGCAGGGTAGAGAGCGGAGTCGGACGATGGGAAGAACAACACCTGACTCCGTACTCATTTCCTGAATACTTGGATCTGGCCACCGTAGCTGCTCCAGGTGAATACAACTGGGAAGGCTTGGCGAGTGAGACCTTCGCTGAGACGATCCAGAGATGGCCTTCTGGCCCTTCAAAATTCTCGGTTTTGTCCCTTGAGCGACACCGCCTGTTGCTGACGGGGGGTTTTCCAGAGCTACTTCACTATACGAAGGTGAAGCCTGAGGGCGAAAGTGACTATCAGTATTCCGAAGGGGACCTGTTGCTCATTTCTCAGCAAGTGCTCCGCCCGGACGCTGTGGAGCGGGCGGTATACAAGGACATCCCCCAGTCCTTCGGGGTGGACAACCCGATGATGTTGGAGCGCCTGTTGTATGTGCTGGCCGATCAGGTTACGGGACTTCTGTCGCCGACGAACATCTGTAGCGACCTGGGTATCGCGACTCCGACCTTTGATCGGTATCTGTCGTATCTGGAGCAGGCGTTCATGGTGTTCACGTTGCCCAACTACTCGGCTAGCGAGGCGAAGGTACAGCGACGGGGTCGGAAGCTGTACTTCATCGACGGCGCGGTGCGCAACGCCGCTTTGCAGCGTGGTTTGGCTCCCATAGACGACTCTGCCGAGATGGGAGTGCTCCTGGAGAACCTGGTGGCGGCGTCTCTGCGCACGTTGTCGGCACACAATGGTGTTCGCCTGTATCACTGGCGCGACGGTGACCTAGAGGTTGACTTCATCTACGACGACCCTCAGAACCCACTCGCGTTCGAGATCGCCTCGTCTTCCCGCCACGGCCGCCGAGGGTTGAAATCCCTCGCTGAGCGGAACAAGCGCTTCCGCGGCAACTGTTATCTCGTAGCCCCGGACGCCGAAGTCAAACACCCGAAGTCCGACAGCACTCATGCCGGCACGCTTCCGTTGGATGACCTGTTGGTAGCAATCGGGGCGCAGGCGCATCAGGCTATGACGCGGCGGTTGGGGGTGAGGGACTGACAAGAATCCGTCGGAGTTAGTGTCGTGGGCCTCTGAGAACAACAATGGGGCGGTGATCGTTATGGCGAGGTTCCAGGTTCGGGGGGTCTGAGTGGCGCTCGACTTCTCGCTCTCGGCTGATCAGGAAGCGATCGCGGATACCTTTGGGGCCTTCTTTGCGAAGGAGAGCCCGGTTGATGTTGTGCGGGGCGCGGAACCCCTCGGCCATTCGCCGGAACTCTGGCAGAAGCTCGGGGGCTTGGAGGCGCCGGGAATGGCCGCGCCGGCCGACGCGGGTGGTGCGGGGGCGGCTCTGAGCGCTCTGGTTGTTGTGGCGGAGGCATTGGGCGAGGCGATAGCGCCAGTGCCGTTGATCGAACACTGGGTTGCGTCGCGTGCCCACCCAACCCCGCAAGTCGTACACGGTGACCAGATAGCAGCGATAGCGCTTCGGCCTGCGGATTCAGATGGCACATGGCGACTCGTGCCAGGTGGTGCGGTCGCCGACGTTGTTGTTGGAGCGGATGGTGACGAACTCGTCGCGGTCCACTCACCGGCACCGATGGCGTCGCCGAACAATCATGCCTCGGCCCCGCTGGGGGACCGTTCAGCTCGCGACGGCGAACGGGTCGTGCTAGGAGAGGCGTCGGACCTAACCCGATACCTCGACCTGTGGCGGGTGCTCACCGCGGCCGCGCTGGTTGGGATCGCCGAGCGAGCCATGCGCATGGGGGTCGATTACGTGCTCGAACGGCACCAGTTCGGTCGGCCCATTGGGTCGTTTCAGTCGATTCAGCACGGGTTGGCCGACCTGCCAGCCCTGGTCGACGGCGGTCGTTTCCTCGCCCACAAGGCGGCGTGGGCCTTCGACGAGGGATTGGTGGACGGAGCCGGTGTGATCGACATGGACGAAGGGAACATCACCGAGTTTGCGCCGCTGGCAGCGATGGCGATGGTCCACGCGGCCGACGCCGCCGCGGTCAGCACGGATCGCAGCCTCCACTACCACGGCGGCTACGGATTCTCGTTGGAATACGACATCCAACTGTATTTCCGACGAGCGAGAGGCTGGGCCAACATCGTTGGCGACCCGTCACGTGAACGGCGACGACTCGCCGATCTCCTGTGGGGGCCGGCTGAGGCACTGGTAGGTCGCTGACATGGACTTTCGATTGACTGACCAACACGAGGCGCTCAGAACCGAGGTCCGCGCCTGTATCGACGCCCACATCGACGACGAGGTGATCGCAAGGACTCATCGCACAGGCGCAAACCATTGCGCCGAACTAGCCAAGGTGCTCGGCAACGCGGGCCTTCTTGCTCAGGTAATGCCGGGGGAGGGGCAGGATCCAATGACGATGTGGATGCTGTCGAGCGAAGCTGAAAAAGCGGGGGCGCCTTTCGATTCTGTTGGCATGGCGTTGGTCATCGCGGGTGTGCTCAACGCAGCCGGTACTGCGGCTCAGAACCAAAGGGTCACCGCGGCGCTGTTGGCGGGGGAGGAGTTCGTCTGTTTCGGCTTGACTGAACCTGACGGGGGTAGCGACTTGCCCGCAATCAAGACCCGAGCGGTTCGTGACGGCAACGAGTGGGTGATCAACGGTTCCAAGATGTGGACCACGATGGCGCAAGTATCCGACTGGGTGTTTCTGTTGACTCGTACCGACCCCGACGCGGGCCGGTACGGCGGGTTCACCGTCTTCATTATCCCGATGGACACTTCCGGCATCAGCATCGATCCGATTCACACGATGAGCACTGAGCGTTCCAACGTCACGTTTTACGACGATGTTCGCGTGGGCAATGAATGTGTGGTCGGTGAGGTGAACGAGGGTTGGCGGGTTGTGTCGATCATGTTCGGCTTCGAGCGCGGCATAGCCAATACTGGGGCTCTCACACCCCTGCTGCGCCGCTTCCACAAATGGGCAGCGGGCAGAGGCGTGATCGCCGATCCGGTGCATCGTGAACGAATGGCCCAAGTCGCGATCGACGCACAAGTTGCGGAGTTACTGACCCAACGCACCGCGTGGACCGCGGCGATCGGCGAACCGAGTGGTACGGAGGGCTCGATTGCCAAAGTCTTCGCTACCGAGGCGTATCAACGGCACGCACGTTGGGCTCAAGCCGCGGCCGGACCCGAAGGACTTGTTGGCCTGAACGAGCCGGGAGCAGCAGCCGACGGATGGATCGATCACGATGTCCGCCACTCCGTCCCGCAAACATTCCAAGGCGGCACCACCGAGATCAACCGCAACAACATCGCTGAACGCCACCTCAACCTCCCCCGCACCCGCTGACGGCTTCACACAGACGATCGCTTTCGCGCGATGATCCGTTCAATCCGCGCATATTCTAGGTTGTGTGAGCGGATCTGAGGACCGGCAGCTTGAGCGACTGCGCTCGCTTGTTGATCCCTCGACAACCGCGGTCGTCACGATGGAACTCCAACAGGGTGTGGTCGGTCCGGATGCGTTGCTTCCAGAGTTGGTGCAACGGGTAGCCGAAGCCAACACCGTCGAGGCTGCGGCGAGAGTTTGTCAGGCAGCCCGTGCGGTCGGTGCACGGGTCGTGCACTGCACCGCCGAGCATCGTGCAGACGGGGCTGGGGCCACTGAGAACGCCAAGATCATGGCGCTCATCGGCAAACTCCGCCGCGAACAAGGTGTCCTGCCCACAGAGATCGGCACGCCTGGTGCGACCCTGGTTCCTGAACTCGGCCCTGAACCCGCCGATATCGTGATCCCCCGCATGCACGGGATGACACCGTTCATGTCCACGTCGCTAGACCAGATGTTGCGCAACCTCGGCACCAGAACCGTCGTGGCGACAGGCGTCTCGGTGAACATTGGAATCCTCGGCCTCTGCCTCAACGCGCTAGATCTCGGGTATCAGGTGGTCCTTGTGCGAGATGCGGTCGCCGGCGTACCGGCCGAATACGCAGATGCTGTGATTGACAACACTCTTTCGCTGATCGCTACCATCACCACATCCACCGAACTCTGCTCGCTGTGGGAATCGCCCTAGAGGAGTCCCGACCATGAACGAATTCAAATACGTCGACTACGAAGTGGCCGACGCAGTGGCGACCATCACTCTGGCCCGTCCCGAAAAGGCCAATGCCCAAAACGAGCGAATGCTTGATGAGGTCGACCATCGTTTCCGCACTGCTGAATACGACGACGAAGTCAAGGTCATCGTTCTGCGAGGTGAAGGCAAGCATTTCTCCGCCGGTCATGATCTGGGAGGTTCGCGCGATCCCGAAAGTGCGGGACTCGAAGAAGAAGACGGCAGTTGGCAGTTGCACAAGATCTATCGCTGGGAGGCCCGCAAGTATCTGGGCTACTCGTGGCATTGGCGCAACATCCCCAAACCCACCATCGGTGCGATCCAAGGAAAAGCCATCGCGGGCGCTTTCAACCTGATTTTCCCGCTTGATTTGCTGATAGTCGCCGACGATGTCGAGTTCTCAGATCCGGTGGTGCTGATGGCTATCGGCGGAGTCGAGTACCACGGCCATACCTGGGAGTTCGGTGCGCGGCGAGCCAAAGACATCCTTTTCACTCAGCGGACTATGGGTGCTGCGGAAGCACATCAGATTGGTCTGGCTCGTGAGGTAGTGCCGCGCGATCAGCTTTGGGAGCGCACGCACGAACTGGCGGCACAAATCGCCACGAACAACGCCTTCGGATTGGCCCAAGCGAAACGGGCTGTGAATCAAACGCTCGACACGCAGGGATACTACGCGGCGCTTCAATCGGTGTTCGACGTGCACAGCACCGGACACGGCAATGCCATCAGCGTCGGCGGCTATCCGATCCTGATGCGGCTCGACGAGATGAAGAAGAACATCAACCGCTAGCAGAGTTGCAATCCGGCTCCGACCGAGGAGTCTACTGCTGGGGTTCCGGTTGGGGAGGTTCGGGGGCGCGTAAGAGTATTGTCTCTATGCCGAAATCGGACGCGGCGAACATTGCCGCCAAACATGAAGTTAGTCCGTTGGCAACATCATCGGCGTTCATCAGGCCGGTGCGGAATCCTTGGCGTTGCCAATGCACGAACGTGGCGCCCATGGTTTCTGCGTCGAAAGCGTCTCCGAACTCGGTTGGCATCGTGGGTCCCAGCAGCACAGCGACGAACCGTCGACCGCCGAGCAGCTCCGTGCGCCAACCCTCAAGCGTCGCTTCCAGAGCTCGTTTGGCTGCCGCATAGGCAACCAGCGAGTGGCGGGGCTGCAGCGAAGAGTCCGAGGAGAAAACTGTCACGACGGCGTCGTCGGCGAGATACGGGAGAGCGGCGGCTATGACCAGGTTCGGGCCGATGGCGTTGACTCCGAACACCTGCTGCCAGTCGGCCACGCTCAGGTCTGCCAAGGGGCGCAACGGCGACATCCCGGAGGTGTAGACGATGCCGTCGATCGTTCCGCCGAGAATTTCGGCCGTCTCGCTGACACCGCGGCTGACGCTTTCGCCGTCGAGGACATCCATGCTGACCACATGTCCTGCGCCCGCTTCTTTTATGGCGGCGCTCAGTTTGTCGGCTCGACGAGCCGCGAAAACCACATCGGCGCCTGAGCGCACCAGGGCGATGGCAGTGGCACGTCCGCTGCCTGATGAGGCCCCGACGACAAGGAGCCGTCGGCCATTGAGGGCGTCGAAGGTTCTGTGGTCCATTCTGGATTCCTATCTAGTTCATGGACGCTAGGGAGTTTTAGCAGCCAGGCCGGCGGCTTTGCTGATCAGGTCCAGCACGAGCGGTCCGAATGCCTCGACCTTCGGGTTTACTCCCGCGCCGGCAAGGAAACGGCTGTACCCCTGCTCGAGCACGATACCGAGCTTGAAGCGGGCGAGGATGATGTAGTAGTCGATGTCTTCGGTCGAACGGCCGCTGATCGTCTCGTAGTGGTCGAGCATTTCGTCGCGGCTCGGCATCCCCTGCATGCTCAAGGAACTGCTCACGGAGTTGCCGTCGATGTCGCCGTCCGCTGTCGGCCACGACATCATCACCCAGCCGAGGTCCAGCAGCGGGTCGCCGACCGTGGTCATCTCCCAGTCGATGATCGCAGCGAGCCGGGCCGGGGCGCCATGGCTGAACATCACGTTGGCGAATTGATAGTCGCCATGCATGATCCCGGGTGACCAGTGGCGGGGGCGATGGTTACGAAGCCATTCGGCTGCGATGTCGAGTCCGGGAAGTTCGCGGCACTTGATCCGTTCGAGGAACGCCAGCCAACGATCGACTTGGCGTTCGTGGAAGTTGTCGGGGCGCCCGAAGCCTTCAAGCCCACGCGATTGCCAGTCGACTTTCGACAACAGCGCCGCGCCGCGGGCGAGTTCAAGTCCCAGGCCTTGACGGGCACCGAGATCAGTGTCGAAAGGCGGGGCCCATCCTCCGACATCCATAGGCGACCAACCGTCGACGGCTTCCATGAGATAGAACGGCATGCCCAATAGCTCGGTGTCGTCTGAACCGGCGATGTAGGAAGCGTGGGGAACGTCAGCTCCCTTCAGGGCTTTGACGAGACGGTGCTCTCGGCGGATGCCGTCGAGGCGGTCAGCTACGGCGGTGGCGGGCGGTCGACGGATGACCATCTTGTGTCCGCCCCGTTCAATCATCGTGAGCTCGTTCTGGGAGCCTCCCGCCAGGTCCTGTAACTCTGGAATCTCTCCGGCACCGGGTACGCCGTTGGCGTCCATCCAGCGAGTCAGCGCCTCAACGTCGATTGTGTTGGTGTGAGTGCCTGTGTTGGTGTGAGTGCCTGTGTCAGTCATCGGTCGCGGCCATTGATTGGAGCGGACGACCGGGTTCGAACCGGCGACCTCAACCTTGGCAAGGTTGCGCTCTACCAACTGAGCTACGTCCGCAATCGGCTGTTTATGTTACCGCGCCGATCCAGATTCACGAACTCGAAGTCGTTCAGCTTCGGACACGGTATCGATCAGCAGTAGGGTCAGGCGATGGCACCAATATGGACGGGGGAGAGCCGAGTTCTCACCGATGCGGTAACGGTTCTGGTGGGAGCAGATCAGGGTAAGTACCCGTCGGGCAACTCGCTGGTTGTCCGCGGCGCAGGGGAGTCGGTCATTATCGACCCGTCGGTCTCCGTGGTGGCGCACGGTGGAGTATCGGCTCGTGTCGATGCGGTGCTCAACAGTCATGGGCACGAGGATCACATCGCCGGGAACAAGATGTTTCCCGAGGCTCGGATTCACGTGCACCATAAGGATTTGTTGGCGTTGCACAGCCTTGAAGGGATGCTCGAAGTCCAAGGCCCCGCGCCTCGAGAGCGAGACTTGATAGCTCAGCTGTTTGTCGATGAGTTCTTCTACACACCGCGTCCGGACGCCCACGGTTTCAGCGACGGGGATGTGTTCGACCTTGGCGGTGTGACAGTTGAGGCCGTTCATCTGCCGGGCCATACCCGTGGCCACAGCGGCTTTCGGATTTCCGGTGGCGTGTTTTTTCTGTCCGACATCGATCTCAGCGGGTTCGGTCCCTACTACGGGGACACCTGGAGTGACCTTGAACAATTCGAGGCCAGTATCGGCCAGGTTCGGGACGAAGAGGCCGATTTCTATGTGACCTTTCACCATAAGGGCGTGATCGAAAGCCGCGAAGAGTTCCTGAAACTGCTTGATGCGTTCGAAGCGGCGATCCCTCGGCGCCACGCGGCAATGCTTGAGTTCTTGTCTGAGCCCCGCACGATTGCCGACATGGTGCGCCACCGGTTCATATATCGCCCTGGTGCTCAGTCTGTTTTTGCTGACCGTGTCGAGGCGCGTAGCGCGGAGATGCACCTTGACCGGATGCGCAAGCGCGGCGAAATCGAGGATCTCCCCGACGGCAGCGTCAAAACAACTACAGCCTGACCCTAAAGTTGAACCTTAGGGTTGAGGTACGTAACGGAGATAAGGAAGGCGGCGCTCAAAACCGTCCGGGTACTTCTCCGCGGCCGCTTCATCGGACACGCCGGGCACGATGATCACGTCTTCACCTTGTTGCCAGTTGGCGGGGGTGGCTACCGCCTCGTTGGCGGTGAGCTGACATGAATCAAGGATGCGCAGGATTTCGGCGAAATTGCGTCCCGTTGTCATCGGGTAAGTGAGGCTTACCTTGATCTTCTTGTCGGGACCGATGATGAACACCGACCGTGCGGTGGCGTTGTCAGCGGCGGTTCGACCCTCAGACGTATCGCCTGCATCGCCGGGCAACATGTCGTACAGCTTGACGATGTTGAGTTCGGGGTCGCCGATCAGCGGATAGTTGAGGGCGTTTCCGGTGGCTGATTCGATGTCGCCGCTCCAGGCTTGATGGTCGCTGACCCCATCAACGCTGATACCGATGATCTTGCAGTTGCGAGCCGCAAAGTCGTCCTTGAGACCTGCTACGGCACCGAGTTCGGTTGTACAGACCGGCGTGAAGTCTTTGGGATGGGAGAACAGCAGCGCCCAACCGTCGCCGATCCAATCGTGAAAGGAGATGGTTCCTTCGGTGGTGTCGGCTGTGAAGTCGGGTGCTTCGTCGTTGATTCGAAGTGACATGGTTTTGACCGCCTTGGGTCGTTGGAATGGGTTGGAAGTCTAATCCTAACCTGCTAGGTCGGGAATTAACAGACCTTGAGGTCCACAAAAGTGGCGGAGGTATTCATGCGAGCGCTGTAGGCCCCAGAATCCTATTGCTCGAAGCGGGCGCGGATTGCGGGGTTGGTGACGGCCCGGGGGAGATCGTGTTGGTCGATGCCCGCACGACTCGGACCTCCGTCAACGGCAATGGTCTGACCGGTCACATAGCCGGCGAGGTCGCTGAGCAGGAACAGGGCGACATCGGCGATGTCGTCAGGGCGCCCTCGGCGTTGCAGGGTGATGGACGCAGCCATGGGGTCAACCTCGTCTGGATCGCGCCCTGACCGCGGCGTGTTGATGGTGCCGGGTGCCAAACCGTTGACCCGTATGCCATGGCGTCCCCACTCCATCGCCATGGTGCGAGTGAGCGAATCCAAGCCTGCTTTGGCCGCGCCATAGGCTCCCAGGAGGGGCTGTCCAGCGCTGGCGATTGAGGAGATGTTGACAATCGCGCCAGGGCGACTGTCGTTGATCAGCCTGCGCGCCACATGCTGCGCGCTGACGAAGGCGTAGCGCAGGTTGGTGGTGAGCAGGTGGTCGAACGTTTCGATCGGGTAGTCCGACAGGCGGTGCCAATATTGCGGTGTCACGCCCCCGACGACGTTGACCAGAAGGTCCGGCACTGCAACCGCTTGGGCGCCGTTGTCTATAGCGGCTCTGAGAGCATCGAAGTCGCTCACATCGGCCACTTGGGCCGATGCCTGCACTCCGATGGCGTTTGCACGGTCAACGGTGTCGTCAACGTGTTCTTGCACCGCACTAATGGCGATGATGTCGGCGCCCGCCTCGGCTATTCGCTCACACACCGAGGTGCCGATGCCTCCGCCGCCACCTCCCACAACAACTGCGGTGCGTCCGACGAAAGAGATCTCAACTGCCATCGCCCCATAGTCGCACGGCGACACACCGGCGCTAGCATTTTGGGTCTAGCGTCGGTGCCCGAGTGGACCAAGGGAACGGCCTGCAAAGCCGTAAAGCCGCGGGTTCAAATCCCGCCCGGCGCTCGTTAGGTCTCTTGTGCCCGCATTTGGTGTTCGGGTCTCCTATTGCCCCGCTCAAGCCTCGCTTGCCAGTGCCCAGGCGGTGACTTACCGTATCTGTCATGGCCTTCTGGTTTGAGTGGACCGGCCGCACTCTTCGGGTTGAGTTCTCTGGGTGGGACTGCATATTCAACGGGCGCCGCATCGTCGAGATCGACCGGGCCAACATCGCCAGAGCGGCTGTCATCCCGCGGTATGAGCTTGAGTCTCGCATCGACCACCGCCAACTGGGATTCGGAACCCACTTCGGTGAGCGCTATCCGGGCAGGCGTCGAGTCGGGACCCAACTCGGCCGCGATGTGGTCGGCAAACAGTTCTGGGTCACGCTCGCAGTGGGCCGGAACTGCCCCTACTGGTGCTGGACTTGATCAACCATGAGTTCAAGAGGGCCGTTCTCGCGGTGAGCGAACTCGACGTGATCGACACACTCCTCGCGTCGGACTCTTCAGGCGATGACTGAGATCTGCGACCCAACGCGGCGAGCGGAGAACTCCGCCCACGCGGGCCTGCGACGCTCCGATCTGCCTGGGTTCTTCTGCTGGGCCACCACTACAGGGTTGAGGAGGACCCGTCTGTGAGTCCGGGGCACGTCTCCTTACAAGCAATTATGTAACACTTATTGTAATCTTGATGCTTATCCGTCGAGCTTAGGCATGGATTCTGTGCATCCCGGCGCGACCCTCGACGGATTACCATATCTACATACTTGAGGATATGGTTATATGTATGAAGACGACGATCATCCTGCCGGACGGCCTTGCTGAGCAGGCCAAGAGCTACGCCGCTGAGCTCGGCTGCACGTTCACTGCACTAGTGGTGGACAGCCTGCACCTTATTCTGCGCCAGCAACCCGAGCATGAGTTGACGCCCCTACCCACGTTCGGCGGTGGGCGCATGTTGGTCGACATTGCTGACAAGGAGGCCGTGTGGGATGCACTTGACGCCGACGGACTCCGATGATCATTCCTGACGTCAACATCCTTGTCTACGCGTTCCGTAGCGATACTCCGCAGCATTCGAGGGCCAGAGCTTGGCTTGAGGGCGTTCGCGAGAGTCCCGAACCGCTCGGACTCCCAGACACCGTGCTCACGGGCTTTCTGCGCTTGGTGACAAACCGGAAGATCTTCTCCGAGCCTGCTGAGATGTCAGAAGCTCTCTCGTTCACATCAACACTAGAGCAGTCGCCGAATTGCCGAACGATTCACCCAAGCAGTGCCGCCTGGGAGCAATTCGCGGCATTCGCCGCTCAAGATCCATATATCGTGGGCAATCTCGTGCCGGACGCATTGCTCGCCAGTATTGCAATCAGCAGCGGTGCACGACTTGCCACGGCCGACGCCGGCTTTGCACGCTTCGAGCGCCTCAGGTGGTTCAACCCCGTTCGCGCCTCATGATCGCGTTCTTCGTCGCTTACGATACGGCGCTACGCAAGTAACAAAGTCTCGGTGGATCGACGTGGCATGGCCGGTGCCCACGACATCGTGCTCGAGTCGTTGACACGACGGTTTCTTCAGTGCCACCGTTGGACCCGTGGCTTTGCCTCGCCAAGGTGTGCTGCTAGACGTGTGAAATCGTTGAGATCGGCAGTGATGATGGTGTCGTCGAGGTGGATTGCACATGCGAGCAGATGGGCATCGACGACATCGGAAGCCCCAGAGTGGCGAAGCAGCGATCCGACCAGCGAGATGTGCTCTGCAGTGAACGGGCGCACGTCCAGCGCGGGGAGGAACCGGGACAAACGAGCCTGCCGCGAGCCGTCCCGCCATACTTGCGCGACTACTGGTGCGGTTGTGCGGAGCGGCTCGCCTTCCAGCCGAGCAGCCTCGATGAAATCCTTGGCCTCTGGTTCGTTACGATCCACGGCGATCAGCACCACTGCGTCGAGGATCACCGCCGTGCGAAGAAGAGCTCGCGCATTGCAGCCACCCCGTCTGGGTCGGCGGGTCCTGTCTCTGAAACCCAGTCGTCCATGAATCTGTCCAAGGCGCGACGACGGCGATGTTCTTGGGCGAGCATCGCAATGCCCTGCTTGATCGCTCCTGATCGGCCGCCGAACTCAGAGGCGAGTTCGTCGAGCAGCGCTCGTTCCTCGTCGTTGAGGCGCACGGTGGTGGTCTCAGTCACGACAGCAACATCTCACACATGTGCTACAAAACGGTGCGACGATGCGACACTGGAGCTTCTCGTTGCCGACGACAACTCCAGTGCCCGGATCTAGCTTCCGGGCAGGAACGTCTCGGTCGCAGCCCAAAGCGTTTCGAGGCGGTCGACGCGCTTCTTGGCCTCTGCCTGGACGAGTACCGCGACATCGGCGACGACCAATTCGGCGACAACCACCGCGGGGACAGAACTGTCGAACGGGCCGACAGCCGGAACCGACACTTGGCAAAGCACCTCCGCTGAAGCTGCCAGCGGAGAGAGCGGGCTGTCAGTCACAGCCGCAAGGGGAACTCCCTGGTCGACCAAGGCGCCGGCCACAGCCAAAGAGGAGTTGCGATAACGGTAGAAGGCGATGACGATTGCCAAATCTCCCGGACCGGCGTCGACCAGATCCCGGCCAGCGGAGTGCCCCTCGATCAGGTACACCCGGGGCCGGATCATGGAATGACCACTGCGAAGCGCATAAGCGCCGGCCAAAGAGGTCTCCCCCGAAACGATCCAAACCTACTCGGCGGCCGCAGCCCTCTCGGCAATGGCCCGAATCTCACCCCGCGCCACCGTAGCTGCAGCCGACAAATCCGCAGAATCCCGCGAATTGGCCACGATCTCAGCCTGAACGAGACGGCCCGCTGATCGACAAGCGAGTATCGGAGGCAGCGCCAACTCACCTGCGTTCCCCGACCTGTACCGGGCCGGGCTCCGCGGGTGATGCGGCTCGGTTGGTGGGCGTAGAATTGTCGTGGGGCGGTGCTAGGGTTCGGGTTTCTCAGGGCCGTTAGCTCAGTTGGTTAGAGCGCCTGCTCGACACGCAGGAGGTCACAAGTTCGACTCTTGTACGGCCCACGATCGCCCAGTTTCTGAGTGCGGTGCGGCGCGCGCTCTGGGAATGTGAAGTGCGCAGATGCGGTGCAGGATTAGAATCGGTGCCTATGCAGTCCGTGGGCCATGCTTTCAAGAACGCTCTGACCTCCAAATCCGAACTAGCGGTTATTGCTGAGGTAAAGCGCAAGTCGCCCTCCGCTGGGGACCTTCGTCCTGGTCTCGGAGCTGCTGAGACAGCAATCGAGTATGTCCGAGGCGGTGCATCCTGTATTTCGGTACTGACCGAGGGGCCGCGCTTCGGTGGCAGTCCCGAAGATCTGCAGTCGGTGAAACACGCAGTGGACGCTCCGGTGCTGCGCAAGGACTTCCTCACTACCCCCCAACACATCCACGACGCATCTGCCATGGGAGCCGACGCGGTGCTGCTGATCGTGGAAGACATCGGATCCGTTGCCGAAGTCGCAGACCTCCAAGAGCTCGCCCTGAGCTTGGGCATGGATGCCCTGACAGAGATCCGCGCAGAACAGGACCTGGCAATGGCCGCAGACGCGGGCGCATACATGATCGCGGTGAACCAGCGAGACAATCCCAAAGACACCCGCTTCACGGTCGACCACCACAAGGCAGTGCGTATGGCGGGCCTGTTAGCCGAACTTGGACCAGGAGTCGTCACCGTCGCGGCATCTGGAATCGAAACACCGAACGGAACCAAGCTGAAAGATCTGGCCGAAGTCGGCTACGACGCTGCGCTGATCGGAGAAGCCCTAGTGCTGAGTGATTCCCCAGCAAAACGCCTGCGAACCATGCTCGACACCCTCCCGTAGGCACTCCCAATAGCACCCTGACTGGCTAGACGAACCTTGATCAGTCCGGCCCCGGTGTAGAGAACTCAATCGGCTAGCTCTAGGGTGGTGATGCCTTCGGGCTACTTGTTCGACAGATCCTTGGGTGACCTAGGTTTTAGACATGACAGACGAGCAACTCCAACGCTTCCGTTCAAGCATCGACAACATTGATGCGGCGCTGATTCTGTTGCTGGCGGAGCGATTCAAGGTCACCGAGGATGTCGGTGCGTACAAGGCGCAGCACGGACTCCCACCCGCGGATCCCGAGCGCGAAGAAGAGCAGATCGCGCGGCTCCGCCAACTCGCAGCCTCGGCCAACCTTGATCCTGCTTTCAGCGAGGCCTTCCTGCGTTTGGTGATCGCCGAAGTAATCCGCCACCACGAACGCACTGCCAACCAACCCTGACCCCTGCCGATGCCGGCCTCAGAAGAGCCTCAGACAGGCTGGTCGGCAATCCACGGGACCGATAGCCGGCGGTGAGCGATTCGCCAGCCATCGGGTGTCGGCACGAACCGGTCGTGGTAATGGATGTGCATGACATGGTCGATCCGCTCATCGCCGTCGACTCTGAGGTGGTGGGCCTCGCAGTAGGTCACTCCCTCGATCTCTCCGGTGTCGGTCATCGAAAGAAGTTGCTGGCCCAGGATGTGGCTGGTGGCCTCATAACGGAGCAACCCCGCCATTGCATCGGTGATCTCTGCGAGACCTCGCCTTTCGCCTCGACCCGTGTCGAGCAGGGCGTCTGCAATGAACACCTCATCGAAACGAGCGAAGTCACGTTGGTCGACGATGAGCGCGTACAAGGCGGCGAGTTCGGCCAGTTCGGCCCGATCATGGAGGTTAGTGAGGCGCGCCATGCTGCTACGATCCCACCTTTGGCCAGCTTGTGGGGTGATCGGTGCAAACTTCAGCGGACTCCCGAGGAGTAGAACAGGTCCCTCCGAAGCGAACCCTCGACGCTGTGGCTCGCTGGGGTCCGGAGGTGGATCCCCGCGTTGACCGTCTGGCTCGAATGCTCTGCGACGCATTCGTCGAATACCACGAGCGCTACCTGGAACTGACCCATCGAGCCTCCCGTTGTTTCATAGAGTGTGATTGGGCTGGGCATCAACAAGACACAAAAGATCGCTTGAACCTGCACAAACGTCTTGTTTTCAATGTCGTGGACGCGGCTCGTCTGGTGCTGTCAGAAGACGACCCCCAAGCTCGCACGGTGTGGATCGGTGCCAGACGACGCTACGTGGATCTTGTCTCGGAGCGTATGGATCTTGAACTAGCGGAAACGTTCTACAACTCTGTTACCCGGCGGCTGTTCCATATCATCGGAATAGACGAGGAACTGGAGTTTCTTTGGCTCGGCCCCACCAAGCTGCCGGCCGATGACGGCACCAGAGGCGAATACCGGAAGTTTCCGGTTGACACCACCATCACCGACTGTCTTCGCGAGATCTTTGAGCACTCGCCTCTGGCCTCGAACTTTGCAGACATCGATGGGGATGCCTCCAAGGTCGCCGGACGAGTCAGTGTCTTCCTAGAACGAACCTGGGACGGGCATCTTGATGCCATAGACATCTTGCGACCGATCTTTTATCGCAACAAAGGCGCCTATCTCGTAGGGCGTCTGCGCTGGTTGAATCGCCTGGCTCCCATAGTTATCGCCCTAGTCCACTCCGATGCTGGTGTTCAAGTGGATGCGGTGTTGCTGACCGAGACGGACGCCAGTCGTCTCTTCGGCTACACACGGTCCTATTTCCATGTGCTGTGTCGGCGCCCGGCTGCGGTGGTTGGTTTCCTCAAGTCAGTCCTGCCAGTGAAACCGGTGGCCGAGTTGTACACATCGATCGGCTACAACCAGCACGGCAAAACCAATTTGTTTCGTGCGTTGTATCGCCATATGGAACACTCCAACACGCGCTTCGAACGGGCCCGAGGCGCACGCGGCATGGTGATGGCGGTCTTCACGTTGCCGTCCTTCGATGTGGTGTTCAAGCTCATCAAGGATCGCTTCGCGCCGACCAAACGAACCACCCCAGAAGATGTGAAACGGCGATACAAGCTGGTGTTCGGTCATGATCGAGTCGGTCGCCTTGTTGATGCGCAAGAGTTCACAAACTTGAGTTTCAACCGTGACCGCTTCGATGAGGAACTGATCGACGAACTGCGCAACGACTGCGCCCGCACGGTGACGATTACCGACGACGAAGTGGTGCTGCACCATGCCTACACCGAACGGCGGCTCTACCCCCTGGACCTCTACCTCCGGGAGATGTCACCGGACCGGGCGCGTGCTGCTGCTATCGACTACGGCTACGCCGTCAAAGACCTGGCCGCGGCCAACATCTTTCCAGGCGACCTGTTTCCCAAGAACTTTGGGGTCACACGGCACGGCGTAGTGGTGTTTTACGACTATGACGAGTTGGCATTGTTGGGTGATATCAACTTCCGGAAGATGCCGGTCAGTCAGAACTACGACGACGAAATGTCGGATCAGCCATGGTTCCCGGTTGAGTCCAATGACGTTTTCCCCGAGGAGTTCCGCACCTATCTGCGTTCCCCCCGGGTGGTCGGCGAGGTGATGGAGACGCGTCACGCCGATATTTGTTCCGTCGAATTTTGGAAGTCGATGCAAGAGCTGCACCATGCTGGGGAACTCCCAGACTTTTTCCCCTACCCCCAAGAGTTGCGGTTCCAGGAGAACTGAGAGGAGAACTGATATGCCTTTGTCAAGATTGGAAGGCAGCGTTGCGGTTGTGACTGGTGCCGGATCGGGGATCGGCCGAGCAATGGTGGAGCACTACGCCAGTGTGGGGATGAAGGTTGTGGCCGCCGATATAGACGGTCCATCGGCGGACACAACGGCCCGAAGCGTAGGTGGAGAAGTGGTAGCTGCGACCGTTGACGTCGCTTCTGCCGATCAGGTCGAGTCGCTGGCGGTAGACGTTTACCGGCGTTGGGGTGCGGTCCATCTGCTCTGCAACAACGCCGGGGTGTTTCAAGCAGGTCTCTGCTGGCAACGATCTGTCGATGATTGGGACTGGACGCTCGGGGTGAACCTCTACGGGATCATCCACGGAATCAAGTCATTCGTGCCTCGTATGCTGGCGGGAGGCGAAAAATGCCATGTCGTCAACACATCGTCGGTGGCCGGTTTCGTGGCGGCGCCGTTCACCGGTCCCTACAACGTGAGCAAGGTGGCTGCGTTCTCGATCACAGAATCGCTGGCCCATGACCTCGCCGCGGTGGGTGCCGAAGTCGGAGCATCGGTGCTGTGCCCCAGCGCAATCCGTACTGCGATCGCCCACACCGACAGGGTGCGGCCCGGTGGAGCCGCCGATGAGGGTGAGGACGCGGCGGGTATCCGCCAATCATTGTTCGCGATGACCGAAACCGGAATCGACCCGACGGAAGTGCCGCCGATCGTGCTGAAAGGAATTGCCGACGGGGATTTCCTAATTGCCACAAAGCCGTCGTACCGTCAACAGATCCAAACCCGTTTCGACGCTCTGCTCGACAAGGGACTCCCACCAACCCCGGTAGTCGACTGACCAAGCCGGGCACCAAGAAAGGAACGATGGTGCCGAACCATCCGCTGCTGGAACACGTCGATCTACTTGATGGCAACTGGTATGCGAGCCGGCCACACGACGACTGGACCTGGATGCGCAACAACGCTCCGGTCTACTACGACCCCAATTCCGATGTGTGGGCTGTAGCGCGCTACGACGATGTCCTGAGCGTCTCGCGCAATCCCCAGACCTACTCGTCGTACAAGTCGCCCAGACCCAAGGGTAATCATCTACCGATGATGATCTCGATGGACGACCCGGATCATCTCAACCGCCGCAAGCTCGTCAACAAGGGGTTCACGCCACGGCGTGTACGCGACAAGATCGGTGAGATCGACACGCTCTGTGACATGATCATCGATCGAGTTTGCGAGAAGGGCGAAGCCGACTTCGTCTGGGACATCGCAGCCCCCTTACCGCTGTTGCTGATCGGCGACATGCTGGGATTCCCACGCGAGTCCTTCGACGATCTGCTCGAGTGGTCCGACGACCTGATGCGTGCCACGACCGAAACAAACCCTGAGGCCTCCGAGAAGGGGACGCTCGCAGGGATCGCCTTCCGCGAGTTCCAACTGGGCGTCATCGCTGATCGCAGGGCCAACCCGGGCGGTGACGACCTGGTCAGCATCCTGTGCGAAGCCGAAGTTGACGGCGAACGGCTCGACGACGAGTCAATCGTGCAGGAGTCGTTGCTGATCCTGATCGGCGGCGACGAGACCAGCCGCCATGTCATCACCGGAGGAATGCAGGTGTTGATGGAGTTCCCCGACGAGCGCCAGAAACTGCAAGAGGACCTGGACGGGCGCATAGAGGTTGCGGTCGAAGAGATGTTGCGCTGGGTCACGCCGATCAAGAACATGGCCCGCACGACGATGGCCGAGATCCAACTCGGGGACGAGGTCATCCCCGAAGCTGCCGATGTCATCATGTTGTATCCATCGGCGAATCGCGACGAAGCTCATTTCGTGGATCCCTTCCGTTTCGACATCGAGCGTCAACCGAACCACCACCTGGCGTTCGGTTTCGGCACTCACTTCTGTCTCGGTGCTTCGCTGGCCCGGCTCGAACTCAAAGAGATGTTCTCCAAAGTGCTGCGCCGCCTACCTGATATCGAACTGGCGGTGCCTGCCGATCAGCTACCGTGGCGCAACTCGAATTTCATCTCCGGTGTTGAGGCGATGCCCGTCAAGTTCACCCCGACCGAACGGCTCAGCCCAACGGTATAAGGCTGATTTAGCGGCCTTCGTTCAGTTAGCGGACTTGTTCAGCGCTCGCTCAAAGGCACGTAGTCGCGCATCTCGGGCCCTGTGTAGAGCTGCCGGGGCCGGGCGATGCGAGAATCTTGTTCCATCATTTCGTTCCAATGGGCCAACCAACCCGGTGTTCGTCCGATAGCAAATAGCACGGTGAACATCTCGGTGGGAAAGCCCATCGACTGATAGATCAAGCCCGAATAGAAGTCCACGTTGGGATAGAGCCTGCGGTCGATAAAGTAGGAGTCGTTGATTGCGATCTCCTCCAGCTTCAAGGCCAAGTCCAGCCGGGGATTCTTGCCGGTGACCTCGAACACGTCGTGAGCGACCTGCTTGATGATCTTGGCCCGAGGGTCGTAGTTCTTGTAGACCCGGTGACCGAACCCCATCAGCCGGTTCTCCCCTGATTTCACGGTCTTCATGAATGCGTCGACGTTGCTGTAGTCGCCGATCTCATCAAGCATGTTGAGCACAGCCTCGTTGGCGCCTCCGTGGCGCGGACCGTACAGAGCAGCGCAGGCCGCGGCCACTGAGGTGTAGGGATCGGCGTGGGATGAACCGACCACCCGGACAGCGGTGGTTGAACAGTTCTGTTCGTGATCCGCGTGCAGGATCAACAGGATTTCCATGGCCTTGCCGAGTACCGGGTGGATCTCATATTCCCCACCCATGCGATACATCATGTTGAGGAAGTTCTCCGGATATCCGAGCAGGTTGTCTGGGAAGACGAACGGCTGTCCCTGAGAATGACGGTAAGCGGCCGCAGCCAACGTCGGCATCTTCGCAATCAACCGGACTGTCTGCTCCATGCGGATGCTCTCGTTCTCGATCTCCTTGGCCTCGGGATAAAATGTTGAGAGGGCGGCGACCCCGGAGGTGAGCAGACCCATCGGATGAGCGTCGTAGTGGTAAGCGTCGTAGATCCGGCGTCGGAAGTTCTCATGCACGAAGGTGTGATGAGTGACCTCGTAAAGCCATGCGTCGTGTTGGGCCTTCGTGGGAAGCTCGCCATGTATCAGCAAGTAAGCGACCTCAAGGAACGAGCTTTGCTCGGCTAGCTGCTCGATCGGGTATCCCCGGTAGCGCAGAATGCCGTTATCGCCGTCGAGTTCGGTGATTCCGCTGATTGCTGCGGCTGTAGTGGTCAAACCCGGGTCGCAGAACCAGACTTCAGGCAAGAATCTGCGCCACTGGGCGGCATCAATCCCGCCATTTTCGATCGGGATTTCGATTGAAGATCCGCTGCGGTTGTCGGTGATGGTGATGCTCTCGGGCACTCGTTAACTCCTCGGAATTTCCCGATCTAGAGGTCGAAACTGCATCTGAATCTAGACCGAGATAGCCCAAACCTGCACATTGAGACAACGTTTGCAGATAGTTGAACGCAGTTTACAGGGGCGTGTTGTCGTGGCGACGACGGGGGAGACGTTCTCGCTTGCTGGCAAGCATTTCAAAGGCAGCGCACACACGCTGACGGGTTTCCGATGGGTCGATCACCGCATCAATCGTTCCCCGCTCCGCTGCAATGTATGGGTTGAGCAGACGTTCCTCGTAGGCCGATTCAAGCTCGGCGCGCTCTTCCGCGCTACACCGCCTGTGCAGAATCTCAACCGCTCCTTTAGCTCCCATCACCGCGATTTCAGCAGAAGGCCAAGCCAGAGCGATGTCGTTACCCATGGTTTTGGAGTCCATGACGATATAAGCTCCGCCGTAAGACTTGCGGGTGGTGACATTGACGCGGCCAACGGTGGCGCGGGCATAAGCGAAGGCCAACTGCGCCCCATAACGGATCATTCCCCGCCATTCAAGATCCTTGCCCGGGTAGAACCCTGAGGTGTCGACAAAGGTGAGCAGAGGCAGGTTGAAAGCGTCACAGAATGCAACAAAGCGGGCGCCCTTGCGAGAGGCAGTGATGTCGAGTGTGCCGGCGATGCTCTGCGGTTGGTTTGCCACAACACCGATCGACCGGCCACCCATCGATGCGAACCCGGTAACCAGATTCGGCGCCCACAAGGTATGCAACTCGCAGAGGTCGCCATCGTCGACAATCGAACGGATGATCTCGCGGCAGTCGTAGGAACCATTGACCGAAGCCGGAAGCACTTCATAGGCTTCGGGTGTCAAGCGAGAAACCGGATCCGAGCACGGCTGAGTGGGTGGTGTGGCGTCGGTGTGATCGGGCAAGAACCTGAGAGCGTCGGCCATGATCGACTCGGCCTCGGCCATATCGGCGGCCACAAATGAAGCGACGCCGGAGATTCTCTCATGGACATCCGGACCGCCGAGTTCATCGCCGTCGACAGGAACACCGGTGAACTGCTTAACCATCGCCGGCCCCGAAACGAACGCGTAAGAGTCGCTAACCATGACCACAATGTCCGCGAGTCCAAGCATCAGCGCAGGTCCAGAAACGGTCGGCCCGCTAACGATAACCATCGTTGGGATCACCCCGGAACAACGCGTGAGTTCAAGTGCCGCACCGCCCCAGCCGTCGAGTGCGGCTACACCTTGTTGCAGATTGGCACCGCTTGACGCTAGCCGGATCAACAACGGCAGGCGCTGCTCACGGCTGTAGCGGGCGGCCGCAGCGATTGAGTGCCCATCGGAGGGAGAGAGCGCTCCGGCGAGGTCCTCTCCTTGGGCATCGACCTCAACGACGCGACGTCCACCAAACTTGATTGAACGCACCCGCACGAATCCTTGGGCACGCGCCCGGATATCGACTGCGCCGTCCTCATAGTTGCTCATGCGATATCCGCTCCGATGCGCGGCGCAGGAGTCAGACCACCTTGATCAGCGCCGTTGACCGCGACCACACTTCGGATGAGTTCGGCAACGGCTCGGGTTGGGGCTGAAGGAGCGAAACGGCGGCGCAGCGCCAAACCGACTTCGCGTCGTGAGAAACCGTCTACTGGGACCCTGCGAAAATCGCCTTCCAGCCATGCTGGTGCAGCACTTGCCGGCACCAGAGCGGGAGCGAAACCCTGAAAGGCGAGCGACGAAAGGAGTCGCAATCCGTCTACTTCTGCTCGGATTGCGAGTTTGATCCGTGCTTGGCGGGCGTCGGCGTCGATCTCGTCGCGAAAAGCGGTCCCCTTGGGTGGCAGCAAGATTTCGTGATCAGCGAGGTCGGTGATGTCGACTCGCTGATAGTTGGCCAACGGATGACCGAGTGGCGCAACAATAATGCGATCCTCAAGAAACAGTGGCTCGGTATCGATATCGGGATCAACAACAGGGAGGTTGGCCACTGCGATGTCGAGACGGTCACTGAGCAACTGTGGTACCAACGTGGTGGTGGTCGCTTCCATGATCTGCAGGTTGACACGAGGGTGCTTCTGGGTCACTGCGTCCAACAGCGCGGGAACCAACCAGCGAGCCGTCGTTCCGATAACCCCGGCTCGCACCGAACCGCTCAACTCGTCACGCAAGGCGACCAGATCATCTTCGATGGCTCGAAGCTCTGCGATCATCCGTCGGGCACGACTGGCGACGACTGCGCCTTCGGTTGTCAGTTCGCTGCGCTCCCTGTCGATGAGAACCGCCCCGACTTCACGTTCAAGCCGCGCAACATGGGTAGAGATGTTGGACTGCACCGTGTGCAGCGCTCGGGCTGCAGCAGAAAAGGAATGGTGCTCGGCGACAGCGAGGAGTGCGTGGAGTTGGCGGAGGTCCATCGCCGATAATGATGCCAGATAATCGAGGCAACTGTTACAACGATCACAAAGGCCCCGAGGATAGAGGCCTTTCGACGATTGTTTGCCGCTGACCGGCTACCCTTTCGCCGTGAGCGCAGCCGCTTTCTTCGATCTTGACCGGACCCTGTTGCCCCGGGCTTCGGGACCAGCGTTGTCGCAAGCATTGCGAGAGGTGGGAGTCCTGTCGGAGAGCCGGATCCCCGGTGAGGGATTGTTGTTCGGCATCTTTGATCTCATCGGCGAAACCAGGCCCTCCATGTTGCTGGCTAGACAGGGTGTGCGTTTCTCGAAGGGATGGGATGCCGGACTCGTAGCCGAAGCCGGTGAGATCGCAGCTTCACGACTCGTGACCGAGGTACTGCCCTACGCCCGCACTGAAATGGAAATGCACCGGAACCAGGGCCGGAAGCTCGTGATTGCCACAACCAGCCCTGATGACCTGGTTCGCCCCTTGGCTGAGGCTCTCGGTTTCGACGACATCGTTGCCACCCACTACGCCCGCACCGACGGGGTGTTTGAGGGTGAAGTTGATGGCCACTATGTCTGGGGCAAAGGAAAACTGGCTGCGAGCCAAGAGTGGGCCGACGCTAACGGCATTGATATGGCCGAAAGCTACGCCTATTCCGACAGCTGGTACGACTTGCCGTTGCTCAAAGCAGTTGGACACCCTGTCGCGGTAAACCCCGATCCCAGGCTGGCAGTGGCCGCAACAGCCCGCCGTTGGCCGGTGCGCCACTTCGATTCTCCCGAAGGCGTCCCACAGCTGGCGGGTATCGAACCCCAGAAGGCTCTGGCGATGCTAGCTCGGCCCGAACTGGCACCCTATGCCCGCTTCGATTTCGCCGGGCTCAAACACATCCCCGAACAGGGGCCAGCGATCATTGCTGCCAATCATCGCAGCTATTTCGATGTGTATGTGCTGGGGGCGGTCTTGTCGAAGAGAGGTCGCCTGGCTCGCTTCCTGTCCAAACGAGAGATGTTTGATGCTCCCCTAATCGGCTCGATAGTCACGGCCTTTGGAGCGATACCCGTTGACCGTGGTAGCGGTTCGGACGCACCACTGGTCGCCGCGGCCGAAGCGCTGAACGCGGGTGAGGTGGTAGTTATCTTGCCGCAGGGAACTATCCCTCGAGGTCGAGCTTTTTTCGATCCCCAGATGACCGGTCGGCCAGGTGTTGTCCGATTGCAACGCATGACTGGCGCGCCGATAGTGCCGATCTCGTTGTGGGGCACCGAAAACGTGTGGCCACGTTCAGCACGCGTTCCTAACATGTTCAGCATTGTTCACCCCCCGAAAGTCCGTGTCAGGGTCGGCGAGGCACTATGGCTTCCCGATGGCATCGGCTTGGCAGACGGCACTGAGTTGGTGATGTCGTCAATCTTTGACCTGCATCCGCGACAAGGAAAGGTCGCTCACGATCCGACCCCAGAAGAGTTGGCTCGCACGTTTCCTCCAGGGCGCGGCGAGGGTGAGTCCAGTGGGGCTGGAGACGGGTCATGACCGATACCCTCGGCGTGCACATCAGCGAATCGCATATCACCGCGGTTCGGTTCGACGCTTCATCGGTGGAACCGCCCCGAGTGGTCGTGCTCGGTGATTCTGATGTCGCCGCAGCGGCTGTTGTAGCCCAAGGCGAGGGTAGTTCGGTGCTGGTTGGCGACGAAGCAGCACTGGTCACAGAGGGACCTCGCGTCACGAATCCCCTGCAACGAGCGGCGACAGGCAGAATAGGTGCGCTCGCCGCGGTCTTGGGCTTTGTGATTCGCAGGGCTACCGCGGTTGATGGAAAGACACCAGTTCGCTTGGCGGTGATAGTTGACGACGACTGGCAGGGTGCGGCGCGAGATCGAATAGTGCAAGCGGGCGTGGCTTCGGGGATGGCGGACACGATTGTGGTGCCGCGTGCGGCTGCAGCGGCACAACCCACGTCGGTTACGGGTGTGGCGGTCCTAGCGGCAGGAGCTGCACGGGCAGGGAGTTTGTCCTCGGCGCATTTCGTGACCCGTGAGGACCTTGGCCAACCGATCACCTCGAAGACCCCTGTCGTACCCGTCCCCGATGTGCCGCGGCCCGAGTCGGTTTCGGTGTTCGATGATGAGTCGTTGGTCGATCCTGCTCGGCCCAGTCCCGAACAGCTGTCGGCTACGGATCCTCCAGAGTTTGGTGCAACACAGGTCATGGGGTCGGTTGGCCCGCCAGCCGCGACCGTCAGGTCGGAGAAGCAACCTGGTAGCGGGGCTTCCCAGGCCATGATCACCTTGGCTTTGGTTGTTCTAGTAGGCGTTGTTGGCGGGTTATTGATCTTTCTGGCTGGTGACGACTCGCCCAACAGTCGCCCGTCAGAGACCACCCTTTCAGCAGAACCGACACCTGTTGTCACAGAACCTCCGACTACGAATACTCCTGCCACCACCGCGCCGACCACCGCTCCTTCAAGTACCCAACCGAGGTCTACCGAGGCTCCCGACACCACCTCTTCGACCACCAGCAGTACAAGCTCGACAACAACCACCACTACTCCGGTTGCTGTAGGGACACCGGGCCCCGTAACTCTTGTCGAAACCGGATTGCAGTTCGACACTGGCGGCGTGGTCCGTTTCGACCAACCGATGGCCACCGTTATCGACGAAGTCAGCTCTGTCCTCGGTGATCCCGACAGCGCAACGAATTTTCGGACCACCGACGCTTGCGGGCAAGGCGCGCGTTCTGTTCGCTGGGATGAACTAGAGCTGGTGTTTGTGCAGGACCCGCCAGTTGCGGTTCCCGCCGATCCTGGAGCCGGAAGCACTACCGACGGTGATACTGAGGACGAAAACGGAGACAACAGTGGAGATGGCACCGAGCTCATCCCGGCGTCTACGGGCACTTTTGGACAGTGGTACGCCTCCGGCCATACCGATCCAACTGGGTTGGTCACCAAAGATGGTCTCGGCGTTTCGGCAACGGTCGGGTTCCTAGAAGTGACCTACGGAAGCTCGTTTGAGGTCGTCCAGCCGATAGAAGGCGAGGAAATCGGTCTCTTCTCGGTGACGAATCCGGCCTCGGGGGGAGTGATCAACGGAACGACGTCGGATGTGACCCCCGGAGGGCGTGTCCTCAGCATGTGGGCTGGAGATGCCTGTTTGCGCATCTTCATCTAGACCTGTAACTCTCCGCCAAAGGTCGAAACCTTAAGGCCTGTGTCAGGCGAGGTTCTGGCGGATGATGTTGAGAGCACTACCGGCTTTGAACCACTCAATTTGATCGGCGGAGAAGGTGTGGTTGGCTGCAAAAGCCCAGGTGTCGCCATCGGGAGTAGTCACCTCGACGGTTACTTGCGTGTCTGGGGCCAACTCGGCCAGACCCCGCACCGCGATTCGATCATTTTCGCCGATGCGGTCGTAGTCCGAGCGGTCAGCGAAGGTCAGCGGCAACATGCCCTGCTTTTTGAGGTTGGTTTCGTGGATGCGAGCAAAGCTCCGTGCGATAGCCACCACACCGTTGCGAAAGCGGGGTTCCATGGCAGCATGCTCACGGCTTGATCCCTCACCCATGTTCTCGTCGCCGATCACCACCCAGCGGACGCCAGCTTCGTGGTAGTCCTTGGCGAGTTCGGGGAAAGCCTTGACCGAACCGTCGAGTTGGCTTTTACCGTGCCCGACCTCGTATCCGTCGAAGGCGTTGACAGCTCCGGCAAAAAGATTCCCAGAAATGTTCTCCAGATGGCCGCGGTACTTCAGCCACGGCCCTGCCATTGAAATGTGGTCGGTGGTGAACTTTCCTTTCGCCTTGACCAAGACGGCGAGATCCTCGTAGTCGTTGCCGTCCCAGGGTTTGAACGCTTCGAGAAGCTGAAGCCGATCTGAGGTGGGAGACACCGCCACGACGATGTTGGACGGGTCGCTCGGTGGGGCAACGAATTTGTTGTCACCCGGATCGAAGCCCGCTTCAGGCAGTTCAAGACCGATAGGCGTCGCAAGCGACACTTCCTCGCCAGCGCCATTGGTGATCGTGTCGTTGATCGGATCGAAGTCGAGCGTGCCAGCGAGCGACAAGGCGATTACCGTTTCTGGCGAGGTGACGAAAGCCAGTGTCTGGGCGTCTCCGTCGTTGCGTTTGGGGAAATTGCGGTTGTAGGACGTTACGATCACGTTGGGAACACCTCGCTGGTGACCCGATTCCTCGGAGCGGTCCCACTGGCCGATGCAGGGACCGCAGGCGTTGGCAAGCACGGTTGCACCCAGCGCCTCGAAGTCCGCTAGCAGACCGTCGCGCACGATCGTGGCCCGTACCTGTTCAGAGCCAGGAGTGACCAGCAGCCGTGTTTTGGCCTTGAGTCCCCTCGCTGCTGCGGCACGAGCGATCGAAGCCGCGCGGGTGATGTCTTCGTACGAAGAGTTGGTGCAACTGCCAATCAGCGCGGCACTGATTTCAAGGGGCCAGCCGTTGGCTTCGGCCTCCTCACCAAGTTCGGCCACCTCACGGGCAAGGTCTGGAGTATGAGGGCCGTTGATGTGCGGTGTGAGCTTGTCGAGATCAATCTCGATCACTCGGTCATAGAAATTGGCCGGGTTGTCGAACACTTCGTCGTCAGAACGAAGGTGGTGTGCGACTGAGTTCGCCGCATCGGCGATCTCTTCGCGCCCTGTACTCTTCAAATAGCGGGCTACGGCGTCGTCGTAGGCAAACACGGAAGTGGTGGCACCGATTTCGGCACCCATGTTGCAGATGGTGGCTTTGCCTGTGCAACTCAAGGATGCGGCACCATCCCCGAAATACTCGACGATCGCGCCGGTCCCGCCCTTGACGGTGAGAATCTCGGCCACTTTCAAGATCACGTCTTTGGGGGCGGCCCAGCCATTGAGAGAACCGGTCAGCTTGACGCCGATGAGCATCGGCCATTTGCTGTTCCATGGTGAACCGGTCATCACATCAACGGCGTCGGCGCCGCCGACGCCGACCGCCACCATGCCGATGCCTCCGCCGTTGGGGGTGTGGCTGTCGGTACCGACGATCATGGCCCCAGGGAAGGCGTACTGTTCGAGTACGACCTGATGAATGATTCCCGAACCGGGCTTCCAGAACCCTCCGCCGTACTTGGCCGATACCGATTCCAGAAAGTCGTAAACCTCTTTGTTGGTGTCGACCGCGGCGAGGAGATCTGTTTTGCCGTCCTGGCGGGCTTGGATGAGATGGTCGCAGTGGGTGGTGGTCGGCACCGCGACTTCATCAAGTCCGGTGGTCATGAACTGGAGCCAGGCCATCTGCGCGGTGGCGTCCTGCATCGCAACACGGTCGGGTCGATAGTCGACGTAGGACTCGCCTCGCTCAAGTTCTTGATCAGGCCGGTCGAGGTGGTTGACCAAGATCTTCTCGGCAAGCGTCAACGGCCTGCCGAATCGTATGCGGGCTTCGCCGATCCGCTGGTCGAGTGTGGCGTACACCCCTTTGACAAGTTCGATTGGTGTGCTTGCTGCAACCGACATGGTCAGACCTGTTCTGTTAGCGAATTCTTGCTTCCACGATACAAGTCCCCCAAAAACCCCAAACGCGCCACTCAAAGGAAGTTCCTACGTTTGTACCCCGACTGTGGGCGACCGGAGCGTGGGGGGAAGCGCTTGCGGTCGCCCACAGGGGTTGGGGGACTTGGTTGTCGCACGGTTATTGCACGGTTGCTTTGAACCACCTCGGTGGTTGGGCCTCCAGGGTCTCGGAATCAGCGATGGCAGCGAATCCCACCACATGAGCCAGCACGAAGTCGGTCCCGACGGCGAAGTTCACCGATGCTTGGTTTTCGTCGATTCCGAAAGCTTCGGAAGGGGTCAGCCATTCCCAGTTGTTGCCGTCAGTTGACCAGCCAAGGAGTGGCTCGGGTTGTGTTCCAGTGGAACCTTCTGGGAAGGCCGCGGCGACCATGCCCGCTGGCCCGACATCTAGAGAAATCAAGTGCCTCATACCCGCCATCGTTGCGGTGGTCGATTCTGGATCATTTAGTTGGTCGAGAGACTTGATGCGGAGTTCGCCGTCGTAGCCACCAACGAACCATTCGTCCACCCGGGTTGCGCTTCGTAATCCCGAAGCGAAGGCGTCCGCGTTGTCGATGGAGGTCTCGGTCCATGTGACTCCATCGACCGAGGTGAGCAGCAACTCGTCATTCGGGGTGGTAATGGCGATGTAGAAGCCCTCAGCGTTGCTGGATCCCGTCGTATGCCAACTCACGTACTGGCCAGTCGCAGTGGCTGTGCCGCCATCGCTTGAGTACACCCGGATTTGCTCGTCGCCCACGCTTGCATCAAGAGCGGAGCGCTCTTCATCGCTGATCTCGAAGCTATGGGGGTCAGATGAATCAGCTGTCCAGAAGCTCACCGTGTTGCCTTGCAAGGACCAGCCTTCGATTGGTGTTTCGCCAGACACGAGACCTTCGGCAGCAATCAGCGCTTGGACTTGGAGATCGCGGGCGGTGCGATCAGCGGGGATCTTGAGCACGATCACCATTTGTTGCCCCGATGTAAGAGCCATCACTATCGACGATTGGCCCTCGGGAACCGGGTCGATAGCCACTTCAGTCCAGTCCGCGCCCCGGTTGTCTGAATAGAAGACCCGAGCGAGGGCATCAAACTGGCTTGCGTCTTGGCCTGCGAGCAACCAGCGATCACCTGATATGTCGACATGGTCGGGTGATACGCCGGTCGGGATGTCAACCCGGGTCCAGTCGCCAACGACTTCGGAGACGATGATCTGAGAACCAGCATCGCTCCAGGCACGGGCAAAAACGTGTCCGTTGCCCGCTGTCTCGGCTTCGTAGACATCAAGGAGCTCGCCGCCGAACAACTCGCTCGGGTCGTCCTCGGTCCACGTCAGCGCCGAAGTGGACGGGACTTCGTCGGCAACATCGGTCGTGGGTGGGTCGGTGGTGGGAACGGTGGTGTCGGCAGTAACGGTGGGTTCCGTCGCGACGGTTGAGGTGCCGTTGTCGCTCCCGAACGCGTTGTATGCGGCAACTCCGCCAGCCAACAGCGTGATCGAGGCAGCTATGCCTACGACCGTTCGCTGAACGGCTCGGGCGCGGGCCTGCTTTTCAGCTCGCTTGGCAATCAGCGATACGGGTGGCGGTGCGACAGGTGTGTTGACCCGAGCATTGATCGCGGCGCCGATCGCAGAACCGAGCGCCTCGTCGGCATCGGCTAGTTCCTGCGTGGTGGTCGGTTTACTGTTCATTGTTCAAGGGCCTTTCTCAGTCTTGCCAGCCCCCGTGATGTCGTGCTCTTTACGGTTCCCGGGCGAATGCTCAAAGTGTCGGCGATCTCTTTTTCCGACATATCGGCAAAAAAACGCAGCACTAGGACGGTTTTTTGTTTTACGGGAAGTTGATCGAGGGCGTCGATCAGATAGTCCTGTTCGGTGGGGGCGGTGGCTTCAGCACGTCGCGTCAACCCGAATCTTCGGCTTACTTCACGTCTGCGGAGTTCGCTGCGAGAGCCGTTGATCACGCTGACGCGCAAATAACCGCCGGACTCATTGAGACGGTTCCAACGCTCGAAGACCTTGGCGAAGGCGTCCTGCACGATTTCTTCGGCTCGCTCAGATGAGTCCACCAGTCCTCGGGCAAGCTTGACCATCGGCACATATTCGGTCCGGTAGAGATCGTCGAACTTGCCGACCACAAACCCGTCGACCGACTCGACCGAAATTGTTGGGCCATTGTTTGACATAGCAGCAACTGTCTCCATTACACCCCAACGACGCCCGACCGACTGGTTTGGTTCCCTCCAATTCGTCCGTCTTGTGGAGCCTGTTGAGATTGAGAGTCGGTTATTCCACAGTTGCTTTGAACCACTTGATTGATCGGATCTGGGGGTGCTCCGTGTCGACCGCGGTGTCGAACTCAGACACTCTCGCCAGCACGAAGTCGGTGCCGATCGCGAAGTCGACCGCGGGAGCACGCAGCCTGTTCTCACTGGCAGCAAAGCCCAAACCTGCCGGACCTCCGTCGACTCCGAAAGCCATAGATGGATCCCACCATTCCCAGTTGCGCCCGTCTCTCGACCAGCCGAGGAGCAACTCCCGCGGCGACGAATTCGACACCGCTGTCGCGACCATACCTGCGGGTCCGACATCAAGGGAGAACAGGTGCGACACAGGACGAATCGTTGCGGTGACCGATTCCGGGTCTCCGATCTGGTCCAAGGACTTCACCCGGGTCTCGTCGGAGTACGCCTCGATGAACCAGGTGTCGGTATGGCTCAACCATCGCAATCCGGTGGATCCGGAGGCCGGGAACACTGTGTCCAAGGTGGAAGTCTCGCTCCACGCGAAACCGTCGGCCGAGCTTGCGGAGTAACTGCTCTTCTGGGGTGTTAGTGACGATGTGGAAGCCCTCGGCGTTGCTGGAGCCCGTGGTGTAGCCGCTCACGTACTCGCCGGTCCTCGTTGTTGTGTCACCATCGCTTGTGTACACCATGAGCTGCCCATCAGGCGGGGGTTCTTCTGGGTTCTGCGCGTCATCGCTGATCTTGAACACAATCACCATGTTCTGACCCGACGCCAACGAGAGGATTATTGAGGATTGGTCTCCAGGACCCTCGTCCAAAGCCAACTCGGTCCAGTCTTCACCTCCGCTGTCGGAATAGAAGGCTCGATCGGCGGGACCAAACCCGGTTGCGTCGTGACCCGCGATCAACCAGCGATCACCCGATACGTCAATGAAATCGGGAGAAATCCCGTGCGGGACGGCCGCTTGGGTCCAGTCCGTGCCGTTCTCAGAGATCATGATTATGGTCCCGGTATCGGTGAAGGCACGGGCGAGTACCCGACCGTCACCGACCGTCTCGACTGAATACACATAAGGCTGGTCGGTGACAGTCCCACTTGGGGTGTATGCGGCAGTCCAACTGGGCGTGTATTCGGTCCACATGAGTGTCGGATCAACTGACTCGCCGGTACCGGAGGCGTCGGTACCGGGCTCGTCGGTACCGAACGCGTTATAAACGACTAGAGCGCCTACCAGCAGGGTGATTGAAGCGGCGATACCAACCACGATTCGGCGGCCCGTTCCGACAGGCTCCTCGGTTTCGATGGGGTGGAAATCGTCGAACTTGCCGACCTCTGACTCGCCTGATGCTGCTTCCGGATCTGACGGGTCTTGGTTTGACATGGCGGCAATTTTCTCAATCGCTACTCAACGACACCCGACCGGCGGGTTTGGTTCGCTCCAATTTGTCGAGTAGTTGGGCAGAAAAGCAGGTGGTGCTAACGGACTTTGGCGAGGATCTCATCAGCGTACCACTGCAGTGCGCCGAGCTTTTCGTCAAGGGATTGGGTGTCGGGTCCGGGCGAATAGGCGTCGCGGAAACCGACGATCACATCGGTGACACCAGCGGTTTCGAGACGCTCTATACCCTCGGGGGAGTAGGCGTCGACACTGATGGCGAGGACATCAAAGGGCAGATCGGCCCGACCGTGGCGTTGGCGGGACTCCTCAACCACCGACATCATGCGCGCTAGTTCGCCGGGGTCTCCTCCGGCGTGGATCCAACCGTCTCCCAACCGCCCAGCACGTTCAAGAGCCATTGCGGAATGTCCGCCAACCAAGATCGGAACTCTCTGTTCGGGAACCGGACAGAGTTGAACATCAGGAACCTCGTAAAACTCGCCGGAGTAACCGAAGAAATCCCCGGTTTGGAGTCCGTTGATGATCTCGATGCACTCGTCCATGCGTGCGCCACGCCGCGCCCAACCCACGCCGGTCACGTCATAGTCCTCGCGCCAGGGACTGGTGCCAACGCCGAACCGGAAACGCCCGTTGGTAATCACGCCCACCGACGTGACCTGCTTGGCTACCAGCACTGGGTGACGGATCGGAAGTTTCACGACGAACGTGGTGAAACGGATGCGTTCGGTGATGGCTGCTAGAGCGGGGATCAAAGAGAAGGGCTCAATGAACGGTTTGCCCTCGAGAAACTCGCGGCTGCCATCGGCGTTGTATGGGTACTTCGTGTCGGCGTCGAGGGGGTAACAAATCGAGTCGGGAACGACGAAATTGTCGAATCCTGCAGCATCTGCCGCCTGCACGAGTGGTGCATACATTGTTGGGTCAATCATGGATTCCGCGTACGAGAAGCGCATCACAAGAGCCTAACGTCTGAGGTGGTCGCCCTAGAAGTTCGGGCGCGCTCAGAGATTGGGCCAGCGGCGAGTTCGTTGGCGCGCCCGACGCGAGCGATCGCCAAGAGCCCAAGCCCTGCGCCAAGCTCCTGTTGAGGGACCGGTAAGTCCGGGCGTGGTGCCCGCGTGGGCTCTGATGCGGGCTCGGTACCAATCCGAGGAAGCCTCATCGGCAAGTGCTGACACCTCGGCCTCAATACGGGCCGCGAAGCGAACGGTGTTCTCGTCTTGGTTTGGCCGCAACGGCCTGCCGAAAGTGACCGATGTGGTTGAGGGACGGGGCAGCGATTTGCCTTTCCGCAGTATTCGCCCAGTGCCCTCAATGTGGATCGGCACAATAGGTTTCCCAGACTTTTGCGCCAAATATGCGGCTCCGCCCCGAAACGGCTGACCCCAACCGTCGGGACTGCGTCCGCCCTCGGGAAACAGCAGCAGGCTCCAACCTTGTGCAACCAGATCGGCCGCCTGATCTGCGGAACGACGGCTGACCCGGCTGCGCTCGATCGGAATCGCGCCGATCACCAACGAAGACAACGCTGAAGTCAAACGCGTCCCAAAAAAGTAGTCGGCCGCGGCGCCCACCAGGATCTGGTGACGCCACGGTTCGGGAATCGACGTCAACAGCAACGGCGTGTCGAGGTGGCTGTGATGGTTCGCGGCAAAGATGGCCGGGCCTCGTAGCGACGCCAAGCGGTCCTGTCCTCGACGGTCCGGTGCTGCCAGTCCAGAGACGGCCAGTCGCATCGGGCCTTCCACGATCGCGGCCCTCGCCAACCGAGCCGGGTACTTGCGAGCCCAGGTAGCGTCATAGTCGGCACCACGGTTGATGATCTTGGGAGCAGGAGCGACGCCTCGAGGCGTTGACGGCGCCCGGTAGGGAAACCCGAGGGCCCGATAACGGCGAATCGCTGAAAGTCCGCTCGGTACAGGGGGCAGGTTGAGTTGCCTGGCTAGGCGGCTCATGTCACGTCTGCCATAAGAATCGGCGGGTTGTGCAAATGGGTGACCGATGGATGCGGGCCGACCACATCGCTGGCCATCTCCAGCGCGTCTTGCATGGTCGAAGCTGGCTGAAAGCCGAGGCGGCGGACCGACCGCGGATCACCGCCGACAACAATGACCCGGCCGAGCCATTGCAAAGCATGGGCACCCCAGTACCACATATAAAACGGGTGAACTCCGTGGTATGCGTAGCTGTTGCGATACAGGTGGATGTACCACTCGTCGTAGGCGAACTGTTCCTCGTAGCGTTTTTCGATCTCCGCCGGATCAGTGGTGTCGGACAGCACCTGCTCAAAGAAATCGATGTAACTCGGGTGATGGACCGGATGGAACTCCCACGGTGTGGGATGGCTCATAATCACCACACCGCCTTCGCGCACCAAAGGCTTGCCGCGGTACAGATTGAAGAAGTAGCCGAGCCCGAGACACATGACCAAGATCGGGTTCATCACCGAGTTGACGTTGTAGGGACAGATGTAGGGGAGACCGAAGGTCAACACATCGGTTTGCCCTTCAACGGGCACGAGGTGTTGCGCGAAGACGTTCTCCAGGGTCTGCTGATGGACGGCGTCTACCTCACCAGCCTGCACTGATGTGAGTTCATAGGGCGCCTCCCATGCCTGGAAAATCTTGCGCCGGGCGGCCGCGGGCATTACTTCAAGGGCATTTTTCATACCAATGAAGGTCGCCCGGTCGCGAGCCGACCACTCCCATTCGCGTTTCTGCAAGACCGACAGGGGGCCGTCGTAGCCGAAAGTGTTGTTGTTGATGGTTGTCTCGATCTGGAAGATCCGGGGCCCATGAGCCTTGATCACTTCGCCTTGGCGCCAGTTTGAGTGATGCAGTTCCGAGGAGTGGCGATCCATGAAACTCTTCGAGTTCTGCATCGTCGCCACATTGTGGTGATGGCGCACACCCGCGTAGTCCGATAGTCCGGTGGCTGTTGACTTCCAACCGCCGTCCATCGAGACGATGTTCAAGTTGACGTAAATCAGCAGATCCGATTCGGCTGCTCGGCGGTTCATGGTCACTTGCTCGTCGTGGCGGGTCAGGCCCAACTCGACCATGCCGTCGGGATCTTCGGCGTCATGGTTGTAGAGAGTTTCGTGGGGCGCGAAAGCGTCGTAGATGCGATCACCGAGAGCGTGACGGAACTCGGCTTCGGTCATACGGCGATGCAAAGCCAAAGCGGCGATCAAGTGGACATCGTCGACGGATGCCGCGGCTGCCATGTCGAGAACCTGCTCAATGATCCGCTGTCGGATGTCGGGCTGGCGCATCGAAGGAAGCGGCAACGACAGATCATCAAAAGCAATCGTCAACTTCATGCCCGGCCACAGCAGCGCCGGTAACGGATCCTCATCCAGCGGGTTGAGCAGGGCTTGACGGATCGCCTCGTCGGGGTCATCAAGACCGGGCAACGGTTCGGCTGGATATATCACCCGACTGCGGTCTGCCGGCAGCTTTTCCAACCGGAATTGTTCGCCGTGGTGGAACAGGATCGGGGGAGTTGACTTGTCGACGTCAAGCACGAAGCCTGGCCGAGGCGCTTTGCGGCGAGGATCAGACGGCATGAGCAGTCACCGCCCTTTGTCGATGGGCCGCTGGGCCCCGGTTGGCACGAGGGCCGATGGGAAGCAAACGATTGGGGGCACCTGCGGATTTCGTCCAGTGCTCAATCAGCCAGCCTCGGCGACGAGCGATCGAAGCGAGCTTCGTTTCGGCGTTGACAGCCACCGGGAAGCCGACAGCTTCAAGCATCGGCAGATCTGAGCTGCTGTCGGCATATGCCACCGCTTGACTCAGATCGAGATTGTGAGTCTCAGCAAAATCCACAAGAGTCTGATAGCGAGCCTCACCGGTCGGGGGAACGGCGGTGAGCTGACCGTCGTAAGAACCATTGGTTGTGGTCATCTCTGCGGCGATCATGTGATCAAACAGAGGACGTAACGGTTCCACTACAAAGTCCAAAGCCCCGGTGATCAGCAACGTCTTGTGGCCCAGAGCGCGATGTTGACGAACCCTGCGAATACCAGCGGGGAACGACTTGGTGATCAACAAGTCGCTGAGCATCTCGCGCGAGTCACGAGCCATTAGTTCAACGGAAGCTCCCTCGAAACGCCGGTAAAAGTAGCGCAGGAAATCGCTGCGATCCTGACGGTCCAGCGAAAGCAACGCAGGTGCTTCTCGCAAGGTCTTCACGGTGAAGCTCATACGGTCGGCGACATTGAGATGACGAGTGGCCAGCCATGCGTAACTTGCCACGACGTTGCTGGCGATCAGCGTGTTCTCCAGATCGAATACGGCTAGTTGCCGCTCGGGCGAGAGCACCTGCTTGCGCAGACGAGTGGACCGCGACTCGCTGCTCTTGGCGCCAGGTTGCATCTTGAGGCGGGCCTGTTTCACCATCGCCGGGAGATGAACAGTCTGAACATAGATCGGCCAATCAATGACTCGCGGGTCCATGCAGAAATCACGCCGGTCTTCTGCGTCGAGTGATTCCCAAAGCGCATACATCCGGTCAAGCCGATAGAGCGCTTCGCATTCTGCGTAAGCCCCGTAAAGCTCGACGTATCCGTTGGCCCGCTCAAGCTGCTCTTTGCGCTCCTCTAGTTCGGCACTGAAGTCCGCCTGCTTGCCCCTCAGCGGGAGCACGTGGAGAACTCGCTCTGTCAGATCGAGACTTTTGCGAGCGCGCCCCAGTTGGCGAACCACCCGACCGCGCCCTGGAAACGACCATTCGGGAACCGAAATCGGCTGATTTCTTTCGTCGTAGACCGGGTGTTCGTTGAACCAGCTACGAACCAGGTCAACCAACTGCCCGTACATCAGCGGGTTTGCCGCGCCCGAGGCGATCTGCACGACATCAGGTTTGGGCACCTGCGCTTCGTCGCGTTCTGGGCCACGAGCCGCGACCGCGAGAATCGTGGCGACAACTAGATCGACGGGAATGATGTCGACCACACCTTCGGGAATACCCGGGAACTCCTTCAGCAGACCGCGGGCATAAGCGGCGATGACCGGTTCGGCCATACGGAAGCCCCGAATCCATCCAGGTGACGGTTCCGCGAACGCCGACTCGATGATCGACGGGCGAACGATGCTCACCGGTACGCCTTCGCTGGTTTCGACGAGGGCGCGCTCTCCAAGAGCCTTGGTGAATGCGTAGGCATCCGGAAAGCCCAGGCTGCCAGCCCGCGATCGGCCCGCGTTCGTCAACTGTTGTCCGACCCACTTTTGGCGGAGTTGTTCGACCTTGTCGGTGAGGGCTGGGCCACCGGCAGCACCAAGACTTCTGCGAGCCTGTTTTGCCAGTTCGCTGAGGCGATCGGGCGTGCGACTTGCCTGTTCGGCATCGATTCGGGCGCGCCGGGCGCTTTCGACTTCAGTCTGCCAAGCCACATCCACGAAGAATGGCGACTCATCAAGGAGTTCTTCGGGAGCGCTACCGCGGCGACTGCCTGCTACATAACAGGTGGACACCGCGATCAGATGTGCCGGTTCGCCGTTAGCGAGTCCCCCTCGAGTGGGTTCTTCGCGTACGGCCGCCGCTTGGCGTATGGCCGCGGCGACTCTCATTGGCCCGAGCAGGTTGATCTCAACCGCATCATCAAGAGCTGAGTCGAAACTGACTGTGGCAGCGGAGTGAATGACGATGTCGCAGGTGGAGAGCAACCGAAGGCCTTCGGGGTCAAGACCCAACCCGTCGACACCAACATCGCCTGCCACAGCAAAGACTCGGCGTTTGCACATCTCCTCAAAGGTCTCGTCGCTCTCATCGTCGAAGGTGTGTCGAATCCGCTCGAAGGCGTCGTTGCGGAAGATGTCTCGATCCACCCGGTTCTGTGCTCCCCGGCGTCCGGGTCGCACTACCAGAACCAGTTCGCTTTCAGGGACCGCGCGAAGGAATCGTTCGACAAGCGCGGTGCCCAAAAAGCCGGTTGCGCCGGTAATGGCGATGCGCGTCTTGTTCAACTCCTTTGAAATCACAGTACTTGTTATAGCAAAACTCTCTACCAAATGGTAGAGAGAAGGCATGAACAATTTTGTGCCGACCCGTCAGCGTGTGCTGGATGCGGCACTGCTGGCGTACGGTACCGACGGCTATGCGGCCACCTCACTAGACGCCTTGGCCGACCAACTGGGTGTGCGAAAGCAGACCATTCTCTACTACTTCCCATCGAAACAGGTGCTGTTTGATTCGGTGATCGATGCCGCCGCGGAAGACCTTGTTGAACTTTTTGAACAGGAGGCATCGCGGGGCCTGACCGGTATTGATCAAGTAGAGGCAATCGTTCGTCGAATCTTCCGGCTAGCGGTCAACCGGCCTGAACTTCTGGGGCTGGTCAGAGAAGTCACCCGCCCGGGATCGATAACGGTGGGACGCCTCAGCGCTCACGTCGGCCCGACTGTCCACCGGGCCCGCGAGTTCCTTGAGCGTGAGATGACCGCAGGCCGCCTGCGCCGCTCCGATCCCTCGATGCTTCTGTTGTCTCTGTACTCAACCGTGGTTGGTGTTGCCAGCGAACTCGAAGTTCAGCGAGCAATGGGCATTCCCCCATCCCGGCGCGCTACCGTCGTCCGCCGCACGGAGCTGACCCGCTTTCTGCGCGCCGCCCTTGCCCCCACGGACTCGCCTGCGCCCTCGCAATAGCGCTTTTGCTGCTCACGATCTTCAGTCTGGGTTGACAGGCCCCTCAGTCTGGGTTGACAGGCCCCTCAGTCTGGGTTTACGGGCAACGTGTCAGGAGGCAAGGGCACGTTGGAGTCGAGGTAACGGCGCAGTTTCTCAGCGTCGCAATCCCCGCAGAGCCAGACGATATTGAGTGACTGAATGGAAAGTTGAGTGCCACGGCTCTTGTCGAGCGTGGCCTGCCAGGCGGCTCTCACATTGGTTGTTTGGCACTGTGGGCAGCGTGGATTCATGTCCCGCTCCCAAACCAAACCGCATTCGCCGCAAGTCACGGTAATGGTGCCGTCAACATTGTTGCCCTTGAGGTTTTCTTCTTCCTCGCAGTGCGGACAGGCGACGATAGGCACCTCTGAAGGCTAGCGACCCGTGGCCCGAGCGGCCCGGTGAGCGAAGCGAACAAGAGCGGGCGATAGCGTATCTTTGTTCTTCTGTAACCAACCAACACCGGACCGTGAGGCAGCATGACCGTCCCAGATTTTCGATCAATCACCGTTGAGGAATTGGTGCGCCGCATCAAATCCCGTGAGTTGAGCGCCACAGAGGTCACCAACGCCGCGCTTGAACGTATTGAACTCCTCAACTCGGCGCTCAACGCCTTTGTTGCTGTGGACGCCGATGCTGCACGAACTCAAGCTGCCGACATCGACCGCGCATTGGACGCCGGATCTGAGGTCGGTCCCTTGGCCGGAGTACCAATAGGAGTGAAAGACCTCGCCGACGCAACTGGTTTCCAAACAACTCGCGGAGCCATGCATCTCGCCGATGTGGCACCAGCTCGCGAAGACTCGACCGAGGTAGCCAGGATGCGCGCCGCGGGTTGCGTGATTCTCGGCAAGACCAACACCCCGGAAGCCGGCTGGACAGGCGACACGTTCAATTCAGTGTTTGGTGCGACCGTGAGCCCTTGGGGCAGCAACCGTTCGCCCGGCGGTTCATCAGGAGGCACCTCAGCCGCTATCAGCTCGGGGATGATCCCGTTGGGGACCGGTTCCGATGGAGGCGGATCGATCCGCATACCGTCTTCGCTCACCGGCCTGTCAGGGCACAAGCCCACGCAAGGTCGAGTACCGAGCGGACCGGCACCGATGGGAGCAAGCGACTTGTCGACGGTGGGGCCGTTGGCACGTCGTATTCGTGACGTTGCCACGGTGCTCGACGTAGTAAGCGGCCCATCACCGGGTGACCTGCGCTCGCTCGACCCGATCGCGCCGCTACGTCCGCGGCTCGATGATCCGCCCGCTCCGGCGCGCGTTCTGTGGTGCCCGAACATTGAAGGGAGCCCAGTCGACGACGAGATCCTCGCTAGCTGTTTGGGCGCGGTTGAGCGCATGAAGCAGGCCGGGGTGGAGGTCGTCGACATTGAACCGGTCATGCCAGAAATAATCGGCCCGTTCGTGTTGCTCTTTTACGGTGGCATGGTTCCCACTTACCGGGAACTCTTCGGCACACCTGCATTCGAAGAAATCACTCCGGGGCTTCGGAACATTCTCGAAGGAGCGGACGAGCGTTTGACCCCTGACGCCATAGAGGACGCCCGCAAGCAAGCGCAGGCCGCGTCGCTTCGACTTGCCGAGGTGATGTCTGGTTTTGATGCGTTGCTCAGCCCGACCGTTGTCGGCCAGACACCCTTTTGTGAAGGGCCGGGAATGATCAACGGAGAAGAAACCGATATGTGGATCGGCAACACCTACCCGCTCAACGTCACGCGCCGTCCCGCTGGTACCACGGCATCTGGCTATACGTCTGACGGCATGCCGGTCGGTCTGCAAGTTGTCGGCCACCAAAACGACGACGGCCGCGTGCTTGAAGTCACCGCCTGGATCGAAGATCTGCTCGACCTGAACCCGGTAGCTCCCGACGTTGCTTGATGGCCTAGAGCGGATCGCAGTAGAGCTTTGAGGCTGTATCGTCGTCGTGCCGGGCGATTAGCTCAGACGGCTAGAGCGCTGCCTTCACACGGCAGAGGTCGAGGGTTCAAGTCCCCCATCGCCCACAATGCATAATACCAGGTCAGAGAACCGGCGCAGCGTGACGGTATCGACGCAGAAGAAATCGGTCGCGACAAGAGCATGGGCTTGGCTGGCAATGAACTCGCTCCACGAAGGTCCGGTGCGGTTCGGGGTGCGCTCACGTCCGGAGTCTCGCAGGATCTTCCATACTGTCGACGCGGCTAGTCGGTGCCCGAGACGGCGCATCTCGCCATGGATGCGGCGGTAGCCCCAGTTCGGGTTCTCGGCGTCAACGCGCAACACCAGCCGGCGAAGCTCTGCTGATGTGGGTGGCCGTCCGGTTCGGGGCACAGGTGGTTGGGTCCAGTGACGCGCGACGAGGCGTCGATGCCATCCGATTACCGTCGCCGGTTTCACGAGCAAGATGACCTGGCCCAGTCGTCGGCGATCAGATGCCCGCGATAGCACGGCGAGCACGGTCCGGTCAGCGGGCGTGAACCTCGGCTGATCGATCTGGCGCTGCAGCACCAGGACCTGATGGCGAAGAGCGAGTATCTCTGCGTCACGCTTGTCACCAGACACCAACAGCAGCCCGAGACGAGCGATCAGCAGCCGAAACATGTGCGAGAGGATCGATGACACAGCCGGTGACGATACCGGCCGCCAATGCTGTGACCTGCAGCGACGCGTTCTCGGCACGCTCAGGATGGAGGCGCGTTTGCCCTGGTCAACCATCACGACGCAGTTTCCGGCCCCCACAGGCGATATCAACGCCAACTGTCACGCCGTCGCGGAGCGCGTCGCGCCATCCGTGCTCAAGGTGGGCAAACGCGGACTGGTTGAAATTCGCCGACTGGGGGAAGAGGATTGGCCCCGACGCAAAGCCACCGAGGCTGACGGCGATGATGTGACCACCGTGCCATGATCACCCCGGTGGGTGTGGGTCTGGCGCTAGGTAGGCCGGGATGTCTCGTCGGGCGTGTAGGACGCGCCAGATGTCGATGCGGTCGTCTTCGGCGACATAGAAGATGAGGTAGGGGAACTTCTGGAGGGACCAGTTCCGCAGATCTGGGATCTCCAGTTCGAAGGCGAATCTGAGCGATCCAGTGAGCGGATGTTGGCAGAGGTGGTTGATCGCGGCTTCAAGCGCGTTGACGAAGTCGAGCGCGGTTGTGGGGCCGGCTTCGGAGCGGTAGTAGGTCACCGCGGCCTCGATGTCGGTTGCGGCGAGGGCGCGGATGTCGGCTTGCACTGGTGTGTGCTCAGCTGTCGGTTTCGGCTCGGGCTCTGAGTGATGCGAAGTAGGCGGCGTCGGCGGGGCCGGCGATGGAGGAGCGGGCGCCTTCGAGCAGTGCGGTTCGGAGTTGGCGGCGGTCGTGGTCGCGGCGGATTAGATCGCGCACGTATTCGCTTGTCGATCCGTAGTTGCCATGGTTGACCTGGGAATTGACGAAGCTCCTGAGTTCGTCTGGGAGTGACACGTTCATCGTGGTCATGACCACCAGTATAGCGCTTTGGCAACAATTGCCAAGGTCTCACTCGATGCGGGCTGCCGTGCGAGTCGTATCCGGGGGACCGGTTCAGGCCGCCTCCGGTAGCGGGACCCAGCCGCTGCCGTGGCGTGGGTTAAGGGTTGCATTCCCCCCTCCGACACGAACAGGTTTTCGATCTGCGCGCAATGCAGATGACAGGGGAACGTCCACGGCCGGACCAACTCGTTTGTGTCAGGTGGGGGCGTACAGACGTCAAGGCGAGAAGTGCGCGACGAGTCACTGCGTAGCGCGACCCCTCACGGCCGAAGGAACCGTCTGGGAGACGATCGTCCGGTCCGGCAGTGCAGGATCGAATCCGGACTCGGACTCGTACCGTCGGGTTGCGTCGAGAACCTCTTGGTATTTCTTGCCGGCGGCCGCCAGCTCATCGGCATCGAGGTGCCCGAGCATGCGGTTCACACCGGGTGGGGTCGCGAGCGTCTTCTCGGTCCGTGGCTACTGGAACTTCCAGGAGATCATCGTGCCTGAGCCGGATCCTGCGTGAGTGTGAACAGTCGATGGGCAACGCTGGATGCGGGGTGGGGGAGGTTTGTTCAGAACTGTCGGTGCGAACTCGTGAGCGGATCCCGCGCCGGGTCGTCGAGGATCTCGACCGCCAGCTGGGCCTAGAGCGAGGACCGAACGGTGAACCCTCGGGAACTGGGGTTCACGGCCACGCGTGGACGGCGGGCGTTGCTGGGCCGAGCACTGCGCTGAGGGTCGCGAGGTCGTCGGGGTCGCCGGTGAGGATGTCGTCGCCGAGGCGAAGGGCGGTGATCACCAGGTGGGCGTCAACGACGTCTGCTGTTTGGGTCTGAGCGAGAAGCTGTCCGACTGGGCGACCGTCATCAAGTGGGTGGATCGAGATGGTCTTGAGGAATGCCGCGAGCCGGGCTTGTCGGGATCCGTTCCGCCACACCTGCGCTACGACGGGGTCGGTGGTGTGAAGATCCGTTTCGGATCTGCTGGCAGCAGTCAGGAACGCGTGGGCGGTGCGCTCGCTTCGATCGATCGAGATGAGGAACGCGGCGTCAAGAATCACAGGCGTATCGTTCGGCCATCGCGGCGACGGCTTCCTCATCGATCGGACCTTCTTCGGTGTCCCATTCGGCGAGGAACGCGTTGAGGGCGTTCCGGCGTTTCCGATCGGCTGCGAGGGTGCGGAGGGCTTGGCGGATCGCACTGGAGCGCCCTCCGTATTCAGGTGCGAGCATGTCGAGGAGGGCTTCGTCCTCGTCGTCGAGTCGGACGGTCGTGGTGCTCATGACTTGGACTGTAGCACGTCTGTGCTACATCGGCGAGTCTCGGATCTGGCGGCGTCGTGAGCTGGGCCTCAGGCCGCCGCCTCCAGCGGGTCTGTCAGATTTTCTGTGGTTGGGCTCATGCGGTCATAGCCCGGGCCCCCACGCGTGCGGCCGTGAGCCTCTGACCAGGCAAAACGCTCATGCAGCGGCCAGCTCGATTCTCCAGGGGGCGCGTGTACTTTGGGTTAGACTCGCCCGTCCGACACGAAATTGCTACTCGGTGCCGCTCGACGCTGCTGAGCGCGCCTCGACTCGGCACCACAGGAGGACACACCAACATGGCCCGACCCGACAACTTCTTCAACCTCGACGATCTGAGCGAAGGTATCGCCCGCACCCTGGCCCCCGGCATCGCCACCCGAGTCTTCGTCGGCCAGCGCGCCATGCTTTCTGTCGTGACCCTCGCCCCGCACAGCGCAGGCACAGTCCACGGTCATGCAGAGGAACAATGGGGGGTACTGCTGGAAGGCAGCGGCGTCCGCATGCAAAACGGTGTGGAGGTCCCGGTCGAAAAGGGCGACTTCTGGTGCACGCCGGGCGACGTCGAACACGGCTTCATCGCCGGCCCAACCGGTGCGAAGATCCTCGACATCTTCGCACCCCCGCGAGAGGCCTATCGCACCGCCGGAACAGGGTTCGCCATTTGACCCACCCCAATCGACGGGCGACTCGACGACGATGCCAAGGCAGGAACGTGTCAGGACTCACCAGCGAACCCGTACGCAGGCAGCGGGGCAGGGCCTGACCGATCGCGCCGCGCAGGGTCCGGTCGTCGTCGGCGAGTTGAGGTCGGTCCAACTGTCGGTTCAGCAAGCCGAGTTGGTGACGCAAGACGATGATCTCGAGATCCTTGGAGCGGCCCGAACGAACAGCCAAACGTGCCACCGACGCGAGAGAACGGCACAAGATACGAAACATGGAGCTTCTCTGATCGGCCCGCGTTGTGCCTGGTCAATGGACACGACCGAGTTTCGGGCCCGCACAGGTTCGGGGGCGGTGGCCGTTGCGATGCGTCACCCGATCCGGCGCCCGTTCCCACACCGCCGCGCCGATCGCCTCGGTTGCTTCGGCCTCGATCAGTTCCTGGATCCCGAACTGGGCGAGCTGACGAACCAGATCGGCACCGCCGCCCTGATCGAGAACGGCAAGTAATTCGTTGATGGCAGACGCAGACAGAGTCATCGACGTGGTCTCCTTGGTGTGCAATTTGGTAGTTACACACCGAGCCTCACGCCGGTGACTCACCCCACGGTGGACCCGGACCGAAACCCCACCACGCCAAGGGACTGGTACCAAGTCAATTCCTTGACTTCGTTGTCAGGTCCTTTAACAATGCCTCCTCATCGCACCGTGCGAGAGCGATTTCAAGAGGACGAGAGGACAGCAGATGTCAAACGGAGTCAGCGATGGCAAGCCACCGGCGCCAGACGCGTGCCGGACGTGTGCGGCGAGTCAGCTCATCAGCTCCTTTGCCGATGCAATGGACCGAAGTGATCTCGACGCGATCGGCGCTCACTTCGCTGAGGATGCCGTCTTCGTCATGCCGACAGGTGACCAGTGGCGAGGGAGGGAGGCCATCGTGGCCGGGCTTGCCCAGGAGCTGCAGGGTTCCGGCACGCACGTGCTGGTCAACCACCTGATCAAGGTCGACGGCAATACGGGCACCTCCTCGGCGGACATTCTCTTCACCGACGTGGTGGACGATGCGCCGAAGATTTTGGCGCTCGCCCACTACGACGATGAACTGCGGTGGGATGGCACCCGCTGGCAGTTCATCCGGAAGCAAGTCAGTGTGAAGGGCCGGGCCTGACCCGCGCTGGCTTCGTTTTTGGGGGCTCTTGTGGGCCCAGATTTCCAGCGATCGCGGGAGACACCGTCGGCGTGTCGAATCTCGTGGCTCACCCGGGCGACCGATCAGCCGGCGCAGCGACGCGCAAGTTCTCCGGAGCCAAGAACGCGGCGGACCTTTTGAGGACCTCGTTTTCGGTCCCAGCACCCAGGTCCGACGGCGCGACTCGACCAGCGGCCTTGCGCTCTTCGCTGGGCTGACCCTCACGGCTACGGCATCGATCTCGGCTCGGCGTCTAGCCGCGGGACGCCAACGGATCCCTATGTACAGGTGCTGACATCCCCGGTATAGTCTCCTCACTGTACGCGGAGCGGCGGCAGCTGCATAGTGATACACCTCAAAAGCACGAGGATCAAAGCATGGCATCTTACGACACGGTGATTGCGAATGGGATCGTCGTTGACGGTCAGAATCTGCCGCGTCGCCGCGCGGATGTGGCGATCAAGGATGGTCGGGTCGCGAAGGTGGGGCGAGTGTCGCGGGGTGAGGCAGATGAGGTAATCGATGCGTCGGATCTCATCGTTGCGCCTGGTTTTGTGGATTTGCACACGCATTATGACGCGCAGTTGTTCTGGGATCCGTATTGCACGATCTCGGGTTGGCACGGGGTGACGTCGGTCGCGATCGGGAATTGCGGGTTCGGTTTTGCGCCAGCAAAGCCCGAGGATCGTGAGTATTTGATGAAGTCGTTGAGCCGGGTGGAGGCGATCCCGGCGGTGTGTATCGAGGCGGCTTTGCCGTGGACGTGGGAGACGTTCCCGGAGTGGATGGACGTATTGGATGCCAGGCCCAAGGGTCTGAATATGTTGACGTATGTGCCGGTGAACCCCTTGCTCGTGCACGTCATGGGGTTGGAGGCGGCCAAGTCTCGGGACACGACTGATGAGGAGCTCGCGCGTCTGTGTGATCTGTTGCGTGAGGGGATGCGTGCCGGTGCATGCGGCTGGTCGGCGCAGGTCACTGCGCCGGGTGGTGGTTTGGATGTGCAGCGGGATTACGACGGGTCGCCATTCGCAAGTGATCTGATGTCGAACCGCACGGCGTTGGCGTTCGCTCGGGTGTTGGCAGAGTTCGATCACACGTTCATTCAGATCGCGATGAGCACCCCCGATGGGGTGGAGTCCGATCGCCACCATCTGGAGCAGCTGGCGATCGAGTCGGGTGGGATCGTGTTGCACAACGCAATCGGGAGTTTCCCGGGTCGTTCGGACCTGCATCACGACGCGATGGACTGGATCCGTAGCTGCCGGGAACGTGGCATTCAGGTGTCTCCCCAGATGATCACCACTGGTGAGGAGTTCACCTTCACGTTCGAAGAGTGGAACATGTGGGACGAGGTCGAGGAGTGGCGTGAGGCGACCCTGGGTTCTACTGCTGAGCGGCTTGCGAAGTTGGGTGATCCAGCAAGGCGTTCGGGGTTGCGCGACAACGTGCCGACGATCTTCGTGTTGGACAATGTGACGATCCTGCGGACGTTTACGGACAAGTTCTTGCCGGTCAAGGGCACGAGGTTGCCTGATGCGTGCCGAATCCTGGGGTACGACCACATGGTCGACCTGCTGTTGGACATGGTTGTGGCCGACGAGCTCAAGACGTTGTTTCAGGTGCCGCACACGAACAGCGACCCGGTGGTCGAGAACGAGCTGGCCACGATGCCGTACGGGCTGTGGGGTGTGTCAGATGGCGGGGCTCACACGAAGTTCATCACCATGGGCTCATATCCGACCGAGGGCATCATCAAGTTCGTGCGTGAGCGCGGCGTCGTGGAGCTCGAGGAGGCGCACTGGCGGTTGTCGAACTTGCACGCCCAGACCGCCGGGTTCCATGACCGTGGCACCCTGACCGAGGGCGCCTGGGCCGACGTAATAGTGTACGACTTCGAGGGGCTCAAGCTCCTCGATGAAGAAGTCGCCTACGACCTCCCTGAGGGCGAGTGGCGCCGCATCCGCAAAGCCGACGGCTACAAGCACGTGCTCGTGAACGGTCAGACCACCTTCGTGGACGGAGAACCCACGGGGAACCTCCCCGGCCGGCTACTCCGACACGGCACCGGCTGACCCTCGAAGGCGAGGTACGTGGCATGTCCGATAGCCCGGTTCCCGAGCCCGTTGGACGGGCCGACCCCCCCGTGCCGCAGCCCGACGAAATGAGCGCACCCTTCTGGGCAGCTGCCGCTCAGCATCGACTCACCTTCCAGCGGTGCTGCCATTGCGGCACGTTCGCCCATCCGGCGGTTGACTTCTGCGGCACATGTCATCGCGTCGACGAGCCGGCGTTCGCCTACGAGGAGGTCACCGGTCGCGGACGGCTCGTGAACTGGACCGTAGTTCACGACGCGATGGTTCGAGGGTTTGGCCCTGAGCCCTGGGTTCATGCGCTGGTGGAACTGGAAGACCAGGAGGGGTTGCTGTACGCGGCCACGTTGGTGGACGGCCCGGACGCCCCGCTCGCCGTCGGGGCGACGGTTGAGGTTGAGTTCAGGGACGTCAACGCCCAGGTCGGCCTCCCGCAGTTCAGGTTGGAGCAGGTCGACCACGTCGACCGTAGTCAGAGGGGTGGATCGAAATGGATAACGCAGCGTTGAACGAGAGGCGCGACGCTCGCTTCGACGACGTGGTCGGCGACGAGTCGCTCGAGGCACTGGCCGGCGGATTCGGGTTCCTCGAGGGACCGGTGTGGCATCCGGCCCGCCGTGACCTCGTCTTCAGCGACATCCCTGGCTCCACGATGCACTCATGGTCCAACGGGCAGGCGGCCGTCTATCGGGAGCCAAGCAACCACGCGAACGGTAGCGCCTACGACCGGTCGGGCCGTCTCGTTACCTGCGAGCATGGGACGAGCCGAGTGGTGCGGGAGAACGACGACGGTGCGATCGAGGTTTTGGCGGAGTCATTCGGCGGTAAGGGCCTGAACAGTCCCAACGACGTGGTCGTGTCGTCCTGGGGTGGCGTGTACTTCACAGATCCGCCATTCGGTCGCACTGTGGAAGGGTTCGGGGTGGTCCGGGAGCTCGAGTTGGACTTCTGTGGGGTCTATGGGCTCCAGCCGGGAGATGACGAACCGGCCTTGGTGTCAGCTGATCTGGACCTGCCCAACGGCCTGTGCTTCTCGCTGGACGAGACGGCGCTTTACGTGAACGACACGGCGAAGGATCACATCCGCCGGTTCGTCCGCGACGGCGACCGGTTCGACGACGCTGGCGTCTGGGCGACCACCGTCGGCGAGGGCGACGGTCATCCAGATGGGATGAAGCTCGATCAGGCCGGAAACCTCTATTGCACCGGTCCAGGCGGGATCCACGTGTTCGACCCGGACGCGATCTGCCTCGGCGTGCTGGGGGTGCCAGAGCCCGTGGCGAATTTCGCGTTCGGAGACGACGATATGCGGACGCTGTACATCTGCGCCAGCACGACACTTTACCGGTGCCGCGTCCGCGTCCCGGGTCCCGCGGCGTTCTGACGGGGCCGATGCAACACGACGACAGCTCGCTGGACGCAGGCGATCGGACTGCCGCTGATGGCGACTCCCTTGTGGTGCGGAGTGAGCTGTTGCGTGTGTCGAACGTCTCCAAGACGTTTCCCGGCTGCTTGGCTCTCGACGATGTCGACTTCGACGTGCAGGCGGGCGAGATTCACGCCCTCATCGGCCACAACGGCTCGGGGAAGTCGACGCTGACCAAGATCCTGGCCGGCTTCCACCATCCCGATCCTGGTGCCGCGTGCTCGTTCAAGAGCGAGTCCGTGAAGTTCGCCGCTCTGCGGGGTCGCCATGACCACTTGAGCTTCGTTCACCAGGACCTCGGTTTGGTCGCCGAAATGAGCGCAGTGGAGAACCTGGCGTTGTCGAGCGGCTTCATCCGGAGCCGCTGGGGTCGGGTCCGTTGGCGAGAGCAAGAGCGCCTCACTGAACGGCGGCTCGCCCCCTTCGGGGTCGACTTCGATCTCCGGGCCCCGGTCGGGAAGTTGGCCCCACTCGATCGGACCATCATCGCGGTCGCTGCTGCCTTGCAGGGTTGGTCCAGCGCTGGCGGCGTGCTGGTGCTCGACGAGCCCACGGCGGTCCTGCCTGCCCACGAGGTTCACCTGCTCCACGAGATCCTGCGAAACGTACGCGCCGACGGCGCCGGCGTGGTCTACATCTCGCACCGCCTCGACGAGGTACTCGAGTTATCCGACCGTGTTTCGGTGCTGCGCGACGGCCGGAAGGTGATCACGACCGAGATCGCCGGGCTCACGAAGGCCGATCTCGTGCATCAAATGCTCGGCGCCGGCCTCGAGGATGCCATCGCACCCGATGAGCGCGCCGTCAACGATGAGCCGCTGCTGACTGTCCGGGGGCTGTCGGGCGCGGACGCGTCGAACGTCGACTTCACGCTCCACCGAGGCGAGGTGCTCGGGTTCGCCGGGCTGCCGGGCTCCGGTCATGACGAAGTCACACGGCTTCTGACGGATCGTCGACACGAGGCGACCGGAGGGACGCTCCACCTGAACGATGCTGCCCCATGCGACATCGCCCGCTACCGAGGTACGAAGATCGCGCTCGTACCCCCGGACAGGGCGTCGGAGGGTGTCATCGCGCCCATGAGCATCGCCGAGAATCTGACGTTGTCGACACTGGGCCCATTGACGACCGCGCTCGGGGTGAGCCGCAAGCTCGAGGCACGGTTCGTCGACAGCGCCGTCGGCGAGTTCGAGATCCAGACCAGCGATCCCACGTTGCCCGTGGCCACACTGAGCGGCGGCAACCAGCAGAAGGTGCTCATCGGTCGCGTGCTGGTGACGAATCCCGACGTCCTCGTGCTGTGCGAGCCGACCGCGGGTGTGGACGTCGGCGCCCGGGCCGCGATCCGCCGGTTCGTGCTCGATAAGGCAACCGCCGGACTCGGCGCCATCGTGGTGTCCGCCGAGCTCGACGACCTCGTCGCGCTGTGCTCGAGGGTGTTGGTGTTCAAGAGCGGGTCGATCGTCACGGAGCTGGTCGGCTCGGAGATCACGGAGCACAACATGGTCAGGGCCGCGGAAGGGCTGGGCGATGTCGAGATGAACGGTCTCGTGAATCCGCTTGGTGCGGTGGCTAGGTCATGACGCCCGCAGCCGAAGGCGCCCCCGACGTCGTCCCCCAAAGCCGCCGCGTCACGAAGCCGATGGTTCGGCGGCTGAGGCATGCCTTGTCGCCGGCCCGCATCGGCGTGATCTACGTCCTGATCGGGCTGATTGTCATCTTCTCGCTGATGATGCCGGACATCTTCCCCAACGCAGCCACCGTTCGGCAGATCCTCAACGGCAACGCCATCGCCGCCCTCGCCGCGTTGAGCCTCGTCGTCCCACTGTCCGCGGGCGTGTTCGACATCTCGATGTCTTTCACCATGGCGCTGTCGGGGGTCATGGCTGCGAGCCTCATCGTCCACTCCGGCTTGCCGATCTGGCTGGCGGTGCTGCTCGCCGTGCTCACCAGCGTCGCAGTGGGCGTGTTCAACGGCATCATCGTCGTGTTCCTCAAGATCGACTCGCTGATCGGCACCTTGGCCGGAGGGTTTGTTATCACAGCCGTGGTTCAGTGGCGCTCGGACAACCGGACGGTGACGAGCCCGGAGCTCATCGGTGCCTTCCAGGACCTGGCAATCGACCGGCCCTTGTGGGGTTTGACCCGGCCCGTGTTCTACACGTTGTTCGTCGCCCTCGTCCTTTGGTACTTGCTCGAGCACCGAGCCATCGGACGGAAGATCTATGCCACCGGCTTCAACCTGGACGCCGCCCGTCTCGCCGGAGTGCGGACCGACGTCCTTCGCTTCGGCACGTTGCTGATCTCGTCGACGATCGCCGGCTTCGCGGGGATCGTGCTGACGTCGAACATCGGCGCGGGATCGCCGAGCTCGAGCGCGCCCTTCCTCCTTCCCGCGTTCGCAGCGGTGTTCCTTGGTGCCACGCAGTTCAAGAGCGGGCGGATCAACGTCTGGGGAACGATGGTCTCGATCCTGCTACTGGGCACCCTGACGACCGGCCTGGGCCTCAAGCAGGTCGACCTTTGGGTCCAGCGCATGATTACCGGGTTGGTCCTGATCTCGGCGTTGGCGCTGACCGGGCTCGAGGTCCGAAGAGCGGGGAGCCGCACCGCAACGGGCCGGGCCATGACACCTGAGGCCGAGGCTGATAACGCGACGGACTCACCTCCATAAACCTGATAACCATAAACCTGGTAAAGTGCCGGGCACACCTACATAGGAGACAAGACGATGCGCAGGCTGACACGAACATGTTTCGGAGTACTCGCGGTCGGAAGCCTCATCTTCGCCGCGTGCGGGGACGACGACGACACGAGCACCGAGGCTCCGGCTTCGGAAGCTGAGGCTCCGGCTCCAGAAGAAGCGGCTCCGGCTGGTGCGGCTGAGGCCAGAGAGATCGTCGAGCGATACTCCACGCGCCCGGAAGCGGTGCAACTGATCGAGGTGCCCATCGAGGGTGAGATCCCGACGGGCAAGACGGTCAGTTACATCTCGTGTGGGCCCGAGGCGTGCGAGCAGCTGGGCAACCTGATGGCGGAGGCCGGCGATATCCTGGGCTGGGAGACGACGGTCATACCCACTGACGGCTCGCCCGGCAGCGTCAACGCGGTGTTCGAAACTCTGCTGCGCGACCCCCCGGACGCTATCGCGTACTCGTCCGTCCCCTACTCGCAGGTCGGCCAGTATCTCGAGGAGCTGAGCGCTAACGGCACGCTGATTGCCAACATCTCGATGTGGGAACCGCAGTCCGACGAGGTCCTCTGGACGAGCTTCGGCCCCGACGACATGCTGCCAATGGGCGAGGGGATGGCGGCCTGGGTGATCGACGACGCAGCCAGCAAAGGCAATGCGACTCCGGGAGTGGTCTACGTCGACCTGCCGGAGATCCCGATCGTCACCCCGATGGCCGAGCGGTTTGCCGAGACCTTCGATCGGCTGTGCCCCGGCTGCACCAACGTGAACCTCGGGATCGGCATCGCTGACATCCCGATGATCCCCGACATGGTCGTGTCAGCCCTCCGGGCCAACCCGGATATCGGGTACGTGGTGATGTCGGCCGACTCCCTCGGCCAGGGCATCCCTTCGGCGGCCGAGGCGGCCGGGCTCGAGATCACCATGTTCGGCAACTCGCCGGGTCTGCTGAACCTCAGCCTCATCGATCAGAGCGCGCAGGCCGGCACCATGCTGTTCCCCTTCTACGAGACAACATTCGGTGCCGTCGATGCGTTCGCCCGAGAGTTTGCGGGCCAGGAGGTCCTCCCGGCGCTTGCGACTCCGCACTGGCTCATTACCTCCGAGACGCTACCGAACGCCACGGCGTACGTGCCGACAACCGAGGGCCTGATCGAGCACTACACCGAACTGTGGGGCAAGAACTAGTTCGCCTCCCAGGGCCGGATCCGTCTGCCCGCTCAACGCGAGTTCGATCTCGCCGACGACGTTACGAACCCAACCGCGTGGGATGAGACCCGCCTCCTGACGAGTGGATGAGATGCCTTCGCTCCCGAACCGATCGGACTTCGACGCCGGCGAGCTCCGCCGACGGTACGACGCCGAGCGGGACAAACGCCTGCGCGTGGATCGGTCGCCTGCGGTTCTCGCCGAGACCAGTGAGCTCGACCAACAAGATGAGTACTCATCGCCCATCATCCGCGAACCGCTGACCGACGAGGTCGACGTCGCGATCATCGGGGCGGGATTCGCCGGGATCCTCCTTGGTGCGCAGCTGCGCGTGCGAGGCGTGGAGTCGATCCGGATGATCGACCAGGCCGGCGACTTCGGCGGAACCTGGTACTGGAATCGGTACCCGGGTGCCCAGTGCGACGTCGAGTCGTACATCTACCTGCCGATGCTCGAAGAGTCGGGGTTCATGCCGAGTGAGAAGTATGCGCGGCAGCCAGAGATCTTCGAGTATGCCAAGTCGCTGGGGCGGCAGTACGGCCTGTACCGAAACGCCTGCTTCCAGACGCAGGTGACAGGTTTGACGTGGGACGAACAGGAGCGGTGGACCATCGACACCGACCGTGGCGATCACATCCGGGCTCGCTTCGTCTGCATGGCCAACGGGCCCATGGACAAGCCCCGACTCCCCTCGATCGCTGGAGTGGAGCGCTACGAAGGCCATTGGTTCCACACCAGTCGGTGGGACTACGCATATACGGGCGGCGGGAGCATGGGGAATCTTGATGGGCTGAGCGACAAAGTCGTCGGGATTGTCGGCACGGGCGCCAGCGCGGTGCAGGTCGTACCACACGTCGCCCGGTCGGCCAAGCACCTGTACGTCTTCCAGCGCACGCCGTCCACGGTAGCACCGCGCAATAACAAGCTGACCGATCCGAATTGGGCGGCGCGGCTCGAGCCGGGCTGGCAACGAGAGCGTATGGACAACTACATGGCAGTGCTCTTGGGATCTCCCGAGCCGGTCGACCTGGTGGACGACGGATGGACCTACGCCTTCAAGAAACTCGTGGTCGAGCCACTTCTGGCGGCCTCGAACGGGGATGAGGTGGCGGCGCTCGCGGAGCTGGCCGACTTCCGACACGGCGAGGAACTTCGAGCTCGGGTGGAGCAGATCGTTGCCGATCCCAACACGCGGGACGCCCTGAAGCCTTGGTACGACTACTTCTGCAAGCGCCCGTGTTTCCACGACGAGTACCTTGAATCGTTCAACCAGGCGAACGTCACGCTTGTCGACACCGACGGACTCGGCGTGACAGCGATCGGCCGTCGTGGTCCGATCGTCGACGGCGTCGAGCGCGAGGTCGACTGCCTTATCTTCGCCACCGGGTTCGAGTACAACTCCCCGCGAACACGGCGCGCCGGCTACGACGTCGTTGGCCGAGACGGCGTCACGTTGTCCGACAAGTGGGCGGACGGGCTCTGGACGCTTCACGGAATGATGTCCAACGGCTTCCCGAATCTGATGTTCACTCCTGCTCTGAACGGCCAGTTCGCGACGTTCGTGATCAACTTCGTGCACGCTCTGTGGGAGTTCGCGATTCACGCGGCGCACATCCAGGCCAGTTGCCTCGAGAAGCAGTGCTCCTTCGAGGTGTCGGTGCAGGCCGAGGCGAGTTGGGTCGAGACCATTCTCGACCGTTCTCAACGCAAGTCTGCTTCGTCGCGCCAGGGGAGCGAGTTTCTGAACCAATGCACGCCCGGGTACTTGAACAACGAGGGCCACCTGGACGACTTGCCGCCGCAGAACGTCTTCTACGGCGGCACCGCGCCCGAGTTCTACGAGATTCTGGCTGGCTGGCGCGCGGACGGTGGCTTCGCCGGGCTCGAGTTCTCTCCATGGCCAAATGTCGATCAGTCTTGGTCCAGCCACAGCGAAGGGGCGTGACGAGCCGTGGACAGTGCGCAGCTTCGGAACCGAGTGGCGATCGTCGGAGCCGGCTTCACCAACGCGAGCCGCAACACCGGGGTCCCCGTGGCGGCGCTGGCGATCGACGCGTCGCGCGCGGCTTTGGAGGATGCAGGCGTGCTCATTGCCCAGTTGGATGGTGTTGCGTGTGGCGCCGGCCTGCCTGTTTACGGGGTCGACCACGGGGACCGCGACGGCGTGGATCTCGTGACCAGTCAGTTCCTGGCTACCCACCTCCCGCTGGATGTGGAGTGGTCGTTCGACCATGAGTCGTTTGCCCCGGCGCTGCTCGCGGCGGTGCACTCGGTGGCCTCCGGAGCCTCGACGTACGCTCTGGTGAACCGGACGGTCCACCAGCCGCGCGGTCGGTACTATGCCTTCGACGAGCCGGTGGCGTCGGGCGTCAACCAATGGACTGCGCCCTACGGGTCTATTGCCCCTGTCAACGCCATCGCCATGACCTACATGGAGTACCAGCAGCGCTTTGGCGCTCGCCGCGAGCACATGGCCACTCTCGCCCTCCAACTCCGCGAGAACGCGCAGGCGGTTCCTCAGACGTACTGGAACGGTCAGTCGCTCACGTTCGCGGACTACATGGCATGCAGGATGATCAGCGAGCCGATGTGCCTCTTTGACGCCGACATCCCGGTCAACGCATCGGTGTCTTTGGTCATCACGAGCGCGGAACGTGCGGCCGATCTGCGGCATAGCGCGGTCTACGTCACAGCGTGGGCCGAGACGTTGGGCTCCAGGTCTGTCCCTCCGATGACATTCGGTCCGCTCGACTACCACTACGAGGCCGGATTCGATATCCAGCGCCGGCTGTGGGATCGCAGTGGGTGGCGCCCCGACGACATCGACGTCGTGCAGCTCTACGACGGTTTCACCCCGCTCGTCTACCTGTGGCTCGAGGTCATGGGCTTCTGCGGTGTCGGCGAGGCATGGCAGTTCATCCAGGACGGTCGGATCGCAGTCGACGGCCCGTTTCCACTCCTGTCCGGGGGCGGAAGTCAGGGCTGGGGCCGGATTCACGGCGTGCAGCAGATCCTCGAGTGCTACCTCCAGCTCTCGGGACGAGCAGAGGGGCGGCAGATCCCCGGCGCGGAGACCGGATTGTCGACGTTCGCCACGCCGATAAACGAAGGGGTGGCGATCCTCTTCAGCGCAAGGGAGGACACATGAGCGCGTGCCGGGTCGATCGGGGCGGTACCGACCTCTTGATAGTGCGATGAGGCTCGTCACGATCGACGACGGCCGTGGGAGCCGAGCCGCGCTGGTCGATGCCGGCGAGTACGTCGAGCTGGCGGCAGCCGACGTCGGGGACGTCTTCGGACAGGGCACGGACCCGTCCCATCTGCAGACCGGCAGACGGTACGCCTTCGCGAGCGTTCGGTTGCTGGCGCCGGTACTCCAGCCAGGCAAGATCATCGGTGTCGGCACCAACTACCGGAGTCACGCGGCGGAGTTAGGACGGCCGCTGCCCGAGTTTCCTACGCTCTTCGCTAAGTTCGCCTGCTCGCTGGTCGGGCCTGAGGACGACATCGTCCTTCCCGCGGTCTCCGAGGCCGTCGACTGGGAGGTGGAGCTGGCCGTGGTGATCGGCCGCCATGTCCATCGAGCTAGCGAGGTCGAAGCACGCACCGCGATCGGCGGCTACACGATCCTCAACGACGTGAGCGCCCGGGACTGGCAGCGCCGTACTCCCGAGGTCCTGCAGGGCAAGACGTTCGATCGGACGAGCCCCCTTGGTCCGGAGGTGGTGACGAGCGATGAGCTCGATCCCATGACGGTCACGCTGTCCTGCGCGGTCGATGATGTGGTGATGCAGCACGCTCGGACGGATGACATGATTTTCACACCGGCTTGGCTCGTGTCTTACATCTCGGAGATCGTTCCGCTGGAGCCCGGTGACATCGTGACCACCGGCACGCCAGGAGGCGTCGGGTTCCGCCGCGACCCGCCTGTCTATCTGCGGGCCGGTCAGGTTCTGACCAGCACGATCTCCGGCATTGGCAAGATGCGCAACAGATGCCGGGCTGCGGACCCGGCGCCGGAAATCCGCACCCGCAATTGATTCATCGGTCGACTAGCGTCGCTCGGAAACGACCTGGTCGCGGGTCACAGTAGAGGAGAGTCTCATGGGGACAATGGACGGCATCAGGGTGGTCGAGATCGCCGACTACGTGTTCATCCCGGCGACAGGAGGCGTGCTCGCCGACTGGGGCGCTGATGTGATCAAGATCGAGCACCACGAGACCGGCGATCCACTTCGGGGAGTGAGCGCCTTCTTCGGCTCTGCCGACGTGGTGCCGAAGGCCAACGCGGTTCTCGAGGCTGCCAACCGCGGCAAGCGGAGCATCGGCCTCAACCTGGCTACTCAGGAGGGGCGAGACATCTTGTACCAGTTGGTCGAGGGATCCGACGTCTTCATCACCAGCAAGCTCGAGGCGACACGCCGCAAGCTCGGGTTCTCTGTGGAAGACCTCCGGCGCGCGAACCCGGACCTCATCTACGTGAAGGGCAGCGGGCACGGCGAACGAGGACCCGAAGGCGGCACCGGCGGGTTCGACATTCTCGACTTCTGGAACCGCAGCGGCATCGCCCTGGGCACCAAGGCCGTCGAGGCCGACTTCCTGCCGTTCATGCCGAGCAGCGGCTACGGGGATTTCACGGGCGCCATGTACACAGTGGGCGGGATCGCCTCAGCGCTGTTCCACCGCGAGCGCACGGGTGAAGCGCTGACGGTGAGCGCATCGCTGCTGGCCGCCGGCATGTGGACCATCAGCGGGGGGATCACGCAATCCGCGATCTACGAGGTGCCGTCTCAGCAGGAGCCGGCTGGCTCTGCAGTGAACCCGCTGGTCAACCAGTACCAGACGAGCGATGGGACCTGGCTCTGTCTCGCATGTCTGCAGGCCCAGGACTTCTGGCCGGACGTGTGCGCGGTGATCGATCGGCCTGACCTCGCTGACTACGAGTGGTACCTGTCGGAGAACCTGGCCGAGGGCCGGCCCGCCGTCGCCAGGATCCTCGTCGACGCGTTCGGCCAACAGCCCTACGAGCACTGGCGCGACAAGCTCAGCCGATCTCGCATCCGCTGGACGCGGGTCCAGGACACCTTGGACGTGACGACCGATCGCCAGGCGCTCGAGAACGGCTACCTCGTATCGGTGGCGTCCAGCGACGGCGATGATGAAGTGCTACTCGTCGCTCCGCCCGTGCAGTTCGACGAGCAGCCGGCCAAGGTGCGGCCGGCACCGACGTTCAATGCTCACGGCGACGGTATCCTCGGTGAGCTCGGGCTCGAAATCGAGGAGATCCTCGACCTGAAGCTCAAGAACGTGGTGGCGTGATGCCGAACCGTTGCGCTGTCGCCATCGCGACGGTGAGTTGCGCCAGCGAAGGAGGAATCGCATGCCGACCGTGATCGAAGTCGGTGGGCGGTTGTGCAGCACGGTCTGTTCGACCATCATGATCGCGGTGAAGACGCCCGCCGAACCGATCGACGCCATGATTGGCGGTGCCCCGCCAACGGCCGAAGAGACGGGCGCACCCTCCGGGAACGACATCGTCGATGGGCACGGCGGTGGCTCCTTGCTCGGCAAGCGCTACGTCAACACGGCGGGGACGGTGGAGCTGCTGTGCATCTCCGCGGGCGAAGGCCTCCCTGCAGTCGATGGCGAAGTCCTCCACGCCAAGGGCGCCACGCCTCTGCCAGCCAGCGATTGATCATCCGGTTGCGGGATGGATGTCGGGATCAGCCCCGGTCGTCGCTGAACGACACGATGGCTCGCTCCGCGATCAATGGAGTGAAACGATCCCGGACAAATGCGTCATGTTCGGCACTGCTCAAGTATGCGTTCAACGTGTCCAAGTCATGGAACTCCGTAGAGAGCGCGTGAGTGAAACGATCGTCACGCACGCTTCGGTTCTGACCAATAGCGAACCGCAACATGTTCGGAAACCGATCTGGCAATTCAGCGAGCTCACCGAGCAGCTGAGTTTGCGCTTCTGCCGTCACGTGCTTTTCGAACCTGAACACCACAATGTGACGGATCACACGAACAAACGTAGGTGGATGTCACCATCGCCACAAGCGACGCCACTTGCTTGGCTACTACGTGACGATACAATCGGTCTATCAAGCGACCCAACTTCGACCTGGGTACCAACAAGCGCAGCTTGACCTATAGCCAAGGCGACCGGACAGTCCACAGCCGGGCGCAAGGCACACGTGCTGAAACGAGGAGTACATGAACGAGCTCGACCGGTTGAAGCAGTACCCCTCGACGGCAAAGCAGCGGCGGTTCGAGTGGGACTTCGCCAAGGGTGCCGAGGACTACGAGGTCTGGGACGAGATCGAAATCGGAGCGACCGGCGAGGGCGCTCAGACGTTCCGGATCGAGGAGGAGGACGTCCTCAGCTTCAACATCGCCTCGCTTGAGACCGACCCAGCGATGGTCGACGCCGATCACGCACGCCAGAACGGTGGCGTCGTTCCCCACCCTCTCTTCGTGGTGCCAATCGCTTTCTACTGCATTGAGACCGGCATGGGCAGCTGGATCCGCACGCCTGGGGCGTCGAATCCCGGGCAGCGGATCGAGCTCTTCGAGCAGTTCAAGGTCGGGGAGGAGATCTCTGCCAGGATCACCCACAAGGACAAGTGGATTCGTCGTAGGCGGTACTACCTCGAGGACCAGTGGGATTTCTACAACGAACACGGCACTCTCAAGGCGACTTGGCACCTGCGCTTGCTGGTGCCTAGGTCCCGCGACGAGATACTCGGGTTCCTAGCGCTGTAAGGGGCAAGAACACATGTCAGATCTGCATTTCGAGGACCTGAAGATCGGTGACAAGCTGCCGGCATTCGAGACGACCATCACGCAAGAAATCATCGATAAGACGGCTCTGGCTCACTTCGACTTCAACCCTCTGCACACGAAGCCAGAGTGGGCATCACGGGCACAGGTGCTGGGCACTCCCCTCACCGTGATCCATGGCATGTTCACCCTGTCGCAGATGGCGTCCGTCATCACGCGAGCTTGGAGTGAGTCCGGCGCGGCAATCACGAGCATGGAATCGAAGTTCACCAAACCTGTTCCGGTCGGCCAGACCGTTCGGTACGAGGCTTCGGTGTGGGAGCTGCATCCGCGCCACGATGGCAAGAGTTGGGTCGTTGTATCGGCGGAGGCGATCGACGCCGACGACCAGGTCGTAGCCGTAGCGAAGTTCAACGTTCAGACGCCCTCGAGGCATCCGTCAGGCGGAGCCGACGAGCACGAGAGCGACGGGTGAAGATCGGGCGGTTCGTCGGAGGAGGGCACGAGACACCGTTCTGGGGTGTCGTGGGTCCAGACGGCTCCATACAGGCCATCGCCGGCCCGCTACCGGCGTGGGCGCCCCTAGTGGTCGACGAGGGGATCGACGCGGTGACGACGGCGGAGGAGTCGCTACCTCTCGAGGTTCTCACCGTGCTCGCACCTTTCGATCTGCCGGGCCGGGTTTTTGCCTGTGGCGGCAACTACATCGAACACCTGCGGGACGCCGGATTCCTCGATGATCCACCGAAAGCGCCCGTCACCTATCTGAAGGTCGACTCCAGCATCATCGGTCCCGAGGTGGCTATCCGCTATCCCAGCTACACCGAGCAGCTCGACTACGAGGTGGAGTTGGTGGGCGTGATCGGTCGGCCTCTGCGGGCGGGCGAAGCTCCGTCGGCTGCGCTGCTCGGCTACACGGTCGGCAACGACATGAGCGTCCGCGATGCTCCAGGACCCCTCGGCGGTTTCGACTTGTACGTGATGAAGGCGGCTGATGGGATCTCGCCGATCGGCCCGTGGATCGTGACCCCGGACGAGCTCGGCGGCCCAGGTCAGCCGGCCCTGGAGATAACGCTGTCGCGCAACGGTGAGCTCCGCCAGACAGACAACACGAAGAACGTGCTCTTCGACATCGACGAGCTGCTCGCCTACATGGACGAAAGGAACCGGTTGCGCGCCGGTGACATCCTGTTCACTGGGACGCCGGCGGGCACTGCCTATGAGCGCGGCGACGGCTACCTCGAGCCCGGCGACGTCCTCGTCGCCGAAATCGAGGGCATCGGCGTGCTCCGTAACGAGGTCGGAGAACGAGAGACGTCCGGTGTCGACGCGAGTCGGGTTGGCCCGGCGTGAGGTCGGTCTGATGAATACGGTCGAGCGCTGATGTCGCTACGAGTGAACGATTGGGTGGCGCATCATGCGCGGAACCGGGGCGACCAGGTGGCGCTGGTCGACCTCGGATCGGGACGCAGGTTCACCTGGGCGCAAGTCGGGGAACGAGCGGCGCGGCTCGCCGCAGTCCTCGCCGACGAGTTCGGCGTTGGTCGTGGCGACCGTGTAGCGGTGCTCGCCCACAACACCACGAACTGCCTCGAGGTGCAGTTCGCGTGCGCGGCTATCGGCGCCATCATGGTGCCCGCCAACTGCCGGTTGACCCTGCGAGAGCTCGACTACATCTGGTCCGATTGCAAGCCGAGCGTGATCGTCCATGGGAGCGAGCTAGACGACGTGGCCGCGGAGCTCTCGATTCGTCACGGGTCATCACCGAGGCTCCGTTGGGGCGGATCGGACCAGGGTCCGGTGCTCTCCTATGAAGGAGCGCTCGCCGCAGCGTCGCCTCTGCCGGCTCCCACGCAAGTCGACCACGACGATGCGCTGCTGATCATGTACACCTCGGGGACCACCGGGAATCCGAAGGGGGCGATGATCACCCATGGGATGGTCTTCTGGAACGTAGCGAACCAGCTCGAGTTCTTCGGGCTTCGCCCCGGGATGGTCAACCTCGTCTTTCTCCCGCTCTTCCACATCGCCGGGCTCAACCTGTTCGCGAATCCAGCCGTCTACTTCGGCGGGTGCAACGTCGTGATGCCTGCCTTCGACCCGGCCGAGGCGCTCTCGGTGCTTCGGTCACACGAAAGCGGGATCACACACACGGTCGGCGTCCCGGCAAACTTCCTGATGATGAGCGGCGAGCCGGACTTCGCCGACGCGACCTTCCCGACGCTCGAGTGTGTCAGTGTCGGCGGGTCACCTACGCCAACGACCATCATCGACACATGGTTGGACAAGGGCGTGGCGCTGCAGCAGGTGTACGGCATGACCGAGACCAGCCCCACAGTGATGGCGCTCGCTCGTGCCGACGCCGCTACCCGGATTGGTTCGGCCGGACAGGAGGCGGTGCACAACGAGGTACGTATCGTCGGAGACGACGCAAAGGACGTCGCGCCCGGCGAGACCGGCGAGCTGTGGGTCCGGGGCCTCAACGTGACGCCTGGGTACTGGAACAACCCCGAGGCGACGAGCGAGGCCATCACCGACGGCTGGCTGCACACCGGGGACGCCGCACGGTGTGACGAGGATGGCTTCTACTACATCGTCGACCGTTGGAAGGACATGTACATCAGCGGTGGCGAGAATGTGTATCCGTCGGAGGTGGAGAACGTGCTCTACGAAATCGATGCAATCGCCGAGGTCGCGGTCGTGGGCGTCCCCGACGAGCGATGGGTGGAGGTCGGGCGAGCCTTTGTCATGCTCAAGCCCGGCCATCAACTCAGCGAGCAGGCCGTCGTCGATCACTGCCGTGCCAACCTCGCTCGGTACAAGGTGCCTAAGTCAGTGGTATTCATCGATGAGCTGCCTCGGAACGCTACGGGCAAGATCCTCAAGCGAGTGCTCCGAGACCAGGCGCGGTGATTCGCTCGATGAAGGCGACGGACTGCCCGCCCCAAACGCCGGTAGCAGCCATACTGGGACCGACCGGTGACTCGCCGATGCGGAATAGAGGCGGAATAGAGCAAGAGACCCGAACATGACTAGTGGCGGGAGCTCCCGAGCGCACGCGGCAGAGGACCCCGGCCTCGAGGGCGACGAGACCGGGGTCCCAGCCCTCGTCGTTCAGGGCCGGACGGCTTGGGAGGGTGCGCGATCGCAACAGTTCAACGCTCGTCGCGACGCCGTCATCACAGTGGCGTCGGCGCTGTTCGAAACGCGCGGGTTTGCTGGAGTGTCGTTGGCCGACATCGCCCGGGAGATCGGCATCACCAACAATGCGCTTTACCACTACTTCAGAAGCAAGGAAGAGCTGGCGTTCGTCTGCTCAGACCGTGCACTCGATCGGATCGACGCCTACCTCGACATGGCGGAGGAGCGCCGCGGCAGCGGCCTGCAGCGCCTGCAAGCCTTCATCAGCCAGATGCTGGCCGAGGCACCCGGCGGACCGCCGCTCCCGTTGCGGATGATGTACGCGCTGGGCGAGGAGCGCCGGGCTGAGATCACGGTGAAGGACCAACGTCAGCGCGCCCGGCTCCTGACGATCGTCCGCGATGGCATGGAGGACGGTTCGCTCCGCGTGGTCGATCCTGTGCTAACGGTCGACTTCCTCTACGCCGGCGCCTTCTCGATGTACCGTCGTTGCCAGCGGGGCGTGGCCGATGTTTCGCACGTGACGATGGTCGTGGCCTCCCTGCTCCGCGGTGTTGCCGCGGAGCCGAGCGAATAGCCCGCGGAGATGGGAACATGGCGCGACACGAAATGACACCGGACGAGATCGCGCTCCACGACGCCACCCTCCGCTGGGAGCGCCTGTTCAACGAGGATCCCCAGCGTATGTGTGACGAGTGCTACGCCGAGAACTGTGTCGTCACCTCGATGGCCAACTCGGACACGATCGAGGGCCGAGCACGGGTGAAGCAGATCGAGGCGGCGATGCTCGAGGCATATCCAGATCGTCAGATCACCGCGACCCGGCGGATCGTCTCCGGGAGCACAGTCGTTGTGGAGAGCGTCTGGAGTGGCACGTACAGCGGCGACGACGCCGATTCCTCTGTTACCCGGATCAACATGTGCTCGGTCCTCGAGTATGCCGACGGCGTGATCATCAGCGACCGGACGTACGCGCCGGGAACTAGCAGCGAGCGAGCCAAGGTCGTCGCTGAGGTCATCAGCCGATTAGAGAGCTCCTGACGATTTCCTCGACGACTGACTTCCTCTCGCCGTGCTGATCGACTTCACAGGCCGGACCGTCCTCGTTGCCGGCGGAAGCAGCGGAATCGGCCTCGGCATTGCCCGACGGTTCGAAACCGCCGGCGCCAGGGTCCACATCACCGGCACCCGATCCCGCGCGGCCGATTACTCGGACAGCGACCTGGAGGGCTTGCTCTTTCATCATCTCGACGTTACCGATCCCGGAGGGGCAGAGCCGCTCGCTATGGAGATCGGTGAGATCGATGTCCTGGTTCCCAGTGTTGGAACGGTCGCTTATGGCGGTGCCGAATTCGACATCAACACGTTTCGCAAGGTCATAGAGGTCAACCTCAACGGTGTGATGGCGCTGTGCACCGCTTTCCGCCCGAAGATCGCGAGTACCGAGGGGGCGAGCGTGGTGATGATCGGTTCCACGTCGAGCTATGTCGCCACGCCCGGGCAGCCCGCCTACTCGGCGAGTAAGGGAGCGCTCGTCACGTTGACCAAATCCCTTGCCCATGCATGGGCCGGCGACGGGATCCGGGTCAACGGTGTCGCACCGGGCTTCGTGAACACGAAGCTCACTCGCCGAAGTCACGACGACCCAGACGTCTACGACGCGACCATCCGCCGGATCCCGCTGCGGCGATGGGGACTGCCCGAGGAGATGGGGGACGCGGCGCTGTTCCTCGCGTCACCCATGGCGTCGTACATCACCGGCCAGATGCTGCTTGTCGACGGCGGAATCACACTGATGTAGGAGCCTGCGTCTGACAATGGATTCCCCAACCGACACGGCCCCAGTGGTCGACCCCCTTGACTGGGCGGGCCTCGAGGCGTGGCTTCGCAGCTACCTCCCGGGTCTCGATTCCGAGATGGAGGCGAAGCAGTTCACCGGCGGGCACGCGAACCTTACCTACTGCGTATCGTTCGGCCGGCAGGAGCTTGTCCTTCGCCGCCCGCCCTTCGGAACGATCGCCCCTGGGGCACACGACATGGCGCGGGAGTACCGAGTGCTGAACGGGCTCGCACCGGTATTCGATCGTGCTCCCCGGGCGCTCGCTTTTTGCGACGACCTCTCTGTAATCGGTGCTCCGTTTGTCGTGATCGAACGCCGTCGCGGCGAAGTGGTCCGAGACAGCCTCCCCGAGTCGCTCGCTGGACTGCCCAACGTGAAGCGTCGGGTGTCAGACGCGCTCATTGACGCGCTCGCGGAGTTCCACTCGGTTGAACCCGCCAGCGCCGGGTTGGAAACATTGGGTCGACCGGATGGTTTTCTCGAGCGTCAGGTCGCCGGTTGGCACGAACGTTGGCGACGGCTGAACGCAGGGCCGATTCCGCTGTTCGATGAGGTGCACACCCGGCTCGTCGCCGCCCGACCCCGAGACTCGCGAGTTTCGCTGGTTCACAATGACTTCAAGTTCGACAACTGCATGTTCGCGTCAGGTGAACCCGATCGGGTGACGTCGATCTTTGACTGGGACATGGCCACGCTCGGTGACCCTCTGGTCGACCTCGGGACCCTCCTGAGCTACTGGCAAGATCCCGACGACGAGATCAACCGGGCCCCAACCATCGCCCTCGACATGTCAGGCTTCCCGTCCCGAGCGGCCCTCGTGAATCGGTATGCAGCCGCGGGCCACGGCGTCGATCACGTCGACTGGTATGAGGCGTTCGCCACGTGGAAGCTCGCCGTCGTGCTCCAGCAGCTGTACCAACGGTTCGCTGATGGTCACAGCGGAGACGAGCGACTCGGCAGCCTCGGCGAACATGTGCCGCACCTCATCGAGCAGGCACACGCGATGCTCTCAGCGCCGGGCAGGTGAAGCCGCAGGCTCTGTTGCGTTGGCGGAAGGGTGGGCGGCGGCGAGGGTGTCGCGATGCGTGTTGGGGCCGAATATTGTGTCGTGGCTGGCGTGCATTGCGAAACGCATTGCAATTATCTATGCTATTTGCATGGCGCAACTGGTGACCCGGGTAGAGGACGACCTTGCGGCTGCGGTCGATCAGCTCGTAGAGGCTGGAGTCGTTGCGAGTCGTTCCGAGGCGGTGCGGCTTGGTCTCGAACAGCTTGTCGACCGCTGCCGTCGCGATGAGATCGGGGCGCGAATCGCCCGCGGATATCGAGAGCGTCCGCAAGGCGACGCCGAGGTCGCGTGGGCGGATGAGTCTTCCGTGCGGATGATCGCCGAGGAACCTTGGTGAGCGTGACGCCGACGCAGGGCGAGGTCTGGTGGGCCGAAGCCGAGGACAAACGGCGACCGGTGTTGATCGTGACACGCAGCGATGCGGTGCCAGTGCTGACGTGGGTCATCGTCGCGCCAGTGACTCGTACCATTCGCCAGATTCCGACGGAGGTCCGACTCAGCGCGAGTCACGGGCTCCCTGAGGAGTGTGTGGCGTCGTTTGACAACCTGCAGCCGATACGGCGTTCGTTTCTCACGCAGCGGGCCGGCGAACTCCAGATCGAGGAAGTCGACGAGATCTGCCGAGCACTACGTGCGCTTGCGGACTGCTGACGACCAGGGAGTCACGCCGGTGCCGCCAGCGTGAGCCATCGGCTCCGGTGGCGTGGGTTAAGGGCTGTGCTCGTGACCAGGGGCTTTGCCTCAGGCAGCCTCGTAGGCGCCGGTCCACGGGTTCCATGTACTTGGGGTTTGTGTCGCCCCTCCGACCTGAACCCCCACGCGATCACACTGCGGTGTTCGGTGTTACCGGTGTTCGCCACATCGATGATCGCCGAGGCTTCGTCTGCCCATTGTCGAAAACGCTGTATTTGCGCACCGCGCTGATCACTCCGATGGCCACCCCGAATATCACCGAGATCACAGTGGCGGCGACCACTAACCGCATCGTCACCGGAACGGCTTCGCCCAGCAGCGTCGTGACTGCACGGCCATTCTCGCTGGAGGAGCCCATGTCTCCGTGAATCAGGTCGCTCACCCAGCTTCCGTAACGCTCGATCAATGGCTTGTCCAAGCCGAGAGAGGCTTCGAGACGGGCGACCTGCTCAGCGCCGCCGGGTTGAGACAACAAGAAGACCCGCCGCTCGGCGATTGGATCTACGGTCGCAACCAGCAGGAACGCCACCAAGGTCGCGAAGAACAAGACTGGTATTGAAATCAGCAGCTTGCGTGTTGCGTAGGCGAGCACTGACCCGCAACTTTATATCGCTGGATGCTGGGTGGCGGGTTAGGAGATGGTCCACTCCTCCAGGTTCCAGGTGAAGCTCTCCAGGGTGGGATTGTCCTCGAGATTGTCGAGGGCGTCGTTCCACGCCAATAAGAAGGGAAGCTGGTAGACAGGAACGCTCGGCAGGGACTGCCACATCAAAGCGTCGGCTTGGTTGAGCAATTCGGCTTGCCGATCAAGGTCCAAGGTGAATGTGGCTTCGGTCAACAAGTCGTTGACCTGGTCATCGACGTAAGCGCCGGGATTGGCGTCGCTACCGGTTCCAAATGCCTGCAGGGTCGAACTGGCAGGAAGGGGTCCGCCAACCCAGGCGAAAATCACAAGGTCGAAATCACCTGGAGGGCCTGGTGGGTCGTTCTCGGAACCGAACACCGGGCCGAATATCTCTCCGCCGGGCAAGTTGTCGATGGTGATCTTGATCCCCGCTCCTCCAAGTTGGTTCTGCACGAGTTCTTGGAACTGTTCTCGGCGGGGATTCCCGCCAGTGGTGCGAATCCGCAGGCTCAGACGTCTCCCGTCCATGGTGTAGACCCCGTCGTCACCCGCGGTCCAGCCGCCCTGTTCCAACGCGGCTCGGGCTGCGGCGACATCCCGAGTGCGAAACTCCGCAGGGGTGTTGTCCTGGTACTGTGCTTGACCGTTCATGTAGACCCTATTGCCAAGCGGCTCCGCACTATCAGAAAAGGGGCGCATCAGTGCGGCCACGATAAGTTCGCGGTCCAACGCCAGAGCGACAGCACGCCGAACCTCGGGGGACACCGTCGCGGTGTTGAACGTGATGTGCTCCCAAGTGGGTCCGAAGGTGATCGTGGAAGCCACGCTGTCGAGACCGGCGATCTGATCATCCAAGTCGACCTGGGGTTGGGGGTAGATCACATCAACCTCGCCATTTTCAAGGGCGAGTGGAAGGTTGCCGACATCGCTGATGAAACGGAACGTGACTTCGTCGATGTGGGGGCCGTCGCCGAACCAGGTGGGGTTGGGCACCAAAGTCATATCGCTGCCCGGATTGTATTCGTCGACCTGATAAGGGCCGGCGGCCAAGATGGGATCCTCCTGGAAACCCTCGGTCCAGTCCAGGCCCAGGTGCGCGGGCGGAAACGGACCGGAGAACAGTGCGATGTACTCCACGAAGGGCTGACCCTAAGGCCAGCTCAGCCGTACGGTCTTGTCGTCCACCACCTCAAGTTCGGCGCTGTCGAAACCAGCAGTGGCGGCGCAGTCGTCTGAGGGCTCGTTGCAGTTCTCAAAGTAGAAAACCAGGTCGTCAGAGCTGACGGGGGTGCCATCGCTCCAGTTGGCGTCGGCGCGCAGTTTGTACTCCACCACTAATGGGTCTTCGTTGACGATGGTCGGCAGCGACTCGCAGAAGTGCGGCTCGAAGGTCGAGTTTGGAAGAGTGCGAACGCATGTCGGCCAGACAGCCCGGATGATCTGTCGGCCGGCCAGGAGGTTGTCGCCAGCGGTCAGGTTGTTGAAGTTGGTGAGTTCCTGCTCCAAGCCGATCACCACCGAGGTGGGTTCGCTTGATGGATTCGAGGTCGTGGAAGTCGCGGCCTCGTCGGTCGATTCATCGAGGGGTTGGCTGGGTTCAACGAGGGGTTGGTCGTCTTGCTCGTCGCCGCCACACGCGGCGGCCAGCAAGACCAGCGCTATCAGGATTGCAGTCCAACGGAACCCGTTGTGCTCGTTTCTCAACATAGAAGTCACATTCCTAGTGGTCCGTCGCTCAAATGGTTGGGTGGGTTAGGGTTGGGTATGCCTGTGGTGATTGCGCCCCCGTTGGAGATGTCGGTTGAGCATCGTGAGGAGTTGGAGGTGATGGCGCGGTCGGATTCGTTGCCGTATCGGCAGGTGCGTCAGGCGTCGGCGTTGGTGATGGCCGCCGACGGGGTGGCGAACGGGGCGATCGCTCGTGCGGTGGGGGTGAAGACCGACACGGTGCGGGCGTGGCGGGTTCGGTTCGCCGCCGACGGTGTCGCGGCGGTGGGTCGGGTGCGTCCGGGGCGGGGGCGCAAGCCGGAGATTCCCGCTGAGGTCGTCGAGGCGATCGCGGCGGACACGTTGGGGGGGCGCCCGGCGGGTGGCGCGACGCATTGGTCGACGCGGGCCATGGCGGCGCGCCACGGTGTTGGGAAGGACACGGTGGCGCGTCTGTGGCGGGCGCGGGAGTTGCGCCCGTGGCGGGTGGAGACGTTCAAGTTGTCCAACGATCTGCACTTCGAGGCCAAACTCGTCGATGTCGTCGGGTTGTACCTGGATCCCCCGGAGTCCGCGGTGGTGTTGTGCGTGGACGAGAAGTCCCAGTGTCAGGCCCTGGAGCGGTCCCAGCCGTCGCTGCCGCTGACGCGCGGTCGCGCGGTCGCGATGACCCACGATTACAAGCGCCACGGCACGACGACGCTGTTCGCCGCGCTGAACGCCGCGACCGGCGAGGTTCTCACCGACTGCCGGCCCCGGCACCGCCACCAGGAGTTCCTGGGATTCCTGAAACTGATCGAACGCCACGTCCCCGCCGAGTTGGATGTGCACCTCGTCATCGACAACTACGCGGCGCACAAACACGAAAACGTCACGAAGTGGCTCCAAGGCCCCCGGCGCAAGGACCGCTGGCACATCCACTACACGCCCACCTCCGCGTCGTGGCTGAACCTCGTCGAACGCTGGTTCAAAGAACTCACCGACAAACGACTACGCCGCGACAGCTTCACCAGCGTGAACGAACTCATCGACGCCATCGAAACCTGGACCGCCCACTGGAACCAAAACCCCAAACCCTTCATCTGGCACCGAACCGCCGAAGAAATCATCACCAAAGTCCGCCGAGGCCGCGCCGCCCTCAACCACCCAACCAAATCCGCGACAGACCACTAGTCTCCGGCATTCGGGCGGCTTCATGCTATATGCCTGGGCCAGACCTGCCATTGAACGGTCGGTACCGGTCAGATTGACTCAATTCAGACTGGAGCGGAAACGTAGTTCTCAGTTAGGAAGATTGTGACTTTCGCCAATCATAGTAATGGGCTAGGCTCCTGATGCCGAGTCGGCTCCGACATTTCAACTTGGGGGAAAAATGTCCAAAAACCCGCGTCGTCCACGCCGGAATCCCGTAGTCATCGTCTTGCTAGCGCTCGCACTGCTCGCTGCCGCGTGCGGCGGTGACGACGACGGCGGTGAGACGAGCGACCAGACCACTACGACCGAGGCACCTGCAACCACTGAGGCGCCCGAGACAACTGAAGCGCCCGCAACCACCGAGGCGCCCGCGGCCGAAGAAGAAGAGACACCCACGACGACGGCGGCACCCACGACAACGACCGAAGCACCCATCGTGTTGACTGCTTCGCATCGGGGAGTCACCGCCGAGAGCATCAAGATCGGTGTGCCCTATTCGGACGTGACCTTTATTGGTTGGGAACCGAGCCACGAAGCAACCTTGATCTGGCAGGTGGCGGCGGACACGATCAACTCGCAAGGCGGTGTGCTTGGTCGCATGATCGAACTTGTGACGATCGGCGTGAGTCCTGTCGACGCGGTGGCCCAAGAAGCAGCGTGTGTTGAACTCACCGAAGACGAAGAAGTGTTTGTTGCGATGGGCGTTATCCGCAATGAGACTCCGCTGTGCTACACGCTGCTGCACGACACAATCACAATAAACACGTACCAGACGCTGCCCTCGATCTTCGAACAGTCTGTGGCCCCCATGATCGGTTTCCTTCCCCTTGCCGAGCGCTCCGTAGAGGCGCAACTAGCGACGCTGATCGACTCGGGTCGGCTCCAAGATCGCAAGGTCGCGCTGTCGGCGACCCCAACCACAATCGAGTTGGCCGACACGATGAGCCAGATCTTGGGGGACGCTGGTATCGAAGTTGTGTCGGTTACGAACTTTCAGAGTCCGTCGTCCGATCAGTTCGCTATTGACAATGAGATGGATGTCAACTTTGAGAGATGGGCGTCGGAAGGTGCCGATGCGGTGGTTGCCGTGCCCGGTGCGGCAGTTCCGACCACTGGCGCGTTGTCGCGCAACGGTTGGGATGGCGCGTATGTCATAACCGACACTCCGGGTACTGACCTTGGCCTGCTTGAGGGCTTCGGCTATGGGGCCGAAGCGCTCGTCGGTTCAATCGCCATCGTCCCGGCGGACAACGCGGCCTTGTATGAAGCTGGTCAGGCCGGCGTGAAGGAATGCATCGACACCTTCGACAACGCGTTCGACGACGACGCCCCTGTCGAGTTGCGCCCGGAGGATCTGCGAACCGGCGTGGTCGGTCTGATCGTTCGCTCCTGTCAAGCACTAGAGCTCTTCAAGGCGATAGCCGAACTCGCTGGCCCTGACCTCACCAACGACTCCTTTGACGCCGCGGCAGATGAGATCGGAGCGTTCACCGTTACTGGTGTGCTCGGTGGTTCCCTGGGCCCAGGCAAGCGCGACTACATCGACGCAGGCACGGCGTTGTTCGTGTTTGACGAAGAACTCCAGCGTTTCGTATTGGGGTAAGTCCTCGTTCAGCCAACGGAATCGTTGGCCAGACCGAGTCACCAGTTTGGTGGCGATGTACTGAGTTTCACAGAACTCGTAGATCCCCTCGCTGGCCCCTTCGCGGCCCAGACCTGATTGCTTCATGCCCCCGAAAGGAGCGGCTGGGTCAGACACCGCGCCTCGGTTGAGACCGATCATCCCAGCGTGGATGCGTTCGCTGACCCGTAGCCCGCGGGCCAGGTCGCGGGTGTAGACGTAGCCGGTGAGTCCCATCTCGGTGTCGTTTGCCTGATCGATCATGGCGTCGGTGTCGTCGAAAGGGATTACCGGAGCGACCGGCCCGAAGATCTCCTCCCGAGCGATCGGAAAACCATGATCGACTCCTTCCAAAACCGTCGGCTCATAAAAGAAACCGGGACCCTCGACCGGCCCACCTCCGATAACCGCGTGAGCACCGGCGGCGACCGCCCCTTTCACCAACCCGTCGATGTCTTCAATGGCACGCTCGTTGATCATGGGCCCGCACGTGACCGACTCGTCAAAACCACTGCCGATCTTGACAGCGCCCATGGCCTCAGCGAGTGCAGAAGTGAATTCTGGGGCAATACCGGACTCCACGTAGAAGCGATTTGCGGCTGTGCAGGTTTCCGCCGAGTGCCTCATTTTGGCGACCATGGCGCCCTCGACGGCGGCTTCGAGATCGGCGTCGTTGAACACGACGAAGGGGGCATTGCCTCCGAGTTCCATCACGGTCTTGAGCACACGGTCCGCGCAACGGCGCAGCAGCACCCTGCCTACTTCGGTGGAACCAGTGAACGAAACCATGCGGGTGTGGATGTTGTCCACCGCCGCGTCGAACCACGCCCCAGAGTTCGATGTCGCCACGATGTTGACCAGCCCTGGTGGTAGTCCCACGTCCTCTAGGAGTTCACCGATACGAAGTGCGGTCAGGGGTGTTTCGCGGGGCGGTTTGATGACCACTGCGTTGCCGGCGCCGAGGGCGGGGGCCAATTTGCGGGTGATCATGGCGGCCGGGAAGTTCCAAGGCGTGACCATGACCACCACTCCCATGGGCGGGTGATGCACGATTATTTTCTTGTCGCCGCCCGGCGACGTGCCAAGAGACCCTTGAATGCGCACCGTTTCCTCGGCGCTCCATCTGAAGAACTCCGCAGCGTATGCGACTTCACCCTTGGCGTCGGCGAGCGGTTTGCCGTGTTCGGTGACGATGAGTGCAGCTAGCTCCTCAGTGTGGTCCACCATCGATTGCCAAGCTGCCCGCAAGATCTCTGACCGGACACGCGGCGCTGTTTTCGCCCAACCTGTTGTGCCTCGGCTGCTACTTCCACCGCGTGTGAGGCGTCGTTTGGCGTTCCAGCAGCAACATCGGTGATCGGCTCGCTGGTAGCGGGGTTGAGCACCACGATCCGTTCGCCTTCAGCACCATCGACGCGCTCCCCACCAATCAGCAATCCCGTGTTCACGTCTGTCTCCCATCGCCAGAGTCGCAAAGCTGTTCGCCCCCGCAGTCTAAGTATCCGCCGACCGTTGTTGATCTTGTGACCTCAGGAGCGGCTGAAGGCAATGGAGACGATTACCAAGGTGATGCCGGCTAGGTCACGCAGGCTTGGCACCTGCACCAGGAAGATTAAGCCGACCAGCGTGGCGGTTACAGGTAGCATCGCTTGCAGCAGAGCGAAACGACGTTGGTCGATTTGTTGCATGACGGTCTGGTCGATTCGGTAAGGGATTACGTTTGACAGCAAACCAGTGGCCAGACCGAGGACTAATAGCCAAGGTGTTTCCAGCGCCGGAGTCACATCGGGCACTCCGAAGGGGCTGATCGCTATCGCGCCTGCAAGCATCCCAAGGCCCAAACCGTCGATTGCTGCCGGGCTGCGTGCTACACGATGGCCGAGCACTATATACATTGCCCAAAAGAAGCCAGCCAGCAGGGCGAAGCTCACTCCGCGAACCGTGCCCTCGGCCTCCACGCCAGCCAATATCACCACGCCCACCACTGCCAACATCAGCGCGCCGCCGGCGCGCAGGGTTCGGGTGCCGATCGCGGCCACTGTGAGTGGTCCGAGAAACTCGATAGCAACGGCATTGCCCAGCGGTAGTTCGTCAATCGCCAGATAAAACGACAGGTTCATCGCTGCCAGCGCCACCCCGAACTTGGCGGCGTTCCATAGTGCTTCGGGATTCCAACTGCGACGCCAGGACCGGCGAAGAATGACGATTATCGCGGCAGCCCCCAACACCCGTAGCCACGCGGTTCCCCCGGGAGAGAGTTCCGCAAACAACCCCACCGCTACGACTGCGCCCAGATACTGCGATACCGCACCTGACATAAACAACAGTTCGGGCGCGACACGCTTCATCAACTGGCAGGTTAGGGCCTAGTCTTGGCCGAGTGAAGGTAGGCGACCGGCCAAATAGGAGACTCAGTTGCGGCGCATGCACATCGGATTGCAGGTTGACGACCTTGACGAGAGCGTCGAGTTCTACACGCGATTGTTCGGGGTTGAGCCCACCCTCAGACGCGATGACTATGCCAAGTGGATGCTTGAGGATCCCCGAGTCAACTTCTCGCTAGACACCCATGGCGAGGGTGAGGCTGGTTCGGCGCACTACGGGATCCAAGTTGATAGCCAGGACGAACTCGAAGAGATGCGGGACCACATCGACACGGCAGGAATGGCTCGCGCCGACCAAGACGACCTGGTGTGCGGCTACCAACTTCAACACAAATCGTGGGTCACGGACCCGCATGGCCTGATGTGGGAAACGTTCTTTACCGAGGGTGTAGTGGACGGGGGCTACGGCACGCCCGAGATGCCCGCCGGCGGGTCATAACTCCTCTTCGGTTGGTGCTTCGTCGGTGTCGGGGTCCGGTTCTTCGTTTTCCAAAAGGAACGAGCGATAGATCCTGATGAGGACTTGTTTCTGCTCTGTGGTCAGATCTGACTGAGCGCGGATAGTAGCAATCAAATTGCTGTCTCGATCCTCATCAAGGATCCCGGCTCGGACATACAGTGACTCCGCAGATACCTCCAACGCACGGGCTATCTGTTGGAGGATTTCTGCAGAAGGACGCTTGAGACCCCGTTCGATTTGGGAGAGGTAGGGATCTGAGACTTGGGCCAAGTCAGCCAGTTTGCGAAGGCTGAGCTCGGCCTGGCGCCGTTGTTCGCGTATGTACTCGCCGAGATCCTTGAGAGGATCGAGGTTTCTTCGGGTTACCACTGGGGCACCTGAGAAACGACTTGACGGCTGTTAGGCTTGGGCTTTGCCGCCATTGGTTTTCCCGGACTCAGCGGCGGCGGTCTTCGTGGCGGCGGCGGCGGGCTTACTTGCCTTTGCAGCGGTCTTGGTGCTGGTGGCTGGCTTTTTCACCTTGGCGGTGGGACGCTTGGTGGTCGTGCTCTTGGTGGCTACCGCTGGGGCTTCGATGCCGATGAAATCCCACGCTTTGTTGCGGTTGTCGGTGATTGCTTCGGCGACCGACGAGGGCAGTTGCTCGGTGAGTTTGATGGCGCGCGGCTCAGCAAAGGCACGGAAATCTTTGAGAGCTTTGGTGGCGTGTTTGCGGGCGAGAGTGGCGTGCTCCTCGATGAATTCGGGGGCAGGAAGCTCGCGTCCGACGATTGCGTCGGTGACCAAGAGGTTGACTCCGACCGACGTGTAAGCGGCGGACTTCACCCGTTCGAGAACTTCAGACATTTTGACTCCTGGATTGATATTGGGGGGTGGGGGATTGTCGGGGATTGTCAGTGAAGAGCAGAAACTCTTGTAACCCGACATGCGTACTATAGTTAGCACTCCTTCTAGTTACAACCTTATTTCGCAATAATGCTTACAAAAGTTCGCACTTGTTGTATGTCTCATTGGTTAGGGTCAGCCATCGTGCTTGAACGGGTTCACGTAATGGGCACCTATTGGTGCGAAGACAACAACTCGCCAACGCCGCTGGGCGAACTGATCGCCGCTGCCAAGGATCACGACTCGGAGACGGCGGTGACCAAGCTCCAAGAGCAGTTGTCGAACTTTGCCCACAACTTGGAAACACCTTCAGGTGGCACCGTCAGCGATACTCCGAGCAGCACATTGGTGGTTCCAGTTCCGAATGGAAATGGCAGCAACCGACATCTAGTCCCGGCGCTGGCCAGTGCCGTCGCCGATGCCATGGGCGCAAGGGTGTGCGGGGCTCTGACGCGGGGTGAAGCCACGGCCAGATTACGGGACACTCCACTACAGCAGCGGCTCGCTGTTGTCGAAGCGGCTGGTTATGAGGTCAAGAGCCCGGTTGGTGGCCACGGGATAGTACTAGTCGATGACGTTGTACTGACGGGGACGACCCTGCGTTACCTTGCGCGACTACTCCAAGACGCCGGCGCGACGCGGGTGATAGCGGTGGTAGCGGCTCTCACCCGGCGCGCTGACTAGTAAGTTGGCCCCTCACCCAGACTGACGATCGAGCAGGCGCTGAATCCATGTCGACAGACTGTCGAAGTCTTGGGCTCCCTGGATCGGGAACGTGTCGTTGAAGATCATCGCCGGCACACCTGTGATGCCTCTATTGATGGCCTCGTTGTGGTCCGCTATCACGTCCTCGGTGAGTGAGCGATCACGCTGTTGAGTCACTGACAGAAACTCGTCTGCGTCAACGCCAACGTCTCTCGCAACCGCACCCAACACAGACCAGTCCGAGATGGTCTGGTTCTCGGTGAAGTAGGCCTGAAGAAGCCGATGATGAAAAGCGTCAACATTCTCAGGAGCAAGAATCTCCATCGACTTGGCAGCCACCTGAGCCGGCAAACTTGACGAAGGCGGTTCGTTTGCCGAGGCCCACTCGTTGAACACCACTGCAGGCTCCATCTCGCCAGGGCGTCGCCAAGACTTCGTGTATTGGACGAACTTCTCAAGCGATGCTGCCTTCGGCTCGGTTCTCAACAGAAACGACCGCCAAGCAACGCTTAGCTGATCGCCAAAGCGCTCCTTGAGCTGGTCGAGACGAACTGTCCCGACATAACACCATGGTCAAAGAAAGTCGGACCAGACAACGATCCGTACCGGTTCGGTCATGGGTTCGACCTTAACCCAGACTGCCACCTGCCGGAGTTGCCCCTCTAGCCTGCACCCATGAGCAATTGTGCATTTGTCGGGTTGGGAGTAATGGGGTATCCGATGGCAGGGCATCTGCAGGCGGCCGGACACAGCGTTACCGTCTACAACCGCACGGCGGCCCGCGCGCAGTCTTGGGTCGAAGAGCACGGCGGATCCCATGCACCGACACCGGCGGCAGCCGCTGAGGGAGCTGAATTCGTGATGGTGTGCGTGGGCGACGATCCTGATGTTCGGGCCGTCACCACCGCTGCCGGCGGAGTTCTTTCGGCGATGAAATCCGGTTCGGTGCTAGTCGACCACACGACCGCATCGGCTGATCTGGCTCAAGAAGTACACGCTGCGGCAGCGGCGGTAGGAGTCGGTTTCGTCGACGCGCCCATATCCGGAGGTCAGGCGGGTGCCGAGAACGGTGTGCTTACGGTGATGTGCGGAGGCGAGCGCGCCGACTTCGACCGTGCAGCGCCGCTGATTGCCGCCTACTCGCGGGCTTGTCGTCTTCTCGGCGGGCCCGGTTCGGGACAACTAACCAAGATGGTCAACCAAATTTGCATAGCGGGGCTGATCCAGGGACTCAGCGAGGGGCTTGACTTCGCTATTCGGGCGGGACTCGATGTCGGCGATGTCGTCGAAACCATCTCCAAAGGAGCCGCCGGTTCCTGGCAAATGGAGAACCGCAGCCAAACAATGGCTGAACGCAAGTTCGATCACGGCTTCGCTCTCGACTGGATGCGCAAGGATCTGGGCATCTGTCTGGCCCAGGCCGACCGCATCGGAGCCCATTTGCCGGTAACCGCATTGGTTGACCAGTTCTACGCTCGTCTCCAGCGCCAAGGGCACGGTCGCTGGGACTCAAGTTCGCTCATCGAACTGCTCCGCGATAACTGATACACTGCGCATATACAGCAGGTCGTGTCTCTAGGTAGGACACCAGATTTCTATCGCTACGTTGAGCATCCGATTTCTGGTGCTCAGCGAGACGGAGATTTTGTGGTGATTCGCTGGCCCGATGGGGCAGAGATGCGCGCTTACGCGCTTTGGCTGTTTGAGAATCGCATGGGCGACGAGTCGATCGATGAACAAACCAGGGAGAACAGACTCGACCCCGCGGATCTGCCGCTGCCGGACACGCTCAAAGGAGTCGCTGTTGCGGACAATGGCGATCTGGAGGTGACCTGGGAGGGATACCCGATTTCGCTATACCACTCCGGATGGTTGCGTCATGTGCATGAGGGTCGGCATGCCCACAACGCCCACATCCCTGCAGTTCAAACCTGGACAGTTGCCACCCTGCCGGAACTGCCGACCTTCGACGGCCCGCGGGTGCTCAAAGACGACGATGCGTTGAGACAATGGCTGACAACGCTTGTCGAGTCGGGTATCGCCCGCCTTGTTGGACTCGGAACCCAAGAGGATGTGGTTACCGATCTGGGCCTTCGAATCGGCGCGCTGCGCGACACCAACTTTGGTACCACTTGGTCGGTCAGCGCTGATCTGGATCCGGGTTCGGTGGCCAACACCGCTCTGCCCTTAGCTCCCCATGCTGATCTTCCGACCCGCGAGATTCCGCCTGGATACCAGCTTCTGCACTGTCAAGTGAACGACTGCACCGGGGGATTGAGCCATATGACCGACGGCTACGCAGTGGCTCGGCACCTTCGCGACAATGAACCTGAGGTCTATGAGATTCTCTGCCGCGCCAACTGGATCTTCTTCAACCGTTCACCCGAGCATGACCATCGTTGGAGTGGCCCACTGATTGATCACGGGGGACCTGGCAGTCCTTTGACATTTAGGACGTTTCACCCTGTGAGGGCCTTCCCCGACATGGCCGAAGAGGATCTTCCCTTCGCCTATGAAGCTCTGCGGCGTTTCTCTCAGCTGGCTCGTAGCGACGAGTTCCAACTTCGCTCCGTTTTCTCTCCGGGCGAACTCGTTGCCTTCGACAACCGGCGAATCCTGCACGGACGCGGTCCGTTCAGCGAAACCACAGGCCGAAGAGTGCTGCGAGGCGCCTATGTCGATCACGATGAGGTGTATTCGCGACTGCGAGTCTTGATGCGCCGCCGCCAGACCGCTCCGATGTCAAGAAGACCCGAATAGAGAGGGGATCCAATGAGCACGTTCATCACTTGTGCTGTTACCGGAGGCGGTGACACGGCCAGCAGGTCCGTTCACATTCCGGTCACACCCGAAGAGATCGCCAACGCCGCGATCGAAGCGGCCAAAGCTGGCGCTGCAATCGTGCATTGCCATGTCCGAGATCTGGCCACGGGCAAGCAGAGCCGTGACGTCGACCTCTATAAAGAGGTGACCGACCGAATTCGCTCGTCGGACACCGATGTGGTCATCAATCTCACGGGGGGAACCGGTGCCGATCTGACTCTCGGTGGCGTTGAGAATCCTCTTCCCCTCAACGAGGAGGGCACCGACATGGCCGGTGCCACCGAACGGATGGCCCATGTGCGTGAGTGCATGCCCGAGATCGCCACGATCGACATGGGGACTATGAACTTTGGAGAGGGCGACTACATCATGACCAACTCCACCTCGCAGCTAGATGAGATTGCCCGCCAGTTCGCCGAGATCGATGTGATGCCTGAACTCGAATGTTTCGACACCGGTCATCTCTGGTACGCCAAGCAAATGGAAGCGCGGGGCCTGCTGGAACCCCCGATCATGGCGCAGTTGTGCATGGGTGTTCCGTGGGGCGCTCCCGACGACATGAACACTCTGATGGCGATGGTCAACAACACCCCTGACCATTGGACCTTCTCCACCTTCTCAATCGGGCGCAGGCAACTCGAATATGTGGCTGCCGCGGTCTTGGTGGGAGGCAACGTGCGCGTCGGCCTCGAGGACAACCTGTATCTCGAAAAGGGCGTACTGGCCACCAACGGCATGCTCGTCGACCGTGCCGTGCAGATCCTCGACTGCCTCAATATCGATGTCATGGGTCCCGCCGAGGTTCGGGACATGCTCGGTGTGACCAAGAGAACCTGACGAGCCCTAAGGACAGGAAGGGGCAGTCTGCGTGGCTTCAATGGAGACAGTTGCCGTTGTTGGCGCCGGTGTGATTGGTTCCGCATGGGCCGCTCGGTTCGCCCTGCACGGGGTTGACGTGTTGGTTGCCGACCCCAACCCCGACACTGCGCGGATCATCGACGAGGTATTTGCCAACGCCCGCGCCGCGTGGGGTGACCTTGAACTGCCACCCACCAACGAGGGCACCGTGACCGTCGTCGACTCAATCGCCGAAGCTGTCGCAGAGGCGCACCACGTGCAGGAAAGTGCTCCCGAAAACCTTGATGTCAAGAGGGGCATCCTTGCCGAGATCGATCAGCACGCCCCGCCCGACACGGTGATCGCATCGTCCACGTCGGGGATCAAGCCCACCTACCTTCAAGCCCCCTTGGCTCACCCGGAGCGTTTGCTTGTAGGCCATCCATTCAATCCCGTGTATCTCTTGCCGCTGGTGGAGGTTTGCGGTGGAGAACAGACCGCAGAGTCGGCGATTGCTGCGGCTATGGAGACTTATTCATCGATCTCCATGAAGCCGTTGCATGTCCGTGTCGAGATCGATGCCTTCATCGCTGATCGCCTGCTTGAAGCCGTCTGGCGCGAGGCGCTATGGCTGGTAAACGACGGTGTTGCCACCACCGGAGAGATTGATGACGCGATTCGATTCGGTTTCGGTCTGCGCTGGGCTCAGATGGGACTCTTTGAGACCTACCGCGCGGCCGGGGGAGAAGGCGGTTTCGCTCACTTCATCCGTCAGTTCGGCCCGACGTTGGCGCTTCCGTGGAGCAAGTTGACCGACGTCCCCGACCTCAGCGATGAACTTGTCGACACGCTGGTTGCTCAGTCCGACACTCAGTCCGGCCAATACACGCCCCGCGAACTGGAACGCATCCGAGACCGCAACCTGGTAGGAATCCTCAAGGCCCTAGAGGCCAACAATTGGGCCGCCGGCAAAACCCTCGCCGAACAGCGAACCCGACTGACAGAAAGGCACGATCGCCGCGATAGCCGTGTGGTAGACAGTGCTCTTTAAGGATGTGGCCATAGGGCTTGGAAAACCTACTGAAACGCTTCACCTGCGATTGGAAGGATCACTGGATGGGGTGCCTGGGCTGGTTTGGCATGAGGAACTCGATGAGGATGGACATGGTGAAGAACTTCACGGTGTAGACCTCTACGGCGTTTTTCATTCAACCGCCGAGTACCTCGGATTTGATTCGTCAGTGCGCCACAAAGCCAAGGACGGGCACACCTATGCCAACCGAGACGGGCTCTGGGGAATGAACCTCGCCGGGTTCTTACAGCTCGATCCGATTGCGATAGCGGAGTTCCAGGTGGGACTGAATTCGGATTTTGCCGGTGAGAACAGCCGTTCCAGCGGGGCTATCCCTCAATTCTTTCACTGCGCCGAAACATCGCTGGCGCGGTTCGGGATCTTCGAGCCGAAGAAGATTGAACTCACGTACGAACCAGGCGAAGCGCGGTGGAACCTGTTTTGCCTCCTCGACAGTTTGGGTCTGTTCCGCTCGTACGATTCAACTCATACCGTGAACGTTCGGGCACAACTTGACTGGCACGCCGATCCGAACAATCCAGAGTTGGACCTTGAATTGAACTTCACGAGGCGACCCATAGACCCGTTCAGAGTCGAATTCGAGAATCAACCATCGCGAGGGAAGGCCGAAGCTACCTCACCGCTGAGTCCGTTTCACCTGACTGCAACCGCGACCCTGCCTGAGTTTTCACTGAACTGCATTGGCTGGCTTGTTTCGTTTCTCATTTCGGGTCTCGCCCCGACGGGAGCTCGAGACATAAGAGTTCGATTGGAACTAGCCTGACCTGAGCGGTGGAAGAAAAAGTCGAAATCGACGCCTTGCAGGGGAGCGGGTCTCGATGGCTCCTCGGCGCGGTCTCGTTGTCGTTTCGAGGTCACGCGCGGTGTGTGCGAGTGGGTTACCTATTACGTAACGGTGAGCAGGAACCACTGGCATATCAGCAGCGAGGTTTGTGAGTACGTCCAAGTCTTCGTGATCGCTGCGACGACCGCGGCTGGCACGGGGGTCGGGACTCTCGCGGGCATGGCCGTTGGCTCTGGCGTTGCGCCTGGGGCGGGCACTGTCGTCGGTGGCATCGCCGGTGGGTCTGTCGGCGCTGGCGCAGGAGCAGTAGCAGGGCACTGGGTGAACAAGCGGGTCTGCAGTTGGATTCCGTCGGTCATCTGGGTGGCATAAGATGAAAGAGATCGAAAGAATTAGAGAAATATGAGAAGGAGTATCGCTATGAGGAAATTCGTTACCAATATGGAGAGTTTGTATCGGAAGCACCCGGTATCTACGCTCCTTGGGTTTGTCGCCGGAGCCGTGACCGGCGGCGTGGTATCTGCGCTGTCGTTTCACTCCGACGGTTACACGATGTCCGCCGCGGTGGGTAGGGGCGCTGCAGTGGCGGCGCTTGCGTACGCTGGCCTTCTGGCCATCCGTTGGGCGACCGTGCGCCTAGCTGATCGCTGGACGACCAGCAACGCTGCTGGCACGGCGGTTCCGCGGACCGATGACGCGGCTTAAGTCGGCGTGCGCTGTGTTGGCGTTGTCGGGTCTGCTGGCCGGGTGCGGCAACGGTGTGAATGCTGATCGCGGCTCTTCGCGTATTAGCGGCTCTTCGCGTATTAGCGGGGAGTGATGGTGTTGAGGAGTTCCCAGTTTGGTTTGTCGGCGTAGAGGAGTGCTCGTATCCGGTAGTGGGTGAATCGTCGGAACCCGTAGGCGGCGCGTTTGACGCGTTTGATCAGGTTGTTGACTGCTTCGGTGGGCCGTTGGTGACCCGAGAAATCCAACGTCGCCAATCCGACGGTCACAAACCTGCTTTCGGCCCAGAGGTGTTTCGAGCCCGGTTTACGTGGCTCATCGCCCCGATACGGGTTGACTTCCGTAGCGAACCGGTTGTCAGGCTTGGCAGCGTCTAAAGTGGCGTCGTGACCGCGCCGACACCAGAGGAACTCTCACGCGAGGTAGCGAGTTCTGGAGCGCTCAAGGCCCAAGCCGAGACAGTCGCGACGCTGATGCTCGCCGTCGCGGCAGGCGTTTTCATCGCTCTCGGTGCCATGTTCGCCAGCAGCATCGGGGCAGGCTCGGCACTCGGCCTCGGGCCGACGCGGTTGCTGATGGGCATGGGCTTCTCGGTGGGCCTGCTGTTTGTGGTGGTGCTCGGAGCCGAATTGTTCACCGGCAACAACTTGATGGTCACGAGTCTCATCACTCACCAAGTGCGCTTTATTGGGGTGGCCCGTAACTGGACACTGGTTTACGTAGGCAACTTCGTCGGCTCTATAGCGCTAGTGCTGCTGGTGTTCTACAGCCGCTGGTGGGAACAGGGCGACATGTCGTTCGCCGCGGAAGCGGTGTCGACCGCCAATGCCAAGGTGAACCTGGGATTCGTGGAGGCTTTCCTGAGAGGTGTCTTGGCCAACATCTTGGTCTGCCTCGCTGTGTGGACGGCCGCGGCGGGTCGCACCGTCACCGACAAGATGTTCGGGGTGCTGTTGCCCATCGCTGCCTTCGTCACCGGGGGGTTCGAGCACAGCATCGCCAACATGTATTTCACGCCGGTCGGAGTGTTGATTTCGTCAGAGCCGGGTGCAATCGAAGCGGCCGGACTCGTGGCCGGCGACGTGGAGCAACTCACCTGGGCCGGGGTATTCGGCAACCTGATTCCGGTCACGCTGGGAAACATCGTCGGCGGCGTCTTGGTGGGACTACCGAGTCGTGCCGTTCATCTGCGCGAGGATGAACAGGTCGACGAAACCACGTAGCGAGGCTTCATTGGCGTGCCACCTCAGAGATAGTCGTGACGGATTCCTTAGGGTGCTCGCTTGGCCCCTAGGCTGACCCCCATGAGTGACAACTACACGATCATCACGGCGGACAGCCATGCGGGCGGCAACATGGCCATGTATGAGGAGTACCTTGCGTCCGAGTGGAAAGAGGCCTTTGCCGAGTGGCGGGGTGCGTACAGCAACCCCTACCGAGACCTCCAAGACGACGGCCGGACCCGGAACTGGGACAACGAGCGGCGGCTGAGCGAACAGTATGCAGACGGCATCGTTGCTGAGATCACCTTTCCGAACACTGTGCCGCCGTTCTACCCAACCGGGATGCTGATCGCCTACCCACCACGCGACCGAGAAGAATACGAGCGTCGCCGGGCCGGCATTGAGGCCCACAACCGCTGGCTCAAGGATTGGTGCGATCTGTATCCGACGCAACGCTGCGGCCTGCCACAGATCTTCTTAGAAGACCTTGACGACGCAATCAGCACCCTCGAATGGGCCGCAGCGGAGGGATTCCGGAGCTTCATGATGCCCCATGTTGCACCCGATGTTGACTTGCCCGGTCTTTGGTCACCGCACTGGGATCGACTGTGGGCGGCTATCTCCGACCTCGATCTGGTGATCACCCAACACGGCGGCAACGGCACGCCGAACTATGGCAGCGATCCCGCTTCGGGACTGATCTTCTTGATGGAGGTGCCGTTCTTCGCCCACCGGAACCTGTCTCACCTGATCATGAGCGGCGTGTTCGAACGTTTCCCCCAACTCAAGTATGTAATGACCGAGCAAGGTACGGCTTGGGCCATTGACGAACTGAGGCGCATGGACGCCTATCACATGCAGATTTCTGCCGGACGCGTCGGCGAACTCGGCTTTTCGGCCGATGTGGTCCTCCCCATGAAACCCAGCGAGTACTTCGACCGCAATGTCTGGATCGGAGCGTCGTTCCCGTCGCCGGCAGAAGCCGAAGCGATCAGGACTCTAGGAGTCCACAAAGTCATGTGGGGCTCTGACTATCCCCACCACGAAGGCACCTACCCCTATTCGCTCGAAGCGCTGCAGCGGTCGTTCTCGCATTGGGAAGAATCAGACATGCGCAGAGTGCTGAGCGAAAACGCGGCTTATGTGTACCGCTTTGATCTTGATGCGCTAGCACCTCTCGGAGCCGAACACGGCCCGTCGGTTGCTGCGGTGGCAACTCCATTGGCGGAGATACCCCGCAAAGCGACGAGCCCCGCTTTCTTCAAAAGCTGACGTGTCAACCACCCCGGTACCGGACTCAACCGCGCCCTACGCGGGGTTTGACGGCGAAGTCGGGCGCATCTTCTCAACCTCTGAACCAGCGTGGCCGCCGCGTCCCACCGCTGCCGAAGGTGCTCCCAACATCATCGTCATGCTGGCCGACGATCTAGGTTTTGCTGACCTCGGCTGTTACGGATCTGAAATCGACACCCCCGAACTGGATGCTCTAGCCGTCAATGGTGTTCGCTACACCAACTTCCACGTCAACCCGATGTGTTCGCCGACTCGGGCGTCGATGTTGACCGGGCTCAACCATCACCTGGCCGGTATGGGCCATGTTGCGCACAGCGATCCCGGATTTCCCGGCTATGCGCATGAGATCCGTGATGATGCCGTGACCATGGCCGAACTCTTCCGGGACCATGGTTGGGCCTCGCTGATGGTTGGCAAGTGGCACCTCTGCAAGGACTCCAGTCTCAGCGAAGCCGGGCCTCGCAACTCCTGGCCGCTCCAAAAGGGCTTCGAACGCTATTACGGAATCCTCGATGGATTCACCAACTTCCATCAGCCACATCGGCTCTACGAAGACAACCATCACATAAACATCGACCAGTACCCCGACGACTATTACTTCACCGACGACCTCACCGATCAGGCCATCAAGATGATCGACGAGGTTCGCTCCTCGCATCCAACGAAACCGTTCTTCCTGTATTACGCCCATGGTGCGGTCCACGCGCCGTTGCAGGCCAAACAGGCAGACATGGACAAATACCGGGGTGTCTACGATGCGGGCTGGGATCAGATCCGTGAGCAGCGTTTCGCTCAGCAGAAGGAGCTCGGAGTCATAGCCCCCGACACGGTGCTACCTCCCCGAAACACCGAAGAGCAACACGCGGTAACCCCCTGGGACGAACTCAGCGATCTGCAACGTGAGACATTCGCCCGCTACATGGAGATCTTTGCCGGCATGGTTGACAGCGTCGACCAAAGCGTGGGACGGCTCCGTGAACACCTGCAAGCCACGGGCGAGTGGGACAACACCATCATCGTGTTCACCTCCGACAATGGGGGATCGCGCGAAGGTCAACAAGACGGCACATCGCAGTACTTCCGGACTCTGTTGGTACAGACGGGCTATGACGCGCTTGAAGACGTGGCGCTCGATCACACGCGACTGGATCTCATGGGCGGGCCGCAAACATTGCCGCACTACCCGATGGGCTGGGCGATGGCCTCCAACACACCATTTCGGCTGTACAAGATCAACACCCACCAGGGCGGCCATCAGGTTCCATTCATCGTGCATTGGCCCGCAGGTCTTGCAGATTCCTTGTCAGGTTCCCCCACTGAGGATCAAGAGGCGAACAGCGACGGGGAGATCCGTACGCAGTATCAACACATTACGGATCTGCTGCCGACCCTCGCGGAGCTGACCGGTTTGGAGATACCTACCAGCAAGAACGGTCAGCCAGTTCCTCAGCCTGCCGGTGCGAGTTTTTCAGCGTCTTTGTCGGACCCTGGCTGCGACTCGACACATCGTCAGCAGTACTACGAGATGATCGGCCACCGAGGCATGTACGACGATGGCTGGTCGGCGGTGTCGCTGCGGATTCCGCGGCGGTCGTTTTCTGAGGCGCCCTGGGAGTTGCACAATCTGGCCGAGGACCCGACCGAAGCGTGCGACCTGTCCGCACGACACCCCGAACGGCTCGCCGATCTACAGGATGCTTTTGAGCAGGCTGCTTGGGCTAATCAAGTCTTTCCCCTCGACGAGGGCAACAGCATCAAGATGATCCAGAAACCACCCTGGGAAGATGAGTTCGTTGCCGACGTGCGGCTCCGACCGGGAATGCCGACACTTGAGCGTTGGCGGGCGCTGCAACTCATCAACTTCAAGTCTTTCGAGGTGTGCGTGGATCTCGATTATACGTCCGGCGACGAGGGCGTGTTGTTCGCCCACGGCGATCAGGGTGGCGGTTACGCGATGTATGTGGAAGGCGGTCGCCTGTTCTTTGCGTTCAACGGCTACGGCGATATGACCGTGGTCGACGCCGGTGAACTCGCCGCGGGAACCAGAGAAATCGTCTTGGCGATGCAACGAGAGCCAAGTTGGCACCAAAACGCCCACATCAGTTGTGACGGCAGCGAGGTGGGCGAAGCGCTTGACTTGCCGGTGTTGATGGCGATCGCTCCGTTCGAGGGCATTGATGTTGGGATTGACCGTCGCTCCCCGGTGAGTTGGGAGATTTACGAAAAGCACGGACCCTTCAAGTACACGGGCACGCTGCACGCGGTGACATACAAACCAGGTGAGTTGGCAGCGGATGCCGGAATACGGTTCCTCGACTATCTCAAAGAAGCCGGTACCAGATTCGAGTAACCCCTAGCACAAGGAATTTACGGAAGTCGCGATGTGCTCCCGACACGTCAAGTTGCTAGAAACAACCCATGTTTATCGGGTACAACACTAGACAGGAGGAGTTGCGGGCTGAGCTGCGCGCTTACTACCGCGAACTTCTGACCCCCGAAGTCCGCGAGGCGCTCGCAGCCGAGGATGGCTGCGGCCCTGCCCATCGAGAAATCGTGGGTCGCCTGGGGCGCGATGGTTGGCTGACGGTTGGTTGGCCCACAGAGTACGGCGGGCGCGGTTACTCAGCGGTTGAACAGTTCGTGATGTTCGACGAGTCGGTAGCGAGCGGCGCTCCCATCCCCATGTTGACGATCAACACGGTCGGGCCGACGCTGATGCAGTTCGGCACCGAGGAGCAAAAGCAGTTCTTCCTGCCCAAAATCTCCAAAGGAGAGATCACTTTCTGTATCGGATATTCCGAACCCGATGCAGGAACAGACTTGGCGTCTCTAACCACCCGGGCGGTCCGAGACGGTGACGAATACATCATCAACGGCCAAAAGACTTGGACTTCGCTGGCAAAAGACGCCGACTACATCTGGCTGGCTGCTCGCACCAACCCCGAAGTCAAAAAGCACAAGGGCATCTCGCTGTACTGCATTCCGATGGATACTCCGGGACTCTCGATTCAACCGCTCGACCTGCTGTCGACTCACGACATCAATCACACGTTCTTTGACGACGTGCGGGTACCTGCTTCCACACTCATAGGCGAAGAGAATCGTGGCTGGGGCCTGATCACCAGCCAACTGAATCGTGAGCGGGTCACGATCTGTTCGTCGGGCATGGTTACCAAAGCGCTTGAGGAAACCATCGACTACGCCAAGAACAGCAAGCGGGCCGATGGTACGCGGCTGATTGATGCGCCTTGGGTGCAGCGCAACCTTGCCGAAGTCACCGCAGGACTCGAATACCTGCGGCTTGCCAATTGGCAGGTGGCTTGGACGGTGGCAACCAAGATCGATGATCAGCGACCCGATATGGACACAGTGACTGGCTTCATTGCCGATTCTTCAGCGGTGAAGGTTTACGGCACTGAGTTCTATACCCGAGCGTATCGCAAGCTGATGGAGGTGTATGGACCCCAGGCCACTATCGCTCGCGGGTCGATAGGTCACCTGACCCGCCTTGAGATGCAGTACCGCTCGACGGTGATACTCACGTTCGGCGGAGGCACCAACGAGATGCAGCGTGACCTGATCTCCCAATTCGGCTTGGGCTACCCGAAAGCAGACCGCTGATGGACTTCACACTTTCCGACGAAGAACAGGCCATCAGCGACCTCGCCGCGCGGATACTCGGCGACAAATCGACTCATGAACGACTTTGTGCGCTGGCCGCCAACGATGATCGGATCGATGCTGATGCCTGGGCCGCACTCGCCCAAGCGGGCATATTGGGTGCGGCGGTTCCCGAGGAGTATGGCGGCTTGGGGTTGGGGTTCTTGGCGACCGCCATGGCCATGCAGCAGGTCGGCGCAACTGCTTCGCCGGTGCCGTTGCTGTCAACCGCGGTCATGGGCGCAATGCCGATCACTGAATTCGGTACTGCCGCGCAACGCGCACGCTACCTGCCCTCAATCGCCGACGGTTCACTGATTGTGGCTGCGGCCCTTTACGAAGAAGGCACCACGGCTGCTGAACCCGAGGTTGTGGCTCTGCCCGATGCTGACGGTTACCGCATCGAAGGCAGCAAGCCCATGGTGGCCGACGCACTCGACGCTGGTTTGATCCTGGTTCCGGCCAAGCTTGACGACGGCTCCTGTGGAGTGTTCTTGGTTCCCGCAGATGCTGCGGGTCTTTCGGCGATTCGGGTAGAGGTCACTACCGGTCGCCCGCAAGCCCGGCTGGAATTCTCTGGTGTGGTGGTGCCCCGCGACGCCCTGCTTGGGGGCTCTGCGTCGGCTGTGTCGGGTGCCGACATCGTGAACTGGATTGAACTCAGAGCCAATTGTTGTATGTGCATGATGATGGCCGGAGCGGCGCGATCCTCCATCGAATTGGCTGCCGAGTACACCAAGCAGCGCTATCAATTTGATCGACCGATCGCTACGTTCCAGGCGGTCAGCAGTCGTGCTGGTGACAGCTATATCGACACGAACGCGATCATGTTGACGGCCTGGCAAGCAGCTTGGCGTATTGACCAGGGTCTCTTGGCGCAAGACGCTGTTTCGATTGCGCGTTGGTGGGCGGCCGAAGGCGGTTTTCGGGTCGTCCATGCCGCGGTTCATGTTCATGGCGGCGTTGGTGTGGACCGCGACTATCCGCTGCATCGCTATTTTGTGCTGGCCCGTCAACTTGAGCTGACGCTCGGCAACGGCGAAGAACATCTAGCGACTCTTGGGCAAGCCATCGCCGCTCGCTGAAAAATCTCGGAACCAAATTATTCCGGGAACCAGATGGTGTCTCTCGGTCGTCGTAGTCTTGGAAGTCAAGTCGAGAGGGTTTGTCCATGGTGAGACATATTTGGCGCTGGTTGATCGTCGGGATCGTGTTGGTGTTGTTGGCTGGCGTATTGTCGAGCGACGACGAGCCTGAGGCAACCGCGGATCCGGACAGCCCAGTAGAGCCAGTCACCGGCAGCGATTCCGAGGACCGAATCGGGGTGAGATCAGGATTGGGATCGGCTCGCCAACCAAGCGCCCTCACGGTTCATTTGAGTGAGGGGGAGGCAGCCGGCAGCGACTCCTTGGCTGTAGTGACGCGAGTCGATGGCCGCGAACTCACCGAGGTGGAAATCGGCGCGGTGACCAATCGACTCCCGGTTTGGGATTCCGACCCGGATGGTGACGCGGTTGATTTCAACCGTCTGCCGGAGTCGCTTCCGCGGCCCCGCGTTGGTGACACCGTAGACAGTCCGTTCCCGACGCAGTCCGATGTTGAGGCACCCGTTGTCGACTCGGGACCCTTGGAAGTGTTGCGGGTGCAGCCAGACGGAGCGGTCGGGATCGCTCCTTTTGTGAGCATCACCTTCAATCAGGCGATGGTTCCGCTGACCACCTTCGCACAACTAGACGAGATTGATGTTCCAGTCACGATGACGCCGTCGCTGCCGGGTCGCTGGCAGTGGATCGGAACGCGCACGCTTCGCTTCGAGCATGATCCGGAGGTCTTTGATCGCCTACCCATGGCTACTTCATATGTGGTCGAAGTTCCCGCTGGAACGGTCTCACAATCCGGCGGCGAGTTGGCTGAAACCGTTCGGGTCGAGTTCGAAACCCCTGCGCCTACCATGCTGTCGCTCACACCGCAGCACGACTCGCTCAACCTTCAACCTGTTTTTTTGGTCACGTTCGATCAGCGAGTTGATGCTGCTGCGGTGCTTGAGACCATCACCTTGAGCGCTGCTGGCACTGACCGCGAACTGAGACTCGCCACAGAAGCCGAGATCGAAAGCGATGAGGACATCAAGCGACGTGTCGGTGTGACTCTTGACGGCACCTGGGTCGCTTTCAGGCCGGTAGCGGAGCTTGAGCCCGATACGGATATCACCATCGAGGTCGGGCCGGATGTGCCTTCCGCTGAGGGCACCAGAACATCTGCTACTTCGACGGTGGTGCAGGCCCGTACCTACGCAGCCCTGCAGGTGGAAGACACGAACTGTTCGTCGCAGTATCGGTGCCAACCCGGGAGTTGGCTCAGTGTCTACTTCAACAACGTTCTGGACCCCGCCACGCTTGATGTAGACGATCTGGAGATATCTCCTGAGCTCGCTGATGCCCGAATCTCGGTGGAATACAACTCCGTCAACATCTTCGGTCCGACTGAGGGAGACACCACCTACGAAGTGGTGATCCCAGCAACGCTCGCGGACGAGTTCGGTCAGACCCTGGGTGAGGCGGTGACCGTCGAGTTCCATATGGACGATGCTCGTCCGTTCATCAGCGCTTCACGGCGACGGCTCGTGACGCTTGACCCCCTTGTTGATCGCCAGACGATCCCGGTGACTGTGCGCAACCACGACCAACTGCGGGTTCGGCTCTATGACGTGAGCGCGGGCGACTATGGGTCGTTCGTCAGTTTCTTCGAGAGTATGGAACGATCCCGTGACGGAGCACTGCCGGATGCACCGTGGACACTCGTCTCCGACGAGGGGGTGGATACCGGGGCTGATTCCGACGCAGTCACCGAGGTACGCATCGATCTCGATGAGGCCCTCGACGGCGACCACGGTCATGTGATCGCGATCATCGAAGGGGTGGGCCGTTTTGCGAACCTGACCTATCAGGACGACGAATACTGGTCCAACCGCCCGGTGGTTGTCTGGGTGCAGGACACCGACATCGGTGTCGACATGATCACCGATTATCAAGACGTGGTCGTATGGACCACGGGTTTGGACTCCGGCGAGCCCCTGGGAGATGTCGAGATAAATCTGCAAGGCCACAACACGACCCTCACCACCGATGACGAGGGACTGGCACAGGCCTCGATCAGTGGCCGGTTCAACTGGATTGTCGCAACGCTCGACGACGACCAGGCGATCAACCCGGCGGACGTGCGTGCTTGGTCACGAACCGATCAATTGATCTGGTACACCGCCGATGACCGCGGCACGTACCGCCCCGGCGAGACGCTCCATCTGAAAGGTTGGGTTCGCAACCTTGACCTGAGCGGTGAGGGAGACCTCGAGCTCCTCGCGCCCCAACAACTGATCACCTATAGGGCCTATGACCCGTTCGGCAACGAACTCGGTGACGGGAGTTTCCGTCTAGACGAGCACGGCGGGTTCGACCTCACCGTCGATCTGGCCCAGGGAGCGAACCTGGGCGAATCATGGATCGAGTTCCAGGGCCCACAACATCTCGACAACAGCTGGCATTACCATTCATTTCAGATTCAAGAGTTCCGTCGCCCCGAGTTTGAAGTGACGACTCGGCTCGAGTCTGCCGGCCCGTACTTCGTCGACGAACCCGCGACCGTGGCGGTCGATGCCAACTACTTCTCGGGTGGACCTCTGCCCAACGCCGAAGTGTATTGGTCCGTGACCACGCGCCAAGCAACGTACTCGCCGCCGAGCTGGAGCGATTTCACGTTCGGAGTGTGGACCCCGTGGTGGCACTACGACGCCTTCGGGGGAGTCGATGACTGGTATTGGGAAGGTGATATCGGCTTCGGTGACCCTTGGGCCGAACCGGTCCGCGAGACCTTCTCCGGCTTGACCGACGCCGGCGGCAGCCACTATCTGCAGATGGACTTCGAGGGCGACGGCGATCATCTCCCGACCACGGTCACCGCCGAAGCAGAGGTTCTGGATGTGAACCGCCAGCAGTGGGCATCGTCGACCGATGTGTTGGTGCATGCCGCGGACCTCTATGTCGGTGTTCGGTCAACCCGAACCTTCGTGCGAGCGGGCGACGGTCTTGAAATCGAAGCCATCGTCACCGATCTCGACGGCAACCCGGTCGCGGACCGGTCCTTCGAGATAGCCGCTTCGAGAATCGTCGATGAGTACGTGGACGGCGAATGGTCCGAAGTCGCAGTAGACACTGAAACCTGTGACGTGGTTTCGCTCGACGAGCCGGTTGCGTGCGAGTTCGAGGCCTCGGTCGGCGGTCACTATCGCATCGACGCCAGTGTTGTCGATGACGCCGGGCGAACCAACCGCAGCGAAATGACCCGCTGGGTCACCGGCAGCCGCAGCGGCGTGCCGAGCCGTAGCGTCGAACTCGAGAGCGTCAACCTCGTCCCCGACGCCGAGACCTACGCGGCAGGCGACACCGCTGAGATCCTTGTTGATTCGCCCTTCAGTACCGGAACTGGCCTGCTGGTGATCGCCCACAACGAGATCATCGAACTGCGCACCTTTGAGATCACCGACCACGCGGCGGTCCTGGAAGTACCGATCAGCGACGATCATGTTCCGGAACTCGCGCTGCAGGTCGAGATCGTTGCCACCACCCCACGCACCGCTGACGACGGCACCGTGCTCGAAGACATTGCTGACCGCCCTGCCTATGCCTCGGGGCAGATCCGGTTGCGTGTGCCGCCCGCGCAACGAACCCTCGACGTCAAGGTCACCCCGGCGGCGTCAAGCGTGAAACCGGGGGCTGCGACCAGCGTCACCGTGCAAGTGAACGATGCCGATGGCGATCCGGTCGACAATGCAGATGTGTTGTTGGTCGTGGTTGACGAGGCTGTGTTGGCTCTCTCGGGCTACGAACTCGTTGACCCCCTCGAGGTCTTCTATCGGTCGTTGGGCACGTATCTGAGTGCGGAGCGGGCACGAGGCAGCATTCTGCTTGAGAATCCGCAGGAGTTGCTTGATGCCATCGGCGGCGACGGGGTGGTCACCAGCACCGCCGCCGCCGCTGTGATGGCGGAGTCCTTCGATGAAGACGACGATATGACCGAGGAGTCCGCGGCAGCTGATTTTGACACTGCGGATTCAGCTCGACGCACCAGCCTCAGTGCGCAGGGACTTCAGGTCGAGGTGCGCAAGAACCTTGACGCGCTGGCTTTGTTCGACCCTGAAGTTGCAACCGATGCCGATGGTGTTGCCACCGTCGAGTTCGAACTGCCCGACAACCTCACCCGCTACCGAGTGATGGCTGTCGCGGTCGATGGTGCCGAACGCTTCGGTTCAACGGAGTCTTCGATCACCGCAAGTCTGCCGTTGCAGGTTCGGCCGTCCGCGCCCAGGTTCTTGAACTTCGGCGACCGTTTCGAACTGCCGATCGTAGTGCAGAACCAGACCGATTCGCCCGCGGAGGTTGACGTGGTGGTACAGAGCGCCAACCTGAACCTGGAAGGGTCAGCTGGGCGGCGGATAACGGTACCGGCCAATGACCGGGTAGAGGTTCGCTTCGGCGCCTCCACAAGCTCTGTTGGCACCGCTCGCTTCCGCGTCGCAGCCGTGTCGGGTGACAACGCTGATGCTCAAGAGGTTTCCTTGCCCGTCTACACCCCGGCTACTAGCGAGGCGTTCGCTACCTACGGGGTGCTGGACTCTGGTGTGGTGAGCTATTCGCTTACTGAACCTCAAGATGTGTTCTCCCAGTTCGGAGGACTCGAAGTCAATACCTCCTCAACCGCACTCCAGGCCTTGACTGACGCGGTTTTGTACCTCTCGGAATATCGCTACGCGAGTTCAGATGCCTACGCCAGTCGCATCCTCGCCATCTCTGCGTTGCGAGACGTACTAGGAGCATTCGAAGCTGAAGGATTGCCTACACCAGCGGAACTTGACGCCATTGTGCGTAGCGACATAACAGAGTTGGCGGCTCTGCAACACGGTGATGGTGGTTTCGGGTGGTGGGCGCGAAAAGGTATTTCGTACCCTTACCCGTCGATCCAGGCGATGCACGCGCTCGTGACAGCCCAAAGCGCTGGCTTCACCGTCTCCGCTGAAGTGATGGACAACGGTCGCGGCTACTTGCGCGACATCGAAGACCGGATCCCATCTGAATACAGCAGAAAATCTAAAGACATGCTGTTGGCATACGCACTGCATGTGCGTGCCCTCGACGGTGACCGGGACCCAAGCTCGGCTCGTGACCTCTGGAACCGTCGGGGTGCGGATCTTGAGATGGACGCGTTGGCTTGGATATGGCCCGTGGTTGGAGATGCCGACATCGAAGCCGACATGGAGCGTGTCTTCAACAATCGAGTCACCGAGACGGCACAAGCGGCCACGTTCGTCACCGATTACGGCGAAGACGCCTACTTGATCCTGGCTTCCGATCGCCGAACAGATGGCATCGTGCTCGACGCTTTGGTCACCATGGCCCCGGATTCAGACCTGATACCCAAGGTCGTGGCCGGGCTGTTGGCGAACCAGGTGAAAGGTCGTTGGAACAATGTCCAGGAGAACTCGTTCATCCTGCTCGCCCTCAACAGATACTTCGAGACTTTCGAAGCGGTTGATCCGGACTTCGTCGCCCGTGTCTGGCTTGGTGACCAATACGTGGCGGAACACGAATTCTCGGGCCGGAGCACCGACCGTGCCTCCACTCTGGTTCCGATGGACAACCTGATCGAGGCGGGCAACGCCGATCTGACCGTTCAAAATGACGGCAGTGGCCGTCTCTACTACCGCCTTGGGCTTCGCTACGCACCCGACGACCTTGATCTGGACCCACTTGACCGTGGCTTTGTGGTGCAGCGCAGTTATGAGGCAGTCGACGATCCCAGCGATGTCTGGGTCGATTCCGAGGGTGCCGTCCATGTCGTGGCTGGAGCCGAGGTGCGAGTCAAGCTGACCATGGTCAACGACAGCCGCCGCACCAACATGGTTTTGGTTGATCCGCTGCCCGCAGGCTTCGAAGCCCTCAACCCCGCGTTGGCCGTGACCGGCGAGATCGAGGCGCCCCGAACCGACGCCGCTGATTATTGGTGGCGGTGGACTTGGTATGAGCACCAGAACCTGCGCGACGACCGGACCGAGGCATTTTCGTCTTATCTGTGGGCCGGTACCCACGAATACAGCTACGTCGCCCGGGCAACCACTCCCGGAACCTTCGTGGTACCCCCCGCCAAAGCCGAGGAGATCTACGCCCCAGAGGTGTTCGGCCGCTCAGGTTCGGACACCGTCATCGTCGAAGATGCTGAGCCGCCTTCCTGATTGAGGGCTCAAGATACAGGTGCTGCTAACCCAGGATTGAGTTGGCTACGCGTTCCTCGCAGGTTTGTTTGTCCCACCAACTCAGCTGGAGTTGTTTGGCTCGGCGGAAGTAGAGCTGGATGTCGTATTCGAGGGTGAATCCGACTCCACCGAAGATCTGCTGGGCCATGGCTGTGATGTCGCGGTATACCTTGTTGCTGAACAGCTTGGCCATTGGCGCGAGCCGGGAGATGTCATGCCCGACAGATTGGGCCCAGGCAGCTTCGTAGACGAGAATCTTGCCTCCGTCGAGTTCGGTTTTGGCGTCGGCAAGGTAGTGCGAGATGGCTTGGAACTCGGCTAGGGCTTTGCCGAACTGTTCGCGGTCCTTGGCGTACTGCGCGGTGGTGTTAAGCGCATAGTCTGCGCCGCCCATAGCCTGAGCGGAAGCCAAGATCACCGCTTGGTGCATTACCGTGTCCCATGTGGCCCATCCGCTACCGGCGTCACCTAGTCGGTTTGCTGCGGGGATCCGAACATCGTTGAAGTCGACTCGGTATTGGGTGTCCGATGAGATCGACATCCGCTGGTCGAGAGTCAAGCCTTCGGTATCGGTGGGGACCAGGAACAGGTCGACCTCGGTATCGGCGGTGCCGGTGCGGGCCAGCACCAGCAACTGATCGGCAGCGCTGGCGAAGTAGACGTGCATTTTGGAACCGTTGAGCACGAATTCGCTGCCGTCGACGGCGGCGCTGAGTTGCACACCTTTGGGTGAGTAACCGCCATCAGGCTCGAGCCATGCTGACGTGATGATCGTTTCGCCTGTGGCGATGCCGGTCAAGAGCGAAGCGTGTTGCTCGCCGTTTCCCGACTCGAGAATCGCCCCGGCGGACAACACGCAGCTGACAAAATGGGGGACTGGTGCCAGTGAACGGCCCAGTTCCTCGTAGAGCACCACACCTTCCAGCAAACTCATGGCTGACCCGCCGTACTCCTCGGGCAGCATCAGGCCGCAGATTCCTAATTCGCCGAATTGCTCCCACAACTCGCGGGCAACGCCGGTGGCGTCGTCTTCGAGTTCACGCACCGTGTCGATCGGTGACAGCTGTGCACAGACGCCGCGCACCATCTCGCGCAACATCTCTTGCTCTTCTGTGAAGTCAAGGTCCAGCATCAGGGTTTCCAATCTTCACTTTTTCGTGCCCAAGGGTTGTCGGTTCTGTCGGTGGGAAGTGCCACTCGGGCCGTGCATCTACAGCACAGCCGATCGCCAACAGTCACTGAGATGTCAATGCCGGCCCATCCGCAGCCAGATTCGTCAATTTCGGTGCCGCTCACTGTTCCGGCGAAGACCATGTGGTCGTCTGGGTACACCGAATCGCGCATACGGAAGGTCATTCGACCGATACGGCCTCGGGGGCCGGTCCAATCAGTGATGAAACGCTCGAACCAGGCGGCCAGGTTTGGGGTGTTGAGGAATATGTCGGGTGTGCCGTTGCGTTCGGTGGCGAACTTGTAGTCGTGATGCATGGGCCGCCAGTCGCGGCTTGCTAGGGCACCCAGTACCACGGTGGTTGCGCTGACGTCGTACCCAAGGGTTGGGAGCACGGTCCCGGCTGACGCTTGATCGAGTGAGATGCTGTCTGTCCCTGTGTTGTTTGTGGCTGCGCTGGTGTGCTGGCTCATCAGTTCACCTCATTGGAACGCTTGTAGCCGAAACCGGTGTACGACTCGATGCCGACAAGTTCTCCGTCTTGATTGTGGTATTCCACGTCGATCACCCAAAACCGCCCGGTACCCAGCTTGGTGGTCTTGATATCGCTGATAGAGCGAAGCACCTGATGGTGGCTGATCACGTCTCCAGGTCGAACTGGTTCGTGAAGAATCAGGGTGTTGTCGCTCATGATTGCTTCGGGCAGATCGAGTTGTGCTTTGAGGTCGAAGTGAGTTTTCAGTGCTACCTGCTCCTGTGCGGCACCGGGTTCCCAACGATGTGGCCGCATCCAAAGCGAGAGCGTCGAGACAGGCATGGTCATCCCGTCCGTCAATTGGTTCGCAACTTCGGTATCCCAGTAGAGGGGATTGCCATTTTCGGTGGCTGACAAGGTGTTGTACGAGTAGCTCCGCTCGACCGGAAAAGTCGCGGTCTCAAGGTACTGAGCCTTCCCTATCAGAGCGCGAATCTGTTCAGGCAGTCCTGTGGCGGCGGGTTCAGTCACGCGATTGCTCCTTTGCTGATGAGTTCGGATATAAGTGTGTCGGCGTAGCCAGCGGTGGCCAGCAATTCGGCTGTGTCGGTCACACCGCTGTCTCGCAGCGGGTACGCGCCGTCAACTTGGGTGGTGCCGGCCCACACCGGACCGGTCTGGCGGAATCTGCCCTCGCTAACATGTTCGGCTTCGACGACGAGACCCCGCGCACGGTACTGCTCATCTGAGGTTGCCTCGGCCACAGTGTTGACCGCGGCCACGCAACAGTCGGCCGGGCCCAGCTGGGCTGCCCAATGATCCCGGGTCTTGGTGGCTAGAACTTCGGAAATGGCGGCGCGGATTTCGTCCTGACGGTCGTCGTCGGTCTGGCTGTCGGCGTAATGCTCAAGGCCGAGTTGCGTGCACAGATTGCGCCAAAACTGGGGCTCGATTGCACCTATTGACAGATGACGGCCATCACCGCAGGTGTAGATGTCGTAACAGGCGTAGCGTCCAGTGAGGATGTAGTGACCCGGGCCGGGTTCGGTGCCGGTGGCGAGGTACTCGTCGGCATACAAAGACATGAGTCCGAATGCGCCATCGGCTATGGACACGTCGAGGTATTCGCCCACATGGGTCTTGGTGCGCCGCAACAATGCGGCCATGATCGCCATCACCGCGTGCATCCCCCCTGCGGCGATGTCGGCCACGGTGGCACCGGGGAGCGGTGGTGATCCATCTTCGCGGCGCCCGGTGCAGTCCAGGTAGCCGGACAGGGCCAGATAGTTGATGTCGTGCCCGGCCCAACTGCTGCGGGGACCGCTTTGACCAAAGCCACTGGTTGAGCAGTAGACGATTTTGTAGTTGACGTTCCTGACAGCCTCGTAGCCGATGCCGAGCCGATCGACCACACCGGGACGAAAGCTCTCCAGCACTACATCGGCCCCCTCAGCCAATGCCAAGAAAGCCTCGCGGCCCTCGACCGACTTCAAATCGAGTAGAGCACGTTTCATCAGACGGTGCCCCGAGTAAGCGTAGTGGGGAGGCACGATCTGGGTTGATTGTTTGCTTGCGACCGGGCCGAGTTTTATGACCTCGGCACCATAATCGGAAAGGATGCGCGAGGCGCGCGCTCCGGGTCCGACCGACGCGAAGTCAAGGACGCGCACATCTTCGAGTGCTCCGAGGGTGGTCACCACGCTGCCATATCAGGGTCTGGGGGCATTTCAGAAGTTCTTGGGGAGACCAAGGCCGCGGCGAGCGATGATGTTTTTCTGGATTTCCGAGGAACCACCACCGATGGTGTCAATCACGGTGTAGCGGTAAGTCGACTCGGAGCGTCCCTCCATCGGCGCGTCGTGAGTCTTGATCCTGAGTTGTGACCCAGGTCCAGATATATCCATGGCGGCATCCGCCAAACGTCTCGACAGTTCGGTGGCGAAGAGTTTGTACTCCGAGGCTTCCACAGTTGGAGGCTGGAAGCCCTCCTTACCGGCGCGCACGCTGTGCTCAACCTTGACCGCTTCGGCCACGAACTTCAGCCCCATTACCCGCGCCACTTCGGCGTCGGTGTGAAGCTGGGCCAACTGCGCGCGAACCCGGGGGTCGTTACACAACGGCTCACCGTCGCGTTCGGCGGTCTTCACGTAGTCGGTGAGAACTTCAAGCCGCTGCAGGATCGGCGACATCGTGAACAGGGTGAAGCGTTCTAGATCGAGGGCCTGGCTGATGTAGCGGAAGCCATAGTTGACCTGGCCCACGACATAGTCATCGCTTACAAAAACGTCATCGAACCACACTTCGTTGGTGCGCTCGTCCCCCATTGTGTGAATGGCGGTGATGCTGATCCCCTCTTGGTCGAGCGGCACGAGCATCAAGGTGATCCCCATGTGCTTGTTGTCTGGATCGGTACGGGCGCCTACCCAGTACCACTCTGCGAAGTGTGCAGATGTCGTCCAAGTTTTTTGACCGTTGAGCAACCAGCCGTTTTCTCCTGCGTCGCTGGTGATTCGTTCGGCCTTGAGTCTCATGGCCGCAGCGTCGGAACCCGCGTCGGGTTCCGAATAACCGACCGCGAATTCAACGTCGTTCTCGAGAATTTGGGGCAGGAACTCCTGCTTTAGACGATCTGAGCCGTGGGCTATCAGGGTCTTCCCGATGATGCCGACGCCTTTGCCAATTTGGGGTCCACCGCGGCTAGCGAGTTGTTCGTTGAGGATGTACTCGTAGACGCCTTCGCCCTCGGATCCGCCGTATTCTTCGGGCCAGGTGATTCCCAGCCAGCCTTTGCGTCCGAGCTTTTTCATGAATGCTCGGCGTTTCGGCGTATCAACGATTTGTGCCATGTTCTCACGGCTTACGTCGAAGACCTCCGGGTCGTCGTTGGCGTCAAGAAATTCGGTCACTTCGGCGGCGAAGGCCTTTTGTTCAGGGGTGAACTCAAAGTCCATTTGCGTTGCTGCAGATTGGCGGCTTCTGTGCCGCTGATTCGCAGTTGCCTCCTTCGTTACTCTGTGGTCGGTGTGATCTTATGGCGCGGTTGGTCCGCGTGGCCTATCAGGGTCGCTGTCTCATCTGATGATCCCGCGGGTTCGCAGGTCACTGAGTTCGGCAGCGCTGATGTCAAGTTCGCAGGTGAGCACTTCGCCAGTGTGCTCGCCTAACCACGGGACCCTGGTTTCGGGGCCTTCGGGGGTGCGTGACATCTTGATCGGGTTGCCCGGCACTAGTACTGGATCGCCATCTTGGTTTGGCATCTCGATGAGCATATGGCGAACCCGGACGTGCTCGTCTTCGACGATTTCGCGGCTTGAGTTGGACTCGCCGGCAGCTATCCCCGCACGCGAGAGGATGGCTACTGCTTCTCGGTGGGATTTGTCCGAGGCCCAACGTTCGATTCCAGGGCGCAGGACTGTCTCGAAGTGTTCTTGCCATCCGGCGCGGCTAGCTAATCGTTCATCAGTGCACCACTGTTCGTTTCCAGTGATTTCAGCGACTTTTTCAAATTGGTGTTCACGCACAATCTGCAGGACGAAGTGCCCTTCCTCGGCCTCGAAGGTTTCGACTATCCCCACCCCACTGGCAGCTTCATCGGGAATACCCATCGAATAGAAATTGGCGACTATGTCGGTCATGGCCATGGTGGCGTCGAGCATGGCTATGTCTATGTACTGTCCTCGCCCGGTGGTGTCGCGGTGGCGTAAGGCAGCCAAAATCCCGATTACACCAAACAGCGCGCTGCTGATGTCTCCGAGTGCTCCGACTGGATTTGCGGCCGGGCGCTTTCCCGGGTGCCGTTTGTATTCGTAGATCCCGGACATTCCTTCGACCACCGAGGCATAGGCGGGGCGATTCAGGTAGGGAGAGGCCGGATCGTTTCCGAATCCTGACACTGACAGATAGACGACCTCCGGGTGGCCCCTGGACACGTCTTCGTAGCCGATGCCGAGGCGATTGGCCGTTCCGGCCTTGAAGTTCTCGCAGACGACATCGAATTTTGGTGCGAGCTTGAGAAACAACTCGACGCCTTCGGGTGATTTGAGGTCGATAGCTACGCTGCGCTTGTTGAAGTTGTTGCGAAGAAACGTAGCGCCCACGTCTAAACCGTCAGGGTCTTTGATAGCGGGTTTCGACCCACGGCCGCTTTCGCCGGTGACGGGATGCTCAACCTTTACGACCTCGGCGCCGAGTCTCGCCAGTAGTTGAGTGGCGAAAGGAAGCGCCGCCATTTGCTCTGCGGCCAGCACCCGGATCCCCGACAGCGGCCGAGGTTCGGCGAGGAATTGATCGTTGACCACATCGCCAAGCTTCATGTGACGTGGTGCTGGTTCGGTCGTCGCCATCCTGCAAGTGTGGACCACGATGGCGTAGGTTCCAAAGTCGCTTTGTTGTTGCCGGGCGTAGCCGGAGCCGTGATAGCTGCGTCCAACCGGCTTTGTTGTTGCCGGGCGTAGCCGGAGCCGTGATAGCTGCGTCCAACCGGCTTTGTTGTTGCCGGGCGTAGCCGGAGCCGTGATAGCTGCGTCCAACCGGCTTTGTTGTTGCCGGGCGTAGCCGGAGCCGTGATAGCTGCGTCCAACCGGCTTTGTTGTTGCCGGGCGTAGCCGGAGCCGTGATAGCTGCGTCCAACCGGCTTTGTTGTTGCCGGGCGTAGCCGGAGCCGTGATAGCTGCGTCCAACCGGCTTTGTTGTTGCCGGGCGTAGCCGGAGCCGTGATAGCTGCGTCCAACCGGCTTTGTTGTTGCCGGGCGTAGCCGGAGCCGTGATAGCTGCGTCCAACCGGCTTTGTTGTTGCCGGGCGTAGCCGGAGCCGTGATAGCTGCGTCTAACCGGCTTTGTTGTTGCCGGGCGTAGCCGGAGCCGTGATAGCTGCGTCTAACCGGTAGGTTTTTAGGTTGTGGAGTTCAACCAGAGCTTTCCCCGTCGTGACACGCGCCAGATCATAGTTGGCGATGTCGCAGTCGGCGGGGGAGCGCCCATCACTGTGCAGTCGATGACGGTTACCAAGACGGCGGACCATGAAGCCACGCTCCAGCAGATCTACGCGCTGGCTGCAGCTGGCGCGGATATTGTCCGCTGCACCTGCAATGAACCGGCCGCAGCCGAAGGTTTAGCCCGGATTGTGCCGCGCTCGCCGGTGCCTATCGTGGCCGACATACATCACCAATACCTCCGAGCCCTCGAAGCGCTCGAAGCTGGTGTGCATTGCTTACGACTCAACCCGGGCAATATTCGCAACCCCAAACAAATCAAGCTGGTCGCCAGCGAGGCTCTGGATCGCAAGGTGCCCATACGAATTGGTGTCAACGGTGGGTCTTTGCATCCCGATCTGTACGCCAAATACGGAAACAAGGTCACCCCCGAGGCGATGGTCGAGTCCGCTCAACAAGAAATCGCTTACTTGGAAGAGGTTGGCTTTGACTTGATAAAGATTTCGGTCAAGGCCTCAAGCGTTCCGCTGATGATCGAGGCGTACCGCCAGCTGGCGGCCCTCACCGACTATCCGCTGCATTTGGGTGTCACCGAGGCTGGGCCACCACCGATCGGCACGCTAAAAGCGACTGCAGGTATGGCAACCTTGCTTGCTGAGGGAATCGGCGACACGATCCGCTACTCGTTGACCGCAGATCCGGTCGAGGAAGCTAAAGCGGGACGTCAACTGCTGGAGACATTAGGACTGCGGGAGCGAAAAAACGTTGACCTGATCGCCTGCCCGAGTTGCGGTCGAGCCGAAGTCGATGTCTTCGCGATCGCGCAAGAAGCGATGAAGGCTTTCGGGGAAAAGAAGATTCCGCTACAGGTAGCGGTCATGGGATGCGTGGTAAACGGACCGGGGGAGGCCCGAGATGCCGATCTGGGGATCGCTGCGGGCAACAAGAGGGGCCACCTATTCGTCAAGGGACAGAACGTGATGGTTGTTCCCGAAGATGAGATGGTCGGCACGCTGATCGAATGGGCTGAATACATCCACACCCACGGAGCGCAAGCAGCTCTTGCCCGTGCATCGTCCACACGATCCGCCGCACGTCGGGCCGCGGCACAAGATCGCGACCGAAATCTCGTTCAGCGCGGCGACGATGCCAACAACGCCAAAGTGACCATTGCCAATATCCGGCGTGCGTCCAAACCGAGCGACCCAAAAGCGACGCGATAAGACGGAAAAATGTTAGACTGAAGGCTACGTTCGATGTCCCGTTTGGATGAGGCGTGGCCTTAGGGCCACGTTTTTCTTTTCTTGGAGATCGAGTTTTAGATACTGAAAACTACGCACACGAGAGGAGGTCCAGAAATGGTGATCGTCGACCGAGTGCGAGAAATCGTGATGCCAATCGTTGAGGCCGAAGCAGTGGACCTCTACGACGTGGAACACAACGGTGGTGTCTTGCGGGTGCTTGTGGATGTTGAGGGCGGAATTGGCATTGACGACATAAAACGCATCAGTCGAGCAGTGAGCAGACGGCTTGACGAAGCGGACCCGATACCAGGTCGTTACACGCTTGAGGTTTCGAGTCCTGGCCTCGAACGATCACTACGCACACCGAATCACTTCCGTTGTGCCGTTGGCGAGAACATAAAAATCAAGACGATGCCGACCCTTGATGGTGCTCGTCGTCTCAAAGGCACCCTTTTGAGCGCTGACGACGGTGGGTTCGACTTGCAGACAGATGAAGGTCAGTGTCGCCTGCGCTACGAGGAAGTATCGAAAGCTCGCACCGTGTTTGTTTGGGGACCTACACCCAAGCCCGGTAGCGGGCGTTCCGACGGTTTACCGAATTCGAGCCGCGACGGCTCGTCTCCAACCAGGGAGGTCCCCGCAACATGAACGCCGATATGATGGAAGCTCTCCAGGCGCTCGCTGCAGAGCGCGGGATTTCCGTTGACGCACTATTCGCGGCATTGGCTGACGCGCTGGAATCTGCCTACAAGCGGATTCCAGGCGCTCACGAATATGCGTGGGTCACGATCGACCCTGAAACCATGGACTTTCGCGTATTTGCTCAGGATCTTGACGAAGAAGGTGAACCCGTTGGCGAAGAGTTTGATGTTACTCCCGACGACTTCGGACGTATCGCCGCGCAGGCTGCCCGCCAGGTCATTACCCAGCGGATTCGCGAAGCCGAACGCGAGTTGAAGTATGAGGAATACGCGGGTCGAGAAGGAGACATTGTCACCGGGATGATCCAGCAGACCGATGCGCGCTACACGTTGTTGGATCTCGGCAAGGTCGAAGCTCTGTTGCCCCAAGCTGAACAAGTCCCTTACGAACGTCCTGACTCCAACACCCGGGTCAAGGCCTACATCGTTGAGGTCCGAAATACGGCCAAAGGACCGCAGATCGTGGTTAGTCGTACCCATCCAGGTCTGATCAAGCGCCTATTCGAACTCGAGGTTCCCGAGATCGCCGACGGGGTTGTCGAGATTAGGGCCTGTGCCCGCGAGCCAGGTCACCGCACCAAGATCGCCGTCTGGTCCAACGACAACAACGTTGACCCGGTAGGCGCCTGTGTCGGCGCCCGCGGTGCCCGTGTACGCCAGGTTGTCAACGAGTTGCGCGGCGAGAAGATCGACATCGTGCCCTACTCGGAGGATCTCGAAGAGTTCGTAATGAAGGCTCTTTCGCCTGCCAAGGTCAAAGAGGTGAGACCAGACGAGGGCACCGGCGACTGTGAAGTGATCGTTCCTGATTATCAGCTGTCGCTGGCGATCGGCAAAGAAGGGCAAAACGCCCGTTTGGCGTCGCGCCTTACTGGTTGGGGGATCAACATCAAATCTGAGTCGCAGCTTGCCGAGGAAGAAGCTTACGGAGATGTTGAGTGGGCGGAGGGTGAATGGGTGATTCATCCCGTGAGCGGCGAGCAGGTCTGGCAGCCGGCCGATGGTGGTGAGGTGGTTTCTGCCGACGCCTGGGCCGAAGCTGCCGCCGCGGCAGCGACAGATGAAGCTGCCCCCGAAGCGCCTGAGGCCACCCCGAACTGAGCTGTCAGGTGATCGGCATCAGCAGACGCGAACCCCGAGGAGATCGCTAGGCTCAAGGAGTCGTGCCTCTTCGGACCGTTCGCGTGCCCGCACGAGAGCAACTAACTCCACGACTTGTGGCGCAACTGCGCCGCTGAACTCGATAACTGACCTCAAGGATATTCGCCAAAACGTGCCATCAAAGATTCGTGTATACGAACTCGCTCGGGAGCTAGGACTCACCAACAAGGAGACCCTTGAATTGACCGAGGCATTGGGGATTGGTGTAAAGAGCCACTCCTCAAGCATTGTTGACGCGCAAGCGGACCGGGTGCGCCGCAAGGCTCAGAGGGAAGGTCTGATTCGTCAAGAACAGCCTCCCGAGCAAGAGCCGAAGACGACCAAGAAGGCCGCTACCAAGAAAGCTGCCGCAAAGAAGACCGCCGCCAAGAAGGCTGCCAAGCGCCAAGAATCGGCTGTTGAAACTGCTGCGGATGCTGAGGTTGATGTGGCTACCGGTGATAGTGCTGTCGCTGATGCCGCCGCAACTGCTGAAGCTGCAGTGGGTGGCGCGGCTGCTGGCACCGCCGGTGATCGTGCCGCTGCTGAAGTCGTTGAGTCCGACACCGAAGCTTCTGCGCCCAAAGGCGCAACGGTCAAACAGGCTGCGCTTAAAGGAAGTACGCCAACAAGCGCTTCTGTAGCCGCGCCGGCGGCAGATCCTGATTCAGCAGCCGAACAGGACAAACCCATGGGCTCGCCTCCGTCTGCAGGAGCCCCCAGACGAGTCATCTCCTCAAGTGGCAGTGCCGCACCTCCCAAGCGTGGCGACGACTTGCCAACTAGCTCGCCTCCAGTAGGTGCCCCGGTGGTGCGCAAGGTCGTTAAAAAGGTCGTCAAGAAGCTAGTAGCAGACCCCAACCGGCCAACCAAGGGCGGACCTCCGGCTTCCAGTAGCGGCAAGCCAATCCCACCTCCGCCCCGTTCGTCGACTGGTCGCTCGATTCCGCCTCCACCTAGCGGACGTCCGTCAGAGGGTGGCCGTCGTCTCGGTGGCCCGCCCGCAGGAAGTCGTTCGCCAAGCGGCGTGCCGACATCACCGCGGAGCCCAAGGCCTGGCGGTTCGCCAGCCGGTCGCGGTCCCAGTGGTCCCCGTCAGTCAGTGCCGGGTGCTGGTGCGGTTCCCGGCGGCCCCGGTGGGCGTGGGGGTCCTGGTGGGCGTGGAGGACCGAACCAAGGTCGGCGTCCACCGCGTCGCAAGGGTCGTCGCCGTCGTAGCCGCGAAGAGCTCCAACCAATGGACGTACCGTTTTACACGCCTGAGGATGCTCCAGTGCCAGAAGGCGAGGTCGTCATTGAGCGGGCTTGCACCGCGCAAGACCTCGGTCCCAAGCTGAATCGCACCGCTGCCGATGTCGTTCATTTCCTCTTGCAAGCCGGCGAGATGCTTACAGCCACTCATTCGCTGTCCGATGACATGATCGAGCTGTTTGCCGAAGATATTGGTGCGGAGATCCGTCTGGTTGACCCGGGCGAGGAGCAGGAGGTCGAGCTGCAAAAACTGCTCGACATAGAGGAGGCGGATGGATCCGATGCGCCTTCTCGGCCGCCGGTCGTCACCGTGATGGGTCATGTCGATCACGGTAAGACCTTGCTGCTTGATCGCATCCGCAACGCCAACGTGGTCGACGGAGAAGCAGGGGGCATCACCCAGCACATCGGCGCTTACCAAGTCGAACGTGACGGGAAACGCCTTACCTTCATCGACACCCCTGGCCATGAGGCGTTTACTGCTATGCGGGCTCGGGGTGCCAACTCCACTGACATCGTCATATTGATGGTTGCGGCCGACGACGGAGTGATGCCGCAAACCATTGAGGCGATCAACCACGCCAAGGCCGCTGAGGTGCCGATCTTGGTGGCGGTCAACAAAATTGATCGAAACAACGCCGACCCGCAAAAAGCCATCGCCGGCGTTGCCGAGCACGGGTTGGTTCCCGAGGCTTGGGGTGGTGAGACGATTTTCCAGGAGATCTCCGCTCTGCAAAACCTGGGCATTGAAGAGTTACTTGACCATCTGCTGTTGTTGGCTGAAGTTGAGGATTTTCGCGGCGACCCCGACGGTCGAGCTACCGGTGTGGTCCTCGAAGCGAATCTGGATATTGGCCGCGGACCCGTGGCCAGCGTCTTGGTACAGCGGGGCACGTTGAGGGTTGGTGACCCAATGGTCGCCGGCGCAGCCTGGGGTCGGGTCCGGGCGCTCCTCGACGATCACGGCGAGAATGTATTGGAGGCGGGCCCGTCTACGCCGGTGCAGGTCCTTGGGCTTTCTGATGTCGCCGGCGCGGGCGACGTTTTCGTTGTTGCCGCCAGCGAGAAGGTGGCCAGTCGTGTTGCTAGCACTCGCGAACATTGGCAGCGGCAGTCGAGTCTGGGTCGGGAGGCCCACGCGCTTTCTGGTGGCGCTCGGCTTGAGGACATCTTCACGCAGATTCAGCGAGGCGAAGCGGCCACCCTCAATATGGTCGTTAAAGCAGATGTAAATGGTTCGCTCGAAGCGGTGACAGAGTCGCTGAGAAAGCTTGAGCGCGACGAAGTCAAGATCCGGTTCGTGCATCGTGGGGTTGGAGGCATAACCGAAAACGACATAGCGCTGGCCGCGGCTTCCAACGCCACAATTCTCGGATTCAACGTCCGTCCCGATCGCAAAGCTCGTGAGCTGGCTGAGTTGGAGAAGGTGGAAGTTCGGTCCTATGAGATCATCTACAAGCTCCTCGAAGACATCGAAGCCGCCATGGTCGGCCTGTTGGCCCCGGAGTTCGAGGAGGTAGTCACCGGCGAAGCCGAAGTCCGGGAGATTTTCCGTGTACCAAGGGTCGGTGCGGTCGCTGGTTGCTTCGTTCAGAACGGGGTCATTACCCGCGGTTCGGCGGTTCGGTTCTTGCGTGAGGGCACGATCATTTGGAAGGGAGAGGTCAGCTCGTTGAAACGGTTTACCGAGGATGCCCGTGAGGTAGCCGCTGGCTACGAGTGCGGCATCGGTTTGTCGAACTTCCAGGACCTGAAGCAAGGCGACATCATCGAGACGTTTGATAATCGCCAAATCGAGCGCACCCTCGATAGCTAGACCGATGGCTAGCAGGCGCAGGGGGGTCCGGGGTCGTCGTCGGGCATCGCCTAGTCCCGCTGCCGTTACCCGGACCGGCCGAGTCGGCGAGTTGATTCGTCGAATCGTGGCCTCCGAACTTGAGTCGATTGACGATGAACGTCTCGATCTGGTTTCGATCACCTCGGTGGATGTCGATCGGGCTCTGTACCGAGCGGTAGTTTGGTTCACCACCCTTGATGGCGACAACGAACCCGCCGCGGCCGAAGCGTTTGATGAATACTCAGGCGGGCTGCGCAAGGCAGTGGGATCCCAAGCCCGTTTGCGCCACACCCCCCTCCTTGAGTTCAGGCCGGATACCGTTGTGCGCTCAGCGGAACGCATCGAAGGCATTCTGCGCGATGATCGAAGCGTCGACTACACGTCGAACGATGGGTGCAGCGGCGGGCAAAGCGATGGCTCCTAGCCCAGATCACGCTGCTGACGACGCCGACCCTGCGTCCAGTAGGGCATTGAGGCCTCATGGTGTTGCGGTAATCGACAAACCGGCCACCTGGACGAGCCATGACGTCGTTGCCAAATGTCGCGGTGTGTTGGGAACTCGCAAGATCGGTCATTCGGGGACGCTTGACCCTGCTGCTACTGGGGTTTTGGTGCTCGGGGTGGGTAAAGCGACGCGTTTGTTGCGTTTCTTGACTGAGCTGCCGAAGTCTTACGTGGGAGAAATCGTCTTGGGTGTTGAGACCTCCACGCTTGACGTCGATGGCGAGATCAGCGCGACTCACGACATGTCCGCAGTGACCGACGATCAGGTGCGCACTGCGGCGTTGAGCTTCGTTGGCCCGATCATGCAGATTCCGCCGATGGTCTCGGCGGTCAAGGTTGACGGGAAGCGGCTCTATGAACTTGCTCGTCAAGGTAAAGAAATCGAACGTCTTCCTCGTTCGGTCACGGTGTATCGCTACGAACTCGAGCCGGTCGCGGGCGAGTCTGGGGTGTGGCGCTGCGCAGTTGAGTGTTCGTCTGGCACCTACATCAGGTCACTGGCTGCGGATCTCGGTACCGCTTTGGGGGGAGGTGCTCATCTGCGCTCGCTACGGCGGGTAGCGGTGGGTGGGTTCACCATTGATCAGGCCAGCAGTATTGACTCACCGGTTTTGTGGCCCCTCTTTGACGCTGTCTCGCATCTCACTGTGTGTGTGGTCAGCGACGAACTAGCAGTTCGTGTCAGCTATGGGCAGGTACTTGAACGGAATGTGCTCATGGTCGCTGAGCAAGACGAAGGTCCATGGGCTGTGGTGGATCCTGCCGGCGAGCTTCTAGCCGTGTACGGACCGAGCCGAGGACGCGCCAAACCGATGGTTGTGATCTCCGAGGCCGCTGCGCCGCGCACGCCCTAACCCCTGTACCGTTGGGGGTCCGCTCTGTGAACAGTCCTATGAAAATCCTTCATGACAAAGACGATCAATTGCCCGCGGCGATCTCTGTCGCGTCCACAATCGGTGTCTTCGACGGTGTGCATGTAGGGCACCAAGAGGTGTTTCGCATGGTTCGGGTGGTCGCGGACCGGCTCGGCGTTGCCTCAGCGGTGGTTACTTTCGACAACCATCCGGCGCATGTGGTGCGGCCTCGCAGCGCCCCTCGCTTGCTGACGACGCTCGAGCAGAAGCTGGAACTGATCGACGCTCAGGGAATCGACTACGCCTACGTGGTCCATTTCGATGCCGAACGAGCCGGTACCCATCCAGATGTTTTCGTTGAACAGGTTTTCGTTGAAGCCCTTCACGCCAAGGCGATCGTTGTGGGCGAGGACTTCCACTTCGGTCGGGGTCGCAGCGGCAACGTGGATGCTCTACGGAAAATCGGTGAGGAATGGGGCTTCGAGGTGCACGCCCTGGAGTTGATCCAACACAGTGACGAGGCTCGAGAACCGGTTTCGTCCACCAAGATCCGCCGGGCTTTGGCGGGTGGCGATGTGGCGCGTGCCGCGTTGATGCTCGGTCGGCCCTACGAGGTGCGCGGCACGGTACAAGAAGGTGATCGTCGGGGACAGTTGATCGGTTTTCCAACGGCCAATATCCCGGTGACGAAGATGATGGCATGGCCCGCTGATGCGGTGTATGCCGGGTGGTGTGACCTCCCAGACGGCAGTCGCCATCCTTGCGCGATCAACATCGGTCGACGGCCCACGTTCTATGAGCACGCAGAGCGGTCGCTGCTCGAAGCGCACCTGATTGATTTCGACGGTGACCTGTACGGCGTTCAAGTAGCTGTCTCGTTTGTGGTTTTCTTGCGTAGTGAGCGTAAGTTCGAGGGAATCGACCAACTGGCCATACAGCTCAAAAAAGATGTTGACGAAGCTCGAAAGCTCCTCACAGGGTGATGACTCAGACCACAAAGACTGTTGAACATTTTGCTGCTGCTCGGGTACCGACGAGCTATGGCAGTTTCGTAGCCCACGCCTACCGGTCCGTAGCCGATGGGGAGGAGCACATCGCCTACGTGATGGGCGATGTCGAGGGCGGTGCACCTCCACTGGTCCGTTTGCACAGTGAATGCTTGACCGGCGATATCTTGTCGTCGCTTCGTTGCGACTGTGGTCAACAGCTTCGTGCCGCGCTCGGAAAGATCACTGAGGAAGGCCGCGGGGTTCTCGTCTATCTGCGGGGTCACGAAGGACGTGGTATCGGCATCGGACACAAGATTCGCGCCTACGCGTTGCAAGACGCGGGGCTGGACACCGTCGAGGCCAACGAGGCGCAGGGACTCCCGATTGATTCTCGTACCTACGGTGTGGGAGCGAGCATCTTGGTTGATCTGGGTATCACCGCGATGCGCTTGATGACCAACAATCCGATGAAGCTTGATGGTTTGGAGGATTACAACCTCAAGATCATCGAGCGGATCCCGATCGAGATCGAGTCGAACCCCGAAAATGTGCGGTACCTCAAGACCAAGCGGGACCGCCTGGGCCACACGCTTACCGCTGCAACTTGAGTCCGATGCCCGATTGCTGTACTCGGGAGCGGAACGCCGCGTTGATCCGTTGACGCTCCAGATGCTGGGCAACTTGTTTGGCTCCCTGCGGCACAGGGTGGGCGGCGAGGAAGTCGGCTACCGCCGCGACATGTTCGCTGGTATCGAGCATCACTATCCCTTCGAGCATTCGCGCCACTGAATTGCTCGGGAAGCGTTCTGTGAGCAGGTCCCATTGCGAGGCCACGAAGGCCCAGACGTGGCCGCCGACCCTTGGGTTGGTCAACGCGCGACGGATCAAATAAGGCCCGTCTTGAGTTCTTATTTGCTCGGATTTGATGGCTTTGAGCAGTTCATCTACCAGTGTCGTGTCGCGAAAATCTGCGAGCGCCCGCAGATTCCGCTGTTCGGTTTGGGGGTCTGTTGCCTGTCTCGAAGCGGAGCGAATCTCGTTGAACTCGGACCGTCCGCCGTGGTGCGCGACCACAGTCAGTGCCGCAGTGGCCAAAGTGGCATCGCGGTGGTGACGCAACTGCGGTGAGGCGGCGATGATCTCGGGGTCATCGGCGACCGCTCCGAGCAGCACAACGAGCGTGGCACGAAGTTCGCGCACCCGGTCGGTGTCGCTGCCGTTTGGTTGGACACCGATTCGTTCCAGGGCACGGTTTGCGAGCGTGCCAACCTTTTTGTTGTAGAGCGAGGCGCTCTTGGGTTCGTCGTCGATCAGTCGTTTCAGGTGTCCGAGCGATCCGGCAAGTGCTTGCCAGACCGTGAGGTCGGTTTCGTCGACAAATCCTAGGGCTGTCTCAACGAAGGATTGGGCGCTGATTTCTCCTGCAACGGTAAGTGCCCAGGCGTCGTCGACTACCGCGTGGCGTTCGCTTGGCGTGAGGTCGCCCGAGATTGCGGCCGCGATTGCTCCTTGGGTGGGACGAACTCGAAAGAAGCCAGATGAGTCGGCATTGACGGTCAGAATGTCTTCGACACAGTGACCGGTCAGGGTGGCCACCGGCCCGTCTAGTAGGAATCTTTCGCTCCTGTCTTCGCGAGCGCCGTGGTGTTGGCGAATGCTTAGGGGCACTGCCCAGGTTCGGTTGTCTGATCCGGATGGATCAAATGCGCTAGCCGGGTCAAGAACAAAGGGACGCTGCGACACCGCAACGCCGTGTGCCGTTTCGGTCAACTCGACGAGCGGGTATCCGCCTTGGTAGATCCAGCCGTCCATGATCCGCCGCACTGGTTCACCGCTTGTGGTTTCCAGGGAGTCCCAGAGGTCACTGGTGTCGGTGTTGGCGTATGCATGCGTTGACAGATAGTGGCGGACACCGTCGCGGAATCGTTCAACGCCGAGATATTGCTCCAGCATTCGAACCACCGAGGCACCCTTCTCGTAAGTGAGAATGTCGAACATTCCTTCAGCTTCGGAGGGTGTTAGCACGGGAAACTCGATGGGGCGGGTGGACTCGAGCGCGTCGGTGGCGAATGCGGCTGAACGTCCCCGACAAAATGTGGTCCACACCTGCCAATCGGGTCGGTAGGTGTCGCTGCAGGCAGTTTCCATGAAGGTGGCGAACGCTTCGTTCAACCAAATGCCCTCCCACCACTTCATGGTCACGAGATCGCCGAACCACATGTGGGCGAGTTCGTGATTGATGACAGCGGCTGCGGTTTGCAGTTCGGGCTGAGTGGCGTTATCCGGATCGATCAACAGCAACACTTCGCGGAAGGTGACACAGCCAAGGTTCTCCATGGCTCCGAAAGCAAAGTCGGGGATGGCCACGAGGTCGACTTTGTCCGACGGGTACGGGATTGCGTAGTAGTCCGAAAACCAACGCAGGGCATGAGCCGCTACGTCGAGTGCGTAGGCGGTGAGGTGGCCGCTTCCAGGCCGATGCACGACACGAATCTCAACGCCGTCGACATCAATGGGATCGCTGAACTCCAAGGGGCCCACGACGAAGGCCACGAGATAGGTCGACATGGGCATCGTCTCCGCGAAGGCGACTCGGCGCCTGTTGGGAGCCGACAACGATTCGCGAACCACCCCAGTGTTGGAGACCGCCAGATGAGCTGCATCAACCACCAGCGTTGTGGCGAAGGTGGCTTTGTATGCGGGTTCGTCCCAACACGGGAAGGCCCTGCGAGCGTCGGTCGATTGAAACTGCGTAGTGGCGATGGTGTGTGAAGTTCCACCTTCATCTACGTAGGTGGAACGGTAGAAACCTCGGAGGCGATCATTGAGGATCCCCGAGAAGGTCAACTCAATATGGGCCGGACCTGCGGCGATGTCGGTCGTGAGAGCGAGGTGTAGCCGCTCGGTGTTGTCATCGAGGTGATAGTCGGGGGTGATTCGGCTGCCGTCGCTGAGTTGGACCTGCGCCGATTTGATTTCCAGTTCGGCGGCGTTGCAGATGATTTCGTCGGTTGCCTCAAGGATCTCCACATCGATTACGACAGAGCCGAAGAACGTGGCAGTGGCAAGGTCGGGTTCAAGTTCGAGTTGGTAACGGCTGGGTACGACATGGGTTGGAAGTCGGGGATCGCGCTGGGTCATGGGGTCCTTTGTATCGGCTAAACTCGGAGGTCTTGCCAACTCGCACCAGCCTGTACGAGGAGTGACCATGGAGCCGAGCCTCGATGTTGTCGGTGTTGGCAATGCCATCGTCGACGTGATCGCCATGGTCGACGACAGTTTCATTGAAACGCACGGCCTGGCCAAGGGGGCGATGACCCTGATCGACGCGGAGCGGGCAACGTCGTTGTATGCGGTGATGCCCCCAGCCCTTGAGATTTCGGGGGGTTCGGCAGCCAACACCGTGGCTGGTGTGGCGAGTTTCGGTGGCTCAGCCGCGCACATAGGCAAAGTGCGCAACGATCAACTCGGGGAGGTGTTTGCCCATGATTTACGCGCTGCGGGGGTTGGATTTGATGTGCCGCTTGCGGATGCAGGGCCGCCGACGGGTCGCAGCCTCATTCAGGTGACACCAGACGCTGAGCGCACCATGAACACGTTCTTGGGGATGAGCACCCTGCTTGAGCCGGCAGACATCGACGCTGAGCTGGTTGCTTCTGCCGCGATCACCTATTGCGAGGGGTATTTGTGGGACGTCGATGTGGCTAAAGCCGCGATCCGCCACACCATGAATGTGGCCTCAGAAGCGGGCCGACTTGTTTCGCTGACGCTCTCCGATTCGTTCTGCGTAGATCGGCATCGCCACGAGTGGCTCGATCTCATCAGCGACATGGTGGACCTGGTTTTTGCCAACGAGACAGAGATTTGTTCGTTGTTCGAGACTGAAGATTTCGACTCTGCGGCAGCACGGGCCGCAGACATCACAGATGTCGTGGCGCTGACCCGGTCCGCTGAAGGTTCGGTAGTGATTTCTGGGAGCGAGCGAGTGGAAGTTCCTGCTGTCGATGTCCCCCGGATCGTCGACGCTACGGGCGCAGGCGACCTATATGCATCGGGCTTTTTGTTCGGCATGGCCAAAGGCGCTGATCTGGCGCGTTGTGCGGAACTCGGAGCTATCGCCGCCGCTGAGATCATCTCCCATGTGGGCGCGCGTCCCCAGGAATCGCTTGGGTCGCTAACCTGACGGTCTACTGAAACCAATACGAGAGATTGTGCGAGGCCATGGGATACACCTGTTTCGAGATCGATGAATCTGAGGGAGTGGCACACGTCCGCTTGTGTCGCCCGGGCGAGTTCAACACCATGACTCCTGAGTTTTGGGGGGAACTTCCCGAGATCATTGGCGAGTTGTCTGATAGTGGTCGGGCGCGGGTCGTTGTCTTGTCGTCCACCGGCAAACACTTCTGTGCCGGAATGGATCTAGCGGTTTTCACAGGTGGGTCCGCTGCTGGCAGCAACGATGCGATTACTGAAGTGGGTCGCCAACGTGCCGCGTTGCGCTACAACATCTTGCATCTCCAAAATGCCTTGACTGCACTGGAACGGGCTCGGATGCCTGTGTTGGTAGCCATTCAGGGTGGTTGCGTTGGGGGAGCGGTCGATATGGTCACGGCTGCGGACTGTCGCTATGCGAGCGCAGACGCTTGGTTCTGTGTTCAGGAGATCAACATCGGCATGACCGCTGATGTAGGCACGTTGCAGCGTCTCCCGAAACTCATTCCCGAGGGAGTTGCGCGGGAACTGGCCTATACCGGTCGCCGCATGGGGGCGCAACGGGCCGCTTCGTTGGGCCTGGTCAACGAGGTGTTCGATGACCACGACACGCTGCTTTCGGGGGTTCACGAGATCGCCGCGGAGATCGCTTCGAAGTCACCTTTGGCTATTCACGGGACCAAGGAAGCGATCAACTACAGCAGGGATCATTCGGTAAAAGACTCCCTTGCTTACATTGCCGCTTGGCAGACCGGTATGTTCCAACCCGACGACACGATGGAGTGCTTCCTCGCCAAATCCGAGGGCCGCGAACCTAAGTTCGACGACTTGGGTCCCGTGCGCAGAGGCCTTTAGCAAAACCACCCAGACTGTGGCGCGTCAGGTGAGATTCAGGTCGCCTAAGCGAACCAGAGTCGAGGAGATCCAGCCGCCCAGCGCGTTGAAGTGGTCGTCGAGCATGGAGCCATCGGCGAGGCGTGGTTCGTCGAGTTCGTAGGCGCCCTCGTAGGAGATCTCAATTGCGTGCTGCACGTCATCGGTATCTTGCCCGTAGCTCGATTCAACGGTTGGCCCGCTGCGGGTGAGCTTCTCGCCTCCGATCGAGGCACTTCTGACAGGCAATATGTCGAGTACGGCGGTTGGGTCTGGCGCCATTGCGAGGCGCTGTATTCGCAGCACGATCTCGATCTCGATGCGTGGTGGTTCGCCGAGTTCCTCGGTGACGTACCAACTGCGGTAGGCGGTTTGGGACCATGTCGGCCAGCTACAACTCACGTCCGCTTGCACTCTCGGTGGAAGACCCTCCCCGGGCAGTCCGTAAGTGGTTTGCCAGTTGAGATCTCCAAGTAGCACATCAACCCAGAACCGTTCTTCGAAGGCTTTGCGTTCAAGACGAGCCGTCTCGAAAGCGTCTCGTAACGCTCCGATGGCATCTGTGAACACATGATCGAGCATGTCCGGCGAGGTTAGCCCCTAAATCTGAAGCGTTTGTGCCCGGTTTGAACTCGGCTTATTCAGCGAGGATTTTGGAGACTTCTAACCAGTAACCGGTGCCGTAGAGGTGAGCGGCGAGTGCTCGCACATCGGCGCGGGTCGCCGCGCTGAGCAAGTCTTGGCGGTTGTCGATGGTTAGCCGGTCCTCGTCTGCGAACCTGATGGCATCGAGGTCCACGTTGGCCAAACCGCTGTTGTTGAAGAAATTCCAGTCGCTGCGGATGACGTTGTGCGCTTGTTCAAACTGATCTGCTGTAACGCCGCTGGTGGCAATGGCCTCCAGTTCTTCCATCAGCACAGAACGGATCTCGTCGAGTCGGGTCGGGTCGCCACTGATCGACATGAATGAACGGATTGACGGTTCTGGTTCTCGCCTGAATGAGATTGAAGCGGAACCTCCGTAGGACGCTCCGAGTTCCTCGCGGATGCGTTCGATGATCCGGTTGTTGATGACTCCTTGCAGCAGGTTGGCGGTTACCCGGTTCTTGGCTGTGAGTTCAGTTGGTCGAGCATGGAAGACAAACATGCCTCCGTCGGCAGCGCCTTCGCTGAGTTCCACACTTGCCGATTGTTGACCGGTCGGGAGTTCATAGCCGAGATCGACCCAAGTGTCAGCTTCGCCAGCTTGGAGCGAACCGAGATAACGGGCGGCGAGATCAGCGACCGTGCTGCGGTCGATGTCACCCACGATGGCGACAGCCAAGTCGTCTACTTTGCCGAGACGAGCCTTGTAAATCTCGAGTGCGGCTTGTTCGGTGAGTGCGTCGAGCTGTTCTTGTGTGGCAGCTCGGTGTTGGGCAGGGTCGCCGTCGTAGACGAGGTCGATAAGAGCGGTTATTGCCCGACGGTCAACGTGGGTTTGGTTTATTGCGAGATTCTGTTCCGCTTCATCAATGGCAGTCCGGAAGGCAACATCATCAACTTTTGGTTCGGTGATGAAAAGGTGCAGCAACTGGAATAGAACCTCGGCGTCTCGGGTCGCGGATTCACCTGAGAAGCCCTCTTCTGACTGCTCAATGAAACCGGCAAGGCCAACATTTCTTGTTGACAGAAAACGATCAAGCGTCAGTGCGTCGTGAGGTCCGACTCCGCCGCCGAACACTGCGTCTATAGCGACGCCGGGGATCGCAGTGTTGGCTCCGGGGTGGTCTTGTGGGAATGTCGACCAGCCACCTGCCGAAGCGGCCCGCAGCGAAAATGCGTTGTCGGCGATGTCTGAGTGCCGGTGGCTGACCGTTACGCCGTTGTCAAAGGTCCAAGTTGTGACTTCGCCGTTGTCGGTGCTTCGTTCGCTTGTGTCGGTTGGCTCCGCGCGGGAGGGAGCGTCCATTAGTTCGTCGATTTGACTTGCTCCGGCTCCTGATTCTGCTGGCTTGAGATTGGCCAGCGTGCCGAGCAGTTCATCGGTCGTGGGCAGCGTTGATTCGTCGGCACCGACGGCGATCACGATTGGCCCGCTGATACTCAGGAGCCAACTCCAGTGGTTGGCGAGTTCGTGGGCGGTGAATGATTCGACGGTTGTTCTTTGGCGGGCGATACGTGTTTGGGCTTTGTCGATGTCTGCGCCTTGAAGCCAGTATCCCGACAGCAAGTTGGCGTACTGGCTGTCTTGGGTCGTGTTCAGGCCAGCGAGTTGTTGGTTGAAATTGGCGATCATCGTGTCGCGCATCCGTTCCATGTCGTCTTCGCTGAATCCGTCCTCGGCGGCTGCGAGCAAGTAGGACATGTAGTTTTCGAGGCCTACCGCTAGGTCAGCGGCTTTGAGGTTGGTTCCGAAGTATCTGAGTTCGCGGTTGATCGCGAATTCGGTTATGAAAGGGGTTTCTTCGAGCACGAGATCGCCACGTTGGTAAGCATCGTTGAGTCGGTTGTTCAGCATGATGGCGATGGCGCGCTCGGCGAGCACAAGGCGAGAACCACCAACGGTGCTGGTATCCCAAGCTGGGATCGGAAAGTCAAGCGACAGGTTGTCGAGCGAGTTGTCGGGGTGCGTGACGACATGGGCCTGAGGTTCGGGTGATATCTCAACTTCAATCGGCTCACGCGCCGGAGGTGTGTCGGTCCGTGCGGTGAGATCGCTGAAGTACGCCGTGACGTTCTCTTCAAGTTCGTCGAGTGGCAGGTCTCCGACTACTACGACAGCCATGTTATCGGGCCGGTACCAGTCGTCGTAGAAGGCCTGCAGCGTATCGGGTGTGGTGGTTTCGACCTTTTCGGCATCTCCAATAATGAGGTGGCCTTCATAAGGTGTGCCGGCCACGTACACCTTGTCGAACTCGTTGGAGATGATGCCGTCAACGGACTCCAGTCGCTGGCGCAGCTCGTCGCGCACTACGCCCCGTTCTTCGGTGACTGCGGACGGTTCCAGAGTTGCTGCCGATGCCCATTGGGCGAGCACATCGAAGGCTGCTTCTGGCGCGCCTTCATCGGCTGTGGCCGCAGAAAGGATGTAGACGGTTTCGTCGAAGCTGGTGTATGCGTTGACTTCGGGTCCGAATTCGATGCCGAGTCGCTGGAGTTGCGCCGTTAGCTCGTTCCCCGGGTACTTCTCGGTGCCGTTGAACAGCATGTGTTCGAGGAAGTGGGCGCTGCCGTCGCTGCCGTCGACTTGTTGGGCTGAACCGGCGTCGACGAGCAGTCGAATTTCGAGGCTTGAGCCTGGCGAGTCGTTGGTGCGCAACAGGTAGGTGAGGCCATTGTCGAGCGTGCCGATGAGGTAGTCACGGTCGATGGGTAAAGGTGCCGGATCGGGATCAGGCGCGGTGACGGGTGGGCGAGCCGCGCTGTCGGAGCCACCCGAGCCGTTGGAGTCGGCGGAATCATCTGGTGGCGCAAGAGTTGTGGTTGGGGTGGCGGATACAGCGTTCTTGCGTATCTCGTCGATGGTGCTGTTCTGGGCGCAAGCGGCAGCGATCAATGCTGACAGTAGTAACGCCGTACCGGTGAGAATCAGCGGCCGACGACGAGGTCCGGGTTTGAGCACCCAGCGATTCTAGTGATTGGGGCTTCGTCTCAACGCGGCGCTGAGCTTAGATCGGTGGCTCTTTGGACCAAGCTTCAAGCGGTGCGTAACGGGGCTTGATCACCTGCTCAATGAGCCGCAACCGTTCGCGAAAGGGTAGGAAGCTCGACTTCATCCCGTTGACCGTCAACCAACGAAGCCGATCCCAGCCGTAACCGAAAGCATCGACCAGCGCGGCCATCTCCGAACTCATCGACACCCCCGACATCAACCGATTATCGGTATTGAGGGTCACCCGGAATCTCAGATTGATGAGTTGATCGATGGGGTGCTCGGCGATGCTGTCGAAGACTCCCGTGTTGACATTGGAGGTGGGGCAGATCTCAAGGGGAATCCGTCGATCACGAAGGAAATCGGCAAGACGGCTGAGCTTGGGTTCGCCGTGTTCGTCATGTTCGATATCTTCGACAATACGGATGCCGTGGCCGAGTCGTTCTGAACCGCAGTACTGCACAGCTTTCCAGATCGATCGGGGGCCGTAGGCTTCGCCGGCGTGAACGGTGATGTGGAAGTTTTCGCGCTGGCAGAATTGGAAGGCTCTGATGTGGTCGTCGGGTGGAAAACCGTCCTCTGCTCCGGCGATATCGAACGCCACCACGCCCTGATCTCGCCAGCGCACCGCCGCTTGGGCCACCGACAGTGAGTTGTTGGCGTTGCGCATGGCCGAGCAGATGGTACGGATGGTGAGGTCCGTGCCATCCGAACCAGCGGCGAAACCGGCGAGCACTGCTTCGATCGCATCATCGAGACTTAAGCCCCGCTCATTGTGGAGTTCGGGAGCAAACCGCACTTCGGCATAGACGACTCCGTCAGCGCTCAGATCCTCAGCGCATTCCCGTGCGACCCGTTCAATGCTGTCGCTCGTTTGCATGACCGCGACGGTGTGAGCGAAAGTTTCGAGATAGAGCGTGAGGTCCTTGCGGTTGGCTCCTTGCATCATCCATTCAACGAGGGGTTCGGGCTCGGTAGCGGGCAAGTTGCGGTAGCCCAGTTCATCGGCGAGTTCGATGATTGTTTGAGGTCTGAGTCCACCGTCGAGATGGTCGTGAAGCAAGACCTTCGGCACTTGTTTGATGCGGTCGAGCGTGGGAGCGCCAACATCATGAGTCGTCATCGTTGGAGTCTAGCGATAACGATGTTGGCCTCTATGCCCTTGGGGAAGGAGGCAGCGTTTCTTGGAGCGTGGGCCGACGTAGTTGCATTGGGCCCACCAGAGATCATCGCGCCTGAATTTGCCGTATAGATGGTTATACGGCAAAGAAATTGCCGAGCGCGAGGTCGAGGTCGGCGTGGTTCGATTAGGTTTGGGGGTGATGTTGTCCGTGGAAGGCTCCGTGCGGGTGGATGCGACGTCGCGGGCTTGAGTTCGCCTGCGACTTGCGGGCCTACATGACGCTGGATCGCAAGATCATGAGGATCTACGAAAACCCGCCTCTCGATGCTGATGGGAACGGGTTCGTGGTCTTTCGGGGCTCGATCCGAGGTATTCCCAGCCCCAAGCAGCGCCAGTCGGTCAAGCTCGACCGTTGGCGGGCGGTCACCTTCGAGAGTGCCGGGCCGTGGCTGGCCGACCGGCTGGTGCGGATGCGGGGCGGGTTCGTGGTCGAGCCGGCCGACGGCGGCTCGCTCGTCACCCACAGCTATCGTTTTTGGTTCAAGGGTCCGTTTGGCCCGCTGATCGAACGGTACGCCCGGGACTGGCTGACTCGGGACGTCGATGACGAACTCCAGAGGCTAAGACAGCACTTCGAAGGGTCGTGAAATTCATGTCATCCCAACCACCTAATTCGGTGTGGACATCAATGGTTGGGTTGAGCCGTGTCTGGTTGAGCCTCGGGTTGGTTGTTTCGTTGACGGCGGCGTTGTTGATGGGGTTGCCGTCACCGGCTGGGGCTGTGGCGGGATATGGCGATGTGGGTGAAGGCACTTGGTACACCGACGCGGTGCAATGGTCGACAGACAACGGAATCGCCGATGTTGCAGGGTTCTGTTTCGGGCCAGAAACTCCGGTGTCGCGTGGCGAAACAGCGGTGTGGATCTACAACACGGAAAACCGGCCCGATGCCGGGGACCCTCATTCGTTCAGCGACGTAACCGACGACTCCCAAAATGATGCGATCTCGTGGATTGTCAACTCCGGTATCACCATCGGTAATTCACGGACCAAGTTCGGGCCTGACGAGACCTTGACGCGTGCGAAGGTGGCAACGTATTTGCATCGCCTGGCTGGTCGGCCTTCGGCACCGCCGCACCATTTCAGTGATGTTTATCCGGGGTGGCAACAAGATGCTGTGTCTTGGATGGCCCACACCGGTATCACCACCGGCACATCACCCACCACCTTCGCACCCGACGAGACGTTGACTAGAGCCCAACTCGTTACCTTCCTGTACCGCTACCAGGACAAACCACACGTAACCATCAACACCTCAACCCCAGACTGCGACCCAGCGCGGACCCCTGGTGAAGGCACGTCCATCACGATGGCTCGCGCCGACTGGTCAACTGGTTATTTCCAGGCTCAGCTTTACAAGCAGTTGCTGGAAGAACTGGGCTACAGCGTATCCGAACCGTCCGAGCTGGAACTTGGTCCGTCTTTGGCGTATCTGGGTATGACTCAAGGAGACTTCGATTTCTGGGTCAACAGCTGGTACCCAGGCCACGTCTCATGGTGGGCACCAGAACTGCCTGATGGCTCAATGGTTGGCGACAACCTCACCATTGTCGGTAACGAAATGATCGCCGGTGGTCTGCAAGGTTTCTTGATCACCAAGTCCTTCGCCGACGAGCATGGCGTCACCCATCTTGATCAACTCAACGACGACCCAGACATCTTGGCTGCCTTCGACGCTGACGACCAGTCTCCAGGTAACGGCATAGCCGACATCTACGGCTGTACCGAGAGTTGGACCTGCGACAACATCATCGACAGCCAGATCGCATTCTCGGGCTGGACGAATATCGCTCAGGTGAAAGCTGGCTATGACGCGATGTTCGCTGAGGCCACTGTCAAAGCCAACGCCGGTGAACCGATGGTGATCTACACGTGGACCCCAAGTGCCTACATCACCAAGTTGCGCCCCGGTGACAACGTTGTATGGCTGGCAACCGAAGATGTGCTTGATGACTCGAACCCGACCGGGCTTGAGGGCGGAGAAGGCCACGACCAGAGGCCAGGTCAAGCCAACATCGGTCCCGAAGCCTGCCCGGCGGCCGCCAATGCGGACAACTGTCAGCTCGGCTGGGTAGCTGCAGACATTCAGGTCACGGCCAACACTGAGTGGCTGAACGCCAACCCCTACGCCGCTGAACTGCTCTGTCAGGTTACGTTGTCGGTCCTTGACGTGTCGCTGGCCAACGTGGATATATCGAACGTCGGCAGGGACGCAACTAGGGACTTCATCGCCGGACTCGCCGCCGACTGGATCAGCGACAACCGTGCCCTAGTTGACGGATGGCTTGAAGCAGCGAGGATGCCACCGATGGAGCCAACATGTCCCGACACGATCATCCCACTGCCGCTGCAATAAGGAACCTGCAACGCCATCACCACCAGCACCGTCACCATTGGCGCTGACGAGACCGTGCCATACCTCGGCGTGTTGCCCCCAACGGTTAGGTCCGCTACCGCACCGGCAAGTTGTGGTGGGGAAGACGACAGCGTTTCTCGGAACCCGACAGCACGGCCCCAACAGTAGGCCCTCGCGTAAACGTGGGATGAACGGTGAGTTCGAGTTTCGCGCGGTTGTCCGCCGCGGTTGCGCCGCGACGTTACGCATCAATGCATATCAATGTTATGATGTGCTAATGCGCACCACAGTAGAGTTGCCCGACGACCTGCACGCTCTCGCACGCGAACTGGCGCATCAGCAGAACAAGACCCTCAGCGGGGTCATCGTGGAGATGCTCCGCAAGGCCATCGGTACCGGAGACGCCACCCGCGACGCATCACACGAAACTGGATGGCCCACCGTAAGCCTCGACCGGCCGATCACCATTGAGGACGTCAGGTCGCTAGAGGACGAAGGATGAATGTGGCGCTGGCGGACAGCAACCTGCTGATCGCAATGACTGTGCCGAACCATGTACATCACGGCACGGCGCACTCGTGGCTCGCGCAGCATCAAGGCGCGGTTGCCACATGCCCGATCAGGGAGCGCTGTTGCGACTGTTGACCCGTGAGGGCAGATCCGTAGACACTGCCCTCACGGCACTCGAATCCATCTCACAGCAACCGAATCATGTCTTTTGGCCCGACGACATCGGCTACGCAGATGCGTCACTGCGTGGGGTCATCGGCCACCGGCAAGTCACCGACGCCTACCTTGCGGCGCTGGCCGAGCACAACGGTGCCGTCGTCGCGACCCTTGATCGCGGCCTCGCGCTGCTCCGCCCCGACGCGACGCTACTGATCGAAGCCTGAGGCTATTGCGACGAGACTTCGGTGCCGGCCGGTCCGATCGGGGTCACAGTGAATTCGCTGTGCGCTCAATGCGCATGAGCAGCGCCGCTGAGGGTGTGACTTTACCGCTCAGATAGGTACTGAGCCGTGATGCGCTGGTGCCGACCGATGCCGCGAACTCCGCTTTGGTCACTCCCGCTCGCTCGACGGCGGTCCGAATGCGGGCAGCCACTTCGGCCCGGTCCGCGTATTCGATTTCCTTGCGGGCCCGGTCGACAGCCAACGCGAACAGCGTGCTCACGCCGTCGGGGTCGCGGTAGCGGAGGTATCGCTCGACCCGACGGGCCACCGGCCCCCACGGCGACCGTCTGATCTCCGCGAAGACGGGGCTCCAATCAGGGACCAGGCCGCGGTCGATCGCGGTCACCAGTGCCTCATAGGGCCAAGTCCCGACGTCGTCGGCAGGGTCGGCGTCGACGTTGCGGAAACGTAGTCCGTTCATGTCGCGCCGCTCAAACGAAGGGCCAGATCCTGGCACGCTGCCACCACATCGGACCAGTGGTGCCATCGCGGGTTGAGGCCTTTATAGCGAGGGAGTTCGTTGATCACGTCGGTGTCACGCGGTGAGGGATCGGCGAGTGCGATCACCAGCGAGGTCAACACCGACGAGGGGTCGTCCGACCGGTCGGCATAGTAGGCATCGATGTCCGACAACACAGCGACGGCCGCATCGTCGCCGATATGGCCGACGAGCGCGACAACGTCAATGAAGTCGCGCACCACGTTGCGTTGCACAACCAGAAAGGCCTTGACACGCAGGGCTTCGGCTTCGGTGGGTGCCACCACGACGGCGTCATCGCCGACGGTGACCTCGAGCGTTTCGAGCGGCCGAATCCGACGCATCTGCCGAAGTCCAGCCTCGATTCCGTCGAGGCTCCCCATGATGGTGAACGGCGGCTTCGAGGCACGGACCGATGTCGCCCATCCCTCAGTCGCCTCCACCGCCCCCAAGACCGTCTCGTAGCGGTCGACCAGATCGGCGAGAACGTGGCCGTGGGCAAAGGAGTCACGGTGCCCCGCATGCAGCGCCGCGGCCGATCCGCCCACCAGAACAGCATCAGGGACGACCGATTGCAGACGAGCCGCCGACTTCAGTACCTGTCGCAGCGTTGCGCTCATCTCGGTCACGGTGCTTATCATAACCGATAAGCTACGTGACTATCCACCCTCGCTGACGACCCTGACCCTCAAAACCCGCGAAGCGGCATGTCTGGGCCTCGCTGGAGCCAGTTGTCGGCCAGGTAGTCGGCTTGGGCGTCGATCAGGTGCAGGGTGTAGGCGTGACGACTGATCGGCGAGGTGTTCGGTGCGCTCCAGTGGGGGAGCGTGCCGTGCAAAGCGATGAGTGTGCCCCGTTCGACTGGCATTGGCACAAGATCCTCGGTGGGCCAAGGCTCGGGACTAAGCACATCGGTGGTGGTGCTGTCGGCATCAAGAGCAGTGAGCCGAAAGCGGGTGCGCGCCGGTGTGCGGTGGTGACCGGGTGCCAGCCACATGCAGCCGTTCTCCAACGTCGCGTCCTCAATCGCGAACCATAAGCCGATCACTGATTGAGGTTCGGTCCACAAGAACGTGTGATCGCAGTGGCAAGTGACCTCACCGCCGATACCAGGCTGTTTGAAGATGTACATCGACTGGAGCAGGCGTGGTTGCAAGAACCCCAGATCAGCGGCCAGTGCGGCGAGCTCAGGGGTCCTTGAGAAACGATCGAAATGTGGGTCGAGATCGTGCATGGCGTGACCCAACTTGTTGACAGCAAGTTCGAGGGCCGGGTCAGTTCGCCGTCCACGACCGCGCCGTCCTCCAGGAACCAGCGGACGGTGTCTCCGCTGGTCAGAAAATACTCATCTTGGGCATGATTTTGTGCGTTCGTGTCGAAGACGGTGAGTCCACCATCGGCCCGCGGGTCAGCGTCGCGCATCAGACCCATCACGTGCCCCTTGAGCGAGTCGCAGTCGCTCGGGTCCACGAAATCGGGGAGCACGATGTACCCGTCGCGGTCCCATGCGGACAGCTGAGCGTCGCTGAGTATCGGCATCGGAGGGTCGTCTTTAGGTTTTGCCGCGGCGATACGGCTGTCCGTCGGCAGCAGGCATACGCAGTCGCTGTGAGAAGAACGTCAACACCAGCAGCACGATCAGTTGCGGCAAAATGTTGATGAACCAGTTGGGTACTGTTTCGGACCCAACGAACCAAACTAGGGCCAACACGCTGATGAGGCCTCCTAGGAATGCGTCGGTGCCGTTTCCGTTCCGGAAGTTGTTGACCGAAACCACCGCCAGCACCCCCGCGGCGACCAACAACAACGCATGCGTGTTACTGCCGTCGAGGTCTCGCAGCCCGAGCGCGAACGGGTAGCCGAAGAGCATGGCGCCTGCCATCACGCCAGCGGGTCTCCAATTACCGATGATCAACGCGGCCAAGCCGATGAACCCTCGCTGGTTGACAGAGCCTTCGAGATAGATGCCGTTGAGTTCCGGGGTGGCGATGAAGGCGCCGGCGAACCCGGCGAGTACTCCGCTGAGCGTCACACCGATGTACTTGTAGAGGTAGATGTTGATGCCCTGCGATTCGCCGGCGGTGGGGTGTTCGCCGCAGATCCGCAGCCGCAAACCGAACCGGGTGCGCCACAGAACCCAGGCCGACAGCGGTACCAACGAGAAAGCGATAATGGTGAAGATGCTGAGGTTGAACACGAAGCCGCGGGCAAATCCGGTCAAATCGGAGATGTACCACCAGTCTTTGTCTGTGAACCATCCGAGAATATCCGGACTTCGCCAGTCGCCGATTCTGCCTCCTGCAAGGAACGGCAAGGTGAACTTTCCGGCACCTGACAGGCGGGGTGATTGAGTTATTGACCCCCCGTCATGCCCAGCCAGAATCTCCAAGGATAAGAAGCGGGCGATTCCCGGTGCGGCGATCAAAATTGCCACGCCGGAAATGATGTGGTCAACCCCGAAAGTGACGGTTGCGACGGCATGGATCAAACCGCCGAGCGCCCCGCCGAGCAGTCCGATCAGCAAGCCGTTCCAAGGTCCGTAGTTGATGGTTCCCCAAGCCCCGAACCACATTCCGAGAACCATGATCCCGTCCAGCCCGATGTTGACCACACCGGCTCGTTCGGAGAACATCCCGCCGAGTCCGGCGAGCATGACGGGAACTGTCCAGCGCAGCATGGCACCAGAGGTGGTTGTGGTGGTCAGCTTCGAAGCGTCGGTGAACGACTGGACGATGACGAGCCCCAAGATTCCGAGAGCGGCATAGATCATCCAGCGGACCGGTGTCGACAGTTTGTTGACTCGGCATAGCAGACTCACGATGTTGCCTCCGCGAGTCGGGCTGCGGTGCGAGCTGCTTCTGCGCGTTCTCGCATTCGTCTGACGACCTCATAACCGATGACAACGGTGAGCAGGATCACGCCGCGCATGATGTCGATGATTTCTTTGGGCGCGGTTTGTGTGACTTGCAAGATGTCTGAGGTGGCGTCGAGGAAGGCCCACAACAGCGCGCCAATCGCGATCCCGGCCGGGTTGTTGCGTCCCAGCAGGGCTACGGCAATGCCGTTGAACCCGAGGAACCCCACAAAGTTGGGGTCATATCTGGCCTTGCCGAATATCTCCGCCATACCGACGAGTCCTCCCACAGCACCAGACATGAGCATTGCTGCGAGGGCCATTTTGCGGGGAGGCACGCCGCCCGCGCGCGCCGCCAGCGAATTGAGTCCGCTAGCTCGCAAGTCGTATCCAAAGACTGTGCGATTCAACAGGAGGTAGTAGACAACACCGACGATGATGGCGATCACCAGCACGCCGGTGAGTTCTTCGTTGGCCCGGAGGTCGCCGAAGAGTTCGGGGATGAAGTTGAGGTTGGGCAGAAGACCCGACTCTTCGATGGGTTTTGTGCCAACCCCGACCTGGACGATGTTGCCTTCGGCCTGCCAATGCCGAACGAGCCAGGCGATTACGCCCAGAGCGACGCCGTTCAACATAATCGTCCCGATCACTTCGTTGACCCCGCGGTGGGTGTAGAGCACTCCGGCGAGGCCACCCCAGAGTCCGCCCACGACCATGGCGGTGATCAAGATCAGGCCGATATGCAGGACCGACGGCAGTACGACCGCGCCCCCGACATATGCCGCGAATATTGCCGCCATGCGATATTGGCCTTCGACGCCGATGTTGAACAGGTTCATCTTGAAACCAATCGCCGCCGCGACTCCGGAGATGTAGAGGGGAGTGGCCCGATTGATCATCGAGACCTGCACCTCGAGTTTGCTTGCGTGATCGAGCATGTCTCGGGCGGCTTCGATGGGGTTGCTGCCTGCTGCGATCAAGACGATGGCGCTGGCAATCAGCGAGAACAGGAAAGCACCGAGTGGCGCGGCCATTGATATCAAGGCTTGGCGTAGACGTGATTCGGCTGCGGCTCTGGGCTGCCTCGTGTCGGGAGTGTCTTCTGGCTCGTCCATGACGGTTGTGTCAGTCACCGCGACTCTCCCGCATTCTCGACAGCCTGGTCGTCGGCAAGTTCGGCGTCGCTGTCTTCGGAACCGGTCATGTAACTGCCGAGTTGACGTGGAGTAATGCTGGCGGGGTCGAGGGTGGCTGTTAGTTGTCCTTTGTGGATCACCACAATGGTGTCGGACAAACCGATCAGTTCGTCGAGGTCCGCCGATATCAACAGGGTACCCATGCCATCGGCGCGGGCCGCGCGAATGTCGTCCCAAACGGCCGCTTGAGCGCCGACATCAATTCCTCGGGTGGGATGCGCGGCGATCAGTACTTTTGGCTCTGCGGCCATTTCCCGTCCGACGATCAGCTTCTGTTGATTGCCGCCAGACAGCGAGTTGGCGGTGACTTCAATATCGGGAGTGCGTACATCGAACCATCCGCGGATTGCTTCGGTTCGCTCACGTGCGGCAAATCGATCAAACCATCGACCGTTGGCAAACGGTGGTCTTGTCTGGTGACCGAGAGCGGCGTTCTCCCAAAGCGGAGCAAAAAGCAGAAGGCCTTCTTGTTGGCGGTCCTGAGGGATGTAGCCGATCCCAGAGTTGCGTCGGTGTCTTACCGTGCGATGGGCGATTTCTTTGCCGAGTAATCGGATTGAACCACCCTCAGCGTCTTCGGTTCCGATAATGGCACCTACGAACTCGGTTTGACCGTTGCCTTCGACACCTGCGAGTCCCACCACCTCGCCTCTGTGCACATCGAGGCTGACATCGTCGAGCACTCGCCGATCATCCTCATCAAGCACGGTCAATCCTTTGATCGAGAGTGCTATCTCGTCGGTGACGGTGGATCTTGAGGTCTGCGGCGTCGGGAGTTCAGAGCCGACCATCATCTCGGCAAGGTCTCCGGTGCTGACGTCGGCGGGTTTGACGGTTGCCACGGTGCGGCCTTGGCGTAGCACAGTGATGGTGTCGGCGATCTGCAGAACCTCCTCAAGCTTGTGGTCGATAAACAGAATTGTCTCTCCCGCGGCTTTGAGTTCGCGCATGTTGCGGAACAGTTCGTCTACCTCGTGGGGGACGAGCACCGCGGTGGGTTCATCGAGAATCAGGATCTGAGCACCTCGGTAGAGCACCTTGATGATCTCGACTCGTTGGCGCTCGCCGACCTCAAGACTTTCGATCAGGTCGTGGGGGTCGACATCGAGTCCGTAAGCCTCACCCACCTCAAGCAGATGGGTTTCCGCGGCTTTGAAGTCGATTTGCCCAAGCGAAGCCACCGGTTCAGCACCGAGGATCACGTTTTCAAGCACAGTGAGTTGTCCGGCGAGCATGAAATGCTGGTGGACCATGCCGATGCCCCTGTTGATTGCTTCGGCCGGCGAGGAGAACCGGACCTCTTCACCATGGATGCGCATGGTTCCTTCATCGGGGCTCTGCATGCCGAAGAGGATCTTCATCAGCGTTGATTTGCCTGCCCCGTTTTCGCCGCATACCGCGTGAATCTCTCCTGTTTCGACCGAGAGGTTCACGTTGTCGTTGGCCACGACACCTGGAAAGCGTTTGGTGATGCCGGTTAGCTCAATCGCGAGCGTCAAAGTGCGTCCCCTTGGTTCGAATGAACCAGGAAGTCCTGGTTCAGGGAGAAAAAGTAAGCAGGGCCGGGAGTATATCCCAGCCCTGCTTCTAGGTCATATGACACCGTTTCCGTTGGTCAGCGGAAACGTGGCGGCGTTCTTAAGCGCCGACCTCGGTTGGATCAGTCGGAACCACGATGCTGCCGTCGATGATCTGCGCCTTGAACTCTTCGAGTTGGGCGACGATATCGGCACTCAAGAAGTCACCTGCAGTCGAGTAGCCAACGCCGTCAACGGAGAGGTCATAGCGGGTTTCGCCAGGACCGAAAGTTCCCTCCAGGTGGGCTTTGATGATCTCGAAGATAGCGGTGTCCACCCGCTTCAACATCGAGGAGAGAACGTACTCTTGGACATCGGCGTCGACGGTGTAGTACTGATCGGAGTCGACACCGATGCCCCAGACCTTTGAGCCTGTGGCTTCGCTGTGTTCTTTGGCCGCGGCGAACAACCCGGCACCTGTGCCACCCGCTGCGTGGTAGATCACATCTGCACCCTCTTCGAAGATGGCCAGCGCTGTTTCACGGCCACGATCTGGTGCGTTGAAGCCATCGAAGTCGGGGAACTCGGTGATGTACTGGGAGATGATCTCGATGTCGGGGTTGACATGGAGCGCTCCGGCACGGAAACCGGCTTCGAATTTCTCGATGAGTCCGAAGCAGCAAACACCGCCGATGAAGCCCACGGTCCCGGTTTCGCTGCTGAGCGCAGCAGCAGCACCGACGAGGAACGAGCCCTGCTCTTCGGCGAACACGAGACCTGCAATGTTGTCGGAGTACGGTGCCGGCGGATCTTGGCCGAAGTCAAGCATGGAGGAGTCGATGACCCCGAAGTTGGTGTCGCCGTTGGCACCGCCGACCGCGGCGGCATCGCCCTCAAACAAGAAGCCGACGGCGATAACGATGGCGCTGCTATCAGCCTGGAGTTGGAGTAGTTCGGCGCGGTTGCTGCCGTCGTCGTTGGGCGAGACCTTAGTTGTGGTGATGTTGAATGTTTCTTCAGCTCGGTTAAGCCCCGCGGCGGCTGAGTCGTTGAACGACTGGTCGCCTTCCCCGCCGATGTCGAACACAAGACCGACATGAACCGTGTCTTCGGCCATGTCGTCGCCGTCTTCTTCGGCCATGTCGTCGCCGTCTTCTTCGGCCATGTCATCGCCGTCTTCTTCGGCCATGTCGTCGCCGTCGTCGCCGTCGTCTCCGGCCATGTCGTCGCCGTCGTCGGCGCCTGGGTCGGTGGTGACATCGCTCGAGTCATCATCGCCGCATGAGGCGGCGATGAGCGTGAACGACAAGAAGATGCTCAGTAGGAGCATTAATTTGCGCATTGGTCCCTCCAGGGTCCGTATAGAAAAACTAGGTATCGCCGACGAGGGTATCGCGTACTGCCGTCTAACGCTTAATTCAGCACGGTGGGACCCAGATCAAAGACCCGTTCACCAGCCTTAGATTTCTCGGGCACATCTCCAACGAGCGTGGCGCACCAGCAGGTCTAGAGAGCGGATCGCTCTGGCAGCCGAGGCATGACACATCAGACCGGCTGCTCTCATTGTGGCTGGCCCAGGCGTTTCAGGGCGCGTGTTCGTTAGTTCGGTGGCCACCAGCACCGGAGTGTTTGTGCGTTTGGCGATAGCGGCGGCGGCTTCGGCGTAGCGCGCGTCTTGAGTTTCGTGAAAGTTGACGATTCGTCGCAACCCGTGGTCGGGGAAAAACGGGCCGCGACGCATCATGGCGGCGGTGTTGGATTGGATGCCGAGTCCCAGGAAAAGCACGGCATCGACTTCGGTGTGGCCAGCGACCATCTCCAGGATCTTCGGTACTGTGTCACGGGTTTCACCCCCTGCCATGTCGATGGGGTTGTTCTTGCTCCAGCGTGGCGGAAGCAGTTTGTCGATTTCTGCTTTCAGGTTTTCAGGTAGTGGCGTTGGGTCGAGCAGGGTGCCGGCCATGGCGTCAACAGCGGCCACGCCCCATCCGCCGACCGTTGTCACGACGACGACGCGATTACCGCTGGGCAACGGTTGTGTTGCGAAAGTCGCGGCCGCTTCAAAACCTTCTTCGAGGTCACGGGCGCGGATGAGCCCGGCTTGAAGGCTCATGCCGTCGAACACTGCGTCGTCGGTGGCCAAGGCTCCGGTGTGGCTGGCGGCAGCTCGCGCGCCGGCGGTGGAAGCTCCTCCCTTCACCACCACGATCGGTTTGGTTGCGGAGATGGCTCGAAGTCGCTCGAACATAGCGCGGCCGTCGTCAACCGATTCCATATAGACAAGGCTCACTGCTGTCTCAGGATCGCCGGCGAACCATTCGAGATAGTCAGTGATCTCCAATAGTGCGGCGTTGCCAGCGGAGATTGCGCGGGATATGCCGACCCCGCTCAGGTGAGCCATGTTCAACAACGACGATACGAAATTCCCAGACTGGCTGACGACGGCCAGGTTGCCCGCCGGTGCGTAAGGCGCCACGATCTGAGCGCACATGCTTGACGGAGTTGAGACAACGCCTTGGCCGTTGGGTCCTGCCAACACGACCTCAAGTTCGTCGGCTAAAGCAACCAGGCTTCGCTCTGCTTCGATACCGTCGGCTCCGGCTTCGCGGTAACCGGCCGCCGCGACGAACGCGGCCTTCGCGCCCTTGGCCGCGGCGGCGCGCAACAAGCCTTCGTTCAGAGGTGGTGGTGTGCAGATGAACACCATGTCGGCCCTGCCGACAGGCACTTCGTCGATTGACCCCAGCACGTTTCGGCCCAGTACTTCGCCTGGTTCGCGGCCTATCGCGAAGATTTCACCCCGGTACCCAGCGGTCAGCAGATTGTGTAGCGCGACGAAACCGAATTTTCCGGGGTGATTCGACACGCCAGTGATGATGATTCCTCGGGGTTCAAACAGGGGAGTGAGATCACGGGTCATTGTTCGATCTCCACCAAAGCGTCCACGGCTACTGGCTGGCCGTCGACGATGATCAATGGGTTCAGGTCAATCGATAGAACCTCGGGGCGCGCGGCGCCTATTGAGCAGAGCGCCAACAGCACGTCGATCAGCTCTTGGCGGTGCAGTGCGGGTTCGCCGCGGAACTCACCAAGAAGGGCTTGGGCTGAGAGGTCATTGATCATCTCTTCAGCGTCGATCTCGGTGATCGGAGAAAGGCGAAACGTTACGTCGCGGATGGCTTCGGCGAGCACCCCGCCGATACCGAGCATCACCACAAGTCCGAACTGCGGATCTTTGTACAGGCCGGCGATCAACTCGCGGTTGCCCTTGGCCATAGACGAGACCAGTAGTTCCACTTTGCCGTCACTTGGTCTGGCTGCGGCCCAAAGATCGTCGCATGCCGTTTGCAAACTCTGTTGATCGTTGATCTGAAGTCTTACCAAACCTCGCTCGCTTTTGTGAGCGATTGCGCGCCCGCACAACTTTGCTACGACTGGATAGCTGACGGATTCGTCGGCGTTGAGAGCATCCAGGGTCGCCTCGGTGGTTTCGCCTGTGACGAAGGAGGAAACCACTACGCCATACTCGGCGACCAAGCGTCTCGATTCGGCTTCTGACAACGTCACGCTCACGGCGTCGGGTATAGCACGAGCTTCACCTGTTGCGTGTCGCCAGAATGCAAATCAGTCTGCGCGCAGGGTGCGAGCGATCGTCAGGGTTTCAGTTCGCAGGCGTCACCGGGTAACTTGTCGCGGTTTCGAGCTACCAAGGTGTATGCCGGTTTGGCGAGCCACGAAACTGGTGGACGTACCAACACAGCGCCAACGAACCCCCAGCCACCACCAGCGGCTCTAAGAGCGTGTCCGATTGCCAAGTGACCGCGGTGCTTTTTACCGGTTTCATCGATCCACCAGGCCGCTTCGTCAACGTCGGCAACGGTGAGGCGCAATTCGGCTAGATCTAGTGTCTGCCAGGCTTCCACCCGCGGGCCGCGCGTCTCAATCCAGCGAGCCGAGGCTGTACAGAATCCGCAGTCACCGTCAAAAATGAGCACGTTCTTAGTGTCGCCCGAAATTGCGCGGTCAACAAGGTTTTCTGTGACAATAGGACGATGCATGATCTGGTGATCCGCGCCGGCGTGGTGGTAGACGGAACCGGTGCCGCGCCCCGCACCGCCGATGTAGCCATCGACGGCGACCGAATCGCGAAGGTGGGACGAGTATCAGCAAGAGGTCGCTCAGAGATTGAGGCAGACGGGGCTTTGGTCGCTCCAGGCTGGGCCGATGTCCACACGCATTACGACGGCCAGGCCACATGGGACGCCGAGTTGGCCCCATCGTCGCGACACGGCGTAACAACCGCGATCATGGGGAACTGCGGGGTGGGTTTTGCACCGGTGCGCCCAGGTTCAGAGGGTTTTTTGATTGAGCTGATGGAAGGTGTTGAAGACATTCCGGGCACCGCTTTGCACGAAGGCATGCCGTGGGGTTGGGAGACTTTCGGTCAGTACCTCGATGCGCTAGCTGTGATGCCACGCACGATGGACATCGGCACGACTGTGCCTCATGCCGCGGTACGAGCCTACGTGCTTGGCGAACGTGCTCACGAAGACGATCTCACCCTTGAGGAGTGTGCGGAGATCGGTACCGAGATGGCCGAAGGCATCCGCGAGGGTGCCTTCGGGTGCTCGACGAGCCGCACGATCCTGCATCGCTCCAAGCACGGGTACGTGCCCGGCACTTGGGCTGGCGACGCAGAGTTGGGTGCCATCGCCGATGCTGTGGCAGAACTCGGCTATGGGCTTTTCCAGTTTGTTTCTGACGGTGCGGTGACAACGGCTGAACTCTCGTGGCTTGCTTACCTAGCGCAAAAGGGAGTTGACACCACCTACACCCTTACCCAACTTCCCCATGCACCGGAGGTTTACCGGAGCGCCCTCGAAGATGCCGCGACGCAACAAGCCGCCGGCGTGGCGGTCACGCCGCAGGTACCCGTCCGACCCACGGGAATGCTCTACGGCCTGCAGTCATCGTTTCATCCGTTCATGGCTCACCCGAGCTATCGCCGGTTGTGGGGCCTACCCCTTGATGAGCTGCACCGGGCCTTCACTGACCCGTTCATGAGAGCCAAGCTCCTTGCCGAGGAATCTCACACTAAACAGAAAGCCACTGTCAGCCTCGCCACCGCATGGCATCAAATGTACGAACTCGGCGACCCACCCGACTATGAGCCTCCTCGCGAGACCAGCGCTAAAGCTGTTGCGCAGCGAGAAGGGCGCACCCCTCAAGAGGTCGTATACGACTGGATGAGCAAGGCCGATGGCACATCGCTGATGTTCTCACCGTTGGGAAGTTATGTTGACCACAACCATGACGCGCTTCGCGAGATGATGACCCATCCGGTGTCGATTTTCGGGGCCAGCGACGGAGGTGCCCACTGTGGGTTGATATGCGATGCGTCGTTTCCGACGTATCTGCTCACGCACTGGACCCGTGACCGTTCCCGTGGTGAACGCATCCCCGTTGAACAGGTGGTTCACAAGCAGACTCAGGCAACAGCGCAAACCTACGGGATGGCTGATCGCGGCGTACTCGCTGAGACGATGTTGGCAGACATCAATGTGATTGACAGAGACGCCTTGCACCTGCACGCGCCTCACATGGTCCACGACCTCCCGGCAGGAGGTAAGCGGCTTTTGCAGCAGGTCGATGGCTACCTGCACACCATCAAAGCCGGTCAGGTCACGTTTGTTGACGGCGAACCCACCGGTGCTCTTCCGGGCCGAACTCTAAAGCGCCACCCGACTGGCATTGCCCGTATCTAGCTGGCTGGGCGCACCCCGTTCGGCCTCTAGTTGCGGCCGGTGTTGGGCTTACGGCCGTGGTTCGCCTTGGAGCGACGGGCCTTGGCCTTCCGCTTTTGGGTGCGCTTGGACATGGCGGGCAGGCTATCGGCGAAATCTGAGCCTGACTCGGGCGATCAAGCCGCGGCGTGGCTTGCTGTCCAAGCGAGCAAGTCCTCGTGGTGCCAGGTGTTGATGATGTCTTCGATCGGTACGCCGCAACGCACCGCCTTGTCGGCCCCGTACGGTTGCCATTCCAGTTGTCCGGTGGCATGAGCATCGCTGTCGATAGCGATCTTGCAGCCCCAATGCACGGCGATGTCGAGTAGCTCCTCGGGAGGATCCTGTCGTTCTGGACGGCAGTTGATCTCAACGGCAGTGTCGAATTGAGCGCAAGCCGCAAAGACGATTTCCGGATCGAAATCGCTGGGCGGGCGACCGGTGCCGACCAATTTGCGGTTGGTGAGGTGACCAAGCACATCGGTGTGGGGATTGGCGATGGCGGTGACCATGCGCCGGGTCATCTGATCGGCCGGCAACCGCATCTTCGAGTGCACGCTGGCAACAACCAGATCGAGGCGTGCAAGCATCTCGTCGGACAAGTCGAGTGCGCCGTCTTCGAAGATGTCGACTTCCATTCCGGTCAGCACGCGAAACGGGGCAAGTTCGGAATTGAGCGCTTCGATCTCCTTGAGCTGTCGCTCCAAGCGTTCTTCGTTGAGACCGTGGGCGATAGTGAGGCGTGCGCTGTGATCGGTGATGACCATCCACTCGTGTCCCACAGCCATTGCTGCCTCGGCCATGCCACGCAACGACGCGCTCCCGTCAGAGGCGGTGGTGTGGGTATGGCAGTCACCGCGGATCGCTTCCATCACCGCGCCGCTGACACCCGTGGGGATGCGGGACCGTTCATCAAGTCGGGCGAGGTAACCGTCGGTTTCACCGTCGATCGCTTCGCTGATCACCGTGGCGGTCGACTTGCCGATCCCGTTCAGGTCGGTGAGCGTTCCGGTGGCCGCTCGTTCAGCGACCTCGGCTTCTCCGACCTGCTGCACTACGTCAATTGCCTTTTGGAAAGCTCGGATTTTCTGCGGTTGAGCTAGTTCGCGGTCAAGGTAGTGAATCGCCTGCTGCAACGCTCGAACCGGCTCCATGAGTCCAACGTTACCTGCTTGGAGAGCTATAGGAAGGGCCAGCGGACTAGCCGTCAGAGTTGGGCGAAGTCAACAGTTACCAGAATCACCAGCAAGACTATGATCGCCGCGTTGATGGCGGTCATGGGCAGCTTCCAGCGGTGATCTGACCGATGAAATCTACCGATGCTTACAAAGTTGGCCACAATCGCCGCCAAGCCCACCGGAATTCCGATCACCGGTCCCACCCCTGCACCGAAGCCAACCAGCGGAAATACGAACGGAATCAGCACATAGGTGAGGCTGCAACGCACTCCAGATATGACAACTGACCTGGAAAACGCGCGTTCGGCCGACTGGGCATCGTCGGTTGTTGCGAGGCGACTCGCCGACGTCACGTTCGTCATTGCCTTGACGGTACCCGACGAGGCGACCGATAGCGTTGCGGAGTGGAGCGATTCGGATTTGTTGGGCTGCCAAACGCGGGGAAAAGCTCGTTGTACAACGCACTCGCGGGAGGGGGCGCACACGCTGCGCCGTATGCATTCGCCACAACCGACCCCAACGTTGGTGTTGCCAAGGTGCCCGATTCTCGGCTCGACCAACTGGCGGAGATGAGCAACAGTCGCAGAGTCGTGCCGGCGGCGGTTCAGTTCACCGATATCGGTGGTTTGGTTGAGGGTGCCAGCCACGGCGAAGGTCTTGGCAATGCGTTTCTGGCGCACATTCGCGAGGTTGATGCCATCGTTTTTGTGTTGCGGGCGTTTCCCGACAGCGACGTCCCCGGTGTTGCAGATCCTCTTGAGCATCTGCGGATCGTTGAGATTGAGTTGGCGCTAGCTGATTTGGCAAGCGCTGAAAAGGCCCTCGACCGGCACGCTCGGATGCTCAGAGGCGACAGTTCTCTGCGGCCTGTAGTTGCTTTGCTTGAACGGTGTGTCGATCATTTGAGTGCGGGTGTGCCGTTGTATCGGGCAGCTCTCGAGACCGAAGCCCGACAGCAGCTGAGGGAGTTCTTCTTTCTAACCAACAAGCCGGCGCTGGCCGTGCTCAACATTGGCGAAGACCAAATCGGACAAGAAGCCGAGATCTCAGCTCCGGTTGTGGCAGAACTCAACGGTGCAGAAGTGATCGCTCTCAGCGTTCAGCTCGAAGCCGAAGCAGCTCAGCTTGATGCCGAAGACCGCAATGAGATGCTTGAAGCGCTCGGTCTCGGCGACGGTGCGGTACCCCGATTCTTGACCAGCGCTTATCACCTGCTCGGCTTGCGTACGTTCTTGACGACGGGAGAAAAAGAGAGCCGTGCCTGGACTGTTAGAGCCGGCGCGACCGCACCTGAGTGCGCCGGTGTCATCCACAGTGATTTTCAGCGCGGCTTTATCAGAGCTGAGACGATTGCTTGGGACGAGCTTCTGCGTGCTGGGTCCTGGTCGGCGGCGAAAGACTTGGGCAAGGTTCGCTCGGAAGGCAAGGGCTACATCGCTAAGGATGGCGATGTCATGGAGTTTCGTTTTGCAGTATAGTTTTTGTCGACTGCCTACCTACTGTCAGGTAGGCTGAACAATTATGGTCATTCCTGCGGATAAACCGGTGCTAGAGGCGCTTGAAGCGACGGCGGAACGCTTGCTTGCGCGCCACCTGTCCACGACCAAGGAGTGGTTTCCTCACACGTTGGTTCCCTGGGACCGTGCCGCAGGATTCGACGATCTCTACGAATGGTCGCCAGCTGAGGCCAATCTTGCCCCGGCAGTGCGTAGCGCTCTGTTCGTCAACGTCTTGACCGAGGACAACCTGCCGTACTATTTCCGCGATATTGAGCGAATGTTCGGACGCGACGGTGTGTGGGGCGAATGGGTTCGGCGCTGGACCGCCGAAGAGGGTCGCCACGGATTCGTGATCAACGCATACCTGTTGGCCACCCGCTCGATAGATCCAGTTGAACTGGAACGAGCGCGGATGGTTCAGGTTCAAACTGGTGATGTCCCCGAGCCGTCCAACGCGACAGAGGGGCTTGCCTACGTCGCCCTTCAAGAGTTGGCAACCCGCATCTCGCACTTCAACACGGGTTCCCGGATCGATGATCCAGCTGGTCGAGCGGTCATGCGTCGTGTTGCGGCCGATGAGAATCTTCACTTCCTGTTCTACCGTGACGCGATGAGCGCGGTTTTCGAATCTGACCCCTCTGCTGCGGTAATAGCGACCGAAAAACAGGTGACCGGTTTTGCCATGCCCGGCGTGGGGATTCCGGGCTTCACAGCTCACGCCAAAGCCATTGCTGACGCTGGTATCTATGACCTGGCGATTCACCACGATCAGATTCTTCAGCCGGTGGTCATACGTGAATGGAAAGTGGCCGACCTCGAGGGGCTCAGTGGTGAAGCGGAACGGGCGCGGGAGCGTTTGATTCGATATGTCGGCCGAGTTGGCAAGGTTGGCCGACGCATTGCTGCTCGACGCGAAGAACGCTTAGCTGCGGCCGCGGAGCGTCAACCCGTCGGAGTCTGATTTTCGCCGTTCCTCGGTCGCCTCGGCGCGCGGAAGAACTCGTCGGGCTCTACATTTGCCGTTATGGCTTGGCTCCTGGTTGAGGATCAAGTGGTCGCCTCGGTGGAGGTCGTGACTACCCGCATCGCTCGCTGCAAGGGACTCTTGGGCCGCCAAGGAATCGAGGGTGCCATGCTTTTGTCACCGGCGCGTTCGGTCCACACAGTGGGCATGCAGTTCGCGATTGACGTTGCTCATCTTGATTCGGAGATGTGTGTGCTGACGGTGACCACAATGAAACCCGGTCGGGTTGGCCGTTTCTCGTGGCGGACCCGGCATGTACTGGAAGCGGAGGCGGGATCGTTGCAACGTTTTGGTATCAACCCCGGAGTGCAGATAGAAGTCAGATCGTGACACCGGCACTGGTGATTGTGGCGACACCGATCGGCAATATGGGTGACTTGTCGCCCAGGGCGATAGCAGAACTGACCGGAGCGGTGCTTGTTTGTTGCGAGGACACCCGTCGAACAGGCCGCCTGCTGAGCCATGTTGGTGTGCGGGCGAGGGCCTTGCGACGAGTCGATGCTCATACAGAGGCTGCGGCATCGGCAGAGGTGGTTGAGTTGATTGCCGCGGGGCACAGGGTTGTGCTCGTGTCTGACTCTGGGACGCCGGGAGTTTGCGATCCAGGTCAGCGCTTGGTCGTCGCGGTTGTCGAGGCCGGTTACGAGGTCGTGGTTGTGCCGGGACCTGCCGCCGTAATTGCGGCCCTGGTGGGTAGCGGTTTCGCCAGTGGCCGGTTCTGCTTCGAGGGTTTTCTGCCGCGGCGCGGCGGCGAGCGGACGAGCCGTTTGGAGCAACTCGCGGCCGAGCAGCGCACCTGTGTGCTTTATGAATCTCCAAAGCGTATTGCCGCAACCTTGGGAGACCTGGCGCGGGTTTGTGGAGGAGAGCGACGGGCGGTGGTTGCGCGGGAGTTGACGAAGTTGCACGAAGAGTTTGTGCGCGGCTCGCTTGATGAGTTGGTTGAGTGGTCTGCTGCTGCGCCCAAAGGCGAGATTGTGCTTGTGCTTGAGGGAGCGCCAGCGGCGCCCACACCCGACGACGAGACAATCGTTGCCGCGCTCAATCTGGCGCTTGCACAGGGCTTGAGTTCCAGAGATGCAGCGTCGCAGGTAGCGGCTGACCTCGGCGTGTCGAAGCGCAAGACCTACGACTTTCTGCACCAAGACTGACAGTTGGAAAGGGCCCGCTTCTGGCGGGTATCCCCTTGGCTGTCACACCCCCTTCGTAATCTTGTGGCATGGATTCAACAGCTGTCATTTCTTTGTTTGCCGTCGTTGTAGCATGCGGTTTCGGAACGTTGCTATTGCGCGCTCAGCGTGATCTGAAGCGCTATCGGGAGTCTGAAAGCAACCAACAAGCCACGGCATCGACAATCGAGTCTGCTCAGCAGCAAATCAGCCAGCAACTCGGGTTCTTGGTCGAATCGCTGCAAGCCAAAGTTGACGCGGGCGACCAGGTAGTGCTTGAAAGGGTCGGGGGCTTGACTTCGACGGTTGACGCAAAAGTCGAAGGGATGTCAAAGAGCCTGTCTCGACAAGTCGACGTCATGGGTTCTGAACTCGGACAGGTCCGTCAATTGGTAGCCCAACTCCAAAATGACCGGGCTCAGCAACACGGCGAGTTGAAGTCGAGTCTTGAAGCCGCAATCGACGGGCAACGAGTCTTGAACGAGACCACCGGTCATCTTCGTGAGGCGCTGGCCAATCCGCAGGCTCGCGGTCGATGGGGCGAACGGATGGCAGAAGATGTGCTGCGGGCCGCGGGAATGGTCGAGAATTTCTCCTATCGCAAGCAAACCACGCTTGAAGGAGGCACCAAGCCTGACTTCACATTCATGCTCCCGCACGACCGTTTGCTGCATATGGACGTGAAGTTCCCGGCCGCGAATTACCTCAAATTTCTTGAGGCGGAGTCGGAATCAGAAGCAGTGAACCTGAAAACTCTCTTCTTGAAAGATGTGCGCGAGCGAATCAAGGAACTGGGCGGTCGTGGCTACGCGGCCGCAGATTCCACTGTTGGTTATCTGTTGTTGTTCATCCCCAATGAGACCATTTTCGGGTTTATCAATCAGCACGACATGGCGCTGCTAGACGACGCAATGGCTCAAAGCGTTGTGTTGTGTTCACCCAATACGTTGTTTGCGGTGCTCAGAGTGATCCACCAGGCGATGGACACGTACGCGCTGGAGAGGGCGACTGATGAGATTCTTGACTGCCTGACTTCCTTCGGCAAGCAATGGCAGGAGTTCTCCGGACAGGTAGACAAGGTCGACAAGCATCTGGGAACGCTCAACAACAGCTTCGGAGAACTGTCGGGTACGAGGCGTCGCCAACTGGAGCGGCAACTCGACAAGATCGACGATATTCGGTCACGCGTCGGAGCAGGTGAGGACGGGCCGGTGCTCGCTGCACCCTCTGCTCCACCGCTTCGGGAAGTTGAGGCTGGCTAGCAGCCGTGCTGAATTGACCCTTGGGCGCTCAGATGCGCCGGTAACCTCATAGCGATGTCTGTTCCAGTTCTCGTAGCGGTTGCATGGCCCTATGCCTCGGGTTCTCGTCACCTAGGGCATCTTGCCGGGGCCTACCTGCCAGCCGATGTGTTCGCCCGCCATCAGCGGATTGTGGGCAATGAAGTGCTGATGGTCAGCGGATCTGATGTACACGGCACGCCGATCACGGTTCGAGCGGATACCGAGGGGGTGTCTCCCAGTGTGATCGTTGATCGCTATCACTCTGAGTTCGTGCGCCAATGGGACGAATTGGGATTCTCCTGGGACCTGTTCACCACCACTGGCACCGAGAACCATGCCCGAGTCACTCAGGAGATGTTCCTGGCACAATTGCAAAACGGCCACATCGACCGCCGAGTCTCCGAACAGTATTACGACCCAACCGCTGACCGTTTCCTGCCTGACCGCTATATCGAGGGCACATGTCCGCACTGCGCCTATCCCGAAGCCCGTGGCGATCAATGCGACAATTGCGGCCAGACTCTTGACGCCCTAGACCTCGGTGACCCTCGTTCGAAGATCAGCGGTGCAAAACCTGAGCGACGTGAAACAGAGCACTTCTATTTCCGATACTCCGATTTCAACGAGCGGCTGGCTGAGATTTACAAAGACAAAGCGCACTGGCGCCCGCACGTTCTCAACTTTGTGCGCGGATACCTCAAGGAGGGACTGCTCGATCGGGCCATCACCCGCGATATCGAGTGGGGCATTGAATTGCCTGTCGACGACCTAGGCCCGGGCAAGCGCATCTACGTTTGGTACGACGCGGTGATCGGTTATCTGTCCGCCTCCAAGGAATGGTCCGCTCAGCAAGGAGACGACGATGCGTGGCTACGCTGGTGGGAGAACGACCAGAGTCGGCACGTCTATTTCATCGGCAAGGACAACATCCCGTTCCACTGCCTGTTTTGGCCGGCTCAGCTGATCGGTGCGGGCAAGCTACATCTGCCTGACGATGTGCCCGCCAATCAGTACGTCACCTTCAAGGGTGGGAAGGCGTCGGCGAGCCGCGGTGTTGGCCTGACTATCGACGAAGGCCTGGCACTGTTCGAACCCGACGGGCTGCGTTATGCCTTAGCCGCTAATTTTCCCGAGCAAGCCGATACCGAAGTATCGATCGAGTCGATCGCTCGTCGGATCAACGAGGAGTTGGTTGCCAACTGGGGGAACCTCGTCAACCGGGTGTTGTCGATGCTGTACAACAACCATGGCGTCCAGCCCACCTCCGGCGATCGCGCTGCAGAGGACCAAGCGCTACTCGACACCGTTGATGAGACTCTCGTGGTCTGTGATCAGCAATTCGAACGGGTGGAACTGCGTGGTGCCCTGCGCACCGCGATGCGCGGCGCGCAGGCGATCAATACTTATCTCAACGCAACGGAGCCCTGGAAACTGGCCAAGACCGATGCCAAACGAAGCGCCACCGTGCTTGCCACCGCCCTTGACGCGATCAATGGCATCCGTGTTTGCTTCGCGCCGTTCTTGCCGTTTTCGTCGGCCCGGCTTGATGAGATTCTGGGACCGCTTGACGGGATGGTCCCGCAAACCAGTGCCGCCGGGCACCGAGATACCAAAGCCCGCGCCGCTCTTTGCGAAAGTAGATATCGACGCGATTAGTCGTTGAGTGACATGGCCTGGATAGACCAGCACTGCCATCTACCTCTGGGTATCGAAGGTCATCAACTTGCAGATGAAGCGCGTGCTGCAGGAGTCGAACGTCTGGTCACAGTGGGCACTGGGGTCGAAGGATCCCGTGAGATGATCGCTCTGGCTCACGAAGTCGAAGGAGTATGGGCGACCGCTGGGGTTCATCCCCACGACGCCAAGTCTGGAATCGATGGACTTGAAGCGCTGTTGTCGGCACCTGAAGTCGTAGCAGTCGGGGAGTGCGGACTCGACTACCACTACGACCACTCGCCGCGCGGCACCCAGGTTGACATGTTTGCCCGACAGATCGGCTTGGCGCATCGCCATGACCTTCCACTGATGATTCACAGCCGAAGTGCCTGGCTCGAGACGTTTGAAGTCCTTGATCGAGAAGGTGTCCCTGATCGGCTTGTGTTTCACTGTTTCACCGGTGGTGTAGATGAACTTGAGCAATGTCTCGAACGAGGAGGATTGGTTTCTTTTTCGGGCATCGTCACCTTTCCGCGTGCTGAGGAGTTGCGTGAAGCCGTGGCAGCATGTCCCGCTTGAGTGCTTGCTCGTGGAGACCGACAGTCCCTACTTGGCACCGGTGCCTCATCGGGGAAAGCCCAACCGTCCGGCGTTGGTTCCTTTGGTCGGAGCGGCTGTAGCGGCGGTTAAAGGTATTCCTGTGGACGAAGTCGAAGCGATGGTGTGGAAAACGTCATCGGTGTTCTACGGTCTTGACTCGACTTGAGCGGCCACAGGTGTAACGCGACTTGCTCTTGTTAGCCGCGCTCAGAGCAGATCTGTCGGCAGAGTTTTCTTGCAGTTGTGTTATAAAATACACTACAGTCAACTGCCTTACCAGCTTAGTCACCGTAGAGAAGGCTTAGCCAGAGGAAGGGAACGCAGTTCTGGACGCCATCGGAAACGGACGACGCATGCTCGTGGCTGCCTCGGTAGCGGTTTCGATTTTGCTGGGTCTGTACTTTTCTACAACCGTTGACGCGGTTGTTGAACCTCCCGTGGAGAGCCATTTGACCCCGCTGGTGTCCGTGGACTTGGGTTCGTTTTCTGATCGTGCCGCAGCTTGGACCGAGGCGCATAGAGAACACCGCGACCAGGCTCGTGCCCGAGCTATGTCGTTGGCGGCGCAAGCCCGTGCGTCTCAAGAATCTCAAGCCCTCTTGAACTCCACAACAACCGCGGCCCCGGCAACGACGGCGCCTACGACTACGGTTGCGGCGGACTACACGAAGGATTCGAATTCTGAGGTTGGAACGAAGTCTGTGACCAGGACGACCACGGTTGCGCCTAGTACGACGGTTGCCGCGACGACGCTCCCGACAGAGGAACAGTGGGAGGCGCTTCGACAATGTGAGTCCACCGGGAACTACCGCGCCATCAGCATTAGTCCCGCTGGCCGTTATCGAGGTGCTTACCAGTTCTACCGTTCGACCTGGGACTGGGTAGCTCCCCAGATTGGCGCTGATTACCTCGTCGGGGTAGATCCGGCTGAGGCAACACCCGAGGATCAGGACCGAATGGCACAGGCACTATGGGATATCAATGGATGGGCTCCGTGGCCTGCTTGTTCAAAGAGACTCGGATACCTATAGGGTGCGCGAATAGGCGAAAGCAGTGACGCATTCACGTCAACAACTCCGTGAGATTCTGGATCGTCACGGTCTTGAGCCGCGCCGCAGGCTCGGTCAGAATTTTGTGATCGATCCCAACACCGTACGTCGCATCGCCAAGCTGTCTGGGGCGAGTCCCGGTGACCCGATTGTTGAGATCGGCGCTGGTCTGGGTTCGCTCACTCTGGCATTGGTAGAAACCGGCGCCGAGGTCACCGCCGTCGAGGTTGACCACAACCTCACCCGTGCGCTTCGAGACGTTGTTGCCGATCAAGATGTGCGGGTGATCGAGGCGGACGCGCGAACTCTTGACTGGGCGGATCTCCTCGCGGATCGAAACCGCTGGCATCTTGTCGCCAATCTGCCCTACAACATCGCTACCTCGCTGATCGTCGATCTCTTGAGCAACGTGACGGCCTTGGAATCAATGTTGGTGATGGTGCAACGTGAGGTGGGGGAGCGTTTAGCTGCAAAAGCGGGCGACAAGACTGTGGGAATACCGTCGCTACTGGTCGCCTATCACGGCACCGCCAAAGTAGTTGGTCGTGTTCCAGCGACGGTGTTCTACCCCAAGCCAAAGGTTGAATCCGTGCTGGTTCGGATTGATCGGCACGCCGCACCGCCTGTCGATCAGCCACTGGAAGTGATCGAGGTCCTGCTACGCGCTGGATTCGGTCAGCGCCGCAAAATGTTGCGGCGGTCACTCGCTGACTATCTCGATTCCGCCGGGTTTGCTCTTGCTGGAACAGACAGCCGAGCACGGCCAGAAACACTGTCCCTTGAAGATTGGTCTCGATTGGCGTCCGTAGCCGATATTTCTGGCGCGACTCCCGACTGATCAATCGTTATTCTCCACCTCCTTCTGAGGCTTCGACATGGGCCTTGATGCCCTCTACTACTCGCTCCATATTGGTCCGGTGGGCGCGGAGGCGGCTGGCGATGATGCGTGGTTCCTTGTCGGGAGCCTGCTCGATGAACATAGTCAACCCGGAACGACCAGGACCTAGCAGCAGGCGAAACAGCAGTCGAGTACCACCGCCCATGAGAGGTTGGAGCTCGAAACGCCAACGGGCACCGGGATTGTCGGCCTCAGAGGTACACCAGCCGAAAGCTGCGGGCTCGTCGCACACGTCGACAAAACAACGGACTTCCCAGTCTCCTAAGTCCTCTCGGTGATTGCGCCCGGTGAACGTCGCTCCCAGAGCCGCGCCGTCATGGCCGTCGTCCCAGTCAGCACCCGTGAACTCGTCGGAGAATCGCGCCGGCAGGTCGATGTCGGTGGCCGCGGCCCAGACCTTGTCAACCTTGGCGGCAATGTCGGTCTCCACCACCACACCGGGGCCGTCGGCCATGCTCACCGGAGTTCCGGGCCCTGAATCGTAGGTACGGCCATAGCGGTCAAAGAAGGTGATCTCTCGGGCGGGGCTTCGGCGAACTCGACGAAAATCGGTGCCCTTGGTCCACGCCACCGGCAGCATCGCGATCTCGGTGATCTCGGCGGGAATGCCCAGCAGTTCTTTCAGTTCGGGGCTTTTGGCGAGAACCGCGGTGGTCCAAGCGCTGCCCAGGCCACGGGCTCTCAGGGCAACGCAGAAGCTCCAAGCGCTCTGGATCACCGAATCGAACAGTCCCGGGGAGCCGCTGCCGTCGTGGCGACCGACGATGGTGGGTATGACGATCACCGGCACCTCCGCCAAGTGTTCCGCCAAATGAGCTGCTGAGCGCATCGCTGCGGCGCCCGGATGGTCGGTGCCATCCAAGCGATCGCGCGCCGCGATCATGAAATCTCCGACAACGTCGCGGTATAGCCGGGCTAACTCCTGTTTTGTCTCGGGATCGCGCACCACGATCCAACGTCTGCTGGATTGGTTGCCTCCCGTGGGGGCCTGTTCGGCAATGTCGATGCAATCGAGGATGATCTGATCGTCAACCGGCCGCTCTAGATCCAGCCGTAGTCGTACTGACCTAGTTGTGGTCAGCGCTAAATCGACTGCTGCTCTGTCAATGTTCATGCCACGCAGCCTAACTGTCGACGGATAGCTACTCACGAGTGCAGCTTGTGCTTTAGCCTGTCGGAGTGGTTGCGATTCTTGCGCCGGCAAAGCTGACGGTGTCGCTGCGTATCACGGGAGTTCGTGATGACGGGTATCACCTGATCGACGCGGAAATGGTGAGCCTTGATCTCTACGACACGGTCGAGTTGAGTGATGGTGACTCGCTTGAGATCGTCGGCCCCCATGGTGCTCAAGGGTTGAGAAGTGAACCAGAAAATCTGGTGCGACGAGCGCTTGAATTGTGCGGTCGCAGCGCACAGGTCCGACTTCACAAACAGATCCCGGCAGGTGCTGGACTCGGCGGCGGGTCCTCCGACGCTGCTGCGGTGTTGCGGTGGGCTGGATATACGGACCTGAAAAGTGCGGCAGGAATTGGTGCAGACGTGGCTTTTTGTCTTCATGGCGGCCGTGCCCGAGTCACCGGTATAGGCGAAATAGTTGAACCTCTGCCGTTTGTTGAGCGCTCGGTGACGTTGCTGATCCCGCCGGTTCACTGTTCAACAAGTGAGGTCTATGCAGAGTGGGACCGTCTTGGCGCGCCTGTTGGTGACAACGGCAACGATCTCGAACCAGCAGCGCTCGCGGTCGCTCCGGAATTGGAGCGTTGGCGAGACCAACTCGGCGACGCTTCGGGTCAACGCCCGCGGCTAGCCGGAAGTGGGAGTACCTGGTGGGTGGATGGTGAGCACCCCGGCGAAGGCCGACTGATCGCCCGCACCGTCCCCGCCGTTGGCGACCGGCTTTAGAGGCCCCTCAAGAGCACAGAGAGGACCCGTGGTGCGGGTCCTCTCTGGCTGTGCTGTGGGGCACATTGGGGGAAGGGAGTTTGGCCTAGCATTCTCCGTTGGTTGGGAGGCTGTTTTCTTTGTCGGATACGATGATGATTGATTCTCGGGTGCTGAGTGGGACCACGTTTTGAACGAAGGCGTTCGCATCGGGTTGTTGTATTTCTGTGAGTCGGTAGTCAGATGTGTTGAACATCTGCCAGCGGATCGTTTCGAGTGAGTTCTCGATCTCAAGGCGCAGGTCTCCGACGCGTCGACCTCGCCACGCCGCGCAGTAAGAGCTGGACTGTGTGGCTACGTACGTTTCGCCATCCGCAGCGCGGCGTCCGTATTCAACGACGAAGAAGCCGGTCCCCTCGACTTCGAAGGCCGTGACACCTCTGTTGTCGCGAGTCACCTCCACTTCGAAATCGTCGTGGACTTCGAGTGAGACTACGTAGCCCACTAGTCCGTCTGGAACCGGAACGGCTCGCAGACTTGCGTTGAGTCCGGCGTCTTGGAGTTGTGCCGTTGCTGCGTCGGGGTTTGTGACGAGGTTGGATACTTCGACTCGGACGGTTCCGTTGGTTCGGGTGATAGTGAAGGCATGGGCGGGTTCGGCCTGGGGCCACAGAATCACAAGGGTGGCAGCGATCACTGCCAGCACTCCGGCCAACGACATTGCGAGGACCGGCGAACGGTGTCGCTGTCGCTGTGGCACGGTGGAGCGTTCAATCGCCGCGTCGTGGAGGTGTCGACCCAACCGGTCAAGAAACAGGATTTCGGAGGTGTTGACGCCAGTCATTTCAGCATCTCGTTCAGGTGGTGAAGGCCGCGTGTCAAGGGCCAGTGGGATCTGCCCAGTGGCGGACAGTAGAACTGCCCGTTCGTGGCCAACAGAACTGCCCGGTGGTGGCCAGGTGTTGTGCTCGTGGGTCAGTTGGTCAGTGGCGTCACCCCCTTGCCGGCGGTGGCTTGGGTGAGGCGGATGCTGTCGCCGGCGGTCATGACGACGTGGGCGTGGTGGAGGAGCCGGTCGACGGTGGCGTTGGCGATGGTCTTGGGCATGAGTTCGTCGAACCCGGCGGGGTGAAGGTTGCTCGACAGGGCGATGGAGCGTTTCTCGTAAGCGGCGTCGACGACCCGGTAGAGCGCCTCGGCGGTCTCGGTGGTGACTGGGAGCAGGCCGATGTCGTCGATCACGATGACGTCGGAGCGCATGATCCGCTTGATGGCCTTGGCGGCGGTGTCGTCGGCGCTGTGGCGGCGCACGAGCGCGCCGAGGTGCTCGAGACTGAACCAGGACACCTTGTGGCCGGCATCGACGGCGGCTTGGCCGAGCGCTTCAAGGAAGTGCGTCTTGGGTGTGCCTGATGGTCCGCACACGACGAGGTTCTCGTGGCGGTGGATCCACTCCAGGGTGCGTAGCGCCCGCTGGGTCGGCGCCGGGATCGAGCTGACGGTTCCGTCCCAGATGTCGAAGGTCTTGCCGGTGGGGAACCCGGCCGCTTTGCGCCGGGCCCGGATTGAGGATGCTTGACGGCCGGCGAGCTCCTCGGTGAGCAGTGCGCGCATTGCTTCGGCCGGTTCCCAGCGTTGTGCCTTGGCGGTGGCCAACAGGTCCGGTGCCGCGGCGCGCATGTGAGGCAGGCGCAGGGCGCGGAGCAAGTCGACGACCTCGTCGATCGGCGCTGGGTTCATCGGTCGTCTCCGAGGCGGCCCCAAGCGGCGGTGCCGGGCTGCAGCGAGTGCACGTCATCGGCGCGTCGGCGCTGTCCGGGCGGGTTCGCGACCAGGATCGAGGCCAGGTCGCCGTCTGCGAAGCGGCCGAACATCGCGGCGTGACCGAGCGCCCAATCAACGCGGATCTGGCCGTGGAGGCGGGCAAGGGTGACGGCTTCGGCCATCTTGACCTTCACCCGGCTCGTGCCCGCGGCGGCTGCTTCAACGAGCCAGGTGCGGGCGCCGTTTCCGATGGCGAGGAACTCGGTCTCGGCCGCGCTCGTCGGCTTCGGACGCCGCGCCAGCGGCCCAGCCGGGCGTGGCGGGTAGTGGGCGTCGTCGATCATCGGATGCCCAGGTGTCGAACGCTGGTGGCGGGCAACCTCGATTGGGCCTGACGGTGCGCAGTGGGTGACGACGACCTGGTCACCGTCGACACGCACCCACACCGTCTCATCGGCCAACGTGTGCGGGACCGAGTAGGTCACCGCGCCGAAGCTGACTGTGGAGCTCCAAGAGACTTTCCGGGTCTCCCCGAGCGCCGCCGTGTATGGGCGTTCGGGCAGCGCGTGCAGCCGACGGCTGTTCCTCGGTGAGCATCTCGACCGGCGGCCGCCGGGTCACCCGATGGACCCGGGCGTTCACCTCAGCGGTGAACGCCTCACAGGCCTCGACCAGCTCGGCCCAGCCGGCGTAGTCGCCGCGCAGGTTGGCGTCGGTTGGCACCAAGTCGGCCTTGGCGACCCGCACCGTCGCCTCGCTGCCGCCCTTGGACTCCGGGTCCGCCGGCACACACGTCGCGACCGTCACGCCGTAGTGGCCGCCGACCGCAACGATCTCCGGATGGCGCACAGCGATCCCAGCGACGTGATCGATCGTGACCGTGCGCTCGTTGTCGGTGAGCCGATACGTCGGAGCGCCGCCAAAGGCTCGCATCGCCCGATCCACACAGGCAATCACCGTGGGCAGGGTGCGGTCCCAGGTCGCGATCACCACCCGGAACCTCGACCACGCCAGCCACGCACAAAACAGATTCGTCCTTCGGCCGGCGATGACCGGGCCCGCGCCCCAGTCCCACTGCGCCCACATCCCCGGCTCGGGGATCCACGGCCGATACACCCGCCGCCGACCCGCCGCGAAGCTCTTCTTCGCCTCCGCCACTGCTCGGCGCACCGTCCGGTCCGAACCCTCGAACCCCAACGCCTTCAACTTGGCGTGGCAACGATCGGCGCGGATCTTGCCACAGGAGCGCTCCACCCACTCCTCAATCTTCGGCAGCCACGGATCGATGATCCGTTTCCGCCGCACCGGGCCCACACCCCCCAGCCGACCCTCGTCGCGCTCAGCCACATACGCGGCGACGGTGTGATGCGAACAACCGGCCAGCTCGCCGGCATCCCGGAACGACCCTCCACAGTAGTGATAGCTCGACTCGATATTGTTGTTCCACGACCCAGACGGCTTCCAGACCAGACCCGAGCATCCTGACCCTGTGATCGTGATCGACGATCCACCGTAGTTCTGACCCTTGAAATGAACCCCGAGCACACTCGATGACCGGGCTACCGCCACGCCTCTGGCACTGCTCTCCCAGATACTGTTGCGAGCCGCTCGAAGAGACTCGAAACACCCTGCCTCTATTGCGACATCCCCGCTTACGTCGAGAACACAATGAGACTCCTGCGGAATGTCCTGCGCAGCCGCTCCAGCGACCGGCGACAGCGCTGCCAGTAGCCCGATGCAGATCAATATTGCCCAAACTCGTGAATTGCACGCTCGACCAACTCTTGCTCGACTAACTCACCTCTTAGACCCCACAGCAATCAATCCTCCACTCAAAGGTTGTGTCTTGTTCTTTGCCCGAACCGGCATTTCGTTACAAAAAACTTCAGATTGTTTTGACGACCAATCGCAAGTAACCCTCCCGCGGCACCGCAGAGGGTCATGGACTCTCACTGTTTGAGGGTCGAAATGATGTCACGACGACAAATGGCGGCTGCGACAATCGGTACCAATCCGATGCCGGCTATTGCCACCGCTGTCGAGATGGTGCCAAGTCCGTGCAGTGCGGCTTGTCGGCCCAGGTCGGATGTGACCAGCAAGGCGCTGGTGGCGAATGCGGCAATGACACAGCCAACGACAAGAGTCAGCAGCTGATCCGCATAGAAGATCAAGAATGCCCCTGGACGCGTGGTGCCGGTGGCGCTAGACGCCTATCTCTTTGCGTCGCGTCTGCAGATCAACCGCAAAGATCGCCGCGGCCGCAATGCCCGCTGCGAAACCAGAGAACCTCGAGAGTCGAGTGGCGTAGCGTTCGCTGGGCGTTTCCCCCTTCGCCACATTCGCGAGCGCGGTGACGATTGGGGTGCCTTCGGTCAATGTGTCCAGCGAGGCAACGCCTCCCAATCGATAGTCGTTGAACATCCGGGGATCTATTTCGACGTAGCACGCTCTTGTCTCGCTGCCTACGGCCGGCAACAGGATGGCTCGGTCAGCCAGTGGGTAGCGCACGACCGATGTTCCGGCAACGAAACCGACGGTGAGTTGTTCTGAATGTTGGGCAGCCTGGAACGCGATCAGCGCTCCGGGCGCCAGCTCGAGTTCGTCGGCTGCTTCATGGCCCGCGAATATCGGTGCTGTCCCGCTGCCGTTGCCCGCGGTCAAGTTGAACACGTCGTAGAGTCCGGGCGTGACCGCGATGCGTCGCAGCGTCGTTCCCGGAGGCAGTCGTAGGGGCAGCAGGTCGTTGTCAAGAACCGACCCCGAGGCAGTCACGCCGTCTTGGCTCACCAGGCGTTCACAAGCCCGCGCATCGAGCGGTGACCGGTCGTTGCTTCCCGGAGTGATCTGCAACACGAAGCGGCCGCGGCGGGCGAGGTCGACATCACGCTCAACGATTTGTTGGACGCTGTGGGCTTCGAGCAGACCGCCCATGGTGAACACGGCCGCCAAGACCACAGCCATCAGCAGCGTCCTCACTCCGCCGTTTGCGACGTTGAGGCCCGCCTCGCGTAGCACGGACCGAAGACGCCACCTCCGTTTCATTCGCGTAATCTCCCGTCCACCAGGGACAGGGTTCGGTCGCAACGGCTTGCCAGGTCCAGATCGTGGGTCACCAACACCAGGCCTCCTGCAGTGACTTGGACTGCTTCAAAGAGCGCATCGGCGACCAGTCGGCTGTTTGCCCGATCAAGTTGCCCGGTTGGTTCATCAGCGAGGATGAAAGGCAGACCGGTCGCTACCGCCCGGGCCACGCCGAGACGTTGTGCCTCGCCGCCCGACAGATTCCGCGCCCGCTCGTTTGCATGGTTGGAGAGGCCGACCGCGGCCAGGGCCTCGTCCACGCTGCTTTGGATTTCTTGTCGAGGGCGCCCCAAAGCTGACGCGCCCATGGCTGCGTTGTCCCAAGCGGAGCGACGGGAGAGCAGACCCGTCGTCTGAAACACCCACGAAACCTGATCGCGGACCGACATCGAGCGGCTCCCGCTTTTGACGTGGACCTCTCCGCTGGTGGGCGGCAGAAGCCCCCCGATGATCGCAAGCAACGTCGTCTTCCCCGACCCCGACGGGGCTACCACAGCGGTCGACGTCTTGTCAGCCTGCACTGTGAGAGACACGCCGCGCAGCACGTCGCGGGTCTTGTCGAAACGGTGGAACAGCTCGCTTGCCACTAGTCGCATGTCGTTGCCATACCGGAGCGAATCGGGTTCACGACGACGCGATCCGGCAAGCGTTCGGCCACCCGCACGCTCCCCGCGCCGGCACCAACGATCTCAACGGAGGTCGCAGACCCTGCCTCGTCGACAACGCAGAACCCGCCATCGGTACCGCTCAGCACGGCAGACGAAGGAAGCTGATACGTCGTCAACGAGGTGATCAACTCGACGACCGCGCCGGTGATGCGCTCGTCGCCCGCGTTCACCGAACGCGCGAGCCGTTCAAGACCTCCTATCGATCCGTCCTCAGTGAGACGATAAGCAACGTTGTCAACCTCCACCTCGCGTTCGTGGCCGTCCACGAATCGGAATCGACTACCGGAGTCGGGGCCGTCACTCTCTGCGATCGTGACGTAGGCATCGGTGAGTTCGACAGTTCCCGCGACTGCCACCGAGCCATGTCCCGGCACCAGGGTTCCCGCTTTCAGCGCTGTCGTCTCCACAGCAGTGTCGTGAGGAAGCCACATCGTGTGCGCCGCGGAGAACTCTGCGGAGTCGACGCCGCGCCGCAGATTGAGCTCTCTCACCGCGGCAGCCGTCTCTGGACCGAAACGATCATCGGCATGGCTCTCTGACAGCAGACCGAGCTCTCGCAGTGCCTTCGACAGATGGACTACATCGGGTCCGCTGCTACCGAGAGTCAGATCGCGGTACATCGGCTGCTCGGTGGTCAGCGTAATCACTCCCAGACCGTTGACCGTGGCCACCAGTCGCCCTGATGTGGCCACGTCACCGCTCATCAAGTCCACCGAGGTGACGACGCCCGCCGCGCCGGGCCACAACATCTCGGTCGGGTCGGACCAGATCAGCAACACGTCAGCCGGTTCAGCCAACGAACTGCTCGACTCCACCGGAGCGATCACCACCGGCACCACCGGCGCTTCAGACAGCACAGGCGATGCAGGCGCATTCTCGACAGCGACCCAAACAGTCGCCGAAGCAACCCCGACAACACACACCACCGACAGCCACAACAACGCCGTACGCACGCTGCTCGCCTACCCCGCGAGCCAGGTTGCGCAACGAAAACAGACGGCGATCACGAAAGACCGAGCCTGCTCATGGCCGAGTCGACACAGTCCGCTTCAACAGAGGGATCGGGTTCTGACTGAACGTCTGGCCAGGAACCGACATCGAACCCAGCAGCAAGCAAACAGTCGAGTACCAAACCATCGCGACGCTCAATCTCCTCACTCGACAAGGCATTCTGAAGAGCGAGAGCGTTGGCAGTCAACCAAAACAAGGAGTCGTAGCAGTCGTCGAATACTGCGAGAACCGCAGCTTCGTTCTCTGGCTGGCCTACAAGGGTCCTGAAATGCATTCCGCCGTCATCTTGCGAGAGCGGCGTAACAGTGACCCCTTGAGAGCTGGCACAGTCAACGACTTCAGCAGCTGCTCTGTCGGCTCCGCCAGGCGATACATGAAGGTCAGCGAGAATCTCCTGTTGCGTCGGAGATGCCTCAGGGAGAGCCTCAACAATCTCTTGACGCATCACGGTCAGCATCTCTTCACGATCGTCCACGGAACTATCAGTGCCGCAACTCGCGGTAGCCAGGCCAAGGACCGCCAAGACCCAACAAAACCGACAAGCAACTTTGGCTCTCTGATCTCTCATCGGTGAACCGAATACCACTGGTTACCGATACTGGGAGAGCGCCCGTCTCCTCTAACCCAGTCCGTATTTAAATCCGCTACCAATCTCGTGTAGCTATCAGTTTCGGGTTCGCCCGTTGCGACCCTGACTATGTTGAGAGAATCCTGATACGCCAACCGTGTCTGAATTTGCCAGCATGCAGCGTTGTAGTCCCGAGTCGAGGACGCAGCCTTGCCCCAGTGCTCAAAACCGGAAACCTTAATCTGGCAACCGGTGTCGTACGTGTGGAAGACATGTTGGGCCGCTGCAGTGCCCGTCAGAACACCTACAAAAACGCAGGCCATTACTATCATTGCTCGAACTTCTTCATTTCTCTAATCTCCTTGTTCGTTGTGCAGCTCACTCGAGCAGACACATCCGTCACCCTTTCTTTGCGCAACCCCGCCGTTGTGTTACAACAATTTGCAGAAATCGAGGGCTTGCCCGCATCACGCGCCGACAACCTCACACGAACCGACACCTAGGAGGATCAGGCGTCGGACTCGATGCGGCCGGTGAGCTTGGTCGGGGTGGCGAGGGCGACGCTGGCGGTGGCCGCGAGAAATGAGATCGCTCCGATGATGCAGACGATAATCGGTTCGGTCCATGGAAAGGAGATTGAGATGTTCTCGGTTCCGACTCGGAGGACGCCGATGGCGGCGAGCCCTGATCCTGCCACTGCGATAGTTAGTCCGAGCAGGGTTGGTGCAGTAAGCCATGCGACCTCTGTGGTTCTGAGACTGCGCGGGGCGACGCCTAGCGAGAGCATCTGGTTCGCGGTGCGCCGATTCTCAAGGGTTCGATCAACGAGCGCCGCGATCGTCGAGGTGAGGCTCAGAATTATGGCTGTTCCCATCGCCAGGTTGACCAGTGCTCGGTAGGTGCTGACGAGCCGACCGCGGTCGGGCGTAGGACTGCTTGTGATGTCAGCGGCGGGTAGAGCGCTCAGGACGGTATTTGCGAGGTCCGTGTTCGTGGCGTCGTGTGCCAGAACAATGGTCCATTCGGTTGGCGGGGTTGGCGGGTCCGTAATGGTGGTCAACAGGCGGGGAGGGACGCGGAACGTCGCACCTGCATCGGTCCCGCCGTATTGGCTGCGATAGGAGAAGTCGAGTGGCGGGCCGAGCGTTGTTCCGACGAGTCGTGTAGAGGTCTTGTAAAGTGCCTGCACGGTCGTGTCGTCGCATTGCGGCCCGAACTCGAAGGCGATGGCCTCAAGGTCGCTGCATGTGGCGACCAGAGCGGATGCTGTTCCGCCCTGTCGGGTTGGTAGTTCGACGACTGGCAGCGCGGTTCGTATTGTGGGCGCATCGATCATTTGCTCGGTCATCGGGGCGTAGCGCAAGTTGACGATTCGTGGTTCATCGGAACCCAGAACCGGCGTGTTCTTGTTTGCGCCCCAGTCGAGGACGATTAGCAGGGTCTGCGCGAATCCGGCTACGAACACGACAACGAGAAGTCCCGAAGCGACTCGGGCAAGGGCTGAGGGCTGGTGGATGAGTCTGCGCCCGGCGATCGTGAACGAAGCTCGCGGTGAGCGGATCAGCAATGCGCCCGCGAGTCGCGACAACGTGGGCAGCGCCAAGCAGAGCCCGATAATCGTCAGAATGTTGCCCAGCGCGAACACGGCCAGCCAGGTGTCGCTCTGCGAGGACCATGAGGCAGTCACCACGAGAGCCGAGATCCCCGCGACCAGGACCGGCAGGCGAAACCAGCGCGGGGCTTGGGATGGTGCGCTACGGCGTTCTCGCAGAGGCTCCGCTATGGAACTCGCCGACCCTGCGATGACGATGATCAGCGACACGGCAACCAAGCCCACAACCACAACCACAAGTGTCGCCGAAGCAACCTCGACGTCTGCTGCGAACCAGCGCAGCGGTCCCAGCCCGATGTCTTGAGACAGAGGTGTGAGAAGCCGCCACAAACCAACACCGGCGACCGACCCGATGGCGGTGATGATGACAGTTTCAAGGCCGTTCACGAGCGAGGTTCGCGATCCACTGAGACCGATCAGCCGAAGCGCTGCGAGCCGGCGCTGACGGGTCCGCGCCGAGAGTCGGGCACTGGTGGCGACCAGAATGAGTGTCGGGACAACAACGAAAATCGCGGCGAGCGCGGCGAGTCTTCGGACGACTCTTCGATCTGGTCCTTGGTGGATGGCTCGCGATACGCCGATTCCCGTAGCTGCACTGAGATTTTGTTGGCGTTCGGACAGGGTGTTCTCATCGACACCGACGATCGCGAAGAGTTGGTTCGGGGCGATCAGGCCGTCTTCGCCAACGACCTGGATGATTCGTTGCCAGAACCGTGTCGCCAGTCCGTAGTCGTTGTCGCGAATCAGTGATCGGAGTGACGGAGACACCACGATCTCGCCTTGTGCAGGGTATGCGTCGAGCCATGCCGGCAGCGGAGCTGATCCGAGGTCTGCTACCACGAGAGTGTAGAGATCGCGATTGCCGATCAGTTCGTGCCTTCCCGCTGTAAGCAACTCGGGTTCTGGACCAAGATAATTTTCGCTGTCGACACGCATCGGCACTTGGCGGCCCAGTCGTTCGGATTGAGCATCGACCACGCTCGGAACGCTCAACAGACCGAGGATCACCGCAGTCCCGATCGCGGCGCTGAGACCCGTCATCACCACACGGGCCAGTCCGGCCCGGTCGGTGGGGCGTAGTAGACGCAAACCTAGATAGAGGGCTTTCACGGGTTCGGTGCCGGCTCAGCGATACGTCCGTCCCTCATTGTGACGACACGGTCACACCGTTCGGCGAAGCGGGCTTCGTGGGTGACGAGCAACAAGGCCTGTCCTTTCGAGCGAGTTCGCTGCAGCAGTGTCGCTATCACGTTGTCGGCGTTGGCCGAATCGAGAGAACCCGTGGGCTCATCGGCGAACACCACAGAGGGCTCATGAACCAGTGATCGCGCCACAGCGGATCGTTGCCGTTCACCGCCGGAGACATCGGCTGGATGCCGATCACCGAGCCGTTCGATATCGAATGTCGCCAGAAGTTCGCTCGCGGCGCTCGCCGCCGCCGACTTGCTGTCTCCGATCAACCAACGGGGCAGGGCCACATTCTCCCGGATCGTCAGTTCGGGCAATAGTTCCCCGAACTGGAACACCACACCCATTCGCTCAAGACGGACAGCGCTTCGCCGCCGGTCGATCTGGTCGGACAGTGCAATGCCTTCGAAACCGACCGTTCCCCCGTCGGGGACCAGCAAACCAATCAAGCAGTGCAAGAGCGTCGATTTGCCAGAGCCCGACGGTCCCACGATGGCCAGCGCCTGCCCCGCATGAACCTCAGCAGATACGTTGTCGAGCGCCCGGACCGTGCCATAAGAGGCGTGGACTGAAGAGCACCAAGCAAGTGAAGCAGGGGGGCCGTCCTCGATGTGCTCAAGATCGGGTGCGACTGTCCGATTCGTCATGGCGGCAACTTCATTCGGTTGGAGGTGATAGGCGAGACTGCGGGTTTTTCCGGTTCTTTGCACTTGACGCCGAAGTGTTACATGAATCTTTCTCGACAGTCGTCGTGGTTGATCCAGTCACCAAAGAAGCTGAGTCCTACCCTCGTGAGGGTCTAGCAGATCGCACGTACCGTCCGCGCCGCTCGTCATGCTCTCTACAGGCCGAGCGAATTGGCCTAACGATTCCGCGTCATTTGCGGCGTTGGTGGCGCGTCCGTCGCATCATTTTTTTGTGTTTTTTCTTCCGCATTCGCTTGCGGCGTTTTTTGATGAGTGAACCCACGACCGCCGACGCTACCGCAGTCGTCAGAAAAACCGCGCTCTGCCTAATTGTGTGGTGCGGTGTATCACGCGAGCGGTACCGTAAGGCCGTCGCCCAACGCGATGGCCCGTAGTTCAACTGGCAGAACGTCGGACTTTGGCTCCGGATGTTGCAGGTTCGAGTCCTGCCGGGCCAGCCAGTATCCCGGCTCCTGTCATCGGTCACCTCTACACTGCCGGTACGGGACCCCGAACTACCGACTGGAACCGAATGCAACTGGTCAACAAGAAGAAACTACATGTCGTGGCAGGACGGGCGACGCAGTCGCTGGCCACCGACATTTGCAAGGAGTTGGGAGTGCCGCTCGGCACTCCTGACATCACCGATTTCGCCAACGGTGAGATCCATGCCAAGTACTTCGAATCGATTCGCGGTGCAGATGTTTTTATCGTGCAGACCCATACCCCTTGGGATGGGCGCTCCATCAACGATGCGATCACTGAACAACTCATCATGGTTGATGCCGCCAAGCGGGCATCGGCTAAGCGCATCACGGCGGTAATTCCGTTCTACGGTTACAGCCGCCAGGACCGAAAGGCTTCGGGTCGTGAGCCCATAACCGCCCGTTTGCTGTCGGACCTCTTCAGCGTGGCTGGCGCTGATCGGCTGGTGTCGGTCGATCTGCACTCGGGTCAGATCCAGGGATTTTTTGACGGCCCGGTCGATCATCTCACCGCCATGCCGGTTCTCGTCGACTATCTCTCCAACATAGAAGGCGACCTCGTCGTGGTGTCACCCGACGCGGGCCGTATGAAGGTCGCGGAGCGGTACACAAACCTGCTGGACGCCGATCTCGCCTACGTTCACAAACGCCGCTCGACGGTTGAGGCCAACATGGTGGAGGCCAAAGAGATCATCGGTGAGGTTGAGGGCCGTGTTTGTGTGCTAATCGACGACATGATCGATACCGGTGGCACCATCTGCGCAGCCGCTGACCTGTTGGTAGCCAACGGTGCGGACATGGTCATAGCGGCGGCAACCCATGGAGTCTTCTCAGAGCCCGCAATCGATCGCCTCAAGAACGCCGCTATCGAGACGGTGTTGATTACCGACACGCTGCCGCTGGGGCCCGACAAGCAGATCGACAAGATGGAGATCTTGTCGGTCGCGCCGATAATCGCCAGAGCCATCGCTGCAGTCTTCGCGGACACTTCCGTAAGCGAGATCTTCGCCGGTAATCACCTCGCCTGATCAGCGGTCCCAACGATTGCGACGATTGTGACCGCGGGGCTTGGGGAACACCGTGCATCCCGGTAGCCTGATTCGCCGGTTCACCCAGAACCTCCAGCTATTGTTTCCCATTGATTTTGCCAGTTCAGGAGCCCAAGTCTCATGTCTGACCAGTTGCTACTGAATGCCACGCGCGGCCGCACAGAAGGCACTCGCGCGTCGCGTCGCCTACGCCGCGAAGGACGTATCCCGGCAGTCGTTTACGGACTCGACAACGAACCCGTCTCAGTTAGCGTCGCGTGGCCTGATCTGCGCCTCGCGCTCAATACTGACGCGGGGCTCAACGTTCTGATCACGCTCGACATTGAGGGAGAGCAACAACTCTCGATCGTCAAGGATCTTCAGCGTCACCCGGTGCGGCGCGACGTGATCCACGTTGACTTCATGCGGGTCACCACAGACCAAGAAATCGAAGTCGATGTCCCGCTGGTGCTCGTTGGCGAGGCCCTTGAAGTCACCCGGGCGAACGGCATGGTTGACCAAACGCTCTACACACTGACCGTTTCGGCCAAACCCGCCGATGTGCCCGACGAAATAGCAGTCGACATCAGCGGACTCACACTCGGTGACTCGATCAAGGTCGGCGAAGTAACGCTGCCGCCCGGTGTTGTGACATCGACCGACCCCGACGACTCGGTCGCAATCTCGCTAGTCACCCGCTCGACGCGAGAGGCAATGGCGGCTGCGGAGGCTGCAGATGCGGCCAGCGCCGAACTCGGTGTCGACGATGAAGACGAAACTCCTGTCGACGCCGACGCCGACGCCGACGACTGATAGCGCAGCGGCGGCCGGGCGATGGTTCGCCTCCCTTCCTCCAAGCGTGGAAAGCAACGCAGGGGCACTCCCGCGGATCTACTCGTTGTTGGACTCGGCAACCCCACAATCGAGTACGAACAGACACGGCACAACGCCGGGGTGTGGGTAATCAAGGAACTTGTGGCGCGCCACAACGGGCGGCTCGCCGCCGCACGCCGCGACCGAGCAGAAGCGTCGGAGTTGCGCATCGGCGATAAGCGTCTGGCAGTCGCAATCCCGAAGACTTTCATGAACAACTCGGGGTCGGCTGTTGCGCCACTGGTGAGACGATACGGCATCGACGACCTGAACAATCTGGTAGTCGTTCACGACGAAATCGACCTTCCGGTAGGGCGGATGAAGGTCAAAGCCGGCGGTGGCCTAGCCGGTCACAACGGCTTGAAGTCGATTGGCTCCCATCTGCGCTCCGTTGAGTTCACCCGGGTTCGGATAGGTGTCGGCACACCGGTGCCAGGCACCATGAAGGCCCGTGACTATGTGCTGAAACGCCCCGCACGCAGCGAACGCCCGGAACTCGAACGAGTCGTGGGTCATGCCGCGGACGCTGTGGAGTTTCTGCTCGGCAACAACCTCGAAACCACTATGAACTTATTCAACCGGAGCTGACAGTCCGCATGCTGGACGCGGTTACAAACCTTCGCTCACTTAGATCTTTGCTGGCTTCTGAGCCTTCCTTTGACTCGGCAATCACCGGCCGAGACGCGGTTCTCGTCGTTAATGAGGCAGCCCGGGCTCTGACTGTGGCGGGTTTGGCCGAAGCGTCAGAGCGCCGCCCGATCCTTGTCGCTACGGCCACACACAACGAAGCGGTACGACTAGCCAATGATGCGGCGGCAGTTTTGGGCACCGATGAAGTGGCGCTCTTTTCTGCGTGGGGAACGCTGCCGTTCGAACGAGTAAGTCCGGCCATCGAAACGATGGGCCAGCGACTGCGGCTTCTTTCACGTCTAGGTGACCCGGTGACTACCCCCTCGGTGATCGTGTCTTCAGCGCGCGCGCTGGTGCAGCGACTTGACCCCGAAGCCGCTACCGATCCGATCATTTGCGGCACGGGCGATGTAATCGATTCGGTGGTCTTGGCGCAGCAACTAGTCGAGTTCGGTTATCGCCGCGAACCCCAAGTTGAACATCGCGGTGAGTTCGCGGTGAGAGGCTCGATTGTTGATGTCTTCCCGAGCACCGCGGACCGGCCGGTGAGGATCGACCTGTGGGGCGACGAGGTCGAGCGAGTCACCGAGTTTTCTGTTGCGGATCAGCGAGCGACGATCCCAGTCTCCGAAGTCGAGATATACCCGTGCCGAGAGCTTCGACCCAACGAAGAGGCCCAGCAACGAGCCCAGCAACTTCTTGCTGATGAGCCTTGGGGGCGCGAACAGTGGGATCGAGTTGTTGATGGGGAGCTATTCGATGGGATGGAGTCGTGGCTCCCGTGGCTAGTTAGCGACGAAGTGGTCCTTCCGGATCTTCTTTCAGCGGACTCGTGGGTGATCTTGGTGGAGCCACGTCGGATTCGGGACAGGGCGGCTGACATTGAGGCCGAAGAGGCGGATTTGGCGGTTTCGTTGGCCAAGACCTGGGATGTTGATACCGACGACCTTCACAGGTTGCATGTTCCGTTCGACCGTTTGTTGGCTCGCACCAATGTTCCGATACTGACGATGCTGCCGGTAGCGGACCGCCCGGGTATTGTAACTGTGGCGTCATCAGCTTGGGCACCCGTTGTTGGTGATATCGAACCGGCAGTCTCCCGAGTTCGTCAGCTGCTCAGCGACAGATACTGCGTTGTGGTTACCGCCGATGGTCCTGCCAGCGCTGAACGCTTAGCAGCACTGTTGTCCGAACACGGGGTCGAAGTCGATCCCGCGGGTGTCTACACAGACCTTTCGACTCCGGGTGCTCATCTGGTTGCTGTACCGCTCGAACGAGGAGCCGTTTTACACGAAATCAAGTTGGCGGTGCTGTCTGAGACCGATCTGACGGGGCGTCGTCGAACCCATCGCCAGGCACGGACCCGTCGTCGGGATGCCCAGAAGTTCTTCGACGATCTTCGCGAGGGATCCTATGTGGTGCACGCTCATCACGGTGTTGCCCGCTTCGGTGGGATGGTTACACGCTCGATCAACGGCCATGACCGCGACTATTCGCTGCTTGAGTACCGCGGCACCGATCGGCTGTACGTGCCGTCGGACCAGATCGACTCGATCCGGATTTACAGCGGTGGCGAAGCTCCGAAGCTGTCGAGGATGGGAGGCGCAGATTGGCGCGCCAGCAAGGCCAAGGTTCGCTCCGCGGTTTCGGAGATTGCTCAGGAGCTTGTGGTTCTCTACCAAACCCGGGTGACCACACCTGGCCATGGGTTCGCACCCGACACGCCCTGGCAACGTGAGTTCGAGGGCGCGTTCAGATACCAGGAAACACCCGACCAACTTCAGGCCGTCGTCGATGTCAAAGAAGATATGGAACGCCCGACGCCGATGGATCGCTTGGTTATCGGAGATGTAGGTTTCGGCAAGACCGAGGTTGCTTTGCGAGCCTGTTTCAAAGCAGTCCTTGACGGCTCTCAAGCCGCCGTGTTGGTACCGACAACCTTGTTGGCTCAACAGCACCACGCCACCTTTCGAGAGAGACTCGCCCCGTATCCGATGAGAGTCGAGGTTTTGAGCCGCTTTCTCAGCAACGCCCAAGCCAAAAAAGTCATCGTCGGGATACAAACCGGAGAAGTCGATGTGGTGATCGGCACTCACCGTCTGCTTTCGGCTGACGTTGAGTTCAAGAATCTGGGTCTATTGGTTATAGATGAGGAACAGCGCTTCGGAGTGCAGCACAAGGAGAGAATCAAGTCTCTGCGTTCCCATGTCGATGTGCTGACGCTCACCGCTACACCAATCCCGAGAACCATGGAGATGGGCCTCGCGGGAATCCGCGACATGTCTGTGCTCAACACCGCTCCCGCTGATCGTCAGCCAATTCTCACCTATGTGGGCGAGTATTCCGAACGTGCTGTGGCTGAGGCGATCCGGCGTGAATTGCTGCGGGAGGGGCAACTGTTTTTTGTTCACAACCGGGTGAGAGACATTGACCACGTAGCGCAATCGCTGCGTCTGCTTGTGCCCGAGGCACGAATTGCTGTGGCGCACGGGCAGATGGATGAAGGCACCCTTGAACGGGTAGTGATCGACTTTTGGGAAGGCGAATACGACGTACTGGTGTGTACCACCATCATCGAATCAGGCATCGATATGCCAACAGTCAACACCTTGGTTGTGGATCAAGCCGAACTGCTGGGTCTCGGGCAACTTCACCAGCTCCGGGGTCGGGTTGGTAGGGCTGGTCAAAGGGCTTACGCGTACCTTTTTTACCCCCAAGACCGGGTGCTGAGTGAAGAAGCCTACGAGCGACTCAGGACAATCGGAGAGGCGACCGAACTGGGATCCGGGTTCCGGATCGCCATGCGAGATCTCGAACTGCGCGGCGCCGGCAATCTTTTGGGCACCGGTCAGTCTGGCCATATTGCGGCAGTCGGCTATGACCTGTACTGCCAGATGGTTACCGAAGCCGTGGCGGAACTGCGAGGCGAGAAACCTTCCGAACCCTTGAGAATCACTATTGATGTACCCGGTGACGCGCACCTCCCGCAAGACTACGTGTTGAATCAGACAAGCCGCCTTGAGGCATACCGGCGACTGGCTTCGGTAGAGACCCAAGAGATGCTCGATGATGTGCGCGCCGAGTGGTTGGATCGGTTTGGTCCGATACCTCCGTCGGCCGAGGCTCTGTTGCGGGTAGGCCAGTTACGGGTCGAATGTGTGCGCACTGGCGTGCGGGAGATCATTGTTTCAAGGGCTCCAGGCTTTGGTGGCCCCGCCCATGTGGCTCGCTTGTCGCCTGTTGAGTTGCCTGACAGCAAGCAGGTGCGTCTGCAACGTCTGTATTCTTCAAAGGGTGCCGGCAACACCGCGATCTACAAGGAGGCAATCGGTGAGCTGCAGCTTCCGCTTCACGCCAAACGCGGTCCGGTAGTTGAGCAAATCGCAGAGATTATGGTCGACTTGTTGGCTGACGCGAGTCCATTGGTTTCCAGCGAGTAACCTGCACGATCTGTGAACGCGAACCACCCCCGTCTTCTTTTTCTTGTTGTTCTCGCGGTGTTGAGCTTGGCTGCAGCGGCTTGTGGATCAGCCGATGACGCAGGCGTCGCCACTGTTGGTGCAGCGACTCTCAGCCAAGAAGATTTTGAAGCGATCCTTGAAGCAGACGGCGTTGAAGATACTTCTGTCGTCTCATCGGAGTTGGCTTCGCGCCATATCAGTGAGTGGATCTTCTTTGAGAGTTGGATCGACCTTGCCACAGCAGGTGGTACCGAGCTGAGCGTCATACACCTTGACTTGGCTCGAATTGAACAAGAAGAGGCTAGGACCCAAGATCCGACCGTGCCCGCGGTCGATACACCTTACGGCCACATAACGCAGCGTTACCGGGCGGTTCCGCACCTGATCGCGGACCACGTAATTTCCATCGCAGAGGTGACCGCTTTGTGTTCAAGTCACGTGCTGGTTGAAACAGAAGCGGAAGCCACCGCGGCGATTGCCCGGCTCGACGCAGGGGAGGACTTTGCAGCTTTGGCCGCAGAGATCTCAGTAGGTCCCAGCGCCGCCGCTGGTGGCGATCTTGGTTGTGTTGTGCCCGCCACTTTCATTTCGGAGTTTGTTGCAGGTGCCGCGGCGGTTGACAGCCCCGGTATCTCCGAGCCAGTTCAGAGCCAGTTTGGTTGGCATGTGATCCATGTTCGGAGCTTCGGTCCGGTGGTGCGAGGTCAACACCAGGAGTTGACATCACAAGAAATAACCTCACTTGTTCTCGACGGCTACGGAGCCGAGCTTCAGCAACTGCAGGCTGGGTTGTACGACCGGGATATCAGCGTGGATCCCCGCTTCGGGGTCTTTGATGCGACCTCTGGAGTGGTTGTTTCTGGTACTGCGCAGACCGATGCAGGGTCTCTCGACGCTACTGCGAGCTGAGTTCGGTCATGGGAACGGTCACTGTCGTTGGTCTTGGTCCGGCAGACGAGGCGCTCCTTACAACCCAGACACGAGCAGCTATCGAAGCTGCTCCGCGCTGCTTCTTGCGTACACGTATGCACCCCGCAGCGCGAGTTGTGCCCGACGCGGTTGGGTTCGACGACGAATACGAAAAGGGTGAGTCTTTCGAGGCTGTGTATGAAGCGATCAGTGAGCGCCTGATTCTGGAATCCGCGAAAGGCGATTTGCTCTACGCCGTGCCGGGTTCTCCGTTGGTGCTTGAACGCACCGTGGAGTTGTTGCGTGACGCGGCTGCGTCAGGTCGGGTGACGGTCGAGATCCTGGCCGCGATGTCGTTCTTGGATATTGCTTGGGCTCGGCTCGGGATTGACCCCGTGTCCGACGGAACGCGGCTTGTTGATGGTCAAGATTTCGCATCGGCCGCAGCGGGTCAAACAGGACCGCTTCTGGTTGCTCACTGCCACGGACGCCGTGTGCTATCGGAAATCAAGCTCTCGGTGGAAGACGGGCCTGATTCGGTGGTGGTTCTACAGCGGCTGGGTTTGCCACACGAATCCGTTTACGAGGTCGCCTGGGATGACCTCGATAGAGAAGTTGAAGCCGATCATCTGACCTCTTTGTGGATCCCCGAGTTTGATACCCCAGTTGCGGCCGAATTCGTTCGGTTCGAAGAACTGGTGCGTGAGCTGCGCGAGCGCTGCCCGTGGGATCGAGTCCAAACCCATGGATCGTTGCGCAAACACCTACTCGAAGAAACCTATGAGGCTCTTGAAGCTCTTGACGCCAGATCAGCACTGGATGACAGCGAGATTGAAGCTGACCTCGACGCGCATCTTGTCGAAGAACTAGGGGACCTGCTTTACCAGATCTTCTTCCACGCTCGACTTGGGGCAGAACGCGGCTCGTTTACGGTCGCCGATGTTGCCCGCAGTGTGTACGACAAGCTGGTGGCGCGTCATCCGCATGTGTTCGGCGACGGGGCGGCCGGCGGTGTCCGCGGTCCCGAAGATGCTGATGACATGGCGCGCAGATGGGAAGAGATCAAGCGCGATGAAAAGGGCCGCGCCTCAGCGATGGACGGGGTGCCCATGACGCTTCCGGCACTGATGTTGGCCGCCAAGGTTCAAGAAAGATCCGAAGGTGTTGGTTTGGGTTTTGACCGTGCCTCTGTGGCGGCTATTGACAGTATTCGCGACGCCCTCGTGAGAGCCACAAGCCCGGGCCGCCACGACGTTGGAGATACGTTGTTCGGAGACACCTTGTTTGAGATGGTTGCGTTGGCTCGCAACCTCGATATCGACCCCGAGACGGCTCTGCGCAGCGCTTCCGTTCGCTTCATGTCGCAGATCCGCGCAACCGAGAGATAGTACGCCCCTTTCTATTTAGCGTGCATATCGAGTATTATTGAAACTCGCTGCGTCTTTTTGCGGAGCAACGACCGGAGCTCCCCCCGCTGTCGAGAGGTTGCCAGTGAGCATCATCGAACGTGTCCATGGCCGTGAGGTATTCGACTCTCGAGGCAACCCCACAGTTGAGGTGGAGGTTGAACTCGACACCGGAGCACTGGGCCGAGCAATGGTTCCCAGTGGTGCTTCTACGGGTGCTTTTGAAGCGGTCGAACTGCGCGACGGCGGTGACCGGTTAGCTGGCAAGGGAGTGCTCAAGGCAGTCGGTTTTGTCAACACTGAACTTGCCGAAGCCGTTGTCGGTCGCGATGCGGTAGACCAACGCGGCCTTGACGGGGCGATGATCGCGGTGGACGGCACTGACAACAAGGGCCGTGTTGGAGCCAACGCCATCCTTGGGATTTCCTTGGCCGCGGCGCGTGCTTCTGCTGCCGAATTGGAGATCCCGCTGTGGCGTCATATCGGGGGTGCCAACGCCCATGTTTTGCCGGTGCCGATGATGAACGTGCTCAACGGGGGATCCCATGCCGACAACAGCGTCGACTACCAGGAGTTCATGCTGATGCCGGTGGGTGCGGCATCGTTCAGCGAGGCAATGCGCTGGGGCGTTGAGGCTTACCATGTCCTCAAGAAGGTTCTATCCGAGCGGGGTTTGTCCACTGGTATCGGAGATGAAGGAGGCTTCGCTCCCGACTTAGCGAGCAACGAAGAAGCGGTGCAACTGCTTGTCGATACCATCGGGCGCCTTGGCTTGACCCCGGGCGATGAGATGGCGATCGCCATGGACATCGCCTCCACCGAGTTTTACGTCGACGGGTTTTATGACTTGGCGAGCGAGGGCCGCCGACTCAGCTCTGATGAGATGGTCGCCGAGCTGGTGTCTTTGGCGCGGAAATACCCGATCGTGTCTATTGAGGACGGTATGGCCGAGGACGACTGGGATGGTTGGGCTGCTCTCACCGCTGAAATCGGTTTTAGCTGTCAGCTCGTGGGCGACGACTTGTTTGTGACGAACTGCGAGCGGCTGGCCCGGGGCATCAAGGAGGGTACGGCCAACTCGATTCTCGTAAAAGTGAACCAAATCGGATCTCTTACCGAGACACTTGAGGCGGTCGATCTTGCCAGGTGCAACGGCTACACCTCGGTTATGTCGCATCGTTCGGGGGAAACCGAGGATACGACTATCGCAGACCTCGCGGTTGGGACCAACTGCGGCCAGATCAAGACGGGCGCGCCGGCGCGATCTGATCGGGTGGCGAAATACAACCAACTTTTGCGTATCGAAGAGCAACTCGGCGAAGCAGCCGCTTTCGGTCCGTTGAGCGCAATCGGTGGAGCGGAGCGGTGAAGACGCTCTTGTTCCTGCTTGTAGCGGGTTTCGTGTTACTGGCGGGCGTGCTGGTTGAGCCCGCAGTCAGTGGCTATTTGGAGCAGCGAAGCGAGCTCGCAAGCGTCAAGGACGAGCGCGCGGCACTCGAAGCTGAGATCGCGGAGATCAATGCCGACATTGAGGGCATCATCGATGACGAGGGGTTGCGTAATGAGGCTCGTTGTTACGGACCCTTCGTGGAGCCGGGTGAAGAGGTTTATTCTGTGCCCGGACTGCAGGGTTGCGTGGTCTCAGGCCCGAACTAACTCCGCGTCCCGTTAGCCTCTCATCTGGTTTCGGCAGGCAACGAGAGGCGCAGTAGATGACGATTATCGGGACGAGGGTTCTACGCAAGGAAGACCCTCAGTTTTTGACCGTTGGTGCGACTTACACCGCTGATCTGGATGACCAGCGCCTTGATGGAGCGCTGTACGCGACGTTTGTTCGGTCGTTCGTGGCCAACGGCAAGATCATCGATATCGACGCCGACGATGCTCGCGCCATGCCCGGCGTTGCGTTGGTGCTCACCGGCGCAGACCTTGACCTGATGCTGCCGGGCAGCGTGCCGATGTTTCCTCCTGACCTTCTCAATCGTCCTGTGTTGGCTCGCGATCGTGTCCGTTTCGTTGGCGAACCAGTGGCCGTGGTGCTCTCTGAGACGCGCTCTGCGGGCCAGGATGCGGCCGAGTTGGTATTCGTCGATATCGATCCGTTCGACGCGGTCACTGATCTTGAAGCCGCGGCCTCCGATGAGATCGTCGTGCACGAGGGCCATGGAACCAACAACGCCCTGACCTTTTCTGATTTAGGAATGGCCACAGGGATCACTGACGATTCCTTCTTCGCCGATTGTGAAGTCGTTGTCGAACAACGTGTTGTCCATCCGCGTATGTCGGCGGCACCGCTCGAAGTGCGCTCGGCTGCGGCGTCTTGGACCGATGATCGGTTGTTGATGTTCTTGTCGAGCCAGGCGTCGCATCGAGTGAAAGAGACGCTTGTCCAGATGTATGGATTGGCTCCCGAAGATGTACATGTAATTACTCCCGATGTTGGTGGCGGATTCGGTGCCAAAGTGGCTCCGACTCCTGAAGATGTGCTCATCCCGCATCTCTCGCGCCTCGCCGGACGTCCGGTTCGGTGGCTTGAGACACGCACCGAGAACCTGATCGCGGCCGGCCCGGGAAGAGCACAGGTGCATTACGCCGCCATTGGCGGAACCCAGCATGGCGACGTCACTCACTACCGACTTGAGGTGCTGATGGACGCGGGTGCATATACCCGTGTCGGCGCTTTTTTGCCTTTCTTTACGCTGCCGATGGCACCGGGGACCTACGACATCACAAATATCGAGACCCAGGCGCGGTCGATTATCACCAACGCTGTGCCGACGGAAGCTTTCAGGGGCGCGGGCCGTCCTGAGGCGACGCTCACGATTGAGCGCATGTTCGACCTTTTTGCGGCACAGACCGGGATCGACCCGATTGAACTGCGGCGCAAGAATCTCATCGCCGCGGACGCTTTTCCGGTGACGACCGCGGTGGGCAGTGAGTACGACACAGGCGACTACGAAGCGGCGCTCGATAAGGCCTTGGAGGCGTCGGGTTATGCGGAGCTGCGGTCGGAGCAGTCAGCACGCCGTATCTCAGGCGACCCGGTGCAGATCGGTGTCGGCGTCGCCAACTACGTCGAGATAACCGCTGGGCCGGCACCAGGCGGAAACGAATACGGCAAGGTTGAAATCACACCGGCTGGCAAGGCCCGTGTCTACTCGGGTGCTTTGTCGCATGGACAGGGTCATGCCACAACCTTTGCCATGATCGCCGCGGAGAAATTGGGCCTTGGAATTGAAGACATCGAAGTGATCCAGGGAGACACCGACAAAGTCGCCCGTGGTGAAGGCACCGTGGCGAGTCGTTCGACCCAGCTCGGAGGCTCAGCGGTGCTCAACGCGGCGGCGACCGTTGCTGATGCCGCCAAGGAGATCGCAGCTGAGCTTTTGGAGGCCGCCGTTGAGGATGTCGTGCTCGACACCGACTCCGGCGTGTTCCATGTTTCTGGTACTCCGGCAGTGACCAAGACATGGGCTGAAGTAGCCGCCGCGGCCACTGATGAGCAACTCGTTGCTGACACCGACTTCAACGCCAAGTGCACATACCCCTTCGGGACCCACGTAGCGGTTGTGGAGGTTGACACTGAAACCGGGGGAGTTGAGCTGAAGCGCATGGTGACCGTCGACGATGCAGGCACATTGATCAATCCGCTGATAGTGGAAGGCCAGCGACATGGGGGAATAGCGCAAGGGGTCGCCCAAGCGCTCCTCGAAGAGTTGTGTTACGACGAAGATGGCAACCCGGTGACCAGCAACTTCGCTGATTACTCGATTATCTCCGCTGCTGAACTGCCATCGTTCGAACTTGAGGCGATGGAAACACCCACCCCCAACAATCCCCTTGGGGCGAAGGGCATCGGCGAGTCTGGGGCAATCGGGTCAACTCCGGCTGTGCAGAGCGCGGTTATTGATGCTCTAAGTCACCTAGGTGTCAGACACATCGACATCCCCTTGTCGCCCCAAAAGGTCTGGTCGGCGATCGCTGAGGCCAGTTCGTGATGTACCTGGGCGGCAAACCTGATGAGGCGTCTGCATGAAACCTGTGGAGGCCGAGGGTCTGGTCAGGACGTTCGGTGATGTCACCGCGGTAGCAGGAATCGACCTAGAGGTCGCCGAAGGTGAGATATTCGGTTTCCTTGGTCCGAACGGCGCTGGGAAGTCCACCACCGTGCGAATGTTGGTGACGTTGTTGCGCCCGACCGCTGGTAGCGCGCGCGTGGCCGGATTCGATGTGGTCAAAGAGGCCGACTCGGTTCGCCGCATGATCGGGGTGGCGCTACAGGACGCGGCGATTGATCCGCTGATGACCGGCAATGAACTGTTGCGCCTGCAAGCGGTGCTGCACGGCCTCGGCCTCCGCCAAGCCGCAAGTCGCAGTTCAGAACTCCTTGAGCGGGTGGGGTTGACCGGAGCAGCCGACCGTCGCGTCGGCACGTATTCCGGTGGTATGCGGAGGCGCCTTGATCTGGCTTTGGCGCTGATTCATCGTCCTGCGGTGTTGTTTCTTGATGAACCGACGACGGGTCTCGACCCGACGAGCCGTGTCGCTGTGTGGGAGGAGGTCCGGTCGCTCAACGACGATGGCACGACCGTTTTTCTCACCACTCAATACCTTGAGGAAGCCGACGAGTTGGCGGGACGGATCGCCATTATCGATGACGGCCTGATTGTCAGGGAGGGCGACCCCACGGTGCTCAAGGGCCAAGTCGGCGACCCGACTCTGCGGGTGGAAGTGGCTGATGAGGCAACCATCGAGTTGGCACGGCGGGTTCTTGGTGCTTTCGGCGATGAGCGACCAGCGCGTGATGGTCGGGTCGCCATCGGGTTGCGGGGCGGGGCTCCAAGGTTGACCGATGTGGTCCGGGCCTTAGATGAGCAAGGTGTCCCGGTGGCGCATTTCGAGTTGGACTCACCGAGCCTCGACGATGTCTTCGCCGATGCCACAGGCAGGCGGTTGGAAGGTGCCGAAACTTGACCGCTGCTCAGAGCGTCCCGCTGAACCGTCCCCGTCTGCTGGTCAGCTTGGAGCAGGCGTGGATGTTGACTGTGCGATCGGTCTTGGCTACGGCGCGTAAAACCGACCGCTGGGCACCCGGATTGATTTTTCCTCTGGCAATGGCTGCTGTCTATTCGTCGCAGTTCGCCAAAGCGACCAACCTGCCCGGTTTTCCAGAGGTCGATTCATTCCTTCAGTTCATTCTTCCGGCAACGATTCTTCAAGGGATTGCTTTCAGCTCTTCTAATGCGGGCACCGATTTGGCTGCCGACATTGAGACGGGTTTTTTTGATCGTCTGGTCGTTTCTCCGGTAGCACGACAGTCGATTTTTTTGGGCCGGGTTGGCGGATCGGCCGCGGCGGCGGGCTTTCAGGCGGGTGTGCATACGGCGATCTTTTTCGTACTGGGAGCGCCGATAGAGAGCGGCCCCGCAGGAGCTTTGGCTCTGGTTCTGATCAGCGTAGTGCTGTCCGTGGGCATCTCAGGGTTTGGTTTGACCGTGGCTCTATGGACCGGTAGCAGCGAGGCTACACAGGCGATGTTCCCGCTCGTCTTCATGATGGTGTTCGTGTCGTCCGCCTTCTTCCCGACTGAGCTGATGAAGGGCTGGTATCAGACGGTGGCCGAACACAATCCCTTTACCTTGGTGATGAACCCAACGAGACGACTGGTGATCTCGGGATGGCGTTGGGGTGACTTGTCTGAAGCGGTTGGCTACAGCTTGCTAGTCGCGCTGGTGTCGTTGGGTTTGGCCTACGGTGCCTACCTTCGGCGATTGAAGCGCTCATGACTGCCGCCGGCGGAAACCCGAGGGTCGGTGCTTCGACGTTGTTTCCGGTTGTTTGGATGTGTCACCGCAACCTCACAAGATTCGTACGGCTGCCGGCGATTCTGGTGCCGATGGTCGTGATGCCGGTCTTCTTTTTGGTGGTCTTCACCTCTAGCTTCGATGGAATCTCCCGGGTCGACGGCTACCCGACCGAGAATCTGATCAACTGGGTCGTGGCGTTTGCGCTGTTGCAAGGAGCCATGTTCTCAGGGGTCGGAACCGCCGGGACGGTGGCCAACGACATCGAGACCGGTTTCATCGACCGCCTTTTAGTGAGTCCGGTGCGACGCGGTATCATCATTGCTGCGCCGCTGACCTACACCGCCATTCGGGCGTTGATCCCCATCACTTTGGTGACGATTCTGGCTTTCGCGATGAACGCTGATTTGCCCGGTGGGTTGGTTGGAATCATGGTGGCTTTTGCCGGTGGCATCGGTGGTGCTTTGGTGATTGGCTGCTTCGGTTTGGGTGTTGTGCTTCGCATGGGAGACGTGCGGGCGATGACGATCGTGCAGATGACCAGCTTCTTGGTGATTTTCCCGTCGATCGGGCAGGTTCCTATCGCTTTGCTGGACGGCTGGATGGAACAAGTCGCTCGTGTCAACCCGACAACCAATCTTTTGCGCATGACCCGTCAGGGCTATCTCGGCGATGTCACCTGGGCCGACACTTGGCCTGGTTTGTTGGTTGTTGCCTGCGGGATCGCGATCTTCGGTACATGGGCCCGAACCGAACTGATCCGCCGAACACGGTGATCGCGCCACGCTGACTACCATTGGGTAGTGACTACGATTAGTCGTTCGGAGGTCCGATAAATGACCGATAGCCACGATCCTCGCAGCGTCTCATCGGTGGCGCAGGTGAGCGACGCTTTACGCGAGAATCGCTATCTCCCCGATGACGGACTCGCAACCGCGGTTTATTTGGCGTTGCGCTTGCGTCGTCCGCTGTTGCTTGAGGGAGAGCCCGGCGTAGGCAAGACCGAAGTTGCGCGAGTGCTTGCCGACTGGATCGGCGGGCCGTTGTTGCGGATCCAATGCTATGAGGGCATTGATGTCAGCCAAGCTGTCTATGAATGGGATTACGCCCGTCAGTTGCTGCATCTTCGTACCGCGGAAGCCACGGGCGCGGCTAGAGCCAGTGAAGTCGAGGCGCTCACCGATGAACTGTACAACGAACGATTTTTGGTGCGCAGACCGTTACTGGAAGCCATCGCTCATGGTGTCGGCCCGCCTCCGGTGTTGCTGATCGACGAAGTGGATCGATCCGACGACGAGTTCGAGGCTTTCTTGCTTGAGGTGTTGGCCGACTATTCGATCACCATCCCAGAGATCGGCACCTTTTCTGCCGTTGAGCCACCGGTAGTTATCGTCACCTCAAACCGCACGCGTGATGTTCACGATGCTCTGAAGAGACGGTGTCTGTATCACTGGGTTGCGCATCCCGAAGTGGCTCGCGAGATCGAGATCATCAGGCTTCATGCCCCTTCGGTCAGCCAGCGCTTGGCGACCCAGGTCGCAGCCGCGGCAGCGGCCGTGCGTCAGGTAGGTCTCTATAAGCCTCCTGGTGTGTCTGAGACCATCGATTGGGCTCGTGCGCTGAACCTTTTGGGTGCTAGCGAGCTTGCTGTTGAACAGGTGGAAGCGACTCTGGGAACGCTGCTGAAATACCGCGAAGATCTGGAGCGAGTCCAAGACCACGGTCTTGAAGCGCTCCTTGCCGCAGCTCGCGAGTGATCCCGATGAGCCCGGTTGCTCTCGCTGTGGTGCGTCGGGTGGTGGGTTGATGACGATTGCTGTGGCAGTCGGGTTCGTGGAAACTCTGCGCCGTGGCGGCCTAGGTGTGTCGTTGGGGTCTTCGCGTCTGTTCACCGAGGCGCTCGCCGAAATCGACCTTGGCAATCCCGCTGAGGTGTATTGGGCGGCCCGGGCCGTGCTGGTGCACCGGCCCGAAGACATTGAGGTCTTCAATGGTCTCTTCGCGGCGTATTGGGGTGGTGTGGACTCGGGACTGGTTTGGCGCCCCCCACAAGAGCCAATGCCGGTCACGTTGGCGATGGACGACCCGGAACAAATCCCGGCTGACGGCGCCGATGAGGATGACAACGAGGACAACGACGACAGCATCACGGTGCGTTACTGCGCCACGGAGACGTTGGGGCAAAAGGACTTCGCGGACTACTCAGACGAGGAACTTGCTGAGTCTCGGCGGCTGATGGACGAGATCTTGTTCATGGGACCATGTCGGCGGAGTCGTCGACGTGTACCCAGCAGCAGAGCGCGGGGTGCACTCGACATACGACGCACGGTGCGACAGGCGCTGCGATCTGGAGGTGAACCAGCCGAGATCGCTCGTACAGTTCCAGGTCAACAACCGCGGCGTTTGGTGTTGCTGCTCGACGTGTCGGGCTCAATGGAACCCTATGCACGGGCCCTGATCGGATTTGTGCATGCCTCGGTGGCTAGTCGCGCTCGCGTTGAGGCGTTTGCGTTGGGTACGCGGCTGACACGACTCACCCGAGAGTTGTCACAAAGAGACCCGGATCGGGCGCTGCAAGCCGCCTCGCTGGTGGTCAAAGACTGGTCCGGCGGTACCCGCCTGGGCGAGGGTTTGGGTCGTTTCAATGATGAGTGGGGTTGTCGGGGCATGGCGCGGGGAGCCACGGTCGTGATCCTCTCGGATGGCTGGGATCGCGGTGAGCCGCACGAGATGGAAATCCAGATGCAGCGCCTTGCCCGTGTCGCTCACCGTGTTGTGTGGGTAAATCCCTTGAAGGCCTCTCCGGGATATGCGCCTTTGGCTCGAGCCATGGCTGCCGCTTTGCCATACGTAGATGACTTTGTTGAGGGGCACTGCCTCGACTCTCTGCAAGAACTGGCCGAACTCGTGCTCCGCGGCTCTGAGGGGCGTTCGACAATTCCCGTAGGATCTGAACGATGAAAGAACTGCTCGACGATTTGGATCGCTGGCGTAGCGCAGGAGTAGCTGTGGCTATGGCGCGGGTGGTTGACCTTGAAGGATCTGGACCTCGGCTGGTGGGTGCGGCCATGGCGGTCACCGAAGACGGCGAGGTTTCGGGTTCTGTATCGGGTGGTTGTGTAGAGGGAGCGGTTGTTGTTGAAGCCCTTGAAGTGTTGGCTACCGGTGAGCGCCGCATGGTCAGCTTTGGTTACAGCGATGATGAGGCGTTCGAGGTGGGGTTGACCTGTGGCGGTACCATCCACCTGTTCATCGAACCCCTCGATTGGTAGGCGCCGGTGTCGATGACGGCTGATCAATCGCTGTTTGAACAGCTCCGAGACGCCATCCGAGCGGAATCTCCAGTGGCATTGGCCACGGTGGTAGAAGGTGAGTTCACTGGCGCCAAGTTAATCGTTCGGCCGGATGCGGAGTCATCGGGAACGCTTGGCAATGCTGACCTTGATCGGGTTGTGACCCGCGACGCCCGCGGCGAATTGGCAGCTGGTCGAAGTGGCATCCGCCATTACGGGCTACATGGCGAGGCCCGTGAGGGAGCGGTATCGGTGTTCATTGAGAGTTTCGCTCCGCCTCCCAAGATGTTGATCTTTGGGGCGGTTGACTTCACGGCCGCTTTGGCCCGGGTGGCCAAAGTGCTGGGTTACAGGGTCACGGTCTGTGACGCTCGGGCGGTGTTTGCCACCAAGACTCGTTTCCCGATGGCCGATGAGGTTGTGGTTGAGTGGCCGAATCGGTTGTTGGCCGAGGTGGGCGACGAGTTAGGCGAACGCGATGTGGTTTGCATTCTCACCCACGACGCCAAGTTCGATGTGCCCGCGGTGGTGTCTTCGTTGGCGACCAACGTCGGCTATATCGGCGTTATGGGGAGTCGGCGCACTCACGATGACCGTACGAAGCGATTGATCGAAGCCGGTGTCGACGAAGCCGGTTTGGCTCGCTTGCGCTCACCAATCGGCCTCGATATCGGGGCTCGTACACCTGAAGAGACAGCCGTGTCGATCACCGCGGAGATCATCTCTCGTCGTACCGGCCGTGACGCCAAGTCGCTAACCGTCACCGACGGCCCAATTCACGGCTGAGGCCCCCTGTCAGCCCCGATTGCGCATTAGCGGGGCCGGGGTGGTGTATTGGGAGAGCCGGTCTGCTTGGGGAGGCGAACAAAGAAGCTTTGACGCCAGTCTGAGTGCGTGGAGCCGTTGATGGAGAGTTGCCAGGTGTAGCTCTTGCCGGGGGTGACCGGAATCGTCGGGAAGTTGATCGCCAGAGGAACACAAAGCGGCGTGCCGGGCCGCAGACCCACCGGTCGTCCGGCCTCGAAGTTGCCCTGCACCACGAGCGGCCGCTCGCCGATCATCAGCGGATGTCCGTCTTCGTCGAGCAGCTCAATTCGCCATTCGTGCGAAACGTTGGCGCGGTCCCAGGGCACCTCGATACGGATCGCGACTCCCATCGGTTGGGGGCGAGGGCCGACCGCGGTTAGTCCTCCGCCGAGGATGTAGAGCTTGCCGTCAGCGACCTGGGCAGCGTCTGAGATCAAAAGGTTGACCCGAACCAACGGAGGCTCGGCGATGCTTGGAGAAGATGTGGGGTCAACGGAATCACTCATTACCGACACGCTAGGCGCATGGCTGCTCTTTGGTGCTGCCACACTGGGATAGTGATCACCCAAACTGGTTCCAGTCCTGACCGCGATGTGGTGACAACGGCAGCGGTTGTGCTCGCAGCCGGGGCCGGTTCACGCTTCGCCGGCGAGGACCACAAGCTTCTCACCGAGGTAAGAGGAAAGCCGATTGTGCGTCATGCGGTCGACGCAGCCCGGGCAGCCGGCTTCGATGAAGTGATCGTTGTATCCGGGTGCGTGGACCTCACAGGAGTCATGGCCGAAGACGTGACCATCATTCACAACGAACACTGGGACCATGGCCAGGCAACCTCGCTGCGGGGCGCGGTTACCTACGCCGCTAGCAGGGGACATAAGGCGATTGTCGTTGGTCTTGGTGATCAACCCGGTGTTGGCGTGAGAGCTTGGGAAGCGGTCAGGGACAGCGAAGCGGACTTCGCGGCTGCGGATTTCGGTGAAGGCAATCGCCCTCCGATTCGCTTGTCCGCGGCAATGTGGGCATCGCTCCCGGTGTCGGGAGACGAAGGAGCGCGCAGTCTTTGGCGCGAGCGCCCCGAGATGGTTGAGTCGATACCCTGTGATGGCGACCCGGCAGATGTCGACACGTTGGAGGATTTGCGCAGATGGACCTGAACAATACTTTTGAAGTGGCTCGACCAATCGATGAGGCGTGGGCCGTGCTCACAAACCTCGAACGCATCGCTCCGTGTCTCCCAGGAGCGCAACTCACAGAAGTTGAAGGTGACGATTACCGCGGTTTCGTAAAGGTGAAGGTGGGGCCGATCACCGCCCAGTTCAAAGGAGCCGCGAACTTCGTTGAGCGTAACGACCAAGATCACAAGGCGGTGCTGAGCGGCAAGGGTCGAGACACCCGCGGTGCAGGCAACGCCAGCGCGTTGATCACCGCCAAGCTCGAAGCGGTGTCAGATTCGATCACCAGAGTCAACGTCGACACCGACATGAAAATCACAGGTAAGTTCGCTCAGTTCGGGCGAGGAGTGATGGCCGACGTGAGCGCCAACCTGATGGATCAGTTCGCGCAGAATCTCGCTGAGATGTTGGCCGAGGACGCCACCGAGAAATCGGGCGAGGCTGTGATCGCTGATGCCGATACCGAGGCCGCTAGTGGGGAGGCAACCGCGCCTCAAAGCGGGGCACGCAAGATCGATATGCCCGAGCCCGAGGCAATCGACCTGATTGACGCTGCCGGTGCGCCGGTGCTGAAACGGGCGGCCACGCTGGCTGCGATGGTAGTCGCATTTTTGCTGCTGCGGCGGTTGCTGCGTCGTTCTCGGTGACAACTTCTGTAGAGCGCAAGCAGGTAGCGGAGCTACTCGGGCGGGAACCTGAAGGGCATTTCGAGATCGTTGTCGTCGATGACGCGGGCGACCCGGTTGTCATACGCAATGCGCCTCTGCTGAGCGCTGGCCGTCCGATGCCAACCCGCTACTGGCTGGTGGGCGAGGAACCCCGTCGTGCTGTTGGTCGCCTGGAGTCTGTGGGCGGAGTGCGACAGGCCGAAGCAGCTGTCGATGCAGTCGAACTGGCCGAAGCTCACGCCCGCTACGCCTCCGAACGCGACGCCGCTATCGAAGAGTCTCATAGCGGTCCCCGGCCCAGTGGTGGCGTCGGTGGCACACGCCGTGGTGTCAAGTGTCTCCACGCCCACTACGCCTGGTATCTCGCCGGGGGCGACGACCCGGTTGGCCGTTGGGTGGCTGAGCAGTTGGACGCATCGGTGCAGCCATGAGCGCACCAGTCGCAGCCGTCGACTGCGGTACCAACTCGACACGTCTGTTGGTGCATGATGGTTCGACAACGCTGGAACGGCATATGACCATCACCCGGCTTGGTCAGGGAGTCGACGCCACCAAACAACTCGCGCCCGAGGCGATTGAGCGCACAGTTCAGTGCCTCAAGAGCTATCGCCAAGTGATGGATCGCCATGACGTCGAGCGGGTTCGCATCACCGCGACTTCGGCTGCTCGCGATGCGCTCAACCGAGACGAGTTTTTCGATGCTGCTGAGTCCGTTGTTGGAACCCGTCCTGAATTGTTGTCCGGTTCAGAGGAAGGCAGGCTGTCATTTGCGGGCGCAACCGCTAAGCTAGACCCTACCGACGGACCGTTTCTGGTGGTCGACATCGGTGGCGGTTCCACTGAGTTCGCCTACGGACTAACAGAATGCGAAGCGGCATTGTCGGTCGACATCGGGTGTGTTCGTCTGACTGAGAAATACATCGAATCGGATCCTCCGGCACCGGAGGAACTGTTGGCTTGCCTATCGATTACCGAAGCCCATCTTGATGATGTTGCCCGCCTGATTCCTGAGTCGTTGCAGGCCAAGACTTTCGTGGGACTGGCAGGCACGGTGTCGGCGGCTGCGGCCGTTGAGATTGGGCTGGCCGAATATGACCGTGATCAGATCCATCACTTCAAGCTGGGCAAAGCAGCTGCCGAGGACGTGTACCGCACGCTGGTCACCGAACCGCGTGAGGACCGTCGCCACAATCCGGGACTCGAAGAGGGCAGAGTCGATGTGATCGTGGGGGGCATGTGCATCCTGGTGCGGGTCATGCGGTATTTCGGTTTCGAAGAATGCCTCGTTTCCGAAAGCGACATCCTCGACGGCTTGGCTTTCTCACTGTTGGACTAGCCCTTTTGCTCAGGAACCGCCTTCGCCCGAGCTAGGACTGTCGCCAAGGAGAAAAATAAGGACCGCCAACGCCATGTACGCTGCGAATCCGACACCGAACCCGATGGTGAACATTCCGTATGCGTCGGCGCGACGACGCACCATGCCCACGGCGAATAGAGCGAATCCGGTCGCGACAGCAAGACCAGGGGAAAGTACCGTAAGGCCGAACCCACAAGCTGCGCCGAACAGTAGCCATCGCATCGCCGTGCCGGATAGGTCGTGAACGGATTGTCTCAAGGGTGGTCTCCATCTGTTATTTGTTGTCTGGGAAGGTTTTGTTACAGAAATCATAGAATTTCTTGGACTTGTTCCACTCCGCGAACAGAACTAAGCGAACCGACGCCTAGTCCTGTGCGTCGGCCGTGAGCCTGCCTCCGAACGTTGGTTCGGTGCTAAAGTCCAGGTCATGAAGGCGCCGGGGTCACTGTCTGGCTGTCGGGTGCTGCTTCGGCCACTTTCAGTGAACGACTTCGGTGGCTGGCAGGAAGTACGTCGCCGCAACCAAGATTGGTTGACCCAATGGGAACCGCAGCGTCTCAGCGGCGCGCCGGATGTCGTCGAGGACCGAGTGGCGTTCGCCAACCGCTGCTCAGCTCGCCAGCGCGAGCGGCAACGGGGGTCCGGTCACAGCTTCGGGATTTTCGTCGATGACGCATTTGCTGGCGAGATCAATCTCAACTCAATCCAGCGAGGCCCTTTTCAATCTTGTTACGTCGGTTATTGGATTGATGAGGCCCTGGCAGGCAATGGTTACATGCCTGAAGCCCTTGTGCTCGTCGCCCGGTTTGCTTTCGAAGAGTTGCGTCTACACAGGATCCAGGTGGCGATTGTGCCGCGGAACAGGGCCAGCCGCAGGGTGGTCGAGAAACTCAAACTGCGTGACGAGGGAACCGCGGTCAGATATCTCGAAATCAACGGCGTATGGGAGGACCATATTCGTTACGGGTTCACCGTTGAGGAATGGAACGAGCGTTCCGCCGATCTAGTCGCAGAGTGGCTCAGCAAGCGCCCGTAGTTCGGTTTTTTGGACTTTGCCCATGGAGTTGCGGGGTAGTTGGTCAAGCACACGAATCTGGTCGGGGATCTTGTAGCGAGCCAGGTGTTGGGCGAGGTACCCGCGCAGTTCGGCCAGGTCCGGTTGCGACTCAGCCGACACAATTGCTGCGGCCACCCGCTCACCGAGGCGCTCGTCGGCTATGCCGTAGACAGCGGCGTCAAGCACATCGGGATGATCGAGCAAGACCTGCTCGACGTCGGCGGGAGAGACGTTGGCGCCGCCTCGCACGATCAGATCAGAGCGACGGCCGCTTACCGTTAGGCGTCTATTGCTATTGAGCATGCCGATATCACCAGTGTGCAAGAGGTCGCTTCGGAGCAATTCCCGGGTTTCGTCGGGGCGGCGCCAATAGCCGAGTGTCGGTGTCCAACACTGGGCCCACGGACCCACCTTTTTGGGACGCAGACAGATCTCGCCGGGTTCATCAGGAGGCAGCTCGTGGTCGCGTTCGTCAACGATTACTACTTCCAGCAGGTCTAACGCGTAACCGACGGCTGAGTCGTCGATCGGTTCGTCCGTTGTTTCTCTGACAATCCCGGTGGGTGCCTCAGACAGGCCGTAACCCATTAGGGCACGGATATTGAACTTCTCGGCGAAGGCGCGGCGGGTGTTGGCCGGAGTTGCGGCCCCGCCGACGAGGATCGACTCAAGTGACGCCAGGTCTTCGGGATTGACACCACAGTGATGCACAAGATCATGAAGTTGTGCAGGCACGAGAGTGGTTCGCGTGAGGCGGTGGCGGGCCACCTCGGCGCAGAACCCTTCGGGATCGCCGCGATGCAGGACAACTCCCGTGGTGCCCCGCGTCCAAGCCGAGATAACGCCGAGGATCAGCATGTTGAGGATTGTGTGTGCCAGTGGCGTGCCCTGACGGTCGGTTGGCTTAGGCGGATGGGTGCTCAGAGTTATGAGGCCAGGCCACAACAGATTGTGTTGACTGTGGACCGCTCCCTTGGGTGCACCGGTGGTGCCCGAGGTGTAGGCAATCGCAGCGGGCGCATGGGGGTCGATAATTGGGTGTGGAGCGTCGGTGGGCTCTGCTGTTGAGACCGCATCGTTGTATTCGGATTCGCTGATCACAGACCCGCTGAACGACTTGTTGTTGGACGCGGCGGTCGTATCGCTCGCGGTGATCCACAGGCATGCTTGCGAGTCGTTGAGAAGGTGAGATTTTTCTGGTGGAGCGAGATTCATGTTGATCCCAAGCCAGACTGCCGCGAGGCGTTGGGTGGCGAGGAACCCGATCGGCGCTGCGGCACAGTTCGCAAGCGACCACGCGACTCGATCACCGGGGCCTACGCCCAGCGAAGTCAAAGCCGCCGCGGCTTGGCCGACGCTACGGTCCAGTTCTGCGAAGGTCCACTGGCGTTCGTTGTCGATCAAGGCGACCCGCTCGGGAAAGTGTTTGAGGGGTCCATCAAGGAGCGCGGCGAAAGTAGCCGGCCCGATCGGGTATGGGGGAGGAGCGGGGCGTTTGACGAGACCAGTCGTCTCGTCGATTTCGATCTCAGCTTCGATCTTCACGAACGCTCAGTCCTTGGAGCTGATCTGCTTCTGAAGGCCCTCGACAAGGCTCCGAAAGGCACCTTCGCCCATCGACCAGAGCTGAGGGTGGAGTTCGTGTTCGACGGACTGATCAGATTCGCTGATGGTGTCCAGTGTCAGGATCGTGGCCTTGGTTCGAGCCGTTAGTTCCTTGGGTTGCGCCGCCGCGCGTGTCGCCAGTGTCAGGCACTCGGAAAGTAGATCGTCGTCGTCGGTAACCTTCCAAACGAGTCCTAAATCGAGGGCTTGTTCGCTGCGTATCACCTCACCGAACACGACCATCGCCAGAGCGGTCTGGCGGCTGGTGATGGAACGTAAGCGCCACGTGTGGCCTCCACCGGGATGAAGCCCGATCTGCAAGAACCGGGAATCGAAACGAGCTTTTTGGCGCGCCGCCACCACGATGTCGCAGGCCAGCACCATGTTGAAACCGGCCCCGACCGCAGCGCCGTTGACCGCGGCAATAGTCGGCATTGGGCAATGAGCGATGCGCAAGAACCCCTCGTAGATCCGCCGCATTCCGACTGGCCCCTGGTCGGCGAGAAGGTCGTCGAGGTCTGCGCCTGCACAAAACGCTGGTGGAGCACCGGTCACAACAAGTGCGCCAATGCCGTCATCTGACTCCCACTCGTCGAGCGCGGCGACGATTTCGTCGTTCATGGCCAAGGTGACGGCGTTTCGTTTGTCGGGGTCGTTGAGCGTGAGCACTGCTACGCGGTCGTGAACCTCTGTGGTGACTAAGGGCATGGCACCTATTCTGGCAGGCTGTCAACCCAGTCCACTGGTCAGCCCACGATTGGGAACTGAGTTCCGTAGCCTTGCCGGATGCCCGAAGTTGCCGATACGAGAGCTAGCGCGTTCGAAGCTCTTCGCTATCGCAACTATCGCCTGATGTGGATTTCTGCGATTATCTCCAGCACTGGACGCTGGTTTCAGGTGTTGGCGATTCCTCTCATTGTCTATGACCTCACCGGCGGAAGTGCTGCGTGGGTTGGTTTGGCCGGGTTCACTCAGTTGTTGCCGGCTGCGGTGCTCTGCCCGTTTGCCGGGGCTATCGCGGATCGTTATCCCCGCCGCTCGATTCTGATTGTCACCCAGTCGACCCAGGCTCTGGTTGCGGTTTTGTTCGTGCTGATGTGGTTTGGGGGTGTCCGGTCTCCGGGTGCCTACGTTGTTGTTTCTATTTTGGCTGGTATCGCTAGCGGCCTGAACCTGCCTGCTTGGCAGGCGTTTGTCAGCGAGTTGGTACCTCGCGACACGTTGATGTCGGCGGTCACGCTCAACAGCGCGCAGTTCAACATGGCTCGCATGTTGGGTCCGTCGTTGGCTGGTCTGGTGATCGCGCAATGGGGGCCGGGCTGGGCGTTTGCGCTCAACGCGGTGTCGTTTCTCGGGGTGATAGCGGCGCTGGGGTCGTTGCGGTTGCCGCGAATTCAGGTTGAAGCGAATGGACGGTTGCGGCCGCTGACCGAGTTCGCTCAGGCGGTGGTGTACGTAAGAAAAAACGCTGGCATCTCCACGGCCGTCTTTGTGGGTGCTGTGATCGGTTTTTTCGGCATCACAGCACAGCAGATGTCAATCGTTGTGGCCGAGGACGTCTTTGGTCAGGGCGAACGCGGCTTTGGTTGGATGCTCTCTGCGGCGGGAGTCGGTGCCGTAGTTGCGTCGCCGATGGTCGCGGAGATGGCGCGCCGGTTTGATCGTTCGCGGATCCTGGAAGTAGCGCTGTTGTTGTACGGCTGTGGTGTCTGTGCGATGGCGGTGGCTCCGTGGTTTGTTGTGGCGTTAGCAGCCATGTTTGTCACCGGTATGGCTCACATCGCTTCGGCCTCGACACTCAACACGGCGATACAGCTGCAGGTTGACGAACGGTTGCGGGCACGTGTGTTGTCAGTATATCTGACGGTGTTGTTGTTGTCGAGTCCACTGGGCCAACTCTTGATGGGGCGGGCCATCGAAGTATTCGGGCCTCGGGAGACCTTCTTGACGTTCGGCTTGTCGTTCTTAGCCTTAGCTGCTCTGCTCCTGTTGACTCGACGACTCGCGGCCCTCGACTCTGGTAGCGGAAGCTATGAGCCATCCGCGGTAGCCGAGGCCCACCCGAGCACTCCCGCTCCACCGCGCTAATTCGCTGCTCAGCTTGCGATAACGCGAGACACGGGGCCCTCAAGCGACAGTGCATACAGCTCACCGTCGGCGTCCTCGCCGAAAGAGGCGAGTGAACCACCGGGCACCGCGACTCCAAAGTCCCGAAACGCCACTTCGCCCGATGAGACCTGCACGGCCCACAGGCGCGCCGTGCAGTAGTCGCCGAACAGGTACGACCCGACCAGTTCGGGGATTGCAGAGCCTCGATACACGAAACCGCCGGTCACACTGCAACCGTCATCCTGGCCGTACTCCCATACAGGATCGACATGTCCGTGGGGCTTGTCGCCGGTGAACTCATGCAGCCCCTCGCGCAGACGCCAACCCAGGTTGGCACCTACCCCTCCGCCGTTGGCGGCGAGCAGGACGGTCACCTCCTCGTAGAGGTCCTGGCCGACATCAGCGATCCAGAGGTCGGCGGTGCTCCGGTCGAATGAGAAGCGCCAAGGGTTGCGCACTCCGGTGAGAAAGACTTCAGGAGATCCCATTGCGATGGTGTCTTGCTCGCTGATTCGGTCGCTGTCCGCTGGGGTGGCGAAGGGATTGTCGGCTGGAACGGAGTAGGGCTCGACCTGCGTTGGCGTCGGGTTGATCCGTAGGATTGAGCCCAGCCAAGTCGCAGAGTTCTGCCCGTGGTCGAGAGGATCGTTGGCGGCTCCTCCGTCTCCGAAGGCGATGTAGAGGAGTCCGTCGGGGCCGATCGCGAGGTCGCCCCCGTTGTGGTTTCTGAAGGGCTGCGGTTGGCTCAGGATCGTTCGGCGCTCAGCGCTGAGAGTCGTGCCGTCCCGCTTGAAGGCGTCGAGTCGGGTGTCGCCGTTGAGATCGGTGAAGTTCGCATACAACCAGTCATCGTTGACCGCTATGCCGAGTAGCCCCTGCTCTCCTTGCGCGATGGTCTCAGCAGAGATGTCCAAGATCGTCCCGACCACTTCGCCTTGCGCCAGGTCAATTCGCAGGACTTGTCCGCCCCGCTGCGCGATCCATGCCGTCTCATCACCGCTTGCTATGGCCATGTCGATCGGTTCATCGAGGCTGAGCACGTGCTCCAAGGCGATGTTGGCGTTGAACACGTTCCCATCGGTGTGCACAGCTTGTGCCGGCTCCTCGGATTGCGTGGCCCGGCCGGTCTGCGATGAGCCGCCATTCGTTGCGGTTTCGTCGGACGGAGCGCCTGTGGGCGCCGCCTCGCCAGGTGCTGTTGTCACGGCGGGAACGGTCGGCCTCGGCTCGGACAACTCGGTGTCCGCGGCACAAGCCCCGGCCAACAGAACGACGACCGCGGCGAGCGGCCATCGGACCCGATTGCTCGTGAAGGTGGGTCGCACCGCTCGCTATACCTCTTGCTCGCTACCAGCCGGAGTCTTCGTCGTCTACTTCAAGATGGCGCTTACCAACTTCGCAGTCGTCAAGGACCGGGCACCAGCGACAGACCGGTCCCGCCACGAGGTTCGGTTCGCGTTCGGAACCCAGGACTTCGACGATCTTCGTGGTGCCGTCAATGAGGCGAGCCGCAGCCGCGAAAAGAACATCGTTGGTGATGTCCTCAGGCACGAATTTGCCCTGGTCGAGATAGTAGGTGGCGACTCGTCGTGGTGGAGTGCCCAGGCGGATGGTCTCGATGAGGGCGTAGAAACGCAGGTCTTCGAGGTGTTGCGGTGAAAATCCGCCAGTTTTGAGGTCGATCAGCACCTTTCCGGCCCGGTTGCCTTCGGGGTGTCCCAATGTGAGGTCGACCTTGCCGCTGAACACGAATTGGTCGTGAACGTCATGTCGGAGCCGGCTTTCGGTGACCGGCCGCCACCCGGTCTTCAACGGCGGAAAGCACTCAAGGAACTTCACGACTCGGTCGTTGCTCTCGGCCCTCAACTCGGCCCGTTCGGCCTCGCTGATCGTTTGTAGCCAATCACCGAGACTGTTGTCTGATACGGTGAGGCGGCTCAGAGACTCGTCGACGAGCGCCAGCGGTTCTGGTTCACGGTGCCAATGAATGGACAACTCGATTGCTTTGTGAGCGACTGAACCTCGGGCGAGGGGAACCGACCATTCGAATTGTGCTTCTTCTTCGGCCAGGTATTTCCGCTCGCAGCCCATTACCTGTCCAAGAGCATGTTTTGAGACGAATATGATGTCGTCGATCTTGTTGGCCCGCTCCACGAGAGGCGCCAGTCCTTGCTCGATAGCCGCTGCCAGTTCGGTGCGCAGCCTTGCCCCGAATACAGGCCGCTCGGCGCGGCTTGCTCCGAGCATCTCGACAACTTCTTGTTGCGCCGGGTTCAACTCGACGGAAGTCTCCATGCCCTGCACTTTGGCACATCTCTCGTGCTTTGAGTGTCACACCGGTATGACAGCATGGGAGTCATGCAAGCCACGTCGCTCAAGTTTGCCGCAGCGGCCCGTACGTTGGGTCAAGCGGCGAGACTGCGTGGGCTCGTCGTGCCGTGTTTTCGCTCACCGCCAGGAGTTGAGGGAGTGCAACGAACCATCAAGCGCCGCCGCGGTGTGCCGACGATAGCGGTGCGACTCCGGGGTCGGCCTTGGCCTGCGGTTGTGTCCGACATGATCGAAGGGATCGTTGTAGGCAATGGCCTCAACGGAGCAAGAGCCGATCGGATACGCGCGGCGTTGTGGCTGGCCATCGACAGTTCCACCGAACGAGTAGCAGAACCGGCAGCTGATGTTGAAGGCCAGCGCGGGCAGTTGGTGGCAATCTGAAGCTTGGCGTTAGTTTATGGTTACGCCCGGGTGGCGGAATCGGTAGACGCAGGGGGCTTAAACCCCCCGGGAGGGCAACCTCCATGCGGGTTCAAGTCCCGCCCCGGGCACCGCCGTAGGAGTACAACATAGCTTCGCACCGCTGGAGTTATGATGGGGCTGCGCTTATCAGAGGCGCTTAGGTAACCAACCGAACGCCGACTCCTACGGCCGCCTTCGGGCGGTCGTAGCTGTCTAATACATGTATTTCCCGATTAGGTATGACAGGTGCTGTTCGGCGTCGAAATGACGGCGGGACGGTACGTTTGGGCAGGCTATCTTTGAGCTGCGGAGCGGTATGCAGCGAGTTCTCCAGGTGCGAGGTCGTCGGGAGCGACGAGGCTGTAGTGATGCTCACGGGCGATGGTGATCTGGTTATTGGATTCTTGGAATTCAAAGAGAGCTATTTCGCTCTGCTCAATGAACTGAGCAGCGATTGGGCGGGCAATGAGTTCGGGGAACTTCTGTTGCGCGATTCGAAAGTCCTGCCAGATTTGGATCACGCTCAGCGAGTCCGAGCCACCTTTGGCCTGTACTGGAAGTACGTAGTGCGCACCGTGCTCGTCTAGCCCGACATAAACGTCATCGGATTCAACCTGTGAGCTACTTGGCGTACCGTCGATAGCGCTGGTGATTGTGATGGTTGTGCGCAGGTGGCTCTGGAGGGGGTAGCAGGTGAGGCCGGTGAACACATCTAGCAGTCGGTTGTATCGGACCCGTGCCAGCAAGGCCTGTTCGTCCGTGAGGGAGTACCTGGAGATGACGCCAGGAGTAGCGTCGGGCAGGCGGATGGTGCGGAGTCCTTGTCGTGGCTCGATGAGATTGAAGGGCACGGTTCGCAGCGTGTAGATAGCGTTGCCGCCGGGGAAGATGGCCCATTCGCGGCCCTGAGGTGCTGTCTGTCGGATGGACTCGGGAAGTGGCACCCGGTAGCGCAGCGAGTACACGATGTCGCCGAGATTCTTGGGCCGGGGCGCACCGAGTGCCGCTGCGGCAGAAATCAAATCGTCTCTCGTGAAGGTCACTTGATCGTCGCCCGGATTGTGGCGCTCGGCGAAGAGTCTCTCGATTATCTGCTGAGCCAAGCTCGGCGTGGACATGTCAGACCGGTCCTTTGACTGTGGTCTGCGAGTCTCTCATTGGTGGCTGGCCGCAGCGCCGGGCCATCTCATCACGAGTACTTCTTCGCGGAGTTGCTCGCGTGTGGCTGTGGCATGCCGAGTGCGGAACAGGTCGATTGACTCGACTTCGTATCCGGCCCGCTCCGCTATCTCAGCCAAGAGTTGACCGGTGCGGATCATGACTCTCAGATAGGAGGCTTGGTCGCCCACCACGTACGCAAGGCGAGCGCCGGGTTTGAGCGCATGGCTCAATGAAATCAGGTGACGTGCCATTCCCCCGAAGTACAGCTTGGTGACCCGGTGGTACATGCGCTCGAAACCCGAGTCCTTGTTGAGTTCGACGCGGCGCGTCTCTATCGCGGCGGCGATGCGATCTACCTCCGCGTCGTCTTGAACCCAAGCATCGTCAGTATCGCCGCGGTAGACACCGCGAGTGTTGGACCTCACCAAGCCCTTCTTCATAGACTGAAGATCCGAGCGGCTGCTCAGATAGCCAAGAAGCACCGATTCGAGGCGTACCGTCCGCGAGTAGTCCTTCTCGTTCGGATACGGCGGCGAGGTGATGACCGCATCGATGCTATTGGGCTCAAGGAGTTCGCCAACCATTCGGGCGTCAGCGTCTAGAGCGACCGCAGAGGTAGCGGCGAGCGGTCGAAGTTGGTGCAGGTCGGCACACATCGCTCGCACGCGTTCAAGCCACGCAGACACGACCGGAGCGTCGACCTTGACCTTACCCAGACCTACCTCCGGCCCGAACCGTAGATTGCCGACCTCCATCGGCAGGATCCGAGCCAATGCGAGCCGCTCGTGGTCGGCAAAAGCCGAGTCGTATTCGCCGTCGAGGGCGTCGATCAGCACCAGCACCTTGTGGAGCGGCAGAGCGCTAATGGAGTTCTTAAGCAGGAGCTTCGCGCTGGCGTCGGGGAGTGTCCGCAGCTTCACTCCCTGCGGTACCGATTGCGCTGGTTCGTCGGAGATGCCATCCGCGGCCAACATCGCGAGGGCCTTCTCAGCCACAAGTTCGGCGTGTTTCAACAACTTGTCAGGATCTGGAGTCCAGTTGACCTTTGTGGAAGCTGCGAGCCGGGACACTGGTACTGCTTCGAGGCCACAACTAGGCACGCCGAGCTTCTTCGCCTCCACAAGGGTCGTGCCCGTGCCGCAGAACGGGTCGAGAATACGGCTGTTGGCGTCGAGTCCGAACTTCTGGGCATAGTCGCGCACAAGGTGAGGTGGGAACGACAGCACGAAGCGGTACCAGTCGTGTGCGGGAGCATCCTGTGCCAACAGTGTATTCATGGCGCCGTTGGTGCGTGGTCGCTCAACTGGAGCCATGTCGGCCACGGTACACCACAACTCGCTCCCAGGAAGGGAAATCGGTTGAGCGCTGCTTCCAGTTGACGGTGCGAGCACTGAACGTTGACTTTTCGGCATCGATTCTCTCCTTGTGCGAACAGGTGTTCGATAGTAGGGTTTGGCTGTGACATTCAGTTTGGAGCGTGGGTTGCCGTCCGTACCTCGGTCCGTTTACAGGTCGTCTTCGTCCCGGAGCGCGGGACTCTCGGCATCAGCTCGCGGTCCGGAACCCTCTTGCGAAGCGCGATGTGATGACTATGGATGGAGCGGGGGAACTGGTGTACCTCAGCCGATTCCATTCCGAGAGTCAACGGCAGCCGCGGCGCAGCGTGGCTGTGGCGTGGTGCGGTTGGGCCATCGTGCCAACCGATACTTCGGTTGTGGGGTCAGGATCTCGGCCGCGGTAGTTCAGCGTTGCGTCCTTGACAGAAAGGTGGTTAACCCATGGATCGGTCTGTGTTCTCCGCGATCGACTCGATTCAATCTCTGATCGTATTGGCGATAGTGGCACTGCCCGCTGTAGCCAAGGCATATGCCAGCGGAAAGCTCGCGTTACGACGACGACGGCGCGCGCTGGTGATCTCACCATCGGTTACAGACTTACAGATCGCCAGGTCGGGCCGTGTGCCGCTCGAACTCGCCAATCAGAACGCGCCTTCAGCGCATCGTGTGTTCGGACGCCCAGTGTCAATTTGGCGGCGTCCCTCGACAAAGAAGCCGGCCTTCGTTGCCGTTAGCGCAGAAACAACCCGGGCGTCCGATCATCTCGACGGTGCTGTCCGCCTTCGACCCGGCGGAATGACGCTACGCGTTAGACTGCACCCCAACGAAAACCTGGATCACTTCGCCAAGTCTCTAAAGAAGCATGCCAATAAAGGCTTGCGCAAGATAGTCATATTCCCTGTGCAGTTTCATTCCAAGAGACCGCCGAGAGTGCTTCGCGTTGAAGTCTCGGTGTTCGGACGCAAGTTCAACCAAGATGGAATCGAATACATCGATCTTGGCGCAATATCACGTCAACCTCAATACCGCTGGATCAAACCCAATTCAGTGAAGCTTCAGGATATGAGGCTCTATCTCACCAATCCGAACGAAGCACATGTGGTTCAAAGGCGGTCTCTCCGAGAATTCTGGAAGCTAAGGCAACAAGCCATACGATCAGTTGATGAGCCGGACGATCCAACATCACGTTGTGAGGACTATCCTCTGGTGAACGATCTATGGCCCGACCGTCTCGCCCGCTACTACTGGTTGACAATCACCGCCTCGGTGTGGGTGGTATCGATCCCGTTCAGGAGCCTTGTCGGTGGAGCCGTTATCTTAACTATGTTCGCGGCCCCGTATGGTTTCCTGCATGGATTGCGCTGGCTCCTCTATGAGCGGGGGAGGACCAACTGGGCTGGCGGAACGACAGCGTGTCTTCACGACGGCGATGTCCTGCGTTCCGGAAGAGGTCTATGGAGCGACCTGTTCTGATCCCGCTCCGGCAAGCACTGCAACGACCGCTGATAGCGCTTTGCCGACTTCGTGAGGAACGGGCTCATCACTACTGCGAGTCCGGTGATTGCGACGCGTCCCACACTGACGCATGAGCCCCACGCAGCTATGACTCGGTGAAACGTTCGCGATGGCGTGAACTCGTGGCTTCATCGGCCGCGCTGTCCACGAGTCTCGCTGCATAGCCGGGGGCATGGACGAATTTGGCCTTGGCGGTGTGCGCGTTCGCGATGCTGGGGTTATGGTGAGGTTGTACTTATCAAAGGCGCTTAGGTACCAACCGAACGCCGACTCCTACGGCCGCCTTGGGGCGGTCGTAGCTGTTTGAGGCATGCAAATTTGGCGGGCCACGGAGCCGACTTAAGGTACGCGGTCGGCTCCCTTCTCACATACAAATGAGACCTTTGGGGTTCGCGCGTAGTTGCAGTAGCTGCTCGGATGGTCTTGGCCGAAGAGTTGCTATCGGGAAATCTTGCTGTTGCGTCCAGGAGTTCAAGTGCCTGGTTGGGACAGCGGCTGTACTTGTCGGTCAGGGCGAAACGGTTAGCATGGCGACCGTGAGCGGAAACGGGTTTTCCGGACCGGGCGGTGGGCTGCTGGACAACTACGACGCGAGCCGGGCTTACGATGAGGTGTTCGAACCCGATGGGTCGGTCCGTAGCGCTTATGCGCGGATCGTCGAGCGTTTCAGAGAGCTCGGCGTCACCGAACTACGGTGCCTCGAAAAGCTCGTCGCCGAAGAGTTCCGTCGTCAAGGCATCACCTTCACCGTCTACAGCGAGGATGCGGGCACCGAACGGATCTGGCCGATGGACATCTTCCCCCGCCTGATTGCCGCGGCAGAGTGGAATGAACTGGCCCGCGGTCTGAGCCAGCGGGTGGCTGCTCTCAACTGCTTCCTGGCGGACTTCTACAACGGCGACGGCGAGGCGCTGGCCGACGGGGTGTTGCCACGCTGGTTGGTGGTGTCCTCGCAGGGCTTCGAACGCAACGCGGTAGGGATCAAGGTCCGGCATAGCGCGCATTGCAATATCGCAGGTATTGATGTGGTGCGCGGCGCGGATGGGCGCTACCGGGTGCTGGAGGACAATCTTCGCAACCCCAGCGGGATCTCCTATGTGGTCGAGAACCGAGCGGCGATGGCGAAGGTCTGTACCTGGCTGTTCGACGACCACGCGGTGCAACCCACCGAGCAGTACGGCCCTATGTTGCGCTCCACCCTGGAGTCGATGGCGCCCGATGGGCGGGACTCCCCCCACATCGTGGTGTTGACACCAGGCATCTTCAACTCCGCGTATTTCGAACACGCTTTCCTTGCCCGCTCCATGGGCGTGGAACTCGTGGAGGGCCGCGACCTGGTGGTTGACGATCACACCGAGTTGGAGTTGTTGGCGGAAGCGGACGTGGAGACGGCGCCGCGCTTGATGCCGTCGGTCGCGCCGGAACGCGCAGCGTTGTCTGAGGAAGACTTCCGCTCCACGCACCTGGAGTACCTGGTCCCGTCGCAGCATGTGGGTTGGGATAATGGCGATGTGGTCGAGCAACGGGCCGCCTCCGCGGTTGCGGGAACCTCATCGGTTGTGGAGATGGTCTTAGCGGTGATAGCCGATGTGCGAGCTGCGCTCCTCTATCGACAGGACAGCACCGATATCGGCGTAACGCTGCCGGAGTTGCTCATGGGGGGCGCGGGTGTGTGCCAGGACTTCGCCCACTTGGCGTTGGGGATGCTGCGTAGCGTGGGGGTACCGGCTCGTTATGTTTCGGGTTACTTGTTCGCCGCCGACGAGACCGAGTTCGACTCACCGCAAGCGGACCTCGTGAGCGTGCAGACCCATGCCTGGATCGAAGTCGCAGTTCCCGGGTGGGGTTGGTGGGCGCTTGATCCCACCAACGGAGGTGAGGCCGGCGAGCGTCATGTGGTGATCGGCTGTGGTCGTGACTATGGCGACGTGCCGCCGGTTCGGGGCGTGTTCTCGGGGCCTGGAGTGGCCGCGGTCGACGCCGAGGTGGTGATCTTCATGCAGGCCGATGGCCCGGCGGGTCAATTCGTGAGCGAGTCGAGCGGGCCGTTGACCGTACCCATCGCGGCACGGGCCGAAAATCAGCACCAACAGGGCTCCCAACAGCAATAACGACCCGCGGACTCGGTCTTGTCGGCGGAACCGGCCCCACTGGGTTCCGTCATTGCGGGCGTCTTAGAGGTGGAGGCCGCACTCTGTTCTTGTGGTACCACTCCAACGCCCGCTTCGTGGGTGGGCACCTTGAAGCGGTTTTGTCGTGCAGATCGCGCAGCCGATAGATGGGTAGCCTTGAACGATCAACGGGTTGGTGATGACATCGTGGGTCTGGACGTAACGCGTGACGTCCTCGTCGCTCCACTGGGCGAGCGGGCAGATCTTGGTCTTGTTGCGTCGATCGGTCGAAACCAGTTTGAGTTGGGCACGGGTTTCCGTTTCAGCTCGGCGCGCTCCCGTGAGCCACGCTCGGCGGTGTCTTAGCAGCTCGTCCAGGAGTGAGGGCTTGACATCGCAACACTCTCCCGGACGGACGGAGTCCCGCATCCTCGTCGCAGGCGCGCTGATCACCGCGACGGTGATGCCGTAACGCTGTTCGACCATCGACAACGTGTCCCAGGTTTCACTGAAGTGGTATCCCGTGTCTAGAAAAACGATGTCAATAGCCGGCGACACCTGCATCGCGAGGTCGATCAGAACCGCATCCTGCATCGACGACAGCAGACACAAGTCCTTCCCGAACTCCTGTTGCGCCCAGTGCAATGTGGAAAGAGCGCTGCTAGCGGCTAGGTCGGTATTGAGGGCTGCCTGATCCGACACGATGCTCATCCGGCGCAGTGTAGGCTGAATCCAATAAATTATGATCAGATTAGTCATATTTTAGAAATTGACTCACACACCCAAACCCCTGCTGCTGTCCGCTAGGAGCTGTTGGCGATGGCTGTCAGACCCCCTGTCTAGGATGTGCCGCGCACAAAGAGGTCAACCTAAGCTCGCAAGTCGGGCGCAAAAACCTGGCCAACGGTACCTCGCAGAGAGGCGAAACCATGGAATCCACAACGATTGAGAGCGGAGTAGAAGGGGTCGCCCGTGAACAGGAGTTTCGTCGCCGCTGGTACGAGGCACACCACAGCCGATTCGTTGCCGACGAGCGGCAGTATCGACAGTCCAAGGCAAAGACAGACCAGTTCCATTCGAGCGGGGCTGAAGCGCTCGAACTGGTCAATGATCTAGCTCGAACGGGCGACCTTGAGTCGTTCAAGAAGGGTACGCAGAAATGGGCACCAACGATGATCGGATTCAAGGGAATGATCGGTCAGATGACGCTGAATATCCTTGTCGATCGCGCTGACGAACCCGAACGGATAGCGAGACTGCTAGTTGAGTCGTTGACAGTCCCCGAATCTGACGAAGAAGCCTTGGCCAAAGTCGGGGCGCTCGCCGAATATGCAAAGACCGTAAAGAAGGGCACCACACCAGCACTCGCCAACGTACCCTTTATCTTGTCGTACTTCTGGGGCATTGCAAATCATGAGCGCTGGCCGGTGATCTGGCCGAGTGGTGTGAGTTTCGTTGAGTTCTTGACTGGGACGAGGCTGCCCTCCGATCCAGTCGAGCGCTATCGAACTTTCTTGGAGGGGGTTCGTGAGGTCTCGACCGATAACAACGAGTTCGAGATGACCGCGTCTTGGTGGGACGAAGTCTGGCCGGTGTTCCTCGACGAGGTGCTGATGGATCGAACAGCGCTCGGCTTCGACCAAGAGGCACCGATCGAGGAGCGAGAGACCAACGCGCGGGCGCTTGTGAGCATCGCACAAAATTTGGGAGAGTCGCTTGTCGAGGAGGTCTCAGCTGCGCTCGAGCGCGAGCTGGAATACAGAACGCCCCCGCTCAAATGGAAGCAAGGCCGTCCCCGAGGGGACCTCTGGGTGGAGTGGTCCAGCGCGGAAGTAGGAAGACTGGATGCTGAAGAACCAGGCCTGGGGGTCCGTATATGGGTTACGAACCGTGGTGCTGCGGTGGGGCTTACGAACCGTGGTGCTTTGCTCTTAGGAAAAGGAGAAACTCGCAAAGAGGTCGCGGCGTGGTACGAGTCAGCAGACTATCCCTATGTGACGGACACCCAAAAGGCCTTTGACGACTACGGGGTCGTGGCGAGATACGAGTCAGCAGGTTATCCAGGTTGTCGCGTGCTCGCGCTCCGCCCGCCATCCTCGAATTTCGGCCCGCCATCCTCGTATCTCGGCGAGGATGGCGGACTCGGCGGGTGGATCTTGGCAGAGTTCGTCTATGGACGATGGTTCGAGCGGGAACAATTCGCTGAAGTCGACCTCGCGGCGACGGTCGTCGAGGTGGCAGAACTCTTGAAGCCGCTGTTTGAAGAGTTGTTGGACGGGGCTCTCGGGCGAAGCGGAGAGGTTCCCCCTCCAGATGATCCGCTGTCCCCCCTCATCGAGGAGTATCTTGCGGAGAGCGGTTATCCGACTCAAGACGATGAGGAGCACCACTCGGAGCGACGAGAGTTCGCAGCAATGCTCGCTCCTGAAGCGTTGTTCGATCTAGACAGTCTTCGCCGGATATGGAACACGGGTGCATACGGCGGCCCGGGCATTATGCCTCAGCTGAACCGCTCCTTTAATGACGCGAGCGCTGCGGAACTCCAAGGGATGTTTGACGCGATCCGCTACCTGTGTTGGGGGGAGGAACTGGATGCTCAGCGGATCGACCGCATGCTTGATGACGATGATCTCCGAATCCGAGGACTAGGGGAATCGGTCATCATGAAACTCCTCGCGATCACGCACCCGGAGACCTACATCCCGGTTTTTCCATACGTCGGATATTGGGGGAAAGAAGCAACCATCAGAGCTCTCGACCTGGACGCGCCGACGGGGTCGGCAGGGGAGATGCAGGTTGCTGCGAACCGGTCGATTCGGGATCGCCTTGAGCGGTTCTTCCCGGATGACCCTTGGGGAATGTCGAGGTTCATTGTCTGGTATCTCGAACGACTCTATGAACCGGAGATCGAGGATGACCGCGATGTCCTAGGCGAACTTGCCGATGATCTGCTCATTGACCCGACCTTTGTTCACAAGGTCGTCGATTTCCTCAAGACGAAGCGGCAAGTGGTCTTCTACGGTCCGCCCGGAACAGGCAAGACCTATTTTGCGCGCAAGTTGTCGGAGGCTCTGGCTCCAGACAGCAACCGTCGCGCGTTGGTGCAGTTCCATCCGTCGAGTTCCTACGAGGACTTCTTCGAGGGCTATCGACCTGAGCAGGGCGAGGGTGGCGAGTTGGTCTACCGGCTCAAGCCGGGACCTCTGGCGCTCATGGCGGAGAAGGCGAGCAAGGCTCCAGGCCGGAAGCACCTGATGATCATCGACGAGATCAACCGCGCCAACCTTCCAAAAGTTCTCGGAGAACTTCTGTTCTTGCTCGAGTACCGCGACGAGAGCGTGTCCACCCTCTACCGCCCCGAAGACGAGTTCAAGCTGCCGGAGAACCTCTGGTTCATCGGAACCATGAACACGGCCGACCGCTCCATCGCGTTGGTCGACACCGCGCTGCGGCGCCGCTTCCATTTCGTTCATTTCTCTCCTAACGAAGAGCCGGTCAAAGGGCTGCTCGGCCGCTGGCTGGAGAGACATGGCGAGCCATCTTGGGTGGGAGCGTTGGTGGCGCGGGTCAACGATGAACTCGAAAAGGAGTTGGGTGGATCACATGTGCTGCTCGGACCTAGTTACTTCATGAAACGCGACCTAGACAAGGAAGCGGTGCGGCGCATCTGGGAGTACGACATCAAACCCTCCATCGAGGATCAGTTCTTCGGTGACCGCGACCTGATCAACAAGTTCCAGTTCGACCGTGTATACGAGCGCTATCTCGAGAGTTCCGGCATTAGCGACGAAGCCGAGGCGGCAGAGGCCCCCGAAGCGCACAACGGAGCCGATCCTGACGGCGACTCCCTTGCTGCCAGCGACTCCGATGCTGCTGGTGACTCCGATCCTAACGGCGATTCCGATCCTGCTAGCGACGACGACGTGGCGGGCTAGTGTCCGATCCGATTGAGTTGGTCGAATACGGGTCGACGACGGTTCGGCTCTCAGCCAGCGCCGCGCGCCGACTCAACACGGTCGGGCGCGGTGCAGTCGCGGTTGCATTGACCGACGAACCCGGCCTCTATTCGCTGACCGCTCAGAACATGGTAGGCACGCTCGTCGTCGACGATCTCCGAATCCTGATCCGTCCCAAGATTCGGCCCGAGAACCTGTTCCTCCTGCTCGAAGCAGGGCTTCCACACAAAGCGTGGCGACAGGAGTCCTTCGACTATGCCACCAGCGCAGACCTGCTGCCCTCGATCATCGCGTTCTTCGCCCGCACGCTTGCGAACACGCTCGCTCGCGGCTTGCTGCGTTCGTACCGGCCCGAAGAGGAGCGCCTGATCGCGCTGCGCGGACGAATCGATGTGGCGTCCCAGTTCCGCCAGGCGGGCGTCCCATTGCCGGTGGCGTGCCGTTACGACGAGTACACGCCCGACATTCTCGAGAACCGCTACGTGAAGGCAGCAGCCAGACTCGCGGTGCGTGTGCCCGGAGTCAAGCCCGAAGATCGTCGGCGGCTGCTCCAACAGATCGCTGCCCTTGAGGATGTGTCGGACGCCTCGGTTCGGGCCGATGACCTTGACCGGTTGCTGTTCACCCGTCTCAACGCCCACTATGAGCCAGCGCTACGCCTCGCTCGGCTTCTGCTGTCGAACCTGACCTTGCTCGACCAGAGCGGCGATCAATCAGCGTCTTCGTTCCTTGTCGATATGAACCGACTGTTCGAGGATTTTGTGACCCAGCGACTGCGCCGTGCGCTGCAGGGCCGACTCGAAGTTCGCAGCCAGAGCCTCGCCCACCTAGGCGTCGGCGGGAAGGTGCGGATGCGCCCAGACCTTGTGTTCCGTCAGCGTGGCGCAGACGTGTATGTCGCCGACATCAAGTACAAGCTGACCTCCGATGCGAGAGCCCGCACAAACGACTACTACCAACTTCTCGCCTACACGACTGCTCTTGATCTACCCGAAGGCGTTCTGATCTATTGCCTCGCCGACGGCGGACGTCCCGAACGCATGGTCACGGTCCGCCACGCCGACAAACTTCTCCATACCCGGGCAATCGACCTCACCGGTCCACCTGACAACGTAGACAGGGCCATCGAAGAGGCGGCCAGTTGGATCACAGACCGAGCGGGTTAGCGCTGGCTGAAGTAGCGGATGCCGAGGAGCGAGCCGATCATGCCGCCGGCACTTGACAGGGCCAGGTCACCGACGGTGTCTCCGTAGGTCAGCGAGAGTCCGCCGCCAGCACCGGTCTCAGCCACGATCCACTCGGCGATCTCCCAACCGACGATGGCCAGCGCGCCGATACCGGCTCCCAACAACCAGGCGTCGGTCTTCGAGATGGCACTTGAGGCGTCGACTCGACGGAATCGCCAAGCATGAAAGGCCGACACCAACAGCACCCAGTTCAACGTGTGAAGCACATCGTCGGTCACGGCGAAGGTGTCGTAGGAACCCACGAGGTTGCCGAGCGTGTCCAGCAAGAACGGCAGAACGATGAGCACGTCCGCTGTCGCAGGATAAGGCTCAAAGCGCCGCCGCCAAGCGATGGGAACGACCACGGCGGAAAGCATGAACAACGGGAAACGAAAACCCATGCCCTTGCCGTCGAGATGTTCCAGTGGAACTGTCAAGGCGACAACGAAAGCAAGCGCCAAAGCGACTTTCATCCCGACAGCCACACGAACCCCCCACGCGCCGCTGTCAAGGCGAGTTACTCCGCTGCTCATCGTGTGACTCTCTTCCTGCTCGTAGATCGCCTAGGCGAGTTTGGTGGCTATATCGCTAGCCGCCCGTAGTGCCGCGCCGTCGCTCGTCGTGTTCCACGATCCAGGGTGAACGGCTTGATTCTCTGCTTCGGCGAGCAGATCAGTGAGCAACCTCACTCGGTCAACTCCGATCGGGGACCACAGGTACAACCCAAAAGCACCGGGGATCGGATTTATCTCGTTCAACAGAACCGTGCTGTTGCCGTCCCACAGGAAGTCCACGCGTGGTGCGCCGCTGATCTGTAGTGCTCCAGCAAGAGTCTCGGCGGCGTTCTCGATAGTTGCTTTGATCGCAGAGGGTAGATCGGCGGGCAGTTCACGAGGCGCAGACTCCATCCCTTCAGCACCTGAGAGATACTTGGTGGCATAGTCGTACACACCGTCCGCAAAGGGCCGTTCGATGGCCGACACCTGCAAAGAGGGGTAGGTGCGCACAGCGATATTCAGGTCGATCCAGCCGTCGAGGTATGGCTGTACCACTAGCCCTGAACGCGCAGAGGCGACCTGTGACAGCGTCTTGATCGTCGCAACATCGGTGACACCGACTTCGACGCCGATAGATGAGCCGCCGAACCTTGGCTTGACCGCCCATGGGGGATCAAACGAAGCAGCGAAGTCAGCGCCCTGTTCGTATGGAACGGTTGGGATCGTGTCGATACCTACAGCATCGGCGATAGCTGTGGTTGCCAGTTTGTCCATTGACACAGCACACGATCTGGCATTGGGCCCGGTAACACGAATCCCGGCGAGACGAAGCAATGAATCCAAGCCGCCGTCCTCGCCCGGACCCCCGTGGCAGCAGTTCAAAACGATCGAAATGTCGAGTGGTCGGTTCCGCAGGCGTCCTGGTTCGGCGAATCCACCGGGAATCGTGAAATCCAGGGAAGTGAAGCCCTCTCGATCCAACCCGGCAAAGTCCTTGGCCTCAGCATCAGCGGGCACGCTCTCGAATCTCGCTTGTTTGCTCCAGTAGATGAGGCTCGTATCCGTACCGGCATCGCGCAACAGGCGCGCCGCTTGCAGGCCGGTCAGAATGCTGATGTCGTGCTCTGGTGACAGCCCCCCGAATACAACTGCGACCTTCAACTTGGCCTCCTAGGTCCTACGCATAGTGGTCGGGCAGATCGTTCTCCCAGAGAACACCGTCACCTGCGCTGAGATTGAGGCGAACCCATTCCCTCGCAGCGTCACGGTTCGAAACCTCGATCACGATACCGCCAACCGGAGCTGCACCACGGCGAAGCGCGGCGCGGTTGGTCCGCCCGACGATGACTAGTTCGCAGCCGGATTCAGCTACCAACCTGGCAAACTCTGCATTCTCAGGTTCTTGGAGTGACCCCAGTTCGATCATCCCGGGGGTGACAACCACTGATCGGCCAACGTCGCTGTGAGCCAATAGCGTGGCCAGCGCCTCTTTGGCACCAGCGGGGTTTGAGTTGAAGGTGTTGTCGATGATCGTGATGCCCGAATCCGTTACCGAAACGCTCGCCCGGTGCTCACCTGTTTCGAGGTCCTCGATCAGCGCCGCTAGACGACCAGAGGGCACGCCGGCTTGGACCGCGAGGGCCGCGGCCACCGCAACATTTGATCTTTGCACCGACGGGTGAAGCGATCCGAGCGCATAAGACTCGGCGAAGTAGTCGAGGCGCAATCCCTCTCCGGGTTCTTGAACCGACACGCGAACATCGGCGACGCTGTCTCGACTACCCGAGCAGCGGATCACCCGATGAGTGTCTGCAATCCGTTCAGCCTGTTCGGCCAACTCCGGTGAGTCGACGTTGAGTACCACGGTCTTGGCGTGCTCGACTATCTCCATTTTAGCGGCGACGATCTTGTCGATGGACCCCATGCGTTCTAGGTGGACCGGCCCGATCGCGGTGATCGCTACCACCTCCGGTTTGATCCAGCGGCAGAGTCGCCGGATTTCGCCTTTGCCGTATGTGCCCATCTCGGCGATGAAGACTTCGGTGGAGGGACTCAGATGTTCGTTGATCGCCCGCGACAATCCTGCTTGATTGTTCCACGACGCGGGTGAAGCAATGGTGGGGCGGACCGGGCTGAGAAGTGCTGCCAGATGCTCTTTAGTTGACGTTTTCCCGTAGGAGCCGGTGATCGCGACCACAAGTGGACGTATTGCGCCGAGCCGCTCTTCGGCGCTGCGTTGGAAGCGCTTTGCGAGTCGCGACTCCAAAGGAACGGCGACGGCCAAAGCGGCGTCAACCGCAACGAAACCGAACAGCGAGCAAATCGTCGCGGCCGACCAGGTGGTCGCAAAGACGCTGAGGAGCCACAACGCGGCACCCCAAATGAGCACAGCCAGGCCAGCAGTGGTCTTCATGCGTCGTGTGAAACGTAGTTTGGAAGTCTTGCCGCGTAGAGGGAGCCCCATGGGAGTCACCGCCGCGATCACAACAACTGAAACGGTTGGCCAGATCCGCCCTGAGCCCGTTGTCGGGATTGTGACGGCAGTACCAACCAGCCCACCCAACACCAGCCCCATGTTAGGCACCGGGGTCGTCTCCAGCCAGCGAAACAGCGTTGAGTTGACTGATCCCGGTAGGTAGTGCTCGCGTTGGGCAACACGCCACCACTTCGGCATCCAGACCAACGCAGAGGCCACAGCAAGCAGAATTGGAATCATTGCTGTACGAACCGGTCGATTAGTTCAACAATCAGTTCAGGATGTTGAAGATGAATGTCATGGCCACAATCCCGCTCTTGGAGAATCGACCCGTTGACGATCCGGTGGGCTCGTCTGGCGTCTTCGACCGGCGCGGCGCTGTCGCTTCGACCCCACACGAACGCTGTCGGACAACGAACCTCGGCCAGTTCGGTCTCATATGACTCGTTCACGACTTTGACGAATATCTCACGCATAACACCAGTAGCGGCCAGATAGTCGGCCGAACCGTATTTTTTGCGGGCGGATTCCAGTCGAGCGTTACTTGCGAGCCCCAACCTGTGAAGCCTCCTTGCCGCCCGATACAGCATTGGTGGTCTGGACTTTGTTTCGGTCCTAAAGAGTGGGGTCCCAGCGATAATCAGCCCATGAACAGACTGTGGAGCAGATGCCGCGATCTGCAGTGCAATCCGACCACCGAAAGAGTGCCCGACAAGGAGAACTCTCTCGGACCCTGTCCATTCGGCAATCGCCTCAAGTACTCCGTTTGCGTATTCGGCTGAACCCATGGCAACTGTGGGTTGAACCGATGAACCGAAGCCGGGCAGATCAACTGACATTCCAGGCCTCTGGCTCGCAATAGGAGCGAAGTCGCTCCGTGAACGACCCCAGCCGTGCAGGTAGACGATCGGAACCACCGGTGGAGCGGCTGGAATCTCAGCGATGAGTCCTAAGGTTCCAAATGTTGCTACAGGCATTTAGCGGTCGCTCTCCTCACCTCGCGATCCTAGCTACGCACGCGACTGGGGTCGCGTAACGGGTCATAGCGCGTTGTGTCGGTGGAGCGGGCACACTGGAGCGGTGAGCGTGGACTGGGACGCGGTTGTGACCGCTGGATTGTACGACCCGGCGTCGGCTGGCGCGGATACTCGCCGAGAACTGATTGAACTGTTGGCTTCGTACGGAGCCACGGTAGAGCAGATGGTTGCCGCCATCGAGATCGGCGAGTTGTGGGAGTTGGCGATCGAGTTGGTTTATGGGACATCGGCGGACATGTCGGCTCACGAACTGGCTCAGCGAGCCGGGGTGGGTCTAGAAGCAATCGAGTCGATTTACCGGGTGGCTGGAGTGCCAGTCATCGATCCTGATGAACGCCGGTTTGGTGATCAGGATGTGGATTTGGTTTGCGGTTTGGGGAATGTTGTCGGAGGCAAGTTTTTTCAATACGAGGAGTTGGGTGAGGTACTTCGGGTTTTTGGAGAGGCTGTAGGCCGCATTGCCGACGCGGCGGTGGCGATGTATCAGCAGGGTGCCTATCAGCGGATGATGGCTTCGGAGGCCAGTGAATTGGAGCGGGCCAAGCTCACCATCGCCAGAGCTTCGGAGGCCATGGTTTTCCCTCAACTGTTGACTGCGCTCATTCGACATCACATCTCCGACGCCGCTGACCGCTTGCAGGCCACCCAGGTCCAGGGGAGTCCGTCAGAGCGTCTACTAGCGGTTGGATTTGTGGACATAGTGGGGTACTCCGCACGTGCTTCTGAGGTGTCGATGGGGGAACTGTTCGATTTGGTGTCGGGCTTCGAGAACCGCTCGCTGGACATCGTGGCTGCTAGCGGAGGACACACGGTCAAACATCTCGGTGATGAGGTCATGTTCGTGGCCAACGACGCGGCCGCGGCCGCGACCATCGCCATGGATTTGGTTGACGCCTTTAGCAACGAGGGAGAGGTGACGCCCCATGGCGGAGTTACGTTCGGGCCGGTAGTCAACCGCCGAGGTGACTATTACGGGCCGGTGGTTAACCTGGCTTCGCGTATCGCACGCCAAGCCGTGCCGGGTGAGATCTTGGTGTCGTCAGACATGGCCTCCCATCTTGTTGGTGTTGACGATTTCGAGACGTTCCCCGCTGGACGGCGAATGCTCAGGGGTTTCGCCGATCCAGTCAAGGTCCACACTCTTTGTCGTCGCTAGTAGGACTAGGCGGCTTGAGTCGGAAATAGTCCGTTGGTATATTTATCTGATGGTGATGAGCGCTGCGCAACAAAAAAGTTGGGAGTCACGCGGATTCTTTATTGAGCGCGGTTTTTTCTCTGACTCCTTGGTCGAAGAGATGATTGAGCGTGTTGTCGAGATTGTGAGGATGTTCGACCAGGGAGCGCAACGGCCGGACCTGTGGCCAACCCCTGAGCGCAGGCTTGCGGATCAAGCGAAGCCCGAGGATCGACTGGCCAAGTTGTTCCGAGTAATGCGCACCGAAGAGGTGTTCCGCGCCAGCGCGACGGACCCTCGGTTACTCGCAATACTCGCTGAGATGATTGGCCCCGATATCGATTGCTTCTTGTCTCAGTTCATCTTCAAGCATCCGGGCGCGTTGGGCCAGCCCTGGCATCAGGATGACTTCTACTTCCGAATGACGCCGCTGCCACAGGTCGGCGTATGGATCGCATGCACACCCGCCACCCTTGAAAATGGACCGCTTTGGGTGGTGCCTGGTTCTCACACCGAGGTCGTTCATGACGCGGTGCAAGATACCCGGCCCGATGCGGGTCTGGCTTATGTGGAGATCGTCGACGCTGATACCAGCAGCGAAGAGGTGGTCCTCATGGAACCCGGCGACACGCTTTTCTTCCACTCTCGCCTGCGCCACCGATCCACCGACAACAATTCCGACAACATGCGCGCCGCGATGGTGTACCACTTCGCGGTGCCCACCTCAGAAGGCCTGCGGGCACCCAACCATGATTGGGTTGAGGTGTTGCGTGACGGTGAGGCAGTGTCGGCTCCTACCGAACCCCTGCCGATCGCCTGGTCCTAGTTTGGACTGACATCCGTGGTGGTGGTCACGATGGAGCGCCACTCATAGTTGGCGATGTCTCCACCAAGCGTGACCGTGGCTTCGCGCATTTGCGGATCGAACGAGGATCCGCCCAGCCGGAAAGTGAAGGTCCCCGGCTCGGTGATGAGGTCCATATTGAGGCCGTGAAAAGCCAGACGGCTCGGGTGAACCGTGAAGGTGACGGTCCGCGTCGCACCAGCAGCAACAAATAGGCGAGTGAACCCGATCAGCTCGCGTAACGGCCTCGCCACCGAGGCGACATCGTCTGTGACATATAGCTGGACCACTTCGTCCCCGTCTCGATCACCGGTGTTGGTGATCGCCACCGACACCGTGGTCGGGGTCGTTGTCGAGCCGGCTACCACCTCGGGCTCGCCGTAGTCGAAGGTTGTGTAGGAGAGTCCGTGTCCGAACCAGTAGAGGGCCGCAACGTCGCGATCGACATAGTTGCCGTAGAACTCTGAGCGGTCACCACGATTGCGCATGTCGTGGTGCAGCGGAACCTGGCCGACGTGGCGGGGCATGCTGACCGGCAGGCGCCCGGCTGGGTTTACCGCTCCGGTCAGCACCTCGGCGATTGCATTGCCGCCCTCCTCACCGGGCAGGATCGACCACAGAACTGCATTTGCGCTTTCTGCTTCGGTTTCCAGGGTGTGCACTCTGCCGCTGATCACGACTACGACAGTGGGGGTGCCGGTCGCCGCAACCTCGGTGACCAATTGGGATTGCACGCCGGGAAGGTCAAGATCGGTGGCATCGCGGGCTTCTCCGACTGTGGAATCCATCACCAGCCCCGAACGGGCACCCACACAGACAATCGCCACGTCGGCGGCGGCCGCGGCTTGAACAGCTTCGGCGATTCCCGAGGTGTCGTCGCCAGAGTCGGCACAGCCGAACGAATAAGTGATGTCGGTTTCACCAAGAGCGGCACGCAACCCGGCGAGCGGGGTCACATGAGCTGTGTAGTGAGGACCCGGAGCAAATGCCCCGCTGGCCTCTGGTAACTGGTCGGTTCCCGTGCCGTCACCTCCGACGGGCGCGCCGATATTGGCGAGATTCTCGGCGACCTCGGCGATGCGACCCTGGTAGATGATCTCAAGATGAGCGGGGTAGTGGTAGTCGCCCTGCAACAGTCGTTGATCATCGGCATGTGGGCCGATCATCGCCACCCGCGATATCGAGGGGGAAAGCGGCAGGACGCCGTCATTCTTCAACAGCACGATGCCTTCGGCCGCGGCGCGACGGGCTAGTTGGCGTTGTTCGGCGGTGTCGAAGACCCTGAGCGCGGCTCCGGCATCCACGTAGGGGTCCTCGAATAGCCCCAACTGCATCTTTTGGGCCAATACCCGGGCACAGGACTCATCGACGAGAGCCTCGTCGAAGCGTCCCTCGCTCACAGCCGCACCGATGTGCTGATAACAGTCGAGTGCGGGCAATTCGATATCGAGACCAGCTCCCAATGAGGCGATGGCCGCGCCTTGGGCATCCGCGGCAGTCTTGTGGTTGAGAAAAAGTTGCATCACCGCGAAGTAATCGGCTACCACCGTTCCGTCGAAGCCGAGTTCACCACGAAGCAGATCAGTGAGAATCTCACGGCTTGCGGCAACCGGCACGCCGTCGATCGAGGAGTAGCTGTTCATCATCGAGGCGAGGCCAGCTTCTCGAATGGCCGCGGCGAAGGGCGCTGCGTATACCTCTCGCAGTTCTCGGCCACCGAGGTGGACCGGCGCGTGGTTACGGCCACCCAGCGAATATGCGTAACCCAAAAAGTGCTTGCCGGTGCAGACCACGCCGTTGGCGAGGTCGTCGGTCTGCATCGCCTTCACATACGCCACGCCCATCTGTCCGCAGAGTTCGGGAGATTCCCCGTAAGTCTCCTCAACCCGACCCCAACGGGGGTCGCGGGCCACATCAAGCACCGGTGAGAGGTTGTGGCGAGCGCCGACCGCGCGCATCTGAGTCCGGATCACTCCCGCAACTTCGGCCATCAGATCGGTGTTCCAGGTGGCGGCTAGACCGAGGCCTTGAGGAAAAGTAGTCGCCCCCCTATGCAGGAATCCGCCGACTCCCTCTTCGTGGATCACACCGGGAATACCGAGACGGGTGTTCTCGACGAGCACCTTCTGGATGGAGTTGGCCAACTGCGCCGATTCGTCGGCCAACAAGCCGGTGCTGGCACCGATGCGGGTGATCTGCCCGATGCCGTCTGAGAGCACCTCGGCGGCCTGGGCGGGGTCGAACTGTTCGTCCACAACCAGCGAGGTGACCCAGACAGCCCCAAGCTGCGCCACTTTTTCGGTAAGGGTCATCCGGCCGATCAGATCACTGACCCGTTCGTCGATCGAGGCGGTCGGATCCTTGTAGATCTCGGTCATGTTGTTTCTCCTTGGACCTTTTGTGCACTGGGGCGGGTCAACGCTTCGAACATTGCGGACAGGGTTTTGCGCCATACCTCGATGTCGGGCACATCGCGGCCATGAGCTTCCTGAATTCCGATCCCCGACGATAGGGCGTTGATTACGAACAAGACTGTGTCGGGGTCCGCGTATGGCGAGAGCGTTTCGAGGATCCACTCGGCGCGCTCCGCGAAGACCTCCTCAACGCCTGCTGCCACATCCGGGTCGTGACGGGCGGCGGCGGCCGCGTCGGTCTGCAACAGGCGGAGTTCACGGCTTCCGGGGCTGATGAAGAGATCGAACAGTTTGTCGGGGTGCTGGTCCGCTTCATCAAGATCCAACATGGTGTCGCGTTGGGCCAGTTCCGAGCGGATCACCTCAACAAGCAGTTGGCCCTTGGAACGGAAGTGCCCATAGATGGCACCCTTGGTGAGGCCGGCCTCATCGGCGATGTCACGCAGCGAAATCGCGGCATAACCGCTCTCAATAAACATTCGGGCAGCCAAGTCCAGCAGGCGTTTACGGGTAGCGGTGGACTTCGGGGTGAGCGGGGGAGTGGCTAGTGCTGTCATGGTGGGGGTGCGGAGTCGGATCGGTCGATAGCGCGTTGGTCGGTGCCTAGATAGCTGGCGATTACCACCGGGTCGTCGCGGACCTGCGTCGGGGTCCCGACCGCGATGACCGAACCGCGTTCGAGACAGTAGATGCGATCACTTATCGACATGATCAAGGGCATGTCGTGTTCAACAACGAGGACCGACGCATCGAGTTCTCTGCGGATCCCCTGTAGCAGCGGTACCAGCGCTTCCGCCTCTCGTTGGGCTACGCCTGCGGTTGGTTCATCGAGGCACAACATTCGATTGCCGCCGGCGACGAGGCAGGTGAGTTCGAGTATTCGGCGGGTGCCGGTGGAGAGTTCGGCGCCGAAGGCATTGGCGTAGTCGCCCAAGCCCAAGAAATCGATCAAAGCGTCGGCGGCTACGGCTTGTCTGGTCTCGTGGCCGCGGCCACAGAAGGGAACGGCCGATGTGACGAAGCGGGTTCGTCGGGTCGCTTCGAGTGCAATTTGCACGGTCTCCCGCACGGTCAGGTCGGGAAACAGTGTGGCGGCCTGGAAGGTCCGCCCGAGGTGGAGTGCGTGACGTTTGTGCGGGGGCAGGCTGTCGACATCGGTGCCGAAGATCTCGATCGACCCGCTGGCATCCACGAATCCGCTGACCGCGTTCATGAAAGTTGTCTTGCCTGCTCCGTTCGTACCTATGAGCCCGACGATCTCACCGTGGCGGACTTCAAGATCAATGTTGTCGCAGGCGACCCGTGAACAGAACCTGACCGTCACATTGGACGCAGCCAGAGCGACTTCGTGCGGTGGCGGGGGCACGCTGGGGCGCTCAGGGAGTCGGCGGGCGGGTTCCGCCGGAGTTGGGAGCCGTGAGGCGTACCACGCGAAGAACGAATCGCGGGCTCCGAACCAGAGTTGAACGAAACCTCCGGGTGCGTACATCAACAAAATGAGGATGCCGAGGCTGGTGGTTAGAAGTGGGACGATTGCCGAGTCGGGCCAGAACGCAGGCATTCCTACGACCCAAAGCGAACCCAGGACGGGGCCGGCCACTGAACCGACGCCACCGATGACCGAGATGGCGAGGATCTGAACAGAGGTCTCCACAGCGAAGAAGGCGAAGAGCACCGTGACGTAGAGTCCTCCGAGAAACCCCCCGGCAAACCCCGCAATGCCCCCGCTGATCGCGAAGGCCGTCAGCTTGGAACCCGTGGGCCACACCGTGGAGGCTGCTGCAGCATCGGAGTTCTCGCGCACGGCAATGATTCGGCGGCCGATCCCACTGGTCCGGATCCGGGCGACAAAGAGGACCCCCAGCACGAGGGCCAGCAGGGCCAGGTAGTAGTAGGTGCGCTGCGGTTTGAGCTCAAAAGGTCCGATTGAGGCTCGCTCTAGCAGCGCCGAGGTGGTGCTCCCACCGCTTAGGAAGGGCCTGCGGAAGAAGAACTTCTCCGCGCTCACCGCTAAAGCGAGAGTAATAACCGCCAGTAGCAGACCGCGGACGCGTAGGGCACCGAGTCCGATCAACACCGCTACGAGCGCGGTGGCAGCGGTAGCCCAGAACAGCGCCCACAGGAAATGGAGTTCAGGCAACGGCAGGGTCCAGTCGACTCCCAGAGCTCCGAGGCCGATGTCGTTGCCGTTCACAAGCGCCGCGGTGATCAGAGCTCCGAGTCCTGCGAACGCCCCCTGACCTAGAGAAATCTGACCGCTCCAACCCACCAGGACCACCAAGGACAACGCAGCGAGCGCCATCAACAGAATCTCGCTGTAGCGGAACGTGCGGCTTGCTGTGGTGACGAACAGAGGCACGACGAGAGCGACGAGAATCGCCAGCGTTCCGAGAATCCTCGTATGGTGCCGCACCCACCACAAATCGCGCAACGCAGGAGGGATCGGTCGCAGGCGCGGCGCGAAGCTGAACGACTCACGCTCGTCGCTCGTGGCGCGTCGTGTCGTCACGAAGACCCCGGCGATCGCCAACACCAACAGCAGAGCTTCGAATCGTCCCAGATCAAGCGGATAGTTGAGCCTGACGAGGGCTTCGACTATTCCGAGCAGGATTCCTGAGACCACCGCCCGCGGAAACGATATGAACGAGGCGATCACGGCTACGACCAACACCCGGGTCATCAGTGATGGTCCCGGACTCGAAAGTAGAAAGGCGCGGCTGCTTCCTGCCTCTTGGAGTACGGCAACCATGCTGGCGAACGCACCAGTGAGGGTCCAGACGATTGTCGACACGGTGCCAGGGTTGATACCCGCCAGACGGGCACGGTCAGGCTCGGCTGCGGAGGCACGGATGGCGCTGCCCCATGCCGAATAGCGCATCCACAGTGCCAAGGCGGTCACAACTACCGCTGACACAACGAATAAGAGCAGCTCGCCACCTTCGATCCGTATACCGAACCACTCGAATTCTCGTGCCCACGGCGTCGGATAGTCGTTGCGGTTGTCTTCAGCCGATGGCTCCGGCAGAGCGAACATCGCCGCTTGCGCCAGTTGTGCCAAACCGATCGTGGCGACCAGCAGGATCACCCGCGGCGCGGTGAAGAGGCGACGCACGACCGTGAGTTCCGCCACTCCCAGGAATACTGCGCCGGCCAAGACTGAGACCACGAAACCGACCCAGTAGGGAGTGTCGTAGCGGATCACGAGATGTGCCATCACTTGGCCTGCTAGAACGCCGGTGGCGCCGACCGCGAAGTTGATGACGCGGCTTGATCGGTAGACCAGGATGACACCGAGCGCAAGAAGTGCATACGCAATCCCATGCACGGCGCCGATGAAGACGAACTGTCGTCCGAACTCCAGTCCAGCGATCACGGTACGTCGGGGGTTTGGTCGGAGTCTGGTGTTTCCTCAGTGTCACTTGAGGGCGGGTCGGTTGTGGCGCCCAGGAACACCGCACGGGCGATATCACCACGCGCGGCGAGTTCGCGAGTGGGTCCGTCGAAGCGCACATGACCCTTCTCGATGAACACCGCACGTTCCGCTATCGCCGCGGCGACGTTGAGGGACTGCTCGACGATGATCATCGTCTGACCTTGTTCGCGGAGCCGATCCACGATTTCGAGCAGTTCGCTGACCACTGCGGGGGCGAGGCCCAACGACAGCTCATCAATCAGCAGGACCTCGGGTTTATGGATCAGCACCATGGCCAGCGCCAACATCTGTTGTTGGCCACCTGAGAGTTCGCTCGCCGGTTCGTCAAGACGTTCCGCGAGCATTGGGAAGCTCTCCAGCACTTCGGCGATGCAACTGGTGAGGACAGTTCTGTCCTTGCGCAGACTCCAACCCGCTGTGCGGAGATTGTCGTGGATCGACATCGGACCGAACACAGCTCTGCCTCCGGGCAGTTGTGCGATGCCGAGCTCAACGCGGGTTTGGGGTGATGTGAGGGTGATGTCTCGGCCGTTCAGATCCACAATTCCACGCGCAGGAACAGCCAGGCCGCTTATCACCCGAAGGATCGTTGATTTGCCTGCGCCGTTGGTCCCGAGCAGAGCCAACGTCTCGCCCGGCTCGACACGCAGATCGATCCCGAACAGCACCTGAACTGGGCCATATGAGAAGTCGATATCGCGCAGCGACACGGCGGGAATGTCGTCAGGGTGAGCGGCGCGCCAATCGAGTTCGGCCTTGTCTTTCTCGATCTCGTCTACGACCAGAGACAGATCGTGGCGGATATGGCGGGCCCCCCAGATAAGCAGCGACCCTCCGAGAATCTTGAAGGGGATCGCCACGAGCAAGATCGCGGTGCGCTCTGAAGTGGCGTCCGACAGCAGACCGGCGACGATCGGCCCGAGCACACCGCCACCCAGAAAGATGACCATGATCGACAGTGCGGTGGACTGGGCTCGCAGGCGATATGGCACTACGCCTACCAGAAGCGGCGAAATCATCCCGAAGACCACAACGGCGAGTACCGACGGAACGATGCCAACGATCGCGAAGAGCACAGGGTGGGGCATGTAGAACTGGATTGGAATCACCGCGGCCATGGGGAAGAACAGTGCCCCGACCCAGGCGAGCGCTTTGGCCGGACTCTGTTGGTACAGCTTGTCGTAGCGGACGGCGGCCCAGGGCGCGGCGGCGAACGCGAGCATGCCGGGTACGAAGCCGATCATCGCCCGCTGGAAAGGAGACAACCCCCAGCGGTCGTCCAAGAACAGGTTGACGAGGAAGCCTTGCCCGATCATCGAAAAGACGATGATGCTGAATGAGATCCAGGCCAGTTTCAGAGTGCGGATTGCCATCAGACGATGCCACACAGCGCTGAGCGAGACCTTGGGCCGGTCGGGGTCTTCCTCCATCACCTCCCCGATCGTCGAAAGCTGCTCGAATTGGCCCCGCGGTGGATCAGGAACAAAAAGGGACCAGATTCCGAGCGCAACTATCGGCCAGGCGAACACCCAGTAGGCCCATCGCCAGTTGTTGTCCACGATGAGCATGAGTCCGCCGACGAGCAGAGGGGCGATGCGTTCTCCTGCCCGGCCCAATACGTTCTTCACGGCGTAGATTCGGCCACGGGCCTGAATCGGATAGGCATCCGCTAGCACCGCGCCCTGCACCGGGAAGGTATTTGACGAACCTATTCCCATCAGCACGCCGATCAAGAAGAAACCGAACGCCGTTGCTTGAAAACCGCGAAAAAACATCGCCAGGCTCCAAAAGAGCGTGGCCCAACCGACCAGCTTCATCCGGTCGATCCGGTCGGCTAGTCGCCCCATCGGCACTGCGCACAGCGTGGCGCTGATCAACCCGCCGATGCCGACGACGGCGAGGCCTGTGTCCGATACTCCTAGGCTGGTTTGGATCTCGGGTCCTAGCAGGCTGGGAATGGCGATCTGGAGCGCGTCGGTAGCGTCGAGCGTGCCCAGCACCGCGATGACACCGACGCCACCGGCGGCAACTCCCTCGCGAAACAACATCGGTTTGTCACCGACACCCGGGAGTTCCTCATCGGACCGAATCTTGGTCGCGTCGACTTGCGCCGCGGCGCTTTCGCGGGCGGCCTGCTCTGCCAGTACTGCTTGGGTCAGTTCCGAAAACCCGGACCGTTCACTGTCGTTGGTGGGATCGTCGGTGTCGGCGGCGGTCACGGAGGGAGCAGAGTGGGTTCGGGTTGCTCACGGAGTGAGGTCGACGGGCTCGCCGAGGGGAATTAGTTCGCCGTCCTCATCGGCGTCGGCATCGAACATCACTAGGCGGAGTGTGTCTCCACCGTTGTATTTCCCCTCTGCGAACGAGACGAACGGAATCTCGGGCAGCGAGATGTTGGTGAGCGATTCGATCCCGGTTCTGAAGCTGTCGTTGGTCGGGTTGACCCCAGCCGCGCCCGCTGCCTGCACGAACAGGTCCAGGTCACGGCACGCCAGCACGGTGTAGCTCCAATAGTTCGGGTCGTCGGCATTGTTGACTACGCCTGGGCCCGGCCGTTCGAAACGAACGTCGCCGATAGCGGCTTGGGCATCGTCGAGACACTGTTGGGTGGTGGCATCGATCGGGTCCGATTCCAAACTGATGCGGGAGGTAGTGGCGATCGTGCCGTCTATGTCGGCCGGGTCGATACCTGAGTTGATAGCTGTGGTGAAGTTGTTGGAATCAACCGCCGCGAGGTCCACATCGAGTTCGCCATAGGTGATCAGGCCGGTTGCTGCCGCGCCGAAGATGATGATCCGGTCTAGATCCGCGGCCCGGGCCTGCTCACGCATGATGTCGGTTTGTGACTCAAGGGTGTCTTCGTCGAGCACCAGGTCGTCGATGTTGAGGGTCAAGGCCAGATCGAGCCCGAGTTCGCTCAACTCTGTTGCGACTGCATCCGAGAGACGACCAGCGGTTGAGTCGCCGTCGTAGTGGACTCCGATGGACTGGGCACCGTCAAACCAACCCATTGCTTCCAGTTCTGCAATGAAAGAACTTTCACGCACGTTGCCCGCAGGGAAGAACCCGGCAATCGGGGCCCTTGCCCGCTCGAATGCTTCGCCTTCGGCATTCACCTGTGAGCCGAGGTGGATTGTCTCGTGCTGTTCGAACACGCAGTAGTTGGCGTCGCCGCGCATTCCTCCGAGAACCGCGAACACCTGCGCGTCTTCAGTCAAGGAGATACATGCCGCGAGCATCTGTTCATTGGAGGCGGGGTTGAATCCGGCAATGGAGTATTCGAGGTTTCTGCCGTTGACGCCGCCTCTGGCGTTGACCGCTCCGGTGAGTGCGGACCAAACCAAGTCAGGATCACCGAAGAAGCCGAATCCAAAGACGCTGGTGTCCCAAAACCCCACACCGATCTGGATCGTGTCTTCAGTGATACCCCTGAAACTTGCTGTGCGTGGTTCCTCAATGACTGGTTCGGGCTCAGGCTCGGGTTCGTCCGCGTCGGCTTGGTCGGGTTCGGGTTCGGACGCCTCAGGCTGGGGTTCGTCCGCCTCGGGTTCGTCGTCGGGTTCGGGCGCTGCGGTCGTCGTTGTCGTGGTCGGTTCAGCGGTGTCGTCGTCGCTGTCGCCCGTGGTACAGGCGGCGACAAACAAACAGAGAGCCAAGAGAGCTGCCGTGGCTCGAAGCGTGCGTTCAGTGGTTTTCATGGTGTCTCCCCTGCGGTGACGCTGGTCACTTGGCGAGATAATATACCGATGGTAGGAAATGTCCAGTGGGAAGAACATGAATGTCTGATTCAGAGTCGCTGAGAGCGGTCTTGGAGAGAACCGCTCGCAAGATCAACGAGCGCAACAGCGATGTCACCGCCACCTACCAGTTCGTGATCGACCGGCCCGACGGTCGAGACGCCTACCGGTTGGTCATCGTCGATGGCCGATGCGAACTGCTCGTAGGCGAAGGCGATGCCACATCGACCGTCATTACTACACCCCAAGACGCGCCGCTCATATTCTCTGGCCGGTTCGACTCGATGAAGGCGTTCATGGAAGGCCGGATGCGTATCGAAGGCGATCTGATGGCGATGTCGGCGTTCGGGTCACTCATGTCACCTCGCAAGTCCTCGGCCTCCCAGGTCAAATCGTCTGGATCAATGGGGTACCTGAGCCCGCAAGACTCGCCGTCGCTACAACGCTGGGAGGCTCGTCTGGCAGAACGCTTGCCAACGCCGGAAAGTCTGCGCCAAGTGGCCGCAGCGCGCGACTTCTACATCGGGGCGGCGATCCCAGCGCCAACAGGCCCAGAAGCAGAACTGGTGCGTCACGAATTCAACGGAATCGGTGCCGAGAACGCCTTCAAATGGAACCGCCTGGCGCGACTCGTCGGCGACTACGACTTCACGCTGGCCGATGCCTTTGCCGACTATGCCGAGCGCCACGACATGCGTCTGCGCGGCCATACCCTCATCTGGGGTCGCGGCGGTCGGCCCCACAATCTTGAATCGACCCTTCGTGCCAGCAGTGATCCACAAAAGACCCTGCTCAAGTTGATGCGTGAGCACATATCAACAGTTGCCGGCCGTTACCGGGGCAAGGTCGCTGTGTGGGATGTGGTGAACGAACCGATGGCCTACAGCGGCGAAGGGCTCGACAAGAACGTCTTCTTTGAAACTCTCGGCGAAGATTATGTAGCTGAGTCGTTCCGACTTGCCCGCGAAGTCGACCCCGACGCCGAACTTGTGCTCAACGAACAGATCTCGTGGAACGAATACGACGGGCTGAGCGCAACCGAGTTCATCGACTTCGTGCGAAGGCTCCTGGATCAAAGCGTGCCGATAGACGGCGTCGGACTCCAGGGCCACATGCTTATGGGAGTCCCCGATCCGAAGTCCTTGGACCGTTTCCTTCGACGACTTTCAGATCTGGGACCGTTCATCGAGGTCACCGAGATGGACATGAGAATCGGTCTGTTTTCCGATGATTCAGACCCTCTCGGTGCACAGGCCGACGCCTACAACATGCTGGCTGAGACTTTCGCCGGGGTCCCAGCAGTCCGTGGCGTCATGCTCTGGGGCGCAGCCGACAGCCATAGCTGGCTCGACCACTTCCCACCCTTCGATTCTGAGGGTCCGAACCAACCCCTACTCTTTGACCGAGACCTCAGACCGAAACCGGCGTATCACGCCTTCATGCACGGATTGGCGTTGCGCCAACCAGTAGGAGCACCACGATGACCGACATCGACGCGCTGATCGCGCAGATGACTCTAGAAGAGAAGTGCACCATGGTCGTGGGTGAGACGGCCTGGATCGTCAAGGGCTGCGAACGTCTGCAAATCCCTGAGTGGTGCCTCAGCGACGGCCCCGTCGGCGTCCGCGGCAGAATGATGGGTCCAGGTCTGGTGATCCCGGGGCCATCAGCCATCGCCGCGACATGGAACCCCGGTCTGGTCGAGAAGCTGGGCGTGGCGCTCGGTGTTGAAGCCAAAGACCGCGGCGTGGATGTGCTGCTCGCGCCGACCGTGAACCTACACCGCTCGCCTCGCGGCGGACGCCACTTCGAGTCCTACAGCGAGGATCCTCAGCTCAGCTCAGTAATCGCGGTCGCCTACATCACCGGCGTACAGAGTCAAGGTGTAGGCGCTTGCGTCAAGCACTTTGTGGCCAATGACCAGGAATTCGAGCGCCATACGATCAACGTGGAAGTTGACGAGCGAAGTCTTCGCGAAATCTATCTGCCTCCCTTCGAAGCCGCGGTCAAACAGGCTGGTGTGCGCAGTGTGATGGGCGCTTACAACTTCGTGAACGGTCAGCATGCCTGCGCGCATCAGGATTACTTGGTTGACCTCTTGAAGAACGAATGGGAATTCGACGGTTTTGTTGTGTCGGACTGGGCAGCAATCAAAGAGACGGTTGCCCCGGCTCGCTACGGCCTCGACCTTGAGATGCCTGGACCAGGGCGCTTCTGGGGTCGAGGGCAACTTCAGGCCGCGGTGGAATCGGGCGAAGTTGCCGAAGACCTGATCGACGACAAGGTGCGCCGCATTGTCAGTTTCCTCGACTGGGCAGGTCGAATCGGCACCCCGACAGACCACAACGAACGGAACGTTGAACGATCAGAGCATCGGGTGTTGGCACGGCGCGCTGCTACGGAGTCGATGGTCCTGCTCAAGAACGACCGTGGCCTGTTGCCTCTCGTAGGTGACGGGACAGTCGCGTTGATCGGTCCCGGTGTTGCAGAGACCGCCATCCTTGGTGGGGGCTCGGCCAGTCTGGAACCGCACCGTACAACGACGGTTGCGCAAGCAATGCAGGAACGGATCGGTGACCGCGTGGTCGGAGTTGTACCGGGGGTCGACATGCGCCGTCGAGCCGCGGCGATTCCTCCTGAGTGGATCGATGGTGGCGAGGTGCGCTTTGAGCTGTTCGAGGGAATAGGTTTCGACAACGGACCCTTCAAGGTCGAGACCAGATCTTCGGTGTTCAACGTTTGGTTCGGCGAGGGTTGGCCGGAGGGGATAGACACGATGTCGGTGCGGTTGAGTTTCACCATGACCCCGACGACATCGGGCCGTCACCGCTTCTGCGCCCTCGGTTTCGCTCATGCAGCGTTGTTCGTCGACGAGGAACTGGTTGCTGACAACTCGGTCAAGACGTTCAGCGCGGGGTTGGGGTTGCATGGTGGTGATGGCTTCATGGACCTTGAGGCCGGTCGGAATTACCGGATCCGATTGGACCATCTGCCTCGCGACGCAAGGCAATTGGTCAGTATTGTCGACGCTGGTGTTGAACTGGCCGATTTCGACCCGCGCGCCGGTCTCGACCAAGCTGCGGATCTTGCCGCTCAAGCCGACACCGCTGTGGTGGTGGTGGGATCGAGCGCCGAGTGGGAATCAGAGGGATCCGATCGCGACTCCATCGATCTACCGAACCAGCAGGACGAACTCGTTCGGCGGGTCATTGCGGCCAATCCGAAAACGGTTGTGGTCCTCAATTGTGGTGCACCCATGTCGCTTCCGTGGCTCGACGACGCTCCGGCCGTCATTTTGGCCTGGTACCCGGGCCAGGAAGCAGGTTACGCGATCACCGATGTGCTGACCGGCGACGCCGAACCAGCGGGACGGATGCCCACCACCTGGGCCCGTGACGAGCGTGACACGCCAGCGTTCTTGAACTATCCGGGCGAGGCTGGTGTGGTGCGTTACGGCGAAGGGATTTTTGTCGGCTACCGCTCCTATGACGCTCGCGGCATCGAACCGATGATCCCTTTCGGTCACGGCGGGTCCTACGCCACCTTCGAATGGGGCGAACCCACGATCAAAGGCACTGGCACGGACTTGAGTGTCGAAGTTTCGATCACCAACACAACAGAGCGTGCCGGCAGCGAAGTAGTACAGGTGTATGTAGCGCCCGCCCAGAGTGTCGTCCCTCGTCCGGTGAAGGAACTCGCTGGTTTCGCCAAGCTCGATCTGGCCCCCGGTGCGACCGGAACTGCCCGCATCAATTTGAAGGACCGTTGCTTCGCCCGCTGGGACCCAGCGGTGCACGACTGGGTGGTCGATCCTGGCTCCTACTCGGTCACCCTTGCCGCCTCTGCCACCGACCTTCGCGCTACTGCGGACGTGACCCTTTAAACCGATTGCGCCGGCTGAAACACATCCGAACCACTCCCGGGTGTGTCGTTCGGGCGACTAGCAGCGTGGAATCGGGGCTAGGCGGGAATTGATGATCTCGTGGAGTTCGACGGCTGGATCCTCGCCTTGCCAGTACTGCGAATCGCCAATGGCGAAGACACGGTGAGCTGGGCCGTCTTCAAAAGACCTGGCCGTACCAGCCACGATTCCGTCTACCACAATTGCGAAGGCGATCGACGCGCCCGGTGGGGCGTCGATGAGCCCGAACACGTAGCCGATCGATCCGTCAGCGTCAGGAATCGTTGTTGGCCGTTCTTTGACCCAGCAGTGCGCGGATTGGTTGGTCGCCCAATCCCGCGCCGGGGCGCCGATCAGATCGTGCGCTCCGCCGAGTCCGTAGAGACTGCCCGAGGTCCCGTCGCCGAACACTTCGTGCATGTCGGCAGCCAATTCGTTGGTGATTGTCGTGAAGTCCTCCGGCACCTTCACCGAACCTCCAGTTCCGCCAACAGCACGGTCTACCGCCGGTTGCGCGCTGAACATGTTGCGCCCAGCGAAATCCCATGGCGCATCAACCCCGAGCAGCGCGGCGATCGTGGGCACGATGTCGATCAACCGGACAGGCTGGGGTTGAACCGTCCCGGTCTTCTGGTTTGGTTCTTTGAGAATCAGCGGAACACCCGCGATGCCATCTACGTTGACATCGTTGACTCCTCTGGATCGCTCACCCGGCACAAACGAGATCCCGTGGTCCGCGGTCACGATCACCATGGCGCGATCCAGGTCTCCGATCGCTTCGAGGCGGTCCAGATACTCGCCTAGGAGATGGTCTGCGAAGCCGAGTTGCAGAAGGTGGCGTTGTTGTCCGAATCGTGCCTTGTCTTGATCGTCGTCCCATTTGGAGAAATACCCCGGCAGACCGATATCGGCATAGCTTGAGCCATCGGGCCTCAGTCGCCAAGGCACGTGCGGCAACAATGTGTGCATGAAATGTAGGCGGGGGAGATCACCTGCCTCGATCGCAGCAATCTCTCTTCGAAAGTCGAAGACGCGTGTGTCGAGAGAGATCAGGCTGTCGAGAAATGCGGTTCGTTCCTCGGCTATGCGCTCCGGGTCGACGGGGTCGGTGCCATCAGTGATTTCCACGTCGGTGGCGATCTGCAGTGTGGTCGTGGTTTGGCTGGTGTCCGATGATGGCTGAGTGGTTGTGGTCGCTACCCGAGTGCTTGTTGTGGTGTTTGCCGTGGTGGTCGTGCCGTTCTGGGTGGTTGTGGTGCTGGCGGTGGTGGTAGCGGTCGGGGTTGTCGCGGTGGTCAAACCCCGTCCAAAATTGCCCCATCCGGCTCCGATTGACGGAAGGCCAAAATCCGTCCCTTCCGGTGCCGCGAGATGCCCGAACACGATCGCGGCATCTTGGAGCAACAGTGAGAGCGAGCCTTTGTCGTCACCCCCCGTTTCGTGGTGTGTCGGCTCGGACAGCGGCGCATCGCTTGAAGTCGTGGAAACTGTGGTTGATGTAGTTGGGTTTGTTGTTGAACTGGCGGAGACGGTGATTGCGGGTGCGGCAGTCGTGGAGGTGGAGACAGTTCCGTCGACCGCGATCAGTTCGAGAACCTGCTCCGGCGCTGAGCCGTTGCATACGGAGTCGGGGCAGAGATCAACAAGCGGATCCCAAGACGAGACGTCGTACACCCCGCCCAACAAGGTGAACAGGTTGTTGGGATACATCGAATAGACCGGAGCGGGCTGAGTCTGAAGTGTGCTTGCCAGCAAGGCAGGCACCGCCAACTCCGTCGTGAATCCATCCGTAGTGGCGTTGTTGAAGACATGTGAAGTTTCAGCGAGCCGAGCGAAATTGCGGTAGCGAACCGAGTCGATTTGGCCTCTCTCGTCAAGCAGCGAGTGCCACGGCAGCTCATCGAATACGAGTAGATGGATCGGTGGAAACCGGTCGTTCAGCCGCTCGACCAGCGAGGCTTGCTCAACGGTATCTGGGCCGACCGCAGCGTTGTCGGAGTCGTCTTGTCTGGTGCTGGTGTTGGCCGGGTCTACCTTGTCAGTGGCAGCGCTTTCGAGTCTGTCTTGATCTGCTGGATGCGCAATGTCGTCCAGATCTGCCCCGAGCAGCGTTTCGAGCGTTACCGCCTCAACATCGTCTGGGAAAACGACACTGCTGGCAGCTGAGACAAACAGGAAATGGATGACGACTAAAGGAGGCAGCACAGCCAACACCGACACCGCTGAGCGCACCCGTTCGTGCCTCACATAGACCGCCATGAGGCCATATGTGCTGGCGATGGCGATTGCTATGACTAGCAAAGCTGGCCCGCCGATCACGTCGACCACCTGAATGACGAACAGGAAGGTCAGCGCTGCCATAGCGCCCCGGAAGATGTGTCGGCCGACCCGCTGCGAGTGGGCGTGTCCGCCGAGCATCACCGCGCTGAGCACAAACGTGGGTACTAGCGCGACCAAGATTGCGAACGCCACAATCTGGCCCGGTGAACTCGAGTGGGCAGTGAAGAAGGTTGGGTTCTCGCCCAGGATGCTCAGCAACGGTTGGCTGATCGCCAAGGTAGCGAGCACTAGCAAATGAACGATTCGCCACAGCAGCGTCTTCACACGAGAAGTGTGACCCACTCACAGCATTCCCGCACAGAAAACAGCGCCGTGGCCCGGTTAGTGAGCGATCAATCCCATTGGGGGACGGCGTCGATGAACTCGAGCGCGGCGTCGATGAAACCGAATTGCTTGGGCAGTCCGAAGTGGTCGATACCTGCGATTACTTTCACCGTGGCGTTTGGCAGCGCATCGGCGAGAGGCTCGGGCGGCCCCGCGAAGTCCTCACTTCCGATAACTATCAAACAAGGTGCCTGAACCTTCCCCAGTTGTTCAACAGTGAAAGGCCGCCGCTCTCGTGCGAGGCAGGCTCGAAGGGCTTCAGAGTCGTTGCCCGGAGCGGTTATCAACGACTCGAATCGGGCCTCCACGTTGCCTTCCAAGGGCCGGCTGTCACCGAAATCGACGACGTTGCGCCAGATCGCGGCGAGGACCAACCGGTTCACGCGTTCTGGATATGACATGGCGATACCCAGCGCTGTGTGGGCTCCGAGCGAGTAGCCGATCACATCGGCCGGCGAGTCGGGGAACCGCTCCAACACGGGTGTCACCAGGTCGTCGTAGGCCTCAGGGTCGGTGGGTTTGGGCGCGTCACCGTGGCCCAACAGATCAATGCCGATGGCACGCCGACGGGCATCTTTGAGCAGGTCAAACCACCCAGGTTCGCGCCAGGTCCGTTCCGTCGAAGTAGCGAACCCGTGAATCAGAACAACCGGCGGTGCCATCAGCGCACCGACCCAACCAACTCAGATCCCAAACCCCACTTCTCTCGATTGATCATTTCCGATACCCCTCCAGCGTCGGTCGTGCGGCCAAGACGCTTGGGGTCCGGCTCGTGTCCTTGATCCAAGATCTGCTGTCGGCACACATCCAACCGATGGTTTCTAACAAATATTCGTGTTGAAGGTTCAAGTCCCGACGGTGAATCGGCTCGTGATGTGCGATGCGGTTGCGCGTGAAGTGGAACTTCTCCATTCGATTCTCGACCTCTCGTCGGATCTGATAGGGGTTCCCGGTCTCCGGGTGCAGGGGGAATGCAGACCCAATCGTTGGGACCCACAACGAGGTGAGGTATCTCTTATGGCACAGGTATCGCCAGAACCCGAGGTTCAACTCGGCGATGACCTTGCCATAGACCTCGGGCCGATGATGTCGGGTGGCCCGATCGCGAGCCCTAGCGATGGCTTGGCTCATCGGTTCGTGCTGCTTGCCGCGAAACAGGTGGTGCTGCTGATACCAGGGGCCTTCCCAGCCACTGATCTCGCCGTGTTCGACGAGTGTGTCCGCGACGATGTTCCGGAAAACCACCTCGAAACGACCGATGTCCTCATGCATGGCTGCGCCCGCTCGGATGTTCCAGTCGTAGAGGCCCAGCGCTTCTCGAAGATCTCCGCCGGTCTCCGAAAGGTACGAACTGAGTCGCTCTCGCGTGAGGCGTTGAGCAACTGTTTGGTTGTAGATGCTTGACATTGCCTCCGCCGCCTGTAAGCTTGCTCGTGAAAGCCCCGGAACCGTCAATGCTTCGGCAAACGGCCGGGGTTACGTCTTTTTCTGACTTGCCTCCCCGAGCAGACTCACATCTTATCCCATGTCATCTAATAATAACTCCAGGCGTTTCGGACCCGCTGGCGAGAGTCAACTGAGTTCAGTGCGTCACCGTGCACACCGACTCCTCAAGCGGCACGGAGAGGCCTGGTGCTCGAACAGCGGGTAATGCGGCCACGATGGCGCTTGCTTTGATGCGCCTGTAGGGTTCCGGAAACCAAATCGGGGGTGACAAAAGATGATCAGCGCATATCTGGACCCGGCATCTGGCAGCGCGATCATCGGCGCAGTGGCAGCAGGCGGAGCGGGCATTGCGGTTGCTGGCAGGGCAGTGCTCTCCAAGTTGGGGTTTGGCAAGAACAAGTCCTCCAATGAAACCCCGATCTACGAAGAAACAGACGACTCTGAAGGAGTCGGCGAGACCGACGAAATCACACAGTGATGATCCCGGGTAGCGGCCCGGAGTCGGTTTACGACAGCGGATCGTTTCGTGATCCGAACTCGCGTGTGTGGCGTGACGGCCGCCGCGTGCTGCGTGGTCTCAACGAGACCGCGGCAACGGACTTCGCCGCGTTGACCGCCACGAATTTCTATCGAGGAGCGTGCAAGGCCGGAGATGTGGTCAGCTGCGAGCCGGTTGAAGCTGTGGCCCCCGACGGATCTGACTGGGCATTGGTGCTTGAGCATTCCGTTATCGAGGTGATCACGTACGCCCACGAGTGGTCGTTCTCAATGCTGCAGGACGCCGCGAGTCTCACCCTCAAGTTGGTCCGAGCTGCGATCGACGAAGACATGACCAGCAAGGACGCCACGCCATACAACGTCCAATTCGTCGGGGCGAAGCCGACATTCATCGACATCGCCTCATTTGAGCCCTACCGGAAAGGCGAGCCTTGGTGGGGTTACCGGCAGTTCTGTCAGATGTTTCTGTATCCGTTGCTGTTCACGGCGTACAAGGACCTCCCACACCAGCCATGGATGCGTGGTGCGATTGACGGCATCACCCCGGAGCAGGCTCGGCGGGTGCTGCAGGGTCGGCGCCACTCCAGCAAAGGACTGATCCCGCATGTGTGGTTGCACGCCAAGGCCGACAGACGTTTCAGCGGAGGATCTGCAGACACCGTCAACGACTTGAAACGAGCCGGATACAACAAGAAGATCTACGTTGGTTTGGTCGACCGGCTCCGCAAGCTTGTCGACAACTTGAGCTGGAATCGTTCTGATTCTGAGTGGGCCGACTACTCGAAGCGGAGCCATTACGCATCGAACGACCTGCTCAGCAAAGCCGATTTCGTGCGCGGAGTTGTGGCGCAACGCCATCGTTCGCAGGTCTGGGACATCGGCGCCAACGACGGGATGTTCAGCCGGATTGCCGTTGAGCACGCCGATGTTGTGCTCGCCCTAGATGCCGATGCCCTAGTCGTAGACCGCCTGTACCGGTCACTTCGCGAAGTCGGCACCGAAGGCATCATTCCGCTGGTAGTCAACTTCGCGGACCCGACCCCTGGGATCGGTTGGCGCGGTACCGAACGTCCGCCGCTCACCGACCGTTCTAAACCTGAGTTGGTGCTCGCCCTCGCGGTGATCCATCACCTGGCTCTCACCCACAATGTGCCGACCGCGGCGATCCTCGACTTTTTCTTCCACCTCGACGCTGAAGTGGTTCTGGAGGTGCCCGCTGAATCAGACCAGAAGGTGAAGGAACTCAAGAGCCACAAGCGTGCAGGTACCCATGACGCCTACACGCTTTCGGTCATCGAAGCGCAGATCAACGAGCGTTTCGATGTTCGCCAACGAACGGAACTACCCGGAGGAACCCGGGTGCTGTTCGACCTGACCCCCAAGTCCTGACTACCGGTCGGCGCTGGACAGTAACCGAAAGCGGTGCCGGTACGGCAACAGAGGCAAATGAAGTTCGGGCGTCTCGGTGGGCCGGCCGGTGACATGCAATATGGTTTCGTCATGGATCGACCGACTTGCGTGGACTTCCACTTCGATGTCATGTGCCCGTACGCCTACCAGACCTCACGCTGGATACGAGCCGTACGCGAACAAACCGACCTCACGGTCAACTGGCGTTTCTTCAGCCTTGAGGAGATCAACAGAGTGGAGGGCAAGAAACACCCGTGGGAGCGCGAGTGGTCCTATGGCTGGTCGATGATGCGTATCGGCGCTGCTCTCCGACGTATCGATATGGCCCATCTCGACGCCTGGTACGCAGCCGCGGGCAAAGCACTTCACGAAGACGGCAACAAACCCCACGAGCCCGATGTGGCTCGGCACCTGTTGGAGCAGCTCGGATTCGATCCCGGGATTGTCGACGCCGCAATCGCCGACCCGACCACTCATGACGAGGTGAAAGCCGAACACGACAAGGTTGTCGCAGCGTCGGGCTATGGAGTGCCGACCATGTTCTTCGCGGGCGACGACGGCAGCGAGCAGACAATCTTCGGCCCGGTCTTGGTGGATCCGCCTCTCGACGACGCGGCTCTGCGTCTTTGGGACACGGTTTGCGGTTGGCTTGAGTTTCCGCACCTCTACGAGATCCAGCGTCCCAAGACCAAAGACGACGAACGGGTCATCGCCAGCACTTTCCGCCCATATCTTGAGGCTCGCGACTGGGTTTCGATCAATCGCGGCGTGGAAGTCGGTTTCAGCGAGGACGGATTCAGCGTCGTAGGACCCGCAACCTAGACCTCCGCGACCGAACCTGGATCTCTACAAACGGAGAATGCGCAAAATCCGGTACTTGCCTTGCCTCGTGCGGGTATCAATCGTCTAGCCTCAGAATCGTCATTCACTATCAATCGACAGAGGAATCATCTAATGGCAACTTCGCAGCCCGCGATCCTCATGGATCTTCAGAAGTACCAGTGGTACGTCCACATGAGTCGTACCGAAAACGCCGATCTCGGCCTCATCAAGAGTGCGATACAGGACAGCCTTGCCGACGCCGCGGCACAGGGAGTCAACCTTTGTGTTCTCTTTGGTCCGACGCTGGCCGACGACCTCGGAATCGAAACCGACGATTTCCAGGGATACCCCGGCTACGAGTCACCCGACGGTTCCCGCGTCGCCAAGGGAACCCAAGAAGAGCTCCTCATGTGGCTCCATCACGCCGACAAGGATCTGATCTGGGAGGTGCAGCACACCTTCCGTAAGGCCGTAGCCGGTCACCTCGAAGTGGCCCGCGAAACCCCGACGTTCATCTACAAGAACAGCCTCGATCTCACAGGCCACATTGACGGCACCGGCAACCCGGAGCCCGAAGACCAGCAGGACCGGGGCATTGTCGATGACGGCCAGCCAGGCGAAGGTGGCAGCTACTGCATAGCCCAGCGTTGGGTGCACGACATGGACTACTGGGCCACGCTCTCGCTCGAAGAGGAAGAGAACACCTTCGGGCGCACCAAGCCCGACTCAGTCAAGCTCGACGCCCAGGTACCGACTTCGCATCTGTCTCACGTCGAACTACGCGAAGGCGCAACCGCCGATGAGTCAACCCCGAAGCGGGGTGAGATGGTTCGCCGGTCTACTCCCTATGCGTTCCACGAGGGCACCGTCGGTCTCTATTTCATGGGCTTCTGTAAGACTCAGGCACCGATGCGTGAGCGCATGGACGCCATGTATGGAATCAATGGCCAGGCACATGACGCCATCACCAACTACTCCACTCCGGCCTCGGGTTCGTTCTACTTCGCTCCTTCTGTAGAAGCGCTCGAAGCAGCACTCGCCTAGGTTCGCGGCGTAGACCGCGGATGAGCGATACACCGCGTATTGCGGGACTAGAACCCACTTTCACCAACATCGACGATGGTGACATTCCTTTCATCGCGGTGCGCAGCCAGCGCAACGCCGATGGCTCGGAGTCTCATGTGTGGGAGAAATGGGTCGCTTTTTCGGTAGAGCCTCTCTACCTGGCATTGTTCGCGCGTTGGGATCCGGGCATGATCGTGCGGCATCACGGGCACTACAGCCCGCACACTCTCACTGTCCTGTCCGGTTCGTTCACCTGCGGTGATGTTGAGCTGGGTCCGGGTGGCCATATTGAACTGCCGCTGGGAGCCTCATTCGGCCCGTTTGTTGCGGGACCCGAAGGTGTCGAGCTCTACGAAGTCATGATGGGCGACCCTCGTTCGTGGAGCGAAGACATGGACTCCATGCGGCGCTGGTTGGCCGATCGCGGCGTCGAGCAGTTGCCAGACCCGCCAATCGAACTCCCTGCGGGTCTGGAAGATCTGCGTGCGGCCTTCTCTAAGGGCGAGCAGAACTCCAAGGGCGCGCAGAGTTCGGAGCGCTGAACCGATGAGCGAAACCAAGATCGTCACCGTCTTGAGACCGGAGGACGAATACACCCACGAACCGGATCCGGTTTCGAACTACAACGAGTCGATGTATCTCAACGGTTTCGACCTGGAACGCGAATTGGGCGCGTGGTTCAGGATCGGTAACCGGGTCAACGAGGGTTACGCAGAGATGACAGTCTGCATCTATCTGCCCGACGGCCGGGTCGGTTTCCTTTACGGGCGACCTGAAATCACCAACAACGACGAGATGCGTGCTGGTGGGCTTGAGATCAAAGTCGAAAAACCGTTTGAGCATTTGACTATCAACTACGACGGCAAGGTGTGTCTGCTCGAAGAACCCAAACAGATGACGAACCCTCGTGTGGCGTTTCGCGACAACCCCTTCGTCGACTGTTCAGTGCGCCTCGACGTGACCGGCATATCGCCAATGTATGGAGGTATGCCGCAATACGAAGACGGCAGCCCGCTCGAGACCGACTCCACCAAGAGTTTTGCCAAGGCGCACTACGAACAACACACCGCAGTTGTAGGCACAGTCGAGTTGGGCCAAGAGACGATCGAGCTCGACGGCTTGGGTTTGCGTGACAAATCATGGGGGCCCCGCTATTGGCAAGCGCTGCGTTGGTACCGCTGGTTGCCGATGATCTTCGGCCCCGACTTCGCCATGATGCTGTCCATAGTCGACCGCGACGGCACCCCTGCTCGCAGCGGCATGGTGCTGGTAGACGGCGAATACTCGCTGATTCGAGATTGCAGGATCGAATCCGAGTGGGACTCAGACGACTACCACACCGCTATACGGTGCTGGGCGGCAACAGACCACGAAGAATATAAGATCACCGGCCGGGTGTTGTCGATGATTCCTTTGCGCAACCGTCGCTCCACCGATGATGGAGAACAACTCCATACCCGCATCACTGAGGCGATGACCCGCTACGAGTGCAACGGTCGCGTCGGCATGGGGATGAGCGAGTACCTCGATCAGATCGTCGACGGTCGTCCCATCGGCACCGACATGAGATGACCGGCATGGGGCTCTGATGAGCGCTGATTTGGCGAAAGCACTCGCCGTCTCGCTTGCCGGTCCACTCGGTGACGTCAAGATCAACGACCTACAGCGTTTGTCTGCAGGTGCCAGCCGCGAGACGTGGTCTTTCACCGCGGTGTCCACGAACGAATCTCAGCGGTTGATTCTGCAGCGTCACCGATCTGCGGCCTCGCGGCTCCGGACTGGACTCGACGAAGCGGCGCTGCTTCGACGAGCCCGCAGCGGTGGTGTCACGGCGCCAGAGATCGTGGCGTCAGAAACTGATGACACCAACCCGATCGGTGCACCGTTCATGATCAGCCTACGAATCGAAGGGGAGTCGATTCCCCGCAAGATTCTGCGCGACGACACGTTTGAGAAAGCACGCCGAGGCTTGGTCGCCGACTTTGCTCGAGAACTGGCAGCGATACATCGCCTGGAGACGACCTCGGTGGATCAAATCGCGACCATCGACGATCCGTTGGCTGTTCAACGAACGCTGTATGAGGCTTTCGAGGATCCGCACCCGGTCTTTGACCTGGCTTTTCGGTGGCTTGACGAGCGTCGACCGCAAGCCCGGCAGCCGTGCGTTGTTCATGGCGATTTCCGTATGGGTAACGTGCTGGTCGATAGCGAGGGACTCGCAGCGGTGCTGGACTGGGAACTTGCGTACCTCGGTGATCCTGCCTTCGATCTGGGATGGCTGGTAGCGCGAGCCTGGCGTTTCGGAGGTGCGGGGGAGGTCGGTGGAATCGGTTCGAGAAGCGAGTTGCTCGACGCCTATCAGGCCAACGGAGGCGAAGCCGTCACCCTCGACGAACTGCGCTGGTGGGAGATGTTGGCCTGCCTTCGCTGGGGCGTGGTCACCATGGCGATGGTTGACGATCATCGTCGGGGCGGAAAACGCTCCCTGGAACAGGCTGTGATCGGGCGGCGAGTCGTGGAAACGGAGTACGACGTGATGCTCCTATTGAGGCCGGAACTACTAGCGAAGGCCAACACATGAGCACAGAACTCCCCAGGGACTGGCCCCACGATCTGCCCGATGCCGAGGAACTGCTCAAGAGCGTGCGCGACTATCTCAGCGACGATCTGGGTCCCCGCGCCGAAGGGCGCGATCGCTGGATGCTGCGAATCGCTGCGAATGCGTTGACCATTGCGGCACGCGAGGCGCGTTCGGCTCCCCAAGACCGCGCCGCTCACGCCGAGCGACTGCGGAGCCTTGGTGTCAGCAGCGAACAGGAACTGACAGAGGCGATCCGCAACGGCCTACTCGACGACCGCAGGGCTGAACTCGCCGAGGCATTATGGGCGACCACCCTCGACAAACTCGCCGTCTCCAACCCCTCCTACCGCGAGGACTCAAGCGTCCAATAAAGGTTTGAGCACCGGCGCGATCGGATCCAGGTAAACGGTCTGGTCGGCATCGAGCAGTCCCCGGTCAACCCAGCGATTCATGATCCGCACGACGATCGCGGCGTAACGCGCGGCAGCGAATAAGACCCAGGGGCCGATGTCTGCGACTTCATGGTTGCTCACTGCCGCGTAGTACTCAACCTGATGCTCAAGGCTCGGTATGCCGGGGAGCAGTTCGATTCCAGCGAGCGCGTGGGACCACTGTTCAAACATCAAACACCAGCCGAGATCCATCTCGGGTGGCGCCAAGGCTGCGGCTTCGAAGTCAGTCAGGCACGCAGGTCGGAAGTTCTGCCAGATCACATTGCCGAGTCGGGCGTCTCCCCAGGTAAGTACGGTCGTATCAGTCTTGGGTAGTTCGTCGGCAACCCGGTCAAATGCTGCCATCATCAAGTCATGAGGTCGCCCGTCGAGTTCCCGCTCAGCGTAGTCCCGCCAAATCTTGAGTTGGCGATGTCCGTCGTTGATGTGGCTGCCTGACAGCCAACCCAGATTGGCCGCCTCAATGTCGACCGCATGCACTCCAGCCATGACATCGATGCACCTGCTGGCCATGAGTTCGCGCTCGACGGGGCCCGTGTCTGCGTAGAACCCCGCCAACACGTAGGCCGGGTCTTCGCGGGGTATGTCTCCGCTCACGAAGTCCATCACGAAAAACGGCGAGCCGAGCACCGCGGGGTCAGTCTCGTATCCAAGCAGCGAAGCGATCGGAACATCGGCATGCTCGGCCAATGCCGACATGACTCGCCACTGGATCTCTATCTCGTTGTCGACAGCAACCTGGACCGGGTAGACGGGTGGTTCAGGCATTTCTCGGCGCAGCACAATGGCGCGATCTTCGGTTGAGGCAGACGTCGTCACTGTGATCGGCACGATCAGTGTCTCGGCGGAGTACCCGCCGCTCGGCCGATCAAAAGCGCCGACCTCGACGTGGGTAGCGCCATCAAGGTGGGTGGTCAACCAGGCCGCAAGCGGCTCGGCCATGTCGCGGTATTCGTCGTTCGCTGTTTCGGTCACAGAGGTACATTTGCCGCGTCGTGAGCGGCTGTCGAACCGGACTACCCTGCCATCCCATGATCCGTCGTTGGCTTTTCGGGTTGGTTTTGGGTGCGTGGTTGCTGAGCGCAGCGCAACCTGTGGCCGCTCATGGCACCGGAAGCCGCACCGATCTTCCTCTGCCGGCTTGGCAGATGGCTTGGGCCGCGGCGTTCTCGGTGATTGTGTCTTTCGTGGCGCTCGGAACCTTTTGGGACAAGCCACGACTGGCCGCGGCGGCCGCCGGTCGTCGGGTTGTCTCGCTGGTGTCTCCGCCTGCAAGGTTCATCACGGTTGTTTGCAAACTCATTGGGGTTTTGGGATTCGCGGTGGTGATCTTTGCAGCTTGGTGGGGTAAGCCCACTGCAGCGGTCAACATCGCCCCAACCGCTTTGCTGATCTGGTTCTGGGTTGGATTGCAACTGGTGTCTGTGCTGGTCGGTGATGTTTGGAGCGCCTTCAACCCGTACACGACCATCGCCGATGCGGCAGCATGGCTGAAGGCCAGAATCGCCAAGACCGCAATGTCATCGGCGACTCATGGAGCTGGTGGCCATTTCGTGGGGTGGGTTGCGGTAGCGGCGATCGCGGCTTACCTCTGGTTTGAGTTGGCCTACCACAGCACCGATTCACCCCGCTCGGTTGCGGTGTTCTTGACCGTGTACTCAGCTGTGATGCTTGTCGGTGCCGGCGCATTCGGACGTGGCTGGGTGCGTTCTGCCGACGGTTTTGCGGTGTTGTTCAAGAAAATCTCGCTGATCGCGCCGGTATATCGTGACGACGCCAAGGATCTGCGGCTGCGGACCCCGCTCTCGGGACTCACCACCTTGGGTGGTGGCCTGTACAGCGTCGCTTTCATCTTGACGGTGCTCGGGGCGACGACATTCGACGGCTTCACCCGCAGCTCCATCTGGCTTGACCTGGCCGGCGACCTCACCGGCTGGGAATCGGTGTTCACGAACACGATCGGTCTAGGCGTGATCATCGCGTTCGTAGCGATGCTCTACACGCTGGCCATCAAAGTGATGGCGGTTGTCACTGGTGATTCAACCCGAGACCTGGCCAAAGAGTTCGCCCCAACGCTCGTGCCGATCGTGGTGGCCTATGCGGTAGCCCACTATTTCAGCGCCCTCTTGCTGGACGGGCAAGTGTTGATCAACTTGTTGTCCGATCCCTTCGGGCACGGCTGGGACCTGTTCGGTACCAGGGACTATGCGATCAACTGGACTCTGGTCAGTCCCCAGCAGATTGCTTGGGTTCAAGCTGTTGCTATCGCGGTAGGGCATGTGCTTGCGGTGGCCGCAGCGCACGATCGGGCGATCGATCGGTATCAACGTGAAACAGCGTTGCGCTCCCAATATCCGATGCTGCTGGTGATGGTCGCCTACACCGTCATCGGTTTGCTGCTATTGCTTGGCACCTGATGCGCTCTGCTACTAGTGCTCTGGTAGTCGCCTCGGGGGCACCTCAACCAGCCGTTGAGCGCGCCCCGCAAACAGACCTCGTGATAGCAGCCGACGCGGGGCTGGAAGTGCTGTTGGCTGCACACAGACCTGTCGATTTGGTGGTCGGCGACCTGGACTCTGTCTCAGCGGAGGCTCTTTCGGCGGCTACTGCTGCCGGCTCAGAGATCGCGCAACATCGGCGCGACAAGGACGAGTCAGATCTTGAACTCGCCTTGTCCGCTGCAATCAACAGCGGGGTTCAAAGGATACATGTGGTGCTACGAGACGGAGGTCGTCTCGATCATCAACTGGCCAATCTGTTGGTGCTCGCGTCAAAGCGTTGGCAACAAGCCGACATTGACGCGGTTGTGGGGGAGCATCGGGTCTGGGTTGTACACGGTGTCGACGAGCGAACTATTCCGCTGGTGGCGGGCGAACCGCTGGCGCTTCACGCCGTCGGCGGAACGGCAACGGGAGTGACCACCACCAATTTGAGATACCCCCTCGTTGATGCAGATCTTCCCGGCCTGGTGGCGCTCGGGATTTCCAACCGAGCCGTCGTCGACGCGCCGACGATCAGAGTCGAATCAGGCGTGGTGATCGCAATCAGTTCGTCCATGCCGTCCAACGCCGGTTCCGCTGTTCAATAGTGAGGGGTAGGCCGAAACAGGAACTGAGCAGCTCATCAGTGAGCACTTCGCTAAGAGGACCCTGGGCCAAAGTTCGCCCGTCACGAAGCAGCAGGCAGTGGCTGAAACGATCTGGAATCTCTTCAACATGATGGGTTACCAGCACCATCGGAGGGTTGGCGGGATCGCTGGCCAGGTCGTTGAGCATCAAGATGAATTGTTCGCGGCCAGCCAGGTCAAGAGCCGCTGTTGGTTCGTCCAACAGAACCAGCTCAGGATCGGTCATCAACGAACGTGCCACCAGCACCCGTTGTCGTTCGCCATCTGAGCACGCCCCGAACCGTCTCTGACTAAGGTGACCCGCACCGACTCGATCAAGAACTCGCTGGGCGTTGGCGTGGTCTTCGTCGCGGTATTCGTGCCACCAAGGTTCCAGAGCGGCGTTCAAAGCGGTCATCACCACGTCGGACACCAGCAAGTGTGGACGCAACATCTTGGCTAGAGCAGCGCTAGAAAACCCGATGCGCGACCGCAGCGTTCGGACATCGGTATGCCCGAGTCGCTGACCGAGCACGGTTACCTCACCGGCTGAGGGATGAAGCCACATCGAGGCAATCTGCATCAGAGTCGTTTTCCCCGAACCGTTGGGACCGAGAACCACCCAGTGCTGTTGAGGCTCGACGCACCAATGAATGTCACGCAGAACCTCCACGCCATCAATCGTGCGTTGCACTGCGCGCAGATCCAGCACCGTGGGAACTCCCTTGAGCGCATGCGTCTCGGCCATCTAGGTCAAGACCCGCACCAGCAGAGCGAAGGCGGCTGCTGTCGCCCCCATAAGCACAATCGGAGCCAGACTGCGGGCATCGACATGCTTGCGTAACGGTCCAGATGCAGCAAACCCAGCAATTGCACCGGGGACGAGAGCGGCTCCGACAATCAACTCGTCAACTCCGAGGCGACCAGCGAGCGCAATTCCGGGAACAACCATGAACAGGCCGACCGTGAAGTACATGCCCATCGTTGAACGAAATTGCGGCCCCGGACGGTGCTGCAACAGCAGCGCCATCGGCGGTCCACCGAAACCCACCGAAGTGGAACTGAACCCCGAAAAACCTCCCGCTCCCAACAATGTCCGCGCGTTGGTTGGGACTCTCAAAGGGCCAATCGACAACGCCACAGCCAACAAAATGACAATTGCCACCAAAAGCTGCAGGCTCGTGTCAGTAGCGCGCGCCAAAACCAGCGAACCGGCGATGGTTCCGGGAAGGCGGCCCGCGGTTCCCCATCTGACCGCCGACCAGTCGATGTCCTGACGTTCGCGAAGTGCTGTGGAGGTGGTCAGCACCGCGTTACCCACAAAGATCGGTCCGGGCACCAGATCGGGGTCAAGCAGAGCGAACAGGGGAATCGCCAACAACCCACAGCCAAATCCAATCGAACCCTGCACACATGAAGCCACGGCCATAATCACCACGGCGACGACAATGATCTCGGGTTCGACGTTCATCGCTTCATCTCAGGCTTCATCCAACCTTCACTTCGCCCCGCCATGGGTGACCCAAGTCGCATACATGTCCCCATATCGGCCCCCTAAGGCCACAAGATCGTCATGCGATCCTAGTTCGACGATTTCACCGTCGTGAACCACTGCGATCCGGTCAGCTCGACGGGCAGTAGCCAAGCGATGGGCGATGATTACCGCCGTGCGGCTCTCAAGCACGACATCAAGGGCCTGTTCGACACGAGACTCCGAGACGAGGTCGAGGTTGCTGGTCGCTTCGTCGAGAATCAACACTCGGGGCCGAGCAACCAAGGCACGTGCCAGCGCCAAGAGTTGTCGCTCACCAGCCGATAAGGATGCTCCCCGTTCATGCACCACCGCGTCGAGCCCACCCAGCCGTTCCACGAGATCGTCTATGCCTACCGCCTGCAACGCCGCCCAGAGAGTGCGGTCGCTTGCATCTCGCTGGGCGAACGCGAGGTTGTCACGCACCACACCAGCAAACAGGAACGGCTCTTGGGGAACTACTCCGAGTTGTGAACGCAGGCTGGCGATCTCGACGGTGCGGAGGTCGTGGCCGTCGATCAAGAGCGATCCTTCTTGGGGGTCGTAGAAACGCATCAGCAGTTGCGCGACTGTCGACTTGCCGGCGCCGGTCTCGCCAACGAAAGCCACCGTTTCCCCCGCTGCGATGCGCAGCGACACGTTGTGAAGCACCGGACGCTCATCGGCGTATCCGAAAGTCACGTCGCGAAGCTCTATTTCACCCTCGATCGGAGGCAACCGATAGGCATCCGGGGCTTGTACCACCGAGGACTCGGTGCCCAGCAGTTCACGCAGTTTGACGATGGCCGCGCCGCCCTGTTGGTAGGAGTTGTACAACTGGACAAGCGTCTGGATCGGGGCGAAAAACGATGTAAGAAACAGCAGGAAGGCGGCCATTTCGCCGATGCTGATGCGTCCGTTGACAACCATCGCACCGCCTACTCCGAGCAACACAGCCTGCGTGCAAATCCCTACGAATTCAGTGGCCGGAGCGTAAGTGGAGTTGGCTTTCGCAGCGGCCACAGCCCCATCGCGGTGCTCGCCGACCAAATCGCTGTGCATCGCCAGGTTGACCGACCTGCGGTTGTGAGCGGCGATCACGCGGATCCCAGCGAGTGACTCGGCAAGGTTGGCAAGCAACGCGGCAATACGGTCGCGCACGACCAGATAAGAACGGGCCGAAACATCACGGAACCACAGCGAGGTGATCAACGTGGGTGGCACGGCCACCGCCAGGGTGATCACGGCCAAAAGGGGGTCATAGAAGAACAGCGCACTAGTAATGACCAGCAGGGTGAAGATCTGCACCAGCAGGTTCACGATGCCCTCTTGGAACAGGACGGCGAGGGCCTCTATGTCTGAGGTCATTCGGGTGATGAGAACGCCAGCCTTCTCCTCGTTGTAATAGTCGATGCTCTGGCGTTGCATGTGGCTGAAGACCCGAATCCGCAGGTTGTCGTTGAGGCGCTCACCGAGATTTCCGGTGTATGAGACACGCAGACGACCGAGTGCTCCCGCCACGAGCACCGAAGCGACATATACGACAGCAGCGGTGACGAGAACGTCTCGTCGACCTTGGCGAACACCGTCGTCGATACCGATCTGGGTGAGGACGGGTCCCATTTGCAGAGCAACTGTCTCAATCAACACCAACACGATTGCTGCTGCTAACCGGAACCGGTGCGGCCATAGGAACCGGACCAGGGTGAACGGTCGCCGATCCCACTGGTCGTGTCTCCACGGAACCTCGGCAATTGTGTGGTCAGGTTCGTGTTCGAGGACCTTGATGACCTTTTCCCGCAAGTCGCCGGGCACATCCGCGTGGGGGAGCCCGGCTGCCGCGTTGGCTTCCATCGAAGTGGGAGCACCGCTTCGTGGGCTGAACCCACCCCCGATCGTGAACATCAGCGTGTCCCGGCGTGATCTGGGCCGGACCCGTTCGAGGAGCCGAGATCGGAAATGGCGGCGGCGTCTGTTGTGGTGTCGGCGAGAATTGAGGCGTAGGCAGGGTTGCTCAACAACAGCTCATAGTGGTCACCTGCTGCGACGATTCGCCCCTCGTCCATCAGTAGCACCCGGTCAGCCAAAGCGATGGTCGACAGTCGATGCGCGATGAGAATCGTGGTGCGGTGTGAGCGTCGTCGCCTGATGGCGTCGTGGATTCTCTGCTCAACGGTCACGTCGATGGCGCTGGTGGCATCGTCGAGCACCAACACCGCGGGATCGGCCAACAATCCCCTTGCAAGAGCGATTCGCTGGCGTTGACCTCCCGACAAAGAGAAACCCCGCTCACCGACCTCGGTCAGCACACCGTTGGGGAGTTCGGCAACAAACTCAGCAGCAACAGCATCGGCGATGGCGGCGTCGACGACGTCGGGTTCTGCGGTCGGGCGGGCAAAAGCGACATTGTCGTACACGCTGGTGTCGAACAGGAATGGATCGTCGGTCACTACATTGACGGCATTGCGCAGATCCTTCAGAGACAACTCTGTGACGTCGGAGCCATCGACGCGAATCACACCCGAGTCGGCGTCGTAGAAACGGGGGATCAACCGCGTGATGGTCGACTTGCCGCATCCGGTCGGACCGACAATGGCGATCGTCTCACCCGGTTCAACCGTGAAGCTCATCTCGTCGAGTACCAGCGAACCGTCCGAACCCGAATAGGAGAAAGAGACATTCTCGAACTCGATCCGCCCCTCAGGCTCTCGCAGAGGCACTGGATCAGCGGGTTCGACCACAGCGGGTTGTTCATCAAGAATCTCGTACACGCGCAGCGCTGCGGCCGCGGCACGTTGCCACTGCAAGAGCATGAACCCGACCATTCGAAAGGGTGTGGCTAACAGCACGACGTAAGTGCTGAATACCACCAGGTCACCGATCCCGATATCGCCATTGATGGTCTTTATGCCTCCATACCACAGCACCAACGCCAGTCCCATCCGCGGCAAAGCCTCCATCGCGGGGGCATAACGAGCCCGCGTGTGAGCCACCTCGATCCCAACCCAGCGAAGCCGATGCGATGCCAAAGCCAGAGTCTGCACCTGCCCCTTCTCCTGCGCGAACGCCTTGACGACACGAGCGCCTTGAATGTTCTCGTCAACAATTGTGGCCACTTCGGCTTGGCGGGCTTGCGCCACCCAGGAGAGCGGAAAGATCTGTTTTCGCAATTTCACACCGATGATGAACACCAGCGGCAGTCCGGCCAATGCCACGACAGTGAGAGCAGCGTCTGTCACCAACATCACCACCAGAGCCATCGTCAACAGCACGAGTTGCATTGCGATCAACGGCCCGAAGGCAAAAAGCAACTGAATCGACCGGATATCGGTGTTGGCGCGACTGATGATCTGGCCGCTCTGTACCCGGTCCCAGTAGCTGAACGACAGTTCCGTGAGCCGCGCGAAGATCAGATTTCGAAGGTCGTTCTCAATCTGGAGCGCGGCCCGAAAGAGGTTGAAGCGATAGCCGAAACCAAACCCGAAACGCATGACCGCAAGCACCACCAGGGTGATTACAAACGGTGTTGGACTGTCGTCGGTGACGATGGCATCGATGCCGCGTCCGACGGTCAGAGGCACGAGTACTGTGGCGACAGTGGCCAGCAACCCGAAGAGAACACCGCTGACGAAAATGTACTTCTGCTGCCAAACCACAGGCCATACCCTGCGAAGCCAACCCTTCGATTCGTCAGGATCAATACTGCAAGGCGGTTCGGGATAGCGACTCCGCAGCGGAGGCCGTGTGGGTCGCGAAGCAATCTTCGAGAGCCCCACAGACTCAGAGACAGAACGCACGGCAGGCATCGTCACAACCTACGGCTACATTTTGAGATTGTGATCCCCATTGCCCTGCGACTCTTCGCCGCGCTGGGCTTGATTGTCGCCAACGCCGGTTTCGTGGCAGCCGAGTTCGCCCTGGTTTCAGTTGACCGCACAAAGGTCGACGAGCGTGCCAAGCAACAGGGAGGCTCAGCCCGACAGGTCCAACGCCTGCTGAGCCGACTCTCCTATCACCTGTCGGGCGCACAACTTGGTATTACCGTGACCTCGCTGCTGCTGGGCGCAGTGGCTGAGCCGGCGGTCGCCTCCGCGATCGAACCGGCGCTTGAACAGGTTTCTGGGGTTGATTCTCAGGCGTGGTCGATCGTGCTGGCGTTGTTGATCGCAACAGTCGTGCAAATGGTGATCGGTGAACTGGTTCCAAAGTCTCTAGCGACGAGCCATCCGTTGGAAGCCTCAATGCTGCTGGCCCGACCGACGGCGGTCTATGGGATCTTGGCCCGACCCGTCGTGGCGCTGCTCGACGGACTAGCCCTACGACTGACGCGGGCGCTGGGAGTCGAACCGACCGATGGACTTGAATCGATACGCGATCGTGAAGAGATCGAGTTACTGATTCGCTCGTCGGGCGAGAAAGGCACGCTTGATGCGGGCGAGGTCGAGTTGTTGACACGGTCCATTCGCTTGGCGGGGAAGTCCGCCGACGATGCCATGGTGCCGAGAGTTCGCATGGTGACAATTGACAAAACCGCAACCATCGATTCCTTGGTTTCGTTGGCGATTGAAACGGGGCACTCGCGATTTCCGGTGATGGGCGACGGCCTCGACGATGTTGTCGGAGTCGTCCATGTGAAGTCGGTTCACACCGTCGCTGTCAAGGATCGCGAGACAACCCGGGTGGTGGCGTTGATGGCACCGGTTCTTGCAGTACCGGAAGCTCGTGCGCTTGATGACCTGCTCGTTGATCTGCGCGAAGGCGGCCAACAACTGGCGGTGGTGATTGATGAACATGGTGGCACCGCCGGGATCATCACTTTAGAAGATGTGCTTGAAGAGATCGTCGGAGAGATCGACGACGAATACGACCACGAGTCCGCCGCTTTGACCAAAGTGGAAGCGAGCGGCTCAACGGTCGTGTTGGCCTCGTTGCATCCCGACGAGGTTCGCGACGCGACTGGTTTTGTGATGCCCGAAGGCGAATACGAAACGCTCGCGGGGCTAGTGCTGGACCGGCTGGGACACATCCCCGATACCGGCGAGATGTGCACGGTGGATGGTTGGCGCCTCGAAGTGGTGGCGATGGAGCGTCTGCGCGTCACCTCGGTGCGGGTAGTGGCACCGGCAAAGGGCACGTCATGACTGTTGGACTCTTGGCAGTCTCTGTCTTGTTGATTGCCGTCAATGGTTTCTTCGTCGCTGCGGAATTCGCCTTGCTGGCGAGTCGGGTTACGAGGCTGGAACCGATGGCGGAAGGCGGAGATGACGCCGGCGCTTCGGCTGCTCTCGAAGCCGTTCAGGACCTGCAACCGCAGCTCGTCGGTGCTCAGCTTGGAATCACCATGGCGTCTCTGGGTCTTGGCTATGTGGCCGAGCCTCTGGTGGCCTCGCTGATCGAATCAGCGGTTGAGGCGTTCGTAGAGTTGCCCAGCGGCCTGCTCCACACAATCTCGTTTGTGCTGTCCATGGGACTCGTTGTCACTGCACACATGGTGGTGGGGGAGATGCTTCCCAAGAATTTGGCGATCTCCAACCCGGAACGCGTCGCTCGGGTGATCGCCCCGATCCATGCTTTCTACCTAATCGTGTTCAGACCAGTGGTGTGGACGCTCAATGCCGTCTCCAACGGCATCGTGAGGATGCTTGGAACTGAGCCGGTGGATGAGATCAACACGGCGCTGACCGTCAACGAGTTCCACACCCTTTTTGACGGTGTCCTCGAGAAAGGCAAGATCGAGGACACCGAGCACGATCTGCTTGCGGGGGCCCTCGCATTCAGAGATCGCACGGCTGGGTCGATCATGGTGCCAGCGGCGGCGATGGTGTCGGTGCCGCGCTCCACAGCGGTCCACGAGATCGAAGAGATCGTCGCCTCCTCGGGTCACAGTCGGATTCCCATGGAGGGCATCCGACCCGACAACATCGTCGGATTTGTTCACTCGAAGGATTTGTTGCGTCTGCCCGACCTCGCTGGCAATGGAGCTTCCCATCTTGATCAGGTTCCGTTGGAGATGATCCGCCGGATGCTCATAGTCGATCCCGATCAGCCAGTGCGCGACCTCATGTGGTCGATGCGGTTGCACCGTTGCCACGCGGCTCTGGTGCAGACACCGGACGGTCAGCTGCTCGGCATGGTCACCCTTGAAGACGTTTTGGAGGCCCTAGTAGGCGATATCCGCGACGAAACCGACCAGGAGGCCTAGTCGCGGCCGTATCAGGCACCGATGATGTGGTAACCGCCGTCGACGTGGATCATCGAACCTGTCGTGGCGCGAAACCAGTCAGACAACAGAGCAACGGTTGTCTCTGCTACGGCGCTGGAATCTCCGACATCCCAGCCGAGCGGTGCACGGTCGTCCCAGACTTCTTCAAAAGCTGAAAACCCGGGGATGGACTTAGCCGCCATCGTCCGAATCGGCCCAGCGGCTATGAGGTTGCAGCGGATCTGAGCCGGCCCAAGCTCGCGGGCGAGATAACGGTTGGTCGACTCCAGAGCCGCCTTGGCGACTCCCATCCAGTTGTAGGCAGGCCAGGTAACTGTCGCATCGAAGTCGAGAGCGACAATCGAGCCTCCGTTTGTCATCAGTGGCGCCACGGCGTCGGCTAGCAGCTTCAGTGAATAGGTTGAGATCTCAATGGCCACTTTCACGTCATCCCAGGTAGCTCCCATGAAGTCCTCACCCAGGCAGGCTTCGGGAGCGAAACCGATGGCATGAAGGGCACCGTCTACGCGACCCCATTTTGCTTCGAGAGCGTTACGCAAGCTCTCGGCATGGCTCGGCTCGGTGACGTCGAACTCAAGCACTTCGGGTTCAGTAGGTAATTTGCGGGCAGTTCGTTGCGTAAGTCGCAAACCGCGGCCTGCGCCTGTGAGTACGATCTCGGCACCCTCCGCTTGGGCTCGGGTCGCCACCCCGAACGCCAAAGAAGCGTCGGTGAGGACGCCTGTTACCACTATTCGTTTTCCGTCCAATAGACCCACGTTTCTCCCTTACTGCGCCGGAGTCTGCAACGACACCGTACCCTCACTGTGATGCACATCGGATTACTGGGCGCTACAGGTCCTGCTGGGACTGCATTAGCGGCGAGACTGGCTTCGGTTGGGCATGAGGTCACTATCGGGTCCCGTTCGAAGTATCGCGCCATGGAAGTGCGTGATTCGATCATCGACAAATGGCCGCGCTCCGAACTGCACATCGACAGCGCCGACAACCTCGGAGCGGCGGAGGGAGAAGTGGTGGTGATCGCCACGCCGTGGAACGCTGCTACCGAAACTGCCCACAGCGTGCGTCCGAAACTTCGCGGCAAGGTGGTCGTTTGCATGAGCAACGCACTGTCGAAGGTTGGTCGTGAATTTCAGCCTCTAGTCCCGCCTCGCGGTTCGGTTAGTGCCAGCGTGCAAGCCGAACTGCGCGACTCCTACGTTGCCGCCGCGTTTCACCACGTGCCTGCTACCGAACTCGGCCGCATCGACTGCCCGGTTGTGTCGGACATCTTGATCTGTTCAGACCATCAGCGTGCAACTGTTACGATCTCTGATCTCTGCAGTCAGATCCCTGGAATGAGGCCTCTGGACGCAGGCGAATTGTCCAACGCCACGGCCATTGAGGCGTTCACCGCGGTGTTGTTGCAGCTGAATGTTCGTTACCAGACACGGGTCGCGTTGCAGCTAGCGGGAATTGACGATGATCCGCACGCCTAGCAGTCGTTGAGCGCCCATGGAGCCGATGCAGCTCTACGACACTCACCGGGGCGCGACTGTTGGATTCGCTCCTGGTCCGGTCGTGACCATGTACGTATGCGGCATCACGCCCTATGACGCCACTCATCTAGGCCACGCCGCCACATACGTCACCTACGACGTTCTGCAGCGCCGTCTGCGCGACCTGGGGCACGAGACTCGCTGTGTCCGCAACATCACCGATGTCGACGACGACATCCTCGCCGCTGCGCAACAACGCGGAGTCCACTATCTCGATCTGGCATTCGGGGAGACGGCTCGCTTCGACGACGATATGGAGGCACTCAACGTGCTCCCGGCGTGGTCGGCGCCGAGGGCCACCGGCGCGATTCCCGATATCAGAGGGGTGATCGAAACGATCCTCGAGCGTCAAATGGCTTACGTCGTCAACGGCACTGTGTATTTCGACACTCGTGCAGCCAAAGACTTCGGGTCTCTCGGCTCGTTGGGCCGCGAACGGATGCAACGTCTTGGATTGGAATGGCGCGAGGATCCCAATGATCCTCAGAAACGTGATCCCCTCGACTTTTTGATGTGGCGTCCGTCTGGACCCGGTGAGCCTGCTTGGGAATCGCGGTGGGGTCCCGGTCGCCCTGGATGGCACATTGAATGCACTGCGCTGGCGTTGCGCGAACTCGGAGCATCAATCGATCTTCACGGAGGTGGCATAGATCTGCTGTACCCGCATCATGAGTGCGTCAGGGCTCAGAGCGAAGCGGCAACCGGAGAGCCGTTTGTGAGGCACTGGTTGCATCAGTCGATGGTGTACCTCAACGGTCGCAAAATGTCGAAGTCGACTCAAAACCTGATCTTTGTGCATGAGCTTCGATCTGAATATGACCCGATGGCGATCCGTTTGGCATTGAGTGCTCATCATTATCGCCGCCCCTGGAATTGGAGTGATCAGTTGATGTCAGATGCTGCTGAGCGTCTCGAACAGTGGCGTACCGCAGGCGCTGGGGACGCGGCGATCAACGAAGTGCGGGCACATCTCGATGATGACCTAGATGTGCCAGCCGCGCTCAAGGTGATTGACGAAGCTGTGGCACAACGACAGGGAGTGAGCGCCGCTGCCGCACTTATTGGCGTCGTCCTATAATGCTCTGGCCATGAACCGGGAGCAGGGACAGCTACAGACCGCCGCGAAGATCGTCCTGCGTCCGGTATTTTCTGCTTTGTGGCGGATCACCTCGGTGGGACTCGACAATGTGCCTGTTGACGGTCCTGCCATCTTGGCGCCGAATCATGCATCGGTGATAGATAGCTTCTTCTTGCCCGCCACGCTGCCGCGTCGGATCACGTTCGTTGGCAAGTCGGAGTATCTCGACGATTGGAAGACTCGGCGCTTGTTTCCGGCGCTCGGAATGATCCCGATTGATCGCGGTGGCGGCAACGCCTCGGCTCGCGCGCTCGATACCGCGGCCCGACTGCTTGAGGACGGGGAACTCTTTGGAATTTACCCCGAGGGGACTAGGGCCCGTGACGGTTTTCTCCACAAAGGGCACACCGGCGCGGCGCGACTCGCTATCCAGACCGGTGCGCCAATCATCCCGGTGGGGATTCTCGGGACTCGCGCGGTGCAGCCCCCCGATGCCAAAGCCCCAAAACCGTTTCGGCCCATTGAGGTTCGGTTTGGCAAGCCGATCGTGGGTGAGCCGAGCGGAACTGCGACGAATAGGCGGCTTCGTTTGCGCCAGTTGACCGACGAGTTGATGTTTGAGATCGGAAACCTGACTGGGCAGGACTACGTCGATGAGTACGCCACGAAGCGTCCCACTCAGTCCGCCGAGCAAACGCATGCGGCTACTGATCCAGAGATGTTGCCGCGCCGCTCATCTACTGAGGTGCTGAAATCGACTGCTTTGGCGAGCTGATCTCTGGCTGCTGATGAGCACCCGGTGCGAGAGCTTGGTTGGCGAATATTGCGACCTACGGCCCAGACGCGGCCGGTATCGTTAACTGCCTATGTCTGATTTGATCTCCGTTCGACTGCTAGATGGATCCGAGCGACAACTCAGCGTCGGGTCGTCGGCTGCTGATCTGGCTGCGTCAATTAGTCCTCGCCTCGCTTCGGTCGCGCTGATAGCGGTTGTCGATGGAGTCGAACAGGATCTCAACGTGGCGCTACGCGATGGGTCAACAGTCGAAATCGTCACACCTCAGTCCGAAGCTGGTCTTCGTACTATCCGTCATTCAACCGCCCACGTATTGGCGCAGGCCATTGGTGACCTTTACCCCGGTACCCAACTTGCGATCGGTCCGCCGATCGAACATGGCTTCTACTACGACGTCGAACTGCCCGGTGGCCAGGCGCTTTCCGAGACTGATTTGGAGCGGATCGAGGCGCGCATGGCAGAGATCGTCGCTGAGGATCAACCTTTCGTGCGACACGAGCTAGACGCCAAAGAAGCGGCGTCCTTCTTTGCCGATGATATGTACAAGGCCGAGATTATTGAGCGTGTCGTGTCGGGCGCGGCGACAGGTGAAGACACTGGCGAGGTCGCAGACGCGTCGTCAATAAGCTATTACGCAAACGGCGACATCCACAGTGATGGCACTTTCCGCGACATGTGTACCGGTCCCCATGTGCCCAGCACAGGCCGGCTCGGAGCTTTCAAGCTCCAGTCTGTTGCGGGGGCCTATTGGCGGGGCGATGTTTCGCGTCCGATGCTTCAGCGGGTGTATGGCACCGCATGGTCGTCGCGCAAGGAACTGAAAACCCATCTGCAGATGTTGGCCGAGGCAGCCAAGCGGGATCATCGTTGCCTTGCGGTCGATCTCGATCTTCTTAGTTGGCCCGAGGAGTTGGGTCCCGGTTTGGCTGTGTGGCATCCCAAGGGTGCTCTGGTCCGCAAGCTGATGGAGGACTACAGCCGCAAGCGTCACGAACAAGGCGGTTATGACTTTGTCTTCACACCGCATTTGGCCAAGTCGGTGCTGTGGGAGACCTCTGGACATCTCGATTTCTACGCCGACTCGATGTATCCGCCTATGGATCTCGACGGCACGTCGTATTACCCCAAGCCGATGAATTGTCCGTTTCATGTGATGATTTATCGCTCGGGTCAACGCAGCTACCGTGAGTTACCTCTGCGTCTATTCGAGTTGGGGGCGGTGTATCGCTACGAACTATCGGGAGCGGTTCACGGTTTGATGCGGAGCCGTGGATTCACGGTGGATGACAGCCACATTTTTTGTGCTCAAGAAGACATTGCGGCTGAGTTGGCTTCGCTGCTCGATTTTGTGCTCAGCGTGCTTCGTGCATTCGGCTTCGATGACTTTGTCGCCAAACTCTCGACCCGTCCGCCTGACAAGTCGGTTGGTGAAGACGAACTGTGGTCACAAGCCACCGATGGTCTGCGCGATGCTCTCGATGCCTGTGGCTTGGACTACGTGGTTGATGAAGGTGGAGGCGCATTTTATGGCCCCAAGATCGATGTCGACGTAGGTGACGCGATCGGTCGTTCCTGGCAGCTCTCGACTGTGCAACTCGACTTCAACCTTCCAGAGCGCTTCGATCTGGAGTACATCTCGGCTGACGGGTCACGTAAGCGTCCGGTGATGATTCATCGGGCTCTGTTCGGATCGGTGGAGAGGTTCTTCGGGGTCTTGCTCGAGCACTATGCCGGCGCCTTTCCCACCTGGCTGGCACCAACTCAAGTAAGTGTCCTGCCGGTGGCCGCGGTCCACAACGATTATGCCCACACCGTTGCCAGCCGCCTGCGTGGCGTGGGTGCTCGCGTTGAGGTGGCTGATGCGGTTGAGCCGCTCGGCAAACGTGTCCGCAACGGCAAGGTCCAGAAGATCCCTTACATCCTCGTTGTGGGCGACGATGACGTGGGAAACGACACGGTCGGAGTCAACCGCCGAGACCAGAACGCGCCTGAACGCGACGTGCCGGTGGTCGAATTTGCCGAACAGCTTGCGGCAGAAGCCGCTGGCCCGCTCTGAGCCCAGGTGCCTAATCTCGAGATGGTCGTGACTCTCCATGGTTGAGCGCCTTTGGGCCGGGTGGCGCATACCGGTTGCTGAAGCTGGTGTTGACACTGAGTTGGTGGTGCCAGAGGGCAAGACGCTGTTCGAGGCCCTTGTTGACAGCGAACTGCCTGATGCGCAGACCTACATAGTTTGGCGGGGCGGACTCTGCTTCGCGGTGCTCAACATCTATCCGTACGCGCGAGGCCATCTGCTGGTGGTCCCCAATCGGCCAGTCACCGCGCTCGGCGACCTGACGACCGATGAACACAGCGAACTCTGGGCCGCGGTCCGCAGTGCCACGCTGGCGGTTACGGCCGCTTATCAGCCCCACGGCATCAACGTTGGCGCCAATCTTGGCCGAGGCTCAGGGGCGGGTGTGCCGGATCATCTCCATGTTCATGTCGTGCCACGCTTCGCCGGCGACACCAACTTCATGACTTCGGTCGCCAATGTGCGGGTGATGCCCGAGACGCTCTCAGATACCTGGCACCAGATCGTCGCTGCCTGGCCACCAGTTGCGGGTGGGTGATTCTGTTTGCCCGTGGAAATTCCAGCCCCAGCAGGTGATGGTGTTGTCTGTGCGGATCGCACAAGAATGGAACGCGCCGGTCGTGACATTCTGGAACGTTCCGGTAGGTGCGTTTGTTTGTCCATAAGAATTCCAGCCCCAGCAGGTGATGGTGTTGTCTGTGCGGATCGCACAAGAATGCGACGTGCCGGTGGTGATATTTTGGAACGTTCCGGTAGGTGCGTTTGTTTGTCCATAAGAATTCCAGCCCCAGCAGGTGATGGTGTTGTCTGTGCGCAAACCACATGAATGCTCGTAGCTGGCGCTGACGGTTAGGAACTCTCCCGCGGGCGCATCGGATTGACCTCTGTGGTTGTTGCCCCAGCAGGTAATCGTGTTGTCTGTGCGGATCGCGCACGAGTGGCTCGCTCCGGCGGTGACGGTAAGAAATGTTGTGGCGGGGGCATCCGTTTCACCGTGTTCTTCGTCGCCCCAGCAAGTGATGGTGTCGTCTGTGCGGATCGCGCACGAGTGGCTTGCTCCGGTGGCGACGTTTTGGAACTCTCCCGCCGGCGCATCGGATTGACCTCTGTGGTTGTTGGCCCAGCAAGTGATCGTGTTGTCTGTGCGGATCGCGCACGAGTGACTCGCGCCAGTGGACACGTGTTGAAATGTTCCCGCAGGAGCATATGTCTGCCCCCAGTAGTTGTCGCCCCAGCAGGCGATGATGTTGTCTGTGCGCACCCCACACGAATGCAACCCGCCTGCGGCAATGGCTAGAAACGCACTGGGGTCACATGTTGGCGTGAGGGGGTCTACGGTGACATCAGGTCCGCCCTGATAGCGGTACAGGAACGTGACCAGGTCAGCGCGCGTCAAGGTCTCATCGGGAGAGAACGTGGTTGGTGAGGTTCCGGTGGTGATGCCAGAAGTCGCCAGCCAAGAAACGGGGGCGTGTTGCCAACCTTCGACCACATCAACAAAGGAATGCGCCCCGGTGGCTGGTTGACCTGCTAGCTGATGCAAGAACGCTGCTAGTTGAGCGCGCGTCGAGGTCTCATCGGGAGAGAACGTGGTTGGTGAGGTTCCGGTGGTGATACCCGCGGCTGCCATCCAGGAAACAGCATCGTTTTGGGCTTGGACTCCTATGTCGCTGAACGAATGAGCCACAGCGGAGGGTTGGCCTTCCATGTTCCAGAAATACACCGCGGTTTCTCCGCGTGACACCGGAGCGTCTGGGCCAAAGCAATTCCCGGAAAGATCGGTGATGTCGTTGTCGACTGACCACTGGACCGGCTCGGTGTAATACCGATCCTCGGCTACGTCACCGTAACCCGCGACCGCGCCCGCCGGTGCCGCCACCAACAGCGAAGACGCCGCCAAACACAACACCAACCCACACCAACCCACCAACCGAACCCGCATCACCACCGTCCCTCAAAACTCAATGGAATCGAACCGCGAAGACACTACTCCCAACACGGTCATGGCCCGAGCATCAATGAAACCAGGCTAAAGCTAGGCTCACTTCCGTGAACGACGACCACGCTACGGGCGAAACAAAACGAGATGACGAACTCCGCGATTCGCTTCCGGCGGATCTTGACCCCAGCGCGGTTGCGGAGCCGTATCTTTTTCCGAACAACAGCAGGCGTCGTATTCCGGCGGTTTTGTACGTGTTGATCGGCACCGTTTGCGTCCTGGGGAGCCTCACGGTCGGCGAAGACACGCCCGTTGTGAAGGACTCGTTCGTCAACAACGGAGTGCTCGTGGCTGGGATTATTTTGATCCTGGTGGGTCTTTATCACGCTCAGGGTGGTTGGGATCTGTCCTTCGACGAGGAGCAGGCGTTGCAGGCAGCGGCGCGTGACGTTGGTTTCCCGGTTGGTCACGCGTCGGCGCAGCTTGGATGGCGAGGTCTACGGAGTCGGCCCACCTGGAGGGTGCTTCTCTACAGCAACGAACCTTCGCCGACACATCGGGGACTGGTGCTAGTAGACGGTATCGACGGTGAGATCATCGACAGATTCGTCGAACAGAACCCCGAAGACTGGACCAACCTACGCACCTGAGATCACAACCATCTCACACCCCGCGGTGTAGGTACCGGCCCCCAGCAGATGATTGAGTCGTTCCGGTGGCGATGGCTTTGAAGCTGCCCTCGGGTGCGTCAGCCCGCCCTGAGAGGTTGGCGCCCCAGCAGATGATTGAGTCGTCGCTGCGCAAACCACAACTGTGATACCAACCGGCGCTGACGGCATTGAACCTGGAATCACACACTGGCGAGGAGGGATCGACGGTCACTTCCGGTTTGCCTTGGTAGCGCCACAACAACGTGACGAGTTGAGCGCGGGTCAGCCTGTCGTCAGGCGAAAACGTTGTCGGCGACGTTCCGGTGGTGATTCCAGAAGCTACCAGCCACGAAACGGGTGCTTGTTGCCAACCGGCTAGGACATCAACGAACGGATGCGGGTCTGCGTCCGGTTCGCCGGCCAAACGATGCAAAAACGCCGCTATCTCAGCACGCCTCAAGGTGTTTTGAGGCGAGAACTCAGTGTCGGAGGTTCCGGTGGTTATTTCGGTCTCGGACAACCAGGTAATTGCAGTATTCTGGGCTTCGACAGTCACATCTACGAACGAATGTCCAAATTCAAACGCGGGTTGGCCTTCCATGCTCCAGAGATAGAGCGCCGTCTCGCCACGAGACACTGGCTCATCGGGCAGAAAACAATTCCCGCCAATATTGCTGATGTCATTGTCAACCGACCACTGAACAGGCCCAGTGAAATACCTAGAAGACCGGCTAAACCGTTGCAACTCCAGCCAATCTGGGAGTCCCTCACGCGGCTGCGTCAGCGGCACCCTGGGATCGTGCCCAACGTGCTGCTATCGTGAAATCGTCCCCGCGAGGAGCGTTTCATGTTCGACGGAAACTGGCGCACGGCAGTTGACCGAAGCCTCACCCCCATTGGTCACAGTTTGCGTCGCACAGGCGTCACCCCCGACGTCATCACAATCGTCGGGATTGTCATGGCGACCGTCGCAGCAGTGACGATCGGTGCCGGCTATCTCCGAATCGGCTTGCTTTTCCTGTTGATCACCGGCATCTCTGACGCTCTTGATGGAGCAGTGGCGCGCGCCGCTGATTCCGGGTCCGATAGGGGTGCCTATTTCGATTCTGTCTCTGACCGGCTGACCGATGCTCTCTTGTTCGGTGGAGTCGCCTGGCACCTAGCTAGCACCGAGCCGGGTCGAATCATGATGTTGCCGGTGGCGATCATGGCTTTGGCGATGTTTGTCTCGTACCAGCGGGCCAAGGCCGAGTCGCTCGGTTATGAGGCCAAAGGCGGGATCATGGAACGGGCCGAGCGCGTCATCATGCTTGCTTTGGCCCTGCTGTTCCCCGAGGTCCTCATACCGATCCTGTGGATCATGCTCGCCCTCACTGGGGTTACTGCGCTGCAGCGTTTCGTCAAGGTATGGCGTCAGGCGTCCATAGACAGACCCCTTCCGGCCCGTCGGCCTCGGCGCCAGCCTCGCCAACGCTCGCGTAGACGCAACGAGTCGGCTTGGGCTCAGCGAATGCGTGAACGTCGGACACTGCGCGAAGGCTGACCGTGGCATCGGTCTCCGCCTATCGGGCGGGGTCGCTGTTGGCCCGCCATGTGCCGGTTGTCGTCCAAAACGCGGTGGCGCGTGCTGTGGGGGCTGCTTCGGCGAACACTGGGCAGAAGCGACTGGTCGCGGCTCGTAATCTTGAGCGGGTGCTCAGGCGACCCATGTCTTCTACCGAGACGCGTCGTCGCGTCGCCAAGACCTTCGAGTGGTACACCCGCTATTACGCCGAGAGTTTCCGTTTGCCGAGTGTGCCGGTCGAGGAAATCGATCGGGGATTCGGTTTCGAGGGGTTCGGTGAGATCGCCGCGGCTGTGGAACGCGGTCAAGGGCCGATTCTGGCGTTGCCCCATCTCGGGACCTGGGAATGGGCGGCATGGTGGCTGGCCCTGGTGCCTGAATTCAAGGTCACCGCAGTGGTGGAGCCGCTCGAGCCGCCAGAATTGTTTGAGTGGTTCGTTGGATTCCGCGAGTCGTTGGGCATGAATATCGTGCCCCTCGGACCCGACGCCGCCAAGACCAGCATTCAAGCGCTGAAACAGGGTCAAGTGTTGTGCCTGTTGGCGGATCGAGACATTCAGGGCAACGGCATCCCGGTTGAGTTCTTCGGCGAAAAAACCACGCTCCCAGCCGGACCCGCAACTTTGGCTTTGAGGACTGGATCGCCGCTGATTCCCTCGGCGGTGTATTGGCGCGATAACACTCGGCATGCCATTTCCACCCCGCCGCTCGATACCACACGACGCGGCAAGCTTCGCCAAGACATCGCCCGTGTAACTCAGGATTTGGCGAGAGATTTTGAGTTTCTGATATCACAGGCACCAGAGCAATGGCACATGCTGTCGCCTAACTGGCCCAGTGACTATGAGCTACTCGGCCTGCCACTGCCCGAGCACTTGCGGGAACTCTGATGCGCATTGGATTGATCTGTCCCTACAGCCTGACTATGCCCGGCGGGGTTCAATCGCAAGTGTTGGCGTTGGCCCGGGCGTTGCGGCGTCGCGGTCACGCGGTACGGGTGTTGGCGCCTTGCGATGGACCGCCACCGGACGCGGGCGTGACTCCGCTGGGTCTGAGTTTGCCGGCGTCGGCTAACGGATCGATCGCCCCGGTGGCACCAGATCCCTCCGCTCAGCTTCGTGTCATTCGAGCGATGCGCGATGAAGCTTTCGATGTCATTCACTTGCATGAGCCGCTCGCGCCGGGGCCGACGACGACTGCGTTGCTGACCCACCCCGCGCCGTTGATCGGCACGTTTCATGCCGCGGGCCGATCATTGTCGTACGAACTGATGCCCAAGGCGGTGCGCTATCTGGCTCGTCGGCTAGACGATCGTGTGGTGGTCTCTGAGGATGCTCGCAAGCTCGCTATGGAACATCTTGGTGGTGAGTATCACATTCTCTTCAATGGGGTTGAGGTCAGCCGTTATCGGAAGAGTCCGGCTTACGCCACCGATCGTCCCACCGTGTTGTTCATAGGTCGACACGAAGAGCGAAAAGGACTGCAAGTTCTGCTTGAGGCAGTGAAGTTGCTTCCGTCCGATACTCGCGTCTGGATCGCGGGCAGCGGCCCTGAGACGCAGAAACTAAAGACGCAGTACGGCGACGACTCAAGGCTGGAGTGGTTGGGTTCGATCGACGAGACCGAGAAGATCGCCCGGCTCCGCGGTGCAGACGTCTTTTGTGCCCCTTCCTTGTTCGGCGAGTCGTTCGGGCTGGTTCTACTTGAGGGGATGGCGGCGGGCACGCCTGTAGTCGCCTCTGATATCGGTGGTTACGCCAACGCGGCTAGGCATGGACGTGATGCGCTGTTGTTTCCCGCTGGCGATTACAAGGCGCTAGCCGGTGTGATCGGCGAGTTGCTGCGAGACAAAACCAGGGTTTGCGAACTTGTTGCCTCGGCCAATGAGAGAGCTGATGAGTTCTCGATGGTCAGGCTCGCCGATCTCTACCTAGGGCGTTACGCGGCACTACTGCGGTGAGTCCGCGCTGAGTGCGGTGAACGCCGATATTCTGAGGCACACCACGAACCGACTCGCGGCCCTCATTACCGCGGACTGACAGATCTTGCGGAGAGTACCCCCTATGCCCACTGCGGCACCCCGATTGGTTTTTTTGATCCCGGCAGTTGTCGTCGGTTTGGTCGTGGCAGTGGGTTTTTCGTTGCTAGCACCTTTTGACCTGAGGATTGTTGTCGGTGTCCTAGCTGGGCTTGTGACTGTTGTTGGGATGGTGATGGTCCTTGATCGACGCGCCCCGCGAGCGATCCTTTCGACTATGGGCGCTGAGCCACTTGGAGAGGGGATGGAGCCGCGTCTTGAGAGCCTCGTGGCAAGCATGTGCGCAAGTCACGGAATCGCAGAGCCCAACCTGCATTTGGTCGATTCGCAAGCGTTGGACGCGGCTGTGGTCGGGCGAGGTAACGACACGCAATTTGTGGTCACGACAGGGGCATTGCGTCAACTGAATAGATTGGAACTTGAAGCGGTGGTAGCGCGCCAGCTAGCCCAGTTCGGGGCTGGTGTTCATGCCGCCACGACTTTGGCATCGGTCGGCCCGCTACTCGGCCCGTTGGCGAGGACGATGCGTCGAGTTCAACTGGACAGTCAGCGGCTAGCGCTCACCGATGTGCAGGGCGTGCTAATGACCAGATACCCGCCTGCGCTGGCCGGAGCTTTCGAGAAGGCGGCGCTTGGCAGTGGTGTTGCTGGTACTCGCGCCACCCGGCATCTGTGGATGATTGGACCACTGGACGGCACAAAAGGAGTGCAGCCACCGCTGCAGGATCGTATTGACGCTCTGAGAGAGCTGTGATGCGCCCCAGGGTCGAGTTGTTGGCAATAACCGTGTTGTTCGCGTTCTTTGCAGGTGCGTGTCTTGGAGATGGAAATGGGGTTGAGGTCATTGCGCCTGAAGATGAATCAGCGGTTGAACCTCAAACCGACACGGCTTCCAGCACCACGCTGGCAGATTCTGTCGTCACCACCACTATCTACGAGGGTCCGGTCGCGCCATTCACCGGACTTCCGGCCGCGAGTCCGGTTGCCGCTACCGCTTCTGCGTTTGTAGTGAAGATTGGCAATAACAACGATCAGTCTCGGCCTCAAATGGGACTGGCGGAAGCCGACATCGTCTATGAAGAGTTGATCGAAGGTCTCAAGACACGTTTCGCGGCTGTCTTCCAATCTCAGGTACCTCTTCAGGCCGGACCGGTTCGGTCGGCCAGAACTACTGATGTTGAGCTGCTAGCCGGTCTCGGAACTCCCGCATTGGTGTTTTCTGGTGCCAACACTCCGACACTTGCGGAATTACGCAAGGCAGCAAACAGGGGAGTCTTTGTGGACGCGGGTGCGTTGCGACGTCTAGATCCGTATTTCCGGCTGGGTTCTCGCACCGCTCCCTACAACCTCTGGGTTGATTTGGAGATGATCGATTTCAGCGGTGCCGGCGTGCCTAGTGCGTTGCTGAGCTACGGCGAACTTACCGAAGGTGTGGGCTCTGAAATCGGAGGCGTAGAGATCACCTACCAAGCCAGTTTCGGACGGCAGGTCACTCATCTGTGGGACCCAGCTGTGGGTGGCTGGGTGCGAGTGCAGGACGGAAGTCTTCATACCGCGCTGAGAGGTGACGAAGAGGTGGAGATCGCTCCCGCGAATGTGGTGGTTCTGCACGTTGTCTACGAGGTGTCGCCAGCCGATCCCGCATCGCCTGAAGCGCAGTCTTTTGATACCGGTCCAGTGCAGGTATTTACGCGTGGTCAGGTCGTGGAGGGCACCTGGACTCGATCTCAACAAGCACCGGTGTGGAACTTGACTGACCTCAACGGAGAGATCATTGGTTTGCAGGCCGGTTCAACATGGTTCATGCTCGCCGCGGCTGATGGTTCTCGCTTCCCCGGGGCTCACATCGCCACGTTTGATCCCGCGGAGGCCGCGGCACGGCTGGACACAGCGCGGGCCGCTAGCCCACTGGCCTGAGCGGGAAAGCCCGTGGCCCTAGCGGGCGAGCAAACAAATCTTCTGCGTCGTAAAGACGCGACGGTCATAAGATGGTCAGCATGGGACAGAACAACAAACGCGAGACTGGGACAGCCCTCGTGAAGCGGGGCTTGGCTGAGATGCTCAAGGGCGGCGTCATTATGGATGTCGTAAACGCCGACCACGCAAAGATTGCAGAAGACGCGGGAGCGGTCGCGGTGATGGCCCTTGAGCGAGTGCCCTCCGATATCCGCAAAGACGGCGGAGTTTCTCGCATGTCCGACCCCGAGATGATCCAGGGCATTCAGGCAGCGGTCTCAATACCGGTCATGGCCAAAGCCCGCATCGGCCATTTTGCCGAAGCACAGATGCTCGAGGCCATCGGTGTCGACTACATCGACGAGTCAGAGGTGCTGACACCAGCTGACGAAGCTCACCACATAGACAAGTGGGCTTTCACGGTTCCGTTTGTGTGTGGTGCCACAAATTTGGGTGAGGCGTTGCGGCGAATCAGCGAAGGGGCTTGCATGATTCGCTCCAAAGGCGAGGCGGGGACCGGCAATGTCGTGGAGGCGGTTCGTCATCTTCGCTCAATCGTCGGCGACATCGGCAAAATCACCCAAGCGGACTCCGCAGAACTGTTCGACTGGGCGAAACAACTCCAAGCTCCGCTCCCGCTTATTCAGGAGATTGCCGAAACCGGACAGCTCCCAGTGCCGATGTTTTGCGCTGGCGGCATCGCCACCCCCGCCGACGCCTCGCTGGTGATGCAACTTGGCGCTCAGGCGGTCTTCGTCGGTTCTGGTATTTTCAAGAGTAGTAGCCCCGCGAAAATGGCATCAGCAATCGTGGAGGCGGCAACTCACTACCAGGATCCAGCAATCTTGCTAAAGGTGTCGACTGGCCTTGGCGATGCCATGGCCGGCCAAGAAATCTCAAAGCTCGACATGAAGTTGGCTGAACGGGGTTGGTAGCACCAACAGTTGGAGTCCTTGCCCTTCAGGGTGCCTTCGCCGCTCACGCGGTGATCCTCGAGTCTTTGGGGTGTGCGACGCAACAGATCCGCACACCCGATCAGCTGACAGCGGTTGATGCGCTGGTAGTGCCCGGCGGCGAATCGACAACCATGTCGATGCTGCTTGAGCGGTCGCAGATGCTGGACCCGCTGCGGGTTCGTGCACAGCAGGGTCTACCGATATTCGGGACTTGCGCCGGCTTGATTTTGATGGCCTCTGAGATTTGCGACGGGCGAGATGATCAACACGCCTTGGGAGTGCTCGACATGACGGTGGCGCGCAACCGCTACGGTCGCCAGATCGACAGTTTCGAGACTGACATCGAGATAGTTGGGCTGGACACACCATTTCATGCAGTGTTTATTCGATCTCCGGTCGTTACCCGGCTCGGTCCCGATATCGAGCCGCTCGCCGAAGTTGACGGCTACCCGGTCTTGTGCCGTAAAGGCCCAGTCACCGTTGCTGCCTTTCATCCAGAGCTATCCGGTGATAATCGCCTTCACCGTCGTTGGTTGTCACAAGCAGGTATTGCCGAAGACCTCAACGCGACCAGGTCATAGTCGCGTCGGCAACACCAAAGGAGTAGATTTTCTTTTATGAGTGGTCATTCCAAATGGGCAACGATCAAGCACCGCAAGGGCGCCGCAGACGCCAAGCGGGGGAAGCTCTTCGCCAAGTTGATCAAGCAGGTAGAGGTTGCGGCGCGCACCGGCGGGGGTGACCTTGACGCAAATCCGACTCTGCGAACGATGTACCAGAAAGCGCGTGACAACTCAGTGCCCCTCGACACGATAGAGCGGGCAGTCAAGCGGGGAACCGGCGAGCTGGAGGGTGTCAACTATGAGCAAATTACCTATGAGGGCTATGCTCCGGGGGGAATTGCGCTGCTGATCGAATGCCTGACCGACAACCGCAACCGTACATCCAGCGAGGTCCGCTCCACGCTGACTAAACACGGTGGTTCGTTGGCCGAGCCGGGCGCAGTGTCTTGGCAGTTCGAACGCAAGGGTGTAGTACTCGTACCGATTTCGGTTGATGAAGAAGATCTGATGATGCTCACCGTTGACGCTGGCGCTGAAGACATTGTCGACGAAGGGGAGATGTGGCGGATTATCACCGCACCGGGTGATCTCAATGAGGTGCGTGACGCGCTCGACGGAGCGGAGGTTTCTGTTGAGTTCGCGGATCTGACGATGTTGCCCACATCGACAGTTGAGATGACCGATGTCGGTGATCTCAAGAAGCTGCTGAACCTGATTGATGTGCTCGATGACCTTGATGATGTTCAGGACGTTCAGGACAATTCAGAGGCTGCTGCGGACCTCATGGAGTCTGTCCGAGCAGGCTGAGTCCCGCGGTCGGTCTTGCCGGCACGCAGCTGTCGGCGTATGCCGCGCCTAGGTCGACAACGGCGACTAGAGTCGTACGTATGTTCGTGCTAGGAATCGATCCTGGTTTGTCGCGCTGTGGTTACGGCTGCGTCGAACACGGTCGCAAGCCCCGAGCAGTCGCGGCAGGTGTGATTCGCACAGATCCGGGTGTCGAGCGTCCCTTGCGGCTAGCGGAGATTCAACGAGAGATCCGGGCTCTGATTGGTGAACTCAAGCCCGAAGTAGTGGCTATAGAACGCGTGTTGTTTCAACAGAACGCCCTGACCGCGATGTCGGTAGGTATGGTCAGCGGGATAATCATGGTTGAAGCGGTGTCAGCGGGTTGCTCGGTAGTTGAGTACTCGCCCAATGAGGTCAAACAGGCTGTGGCTGGTTGGGGAGGCGCCGATAAAGAAGAGGTTGGCCAGATGGTTCAGACTTTGTTGGGTTTGCCGAAACGCCTGAAGCCGGCAGATGTCGCCGATGCTGTCGCTGTGGCGCTGTGTCATGCTGCTCACATCGGCTCGCGCCGGGCCGAGGGAGCGCGGCGATGATCGGTTCCGTGAGGGGGCAACTGCTCGACCGAACCTCGGAATCAGAACTGTTGATAGAGGTCGGAGGTCTGGGCTACCGGGTGCAGGTGACTCCCTCCACCGCAGTGTCTTTGGGATCTGCGGGCAGCGAGGTTTTTGTGCATACGCATCATGCAGTGCGCGAAGACAGCGACACCCTCTATGGCTTCGCGACTATTGACGAACGCCGGATCTTTGAATCTCTGATCAGCGCTCACGGGGTCGGCCCTGCGCTGGGACTTGCCATCTTGTCGGTTCATGGTCCGGCTGCCTTGCGCGTTGCAGTAGCCCAAGACGACTTGGCTGCGCTTTGCCTAGTGCCTGGGGTAGGGCGCAAGACAGCCGCTCGGTTGGTAATGGAACTCAAAAGCAAGCTCGACCTCCCCAGTGGTGGCTATGCCGGGGCCCTCGCAGACGGAGTGGATGCGTCAACCCCGCAGGGAACCCACAGTGATGTTAGAGCCGCGCTTGAGAGCCTCGGCTATGGCCCTGAAGAGATCCACGCGGTACTGGTAGAGATGCCCACAGAAGGTGATACCAGCCGGCTATTGAAAGACGCGCTACGTCGCCTGGCATCGGGAGATTGAGTAGATGCGCGAGGAACTCCTCAACGAGTCCGAATCCGAAGCAGACCTGCTTTCGCCAAGCGAGACAGAAACCGATACCGAACTGCTCGCTGAGCCTGGACTGCGGCCGCGGACCCTTGCTGAGTTCGTCGGCCAAGCAGAACTGAAAAGTCACCTGCGGGTGATTCTCGGCGCTGCCTCAAAACGTCGTGATGCAGTCGACCATCTGTTGTTCGCGGGTCCGCCTGGGCTGGGCAAGACTACTTTGGCGCACATTATTGCTGCCGAGATGGGGTCGCATCTGTTGGTCACTTCAGGCCCGGCGTTGGAACGATCCGGTGACCTCGCCTCGATTCTGTCGAAGCTCGAAGACGGAGATGTTCTGTTCATTGATGAGATCCATCGTCTGCCGCGACCAGTTGAGGAAGTCCTGTACCCGGCGATGGAAGACTTCAGGATCAACATTGTCTTGGGCAAAGGCCCGGCCGCCCGTTCGATTCCTTTAGAGTTGGCCCCCTTCACCTTAGTGGGTGCCACCACCCGTACCGGCTTGATCACGGGGCCGCTGCGGGACCGATTCGGCTTGGTCGCACGCCTTGATTTCTACGACGTTGACGATCTCCAGTCCATTACCATGCGGTCCGCTCAGATTTTCGGTGTCGATATCACCGAGAATGGAGCATGGGAGATCGCGCGCCGTGCCAGAGGAACACCCCGCATCGCCAACCGGTTGTTGCGTCAAGTGCGCGATTACTCAGAAGTTGAACGTGACGGACATATCGATGCAGACGTAGCGGCTCACGGTTTGCGGTTCTTCGGTGTTGATGAACTCGGTCTCGACAAAGCCAGTCGAGCCGTGCTCGATGCGGTCTGTCGGCGGTTCGACGGCGGACCCGTTGGGTTGTCGACGCTGGCTATTGCAGTCAGCGAACCGTCCGAAACCGTCGAAGATGTATACGAGCCCTATCTCATCCAACAGGGGCTGCTAATGCGCACTCCGCGTGGCCGCGTCGCCACTCCGGCCGCTTTCGAGCATCTGAAAATGGCTGTCCCGGCGGTCGGCCCGCCACCGGTGCCCGGGTTGTTCGACGACCCCGAAACCGACTTGTCGGCCTAGTGGACCCCCCACCGCAGACCCTCGATGACATCCGCTATGAACTGCCAGTCACCTCGATAGCTCAAACACCGCTTGAGCGGCGCGACGAGGCGCGTTTGCTGGTTGATTGCGGCACTGAGATCCGCCATAGCCGTGTCACGGCGTTGCCGGAGCTTCTTCGCAAAGGTGATCTCGTCGTGGTCAACAACACCCGAGTGCTTCAGGCCCGTATTCCTCTTCGCCGGTCCACCGGTGGCGCTGCGGAAGTGCTGTTGTTGGAGCAGTTGGATGACCAGCGCTGGGAGGCGCTGGTAAGGCCCTCACGCAAGCTCAAGGCGGGTTCGATCGTGCGAAACGATTCGATGGCGGTGGTGATTGGGGAAGATCTCGGCGAGGGACGGCGCATTGTCAAACCAGAGGTGGGCAATCGCCGACTCCTTGATGTGTTGGACGAAGTCGGGTTGCCACCGTTGCCTCCATATATCGAACAGCAGATATCGGACCCTGAGCGCTATCAAACCGTGTTTGGGAAACGTCCGTTATCGGCCGCTGCGCCTACCGCCGGCCTGCACCTGACCGAGGATGTGTTCGCGGGTTTGCAAGCGAAAGGGGTGCATGTTGGAACGGTCGAGTTGGCCGTCGGTCTTGACACCTTCAGGCCCATGGCGGTCGACCGTCTCGACGACCATGTGATGCACAGCGAGTGGTACTCGATTCCTGCGGCCACCCAACAACTGATCTCCTCAGCCGAACGGATTGTAGCCATCGGCACCACCACAGCCAGAGCGCTCGAAACCTGGGGCCACGGCGGTCAGTTCGAGGGCCGCAGCAACCTGTTTATTCGACGTCCCTTCGACTGGTCGTTGGTTGACGTGATGATGACCAATTTCCATCTCCCGGCGTCAACCTTGCTGTGCATGATCGACGCCTTCGTCGGCCCCCGTTGGCGAGACATTTATGCCGAGGCGCTAGCACAGGACTACCGGTTTTTGAGTTTCGGCGACGCCATGCTCAGCGAACGCCGCGCGTAGTCTGACTGTGTGAGGACAACTTTTGTTCAGACCGCACGTGACGGAGCAGCCCGAACGGGTGTCGTCACAACGGCCCGGGGACAATTCACGACGCCGCGGTTCATGCCGGTGGGAACGCGGGGCGCGGTTCGCCATTTGGCATCGGATGACTTGGAGGCTCTCGGAGCTGAGGTGATTTTGGCCAACACTTACCACCTGATGCTGCGACCCGGTGCCGAGATCGTCTCTGAGTTGGGCGGGATACATAGTTTCGTTGATTTCAACAACCATGTTCTGACGGACTCGGGCGGCTACCAGATCTTTTCTCTGAAGCCTCGGATAGACGACGATGGAGCCACTTTCAAATCGGTTTACGACGGTTCCGAACACCGGCTGACGCCTGAGAAAGCTGTCGCTGTGCAGGCTCTTATCGGGGCGGACATCCAGATGGTGCTCGACGTGTGCCCCTCCGCAGTCGCCGGGCACGAGGTCTTGCGTTCGGCAGTTGAGCGCACCGCGCTCTGGGCGGGTAGGGGACGCCGGGCTTTCTTGGAGCATCCGTTTGCAGCGCAGCATCAGAGCCAGTTTGGGATAGTCCAGGGTGGAGCTGACGAAGCGTTACGGGTTGAGTCTGCTGAACGGACCGTCGCTATCGACTTCGACGGTTACGCGGTCGGAGGGCTGTCGGTAGGGGAGGACCGGGAGCAGATGCTGGGGGGCCTCGACGCCTGCATCGGTCTGCTGCCGAGCGATCAGCCGCGCTATTTCATGGGCCTCGGGGATCCGATCGGGATCGTCGAATCTGTGGCGCGGGGCGTTGACATGTTTGACTGCGTTCTTCCCACACGCCTTGCCCGTCACGGCACGGTCCTCACCGATGAAGGCAAGTACAATCTACGCCGTGCGGAATTCGCCGACAGCGACGAACCGCTCGACGGGTCCTGGCAAAAGAGTCCCGCCAATCGCTGGTCCCGCGGTTATTTGCGGCACTTGTTGGCGACCAAGGAACCCACCGCGGCCCGGATATTGACGCTGCACAATCTGGCCTGGTTGCTTAGATTCATGGACCAAATGTCGCTTGCGATCAGCGCTGGGAACTTTGAGATCTTTCGGTACCGCGTTCATGACGCTTGGGGGCGATAGCCTTGCGTCAGTTCGCCCAAGACTTTCGGATGTTCGCATGGAATCCCTTCTCTTTCCCGCCTTAATTGTCGGCTTTCTCTACTTCTTCATGATCGCCCCACAGCGGCGCAAGATGAAGACCCATCGTCAGCTCCTCAGCTCGCTGAACGAGGGAGACGAGGTTCTCACCAGCGCCGGTATCTACGGTGCGGTAGCCGAGGTTGAAGACGGTGTCATCTGGCTCGAAGTGGCACCAGAGGTCGAGCTGAAGGTCCAAAAATCGTCGATCGTCCAGGTTGTTTCTCAAACCGACGATTCAGCAGACGACGCTATCGATGCCGCTGATGACACCGACGGTTCCAACTGACGCCCAGTAGATGCGTCGGCAACTCACTTTCGCTATCGGCATCATAGTCATCGCCCTTGCGGGTGTTGTCTACACGATCACGTCCGGAAACGAACCGTTGCTAGGGCTTGACCTCCAGGGCGGAGCCTCGGTGGTGCTTGAGCCCGAACCCAACGAGGACGGCTCTGAGATTTCTGACGAAGTGCTTGACCAGGCGGTGGACATCATCCGCAACCGAGTCGATGGTCTCGGTGTGCGCGAGCCGGAGATAAGTCGTCAAGGCTCGACAATCTTGGTCCAGATTCCCGGTGTCGAAGATCAGCAGCGGGCCATTGAACTCGTAGGCCAGACCGCGGAGCTTCGTTTCCGCCCGCTGTATCAAGAGGTTTTTGGCGACGAGGACTTTGTGTCTCAGAGCATCGCTTTGTGTGCGCCGGAATCAGCTGGTGACGAGGAAGCCTTGGCGGGGTTGTATCACGACCCGACTCCCAACGCGGATTCCGATGAATGCATGGTCGCAGTCGACCGAGGTGGTCCGGTTGTTCGTTACCTGCTCGGTCCCGCGCCGCTGCTCGTGGATCAGCAGGAAAACCCCGGTGCCCGCCTGACCGGTGAAGTTCTCGACACCGCTGCGGCACGACTGCAGATTGAATGGGTCGTCAATATCTCCTTCAGGTCCGGGTCGCCGGGGATCGACGATTTCAACGCCCTCGCCGCGCAGTGCGCCAGCGGTACCGAAGTATGCCCTCCGACCGGCACCTCGCCCAGGACGGGGCTTCCCGTTGGTCGAGTTGCCGTGGAGATCGACGGGATCGTGGAAAGCGCGCCGACCGTTGGCATCTCCAATTTTGACCGCGGCGAGGTCGTGATCTCTGGTGGCGCTATGACCGAGCAAGTAGCCAAAGACTTGGCATTGGTGTTGAGGTTTGGTTCGCTTCCTGTCGAATTGACCCCCCAGGAAAGCCGGATTGTCTCGTCAACCCTGGGCGAAGACGCCCTTGACGCCGGCATCGTCGCCGGAATCATCGGCTTGGCGCTGGTCTCGCTGTACCTGCTTGTCTACTACCGGTTCTTGGGCGTGGTCGCCATCTCCAGCCTGGCAATTTCGGGAGCGATGCTGTGGACCATGATTTCCTGGCTCGGTGAATCACAGGGATTGGCGCTGACGCTGGCTGGAGTTACCGGGTTGATTGTGTCGATCGGCGTTTCGGTTGACTCGAACGTCGTCTATTTCGAACACTTGAAGGAAGATGTTCGCGCTGGTCGGACGGTGCGTTCGGCGGTGGAACGGGCTTTCCCAATCGCCTTCTCGACGATTGTCAAAGCCGATGTGGCCAGCTTGATTGCCGCGTTGGTGCTGTACTTCCTGACCGTTGGCCAGGTGAAGGGCTTCGCGCTGTTCCTCGGCTTGGCCACGGTGCTCGACCTGATAGCGACCTACTTCTTCATGGGTCCGGTCATTCGAGGAATGGCCCGCAGAGAATCAATGAGTAGTCACCCGAAGCGATTCGGTATCCCGTTTGTTGATGCCAAGACCTCGCAGGTGACCTCATGAGTATCGTGGGCCGTTTGTACCGCGGGGAGCAGCAGTTCGACTTTCCTGCGATATGGAAGAGAGCCCTGATCGGGTCGGCCGTGCTTGTGCTGGTGAGCTTGGGTTCTCTGGCATTTCGGGGGTTGAACCTGGGAATTGAATTCGAGGGAGGTACTTCCTGGGAAGTGCTCGCGCCCGATACCTCGGTCGCCGAGGCCCGAGACGCCCTTGCCGGAACTGGCGCGGCTGCAGGCAAGATCCAGACTGTCGGTATCGACAGCATTCGTGTCCGCGCAGATATAGACGATGCCGGCGGTACCGCGGAAGTCACACAAGCTCTAGCAGTGCTAGCAGATGTAGGTACCGGCGAAGTCTCTGTTACTACTGTCGGCCCGTCGTGGGGTGATCAGATAACCAACAAAGCCCGCAATGCCCTCGTTTGGTTCTTCATCATTATTGCCCTCTACATCGCGATCCGGCTCGAGTGGCGAATGTCGGTGGGTGCGCTAGTCGCGGTCGCCCACGACATCATCATCTCGGTCGGCCTTTATTCGTTGTTCCAGTTCGAGGTCACCCCGGCAACTGTGATCGCCTTTTTGACGATCATGGGTTATTCGCTCTACGACACGATTGTTGTCTACGACAAGGTTCGCGAGATCGGGCGCAGGTTGGGTCCGACCGAGCGCTACACCTACACCGAGATGATGAATCTGGCCCTCAACCAGGTGCTGATGCGATCAATCAACACCTCGATCACTTCAGTTCTACCGGTGCTCTCAATGCTGGTCGTGGGTTCGTTCTTCCTTGGCGCGTTGACCCTCCAGGAGTTTGCGCTGGCGTTGCTGATCGGCATCATCGTGGGCTCGTATTCTTCGATCTTTGTGGCTTCTGCGTTAGTGGCTCAGATGAAAGAGCGCGAGGCGCACCATGTTGCGCTTGCCCGCAAGGTGTGGTTGCGGTCCGGGGGCAAAGAAGGCACGCGCATGGTTGCTTCAGAAGATGCCGCTCTCGGGGCAATCAAAACCCGCCCTACCGCCGATCGTGTGCGTCCGGCCCATGCCCCCCCTCGACCGAGGAAGAAAAAGAAGAAGCGCTGAGGCGGCTACGGTGACAAGTATGGATGTCATCTGCGACTTGATTCGTGACGTTGAAGACTTTCCTGAGCCTGGGATCGTCTACAAGGACATCACGCCCCTGCTGTTGGATCCGGATGCCTTCAACTCGGCGATTGATGTCATGGTGGCTCCTTGGCTAGCGGCAGAACCAGGCAAAGAGATCACCAAAGTCGCCGGTATTGAGTCCCGCGGATTTATCTTCGGTGTACCTATCGCCGAGCGCCTGTCGGTTGGGTTCGTGCCCATCCGCAAGCAGGGCAAGTTGCCTTCTGACGCCATCTCGCAGAACTACAACCGGGAGTACGGCCCAGACACGATAGAGGTTCACACAGACGCAACTGGACCCGGCGACCGTGTGCTGGTGGTTGACGATGTGCTGGCAACGGCTGGTACTGCGCTTGCCGCAGCAACGCTCATCGGTGCTACTGGTGCCACAGTTGCTGGTTTCTCGATACTCATTGAGTTGGAGTTTTTGTCGGGTCGCAGCCTTTTAGGTGATTTCACGGTTGAGTCCGTGGTTGTGTTCGGAGGCAACTGAGTTGGTAACCGTTACTCGAGTTTTGCCGTGGCGCCGTTCGGCTAATCGTCCGAGTTCTGCGGAGATCACGCAACTCCTGAGTGTTTACCGCGCTCATCACCCTAAAGCAGACACGGATTTGATTGAGCGAGCCTTCGAATTGGCTCATGCTGCCCACGAAGGCCAGAACCGAAAATCCGGAGAGCCCTACATTCGTCACCCGGTTGCTGTTGCGACCATCGTCGCTCACCAGGGTATTGACGATGTAACGGTGGCAGGAGCTCTGCTTCACGACGCGGTGGAAGACACAACCGTTGGTTTGCGGCAGCTTGAAGAGGAATTCGGTGTTGACCTCGCCGACATTGTCGATGGTGTAACCAAGCTCGATCGTGTCAAGTACGACACCAAAGAGCAGCAACAGGCTGCGACCATGCGCAAAATGATTGTCGCGATCGCCTCGGATTTGCGGGTGTTGATCATCAAGCTTGCCGATCGCCTCCACAACCTCAGAACGGTGGCGGCGCTGCCCGAGTTCAAGCAGGAGCGAATCGCACGCGAAACCCTTGATGTGTACGCACCGCTGGCTCACCGGCTCGGCATGGCCGATCTGAAGCAGCAGCTTGAGGATCTGTCATTCGCAGCTCTTCATCCTCGGCGTTACGCAGAGATCGACCAGATGTTGGCGTTGCGAGCTCCAGAGCGGGATCTGTACTTGGCTCAAGTTCTCGGAAATGTGCAAGCTCGTCTAGCCGAACTCGGGATTGTGGCTGAGATCGATGGTCGCCCCAAACACTTGTGGTCCATCTACGAGAAGATGGTGGTCAAGGGCCGGACTTTCGAAGAGATCTTCGATCTTGTGGGTATCCGGGTGATCGTCGATTCGGTGCGGGACTGCTACGCGGCGCTGGGCTCGATACATGCAACCTGGCGGCCAGTACAGGGGCGATTCAAGGACTACATCGCGATGCCGAAATTCAACCTCTACCAGTCGTTGCACACAACGGTGGTAGGTCCGCAGGGCAAGTCGATTGAGGTTCAGATTCGCACCAAAGAGATGCATCAGCGCGCAGAGTTCGGCGTTGCGGCCCACTGGGACTACAAAAACGAAGAGCCTGGTAGTGAGATGGCGTGGTTGAGCCGCATCGTTGAGTGGCAATCGGAAACCTCTGATCCGTCAGAGTTCATGTCCAACCTGAAGTTCGATCTCGACCAGGACGAGGTTTACGTCTTCACGCCCAAAGGGAAAGTGATCGAACTGCCGGTGGGGGCAACGCCGGTCGATTTTGCCTACGCGATTCACACCGATGTTGGACATAGCTGTGTCGGTTCGAAGATCAATGGTCGGCTGATGCCCCTTGATACTCGACTCGGGTCCGGTGACTCCGTTGAGATCTTCACCTCTAAAGTTGAGGGGGCGGGACCCAGTCGAGATTGGCTGACCTTTGTCGCGAGTCGGCGTGCCGCCAACCGAATCAAGCAGTGGTACACCAGGGAGCGTCGATCCGACGCTATTGAGCAAGGTCGTGACGATCTGCTCCAGGCACTGCGTCGGGAGGGCTTGCCAGCGCAACGGATCCTTAAAGAAAAGGTATTCCTTAAGGTCGCTGAGCAGATGAACTATTCCGACGAGGATCTGCTCTTCGCGGCGATTGGGGAAGGGCATGTGGCCGCCCGGACGGTCGCGGATCGCCTTGCCCGAGAGATGAGAGGCGAGGATGCCCCCGAAAAAGGACAGCCTCGTCTACCGACGACCGTCAGTGGGCGAGTGGAGGGCAAGCGCCGGGCTCCAGGATCGGCGGGAGTGCATGTGGAGGGTCTCGACGACATCATGATTCGCATCTCGCGGTGCTGTTCTCCGATTCCCCCCGACGAGATCGTGGGGTTTGTGACCCGAGGCCGCGGCGTGTCTGTTCATCGCACGGATTGCCTCAACGCCACCACCTTGCAAGAAGGTCAGCCTGATCGGCTCATCGAAGTTGAGTGGGACGCCGAACACGACGGCCACTTCGCCACAACCATCGAAGTTCACGCTCTTGATCGCGCTGAGTTGTTGGTTGATGTGTCGAGAGTTCTTTCCTCTCACGGCCTCAATGTCACCGCTGTGGAAGCAGAAACCGGCAATGATGCTATTGCCAAGATGCAGTTTGAGTTTGAACTCGCCGATCTGAGCCAACTCGACTCGGTGCTGTCTTCCTTGCTGGTGGTCGAGGCTGTATACGACGCATTCCGTGTTGTTCCCAGAGCGACACCCGCTCCAAGCGGACGGACTACTACCGGAACGCACGGGTAGCCTGACTTGCTGTGGCTGAGCCGACGTTTCGTGCCCCCAAAGGCACCCGCGACATCTTTGTACCCGACTCGACGCGTCTTCGCGCGCTCGTCGACGAGTTCGCATTACAGGCTGGTCACAGCGGATTTGGGGAAGTCATCTCTCCAATCTTCGAGGATCTTGGAGTTTTCAAGAGACTTGGTGAGTCCACCGATGTGGTCACCAAAGAGATGTTTGATTTCTTCGACAAGGGAGATCCTCCCCAGCAACTTGCGCTACGCCCGGAATTAACAGCGAGCATCTGTCGGGCCTATGCCGAGCACCGACCCACACCACCCTGGAAAGTGTGGTACGAGGGCCCCCAGTTCCGTTATGAGCAGCCCCAAGCAGGTCGTTATCGACAGTTCACGCAGGTCGGTGTGGAGGTACTCGGAACCGATGACCCCCAGGCAGATATTGACGTCATCGTCTTGGGTGCCCGCTTCTTTGAGTCGCTGGGTTTGCGCCGAGTCGAATTGGCTCTCAACAGTCTTGGCAGCCCAGGTGATCTTGGCAGTCGTCAGGCCTATGAGCAGGCGCTCAGCGACTATCTGAACAAGAACCGATCACGTTTGTCGACTCAAACGCTTGTGACATTGGAACGCAACCCTCTACGGGTGCTCGACTCCAAACGTGAACAGGACTCCTCTGTTGTCGCCCAAGCTCCGGTGATGGTTGATTTCCTTGATGATGAATCTGCAGCGCACTTCGCTGCCGTGAGAGCAGGGCTCGACGCAGTTGGAATTGCATATGAAATCTCCCCCCGTTTGGTGCGGGGCCTCGACTACTACACGCGCACCACCTTCGAGTTTGCTGCCGTTGGATTGCCGGGCGCGCAGAACGCGGTCGGTGGTGGTGGTCGTTACGACGGTCTCGTTGAAGATCTCGGCGGTCCTCCCACACCCGGGATCGGCTTTGCCCTAGGTGTAGACCGGATCCTGTTGGCCTGTGATACGGAGGGGGTTTTTGCGACCTCTGAAAGCGCGGTTGAAGTGTTTTTGGTCGATGTCACTGGAGGTACAGAGGCGCTGAAGGTCTGTGACCTTCTGCGCAAAGCCGGTATCGCCGCGGACCGAAGTTACGGAGGGCGATCTATGAAAGCCCAGATGAAGGTGGCGGACCGTTCCGGTGCAAACTTCGCGGTGATTATCGGTGAAGATGAACTCGTTGCGGGCGAGGTCACTTTGCGTGATATGGGCGACAGTAGCCAGCGTCGAGTCGCGCAGGAATTGCTCATTGACGAATTGATTGAGAAACGGACACGGTGATGGATCTCTCAACCTCGATGCGCACTCACATGTGCGGCCTTGTCGGCACCTCTGATATCGGCAGTGTGGTTACTGTTTGCGGGTGGGTCGACCGTCGTCGTAAGCACGGCGAGCACCTAGTGTTTATTGATCTGCGTGATCACAGTGGTGTTGTCCAGTGTGTTGTCGACGGAAGTCACGATCTTCGCAGCGAATATGTGGTGCAAATGACGGGCGAGGTCCGTAGGCGTCCCGAAGACACCGCGAATCCAGACCTCACTACTGGAGAAATCGAGATCGAGATCTCCAGTGTCGAGGTGCTGTCGGTGGCTGAGCCACCACCGTTCCCGCTTGATGAGCGCACCGAGGTCGATGAGACAATCCGGCTTCGTCATCGATACGTCGATCTGCGCAAGGCTCGTATGCAGCGCAATTTGCGGATCCGTTCTCAAGTGAACAGCGCTATTCGCCGCGGCATGGAATCTCAAGGGTTTGTTGAGGTCGAGACACCGATGTTGATGGCGTCAACACCAGAAGGTGCGCGCGATTTCGTGGTTCCGTCGCGCAAGGAACCCGGGAGTTTTTATGCGCTTCCACAGAGTCCCCAGCTTTTTAAGCAACTCTGCATGGTTGGCGGTATCGATCGCTATTACCAGATCGCTCGTTGTTTGCGCGATGAAGATCTTCGTGCTGACCGTCAGTTCGAATTCATGCAACTCGACGCCGAAGCGAGCTTTGTCGGCCAAAATGATGTTTTCGAGTTCATCTCCCATGCCATTGCCGAGGCAACCGAAGCGGTAACGGGCGTCCGGCCGGCCGACTTTCCCCGCATTAGTTGGCTTGACGCCATGGAGCGTTATGGCTCCGATAAACCCGATGTTCGTTTCGGGATGGAACTCGTCGAACTCACCCCCATCTTTGAAAGCACCCAAGCCCGTGTCTTCCAGGCTCGGTGTGTGAAGGGGATCTGTATGCCGGGAGGCATCGATGCGCTCAGCCGCAACCAAATCGACGCTCTGGTTGAGACCTGCCAGCGTTGGGGGGCCAAGGGCCTGGCCTGGATGAAGGTCGCTGAGCGTGACGGTTCGCCGGTCCTTGATGCTGGTGTTGCCAAATTCTTGAGTGCCGAAGAGTCGGTCGCAGTCATTTCCGCGCTGGAGGCGAGCGTGGGTGACATGGTGTTCCTCGTCGCTGATGAGCGTCGCCTCGTTCGTCATGTGCTGGGGCTGTTGCGACTCGAGCTTGGTCGGCCTCCAGTCAACGAAGGTGGCTTGCACTACTTGTGGGTCGTCGATTTCCCGCTCTTTGAGGGGTTCGGTGCCGACGGTTCCCCGATCCCGGCCCATCACCCGTTCACCATGCCCCATCCCGACGACTTGGAATTGCTTGCCAAGGGTGGCGAAGCGCTGCTGGACGTCCGTTCGCAAGCCTATGACCTGGTGCTCAACGGTTGGGAACTCGGATCGGGGAGCGTGCGGATCCATCGCCGGGACATCCAGAACCAGATATTCGCCTGTTTGGGAATCGAACCCGCCGACGCGCAACGGAAGTTCGGCTTCCTGCTCGACGCCTTCGGCTACGGCGCGCCGCCTCACGCCGGTTTCGCTTTCGGCATCGACCGCTTGACGGCACTACTGGCAGGCGAAGCCAACATCCGTGAGGTGATCGCCTTCCCCAAAACCCAGTCAGGAGCGGATCCTTTGACCAACGCCCCGTCTCCGATCGACAGCGCTCATCTCGCCGAGCTGGGCCTGCGCGTCCCGCGGTGAGCGGCGACCTGTTCTCTGAGGCGGCCCGAGAGCATCTGAGGAGTCGTTCGCCGCTGGCGGCCCGGCTGCGACCCCGCAACCTTGACGATGTCGTCGGCCAAGAACATTTGCTGGCTCCTGGTCGTCCGTTACGGGCTTTGATCGAGACTGACCGGCTTTCGTCGGTCATCCTTTGGGGACCTCCGGGAACCGGCAAGACCTCGCTCGCTCGTCTGGTGGCGACTAGCACAAACAAGCGTTTTGAGGAACTTTCGGCAGTGGCGGCCTCGGTCAAGGATGTCCGTGAGATTATTGCTGGGGCTCGCCAGCGGCTCGGTGAACAGCAGATGGGAACGATTCTGTTCCTTGACGAGGTCCACCGCTTCAACAAAGCCCAACAGGACACGCTGTTGCCAGCGGTCGAAGAAGGGCTGATTGTGCTGATCGGGGCCACCACCGAGAATCCCCATTTCGAGGTCAACCCGCCCCTCATGTCGAGATCGACTCTGTTCCGGCTGCATGCGTTGGACGAGCCGGCTGTCGCAGAACTCATCAGACGAGGACTTGAGATCGAGTCAGCGACTGCTGATGAAGAGGCCGTCGCCCATCTTGCGGCCCGTAGCGGCGGCGATGGTCGCCACGCGCTGACCGGTGTCGAAGTGGCAGTCGCGCTGGCAGCTGATCGTGGTCGTCCCATCCATGTTGTGCTCGCCGACGCCGAGGCCGCGGTTGACGCCAAGGCGGTGCGCTATGGCCGTGACGGGCACTACGACGTGATCAGCGCCTTCATCAAGTCGATTCGGGGGAGCGATGCCGATTCTGGGCTGTATTGGCTTGCTCGCATGCTCGAAGCGGGGGAGGATGCCCGGTTCATTGCACGGCGGCTGGTGATCCTGGCATCTGAGGACATCGGCATGGCCGACCCACAATCGCTGCTCATCGCCAACGCGGCGGCCCACGCAGTTGAGTTTGTCGGCTTGCCAGAAGCCCAACTCAACCTGGCTCATGCTGTGGTGCATCTGGCCACTGCCCCGAAATCGAACCGGGTGACTACCGCTTTGGGTGCCGCCCGTGAGGCTGCGAGACGGTCGGGGACTGGTGAGGTTCCGGTCCATCTACGAGACGCCCATTATTCGGGCGCCGCCAGCCTCGGCCATGGCGACGGTTACCTCTACCCCCACGACGATCCCTCCGGCTGGGTGCCCCAGGACTACAGACCCTCAGAAGTTGCGGATCTGGTGTTCTACAGACCGACGAACCACGGCCGCGAGGCCCGCCTCAGAGAGTTCTGGCCCGGCCACCAGTCAGAACCCGACGATCACTCCGAGAGTCCTTAGCGAAACGTTCCTCGCGCGGACCGGTCAGTCACTGCCGAGCAGAGGACTGTCGGCGATGTCGAAGCAGTCGTCGCGCCCATGGTTGTAGTAGTCGTCGTTGCCGGAATCGAGCACGAGGTTGTCCCAGTCACGCCCCCCGGCACCCAAATATAGGATGTCTCGCCTGTCGTCGTCGACGTGTGAGGTGCCGTCGTAGTTCGGGGCGCAGGAGGGAACAGCGCCGAGTAAGTGGGTTAGTTCGTGCGCGATCAGATATGTCCCCCCCAAGGGCCATCCGGAACCGCGCAATGGCCTGCTTGAGCAGTTGTCTATCGGAATCACGACCACCGTTCCGGCAGTCCAGCCACATGCGTCAATCTCTTTGTCCAACCGGCCCTCCACGACCAGTAAGAGGGGCTGATCCGCGGTCGCGCGGATTTCGTCTAGTATCCGCGCGACCGTGTCGAATTCCTCGAGCGACCCGGACAGTTGGACCGTCGTCACCAAGATCGAGTCCCCATCACGGGCGAACACCGGATGTGCGCCATCGGTCTGGGCATCGAACCACGACTGCACCTCGCCGATCTCGTGGGCGATCGCCGCGTCCTGGCCTTCCAGCGGGCTCTTATCGGACGGAACTACGTACACCGCTTGTATCACGTCGTGATCGCCAGGAGGGACCGCGGTGACCACCTCTGGGGCTGTGCCTGATGGTTCGTAGCTGACCGGGGGATCAGCCCGACCGTTGCTGTTGGCGCCCCAGCACTCGATAGCGCCGTCGGTGCGAACTCCGCACGAATGGTGGCCGCCGGCGGAGACCATGGTGAACTCGCCGTCTGGCGCATCAGACCGCCCGTTCCAGTGATATTGCCAGCATTCGATTTTGTTGTTGGTGCTTATCGCGCACGAATGCTCTGAGCCAGCGGAAACGGTGCTGAAATCCCCCGCAGGCGCACTGGTCTGTCCATAATAGTTGCTGCCCCAGCACTCGATTTTGTTGTTGGTGCTTATCGCGCACGAATGCCCTGAGCCAGCGGAAACGGTGCTGAAATCCCCCGCAGGCGCACTGGACAGTCCATGACTGTCCCAACCCCAGCATTCGATTGTCCCGCTGGTACGGACTCCGCACGAATGGTTTGAGCCAGCGGAGACTGTGATGAACTCGCCGTCCGGCGCATCAGTCTGCCCGCTGAGGTTCCAACCCCAGCATTGGATTGTCCTGTCGGTACGGACTCCGCACGAATGGTAGCTGCCAGCGGAGACTGTGATGAACTCGCCGTCTGGCACATCAGCCTGTCCGTGGTAGTTGGGGCCCCAGCATTCGATTGTCCCGCTGGTACGGACTCCGCACGAATGGTTGCTGCCAGCGGAGACTGTGATGAACTCGCCGTCCGGCGCATCAGTCTGCCCGCTGAGGTTCCAACCCCAGCATTCGATTGTCCCGCTGGTACGGACTCCGCACGAATGGTTGCTGCCAGCGGAGACTGTGATGAACTCGCCGTCTGGCACATCAGCCTGTCCGTGGTAGTTGGGGCCCCAGCATTCGATTGTCCCGCTGGTACGGACTCCGCACGAATGGTTGCTGCCAGCGGAGACTGTGATGAACTCGCCGTCCGGCGCATCAGTCTGCCCGCTGAGGTTCCAACCCCAGCATTCGATTGTCCCGCTGGTACGGACTCCGCACGAATGGTTGCTGCCAGCGGAGACTGTGATGAACTCGCCGTCTGGCGCATCAGTCTGCCCGTGACTGTTCCTGCCCCAGCATTCGATTTTGTTGTTGGTGTCTACAGCGCATGAATGGTCTGATCCGACGGAGATTGTGGTGAATTTGCCGTCTGGCGCATCAGTCTGCCCGTGACTGTTCCTGCCCCAGCATTCGGTTTTGTTGTTGGTGCGTATTCCACATGAACTGTTGCCACCGGCAGAGAGCGTGATGAACTCGCCGGGAGGAGGATCAGTGCTCCCAACATAGTTTTGTCCCCAGCATTCGATTGTGCGGTTGGTGCGTATCCCGCATGAATGAAAACTGGCTGTGGAGACCGTGGAGAATTCGCCGTCGGGCGCATCTGTCTCGCCAAGATGGTTTTCTCCCCAGCATTCGATCGTGCCGTTGGTGTGTATCGCGCACGAATGGTCATGACCGGCGGAGACCATGGTGAACTCGCCGCGTGGCGCATTAGCCTGTCCATGGTCATTTCGTCCCCAGCATGCGATTTTGTTGTTGGTGTCTATTGCGCACGAATGGTCTGAGCCGACGGAGACCGCGGTGAACACTCGGTTGGTGTCCGTTGCTTCGTTGGTGTCCGTTGCTTCGTTGGTGTCTGTTTCGTTGGTGTCTGTTTCGTTGGTGTCTGTTTCGTCGGTGCTTGATGGATCGCAACGTGGCGTGTCGGGGTCGACTGTCACTTCTGGTTTGCCTTTGTAACGCCACAGGAACGTGACGAGATGTGCCCGTGTCAACGTGTTGTCAGGTTCGAACGTCGTCGGCGAAGTACCGGTGGTGATCCCTGTGTGAGACGCCCAAGAAACACTGTTTTGCTGCCAAGAGGCATGCACATCGACAAAGGGATGCGCTGGCGCCTCAGGCTCACCAATCAGCCGATGCAAAAACGTGACGAGATGCGCCCGCGTCAAGGCGGTGTCGGGCTCGAACGTCGTCGGGGTGCTACCTGTAGTGATCTGGTTTTTAGACATCCACGACACGGCCGTGTTTTGGTTTTCGTTGGTTACGTCAACAAACGAATGCGAAGGCGCAGACGGCTGGCCTTCCATGTTCCAGATATAAACCGCAGCCTCTCCGCGAGACACCGGGGCGTCAGGCAAAAAACAATCCCCGTCGATCCCGGCGATGTCATTGTCGACCGACCATTGAACGGGCTTGGTGAAATACTCATCGTCGGCTACATCTCCGTACCCGGCAACACCAGCCGCTGGCGACGCCGCGGTCAACGACCCCGCAGCCAAACACACCACCAACCCACACCAACCAACAAGCGACCTAACGGAGCAAGGACGTAGCAACAGCATTCCGATCGAGACGGCTCAAGCCGAAACTCAAGCAACTGACCAAAGGCACACTACAAGATCGTGACCGCCTCAGCCATGGTCATGTAGTGATTCTGGTGTGGGTCCGAACTTTATATGGGGGGTTTGTGGTGGCGGTGGTGGTAGGAGCAGCGGGTGGCGGCGTTGGTGTGGGTGGTGGTGCCGCCGTGTTGCCATTCGGTGATGTGGTCGATTTCGCATTGTCGGGCTGGTAGGTCGCAGCCGGGATGGCGGCAGGTGCGGTCTCGGGCTTGTATGGCTTGGCGTAGCGCTCCGGTGAAGAGTCGGGTGGAGCGGCCGTAGTCTAAGATCACGCCTGGTGATTGGTAGACGAGGCGGCGGATGTGGCCTTTGAGGGCTTGTTCAACGCCTTGGGTTGGGGTGATGACCGTCCCGCTGTCTGTTTCGCAGAGTTTGCCGGTCGACATGTCACCGTTGTTGGTTTCGCTGGGTCTGCTGGTCGACATGTCACCGCTGTTGGTTTCGGGTGGTGGGGGTTGGTTGGGTGGTGATGTGTTGGTGAACAGGGTTAGGCCGAGGGTTTGGTTGAGGCCGGTTTCGAAGGTTGGTTTGTCCATGTGGATGATTACTAACGGTTCAGGGGTCTTTGCGTCTTCGGGCACTGCGGTGGCGCGCCGCGCCATCTCGACTAGGGCATCAGCGCGTCTTTGTGCAGGTGTGCGCCATAGTTCAGCGGCGTGTTTGTCGACGTGGTCGGCTTGTGCGTCTCGTAGGTCGTTGTTGAACAGTTCGGCTTCGATGCGGTCCAAAGCGTTGCGGAACTCCTCGAAGCTGATCGGGTCGAGCCATCCGTCGAGGCGTCCCATCCCGTTGAATGTCATCGATGCATGAAACTCGCGGCGTTGCTCTTTGAACGTCGCGTCATGTTCGGCTGCGTTGGTGTCGACGAGGTGTTCCCAATATGACACTACTTTGTCAAAAGCCGTGTAGCTGAGTCCGCGGGCATGGTCACACAACAACGCTTCAACATCGCTGAAGCCGTCGCGTGTGGAGGCTTTGGCCAGCCGACGTGCGTGACAGAGACCGATCTCACCGCTGCTGAGCGCGTCAGACACGACAGGCATTGCCTTGAGCGAACGCGCCAGATGAACCGTCTGGTTGGCTTCGGCGCGCCGTACTCGAGCACGGTGCGACAACGCTGCGCCAACGGTTCGGTAACCCGAAACCTCCCAATCACCCGAGGCGTCATAAGCGGCAACGATCTCAGATTCCAACGCCGCTAGTTGTGCTTTCAACTCCGCGACACGCACTGTTGAATCAGCCAATACAGTACCAGGCAAACCACCATATTCGAGCTTGGCTGCTATCTCTAAAGCGTCACCTGCATCGTCGAGTTCGACAACATGAAACGAGTCTTCGGTACTCGGTTTTGGTTGGGTTACGACTGTAGATTTCATTAGTTTTCATAGTATCAAATGGCTATGACAATACAGTGAAAATGATAAAAAATATTGAAATAATATACAATCAAACTATGGTCCGAGTAGGTATCTCGCGTCTTGGTTCGCCAAGCCACGACACGGCACTAAGGTGTCGGGCGTGTGGAGCGTCTTCGCTAGAGATTGCGAGCAGGTCACAGGCAAGATGGGAGAGCTATGAGCGCTGTCGACCTAGCCGCGGTTGTGGTCACGATTGTTTGTCTCGTCGTGGTGGTGATTCTGGTATTGGCCGTGCAGGCACTGGTTGCGACCTTGCGCCAACTCCGCGAGACCATCGACGAACTGCGAGGCGAGAGCCTTCCCATGTTTGATGATCTGCGCACCACGGTCACCAAAGCAGGTGACGAACTCGAACGGGTCGATGAGGTGATCGGTCGGGTCGAGCGGGTCGTCGCAACCGCGGATGTCGCCTCGCGTCTGACCCAGAGAGTCTTCACGCCTCCACTGATCAAGACAGCGGCAATAATGAAAGGCGCGGGTAGAGCCACGATGACGCTGCGGAGGGGACGTTCTCGAAAAGCAATCCCTGCTCGAAAGGCAAGCCCTGCGCTAAAAGCAAGCACAGCGCACAGCTCGCGCAACTCGAAAGGCTCAAAAAGTTCACGAGTCGCAAGACGGTCGAGAAAGTCGAGGGTTCGATGAAACGCACATTTTGGGCTGCCACCGGCTTCACTCTCGGTGTCGGTAGTTCCGTTTATCTTCAGAAACGGCTTCGTCGGGCGGTGGAGCGTTACACCCCCGAACAGGTCCGACAAGATGTAGCGGGCGCCGGCAAACGGGTCGCTGCCCGAACCCGAGATCTGATATTGGATCTGCGCGACGCGGCGCAGCAGGGCGGCGAGACGATGCGCCAAGAAGAGCAGGATTTACGCTCGGAGTTCGCTGCGGACAACCAAGCTCACCGTCACCGCCCAGCACGTGTCCGACACTGAGCGAATTCCGCTCTAGGTGGCTTACTGGCGACGATAGACTTCGCCGTTCATGCAAGCCAACGAAGTTCGCCGTGCTTTCACGTCTTTCTTCTCTGAGCGCGGCCATAGCCACCAGCGGTCCGCGAGCCTTATTCCCCACGACCCGACCTTGCTTTTCACCGTGGCGGGAATGGTTCCGTTCAAGACCTACTTCACCGGGGAACAAGCCGCACCCTTCGATCGGGCCGTGACGATTCAGAAATGTGTGAGAGCAGGCGGCAAACACAACGACCTTGACGAGATAGGGCGTACCAGCCGTCATTTCACCTTCTTTGAGATGATGGGCAATTTTAGTTTTGGTGACTACTTCAAGTCTGAGGCGATCGCCTGGGCGTGGGAGTTCGTCGTCGATGTTCTGGGCCTGGACCCGGAGCGTCTGTGGGTCACCGTGCATCTCAGCGATGACGAAGCCGCGGCGATTTGGCTGAATGAAGTAGGGATTCCCGCCGAACGGCTCCAGCGCCTCGACGAGGACAATTACTGGAAGATGGGCGCTTCGGGTCCATGTGGTCCGTGTTCTGAGATCTTTTGGGACAAGGGTCCTCAATTCGGGGCGGGCGGAGGTCCCGAACACGGCGACGAGGATCGCTACATCGAGATCTGGAACCTCGTCTTCATGCAGTTCGACCAGCAGACCGATGGTTCCAAGACTCCCTTGCCGAAGCCGTCGATAGATACTGGCATGGGTTTGGAACGCACTGTGTCGGTGCTTCAGGGTGTTGATTCGGTGTGGGAGACCGACGAACTCCAATCGTTGTTGGAAACCGCGGCGCAGCTCACTGGGGTCGATGCTTCCAAAGCGTCAGAAGAGCAGTTGGTTTCGTTGCGGATTCTGGCTGACCATGCTCGCAGCACGTCAATGCTGGTCAGCGATGGTGTCTTTCCGTCGAACGAGGCTCGCGGCTACGTGCTGCGTCGCATCCTCCGCCGCGCGGTGCGCCATTCCTACATACTCGGTGTCGAAGAAACCGACGGCGCGGACGACACCGTTATGGGTCAAATGGTTGACCGTGTGGTGGAAGTGATGGGCGCTGACTACCCGGATCTGGTCAAGAACCATCAGTTCATCCGCGACGTGATTGATCGCGAGGAACGACGATTCCGAGAGACGCTGCGCACGGGTCAGGCCATCCTTGATGCTGAGCTTGCCAAGTTGGCCGCAGTTGATAGCGCTGGCACCGCGGATTCGCTGCCCGGTCCTACCGCGTTCCTACTTCACGACACCTACGGTTTCCCTCTAGAACTCACTGAGGAGATCACCAAGGAGAGGGGCATTGCCGTCGACATTGAGGGTTTCCGCGTGGCCATGGCAGAGCAGCAGAAGCGCGCCAAAGATGCCCGCGGGGAAATGACCGCCAACGACACTGGCACCCTCGTTCAGTTGGTTGAGAAACACGGCGAGACCGAGTTCACGGGCCGTGACGAGATAGAGACGGTCGCGGAGATCGTCCATCTAGACAACGAGATTGTGGTGCTCGACCGCACGCCTTTCTACGCCGAATCCGGTGGTCAGATCGGCGACACTGGGACGATTCGCACCGACACCGGCGTGATTGCTGTCGGGGACACCCGTTACGGCGTGCCCGGACTCGTCGTGCATGCGATCGAGTCTGTGATCGGCGACGTGGCAGTGGGCCAAACGGCAAAGGCTGCGATCGACAACGAGCGCAGAGAATTGATTCGCCGCAACCACACGGCCACTCACCTGCTGCACTCAGCGTTGCGTATGATCGTTGGCGAACACGTTAAGCAGCAAGGGTCCTATGTTGGTCCTGATCGGCTGCGTTTCGACTTCAGCCACTACGAGGCGTTGACTGCGGGCCAGATCACAGAAATCGAAGACTTCGTCAACGCAGAGGTGCTCGCCAACCCTGCCTGTGAACATTTCGAGACGACGATGGACGAGGCTCAACGTCTCGGGGCGATCGCCTTTTTTGGCGACAAGTACGGCGATGTGGTGCGAGTGCTGCAGGCCGGCCCTCACTCAACAGAACTTTGCGGCGGGACTCACGTACGCGCTCTGGGTGATATTGGGCCGGTACGAATCGTCTCGGAAGGCTCGATTGGTAGCAACATTCGTCGTGTTGAGGCGCTGACTGGTCAGGCCACGATCGACTCCTTCCGCTCGGTTGGCAACAGTGCCACCGCGGCCGCTAAGACTCTGGGTGTTCCAGCCAATGACCTGCTAGACGGTGTCGAGCGGCTCACGACCGAAGCCAAGTCTCTGCGCCATGAAGTTGCTGCACTCAAACAGAAGATGGCGATCGGCCAAGCACCGACACTGGCCAGTCAGGCCGTTGACGGTGTGGTGGTTGCGCGGGTGGACGGGCTGGACCGCAACGGGCTTCGCGATTTAGCCGTGTCGGTCCGTGGTCACGACGGAATTGATGCTGTGGTGCTGGGAGCGGCGCTCGACAGTGGTGGTGTGGCTCTGGTATCAGCGGTCACCCCTCAGGGCGGTTTCAACGCTGGCGTGCTGATCGAAGATGCCAAGAAAACCGTGGGTGGCGGAGGCAAACCCGGTGACGAATTTGCGGTGGCCGGGGGATCCAATGCCGAGGCGCTAGACGACGCTCTCGACGAGGTCCGCGCCGCGGCCAACCGCAACTGACATGCGAGCCCTCGGGATTGATCTCGGCTCGAAACGAATAGGTGTAGCTGTGAGCGACTCCCGAGGTTCGGTGGCGACACCAATCGAGGTGGTGAAACGGCAAGGAGATCGGCAGCGTGAACATCGTGAACTGGCTGCTTTGGCTACCGAGTGGGAAGCCGAGATCGTTGTAGTGGGCGTGCCGTACAACATGGATGGATCGCTCGGACCTGCGGCCAAAAAGTATCTGCGCGAGGCGACGGCACTCGGCGAAACTCTCGGTCTTGAAGTGGTTGCCTACGATGAACGCCTGACCACGGTTTCTGCGGAGCGCGTTCTCATGCAACAAGAGATGAAAGCCGACGCCCGCCGTCGTGTCGTTGACAAGGTCGCCGCGGCAGTGATGTTGCAGTCGTGGCTTGACGCCGGAATGCCTCGTGCCTGAAAAAGATCCTCGTCAAGTCCGTACCGACTATCTTGCTTTTCTGCTCGGTCGGATCAAGCAAATCCCCGTCGAAGCTCAATCGGAACGAATCGCTCAATCGGCGGGAATCGAAGGTTCTCGGTTGGATGATCGCGCTCTGGTTGGTGCCGGCGTGGTGCCCCGAAGCGCAGTGCCGCAGGGCTATGAAGACGAATGGGAAATGCGCGCTGAAGGCAGAGAAATCCCATTCGCGTTACCGGATTATGAAGCGCCACCGGCGGTGGAGCTGTCAGCGGGCTTTGACGCCGATGGCACGGAGTATGTCTTCGAAGATGAACCCGAGGCTGACCCGCTTGTGGATCCCCGATACGACGCCGAGGATCGGAATTGGGTTCACTACCGGAGTCACTGGGGTGGGTTCTTGCGCCTGCTCGGCGTTGCCGTGATCATTTTCTTTCTGCTCACGACGATTCGTGGGCGAATCTACGATTGGATTGACGGTCAGATCGTTCCGTCGGGACCCATCGGCGAACCCGTGATTTTCACGATCGGAAATGGTGAAGCGGTCAACCAGATAGCCACCAACCTTGACAACGCTGGGGTGATCGGTAACGCCACGGCCTTTCGCTATTGGCTTCGCTGCGACGGCCCCAATGGTGGGGAGATCACCATTTCGGGTTTTTTGCGATGCGACATTGACTCTTCGTTTGAGATAGGCGAATACGCACTCTTTGAAAACATGCCGTACGCCGATGTGAACAACATTCTCATCAGCGGTCCGATTCCTGAGGTGTATGAGAACTTCACGATTCCTGAGGGTTTGAGGGTTGTGGAGATCATTGACCGGATGATTGAGGCAAACCCCCAGTTCGATCGTGAACAGATCGTGGTAGCGCTCAACAACCCGGCCTACGTTTCGAATTATCTCCCCGAAGACATCGGTCAATACTCGTGGTTCGAGGGCTTGCTTTTCCCTGCCACTTACGATGTTGCCGAAGACGACCTGAGGGACGAGGCTAGGTTTATTCAGCGAATGAGCAACACCTTCGACCAGCGTTTCAGCGCCCTTCTCGATGAGGTTGGAAAAGATCCGGTGATAGAGCAACTCGGGCTGACCGACTACCAGATCATCACCATTGCATCGTTGATTGAAGAAGAGGCGAGGGTAGATGTTGATCGTCCCCAAATGGCGAGGGTCATGTACAACCGTTTGTTGCGGGGCGAACCTCTCGGTGTTGACGCCAGTGTCTATTTCGCGCTCAACAAGTCGTTCACTGAAGGTTTGACCGCATCGGACCTTCTCGTCGACTCGCCCTACAACACCCGTCTCAACACCGGGATTCCTCCGACTCCGATCGCCGCTCCAGGTGAGGCGGCGCTGCGCGCGGCACTGCAACCGGATCCCAGCCCCGAGCTGCTGTTTTGGGCTCGGACCGACCACGGTGGAGTAGACGGTGCTCACACGTTCACCACCAATATCAACGACCACAACGCGGCAGTGGCCGTTTGTCGCCAACTTGGGTATTGCGGATGAGTCAGGTATCGGGCGCTACCAGAGTGACGGGTGTGATCGGCGATCCGGTGACCCACTCGCTTTCGCCGGCGTTGCACAACGCGGCGTACGACGCGCTTGGACTTGACTGGGTGTCAGTGCCCTTTCCCGTCAGCGCGGGCAAGGGTTCCGAAGCAGTTGCAGCGATGCGAACCCTTGGATTGGTTGGCTTGTCGGTCACAACTCCGCACAAGGACGCGGTGGCTCAAACCGCGGACTCGGTGTCAGACGCGGTCGCGGCTCTCGGCGCGGCGAACTGTCTCGTGGCTTCCGCAGACGGACGGGTTCGTGCCGAAAACACCGACGGGGACGGATTCCTTGGGGGCTTGCTCGAAGATGCCGACACCACGGTTCGAGAAAAGACGGTCGTGGTTCTCGGTGCCGGCGGCGCGGCCCGGGCAATCTCGGTCGCCTGCGCTGATGCAGGGGCGGCCGGGGTGTTGGTTGTCAACCGCACTGCGCAGCGCGCTGAGGTCTGTGCGGGGTTGGCCGGCTCGGTTGGTGTGGTGGCCCAGCAGGCGGATATACCCAGCGTCGACATTGTGGTCAACGCCACAACGGTCGGCATGGCACCCGATAGCGCCATGCCGTGTGACCCAGCGTTGCTGCACCGGGGTCAAATCGTGGTTGACATTGTCTACAACCCGTCTGAGACCGTCTGGTTGGCGGCTGCGCGTGCCGCGGGGATCCGCTCTTACAACGGTCTTTCAATGTTGGTTCACCAGGCTGGGTTTGCCATTACCCACTGGACGGGGCAACCCGCTCCCATAGATGCCATGAGGTCAGCGTTGAAAACTCGCCTGCTATAGCCAGGGACAGGGAAGCAGCAACTTGTTGTGTTGAAAGTCGCGACGCGGTTAGGTTCGGCTGCTCTAGCGACGGTGTTCGTTACCAACGAAGAAAACGCCGCGAAACGGACCAAATGAGAGGCGGAAGCATGATTACGGCGCTGATCGTTGCTGTGTCCGCTGGTGGGTTGATCGCTGGCGGGGTAGTGACAATGTTGGCTGAGCGGATCGCTCGCAGCGAGGCACTGTCGTTTCGCTTTCGGTGTGGTTCGTGCAAGGCCCGGCTGGCCCTCCACGAGGCGATTCCGTTGTTGTCGTGGTTGTTGCTCAGCGGCCGATGTCGGTATTGCGCCAAGAAGATCTCGTTGATGTATCCCAGCGTCGAGGCGGCAACCTCTGCGTTGTGGGTTGTTGTCGTGTTGCGTTTCGGTTGGGGTTGGCAGTCACTTGCACCGCTTGTGTTGGTTGGTGCGTTGTTGGCGCTTTCGGTGGTGGATCTGTACAGCTACAGGCTTCCTGATCGGCTTGTCTTCTGGTCTTTGGGCCTGTCATTGACGGCGATGCTGTGTGGAGCGGTTGCTACCGGCGATCTGAGTGTTGTCGGGTATGGGATTGTCGGCATGTTCGTCTATTTCGGTTTCCTGCTGGTGGTGCATCTGATCTCGCCTCAGGGCCTGGGATTCGGCGACGTCAAGTTGTCACTCCTGCTCGGACTCAACTTGGGTTGGGCCGCGGGGATCACGCGCTCAGACTCGGACTCTGTGACGGATTGGGTACTGGTAGTCCGCCTGGTGTTCTGGGCTCAGCTTCTGGCAAGCATTCTCGGTCTTTTCGGAGGTCTGTTGCTTGGTGTTCTCAGGCGAAAGTTGAATCGGGATGTGCTAGCCGATCCGCAGGCTGAAGGGGGTCGACCCACAAGACTCCTGGCGTGGAGTTTTCCCTTCGGTCCGGCCCTGGCCTGCGGAACCATGACCGTGGTGCTCTTCGTCGAATCTGTCCCTGGCTCGTAATTTCTGCGGAGGCAAGCCCGACGCAACTCTCAAGGATCAGAGTGGGGTGCCCCGGTGAGGTTCATCGTGCTTTCGCGCCAGGAGGTGGACGCTTCCTGACCCCCGCGGCGCGCATCGCCTCGATCCAGGCGCGTTCGTCGCAACTGAGCCGCTGTGCCATACTAAGAACCTCCATCGGTTGGATGTTGACTTCAACAACCGGCCATCATGGCCGACCTGTCGCATCCACCGGTGGAGTTCGCCCTCGTTCGTCGGGAAGTCCCGGTCGGTTCCGTTCCAACCGTCGGAAGATGTCGTTAATGTCCCAGCTGTAGCCCGCTGCGACGGCGATCACTGAAATTCCCTTTACGTGTCAGGATTGGGGTGGCAGCACCGGCGGGGATGGCTCGAAATTCCGTTGCCACTCCCCACAGGTGGTGGCGGTCGGTGTTCGCTGGGTGCGTCAGCGTCTCGGTCTGCGGCCGGCTCGGCGAAAGTGGTCGGCTGCTTGGCTAGCCGCGTGGTGGGCTTCCATTTGGCGGTACTCCTCGTCCACCTCGGCGAAGAGCCATTCGGCATCAGGCAGGCCGAACTTCATCGTTCAGCTCTTCTACCGGGTGTAGGTCCGGCCCGCGCGATGGCTCACGCCCAGGAGGGTGCTGACGAAGCCGGGGGTTGCGAATCGTTGCCAACCATAGATGCCCGGAAGAGCCCAAGTGGCCGCCATTGCCGCGGGTGCCGGTCCAAGAGCCTGTCGGCGCGATCCACGATCTTCTTGTACCACATGGCGCTTCTTTTGGCCTTGGCCTTGTCTCCGCCGCACAGCAGCACGGCGCGGCGTTGCTCATCGAACGCGTCGAAGGCTCGCACGGAGCCGCGTGTTCGGAGTTCTTTGAGGTAGGCGTGGCGGGAGTCCTTGACGGTGTCCGCGTAGGGTCAACCCAAGTGCGGGCCCATCATGCGAGCTGTTCGTGGGCTCGTTCGAGGCGTGCCTTGTCCCTGCCCGGCAGGGCACGAAACCATGTTCGGTACTCTGGTGTTGTTAACACCTTCCACATGATGTTTGAACATATCTGGCGTGGATGCCCTGCCGCGGTGGATGTCCGAGCGTCCCCCAAGTGGCTTGCGGCTAGTCTCAGACCACAAGGTCAGCAGTTATCGAGCGCAATTCGCGCCGCGAAGCGCACCGACCAAGCCCCGCCCTCGTCGGGTATGCGCGGATTAACAAACGCCAAGGTTAGAGCGTTGGAGTTGTTGGGCCGTGGAATGGATTCGGCCCGAATCCGGAAAAGATTATTACAGGTGTGTGACGATCAACCCGAGCGAGATCGGCGTTTCCCAAGGTCAGAGGGTTGAACAGCACGACGCGGCAGCGCCCGAAGCGCAGCATCCCACGATTCATGGTACGGAATCACCGCTAGACTCTTGAGGGAGGGCGCTCAGATCGTGTAGACCGCCGGCTGGCGATTCGGCATGATACGCGTTGATTCGATATCGCGGCCATCGGCGAAGGGTCCAGCCTCAGGACTCCGGCTGTGAAGGTGACAATTTACCTAGGAGGGGAATTTATGACATATCTACGAACAGCCAGAATGAGGAAATTGTGGTTGCTGCTGGGCGTGTTCGCTCTGATCGCTGCGGCTTGTGGCGACGACAGCGGCGATGGTCCTGGCACGAGTCTCGTGGTCGAGGAGGAGCCCGAAGAGGGTCAGGAGCCCGAAGAGGGTCAGGAGCCCGAAGAGGGTCAGGAGGCCGAAGAGGGTCAGGAGCCCGAAGAGGGTCAGGAGCCCGAAGAGGGTCAGGAGCCCGAAGAGGGTCAGGAGCCCGCGGCCGGCGGTGAGTTGATAATCGCGCTCACGACGCAGCCGAACGCAATCGATAACGCGAATTCTGCCGAACGCAACGCATCAAACGTGTCCCAGCAGATATTCGATCCGTTGGTGTGGATAAATGACGACTTGGAGTTTGAGCCGGCGCTTGCCGAGTCGTGGACCGTGTCCGACGACGGCCTCAGGTACACGTTCAAGTTGCGTGAGGATGTGGTGTTCCATAACGGCGAACCCTTCAACGCGGACTCCGTGGTGTTCTCGTGGGAGGTGCAAAAAGCTCCGGAAAATGCGTACTTCAATTACTACGAGCGAGCCTCCGAGGTGAACAAGGTCGACGAATTCACCGTCGAAATCGTCGCACCGGAACCCAATGCGCTTTTGCTCGGCCTCACGGCTGCCTTGTGGGCTTTTGTCCCACCTGAGTATTACACCGAGGTCGGGCTCACGGGCTTCAGCCAGGCGCCGGTAGGCACCGGTCCGTTCATGCTGACCGAATGGGTCAAGGGCGACCGCATTGTGTTGGACCGGAACCCGAACTACTGGCGTACGGGATACCCCAACCTTGACCGGCTCATCTTCCGGCCGATCACCGAGTCCTCGACGCGGGCTGCAGCGATCCAGACAGGCGAAGTCGACATCGTGAGCCGCCTCAGCCCCGACGAAGCGGCATCGCTCGAGGGTGTCGACGGGGTCAACGTCATCGAGTACCCGACCAACCGCGTGTACTACATCGCATTCAATAACCTCACCTCCGGAGTGGGCACACCAATAGCGGATCCTCTCGTACGCCAAGCCCTCAACTATGCGGTTGACGTCGAAGGCATCATCGGCGCTCTGTTCAATGGCAAGGGCAGCCAAGCTACTGGGCTCATGACGTCGGCAGATTTCGGCTACAACGCTGGGCTCACACCGTATTCCTACGACCCTGACCGGGCGCGGGAACTGCTGACCGAAGCTGGGTTCGCCAACGGGTTCGATATTGGATTTGCGTGTCCATCGGGCGCCTACACCAACTTCGCGCAGGTGTGCGAAGCCATCGCGGCGCAGCTCGGCGACGTAGGGGTCAACGCGTCACTTGAGATCATCGAGTCCGGGGCATACTGGGACCTTGAGTCAGAGAAGCAGCTGCCGCCGCTCTTCGGCGATAGCTGGTCGAACGCCAATCCTGAAGGATGGGATCGCCTGCAGGGAGCAATGGGCGGCAACGATGCGAGCTACTCAGCATGGTCCGACCCAACGGTTGATGACTTCCTCGTCCAGATACTCGCGACGCCCGACGACGAGGCCCGAGCGGATCTGTACCGGCAATTGCAGCAGCAGATGTACGACGACCCACCGTTCATCTATCTCTACGTGCCGTTCTCGTTCGAGGCAATCAGCGATCGGGTCGCCAACTACAAGCCGCGCTCGGCCGAGGAGTACTGGCTTTGGGACCTGGCCGTGGCCGGCTGATCGACGCCGATCACTGAGCTAATAGTCGATTGGCAGGGCCGAGGCACTACGCCTCGGCCCTTGCCAATCGAAAGAGCGGGCACGAGCAGAGGGGGAAGTCGGTGACTAAGTACTTGGTCGGGCGCATAGGTCAGTCACTGCTGCTGGTGCTCGGCGTGATGGTGATCGTCTTTTCGATGCTGAGGGTGTCAGGGGATCCGACCAACCTGCTCGTTCCTCGGGAGGCAACCCAGGAGCAAAGAGAAGCGGCACGAGAGGCGCACGGCTTGAACCGGACCGTTGCTGAGCAGTTTGTCGACTTCGTGGGCGATTCGGCCCGCCTTGACTTCGGTAGCTCGCTTCGTTACAAGATCCCGGTACGAGAAGTGATCTTCGACCGGATGCCGGCGACGATCGAGCTCGGCGTCGTGGCGATGGCCTTCGCGGTCGCGGTCGGAGTACCGCTCGGAATTCTGGCCGGCGTCAAGGCGGGCGGCCGCTGGGATGGTGCGGCGCGCGGGTTCGGCCTGCTCGGCCAGACGATCCCGAATTTCTGGCTGTCGTTGGTCTTCATCGTGGTGTTCGCCGTCAAGTTTGGATGGTTGCCGTCGTTCGGGCGCAGCACGATGTCGATGTGGTTCCTCACCATTCCTGACAAGTCGATAATCTTGCCGGCGGTTGCTCTCGGCTTGTTTCCGATGGCTCAGTTTCTGCGGTTCACGAGATCGTCGGTGCTGGAGATCGTCAATGAGGAGTACGTGCGCATCGCTCGCAGCAAAGGCCTCAGAGCGCCAGTCATCTACATTCGTTATATATTGCGCAACGCGCTTATCCCTCTCATCAGTGTAATGAGCCTGCAGATCGGGGCGCTGCTGGGTGGATCGTTGTATATCGAAGCTGTTTTTGCGTGGCCTGGCGCCGGAGGGTTGTTGGCCGAGGCCGTGAGCAATCGCGACTTCCAACTCGTACAGGGCATAGCGTTCTTCGGTGCGCTCATCGTCATCCTCTTCTCGCTTGTTTCTGATGTGCTGTACACAGTCGCCGACCCGCGGATCAGAGTGGGAACGTTGGGACAGACGGGGACCGGTCGGCGTAGATCAGCCGCGGACGATGCGTCTGCGGCGATACCGAAGCCACGCGGAGAGGGGATCACATGACCGATCACGCCACTCCAAGAGGCGCGGATTTCTCTGCTGAGGAGATTGAAACCCACCATCAAGTCGACACCGAAAAGGATCTGCGGCTCCGGGCCCGGGCTCGCGATGCCCTGCGGCTACTTCGCCGGTCCAAGGGCGGCATGTTCGGTGCCTTCGTCTTCGTCATGTTGCTCATCCTCGCCACGTTCGCGCCATGGATCGCTCCCCATGATCCTCTCCAGCAGACACTGAGCGATGCCAATACCCCGCCGTTCTGGTCCGATGGTGGCTCCAACGACTACCTGATCGGCACCGACACCCTCGGACGCGACATTCTCAGCCGCATCATCTTCGGAACCCGAGTCTCGCTTGGTGTGGCTCTCGGTGGCGTTGGAATCGCCATCACGTTGGGTATGGCGATCGGTCTGATCGCCGGCTACCGAGGCGGCAAGATCGACGCCATGATCGTCGGTTTCATCAATCTGATCCTGTCGCTGCCCTACCTGTTGTTCGTGGTGTTCTTCGCAGCCGTCGTTGGGCGAAGCCTGCTCAACGTGATTCTCATCTTCGGCTTCACGTCGATTCCGGTGTTTGCCCGTGTGACGCGGGGTGAGGTCTTGAAGCTACGGGAGAGCACGTTCATCGAGGCAGCGAGAAACGTCGGCGTACCGGAGGGCCAGATCCTACGGCTGCACCTGTTGCCCAACCTCGTCGGCCCGCTGGCCACGCTGGCCACGTTCGAGATGTCGGCCATGATCCTCTACGAGGCCGGCCTCGGATTCCTCGGTCTTTCGGTGCCGCCCAGCACGCCGAGCTGGGGCAACATGATCAACGCCGGTCGAGGCGTGCTGACGATTCGTCCGTGGATCTCGCTCGCGCCGGGGTTCGCCATCGTCTTTGCCGGACTCGGGCTCAACTTGCTCGGCGATTGGTTGCGCGACGCACTCGACCCCCGATCTCAACGAGTGAAACAGTGAACGAGCCGGCACTGATCGACGTGAAGAACCTCGAGGTCAGGTTCGACATCCCGGAAGGCACCGTGCATGCGGTGAACGGCGTCACGTTCTCGGTCGCCAAGGGTGAGACGCTGGCCATCGTGGGCGAAAGCGGAAGCGGAAAATCTGTGACGATGCTAGCCCTGCTGCGGCTGCTCGCCGAGCCGCCGGCGCGGATATCCAACGGCACAGCGACCCTCGAGACAGCGGACGGAAGGGTCAGCCTCCTGCAAGAGTCTCAGCGCCGGCTGCGACGGATTCGAGGGGCCGAGATCGGGTTCATTGCCCAGGACCCCATGAGTTCCCTCAATCCAACAGTGCGGATCTCAACCCAGCTCATCGACATGATCCGCACCCATCTCGGTCTATCGAGACGGCAGGCTCGCAACCGCGCTATCGATCTGCTGGAGAGGGTCGGGATACCCGACGCCGCCGGCCGCATCAATGCCTACCCTCACCAGTTCTCGGGAGGGATGCGACAGCGCGTCATGATCGCCATCGCAGTGGCGTGCAACCCCCAGCTGCTGATCGCCGATGAGCCAACCACGGCGCTCGACGTGACGGTACAGGCCCAGATCGTGGAACTCATGCAGGATCTGCGCGACGAACTCGGGCTGGCCCTGATCTGGATCACCCACGATCTCGGCGTCGTTGCCGGTCTGGCCGATCGAGTAGCGGTTATGTATGCTGGCCGGCTTGTAGAGATATCCGATGTGGCCAGCCTGTACCAGCGGCCATTTCACCCGTACACCATAGGGCTCCTGAATGCCCTGCCCAAGATGGGAGACCGAGCTGATCGGTTGACCAGCATCCCCGGTCTGCCGCCCGATCTCACTGAAGAGCCGACTCATTGCCCGTTCGCGGCTCGCTGCCCCCATGTGTTCGACCGATGCAGAAGCGAGATGCCGACGCTGATCGAGCCGGTCGATGGTCGACACGTCACTTGTTTCTACGACGTCGAGGCGGGGGTACCACGACATGGCTGAGCCCGGCTCGGCTGAGTCGGCCCAACCCGTCGCGGAGTCGGCGGCGTCGGCCACGGTCAGGGGTTCTGCTGAGCCCGTGCTTCGGGTCGTGAACATGACGAAGTATTTTCCGGGAAGGTCGAGTGACAAACCGATCAAGGCGGTCGATGGCGTGAGCTTCGAGCTCTTCGCGGGCGAAACGCTTGGGCTGGTCGGCGAGAGCGGGTGCGGCAAATCCACCACCGGAAGGGCTGTACTCCAGCTCCATCGCCCTTCTTCCGGGCAGGTTTGGCTGGGCGACATCGAACTCACGAACCTCGGCGAAAAGGAGCTGCGCAAACTCCGACCGCGGATGCAGATGATCTTCCAGGACTCCTATGCGTCGCTGAATCCCCGCCATACCGTCGGCCGCATCATCGGCGAGCCGATGAGGGTCCACACGCAGATGACAACGCAACAGGTTAACGACCGGGTGCTGGAGCTTCTCGACCGGGTCGGCCTCCGTGCTGCTCACCGTACCCGCTACCCTCACGAATTCTCCGGCGGTCAGCGCCAGCGAATCAACATCGCCCGGGCGCTCGCCCTCAGCCCCGACCTGATCGTCTGCGACGAGCCCATCTCTGCGCTCGATGTGTCGATCCAAGCGCAGGCGATCAACCTCTTCGCCGATCTTCAAGACGAGTTCGGAATCGCCTACCTGTTCGTGGCCCACGACCTCTCGATGGTGGAGCACATCTCCGACCGAGTCGCGGTGATGTATCTCGGACACATCGTCGAGATCGCCCCGACCGAGCCTCTGTTCGAGGCAACGCTTCACCCGTACACGCAGGCGTTGCTGTCGGCGGTTCCGGTACCGGATCCTGTGGCCGAGGCCAATCGGACCCGTGTACCGCTCGTGGGCGAGGTTCCGAGCCCTGCCGCGCCGCCGCCCGGGTGTGTCTTCTCGACCCGCTGCCCCTTGGTTATCGACCGCTGTCGTGCTGAGGTACCCGAACTCCGTGCGATCACCCCCAACCATTGGGCTGCATGTCATCTCGCCGATCGGGAAGGGTCGTCGATCGTCGGTGAGCCTCGCTTATCAGTGGAGGTCGCGCGGTGAGTTCACTCCGTTACCCCCAACCCGAGGCCATCATCTAGCCTGTCCCACTAAACTCGCTCCCCGGAGGTTGCCCCGATGAAGTTCGTGTCGTACAACATCCGCTACTCACAAGGCAGGGACGGCCGTTTCGACCTCGAAAGGACCGCGGCCTCGGTACGAAGCGCCGACGTGATCGCACTGCAGGAAGTCGTGCGCAACCTCGACGCGCCTCCTGACAAAGATCAACCAGCCCGGTTGGGGGAGTTGCTTTCGCAGCATCACTGGGTGTACGGACCCAACGTCGATCTCGACGCGAGCACGGGAACTCTCAACGGGTCAACCGAGCATCGTCGACTTCAGTTTGGCAATATGATTCTCTCCCGCTGGCCGATCCTCGCGTGTCGGAATCTGCTCTTGCCGAGAACGCGGAGCATCGATGCCATCGGCGTACAGCAGGGCGCGCTCGAAGCAATCATAGACGCTCCGTTCGGGCCGCTTCGGTGCTACTCAGTCCATCTCGATTCCGTCAACTCCCGGCAGCGGCGGACGGAGATCGAGTATCTGCTGCCATTTCTGTTTAGAGTTCCCTTCGACGGGGCGTCGGTCACCGGAATCGAATGGATGGGTATCAGCGAGAGCCCAGCGCCAGCGGAGTTCGTGGTGATGGGCGACTTCAATCTGACTCCAACGTCAACCGAGTATTCACTCATCGTCGGCGAGGCTGACTACTACTACGGCCGTACTCTCGCGGGTGACCGGCTCGTGGACACGTGGACTGCAGCCGGCAACTCCGTCGACGAGGGAATCAGCTGGTATGACGGGAGTCGAGGGTTCGAGGTCGGCTTGAAGCTCGACTACGGATTCGTGACGCCGGGCCTGGCATCAAGGGTCGAATCTGCGTGGATCGACGACGACGCGGTCGGGTCCGACCACCAGCCAACGTGGTTCGAACTCAACTAGTTGTGCTGTCCGCGGTGATAGCTCGATGCTGGACTTCTTGAACGGTTTCCTTCCGCGTTTCTGCCTGAGAACGTGCATTTTGACATTAGGACGGCAAGCTCTTTCGGTGGTGTCGGCGATTGTGGCGCTGGCTGTCGCTGCAAGCGCTTGCGGCAGCGGACAGGAATCAGCGGACATTCCTCTGTCCGATCAGATAGTCGAGTTGAACGCGGGCAGCACCTATGTGGAGGTCCCGTTTGCGTCGGCTCTCGAAACCACGCCTTTGACGGTATTCGTGATCGACGGTGTGGAGGACCCGTACCCGGTGTCGGATTTGTTCGTGGTCGGCACGGTTCAAGAAGTATCTGGCGGCAAAGGATATTCATGGTCAGGGGAGCCGCAGACTGAGGGTCAGGCTTCTAGCCGGCGTCTACATGATTTCGACGATTCAGAGGCGGATATCTCGACTGTGCATCTGTCGGTCAGGGTCACCCATTCCCTCTATAGGGACAAGGCTTTCGAGGGTCTGAAGGAAATCACTGTGGGGCTGGCCCTGTTGAGTCCCATCGACTTGGGGTCCCTGAAGTCTGAAGTCACGGGCAAGACCATCGTTGCACCGCTGTACTCCAACGAGGTCTCCATCTTCGCTGACCACGAACCGGGTGTCTTCGAAGTGTTCCGCGGCGGCGAGTTCTTGGGGTATGTGGATGCTGACAACGAGGTCACCTTCCCCGCGGCGCGCACCTTCAACCCCTATCCGGAAGGTGCCGCATCGATCAAGCTGGAAGAGCTGTTGGACCCACCGCGAACCGTCAACTTGACTAAAATAGATGGCCGTCTCACTCGCAGTGATGAATAGCTTCACAATCGAGTCGCACAATCTGCGCTACTTCCCGCAACCTGCGCGTGCACTGACCTGAAGCAATCATGCTAAACGATTGAAGCCGGCGCTTCAGGCAGGTCCCCCGTTGGTTTGGGCGCAGGTGAACTCCTATGTCAATTTGGGTGGTTTGGAGGGTGGTGTAGGAACCAGACCGTAACCCCCTGGCTGAAGGCACCGGCAACGGGGTGCTCGATCTCACCAGCGAACCGGTCTTGGACGTGCTCCCGCAGCCGGTGTTGCGACGACCATATGAATCCGCCCTGTGTGTCTAACTCACCGTATATCTGACACTGCGCACCAGAGCGATGCGGCCCGACACGGACGCGCGCCATAATCGTCCCGGGGTGGGGGAGCGGGTCCGGTAACCTTCTGCCATGTCGTTGGATTCGGTCGTTCTGGTTGGTCCCATGGGATCGGGGAAGTCGACGGTCGGTCGCGCCCTGGCGGATCGTGAGCAGATGAACCACCTCGACCTCGACGAGATGGTCGTGGCGGCTCGCGGACTCACAATTCCCGAGATCTTCGAGGTCGAGGGTGAATCTGGATTTCGAACTCTTGAACACGATGCCTTGTCAAGCGCGCTTGTCGCGGGGCCTGCGGTGATATCCACTGGAGGTGGTGTGGTCACAATCGAGTCCAACCGGGACCTGTTGGGCCGATCCGGTGCTCTGGTTGTCTGGCTCGATGCTTCGGTGGAGGTGTTGACCGGTCGGGTCGACGACGGCGCAACAAGGCCATTGTTGGCCGGCGACGATGTTGAGGGCGCACTGCGAACCACCGTCGCCAAGCGCGCCGACCGGTACAACGAGGTCGCAGACATCCGAATCGACACCTCCGATATGACCGTTGAGGACTGTGTCGATCTGATCACCGCGGCGCGTGCGAAGAAGAGGCCGACGCCGTGCCGGTAATCAACGTTGAACTGCGTGATCGCGGCTACCCAGTGCATGTGGGGTCCGGGATGCGCGGACTTCTTGGTGGCCTGATCCCAGCGGGCGCAAAACAGGTTGCCGTTATCACCCAGGAGTCAATCCCATGGACAGTCGATCCCGGCCTCAAGAGACTAACGATCACGGTTCCGGATGGAGAATCAGCGAAGTCGATGAGCGTCGTCGAGGACATCTGTCGGAAGATGACGGTCGCCGGGTTCAATCGCGCCGATGTGGTGGTGGCAGTTGGTGGAGGCGTCGTCACCGACGTTGGCGGATTCGCAGCAGCGGTTTATCACCGCGGTGTTCGTTTCATCAACGTGGCAACCACGCTGTTGGCTCAGGTTGATGCCGCTATCGGAGGAAAAACAGGAGTCAACCTGGTTGAAGGTAAGAACCTGGTGGGTGCTTTTTGGCAACCCTCCGCGGTAATTTGCGACACGGAGATGTTGACAACGCTTCCGATTCGCGAATATCGCAGCGGTTTGGGAGAAGTCGCCAAATATCACTTCCTCGGCCCGGTTCCCGCTGTACCTAAGGGTTCACCGGAGGTGAGAGTGGATGCCGAAGTTGTGGCTGCCTGCGTGCAGATCAAAGCCGATGTTGTAGCTGTAGACGAGCGGGAAGGAGGCAGACGAGCGATTCTCAACTATGGCCATACGCTCGCCCATGCCATCGAAACTGCGGGGCAATACGACTTGCGTCACGGTGAGGCTGTAGCCGTCGGTATCGCCTACGCGGCCGAGGTCGCACGACGCCTTGAACGCATCGGCGACGAGCGCGTGATGGAGCATCACCAGGTGCTAGCCGGCTATGACCTGCCTTGCGGGTTACCCGAAGGGTTGGATACCGAGAAATTGCTGAACCTGTTCAGCCGCGACAAAAAAGCGATCGAAGGCGTCACATTGGTGCTCGACGGACCCAGCGGGGTCGAACCGGTCACCGGGATCGACCCTGCGATCCTGCGCGACGCGCTGGGTACGCTGCGATGACCGGGTCTGATTCAGCAATCGAGTTGGGCGCGAGGACTGGAGACCATCCATGAGTTCTGTTGTTCTGCTTCTATCGGGACCCAATCTCAATTTGTTGGGCACGCGAGAACCTGAGGTTTACGGTACCGAGACCCTCGATGACCACGTAGCAAACGCGACTGCCACTGCGGCTGTCTACGGCTTGGAGATCGAGCACTTTCAGTCCAACCACGAAGGGGAACTGATCGAGGCGATCCATGGTGCTAGAGATCGGGTGGCTGCCATCGTGATCAACCCGGGCGCTCTCACACACTCATCGTGGGCCATTCACGATGCCCTCGCCGCGTTTTCCGGAGTCATAGTTGAACTCCATTTGTCGAACCCCAAAGCACGTGAATCGTGGCGTCACGTTTCAGTTGTCGCCCCGGTGGCCACAGGATCAATCGTCGGTTTTGGCGCGGACGGTTATCGCCTCGCGATGGAAGCTGTCGCAGCAAAGCTGGAAACATGAGTTTGTGAACGCCCAACCCCATGATCTGCCGCCGCTGAGTGCACAGGGTCGCAGCGAACGCGTACAGGCCGCGGCGGAGGCGAAAGGTGCTGACGCGTTGGTGGTCACGGACCTGACCAACATCCGTTGGTGCACCGGCTTCACAGGTTCGGCTGGTGTGCTCGTCATCAGCAGAGACCGCGGCGTGTTGATCACCGACAGCAGATATCGCGATCAAGCCCCGGCTCAACTCGACGCTGCGGGCTCCGGCACGGAGGTGTGTATTGACTCGGCCTGGATCGCCACCGTCGCCAGGATCCTCAACGATGTCACCGGCGTGAACGGCGCCGGAAAAGTTGCACTTGAAGCAGATCGGATCGTGTGGGCAGATCAGCGTCGCTTGGTCGACGCGCTCGCTGCGGAGTTGATAGGGACCGTTGGTCTTATCGCGGAGTTGCGCAGCGTGAAGGACGAAGCGGAATTGGTTCGGATGGAGACCGCGGCGGAAATCGTTGACGCGGTACTCAGAGATTGCCAGAACCGCTTTGTTCTGGGCATCAGCGAGCGTGAACTGGCTCAAATGTTGGAGGACGGCATGCGCGCGGCGGGCGCCGAAGGTCCGGCCTACGACACGATCGTGGCTTCGGGCCCCAACGCGGCGTTGCCCCATGCCCGTGCGAGTTCCAGACGACTCGCCAACGGTGATCTGGTGGTGGTCGACGCGGGAGCCTTGGTTGAGGGCTATCGCAGCGACATGACTCGTACCTTTGTTGTCGGCTCTCCCGACGATCGGGCGGTGGAGATCCACGACATCGTGACCCGAGCTCAAGCGGAGGGAGTGGCGACGGTGCGTGCCGGCGTTGAGGCGGGTGAAATCGACAGGGTCTGCCGGGATTTCATTGCGAGCGAGGGATACGGAGATGCCTTCGCACACGGAACTGGCCATGGAGTCGGTCTCGACATTCACGAACTTCCGGCGGTGCGCCACGGCAACACCGCTATCCTTTCGCCGGGCCAAGTAATCACCGTCGAGCCAGGGATCTATCTCTCTGGTTACGGGGGTGTGCGAGTCGAAGACATGGTGGTCGTCACCAATGACGGTTGCCGCCCGTTGACCAAGTATCCCAAGGAGTTTGTGTGCCTGTCATCACAACCAACGATCTGAAGAACGGGATGACCCTGAATCTCAACGATGGACTCTTTCAGATTGTCGAATTTCAGCATGTGAAGCCGGGTAAAGGTCATGCCTTTGTTCGCACGAATCTCCGCAACTTGCGCGCCGGGGGGACTGTGGAACGTACCTTTCGGGCCGGCGAGAAGGTCGAACGGGCCAACATCGACAAGCGCGAGATGCAGTTTCTCTACCGAGACGGCGAGGACTACGTCTTTATGGACAATGAGTCCTACGAGCAGATCAACGTTGCCCCCGCCACGCTCGGCGACACCACAAATTTCATTGTCGATGGATCTACCGCCATCCTGTTGATGTTCGGAACTGAAATCATCGGTACCGACATGGCCGCGGCTGTCGAGCTGAGCGTGGCAGCAACTGAACCAGGTTTGCAGGGTGACCGTTCGTCCGGCGGCACCAAACCGGCCACCTTGGAGACCGGGTTGGTGATTCAGGTTCCGCTATTCATCGAGACCGGCGAACGGGTCAAGATCGACACCCGTTCGGGTCAATACCTCAGTCGCGCGTGAACGACCTTCCCTCAAGCATCGGTGGTCGTCGGGAGGCCCGAGAAGAAGCCCTGGGTTTCCTCTATGAGATGGAAGTCACCGGTGATTCGCTGCAAGCAGCCTTGAAAGCCAAACCTTTGCCACCGGAGGACTATGCCCTGCAAATGATCGAGGGTGTTACCAGTCAGGTCTTCGAGTTCGACGAGCGGATAGGTGCTCACCTGATGGGTTGGACCGTTGATCGACTAGCAGTGGTTGATCGTGTGCTTGCCCGCATGGCGACCTGGGAGTTGTTTGAACGCAAAGACGTACCAACCGGCGTAGTGCTGAGCGAGGCAGTGGAACTCGCCTCGCAATACTCCGGCGAGGAATCACCCCGCTTCCTCAACGGCGTGCTGCGTGCCATCGCCACCGAAGCTCGAGGAGCGGAGGAACAATGAGCACCTCCAGACCACCGAGATGAGGCCAGAGCAGTGAGCGAGCGGGCGATCGTGCTTGAGGTACCGGACCTGAAATGCGAGTTGATTCGCCTGCGACCGTGGCAACTCGCAGATGCCCCCGAGTTGGAAAAGGCCTGGACGGACCCCGCGATCTTAAGCGACTCGGTCGGGCCCGAAGACCGTTCGCTGCGAGATGCCCGCAAGTGGATATCGAGAACCGATGTCCGTCGGCGTGCCGGCGTAGCGGTGGATCTGGTTGTTGCGGATGCCTCAAGCGATTTACTGCTTGGTGAGGTGGGTCTGTACAGGTTCGACAAATCAAGGCGCGCGTCCTTGATCAGTTGGTGGTTGTCGGCTCCGGCGCGGGGTAGAGGTATCGCCACTCGAGCTGTGAACCTTTTAGCCACTTGGGCGTTGGATGGTCCGCTGAACGCGGTTCTCGCTGAAATCAAGATGAACAACGTCAAGTCCCAAGAGCTGGCCACTCGTTGCGGTTTCGATCTTCTGCGCCCGGCCCGCGACTCAACCCCAGCCGTTTTTGTGCGCCGCGCCAGCGGGGCACAGCCGAAGTAAAACCGGGAAATCCACAGGTGGGTGCCGTGGAGTAAGCGTACGCGCGTGATACCTTCGGGTTTCGACCATGAAACGAGTCCAGTGAGGCTCGAATGGACGGGAGAATTTGGTGGCAGAGCGAGAACGGCGATTGGCTGGCACACCCTCGGGCGGTGTTTTCCAGGCCCGGACGCAAGTAATGACAGCGTCGGATGTAACCCGAGCGATTCGGCGCATGGCTCACGAGATTCTCGAACGCAACTCGGGTTGCGTGGATGTCGTGATAGTCGGTTTGCAAACAGGCGGAGTCAGCCTCGCCGAGCGCCTAGTGAACGACATCAGTCAAATCGAAGGAACCGATGTCGCGGTCGGGAGTCTCGACGCCACCATGCACCGCGACGATTTTGATCTCCGCCCGATCATGTCCGAAGCGGCCACCGTGATCCCAGTCGACCCAACCGGCAAGATCATCGTGTTGGTCGATGATGTCCTCTACACGGGGCGCACGGTGCGTGCTGCACTCGACGCGATTCACAGTTATGGACGACCAAAAGCGATTCAGCTCGCGGTGATGGTTGATCGCGGCCACCGCGAACTTCCGATCCGCCCCGACTTCGTCGGCAAGAACCTGCCGACCCGCCGAGCTGAAATGGTCGATGTCAACAGCGGCGGTGTTGACCTGGGGGAGATCTCGTGAAAGCCCTGCGGCATCTGCTGTCGATGGACGACCTCGACCGCGACGATATCGATTACCTGCTCGACCTCACGGAACGATACGTCGAAGTAAGCGAACGGAAGATCCCGCGTATCCCCGCGCTTCGAGGCAAGACCGTGGCCCTGGTCTTCTACGAGGATTCCACGCGCACCCGAATCAGCTTCGCTACCGCTGCTAGTCGACTCTCCGCGGACACCTTAGGGTTCGATGTCAAGCGTTCTTCGGTCAGCAAGGGCGAGTCATTGCGCGACACGATCGAGACCATTTCCGCAATGGGTGTCCATGGCGTCGTGCTGCGTCACTTTGGCGCGGGTGCCCCTTGGCGTGTCTGCGAATGGACCGATGCCTCAGTGATCAACGGGGGTGACGGCCGCAACCAACACCCCACCCAGTCTCTGGCCGATCTGTTCACGGCGCGTCAACATCTAGGAGAACTCGACGGTAAGCGTGTCGCCATCGTGGGCGACATCAAGAACTCGCGAGTTGCTCGATCCAACGCCATCGGGTTCACCAAAATGGGTGCAGAAGTAATCTTCGTTGCCCCGCGAACGCTGCTGCCGGCAAGTCTTGAAGGCTGGCCGGTCGGCGTTACCCATAACCTCGACGAAGTAGTTGACGAGGTTGATATCTGTTATCTGCTGCGCATGCAACTCGAACGCCAGCATGATGCCGCGGTGCCCACGCTGCGAGAGTTTCACCACGAGTTCGGGCTGACCGCGGCCCGTGCAGACCGGCTCAAAGACGATGCGTTAATCATGCATCCCGGCCCGATGAACCGAGACGTTGAAATCGCTGGCGACGTTGCTGACCGCCCCAATGCCGTCATTACCGAGCAGGTCGCAAACGGTGTTGCCGTGCGCATGGCAGTGCTGTTCGTGCTGATCGGTTCGAGACTTGATCTCGTCGAAGAAGGCAGTCTTGTCGACTCCGAGAGTGCGGTGGCATGAGCACCCTGGCCATTCGCGGCGGAACAGTGATTGACCCGCAAGGCTCTCGACGTGCCGATGTGGTGATCGGTGATGAGGGCACAATTCTCGCCGTTGATTCGGGACTCACCGCCGATCGTTCCCTTGATGCCAGTGACTGTGTTGTCTCACCAGGATTTGTCGATCTTCACGTTCATCTCCGTCAACCCGGAAACGAGGAAGCCGAAACCATCGACACCGGTGCCCGCGCGGCAGCTTTGGGCGGATTTACCGCGGTGGTGGCTATGCCCAACACCGACCCGGCCATGGATTGTGTTTCGGTGATCAGCGAAGTACGGGCTCTTGGCGAGACGGCGATTTGCGAGGTGGTTCCCTCAGCGGCAATTTCGGTGGGACGCCGAGGCGAAGCGCTGGCACCCATGGCCGAACTCGTGCGTGCAGGAGTTCGGATTTTCACAGACGACGGCAACGGAGTGCAGGACGACAAACTGATGCGCACTGCTTTGGAATACGCCAGTTCACTAGAGCACTTGTGCGGTGGTGAAGCCATCGTGTTGGCACAGCACTGCGAAGTCGAATCTCTCAGCAAGGGCGGTTTCATGCATGAGGGAAAGTGGTCGAGCTGGCTGGGAATCCCCGGTCAACCATCCGAAGCAGAAGAGTTGATGGTGATGAGAGATATCGCGCTTTGCCGTCTCACCGGTGCACGGGTCCATTTCCAGCACATGTCGACCGCCGGTTCGGTTTCCATGATCCGAGCGGCCAAAGCCGCAGGGCTGCCAGTCACAGCTGAGGCTGCGACTCACCACTTTTGCCTGACCGAGGCTTGTTGTCAGAGTTACGACCCGGTCTACAAGGTGCATCCACCGCTGCGCACCGACGCGGATGTGGAAGCGGTGAAAGCTGGTCTCGCCGATGGCACAATCGACGCCATCGCTACTGACCATGCCCCTCACACGCCCAAGTCGAAGCAACAGACGTTCGCCGACGCGTCCCCAGGAATGCTCGGACTTGAGACTGCCTTCGCGCTGGCCAACACGCATCTCAATATGCCGATTGAGTCGCTGCTCAGGGCGATGTCTTGGCGCCCCGCGGCCATTGCCGGCCTGAGCGAAACCCATGGCAGACCAATCAAAGCAGGTTCCGTGGCCAACCTCACGGTGATCGACCCCAACGCGGCTTGGACAGTTTCAGCAGCGGCGATGGCGAGCCGTAGCTCCAACACGCCCTATGAGGGAATGGCGCTACGGGGGAGAGTGCGTCACACCATCTACCAAGGGGAGGCCGTGGTAATCGACGGTGTCGCGCAACGATGAGCGGTTCTCGTTCGATTCGCGCCTATCGGCTGGTGTTGGCTGACGGTGAAGTCTTTGAAGGCGAAGGTATAGGCGCTGATCCAGTCGATGGTGTTGCGTCGGGCGAGGTCGTGTTCAACACGGTTCTGTCCGGCTACCAAGAGGTGATTACCGATCCGTCGTATGCGGGACAGATCATTACGTTCACCTACCCACACATCGGCAACTACGGGGTGAATCCCACAGACAACGAAGCACACAGGCCGTTTTGTGAGGGTGTCATCATCCGCGACCTTGCCCGTCGACACAGCAATTGGCGCTCACAAGGTGATCTTGACACTTTCTTGCGTACCCACAACCTGGCTGGTATCGCGGGCGTGGACACTCGTCGCCTCACCCGTCATATTCGCGACTTCGGAGCTATGCCGGCAGCATTCGGTTCAGCCGACGAAGAGAAACTGCGGGCCGCGGCCATCGCAGACCCCACAACGAGTGGGGTTGACCTTGTGCGAGTGGTGTCCACCAAAGAGCCATACACGGTCGGGAGCGGCAAGCGCCGGGTTATCGCCTATGACCTCGGGATCAAGTCCACAATGCTGCGTCATCTGTCGGAGTTGGCAACGGTCACGGTCGTGCCCGCAGACACCCCTGCCACAGATGTGCTGGCCGCCTCACCCGACGGCGTCTTCTTGTCCAACGGTCCCGGTGATCCACAAATGGCTGGATCGATTGTCAACGAACTCCCGAAGCTGCTTGGACGTGTGCCGATCTTCGGGATTTGCCTCGGACACCAAGTGCTGTCGTTGGCCCTTGGTGGCAACACCTTCAAGATGAAGTTCGGGCACCACGGCGGCAACGTGCCGGTGAAAGATGTTCGTAGCGGCAAAGTTGAGATCACCAGCCAAAACCACAACTTCGCGGTGGAGATCGGATCGGTTTCCAATGTCGTTGAAACGCATGTGTGCCTAAACGATGGCTCTCTCGAAGGGATGTTCCACAAAGACCTTCCGGTGTTCAGCGTGCAGTACCACCCTGAAGCCGGGCCGGGTCCCCACGACAGCCGCTACCTGTTCAAGGATTTCGCGCAGCTTATGGACACAACAGGTTTGGTCGCCTAGTGCCGCGCAGAGACGACATCGAATCAATCCTGATCATCGGTTCTGGCCCAATCGTCATTGGACAGGCTTGTGAGTTCGACTACTCCGGGACACAAGCGTGCCGAGCACTCAAAGAGGAGGGCTACCGCGTCATCCTGGCCAACTCGAACCCGGCGACGATCATGACCGATCCCGATTTCGCCGACGCCACCTACATTGAACCCCTTGATTCAGCGTTCCTCGCCAAGATCATCGAAAAAGAAAAACGCGACAACCCTGACAAAACCATGGCTCTGCTACCGACACTGGGTGGACAAACCGGGTTGAACCTGGCGATGGAACTCGAACGGGAAGGCGTGCTGGGAGAGCACAACGTTGAACTGATCGGCGCAGATGCAACCGCAATCGCCACAGCCGAAGACCGAGACCTTTTCAAGCTGGCAATGACCGAAATTGGGTTGGAAGTCGCCCGTTCCGGGATCGCCCACGACATGGAAAAAGCGCGTGAAGTGGTCGACGAAGTCGGCCTACCTGTCATTGTCCGCCCCGCGTACATCCTCGGTGGCCGGGGTACCGGGATCGCTTCGACACGCCAAGAGTTTGAGAAAATAGCCAGCTACGGCCTCGAGTGCAGCCCAATCTCAGAGATTCTGATTGAAGAGTCGATAGCGGGTTGGAAAGAATACGAACTGGAAGTCATGCGCGACCGCCACGACAACTGCGTGGTGGTGTGTGCCATCGAAAACTTCGATCCCATGGGTGTGCACACCGGTGATTCGATAACTGTGGCACCGACCCAGACCCTCACCGATGTCGAGTACCAGAAACTTCGCGACGGATCGTTTGCGTGTATCCGCCGGGTCGGGGTCGAGACAGGAGGGTCCAATGTGCAATGGGCGGTCCACCCCGACACTGGTCGGCAAGTCATCATCGAGATGAACCCGCGTGTGAGCCGCTCATCAGCGTTGGCCTCGAAAGCAACCGGGTTCCCGATAGCCAAGATCGCAGCAAAACTTGCCGTGGGTTACGCCCTCGACGAGATACCCAACGACATCACCAAAAAAACGCCGGCCTCCTTTGAGCCTTCAATCGACTATGTGGTTACGAAGGTGCCGCGCTGGGCATTCGAGAAGTTCCCGGGTACATCGGGAATCTTGGGGACTTCGATGCAAAGCGTTGGCGAGGTGATGGCCATTGGCAGGACTTTTCCAGAGTCGTTACAAAAGGCGCTGCGCTCACTCGAACAAGGACGCTACGGCCTCAACTGCGACCCAGGAGAAGCAGCGTTCGACCAACTTGACGACCAAGCACTGCTGGCTGCCGCGTCGGTGGCCACACCCGACCGTCCGTTTCAGTTGGAAGCCCTGCTTCGGCGAGGAACTTCGGTAGAGAAAATCTATGAAGCGACGGCCGTTGATCTCTGGTTCCTTGACCAGATGCTGTTGATTACCGAGGAGCGGGCCTACCTCGCCACTCGTACGCTCGACGACATTGACAGGCGGGATCTCAAACGCGCCAAGCAACTCGGCTTCTCCGACTGTCAACTCGCCTATCTGTGGAGTACCACAGAGGCGCAAGTGCGTGAACGACGGTTGGCTGTTGGCGTCAAAACGACGTTCAAAACGGTCGATACTTGCGCTGCGGAGTTCGACGCCGAAACCCCTTATCACTATTCGACCTACGAAGACACCGATGAGGTTCGGCCCGGTGAGCGTGAACGGGTCATCATCTTGGGTTCGGGACCAAACCGCATCGGTCAAGGCATCGAGTTCGACTACTGCTGTGTGCATGCCAGCTTTGCTCTCAGAGATGCCGGATTTGAGACGGTAATGGTCAACTGCAACCCCGAAACGGTCTCCACCGACTACGACACCTCGGACCGCCTCTATTTTGAGCCTCTCACCTATGAGGATGTGATGAACATCATTGAGAGCGAGAAACCGCTCGGCGTCATAGTGTCTTTGGGGGGACAAACGCCTCTGAAGCTCGCCGATCAACTGCCTGCAGAACTCATTTTGGGCACATCGCCAAGCGCTATTGACGCAGCAGAAGATCGAGAGCAGTGGAACGCACTCTGTGCCCGGCTTGAAATCCCCCAGCCCGCTGGTGGAACAGCCAAAAACACTGAAGAAGCTCTCGAGATCACCTCCCGTATTGGCTACCCGGCGCTGGTGCGCCCGTCATATGTGCTCGGCGGACGGGCCATGGAAATCGTCTACGACGACGAAAACCTCCGCAGAGCGATGGACGAACTAGCAGGTTTTGGATCTCTCGGGCGTGAGGGAGGACTGTCCGCGCAACGCCCGGTCCTAATCGATCGTTTCCTCGAAGATGCCACCGAGGTTGATGTGGATGCGATACGAGATCACCTCGGCGATTTCGTCATTGGCGCAGTAATGGAGCACGTCGAGGAAGCCGGTGTGCACAGCGGAGACTCAGCTTGTTCGATTCCACCGACGAATCTCACCGCCCCCACTGTCGAACTGATCGAGAGCTACACCGCCAGGATTGCCGCGGCCCTAGACGTCAGGGGACTGATCAACGTTCAGTACGCGGTGAAGGCGAACCAGGTCTTTGTGATCGAGGCGAACCCGCGAGCTTCGAGAACGGTGCCATTCGTCGCCAAAGCAACCGGTGTTCCGCTCGCCAAAGTGGCCAGCCGAGTAATGCTCGGCGCCACGCTGGAAGAACTTCGCGCCGAAGGTCTGCTGACAGAGCGGGGGAACTCTGAACATGTGGCGGTGAAGGAAGCGGTGCTGCCGTTCGATCGGTTCCCTGAAGCCGACGCGGTGCTCGGGCCAGAAATGCGTTCCACCGGTGAGGTGATGGGGATTGATCTGACCCCAGGATTGGCGTTCATGAAATCACAACTGTCGGCCGGTACCCGACTTCCAGAAGCTGGACCAGAAGATGTCACGGTGTTCATGTCGCTAGCGGACCGCGACAAGACCCTCGGTGCTGCTGTAGGACGCGGTTTTCGAGATCTTGGATTTTCGATTGTTGCCACCAGCGGCACCGCAGCAATGCTGCAAGCCGTTGGGGTTACCGTAGACACCATCGTCTCCAAACTTGGTGAAAGTGGCGGAGTCCACGCGGTTGAGTTGATCGAACGCGGTGATGTGCAACTGGTCGTCAATTCTCCGAGGGGCCGCCGCCCCCGCGCTGACGGAGCGCACATTCGCACTGCTGCGGGACTGGCTAACGTGCCGCTGCTGACCACCGCAGCCGCAGCGATGGCTGCGGTTGAAGGGTTGCGAGACTGGGCTCGGTACCCGTTGCGGGTTCGGAGTCTTCAGGAGTATCACCAGCGAGGCGGATATCCGGGTGCGGTTGGTGGTTTCGAATGGCCAAGCGGTGACTGAGCAGTGATCGATCTTTCGACGTCTGTGGGCTCGGTGAAGCTGAAAGCTCCGGTTCTGACCGCTTCAGGCACGGTTGGGTATGGTGCAGAGTTCGCTCGATACCTGCGTCCCGCGGAACTAGGCGCAGTAGTGGTCAAGTCGATGAAAGCCACGCCGTGGGAAGGCAATCCCGCACCTCGTGTACACCCGACCCCCGCCGGCATGATCAACAGTGTCGGACTCCAAGGCTTAGGGGCAAAGCACTGGCTCGAACATGAACTGCCACCCTTGGAGGCCACCGGTGCAACCATTGTGGCCAGCATCTGGGGCAACACCATCGACGAATACCGGCAGGCCGCTGATGCTCTGGCGCAAGCACCTTCCTGTGTGGTGGCGCTGGAAGTCAACGTGTCATGCCCCAACCTCGAAGACCGCAGTCGCATGTTCGCCCATAGCGCTAGGGCGACCTCTGACGCCATTGCAGCCACCGCAGGCTGCGGTCGGCCCCGCTGGGCCAAGCTCAGCCCCAACGCCCCCGACATTGCAGAAATCGCCGCGGCCGCCCATGCCGCCGGCGCAGAGGCTGTAGTTTTGACCAATACTCTGCTGGCGATGGTGATCAATCCCGAGACCCGCCGTCCAGTACTGGGAGCGAAGCGAGGTGGACTCTCGGGAGCGGCCATGCGTCCGGTAGCAGTTAGAGCTGTCTACGACGTCCACGAGGCAATGTCTGCGTTGCCGATCGTTGGAGTCGGTGGCGTTACCAGCGGAATTGATGTGGTGGAGTACCTGCTTGCGGGTGCTTGCGCGGTTCAGGTTGGCACAGCCACATTCGCCGATCCTCGAGCGCCGCGACAGATCCTCGGAGAATTTGAACAATGGTGCGATCGCCACGACGTGACGCACTCAAGTGACCTCGTAGGCGCGGCACATGACTAACTATCGGCACGTGTAATTGCCTTCTTTTCTCTTGGCCTCTAGTGTTTCTGTCATGTCTAACCCTCCGAAGTTGTCAGACGAAGCGCGAGCCGCAGCACTTGCAAAGGCAACCGAAGCGCGCAAGGCCCGTCGAGAGTTGAAGCATCTGTTAAAGATGCGATCGTTGACTCTCGCAGAGGTTCTCGAAAGAGCCGACAGCGACGAAATCGTTGCCAAGACGAAGACGCTGGCGGTGATCGAATCGCTTCCCGGAGTAGGGAAGGTCAAGGCCCGACGCGCCATGGAAGACATCGGTATCGCTGAAAACCGTCGTCTTCGAGGCCTCGGCCAAAAACAAAGAGCTGAACTTCTGGATAGGTTTGGCTGACCCAAGGTCTCAAGAGAGGCTGGTTGATCAACAGTGATTGCGGCCTCGGACCAGTTGGTCATCGTTATCTCTGGCCCAGGTGGGGTCGGGAAAGGCACGCTTGTAGCCCGTCTATTGGACCGGGACCAACGGCTCTGGCTTTCGCGCAGTTGGACGACCCGAGCGCGGCGTCCCGGCGAGCCAATGGAGGCCTACCACTTCACAAACCGGGAGTACTTCGACAGGCACTTGGAAGCCGGAGGGTTTCTTGAGTGGGTGGACTTTCTAGATTATCGACAGGGTACGCCGGCAGTGGAGCCACCACCCGGACATGATCTTGTCTATGAGATCGATGCGTACGGTGCTCAACAGATCCGACAGCACTTTCCAAAGGCTCTGGTCGTTTTTGTAGACGCTCCCTCCCGTGAAGCTCAGCGAGCCCGGCTCCAGGGCCGTGGCGATCCAGCAAACAAGATTGAAGCCAGACTGGCGAAGGCCGCGGATGAGTTGGCTATGGCCCACGAACTTGGTGCGGAGATCTTGATCAACGACGACTTGGATCGGGCGCTGACTGAGTTGGAAGGCTTGATTCGCGAGCGTCGCGGGAGCTAGTGGCGCTGCTACGCTTGTAAATCGGTTGAACACCATGCGGTAGACGGCAAGGTTCGTCGACATCTCGGGAGAAGGCACTATGGCTCACGGCTACGACACGATGATGAATCCTTCGATTGAGGGTCTCCTTGATGATGTCGGTTCCAAGTTCCGTCTCGTCACCCTCTCAGCAATGCGGAGTCGTGAAATCACCAACTATGTGGGGCAACTTGGCCGCGGTATGGGAGCGTCGATACCTCCCCAGGTTGCATCGACGGCCAGCAAGCCATTGTCGATTGCCTTTGAAGAAATCGCCGCGGACAAGATCGTAGCAATCGAGGTTGATCCCGAAGCCGAAGCTGAAGCTGAAACCGCTCCGGACTACGTGGGTGCCTGACCCGAATCATTTGGCAGTGTCTGCGGCATGACCACGCTCTCGGGTCGACGCATCATTCTCGGTGTCACCGGTGGGATCGCCGCCTACAAGGCGGTGGATCTATGTCGTCGTCTAGTTGAGGCCGGGGCACATGTAACACCGGTCTTGACCAAGGGTGCCCTTGAGATGGTTGGTGAGGTCACCTTTTCTGCGTTGGCCAGCGAAGGAGCCCGCACATCGCTGTTCAACGACCCCGCCACTCCAATTCCCCATACCGTGATGGGACAGAACGCAGACATGGTTCTTGTAGCCCCGGCAACTGCCCGGATCATTTCCGATATTCGCACCGGGCGTTCCGGCGATCTACTGACAGCCACGATTCTTGCCACCCGAGCGCCGCTAATGGTCTGCCCGGCGATGCACACCGAAATGTGGGAACAGGTCTCCGTGCAAGACAACCTTGCGGTACTGCGTTCCCGTGGAGTGCATGTAGTCGATCCCGAGAGCGGTCGCCTCGCGGGAGGCGATTTTGGGCTTGGGCGTCTCGCCGAACCAGCCGCGATTGTGACTGCTGTCGAAAATGTTCTTGCCACCGGCGATCTTGCGGGCAAGCGAGTGCTGGTCACCGCAGGCGGCACCCGCGAACCGATCGATGCAGTCCGCTTCGTTGGCAACCGATCCTCGGGTAAACAAGGTCACGCATTGGCCCAAAACGCTGCTGAACGCGGTGCTGATGTTGTGCTGGTAACTACCAGTCCGGTGAACGCCCCAAGCGGCGTTCGCGTCGTGAATGTGTCCACAGCCGACGAAATGCACCGGGCCTGCAGCGATGAGGCGCCTCAAGCTGATGTGGTTGTAATGGCTGCCGCGGTTGCGGACTTCCGACCCCAAGAAATCGTGGATCGCAAGCTCAAGAAGGATCAGGGCACGCTCAGCGTTGAATTTGAACCCACCGTCGACATCCTCGCCGAACTAGGCGCAGCCAAACCCAACGGTCAGGTTCTGATCGGATTCGCTGCGGAGACTGACGACGTTGAACACAACGCGGCCGCAAAACTCGACAAAAAAAACCTCGACATCATTGTGGCCAACGATGTTTCGAAACCAGGTGTGGGTTTTGAGCACGAAACCAATGAGGTTGTTGTGCTTTGTGCCAATGGTGTGCGGCGGCAAACGCCACTGTGCAGCAAAGACGAGGTGGCTCGGGTCGTGCTCGATGCTGCAGTCGAAACCCTCAACCGCGGAACCTTCAACCGCGGAACCCTCAACCGAGATGACAAGGAGCAAGAGTGACTCGCTGGGCCTTCACCTCTGAAAGCGTGACAGAGGGCCATCCAGACAAGATGGCAGATCAGATTTCAGATTCGATTCTGGATGCCATGTTGGCTCAGGATCCGATGAGTCGCGTGGCTTGCGAAACAATGGTCACGACTGGCCTGGCCATCGTTGCCGGTGAGATAACCACCGAAGCGTACGTAGATATCGCCAGCACGGTTCGCGAGACGATCAGGGGAATCGGTTACGACCGTGAAGCGTTCGGTTACGACGGAAATACCTGCGGCGTCATGGTCACCATCGACGATCAGTCGCCCGACATAGATCTAGGTCTCCGCGCTTCTGAGGAGGTTCGTTCGGGTATCGCGGGAGAACAGGACGTGCTCGACATGCAGGGTGCCGGCGATCAGGGAATGATGTTCGGCTACGCCTGCGATGAAACCGAAGAATTGATGCCTCTGCCCATCCATCTGGCTCATCGAATGGCCGAGCGCCACGCTGAGGTCCGTAGAGCGGGAACGATCCCGTACATTCGCCCTGACGCCAAAACCCAGGTGACTTTCGAATACGAGGACAGCAAACCCATCCGTCTCAAGACGGTCCTGGTTTCTACTCAACACAACGATGGCATCGACCGCGACACGATGATCCGGCCTGACTTGATTGAGCATGTCATCGCCCCGGTTATTCCCGCCGAATTCGCCGATGACAATTACGACGTGTACGTCAACCCAACCGGCCGTTTCGTCATCGGTGGACCGGTAGGGGACTGCGGGCTTACCGGGCGCAAGATCATCGTCGACACCTATGGCGGCATGGCTCGCCACGGGGGAGGCGCATTCTCAGGCAAGGATCCCTCCAAGGTTGACCGTTCCGCCGCTTACGCGGCTCGCTGGGTGGCAAAGAACCTGGTTGCCTCCGGAGCGGCTAGCCGGTGTGAGGTCCAGGTTGCCTACGCCATTGGCATGGCACGCCCCGTTTCAGTTCTTATTGAAACGTTCGGCACTGAGACTGTCGACAAGGCCGCGGTCGACACCGCTATCGACGAGATTTTCGATCTCCGTCCTGCGGCGATTCTTCGCGATCTCGACCTGCGGCGCCCGATCTACCAAAAGACCGCTGCATACGGCCATTTTGGCCGCTCCAGCGACGACGGCCTGTTCCCGTGGGAGAAAACGAACCGGGTCGACGAACTCAAATCAGCGTTGGGTCTCTGAGGGTCCAGAGGCCGAGCGTCTCAGATGACCTTGGACAAAACCGAACGAAGGGTTGTGCGGGTTATTCCCGATGTCTTGGGGATCAATCGGGAGTTCGACTATTTTGTTCCTGAAGCGTGGGAGGCTGATGGCCGCTCGGAGCGGCTGGGTGTGGGTTCGATGGTGCGGGTGTCTCTTGCGGGGCGACGGGTGGGTGCCTGGGTGTGTGCCGTTGATGTTGAGCCTGTAGTGGGAGTGGAGTTAGCCCCACTGAAGACCTTGAGCGGCGTTGGACCCAGCGCTGAGATGATGGAGTTGGCCACTTGGGCCGCGTGGCGCTGGGCGGGTAGCCGAGTGAAGTTCCTGCGTGCAGCTTCGCCGCCTTCGATGCTCGCCGGAGTGCCGCAGGCCGCGAACCGCGAACTGGTGCCTTCTGGACCGGTAGATGTGTTTTCGCAAGCCTTTGAGCTGGCCCAAAAAAAAGCCGTTGCCGTGGTTCGGACACCACCGAGCAACGACGATGTGCCCCTCGCTCTTGAAGCTTGCCGAACCGGTGATGCGTTGTTGCTGTTGGCTGATTCTGGTCGAGCTCGCCGCCTGGGGATTGCTTTGCGCCGTGCTGGTGTGAAGGTCGCGCTCGGGACTCAGGAGTGGTCTGTGGCCGCGAGTGGCTCCACGGTGGTGGGGACTCGTTCAGCGGCCTGGATGCCCATGCCGCGACTATCCGCGGTCGTGGTCTTTGATGAACACGACGAGTCGCTTGTTGAGCAGTCGTCACCCACCTGGCACGCGCGTGTGGTCGGGTTGGAACGAGCGCGCCGTCGTGGCGTGCCGGCGGTTCTCAGTTCCCCGGTGCCGTCACTGGAAGCTCTGAGAGCGGGTCCGTTGTTGCGGCCCGACCGTACCGCGCAGCGCACCGGCTGGCCGCTGCTTGAAGTGCTTGATCGTCGTGATGAAGACCCCACCAACGCGGGTCTTTTTGCCGAGAATATTGTCGGTTTGCTTCGCGGCGAGGGTCGAGTGGTTTGCGTACTGAATCGCAAGGGACGTTCACGGCTTTTGTCCTGCGCATCCTGCGGTGAACTGGTGCGTACCCTCGACGGTGCCTCGCCCATGCTTCTTGCAGACCATGAGCTTCGTTCGCCCGACGGGACTGAGGTGCGCCCGCCGGTTTGTGCCCACTGTGGCAATACTCGTTTGAAGAACCTCCGTGCAGGTGTCACAAGGGCCAGAGAAGAACTAGCGCCTCTCGTCGGCGAAGCAGTCGACGAGGTCACCGCATCATCTGTGGCAGAACCGACCACGCGCGTCGTGATCGGGACCGAAGCGGTGCTGCATCGTGTCGCAGCGGCCGATGTCGTCGTGTTTTTGGATCTTGACCAGGAACTGTTAGCACCTCGCCAAAGAGCTGTGGAACAGACGATGGCATTGTTGGCACGGGCGGCTCGTTTGTTGGGACCAAGGGACTCCGGTGGCCGTCTCGTACTGCAAACCCGCCAACCCGACCATGAGGTCGTGCGGGCTGTGTTGCGCGGCGACCCCTCGATCGTCGCCGTCGCAGAACGCGATCGCCGCAAAGCCGCGGGGATCGCTCCTTATGGAGCACAGGTCTTGGTCTCCGGTGCCGGTGCCAAGGGGTTCATGGGCGCGCTGGGTCATCCGGTTGGAGTTCGAATCCTTGGCCCCTCCAATGACCGTTGGTTGTTGCAAGCCGACACCCATGAGCCACTCCTCAACGCCCTCGAAGCCACCCCCCGCCCGGATAGTCGTCTGCGAATAGAGGTCGACCCGCTCCGGGTTTGAGGCTCGCGAAATCAACCAACACTGAACCACTGCCTGGCCTGTGGCGACATCAGTGGATCAGTGCTCGAGCACCGTCGCGCCCTGGTCGCGGCCCGCACACTCTCGACTTCAGAGGCAACCGGCGCATCAACAGCGTGCTCTACATCGCGTCGGTCACCGAGCAGCGCAGCCAGCCCGACGCCGCCGCCTACCTCGCCCGCAAAGCCACCGAAGGCAAGACCCGACGCGAAGCCCGACGAGCCCACAAACGCCAACTCGCCAACCGCATCATCCGCCGAATGTGGCGCGACGAAACCGCCCGACAACAGCCCCACCCACTAGCGGCTTGACAAGGGAGCGTCTGACAGTCCCAGGACCAACGGCTTCGGTAGTCCAGTTGAGAGTCCGGCTCTCTGCCGTAAGCGGGCTTCTAGCGGAGCTAGAGCAGACCGAAGCCCCCACGGCGTCGGGGGTGAACGCGGCGGTGTCGGTTCGGTCTTGGGTGCCGGGTTGGTTTGGGGGGTTGCGGTTGTTGTGAGGTTAGTTTGAGTTGGTCAGTGCTAGTTGGGGCAGGGGGGCGCGGTCGGTGGCCCAGCTTGACGGAGTGGCGGCGATTCTGTGCATGAAGGTGGCCAAGTCGGCCCGGCTCGGGTTCTGATTCGGGCAGAACCGGTCTGGTTCGCAGGGGGCCATGATGTTGTTGACGTGCAGCCACGCGACAGCGTTTGCGTAGTAGCTGTAAAGACTCACATCCTCAAGAGGCAACGGCTGCGGGCGCCGAAGCTTGACTCCCAGGAAGCGGTACAAGAATGCAGCGGTCTGAGCCCGGGTAACTTTGTCGGCGGGACAGAACCGCCAGTCTGGATCATCGGGCTGTCCCGAAGAGCAACCCAAGGTCAGGCCTGTGGCTGCTGCCCAACCGATGGCCAAGTCCGAATACGAGCCCTCCACAACATCAGAGTAGACATCCGAACCAGCATAAGCTGGCGTGGGCCTGCCCACCGCGCGCCACAAGAACGTCACGAACTCGCCACGCGTCAACTGGTCGTCAGGACAGAACCGATCTTGCGAGCATCCCCTGGCAATACCGTTGGCGACCATCCACACCACCGCCGGCCGATACGGCGCATCACGACCTACATCAGGGATCGACGACACCAGCGTCGCCGTGAAGTCCCGTGACGCTGACACGCGCCTAGCATCAGTCACCGTATAACGCAATGTATGAGAGACCGCCTCTATTGCGCGCATGCTCGAGAATATCTGTGCGGACGCAGTCAACATCCGTGTGGACGCGAACTCGAACCCCGACGGCAGCGCCCACCTGTTAATCAACGTCAACGAGTACGACAACGCGCCCACGCCCCCCGAACCCTCAGGCAGCACGACTGACCTACTCGCGTTGTCTACTGTCGGTGTCGTCGGGGCAGTCGCCCCCTCAGGCAACACTACTGACGTATTCATGCCGTCCGCCGTCCACACCAAGTCACCCGGATCCGGGACATAGACAGGCAACCGAACCGGCCGACCAGAAAACCCACCACCAGAAAACCTCCGCCACCTCCGCCACCTCCCTCACCGTCACCGCGAAATCCGCCGATACGACGCCTCGTTGTCGTCTGTCACCGTGTACACCAACGAATACGGAGACCCGCGACCACAGTCCGTCGTGCTCGACAACTGCCGCTCGACGACTCCGTGAACACGAACTCCGTCGGCAGCAGCACCCGTCAGACAACTTCAACGAATACGACAGCGTGCCCGTGCCCCCAGACCCTCAGGCAGCGTCACCGGCGTGTTCGCATGCCCCGCTGTCCACTCCAAACCACCCGGATCTGGCTCAGAAACGAACGACTGCGACACAGCTTCAGTTGACCGTCACCGTGAACGTCGCCGAATACGACGCCTCGTTGACGTCTTTCACCGTGTACACCAACGAATACGGAGAGTCGGCCGTGCTCACAGTCCGTAGTGCTCGACAGCTCCCGATCCGACGACTCGTCGAACGACGAACCCCGTCGGCAGCCCCGATCCGTGCCGAACTCCACCACGTGTACGACAGCGTGCCCGTGCCCCCAGACGCCCGCAGGCAGCGTCACCGGCGTGTTCGCATGCTCCGCTGTCCACCCCAAATCACCCGGAACATCAGAAACCAGCGACACAGCTTCGTTGACCGTCACCGCGAAATCCGCCGAATACGACGCCTCGTTGATCGTCGGTCACCGTGTACACCAACGAATAGCGGAGAGTATGAGAACCCGCGACTCACAGTCCGTAGTGCTCGACAACTGCCGCCGACGACTCCGTGAACACGAACCCCGTCGGCAGCAGCACCCGTCAGACAACTTCAACGAGTACGACAGCGTGCCCGTGCCCCCCGTGCCCTCAGGCAACGTCACCGGCGTGTTCGCATGCCCCGCTGTCCACCCCAAATCACCCGGATCATCAGAAACCAGCGACACAGCCACGTTGCACCGTCACCTTGAACGTCGCCGAATACGACGCCTCGTTGACGTCTTTCACCGTGTACACCAACGAATACGGAGAGTCGGCCGTGCTCACAGTCCGTAGTGCTCGACAGCTCCCGATCCGACGACTCGTCGAACACGAACCCCGTCGGCAGCCCATCGACGTGCCGTCCTCCACCAACGAGTACGACCAGCGTGCCCGTGCCCCCCGTGCCGGCAGGCAACGTCACCGGCGTGTTCGCAGTTCTCTGCCGACCACCTCAAGCCAGCCGGATCCGAAACCAGCGACACAGCTTCGTTGACCGTCACCGCGAAATCCGCCGAATACGACGGTTGATCGTCGGTCACTGTACATCCAACTGAATAGCGCAAAGTATGAGAACCCGCGACTCACAGTCCGTCGTGCTCGACAACTGCTGCGACGACTCCGTGAACACCAAACCTGTCGGCAGCAGCGACCCGTGCCGACAACTCCACCACCGAATACGACAAAGTGCGCCGTGCCCCCCGTGCGCCTCAGGCAACGTCACCGGCGTGTTCGCATGCCCCGCTGTCCACCCCAAATCACCCGGATCATCAGAAACCAGCGACACAGCCACGTTGCACCGTCACCTTGAACGTCGCCGAATACGACGCCTCGTTGTCGTCGGTCACCGTGTACACCAACGAATACGGAGAGTCGGCCGTGCTCACAGTCCGTAGTGCTCGACAACTCCCGCGACGACTCGTCGAACACGAACCCCGTCGGCAGCCCCATCCGTGCCGAACTCCACCAACGTGTACGACAGCGTGCCCGTGCCCCCAGACGCCCGCAGGCAGCGTCACCGGCGTGTTCGCATGCCCCGCCGTCCACCCCAAATCACCCGGAACATCAGAAACCAGCGACACAGCTTCGTTGACCGTCACCGCGAAATCCGCCGAATACGACGCCTCGTTGTCGTCTGTCACCGTGTACACCAACGAATACGGAGAGTTGGCGTGCTCACAGTCCGTAGTGCTCGACAACTGCCGATCCGACTCCGTTGAACACGAACCCCGTCGGCAGCAGCACCCGTGCCGAACTCCACTTCAACGAGTACGACAGCGTGCCCGTGCCCCCAGACGCCCGCAGGCAACGTCACCGGCGTGTTCGCATGCCCCGCTGTCCACCCCAAATCACCCGGATCATCAGAAACCAGCGACACAGCCGCGGCCACCGTCACCTTGAACGTCGCCGAATACGACGCCTCGTTGTCGTCGGTCACCGTGTACACCAACGAATACGGAGAGTCGGCCGTGCTCACAGTCCGTAGTGCTCGACAACTCCCGCGACGACTCGTCGAACACGAACCCCGTCGGCAGCCCCATCCGTGCCGAACTCCACCAACGTGTACGACAGCGTGCCCGTGCCCCCAGACGCCCGCAGGCAACGTCACCGGCGTGTTCGCATGCCCCGCCGTCCACCCCAAATCACCCGGAACATCAGAAACCAGCGACACAGCTTCGTTGACCGTCACCGTCGAAATCCGCCGAATACGACGCCTCGTTGTCGTCGGTCACCGTGTACACCAACGAATACGGAGAGTTGGCCGTGCTCACAGTCCGTAGTGCTCGACAACTTCCGATCCGACTCCGTTGAACACGAACCCCGTCGGCAGCGCATCCGTGCCGAACTCCACTTCAACGAGTACGACAGCGTGCCCGTGCCCCCAGTGCCCGCAGGCAACGTCACCGCCGTGTTCGCATGCCCCGCTGTCCACCCCAAATCACCCGGATCATCAGAAACCAGCGACACAGCCGCGGCCACCGTCACCTTGAACGTCGCCGAATACGACGCCTCGTTGTCGTCGGTCACCGTGTACACCAACGAATACGGAGAGTCGGCCGTGCTCACAGTCCGTAGTGCTCGACAACTCCCGATCCGACTCGTCGAACACGAACCCCGTCGGCAGCCGCATCCGTGCCGAACTCCACCAACGTGTACGACAGCGTGCCCGTGCCCCCAGTGCCCGCAGGCAGCGTCACCGCCGTGTTCGCATGCCCCGCCGTCCACCCCAAATCACCCGGATCATCAGAAACCAGCGACACAGCTTCGTTGACCGTCACATCGAAATCCGCCGAATACGACGCCTCGTTGTCGTCGGTCACCGTGTACACCAACGAATACGGAGAGTTGGCCGTGCTCACGTCCGTAGTGCTCGACAACTTCCGATCCGACGAGTTGAACACGAACCCCGTCGGCAGCGCATCCGTGCCGAACTCCACCACCGAGTACGACAGCGTGCCCGTGCCCCCAGTGCCCGCAGGCAGCGTCACCGCCGTGTTCGCATGCCCCGCTGTCCACCCCAAATCACCCGGATCATCAGAAACCAGCGACACAGCTTCGTTGACCGTCACATCGAAATCCGCCGAATACGACGCCTCGTTGTCGTCGGTCACCGTGTACACCAACGAATACGGAGAGTTGGCCGTGCTCACGTCCGTAGTGCTCGACAACTTCCGATCCGACGAGTTGAACACGAACCCCGTCGGCAGCGCATCCGTGCCGAACTCCACCACCGAGTACGACAGCGTGCCCGTGCCCCCAGTGCCCGCAGGCAGCGTCACCGCCGTGTTCGCATGCCCCGCTGTCCACCCCAAATCACCCGGATCATCAGAAACCAGCTCCACAGCCGCGGCCACCGTCACCTTGAACGTCGCCGAATACGACGCCTCGTTGTCGTCGGTCACCGTGTACACCAACGAATAGTTGCCCGTGTCGACAGTATCAGTGCTCGTCAGCTTCCGCTCCGACTCGTCGAACGAGAACCCCGTCGGCAGCGTCGAGTCGCGCTCCCCCAGCAACGTGTACGACAAAGGCTCCGTGCCCCCCGACGCCGCAGGCAGCATATCGGAGTTCGCATGCTTCGCTGTCCACCCCAAATCACCCGGAGAAACCAACGGCGCCTCGTTGACCGTCACCGTGAACGTCGCCGTCGCCGACACCTGGTTGTCGTCGGTCACCGTGTACACCAACGAATACGGAGAGTTGGCCGTGCTCACGTCCGTAGTGCTCGACAGCCTCCGGTTTGCCCCAACGAACCTGAACCCCGTCGGCAGCGCCTGCGTGCCGCCGGACCCGTCGTTCTGCAGCAACGTGTACGACAGCGTGCCCGTGCCCCCAGTGCCCTCCGCCAGCACATCGGAGTTCGCGAACCCCGCCGTCCACTCCAGGCCCGCCGGGGCCGGGTCAAATCTCAGATGGCTTGTCGCCGCGGCCCGGTCAGTGCCGAGCAGCCAACCCCCCGCCACTGCGATCGCGATGGCCAAGCCCAGCACTATGGGAGCGATCCGCCGCATCACACTACTTCAGGATGGCCAGCAGGGCTTCGACCTGGCTCTTGATCTCGTCGCGGACGCCCGTCACGACCTCGATGGGCTGGTCGGAGGGATCTTCCAACACCCAGCGCCTATAGCGTTCGCCGGGTCGCACCGGACAGGCACCACCGCAGCCCGTGGTGACCATCACGTCCGCGGCCCGGGCGATCTCATCGGTGCAGGGCTTCGGGTACTCGCTGCAGATGCCGATGCCCTCCTCGGCCATGACCGCCACGACCACCTTTTCGGTGTTGTGGCCAGGGTCGAAGCCGCCGGTAAAAAAGTCGATCCGCTCGCCCCTCATCTGCCGCAGGCAGCCAGCCGCCATCTGAGAGCGCCCGGCGTTGCGCACAGTGATGAGCTGGACCGTCCGCGTGAGGAACCCCGGCCGGGCACTCGCTGCGGTGGTCATGGGCCTCCTTTCATTCAGCTTGCGGGTAGGGAAGATCGGGCGAGCGATCGGATCCGGTCGTCGAGGGTCCACAAGGCCGACTCGAAGGCTGCGTCTGCGCCTTCGGCCACCGGGTCAGGTATCGACCAGTGCCACCAGGACGCAGGCGGATTCAGGTCCTCGTGGGCCCGATCGCACACGGTGACGGTCAAATCGGCGTGCAGAGCGCCGTCGAGCTGTGTGGGCGAGGTATCCGCGAGGTTAATTCCAGCCCGCCCGGCGGCGGCCACGGCGCCGGGATGCACCCGCTCCGCCGGGCGGGTACCGGCCGAGGCGGCGGGGGTGCCCACCAGGTCGTGCCAGAGCGCGGCCGCCATCTGGGAACGGGCCGAATTGCAGGTGCACACGAACAGCACACGGCCGTCCGGGCGGACAGCCCCGATCGCGAGGTCGGACAGCCCCTCGCGTCTGAGCCGAACGTAGCGGCGGCGCCGGTCCCCGCCGGAGATGAGCCTCTCCACCAGGCCGGCCTGCGCCAGCCTGCCCAGATGGTGAGCCAGCAGGTTGCCGGCCAATCCGTGGCGGATCGAAAGCTCTCCGGGCGACCAGTCGCTCGCGGCCAGATCCTCCACCATGGCCAACCGCACCGGATCCCCCAGAGCCGCGTGCACCTCGGCCCGCCGGATCAGATCGGTCTGCATAGGCCGATACTATCGATCCGCAGCTGTTGACTCAATATGTGCTGAGCATTTTCTGGCTTCTGTTAACGGCGGCGAATACCAGCATCCCGGCCACTCGTGGTCGCAACAGCCGTGGGCCGCGGCCGAACGGTGCCGTGTGTCACTGTTGGGTCTGCCGGGGGCCCGCCCAGACGCTGGAGATCTACGATCCGCTCGTCGCTGAGATCGAAGCAGTGTTGTGGCGGGTCTGGGCGACCTCATGAGTTGTGCGAGTCAGCCGCGGCGTGCAGAGCATTGGGAGGCATCCCCGTCGGGTTCACGTGCATTGACAACAAAGCCCCGACGACTACGACGTCGGTTCCGCCGCTGACGGCTCAACAACGGTGCGCGGCCTCTCGTGGGTCATGGACGATCTATGGGTGCTGGCATCAACCAAGCTGCCCATAAGCGGTCCAGTTGGTGCGGCGGGTCTCGTAGAGGGCGATTGCGGTTGCGATTGCTACGTTGAGCGAGCCGACTTTGCCGAGTTGGGGAATGAAGGCGACGCTGTCGCAGACGGCGAGCGTCGCTGGTGTGATCCCTCGATCCTCATGGCCGATCACCAAAGCGATGTCGCCTGCTAGATCGGTGTCGTGCAACGGCAGAGCATCGCTGGTGAGTTCGACCGCCACGACGCGATAGCCGTTGGCTCGTGCCGCGGTTACTGCCGCGGGACCCGAATCGATCTCCGTCCAACTCAGATATCGGGCGCTTCCGAGCGCCGTTTTGTCGACCTTGTCGTGGTCCGGGGCAGTGCCCGAGGCGATCCACAGGTGGTCTACTCTCTGCGCAGCAGCCGTGCGAACAATCGACCCGACATTGAATGGGTTGGCTACGCCGTCGAGGATCAAGGCGACGCGGCCGGTGGTGCGCTGGCGCCATGACCGGTGAAGCCGTTTCATGCCAGTGCCATCGAGTTGTGCCACTAGTCCTCCCGTGGGTTGACTTCGAGTATGCGATAACCCGAGCGACTGACCAACCGAATTGTTGGGAATCCTTGGTCTATCAGCCAACGATTCAAAGAATCGCTGCCCAGATGCTTTTGCACAACAAGATGAGCTTGACCGTCGGGGTTCAAGCGGCTGAGCCAACTCTCAAGCAGTTGATGCAACGCCGATTTGCCGATCCGAATCGGCGGGTTGGATAAGATTCGATCAAAGCGAACACCCGCTGGGACCTCGGCGGGTGACGCCACGGTGATGCGATCAGCAGCACCTATTGCTCGGGCATTGATCTCGGTCAGGGTCCGGGCCCGTGTGTTGGTGTCTATGGCCCAGATTCGCACGTCGCCGGTTCGCAACGCCGTGACGCAGGCAATCGGACCCCAACCGCAGCCAATGTCGAGTGTCACCGCGTTGTCGTCGACCGGAGGAGCTTCTGTCAACAGTAATTTGGTGCCAGGGTCGAGCCGGTCTTGCGAAAACACTCCCCGGTCCGATGTGAGGGTCACAGACACGTCAAAGAGGTTGATCTCTACTGGCGCAGGCTTCGATGCCGCCGTCGGCTCCTGATCAAAATAGTGCGCGGTCCCCACAGCTTCGACCGTACTCGGCGGCGCGTTGGCAGCCACGGTCTTGAGTTCGAGTTTGCAAGTGAATCCGCCCGCTAACCTGAGCTGGTGGCTAGTTACGACATTCGTGTCATTGGAGACCCTGTCTTGCGCCAGAAAGCGCGCCAGGTCAACGATATTGATGGCGCGCTGGTGCGTCTTGCAGACGACATGATCGAAACCATGTATGAGGCGCCAGGGATTGGGCTTGCTGCTCCGCAGGTTGGGGTGCAGAAGCGGTTGTTTGTTTGGGACATGGGTGAAGGACCTCGGGTTATCGTCAACCCTGAAATTGTTGAATCCGACGGCGAATGGCTCTATGACGAGGGTTGCCTCTCGGTTCCGGGTTTGACCTGGGAAATAGTTCGCCCAAAAACAGTCCACCTGGTTGGCCGTGATCTCGACGGCAACGAAATGTCCTTCGAGGTGGACGAACTCGAGGCTCGCCTGTTCCAACACGAAATCGACCATCTCGACGGTACCTTGCTGATCGAGCGACTCGACTCCGACACTCGCAAGACCGCGCTGAAGGCAATCCGCGACCTGCAAATGGCTGAGGCCATGCCCTCATCGACAAGCACTGGATCGGCAAGCACTGGATCGGCAAGCACCGTACCGCCGAGTAACCGTGCCCGCGAAGGTCTAAGGCTGCCGTGACCATTCCGCCACCGGCGGAGGTTCAGCGCATTGTCTATCTCGGCACGCCCGCCACCGCAGTGCCGCCCTTGCGTGCACTTTGTGACGCTGGTTACGAGATCGCATTGGTCGTGTCACGCCCCGACACCCGACGAGGACGAGGCGTGTCCTTTCAGCCAAGCCCCGTGAAAGCTGCTGCCCTTGATCTTGGTTTGGACGTGAGCGACGATCTCGAAGACTTGGCGGGAATCACCGCCGATCTCGGTGTAGTGGTCGCTTACGGTGAAATCATCCCGCCATCGGCGCTCGAACAGGTGTCGATGGTCAATCTTCATTTCTCGCTGTTGCCGCGTTGGCGCGGGGCTGCACCAGTGGAGCGGGCAATCCTTGCCGGCGATGAAGTGACCGGAGTGTGTTTAATGGCGGTTTCCGAGGGTCTCGACGCCGGAGCCGTTTATCGACGAGCCGAAACGCCGATCGACCCCGAAGAAGAATGCGGCGCATTGAGAGCGCGGCTGGTAAAGCTTGGCACCGAAGTGTTGATCGACGCGCTTGCTGAGGGGCTTGGTCCGCCAGAACCGCAACTTGGTGAACCGGTCTACGCTGCCAAGATCACCTCGGCGGATCGTCATATCGACTGGTCACAACCGGCGGTTCAGATTCACCGGCAAGTGCGAGTCGGAGGCGCTTGGACAACCTTTCGCAACCAACATTTCAAGATCTGGCGTACCGCTGTAGCTGATGCTCCTGTTGCTGAAGCAACGCCTGCCGCTTTGCCGGGATCGATCAGCGGTGTGTCGGTTGCTACCGGCGAGGGACGAATTGATTTGCTTGAAGTGCAAGCGCAAGGCCGAGCACGGCAGGTTGCATTCGCCTGGCGCAACGGTGCCCGGCTAACACCCGAAGATCGGTTTGTTTAAGAACGTGCGTCAATACACGTCGTCTCCCGCTCTTGTTCGCTGCGCTCACTGGGCCGCTCGGGCCACGGCCTCGCGCCAAGGCAGCCAAGTTGGACTCAATCCGCTCGGCCTCCGATGACCGCAGATGTCCGCCGGATCGCTATCGATGCCGTAGTTCGCATCGAATCTGACGGTGCTTACGCCAACGTGCTGTTGCCAAAGATGCTCGCCGAGGTCGACCTGGACGCCCGCGACAAGGGCTTCGTGACCGAGTTGGTTTATGGGTCCACTCGACGCAAACGTGCACTTGATCATGTTGTCGACCGGTTCTTGGTTCAGGATCCGCCACCGACAGCGCGTGCCGCGCTTCGGCTGGGCGCCCATCAGCTAATTGAGTTGGGTACCCCGCCCCACGCTGCGGTGTCGGCCACTGTAGAGGCGACACCCAAGAGGTTCCGCGGCCTTGTCAACGCCGTTTTGCGAAAGGTTGCGACAGCGCATTCGGCGGGTATCGACTATCCAAACGAAGCGGTGGCGCTCAGCTATCCAGACTGGATGGTTGCGCGTCTGATTGAAGATCTCGGCAGCCGAGAGGCCACCGATGCCTTAACGGCGATGAACCTCCCGGCACGACGGCAACGTCGTGAAGACGGCTACGTCCAAGACCGAAGTTCCCAGCAAGTCGCAACTCTGGTACCGGCCGCGCCGGGTGATCTGGTGTTGGACCTGTGTGCTGCTCCAGGCGGGAAATCAACTGAAATTTCCAGCCGGGGTGCCGCTGTGCTTGCCGCAGATCTTCGGCTCGCTAGAGCTGGGCTGATCGTTCAAAACGCCGAAAGGCTGGGCTGTCGCCCCCAACTCGAACCGAATGGGGTCGCTGTCGTAGTAGCCGATGGCACTGCGCCTCCGTTTCCAAGCCGCACGTTCGACGCGGTTCTGGTTGACGCTCCGTGCTCGGGTTTGGGATCTCTGCGGCGTCGTCCCGACGCACGCTGGCGCATCAAACCCAGCGACATTGTCAATCTGGCGACTCTACAGCAGCAACTGTTGACGAGCGCTGCGGACCTCGTCGTACCAGGCGGGACCCTCGTCTACAGCGTCTGCACTCTCACTGCGGCCGAAACCACCAAGGTGCTTGAGGCGACCGGCACTGATCTCAGCGCGCTTGGTTTCAAACAAGTAACAAGCGATCTTTCACTCCCGACAACCGACCAGGACGGCATGTTCTTTGCGGTCTGGACTCGCCGTCCGGGCTCGTAGCGCAACCAGTGCGTATATCGTCGTTGCCATGGCTCACCACCACCATCACGAAGAACACGACTCGGCTGCTGCGCCCTTGTACGCGAAGGTTCTTACCGTCTCCGACGGCGTGGTACACGGCACCCGCCAAGACCGCTCCGGAGAAGCTCTCGAGTCCCACCTGACCGGTGCTGGATGGACGGTCGTGGAGCGGATTGTGAGCGAAGACGGAGAGCATCCGGTGGCAGAGACTTTGACACGCCTCGCCGAAGGCTTCCACGGTCTGATCGTCACCACCGGAGGCACGGGTTTCGGTCCACGCGACCGCACCCCTGAAGGGACCAGGGCAGTCATCGACCGTGAGGCACCGGGCTTGGCTGAGGCCATGCGATTGGTGAATCCCCTGGGGCGCCTGAGCCGCGGCGTGGCAGGGACACTCAACGCGGCCTTGATCCTCAACACGCCAGGATCATCGAAGGGCTGTGTCGAAACCGTCGACGCCGTTCTCGACGTACTCCCTCATGCGGTACGACTCCTGGTCGACAACACCGACCCCCACCCTCACCACTAGTTGGTCGCTCGCATGAACCAAGACGAGCACTATATGGGGCTGGCGATCAAGGCGGCTTGCAATGCTCGGCATCGGTCGTCGCCGAACCCGTGGGTCGGGGCTGTGCTGGTCGGTGCTGATGGCAGCGTCGTGTCGGGTTCCACGCAAGTCTATGGAGGAGCTCACGCCGAGATAGTGGCCTTGAACGGGGCGACTAATACTCAAGGCGCCGCGCTCTACACTACGCTTGAACCCTGCAATCACGTCGGACGCACTGGCGCTTGTACTGAAGCGCTGATTCGAGCGGGAGTCTCACGGGTTGTCGCAGCGATCCAAGACCCGGACCGGTTGGTTGCCGGCAGTGGGATTGAGCGTCTTCGTCAAGCAGAGATTGATGTGACAGTGGGTGTGTGTGCCGAAGAAGTCGAGCAGCAACTGCGTCCCTACCTTCACCATCGTCGCACTGGCCGACCCTGGGTGGTGCTCAAGCTCGCAGCAACGCTCGACGGTCGTGTAGCCGCACCTGACGCAACCTCACAGTGGATCACCGGAACGCAGGCACGGCTCGACGTTCACCGGCTGAGAGCAATTTCAGACGCCATTGTTGTGGGTGCGGGCACCGTACGTGCCGACGACCCGTCACTTACCGTGCGCCACTGGCCCGGCCATGAACAAACAGTCGACCCCAAAGAGGTCAGCGATCCTCGCCGAGTCGTTCTCGGTTCGGTGCAGGCCGCCGCCAAGGTAAACCCCTGTCTCGAATGGGACCGGGAGCTTGACGAACTACTCGAACATCTCGGCGACTCCGGAGTCGTGCAATTGCTGGTCGAAGGTGGTCCGACCGTGGCCCACTCCTTCCACAGCGCAAGATTGGTAGACCAATATGTTCTCTATCTGGCACCGGCCTTTATGGGCGGAGATGACGGCGCTCCGCTGTTCAGCGGTCCCGGTGCGGTGACCATCAGCGAAATCTGGCGCGGAAAAATAGAGCAAGTCCGAGAACTGGGCGACGATGTACGCATAGATGTAGTGAAATTCACCGCTAGTTGAACCGGTGCGCCGCTAGCCTCATCGCGGTGTTGAAGCTGGTTCTTCCCAAAGGATCGCTGGAGAAGGCGACGCTGGAGCTCTTCGAGGCCGCCGATCTAAGCGTGGAGCGTTCGTCGTCTGTCGCCTACAAAGCGTCGATTGCTGACCCGCGCATCGAGTCGGTTCGGATTCTGCGCCCACAAGAGATTCCGGGTTACGTGGCAGACGGATTGTTCGATCTCGGCATTACCGGACGAGACTGGATTGAAGAGACCAGTAGCAACGTAGAAAGCCTTGGAGAACTCAAGTACTCCAAAGCGACTTCGCGTCCGATACAGATTGTGTTGGCTGTTCCAGAGGATTCACCCTGGCATTCGGTCTCAGATCTTCCCGATGGCGTGAGAGTGTCGACGGAGTATCTCGAAATTACCCGACGGTATTTCAAGAACGCCGGCGTTGAGGCCGATGTGCGTCTCAGTTACGGAGCCACCGAAGCGAAGGCCCCCGACATTGTTGATCTGGTTGTCGACATCACCGAGACGGGACGGGCGTTACGCGCCGCAGGGTTGCGCATCATCGACACGCTGTGCACGTCCTATACCGAACTGATTGCTAATCCGATGTCGTTCGCTGACCCGGAAAAAGCGCACGCTATGCGTCAGATCAACACACTGCTGCAGGGTGTGCTCGAGGCGCGGGGCAAAGTACTGGTGAAGATGAACGTGCCGACAGAGCGCCTTGATGAAGTGATTGAGCTTCTGCCCTCTATGAAGGCCCCTACGGTCAACGAACTGTTTCGAGGCGCTGGATATGCGGTTGAGACCGTTGTGTCCAAGTCTGAGATCAACATCTTGATTCCAGCACTACGCGATCATGGGGCCAGCGACATCGTTGAACTGCCGATCGCCAAGATCGTTGCGTGAAGCCGAACAAATCTCAGCCACCACTGGCGTCAGCCTGGCCCTTGATCTGCACGAAAGCCAGACGGATCTGGTCGAGAGCATGCGACACGGCAGGTTCGTCCTCCCCGAGCCGGCCCGCCAGCCCGTTGACGATGGCGCTCAGGGCGTCAATGGCGACGGTGGCCTCAGCGAAGTCGGGCGTCTGCGCGGAGAGATGTAGTGCCGCTAGTTCGTACAGACCCATTGCATGGTTGGCCACGATGTTGGCGGCAGGCGTGCTAACAAGCCGTTCGCGTGCGATGGCCATTTCTTTGACCATTTCTTCGGCTCTTGCCCGCTCCTCGGGACTCAGGTCGTTGAGACTCATTCCCTCCGGCAACGCGGCCGCGATCTCATCGTCAAGGCTGTCATCGTGTGCCGGTCCGGCGGTGTCGCCTAGATCCGATATTGAGGGGCGATCTACGGGGTGTTCCCCGGCGGGTGTCCACAAAGAACTCATGCTGATACGCTATCGCTGACAATTCGAACACCGAAGTGGGGGAATCTCTCGAGAAGCCTCCCACCTGGCCACAAGTCGCCATCTTCGGCGGTCACAGTGCGTCCAGGTCGACGAATCGGTAACGCTCTAGCTGAGTGTGATCGTGGATGTCGACATTCCGGTATCCACTACACGACGGAGGTTTCGTGCTCACCAGGAGTTCAGGGCAATAGCACCGCCAAACAACGAGCCACGGATCAACGAACGGATCCGCGCCCGAGAAGTCCGACTTGTCGGGCAGGACGGCGAGCAGATTGGCATCACTTCATTATCCGAAGCGCGCAACATCGCTCAAGCTGCAGATCTCGACCTAGTTGAGGTGGCTGAGCAAGCCAATCCACCGGTCTGTCGGATCATGGATTACGGCAAGTGGCGATACGAGGCCGAACAGCGGGCTAAAGAATCCAAAAAGAAGTCTTCGAACCTCACGGTCAAGGAGATGAAGTACCGTCCCAAAATCGGGCCCGGTGACTTCGACACCAAGACCCGCAAGGTGGTTGAGTTTCTCGGCGGAGGCCACAAGGTCAAAGTCACGATCATGTTCCGAGGTCGCGAGATGCAACACCCCGAGCTTGGCCGCCAGATCCTAGATCGGGTGTCTGAGACCGTGGCCCATGTCGGCAAGGTTGAGTTTCATCCCCGCCAAGATGGTCGCAACATGGTGATGGTGTTGGCCCCAGACAAGCGAGCGCAAGCTCGTCACGAAAAACAAATGCGCAAAGAAGCGGAAGCTACGGTCGTCGGAGCCGAGTCAGAAACCGCTCAGCAAACCACAGCCGAGTGACCTTTTTGCGGTAACGCCGCTCAGAGATCCTCCAAATCAAGAGAACCGAGAATCGATATGCCCAAGATGAAGACGCACAAGGGCGCGCAGGCCCGCTTCAAACGTACCGGCTCAGGCAAGCTGAGGCGGCGCAGTCAAAACAAGAACCACATCCTCGAAAAGAAGTCTCCGAAGCGCAAACGCCAGCTTCGCAGACCGGCTTCGGTGTCCCCGGCTGACGAGCCGCGCATCCGCGACCTCGGCATCTGAACCGCATCTACTGAAGCCGCATCCACTAAGAAAGGGAGTTAACGATGGCAAGAGCTAAACGCGCCGTACATTCCAAGAAACATCGCCGGGTCGTCCTTGAGCGGGCCAAGGGGCACTACGGCAATCGTTCTCGCAGTTTCAAATCAGCGAACGAGTCCGTTATGCACGCCGGCAACTATGCGTTCCGTGACAGGCGGGCTCGCAAAGGTCAGTTCCGCAAGCTGTGGATTCAGCGAATAAACGCGGCGTGTCGCGAAAATGGCACCTCCTATAGCCGCTTTATTGCGGGTTTGAAGGCGGCGGAGATAGAGGTTGACCGCAAGATGTTGTCCGAAACCGCGATTCACGATCCTGCTACGTTCACGATTCTGGTCGAGACAGCCAACGGGGCACTAGCCGACGCCTGAGTGTTGTTCGGATCGGCTGAGTTGCGCCCGCTTTAATGGACCGAGTCGCCGTCAAGGGCCCCAATAGTCGTCGAGTCGTCGAGTTACGGCGACTGATTGACCGAGTCGGCGCGAATTCAGCGGAGATCGTGCTAGAGGGGGAGCGGACCGTCGGCGAGGCGCTTGATGCCGGACTGCAGCTGATCACGGTCATTGTCCCGGAGAGCACAGCAAACAGTCTCACTGGCTCATCGCTTCGGAGTTCAACGCTTGGGGCGCGCTTTGACGACACCGTTGAGACTTTGGTGGTCAGAGACAGAGTGTTTGAGCGTTTGGCGCCATCGGTGACACCCCAACCGATGTTGGCTTTGGCTCCACGTCCACAAGCCTCGATCCCAACCAGTTTCGACGTCAGTGACTTCGCCTTGGTGCTGCTTGGGGTTGCTGATCCGGGCAATGTCGGCACGCTCATCCGGGTTGCCGATGCGACCGGTGCGGCCTGTGTTGTCGTAGCCGCCGGTGGTGCAGACCCGTGGCGTCCTAAGGCTGTTCGCTCCTCGGCCGGTTCGGTGTTGCGAGTGCCGGTCGTGAGCGGAGTTGATGCACAAACAAGTTTGCGCCAGTTGCGCGCAGCCGGAGCCAAAATAGTGGCGACCGACGTGCGTGAGGGGGTTCCTCACGACAGTGGTGTGCTCAACGGTCCACTGGCGATTGTGCTCGGTTCCGAGTCCCACGGTCTTGACCGTTCCATTGATTCTCTTGTTGATGATTGGGTCCGGATCGACATGGTTGGCAACACAGAATCGCTCAACGTCGGAATGGCCGGAACTCTGCTGGCCTACGAGGCCAGCAGGTCTGCGTCTTCGGGGTGATCACGGATGAAAGCGGCGGCGAATCCACACAGCGGCAGGATGGTTTTGTTGTTCGCCCGCAAGTCATCAAGCATGCCTCGCATTAGCTGGTCGGCCAAACCCTTACCTCGCATCGACGGATCTGTTTCGACATGGGGGACCACCACGGTGGTGCCGTCGAGTTGGTAGTCAGCGATCGACACAATGCGGCCGTCGACGATCAATTCGTAGCGCTGGCGTGCTGAATTGTCTCGAACCACGCCACAAAGTCTCCCAGATATTTGGAGCCAACGCGCGGGTGGACCTCGTAACCTGTTCGTTTGATGATAGAGACGCTCCGCCAGACCGCTATTGAAGCGGAGGCTCGACTGGCCGAAGTCGAAGACCTCGACGCGTTAGCAGAGCTTGATGTTGAGTTCTTGGGGAAGAAATCGGCAGTGACTTTGGCCAAACGGCAACTCGGATCGCTAGCCCCAGAGCAACGCAGAACCACCGGACAAGCCGTCAACGAGATCCGAACTGAGATTGAAGCGGCGGTTGCTTCTGCCCGTGAGCGCCTAGCCCAGGCCGCTCGAACTCGCCAACTTGAGGCTGAACGGCTCGATCTCACGGAATTCCGCCAAAAGGCACGGCGCGGCTCGCTTCATCTTGTCACCCAGTCCCGCGACAGACTCGAAGATGTCTTCGTAGGCATGGGTTTCACGGTTGCCGAAGGCCCCGAAGTTGAATCGGCTTGGTACAACTTCGAGGCTCTCAACATTCCTGAATGGCATCCGGCTCGAGGCAGTTTCGACACGATCTTCGTGGATTTAGGTGAGCCCGAAGAGGTAATGCTGCGCTCGCACACCTCGCCGGTTCAGATCCGCACGATGGAGAATCAAAAGCCACCTATCTATATCGTCGCGCCGGGCAGGACCTTCAGAACCGACACTGCCGACGCGACCCACCTCCCCGCCTTCAACCAAATTGAGGGTCTGGTAGTTGATAGGGGGATAACCATGGGTGACCTCGCGGGGACTATCGACGAGTTCGTACACACCTTTTTTGGTGGCGACGTGAAGAGCCGGCTACGCCCTTCATATTTTCCGTTCACTGAACCAAGCGCCGAGTTCGATATTTCCCGCGCCGATGGAACGTGGCTGGAATTGGGGGGTTGCGGCATGGTGCATCCCAACGTTTTGCGCAACTGCGGCATCGACCCCGACGAATGGCAAGGCTTCGCATTCGGTTTTGGCATCGATCGTCTGGCGGTCATGCGCCACGAACTCGACGACATTCGCGAACTGGTCAACAACGATGTTCGGTTTCTGAGGCAGTTCTGATGAAGGTGACATTGTCGTGGCTTCGTGAGTTCGCGCCTGATATCGATGGTGATCCGGTCGACTTGAGCGAGACCCTGAGCGCGCTCGGTCTGACTGTGGAAGAGATGACTTTCATCGGTGACATCGTCGATGGGGTGGTACTGGCGAAGGTGCTCGATCTCAGGCCCCATCCTGCAGCCGACAAAATCCAACTCGTCGATGTGGATGCCGGCGACGGAGAGGCGCGGCAGGTGTGTTGCGGGGCCTTCAACATGGCCGTCGGTGATCTGATCCCGTTCGCCACACCGGGGACCGTCATGGCCAACGGCTTGGAGATTCAACAGCGAAAGATGCGCGGCGAAGTGTCGGCAGGCATGTGTTGTTCTGGTGCTGAACTAGGTCTCAGCGATGACCACGAGGGAATCCTTGTGCTCAATGACCGGGTGGTTCCCGAAGCGGAGCTCGGGATGGGTGTGGCGGCTGCTATTGGTCTGGTACCCGATGTGTTGTGGGACCTTGAGGTGAATGCCAACCGTCCCGACGCCATGTCGGTAGCGGGAGTGGCTCGCGATCTAGCCGCCGCTTTGGGGGTCGACTTCTCGTTCCCTGATTACAGCGTTGCTGCTGACCACTACTCGAGTGGCGGCTCTGCTAATAGAGACAGTGTTGACGAGCTGTTGACCGTTGAGATCCTCGACCCGACACTGTGCGGCCGGTTCGTTGCGACTGTGTTGCGTGGGATCACCGTACAGACTTCGCCACAGTGGCTCGCTGACCGGCTCATATTGGCGGGAATGCGGCCGCTCAACTCGATTGTTGATATCTCCAACTACGTGATGCTCGAGTTGGGTCAACCCAACCACACTTTCGACCTGGCCACGATTCCCAATGGCCACCTGCGGGTGCGCCGGGCGGTACCCGGTGAGACGTTGACCACACTCGATGGTCTGGAGCGTGAGCTCATAGCCAACGACGGGGTGATCACCAACGAGTCCGACGAGATCGTCAGCTTGGCTGGAGTCATGGGTGGCGCTACCACCGAGATCTCTGAGCAGACGACTGATGTGCTCTTGGAGATGGCGTGGTGGGATCCGCCGACGATCTCGCGCACTGTCAAACGGCTCAATCTTGTGAGCGAGGCTTCGAGTAGGTTCCGACGGGGCACCGATTGGGGCGAGAATGTTGATCGCTCAATGCAGCGCTTCATCCAACTCGCTTCGGAACTCGGAGCAACCGCGGTATCCGGATATGTCGACGTGTCGGGGAACACCCCTGATCGAACACCGCTCAACGTTCGCAGCGCCAAGATCAACGGGTTACTCGGCACTGACCTGAGTGCGTCCGAGATGGCGGGGTATCTGTCTTCCATCGGTTTTGGCGCCGATGTTGTTGTGTCTGATAGTGGCACTGAGGATCTGGCCGTCACGATTCCTACCTGGCGCTGGGACACCGAAACCGAAACTGACGTAGCCGAAGAGGTGGCACGCTTGCACGGTTACGAGAACATCGTGAGAACCGTACCCAGGGGAGAACTACCCGGAGGTCTCAGTGATTACCAAGTTCGTCGTCGTTTGGTCAGGCAGGTTCTCGTCGGATGTGGATGTGACGAAACCTTCCCCATGCCGTTCCTAGCGCCGGGAGACTTGTTGAAAGCGGGCCTCGCCGACAATGGGGTGACTTTGTCCAACCCTCTGGTTGCCGAGCAGTCTGTCTTGCGTACTTCGCTGCTTCCGGGTCAGCTCAGAGCGATTGCCTACAACCAGTCTCATCGCAGCGCTGACGTGCGCCTGTTCGAAATCGATCACGTTTATTTGCCACCCCCGCCCGACCAGTTACTCCCTGACGAACGCGAGTACCTGGCGGTTGCGCTGGCTGGTGAGGAGGCGCCACAGGCGGTGGCGGTGCTTGATTTGTTGGAGCGGGAGTTGGGCTTGCCGAATGTTGTCTTACGCTCGGCCTCGCCCCCGGGCTTGCATTCTACCCGCTCCGCTGAGGTGATAGTTGCAGGACGCGCTAGGGGAGTGGTTGGCGAGGTAGACCCGGTTGTGCTCGACAACTACGGCGTCGCGGGGAGAGTGGCGTGGCTCGAATTGGACTTGGGTGAACTGCTCGGTGGCCCTCGCAGCAATCGCAAGTACAGCCCTGTGTCGAAGTACCCGTCGAGCGATGTCGATCTTGCGTTCGAAGTCCCAGATGAGGTGGCTGCCGCGGCGGTTGAGAGTTCGCTACGCAAAGCGGGGCAAACGTTGCTGACCGACATCGAGTTGTTCGACGTGTACCGGGGCGAGGGTTTGCCCACCGGTACGCGGAGTCTGGCGTATCGTCTGCGGCTCCAGGCTCACGATCGCACCTTGACTGATGCCGAGGTGGCTGATGTCCGTCAAGAGTGCATCGATGCGGTGGCCAAACGCCACGGCGTGCCGCTCCGTAGCTGATTTCCAAGTTTCGGCCGTCGGTGCGCTGGGTGGGAAAGTTCTAAGTTAGTCACCGTCGCAATAGCGCTAGCCCTCCTAACGAATTCTTGCTAACATGTAACTGATTTGCTGGGGGAATCATTTGACCGAGATTAGAGCCAAGGCCCGGGACCACTTGGTGCCGCATTTTACGCGTGGCGATGCTTGGCAACGCGACGACCTGCTCGTCATCGAACGAGGTGAAGGCTGTTACGTCTGGGACACCGAGGGCAACGAATACCTGGACGGGCTCTCCGGGTTGTTCTGCACCAACCTCGGCCACGGTCGCAGTGATCTGACCGCGGTTGCGGCCAAGCAGATGGACAAACTGGCTTTCAGCCCCAACTGGAGTTTCGCCCACCCTTCGTCCATCGAGGCGTCGTCGCTGATCGCGTCGGTGGCACCCGCCGATCTCAACCGAGTGTTCTTTGTGAACTCTGGCTCAGAAGCGGTTGAATCCGCCCTCAAGTTCGCTCGTTGTTACCACTTGGCGAACGGCGCTGAGAGTCGCCAAAAGGTGATTGCACGTCGATGGGCCTATCACGGCACCACCCTGGGTGCGCTGACCGTGACCGGCATTCCCAACTTCCGCGATCCGTTCGAGCCGATGCTCGCCGGGTTTGTGCGCCACGTAGACAACACACTCGGCTGTTCTGCCGAGGGCGTTCCTGCTTCAGAACTGCCGTGTGTAACAGCCGTCGAGCAGGCGATCCTCGCCGAGGGCCCTGAGACGGTGGCCATGGTGATTGCAGAACCAGTACAGAACGGCAGGGGAGCACTGGTCCCACCCGACGGCTATTGGCAAGAACTGCGCCGCATCTGCGACACCTACGGCGTGCTGCTCTGCGCAGATGAGGTGATCAACTCGTTCGGACGCCTCGGTCACTGGTTCGGCAGCGAGCGTTATGGCGTCGTGCCGGACATGATCACCTTCGCCAAGGGTGTCACCAGCGCATACGTGCCTCTGGGAGGTTTGCTTGTACGGGACTCGCTGGTGGATCGGGTGTGGGACTCGCCCGCTGCGATGTTCGTCCACGGGGCCACGTTCGGCGGCCACCCAGTGGCCACAGCGGTAGCGGTGGCCAACATGACCGCCATGCGCGACGAAAAGGTATTCGACCGCGTTCTGGCAAACGAGGACCGCCTCAAGAACGGCTTGCGCGCGCTGATGGAATCCCATCGTTGTGTCAAAGACGTGCGGGGCGCCGGGTACTTCCATTCCGTGGAGTTGATGCGTGACCGCCGCAGCGGTTCGGATCTTACTGACGACGAGTTCGCTGAATTACTACCGGGCGGAGTTCTAGAACGCTTTGTGCGCGAGGCGCGCGTTCTGGTCCGGCCCGACTCTAGAGGTGCTGCCATGTTGGCTGTGGCACCGCCGTTGGTGGCAGACGCCACCGTGATCGACGACCTGCTCAAGCGGGTCGACCAAGTGCTCGACCGCGTGGGCGGTTGGCTGAAGGCGCATGGCCGAGAAGCGGCTGATCCCTTGGCGAGGGAAGGGCTGAACGCCCGGCTGTGAGCGTTCTCGACGATTGGTACAGCCGCGCTCGGGCGAACCCGCAGCGCATCATCTTGGCCGACGCAAATGATCCGCGAGCTATCGCCGCCGCGGATCGCCTCAATGCGCAGGGTTTGACCGAAGCACTCGTTGCGGGCAGGGACTTCGGCTTGCTCGCCGAGATTGCTCATGGCCCAGCGGAGCGCCTCGTTGACGAACTGGCTGCTGCAAACACAGGACCGTGGGCTGGTCGTCGGCTCGATGTTGACGATCCACTGGTGATTTCTGCGGCCTTGGTGAAGACAGGCTGGGCTGCGGGGTGTGTGGGTGGAGCAAGCCGCGCCAGCGCGGATGTGGTGCGGGCCGGGTTGCGAGTGCTCGGGGTCGCGCCCGGAGTTGAAGCGCTGAGTAGCTGCTTCTTTTTTGTGCTGCCTGACGGTCGGCCGATTGTCTACGGAGACTGTGCAGTGTTGCCAGATCCCGACGATCAGCAATTGGCCTCCGTTGCTATTTCGAGTGCAGCTACGTTTGCTCAACTTTGCGGTGAGGAGCCTCGTGTCGCCATGCTCTCGTTTTCAACCAGGGGGAGTGCGCAACACCCGCGTGTCGAAAAGGTGCGGAGCGCTACCGCGATTGCTCAGCAGGCTGCGCCGCATCTCAAGATTGATGGTGAGTTGCAGTTTGATGCCGCTTGGCTTCCCGCGGTTGCCGATGTCAAGGCTCCCGACTCTGAAGTTGCCGGCAGAGCCAATGTGTTCGTCTTCCCAGATCTTGACTCCGGCAACATCGCCTACAAGATCACCGAACGTCTGGGTCAAGCGCTTGCTTTCGGGCCGTTGCTGCAGGGTCTTGATGGCGTGTTGCATGACCTTTCGCGTGGCTGCTCGGAGGACGACATTGTCAACGTGGCGGTTATCGCTTCAATCCAAGCCTCGGCGTTGCGTCCGCTCTAACGTAACGGTGATAGCTTCTAACGCATGAGCGGATCGCCCAAGCGGACTCTGGACCCGGCGCAAGTAATTGAATGCGCCTCAGAAATAGCAGACAGAGAAGGGTTTGACGCGGTCACCCTCACTCGTGTGGCCGACGAACTCGGCGTTCGTCAACCGGCGCTGTATAGACATGTCGACGGGTACGACGATCTTGTCAAACTGCTGGCTTTGAGAGGCCGTGCCAAACTCGCTAGCTCGCTCACTGAGGCGGCCATCGGTGTATCGGGAGAGAACGCAGTCGTAGCCATCGGGAGGGCTTGGCGGGAGGTAGTGCGGACTCACCCCGGTTTGTACGCCGCCACCGACCGATATCCCTGCGCGGGTGATGTTGAACTCGAAGAAGCGGTCGAACGGATCGTGGCGGTCATTGCTCGAGCTCTGGGGAGTTTCAGCATTGACGAGGATGAGCGTGTACATGTGGCACGTGGGTTACGGAGTTCATTCCACGGGTTTTCCCATCTTGAATCTGGTGACGGACATCCGCACGAACACGACCTTGATGACACGTTCGATCATCTACTGGAACTCTTGATTGCCGGGATCCGCCATCTTGAGCGAAATTCTGCGCTAGATAGTCTTGCAGATTAGTTATAGGCTCTTGCGACGGTCTGGAATGGAGGATGAAACATGACCCGGATGACTCCCAGCGAAGCGTTTGTCGAAACCATGGTGGCCAACGGTGTGACCACTGTCTTTGGCATCATGGGCAGCGCGTTCATGGACGCCATGGACATTTTTGAGCCGGCAGGTATTGAGTTGGTACCGGTGGTTCACGAACAGGGTGCAGCCCACATGGCAGACGGGTATGCCCGGGTCAGTGGCCGCCACGGAGTCGTGATCGGGCAGAATGGCCCTGGTATTTCCAACTGTGTGACCGCGATCGCGGCAGCCTTTTGGGCACACAGTCCCGTTGTCATCGTTACCCCCGAAGCCGGCACGATGGGGATGGGACTCGGCGGCTTCCAAGAAGCCAATCAGCTTCCGATGTTTGAGGAGTTCACCAAGTATCAGGGGCACATCAACAACGAACACCGAATGGCAGAGATCACGGCTCGTTGCTTCGACCGGGCGCTATCGGAGATGGGTCCAACGCAACTCAACATCCCCCGTGACCGCTTCTATGGCGACATCAATGTGGAGATCGGAACCCCCATGCGGCTCGATCGCGGACCCGGTGGTGAGCGCACACTCAACGAAGCGGCCGACCTCTTGGCGAGCGCGCAGTTCCCAGTCATGATCAGCGGCGGTGGAGTGGTGATCGGAGATGGTATGGCCGCAACGGTCGCCTTGGCCGAAAGACTCGGCTGTCCGGTGGTCAACAGCTACCTGCACAACGACTCGTTTCCGGCCGGCCACCCACAGTGGTGTGGACCGCTCGGCTACCAAGGCTCAAAGGCGGCGATGAAGTTGATCGCACGGGCTGACGTGGTGCTGGCGCTCGGCACCCGTTTGGGGCCCTTTGGCACCTTGCCTCAGCATGGCCTCGACTATTGGCCGACAGAGGCCAAGATCATCCAGGTTGATGCTGATTCGAAGATGCTCGGCTTGGTCAAAAAGATTGATGTCGGGATTTGCGGTGATGCCGGTGCAGCTGCTGGGGCGCTGACAGAGCGGCTGGCTCAACGTACGCTGGTGGCCGACCAAAACCGTGCCGAGCGAGAGTCGACGCTGCTTTCTGAGAAGACCGCGTGGGAAGACGAACTCGACGATTGGACCGAAGAAACCGACGACTTCAGTATCGACATGATCAAAGAAGCAGCGGCCGAAGAAGGCAGTTGGCTGCACCCACGCCAGGTGTTGCGGGAACTGGAGCGGGCCATGCCAGCTCGGGTAATGGTGTCCACCGACATCGGCAACATCAACTCGGTGTCCAACAGCTACCTGCGCTTCGAAGAGCCCAGGTCGTTTTTGGCAGCCATGAGTTGGGGTAACTGCGGCTATGCGCTGCCGACCATTATTGGAGCCAAGAAGGCTGCTGATGATCGTCCGGCGGTGGCGTACGCTGGCGATGGTGCCTGGGCTATGAGCATGGTTGAGGTGATGACCGCGGTGCGCCACGATATTCCGGTCACCGCGGTGGTGTTCCACAATCGCCAATGGGGTGCCGAAAAGAAGAACCAGGTTGATTTCTACGATCGCCGTTTTGTGGCCGGGGAACTTGAAGCGGGGGAGAACTACGCGCAAATCGCTCAAGCGATGGGAGCGAAGGGTGTTCGTGTTGATCAGCTTGATGATGTCGGTCCGGCCCTAGAACGGGCGATCGACGATCAGATGACCAAACGGCAGACCACAGTGATCGAAGTCATGACCACCAAAGAACTCGGCGATCCGTTCCGTAAGGATGCTTTGAGCCGCCCGGTCCGCCACCTGAAGAAGTACGCCGAATACACGTAGTTTTTGGCCAGTACACGTAATTCGCTGGCCAGTACCTAGCTTCGCTGCTACGGCGGGGCTGGCCGGTCGGCGGGGCTGGCCGGTCGGCGCGGCTTGTTGGCTGGCGGGGCTTGTTGGCTGGAGGGGTTAACCGGGGCCTGTAAGCGAACTCAACAGGGCGTCGATTGCTTGATCGGCGATAGCGACCATCTCTGAGTCGGTGCGGTCCTGGATGGGGTGCTCGGTCAAGACGTGGGCTATGTCACCTCCGAGGCTCTTGCTTTGTTGCTCGGCACCGTCGGCGAACTCAACGGTGGCAACGAACACTCCTGGAATGCCGCGGCGTTCAAGATCGTTGATGTCGTGCACACTGCACGTCGTGCAGGAACCTCAATCGGCGAGCGCTTCGATCACCGCGTCGCAGGACACGGCAATCTCATGGCGCAGATCGATCGGCGCTGGTTTGGTGAACGTCGGCTTTTTGAAGCGTTTCACGTTGGCACCGAGGCCGGTCAGCTTTTCCTCGACACGGTTGAGAAAAATATCTCCGCGGGGTTTGGAGATGTCGAGTAGTCCGACCGTGAGTCCGTTGAGAGACTCGGGTCTAGCGACACGCTCACGTTTTTCGGGCCGCAACTCAGCGGTGGGATCAAGAACAACAGTCATCGAGTGATCTCCTTTGTGACAGTCACGCTACCGGTTGCGCCGGTCACCCAACCAGCGATGGTCGAAGAGAACAACCCAGCATGGCTGCCTCCGTGAACAACATGAATCCCTCCAGGCGGGAACTTCGGTAGCTGATGGCCCGAGAGTAATGTCGGCATACCCTCTTCGATTCCGCCGGAGCCGGCAATTATGTCGTCGCCGTCGATCATCAGCAGCGCTTCAAGTTCTGCCAGAAAGCGGGCCCTGTCCCAGGAGGCATCTCGGTATCGGGCCATATGTTCAGGACTCATCACGATCACGGTTTCCATCGACATGACTATTCTCGGGCTGACGTTGACGCGCAGCATTTCGGCGAAGTGCTTGGTGAGCGATTCCGGCGAACGCGACTTCTGATCGAACATCAGTCGGGGGCCTTCCCCGGGGAACAGAGTGACGGTGGAGACGTTGCGGTCGAAACCGCGAGATTCGGCGAAGGTGTCGAAGGCGCTGCCCTCTTCGTCCTCGGCGAAGCACAACCCGATCTTTGAGGGGCTGCCCTGCGTGGCGCGGTCGACACCGCCGGGTTTGCCTCCACCGATATTGCGAATAACCAGCTGGAGAGCACGGCCGATGGTGTTGTTGGCGCGGTTCCCTTGGCCCAATAGATTGAGGCCGCTGTTCATGTGAATTTCGTGACGGATGGGTCCGTTGACGATCAGGATCGGACCTACCGGCATAGTGGTGGCCAACAGTCCGTGCATGTTGAACTCGTCGGTGCAGGCTGCTTCGACCGCGCTCAGCACCACAGGGAGATACTCGGGCTTGCAGCCGGCCATTACTGCGTTGATAGCCACTTTCTCGACGGTGCATTCGACCAGATCGGGTGGTATGACGGCCACCACCTCCTCCGCCGAGCGACTTGTGCCTTCAAGCATTCTCAGCACACGCGCCTCGGTTGGGGGTACGACCGGCATTCCATCACTGAACCCGCGGTCGAACATGGCTTCCACTTCATCTTCCAACTCGGCGAGTTCGATTCGCCGACTCTTCAGTATTGAACCTGAGAAGCGCACGGCGAGTTCATCGCTGAGGTTGGGATCGACACTCAGTGAGCCGCATCCGGGTCTCCAATCGGGAAGGTCGGTTCCGAGACCGTTGAGCCCAGTGAACTCCTCCCAAGCCTGGCGAGACCAACCGACGATGCGATCGGCTTCGGAACCGTCGTCGACTCGCAGCAGCGTGGGTACTGTCTCGATTTGGTTGTGCCATGACAAGGCGAGGTCGGCATCGTGGGTTACCCAGTCGGCGCTTTGGGGAAAGGTCGGGTCGTCCTGGGTGATGACTGAGACTCCAATGCGTTCGGCCATATCGGCTAAGACTGGTGCCACTAGGACACAGGTCGGGCAGTCCTTTTTGACAACGGCTACGAGACCATCGGGGAGCGGAGCGGTTTTCGTATTGGGCACTCGCCAACTGTGGCACACAAGAAGTTGGCGGTCACGCTGACAGAAGCGACATCCGTCACACTCGGTGTGCGAGGCTAGTCGGCTAGCGTACGGTGCAAAGTCAATGGGGGATACGCAAGAGACTGTTGTTGTGTCGTTCCACGGTGTTCGTGGTTCGACGCCGTGTAGTTGTCCGACGGTGCAGCGCTATGGCGGCAACACCAGCTGCGTCTCGGTTGAAACTGCCGATCACGACCCGATCGTTTTGGACCTGGGTACGGGGTTGCGCCCGTGGGGTTGTGCAATGTCGCCCCACAGCGGGTTGACGCTGCATGCGTTGGTTACACATCTTCACTGGGACCACATTCAGGGTCTGCCATTTTTTGCGCCGTTGCTTTGTCCGGATACCACGTTGAACATCTATGGGTGCGCTGAGCGCGGAGAGTCGTTGGCAGAGGCGTTTGATCGTTTTGTTGCCCCGCCGTTCTTCCCGATTCGAACCACCGATTTGCCAGCCACCATCAAATTCCACGATGTCTGCGACAGCGACTTTGCAGTGGGCCTTGCCACTGTGATGTCGAGACCGGTACCCCATGTCGGCACCACCAACGGCTACCGGCTCAATCTTCATGGTTTGTCAATCGCGTATATTCCCGATCACCAAGAGCCGATCCACGATCCGAGACATGTCGATGAATCCGTTCTTGAACTGTGTGATGGTGCCGACCTGTTGATTCACGACGGGCAACTGTGGCCCGATGAACTATTGATGAAGCAGGCCTGGGGTCACAGTACGCCCGAGTATGCACTTGAGGTCGCCCGTCAGGCCGGTGTTGAAACGCTGGTGCTGTTTCATCACGACCCCTCTCACGACGACGCCTCGCTCGATGAGATGAGCGCGCGCCTGAGCGAACGGGGTTCGGAAGTTGGCGTAGGCACTGTGCTAGCGGCCACCGAAGGCACGAGCCTGACTTTCTCCGCCATGAGTGAGCCTTTCGCCGGCCTGTGCGAGCAATCCGTTCGGCCGTAGAAGGGAACCGGATGTCTATTGACTCAAGTGAGTTCCGACGGGTGCTCGGCCACTTTGCCACGGGCGTGACAGTGGTTACTGCGCCAACCGGCGAGGGTCCCGTCGGCATGGCAATCGGATCTTTCGCCAGCGTCTCGCTAGATCCACCTCTGGTCATGTTCTGTCCAGGCAAGGAATCTGCGACTTGGATCAAGATGTCGGGGACGGACAGATTTTGCGTCAACGTGCTCGGTGACGACCAAGCCGACGTGTGCGGCGTTTTCGCGAGCAAGTCAGAAGACAAGTTTGCCGGCCTCGAATGGAGCACAAGGATCACCGGTTCGCCCGTTATCAGCGGTTCTATTGCTTGGATCGATTGCGAGGTCCACGCCATCCACGATGGAGGTGACCACCACATCGTGGTGGGACTCGTAAAAGCACTCTGTACCGAAAACGACAATGGGCCTCTGCTGTTCTTCCGTGGCGGCTATGGCCGTTTCGAGGACATCTGATGCCAATTTATGCGCTCGGTGATCGTGTTCCCGAAATACATTCCGACGCCTACATTCACCCGGATGCCACGCTCATTGGGAGCGTTGTCATCGGCGCAGAAAGTTCCGTATGGGCTCAGGCGGTGATCCGCGCCGATGACAACGTCATCAGTATTGGACGGGGCTCATCGATCCAGGACGGTGCGGTTCTGCACTGCACCGAGGTCCACTCCACGACTGTTGGCGACTATGTGACGGTCGGCCATCTCGCTCATCTTGAGGGCTGTCGGGTCCTTGATCGTTCACTGATCGGCACGGGATCGGTGGTGCTGCATGATGCGGTGATCGGTCCTGAGGCACTCGTTGGTGCCGCGGCTCTGGTACCGGGCAAGATGGTTGTACCGACGTTGGCTATGGCCCTCGGGGTGCCTGCCCGGATCCGCGAGAATGCGCTTCAAATCGGCGCCAATGACGTCAACGCGCAGAGCTACATCCGACGCGCTGAACTCTACTCTGCACAGCTTCGCCGTATCGACTGAGCGTGAGGCGAGAGTTGTAGACGTTCTGGCTGATATTTGTTACTATGTAGATAGGAGAAATAGGTAGAGCAGCGCCTCTAGGAGCGATCGAACATGACATCCACCGATATCGGGGTTGACCTCGGCAAGTACCAACTGGGGTGGCATGACGAGGAAGACTACGTCTTCAAGCCCAAGAAAGGGCTCAACGAAGAGATTCTTCGCGAGATCTCCTGGCTCAAGAGCGAGCCCCAGTGGATGCTCGACTTTCGCCTGAAGTCGTACCAGCGATTCGGTAATCGCCCGATGCCCCACTGGGGTGGCGACATGTCCGACATCGACTTCGACAACATCTACTACTACATCAAACCCTCCGGAGAACTTAGCGACGACTGGGATGACGTCCCCGAGTCCATCAAGAACACCTACGAGAAGCTTGGTATCCCCGAGGCTGAGCGCAAGTATCTCGCCGGCGTGACTGCCCAGTACGAATCTGAGGTCGTATACCACCGCAACCGTGAGGATCTCGAAGCACAGGGCGTGCTGTTCTGCGACATGGACACTGCGCTGCGGGAGTATCCCGACATGGTCAAGCGCTACTTCGGCAAGATCATCCCGCCCAACGACAACAAATTCTCTGCGCTCAACAGCTCCGCCTGGTCGGGAGGCTCGTTCATCTACGTGCCACCCGGTGTAGAGGTCGACATGCCGTTGCAGGCCTACTTCCGCATCAACGCTGAGAACATGGGCCAGTTCGAGCGCACCTTGATCATCGCAGACGAGGGTTCCAAGGTGCACTACATCGAGGGCTGCTCAGCGCCGACCTACACCTCCGACTCGCTGCATTCAGCAGTGGTCGAAATCGTGGTGAAGCCATCGGCACGGGTCACATACACCACTATCCAGAACTGGTCCGACAACGTCTTCAACCTGGTCACCAAACGCGCCTACGTGGAAGCTGAAGGTCACATGGAATGGATCGACGGCAACATCGGCTCGAAACTGACCATGAAATATCCGGCGGTCGTACTCGCTGGTCCCAAAGCTTCGGGCGAGGTTCTCTCCGTCGCTTACGCGGGGCCGAACCAGCATCAAGACACGGGTGCCAAGATGACTCACGCGGCACCGGAGACGACCTCCAAGATCGTCTCGAAGTCGATATCCAAAGACGGGGGCCGTACCTCGTATCGAGGTTTGGTACGAGTTGAAGACGATGCATACGGTTGCAAGAGCCATGTGCAGTGCGATGCCCTCATCCTTGATGAGGATTCCGTCTCCGACACCTACCCCTACATGGAGGTCGGTTCTGGTGATGCCATCATCGGACATGAGGCCACAGTCAGCCGAGTGGCCGACGAGCAGCTCTTCTATCTCCAAAGCCGCGGTCTGACAGAAGAACAGGCTATGGGCATGATTGTCAACGGCTTTATCGAACCTGTCACTCGTACTCTGCCGATGGAATACGCGGTTGAGTGGAGCCGCTTGATCGAACTGCAGATGGAAGGCAGCGTCGGCTGAGGGATTCTGCGGATTGGGTTAGTGACGTGGCGTGTTTGCTGCGCGACAATGAAACCCATGCCGATGCGCCAGGACTGCAAGTACTTTGAATCCCGCACGTATGCCAACGGCGACACCGTGCGCAAGTGTGACCTTGACCTAGCCCCCGAAGCCCCTTGGCGCTGCCCCGATGACTGCCCGAAGTACACCAGGCGTATGGCGGACGTGAATTGGAGTCACGGATCGCTGATCACCCCGGCCACTCCGCAAGAACCCGCCAGCCTGGGCAGCGACGACAGCATCGCAGCGTTGCTTGATGCAGCTGAAGACATCATCAACGATGCCGCGCCAGAGGTGCTACAGGAGATCCAAGAGGAGCAGCAGAAAGCGGCGCGCCGAGGCCTGGGTCGCTTTCTCCGACGACGCCGGCGCTGAGAGCGCACGCGCTGTTTTTGGCGGGCGTAGCCGGAGCCGCATCGTGGGATGTTTTTGCCGGGCGTAGCCGGAGCCGCGTAGATCTGGTGCCGTATCGTGGGTGTTTTGGCGGGCGTAGCCGGAGCCGTTGGAGTGCTGTTCAGCCGGTGTAGCCGGTAGCATTGCCTGTGTTTACGGGCCCTCGGGCCGTCTTTATTGGGCAGGGCCATGACTGAATTCTCAACCGATGCCGCGAGGGCTTTGGCTGGTCCGGCATGGCTCGTTGACCGCCGGGTTTGCGCAGCCCAGGCCTTTGCCTCAGCGGTCCCGCCGGACGTGGCCGATGAGGAGTGGCGCTATAGCGCTATCCGAGAATTCGATCTGGCTGATTTCGTGCCGTCATCGACAACTTGTGACGCTCCGGCACTCGAGTTCGAGATCGACTCGGCGGCTGTGGTTCGTACGGTCAACGGGCGGGTCGTGGCGGTCGATGTAGCTGATGAACTTGTAGCTGCCGGCGTGTATGTCGGCCCGCTCGCAGGTGTTGATAAGGGGTCTGCTCTGCTGGGAGCGGTGTCTGCCGAGGCTTCTGACTACTTCACGGTTCTCAATGATGCTTTTGCGGCCGATCCGGTTCTGATTCGAGTGCCATCTGGGGTTGTGTTGGAGCGGCCGATTGTGGTGACCCACCATGTCGCTGGCGAGCGGGTCGCCGCGTTCCCTCGGCTTGTTGTCGACATTGGCACCAATGCGCAGGCGGAAGTTCTCGATCACCACACCTCTGATAGTGGCCCATTGCTGGTTTGCCCGGTGACGGAACTCGATGTCTCTGCCGCTGGTCGGCTGGGGTACCTCAACGTTCAGCAACTCGGCTCGGGCACATGGCAGTTTTCGTCGCAGTTGTCGAGGGCTGGCCGCGATGCCTCGCTCACTGCTTCCACCGCGGCTTTCGGTGGTGGCTATGCCCGTACTCGATCCGATGTTCGCCTAGTCGGACGCGGTGCCAACTGCGATCTTTTGGCGTTGTATTTCGGCGACGGTCGGCAAGGACTCGATTTTCGCACATATCAGGACCATGTCGCCGCGGACACAACTTCCAACTTGCTCTACAAGGGTGTCGTGAGTGACGAGTCTCGCAGCATCTACACGGGCTTGATTCGAGTGCGTCCCGATGCCCGAGGGACCAATGCCTTCCAGACCAACCGCAATCTGAAACTCGGTGAGAACGCCTGGGTTGAATCGGTACCCAACCTTGAAATCGAAAACAATGATGTTCGCTGTAGTCATGCTTCGGCGGTTGGCCCCGTCGATGCCGAGCAGCAGTTTTATTTGGAAAGCCGTGGTGTTCCGACTGGCGAGGCAGAGCGCTTGATCGTGGCGGGTTTTCTCGATGAGGTGTTGGAATCGCTGCCTGTGACCGCCATGCGCAAGACGCTGCGTTCTGCCATTGATGCCAAACTGAGCCTCCAAGTGAAACACCAAGGAGTCTTGTCGTGAGCCTTCATGTGTTGTTTGCGCTTGAAGAGCTTGAAGACGGCACGGCGCGCAAGGTGGAATTGGAGGGGCACCAGATTTCACTGGTGCGCATCGAAGACGACGTTTATGCCATCGGCGACATTTGCAGTCATGAGGATGTCTCTTTGTCGGAGGGCTACGTTGACGCCGAGGAGTACCTGCTTGAGTGTTGGCGCCACGGGGCGATGTTCGACCTGAAGACCGGTGAGCCCGAAACCCTTCCCGCGATTCGCCCTGTGCCGGTGTATGACGTGTCGGTGGTAGACGGCATGATCCAGATCTTGATTTCGGAGGGGTCCGAACCTCCTGCGGCCGGCCGAGGCTCAGTAACGCGGAGGGGTGCTGATGAGTGAACTGGTGATTGAGGGCCTACGGGTTCGTGTGGGGGGCCAAGAGATCCTCACAGGTGTTGATCTGGCGATGGCTTCGGGTGAGGTCCATGCGGTGATGGGACCCAACGGTTCGGGAAAGTCAACTCTGGCCCATGCATTGGCGGGTCGCCCCGGTCTCGAAGTGCTGGGTGGTTCGGCACGTCTTGATGGCGTTGAACTGTTGGATTTACCAGCTTGGGAGCGGGCCCAAGCCGGTTTGTTCCTGGCTATGCAGTACCCGACGGAGGTTCCTGGGGTAGCGCTGCGTGATCTGCTACGGGCTTCGGTGAGCACCAGCGACAATGTCGATGAGATTGAATCGTCAATGCGTGCTGAGGCGAAGCGCATCGGTTTTGACGAGAAGTTCCTGGAGCGACCGCTCAACGTTGATCTTTCAGGCGGTGAGAAGAAACGCAATGAGGCGCTTCAGCTTGGGGTGTTGCGCCCTCGTTTTGCGATTCTCGACGAACTCGATTCGGGCCTTGACTTCGATGCGTTGCGTTTGGTCGGCTCGCGGGTGGAGGCAGCTACCGAAGAAGACGCGGTGGGAGTCCTTGCTATCACCCACTACAGCCGCTTGTTTGAGCAACTCCGGCCCGACACCGTGCATGTCTTTGCTGGGGGTCGAATTCAACAGACTGGCGGCGCGGAGTTGGCCCAAGAGTTGGAAGACACCGGTTACGAACGGTGGCGTGATTCGCCGACGACGACCACTCCGGCAGCGAAGCTCCCCGAAGATCCTTTTGCCGATCCGTTCGCCTGAGTCGTTTTGCTGGGGCAGACTGTTGCCATGGCAAGAACTCTGCTGACCGAAGATGAGATTGCCGAACTGCTGGCGGAGTTTGGTGAGTGGCGACGTGACGGAGACCGACTATGTCGCACCTATGAGTTCTCCAATTTCATCGACGCGTTTGGTTTCATGGCCAAAGTGGCGGTGGTTTCGGAGAAGTTGTTTCACCATCCCGAGTGGAGCAATGTCTATAACCGGGTTGATATCGCCATCACTGACCACGCCGCGGGCGGCATATCAGACAACGACCGAGCCTGGATAGAGCGCGTCGAGCAACTCGGCAGCTGAACCCCGTTTACGAACGAGGACGCTAGTTGTCGTTCAGTGCTTGGGCGAGTGTGTTCCAGCTCAGCGTTGCGCACTTGATTCGTATCGGGAATTTAACCACACCGCGCAGCGCTTCGAGGTCGCCGAGCTTCATGTCGTCTGATGCACCGTCGAGTTCTATGCCCAGAGCGGTTTCGTTGCCGTCTCCGCCGTTTTCGGTCTCGTGGATCGACATGAGTCCCTTGAAGGCCACGATCAGCCTGCGAGCATCTTCAATCGTCTTGCCTTTTATCGCCACTGACATCATCGAAGCTGATGATTGGCTGATGGAACAGCCTTGACCGCCGATTGCAACGTCGTCGATAACGCCTGCGTCGTTGACTCGCAGATAGACGATGATTTCGTCGCCGCACAGCGGGTTGAAGCCCTCGGCACGTCGCGCGGGAGGGGTCTCGAGTTCACCACGATTGCGGGGCGTTCGGTAGTGGTCGAGGATGATTTCGCGATACAGATCTTCGAGTCCAATCATCTTGTGGTCTCCTAGAGCGAGAAGATGTCGTCGACTGCGCTGAGGGCATCGGCGAGCTTATCGAGGTCAGATTTGTTGTTGTATACGTAGAGGGACGCACGCGAGGTGGCATTGGTGCCGAGCACATCCATGAGCGGTTTCGCACAATGGTGGCCTGCTCGCACCGCAACCCCGGATTGGTCGAGCACCTGGGCGACGTCGTGGGGGTGCACATCGCCGTAGATGAACGATATGACACCGCCGCGCTCTGCGGGCTCTGTTGGGCCATGAATGGTGATCTTGTCGCCGTGGCGTTCGGTGAGCGTCCGCAGCGCATAGGCGGTCAGTTCAACCTCGTGCTGGCGGACATTGTCCATGCCGAGGTCGCTGAGGTAGTCGATGGCGCGGCCGAGTCCGACGGCTTCTGCAACCATCGGTGTGCCAGCCTCGAATTTCCATGGGATCTCGTTGGTGGTGAAGCCGTCTTTGGTGACGTTGAGAATCATTTCTCCGCCACCGAGGAAGGGAGGCATGGCTTCGAGCAGTTCGGCTTTGGCCCAAAGCACTCCGATTCCCATCGGGGCGAGCATTTTGTGACCTGTGAAGACCAGAAAGTCAGCTCCGAGCGCCTGTACGTCGGTGGGCATATGGGGTACGTATTGGCTGGCATCCACAGCCATGAGCGCACCGGCGTCGTGAGCCCGTTCGGCAAGCTGAGCGATCGGGTTGAGGGTCCCCAGCACGTTGCTCATGGCTGTCACCGAGAGCAGTTTGGCTCCGTCAAGGAGCCGGTCAAGGTTGCTGAGATCCAGATAGCCAGATTGGTCAACACCGATCCAGCGCAGTTCTATGCCTGTTTGGGCTCGCAGCATGTGCCAGGGAACGATGTTGGCGTGATGTTCCATCTCGCTGATTACCACTGCGTCGCCTGCGCTGAGGTTGCTCTCACCCCAGGCGCGGGCCAATAGGTTCATCGACTCGGTGGCGTTCTTGGTGAAAACGACCTCGCAGTCAGAATTGGCGTTGATGAACGAAGCGACTTTGGCTCGCGCTCCTTCAAGAGCGGCTGTGGCCCTTACCGCGAGTTCGTAGCTGCCACGGTGAACGTTGGCATTACTCCTCTGGTAATAGTCGGCCATCGCATCAATGACGACCTGTGGTTTTTGGGAGGTATTGGCGGAGTCGAGGTAGACGAGCTGATGACCGTGAAACTGCTGGTCCAACAATGGAAAGTCGGATTTGATTGCGGCGGGGAGGGTCATGGGTTCAGACTCCGAACCGCTCGTAGCCTTCGGTTTCCAGTCTTTGCACCAATTCCGAGCCTCCGGATTCAACGATGCGCCCGTCGATGATCACATGGACCTGATCGGGATGCAGCTCAGAGAGCAACCGTTGGTAGTGGGTGATGGCGAGCACCCCGAGTTCGGGCCGTTCGGAGCGCACCTCTTGGACGCCGGTGGCCACGACACGCAGCGCGTCGATGTCGAGCCCGGAGTCGGTCTCGTCGAGGATTGCCATTTCCGGTTCGAGGATGGCCATCTGCAGTATTTCGTTGCGCTTTTTCTCGCCGCCTGAGAAACCTTCGTTGACGTAACGCTCAGCGAACGAAGCGTCCATATTGAGCCGGTCCATCCATTCCATGATGGCCAAGCGGAGTTCGAGCACCGACATGTCGATGCCTTTGCGAGCCGAGAGCGATTGCCGCAAGAAATTGAGAACCGAGACCCCGGAGATCTCCTGGGGATACTGAAAGGCCAGAAACATACCGGCCTTGCCTCGCACGTCGGTGGGCCATTCGGTGATGTCTTCGCCTCGGAAACGAATTGAACCGGATGTGACTTGGTACTCGGGGCTCCCGAGGATCACGTTGGCGAGGGTGCTCTTGCCTGAACCGTTTGGTCCCATGAGAGCGTGAACTTCGCCGACGCCGACCCGCAGATCAATGCCTTTGAGGATTTCGATCTCGCCTTCGACGGTGCAGGCCCGAAGGCCGTCGATTTCAAATAGCGGAACCGTCGTCATGCCTTACAGTTTACGAGCGCTCTCAGTTTCGCACTACGGCCATAGGAGAAATTACCACTTCGTTGATCTATCTCGTCGTCAACGTACGGCAGCAACTCTGGGCTATTGAGGTGAAACTCACCAGCAATCCAAGCCGCTCCGACATGGCCCGCTTGAACGACACAGCCGATTTGATCTTGCTCACATGATCGATCAAGCAAGCAAACCGCTCTACGAGAGTCCTTGACCGATATTCTCGGTGTTGATTCTGGAGATCTTGACGGTGTGTGTCTCACCGTCGTCGGACAACAAGGTGATGGTGTACCCAGCGACGGTGATGCTCTGGCCCTCGGTCAGGAACGGGGACTCGTCGCTGAATCCCGAGGTTGTCTCGTTCGCTCCCTTGATCGGCAGTACGCCCGTCGCTATGGCGGCATCCACTGTGTACACCAGAACACCCTCGGCGACTAGGGGCGATTCTGTGTCGTAGCCGAGTCGGCGTCTGCTCTCGACGACGATCACCTCGGTTCCCGACAGCGGTATTGCGGCCATTGCCGCGCCGTCGCCGGGGTCGGCTACGGGGGTCAGGTCGACGGTGGCTTCGGGTTCGGTGATGCAACGGATTTGGGCGGTGTCGAGCCAGCCCAATAGCCAGCGGTTCCATGCCAACATCTCGCCGCCTTCGAAGCGATAGCCGTATTCGGGAGGGAGGAGGACTCTGAACCCCATGAGACCGAACTCCGCTGAGGGCCAGTTTGCGACCTCGGAGGTTCTGGATGCTCGCGAACCGCTGGTATCGTAGAGATCCGCAAGGCCGAGATTGTGCGTAAGTTCGTGAGCCGCGGCGTGGCCCCACTCTTGAAGCGTGCCGTCGCCCAAGAAGATAATCGACCGGGAGGGGACGTTAATTCGGTTGGTGGCCAGACTACCTTCGTCGGTCGTCACTTGACCTCCGGCGTTCGCATCGTCGAAGTGGGTGCTGGGTCCGACGGTCATCACAACGTCTATCCCGCTGAAATCGAATTCGGGGTCGGCTAGTCGTGCAGCGGCTTCGGAAATCGATTCGGATTCGTTGTATACGCTTCCCAAATAGTCGGTGTAGTTTTTCTCGACTCTGAGCCATCGGTGCAGGGGAACGAACTCGATGTCGAGTCCTCCGTAGCTGGCCGCCTCAAGGTACTGCTCGGCATACCGCAGACTCTCTCGGGACTCGTCCCGTGTCGAATATTCGGCCTCAGCATCGGGGAAGTCCACGAACAGCACCGCTATCCGCACAGTTCCGGTGGACCGTGTTGATCCGCGCCGCGGGAACCCTGGTGATAGCGCTAGTCCACCAAAAGGTCGGCACATACCCGGGTCCGGCCAACCAGGACCCGTAGTTCGGTGCACGCCGACCGGCATGGGTACGGCCAGTGCAAAGCCCCAGCAGGTGAGAGTGCCGTCGACGCGTATCCCGCAGGATTGAGATTGTCCTCCGGCGAAGACTGCACTGAATTCTCCGCTAGGAGTATAGGGTCGAGCGGGGTAGTCGTAGCCCCAGCATCTGACTGTCTTGTCTATGCGCAACCCGCAAGAGTGTCGTCCGCCGGCGCTGACGACACTGAATTGTCCGCTCGGAGGGGTCTCGTATCCGGCGTTGTTGTGGCCCCAGCATGCGACCGTCTTGTTGACGCGCAACCCGCACGAGTGGTGTCTGCCCATGGTGATAGCGGTGAATTGTCCGCTGGGGGCTTCGGTTCGCTCGTTTTCGCTTGCTCCCCAGCAGCCGATGTTCTGGTCGATGTATAACCCGCAAACCACCTGAGTGTCACCAGTGACGGCAGTGAATTGTCCGCCGGGATTGTTTTCCCGACCTTCGATGGCGAAATCCCAGCAGGTGATCGTCTGGTCAGGACGTAACCCGCAAACCGCACCGGGGGCTATGACGCTGAACTGTCCGCCAGGTGAGTCGGCTTGGTTGTTGTAGCCTTGTCCCCAGCAGGTCACCGTGTTGTCGACACGCAGCCCGCAGAAATGAAAATACCCGGCGGTTAAGGCGCTGAACTTTCCGCTGGGTGCGTCGGTCTGCCCGGTGAGGTTGTCTCCCCAGCAGGTGATGGTGTTGTCGGCGCGCAGACCGCAGGTATACCGGTAGCCGGTGGCGACAGCGATAAATTGCCCGCGCGGCGCGTGGGTCTGACCTTGAGTGTTGTCTCCCCAGCAGGCAAGGGTCTTGTCGATGCGCAGCGCGCAGGATTGCCAATCGCCCATGGTGACATCGGTGAACTTCCCGACGGGTGCGCTGGTCTGTTCGTTGTAGTCTTGTCCCCAGCAACTGATGGTGTTGTCTGTGCGCAGTCCGCAAGAATGTGATCCTCCGGCTGCAATGGTTTTGAATTGTCCGCTTGGTGCATGGGTAGCTTCTTCGTGCACGTAACCCCAGCAGGTGGCGGTGTTGTCTGTGCGCAGTCCGCACGAATGTCTATTGCCGACGGTGACGGCAATAAACTGCTGGCTAGGAGCATTGGTTTGTCCACCCTGGTTGTCTCCCCAGCATTCGATCGTGTCATCGGTGCGTAACCCGCAGGAATGATCCCCACCAGCTGTGACGGCGGTGAACTGCCCAGCCGGAGGGTCGGATCTTCCCATATAGTTCCCACCCCAGCAGGTGATGGTGTTGTCGGTTCGAAGTCCGCACGCGTGAGAGCCTCCGGTGCTCAAGGTCTTGAATTGCCCGCTGGGCGTGTTGACTAGTTCGCTGTCGTCGTTCCCCCAGCAGGTGACCGTGTTGTTGTGGCGCAATCCGCACGAATGCCACACACCAGCGCCGACTGCCTTGAATTGTCCACTAGGAGCGTCGGATTGACCAAAACGGTTGTAGCCCCAACAGGTGACGGTGCCGTCGGTGCGCAGTCCGCAGGAATGATCTCCACCGGCGCTGATAGCGGTGAATTGGCCAGGCGGAGGGTTGGACTCTCCATAGTTGTTCGAACCCCAGCAAGCAATGGTCTGGTTGATACGTAACGCACAGGCATGCTGATCGCCTACGGCGACGGCTGTGGATTCGTTGCAGTCAGGGCTGGCGGGGTCGATGGTGACAGGGGGTTCGCCCTTGTAGCGGTACAAGAAGGTGGCTAGCTGGCCGCGGCTGACAGGGTCATCGGGTGCAAAAGTCGTGGGGCTGGTGCCGGTGGTTATGCCACTTCGGAACATCCAGGCAACCGGCTGTTGTTGCCAAGGCTGCCTGACATCAGTGAAAGGGTGGCTCGTGGCTTGGGGTCTTCCCGCGAGGCGATGCAGGAAGGCGGCGACTTCGCCGCGTGTGAGGGTGTCGTTCGGCGCGAACGCTGTGGGGCTTTTGCCAGTAGTAATGTTGTTGGCGAACATCCAGGAGACGGCTTTGTTCTGGTCTTCGTCGATGACATCTTCAAACGGGTGAGGGGGCGCATCTGGTTGTCCCCGCATGCGCCATATGTACAAGGCGGTGTCAACCCGGTTCGTAGCAATATTCGGCGCAAAACAGGCTGAATTGTCAGTGTCGACGATGCGGTTGTCGACCATTGAGCATCCCCCCTTTGGCCGGACACCTCGATTAGGAGGTATTCATGTCATTGATGGAACAAGACAAGCTGTCGGTTAGGACTCGGCGGCGGTTCAGTAGAGAGTTCAAGGCTGACGCTGTGGCGTTGGTGTTGGACGGGGAAAGGCCGATCGCTGGAGTCGCGCGTGATTTGGGGATCGGTGCGAACAATCTGGGGAACTGGGTTCGTCAGGCCCGTATTGACCGAGGCGACAAACCAGGTCTCACCACTGAGGAGCGTGTGGAGCTGACGCGGTTGCGTCGGGAGAACGCGAAGCTGAGGATGGAGCGTGAACTGCTCAAACGAGCGACGGCCTTCTGGGTGCAGGAGTCGGGGCAGTGACCCGCTATTTGTGGGTCGCTTCTCGGAAGGCCGAAGGGTTCCCGACTGTAGTGTCGTGTCGGATCGCTGGTGTGGGCCGTCAGGCGTTTTATGACTGGTCTGACCGCCAAGCGCGGGGGTCTAGCCTCAAAGAGTTGGCCACAGCCGAACTGGTCGATGAGATACGTCGCATCCACAGCGACTCCGGTGGGGCTTACGGGTCGCCGAGGGTGACCGCCGTGCTGCGTCGGCAGGGCCGGCGGGTGAACCACAAACGTGTTGAGCGGTTGATGCGGGTCAACGGGATCTGCGGTATCTATAAGCGGCGCAAACCCCGCTTCAGACCAGCCGCTGGTGTGTGTTCGACGCCTGATGATCTGGTGCGCCGCGACTTCGGTCCCGGCCGGCCTGACACGGTGTGGGCGGGCGACATCACCTACATCGCAACGGGCCAGGGCTGGCTGCACCTTGCTGTCGTGTTAGACATCGGGTCCAGGCGGGTCATCGGCTACTCCATGGCCGCGGATATGCCTGCCCGTCTCGTCATCGACGCTCTCAACACAGCCGCCGCATCCAGAGGCGGCCGCACTACCGGGGTTATCTTCCACTCCGACCGCGGCTCGCAAGCCGGATTCAAGTGGTCGTCGCAACACCTCGATCTGGGGGTGTTTCGTGGTTCGTCGACAACAAGCAGCAGACCGAGCGATCCGACCGAAGTTGAGGTCACCTGGTCACCCGAAGTTCCAGCGTCATGTCGAAGCGGCGTTCTGGACCCAGATCGCCATGGGTCTCCTCCCCGAGGAAGCCTCCGGCGTTGCCGGAGTAGCTCAGGCCGTCGGTGCTCGTTGGTTCCGCGACGCTGGGGGCATGCCGCCGTTTGATATCAAGTCGCAGCCCTCGGGTCGATACCTCTGCTTCGCTGAGCGCGAGGAGGTCGCTCTGCTCCGCGCCCAGGGTAAGGGAGTTCGTGAGATCGCCCGGGCGGTTGGTCGTGACCCGGGGACGATCTCTCGTGAGTTGCGCCGCAACGCCGCGACTCGAAGTGGCGAGATTGAGTATCGAGCATCGGTCGCGCAATGGAAGTCGGACATGGCGGCACGTCGACCGAAAGTCGCCAAGCTCGTGGTGAACAAGCGGCTGCACGCCTACGTCGAGGAACGCCTCGCCGGGCGGATCTGTCGTCCAGACGGCACCCAGATCATGGGACCACCAGCGCCCAGGTGGACGGGAATGAACAAGCCGCATCGCAAGCACCGTGCCTGGGTGCGAGCGTGGAGTCCTGAGCAGATCGCAAACCGGATCAAGCTCGACTTCCCCGATGATGAGTCCATGCGGATCAGTCACGAGGCCATCTACCAGGCGCTCTACATCGAAGGACGCGGTGCCCTCAAGCGAGAACTCGTCTGGTGTCTACGCACCGGCCGAGCGTTGCGAGCACCGCGGGAGCGCTCCCGGCGCAAGACGTGGGCTCACGTCACGCCCGAGACACTCATCAGCGAGCGCCCCACCGAAGCCGAGGACCGTGCCGTCCCCGGTCATTGGGAAGGCGATCTCGTGATCGGGCTCGAGCGATCAGCGATCGGCACCGTTGTCGAGCGGACGACTCGGTTCACGATCCTGGTTCACCTGCCCCGAGAGCCCGGCTACCGGCACAAGAAGACTCCCAAGAACGGGCCCGCCCTCGCAGGCTACGGCGCGATCACCATGAAGAACGCACTTGTGAAATCGATGTGCACGCTGCCCGAACAGCTTCGCAGATCGCTCACATGGGACCGAGGCAAGGAGCTCTCCGCCCATGCCCAGTTCACCGTTGAGACCGACATCCCGGTGTTCTTCGCCGATCCTCGGTCGCCATGGCAGCGCGGCACAAACGAGAACACCAACGGTCTGCTGCGCCACTACTTCCCCAAGGGCACCGACCTGTCGAGATGGTCCGCGGAAGAGATCGAAGCTGTCGCCCACGCCCTGAACACCAGGCCACGAAAGGTCCTCGGCTGGAAGACCCCGGCTGAAGCCTTCGACGATCACCTACGATCTCTCCAACAAGCTGGTGTTGCAACGACTGGTTGAACCTGGACAATACCTCAGCGGTGACTTCGCCTCCGCGCTACGCCGACACGGCATGCGCCAATCTGTTGGCCGGGTCGGCAACTGCTGGGACAACAGCATCGCCGAGTCGTTCTTCTCATCGTTGAAACGAGAACTCGTCACACAAACCCGGTTCGCGACCCGAAACCAAGCACGACGAGAGATCTTCGCCTGGATCGGCCGTTACAACACCCACAGAATCCACTCCACCCTCAACTACCTGACCCCCACAGAATGGGAGAACCACCAACAACAACGACTAGAACAAGCAGCATAAACCAAGTGTCCAGCCAACAGGGGGAAGCTCACATCCACTGGACCGGTTCGGTGTAGTAGCGCTCTGGTTCGACATCACCAAACCCCGCTACTCCCGCAACGGGTGCCGCGGGTGTCAATAGCCCAACAACCAAACCCAACACCAAACACACTCGCTTGCCCACAGCCGCAACCTATCACCCCCCAGCCGGCCAGGAAAACGGCCAGACCAGCAGGGCGTAGCCGTCGGCGGCTCGGGTGGATTGGACTTGTGGTGGTGGAGTCGTAGAGTGCAGCGCATGAACTTTGCATTCTCAGAAGAGCAGGAGCAGTTGCGAGAGTTCGTCCGCAGCTTCTTGGAAGACAAGTCGTCGGAAATATCAGTGCGTGAGCAGATGGATACAGAGGTCGGATATGACGACGCAGTCTGGAACCAGATGGCTGAGCAGATGGGTCTGCAAGCACTGGCTGTTCCCGAAGAATACGGAGGTCAGGGCTTCGGTTTTGTGGAGCAGATAGTGGTGCTGGAGGAAATGGGTCGGGCCCTGCTCTGCGCCCCGTATTTTTCGTCGTGCGTGCTGGCGGCCAATACCTTGATGCAAAGCGGAGATGAGGACGCAAAGAACGCCTATTTGCCGGGCATCGCTTCGGGAGAGACCCGAGCAACCCTTGCCTTCACCGAGGAGAATGGTCGCTGGGACGAAGGCGGGATCACCATGGCGGCGTCGGCTGATGGTGACTCCTGGACGCTAGACGGCACGAAGATGTATGTGCTCGACGGTCACACCGCCAATCTCATCCTGGTGGCGGCCCGTAGCGATGCGGGAGTGTCGCTGTTCAGCGTTGCCGCTGACGCCGATGGCCTGACTCGCACTGCGCTGTCAACGATGGATCAGACGCGCAAGCAAGCCAAGTTGGAGTTTTCCGGCGTGTCTGCGGAGTTGATTGGCCAAGACGGCGCGGGCTGGGATGTCTTGGCGACAGTGCTTGATCTAGCAGCGGTGGCGCTCGCGGCTGAACAAGTTGGCGGTGCGCAGATGTGTCTGGACATGTCGGTCGAATACGCCAAAGTCCGTGTCCAGTTCGGTCGTCCGATCGGGTCCTTTCAGGCGATCAAGCACAAGTGTGCCGACATGCTCCTAGAGGTCGAGTCGGCCAAATCTGCTGCCTACTACGCGGGTTGGTGCGCCGCTGAAATGAACGATGAGCTGGGCCAGGTCGCGTCATTGGCCAAGAGCTACTGCTCCGAGGCTTACTTTCATGCCGCTGCCGAGAACATCCAAATCCATGGTGGCATCGGCTTCACTTGGGAGCATCCCGCTCATCTCTACTTCAAGCGCGCAAAGAGTTCTGAGCTGCTCTTCGGTGATCCCACCTACCATCGCGAACTGCTCGCCCAACGCATCGGGATCTGAACAACGCGCATGTGGAGGTGACGCGGCTTGGAATGGATCTTCTTCCTAGTCGGTGCCTTAGTCGTTGTCCTGATCGCCCTTGTGGCTGTCGGGAAGGCGGTTGCAGAACTGGAAACCGAACGAAGCCCGGCTGTCTATGACCTCAACGATGCGGTGGATTGGATCGCCCATCGACTTCCCGACGAGGTGACCGCGCGGATTTCCTTTGACGACCTCACCTTGCTGTTGAGGTGGCACCTTGATTGGTTTCAAGAAGTTGGGGTAGCCTCGCGCCACGGTCAGGAACTGGCAACTGATCAGGTCCGCATCGATGGAGCGATTGCCACAGACGAAGCAGCGGTAGACGCGATTGTGGCCCGCTCGCTAGCTGCCGGTGGTCCAGAAGCAGTCGATGTGGTCTGTGTGCTCGACCTCCAAATGAAGTACCTCACCGCGATCGGCGCGGTCGGCGACGAGGTCGTTGATTCGTAGACCGAGCGAAAATATCCCACACCTCTGCGTGCTTTTGTGCTTCACTATTGGCACCAAAGAAAGGAGGTGGTCCCGCAGTGTGTAGAAGATCTGTGACCTTGGAGGTGGCTGGCCGCTAGAACAGCTGCTGGACCACTGGCGCAAACCAAGCCAGCTCCACCCCTGGGGCTAGGTGGACCGGGAATATGTCACGCCTGGTGCGGTACCGCAAGGTGCCACCACTCCCTGGGTTTCCAGCAAACATTGTTTTTCAAGCAATACTCAAGAACCGTCCTAGGGCTGTCGCGGCCCTAGGACGGTTCTCATTTGGATCCCTATGAATCGCCAATTCTTGTCGTCGCTGCCGCTAGGTTGCGTGCATGGAACGACCGGCTCGATACCAAAACAGCCGCTTTCTGGGTGATAAGCGGGTCCAGGTGGTCTATGACCTCGATGACGTGACAGATGAGTCTGTCATAGAAGAACTTGCCGATGGCCCACATGCTCTAGCGTTCGGGCCTGACACGCTTGCTGAAGCTCGGAACCGCGGCTACCGCTTGCGGTCGACCTGATTAGCGAGGCGACGCTTCCGTGGATAGACGCTTTTTTGTCGACGACATTGAGTTGGAGGCCCATGTCGCCCGCCCTTCCCAGAATCGTGGCACGGCCCAACCTGGGCTGGTGATTGCTCACGGTTTCCCAGCCGAGGCTGGGGGCGGCATCAACTCAACTTCGAGCTTTCCGGGTCTGGCTGATCGGGTGGCTACTGAGTGTGGTTGGGCTGCGCTGGCATTTTCAAGCAGGGGGATCGCTCAATCTGGCGGTGACTTTTGCCTTGAGGGATGGTTACGGGACCTGCAAGGTGCGATCGCTCATCTGCGTGAGTCTGTGCATTGCGACGGGATATGGCTTTTAGGGTTTGGTACTGGTGGTGCCCTGGCGGTCGAGGCCGGGGCTGCCGATGAAACTATCCGTGGGGTCTGCGCGGTTGCGCTGCCAGCGGATTTCAGCGACTGGGCGCGCAGTCCCCGCAAGTTGCTGGTGCTCGCACGCGAAATGGGAGCGATCCGCGATAGTGCCTTTCCAGAAGACTTTGGTGATTGGTCGCAGCAACTGCGCTCGGTCGATGCCAGCAAGGCCGCGGCTCGCTTGTCGCCGCGGGAGTTGCTGCTGATTCATGGCAGCGACGATGATGTGGTGCCGGTGCTCGACGCCCGCGCGATCGCGGACTCGCACGGCACGGCAGATTTGCGGATCATTGATGGAGCCAGCCATCACCTGCGCCATGATCCCCGCGCTGTCGCGGTGGTGCTTGGTTGGCTCGACCGGCAGCGCAACCGGCTGCTTTCTGAGGTTGCCTGAGGATCAATCAGAGCTTGGGCCTCTGGATTTTTCGACCTTCCGTTTCTCGCGGAGCCGACCGAGAGCCCCTGGGTCACCGAGGTCGGCAACGCTGCGGAGATCTTCTTGGGCGAAAACCCCGGCGATAGTCTCCCATCCCGATGGCTGGTAATCGAAGCGTTTGGCCAGGATGGACATGAAAATCTGGGCCTTCACCGGACCGTAGCCGGGCAACGCCAAGAGTCGCTTGTAGAGCACTTCGGCATCGCCCAGATCTTCCCACAGCAATGCTGGGTCACCTTCGTATTCGTCAACCAGATGCTCGCACAGCTTGTGGATGCGGCGCCCCATCATGGCCGGGAAGCGGTGCACCGCGGGTTTCTGAGCGGCTACAGCGACCAGTTCATCTGGATCCATCGCGGCGATCTGGTTGGCATCAAGGGTGCCGTCGAGCCGTTGGGCCAGTCGCAGGGGTGCGGCGAAGGCCCATTCGATGGGGATCTGCTGGTCAAGCAACATTCCAATCATGAGCGCCAGCGGGTTGGTGTTGAGTAGCTGGTCTGCCTCGGAGTCACCAGTGACGACGAGCGTACCGTGGGCGGGCCGCTGGGCCTTAGGCACCGGTATCTGGATGGGCCGGGTCGGGGCGGTAGGGGTCGATACCGGCCTTGGCGATGGCACGGCTGACTTCCTCGCGGGTAGCGGTGCCTTCTTCGAGCATGGCTGACAGTACCGCCACCACGATATTGCCGGCGTCGATCTCGAAGAATCGCCGCAACGCTTCCCTCGTGTCGGAACGACCGAAACCGTCGGTGCCGAGGACATGTAGCGGGCGAGGCGTCCACCGTGCGATCTGATCGGGCACCAGCGTCATCCAATCCGACACAGCCACTATCGGTCCCTCGCTGTCGCTGAGTCTGCGTGTCACGTTTGACAACTCGGGGGGCCGATCAGGAGACAATCGGTTGCGACGTTCCACGTCCAGCGCGTCGGCGCGAAGTCGCTTGTAGGAGGTGACGCTCCAGAGTTCGACACCGATGTCGTAGTCGTCGACGAGGATCTGTTGGGCTTCGCGCGCGGCCAGGTTCAAAGTGCCCGAAAAGAGGATGGTCGCGCGGCGCTCAGTCTCGTCGGGGCCATCGTCGAACTTGTAGATTCCGTCGGTGATGTCGCGATCCTGAACATGATCTGGACGCGGGGGTTGTTCGTAGTTCTCGTTGTAGATCGTGATGTAATAAAACACGTCTTCGCCATCGGCGGATCGGCCGTCGGGGTACATCCGATGCAGACCCTGGCGCAAGATCGTGCCGAGTTCGTAGGCGAAGGCGGGGTCATACGCTTCGCAGGAGGGAACCGTTGATGCCAACAGCATGCTGTGACCGTCTTGATGTTGTAGTCCTTCGCCGAGCAGGGTGGTGCGGCCTGCGGTGGCGCCCATGAGAAAACCTCGCGTACGGGCGTCAGCTGCTGCCCACAGCGAGTCACCGACCCTCTGAAACCCGAACATTGAGTAAAAGGTGTAGAACGGGACCATAGGAACACCGCTGTTGGCATAGGCGGTTCCAGCGGCGATCCACTCAGCGGTCGAACCACATTCGGTTATGCCCTCTTCGAGGATTTGCCCGTCTTCAGATTCGGCGTAGGAGAGCAGCAGGTCGTGGTCGACTGGTTCGTAGAGTTGGCCTTGCGGCGCGTATATGCGGAACTCTCGAAACAGCGAGTCCATACCGAAGGTACGGGCCTCGTCGGGGACGATCGGCACGACACGTTCGCCGAATCGCTTGTCTCTCAGCAGGTCTCGCAACACTGCAGTGAAAGCCATTGTGGTCGATACCGAGCGCCCTGAGGAGCCTTTCTGGAGATCTAGGAAGGGTGCCTCGCTGGGCAACTTGAGTGGTCGGCGGTCTCGTACGATGCGGCTGGGCAGGGGCCCGTCGAGTGCGCGGCGTCGTTCCATCAGATAGGCGCGCTCCTCTCCGTCTGGTGATGGCCGGTAATAAGGTGGGATGCCGTCGTCGAGTGAATCCTCGGAGATTTCCTCTTCCATCCGGAGCCTGGCCCTTAGTTCCAGAAGTTGTGCCTTGGTCATCTTCTTGATCTGGTGGGTGGCGTTGCGTCCTTCGAAACCCTCACCAAGGGTCCAGCCCTTAATGGTCTTGGCGAGGATAACGGTTGGTTGTCCAGTGGTCTGAGCTGCAGATTTGAAAGCGGCGTAGACCTTTTGGTAGTCGTGGCCCCCGCGGGGGAGCGCTTTGAGGTCGTCGTCGCTCAGGTGTTCTACGAGTTTGCGCAGTCTCGGGTCTGGTCCGAAGAACTTTTCGCGGATGTAGGCGCCGTCTTCAACGGCGAAACGCTGGTATTCGCCGTCGACTGTTTCGGACATCTTGTTGAGGAGCACACCATCTACATCGCGATGCAGCAGTTCATCCCAGCGACTACCCCAGATCACCTTGATGACGTTCCAGCCGGCGCCACGGAATACGCCTTCAAGTTCTTGGATGATTTTTCCGTTGCCTCTAACGGGTCCGTCAAGGCGCTGCAGGTTGCAGTTGACGATCCATTTCAAATTGTCGAGGGCGGATCGACCTGCCAGGGCGATCGCGCCGAGGGTTTCGGGTTCGTCGCATTCGCCGTCGCCGAGAAAGCTCCACACGTTGCTTTGCGAGGTGTCGTCGATTTTGCGTTGATGCATGTAGCGGTTGAAACGGGCGTGGTAGATCGAATTGATCGGGCCCAGACCCATAGAGACGGTGGGGTACTCCCAAAACTCCGGCATCAAGCGAGGGTGCGGGTAGCTTGACAGGCCGTTCCCGCCGACTTCCATGCGGAAATTGTCGAGTTGGTGCTCGTTGAGGCGCCCCTCAAGGAAGGCCCGTGCGTAGACCCCTGGGGCAGCATGTCCCTGGAAGTACACATGGTCACCGGGGAGTCCGTCTTCTTTGCCTCGAAAGAAATGGTTGAAGCCGACTTCGTAGAGGGCTGCGCTTGAAGCGAACGTTGACAGGTGGCCGCCGATGCCGTCAGCGATCTTGTTGGCGCGGATCACCATGGCCGCAGCGTTCCAACGGATGATGGCCCGAATGCGTCGCTCTATGTTTTCGTCGCCGGGAAAGAAAGGTTGCGATTCGGCGGGGATGGTGTTGATGTAGGGCGTGCTGGTAGTCGGGGGGACTCCGATTTGGAGTTCGTTGGAACGCTCAAGCAGCTTGGCGAGTAGGTAACGGGCCCGGGCTTGACCTTGACTGGCATGGACTGCATCAAGGGAATCGATCCACTCGGTGGTTTCGGCTGGGTCGATGTCGGGTAGTTGGCGGGAGAAGTGATCAGCCATATGTGTCCCTATTCTCGCATCACTTTTTGGCTTTGGGTGAAAGCAATGGGTGGAAGTTGTCCGCAGAGATCACAGAATGAGCGCATCAGTAGTGCAACTAGTACAACAACTGTTTACACAGACGGTGCCTGTCTGGGGAATCCGGGCCCTGGTGGTTGGGGCTGGGTTGTGCCCGATGGCCGTTGGGCCAACGGCGCTGACGCTGCAACTACCAATCAGCGGATGGAACTCACCGCTGTACTCGAAGCGCTGCGGGCCATCGAGGGTCCCGTTGAAGTCTTCTCGGATTCAACGTACGTAGTCAACTGTTTTCGTGACCGCTGGTGGGCCGGTTGGCTCAAACGTGACTGGCGCAACTCCAACAAGCAGCCGGTCGCCAATCGAGACATCTGGGAACCGCTGCTTGAGCTTTATCGTTCAGGTCCACACGAAATCACCTTTACTTGGGTGAAAGGGCACGCTGGCGACGAATGGAACGAGGTAGCGGATCGCTTGGCGGCTGAAGCTTCGCGTACGCAAGTGGGTCGCACAGGTGTTGGTATGCCCGATGATCTCGCTGAGGCTGATGAGATTGGGCCGCTAGCACCACGTGACGGAACCGCAGACAACCGCCCCTTCGGCAGTTCGTGGCGACCAGCGGGCCGTTGCGTGGCGATCCTTGGGTTGCAGCTTGACTCAGAGGGCCCCCACTCAGACAGCCCCCACTCAGACAGCAATGTGGATAAGACGCGGCAGCGGCTCGCGGAGATCTTGGCGGCGAAGAAAGAACTCGACGACGACCTGGTCGTGCTGACGGGGTTGCGCCGTGGAGCGGAGACTCTTGGCGCCGAAGCAGCAGCGGAGGCTGGAGTGCCTTACGTAGCAGTGCTGCCATATCCCAACCCTGCACGCAAGTGGCCGTCGGCCAAAAGAAATCACTTTGCGCAGATGTTGGAAGGAGCGGCCAAAGTCGTGTGCTTGCAACGCAAGGTTCCCGACACCTCCAAACGGGCCGGCGAGGCGCTGAAGCGAAGGAACGCATGGCTGAGAAAAGTCGCCGACGAAGCGTTGATCGTGTGGGACGGTGCTGATCGCCGGGTCGGCAGAGTGGTGAGTGCTTTCGAACGTGAAATGCCCGACGACGTTTGGGTCGTTGACGCCTAGAACGACTTTCACTGCGGCTTGTTGAGAACGCTCCGTAGCGCACCGGCGAGATCTGGTTGGCGGAACTGGTAGCCACTGGCCAATAGCGCCGAAGGCTCGACCCTTTGGCTGGCGTACAGCAGTTGTTGGGTCAATTCCCGCCCGACTTTGGCCCACATCACAACTTTGGGAGTGGGCAGAATCGTTGGTCGGCGCAGCACTTGTCCGAGGGTCTTGGTGAACGCTGCATTGGTGACGGGATTGGGCGCGGTCATGTTGACGGGCCCGCTGATGTCGTTGTCGAGCAGCCAGATGATGGCCTGAACCATGTCTTGGATCGATATCCAGCTCAGCCACTGACGTCCGTCGCCGATGCGGCCACCGATTCCGAGCCGAAAAAACGGGAGTTGCGCCTTCAGGGCTCCTCCGTTACCTGCCAGCACCACACCGGTGCGCAGATAGGCGAGTCGCGTGCAAGTTTGTGCCGGGTTAGCAGCCTGTTCCCAGGCGCGCACTACATCAGCAAGAAAGCCATCGCCACTGGAACTGATCTCGTTGAGTTCTTCGTCGCCACGGTCTCCGTAGAAACCGATGGCCGAACCCGACAGGAACACCGATGGAGGGTTCTGGGCCTCGGCGATTGCGTTTGCCAACAGCGTGGTGGTCGTGATTCGGCTGTCGAGAATCCGGGTTTTTTGGGCGTCGCTCCAGCGTCGCTCGGCTATTGATGCTCCGGCCAGGTGAACCACCGCGTCGATGTCTTCGAGAGCATCTTTTCCGAAGTCGCCCTTCGCCGGGTTCCAGAAGATGCTCTCGGTGTCGTCTCGGTTCTGTGACCGCAGCAGACGAATCGGCGTGTGGGTCGTGGCTTTGAGTTCGGAAACCAGCGATGTTCCGATTAAGCCTGTGGAGCCGCTGATCAGTACCCGCATAGTCGTCCTTCGATCTCGCTTCTCGCGCTTGAGTGAGTCACGCCCTATGCTACGAATCATAGAGGGCTGGAATCATCGAGTGCACACGAACTAAAGGACCGAAGATGTCAGACGATCCGAACAATCAACCGACAGCCAAAACCGGTATCGGCAAGTTCATCGGAGCTGCGCTGGTGACCGTGGCTCTGATCGCCTTCGTCGTGCAAAACACCGATAGCACTCCGGTCCAATGGTTCTTCATTGATCGCAGTGCGCCGTTGTGGCTGATTATCGTGGTCTCCGCTGTTGCTGGTGCCATTCTGAGCGAGATTATCGGGTGGATTGTTCGCCGTCGACGGTGACCGATTGGTGTAGCTGGTCAGCGGCCTAGGTGGCCAACAACTGTTCAATTCGTTCGGCGAGTTCTGCGACAGGGAGTCTGGTTACCTCGGTCGTGCCATCGTCGTTGATGAAAGCGTAGATCGGCTGGCTGAAGACGCCGTAGCGTTCCCATACCGAATTGTCGGTGTCGGACACGTTTATGAGGTCAACGACTCCGTAGCCCCCGACGAAGCGCTCAAGATCGGCTTCTGAGGTGCTGCTGCCACCGACGCCGATGATGTCGATTTGACCGGCGAATTGTTCCTGCACCGATGCGACCGCACCGGCTTCGCGTTGACAAGCCGGTCACCATGGCGCCCAAAACCACAACACGAGATCCTGTCCCTCGTAGTCGCCGGCATCGAATTGGCCTCCGCCGACGCGTTCCTCGGTCCAGTCGTGGGGCCATGCAACCGCAACTGAATCACCCGCTTCGGTTGATGGTGACGGTCCTTCGGTCGTGGTCGAGGTCGTGGTCGTCGGATCCGGCTGTGCTGGGGTGGCTTCGTCGTCGGTTCCGTCGCCGCATGAACCTACGAAGAGCGCAGCGCCCAACAACGCGGCCGTGATCGGAGATAGCACGTTTCGTTTCACCGTTACCCATCGTAGGGCCTTTTGGATTTGCCAGCACCTTGCGGCCGTGTTGTCAGGACTACCGGCGATAGCCTGGCTGAGCTGAGAGAAGCAACGAAGAGGTCACGATGAGTACCCGAATGTTGATCGGAGTCTCGCTCCTGGTCGGGCTGCTGATTCTTGTGGCAGGAGCCGTTCAGTTGTTGATGATCGTCGGCTGAAAAGAGTCGGCCCCGGTAACATGAGGCCTGCACGGGGAGGAAGTCCCATAGAGATACAACACGATGTGATAGTCGTCGGCGGTGGCCCTGCCGGTTATGCAGCCGCTCTTTATGCCGCGGGTATTGGGCTGAACGTAGGACTCGTGGAGAAGGGCGCTCTGGGAGGCACTTGCCTACATGTCGGGTGCATTCCCGCCAAGGAGTTGTTGGAGACGGCACACGTTTTTCGCACCGTTACCCATGCCGCAGACTTCGGTGTGAACACTTCGGCACCAGTGCTCGACTGGGATGTCACGATGCAACGCAAACAGAGCATCATTGATCAACTCGTTGCAGGTTTAGGATCGATGATGAAGGGCCGAAAGGTCACCGTTTACAACGGTATCGGCACGCTAGGCGCCGATCGGGTGGTATCGGTTACGCAACGGAGAGAGACACAAACGCTCACTGCCCCCTCGGTGATCCTTGCAACAGGGTCATTGCCCCGCACGATTCCAGGCTTTGAAGTCGACGGACAATTCGTTATGACCTCTGACGAACTGTTGTCGATTGAAGCACTTCCGCAGAGTGCCGCGGTGATTGGCGGCGGTGCCATCGGTTGCGAGTTCGCCTCCATGATGGCTGATCTCGGAGTTGATGTCACCGTGATCGAGGCGCTGGAACAGATCCTTACCGGATGTGATCGCGACGCTGCCAAGGTTGTGGCGCGCAGCTTCAAGAAGCGCGGCATTACAGTGCATACCTCGGCTCCGGTACATGGTCATTCTCCCGATCCTTCCGGTTCGCACACATCGGTGTCCTTCGGCGACGGCCAGTCTGTGGACGTGGACCTGGTGGTGGTGTCGGTTGGCCGTCGCCCCAACGCTGACCTGTTGGGTTTGAGTGGCACTTCGGTAGTCGTTGACGAGCGTGGTTTCGTTGAGGTTGATGGTCGTTGTCGGACAGCAGAGCCGGGTGTTTGGGCGGTTGGTGACCTGATCGACACACCACAGCTGGCTCATGTGGCCTTTGCCGAAGGAATGTTGGCGGTCACTGATTCGTTGGGCGAAGAACCCGCTCCGCTGGATCACCACGGAACACCGTGGTGCATATATTGCCATCCTGAGGTGGCGTTCGCCGGGCACACCGAGGAGTCAGCGATCGCCGCGGGCCACGACGTTGTGACTTCGTCGCTGCGTTTCATTGGCAACGGTCGAGCCAAGATTGTTGGCGATACCGACGGCATCGTGAAGGTCATCGCCGAGAAGCAGGCTGACGGCACCGGAGGGCAGATACTGGGCGTTCACATGGTCGGACCCTGGGTCACCGAGCAGCTTGGTCAGGCGTACCTTGCTGTCAATTGGGAGGCGACCGTTGACGATGTGGCTGCTTTCATACAACCGCACCCCACGATGAGCGAACTCTTTGGAGAATCTGTGTTGTCGTTGACCGGGCGTTCGCTTCATGCTTGATGCAAACTGTTGCCGGTAGGTGAAACGAGACGAATGAGATGAATCAGAAGATGATGAGAAGAGGACTTGATGGCTGACGTGACCATGCCCCAGTTGGGGGAAACAGTCACCGAGGGAACGATCACCCGCTGGTTCAAACAGGTCGGTGACCATGTGGAGATGGATGAGATCCTCTTCGAAGTTTCCACTGACAAGGTTGACTCAGAAGTCCCGTCGCCCATTGCCGGCACATTGATCGAGATATTCGCCAACGAGGGAGACCTGGTAGAGGTTGGACAAGTTCTTGCCCAGATCGGCGATGCTGCTTTCGTCCCGGCCCCGGCAGAACCCGAGGTTTTTGCGGAACCTGAACCTGAGCCGGAGCCCCAACCGGAGCCTGAGCCTGAACCGGAAGAAACCCCCAGCGCACAGACACCTCTGCCTTCGACTCTGCCGCCACCGCCTCCGCCGCCAACGGGAGTCGCGGCTGCTCCTGATGCGGAGCCTCCGGCGGGGTCGCCAGTCGATGAATCCTCAGAGCGCGAGAAACCGAGTTCGCTCATGTCTCCGGTTGTGCGTCGGTTGATAGCCGACAACGGAGTTGATCCCTCAACGATTGTCGGCACAGGCATAGGTGGCCGCATTACCCGAGCTGATGTCGAAGCTGTGATCCGTTCGGGAGCGTCTGCCGCGTCCGCAGCGCCGCCACAGAGTCCTCCAGAATCGGCATTGTTCCCGCCTGTCGCCGAGCGGCCATCCGAGCCGGCAACGCCTCCGCCTCCGTCGGCCGTGGTCACGACGCCACCGGCCACGACTGCGACCCCATCGACCGAGGTAGGCACGCGTGACAAGGTCGTTGCGCTGAACAACATTCGCAAGCGCACTGCAGAACACATGGTGATGTCGAAGAGCGCGTCGCCACACGTGCTCACGGCCATGGAAATCGACTATGAGGGTGTCGAAAAAGTGCGCAAAGCGATCAAATCTGGTTGGAAGGCAGAGGAGGGATTCAGCCTCACCTACTTGCCGTTCATTGCGCGCGCTGTCGTTGATGCCTTGCGTGAATACCCGCATCTGAATGCCAGTTTCGGGGGTGACCATCTAGTCATCCATGATGAGGTCAACCTTGCCATCGCTGTCGACATCGATTTCAGCGGCTTACTGGCTCCGGTAATCAAGGGCACCGAGGGCAAGCGGCTGCGACAAATCGCTCGAGATATTGTGGATGTCGCCAGCCGGGCGCGTACCAAGCAGTTGATGCCCGACGAGCTGTCCGGTGGCACTTTCACGCTGACTAACGCCGGTCAATACGGCACGATGATGCAGTTCCCGATCATCAACCAGCCTCAGGTGGCGATTTTGTCAACCGACGGTGTGGCACGAAAACCGGTTGTGGTCACTGATTCTTACGGCAACGAATCGATCGCAATTCATTCGGTCGGGGTGTTGGCGATGGCCTGGGATCACCGCGCTTTCGATGGCGCCTATGCCGCGGCGTTCCTTCACCGAGTCAAAGAGATCATCGAGACTCGCGACTGGGAGGCGGAGGTCCGCTGAGCGCGTTGGTGCTGAACGGTTCGGTTTTGGCCGAGCGGACTCTGCGGGTCCGCTGGTTGGGACGGGTTGCTTATTCAGATGCGCTCGCCTTGCAACGGTCGTTGTTCGTCAATCGCCAACACGACTATCTGCTGTTGTTGGAGCATCGCAATGTAGTGACTATGAGTCGCCGTACGCCGGCTGAGCATCTGCTTGCCGACGTTGAGTCGCTCGGTGCGGAGTTGCTTGTGGCGGATCGGGGAGGCGACGTGACTTACCACGGCCCCGGCCAACTTGTTGCTTATCCCATTCTTGATGTGCCAGGGCGCCGCGGCGGCGGTATGGCCGACACCGCCGCGTATGTGTCATCGCTTGAACAGTTGTTGATTGAAACGCTCGGAGATGTTGGTGTGCAGTCGGGGCGTATCAAAGGCTGTACCGGCGTCTGGGTGGATCCCACCGGAGAACGGCCCCAGAAGATAGCGGCAATCGGGGTGCGGATAGCCAGGGGACGCTCCATGCATGGGGTGGCGCTCAACGTTGACCCGGACTTGAGCTGGTATGAGCGAATCGTTCCGTGTGGCATTCCCGACAAGGGTGTTACCTCGCTGGCAGCGCTCGGTGTTGACGTTTCGATGCCTGAGATGGTCGAGGTGTTCACGCAACGGGCGGTGGCTGTGTTCGCTCAACACGGATCAGTTGACCGCGCCGGGGTTGGGTTCAGGACCAAACCCGCTGACTTTGCGCCGTTCACTCGTGGAGAAGGCCCAGGCACACCGGTTGGGCGTTCTGGAGTCGGTTACCAATCTGAGGATCCCACCCCGGCAATCACTGGACAAGCGTCCTCACCGCAGGAATTTGCGAAACAGGCTGATGGCACATCGGTGCGGTTGCTTGGACGACTTGCTCAAGCGGGGGCCACCAGTCACGACCCCGTGCGGTTGCGCGCGCGCAAGCCTGAGTGGATGCGGGTGAAGTTCGATCCTGGACCGCAGTATCGCCGGATCAGGTCCACGATGCGTGAACTCGGACTCGTGACGGTGTGCGAAGAAGCGGGCTGTCCGAATATTTCCGAATGCTGGAACGACGGCACGGCCACATTCATGATCCTGGGAGATCGTTGCACACGAGCTTGTGGGTTCTGCTTGATCGACACGCGGCATCCCGAGGCGCCAGATCCTCATGAGGCGACCCGTGTGGCTGAGGCGGTTGAGTTGATGGCTTTGCGTCATGCTGTCGTCACAATGGTCGCCCGTGACGACCTTGAAGATGGTGGTGCCAGCGCCGTTGCCGATGTCGTTGCCGCGATCCGCAAGCGCACACCGAAATGTCGGGTAGAGACTCTGGTTTCGGACTTCAAAGGATCTAGCGAATCGCTGACAAAGGTGTTTGATGCGCAGCCCGACGTGTTCAACCACAACATCGAAACGGTGGCGCGGTTGCAACGCGCGGTGCGCCCGTCGGCCGGTTATGCCCGCAGTCTCTCAGTTCTGGCCCGCGCCAAAGCCGCTGGTTTGACCACCAAGTCATCGATCATCGTGGGGATGGGGGAGCGCGACAGCGAGATCCGCCAGACCCTCATAGACCTGGCCGCGGTTGGTGTCGACATTGTCACCATTGGCCAGTACCTGCGCCCGACATCTCACCATCTGCCAGTAGCCCAGTGGTGGCAGCCAGAAGTGTTTGACGAATGGAAACACTTCGGCGAGTCGGTGGGAATCGCACATGTGGAGGCTTCCCCGCTGACCCGTTCGAGTTATCATGCCCGCCAATCCGTAGACCAGCTGGCGTCTGTTTCTGCGAAATCAGGGCGCGTTGCTACGTAGCGTGTGGTTGAACGCGCAGATTTCGGGGCGGGTCTAGCATTGAGCACTATGTTCACGCAACGGCTCGCCCGGGCCCGAGAAAAGATGACTACCGACGGGGTGGATGTGTTGCTGTTGTCGGTCGGCGCTGATCTGCCGTACTTCTGCGGCTACGAGGCGATGCCGCTCGAACGGATCACAATGCTGGTGGTGCCGCGCGACGGCGACGCCACGCTGGTTGTACCAGGCTTGGAAGCTTCACGGGTCACGCCGCGCCCTGAGGTGTTCGCGGTGAGACCGTGGTCCGAGACCGAAGACCCGATCGCGTTGATAGCGACCCTGATGGGACCTGCGTCAAGCGCAGCGGTTGGTGATCACATGTGGTCGGGGTTTCTCGTTGATCTGATGTCGGCTCGACCGAAGACGGACTTCCGCCGGGCTAGCTCGATCACCAGCGGAATCCGTTCGGTCAAAGACGCTGCCGAAATCGATCGGTTGCGAGTTGCAAGCCGTGCAGTAGACGCAATCGCGCAGCGTCTCCAGGGCGGCGAGATCCCGCTTATTGGCAAGACTGAGGCCGAGGTGTCGGCTGAACTCGGTCGCCAGATCATCGCCGAAGGTCATGATCGGGTGAACTTTGCGATCGTGGCTGCGGGAGAAAACGCTGCCAGCCCGCACCACGAGGCGGGCTCCCGGGTGATTTCTGAGGGTGAGGCACTTCTCTGTGACTTCGGAGGGACGATGATCGGAGACGACCGTGTCGGCTACTGCTCCGATATCACCCGTTGTGTCTGGGTGGGACCGCGGCCGGATCGTGAGTATCTGGAGGCCTATGCGGTTCTGCACGAGGCGCAGGCTGCGGCGGTGACAGCGGCCACGGTCGGGACTCCCGCAGAAGATGTCGACCGGGCATCACGAGAGCGGATTGCTGCGGCCGGTTTCGGCAGTTACTTCATTCACCGAACGGGGCACGGGATCGGGGTTGAGGCGCATGAGGATCCGTACATCGTGGAGGGCAACACGGCACCACTGGTAGCGGGCAATGCGTTCTCGATTGAGCCTGGCATTTACATGCCGGACCGTTGGGGTATGCGCCTTGAAGACATTGTCGTTGCGACTGAGGCTGGACCCGAGTCGTTGAACCTCACCGACCATCATCTCGCCGTCGTCCAGGCATAACGAGTTGGCCTACGCGGTAGCTTGACGCGGTGATTCGCATTGATGCCGCCACGGTTCTAGTGCAATGGGCGGCGGGTGGTTGGGTCTTTTTATGGGTCACTACTCGGCGTCGTGAGGTTGGTCTCGGATACGGCTGGTTGCAGAGAATGGTTTTTCTGCTCTTGGCGGTAGGTTCGCTGGCTGCGTCGTTGGCAACCGATGTGGTCTGGACGCGTGATCTGACCACCCTTGGATTCTTGGTGGTTGGCGGGGTTGCATTGGTCGTGTCGGTGGCTCGCAAGTCTGCGGGTGTATCGGGCCAGCGAACACTCGTTGAGCGACGCTCCGCACGGGTCGCAGAGATGACTGGGATTGATCGTGATGAACCGCTTTTCGATGACTCTGCTGTGGAGTTCCCACCGGTTCTCGATCTAGCGGCGGGTGTTTTCGGTTTGACAGCCGTGCTGTTCGCCTCGATTCACGCCGGTGACCCGGTTGCCTTGTCGATTGCTCGTGGCCTGGTCAGTGCATTGTTTTTGGGCGTCGTGTCCGACGCCATGCTGCTTGGCCACTGGTATCTCGTGCAACCGGGCCTAGCTCGAGGTCCGATCCTGGAACTGGTTAGGTGGACCGGTATTGTTTGGGTCCCCGAGACGATCCTGTTGCTATGGCCAGTTGGGATGGTGTCGGTGCTCAACGGCACTATCGACGATGCCTACAACGGTTTGCTTGGCTGGTTCTGGGTAGCGTGTGTGGTGACCACGATCGCACTGGTTGTTGTGACTCGAGCAGCCCTGCGCGAACGTGCCTATTCCGCGGTTATGGCCGCCACCGGATTGATGTATCTGGCCATCCTGACGGCCTTCGGCCAAGATCTTGTAGCCCGGATCCTGCTAGGCACCTGATTCGGCCTGCGCCCGGCGAATGCACCGTCAACTACACTCGTTGACGTGCCCAGAGCGATTTGGAGCGGAAGCATCAGCTTCGGACTAGTCAATATTCCGGTGCGTCTGTTCACCGCGGTCCGGCGCAAGACGGTCCGGTTCAATCAGATCGATTCAGCTAGTGGGGCGCGCGTCAAGCAGAAATTGGTTTCTTCGGCCGACGGCGAAGAGGTGCCCAAGGAACGGATAGTGAAAGGGTTCGCTCTTGACGATGGCGACTATGTGACGGTGTCTGAAGAAGAGATGGCCGCGCTCGATCCCGATATGGCACGCACGATCGACATAGATGAATTCATCGATCTGGCCGACATTGACCCGATTTTTTATGACAACGCCTACTACTTGGTCCCCGGCGATCAGGCGTCAAAGCCCTACAAGCTCTTGGCCGCAGCCATGGAAGAGGCCGAAAAGGTAGGCATTTGCCATTTCGTGATGCGTTCTAAGCGGTATTTGGCAGCGGTGCGTCCTGTTGATGGTCGGCTGTTGCTGTCGACGATGGTTTATCACGACGAAATCGTCGACCATTCTGAGATCAGCGGCTTTGATCTGCTGGCCGATATTGAGATTGACGAGCGGGAACAGGCAATGGCTGAACAGTTGATTGCCACGCTGAACACGACCTTTGATCCAACTCGCCACAGCGATACCTACCGGGAAGCGGTGCTTGAGTTGATCGAACGAAAAGCGGCAGGGGAGGGCAGCGACGATTTGATGCGAGCGCCGGCACCCTCTTCCGACAAGGTCATTGACCTGATGGCTGCTCTTGAGGCGTCGGTCAACGAGGCCAAGAAGGCTCGTAAGCGTCATCCCTCAGGGGGACACAAGACCGCCGGGGCCAAGACTCCTGCTAGCAGAAAAGCGGAGCAGGACGAGCCGTCTGAGCGCTCGGCGTGACCTCTGCCGATGGCTGAACCCGAGCGCGTTCAGGTCACAGTTGACAACCACCGTTTGTCGGTCAGCAACCTCGACAAAGTTCTGTATCCGTTGGTCGGCTTTACCAAGGCTCAAGTGATCGAATACTACGTCCGCGTCGCGCCGTCGTTGCTGCCACATATCAAGGATCGGGGTATTACCCTGCGACGATGGCCCGACGGGGTCACTGCAGAGTCTTTTTTTGAGAAACGCTGTCCGTCTCATCGGCCCGGTTGGGTAGGTACCTGCGTAGGTCCCGGCGACCGTCGAGGTGGCATCGACTATTGCCGGTTGGACTCTGTCGCGGCACTGGCTTGGACCGCGAATTTGGCGGCGCTTGAGATTCACTCCCCGATGGCCCGCTGCGGTGAGATTGATTCACCGTCGATGCTCGTGTTTGATCTCGACCCGGGTGATCCGGCGACGATCGTTGAATGCTGCCAAGTGGCTCTGGAGATCCAGTCGGTGTTGCAGAGCATAGGTTTGGTGTCGTGCGCCAAGACTTCCGGCAACAAGGGTTTACAGCTGTATGTGCCGCTCAATTCGCCGCACACGCATGCCGATGCTTCCGATTTTGCCCTGGCTGTAGCGCAGCTACTTGAACAGAACTTTCCGGAGTTGGTGTTGTCCAACATGAACCGCAAACGCCGCGCCGGAAAGATCTTTGTTGACTGGAGCCAGAACTCACGACATAAGACGACGATTGCTCCGTATTCGCTGCGCGGCAGAGACCGGCCGACCGTGTCGACCCCGTTGAGTTGGGATGAGGTTGCCGACGGCGCCGATGGCGAACCACTCATCTTCGAAGCCACTGAGGTGCTCGATCGAATTAGTGAGTTCGGCGATCTGTTCGCCGACACCGTCACGGTGCAACAACAACTCCCAACCGCAGGCACCTGACGCAACCTGTTGGTACACCCCCTGGGACTCGAACCCAGAACCTGCGGATTAAGAGTCCGTTGCTCTACCAAATTGAGCTAGAGGTGCGTGAATCAGCCGAAGGCGATTCTACGGGTGAACGAGGGGACTCGAACCCCCGACCTCCTGGACCACAACCAGGCGCTCTAACCGACTGAGCTACGCCCACCATACCAACCCCGCGCCGGGCGAGCCCGGACCGGGGTCAGGCAACGAGTGTACCGAGTTGCGGCACGCGGCGTACGATTATTCTGCCTCCGTAGCTCAACTGGATAGAGCAGCGAGCTTCTACCTCGCAGGTTGCAGGTTCGAGTCCTGTCGGAGGTGCCCTTGTGATGTGTCGAGACATGTGCAAGGTGCGAACCTGCGCGGGACGGGGTTTTTAGGGTTGGTGTTGGGGTTGGTAGTCGCGGTTGGGGTTGAGGGTTAGGTGTCGGAGGAGTTCACCGGTTTGGGTTGCGATGACTCTGATGTCGAGGTCGGCGACTAGCAGGGTTACGGGGGTGTGTTTGTGGGCTCGGCCGATGCCGATGTGGTGGAGTCGGCTGTTGTGGCGGAGTGTGACGGAGCCTGTTTTGTCGACGCGGTCGTGGCGGACTCTGAAGTGGATGCCGGCACCGTTGTGTTCAGGACCGGTTTTGGGTAGTCGGGTGTAGGCGGCTGCTGGGGTTGAACGTCCGAGGGATCGGTGGGGGCGGTGGTGGTTGTAGGTGTCGACGAATTCGTTGAGGAGCGCCTGGAGTTCGTTGAGGTTGTTGGCGCAGGGTTGGGCTTTGAGCCATTTCTTGAGGGTTTGTTGGAAACGTTCGACTTTCCCGCAGGTGGTGGGGTGGTTGGGTGCAGAGTGCTTTTGGGTGACGCCCAACGCGGCGAGGTGGGCCTCGAAGGCGTTGCGTCCGCCTTTCCCGCCCGAGAAGCGGGTCGTGTAGACCATGGCGTTGTCGGTGAGCACCGACGCAGCAACCCCGTGGTCAACACAGGTTTGGTTGAAGGTGTCAACAACGATCGGGCCGGTGATACGCCGATGGACGGTGACCGACAGAGCGCAACGGGAGCAGTCGTCGAGCCAGGTGATGATCTCGGTGTCGGCACCTGTGGCGAGGCGCCAGTGGCAGAAGTCCGACTGCCACATCTCGTTGGGCAGATCAGCCTCGAACCGGACATAGGACGACCGGGGGCGTTTCTTCGGGTTGGGCTCCACGAGACCCAGATCAACAAGGCGGCGCCGTATCGTCGAGGGCGAAACGGTGATCTGGTGGCGCTGCTGGAGGTGCCAGCAGACGGTGTGCGGGCCGGCGTCGAGGCCTCGGGAGGACAGCTCTGAGCGTAGGTTCACCACCAACTCGACCACCTCGTCACAGACCTTGGATGGCGAGCTACCAGGACGCCGCGACCGGGCTTGGAAAGCCGTGTCGCCCTCAACACGCCAGCGGGCCACCCAACGCGACACCGACGACTCCGAGACCTCGTACTGCCTGGCTGTTTCGGCCTGGGTTCTACCCTCGATCACCACCGACAAGATTGCTGCGCGACGCTTCGACATGACGCCACAATCGCCACCCCCGAACCTTGCACATGTCTTGACTCATACCTTGCACATGTCCTGAACCACAACACTGCCGGAGGTGCCCTGCTGTGTATTCGCCGGGCGTAGCCCGGAGCCGCGTTGTGTTGTTGCCGGGATGCGACTGGGGGTAGCCGGAGCCGCGTTGTGTTGTTGTCGGGATGTGGCTGGGCGTAGCCGGAGCCGCGCTCTGACTTGTTCGGGAACGCTCCTCGGTAGAGTCGGCGGATGACGAATCACAAATTGCAGATCGACTACGTTGAACTTCCGGCACCGGAGTTTGAGGACAGCAAGCGGTTTTTCAGCCGTGTGTTTGGTTGGGACTGGACAGAGTACGGTCCCACCTACGCGGCCTACGAAGGCGGCTCAGTGGAGGTCGGGCTCAATGGCGAGGGGACTCCGGCCCCGGCGCATGCGCCGGGAGCAGAAGACCCGATCGGTCCGTTTGTGCTGATCAGCACCGAAGATGTCGAAGCCAAACAAGCTGAAGTTGTTGCCGAGGGAGGGGAGATCATCTCGCCCATCTACCCCTACCCCGGCGGACGGCGGTTCCACTTCATGGACCCGAGCGGCAACATATTGGGCCTCTACCAGTCCGATCCTCAGTAGCAGATCCGAGAGTTTCGAGGCTGCGCTACTCGCCGCCTTCTCGAAGTTCGACTACGACACGCTCGAAGCCGGAGCCGATCACATCGATGCCTTGATCGCGTAGGTTCGCTAGCGCCTCTTCGGCGATGTCGGTGCGATAGGCACCATCATCGGGAGCCGCAGAGAGAATGCTCTCGCTGGTAGCAACGTCAACTGTTTGGGTCCACAAGTCCGGGTCCATCACGCCCGCACCGAGCGGAGAAGGCCAAATCAGAGAGCTGATCTCATTGAGCTGCCACGCCTGATGCGATTCGCCCAAAGTGGGCACGTTGTTGAGTACGACATCGACGCAAGCGTCGGAGTTGTCTCGGCAGTGTGCCCAGCCGCGAATTGAAGCCTCCACGAACCGCACCGCCACGTCGCGGTAATCGGCATCGCTCCCCAATCGATCGGCGTCGGCCCACAAGGCGTCTTGGAGCATGGCCGTACCTTCATCGTTCCAGTTGATGATGTTCAGATCCTCGGGCTGATAAAGCTCGCCCGTGTCGGGGTTGATCGTCTCCAACACCTGGGCGTATTCGTTGTAGATCATGGCTTGTGCAGCATCGATGTCGCCGCTGATAAGGGCCAGCATGTCGAAGTTCTGCTGCACGAGTGTCACATCAGATTGTGGATCGAGACCGTTCGTGCGAAGCCCGGCCAGCAACTCAAACTCATTGCCGAATCCCCAGTTGCCTACCGTCCTTCCTGCCAGGTCGCCCACCGAGTTGATCCCCGAATCAGCGAAAGACACTTGCAACGTGGCACTTCGCTGGAATACCTGGGCAATGTTGGTGATGTTGGCGCCTTCTTCGCGTGGCACCAAACCTCGTGGCACCCAGGAGACGGCAAAGTCAGCAGCACCAGAATCCAGCACTGAGGCGGGGACGATGTCGACTCCTCCTTCAAGAATCGTGACATCAAGCCCGACGTCGTTGTAGAAACCGAGATCAAGGGCAGCGTAATAACCCGCGAACTGAGCCTGTGTGAACCACTGCAACTGCAACGTGACCTCAGTCAGTTCGGCTGGTTCGGGCTCGGCTGCGTCATCGCCATCAGTAGCTTCAGGCGCAGGTTCTGGATCTGGTTCAGCTTCGTCGTCGCCGCAAGCTGCCGCAAGCAGGCTCAGTGCCAATAGCGGCACCAGGACCCGCGTTAATAGGTGGTGCACCTTCATGATTCCCTCCAAGGTTTGGTATTAGTTGAAGACCCAGATCGGACAGACGCGACCAGCGCGAAGGTCGTAACCCGGATCTTTAGGTTCTTCGCCCGAGAAAATACCACGGCATGGCAATTCGTTCCAATAAAACGGCCAAACCGTAGAGTCCGATGCCCATTAGTGAGCCGGCCAGAACCGCGGCCCAAGCATCCGCGTAGCGGGTCAACCCCGCGGAATTGGTGATGATGTTGCCTAGGGCGTCCTGGCGTCCACCGAAGTACTCGGCAACGATCGCCGCGATGACAGCCAAAGAAGTGGCCAACTTCAGCGCCGTGAAAAAGTACGGCATGGCGTTGGGGACACGCACCTCTCGGATGATCCGCCATTTGGGAGCACCGTAGGATTCCATCAACTCGATCTGGCTGGGCTCAACCTCGACGAGTCCGCGCGATGTATTGATGAAGATCGGAAAGAAAACTAGGGCGACGACAACGGATTGGTTTGAACGAGGAGACAACAGCCCGAACCAAGCATTGAATATCGGTGCCAGCGCGACGATCGGCACGGCGTTGACAGCGACGGCCAAGGGAGTGAGAGTCTCGTTGGCGGTCCGAAATGCTGTTACCAACAAAGCCGCGGCGATGCCGAAAAACACACCAGCTAGCAAACCGCTGACGACAATGAACCCGGTGACTCTGGTTCCCGTCTGAATCGCCTCAGAATTCTCGATAATGGCTTCTGCGATCTTGGTAGGTGCAGGAAGAACAAAGCCGTCTGGTTGGGTCAGCCTCAAGAGCAACTCCCAGCCGCCGAATCCGATGACCGCGGCCACAATGGGCGGCAACAGCTGATGCAACCGCTTCATTGCTACTCGCCCGCTCGGAGAATTTTGCGCACCGCGCTGACGTTGGCGAAGAACGCCGCTGTGTCGCGCGCCGAATCGTCTCGCATACCGAGATCGTTGTCGATCACTGCGGCGATGCGTCCGGGCCTCGGTGACATCACCACTACTTTGGTTGACAAAAAAACGGCTTCAGAAATGGAATGAGTCACGAATATCACCGTGGTCTCGGTCTCCGACCAGATTCGCAACAACTCATTTTGCATGTGCTCGCGAGTCATTTCGTCAAGAGCGCCGAACGGCTCGTCCATCAGTAACAGCGCGGGCTTGAACGACATGGCCCGGGCGATGGCCACTCGCTGCGCCATTCCCCCTGAAAGCTCTAAAGGGTGGTGATGGGCGAAGTCGACGAGCTTCACCAAATCCAGCATCTCTTTAGAGCGGCGATGTCGGTCCGCCGCCTTCCAGCCCATCAACTCCAGAGGAAGTTCAATATTGCGTGAGACATCACGCCAGTCGAACAAGCCCGCTTTTTGAAAAACCATCGAATAGTCCCGGTCAAGCCGCGCTTGATCCGCAGTTTTTCCATTGACGAGCACGGTTCCCGCAGTGCTGTCGACAAGAGCGGCGACAAGGCGCAGCAGAGTGCTTTTGCCGCATCCTGACGGGCCGATGAGAGTGACGAAATCACCGGCGTCCACGCTCAGGTCGATGTTGTCCAAGGCCAGCACTTCGTTGGTTCCCCCGGGATTAAAAACCTTGGTCGCGCCGCGGATCTCAACTGCGGGTGTCACCTCAGTGGTCACAGAATTGCCTCCGTTCCTTTTCGGCGCACCAGCGAATATTCGAGCAGTGAGATGCTCAAGAAGACGAATATCCCCAGAGCTGCCGCACCCAGCACCGCTACATACAGACGCTCTGGGCCGGTCGTGTAGCGCTGAGCTTCCAGCAGGATCCGGCGGCCCAGACCGCCGGCTACGCCAGCCGATATTTCCCCGACGATCGCACCCACGACGCTGGCTGTCGCGGCGATCTTGAACGCCGAGAACAGATAAGGCAACGAGGCCGGAAGCCGCAGGCGCCAAAGCGTCTGCCGCCTTCGAGCCGCGTAGGAATCCATGAGTTCAAGAGCCTCAGATGACGGAGAATGGAGCCCTCGAAGACCATTGATTGCCACCGGAAAAAAGGTGAGATACGTGGCGATGAGCGAAACGGACATCCAGTCGTGCCATTCCCAGGGCAAGAAATCCAGGTTCTTGCGTCCCCAGATCACCACAATTGGGGCGATGGCGATCAAGGGGATGGTTTGACTGGCGATCACATGGGGCACAAGCGCCCGCTCCAGCAACTGCGACGATGATAAGACGATAGCGATGGACAAGCCGACGATCACGCCGACCGAAAACCCAACAGCCGCCTCACGCAGTGTGAAGGCCGCCTCACGCAGCACGATCGAGCCGAAGGTTTCGTCGAGTCCTCGCGGCTCAGCGAAGACACCTGAAATTATCTCGAATACCGAGGGCATCGTCAGGTCATCTGTGCGAGGCAGGATCGAACCGATCACAGGCCAGTCGGTTTGGGTATCATCGATCGACTGCCCGAACCCTTTATATGCGGAGTATCCGGCCATCAGCAGAATGACAAAGAGGCTGAACACGATCACCTGACGGAGAGATCCCCGCAGCCGCTTCAAACCCATGTCGCCGTTCAGCCATTCACAGCAGGGATGATCCGTTGGCCGTAAGCGTTCAACGTCTCATCGCGTTGATCATGCATCAGATAGATGGCGAATTGATCAACGCCGAGGTCGCGCAGCTCACGCAAGCGGTTGATGTGGTTTTCCTCATCTCCGAGGATGCAAAATCGGTCGATCACCGCGTCGGGAACAAATTCTGTGTGAACTGCCCCGGACCGGCCGTGCTCTGCGTAGTCGTAGCCCTCTCGGCCTTTGATGTAGTCGGTCAAAGCCGGGGGAACCGTGTCGCTGATATCGCCATAGCGCCCAACCAGATCGGCGACATGGTTGCCGACCATCCCTCCAAACCAGCGGCACTGGTTTCGTTGATGGTCCAGATCCGAGCCAACGTAGGCGGGTGCAGCCACGCAAATATAGAGATCGTCGGGATCTCGACCGGCCTCCGCAGCGGCTCCGCGGACCGCCCCGATAGTCCAAGCCGCGATCTGCGGATCGGCCAACTGCAGGATGTAACCGTCGGCCACAGTGCCGCAGAGATGAAGCGCCTTGGGTCCATAGGCCGCCATCCAGACATCAAGTTTGCTGTCGCGGCACCAAGGAAAGTGCTGCATGGTGCCGTTGTATTCGACTTCTCGTCCTTCGGCTAGACCTTTGATCACCCCCATCGACTCTCCCAGAGTCGCAAGATTGATGGGTTTGTTGCCGATTACCCGTAGAGCCGAATCGCCTCGGCCGATGCCGCAAACCGTGCGGTTTCCGAACATGTCGTTGAGTGTGGCAAACAGCGAAGCGGTGACGGTCCAGTCGCGAGTACCGGGGTTGGTCACCATAGGCCCCACCATCATCTTGTTGGTTGCCGACAACATCTGGCTGTATATGACGAAAGGCTCCTGCCACAACACATGGCTGTCGAACGTCCAACCGTGGCTGAAACCCAAGGTTTCAGCCCGCTGCGCTAAATCAACAACCCGCCAAGCGGGGGGATCCGTTTGAAGAACAACACCGAAGTCCATAAATGCTCCCAGATTTGAACGATTACTGGAGGTACTGGCAGAGGCTGCGAGGAAGGTAGCGACCATCGCCGGCCCGCCCCAGGTACTGCCCGTGGTCAACGATCACCTTGCCCCGCGCCAGCACTGTGTCGACATGGCCGGTTACCTCGACTCCCTCATAGGCGGAGTGATCCATGTTCATGTGGTGGTTGTCAACACTGATTGTCCACTGTTTATTGGGGTCATAGATCACTATGTCGGCGTCAGAACCAGCAGCGATGATGCCTTTACGGGGATACAGGCCCATCATGCGGGCCGGTGTGGTGGCGCACAGTTCCACCCAGCGGGCCAGACCGATCTCGCCGGTGACCACTCCCTGGTAGATCATGTCCATGCGGTGCTCGACTCCACCGATGCCATTGGGGATGGCACGAAAGTCATCCAGCCCCAGTTCTTTCTGCTCCTTCATGCAGAACGGGCAGTGGTCGGTTGACACCACGGCGAGGTCGTTGCTGCGCAGCCCCCTCCATAGCTCTTGTTGATGGTGTTCGTGGTGTGACCGCAGCGGAGTGGAGCAGACGTAGGCGGCACCCTCGAAACCAGGTCGGTCGAGGTGCTCCTCCACGCTGAAGTACAGGTATTGGGGGCAAGTTTCGGCAAACACGTTCATGTCGCGGTCGCGGGCGATGGCCACCTGCTCAAGAGCCTCACGCGCTGACAGGTGCACAATGTAGAGCGGTGCAGCACCCACCTTGGCTAGTTGAATGGCCCGATGGGTGGCCTCAGACTCCAGTTCCTTGCGACGCACGTAGCCGTGGTTCACTGGGCTGGTGTCGCCGCGCTCGAAAGCCTGCTCGGCCAACACGTCGATGGCCAGTCCGTTTTCGGCATGCATCATGATGAGTCCGCCGTTGCCCGCGGCTTGTTGCATGGCTCGCAGGATCTGGCCGTCGTCAGAGAAGAACACGCCGGGATAAGCCATGAACAACTTGAAGCTGGTGATGCCCTCGTCAACGAGTAAGTCCATCTCCTTGAGCGAGTCGTTGGTGACATCGCCGACAATCATGTGAAAGCCATAGTCCACCGCACAGTTGCCCTCGGCTTTGGCCATCCACACATCAAGGCTGTCGCGGATGGCCTCGCCGTAACGCTGGACCGCGAAGTCGACGATGGTGGTGGTGCCGCCCCAGGCAGCGGCCCGAGTGCCCGATTCGAAGTCGTCGGAGGCTTCGGTACCTCCGAAAGGCAACTCCATGTGGGTATGAACGTCCACGCCACCGGGCACCACTAGTTTGCCGGTGGCGTCGATGACGTGAGCGCCTGTTGCGGCTGCTGTGGCGATGTCGCTGCCAGGCTGTAGCACAGCAGCCACCTGTTCCCCGTCGATCAGCACTTCGGCGGGAGCAGCGCCTGTGGAGGCGACCACGGTGCCTCCCTTGATCAGTGTCGTCATGTCGGTCTCCTCCAATATTCTTCTTTGGTCAGTAGCTCAGGGTGCGGTTAGCCCTCCGTACTGGTCGGGGCGCCGGTCCCGGTAGAACGCCCACTGGTTGCGGACCTCGGCAATTTGTGAAAGATCCAACTCTCGCAGCACCAACTCTTCGGTTTGATCCGAAGCGGCTCCGTCCAAGATTTGGCCCCTTGGAGTCGCAAAGTAGGACGTCCCGTAGAAGTCGTTGTCACCCAGGGATTCGACCCCGACGCGATTTATGGCACCCACGAAATACATGTTGGCGACCGCTGCGGAAGTCTGTTCAAGTTGCCAAAGATAAGCCGAAAGCCCGCGGCTGGTAGCCGAAGGGTTGAAGACGATCTGCGCGCCGCCCAACCCCAGCGCTCGCCAGCCCTCGGGGAAGTGCCGGTCGTAACAGATGTAGACGCCGACCTTGCCGACCGCCGTGTCGAATACCGGGTAACCGAGATTTCCGGGGCGGAAATAAAACTTCTCCCAGAATCCCTGAATCTGAGGGATATGAGTCTTGCGGTACTTACCGAGGTAAGAACCGTCAGCGTCGATAACCGCGGCTGTGTTGTACAAGAATCCGGGCTGTTCTTCTTCGTACATCGGGAGCACGAGCACCATTTCATGCCGCGCGGCTAGCTCTTGAAAACGCTTCGTAGTGGAGCCATCGGGGATGGCCTCGGCGTATGAGTAGAACTCAGCATCTTGAACCTGGCAAAAGTAGGGTCCATAAAACAACTCTTGAAAGCACATGACCTGTACGCCGGCGGCGGCGGCTTCCGCCACGTACTTCTCGTGGACCTCGATCATCGACTCTTTGTCGCCTGTCCAAGTCACTTGGACGATCGCTGCGTTCACCTTGTCTGCCATTGCCTTCTCCCTTCTCCCGCTTTTCTGAATGATGACGGGGCAGCCGACCTAGTCTCCTTGACGGATTTGTAGACGTAACTGTAGTTCAAGTTTTGCCACCGATCCTTAGCTTCCGCCGTGTTGTTGGTCGCAGTGGCTCATTCGCCACTCATTGCTTCGGTGGCCCGGCGGGCCATCTCTTCTTGGTCAACGTCTTCGGTACGAGTGGCCACTCCCCAACGGTGGCCCCAAGGGTCGAGAAACTGCCCGGCCCGGTCTCCGTAGAACTGATCTGAAACCGGGCGCAACTCGGTCGCCCCCGCCTTTAGCGCTGCTGCGAACGTGGCGTCCACATCCTCGACATATACGTTCAGTGACACGGCAGTGCCGCCCAAGGTCTTGGGGCCGACCACTCCTATTTCTGGGTACTCGTCGGAGATCATCACCAGCGAGTCCCCAAACTCCAACTCGGCATGACCGACCTTGCCTCCGTCCTCCAAGCGCATCCGTTCGGTGGCGTCGAGCACATTCGTATAGAACTCAATGGCATCACTCGCTCCGTCAACGCAGAGCGCTGGAGTGAGTCTCGGGTAGTTGTCCGGAATTGGGTTGGCCATGAGCTATTTTCCTTTTGAGTAGGCAAGTAAACGCCGATAGTATCCGCGGCTATTCGTCGATGGATAGCGACACGGGGGATCAGTGTCAGACGCGAAAAGTACGGGACTCAAACTTCTTGACGCCGCGGGTATAACTGTCGGTGGCGACGCGCCGCGCGACATTCATATTCACGATGATCGTCTTTGGTCGCGCATTCTCAGAGATCGGGAACTGGGCTTGGGCGAGTCGTACATGGATGGTTGGTGGGACGCCAACCAACTCGACGAGTTCCTGACGGTGGTCCAGACAGCCGATCTTCGATCAATGGTGACACCGAGCCCTCAAGTACTGGTGCTGGGGGTCCAGGCCACGATCATGAACCGGCAATCGAAGGCAAGGGCCCGCCGCAATGCACAGGTTCACTACAACATCGGCAACGATTTGTACGAGCGAATGCTCGACAAGCGAATGATCTACTCGTGTGCCTACTGGCTCGACACAGCTGAACACGACGGTCCCAGCTCAGATAGCCGGGCTGACTCAGATGTCACCGCCCTGGATCGGGCTCAGGAAGCCAAGCTGGAGCTCATTTGTCGCAAGCTGGGGCTTGAAGCAGGTATGACACTGCTTGATATTGGCTGTGGTTGGGGTGGTTTCGCGCAGTTCGCGGCGGAGCGCTATCAGGTTGAGGTGACGGGAGTCTCTCCGGCGGAAGAGCAGATCGCGGTAGCGAGACAACGCTGTCGTGGTCTGCCGGTAGAAATTGTGCAGGGCGATTATCGCGATCTCGACGGCACCTATGACCGCATCACCTCGATTGGAATGATGGAACATGTGGGTCCGAAGAACTTGCCGATATTTTTCGACAAGTGCCGTGAACTCCTTGATCCGGATGGGATGATGCTGCACCACACCATCGGTTCAAACGACTGGCAGACGGCTGGTGATCCCTGGTTTGATCGGTACATCTTTCCAGGGGGTGTGCTGCCCTCGCTCGGCCAGATCGGCAAAGCTGCGCAATCCCACTGGACGATCGAAGATGTCCACAACTTCGGTCCGTACTACACCCGAACGTTGTTGGCCTGGCACGCCAACATTTCGGCTCGCTGGCACGAGATCCCGCACTACGACGAGCGTTTTCGACGGATGTGGCACTACTACTTGATGAGTTCAGCCGCGGGCTTTCGAGCGCGCGCCATTCAGCTTTGGCAGGTTGTGTTCACTCGGGCAAAACGTGGGCTACCTATATGGACGCCGGTTCGCTGAGTTGCTTGGCCCTTGGATCGCAGGAAGTTCACAAACCCGAGCACTCTTAGAACTGTTGTTCTTCGGTGCTGCCCTTGAGCGCCAGAGTTGATGCCTTGCCGCCGGAGATCACCGTGGCCACATCGTCGAAGTAACCCGCCCCAACCTCGCGTTGGTGGCGCGTGGCGGTATAGCCCTCGCCTTCCATGCCGAATTCACGTTGCTGCAATTCGACGTAGGCCGGCATGTCTGAAGAGTTGTAGCCGTGTGCCAACTCGAAGGCGGAGGCGTTGAGGGCATGCCACCCGGCGAGGGTGATGAACTGGAATGCATAGCCCATTGAGCCCAACTCTTTTTGGAACTTGGCGATGGTCGAGTCATCTAGAGCTGCGGACCAGTTGAACGACGGAGAGCAGTTGTAGGCCAACAGCTTGTCGGGGAACTCGGCGTGGATTGCTTCGGCGAACTGGCGCGCTTCATCCAGGTCGGGCGTGCTTGTCTCGCACCAGATCAGGTCACAGTAAGGGGCGTACGCGAGGCTGCGTTTGATGGGGGTTGCCAGACCCGGCTCGGTGTAGAAGAAACCTTCCGACGAGCGCTCACCGGTGAGGAACTCGCGGTCCCGCTCATCCACATCGCTGGTGATGAGGTTGGCGCCGAGCGCGTCGGTACGGGCAACGATGATCGTGTCAACACCGACCACATCGGCAGCTAGGCGAGCCGCACTCAAAGTTGAGATGTGCTGTTGGGTCGGAATCAGCACTTTGCCACCCATGTGCCCGCACTTTTTAGCTGAACTCAATTGGTCTTCCCAATGAACCCCAGCGGCACCTGCTTCAATCATCGACTTCATAAGTTCAAAAGCGTTTAGCGGGCCACCGAAGCCTGCCTCTGCGTCGGCGAGGATTGGCAGCAGGTAGTCCACCTTGGGAGAGCCGGATGTCTCCGACCATTCGATCTGATCCGCGCGTCGCAGAGCGTTGTTGATCCGTGCCACGACCGAAGGCACGGAATTCGACGGATACAGCGATTGGTCGGGATAGACATGGCCGGAGAGGTTGGCGTCGCCTGCGACCTGCCAGCCCGACAAGTATATGGCGGGGAGACCAGCTTTGGCGTACTGAATAGCCTGGCCACCGGTCATGGCGCCTAGGGCGTGGACATAGTCCATCGTCTTGAGTTGCTGCCAGAGCTTTGCTGATCCTTGTCGCGCCAGTGTCAGTTCGGGGGTTACTGATCCGCGTAGGCGCACGACGTCAGCGGCTGTGTAGTCGCGGGTGAGTCCGGTCCAACGGTCGTTGTCGGCCCAGTCCGCAGAAAGGGCTTTCACCTGCTCATCGAAGCTAGGGTTCTGGGCCTTTGTCGGGTTGTCAGCCATCTGATCTCTCCTGATCGTTGTCGATTTGTGTAGGGATTTGCTATTTCACAACAGTCGGTAGGCCTCGGTGGTGAGGAATTCGTGGTAGTCGTCGGTTGTGGCCAGCGACCTCAGTAGTTCGCGAGCCTCGACGAAGCGTCCAGCGGACCACGCCTGCGCACCGAGTTCTGTGCACAGCATCTCGGTCTCTTCGTCTATGAGGCGCTCTAGCAGCCCATGGTCGAGGACTAGTCCGTTTGAAAGTTGCACTTGGTGATGGCACCACTGCCACAGTTGTGCTCGGCAAACCTCTGCCATGGCAGTGTCCTCAAGGTGATCGTCGATCGGCACCGCAGCGTTGCCAACGAGCCACTCGCCGAGATAGCGGATCACGATGCGAATGTTGGTGCGGACGCCCCCCTCCGAAACCGTGCCGCGGGTAGAAGACACGGCGAGCAGATCTCCGGCCGTGACATAGACGTCGTCTCGTTGGCGTTCTACTTGGTTTGGTCTGTTGCCCAGCACCTTGTCGAACTCGATGGCAGCGGTGGGAACGATCTGGGGCACCGCGATGCGGGTTCCGTCGAAACCGTCTCCGGCTTCGCGGCGTTTATCGGTAGCAACTTTGCGCAAGGCTCCCGCTGTGCGTGCCGGATTGTCGACGTCGGGTATGACCCCGGACATGCCACCTATGGCGTGAGCGCGGCGACGATGACAAGTCGATACCAACAATTCGGTGAAGGCTCGCATGAATGGGGTCTTGACCGTGATCTGGTCGCGGTCGGGAAGCAAAAAATCAGGGTTTTTTCGGAAAGTCTTGGCCACGCTGAAGAGATAGTCCCAGTTGCCGGTGTGGAGGCCGGTGATGTGGTCCCTCAACTCGAAGAGGATTTCGTCCATATCGAAGGCCGCCAAGATCGTTTCCACTAGCACTGTCACCCGGATCGTGCCTCTTTGCAGGCCAAAACGATCTTCGGTGTAGTCGAACACTTGGTTCCAGAGGCGGGCGTCCGCTTGGCCTTCCAGTTTCGGGAGGTAGAAGTAAGGCCCGCTGCCGCGTTCGATAGCGGTGTCGAAGTTATGGATGAAGCAAAGCCCGAAGTCGGTCAGCGCTGCCGAGATCGGTTTGCCGTCAACAGTGATATGCGACTCTTCGAGATGCCATGCTCGGGTACGAACCATCAGTGTGGCCGACTCATTATCAAGGGATGTCAACTCGCCTGCGTACGCTGCTTTGACGTTGGCTTGTCCGGTCAAAATGTTGTGCCAGGTCGGCGATGTCGCATCTTCGAAATCAGCCATGAAGACTTTGGCACCCGAATTGAGGGCTTCGATCATGAACTCGGCGGTTACTGGCCCGGTGACCTCGGTGCGGCGATCTCGCAGATCTGGCGGGGGAGGAGCGACGCCCCATTCGCCTGAGCGGATATGCGCTGTTTCAGGTCTGAACGAGGGGAGTTCGCCAGCGTCGATGCGGTTTTGATGGATGACTCGCTCTGCGAGCAGTCTTTGCCGCTCGGACTCGAAATTGTGGTGCAGGTCTGAGAGGAAGTCGGCTGCTTGCGCGGTCACGATCGCTTCGGCCAACGGGTGAGGTGTTACAGCGCAGCGAGTCAACGTCTTGACCACAATTTAGTATGAGCTGGATAAACCTAAATATTGCCAGATATGTTCATCCAATATTCGTGTATGAGTTTGGATTATTCAAAAAATCTGCCATTCTTATGCAATGGCAGATGACATTGACCTCCTTGTACTGGGCAGCAGAGTGCGCCATGCCAGGCGACGCGCTCAGATGACGCTCGCCGAAGTCAGTGACGTTGTGAAACGTCCGGCACCGTATCTGTCGCAACTCGAAACCGGCAAGGTCGAACCAAAGCTCCGACTCCTTAACGAACTTGCCGACATGTTCGAGACGACCACGGCCGATTTTCTCTCGTCCGAACCTCCGGACCGTCGTGCCTACCTAGAGATCTCTTTGGCACGCGCCCAAACGGATTCTGGCTATCGAGCCCTCGGGTTGCCACACCTGAAGCCGTCAGCCAAAGTGGGAAACGATGTTCTGGAACATCTAGTTGTGCTCGCCAATGAGTTGGTTTGCAAGAACCAACAGATACGGCAAGACCCCGTGACTGAGGTCCGCTTTGCAGACATCGCCCGATCGGCCAACATCGCGCTGCGAGCCGAAATGCGGGAACGAGCCAATCACTATCCTGAAATCGAAGCAATCGCCGCGCAAGCACTATCTGACGCCAACTACCCAGGAACCGGACCGATCAGCGAAAGAGTCCTTACCGAACTTGTCGCTGGTCAGGGGTTCACGATTGAACGGGTTAGGGCGATGCCTCCAACCGCCCGCAGCATCACCGATACCCGCGACAAGATCATCTTCATACCCGACCGAGGAGGCCTCAAGATCCGTGAGGCACGATCCGTGGTGTTGCAGACGCTTGGACATTTCGCGCTTGAGCACAACGACACTCGAGACTTCGCTGAGTACCTTCGTCAACGCATTGAGTCCAACTATTTCGCGGCGGCGATTCTCGCTCCAGAAGGACCAGCGGTCGACTTCTTACGTGAAGCTCAGGCCGACGACGATATCTCCGTGGAAGACCTCAAGGAGATCTTCTACATCTCATATGAGATGGCAGCCCACCGCTTCACCAATCTCGCCACCCATCACTTGAGTATCCCCTGTCACTTCCTGCGCACCGACAGAGAAGGGGTGATCAACAAGGCATACGAGAACGATGGGATCCGTTTCCCGGCGGCACCCGATGGGGGTCTCGAAGGACAGCGGGTACCGCGTCAATGGGGCAGTCGCCAGGCTTGGAATGCTTCTGGGAGTTTCTTGTTGCACAGCCAATTCACCGTCACCAATGGCGGAGAGTACTTCTGCACTACCTACATCGAGACAGAAACAGACCGCTGGCCCCACGCCATCACCCTGGGTACACCGTCTAAGTACGCGCACTATTTCCGCGGATCAGACACGCTTCGCAAGGAATATGCCCGAGACCGTGAGATCGAACCGGATCCAACGCTGGTGAACGAATGGAAGGACGTAACTTGGCCATCGGCCGCGGAACGCAGCCACGTGCTTTCCGCCCTACCACCCTCAGATCGCGAGTTCAGTCCGTTTCCGGGAATCGATCTGCTCGACGTGTATAGATTTCTGGAGCGCCAACGGCGGAGCCGACGACCTTAGCGCGCCAGCACTGCCAGATGGTCGATCGCGGCGGTCGCAATGTGGATTCGATCTCTGCGTGCCTCGTCGACAGCAACCGCGATCACATCAGCTCCAGCCGTTTGCAGCAGTCCGCTAACACATTCATCACCAACTGACACCGCCACATGAGCTTGATCAGCGACCAGTTCGTCGAGTGTGTCGGCCAGAACCACCGATGACAGTGGGCGGTCACCTGTCACGGGACGGTCCGTTGCAGCGGTGCCTATTGTGGCGATCGCCCTAGTCGGGATAAGCAGATCGCCTTCGTTCTCGTCGCGCATGAATACAAAGTCAGCACCTACCGCAACGACCTGACCGTAACAGACTTGTCCACCAGCCGTTTTGATTGTGACCGGCCTACCTGGCTCGGCTAAATCGAGGAGGACTCCAGCGATAGAAGACTCTTGCGCGGCTTGCTGTTCAAGTGATCTTTGGCGGGCTCGAGCAGCGGCAGCTTCGTCGACTTGGTAATCAGCAAGCCAGCTGGACAAGCCAGCCAGAGGATCGTCAAGGTCGGTGTCGATCGGCTGCCTGTAGAGCTTTCTGTTCATGAAATCCTGAGGGTAGCGCTAATATCAAGGTGACCGATGACTGAACACACCATCACCCTTCACATTCCCGGCAATCATCTGATGGGGGCGCTGCTCGGTGAGTACGATCAGCATCTGCGCCATATAGAAGACGCATTCCCCGATGCCACCGTGACTGTGCGAGGCAACGAGGTGCATCTGTCGGGTCCAGGTGCCGGGGCCGCCAGAACTACCTTCGAAGAGCTCGTGTTGCTGGCTGAGAACGGCCAACGCCTCGATCTCACCACCCTCGATTCCACCATCGACATGGTGCGAGCTGACGAACGACCTTCAAGCGTCTTGACGCACGAGATTCTCCGGGCCGACCAAGGCAGAGTGATCCGCCCCAAGTCGAGCGGACAAAAACAATACGTAGAAGCGATAGAAAATAACGTCGTCACCTTCGGGATCGGTCCAGCGGGCACCGGCAAGTCTTGGTTGGCGGTTGCTACCGCGGTTGCGGCGCTTCAGTCCAACTCGGTTGAACGCATTATTCTCACCCGACCGGCGGTTGAGGCAGGAGAACGGCTCGGTTTCCTGCCGGGTGACCTGATGGCCAAAGTGGATCCTTATCTTCGCCCGCTGTACGACGCGCTGCACGACATGGCGGGTACTGACGGTGTTGAACGGTTGATGGAAAGGGGCGTGGTTGAGGTGGCGCCGCTTGCTTTCATGCGAGGACGCACGCTCAATTCCTCGTTCATAATCCTCGACGAAGCCCAGAACACCACGGCGGAACAAATGAAGATGTTCTTGACCAGGATTGGTCATGGCTCCAAAGCAGTTGTGACCGGCGACATCACCCAAGTCGACGTGGCTACCGGACGCAGCGGACTCTCGGGTTTGGAGCCAATTCTGGGCGGTATCGACGGTGTTGGTTTTGTGTGGCTCTCCAAGCGCGACGTCGTCCGTCACCGCATCGTGCAAGAGATCGTCGATGCTTACGAAAAAGCGACTGATAGTAGTCAACCCCCCGGTGGATCTACGTGAACGACACGGCCAGCCCAGTGGTGGTAGTACTCGACGAGCAGAGTGGCGTCGAAATCGACACTGATCGCTGGCAGCGTCTCGCTTGTGGCGCGCTCGCGTCTTCGGGTGTCGTGAACGGCGAACTCAATTTGATCTTCGTAACCGAATCAGCGATGACCCGACTGAATCGCCGGTACATGGGGAATAGCTATGCGACCGATGTACTGTCGTTTCCCCTTGACGGATCAGACGATGTCGAGATTGGGGAGTCTCTGATCGGTGATGTGGTCGTTTGTCCCGCCCGAGCTGCGGCGCAAGCAAGCGACCACGGGGGCCAAGGCGACCACGACGGTTCTTTGGAGGACGAATTGGCGCTGCTAATCGTTCACGGCCTATTGCATGTGCTTGGACACGACCATTACGACACCGCCACGACAAGCCGCATGCGGTCCTGTGAGCAGGCTCTTCTCCGCCAACACCACCGCGCATGATCTGGATTCTGCTAACCGTTGCCGTAGCGTTGATTGCCGGGCTTGTCGCCGGCGTTGCTCTTACTTTGGCCGACCGGATCCCCAAGCGCCTTTCCATGAGGCGCTCTGAAGCACCTGTTGCTTCCGAAGACGAGTTGATCGCGCTCACCGAAGCAGCGGCGGCTGACGATGTGATCGATGATGAGGAGCGAGAACTGATTGAGTCGGTGTTCGCTCTGGGCGACACGATCGTGCGAGAAGTGATGGTGCCTCGTACTGACATGGTCGCAGTCGCATCCGACATCAGCATCACTGCGGTTGTCGATCTCGCCATCGACAAGGGGCTGAGTCGCCTCCCCGTTTTCGCCGAGGACATCGACGACATCGTAGGTGTATGCCTGATGAAAGACCTGACTCGCGCCGAACGTGCCGGACGCGGTGATCAGGAGGTGCGAACACTGATGCGGCGCGCCCGGTTCGTCCCAGAAACGAAGCACGCAGGTGATCTCTTGCGAGAGATGCAGGCGGGCCACTATCACCTTGCTGTTGCTGTTGATGAGTACGGCGGAACCGCTGGTGTGGTCACCCTTGAGGATGTTGTGGAGGAGTTGGTTGGCGAGATCGTCGACGAGTTCGATGTTGAAGAGCCTCTCGTCGAGCCTCTCGCCGGGGGAGAAGCGCTGGTACACGGACGCATGCCGGTTGATCAACTCAACACTTTGGTGCGATCCGAACTTGGAGAAGGCGACTGGGACACCGTCGGAGGCTTGATATTCAGCACTTTGGGCCATGTCCCGACTGTCGGCGAGTCCATCGAAGAAGGTGGTGTGCTGCTCAAGGTCGAGCGTATGGAGGGTCGCCGAATCACCAAGGTGCGTCTTACTCCGGTCGATCTGCTTGGAGATAGGCGCGCGGCCGATGGGCGATGAGCGCTCGGTTCGTGGGTCGGAACCGGGCACTGTTGAGCGCTCGGGATTCGTGACCCTCATCGGTCGACCCAACGCCGGAAAATCAACCTTGCTCAACAAGATCCTCGGCTTCAAGGTGTCGATCGTCTCCGACAAGCCCCAAACGACCCGTACCCAGATACGCGGGGTTTTGAACCGCCCTGGAGCCCAACTTGTGTTTGTTGACACTCCTGGGATCCACAAGCCCCGAACCGCCCTCGGTACCAGCCTCAACGCCACCGCCAACCAAGCAAGCTCACAGGTTGATGTTGTCTCCTTCGTGCTTGACGGGACTGCTCGGTATGGCCGTGGCGACGCCTCCATAGCTGCGCGTTTGCCCAAAGACTCCGTGATTGTCGTAACAAAGGCTGACATTGCCTCACGCCAACAAATCGTGGAACAACTAGCGGCAACGTCTCACCTCGACGCTGCGCAGTGGTTTCCTGTAAGCGGACGAACAGGAGAAGGCATAGACGACTTGGCTGACTATCTGACCGAAAGGATGCCTTTGGGTCCTCGTTTGTATCCCGCTGAGATGCTCACCGATGTCGGTGATGAGTTTTGGGTAGCCGAGCTCGTTCGTGAAAAACTACTGGCCCTAACCCGCGACGAACTGCCTCACAGCGTCGCTACCAGGGTTACCGAATGGGAATGGCCGCGGATCCGTTGCGAGATCCTTGTTGAACGAGAATCCCAGAAACCGATGGTGATCGGAAAAGGCGGAGAGGTGCTCAAGAAAGTCGGCACCGCCGTACGCTCCGAAATCGGCGAAGAGGTGTATATCGAACTCTTCGTGAAGGTAGAAAAAAACTGGCAGCGTCGCCCCGAGTTGGTTCAGCGCCTCGGCTACTAATCCCTTCGCAACTCTCGAAGCAGGCGTTCGGCCTCGTCGCGATCCTTGGTTCTGCGCATTGGGGGAAGAGCTCCTAGTAGCACCCAGCGGTAGCTACGCGAGGTGGCCAAGCGAGGATCCAACACGGCCACCACACCGCAATCGGTAGCTGAGCGGATGAGCCGACCCGCTCCCTGGGCCAGCATGATCGCTGCCCTTGGCAAATCAACAACTCGGAAAGCGTCGGTGCCAGCTCGCTCGCGGCGAGCCTGCAGCAACGGATCGTCGGGCCGAGGAAAGGGAAGCCGATCGATTATCACCAGGTTGCAAGTAGAACCGACAGCGTCGATGCCCTGCCAAAAAGACATCGTGGCGAAAAGGCAGGTTTCTTCGTTCTCGATGAACCGCTTTAGAAGTTGCGCTTTTGAGCCCTCTCCTTGTTGCAACACAGTCCAGGGGACCCGCGATGCGATGCGCGCGGCTGCTTGGTGCATTGCCCCCCAACTGGTGAACAATGCCAAGGTCCTTCCCCCGGCCGCTGAGACCAAAGACTCGATCTCTTGAAGTTGTGATTCTCGGTGCCCTTGATTTCGCGGGTCGGGAAGATCTGCCGCGCAATACAGCAAGGCGTTAGCTTCGTAGTCGAAGGGACTTCCAACGTCTACTTCGATGGTGCTCCTAGGAAGTCCGAACTGAGAAGTGGCATTTGATGGCATCGTCGCAGAAGTGAGAACAGCGCCACGTTGCGACCAGAGGTTCTCAGCCAGAATCTTGTCGATAGCCAGTGGCGTAGAACGCAGGCTGGGGTTATGGGTTGGGCCGTCTACCCACATCACTTCGTCGTCCACGGCCCAGCGAAGGTAGCTGATGTCGTCAAGTACCGAACTTATGGATTGGCGTGCTCGAATGGTCCGGTTCAACACCTCGGTGGGTGCGTCAGATGGCACCGCCCTAAGAGCGTTCAGCAAATCAGCAACACGACCCGAGACGAGATCGAGTGTTCTGCCGAGTTCATCTGGTGGTCCTTCTGGCAGGCGACTTCCGGTCAACGGTTCAAGACGGTTTTTGAGCGTTGCGGCCGCTTCGTCGACTTTCTTGGGTGCTTCTGAGTCCGCTACCACTGCTCTCGTGGCAGATGCAGCGGTCACTAGACGGGCTGGACTCAAGTAACGGCCTGCGGCGTTGGCCACAATGTCTTCAAGTTGGTGGGCTTCGTCGATAATCACCGTGTCGTGTTCGGGGAGAATGCCCTGCACCGCGACATCGATGGCGTAGAGATAGAGGTTGACGATCAGCACGTCGGCTGCAGCGGCGCGACGCCATGCTCTTTCGGCAAAACAATTTTCCCCTTCGGGGCATCGGTTGGCACCTGGGCATTCTTGGCGACTCACGCTCACCTGCTGCCAGACTCGGTCAGCGATGTCGACTAGTTCGGAACGGTCACCGGTCTCGCTTTTGTCTGCAAACAACCGAAGTTTCTCGCGGGTCTCATCGTCCAATGAGCCGTCATCACCGCCGAGACTGAGACCGGGATCGGACTCCGTTTCGTTCAGGCGTTGCAAGCAAAGATAATTGGAGCGACCTTTCAGAACGGCGAAATCGATCGGCGTTTCGAGCTGGCTGGACAAAAACGGTAAGTCCTTTCCGGCTAGTTGGTCCTGTAGTGCTTTGGTCGCCGTAGCGACCACGACCTTCTGGCCTGACACGGCGATGGGCACGAGATAGGCGAGCGACTTCCCCGTGCCTGTTCCGGCCTGCACCACAGCATGACCGTTGCTAGCCAACGCGTCTGCAACCGTGGCAGTCATCTCAACCTGCCCACCGCGGTGCTCTCCGCCACCCGGAAGGCCGGCCGTAACCTGGGAGAGGAGCTCAAGCGATTGTTCAGTGGTGTTCATGCGGAGACGGTTCGGGGATCTTCAAATACCCACCCTATGTGGAATTAGAGCACGGGCAGCTAGAAGGTTAGGGCGACGATCAATTAGCGCGGCGCTTGGAGCGGATAGGTTCGGGAGGTGCCCGTCGATTTGCTCGATCTGAATCGGATCCCCCGTCACATCGCCTGCGTGATGGACGGTAACGGTAGATGGGCCCAGGCCCGGGGTTTGCCTCGTACTGAGGGGCACAGGGCGGGTGAGCATTCGCTGTTCGAGGTGGTGGACGCCTCCCTCGAAATCGGAGTCGAATGGCTGACTGTGTATGCCTTCAGCACCGAGAACTGGCGCCGACCCCGTGATGAGGTTCGATTTCTGATCAACTTCAACGAGGAGATCCTGGTTCGTCGCCGTGATGAACTCAACGAACGAGGGGTGCGGATCCGCTTTGTCGGTCGCCGCGACTGGCGGGTCCCTAAACGGCTGATACGTAGGATGGACGAAGCATCGGAACTGACTGAGAAGAACCGCAAGCTCACCTTTACCATCGCCTTCAACTACGGAGGCCGGGCGGAGATCGTTGACGCGGTGCGTCGGATCGCGGCCTCTGGCGTGGCTCCGGAGAAAATCACTGAAACAACCATTGCCCGGAATCTCTACGATCCCGAAATGCCCGATCCGGATCTGGTGATCCGCACATCTGGTGAGTACCGGATCTCAAACTTCTTGTTGTGGGAGTTGGCGTACAGCGAGTTGGTGTTCACCGATACCCCTTGGCCCGAGTTCCAACGCCAGGAGTTTTTTGCCGCTATCAGAGAATTCCAGGATCGCGACCGCCGTTTCGGCGGTGTCGATGGCGGCCATTGAGATGAGTCTCTACCGGGATCAAGCTGTGGTATTGCGATCATGGAAGCTGGGCGAAGCTGACCGGATTATCAGTCTCCATACTTACGACAACGGCAAGGTCCGCGCTGTCGCCAAAGGGATTCGTCGAACAAAATCAAAGTTCGGGGCGCGGCTTGAACCTTTGAGCCATATATCGGTCCAGTTGTATAGAGGACGCGGCGACCTCGACATCGTTACTCAGGTGGAGACGATTTCTCGTTTCGGATCCCTGCGCGATGACCCGCAGCGGTTTGCGCGCGCCGAAGCGTTGCTTGAGGCAGTCGAGGGGGTTGCACAAGACCGCGAACCAGACCGCGCTCTTCACGTCATGTTGGTCAAAGCGTTGGCCACACTCGAAAAATGCGAGAGCGGTCTGGTGGTCGCCGCCTTCTTTCTCAAACTTCTTGCCCATGAGGGACTGCAACCCCAACTCGACGGTTGCCATCGGTGTGGCAGCGTTGAAGCACTTGTGGCGTTCGACCTTGATGAGGGAGGCGTGCTCTGCCGACAGTGCCGGCGCGGACGCCCCATTTCCGAGGAGGCCCTTGATCTCATGAGACGAATTCTGAGCGGAGGACTCAGCAGCGTGCTGGCCGAAGAATCAACCCCCGCGACTGCGGAGCTACAAGCACTGTCCACCGCGCTGTTGGAGCATCATTTGGAGCGAAGACTGCGCTCTATCGCCGTGCTGGATCAAACCTGAGGCTGCAGCGAGCGTTTACTGGCTGATGGGGATCCAGCGGCCCCCAGACTCGCTCCATTCCACCCAAGCTTCAAGCTGCGGATCCCATTGGATGTAGGTGTCGCGTGCCTCGTCCCACATTGGCGCGTCAACTCCCGGCTGTGACGCTTGGCCTTGGCTGGCAAGGTCAGGCTCTGGTGAGGGTTCCGGTGCGCCATCAGCGTGCGGTTCGGGAACGCCCGAGGTGTCGGGCGCGGGGTCGACTGCTGTGGTGGGCTGCTCTGTTATTGGCGAGGGCGCAATCGGTTCGGTGGGTGGCGGCTGTGTTGGCGGCGGTTGAATTGGTGGGTTCCAAAGGCCCGGCAACCCCATGGGCGATACCGCGGCTTCGTTGACACCGGGGACCAGCGTAGGCCTACCGACATGGCTCTTTTTGACTACCAGAGTCTTCGCGGCGAAGTCACCGACGCGGCGGTGCCCTCTAGAGGCCAACCCCAGGATAAGCCCCGTGAGTGGCACTATCAAGAACCACGGGAACGTGTCCACAATCAGCAGGATCCAGCGGAGCAGGTGTTTGAGAAAACTGGCCCTCTCGAACGTGGATTGGTCCACGACGCGAAGGCCGACAGCGAGTTTGCCCACAGAACCACCGGTGATCGTAGAAATGATCACCGAGTTCAACACTGCGATAGCGAGAATCAAGATTCCGAGAGGGATGAATTTGTCGGCCTCAAACACGAACACCGCTGATTCCAGGTCGAGGCACACGTCACCGTTGTTCAGGTCTTCGTAATTTTCACATATCTGCGCGGCCACGGCCGGATCATCGACCTCTTCCAAAGTGGCCATCGAGGAGATAGCGATCACCGCGACCGCAAACAGGATGACGAAATCAATGATGTAGGCAAAACAGCGACGACCGAACACGGCCGTAGGGTCAGCGGGAACAGGATCGTTAGGTTGGATGGACTCCATACTCGCGCACCTCCGGTATCCTCGCGGCCATGGGTGACTCGGAACTATTTGAGAAGATAGTCAACCTATCCAAGCGCCGTGGATTTGTGTTCCAGTCTGCGGAGATATACGGCGGGTTTCGTTCGACTTATGACTACGGCCCTCTCGGCGTGCTGCTGCTGCGCAATGTCAAAGATGCCTGGTGGCGCGCGATGGTGCAGCACCGGCACGACGTGGTCGGTCTCGACGCCGCGATCCTTTCCCCACCCCAGGTCTGGGAGGCGAGCGGTCACCTCGCCAACTTCTCGGACCCGCTTGTCGATTGCACCCAGTGCAAAGCTCGACACCGCCAGGACAAGCTTGCAGATCCCGACAAGTGCCCGACGTGTGGGACCGCTGGCTGCTTCACTGAGGCTCGCCAGTTCAACCTCATGTTCAAGACCCACGCCGGTCCGATGGTCGACTCGACCGCGGAGGTCTACCTGCGCCCCGAGACCGCTCAGGGAATTTTCACCAACTTCGCCAACGTGCTTCAAACCAGCCGCAAGAAACCGCCTTTCGGCATCGCCCAGATCGGGAAGTCGTTTCGCAACGAGATCACCCCAGGGAACTTTGTTTTTCGAACCCGAGAGTTCGAACAGATGGAGATGGAGTTCTTTGTTCCACCCGACGACGCCGACTACTGGTTCAGATATTGGTGCAACAAGAGACTGGATTGGTATTTGGATCTGGGTATTCCCACAGCCGATATCCGCCTCCGACCCCACGACTGCGATGAGTTGAGCCACTATTCGTCGGAAACTTCAGACTTGGAATATCGCTTCGGGTGGGGTTGGGACGAACTAGAGGGCATCGCCAATCGCGGTGACTTCGATCTCACTGTTCATGCCGCGCATTCTGGAGAGCGTCTCGAATACTTCGATCAAACAAACAATCAGCACTATGTACCGCATGTCATCGAACCGGCCGCTGGAGCCACCCGCGCGGCAATGGCGTTCCTCATGGCCGCTTACCATGAAGAAACTGTCAACGACAGTATTCGTACGGTGCTGCGGCTCGACCCGAGGCTTGCGCCCTACAAGGTTGCGGTCCTGCCACTGTCCAACAAGGACACGCTCACACCGGTCGCGCAAGAGGTCTTCGAGATCGTCAAACTGCGTTGGATGGCCGACTACGACCAGACACAATCGATTGGCAAGCGCTACGCCCGTCAAGACGAAATCGGTACGCCTTATTGCGTAACCGTCGACTTTGAGACGCTCGATGATCACGCCGTCACCGTCCGTGAACGAGACACGCGTGAACAAGAGCGAGTTTCGATCGATCAACTCGAAGGATTTCTTGCTGCTCGGCTTGGCTGAGCGAGTACTCCAGGACCTCTATAACGAGCGTGGTATTCGGCTAGCTTGCGGATTGATGGGCATACACGATGACGACATCGCAAAGGTACGAGCCTCCGCCGACCTCGTCGCGCTCATAGGCGAACATACCGACATCAAGCGCTCAGGCCGCAACTGGATGGCTCGTTGCCCACTTCACGGTGAACGCACTCCGTCGCTGTCTGTAAACCCCGAGAAAGGCGTCTATTACTGCTTTGGTTGTCAACGAAGTGGTGACGCCATCACGTTCGTCCAAGAGATCGAGAAACTCGATTTCGTTGGAGCAGTCGAGTCGCTTGCCTCTCGCTACGGCGTCCAACTGCGCTACACGACCCAAGGAGAGGGAACCACTCGGGCGCGCAAACGACTATTGCTCGACGCGGTAGCCAAAGCAGCCGATTTTTACCATCAGCGGCTACTCAACGGCCCCGACGCGGGCGCTGCTCGTGGCTATCTGCGCTCTCGCGGCTACGACCGTGCGGTGGTAAGCAAGTACAAACTCGGTTGGGCTCCCGATAGTTGGGATGAACTGGCTAAACACCTGAAGTTGAACGCGGCTGACCTGACTGACAGCGGCCTCGGGTTCGTCAACAGTGCGGATCGCCAGCAAGACTCTTTCCGTGCTCGGATCATGTTCCCGATAGCCGATGAGCGTGGAGATTTTGCAGGCTTCGGCGGCCGCATACTTCCCGGCGCTGAAGGCTCCAAATACAAGAACACGATCGGCGATGCAGAGGTCTACGACAAGAGCAGACTGCTCTACGGGCTGCACACCCACCGCGAAGGCATCGTCAACGAAGGTGAAGCCATTATCTGTGAGGGCTACACCGACGTGATCGGTTTCGGCAACGCAAATATCTTGCAGGCTGTGGCAACCTGTGGCACAGCGCTGACCGAGGAACACATCAAGTTGCTCAAAAGGTTCTCAGCGGATCGCTTGGTGCTCGCATTCGATACCGACTCGGCTGGTCTCGCAGCCGCCGAACGCGTCTACGAATGGGAACAGAAGTTTGAACTTGATGTGCGGGTGGCCGATCTACCACCCGGCGTCGACCCCGACGACGTAGCCCGTGAAGACCCAGCGGAGTTGGCCAGAGCCGTGCAAGAGGCCATTCCTTACATGCGTTTTCGTATGGAGAGAGCCTTGGCGGCCGGTGATCTATCGAGTCCAGAAGGCCGGGCCCGTGCCGCAGAGCGAGCAGTTGACGTCGTCGCTGAACATCCCAATGAGCTTGTCCGCGACCCCTATCTGGTGGATATCGCCGACCGTTGCCGGGTTGAGATCTCCAGGCTGCGGGAGCTTGCCTCCAAGCCTCGACCGAAACCGCCTCCAGCGGGGCGCCGTGGTCAACAAGAAACAGCAGAACGCGAGGTTCCCAACGCGTCCGACGAAGACACTCAAGGCACCGGACCTGAACTAAGGCTCACGGATTCGCTCGCAACTGCGGCAGAAGATGAGGCCATCCGGCTGGTTATTGACCACCCCGACCAAGCCGTTCGACTTCACGCCAATCTGTTCGGTCACAGCGTGCGCCAAGAAGCTTTCCAAGCACTTCGAGATCATGGGTTTGAAGGAGCTCCTGAGCATTGCGGGTCTGCGGCGGCGGACCTGCTGCGTCGGCTGGCTGTTGAAGGGTTCGATGCTGATCGTGATGATGTCTTGGCTGGTGTCGCGCGCCTGGCGGGTCGACGAACCCTCGACGGCATCAGCCGTGGTCTGCGCTCCTACGAAGCGGCCGATGGAGCAAGAGTCGAGGTGAGCCGCTCGTTCACCTGGCTCAAACGGGAACTGGAAAAACTCGATGAACCGGTGACTCGCCGACGTGCCATAGATGAGTTGCTACCATGGTTGATCAGTCACGCAGAATGGAGGGCAAGGTAAGGGTGCCTTTCCGCGTTAGTTCCGAGGCGAAGTCAACTGACGATGCTGTGCGTTTGTATCTCAAAGAGATCGGTCGGGTGCCTCTGCTTGATGCTGCCGAGGAAGTTTGGATAGCAACTCGTATCCGCAGCGGGGGAGAGGCAGCGGAGACACTCGCGGAACTATCGGTCACCAAAGAACCGCTCGAGCCCGATGATCGCGCCCACCTTGAGTGTTTGGTCAGCGATGGCGAACTGGCCCGTGATGAGTTGACGCGGGCGAACCTTCGACTCGTTGTATCGATCGCCAAGCGCTATGCGGGTCGAGGAATGGCATTGCTCGACGTCATCCAAGAAGGAAATCTCGGTTTGATCCGAGCCGTGGAGAAGTTCGATCACAGTAAGGGGTTCAAGTTCTCAACCTATGCGACATGGTGGATTCGTCAATCAATTACCCGCGCCATCGCGGATCAGTCACGCACAATTCGTATACCTGTACATGTTGCTGAGACTGTCAATCGAGTTAAGCGAGTGCAGTCGGAGATGCGCCAAGGTCTCATGCGTGAGCCCACAGTCGAAGAGCTAGCGGCCGAAGTCGACGAACCGATAGAAAAGGTCTCAGAAATCCTCCGGATCTCTATGGATCTGTTATCGCTCGACGCACCAATCGGGGAGGGTGAAGACTCAAACCTCGCCAATTTCGTAGAGGACCAAAACGCGGTTGCTCCCGGAGACGCGGTAACTCGTACTCTGCTCGTCGAGGCGGTTCGAGAGGTACTTGGCGATCTCCCCAAGCGAGAACAGGAAGTAGTTCGGATGCGTTTTGGGCTTGACGATGGTCAACCCCGGACACTCAAAGAAGTCGGCGAGGCTTTCGGCGTTACTCGGGAACGGATCCGGCAGATCGAAGCCAAAACGTTGACAAAGTTGCGTCACCCGCACCGGAGCGACCAATTGCGCGACTATCTGGAATCCCGCTGATCTGAGTGTTGAAAACCACATCGACAAGATCTGGTGGCGGTATCATCTTCAGTGCCGGTCCGGGGTAGCTCAGCTGGCAGAGCGCTCGGCTGTTAACCGAATTGTCGTGGGTTCGATCCCCACCCCCGGAGCCCATTTTTTCGAGAACGAACTAAAGCGCCTCGCGGACCGGAGACGAGATCGAGCTGGCCGGGACGATGGCCGAAGTCATTGAGGTTCAGAGCCACCGCACGACCCAGATTCGCATCCGGCTTGGAGAATCAAGGAGGAACCGTGGTCGATTGGGGAAGAGCCGAGCGCGATCAGGTGGAAGCGGTAGTCCGCAAGCTTTGGGTCTACCTGTCGATGGAAGTGCCGGCAATCCATGTCGAGCCTCCGGAGCAAGTGCCCGGCAGCTACCACAAGCTCTTGGTCCACAACGCCGGCATGACGACCACCCTTGAGGCGCACTGGGGCCAACGGCTGGGCGTAGACCTCATAGCGGATGACCTGATCGCTGACGAACGCTCGCTCTACCGCTTCGTCGGGCTGTACACCGGGGAGGAAGGAGAGCGCCAGGTAGTGGAATTGGCCGCCATTCGCATCGTGTTGGACGCCTTCCCGGCGCTGTTGCGTCCAGAGTTTATCGAAGGCGTCCGCCCCTTCGGGGACATCTTGGCTCGCGCTGGCATCACGTTCCGCGCCAGGCCATCAGGATTTTTCCGGCTCGAAGCCGACGAATTTATCGCACGGAAAGCGAGCATAGCTTTCGGCGCAACGCTCTACGGCCGAGTGAACGAACTGCGCGGTGAAGACGATGTGTTGCTATGCGAGACCGTGGAGATGTTGCCGCGCGCCTGAGCGCCTATTCGGCTGGCTCTGCTCGGCGTTGCTGGACTGCCAAGGCATCGAGAACCGCCACCACGCCGGTGTGAACCTGGTGCGGCTCTGAGAACCCGACCCGACGGTAGTAGGAGCAGACCGAATCGCTCCTACTACTCCTCCCCAGTCGAGTCTCCGGCTGTGCCTCTCCGGTGTCGTTGCAACCCGACAACCACGGCAACCACGACTACCACGACTATCACGACTATCACCACGAGGATCCACCAGGGGAATCCTCTGTCTCCGCTGTCCGGCTCCGGCATAGGTGGCTCCACCGCGGACTCAGCATCGTCATCTGAGGTCGCGGGTTCAGTATCGCCTTCTGAGGTCGCGGGTTCAGTATCGCCTTCTGAGGGATCGGGTTCAGTATCGCCTTCTGAGGGATCGGGTTCAGTATCGCCTTCTGAGGGATCGGGTTCAGTATCGCCTTCTGAGGGATCGGGTTCAGTATCGCCTTCTGAGGGATCGGGTTCAGTATCGCCTTCTGAGGGATCGGGTTCAGTATCGCCTTCTGAGGGATCGGGTTCAGTATCGCCTTCTGAGGGATCGGGTTCAGTATCGTCCGTCTCGCCTCGGCCCGACTCTGACCAAGGGCTGGTCCCCTCAGCGTTGACAGCCCGCACCTGCACCTCGTAGCTGGTGGCGGGCTCCAGGTCGTTGAGGGTCATGGATGTGGCGACGCCGTCGTATCCGGCGTCCTGGAACTCTTCCGTAGCCTCGCGGTACCGAACGTCGTAGTCGGTGATCTCCGGCCCTTGGTTGTCGGGCGTTGACCAGCGAACGGTCAGGCCGGTCGGGCCGGCGCTGCTTACTTGTGGCGCTTCTGGCGCCGACGGCGGCTCATCCAAGTTCAACACGGTGATGATCACGCTGATCTCATCGGCACCGCCTTGGCCGTCTTGAACTCTCACCCGCACCGAGTACTCGTTCTTCGTCTCAAAATCCAACGAGGTCTTGGTGGTGAGCTGAGCTGTTTCGCGGTTGATGTCGAACGACGCCCGGTCTGTTCCCGACAGCCAGTAAACCAGTTGGCCGCCGTCCGAGTCGCTGGCCCTGACTGGGTCGCCCACCGTCGTGCCCGTGGCCGCATTCTCCGCAACAGTGCGAGTGGTTGTGTCGCCCTCGTCGAACGAGAGCGAGCCATCGGAGGACTCGGGGTCGAATGGAGTGATCGTGACGGTGACCGTCGCAGTGTCGGTGCCCCCATTGCCGTCTGAGACCGTGTAGGTGAACGAGTCAGACCCGTGGAAGTCGGCGCGAGGCGTGTAGCCGACCTCCATCGGGTTGGCCTGCCCGGCAGCAATTACCGTGGTGCCATTGGAGGCAGCCCCCACCGCAGAGACGCTCAAGGTGTCGCCCTCGGGGTCGCGGTCGTTGGTGATCACGTCCAGAACTGTGGCCGACGCGCCCTCGGTCACGGTGAGAACGTCATCGGCGGCAACGGGGGCCTCGTTGACGTCGGTCACCGTGACCGTCACCTCGAGGGTTGCTTCGCCTGCGTCGCCGTCTGAGGCCTCGACGATCACCTGATAGTCGTTGTCGGCGTCCTGGTCCGCCGGCAACTCGTAATTTGGCGGGGCGCTGAAGCTCAGCACGCCGCTGGAAATAGTGAAGGCTCCGCTGTCGTCGCCGGCGAGGGACCACGAGATGACGGCATCCTCGGGGGCCGAGGCCAAGTAGTCCGCGACGGGCACGGTCTCGTTCTCGAAGTAGCCCACCGTGGACGGGCCCGACAATTCCAGGGCCTCGTCGACATCAGTGACGTTGATGGTGACGTCGATGGAGTCGTCAACCTCGTAGTCGGCGTCGCCGTCGGAGTTCTTGCCGTCATGAACAGACACGATCACGCTGTAGCTCGTGGTGTCCGACTCGTAGTTGAGATTGGTTCCAAAGCCCACGATGATCTGACCGGTGGAGGCGGTGATATCGAAGGAGGCCGCATCGTCCCCCGAGAGGGAGTAGGTGAGGGTGTCGTCGTCGGGGTCTGTCGCGGTGACAGCGTTGCTCACCGCGCCGCCGGCCGGTGTGTTCTCGGCGACGGTGAGGGTGTCGCTGTCGCCGTCGACGAAGGAGGGATCGCTGTTGTCGTCTGGCGGGCCTCCTGTACCTCCAGAAGCCGTCTGAGGTGTGGCGCGCTGCTTAGATTCGGGACCTTCGCTGGCGAGGTTCACCGCGCGGACCTGGAATTCGTACTGGAGGCCATTCATGAGGTTTTCCACCGTGAAGGAGGTGGCAACTGGCCCCTCGGGGTCGTCGGGGTTGGGGACGTCCTGCCAGTCCCAGATGTCCGACACGTGGGCGGAACCGGCCCCGACCACAGTGGTGACACCGTCCACCGCCACGGAATATCCGAACCAGTCGCCCGCCTCGCCGTCGGCCGCCGTCAGCTTGGTCTGCTGGCTCCATTTGCCGGAATCCTTGGCAAACAAGTAGGCCGAACCAGAAGCGGAGCCGTTGTCGTCATCCCCGTATGCCCCCACCACCACGGATTCGCCGTCCACCGCCACGGAATATCCGAACCAGTCGCCGGCCTCACCGTCGGACGCGGTCAGCTTGGCTGTTTGGCTCCACACGCCGGAGGAGTCTCTGGTGAAGATGTAAGCCGAACCGACATCGATGAGATCCTTGTCGCTGTCGCCTGCATCACCGTCGTCTCGGTATGCGCCGACCACGAGGGTGGCGCCGTCGATCGCTACGGAATAACCGAAGGAATCGAACGCCTCGCCGTCGGACGCGGTCAGCTTGGCTGTTTGGCTCCACACACCGACGGACCTGGTGAAGATGTAAACCGAACCGGAGTCAATGGCGTTGTTGTCGTCGCCGATTGCGCCGATCACGGCCGTGTCGCCGTCGAGCGCGACCGAGATTCCGAAGTTGTCGCCGTCCCCGGCGTCGGACGCCGCGCCGTCTAAGGCGGTCAGCTTGGTGGTCAAAGCGGCCTGTTCCTCTGGGCTCAGGCTGTTCCAGGCACTCCAGCCTGCGGCGGGCGCCACGAATACGTAGACCGAACCGGAGTCTTCCAAGTCGTTCGCACCGTCGTCTTGGTGGGCGCCGACGAGGATGGTGTCGCCGTCCATCGCTACGGAGTACCCGAAGTAGTCGAGCGACTCGCCGTCGGACGCGGTCAGCTTGGCTGTTTGGCTCCACATACCGGAGGAGTCCCTGGTGAACACGTAGACCGAACCGGATTCGGGGCTGGCGCCGTCGTCCCCGTGGGCCCCGATCACAGCAGTGTCACCATTGATCGCCACCGATATTCCGAAGCTGTCGTACGCCTCGCCGTCAGTGGCCGTGAGCTTGGCTGTCTGGCTCCACACGCCGGCGGACCTGGTGAAGATGTAGGCCGCACCGGCATCAGGCCCGTTGTCGTCGTCCTGATGCGCCCCGATAATGGCGGTGTCACCGTCTACTGCTACGGCATACCCGAAGTTGTCGTTGTCGGTGGTGCCAGTCGCGGTCAGTTCTCTGGTCGGAAGCAGGTGCAATACCTGGTATTTGTCGATCGGTGTGTCGACAGGATTCCATCGCAGCTGCACCTGCCGGTCGGCTCCTGTCGCCCTGAGTCCGTCCGGTGTGTCGGGCTTCGGCGGCAACGGCGTGGCGCTGGCGGGGTCGGAGGCGACGCTTGCGCCGGCCACCGCGTCCACCGCACGGACCCGGAAGGTGTACATGGTTCCGTTGGTCAGCCGGGTAGTTCCGTCGGTCAGCCGGGTAACTGTGTAGTTGGTGGTGTCGGACCCGCTGCCGGCGATGTCATTCCAGTCGTCGGATCCGCATTCCGCTGCGTCTCCCGTCTTCTGGCAGTACTCGTACTTGCCGATCGAAGAGTCATTCGGGTCTGCCCACGACAATTGCACCTGTGTGTCGCCCCCCACCGCATTGAGATTGGCTGGCTTTGCTGGTGCCATACCCTCGGGCGTGGCAAACGCAGGTTCCGATTCCGGGCTGAGCGGTTGAGTGGCCTGATTGTCCACCGCACGGACCTTGAACGTGTACTCGGTTTCGTTGGTCAGAAGGGTCACCGTGTATTGATAGATGATGACCCCGTCCGCACTTTTCGCAACGTCCATCCAGTTATTGGGGATGGGGTCCTGCGTCCAGCGGTACTCGTACTTGTCGATCGAAGAGTCATTCGGGTCCATCCACGTCAAGTGCACCTGCTTGTCGCCTGCGGCTGCGGTGAGTTCTTTCGGCTTCCCTGGTCTCGCACTTGCGGGCGTGCCAGCGACTGCAGACGAAGGACCCTCGCCGATTGCGTTCACGGCACGCACCTGGAAGGTGTACGTGGTTCCGTTGGTCAGCCTCGTAACTGTGTACTTGGCCTTAGTGGTGTCTGACACGATGTTGTAGCTGATGTCATCCCAACTGATGTCATTCCAGTCGCTGGATTCGCAGTTCCCCGTCGTCTGGCAGTACTGGTAGACCGTGATTGGTGCGATAGTTTCGCTTGCGTTGGGCTTATCCCAGCTCAGCTCCACCTGAGTGTCGCCCGCGGTCGCGGTGAAACTCGTCGGCGCTGCCGGCTTGCCCAAAGGCTTGGCGCTGGCGCCGTCTGAGGCTGGGCCAGCGCTTCGCTCATTCAGCGCCCGGATCTGGAAGGTGTACTCAACTCCGTTGTCTAGGCCGGTCTCCGTGTGGGAAATGGTCTCCAGCTCGCTGTCGTAAACCAGCCCGCTGTCGTCAATTTCTCGCCAATCCGGGATGCCCATCACGTAGACCGAACCGGAATCAGCGGTATCCCCGTCTTTCCTGTACGCCCCGACTGCAGCGAACTTGCCATCCACAGCTACGGAGGTACCGAATCGGTCGTTGGCGGCACCGTCAGGCGCGGTGAGTTTGGTGGTCTCAAGACTGGGCGCCCAGCCCTGTTCGGGCTTCTTGAAGATGTACGCAGAACCGGAGGCAGAGCCGTCGTCGTCGTCAAGCCAGGCCCCAGCCACCACGGTGTCAGCGTCCACCGATACGGAGAAGCCGAAATTGTCGTGCGCCGCGCCGTCGGAGGCGGTGAGCTTGGCCTTCTCGGTCCACGCTCCCGATTCCCTGGTGAAGACGTATGCGGCGCCAGAACCGGCGCCAGCGCGGTCATCGTTGTGCAGCCTTGCCCCTATGACCGCTGTTTCACCGTCCAGAGCTACGGAGTACCCGAACCAGTCGCCCGGCGCGCCGTCGGAGGCGACGAGCTTGACTGTCAACTCTGTCTTGTCATCGTCGTCCAGGTCGTTCCAGTCGCTCCATTCGTCATCGGGCTTGGTGAAGATGTAGGCGGAACCGCGCCTCTCGTCGGACCCATGCGCTCCGATGAGCACGGTGTCGCCGTCTACCGCTACGGCAAACCCGAACCTCGAGTTTGGCAGGCGGTCAGACTTCTGCAGCCTCAGCTTGGCCGTCTCAGTGCTGTTGATCCAGCCTGTGCCCGGTTTGGTGAATACGTACGCTGAGCCCACCCACACGAGCTCGCTGTCGTCGTCGTTGTCCAGGTACGCGCCAACCACCACGGTGTCGCCGTTCACCGCCACAGACGATCCGAACAGGTCGTGCGCTCCGGGGTCGAGGGCAGTCAGCTTGGCCGTCAATGCTGCCTTGCCATCGTCGTTCAGGTCTTTCCAGTCGCCCCATCCGTCATCGGGCTTGGTGAAAACGTACGCCGAACCGGCTTGGCTGAAGTCGCTGTGGTCATCCCGGAATGCACCAACCACGACCGTCTGACCGTGCACCGCTACGGAATACCCGAATTGGTCGCCATACCAGAGGCTGTCGTCGTCCAGGTTCCGGTCGGGGGCGGTCAGCGTGGCTGTCTGGATCCAAGCATCTGCCAAATTCTTCGTGAAGATATAAGCCGCACCGGCGTCGTCGTCATTCTCGTCGGCCCGGAACGCCCCGATCACCGCGATATCGCCGTCCACCGCCACCGATATTCCGAACTGGTCGTTCCCGGCAGCGTCGTTGGCGATGAGCGGGCTGTTCTGGACCGCCTCCGCTAGCTCGTACTTGGTGATATCGGCATCGTTGGGGTCGGCCCAGCTCAGGGTCACCTCGGCGTCACCCGCTTGCGCGGACAGTCCGGTGGGCTTGCCCGGCTTTGGAAGTCTGGGCGTGGCACTGGCGCCGTTCGAATCTGGTCCCGGACCGATGTCGTTCGCAGCGCGGATTCGGAACCAATATTCGACGTCGTTGGCAAGGCTGGTCACCGTGTGGGACGTGGTTGTCGAATCGCTGGCCTCGATGGCGGTCCAGTCATCAATGTCCACGACGTAGGCAGCGCCTTTGTTGCCGTGCGCTCCGATCACGACGGTGTCGCCGTCCACTGCCACGGAATCCCCGTAGCGGTCGTTTTTGGCGCCGTCGGAGGCAGTCAGCTTGACCGCCTCGGTGCCGTTGGTCCAACCGGTGGTCGGCTTGGTGAATACGTAGGCCGCGCCTGAATTGGTGACGCTGTCGCTCAGGTCGACTCCGTCCGCTCCTACCACGACAGTGTCGCCGTCCACCGCTACCGAGCTTCCGAACGTGTTGCCGCCGTTGTCGGATGCGATGTCGCGATCGGAGGCGGTGAGCTTGGCCGTCAACTTTGTCTTGTCATCGTCGTCCAGGGCGTTCCAGTCGCCCCATCCACCGTCGCTGGCCGGCTCGGTGAATACGTATGCCGAGCCCTTCGAGCTGTCGTCCAGGTCCGCTCCGACGACAACCGTGTCGCCGTCCACTGCCACGGACCGGCCGAACTCGTCGCCCGTCTCGCCGTCGGGGGCGGTGAGCGTGGCTGCCGTATTGCTGTTGACCCATACTCCGGTGTCGGGCTCGGTGAAGACGTAGGCCGAGCCCTTCGAGCTGTCGCGTCCGGTCGCCCCAACCACGACGGTTCCACCGTCCACTGCCACGGACTGGCCGAAGTAGTCGTTGGCCGCGGGGATCGCGGCGGTCAGTTTGGCCGCGGTGCTCGTGTCTTTGTCTTCCCAGCCGTCGGAGGGCCTGGTGAATACGTAGGCTGAGCCGGCATTGCTGCTGTCGCCATTGGTGTCCCTGTCTGCCCCGACCACGATGGTGTTGCCGTTCACCGCTACGGTCGATCCGAACTCGCCGCTCGCGGAACCGGTCAGCTTGGCCGTCTCATTTGCGTCGGCCCAGCCTTCGTCGGGCTCGGTGAATACGTACGCCGAGCCGGCTATGGACGCTCCAACGACGATGGTGTCACCATCCAACGCCACAGAGATTCCGAAACTGTCGCTGGCTGCACCGTTAGCAGCAGTGAGCTTTGCCTTCCGGCTCCACAGACCGGAGTCCGGGTCCCTGACGAAGATGTAGGCCGCACCAGTCCGATAATTGTCGACGACGTCGTTGGACGCCCCAACAACGGCAGTGTCGCCGTCAATCGCGACAGCGTCCCCGAACGCATCGTTCTCTTCGCCACCGCTCTCGACCAGCTTTGCGCTTTCGGCAACTTGCCACAGCTCGTACCCTTCGACGGGCATCGTCGGTGCATACTCCGGCGCCTGCCAGCTGAGTGAGACCTGGGCATTGCCGGCAATCGCGGCGAAGCCGGTGGGCTGGGCTGGCGGAAGGAGTGTCGGCGTGGCGGTCGCGGTCGCTTCGGGGCTGTGTCCGCTGTCGTTCGCTGCCCGGAGCTGGAAGGTGTACTCGATGTTGTTGGTCAGCCCAGTCGCCGTGTGCGTGAGCGTCGTCGCGCTGCTATCGGCGATGTCGGTCCACGTCGAGATGTCCACCATGTAGACCGAACCGGAGTCGGTGCCGCTGTCGTCGTCCTCAGGCGCCCCGATCACCGCCGTGTTGCCGTCCAACGCCACCGACAGACCGAAGCTGTCGGTGGTCGCCCCGTCGGAGGCGGTTAACTCGAAGTCCTCGATCCACGCGCCGGAGGAATTCTTGGTGAATATGTAGGCCGAACCGTTGGTGCCGCTCCCATGGTCGTGGTTGTACGCCCCGATTACGGCCGTGTCGCCATCCACCGCCACCGACTTGCCGAAGCGGTCATCCGCTGCGCCGTCGGAGACGGTCAGCTTTGTCACGTCATCTTCGCCTATATCTGCCCAGCCGTTGGCGCTGTCGGGCTTGATGAAGACGTATGCCGAACCCGCGTCGGTCGCCTTCTCGTCTTCGAACTCCGCCCCAACCAGGACTACGTCTCCGTCCACTGCGACGGAGGTCCCGAACCAATCGCCCGCGCCGGCATCGGAGATGGGGGCGGTCAGCTTGGCCGTCTCGTTTCCGTTGACCCAGCCTCCGCTGGGCTTGACGAAGACGAAGGCCGAACCTGTATTGGCATAATCGCCGGGGTCCATGGGGTTCTCAACCACGGGAGTGACGTCGTTGGGCGCCCCAACCACGGCAGTGTCGCTGTCCAGCGCGACCGACCACCCGAATCGGTCGCCCCCGTTGGCGTCGGAGGCGGTCAGCTTGGCCGCGTCACTCACGTCGATGTCTGCCCAGCCGCCGCTGCTGGCAGGCTTGGTGAAGAGGTACGCCGAACCGGAATTGACGATGCTGACGTCATCAGAGCCGACGGAATCGCCCCCCTGCGCCCCAACCAGAACTGCGTCGCCATCCACTGCGACGGAATGTCCGAATCGGTCGCCCCCGTTGGCGTCGGAGGCGGTCAGCTTGACCGCGTCACTCACGTCGATGTCTGCCCAGCCGCCGCTGCTGGCAGGCTTGACAAACACGTACGCCGAACCTGTATTGGCATAATCGCCGGGGTCCATGGGGTTCTCAACCACGGGAGTGACGTCGTTGGGCGCCCCAACCACGACGGTGTCGCCGTCCACCGCCACGGAATATCCGAACCCGTCGTCCGTTGCGCTGTCGTCGTCGGTCAGCTTGGCGATCTGGGTCCACACACCCGAGGAATCCTTGGTGTACAGGTACGCCGAATCGGAATCGTCGCCGACGGTTCCCGGCGCTCCGACTACAGCCGTGCTGCCATCCACCGCGACGGACAATCCGAACAAGTCGTTCTTCGTCGCATCGGAGGCAGTCAGCTTGCTCTTCGCAAACTGCCGCAGCTGGTACATATCAACCGGCATCGTCGGCGCAGGCTGCGGCTCGATCCAGCTGAGTTGCACCTCGGCATTGCCGGCAATCGCGGCGAAGCCGGTGGGCTGGGCTGGCGGAAGGAGTGTCGGCGTGGCGGTGACGGTCGCTTCGGGGCTGTGGCCGCTGTCGTTCACTGCACGGAGCTGGAAGGTGTGCTCGACGTCGTTGGTCAGCCCGGTCGCCGTGAGCGTCGTCGCGCTGCTATCGGCGATGTCGCTCCACTTTGTGATGTTCGCTATGTGGACCGAACCGGAGTCAGTGCCCTTGTCATCGTCCTGCTCTGCCCCGACGAAGAGAGTGTCACCGTCCAGCGCCACGGAGTATCCGAAGCGATCGTCCGCCGCGCCGTCGGAGGCGTTCAACTCGAATTCCTGGATCCACACGCCAGCGGAGTTCTTGGTGAAGACGTAAGCCGAACCGCTCTTTTCGGTCCCGTGGGTGTGGTCGTTTGCCCCGATCACTGCCGTGCTGCCGTCCACTGCCACCGACAGGCCGAATCTGTCGTTCGACTCACCGTCGGAGGCAGTCAGCTTCGTCACGTCATCGTCGTCGACGTCCGCCCAGCCTCCGGCGGGCTTGGTGAACACATACGCCGCACCCGCGCCGAACGCGTTCTCGTCTTCCAAGTGCGCCCCAACCAGAACTACCTCGCCGTCTACCGCGACGGAGACCCCGAATAGATCGGCCGCTTCGGCGTCGGGGGCGGTCAGCTTGGCCGTCTCAGTTGCGTTGGCCCAGCCTCCGGCGGGCTTGGTGAACACGTACGCCGCGCCCAAATTTGCGATGTCAGTGTCATCGATGGTGCGGTCGTCCCCGAACGCCCCGATCACCACCGTGTCGCTGTCCGCCGCCACCGCCCACCCGAATGAGTCCGTCGCCGAGCCATCGGATGCGGTCAGCTTGGCCGTCAACTTGTCCTTGTCGTCGCTGTCCAGTTCGTCCCAGTCATCCCAGCCTCCGTTGGGTTTGACGAATACGTACGCCGAACCCGAGTCGTCGCCTCTGTCGTCGTCGTCGTCCTTTTGCGCGCCGACCACGACGGTGTCGCCGTCTACCGCGACGGAGATCCCGAATAGATCGCCCGCCGCGCCGTCCGAAGCGGTCAGCTTGGCCGTCTCAGTTGCGTTGGCCCAGCCTCCGGCGGGCTTGACGAATACGTACGCCGAACCCGAGTCGTCGCCTCTGTTGTCGTCGTCGTCCTTTTGCGCGCCGACCACGACGGTGTCGCCGTCTACCGCGACGGAGATCCCGAACTCGTCGCCCGCCGCGCCGTCCGAAGCGGTCAGCTTGGCCTGCTGGGTCCATTTACCCGAGGAATCCTTGGTGAAGACGTACGCCGAACCCGAGTCGTCGCCTCTGTTGTCGTCGTCGTCCTGGTACGCGCTGACCACCGCGGTGCTGCCATTCACCGCTACCGAGTGCCCGAAGGAGTCGCCCTCTGCCCCGTCGGAAGCGGTCAGCTTGGCGGTCACCAACTGCAACAGCTGGTACTTGGTTATCGTCGAATCGCCGGGATCATCCCACTCCAATGCCACCTGAGTGTTGCCAGCGGTCGCAGTGAGTCCGGCCGGCTGGCTGGGAGGTGATAGCTCGTCCGCGGCGGATGCAGACTCCACTGTGATCGATGTGCCAGCCAACCACGCGATCATGGTCGAAACAATGATTGCCGCCGCGGCCATCGCCAGTCTTTGGAATCGCGAGTTAAGCCGAAACGTGGACACCATCGCGGCCTTCCCGGAGACACGGTCCGACTTCTTGACGACCGGTGAGATCACTGATTCGAAGACGTCGGCAATCGAGCGAAGCGCCGTCCGAGGGTTCTGGTCCGCTGGCCACTGCGCTCCCGCTACTCGATGATCTGAACGGGCGAGTCAAGAAACAACACGACGCCATTATACCGTTTCAAGTTGAGCCTCCGGGGGATTGTGGAGAGCGGGGTGGTTGAGGGTCTCTGAGTAGGGTCGAGGCACTCTATGAGGCCGGGACCGATATAACCATCGACCACAACACAGTCGAAGTCGACCGGAGGCTCCCTCGCCCGCTTGGTGCCGGGACACTCCATCGGAGACCGCCGGCCGTAAGCTCCTTCTAGAGGCCGCCGATGTCGCTCGGGGGCCAGTATTTCATGAAGGCTCGGCCCACCACGGCGTCCTCGTCGATCGGGCCGAAGAAGCGACCGTCGCGGCTGGATTGGCGATGGTTGCCGAGCACGAGAATCTTGCCTTCGGGAACCTCGCAGAGCTCTGGGGAGGGAGCGTTGAGGCAACCGGGAATCGGCTGTTTGGGGAAGGACGAGTCCGCTGCCTTCTGTACCGGAATGTGTCCGATTTTGGGGTTGATGTGCAGGCGGCTGACGCGCTCGTATGACTCGCCGCGGACCTGACGTACCTTAAGTCTAAAGTTGACCTTTAGAGTTAAGGTACGTAGCGGAACTTAGGTGGACGAAAGATAATCCGACCAATCATCCATGACCTTGCGGCGGGCATCAAGCAGATCCGACCGCTGGTAGGCCCGCTCGCTCTTCCCGGCCACATGCCCGAGTTGAGCCTCGGCGACCTCACGGGGCATGCCCTGCTCGGCTGCCCAGCTTCGGAAGCGCTCGCCGGGGACGGTCCACGTCTCGGCGTCGCGGTCGATCTCATCCCAGCGCGCCAGCCGGGCCTCGCCCGAGCGGCAGGCGGTGGCGACGATGAACCGGAGGCACGCCTTCGACACGGGCCACGCCCGAGCGGAGCCGTCCACGATCTGCAGCGCCTCGGCGATCTCGCCGTGGGGGAGGCTCCGGTGGTGCTTGGGCGGGGCGGTGTGCTTGGGGAGCGCTGCGGTGAGCGCGGGGCCGAGCATCTTCAATGGGCGACAGCGATAGTGTCTCGTTGGGCTCGTAGCTCAGTGGTTAGAGCAGAGGACTCATAATCCTTCGGTCGTGGGTTCGATCCCCACCGAGCCCACTATAGGCTCCATGGGTCGCTGGCCGAATGGCTAACGGCGATGTTCAAGGTCTCCCAGAGGCTTCGGATCAAGCCACGAAAGGCAATAAACATGAGCAATGACTGGGGTTTTGAGACCCGCCAAATCCACGCGGGACAAGAAGCCGACCCGGCAACTGGTGCCCGCGCCGTTCCGATCTATCAGACGACGGCCTACCAGTTTCGTGATACCGATCACGCGAAGAACCTGTTTGCCCTAGCCGAGATAGGCAACATCTACACCCGGATAATGAACCCGACCCAAGCCGTGGTCGAAGCTCGTCTCGCAAGTCTTGAAGGCGGCACAGACACCGCAGTCGGTATTCCCGGGGCACTTGCACTGTCGTCCGGCCAAGCAGCAGAAACCTTGGCGATTCTGAATCTGGCTGAGTCCGGCGATCACATCGTGTCGGCCGCGGCTCTCTACGGCGGGACTTACAACCTCTTCCACTACACGTTGCCGAAGATGGGAATCACCTGCACCTTTATCGACGACGCCGACGATGCCGACGCTTGGCAAGCGGCCACGCAGCCTAATACCAAGGCGTATTACTGCGAGTCGATAGGCAACCCGATGAACAACGTGGTTGACATCGCCAAGGTGGCAGATATCGCACATGCCAACAACGTGCCGCTCATCGTCGACAACACAGTGGCTACCCCGTATTTGATCCGCCCCCTCGAGCACGGTGCAGACATCGTCGTCCATTCGGCAACGAAGTTCATCGGCGGGCACGGCACCACTATTGCGGGAGTGATCGTGGATGGAGGCAGTTTCGATTTCGCGGCATCCGGCAAGCATCCGATGTTCACCGAGCCGGATCCCAGCTACCACGGCCTGGCCTATTGGCCCGCACTTGGTCCGGGTTCCTACATCATCAAGGCCCGGGTGCAACTCTTGCGGGATATTGGTGCGGCAATTGCACCATTCAACTCGTTCCTGCTGCTGCAGGGTCTTGAGACGCTGAGTATGCGGATGGAACGTCACTTCTCCAACTCAAACGCAGTCGTCGATTATCTCGCTTCCCACGATCAGGTCGAGTCTGTCGCTTACGCAGGATTGCCCGACTCTCCCTGGCACGACATCGCCAACGAACTCGGCGATGGGAAGGGATACGGTTCGGTGCCTGCCTTTGTGATCAAAGGTGGTCTCGAAGCGGGCAAGAAATTTGTTGAGGCCCTTGAGCTTCACAGCCACTTGGCAAACATTGGTGACGTTCGCAGCCTGGTGATTCAGCCTGCAGCTACCACCCACTCCCAGCTCACACCCGAGGAGCAGGAGTCCACCGGTGTCACCCCAGGGCAGGTGAGACTGTCGGTGGGACTAGAGTCGATTGATGACATCATCGCGGATCTCGACATAGGGTTTGCGGCAGCAGCTTTATGAGCGACGGAGGTGATAACCGATGCTGAGCGAAGGTGAACTGGTTGGTGATTTCAGTTTGAGTGACCAACACGGCAACACCGTGACGCTGGACAGCTTGGTTCAGAGCGGGCCGTTGGTCCTGTTCTTCTACCAGAGAACTATGACCCCTCGTTGAACCAAGGAAAGCTGCAGTTTCCGCGACTTGAGGTCGGAGTTCGCTGAACTCAACGCCAAGAGAGTGGGAATCAGTCCTGATTCGGTGAATCGGCAAAAACAATTTGATGAGAAGCACACGTTGGATTTCCCGCTTCTCTCGGACCCCAAGGGTAAGGCTGCGCGTCTGTTCGGTGTCAAACGCATCGGTTTGCTGCCGCCGGTCCGAACCACCTTTGTGATCGGTCAGGACCGCCGGGTGATCCGCGCGATCCGCAGCGAGTCCGACATGGCGGTTCACACCGATGAGGCGTTGGCGGCCCTGCGGGAACTCCAGACCTGAGACCAGAACGAGAACCGTCGGGGTTGGGCTGTCAGGGTTCGCCTGTCAGGGTTCGTCGATCCAAGCTGGTGCCCGATCGAGCAGGAAGTCGGCGACCTTCGAACAGCGCTCGAGCACATCGCACAACACATCTCGTCCAAAGAATATTCTCGCCAGTTCCACCTCAACCCGAGCGACGATACTGACTGCTCTAACTGGAGCGTCAGTCACGGCGGCAAAACTGTCCAGAGCACTCACTTCAAGCGGTAGCTCGGTAGAGCCGACGCCTGCGAGGTCGGTGGCCAAAATAAGCAAGTCGGGTGCATAAGGCAGTGGGGGCAGGGCGAAACTGATCGTCAACGGCAAGCGAATTTCATTTGAGGGCTCATCGCCTTCGCCAACCCGAATCAACTCATCCTCGAACATGATCAGTGATCGAGGGTCGACTTCTAGAGCGACATGCATGTCCAACGGGCCGTCGCAGGCGCGGTCGGGATGCAGGTCAACCTCCCAGGTCTGCCTGTTGGTGTAAGTCTCGATGAAGTGCCGCTCATCATGAACGTGGAACCCGTGTTCAACTACATGATCCTTGAGATCGGCAACGAATCCCTGTAGGTCGATAACTGCCATTGCCACTAGCTTGCCATGAGTTGGCGCGTATCGTGTGGGGCATCGACCGTATTGTCTGAAAGCGCACCAGCGACGTGCAGGAGTGAGGCCAAGATATGAACGCCGACGAGGTGCTCGTTGTTCTTCATGAAGCCGCCGATGCAGTTGTTGCAGCCTTTGTCGATCACCACGACTGGGGAAAGTCGGGATTGCGTCACGATCAGTACGTACCGGATCTTGTCGCTGATGAAGCGGCGCTCGGCGTGCTCGGAGCGGCGGGTATCCGGGTTCTTAGTGAGGAGAGCGGCCTAGAGCCCGAGCGGCCCGGTGGGCGGAGCGAACATGAGCGGGAAGCACTCGGGTGCGGTACGGGGTTGGTGGCGGTGGTCGATCCTCTCGACGGTTCAACCAACGCTTCGCTGTCGCTTCCGTGGTTTGCGACGAGCCTGTGTGTGGTTGACGACCACGGCCCGTGGGTCGCAGTTGTCCACGACCATCCCGGTAATCGGCGCTATACGGCGATCCGCGGTCGGGGCGCGACTCTTGATGGCGTTGCGCTCGCGGCGCCCACCGCAGTGGAGTTCTCCGAAGCGGTTGTGGCGGTCAACGGGGTGCCACCGGCTGAGGCGGGTTGGTGGCAGTTTCGCACTATGGGATCGTGCGCTCTCGAATTGTGCGCGGTGGCCGACGGGCGTTTCGCAGGATTTGTCGACTTCGCTGATTCACTTCACGTCTGGGATTACTTGGGCGCACTGCTTGTCTGTCGTGAGGTCGAAGTGGTTGTGGTTGATGCGCAGGACCGAGATTTGACGGTGCTTGATCACAATGCTCGGCGGTCTCCTGTTGCTGCACCTTCGGCGTTGTTGCCGCATTTGCTTTCGGTGCGAAGGGGGAGAAGCCAAAGCCATTAGTACCGGTTGCAATGTTCCGGTGGTGCTCGTTGCTATTTCCGCTAGATTTGTGGGCTAACCATGACCCGGGCCGTGATTCGATGTTACGCGCCACCCGATACGGGTCAGCTGATTCTGGAAGGGAAATAATCCATGAACAAGAACAGTAAATTGCTGCGTTTGCTCGCGGCGCTATTCGCCATCGCCCTCATCGCCGCTGCTTGTGGCGACGACGGTGACGTGGCCGAAGACGAAGGCGGACGTCTAGCTGCTGTCATCGATCGCGGTTCCGTCAACTGCGGGGTCAACGACACGCTTCCCGGGTTCGGCAATATCGACGCAAACGGCAACAACGCCGGGTTTGATGTGGACTTCTGCCGGGTCGTGGCAGCCGCGGTGCTCGGTGACGCCGACGCTGTGAACTACACGCCCCTCGACGCTCCCCAGCGTTTCCCGACTCTGCAGTCCGGCGAGATCGACTTGTTGGTGCGCAACACCACTTGGACGGCTAGCCGCGACGGTAACGAGCAGGCGAACTTCATGTTCACCACATTCTTCGACGGCCAGGGCTTCATGGTTCGCGCAGACAGCTCGATCCAGTCAGTGGAAGACATGGCCAACACCGACATCTGTGTGCTTCAGGGCACCACGACGCTGTTGAACCTCAACTCGGTGCTCGGCGACAGGGGAGTCCCCTTCAACTCTGTTGAGTTCCAGTCCAACGATGAGCTTCAGCCGGCGTTCGTTGCCGGGCAGTGTGAAGTTTGGACTTCGGATGCCTCCCAGTTGGCGGCCTTCTCTGACGCACTCGACATCGGCACACGCGTCCTTGGCGACATCATCTCCAAAGAGCCCCTCGGGCCTGTGGTGGCTGATGGCGACACTGAGTGGGCACAGGTCGTGAATTGGGCCACCATGGCCACGGTGCAGGCCGAAGAGTACGGGATCTCCTCGAGCAACCTCGGTGACTTCATGGACACCGACAACTCCAACATCCGCAGGTTCCTCGGTCTTGCCATAGAGGGAGAGGTGACCGAGGTCGGACTTGGTCTCCCGGCTGACTTCGCGTATCAGATCATCAGTCAGGTAGGCAACTACGGTGAGATCTACGAGCGCAACCTTGCGCCGCTCGGTCTTGAGCGTGGTCCCAACGCCTTGTGGACCGACGGCGGTCTCATGTACGTTCCGCCCTTCCGGTAAGCCACTCGGCCTAATTCGGGCCTAATTCGATTGGGCCGAATCACTCGACAAGACGATTCCGGTAGACCTCCTCAGAGTTTCGGGGGTCGCCGGGATCGTCTTGCGCGTTTGGCGTATTTTCTGAAATACGCAGCTTGGCGAATACTCCGCGTTACTGTTCGTTAACTGTTCGGGTTGCCGGTTAAGCAACCGGTTACACAGAAGGTGCAGAGAGGGGCGAGAGGAACAAATGCTCGGCAGGCTGCTGTTGTTGGTAATCGCCTTGGCGGTGGCAGCAGCGCTTTTTCTTGCCGGTCGCTTCGTTGTCGACAAGGTCACCCGCCGAGACACCTCTGATCGTCCACCGCCATGGCGTGACCTGAACGTTCTGTCGTTGGCGGCTCAGGTTCTTACTCTCGGCCTCATCGTTACTGTCGGCTCCTGGTTGTGGACCAATTTCAGGGACCGCACCGACGATATCGGCCTCGAACTGACCTTCGGTTTCTTGGACCAGCCGTCGGGGATCTCCATCGCTGACAACCCGCTGAGTTCGAACGCAGGTATCCGGGACGCCCTGCAGCAGGGGGTCAAGAACACGTTTTTGATAATCCTCCTGGGGATTCCTCTTTCTGTGCTGTTCGGGACCCTCATTGGTATCGCACGCTTGTCGACCAACTGGCTGTTGCGGAAGCTGGCAACCGGATACGTCGAGTTCTTCAGGAACATCCCGCCCTTGCTGGTGATTGTGTTCTTGTGGGGAGCCGTTTTTCTCAATTTCCCATTCGGGGCGAGTCCGACAGCGGAAGCCGCTTGGCGGCCCTTCGGCGGCTGGATGATCTTCAGCAACAGTCGATTCGCGTTCCCCTCGATTGTCGGTTTGGACAACTTCGGGGCCTACCGACTGCTCGTCGTGGGCAGCGTTGTCACAGCCTTGGGTGTTTGGGCATGGCGGACTCGGGTGTTCAACAACACGGGTGCTCCGCACCGCAGGGCGCTGTGGTCCTTGGCTACCTTGGTCGTGGTGTGTGGGGTGTCCTTCTTGGCGCTGGGAGGGCCGTTCGAGTTCTCCAAGACCACCGTCGAGGATCGGATCTGGTCGGGTGGCTTTCGGATGCAAATGCCCTATGTGGCGGTGATGTTGGCGCTTGTCATCTACACGGCCTCCCATATCGCCGAGATTGTTCGGGGCAGCATCCTGGCCGTCCACACAGGGCAAGTGGAGGCCTCCCATGCTCTGGCCCTGAGTGGTTTGCAACGGTACCGGTTCGTGATGCTGCCTCAGGCCTTCCGGATCGCCTTCCCACCGTTGATCAACCAGTTCCTCAACTACACCAAGAACTCTTCATTGGCCGTGGCGATAGGTTTCGCTGAGACCACTTCAATCGTCTTCAACTTGTTCGGGCAGTCCCAGCCGGCACCGCAGCTCTTGTTGATTCTCATGGTGATCTACTTGACCTTCTCATTGATCCTGTCGGCGATAGGCAACCTGATCAACCGCCGCCTCCAGTTGAGGGGTGTGTGATGTCGGTTACCGATCTTGGTTCGGGAGCCCACGACGAGGTTCAGGAGGCGAACGATCTGCCACCCAACCACCGGTTGTCACCGGGAGACTGGGTCAAGAAGAACCTGTTCAACAATTGGTACAACTCGTTGATCACTGTTGTTGTCATCCTCTGCATTGCTTACGCGGTCGTGCAAACGCTGGGATGGCTATTTTCTTCTGACTTCTTGATTATCCGCCGCAACCTCGCCCTGTTCATGGTCGGTCAGTTCCCCCGTGACGAGTTGTGGCGACCCTGGGTGTCGGGGTACTTGCTGATGGGGGCGTTAGGAATCGGTTCTGGAGTGTTGTGGCGATCGGCGCAGGCAGACGCAGAAGAAAAGGGTCTGCCCACCGAACCCCACTCTTGGCCTGATCTGTTGCGCAGGTTCTGGGCGATCATTGCGGTGTTGATTTTTTTCTTGTCCTTCGCCCGGACCGTTCCGCCGTTTGTAGGTTTGGCCACCATCTTCGTGGTGTTCTTCATCAACCGTGAACTGGGCCGCAGGTTCAACCCCGCGATGCGAACACGTGGACTTTTCTTTGCGGGGTTGCTGGGATTGCTATCGCTGCTGGTTCTCGCCGGGACTGGAGGTCTCGGAGCTTTGACCGTGGGTGGGTTGGTCGGCGCGTGGACTCTGGTGGAGGTTCGACGTTATGCCGATGAAAGGGGCGTCGGGGCACCGGCAACGACTTGGGCGCCATCACGAGCGCGACGTTGGCGCCTCCGTTATCCGTTCAAAAAGCGAGTGGGGGGGATTGTGGCCTCGCGGGTTGCGGCAGTCGTTGTTGGCGTCGGTGTGTGGTTCGGGTTGTGGGTCATCGACTTGGGAGGCTTTGGTTGGGACGATTGGGGAGGTTTGCATCTCACTTTGTTCGTGACGGTGATCGGCATCAGTACCGGACTCCCGGTGGGTATCCTGCTGGCCCTGGGACGCCAGTCGGATCTGCGGGTGATCAAGGGCGCATCGGTGCTCTTCATTGAGTTTGTGCGCGGCGTGCCGTTGATTTCATTGTTGATGTTCTCATGGTTGATGCTTCCCTTGCTGTTCCCGATCAGCCTCAACATTCCCGGCCCGTTGACTCGAGCCATGATTGTCATTATCGCGTTCTCAGCCGCGTACATCGCCGAGATTGTCCGTGGAGGTCTTCAGGCGGTGCCTCGTGGTCAGGTTGAAGCAGCGCAGGCCGCTGGGATGTCCGCCGGCAAGATACAACGTCTGATCGTCCTTCCCCAGGCGTTGCGCGCGGTGATTCCCGCCATGGTCGGCCAGTTCATTTCGTTGTTCAAGGACACGTCGTTGCTTACGATCATTGGTTTGCTGGAGTTCCTGCAGACTTCTGCCGTGGCCAACGCCCAGACAGAGTTTTTGGGACAAGGGCTGGTGACGGTGACGTATCCCTTCGTCGCCCTCGGATATTGGGCATTCGCCTACACCATGTCGAAAGAGAGTCGTAGAGTCGAAGAGAGACTAGGAGTCGGAGTGAGATGAGCGACATAGCCGTCAACGCAGACGCAACCGAGGTCCTCGGTAAAGGGGACACGATCATCAGCTTGCGGGGGGTCGACAAGTTCTTTGGTGACTTTCAGGCGCTGAGCAACATCAACATGTCGGTCGGGGAACAGGAGGTGGTGGTGGTTATCGGGCCTTCGGGTTCGGGCAAGTCCACGCTGATCCGCTGTATCAACCGCCTTGAGCGACACGACCGCGGCTCGATCGTGGTGGATGGAATCGAGCTGTCCGACGACATTCGAGCAATTCAGGGAATCCGCCGCGAGACGGGCATGGTTTTCCAGAGCTTCAATCTGTTTCCGCACCTGTCGGTGATGGACAACATCACTTTGGCGCCTCGCAACGTTCGCAATGTTCCCAAAGCTCAAGCGGAAGCGTCGGCAATGGAGTTGCTTGAGCGGGTGAAGATCCCAGATCAGGCAAGGAAGTATCCGGGCCAGCTTTCCGGTGGTCAGCAACAGCGGGTTGCCATTGCTCGTTCGTTGGCGATGAAGCCCAAGGTGATGCTCTTCGACGAACCCACCTCGGCGCTGGACCCGGAGATGATCAAGGAAGTTCTCGACACCATGCAGGATCTCGCTGCCGAGGGCATGACCATGATCTGCGTGACCCACGAAATGGGCTTCGCCCGAGAGGTTGCTGATCGTGTGGTGTTCATGGCCGACGGCGAAATCGTCGAAGTCGGGCCGCCGGAGCATTTCTTTACGAACCCGACCGAAGAACGCACCAAGCTGTTCCTCAGCCAAATTCTCTGAATTTCCCCGTAGCCTTTGCTGTTCTCCGGGCGCGTAGCTCAGTTGGTTAGAGCGCTTCCCTTACAAGGAAGAAGTCGGGGGTTCGAATCCCTCCGCGCCCACGTTGTGCGCGACTTAAGACGGATGCCGGGTTCTTGGGAGACCTGAGACAAGATATGGGGTCTGCCTATTTGCGGGTCCGGACTGAGTTTGGCAAGGGGGGACACCTTGAGGCTCCAAATCATGGCGGCGGCAACACTCGCCATCACGTTGATCACCGCATCCTGCGGTGGTGGCGATCAAGGCGACGGAACTACGGGAGTGGCCACCTTGATTGGAGTGGACTCTGCGGAAACGGACACACTCATCGGTGCCGCGGCGACACCCGAAGCCACAACATCGGAGTCTGAGGCGGGGACTATCCCCGCGGCAACCGATGGCCAAAGCAGCGAACCTGAAATTCGGACAGTTGGGGAAGAATTCTCTGAGGGGGTCGCGGTGCAGGAGGTTGCGCCTACAGAAGTTGACCCTGAGCCTGCAGAAGTCGAGCCTGAGGCTGCGGAAACAGACCCCGAGCAGGCATTGTTGAATTTTGCCCAGTGCATGAGAGAAAACGGACTACCGGACTTCGTTGATCCGACTGTGGACGCCACAGGTGCCGTGCAGTGGCGTCAAATGTTCGCGAATTCCGGCATCGACCCGGCTTCAGAAACCTTTCAGCAGGGATTAGACGTCTGCCGCCACCACTTTGAGGGTCTCGCCTTCGGGGGAGACGGAGGGGGCTTCAACCTGACCGAGGTACAGGACACTCTGCTTGGATTCGCTCAGTGCCTGCGTGCAGAAGGAATTGAGGTAGACGACCCCGAGCTGTCCAGGCTCGTCACTGGCACCGGCGACAATCCCGGTACACGACTGTTCGGGGAAGCATTCGACCCGACTAATCCAGATGTGCAAGACGCCGTCGAAGCCTGCCGGGGAGAGCTCGGCGGTCTCGGTGGCGGCGGAGCGCAAGCAGGAGGAAACCCGTAGTGAACGAGACATCTGCACCACCGAAACGGCGAAAGCGCCGTTGGTTGGGTTTAATAGCGATCCTAATCCTGGTACTAGTCGCCGGAGGTGTCGTGGTTTGGTTTGTTGGCGACCAAACCGGAAGCACAGACGCTCCCGCAGCATCCAATTTGAATACTGACATCATTGAAGTGCGCGACCTGTCCGAGACGACCACCATCTCTGGCACTTTGGCTTACGACGACGCCCGTATCGTGGTTGCTCCCAGCAGTGGTGTCGTGGTGGACGTCCCCTCCGAGGGGACACGGTTGGAACGCGGCGCCCAACTGTTCGCCATCGACTCGATGGTCACAGATTCACAAGTGACGCAGGCCGAACAGAGGATTGCATCCGCCGAAGCGTCGGTGGCGAGTGCTGAGATCGCGCTCGATGATCTTGAATCTGGGGCTGGACCCGCCGATCTGGCCTCTGCGGAAGCATCCGTCGCCCAGGCCCGCTTGACGCTCGACGATCTGCTCGCTGCGCCTACCGAAGCAGAGTTGGGGGCTGGGAGAGCGGCAGTTGCTCGTGCTCAAGAAACTTATGACGATCTGCTCGCTGCGCCTACCGAAGCTGAATTGGGGGCTGGGAGAGCGGCAGTTGCTCGTGCCCAAGAGACTTATGACGATCTGCTCGCTGCGCCTACCGAAGCTGAATTGGGGGCTGGGAGAGCGGCAGTCGCCCGTGCCCAAGAGACTTACGACGACCTGATTGCTGATCTGGACCCGACGGCTATGGCCGAGGCCACCGCGGCAATCCAACTGGCAGAACAGCGGGTTGGCTCAACGAGGGCCGCGCGGGATCTGTCGTTCGTTTCTCTGGAGATCACCTGGAGCGAATACTGTGACTGGACCGACAGAGCGATCGCGTCGCTATGTGATGGTTCTGCTCTGAGCCGTTTGCCTCTGAGCGAGAGGCAAATGGTGGCCCTCACCGACGACATCGCCGAGGCTCGCGCCGAAGCCGAAAAGTATGGGTCGCCATCAACCGAAGAAGATTGGGCGGATCTGTCGGAGCGCCTGCTCAATGCCAATTTGACCTATATTTTCGATGTGGCAGGCCACGAGTCGGCGCTTGCCAGCTTGGATACAGCCAAGGACGCCCACGCCGAGTTGTTGGCTGGTCCCTCGGCTGCGGATATTGAAAGCGCGCTTGCCAGTTTGGATACGGCCAAGGACGCCCACGCCGAGTTGTTGGCTGGTCCCTCGGCTGCGGATATTGAAAGCGCGCTTGCCAGTTTGGATACAGCCAGGGACGCCCACGCCGAGTTGTTGGCTGGTCCCTCGGCTGCGGATATCGATAGTGCGCTCAACAGTCTGCAATCGGCACAGGAGCAGTTGCAGGAACTGCGAGAAGGCCCGGATGCTCTTGAGGTTGAACAGGCTCGCTCCAATCTGCAGTCGGCAGAAACAAGGCTCAGCGATTTGCTCGCCGACCCCGGCACCGTCGAGCTGCTGCGGGCCCGCTCGAACCTGTTGTCGGCGGAGCTCACCCTGGAGTCCGCAACCGACGACTACGACGATTTGCTTGCTGGTGCCGACACGGCGTTCCTGTTCTACGGCGACGGAGCCGCATGGCGTTCCCTGTCTATCGACACCACGCCTGGCCCGGATATCGGATGGCTGGAAACCAACTTGGTCGCCCTCGGCTACGGAGACCTCGAAGTGGATGACATATTCGATTCTGAGACCGCCGACGCGGTTATGGCATGGCAAACAGATGTTGTCGTGACGGCCACCGGCGAGGTTCCGCTGGGACAGGTGGTCTTCATTGCAGGGCCGGCCCCGGTGAGCGCTCTGGCGGTCTCGCGAGGCGATTCGGTGAACGAGGGCGCTGTTCTCTACGAGCTGACTGCGGTGGAACTGGTGTCGAGCACCGTTGGGCCCGATGGGGTTCAAGACCAAACGGTCACCGCCCAACGCGTCACCGCCCGGCTTGATCTTGTCGATCAGGATCTGCTCGCACTAGGTACTTCTGTGCTGATCGAGCTTCCCGACGATACCGAGGTGAATGGCGAAGTGATTGAGCTGGGTGCTGTCCCGGTGATCGTTTCAGCAACCGAACAGGCTAACGAATCGTCATATCTGGATGTGGTCATCGCCCCGGAGGAGTCGGTAGATCCGAATTGGACGGGGGCCACCGTTCAAGTTCGCTTCGCCACTGAGGTCGCCCAGGCTGTTCTGAGCGTTCCTGTGAGTGCCTTGCTTGCTCTCCAGGAGGGGGGCTACGCAGTTGAGATCGTCCAACCCGACGGAAGCGTCCGCTTGGTCGGGGTCAGCACCGGTCTCTTCGCCGATGGATTCGTAGAGGTCGCCGGCAATGGATTGGGGCCGAAGCTGGAGGTTGTGATCCCGTGACCGCCGGTGAGCTCGCCGCTCCGGCGTTGGAACTTCGGTCGGCTACCAAGTCCTACCCAGGGACTCCGCCAGTGCTTGCGCTCGACGGGGTCAACCTCACCATTGAGTCCGGCGAGATGGTCGGTGTGGTTGGTCCGTCGGGATGCGGCAAGTCAACCATGCTCCACATGATGGGCACGCTTGACCGGCCCAGCAACGGCACAGTGCTGGTCGACGGGATGGATACATCGGAACTTTCTGAGCGACATTTGTCTGCGATACGCGGGCGCAAGCTGGGGTTCGTGTTCCAGCGATTCTTCTTGTTGTCGGGCACCTCGGCTCTCGAAAATGTCGCCGGAGGACTGCTCTATCTGGGGGTGGCGCCCAGAGAACGTAGAGAACGAGCGGCGGCAGCTCTAGACCGGGTAGGCCTCGGAAACCGGAAGTCCCACATTCCGTCGAAAATGTCCGGGGGTGAGCGACAAAGGGTCGCAATCGCAAGAGCTTTGGTGCATGACCCGGCGTTGATACTGGCCGATGAGCCCACTGGCAACCTGGATTCCAAGGCGAACGCGTCGATCATTGAACTGTTCGAGCGACTGCATGCCGAGGGGAGCACGATTGTCGTGGTAACCCACAACGATGAGATCGCCGCACAGCTTCCCCGAATCGTGCGTCTGCTCGACGGGCAGGTGCAGTCCGATACGAGGCAGACGTGGTGAATTCGGGGGTCCAACCAAGCCGTCTCCGGCCGCTCGATGTAATTCGCGTCGGGTTTGCGGGGCTTCAATCCCGAAAGCTGCGTGCTGCCCTCTCAGCGCTGGGTATCGCCATCGGTATCGCTTCGCTCGTGGGAGTGCTCGGTCTCTCTGAATCGTCCAAGTCCGATTTGCTCGACAAGATCAACGCCTTGGGCACCAACCTCCTGCAAGTAACCCCCTCCGCTGGTTTTGGTGCTGGCGATGCCACGCTTCCGGATGAAGCTGTAGCGATGATCGGACGGGTGGGGAGCGTGGAGGAGATCTCCTTTGTGTCCTCAGTCGACGTTGACGTGTACCGCAGCGACTTCATCCCGTCGGGCCGGACTGGCGGCATCTCGGTGGTGGGAAGCGACATGGCCCTGCTCGACACCCTCAACGGCGAAATAGCCCATGGCACATTCCTCACCGAGGCAGCCCTTGAGTATCCCGCCGTGGTTCTGGGGTCGGTCACAGCGCAGCGGCTCGGGATCAGGGACCTCAGCAACCGGCCGCGGGTGCTCATTGGCGACCGTTGGGTGGAGGTAATGGGCATCTTGGAACCTTTTGCGCTGGCTCCCGATTTGGACCGGGCGGCGATTATCGGGCATCAGGCGTCGATTGACTATTTCGATGCTGATGGCGCGGCGACGACGGTCTATCTACGGGTCAACGAAGGGTGGATTGATATCACCCGCGATGTCATGCCTGCCACGGCCGATCCGGCGAACCCAGAAGAGGTGGAGGTGAGCCGGCCTTCAGACCTGCTGGAGGCACAAGCGGCCGCCGAGAACCAGTTTGCAAACCTGTTCCTCGGCTTGGGTGCGGTGGCTCTATTCGTTGGTGGGATCGGTATCGCCAACGTGATGGTGATCGGTGTGCTCGAGCGGCGCGGGGAGATCGGGTTGCGCCGAGCGATCGGAGCTACTCGGGGTCACATTCTCGGCCAGTTTCTGACTGAGTCGCTGCTGTTGTCTGCGGCGGGGGGTGCAGCCGGAGTGCTGCTCGGTGTTGCGGTCACCGCGGGTTATTCGGCAACTCAGGGATGGCGGGTTATCATCCCTGACATCGCAGTTTGGGGCGGTCTCGGCGCGGCGTTCGTGATCGGTGCGCTCGCGGGCATCTATCCGGCCGTTCGCGCTTCTCGCCTGTCGCCCACCGAGGCGCTGCGCTACGAGTAACCGCCGCTGGCCAGGTTTGGCGGTCAGGCCCGGTGGGGGTTTGAGGTAGAGATATGAGGGAATCCGCTAGCCCTTGATCACATCTGGATCAGTTCGAAGGCGACTCCGTACTGAACGCCCAGCGTCTCGCCGACCTGTTGGCAACTCTCGCTCAGGAACGAATCGGGATTGAAGGACGAGTCGCCCAGGCTCTCGATGTAGATGCGGTGACAGCGCAATGAAGCCACGCCGGCCGCGAGATGATCGGTCACGTCAACTCCATGTGTTGGCACAGGAGAGGATGCGTATGCGATCCAGCGCACACCGCTCCACGGTTCGCCAGCTTCGGTGAACAGCCAGCGATTGGCCGCGTCCCGAACGGCGTCGGGCAGCGCCCTACCGAGCTCTCGGTGATCGACATGGTTCCACGGTCCGGAGTCTCCCCACCGGTCGCGATAATTCGATCCGATGATCACTTCGGGCTGGTGTCGGCGGATGGCCGCGGCCAGGTCTCGCCGCAGTTCGATCCCGTTGGTTACCAGGCCGTCGGCGTGATCTAGGAACTCAACCACCGAAACACCCACGGCGGCCGCGGCAGAGACCTGCTCTGCCGAGCGCAGCGGACCGGCCTCGCTGGGAGGCATCGAATCGATACCGGCCTCGCCGCGGGTGGCCAACACGTAACGGACATCCTTGCCCATTGCTGTCCAACGGGCGACAGCCGCCGACGCTCCGTATTCAAGGTCGTCGGGATGGGCCACCACAGCCAATGCCCGTTCCCAATCCTCCGGCAACGGGGCGAGAACTGGACCTGTCTGATCACGCTGCTGGTTTTCGGTTGGGTCAGTGCCGCTCACCGGCCTCAGACTAACGGTCTCGGCACTGTGTCAGGCAACACCCGATCCCGGAGACGAGAGAGCTACTCCAGCGTGATACAAGTGTGGTGGTCCGGTGGCAATGAGTAGCCATACTCTGGCAGCATTCAAAGTATGAAAGTAAGTGTGAACCTTCCCGACGAAGACTTACGGTTCCTCGCCGACTACTCCGAAGCGCACAACGGTCTGTCGCGCTCGGGTGCGGTTCAGCGGGCCGTCAGGCTTCTTCGCGCATCTCAGTTGTCGCAGAATTACGCCGATGCGTTTGAAGAGTGGGACGACGACGAGTTCTGCCTATGGGACACCGCAGTTGCCGACGGACTCGCCGCTAGCTGATGCAGCGCAGCGAGATCCGGATCGTCGACTTCAGTGATGCCGTTGGTTCTGAGGCTGCTCGAACGCGGCCTGCTGTCATCGTCAGCAATGACGGTGCCAACTCCAGTGCCAGACGATTGGGGCGTGGCGTGATCACTGTAGTACCGGTGACCTCCAACACTGAGTGGGTCTATCCGTTTCAGGTCTAGTTGAGTTCGGCGGATACTGGGCTTAACTTTGATTCGAAGGCGCAGGCTGAGCAAATCAGGTCTGTCTCGGTGGAACGGATCGGCCGTGTGATCGGGATCGTTGACTTCGAGCATATGGCCCGACTCGACAACGCCCTGCGACTCCACCTAGCCCTCGATTGATAGCCTCGGTTGTCGCCGTCGGCCGGGTGTGCCTGATCAACCCAGACACGAGTCGCTGGTACAATGATTGCATAAAGCCCTCAACAGCCTCTCCCCGGTTCACCGGGTGAAGCGGTTGGGGGCAGAGATTTTTTGTCCTGGCGAACCTCCGGAGGTCGTTGACGACGACGAGTCGCTCGATATGAACGAACCCGCTTGCGACAACGACGCCGGCTGCGCACCGTACTGGGATGAAGTCAGCGAATGCTGCAAGGAGTGCGGATCGCTGGAACGATGCGGCAGCACCGACGGGTCGGTGACGTTCGTGTCTAGTTGGCCGAATCCATGTCGGCAGTGCGCCTACCTATGCGAAACGTGCCTGGTTGACCCGGATGTTCAACAGCGGCTTCCCGCACGAATGAGACAACCCGCGTGACCGGACACGCTGATGACCGACGCTGCAACGATTACGTCATCGACGACAGACAACCGACGCCCCGCCCTGAACGACAGGGCTTGCACGGCTCATAAACGGTCAATGCTGATGTCCAGCAGCACATCTTCCGCCGCGTCCAGGATGCGGATGTTTGCAGCGTCCGCGTTTCGATTTGTTAGACGCATCGCATTTGCCTAGCAGCTCGGGCGTTTGGGTCAGCGAGGTAGCTGGTTTAGCTGGTCTTGGGTATGAGTGTTTTAGACGACGCGCAATGTTCAAACCGGTAGCTCGTCGAACGGCGATGACCTTGTTCATTTCAGCGACAATCGAAGAGGCCCTAGCGGGACCCGGCAGTGTGTCGGTAGCTTCGGTGAATGCCGCTTCGAGTCCGTCTGCGAGAACACTAATCCGTTCAGCTACCTCCGAGTGAGGTACTTCTAACTGGTTGGCTACACGCACCCAAGCCGAGTCTCTGTCGGTTTTTCTGAGCGTGTAGTCTTTGCCCATCTTCATCGCCATTTTCAGTTTCGGAAGCTGGAGATGCTCGCCGTCTACGATCTTGTAAGGGATGAACGAGCACAGGTCGTACAACGGAGCGAACCTAACGTCGTGTTCGTCGAGCAGTAAACCGTAGTTCTTGGCGTGCGCATCAGTGTTGACGATCAGCCAGTTATAAATCAGCGCGTCAAGGAAACGACGAACATCCTGGTTCGGTTTCGATGAGTGCTCGCGGAGCAACGATGCTATGTCGTGAGGCGTTGGTCCGCCGTTGTTCTGATATTTCAAGTGTGGCGGAACGCCCAATGCTTGACACATGTCCTCTTGATGGACACGCACCCAATCATCGTTCGATAGTTGTTCCCGGTCGTATCGTTGGACGACCAGCGCCCGTTCGTCACCGAAGTAGACGCATTCCGTGACGGCTGTTTGCAAGCCGAGATTACGTGCAGCCTGTTGGCAGAGATGTTCCACGATGTCTAAGTCGGGGAACCTCGCAGCGGCAGGTTTCAGAATGTGAGTTGTGCAAGCCGACCCTGCGGGAAGCGACCACTGTACTCCATCGAACCGCAACGCTGTTTTGGTCTGAGCGCCGCCAAGACTAAAGGCCGTTTGTGAACGGTTGCGATTCCAACCTGCTGGGTCTGTGCGGAGATCAGAAATTATTTGAGCCACATCAGACTCGGTAAGCGGTTGCAAGGTGCCGCCTCTATCCAGAAGTTCGCTGGTCGACTCAGGTTTGCATATCTGCACAGCCCCTGCGCAGTCTCGACCGACCGGCGTTGCTAGCAAATCCACCGGCTTCGTGGACTTCGCCCTATAGTCCGTGGCCCATCTTTGTCGTACGTTGTCGTTGTCTGCGAGCAGTCCATCTAGCCACGCTTCAACATTCTTCGCTCCGCCTTCGAGAGGCATACTCACAGAGAGCGGTATTGGAGTGGGCGAATTGAGACAATCGTCGTTGTAGACGAACTCCACACGCCCGTTGGTTCGTTCGGTGACAAACCCTACGGTCTCTCCGTGCAGCAGAACATCAAGGCGTTGCATCGCTCGTAGTGCTTCTCAAGAGATTGTCGAGCCTGCTGCCTGTTTCGTCTAGCGGATGGATTTCCAGTTCGCAGTCCAGTGCTCGTAGCAGCTCGCACAGAGTCGTTGTTCTAGGACTGCGCTTCGCTGACTCGATATCCGAGATATGTGGTCGTGAGACCCCTGATTTCTTTGACAGCTCGTCTTGAGACCATCCCAGTTCCTTGCGGGCTTGCCTGACAGCTCGTCCGAGTCTATGGGGTGATGTAATCGCCTTCTTGGGTCGTCGCCTCATTGGTGCCTCCCCCGCGCCAACATCTTTTGTAGTGTTCACGCTACAATCATACAAGATTCAGGAATTGTCGTCAACACGCTACAAAAAACCGACCGCCAGCGTCTAGAAGTCCGCACTTATCGTATTGCCGTCGGCCTTATTGCGCGATTCGGATTTTCTCATCTAAGAAGAGCCAGGGACGACGACCCCGGATCTGGACCACTCTCAAACACATTGCCGAACCCCCACAAGTACGTAACCCTGTCAAACCCAATACAAGCAGCCGCTTTCGTTTCAACGTTCCTTGACGAACCCCTCCAGGTCGACGAACCCCTCCAGGTCGTCGGTGATGTTCGGGTTTTTTGGATGTCGTTCAGAATGTGTGTCGTCAAGATCTAACGTCTGGTCAGAGGGCTCATCCGGAGGCGCTAACTCCAAGACCAAACTGCCTTCATTAATGGCGGAGAGCCGCAGCTTCGTCGCATTGACGACCGTCTTAGGAAGCCGTCCCGCCTTGCCAGGGTTCCGATATGTCCCCAGTGAGTCGACCGCGGTCAAGAACCGGGGTTGATTACTACTAGGTCGGTGGGGGGTTGGGATTCAGCATCGGGGAGTACGGTGACTGAACGGCGGCGGCCTACGACTTGAGCGAGAAGGCGGGTACCGTCGGGGGTGGCCGCAATGCCCTTGGCTCGCAGCGTCGATGGCGCCAAAGCGTCGATCATGGCTTCGAACTCGGCACGAGCTATGGGCCTCGGTATCGCCAGGGTGGTGACTTCATGGGCGTCGAACAGGTTCGCTGGTCCGACATCGGTAACACCGCCGGGCCGACGAGTGGCGAGGTCGACAAAAGATGCAGTCGCTACCGCATCGTCGCTGTTCAGAATCGGGATATCGAGGGCAAGGCGCTGCAGACAGGACCGGGTCTGCTCCACGTCAGAAGGTGTCGCGAGGTCGAGTTTGGTTAGAACAAGCAAATCTGCTGCGACGAGTTGAGTCTCCACTGAAGCAGCCGTAGCCGGATCGCTGATGCGCTCCGGGAACTGATCGGCGTCAACCAACACCACGACACCATCAAGAGCAAACCCCGGCGAAGATGCCCAAGGCACCACCCGGGCCGGATCAGCAATGCCGCTCAGTTCCACAATGACGTGATCGGGCGGGGTATCCCGCTCTCGCAAGCCATCAAACGCCGCCGCCAACCCCCCGGCCAGGCTGCAACAGACACATCCGTCGGTCAATTCAATGGTGTCGCCATGGCGACGACGCACCAGTGAGGCATCGACATTCACCTCACCGACATCGTTTACCAATACCGCGATCGGCTGATCAGTCCGAGCTAGCACTTCGTTGATCACTGTGGTCTTGCCCGCTCCGAGGTATCCACCAAGCAGCGTGACCGGCACACGGCGACCGTCCCAAGGGGCGATCATGTCCAGATATGGCTCTTGAGTAACCACCCGTCTCCTGACTCCGCTTAAGTGGCCAGCGAACAGATCACATTCTAAACGTGGCCGCGTAAACGTGGCCGCGAATCAGACAACTACCAGCAACAGGAGTCTGTTGCTCTGAAATGCGCACCACTAAGCGAACTAGATTCGGTCGCAGATGAGGCGAGACACCCAGCGAGCTACCGAGCAAGCCAACCAGCGAGACAACAACCCACGCTCTCCTCGAATCCAGCATCTTTCGATCGGAGCCGATGAGCGCTTCGATCAGCACGTGTGTCCCACCTGCGGTCAGAAGATTGATCAAAGCCACCGCGGTCACTCGGACCACAGCGATTTCACCGAAGAGACCGAAGCCATCGGGGCCGCCGGTCGTGTTGGACCAGCGAAGTGGTTCACGGTTGCTCTGCTGTCAATATTCGCAGCTGCTTTGTTTATTGGTTGGCGTGAGTCGCCCGAATCAGTCAGCGCTCCCGAAGACTCGTTCCCCGTCACAGACATTGACCCGAACCAAGGCCCAGCATCAGATACGGATGGTGACACCGGAAGCGATGATTCCGACAGAGCCGTGGCTGAAGGCCGCAACACGCCAGCGGTACGCGAACTGGCATTGCTCGTTGGCCAACATCGAGTTGCATATGTTGCGCCCGACGGCATCGCCATTGTCAACCCTGCTTCAGCTGACGATCCCGTAAGGATCGTGACACCCGAAGTAGCAACCATGAACGACCTGCTCGCCGGCTTCGGTTCTTTCGTCATGTTCGACCAGAGCGGTGATACCTACGGTTTCGAGTTGGGAGCTGGATCGGGTGATCCCACGATCTACCGTCTTTCCTCACTGGGGCAGGTCATTGTGGGTGAGATCAACAGCCTCGCGATAGTCGTTCATACGCCGCCGGATCCTGCAAAAATCTACGTTGGAAATTCCTCTGGCGTGTTCATGGTTCGTCTTGAGGTACCGGTCGGGGCAGCGCTCCTCGATGTGCCTGGCCTCGGTGTGCTCGTCACCAGTTCAACCGGTGAGACGTTTGTCACCACTCAAAGTGGCCTCGTTCACTTTTCTGACTCGCCGGTGATCGCCGCGACCACTACTCATCATGTCGAGATCCGTTGCATTGATTCGTTGGCTTGCACTCCGGTGCTGGTTGATCGCTCATCAGGCGCAGTCTCAGACCTGCCGACAGAACTCTCGGGTGACCTGGGGAGCGTCACGATCGCTCCCGACGGAACTCATCTTCTGCTGGTCAACCCAGCCACAGGCCCGTCATATCCAGACCTCCTCTATGATGTCGCAGCCGACGAACTTGTCGTGCTCGCGACCGAAGTGCGCGGGGCGATCGCTTGGTCACCGGACTCGTCTTTTGTTGCGTGGTTTGACGCCGCTACGGCCTCGCGGTTGTCGGTTCTGAACGTGACGACCGCGCAGATCGATTCTGTTGACCTAACCGATCTAGGTGCTCCACCCCGTAGCAGTAACGCCTTGCTCTTCTTCCCCTAGCGACTCTTGCCCGAGCGACTCTTTGCTCGACTACCCAAGCGTGTCTGAGTTCACGAGTCCTCGGGCTTGCGGTGGTCCTGAATGCAGCGTTCAGAGAGCGGGACCGGAAGATTGTGGCGGGTGGCGTCACGATGCGAAACGTGGGTGCTGGGAGGCAACGGGTTCTTCCGCAGCGAACGGTTGAGACTCTCGCCCCCTTCGGCCAGCGCCTCGTAAGCCGGGCTGGTGCCAGCTCCAATCGCGCCCGTGACGTGACGGGCCGCGGTGAAGATGTCGGATTCCTTAGGAGGACGGGACTCTGGGCGCATGACCCGTCGAATGAAGGCACGGACAGGTCTTCGGTTGCGAACTCTGCGGGGATCGGTGGGGTCGATAAGCGGGTCCATGAATCTGGCCTGTGGTTCTGCTCGCCTTCTCAGTCTGCGGGGCAATACGTCCACCGTATCCTGAGTCCGCATGAGCCCACAGATATTGCTCACGCTACCATCCGTGGACGAATCAAGTCTCTAAGGAAACCGATGACAATCATCCATACCAGTCCTCTGCCCCGCGTGGAGATCCCAGACGTTTCCATAACCGAGTTGGTCATGCGTCATGCGCAAAGCATTCCGGATCGTGTGGCCATCACCGACGGCGCCTCTTCGACATACACCTTCGCTGAACTTGACTCGGCAATACGATCCATGGCTGGGGGTTTATCGGCACGAGGGTTCGGCATTGGAGATGTTCTTGGGATCATGGCCCCCAACGTGCCCGAATACGCCGTCGTATTTCATGCCGTAGGCGTTGTTGGCGCCACGATCACCACCATCAATCCGACATACGGTGCCAACGAGGTCCGTTTCCAACTCCAGGATTCGGGCGCGTCGCTGCTGTTGACGATTCCGATGTTTCTCGACGTTGCCCTGGCCGCTATAGAAGGCACCAGTGTCAGCGAGGTGATCGTGGTAGGGGAGGCCCCCGGGGCCACGTCGATGGCTTCGCTGATGGGCACCGAGATCGACCAAGTTGAGGTTGATGTTCACGAGCATGTGATGGTGCTGCCGTATTCGTCGGGAACCACTGGTCTGCCCAAGGGCGTGATGCTGACCCACCGCAATCTGGTTGCCAATGTCTGTCAGATGGAACATGTGCTCCGATACGACGAAAACGACGTGGGACTAGCAGCCCTGCCCTTTTTTCACATCTACGGGATGCAGGTCCTGATGAACGGGTTGCTCGCCAACGGCGTGACCGTGGTGACGATGCCGCGGTTCGATCTCGAAGCCGCACTGACGCTCGTGCAGTCCTTACGGATCACCCGTTTCTTTGCGGTTCCCCCGATGGTGCTGGCTTTGGCCAAGTCGCCGCTTGTGGAGAATTATGACCTGTCGAGTCTGAAACAAGTGTTTTCGGGCGCGGCACCGCTGGGGGCGGACTTGGCAGAAGAAGCGGCCAATCGGGTGGGATGCGAAATTGTTCAGGGCTACGGGATGACCGAACTCAGCCCGGTGACGCACGCTACTGCAGAAGGAAATTACCGGCCCGGCACCAGCGGCACCGCTGTGTCCAACACCGAGTGCCGCATCGTTGACCCCGAAACAGGCGAAGATCAAGATGTCGGCGGTCGAGGCGAACTGTGGGTACGCGGCCCGATGGTGATGAAGGGCTACCTCAACAACCCTGAGGCCACGGCCGCCACCATCGACGCGGACGGTTGGCTGCACACCGGCGACGTGGCAGTGCTCGACGAAGCAGGGCACTACTCGATCGTGGACCGCATCAAGGAACTCATCAAGTACAAGGGCTTCCAGGTTCCCCCTGCGGAGCTCGAAGCTGTGGTCATCACCCATCCGGCGATCGTTGATGTGGCGGTGATCGGGGTTGAAGATGTTGAAGCCGGTGAGATCCCCAAGGCCTTCGTGGTGTGCGCCCCCACAGCGACCGTCACCCTCGAAGAGGTTCAAGCACTCGTTGGCGAGCATCTGGTGAGCTACAAGCAGATCCGCTTGCTCGAGGTGATCGATGCAATTCCCAAGAGCGCGTCCGGCAAGATCCTTCGCCGCGAACTGCGCGAACGCGAATAACTAACTGCTAGCAGTTCGCTGGCTGACCACAGCGCCCTAGCGCGCTGGGAGTGGTTCGTAGTGGTCGGGGAACTCTTCGTCGTCGGGACGTTGCTCGTAGATCGTGACCGAGCCTTCAAGCACGAAGGCATCCGGGGGGCCTTCTGGAATCTCACCTGGTTTATAGCGCTGGCCGCCGTTGACGAACCGCCACATGCCGACGCCATCCCGATCGATCTCGTCAAGGCCGGAGACCGTGTTGTCCCACCAGATCTCAGCCACATCGTCGATGCCGCGGTAATCAGGCTCAAACTCGGCTGGCCAGATTCCGTCATACCCATATGAAATCGATGGCGCGGTCAGCGCTCGGCGAGTCGGTTCAGCGGCAAAGATTGCTTCGTGGAAGTTCTCGATCGTCAATTCGGGTCCCACTAGCTGGTAGTAGGAGTAGAAGGTCTGGATGGCGGGATTGATCACTCCGATATTGTCGTCAGCTCGGGGCGGTTCACCATGAAACCAGACATATAGCGAGTGATCCCCGCCGATGACTCGGTCGACCCGAGCGGCGAGGTTCGAGACACCGAACGCGTTCGCCCATTGCGCCTGGTCATACGTGCGGGAAAACGCCGTGGTATCGACCAATACCGAACCAGTGACGATCCATTCTGGCCAGTAGTCCTGCGCGGTTGCTTCGTTGGTGAACTCGCGGGGCGCTATTGGATCGCCGTTGAAGATTACTGAAGTAACGCCGGCTTGTTTCATACGGGCGATCACCGTTGAAGCCGATTCTTGGAGTGTGCCGGGATCAAGCACGTAGTTCTGTGATTCTTTGATTTCCACATTCCAGTCGGCAAGTGCCGCTTCGAACTGTTTGTTTGACTCCGCCGATGCAGCGCTGGCTTCGATCCAGATGCGCCCGAAGACCCGTTCTTTGGAGTGCATCGACTCGTCGCCAGCGTGGATCGCAGGGTCGCCTGCCAAGCGTTTGCCGACGTATTCGGCCACCAGCAAATTGAGTTGATCGGGACCCTTGGTGATTGTGTAAGCGAGGCCGGGTCGATCAACGTAGTATTCTTGCGTCTGACCAGGTCCGCAGCCGATACAAGGAATTCCCCGGGCGTGGAGTTCCTCTGCGAACGCATTGGTGAGCGTTGGTCCGCCCCAGACCATGAACGGTTTGTGTTCTTCAGCGATTTCCACGGCGTCGGCTCTAGCGGCTCCTATGTCGTTGATGTTGCCTGAGCCTTCGTACACCAACAGCTCGACTTTGCGACCGTAGGTTTCGTAATAGGTCTCGTAATACTCAACGAGTTTGTGCATGGTGTGCTCGTCATCTGCGGTGGTGTCATCGTTGAGTATCGCCGAGGTGACATAGCTGAGAACCGGGTCGGCGTCGCGAGCGGTCCACCAGACGATCTTTATCGAATCCTCGGTTACACCTTGAGCGGTGGCACCCCCGTTGTCGCCCTCGAAAGGAGCAAAACACTCTGGTGCGAAAAAGTTGGGCACAGCGAGAGTGCCGCGTTCGGTATCGCAACGCTGGCCGAAGTCAATGTCCACACCGAGTTCGTTAGCCACGCTGAGGGTCATGACCCCATCAGGCAGACCAGTGTCAACCGGCGTGTCATCGTCGAGGTCTGGTGTAGTGCTGTCGGGTGTGCTTTCTGCTGAGGGGTCTTCGCCGTCGTCACCGACGGTGCTTTCAGAGACGTCGGTTGCGTCGGATTCGGGGAGCGAGCTCTCGGTAACCGAAGCGGCGTCGCCCAGATCTTCGCTGTCGTCGGAATCGTCGCCACCACTCGCCACGATCACGATCACCACAATGACGACCACCGCGATAGCCAGAATCGGACCGAATCGCCTCAGCGTTCGTTGCCAGTTGGTGCCTTTAGCTTCTGCTGAGGAGGGTTGCATGTGATTCCTGTCGTTGGTGGCTACTTGGCGGGGTTACCGAGATAGGCCGCTAGCACTTTGGGATCGTTGAGCACTTGGGCGGGGGAACCGGTTGCCACCACGGTCCCCTGATCGAGTGCCAGAACCCGATCACAAATGGCGGTTACTAGATTCATATCGTGCTCAATGACTAGCAGAGAAGCTCCCATCTCGCTGCGCATCCGCAACAACAACGGGGCCAAAGCTTCAACCTCTGATTGAGCAATCCCACTCGAAGGCTCATCGAGCAACACCACGGTCGCGCGGTGGGCAAGAACACAGGTAAGATCAACAACACGCCGGGTCCCCGTCGACAGCTCTCGGACGCGCTTGTGCCGGTAGCGCTCGAGTCCCATCAACTCGATGAGTTCTTCGACTCGGCTGGATATCGAAGCCTCACTATCGAAAGCCATCGGTAAGTAGAGCGCCGCGGTTACGGGACCACCCCAAGAGATCCAACGCTCGAGCGACACCGCGATCACCTCGGTGACTGTCAACGACGGAAACAATCGAGCATCCTGAAACGAACGACCCAATCCCTGACGTGCCCGCGCGCCAGCGGATTGACGCGAGACGTCCCGCCCCGAAAGGATCACTGTGCCCGAATCTGCAGTAGTGGAACCGGCAATGAGATCAAACAGAGTTGTCTTTCCAGCACCGTTGGGCCCTATGAATCCGACAATCTCTGCGGCGTTAACCGTGAATGAGACATCGGAGACCGCGTGCACTCCACCAAAGCGCCGCGCCAGTCCAGTGACTTTCAAGAACTCCGGGCTCTGTTGAGTATGGACCTCTAGGTCAGATTTAACCTCAACATCAGGTATAGCCTCGTCCTGTGTCTCAAGGTCGCCGACGTCGCCCAAGAACACTGACCTGAGCAGATCACGGCGTTTCAGCAACTCTTGGGTTGGGCCATTGAAACGGATGCGCCCGCGCTCCATGAAGTACGCCGTCTCTGCCAACTCAAGAGCGACGTTCACAGACTGTTCGACCAGGATCACCGTCACTCCCTCAGCGGCAATCTCACGGACCATCCTCAACAAGCGTTCCACTACGATCGGGGCCAAACCCAAAGACAGTTCGTCAACCATCAGCAGCTTCGGTTTCAACAAGAAGGTCATGCCCAGCGCCAACATTTGCTGCTGACCTCCGGAAAGATCTGCGGCCCTATCATCAAGGCGCTCAGTCAATTCGTGGAACGCTTCGAGGACTTTGGCATGTGCCGCGCTCTGCTCGGAGTGGTCTCTGCGGGTCAGCCAACCCGCTGCTTCAAGATTCTCGCCAACAGTAAGACCCGGGAAAACTCCTGCGCGACCCGGAATCTGAACAATACCGAACCCGGCGATCTCGTTGGGCGGAGCGTGAGTGACGTCACGCCCATCGAAAATGATGGCCCCGCGGTCCGCCTGAACCACACCCGAAACCGCCTTCAGGAAGGTTGACTTGCCAGCACCGTTGGTCCCCAACAACGCCACAATCTCACCCTTGTCAACCTCGAAGTCGATGTCGTGAAGCACCGTCACACCGTCGTAGCCAGCGCTCACGTCTTTGCAATAGAGCAGTTTCACCTCGCCGCGTCGGCGGGCGGCCAACACTTCGGCTCGAGCCAGAGTGGTGCGCCGCACCTGTTCAATGTCGGTGGAAATGACGTTGCCTCCAGTTGAGATCACCAGACCGCCGATGAAGAACACCGGCACCATCACGCTCATCCCCGTGCGAATACCCCACGAATCGGCCATCCAGCCGATCATCGGCAGGATCAGCAAGCCTGGAATGATGAACAACGAACCAATCGAGAAGCCCATGGCACGTGCCCGTGGCGGAATCGCCAGCGACAAGGAAGCAACAATTCCAGGACCGACAATGGCCAGACACAAGGCGATCGTGACGTTGGCAGCAATGGCGACGGCGAGACCGGGAACTATGGCGAACACACCTGATAGCGCCGATGTGATGGTTGAAACCAAGGCCAGAAACCGCAAGATGAGGCCGGGATCGCGTTCCAGCAGTTTGGTGGCGATCCGTGCACCGATGAACAGCCCGATGAGCTGACCCGGTTCTGAGGCTGCCGCGACTATCCCGCGGGCTCGTTCATCGAGTCCGTAAGCATCGGCATACAACTCAGACGCCAGCGTGCCGAAACCGATCAGCGACGCCGACAAGAACGGTGTCGCCAACCAGATGCGGCGCAGTGCCTGGATCTTCCAACACATGCGCCAGGCTTCTGCGGCTGATGGAGGCGACTCTTCAGTGCTGATTGCTTCGCTCGAACCGCCCGCCAAAGCCCGTTCCTGAGCGCCCCGAACGGGCTCACGCAGCCGCAAACCCACCGCCACGAAGATCAGCGTCGGGATCGCGAAGAACAGAAACGGCGTGCGCCAGCCGAAGTAGTAGGCCAGCAACCCTGCGCTGAGCGGACCGACTGTTGCTCCGACGGCGTTTGCCGCAGCGTGCAGACTGTAGACCTTCGGCCGGGTCTGCGGCCGATACCAGTCGGCAAGCAGCGAGCGGTGGGTGGGGTCATTGACGGCTTTACCGACGCCAGATCCAGCGCGTGCCACAAAAAACAAGACCATCCCCAGCGCCAGGCCTGTCATAAATGAAAACAACGCCCAGAGGATCGCGCCGATAAGGGCTAGACGGATCCTCCGGTAACGGTCAGCGAAGATCGCAACCACCGGTTGCAACAGCAAACCACCTAACACGACCAACGCGACAAAGCCCAGGTAACGGGCCCGCGAGAGATCGAAATGCTGACGGATTTCTGGAGTGAGAATTGCTGCCGCACTTCGATCGAGTTCATCGACAGCATTGAGGCCGAAGAAAACCACTAGCGGAAGCGTGGGACCACCATCAGCGATTCGCGACAGCAAGCTTTCGCGCTTCGGTCCGGTCTGCTTCGCAGCTGAGGAAATCATGTCGGTACCCCCAGATCGGGCGATGCTGGTGAGTCCGACGAATCTTCAAAAGCGGTAAAGGACTCGTCCGCAAGAGCGTCTTCGGTGATGCCGAGGCGACGACCCAGCGCGCGGACAAACAAATCACGCATGTCGTACCAAAACCCGATCAAACCTCTCGGAGCGACCAACAGCACGACGAGGATTCCGGCCCCAGTCGCGAACAAGAACCAAGTCCCTTTCAGCCAGAAGAACGATCCGTTGAAATACAGCGCGCCCAAAAAGGCACCGCCCGCAGTGCCGAGTCCGCCGATCACAGCCCCCGCAAAGATACCCACCGAAAACCCCGGATCCCACACGAAGAATGCCTGCTGATGGTGGGTGTATATGGCTCCCGCGGCCGCGGCCAGAAACCCTGCGATGGCAAATGCAGTCAGCTTGGCGCGCAAAGGACTCACACCGTACGCCTCGGTGGCGGCCTCGTTGTCTCGCAACGCAATCAACACCCGCCCACATCGACTGTTGCGAATGCCTCTTACCGCGGCGAAGGCAAGCAACATCGTTACCAGACACACGTAGTAGAGCGCGCGCGAGGAACTCCAATCGATCACCCCGAGTATGGGCTTGCGGGCTATGCGCTCGCCTTGAGCCGGGACCCAGTCAAAAAAGCGGGAGTTGAGAAAGTACTGGCTCATCGTCACCCCAAAAGCAAGGGTTGTGACTGCCAGATAAGCCCCTCGCAGTCGCAGAGCGGGGATGCCGATTACGAGCGAAGCGAGCGCTCCGGCAACGCCCGCGACAAAGACGGCCAAGATGATGTCGACGTCGTATCTCATCGTCAACGTGCCTGCCACCGCTCCACCCAAAAGGCTGAACGCGAGCTGCCCGAGTGACAGTTGCCCGGCCCAGCCAGTGAGGACTCCGAGCGACACAAAGACAATCGCGAACATGTAAATCTCGCCAAAACGCAAAATCACCGAGGTGTCAAAGATCCAACCCACGTGAGGCAAGGCAACGATCGCTGATACGAACGCGGCGATCCCGATTCCACGGCCGATCCGGACCAGCGGGATCTTGGCGAAAATCTCAGGGATCGGCCGGGTCTCGCTGGTGCTCTGCCAACTAGATGTGTCGATCTCGGAGCGCAGACCTCTGTCTCGTCGGGCCAACAAGGCGATCACGATCACGACTCCGGTTATCGCTCCCATCGTGGCGTCTGCGGTTATGGCACCAGAGTTCCAGACGATGCCTTCCTGAAGAATGCCGAGGCCGATAGACGTGCCAATGATCGTCGGCAAGTGCTCCATACGTCCCAAAGTCAGCGCAGCAAGCGAGCGCAGAAACAACAACAAGCCAAGTTGGCCACCAACGGGGATGCCGTAAATTCCGGCGCGCAAGAATATGGCCAGGAATCCCAACGTTGTGGCCAAGCCCCAAACAACCCCCTGAAGTCCCTTGACAGGAATGCCGAGCATCGCAGCCCGGGCGGGCATCTCCGCAGCGGCCCGAATAGCGATACCGAGGCGGGTATAGCGCAAGAGAGCACCAACGGCGACGATCGCTAGCGGTGCCAACAGCAAGGCGAGTATGTGGTTGCTGTGAAATGGTCGCGTCCCAACAGTGAAACTGATGTCCCACGGCGGTGCGATGCGCTGGGATTGCAGCTTTGAGTCCCACCATGCAGGCATGAAGACGGCAATCAGTGCCAACAGAGAAGCAACACCAAAGGTCGCCACAGTAACGACTAGGCGAGGCGAGTCGAAGAAGCGGCGAATCAGCAGAAACTCGGCAATTACTCCCAACGCCGCAGCTGCCAACAATCCCGCGGGAAATGCCAGGTACCACGGCCACCCCGACTCCACTAGCAACATCAGCGACAGAACCGCTGGCAGCAGTCCCATCTCGCCTGCGGCGAAATTGATGATCCGGTTGGCTCTGTACACGAGATACATACCCAGCGCTACCAACGCAGTGATTAGTCCGAGTATCACCCCGGAGAGCACCGAAGCTGCCGGCGCCGGAAAAAACAACAACTGAATCGCGATGAGGACCACTGGCCAGGTGAGCCAAGAGAGTTGCGCAACATGGGCCGAAGCGCTCGGTGTGTCGCTACGGGAGGATCCTGGGTTCCAAGAAAAGCGCAGCACAGTCTCAGTGTTCCACGCGTCGCCGCGTCGGTCAGACTCGATAGTGGAAAGAGACTGAGAAGTTTGGGGGCATGCGCAACGTCGTTAGCCGTTGGCCTGCAGATAGCGTCAGCGGCCATGGCGCTTGAAGAGTTGGTCGCGCAGCGAGGCCATCTCGTCGTTGATGGAGCCATGGGCACTGAAATGTTCGCCCGTGGTTTGTTACCTGGCGATGCGCCTGAGCGGATGAACGTAGACGTTCCAAAAAAAGTGCAGGAAGTCCATCAAGCGTATGTTGACGCTGGCTCCGACATTTTCTTGACCAACTCTTTCGGCGGCACGCGTCATCGCCTGTCACTGCACACGCTTGATGACCGCGTAGTCGAAGTCAACGAGGCTGCCGGCAGAAACGGTCGAGTTGTCGCTGACCGCGCAGGTCGCGCAGGCCGCAATGTCCTCGTGGCCGGCTCGGTCGGTCCCACGGGTGAGTTGATCGCGCCGTTGGGTCCCCTTGAGTTCGCAGATGCCGTCGTCGCCTTCGCCGAACAGGCTGAGGGGCTCAGTCGGGGAGGCGTCGATCTTGTCTGGATCGAAACCATGAGTTCGCTTGAAGAGGTCGAGGCCGCGGTGCGAGGAACCCGGCAACGCTGCGACCTACCCATCGCTGTCACCATGAGCTTCGACACCGCCGGGCGCACCATGATGGGTGTCACTGGTGACGACGCAGCGAAACGACTCACCGAGCTTGGCGTAGCAGCTATGGGCGCCAACTGCGGCAACAATCTTGCAGATACCGAGGCTGCTTTGCTTGAGATGCAGGCCGTCAGCGGCGTACCGGTCATATCCAAGGCAAATGCTGGAATACCACGATGGAGAGGTGCGGAGCTGTGTTACAGCGGCACCCCCGAGGTCATGGCCGCTCACGCCCATCGCGTGCGCCAAGCGGGCGCGCAGATTATCGGTGGCTGCTGTGGGAATACACCAGCGCATCTGTCGTTGATCCGCGGCGTCCTCGACGGCACGATTGCGGTGCCAGAACTTCAAGAACCGAGTTCCCCGACGAGCCGCCGGAGTCAAACTGTCCGCGATGACGATCACCCGCAGCGTCGTCGCCGCCGGCGTAGCTGAGCACCCATCATCGACACCCGTAGTTTGCCGCAACCGCGTGGTGTGCTTACATGCAAGTGAAACCGATAGAGACTGAGGTAGGCGATGTCGATACTCCCAAAACTCTCTACGATGCTGATCACGTTTTCGGCCGACGACCCTGGAGGCTGGACGCACCTAGTTGAGCGGGCCAAGGTCGCGGACCGCGCCGGTCTCGATCGGCTGGCTTTGGCGGATCATGTTGTTTTTGGGGAGAACCTCGAGGCCTACAGCGACGCCAAGACCGGGGGCATCGCAGGCGGCCGTCAACCGACCGGTCCAGACGGTCATTGGTTGGAACCGCTGACCACGATCGCTCACCTGACAGCGGTGACCGAACGTATCAGATTCGCCACCGCGATCTTGATCGCAGCGTTGCGTCGCCCGGTGGTGCTGGCCAAGACGCTGGCCACCATCGACGTGTTGTCAGGCGGCCGAGTTGATCTGGGCGTCGGGGTTGGTTGGCAGCGGGAGGAATATGAAGCGGCGGGACTCGACTACCGCGACCGTGGAGCGCACCTCAATCACACGCTTGAGGTGTGCCAGACGCTGTGGAGTCAACAAGTTGCTGAGCATTCCTCTGACCGTCTGCAGTTTTCGCAGATACACCAGATGCCGAAACCCACCCAGAAAGGGGGCGTGCCGATCTGGGTCAGCGGCACCGTCAATTCGGCCTCGATGCGCCGTCTCGCCCGTTTTGGCACAGGCTGGATCCCCTGGGGGCCAGATGCCGCCGACATCTCTAGCGGTATCGCCAGAATGAGAGCAGCGGTCAGCGCAGAAGGCCGCGATCCCGATGACATCGAAGTGGTGTCCAACCTTGGCGTTGTCACCCGCGACGATGGCTCATTCGACATTGAAGCCACCATGTCGCCGGTCCCGCGACTAGTTGAAACCGGAGTGACCGACTTTCGGCTCGGATTGCGTCTCGCGCCCCAAGCGCCCGATGCGGAGCAACGGATTCGCGAACTTGTTGACGGGTTCGATTCCGTCACCGGTCGCTGAGAGACCGAGCAGGCGCGCCGCGGACAAGAGCGGGAGACAACGACACATTCTCGTCGGCGTCGGTGGATTCACTTGCAGGCTCTCTAGGCTGTGCGTGCGGAGTTCGCGTTGAACGCCGCGGTAATCGAAAGGAATGCCCAGATGCCCACGGGCACAGTGAAGTTTTTCAACAACGAGAAGGGTTATGGATTCATCTCCCGTCAAGACGGTGAGGATGTGTTTGTGCACTTCTCCAACATCGACGGTTCCGGGTTCCGAACTCTTGAGGAAGGTCAAAACGTGGAGTTCGAGATCGGCCCGGGCCGCAAGGGCGATGAAGCCCTGTCTGTCCGAGTGATCTGAGCGAACTTTTCGTTCACCATCGCGTCAACAATCAATCTGGAAAAAGACACCTACGGGTGTCTTTTTCTAGTTTGGCAGCGATCTGATTCTGACCGTGAAGTTCTAGCCTGAGCAGATGGCAATGAACAGACGAGACGTGATCCGCATGAACGAAGATGAAGTCGACGCTTTCATCGAAGAGCAAAAGAGTCTCCAAGTGGGGACGATCGAGCGCGACGGCAGCATTCACTTGTCGACTTTGTGGTTTGCCCGCGTCGACAAACGAGTGGTCTTTGAGACCTACACGAAATCCCAGAAGATCAAGAATCTGCAAAGAGACCCGCGAATTACTCTGTTATGGGAAGACGGTGATGTCTACGATCAGCTGCGAGGCGTGATGATCAAGGGAACCGCGCGGCTCGTGACTGACCATTCAGAGGTGTATCCGCTGGCTCTTGAGGTGATGAAACGGAATCAACCTGATATCCCCGAGGAGGTTTTGGAGCAGGCGGCTACTCAGATGGCTGCCAAGCGGACAGCTGTGGTGGTCGAGCCCCAAAAGGTCATCAGCTGGGACCACCGCAAACTCTCGGGTGCTTACTGATCCTGGCGCGCCGATCTAGGCGAGTCGACAGGGCTTATTGCTGCTGGCGCTGAGCAGCGCTGCCTCAATGATTCTCAACGTGCCGAACCCGCTGGAGAGTTCGGGCCAAGGAGCAGCTTGATAGTTGGTGACAGCGGTTAGCCGCTGCAATTGGGACACAAATCCGAGCGCGTGCAGTGGCTCTTGGCTCTCAGCCGTGGCGATTTCGCTTCCGTCAACCTCAAGCACAGGATATGGCCACAGTCGAAGCGTTACGACAGCGTTGGCGCTCGCGGCTTCAATATCGGCTGCGGGTGGCTCGACTCCCCAATGCAATTCGGCGTGTATCAACCGTCCGTCGTCAAGCCTCAGCTCAAACTCGGCGCCAATGTCAACATCGCCTTGGCCGCTCAGCGTGGCAGAGACTTCCACTACTGGTTGGCCGGCGGCCGCCAACAAGACGGGAAGGAGGCGACCTCCCAAGTCCATCAGGACACCGCTCTCTTTGGCGCTGGCGTGCCAGCAGGGGCGAAGACCGCTGGCGCGCAGCAGAAGGTGGTGTGCGTCCGTGAGACCGTTGATCGACGCGAGCCCCTGGCGTGCTATCTGTGCGTGAAGGAGATTGGCGCCGAGCATCGCATTTGGTCGAACTGCTGTGTCGACCGCCGAAGGTATGCCGGCCGGTGATTCGACGAGGAGGGGCCGGTCCGGAGGGATAAGCGCCAATACATCACCGGTGTCGCCTGGTGGTACCGCAACAACGAGCATGTCAGCGCGTTTGATCATGTCGTCAACGCTGAGTTCGGCGCAGTCGAGCGCCTCAGCAGCCGCGCTGGCACGTCCCAAAGAACGTCCACCAATCCCGATGAGTTGCACCCCAGCGATCGCACGCGAGGATTCAGCGTGAAGTACCGCTGCTTTGCCTGCGCCGATGATCGCCAGTGTGGTCATTCCGCCGACCCTCGTGGGGCGTTGAGGGTCCAAGTTCGGTACTGTCTCATGGTCAGTTCATTATGAGGTGTCTTCACAGTAGGGAGCTACTTGACGAATGAGTCACCACGATCTTTTTGAAGTTCAACGTCTTGACGTTGAAGCCGAACAGTTGTTGCACAAGAGAGCTGTGCTTGTGCAGCGGGAGCAACTTGAAGCAGCCGAGGTCGAACGGCAGCGTCTCACAACTCAGATTGATCGAATTGCACTCACCCAGATCGAAGTGGCAACGCGCCAGAAGCGCTATGAAGACGAGGCGCAGATCGTTGCGAACAAGATTGAAACCGATGAGGTGCGGCTGTACAGCGGCGAGGTCACCGGACTGCGTGACTTGCAGGCTCTGCAGGAAGAGATCGCTTCGTTGCAGAACCGTCAGAGTGATCTTGAAGACGAAGCTCTCAGCGCCATGGAAGAGGCCGAGTCGCTAGCCGCTCAGGTTGCTGGGCTGCGTTCTGAGGGCGAACTTGTAGATGAACGAATCACTACTTTGACCGTTGAGATCAGTTCTGCTGAGGCAGAGATCGATGCTCGACTCGGAACAGTCCGCTCAAATCGAGCAGATCTCGAAGCGGCACTCGATAGTTCGCTGATCGCCGACTATCAGCGTTTGCGTCCCGTGTTCGGTTCTGCGACCGTGGTGCGCTTTGAGTCAGGAAAGTGCGTCGGTTGCCCGTCGATGATGCCGGCGATGGAAGTTGATCGGATGAAACGCGCCACTGCCGACGTGTTGTCTTGTGACGAATGCGGCCGGATCGTTTTGCTCTGACGTGTTTGTTTTCTTTGTTGCGGTAGCGGTGATCGGTGTTCTCTTCGTATTTGACAGCCCCGCGATCGACTACCGGTACGTTGCGGGCGGCTCTGTGCTGCCACTGATAGAGGGCATCTCGGGACGCCCGCTGATCCTTCACACGCTGGGAGGTTCGGTTAGTTTGTTGGCTCTTGTGATGGCGGTGACTGTTGGGTCGCGTCTGGTTCGCCGTCGACTGTTGGGCGTGCCGATTGGGACTTTTGTTTTTCTCGTGGCCTCGGGGGCGTGGACGCGCACCGAGTTGTTCTGGTGGCCGTTCGCCGGGTTCGACGGTATTGCCGCCGCGCCACTGCCGGAGTTTGATCGCCCGGCAGTCGTGCTCGTTATGTTGGAGGTGCTCGGGATTGTTGCCATCGTTTGGCTGGTCCGCCGCTTCGAACTCACGAAGCCCGAAAAGCGCCGGACGCTGTTGAGTTCAGGTCGATTGCCGCGAGAGCACCTCCGATAGCTCGTGCATGACCTAACTTAGAAACATGAAGCACTTGGGGCCATGAAGCCGTCGAGCGTGTCTTGGGCTGTTCCGGAAGACGAGGTGAGGTTTCGCTTTGTTGCTTCAGGCGGTCCTGGCGGACAGCACGCCAATCGATCCAACACCAAGGTTGAGGCCGTCTTGCGCATTGAGGAGTCAACGATGCCCGACGACCTTCGTGAGCGGGTGATTGAGCGATTTGGAAAGGTGATTCGAGTCACTGTGGATGCCGAGCGCTCGCAGCTACGAAACCGCCAGATCGCCCTTGAGCGGATTCAGCAGCGGATCGACTCGGCCAGTCGGGTGAAGCGCAAGCGAACCGCCACCAAGCCCACACGCGGCTCTCAGAAACGTCGGATTGAGGCAAAGCGCCGTCGCTCCGACACCAAACGGTTCCGGCGTACGCCACGCCTCGACGACTGACCCTGGTGCGGGACCTGCGAAGGCCGACTTCGAATCGGCGGGTGTGACGGGGAGTCGGCCTGTAGGCGGGATTCTGTCCGGGAGCCGGGTTGCCGACTCCGTGGATGACCATCCATCTTTGCGGCCTACCCGGGAGTGTCTGCGGACGGGACGCCCTCTCCCTGCATGGCCTTGCTCCGGGTGGGGTTTACCTAGCCACCCCGGTCGCCCGGGATGCTGGTGCGCTCTTACCGCACCTTTTCACCCTTGCCTTCCTGGTAGCCCCGAAGGGACCAGTCAGGCGGTTTGTTTTCTGTGGCACTTTCCTGCGAGTCACCTCGACTGGCGCAAGCCAGCACCCTTCCCTGCGGAGTCCCGACCTTCCTCGACGCAGCGAACTGCACCGCGGCCATCCAGCCGACTCCCCGTCACACCTTCAGTTTGCCCCAACAAGTGAGGGTTTGTCTCAACAAATAACCGCTTCGTCGACTCGCTCGGTCTAGCCGTCGAGTACCGCGTCGAGTTGTTCGCACATGAAACCGATGTGATCTGCGTTGAGGCCGTGGTGAATCGGCAGCGACATGGCGTTGTCCATGATGTAATCGCAATTCGGCAGTCCGTCTTCCGGAGCGCGGTGCTCGATTCCGGCGAATCCTTTCTGGCGCAAGATGTTGCCGGTCCAGACCATACGCGTGGTCACGCCGCGCTCTTCGAGTTGTTCTTGGACTTCACTGCGGTCGATACCGAGGTCATCGTCGATGGTGAAGCAGAAGCGCATCCAAGTCGTGTCGGTCTCAGGTGTGGTACGGCCGCTGGTCACGCCATCACGTGTTGCCAAGAAGTCATCGAGTCGCCGCCAATTGTCGCGACGCTGTTGGTTGAAACCGGCGAGCTTGTCGAGTTGTACCAAGCCGTAAGCGGCGCTGATCTCGGTTGGTTCGAAGTTGTAGCCGATCGAGTCGAAGGTGAAGATCATGTCGTACGGCGTGCCATCCGCGAGATACCCGAAACGATCCTGGAGACCTTTGCGTGAGCCGTACAGGTACGGCTCGGAGCGCCGCCCCCAACGTCGCAGCTCAAGTCCAAGATCAAAGAGGTCCGGGTCGTCGACACCTACTAGACCACCAGCGCCGCCTGCGGTCATCGCATGACTGCGGGCAAAACTGGTAACTGCAATGTCGGCTCGGGCACCGGTACGCTCGCCCCGCTGCCAGGAGTCGAGAACATCGCAGGAATCCTCCACGACCTTCAGCCCGTGAGCATCGGCAATCGCACGGATCGCGTCCCAATCAGGGCAGTTGCCGCACAGATTCGGGGTGAGGATCGCTTTTGTGCGAGGCCCGATCATGGCTTCGATTCTGGTGTGGTCGATTTGGTAGGTATCAGGCGTTATGTCCACAAACACGGGGACCAGACCTGACTGCACCATGGTGGCTATGTCGGTTGAGAAGGTCAGCGGCGAGGTGATGATCTCGTCGCCGCGCTCGAGTTGCAGTAGATCCACCGCGATACGCAGAGCGGAAGATCCGCTGTTGACCATGATTCCGTGCTGTTTGGACAGCAGCGAAGCGGTCCTCCGCTCGAACTCAAAGACATTCTCGCCTATATCAAGCGTCGATGAGCGCAGTACGGCCACGACGGCCTCGATCTCGCGTTCATCGTGAACCGCGCCCGAAACTGGAAGCTTCATCTGATGCCCCTTTCCTGGTTGAACAGATTCTTTATCAATTGACTCTGGCGCGATTGGAAAGGTAAGCGCCAATTCCAGCGCCGACAGTTCCGATAGCCGCGGCCAGCAAAGCATTGAAGGTCAACGCCAGCGGGTTGATTCCGTCGCCACTAGCGATGCGAAAAACCGCGGCGACGGATTGCACGACCGCGAATGCGATGAGCGTTGCGGTCGCGCCGTTGATCATCGGAGCGTCGGTCGCCAGCCAGCCAGCAACTGCGCCTCCCAAGAGGTAGGCCGCCACGATTGCCAAAAGCGTGAGATATACCCAATTCGACTGTGGGGTTTCGCCACTGTCGCTGAGGATTGCTTGGATCACGGCCGCGGGCGCGGTAATCACCAGACAAGTCACTGCACCCGCTCTTATGGCCGCAGGAAACAGGGACTTTGACACGGAGCCGAGGCTAGCAGCGCGCTACGGTCGCGCTGTTAGCTGTTGGAACCCTACAGAGACGAACATGACACCTATGACACCTGCGACAAGCATCGACGAGCATGGCGGTTGGCCGGCCATCCTCGGCACGCTGGCCGATGGCGCTGACCTCAGCGCGGAGATCACCAGAGCGGTTCTCTCCACGATCCTCGATGGTGAGGCCAAAGACGCGCAAATAGCCGCGTTCATTGTCGGTCTGCGAATCAAGGGTGAGACGGTGGGGGAGTTGGTGGGACTCCAGGTGGCCATGCTTGATTCAGCAACTCCGCTGTCGGTGCCGGACAACACAATCGACATCGTTGGTGCGGGAGGTTCGCCTAGCCGTATACGCCATGCTCTCAACGTCTCGACGATGGCAGCGTTCGTGGCTGCCGCAGCCGGCGCGACGGTGTGCAAGCACGGTAACCGCAAGGCCTCGTCCACCTCAGGCAGCTTCGATTTGCTGGAGGCTCTCGGAGTCGATGTTGACATCACTCCCGGTCAGCTCGAGGATCAAGTCAACAGCATCGGCTTGGGGTTTGCCTTCGCTCGAAGTTTTCATCCGGCGATGCGTCATGTGGGTCCCGTACGGGCGCAGCTAGGCATCCCGACGGTGTTCAATATTTTGGGTCCATTGAGTCATCCGGGTCGCTTGAGGTGCCAGGTTGTCGGTGTGGGGGATTGGTCCGCCGCAAAGCGCATGGTTCAAGTACTCAAAGCAACGGGATCGCAGCGTTCGCTGGTTGTGCACGGTGACGGCGGTTTGGATGAACTGTCCACGACGGGCCCTTCGAAAATCCTCTCGCTCGAAGAGGGTGAAATCACCGAGACGACGGTCACCGCGTCGTCGGTCGGCTTGGCCTCGGCCTCACCTACCGGCATAGCCGGGGGCGACACCGAGGCGAACGCCAGGATCGCTCGCTCGGTCTTTGCGGGCGACCGCGGACCTCACAGAGACATCGTTTTGCTCAATGCCGCTGCTGGTCTGGTTGTTGCGGGTCTCGCAGCAGATCTCAGCGAAGGGGTGGCGTCGGCCGCGGCTGCAATCGACGATGGGCGCGCGGAGGCAAAACTCTCAGCTCTTGTATCAAGGGCCTGGTGACATCGCCGCACACAGGGTGGTTAGGCGATTCGCGACTTTGGCATGCCTGCTGATCGAAGCGATCTGGGTAACGCCGTGACGCCTGTACGGGATGCAGTGCGGCGAGCTGGACTTTTGGTCTTGGACTTGAAGACTGGTAGGGCGGGTAGGGGGTTGGCTAGCACACCCTCGACCTCTTCGATAGTTACTTTGTCGATATTGCGTTCGATCCAGCCAACGACTGTGAGCAACTCGTCGGCTTCCGCCCGCTGCGGAACAGGCAAGGGCACCACGAGCAAAGACTCTGTTGTTGCTGTGGCTTCAGGAGTAGGCAGAGCAGCCGGCCCAAAGAGTTCGTCTGAGTCTTCTGCTTGGCCGCTGCGACTGAGTTGTCCTCCGACAAGCTCCACCCAGCCATCGCCAATACCCAGACGCACGCGTCCAGCGCGCCGCAACAGATCAAAACGTCGATGCCGTCGTAGCAGACCCGCTAGTGCCTCAGCTCTGTCTCGCACATCGGCCGCTTCTTCGTAACGCTGCGTCTTCGCCAACTTCTCGATTCTTGCGCTCAGCGGGGACAGCAGAAGATCGGGGCGCGAAGTCAGGTTTGTGACGAGCTCTTCGATTACTGCCGCGTATTCGACTTCAGGTGTCGCCCCAGAACACGGACAACACGAGACCCCCAATTGAGCTGAGGCGCAAACGCTCGCAGTCGGCGACGCTCTTGAGGCGATTCCACAGCGCCGAACAGGTGCCACGCTATGGATCGCCTCGATTATCCGTTTTGCTACCCGTGTTGATGCCACTGGACCCAAATAGAGAGCTCCGTCATTGTTCACTTTTCGCACTACCGAGAGGCGAGGGAACCGTTCGTTGAGAGTCAGCTTGATGTATGGATACTTGCCGGCCCGGGTGCCTTGTCGATTGAAGCGCGGCAGATACTGATGGATCAGCCGCAACTCCAACACGGCCGCCTCGAGGCCGTTTCGACACACCTGATGGTCGATGCGATGTGTTTCGCGCAGCAGTTGGCCGACTTTGCGCCGTTCGTCGGTAGAGAAATAGCTGCGAACCCGAGAGCGCAAGTTGGCAGCCTTGCCGACGTAAAGCACTTCATCGCGAGCATCACGGAACAGATAGACGCCGGGTTCGCGTGGGAGCCCGTCGGTCAGCTTCAGTTTGTTGGCTTGGGGACTGCCTGCAAGCTTGGGAAGCGCGATGAGGTCTTCGAGCCCCAATACCCCCAACGTGGCGGCCCGCTCGAGAAGAAAATGCAGCAGGTCTCCGGTTGCCAGCGCGTCGTCAAGGGCGCGATGGCTGGGTTTGTGGCTTAACCGCAGGCGGTCGGCAAGCGTGCCGAGCTTGCAGTTGGGAACCTCATCGCGCAGCAAGCGGCGAGCCAGACCAAGCGTGTCGATCGAGCGTGCCGCTAGGCGGGGACGGCCAAGTTGTGTCAAAGCCGCGTTGAGAAAGGAGATATCGAAGCGGACGTTGTGCCCGACGATCACAGCTCCGTCGACGAACTCCAACAACGATGGCATCACTGCTTCGATGCGAGGTGCCCGCATCACCATGGCCTGGGTTATACCGGTGAGGACCGTGATCTCTGGTGGGATCGCGGATCCTGGGTCGACCAATGTCTGGTAGGTGCCGAGGCACTCACCGCCGCGAAGTTTGACGGCACCAATTTCGGTGATCGCACAGTTGGCTGCCGAAGCACCGGTTGTTTCGAGGTCTATGACGACGAAAGTGACCTCGTACAGAGGAGTGCCGAGGTCCTCGAAGCTCTGCTGGTATACGAACGTTTGTTCGAGCACTCCAAAACACTGCCCGAACACATGTTTGTTGTCAAGGACGTCAGCGATGTCGGCGCTGTCAGCTAAGCAAGTCTTGTAGATGGTCGGCGAGACGAATGGACAGCGCGACTATCGAAAAGGTTGGTGTTGCTGTCCCGCCGGTTGCGAACACGCTGCTTCCGGCAACCCAGAGATTGTCGACTTCGTGCATGCGACAGTTGGCGTCGACGACCCCTTGGACTGGGTTGTCAGACATGCGGGTGGTGCACATGTGATGAAACCCCACCCCTACCGGAAACCCCGACAGGTCGATCTCTTCGGGGATAGATCTGAAGATCGTTAAGAATTCTCCGCTGACCAGATGGTCGTGGGCATCGGCGTGGACCCCGCCCAAAACGAGCTGCACCCGCCCCCAACCGGCTGCTCCTATGGCCTCGGCCATCACCCGGAGTCCAGCGATCACACGGTGTCTGTCAGTCGCCGTGTATTGCCAATCCAGTTGTACCTGGCGCATTCCCAAAGCGTCGGTATTGGTCCCCAACATCACGCGGCTATCTGGATTCGGCTCTTGTTCGGCCAAGGCTTGGAGATACACGGCGGTACCGGGTTCGGGCCCGGTATGGGCCATCAGCGCGCTGATGTCGCCAATGGTTGTTCCTTGCTCTTGCAGCGGCACTCCGTCGGGCAAACGACCGGGGAGAAACTGCAGTTCGAGGCCGGTGGTTGCAGCTGAACGCAGGTGTGCATCGGTGAGTCCGAGGGCGAACTTTGCACCGTGGACATAACCGGCATGTCGGCCCTGTGAGATGGCCACCTCGCCGCCCTGCAATCCGCTGACATCGTCAAAATCCGGCTCAAGCACGCCGAAGCCGGCATAGATCTGTAGGTGTTCGGAAAAATAGCGTCCTACGAGATCGTTGCTGTTGCCCAGACCAGCGGGATCATGGTCGGTTGATGTCAATAGCAAGCGTGCATTCTCGATTCCGCCGGTAGCCAAGACATAGGCTCGCGCCACAACCGTGAAGGAAATACCACTCAAAGTGGCAACATCTACATGTGTGACGGTTTGACCGTTGTCGCTGGCGAGGTTCACGGCGTTGGCGTGAAGCAACACTTCGATGTTGGCCGCGGCGCGGAGATCAGAGGCATATATGTCTCCGAATTTCGTCGGGAATGTGATCTGGAACGCCAGGGGTTCAACCGCGAAGGTATCGATTGGCGGAGCGCTGACGCCCAGGCGCCGTTCCCAGGTATCAACCGAGAAATCTCCGTCGCTGATTCGAATCCATTCGGTCGCTCGCTGCCAATACGGAACGATGTCGGCGTAGTTGATTGGCCACCCCGAGACGCGAAGATGATCTCGGGATTCGAAATCAATGGGGGACAACGGCCGACAGAAGCCAGCCCAATGGTTGGTGGTGCCACCGAGGTGACGCAGTCGTGTTTGATCGAGGCTTACCGGATTGTCGAGCGAGGTTACGGGCGCGCCGATGCTTTCACCCTGCGCCAGTGCTTGCGTCGCTGCGTCTGATTCGGTACCTCCCGATTCGAGTAACAAGACGCGCAAGCCGGAGTTGAGCAGTTCCATTGCCATGGTGATGCCTGCGGCGCCTCCGCCGATGATGCACAGGTCTGCTTCCAGAGAGCCGCCGGAGTTGAGTGTTCGAGCGTCGGTCAACATGTTGATTCGGCTGACTCCGAACAGAACAGTGCGATCACCGCGGCCGCTCTTGCTTCGGAAGCGGCGAGGATCCATCCGTCTACGGTGATGGTGTCGCTCGTTTCGAAATCGGTTCTGACACGAGCCGCGGCACGTTCGAGGGGATCACTGTTGGGATCAACCGTGGGGAGTTGTGCCAGCAGTTCAGCGATGTCGTTTTCGCCGGTCACTTCAACCACTCGTTGGCCGAGAGTGAGGATGCGTGGATCCACCTCGCCGATTCCTGTCACCGTTACCGGCGCGACTGTTGTTGTAGTGGTGGTGCTGGTCGTTGTGGTGCTTGTTGCAGAGGTGATCGCCGAAGTCGTGGAACGAGACCGGTCGAGCCATCCGGCTGCGCCGCCGATGACGAGGGCAAGCGCGCCCCCGCTTCCCAGTCGGAGAACTTGACGTCGAGAAACGTTGCGTTTGCTAGTTGCAGCAGAGGGATCGTCTTTGAGTGCCGACGTATCGGGTGCATCGGCGTTGACCATGACGCCAATCTATCTAGCAGTGTCACACCCCCTGCGTAGCTTGGGTGTATGGCAATACACACTCATCTTCGATTGGTTGGCGACGAGTTAGATCCTCATTGCGGCGCTTCTGCTAGCGAGCAAGCGGGGCTGATGATCGACTGCGACATGTGCGTTATGCAGCACACAGAAACGTGTGACGATTGCGTGGTCAGTTATCTTGTCGGCCACGTTGCCGGCACTCCGGTGGTTCTCGATTTCGAGGAACGACGGGCTTACGAATTGCTTAATGACGCCGGACTTGTCCCGTCAAGCAGGTTCGTTCCACGCTCGGATGCGGTTTAGTTCTGCACGGTTTTGGTTCTGCGGCGTCTGGTTTCTCATTTGTCGTGCCACGATGAATAGATGACTCCAACTGTCGCCGACCTGGTCGCCATCGGCCGCGGCGCGGGGTTAGCGGCTGTAGGGGCGACCGAAGCGACCCCGTTTGAACGCACGCTCGTAGATCTTGAACAACGCAAGGCCGAGGGTCTGAGTGGTGGCATGCAATTCACCTACCGCAACCCGTCACGCTCAACCGATCCCCACAGGACCATGGATGACGCAACCTGTTTGATAGTCGGGGCATACGATTACCAACGCGAACTCCCACCTCGTCCCGGCGATCAACCAACCGGCAGAGTTGCCACCTATAGCTCCGAAGACCACTACGCGTCGCTGCGCGCCGCGCTCGAACAGATAGCCATCCCGCTGCGCGCGGCAGGTCACAAGGCCCTCGTTCTGGCTGATCAGAATCATCTCGTCGACCGAGCAGTTGCTCATCGAGCAGGTATCGGTTGGTGGGGCAAGAGTTCCAATGTGTTGGTGCCTGGTGTCGGCAGTCTGGTGGTGCTCGGTTCTGTGCTAACCAACGCACCCCTGGAGGTTGAAGAAGTCAACATCGTCGAAGATGGCTGCAAAACGTGCACAAAATGTCTCGACGGATGCCCGACCAAGGCGATCATCTCGCCGGGCGTAGTCGACGCCAACAAGTGCCTGGCATGGTTGCTTCAGGCATCGGGTCCGTTCCCGGTCGAATATCGAGAGTTGCTCGGCGACCGCATATATGGCTGCGATGACTGCCAAGACGTGTGTCCACCGAACCAGATCCGTACCAAGAAACCTTCCCCGGTGGGCGCTGACGGCGCATGGGTTCCGATCCTCGATATTTTGGAACTTGACGATGAGGCGCTGATGGCTCGTCTTGGACGTTGGTATGTACCTGATCGCGATCCGAATTACTTGCGCCGAAATGCTCTGGTGGTTCTAGGCAACATCGGTCGAGGCGACGACAAACGAACCGCAAAGGTGCTCACTGGACTATTGGCTCATCGTTCTCCCATCGTCGTAGCTCACGCTGTTTGGGCAGCTCGCCGACTCAGCAGGGATGATCTCCTAGGCGAACTGAACGAGCCCCACCAGATTGACGAGATGGTGTCAGCAGAACTCCGACGGCCGGTCACCGCCGTGGCATAGTGGCGTGCTGTGGCCCGCCATCTCTTAGTCACCAACGATTTCCCCCCCAAGATCGGTGGCATCCAGAACTATCTATGGGAGCTTTGGCGGCGACTCCCGCCTGATGAAGTTGTCGTTTACAGCACGCCGCATGCCGACGCGGATGCTTTCGATGCGGCTCAGCCGTTCACGGTCATTCGCAGTCGCGAACCTTGGCTGCTGCCCCACCCGCTGTTAGCGCGCCGGGTCGATCGACTGGCAGCCGATTGTGATGCCCAACTGGTGATTCTCGATCCCGCTGTTCCGGTTGGTCTGATCGGCCCTCATTTGAACCTTCGCTATGGCGTCGTCTTGCACGGTGCGGAAGTCACGATTCCCGGTCGTATTCCCGGTGTGCGCAGTCTTTTGAATCGAGTACTGGACGGTGCCGTCGGCGTGATCGCAGCCGGGGGGTACCCGGCGCAGCAAGGTGAGCGATCATTGGGGCACTCCCTGCCGGTCAGCATTATCCCACCCGGTGTCGATACCGGACGGTTCGTACCACTCGACCAGCACAGCAAACAAGCTGCGCGATCGGCGCTGGGTTTGCCAACCGAGGGTCCGTTGGTGGTGTCGGTAAGTCGCTTAGTTCCTCGCAAAGGGATGGACACGTTGATTGAGGCATCGGTTGCGATTCGTCGGACTCATCCCGAGGTTTGTGTTGCTATTGCCGGTGGTGGTCGTGACCAGAAGCGACTGGGTTCTTTGATCGCCAAGCTTGATGCACCGGTGAAGCTTCTGGGCAGACTAGAAACCGATGAGTTGAGTCTGCTGTATGGCTGTGGCGATGTCTTTACGATGTTGTGCCGCAGCCGCTGGGGCGGACTGGAACAAGAGGGTTTCGGCATTGTCTTTGTGGAGGCTGCAGCGGCGGGTGTCGCTCAGGTGGCCGGCCGCAGCGGGGGCGCGCACGAAGCGGTTGTCCATGGAGAAACCGGTTTGATCGTCGATGACCCCACCGACGCCCGTGCAGCCGCGGGCGCGATCTCGGAACTACTCGACGATGACGAGCGCCGAGGGGCTATGGCGCAGGCCGGCAGAGCGCGAGCTGAACAGGAATTCTCCTACGACATCTTGGCGAGCCGGCTAGCTACGGCGATCAATACCATGGTGCAGCAATGAGACGGCGAGAGCAGTGGGCACCAGGCCAAGCCATTCTCAACTGGTCGTGGTTCGGTACGTCGCTGTTCACGGTCACCGCGGTGGCAGCCACAATCTGGCCGGCTTGGTTCGAGTGGCCCAATCTGGTCGTTTCTTTGGTTTTGTTCGTGGCTGGCACCGGGGCGATGGTGTGGGCATTCTTGCTCGCCGTGGAACGAAGTCGCCACCATGCCATCGGGATCGGGAGCCTTTACTTTGCTGCGGGAAGCGCCCCTACCCAAGTACAAAAGATCCTGCTGAGTTCACTAGCGGTTGAGGTAGTGGTGGCACTGACCACGGCATCGATACGGATTTACACGCCATCGGCGTTCGGAATCCTGGTTCCGGTTTGGGCTCTCGGTCTCACAGGACTGTGGTGTGCTCGCTTCGGCGAATTCGAGGTGCGCCAAACCGACCCGCAAAGCGGTTAGGGTCGAACGCGATGGTTGATCAGGCGACCGAACGAACAACGATCATGGCCACGCCGGAGCAGTGTTATGCCACGGCGATTGACTTTGAGAAGTACCCCGAATGGGCCTCCGACATCAAGATGGCTCGGGTCCTCTCGCGTGACGACGAAGGCCGAGCTGTCGATGTGGAATTTCGGGCCGCGGCTATGGGACGTAGCACTACTTACACGTTGCGTTATTTCTACGGCGCCAACCCGCGTCGGCTTGCCTGGCGTTTGCAACGAGGTGACATCACCAGACGCCTCGACGGCGAGTATGAATTTCTGCCGGTGCCATCCGACCCCGGATCTACCGAAGTCGTGTATCACCTAGCTGTAGATCTGAAAGTCCCCCTGCCGGGTTTTGTCAAGCGACGCGCTGAGGCTCGCTTGTTGCGTACGGCTCTTGAGAACTTCACCAAACACGTTGAGAGCTGTTCGTCGTGAGGGCTCCTGCTACCGATCAGCGCAACTGGCATGGATGAGAACGGGTCGGTGGCCGATGATGAAGGCCGGTTCGATGAAGTGCGGGAGGCCGCTGAGGCAGTCTTGGCATCTCTAAAGTGGCTGGTCGAAGCTACCGAAAGAGTTATCGAAGATCCAGAAGCGATGGCAGCGGTAGCAGCGACGGGGAGGTCTTTCGTTGATGCTTTCACAAAAGGATTCAGGTTCAACGAAAACCCCGGAGGCTCTGATGCTCCCGGCAGAGATCAGTAGCGGTCGGTCATGAAGTTCCGCCGGATCAGCGGGCTTCCGCCCTATGTCTTCACGATCATTGACTCGTTGAAGATTGATGCACGGCGAGCGGGTGAAGATGTGATCGACCTCGGCTTCGGCAACCCCGATCTCCCATCTCCCCCCACCGCGGTAAACAAGCTGATTGAAGCGGCCCGAAACCCTCGGAACCACAGGTATTCCTCCAGCAGGGGAATCCCAAAGCTCCGTGCCGCGGTAGCTGATCTTTATCAGCGCCGATTCGGTGTCGAACTTGACCCAGAGACCGAAGTGATCAACACGATCGGTGCCAAAGAGGGATTCAGTCATCTGATGTGGGTCTTGCTAGAGCCAGGAGACTCAGTCCTCGTACCCTCCCCGTCGTATCCGATCCACCTCTTCGCTCCGCTGTTTGCTGGTGCCAACGTTCGCGAGATGCCCTTGACCAGCAATCAGGAAGACTTCTTTGACACTCTCAGGATCCGCTTCGAGTATTCCTGGCCTCGCCCGCGAGTCATTGTGTTGTCGTTTCCGCACAACCCGACAACCGCATGCGTTGACCTTGATTTCATGCAACAGGTTGTCGATTTCGCCCGTCAACGCGATGTCATCGTGGTGCACGACTTCGCTTACGCCGACCTCGGCTACGACGGATACATGCCGTGTTCAATCCTCGAAGCCGATGGCGCAAAAGAGGTGGCGGTTGAGTTTTATTCGATGACGAAGAGCTTTTCGATGGCGGGTTGGCGTGTCGCTTTCATGGTTGGCAACGCTGAGACTGTGGCTGCTTTGGCGAAGCTGAAGAGCTATCTCGACTATGGCTCGTTCCAGCCAGTGCAGATCGCCGCCACCGTAACCATGAACGAAGCTTCGGATTTCCCCAGCGAGGCCCGTCAAATCTACGAGAGCCGACGCAACACGCTTTGCGATGGGCTTGCTCGCATCGGCTGGGAGGTTGAGCCACCGAAAGGGACCATGTTCACTTGGGCGCCGATCCCGGAGCCATATCGCCACCTGGGTTCAGTCGAGTTCGCGTCGATGCTCGTCACCGAGGCCAACGTCGCGGTTTCTCCTGGCGTGGGTTTTGGTCCCGGTGGGGAAGGCAATGTGAGATTTGCCCTGATCGAAAACGAACAGCGAATCAACCAAGCAATACGTCAAATGCGCGCTGCCCTAACCAAACTCGCCTAGCGCCAGCTTGATTCAGGGTCTATTCGGCTAGATCCCACGCTAAAGATCGACTCACTGCTCGTTGCCATTGGGCATAGTCTGCATCAGCACGCCTGCGGTCAGGATCTGGCTGGAATCTGCGGTCAGCGTCGGAATCGCTCAACAGACTGGCGACATCGTCAAGTCCGCTCCAAACCCCTTCAGCAATTCCCGCTAGGAAGGCAGCGCCGAGTGCTGTCGTCTCTGCAACAGATGCGCGGATGACGGGAACGCCAAGCTGATCGGCCTGGATCTGCAATAGGACATCCATCACCGATGCACCACCGTCGACTCGGAGTTCGCTAAGACGCGTTCCGGAAGCGGCAGACATTGCTTCGACCACGTCGCGGCTTTGGTAGGCCATAGATTCCACCGTCGCGCGGACGATTTCTGCGCGACCGGTGCCGCGGGTGAGGCCCACGATCGTGCCGCGCGCCCGTGCATCCCAGTGGGGTGAACCGAGCCCTGCAAGTGCCGGAACGAAAACGACGCCACCAGTGTCGGAGACCGACGCGGCGAGTGGTCCGGTCTCGGCCGCATCGTCGATTATGCCGAGACCGTCGCGCAGCCACTGAATCGCCGCCCCGGTAACGAAGATTGCTCCTTCGTAGGCGTATGTCGTTTTGTCTTCAATAGTCCATGCAACGGTTGAGAGAAGCCCCTCTACTGGTTCGGGGCGTTGGGCACCAACGTTCATCAGCACGAAGGAACCGGTCCCGTAGGTGTTCTTGGCTTGCCCAGGCCAAAAGCAGGTTTGACCGAATAGAGCGGCCTGCTGGTCACCGGCAATCCCACTGACCGGTACTCTGGCGCCCGTAGGAATGTCGGCTGTTGTCTCACCAAATCGTCCCGATGATGGCAATACCTCCGGCAGCGCGGTCATCGGCACGTCAAATAGTGAGCACATCTGGTCACTCCAGGACATTGTGCCGATGTCGAACAGCAGGGTCCGGCTGGCGTTGGAAGTGTCTGTGGTGTGGTGCCCGCCGGTCAGGTTCCAAACGAGCCACGAGTCGACCGTACCGAAGGCCAGATGCTCGTCGGGCGTGACACCCCCTTGCTTGAACAACCATTCCAGTTTGCTCGCAGAAAAATAGGGGTCAAGGACGAGTCCCGTGGTTGAACGCACCAAATCGAGATGCCCCGCGGCCTGCAATTGCTCACATCGTGTGGCGGTACGTCGATCTTGCCAGACGATGGCACGATGGAGGGGTTGGCCGCTACGCCGATCCCAGACCACCACCGTTTCTCGCTGGTTGGTAATACCGATCGCGCTGATGGGTTCAGCAGTCGTCTCCACGATCTCGGCAAGGGTTTCCAGGACCGCTTGCCATATCTCGACGGGATCGTGTTCCACCCAGCCTGGTCTTGGAAAGTGCTGGGTGAACTCCCGATATGCAAAACCGAGCGGCACGCCCTGTTCGTCTACGGCGAATGTGCGAACTCCGGTCGTGCCTGAATCGATAGTGATAACAAGTCCCATGACCCGACGTTATCTGTTGGTAGCGTCGCTGGAATGAAAGTTGGGGTGCTTACCGGTGGTGGCGATTGTCCTGGCTTGAACGCGGTGATCCGAGGCGTCGTACGCAAGGCCGAACGGGAATACGGCGACGAGGTTGTCGGGTTCCTCGACGGTTGGAGTGGCCTGCTTGATGATCGCTGGATGCCACTTGATGTCGAGGTTTGCCGAGGACTTTTGACCCGCGGAGGCACCGTTTTGGGGACGAGTCGCTACCAGCCGTACATGTTTGATGACGGGGTTGAGCGCGTAAAAGCCACCATGGCCCGACACTTTGTTGATGCGCTGATCGTCATCGGAGGAGAGGGAACGCTCTCGGCTGCTTCTCGAATTCACGCCGATGGCGTACCTTTGGTTGGTGTACCCAAGACCATCGACAACGACATCGACGGGACAGAGAGGACCTTCGGCTTCGACACAGCGGTGCAAATTGCCACTGATGCGATCGACCGACTACACACCACAGCAGAGTCCCATGATCGGGTGATTGTTGTTGAGGTGATGGGCCGCCATGTGGGGCATATTGCCACTTGGGCTGGGATCGCCGGTGGTGCCACGATAGTGCTGGTTCCAGAGGTGCCTTTTGATATCAGCGCGATATGTGAATCGCTGAAGAGAAGGCACCGGCGAGGCCGCTTCTCTTCGATAGTGGTAGTTGCGGAGGGTGCGGTTCCTGCACCTGGAACGCTTGAGGTCGCCGAGCCGACAATCGACGAATATGGCCACGCCAGACTCGGTGGAATCTGCAACGTTGTGGCCCAAGAGATCGAACAACGTACTGGTTTTGAGACGCGGGTCACGGTGCTTGGACATGTCCAGCGTGGTGGCACCCCTTCCGCGTTGGACAGAGTGCTTTCCACTTGGTACGGGGTTGCCGCTATGAGTGCGGTGCACGAAGGTGACTTTGGGACGATGGTTGCTTTTAATAACAACAAGGTCGTCCGGAGGCGTCTCGATGAGTGTGTCTCGACGCTGAAATACGCAGACCCGGATCTGCTGGAAGTGGCTCGCACTTTTTTCCCTTAAGGCTTTTCCGTAGATCTGAACTGCGAACAAAGACCTAACCCTCTACGTCACCTGGATCTTCATCTCCAGACTCAGGCTCACCTTGAGCTTGAGATCCGGGGTTGAAGGAAGCGTAGTTGCTGCGATCGACCGTTTGGTCCTCGTCTGCGGTCTCGGCGCTAGTCGGGAGTGCTTGGCGCTGAGAGTCGATCAAAACCCGGACTCGGTTCACATTGCTACCGGGTTCGGTCGCAGTCCAAACGAGTTGGGCCACGGCTTCAAGTAAAATCGGGCTTACATCAGCTTCGGGGTCGTCCTGGGTGATATTGATCGTCAACAGATCTCGGTCTCGTGTTGCGCTCAACAGATCAAACTCAAGCAACTGATTCACCAAGCCGGTATTTCGCTCATCTTCGGTGCGGAACTCGTCAAAGAGGGGCCGCAGCCGGCCTGCGTTGGTGGTAAACGGTCGGATCTCTCTGGCAACCGGCACCACGATTGATTCGACCTGGTCGATCAAATAAAAAGTTGCGGGCTCGGTGGGAACCACAGGTGCGGTGATTGTGGTCGTGGTGTAGCCAGGCCGCAGGTTCTCTGGCAGATCACCCGTAGAAATCTCAGATGCCGGCCCGTCAGTCGGAACTGAACAGGCGACGGCGAGCAACGCGATTACGAGTGCCCTGTTGAAAATCCGGCTCACTGATCGTCTTCCGGATCGATTCGTATCGGCAGAGCAACGACCATCCGGGCTCCCGGCTTTCCGTCGGGCCGATCCTCGACCCAAACCTCCCCGGTGTGCAGTCGCACATGTTCTGAGACGAGTGACAACCCAAGTCCTGTGCCAGTATTGTGGCCGCGTCGTCCGCCCGAACTGCCCCGACTGAAGCGGTCAAAGATCACTCGCCTCTCGTCCGCTGGGACCCCCGGACCATGGTCTTGGACTGCCAAGAACGCCACATCTTGTTCGCTAGAAATCTCGACCTCAATGTTGCCCCCGCCATACTTGTCCGCGTTGTCAATAAGGTTGGCTATAACCTGCGCAAGGCGACGTTTATCAGCGACGATCACTAAAGACTCACCGTCTTCGCTTACCGAGAGTGCGATGTCAGGTCTGGTCGAATAGCTGATTGCGTGCCGGACGAACTCGGCAAAAAAGACCGGTTCGGCCTGCAGAGCTGCGGTACCGACGTCGTACCGACTGATCTCGAGAAGATTTTCGACCAGTTGGGTGAACCGAGCGATGTCATCGGTCAGTAGTGCCAGCGCTGTTTGGCTGCGTTGCGACATTTGGTAGCGGTCATTATTGAGAACCTCCGCTGAAGCACTGAACGTCATCAGCGGAGAACGAAGCTCATGACTAACTTCCGAGGCAAAGCGGGCATCCCGGTCAATACGGTCCTCAAGAGACTGGGCCATACCGTTGAACGAAGCTGAGAGCGAAGCCAAGTCAGCGTCGGCCGGCGGATCGAGCCGGGTTTGAAGTTCGCCCGCAGCTAGTGATTCAGCAGCCGCGCGAATATCAGCCAGCGGCGTCAGCGCGCGACGCGAAGCCCACAATCCGAACGCAGCCGCAACGAGAGTTGTGACAGTGCCAACACCAAACAGAATCAGGCCCAGCGAATTCAAAGTGTCATCGACTTCGCCAATGAGCACAGCCTCGAAATACGCGGCATCGCGGCCCGGGAGTTGAACGCCACTGACGATGGCAGGTTCTCCGCTCAGATTGACCCGGGTGCGACCCGCCGATCCTTGAGAGACGAGCTGCAGAAGCGTAGCGGGCACAGTTTCCTCGCTGAACACCACCGGGTTCAGCCCTACCCACTCATCACCGAATCGAACCAGCGGCAAAGCACCTGAGGTAGTTGTCAAGGATTCGAGAATTGCGGCGACCCCTTCAGCGGCAGGTTCATCGCCTATCTGACGTTGGAACCGCTGACCGTTTTCCGCAAAGGAAGCCAGCGCCGCGGCGTCGCGCTCAACCAAGAGACTTCGACGCGTCAGCGTCAAGGTCAACAGTCCGATCGCAGTGGCTAAGAGCAGGCCCCCCAAAGCAAAAAGAAGAGTGATTCTTGCCCGCAGACCGAGTCGTTCCCAACGAGACACAATCGCCAAACTCTCCTACGCGGCCAGTTTGTAGCCCAGGCCCCGGACAGTGAGGACGTGACGCGGGCTGGCAGGATCGGACTCGATTTTGGTACGAAGCCGACGAATGTGCACGTCAACGAGGCGACCGTCGCCGAAATAACCGTAACCCCAAACTCTTTCAAGTAGCAGCTCGCGGCTAAACACCCGACCGACGTTGGACGCCAGCTCCACAAGAAGTCGAAACTCGGTCTTGGTGAGATGTACTTCTTCTGTCCCGACTCGTACCACCCCTTCGTCAGGGATTATTTCCAGCTCACCGAATACAAGCTGTCGATCGCCCGGGTCCGAGGTGCGGACACGGCGCAGCAACGCCCGGATCCGTGCCGATAGTTCTTTAGGTGCGTGGGGTTTGGTCAGGTAGTCGTCGGCTCCCGCCTCAAGTCCCGCGACAACATCATGAGTGTCGGCTCGTGCCGTGACCATAACGATCGGCACATCGGAGACCTTGCGAATCGACCGGCAGACCTCAAAGCCGTCCATCCCCGGAAGCATGATGTCTATCAAGACAACGTCTGCGGGGGTTTGGCCGAAGGCAAGCAGCGCGTCTTCGCCCGACTCGGCTTCGGCTACCTCGTATCCCTCATCTTCAAGAGCGAGTCTCACAGACATTCGGATTCGCTCGTCGTCCTCAACGGTAAGTATGCGTGTGCTCACAAAGACGATGTTCTCAGATTTTCAGCCGTCACGTAAGCCCATCTTCTTGATGGGCTCGTTCGCGTGCTTCTCGTTGGTTCCATTCAGCGGCAGCTCGTAAGGCGAGAACTGCCACAACAGCAACTCCCGCGGCGCAACCAATCGCGCTCACAAGTCCCACGATTCGCGCTTCGGTGGGACAACTCTCGGCGCATTGAAGGTCGGTGACCACATAGCCGATAAGACCTCCACAGAGTCCAGCGAGCAGAATCGACACTACGGCCAGAACACGCATGAATCTGTTGGGAGCAGAGGTTGTCGTCATTGCCCCGATCCTACCGACGCGCTAGCGGCGTCGCCGCCTAGAGTTCCGGCCGTGCGCTCACTCGTTGTTCTTCCGACGTATGACGAGGCTGCGAACATCGCCGAGGTGTTCCACCGCTTGCGTCTGGCCTGCCCTGAGGCCCGGGTGCTCGTGGTTGACGACGCCTCCCCGGACGGCACTGCAGACGTTGTTGAGGCTTTGGGCAAGGAGTTCGCTGGTATTGAACTGCTGCGGCGAACTGGAAAATCAGGTCTTGGGTCTGCATACCGCGACGGATTTCGGCGGGGATTGGAGCAGGGATTCGACATTCTGGTAGCGATGGACAGCGACCTGTCACATGACCCAGGAGTGCTCCCACAGCTTCTTGAGGCGATTGAGCAGGGAGTGGACCTGGCCATCGGCAGCCGCTACGTCCCTGGTGGATCGATTCCCGACTGGTCCTGGCATCGCAGGTTGCTCTCCAAATGGGGCAACCGCTATGTCGGAGTTGCTCTCGGAATGGGTGTTGCCGACGCCACTAGCGGTTACCGAGCCTTTCGGGCCACAACGATTGCCAAGATCGATTTTCAAAAAATCCGAGCCGATGGGTATGGCTTCCAAATCGAAATGGCCTACCGGATGTTGGGTATCGGTGGAATTGTTCGTGAACTCCCGATTTCGTTCGTTGACAGGGTAAGAGGTAAATCGAAGATGTCGCCCCGCATTGTTGTCGAAGCACTTGTGCTGGTGACTTGGTGGGGCGTGCGGGATCGGCTGCGTCGCTTGTTGGGTCGCAGATCCTGAGCGAAGGACTTAGGTAGTTCTTGCGTTGGTTTGACGCGCAAGCTGTGCGACACTGTAGGTGTCGGCCATTTGATCTGGAGGAATGATCGGTGCCGTTATCCGAAGACGAGCGACGGATCCTCAACGAAATCGAGGACCATCTCTATGAGAGCGACCCCGCTTTGGCGCGCGAGGTTGCGCAGACGACCATCTACACGCATGCCTTTCGAAACCTCAAATGGGCGACCTTGGGTTTCTTGGTCGGCGCCACGTTCATGGTCGTGTTGCTATCGGTCCACTGGTTGCTCGCTTTCGTTGGTGTCGCGTTGATGCTGGTGAGCGTCTTGTGGTTCGAGAGCAACGCCCGAAAACTGGGGCGGGCTGGTCTCCAGGAGATGACCGACCACTATCGGGGTGGCACCTTGCGCGACGCTGTTGGAGGAGCTGGTATACGTCTGCGTCAACGTTTCCAGCGCCCAGACGACCGCCTGTAACGGTTTGTCCGCCAACTCCTGATCGCTAGCGCCCCTACTGATCAACGAGGGTTCTAGGATCAATCGCCGCTAGCGCCACGCGGCGCAGGCCCGCAAGGGTATGGCAACGATCAACTATGTGTGCCGAGGCCTCTTTGGCCCCAAGCGCCAACTCGTTGGCAAAGCTGGCACGGCCTATATCGTCTTCGTCGGTGGAATCGGCGCTTGAGGTGTCTGAATAACGCAGCGCTGTGACGCAGGCGGCTAGTTCGTGCAGCGGCGGAAGATCACTGCTGAAGCGTTCTGCCTCGGCGGCGAACTCCAAGGGGGTCTGATGTCGTTTGGGTGACAAACCGAGCAACCTGAGCGCTCGGATGGCATCGTCCCAGGCAATCTCGGCTCTGTGGATCGGGTCGGCAGCTCCTCGTAGTAAGCGCCTCCGTCGGCGGATTGCTCTGAAAGTGGGGGAGACGGCAGCGAGTGCTGCGATGCCGGCGATCACTATGAGAATCAGGCGTATCACGTCAAGAAACTCTGGCCGTTGAGACTCAGACACAGAGGTTGAGTCCGCAACACTCTCGGGTGCTGTTGGACGGGGCGCGGGAGCAGCTTGACGGCCGCCGCTGCTTTGAGCCGGGGTTGAGTCGGGCGCTAACTCAGACAACGCTCCTGCCCGGTTGCTGGGGTACTGCCGTGCATCGGTATGACCGGTGATGTCGGAATCGTGGGGTCTGCTGCGGCCAGGGGTCGGCTCAAATACGATCCAACCCACCCCTGCGAAGTACACCTCGGGCCAAGCATGGCCATGATGCCCCCGGACTACGTATTCTTGACGCGCGGGGTCCCACGAGCCCCAGGTGTAACCGACTGCAACCCGTGTAGGGATTCCAAGTGAACGGGCCATCGCCGCGAACACCGCGGCGAACTGTTCGCAATACCCACTTCGGACGTTGAATAGGAAATCCTCCGCAGTGGAGACATTGTGCCGCCTAGCGACGTTGAGGTCGTAGCTGAAGTTCGCCGGATTCCGAAAGAAATCCTGCAACATCCTGGCCCGCTGGTAGTCGTTCGCGGCACCTTCGGTGACTTGGTGGGCGAGGGTGGTGATTCGCTGTGGCCAGCAATCATGGGTTGTCGTGGACTCTGCGGGACCGCAGATCGGCGGGAGTTGAATATGTTCGGCCAAGAACTCTCCGCTTAGACCTGCTGCTGCTCGGTCCGGAAGCTGCGCAGGATCGTAATCGGGAATCAAACTCTCGATCGTGTAGCGAAACCCCTGCTCTGCTTGCTCTTGAGAGTCCCTTCGATACACCAGCGCGCCAGTAGCAATCTCGTATTCGAGGTTGACTCCGCCGTCGTCGAGCACGCGGCTCGGTTCGTAGGCGGCAGGCAAATAGATGTCGTCTTCGCCCTGAGAGCGCTTGGTCACGGTTTGGGTCAGCTTCGTGCGGTTTGCGACTGAGGGGTCAACTGTGCTGTCGAGTTGCCCCCGGACGTCGTCGAAGTTCGACGTGCGTTCCCACTGTCTGCCGTTGAAACTAGTGAGAGCCATTAAACGCCAATAGTCACGCTCGTCTTCGGCGACCCTTACTGAGAAAATCTCCTGATTGCTTTGTTCAACCAATGAAGCTGAGACATTGACGAGCGGGCTGATGATGCTGCGAGTTGTTGGTGGGTCGTCCAGTTCGGTGACGTCGAACAACGGTTGAGAGTCGGCGCCTGGGAGGCGAGGGGCTACGAAGCCCCCGAAGACGACGACAATAAAGCCGAATATGGCGCCCACCCGCAGAATTGTGGACACCCCTCGGCTCGCTTCGGTTGCGACCCAGACTTCATCAGCGGATTTGCTGAGAGCTCGCATTGAGAGCAGAACCGCGGCAACTGCCGCCGTATATGCAATGCCATGAGCTATCTGATTGCGATCGACACCCAAGAGAGCGGTGAAGACAAGAACCGACGTTGCTGGAGCGATGGCTTCCAAAACGGATCGCAATCGGAAGGCCGCAGAATCGGCCAGGAACGCCGCAAACCAGATCAGTACCGATGCGCTCACCACAAACCCCCGCAGCGGTTCAACCGGCGCGGAGTCATCGGCGAAAACAGTCGCGGCGGCTGAGAGGTCGTCAGTCAGAGCGCGGATCGTCTCCGCTGTCGGGAAGACGAATGCGCTGTCGTTGGGATAGAAAACTGCGCTACCGAGCAGTATCAGCGTGACTGCGCTAACGATCGTCGATAGTCCGATCTTGAACCTGGCACGACGGCAGGCAATTGCCACCAGATGAGACACGACTACCATCAACAGGACATCACGCAAGAAGGTCAGGTCAACAAACACGCGCTCCAGCGTGATCGTGGCGACTATCGATCCGGCGATCAACGAAGCCTCGGCGACAGCGCTAGTGACCTGACGCGGATTCACGCGAACTCGTGTGATCGGCGAGCATCTGAGGACAACAGTGCTCCAAGTTGGTTTGGAGCAGTGAGATGAATCCAGCCCGATGAGCGGTGGCTGTGGCTATTGGCACCCCAGTTCTGCACATCGGTTGTGATGACGAGTTGAGCCCCGAGTCGTTCGGCAAAATTGCGTCGTGCTGCAAGGTCGGTGATGAGTGCAGGATCGGCCGAAACAGCGATGACGGTGCCGCGGTTGCTTGGAATCGCCGCGTGAATCTGTGGTGAACCATTGGCCAAAAGTGCCAGGAACTCAAGCAGAGAGTCGAGTTGTGAACTGCCGGTGACTCGTCTGGTGGAGCGACCGTCAGTTGTCTCAATAAGTGTGGCGTCGCCCGCCGCGAGGACCGAGGCCGCGATTGAACCAGCGATAGATGTTGTGACATCCAAGGCTGTTGCGAGATCCCCCGGTGGTCGTGTGTCGATCACCACAGAAAGCAGACCGTGCTGGGGAGGGCGGGGTTGTCGCACTTGGAGTTCGTCTTGGCGTGCTGAGGACAGCCAATGGACGCGCCGCAGATCATCGCCTGGTGTGTAGGGACGAAGCCCGTCGAAGTCTTCATCGCTCAGTCCGAGCGACTGGTGATGTTTCTTGCCGAGCAATGAGTGCTCTGCGGAGGGGACTGGGAATTGGGGGATGATCTCGAGGCGAGGATGCACGACTAATCGCAACAGACTGGGGATCTCGTGTCTTCGCTGCACAAGCCCGAAAGCGTCACTGTCATGGATCGTCATCGGCCCGACCTCATGCAATCCGCGGCTGGTGGTGTTGAGACGGTAGGAAGCGCGAGCCACGCCTCCTTTGGCTGCTATTGGGGCGACGTTCAAGGTGAAACCTCGGGTGCCTCGCACAGCATCATGAAGATGAAGCAGCGGGGTGCGTCGGGACCCTTGGTTGTGTAGTTCAATATCAACGCGCGCTGAATCTCCTGCGGGGACGCGCTGCGGAGAGAGTCGCTTTTTGACAGTTACCCGAGACGGGAGCAGGTGTCGCCCCAGCAGTGCAAGTGCCACCGAGGCAACTCCGGCGATACCGGGCACCAGGAACTCAATCCCGCCGATGAGGCGTCCGAAGATTCCCAGGACTCCGCTGACGATTAGCACCCACCAGCCTGTCCGGGTCGGCACGTTATCTTCTTTCGGGCCGTGGAACAGGAACGCTGTCTAAGATCTCGGTGACCACATCGGAGGTTCGGACGCCGCGCATGCGCACTTCGGGAGTGACCAGCAGTCGGTGTGGGAGTACTACGCGTGCCAACTCCTTCACGTCGTCTGGTATCGAATAGCGGCGTCCGGCAGAGGCAGCTTGGGCCCGTGCAACGCGTTGCAACGCCAACACACCGCGAGGCGAGAGTCCGAGTAACAGAGAGGGGTGGCTGCGCGTGGCGCCAGCCAAGTTGAGCAGGTACTGGCGCAACGGCGCAGCGACGTAAATCTGCTCAAGCGAGCCCGACATTTCCCTGACCGCTTCAGAAGAAACAACTGCGCTGAGTTGGTCCACCGCATTGCCGGTTCCTTCGTGCGATTCAAGGATCAGGTTCTCAGCCTCACGATCTGGATAGCCGATGGCAAGCTGCATGAGGAAGCGATCAAGCTGAGCCTCCGGGAGCGTATAGGTGCCCTCGTGTTCGATCGGGTTCTGGGTTGCGATGACGATAAAGGGTGAACCCAATTCGTGGGTTACTCCATCGGAGGTGACCTGACGCTCGCCCATTGCTTCGAGAAGAGCTGATTGAGTTTTGGGCGAAGCGCGGTTGATCTCGTCTGCCAACAGAACGTCAGAAAAGATTGGACCGGGCCGGAACTCGAAGGTCTCGCTCGCTCGATTCCACACCGACATACCAGTTACATCAGTCGGGAGAAGGTCGGGAGTGAATTGGACCCGTCCAAATCTTCCGTCGACACTGCGCGCCAGAGCTTTTCCGAGGCTGGTCTTGCCGACGCCGGGGACGTCTTCGATAAGTACGTGGCCGTCGCATACGAGAGCAAGCACGAGTAGGTGGATCACGTCGGCTTTGCCGCGTATCACTGTCTCGATATTGGCAACAATCGCAGCGAAGTTTCGCTGGAATTCGGTCGTGGTTTCGCTGGTTTGGGCCGGATCTGACACAGCATTATCGGCTGTCAAACCTCGGGGAGTTCCCGGGCTACGGTCGTTTGTGCTCACTGTGTCTCCAAGGGCAATGTCTCCAAGAGCATCAATGCTAACTAGTTTGTCGGTCATGCCTGTTGCGCTTGCGGTTGATATTGGTGGAACTAAGTTCGAAGCTGCGATCGTGACGAACACTGGCGAGATTCGTGGGCGTGTCCGAGTCGACTCGACTGCGGCGAGCGATGCAGAGGAGCTGTTTAGTCGACTAGCTGGGATTGTTGAGTCGTTTGATCTTGGCTCGGTAGATGTCTGTGGGGTCGGTTCTGGCGGTCCGATGCTCCCCCAAGGTGAGGAAGTGTCTCCACTCAACATCGGTGCCTGGCGCGGCTTTCCGCTGCGTTCTCGGGTGGCGGAACTAACAGGGCTGCCCACGTTTGTTGACAATGACGCCAAGGCCCTAGCTCTGGCAGAAGGTTGGCTTGGAGCGGCAGTGGGAGTGTCAAACTATATTGCCATGGTTGTGTCAACCGGTGTTGGTGGTGGGATTGTTCTCAACGGCAAACTGCTTGACGGTGCACTCGGAAACGCGGGACATATTGGACATGTTGTCGTGGAACCGGAGGGAACGGAATTGCCTGGGCATGTCCGTGGAGTGCTCGAAGGTGAAGCCAGCGGCACCGCCATTGCCTTTCGAACAGGAGCACCGGCCAGCGTCGCCTCTGTGGTTGAACGAGCTAGGGCGGGCACCATGGTGGGCCGGGCGGTGGGTTCGGTTGCCAACCTGCTTGATTTGCGGCTTGCGGTTGTAGCGGGTTCTGTGGCTTTGGGGTATGGCGACGACTTTTTTGCCGCCGCTCAGCTTGAGTGCGACCGAGTGGCTCGACTGCAGCATTCTGTCGGTACCAGAATCGTTCCTGCGGGCCTCGCTGCCGAGGGTCCTTTGATCGGTGCCGCTGCAGTTGGTTTCAGTGGCGCTGGGTATTGCACTGGTGACCTATGAGGCACTACTGATGAGACAGCAGCGTGTCATGCTTGCGATGTTCGCGGTGTTGGGGGCGGTCATTGCGCGACCCTCCCTGTGGGCCACAGCGATGCTCGAGGCGAAGCGCTTCGTGCCTGACGATTGGCTACGGCGTAGCCCCTATCTCCCATTGCCGGATCCGGAGTTGCTTCGATTTCGGGTTACTACTCAGTACGGAGATCCCGAATCTCCGGTCGTGGTAAGCGATGTGGTCGTTTGGTTGCGTTGGTGCAAAGCTGAGAACCGGCGTAGGCGCAGGGGCTAGCGTTCGTCCATGGCCGGAGTCCTCGTTCTCAATGCAACTTTCGAGCCTCTCGCTGTTGTGCCGGTCCGTCGAGCCATTTGTTTGATGCTGGCCAACAAGGTCGAATTGCTTCACGCCTCTGGGCGTCTGGTGCGCTCTGAGCGGCTGGCGTTGGCAGAACCCTCAGTGGTACGACTGTCGCGTTACGTCAAGGTCCCGTATGCGCGTCATCGGTCGCCTAATCGCCACGGGATTTTTATCCGCGACAGCCACAGTTGTCAATATTGCGGCGGACGTGCGGAGACTGTCGATCATGTAGTGCCTCGTAGTCGTGGCGGTTGTCATGCGTGGGAGAACGTTGTGGCAGCATGTCGGCGTTGCAATGCCAGCAAGCGCGATCGTTTGCTTCCAGAAACCTCAATGCGGCTTCGGTGCCCACCCGGGCCACCTCCGCCAGGTTCTTGGATTGAGATTGCTTCAGGATCAATGCCAGTTGCCTGGTTGCAATACTTGACCGATCAGCGCCGCTCAGCGTGACCTGGATCACCGGGCAGCTTCACGGCAGCGCTTCGATACTTCATGAGTTCGCCCCACCAAAGCAACGTGAACGGACTCTTTGTGTTCTAGAGGCGCACTCGGCTGCATTTGTTATCGGGAGTTCTCAACCCGAGAGCCAGGTTGATTCGCGATGCGCCTCGGCGCTAGGCGTGTCGATCGTGCGTCGGTGCAGTGGGGGAGGAGCGGTGCTGCTGGTTCCTGGTCAACATGTGTGGATTGATGTTTGGTTGCCCTCTGGTGACGTCTTGTGGAGCGACGATGTGGTAGTCGCTGCGGAGTGGCTTGGCGAGGTTTTTGCCTTGGCGTTTGCAGATGCGGGGATACCAGATCTGTCGGTTCACATCGGTCCGGCGAGCAACGATGCCTTGTCGCGGAAGGTTTGTTTCCTGGGTCGCGGCCCTGGAGAAGTTTTTTGCGGTGGGCGAAAAGTCGTTGGACTGAGTCAGCGACGAACTCGCGATTGGATCCGTTTCCAAACGATCGTGCACCGTCAATTCTCTGCGAACTACACGGCCGCTTTGCTGGCTGTTGCGGTGGATTCTGATGTGATCGCGCAGTGGCAGTCGCAGGTGTATGAGATCGGTGACTTGCCGATTCTCGATCTGTTGCAGACCCACCTGCCTCAATAGTCCAGTCGGCGAGGTCACTCGGTAAGAGGCCACGCGGAAGGCTCGGCGTTGAGACTTGGTGCTTCGTTCAATGTTCAGGTGCCAGAGAAACTTGCAAAATCATGGTGGTTATAGGAGTATAGTGGAGCGATATGGTGGATAAGGGAGCCATATCGATATGCGAGTAGGACAGGGGGTGTGAAATGGCCAAGTTCATGGGAACTTACGAGCACACGCTCGATGACAAGGGCCGACTCATCCTTCCTGCGACTTTTCGGTCGAAGTTGGCCCAAGGCGCGGTCACGGTTCCGCTTGATCGTTGCCTGGCGATCCTCCCGCCGAATGAGTTCGAGCGCATGGCGACCCACCTCAAGACACGGGTGTCGGAAGGACGAGCGGACATGGACCACCTGCGCGCCTTTGCGAGCCTCGCCGACGAAGTCATCCCCGACTCCCAGGGCCGAATGCGTCTGGCTCCTCATCTAAGGGATCTAGCAGGCCTTGACCGCAATGTTGTTGTGGCGGGAGTGCTCGAACGAATCGAAGTATGGGATCCGGCTCGTTGGTCGTCTGTCTTCCCCTCCGGCGCCGCCAAGTTCGTTTCATCCATTGTCCGTGAATACGGGCTTGGACCTCCTGATTCAGAGTCAATCACTTGAGTACCGAAGACCGTACATCACCTTATGGAACACGATTCATGGCCGACCTTGATCCCAGCAGCGAATTTGTTCACCAGCCGGTGATGCTCGATGAAGTGGTGACGGTGTTGTCCGACGTGCCCGATGGTGTTGTGGTTGACGCAACTCTCGGTGGCGGCGGACATGCCGATGCATTGCTGAACGCTAACGAGGGACTCTCGGTGATCGGATTGGACCGTGATCAGGTGGCACTGAATGCGGCATGCACCCGTCTCGCGCCCCATGGCGGTCGAGTCATTGGACTTCACCGTCGCTTTGATGAGATCGCCGAAGTGATACGAGAACTTGGTCACCACAAAGTCTCGGGATGTTTTTTTGATTTAGGTGTCAGTTCACCCCAACTAGATATTCCACAGCGGGGTTTCAGCTATCGGCAAAGCGGTCCGCTCGACATGCGGATGGATCGCAGTGGGGGAATCACGGGTGCTGATGTGGTCAACAGCTACGACCAGGGTGCGTTGACTTCGCTTCTGTGGCGCCATGGCGACGAGCCCAACGCTCGCCGAATCGCGCGGGCAATCGTGGCAGCCCGGCCAATCACGACGACCGTCGAATTAGCCGAGGTCATCCTCGACGCCGTGCCAGCGGCGGTCCGCCGCCGCAAAGGCCACCCGGCTCGCCGAGCCTTTCAAGCCATTCGCATTGAAGTCAACCAGGAACTCGAAATCCTTGACGACGCTCTTACGCAAGCGATCTCGCTACTAGCTCCGCGAGGTCGATGTGCGGTTTTGGCCTACCACTCGGGAGAGGACCGAATCGTAAAGCGGCGTTTCAGAGATGCGGCAGGTGAATCAACTCCACCTCGCCGGGGTCTTCCGCCGAGCCCGGGGGAAGGAGCAACCGTTCAGTTGCTCTGGCGCGGTTTTCGCAAACCCGGCAGCGATGAAGTTACGAGCAATCGGAGATCCGAAGCTGCACGATTGCGCGCAGTTGAGAAACTGGAAATGACGCGCTGATGGTTTCCAGCGTCTCTCCCCGAACCTCGCAACCGGCTCGAACGGCGCCACGGTCGTCACCTAAGCCGGCGTCTCGGCCCCCTCTGCGCGTGGCAGCGGCAAAACCGACCACTCGGACGAAAGAACGGATCTGGCCAGTGTTGACGATCGTTACCCTCCTGGCGGTTGCTATCGCGTTTCTGGTCGCGGGTCTGTTTGCGAGCGACATCCAAACGCAGGCTGAGATCGACGGCATGAAACGTGAGATCGAGGAACTTCGAGAAACGCGAATCAACGTTTTGGCCAAACGTGCATGGTACGACTCACCCGAAGGCCTAGCTGAAACAGCCACGAGGGCTGGACTCGTTCCGGCCCCCGAAGTGGCACTCTTGGTGCCCCTGGCACCTGGGTTTCTGTCTCCTCCCAGCGAGATCGACCCTTTTAATCCGGCTATCGCGGCGGACCGATGAGCAGGTTGTCGAGTGTGCCCGGTTCCGGCAGCCGTGGCGATGCAGCTTCGGGCCGCGTCGATGTCAACCCGTGGAGGGCCGGCATGATATTTACGGTGCTGGTTCTCGTCTCGGCTGGGTTTGTCTGGAAACTGGTGGATCTGCAGTTGAGTCCCGACGATGACTTGCTCAACAACCTCGGCAGTTATTTGCGTGAAGAAAATATTGATGCATCTCGCGGCAATATCGTGGATCGCCGCGGGCGTTTGCTCGCCTTCTCAGTGCCGCGACCATCCATCGTTGGCGATCCTCGCGGCATTGCACACTCCGATAGCCCCCGCAACGTTGATGACATTGTTGCGGCGTTGGCCACTGTGCTAGGGACCGATCCAGAAGTGATGGACACGCGGCTTCGTAGCGACAAGAGCTTCGTCTACCTTGAACGCCAGGTTGAACCCGCGGTCGGGGAAGCTGTCGCGGCACTTGGCCTCCCGGGGATATGGATCATGCCTGAGCAGTATCGCGAGCATCCCAACGGTCCTTGTTCGGCGCTGTCGGTCGTCGGTCGGGTTGACACCGAACAAGTGGGAATATCGGGCTTGGAAAAGCAATATGACGAACAACTGGAAGGCAGCCCAGGTAGCGCCCTTCGGCAGACGCAGTTGGGCGGAGCAGTGCAGATCCCCGATGGCTACCACGTAGTCGAGCCCCATACACCTGGCGAGGATCTGAGACTGAGCATCGACCGCAACATCCAGTATGAAGCAGAGCAACTTCTGGCGCGAGCACTCAACGAAACGGAGGGCACCACGGCCATAGCGATTGTTTCGAACCCCCGAACAGGCGAGATATATGCCATGGCAAGCGCCTTGCGCAACGAAGAGACAGGCGAGGTCCAATGCAGCAACGCCAACCTGGGCGCGGTATGGGCCTACGAACCGGGATCAACCATGAAAGGGATCACATTCGCGGGGGTGTTCGACAATGGCGCATGGGAAGTCGACAAAATAGTCGAGGTCCCCGCGAGGGTGAATGTGGAGCGCGAGAGCGACGTGGACAGCCATGTCTACTACGACTATCGGCTGGCGTACGGTACGACTGTTGAGAACCTTCCCGCAACTATTCTCGGGGACTCTTCGAACACCGGAACGGTGTTGCTGGCTCAGGCTCTGGGAGCGGACGCCCTCCAGCAAACGTTCGAGAACTTCGGATTCGGGCAGTTGACCGGGTTGGCATTTCCCGGCGAGAGCCGAGGCATTCTCGACGATCTCGACTCGCACAGTCTCTTGTTGTCGAACACCGCAATCGGACAGAGTATTGCAGTCACGCCGCTACAACTGATTCAGGCTTACAACACCTTGGCCAACGGCGGGATCCGCGTTGACCCGAAGCTTGTGCTCGACCGTGAGCTTGACGATGATGCTGCAAGCCCGACGCACACCGGGGCGAGGGTCGTATCACAACAGAGCGCACAAGCGGTGATGGAAATGTTGCGTGGTGTGGTCAGTTCCGGGACCGGCCGGCGCGCGGCTCTGCCCGGTTTTCTTGTGGCGGGTAAGACCGGGACCGCATGGCAACCGTGTGGCGACGTGTCCGGATATCTCTGCAATGACGAGGGAGAAGAAGAAGAACGGCATTACACAGCTAGTTTCGTCGGTATTGTCGAAAACGACCGAGGCCCAGTGTTGAGCGCCATTGTCGTGATCGACGATCCGCAAGGCGACAGCTACACCGGCGGTGCCGTTGCCGCCCCGATCTTTGCTGAACTCGCAGGCTATTCCGTGCGTCAACTACATCTCGCACCTTTCGGCGACGGCATCGTTGTCGAGCAGCGGATTCGCTCAGAGCCGGCTGTCGCGCAGTTGACGATCGAGTCGCAGGCGAACCCGGAGTCGGCCCAATGAGCCTGGACCTGGCTCGGTTGGCTGGGGTTGTGGGCATTGAACCGCGGACGCAATGGTCTGACATTGACGTCAGTGATGTCAGCCATGACTCGCGAGCTGTTGATCCAGGTGCACTATTTGCTGCGATTCGTGGCGTCTCAAACGACGGACACAACTATGCCGCGGACGCAGTGGAAGCCGGCGCGGTAGCGCTGTTGTTGGAACGTCCTTTGGGGCTTGGTATCCCGGAACTGTTGGTCTCCTCTGTTCGCGAGTCGCTCGGCCCCCTTGCTTCGGCCGTGCATGGCGACCCAAGCAAAGCGCTGGAACTCATTGGCATTACAGGTACGAACGGCAAGACAACCACCGTTCGCATTCTCTGTTGGCTGTTGGAGACGCTGGGAGTGTCGGTTGGCGAGATTGGCACGCTGACCGGCGAACGGACCACACCCGAAGCCCCAGAACTACAACGCGCTTTGGCAGCTGCTGTGCGCCGACAAGAGACCGTGGTGGCAATGGAGGTCTCCTCTCATGGGTTGGATCAGCATCGAGTTGACGGCTGTCGTTTCGCGGTGGCGGCGTTCACCAACCTTGGGAACGACCATCTTGACTACCACGGCACGATGGAGGAGTACTTTGCTGCTAAGCGCAGGTTGTTTAGCGCGGAGTTGAGCGAGTTGGCCATCGTGAATGTGGATAGCGAGTTCGGATCACGTTTGGCCGATGAAATCGAGATTCCGGTCGTGCGAGTTGGTGACCAACTCGTCGACTCCGTGCAGTTCGATCGATATAGGAACAAATTCCGGTGGCGAAAGCAAGCGGTTCATCTGCCCTTGGCCGGGGCATTCAACGTTGCCAATGCAGTGATGGCCGCTGAGATCGCCGTGGCGCTTGGCCATCGGCCGGGCGATGTTGCCGAAGCGCTGGTGACGACACCTTCAGTACCAGGGCGCTTTGAGGTGATTGACCAAGGTCAGCCATTCGCTGTGATCGTCGACTATGCACACACTCACGATGCTCTTGAGGCTGTCTTAGCAGCAGCACGAGCCGTGACAAAAAACTCACTTATCGTTGTATTCGGCGCTGGTGGCAACCGAGACCATGATAAGCGCCCGCTGATGGGCCGAGTCGCTCGGGGCCTCGCCGACTGCGTTGTTGTAACGAGTGACAATCCCCGAGACGAACCCCCTGAAGAGATCATTTCTGCCATCGTTTCAGGTATGGCGATTCCTCCAGATCTTGTTGAAATCGACCGTCGCCGAGCTATTGGCGCAGCCTTTGACATGGCTCGTGAAGGCGACCTAGTTCTTCTTGCTGGAAAGGGCCATGAAGGGACACAGACGATTGGATCTCGAGTGGTCTCCTTTGATGATCGACTGGTAGCGCGCGAAGAGTTGAAGCTACGAACAGGTGTGGCATCGTGAACCGCCTACTTATCGCTGCTGCCGTTTCGATGATGGTTTCGCTGTTTGGCACCAAGTTGTTGCTCAAATGGTTGACCGAGCACAGAATCGGTCAACCGATTCGTAGTGATGGGCCACAGGGACACCACACCAAAGCGGGCACTCCAACGATGGGTGGAGTCGCCATCGTGTCGGGCACGGTGCTGGGTTACGTCATTTCAGATTTTTTTGGAGGTATCTACACCCTTCGCGGCATTTTCGTGTTGATGTGCATCGTCGGTGGTGGTGCCGTCGGCTTGCTTGATGACTGGATCAAAGTTGCGGCCGCTCGCAATCGCGGACTGAACAAGCGAGCAAAGATTATTGGCTTGTTGGTTGTAGCGGTCGGTTTCGCGTTCTTGATGACCGAGTTCACCAGCGTTCACACGACCCTCTCTTTTACTCGTTTCGACAATCCCGGATGGGAACTCGGGCGTACTGGCTGGATGCTTTGGGCCGTACTGTTGATCGTCGCGACTACCAATAGCGTCAACCTCACTGATGGGCTCGATGGCTTGGCGGCTGGTGCTGGAGTGATTTGCTTCGCAGCTTTTACCTTGATCGGCTTTTGGCAGTTCCGTCATCTTGAGAACTACAGCAACCCCGCTGCGTTAGACCTAGCAGTCATATCCGCGGCAATGGTCGGTGGCATTGTTGGCTTTCTGTGGTGGAACGCGGCACCCGCGCAGATCTTCATGGGTGATACGGGTGCTCTGGCTATAGGCAGTGGTCTTGCGGCCCTGTCCTTGTCCACGAGCACTCATCTGCTGCTGCCCATCATTGGCGGCCTCTTTGTTGTCGAGACGGTTTCGGTGATTCTGCAGATCATTGTGTTTCACCGTTTGGGTGGGCGGCGCTTGTTTCGGATGGCACCTATCCACCATCACTTTGAACTAACGGGCTGGCCTGAGACGACCGTAATCGTGCGGCTGTGGATCATGTCTGGACTGTGTACCGCAATTGGTCTGGGGATTTTCTACCGCGACGCTATTGCTGCGGGGTTTACAGCATGACCTCAGCGAACGAAACGACCAGACCGGATCTTGCTGTTCCTCAGAGCGCACTTCTTGGGGGTTTCGGTCTCACCAATCGTGCTGTGGCCAGGGCGCTTGTCGAGCGTGGCCATACGGTCGTGGCCTTCGACGACAAACCGAATGAGATCATCCGTGCACTCGCCGACGATCTCGGAATTGAACTTCTTGAGCCGGCATCGAAGCTAGATCAGTGTTTGGATCAGGTTGACTTTGTTGTCCCGACTCCAGGCCTTGCTGAAAACCACGTGCTGTTTACGAGCGCGGAACAGCGAGGATTGCCGCTGGTTTCGGAGCTGGACCTCGCCGCGCAGTGGGATGATCGCCCGGTTGTGGCGATTACCGGTACCAACGGCAAGACCACCGTTGTTGAGTTGTGTACCGATGCTTTGAAGCGGTCGGGGGTGAAAGCAGTTGCGGCCGGAAACACCGATGTCCCTTTGGTTCAAGCCATACGCGACCATTCGACTGAAGTGTTCGTGGTGGAAGCGAGTTCGTTTCGGCTAGCGCAGATCCGTGAGTTCACACCTCAAGTTGCCACCTGGCTTAATTTCGCGCCTGACCATCTTGACGTGCATCTCAGCTTGGCCTCGTATGAACAAGCAAAGTCCCAAATCTGGCGGAATCTGGCGGTGGACGGCGTTTGCGTGGCGAATGCGCTTGATCCGGTGGTTATGCGCCATGTGAGGTCGGACCTACCTACCGTGCTCTTCGGAGGATGCCAAGCAGAATGGCGAGTCAGCCGAGGTGATTTGATCGGCCCACAAGGGCCCTTTGCTGATGTTGCAGGTTTGTGGCGTGGTCTGCCCCACGATATTGAAGCAGCCTTGGCGGTAGCCGCTTCGGTCACGCCAGTTGGTGCGACCCTGGACGCGGTGGCGCAGGCTTGTCATGAATTCTCTGGGCTGCCACACAGGATTATGCCTGTCGGCGAGATCGACGGATCCATTTACTATGACGACTCCAAGGCAACCACTCCGCACGCGACGCTGGCAGCCTTGCGCAGCTTCGGACCGCTTGTCTTGATTGCAGGTGGACAAAACAAAGGGGTTGACCTTGCCGAGATGGCGGCAGGGGCGAGTGAAGTCGTAGCGGTGGTCGCGATCGGTGATGCCTCAGACGAGATCGCTGACGTGTTCTCCAGAACACATCTTGTTGAGATCGCATCGGACATGGACGATGCGGTAACACGGGCACGTCGTTTAGCCACCGGTGGAGTTCCCGTGCTTCTCAGCCCCGGCTGCGCTTCGTTTGACTGGTACGAGAGCTACCGCAAACGTGGCGAAGATTTCATCAGAGCGGTAGGGGCGCAACGATGAAGACTGTTGATATTGCCACGAGGCAAGGCCGCCCGCCTCACTCAAAGACCTCCCGCAAACGAACACCGAATGCGCCGGTGGGGCGACGCACCATACTGTTCGTGTCGCTGTTGGTGATGGTCAGCGCGCTGGTCGTGCTGGGACTGGTGATGGTCTTGTCGGCTTCGGCCGTTGTCAGCATTGAAGACAGCGGAAGCGCTTGGAGCAAATTCAGCCGGCAAGCCGCTGCTGCTGGAGTCGGCCTGGTCTTGATGTTCGTGATGATCCGAGTTGATTACCACCATTGGCGTATCTTCACTTATCCCGCAGTTGTGAGTTCGTTGTGTCTGCTTTCTCTGTTGTTGGTCCCCGGTTTTGGGGTCAGCCAGAACAATGCGACTCGCTGGCTTGATCTGGGTGTTGTCGCGTTTCAGCCGTCTGAGGTTGCGAAACTTGGTTTGATTTTTTTCATAGCTGATGTCTTGTCGCGGCCCCGTCGAGATATCCGCAACGCGCGCAGCACTCTTGTCCCAGTGCTGCTGTTTACGGGCCTGTTTTCAGCGTTTTTTATGTTGCAGCCTCATTTTGGCAACACCTTGATCCTCGGGGTGATAGCGCTAGCGATGCTGTTTTGGGCGGGTACACCGATACGCCAACTGTCAGCTACGGGCATGGTCGGAGTTGTTTTAACAGGAGCGGTCGTCTGGAATACAGCGTGGCGTCGCAAACGTTTGTTGAGCGTTTTTGATCCCTGGAGCGACCCCGATGGGGCTAGTTTTCAGCTTCTCCAATCACTGCACGCTATTACAGTTGGCGGAATCCGCGGGACGGGTCTGGGAGATGGGCTGGCAAAATGGGGTTTCGTTCCCTATGCCCATAGCGACTTCATCTTCGCCGTAATTGCAGAAGAACTGGGAATTGTCGGGGCCAGCACCGTGATCTTGCTCTATCTCGGAATCGGAGTTGCAGGGTCCGCGGTAGCTCTGAGAGCACCCGACAGATTCGGGATGCTGCTTGCAGTCGGTATCACTACATGGATCTTTTCTCAAGCGTGTCTCAACTTGGGTTCAGTGATGGGGCTGGTTCCGACTGTCGGCGTTACGCTCCCACTACTGTCGCACGGTGGAACTTCGTTGGTAGTCGTCATGGCGACTTCGGGGATCTTGCTCAACGTCGCTCGCCAAGGCCGATGATGAGATCTGGGCGCGTTTGGGCTGTTGTGGCCGGGGGTGGAACGGGCGGCCACGTTGTCCCTGGGCTTGCCATAGCTGAAGAGATCGTGGCGCGCTGCAACAGTGCAGATGCCGTTCATTACGTGGGCAGTCGCCGCGGACTCGAAACCAGGATCGTGCCCGAAGCAGGGTTCACCTTGACGGCTCTGCCGGGGCGAGGTATCGCTCGCAAACTCACGCTGCGCAACGTGGGTGCCGTTGTAGGACTTTGCGCGGCCATAGTAGAGGCCATCGTTCGAATGGCTAGCTGGCGTCCAGCAGTGGTGGTCGGTGTGGGCGGCTTTGCTTCGGTTCCTGCTGTGGTCGCTGCGATTGTCTGGCGGGTGCCGTTAGTGGTAGCCGAACAGAACGCGGTGCCGAGTGTGGCTAACCGGTTGGGCTCAAGATTCGCGAGGGCTGCCGCGGTTCCGTTCCCGGACGTTGATCTCCCCAGAGCAGTGTGGACTGGTAACCCGGTGCGCTCGGCGGTTAATAGAGTTGACCGGTCCTCAGGGCGAGACACGGCATGCCAAAGGCTTGATGTTGACCCGGCCCGGAAGCTGCTATGTGTATTTGGCGGTTCTCTAGGCGCTCGTAGAATCAATGAAGCGCTTTTCGCAGCGCTTGGGGACTGGCGAGATCGCGGTGATCTGACTATTCGCCACATTACCGGTGAGCGCGACTACGCCGAACTCAAAGCCAGAGTCACCGCGTACCCCGGACTAGAGACCAGGTTATCAATGACAACCAATGAGACTCTCAAAGCTGACGATGATTTGGTCTTGCAACTAGTTGAGTTCGAACACGACATGGCTTCGGTTTATGCGGCGAGTGACCTTGTTGTATGTCGCGCGGGTGCGAGCACCGTCGCGGAGCTGACCATCACGGGAGTGCCGGCGATTCTCGTTCCGCTTCCCGGGGCTACGGGCGATCACCAAACGGCGAACGCACGCGTTCTCGCACAAACCGATGCTGCGAGGGTGGTGCCCGACAGCGAACTCGATGGTGATCGGCTTCGCTTTGAAGTTGATGCCCTGCTTGGCGACGAGCCACGTCTTGGTTCGATGTCTGCTGCGGCCAAGGCTCAAGGACGGCCCGATGCAGCCGCCGCCGTTGTCGATTTACTTGAGCGCTACGCCAAGCGTCCTCTCGATAGGCCGAACCGAACATGACCCTCGATCTCAGTAGCCCCCGTCGAATTCATCTGATTGGCGCCGGTGGTGCCGGCATGGGTGCAATCGCTTCGGTACTTGCAGCTATGGGTCATGAGGTGTCGGGAAGTGACCTCAAAGAAGGCCTCATAGTTGAACGCCTGCGAGCTGAGGGTATTGGTGTAGCGATCGGCCACAAAGCGGCGAATGTCGGTGGGGCCGAACTCGTGGCGATCAGCAGCGCGATTCCTGAACACAACTCTGAGCTGACCGCGGCTCGCCGGTTGGGGATCGAAGTGCTGCGACGGATGGATCTATTGCCTGCCATCTCCGAGCAGAGACGGACGGTTGCCGTCGCTGGTACGCACGGGAAAACGACGACTAGTTCGATGTTGTCGATGGTTCTCACCGAAGCCGGTTTTCAGCCATCTTTCATTATCGGTGGAGACATCAACGAGATCGGTTCAGGTGCCGTCTGGGGCGATGGTGATTGGATGGTTGTTGAAGCCGATGAATCTGATCGCACGTTTCTCTCATTGGGTCCCGAAGTCGCCGTCGTTACCAATATTGAGCCAGATCATCTCGAAACCTATGGAGGAGAACCTTCTGCGTTACATGATGCTTTCGTTGAGTTCGCCGATGGAGCGGCGAATTGTGTCATGTGCGCAGATGACCCTAGTGCTCTAGCGCTGGCGCAGCAGTTGGATGCTGTGACTTACGGAACGGTCTCTGTGGCTGACTATCAACTCGTAGACATCGTCAAGAGCCGAGCCGCTATCTCGTTTTCTTTGAAGCATCGTGGTGAACAGGTGGTCAGTGTCGATTTACCGACGCCAGGACTCCACAATGCTCTGAACGCCGCTGCGGCTGTTGTGGTTGCGCTTCAAATCGGCGCGCCGGCCGATGCCGCGAGTCGAGCTTTGTCGCGATTTGGAGGTGTGGCTCGTCGCTACGAATTTCGGGGAGAAGCCTCAGGAGTCACCTTCGTAGACGACTATGCGCACCTTCCCGCAGAAGTTGAGGCTGCTTTGGCTGCAGCGGCAGACGGAGATTGGAAGCGGATCGTGGCCGTGTTTCAACCTCATCGGTACAGCCGGATCGCCGCGTTGGGCCAGGATTTCGCGGATGCTTTTTTGCAAGCTGACGAGGTTGTTGTGACAGATATCTACTCTGCTGGTGAGACTCCACGCCCGGGAGTCACCGGAAAGCTCGTGGTGGACGCCGTTCTGGGTGCTCATCCCCAGACCCGTATTTCCTATGAGCCACATCTGGGCGACGTCGCGGATTTGCTGGCTGAAAGGCTCAGGCGAGGTGATCTTTGCCTGACTCTTGGCGCGGGAGACCTGACCGGTGTCCCAGATGCCGTCCTTGAACGTTTGCGATCTGGACAAGAACGATGACCATTCCTGCTGATTCGAGCAACGTAAGTGGCGTAACAGAAGCGTTGTGCTTGAGTCAGCTATCGCCTAAGACTCGGGTCGGTGCTCCTCTTGGTCCGCTCACCAGCTATCGCGTCGGTGGGTCCGCTGCGGCGCTCGTGATTGTCGACACCCTCAACGATCTGTCCACGCTTTGCGAGGTTGTTGCGGGCGTGGAAGGGGGTTCTGATGTGGCGCTAGCGGTCGTCGGCAGAGGATCCAACCTGTTGGTTAGCGACGATGGATTCGCTGGGATCGTGGTAATGCTCGGTCCGAGGTTTGGGGAGACAGTCGTTCGGGACAAGACCGTTGTGGCTGGTGCCGCTGCCAAGCTTCCGGTTGTTGCTCGCGCTTCGGTCAACGCCGAACTTGCGGGGTTTGAGTGGGCTGTTGGAGTTCCGGGAACGGTGGGTGGTGCGGTGCGGATGAACGCGGGTGGACACGGTGCAGAGATAAAGGACTCTTTGACTGCGGCTCGGCTGGTTGACCTCCGCACCGGCGAATATGTGTGGCGTTCCAACAAAGATCTGGCATTTGGCTATCGCAGTTCGTCGGTGGGCGCGACAGAACTGGTGCTAGAGGCCCACTTTGAGTTGGTTCCTGGCGATTTGGCTGCCGGAAAGGCCCAGTTGCTTGAGATTGTGCAGTGGCGGCGGGCGAATCAACCTGGCGGCCAGAATGCGGGTTCGGTTTTTACCAACCCCGATGGCGACAGCGCCGGGAGGCTCATTGAGTCGGTTGGAGCCAAAGGTTTGCGGATCGGCACTGCTGAGGTGTCGCAGAAGCACGCGAACTTCATCCAAGCCGACGAAAACGGACGTGCCTCAGACATTTTGTTGTTGATGAAAGAGATTCAGCGACTCGTGTTTGAGGGGCACGGCATCGAACTCGTATTCGAAACTCAGTTGCTGGGTTTTGGTGACTTGACCGATGGTGGTACTTACAACCACGCGGAAAGCCGATGACAACCGCAACCAATATTGATCCTCGACTTCGTGTCCGACGGGGTGCCGTGCGCCGCGCTGAAGGTCGACGTCGGCTTCGCTTCGTCCTCGCGGGTTTGGCAATTCTGGGGTTGATTTTTTGTGGTTGGGCGGCATTGAACTCGCCGCTGCTTGACCTTGACCATGTCGAGATCACGGGTCTAGGCCCGTCTCGGCTCGCAGAGGTAGAACAAAGGGTCGGGCTTGAAAAGGGCACTCCGCTCAATGATCTCGAAATCGGCCCAATCAAAGCCGATCTTGAAGCGCTTCCCTGGGTGCTGCATGCCGATGTTGAGAAATCGTGGCCTGGCACTGTGCAAATTGAAGTGATTGAGAGGATTGCGGTTGCACAACTCGTGCGAGAAGATAGTCGAGTAGCGGTGGTTGATGCGTCTGGCACGGTAATGGCCGAAGGTGGCTTGGAGTACGAAGAGTTGCCGCGAATTTCCTTTGAAGCCAACGCTGCGCTCGGAGAGATTGAACCTGAACCACTCCCGGGACTTGCCTTGATCGCGGTCCTACCCGATGACCTTTTTGAATGGGTTGAAGCGGTCACCTACAGCCCTGGAGCATCCGCAGAAGCAAGGGGAGTGGTCGGACTTGATCTTGTCGGCGAAGCGGAGGCACATCTTGGCGAAGCCACCCTTCTGAACGACAAGGTTGAGGCCCTGAGATCTGTCCTCAACGGGGTTGATCTCACCTGCATTCGCGTGATTAATGTGGCTGTCCCCGATTTTCCAACCATCCGACGCGACCCCGTGTGCAGTGCCTGGGCAGGAATACGGCGTTGATGGCTCCGGCTGCGCCCGGCGAAAGCAACGCAAAGTAGCCGACCGTCCGCGAATATACGCGCACACTCGTATACCGTCATCGGTTGACTAGTACCTGTTTGGTGCAACTCCGATTCAAGTTTTTTAGATTCAAGTTTGAGGACCACAAGCGATGTCTCATCCGCAAAACTATCTCGCTGTCATCAAGGTCATTGGCGTTGGCGGCGGCGGTGTCAACGCCGTCAACCGGATGATCGATGCTGGACTGAAGGGTGTCGAGTTCATTGCCGCCAACACTGACGCGCAAGCGTTGTTGATGAGCGATGCTGACGAGAAGATCGATATCGGCCGCGACTTGACTCGCGGCCTCGGTGCAGGCAGCGATCCAGAAATTGGACGCTTAGCTGCAGAAGCGCACCTTGACGATATCCGCGAGTCGATCCGTGGAGCTGACATGGTGTTTATTACCGCAGGTAAGGGAGGCGGTACGGGGACAGGTGCCGCGCCGGTGATCGCGGAACTCGCCAAATCGGAGGGAGCACTTACGATCGGCGTGGTCACACGCCCCTTCGCCTTTGAGGGACGCCGCCGTTCGGTTCAAGCCGAATCCGGAATTCAAAAACTGAAGGAGAAAGTCGACACGCTGATCGTCATTCCCAACGATCGCCTGTTGACCCTGTCAGACACGAACACATCCGTTCTCAACGCCTTCAAAATTGCCGACGAGATCCTGCTGCAAGGTGTTCAAGGCATCACCACTTTGATCACCACGCCAGGTCTGATTAACACTGACTTTGCTGATGTGCGGACCATCATGACCGACGCTGGCAGTGCTTTGATGGGGATTGGTCGCGGCACTGGTGAAGGTAGAGCTGTCGCCGCCGCACGCGACGCCATTTCAAGCCCGCTGCTTGAGGTCTCGATCGAAAATGCTCGTGGCATCCTGCTAAACGTCAGCGGTGGGGCTGATTTGGGCTTGCTTGAAGTCAACGAGGCGGCAGAGATCATTCATGCAGTTGCCCATCAGGACGCCAATATCATCTTCGGAACAGTTGTTGATCACGAGATGGGCGATGATGTGCGAGTCACGGTTATTGCCGCTGGTTTCGATCGCTGGGATGATTCACGTGCCGCTCCGCGTCAAACGGTTCGACAAGACGATGCCCAAGTTTCGCAATCGACCGGCGACGTGCCGATAGCGGATGTCTTTGCCTCCTTTGGTGACGATGATCTTGACCTCGGCGACGAATTCGACGTTCCATCCTTCTTGAGGTAGCAGAGGTGGCGCGTGATTGAACGCTCCCTTCCCGCTGGATCCGATCACGTCGTCCGGGTGCGCTGCTCGGAGCGTTGCGACGGCGACTATGCCGTTCATAGCAACCCTGAGGTGCTGGCTCGGGCGCGTGGCTACCTTGCGCCAGGAGCCTGGACATGGTTGCAGCAGGTCCATGGCGCGAACGTTGTGCTGGTGGATGAACCCGGAGCAGAATGCGGAGCGTCAGCGGATGCAAGTGTGACGAACTGTGTAGATGCGGTGCTATCGGTTCAGACGGCCGACTGTGCGCCGCTGGTGCTTGCTTCGGAGAGCCTGGTGGGACTTGTGCATGCAGGCTGGCGGGGAATCGTGGAAGGTGTGATTGGGGCAACGTTTGATTCATTACGCGGTTTTGGTGGCGAAGAGATCCACGCCTTGCTGGGCCCCTGCATCTCACCCGCTGGTTACCGATTTGGGCTGGTCGAACTGGATTTGGTTGCGTCAGTTGCCGGTGATTCTGTGCGCTCGACAACGAACGATGGCTTACCCGCGCTGGATCTCCGCGCGGCGGTGTTGGCGCAATGTGGCGAAGCAGGTGTGTCTTCGTTCTCAGTGGTTGGCCCGCGCAATAGCGCTACGCCTTTCGACACGGCCGATAGTCGCTGGTACTCACACCGCACGCGCGGTGAACCACAGCGACAGGCAACGGTGGCATGGCTGGAGAAGCGATGACTGACAGGGCTTCGGTTGCGCGAGGCTTATCGCAGATTCGCGAGCGTCTGTCGGCCGTCAACGGAGAGCATGTACGAGTTGTGGCAGTTACCAAGGGCCATGCTGTGGACACCATTGAGGCCGCCATCGGCGCCGGCTGCACTGACATTGGTGAGAGCTACGCACAAGAGTTGCTGCACAAGAATCGGACGCTGTTGGCGCACTGTAAGAATCGTCCTCAGGTGCATTTCGTAGGAGGTCTGCAACGCAACAAGATCCGCAAACTGGCTCCTATTGTTGACGTATGGCAATCCATTGATCGTTTCGACCTCGGTGAGGAACTGGCGCGGCGGTCTCCTCAAGCCCGGGTGATGGTGCAGGTCGATCTTTCAGGTGAACAAACCAAACGAGGGTGCTCTGCTGTGACAGCCCCCGAATTGGTCGCACGACTAATCGAACTTGAACTCAACGTGATCGGACTCATGGGAATCGGGCCGATAGGGGCACCAGAGAAAGCACGGCCGGGGTTCGCTCTTCTTCGTGGATTGGTTGATCAACTTGGTCTCGCTGAGTGCTCGATGGGGATGACCGCAGACTTGGAGGTCGCGGTGCTGGAGGGTTCAACTATGGTTCGGATTGGGACGGATCTGTTCGGCCCGCGGCCTCAAACAAAGCGAATAGTTGACCAATGAAGGATCTGTTTGGGGCGCCCGGTTCGCTTATTAGGTGGCGGTTGCCCACCGGTGGGCGTGGTAGCGCTACATTTGCATGTGAAGGCAGGTGTTGAGCATGTTGAAAAAAGCACTGTTTTACCTTGGACTCGGGTCAGACGAGGAATACGAGCATTACGACGACCGAGTTTCGGGTGGTGTGCTTCCACCTGGGGGAGAGACGCTTCCCAGTGTCTCGACGACGGCACACGACACAAGACAGGGTCCTGGTAGCGCAACGGTGCGTCCGATCGTGCCTTCCGATTCTATGGACCCGCCTGTACGCCCAGTCGTTCCGGTCGATCCTACGCCGATTGACGCAGGCACGGGTGGGCGGATTCATTCACCAATCGCGAGAGCATCCGCAGTTCGGATCGTGGATGATCCTCCGACTAGGTCTTCGACATCGAACCCTCATACGGCTTCTCCTACTGTCTTCGAAGAGGCACCACGTATAGGTGAGCGGCTTAAAGCAGGGCAGCCAGTGATCATGAACCTGCAGAATGCCGATAGGAGCACCCGACGCCGACTCCTCGACTTCGCGAGTGGCGCCTGTTATGCCCTAGGCGGGAAGATGGAACGGGTGGCCGAGCAGGTGTTTCTCATCACCCCACCCGAGGTTATTACGCGATCTCTGGCTGAGGCTTCCCCCGACGATGTGGGCTTTAACGTCTAACGGCCAACTTGGTTGGACTGCCGCCGCGGACCGGAGATTGCGCCTTGCGATGGTGCGAGCGCCGCAGATCGTAGAGGCTGCAAAGTAGCGTCCCCGAATCGAGGATTCTTCTGTTCTACAATTCCGAACATGGACGAGTTGTCTTCCCTTTTGCAACAAGTCAGTTTTCGCGAGAGTTGGCGGGGCTACGACCCCGATGAGGTTGATGGGTACGTTGACCAGGTCAGTAAGGCCGTTGCATGGGCGCAAAGGGAAATAGTCACTCTGGCCGAGCGCGCTGAGACTGCCGAGACCCGCTCGGACGAAACCGGCGACCCTCAGCCAGAAATTCCAGCGTCCGACGTGAGTCAAACACCTGAAGGGCTTGCCCGAACGCTTGCTCTGGCCCAAAGCGCTGCCGACGAGGCGTTCGCCGAGGCTCGTCAACAAGCCGAGCAAATGGTGGCTAAGGCCGAGAGCCAAGCTGAGGCCACAATCGCTGGCGCAACCGCTGATGCACTACAGACTCGTCGCGAAGCTGATGAGTATGCGGAGTCGACCTTTGCCAACGTGGAGAAACTTGTTAGAGAACGGGAAGCGGCTGCGGCGACTGTAGAGCGCGACAAGTATGTCTCAGAGATTGCTGAGTTGACAGCACATCGCGCCCTGCTGGCAGAGGATCTCGAACTTCTTGAGCGGCACGTTGGTGAACAACGCCAAGCGATCGAGAGGTCGTTGTCGAAGCTAACCGGTCTCGTGATGTCTCCAGAGACCTTCCGAATGGACGCTGCGACAGCAAGCGAAGTAGCTGAATCTGAGCTTGGTGACGCGGTTGAGGCAGAAACGTCCGATGCCGCTCTTGGCGACTCTGATGATTCAGATGTCTCTGACGCTGACGACGAAGAGAGAGTTGGCGAGTCGGATGATCTTGACACCGATGACGGGGTAGATGAATTGGATGTCTTTGAGGTTGAACACGACTCAGACGAGAGCGTTGAGGCCAAACCCGACGATGAGGTCGGTCTGGACGCGTCGGCCGTATTTGATGATGAGATCGACTTATTACACAGTGACAAACCTCTCGATATCGAGGGCGATGATTCAGTTGCTTCCATTGATTCCGGGCACGGGCAGCCGCGGTTCGTGACGGCTGCTGATTTGGAGGAACAGCGTTCTGTTGACGAACCAGCTGCGCCTGATGAACGAACGGACAATGGTCCAGCCATGTCTCAGTTGTTCGACGAGGATGAACTGCCTCCAGCGGTGGCAAACAAGCGCGAAGAGGAGCCTTTTCTAGCTCAGCTTCGAGAAGCGGCTTCGAGAGACAACGTGCGCATGGATAGCGATGATGCCCTATCAGCGTTCTTTAATCAGGATGAGGACCAGAAAAGGTCTCCCTGGTTCTTGGGCGGTCGCTGAACTCGTCAACACGCGCATCCGCTAAACTGCGGCCTGGCTGAGGCGGTCATGCGTCGGTCACAGGTGTGAAGGACCGGCAGTATGTCCACGACAAAGAAGAGTTCAGCAAGCGCTGCGAAAAAAAACGCTGCTAGGAAGGCTCCAGCTAAGAAGGCTGCTGCTAAGAAGGCCGCGGCAATGAAGAGCACCGCTAACAAGAGCACCGCTAACAAGAGCACCGCTAACAAGAGCACCGCTAACAAGAGCACCGCTAACAAGAGCACCGCTAAGAAGGCCGCGGCAATGAAGAGCACCGCCAAGAAGGCTCCCGCCACAAAGCCTGCTGCTGAGAAGGCCTCTGCTAAGAAAGCCGCGGCGATGAAGAACACAACCAAGAAGCGAGCGGCGAAGAAAGTAGCGGCTGAGAAGTCACCGTTCGGCAAGAAATTCAATGATGAGATGAAGCAGCGGCTCCAAGTAGAGCGGGCAAAGTACCTCCACTCTGAAGAGATTTATCGGGCTGAGGCCGAGGCGCTTATCGAGGGTCGCGAACCTGGTGATGTCCAGTTCGACGAAGAGAGCGGCGAAGGCGACACGCTTGCGGTGGAGCGTGAACGCGATCTAGCCCTGTCGGCTCAGGCAAGAGTCGCGGTCGATCAAATCGACGCGGCGCTAGATCGAATTGCTGCTGGCACTTATGGCATTTGCGTCGTTTCCGGTCTCCGAATTCCACAGGAACGCCTCCGCGCGATCCCCTGGGCCGCGGAACGTGTTGAATACAAAGTCGGCAGCCTTCAGCGACGATGACTCAGAGCATGCGCGGATTAAACAACTCATTGCTCGATACCCGTTTTTTTCCGCTCTTGTTCGCTGCGCTCACGGACCGCTTGGGCCGCGGCAGGCCGCTCGAGCCACGGCCTCGCCCCGATGCAGCCGTTTCGGGATCAATCCGCTCGGCCTCTTAGCGGGTGACCCGCCTTGAGTAATGACCGCACGCTTAGCGAGGAGATTCCCTCCGCGCTGGCTGATGAACGGCTTGATCGCGTCGTTGCACTGATGGTCGAGGTGAGCCGGTCCGTCGCCGCACGCATGATTGATGAGGGGGCTGTGGCCGTCGATGGAGTTGTTGCGAGTTCAGGCTCGACTCGCGTCGAGTTTGGCAGCAGAATCGAAGCGGTAGTCCTTGCTCCGACGGACCCTCGCCCCGCTGCGGACCCCACGGTGGAGTTTCTTGTTGTGTATGAAGACGCTCACGTGGTCGTCGTCGACAAACCTGCGGACTTGGTGGTCCACCCGGGTGCGGGACATCAAGACCGGACACTGGTCAACGGTTTACTTTCTCGTTATCCAGAATTGGCTTCAGTTGGTCAATCCCACAGGCCAGGGATCGTCCATCGACTTGATCGAACGACTTCCGGGTTGCTTGTCGTCGCCCGAACTTCTGAGGCCTACGGTCAACTCGTCGTCCAGATGTCATCTCACGTACCCGAACGAATCTATCAAGCACTCGTTTGGGGTCACCTTGACGCTGACCGAGGCACGATCGACGCTCCTATTGGGCGTTCGCCACGACACCCGACGCGGATGGCGGTAATTGATCGAGGGCGTCCCGCTCGGACCCACTATGAGGTCATTGAGCGATTCTTGAGACCTCGTGAAACATCGCTGCTGGAATGTCGGCTTGAGACGGGACGCACCCACCAGATTCGGGTACATCTGAGAGCTATCGGTCATCCGGTTGTAGGGGATCGAGCCTACGACGGTCATAGACCCGGTATTGAGTTGGAGCGACCCTTTCTGCATGCCTGCACACTCCGTTTCCGTCACCCGGTCACCAACGAACGCGTCGAATTAGAATCGCCTCTGGCCACCGATCTGGTAGGCACTTTGGAGCTTTGCTCTCCCTAGAACTCCTCAGGAGCGGGCCAAGGGGTTTGACCCCGCGACATCGCGGCAATGTCGGCCAAAGTGAACGAATCTAAGAAGTCACGCATGTGCGTACCGGCGGCACCCCAAATGCTGAGCAGAACGCACTGTCCCTCGTGGTCGCACGCTCCGTCGGTGTGAGGTTCCGAAAAGTCGCCTGCAGTGATCGGTCCGTCGACGGCTCGTACAATCTCCGACAGACGAATCTCAGTTGGATCCCGGGTCAACACGTAACCGCCTCCAACTCCTCTCTTCGAGCGCACAATTCCAGCTCCCTTGACCGCAAGCAGTATCTGTTCAAGGTAAGGCTGGGGGAGAGCGGTTCGTTCGGCGATCTCACGTACCGAAGTCGGGGCATCCTCGGTATGCAGCGCCAATGAGAGCAGCGCGCGAGCGGCGTAGTCACCTCGGGTCGAGACTCTCATGCCAAGAGCCTACGTGAACCTCACCGCCGTGGTAAGACTTGACCGGATGGACGACCCCAAACCGATGTTGCCGGCCTTTGGCGGAAGGTGCATAGCAGACCTTGTGCCTGCGCTTCTTGAGCGAACGGACTCAACTCCCTCGTTACTCGATGGAGAGGTCCTCGACAGTGCCGCCGTCGTGATGTTGGTACTTGATGGACTCGGTTGGAATCAGTTGCAACAGCGAGCTCACTTGGCACCGACTCTGATGTCGATGGACCAACGACCTGCCACGACGGTGGCACCGTCAACTACCGCCACCGCACTCACCTCACTAGTGACAGGAACCCCACCGGGCCGCCATGGGGTGGTCGGGTATCGGATCAACGTAAACGGAGAGGTGCTCAACACCTTGCGCTGGAGCACGCCGAGCGGCGACGCTCGAAAACGGATTCTCCCAAGCGAGTTCCAACCTGAGCCGGCTTTTTGCGGTCAACGGCCAGTTGTGGTGCTAAATGCCGAGTTCCTTCGCAGTGGGTTCACGATGGCACACCTCGCCGACGTGCGTCACCGCGGCTGGCAGACAATGCCGGCGATTGCGGTAGAGGTGCGCCAGGCAATCGCTTCGGGAGAGCCTTTTGTCTACGCCTACTACGACGGCATCGACAAGACCGCTCACCTTCGTGGATTTGGTGAGTTCTACGACGCCGAGTTGGCTGCTTGCGACAAAATGGTGGCCGATTTGATGATGGCACTACCGCGCGGCACATCCATTGTCGTCACGGCGGACCACGGATTGGTTGACTGTCTCGGGAACGCGACCCCACTTGCCCCGGAGGTCAAAGCGCATGTCCGAAGTCAGAGCGGCGAAGCTCGTTTTCGTTGGCTTCATGCCGAACCCGGTCGGCAACGAGAACTGTTGGCCGCTGCGGTGTCAGCCCATTCTGATCGTGGGTGGGTCTATCCGGTCGACGAGATGATCGACGGGGGTTGGTTCGGTCCCGAAGTGACAGATGCTGCCCGCTCTCGGCTCGGGGATGTTGCTGTAGTAGCCAAAGATCGTTGGTATTTCACCGATCCCGCCGATAGCCCGAAGATCGAACTTGTTGGTCGTCATGGTTCGCTGACCCCCGACGAGATGCTAATTCCGGTTCTAACCTTTACGAGCTGACCGCTCGACTACCTGACCAAGGAGAACAGTTTGTCCGACAGACCAAAAAACTCCGGAAATCCTGGCGAGACTCCAGAACTGCTTGAGCGGCCTGAAGTCCTTGAGGCCGCAGAATCCGAGGAGACAATAGACGAAACGATCGATCACCCAGCCAAGGTGATGCGCATCGGGACCATGATGAAGCAATTGCTTGAAGAAGTGCGATCAACCGACCTTGACGAACCCAGTCGTGACCGTCTGCGAGACATATACGAAACATCTATCGCTGAGCTTGGGGTGGCACTGTCTGCCGATCTTCGCGAGGAACTGGGCCGACTTGCGCTGCCTTTCGGCAGTGATGACACGCCTTCGGGCGCTGAGTTGCAGATCGCCAAGGCGCAACTTGTCGGGTGGCTCGAAGGCCTTGTCCAAGGGATGCAGGCGATGTTGTTTGCCCAGCAAATGGCGGCGCAGCAGCAACTCCAATCCATGCGTGGACAGATTGGCCCCTCGCAAAGCAGTCCTTCCTCCGCCAGCGACGAACGGCCCGGAACTTATCTGTGATCTAGGGTGCCAATGTCTGGTCAAGGGTGCCAATGTCTGGTCAAGGGTGGACGTATCGGATGATGGGGGGTAGGTTCGAAATAACAAATATGTGATTCTAGTTTTGTGATCCTTGAGCCCTGAAAAGGAGTCCGATTGGGCGATTCGTTCACCCACCTACATGTCCACACCGAGTATTCGATGCTCGACGGCGCTTCGCGTGTTGACGACGCCATCAACGCGGCAGTAACTGACGGCCAGCCTGCCTTGGCGATCACCGATCACGGCAACATGTACGGGGTCCTCGAGTTCTATCAGGGCTGTCACGACGCGGGGATAAAACCGATCATCGGCAGCGAGATCTACCTAGCCCACGAGTCACGCGCCGAACGCCCGAATCGCACCGGTCGCGCCGATGATTCGGGTGGCAACACCGGTTCTGGCCAAAAGCTCTACTACCACGCGATCCTGCTGGCGGAAAACGACATTGGGTACAAGAACCTCATCCAAATTTCCAGTCAGGCGTTTCTCACGGGCTACCACTACAAACCGCGCGCCGACTTCGAGTTGCTCGAAAAATACCACGAAGGACTGATCGCCACTTGTGGATGTCTCGGTGGCCATGTGCTCCAGTCGTTGATGCAAGGCCAAGAAAAACTGGCGCTTGAACAGGCGGCACGGTTCCAGGACATCTTCGGGAGGGACAACTATTTCATTGAGATTCAGGACCACGGGATGCCTGAGCAGAAAAGAACCAACCCACAACTGTTGGAAATCGCCCGCAAGATCAATGCCCCGGTCGTGGCTACCAACGACAGCCACTACACCCACTCCCATGATGCGGAAGCCCATGACGCGTTGCTGTGCGTTCAGACCGGGTCTCTGCTATCCGACACCGACCGCTTCAAGTTTCACGGTGATCAGCACTATCTGAAGACGTCGGCTGAGATGCGTCGGCTATTTGCCGAGATTCCGTCGGCATGTGACAACACGCTGTGGATCGCCGAGCGAGCTGATGTGAACATTGAGTTCGGGCAGCCGAAGTTGCCGAAATTTCCGCTGCCTGAGGGCTTCGCTTCAGACACTGACTACCTGCGCGACCTCACCTACGATGGAGCAAAACGCCGTTGGGGACCCCAGCTGCGAGCCGACATCATCGAGCGGCTCGATTATGAACTCGGTGTGATCGACCGCATGGGTTTCTCTGCCTACTTCTTGATCACCTGGGATCTGATCAGGTTTGCACGCGAGAACAACATTCGCGTGGGTCCCGGAAGGGGGTCGGCAGCAGGCTGTGCAGTTGCATACGCCCTGAGGATCACCGATCTGGACCCTATCAAATACGACTTGCTGTTCGAGCGATTCCTGAACCCTTCGCGGCTGTCCATGCCCGATATCGACATGGACTTCGAGACACGCCACCGCGACGCCGTGATCCGCTACGCGGCCGATACTTACGGACGCGACAACGTCGCTCAGATTGTTACTTTCTCACAGATCAAGGCACGCGCCGCGGTGAGAGACGCGGCGCGAGTGTTGGGGTACCCCTACGGTTTGGGCGACAAGGTCGCAAAGGCCATGCCACCGCTGGTGATGGGTCGCGACACACCACTCAAATACTGCTTTGAGGAGCACCCCAAATACGCGGACGGCTACCGCGCAGCCGCCGACTTGCGAGACATGGTGGACGATGATCCCGATATCGCTCGGGTTGTAGACGTGGCCAGAGGGCTGGAGGGACTGCGCAGACAAGACGGTATTCACGCTGCCGCGGTTGTGATCACAGACAAGCCTCTCACCGATTATCTGCCGATCCAGCGCAAACCAGAGGCAAGGAAGACACTCGAGGAAACGCCAATCGTCACCCAGTACGAAATGCACGGAGTGGAGAGCCTGGGTCTATTGAAGATGGACTTCCTCGGACTCCGGAACCTGGATGTGATCGCCGATTGTCTGACTCTCATTAGTCAAACTCAAGGAAAGTCCATCGACATCGACTCGGTGGACCTCCAAGACGAAGCCACCTTCGAGTTGCTGCGGCGCGGCGACACCATCGGGGTCTTCCAGCTTGAGTCAACTCCCATGCGGGCGCTGATCCGTTCCCTCGCCCCCACCTCGTTTGATGACGTTGCGGCATTGGTGGCGTTGTACCGGCCGGGGCCGATGGCCGCCAACATGCACAACGACTACGCCGATCGAAAGAACGGTCGCCGACCGGTGGAGTTCATTCATCCCGACGCTGAGGAACTGCTCAGCGAAACCTACGGATTGATGATCTATCAGGAAAGCGTCTTGCGTGTGGCACAGAAGTTCGCGGGCTACACCCTGGCTGAAGCCGATTCGCTGCGTAAGGCGATGGGTAAGAAGATCCGCGAAGCGATGGCCCAAGAACGAGAGAAGTTCGTCACTGGCGTGGTCAACAACGGTTACGACGCTTCTTTGGCCAACGAGATGTTCGACATCATCGCGAAGTTCGCTGACTACGCCTTCGTCAAGAGCCATTCATACGGCTATGGCTACGTGGCGTATCAGATCGCCTATCTGAAGGCCAACTACCCAGTCGAGTACCTTTCAGCCCTGCTCACCAGCGTCAAGACAAGGCTTGAATCGGCTGCGGTGTACCTCAACGAATGTCGGCTCATGGGCATCGACATTGGAGTGCCCGACATCAATCGCTCAGAATCGGATTTCACGCCGGAGCCCGATCTGAATCCAAGTCCCAACTCACCGGGGCGTATTGTTTTTGGACTCTCGGCTATCCGCAACGTCGGGGAGGGATTCGTAGCAAAAGTACTCGAGGAACGAAACGCCAACGGACCGTTCGAGTCGTTTGTGGACTTGGTTGAAAGGATCAGTCTCGAAGCTCTCAACAAGCGCACTATCGAGTCTTTGATCAAGGGCGGAGCCTTCGATTCGCTTGGGCATCCTCGGAAGGGACTCCTTCAGGTTCACGAGCAGATCACCGAGATGACGGTGGAGCGTCGCCGTGAACATGACATGGGTGTGATGTCGCTCTTTGGCGATCTCAACGAAGGTCCGACCTTTGATGAGCGCCCAGAGATTCCGGATACGGAATTCGACAAGAAATCGAAGTTGGCCCATGAGCGGGAGATGTTGGGTCTTTATGTGTCGGATCATCCACTGTTTGGATATGAGGATCAGATCCGCCGCAAAACCACAGGAACGGTCTCGTCGTTGGTTGAAGAGCCGGACCGATCGATAGTCACAATCGGCGGGTCGGTCACCAACCTGCAGAGACGGTGGACCAACAAGGGCGAACTAATGGCCTTGTTCGACCTGGAGGATCTCGAAGGTTCAGTTGAGGTCGTGGTTTTCCCGAACGCTATGAAAGACTTTGGACCGAAGTTGAACGACGATGCCATTGTTCTGGTGCGGGGGCGCAAAGAAAGCGGCCGTTCTTCGAGAGGCAGAGGTGGCGGTAGTGACGACGCCGCGAAGCTGCTCGCAATGGAGATCGACATCGTTGAGGAGCCGAGCAAGAACCCGCCGGTGCGGCTCCGGCTTGATGTCGCTCATCATGAGAAGTCGAAGATTGCTGAGCTCAAATCGGTTCTGGAAGCTCATCCTGGCGAGTGTCCCGTTGAGCTCCACCTCAGTGATCGGCGGGTCCTTCGATTGCCCGATAACTACGCGGTGGACCGTGGAAACGGGGTAGTTGCGGAGCTTCGAGAGCTTTTGGGGTCGAATTCGATCCTTGTATGAGGTTCCGAAGTTGCGAAATGGCTGCGAAGGCCTAAGACTGTAATAGCCCGTTTGTTCGGGCGACCTGACAAAAGTCAATACAAGGATCCAGTACACGACTAGTGGGGGCTGCGGCCATGGCCATCGAAGTGGAGACCAAGGACTGCACCGCCGTGAGCGATGCCGAACTCACCGAGATGGCTGATCTCTGCGCGGCGTCTTCCAATGCCTTCGAAGTGGGGCTGTTGTCCAAGCAATGTGAGAAGTGGGTACTGGTCACGGTCGCTAGTGAGGGCGGCAAGATCAGAGGATTTTCGTATTGCACACTTGAGCGAATCGGAGGCACACCAAGCCTGCTCATTGGCGCAGCCCACATTTGTCGCAACAACAAACGTGACACCGTTCTTCGGGCCATCATGACCGATCAGCTCCGACGTTCGGTTTTGGCATTCCCAGACGAAGACGTGCTTGTCGGCACGCAAATCAATGACGCTGGTGCTTTTGATGCCTACAAGACTCTCGACGATATTGTTCCTCGCCCAAACCACAAGGCTTCCGGTGAAGAGCGTGCCTGGGGACGTCGGCTAGCCAAGCGCTTCGGCATTGCGCCGAATCGCTATGAAGATCGTGCTTTCACCGTCCGCGGTCAAGGCAAGCACCCGGTTGTACTCGATCACGCCAGTGCCAAACCCGAAAAGGTACTCGGAGAGGTCACCGCGCAGCTTGACGATCTCGACACCGCAGCGGGCGACACGCTGATCGTCTTCGGCTGGGCCATGGCCGAGGACCTCGAGAAGCTGCTCTGAACGACTCCGGGTTTGCTGCAATCGTCCGTCGCCGACGGATGACACGGGCATTTTCAACCGATCCGGTGGCTGTTGAAATCGTTGAAGAGTTGATCGACCTGGCGCGGCGGGCTCCCTCAGCTGGGAATGCTTCCGCGCTGGAGTGGCTGGTTCTCGATACTGCACCAGACGTGTCTGCATATTGGGACACCACCCTGCCCAGCGACCGCCGCGCCGCTTTTGCGTGGCCTTCTCTGTTGAGTGCCCCAGTGATTGTTATCCCGTGGGTTGACCCGCAGGTCTATCTTGATCGATACAACGAACCCGACAAGGCGCATACTGCTCTGGGCGAATCGCTGGACGCGTGGCCCGTCCCGTATTGGTTTGTCGATGGTGGAGCAGCGGTGCAGACGCTCCTGTTGGCTGCACAAGACGCAGGACTGGGAGCGCTGTTTTTTGGGATCTTCGACCATGAGTCTGTGGTGCGAGAACGGTTTGGAGTGCCCCCGTCGTTTCGAGCAATAGGAGCGGTTGCTCTTGGTCACCGTTGCGCCGACAGACTTTCACGCAGCCAGCGGCGGCGCCGTCGCCCACTCAGAGAGGTCATCCACCGCGGCAAATGGTGAATCTCGATTGCGGTGGGCCAGCATCGGTGTGGAGTGAATCTGAGCCGCAGTTGGTGTCGTCAGGGACGCATAGCTAACCTCGGCAGCGTTCAGGAGCGTGAAACCCCACATCGGAGGCTTCCATGGAAGTAGATACACCACAGAGAATCAGCGGATCGAAATATCAGCGCGTGTACAGATTCAAGGGCGATCAGCGTGGCCTCTGAAGTCCCGCTGGTCAGCTATTTGCGGTTGGGTTCGGATCCCCACCTCATAGCCAATGAATGCACAAACTGTGGGGCTCGTTTCTTTGACCGGCGCAATGCGTGTGCTCAATGCGGCCTGCGAGAGTTCAAGAATGTCCGGGTCAAGAACGGGGCAAAATTGAAAGCCTTTACGATCGTGCACCGGGCTGCTCCGGGTATTCCTGCCCCGTATGTGTCGGCCATTGTCGAAACTGAAGACGGCACCTCTGTGAGGTCCAATGTGGTCAATTGTGATCCCAGCCCAGAAGTGGTGCAACTGAATATGAAGCTAGAACTCACCACCTATCCCATCGGCACTGACGACGACGGCATCGAAGCGATTGCCTTCGGTTACCAACCCGCCTGAACTTCTAACTCGCACAGAAAGAACTACATCAGATGGCCACAACAAAAAACTCAACAGCTAACAAATCAGCGAAAGCGTCGGCGAGCAGGATCAGCGACGACAGCGTCTGGATCTTGGGTACCAACATGACCCGATTCGGACGTTACCCCGACCAAGACGTGGTTGATCTGGCAGCAGAAGCCTCGATGGCTGCACTTGACGACGGCAACGTGACGATCCATGACATGGATGTGCTCGCTGCAGGGTCGCTGTTCAATGCGTCTACGGGAATGGGACAGCGCATCCAAAAGCAGATCGGTCAAACCGGTGTTCCGGTGTTCAATGTTGCCAACGCCTGCGCCACCGGCGCTACCGCGCTGCGGACCGTCTACCTCTCGATCAAAGCAGGTGAGGCCGATATGGGCTTGGCGGTGGGCGTTGAGCAGATGGGCAAGATGGGTCTGCTGGGAGGCGCGGGCACCAAGAAAGAAAAGAAGGTCTTTGAGCCTTCTGGGCGCTACGGCGCAGTCACCGGTATCGACGGCTACATCGGTACAGAAGGCATGCCGGGAGTGTTCGCTCAGGCAGGGATGGAGTACGCCAACGACTACGACGGTGTTGGATTCGAGCAATTCGCCAGAGTGGCTTACAAGAACCATCTGCATTCCACGCTCAACCCGTTAGCGCAGTACCGCAAAGAGTTCTCCATGGAAGAAATCATGACTTCGCCGACAATGAGTTACCCCAACACCTTGCTGATGTGTTGCCCGACCGGAGATGGGGCGGCCGCAGCCGTGCTTATCTCGGGTCAACGGCTCAAGAGCATGCCAGTGGACCTTCGTCGGCGCGCGGTCAAAGTTTCTGCTTCGGTGCTGACCTCAGACCCCTACACCGAATCGAGTCAGGTACAACCCGATGTCAACACTTTGACTCGCAACGCGGCTGCCAAGGCATACGAAACCGCTGGTGTCGGTCCAGAAGACCTTGACCTGGTCGAACTCCACGATTGCTTCGCCACGGCCGAGCTGATCCACTACGACAACCTCGGTCTGTGTGAGCGTGGCGGTGCGGGTGACTTCATTGATTCGGGTGCCCCGTTTCGTGACGGCACGACACCGGTCAACGTGTCCGGTGGTTTGATCTCGAAAGGCCACCCCATTGGGGCGACTGGCGTGGCCAATGTGTTTGAGGTCACGACTCACCTTCGCGGTGAAGCGGGAGACCGCCAAATTCCCGATGCCAAGGTTGGTCTGGCACATGTCATCGGTTTGGGATCGGCCTGTGGTATCCATGTCCTGGAGAAGGCCGCCGTCTGAACCGCAGGGGGCACCGAGTCAAAACATGGCGCTGCGTGTCACTGTCACGTCGCATAGCGACCCAGAAGGCGAAGCCATCGTCGCTGCCGCGCCTCTCGTTGGCGTTAGCGGACTTACCGACTGCCGGGTTTCGAGGGTCTATCACCTGGACGCTGTTGACGGGCTGGCGCGCAACGATGTTGCTCGGCTCTGTCGTGAGGTGCTCGTCGATCCTGTTGTAGCCGAATATTCCATAGACGATGTCCCCGCTGCAGTTGGCCGCGCCATCGAGGTGGCAGCACTTCCCGGAGTGACCGACATCGAAGCGAGAGAACTTGAGCGTGCCGCGCAGCAACTGCAGATAGCGGATCTGCGAGTCTCGACGGCGGTGCGCTACGACCTCATTGGAGATCTTGACGACAGAGCCGTGGCGGTCATCACTAGGCGGCTACTGGCCAATGACACCATCGAGCAGTCATGTGAAGGCCCTTTGCCGGCTACGTTCATCGCTGAAGCCACCGTTGACGAGCGGGTTGAATCCGTGCCGCTCACCCACCTGAGCGATTCTGAACTGGCGACATTGAGCACCCAACGGCTGCTTTCGCTTGACGTGGAGGAGATGCGCGCCATCCAGCGTTATTTTGATGACATCGGCCGGAGCCCTACCGATGCGGAGCTTGAGACGTTGGCTCAGACTTGGTCTGAGCACTGCGTCCACAAGACATTTCGGGCTGCGATCGAATTGACCCACACCACCACCGATGGCGACAAAACGGTGACTCACCACGACGGTCTACTGCAAGCCCTGCGGGAAGTGACTGAAGAACTTGATCCATGGTGGCTGCGATCAGCATTTGTTGATGACGCGGGGATTGTCGCCTTCGATGAACACTTTGATCTCGCTTTCAAAGTAGAGACCCACAATCACCCGTCAGCCCTTGAACCCTTCGGTGGAGCAAATACCGGTATCGGCGGCGTGGTGCGTGACATCTTGGGGGTCTCGGCTCGGCCCATTGCCTGCACCAACGTGTTGTGTTTCGGCCCTTTTGATCTGCCCGATGAACGACTGTTCACAGGTGTGCTGCATCCCCGCCGAATCAGAGACGGGGTGGTTGAGGGAATTGCTGACTACGGAAACAAACTGGGTCTTCCGACTGTCAACGGCGCGGTGATCTACGATGAGGGATACATCGGTAACCCACTGGTTTACTGTGGTGCGCTGGGACTGTTGGCGAACGGTTCGCATCCCACCGCGGCTCAACTTGGTGACCGGGTTGTCTCCATCGGCGGGAGGGTTGGCCGCGACGGAATCCATGGTGCCACCTTCTCGTCGGCAACCATGGACGCGTCCACGGTTGATTCAGTCGGTGCGGCGGTACAAATCGGTGATCCGATAACTGAAAAGGGTTGTATCGAGGTGGTCCAGCGCGCTTGCGAGTTGGGTTTGTACAACGCCATCACGGACTGTGGAGCGGGAGGTTTCTCTTCGGCTGTGGGAGAGATGGGGGAAGACTTGGGCGTTGCGATCAACCTCGAAGGTGTGCGCCTCAAGTATCCAGGCTTGCAACCCTGGGAGATTTGGCTCTCCGAAGCGCAGGAACGGATGGTCATGGCGGTTCCAGTTGAATCGTTGCCGGCTTTGCAAGAGCTCTGTGATGACTGGGATGTGGAACTGGCCGATCTAGGCAGCTTCAGCGGATCCGGTGACCTAGTCGTCCGACATGGCGACAACCTGGTCATCGATATGTCCATGGACTTCCTACACAACGGGTTGCCCCGACGGGAGATGACCGCCACGTGGGTTGACCCGCCCTCAACCACGATCAATTCGCCTCCTGTCGACGACCAGATGCTCTTCGGGCTCCTTTCGCATCCCGATGTCGCCAGCAAAGAGGACATTATCCGTCGCTACGACCACGAGGTGCGCGCAGGGACCGTCGTGCGTCCCTTGGTAGGGCGCAACGCTGACGGCCCAGGTGACGCTGCGGTGATCAAGCCACTCGGCACGCGCCATACACCCTTGGCAGCGGTGTTGAGCAACGGGCTGTGCCCGCGAGTCGGAAAGCATGACCCCTACGCGATGGCGCTCCTAGCCCTTGACGAGGCAGTCCGGAATCTTGTCGCGGTCGGCGGCGACCCCGACCGGGTGGCCCTGCTCGACAATTTCTGTTGGGGAGACCCGACCAAAAGCGATCGCCTCGGTAGCCTGGTCCGCGCTGTGCAGGGTTGCACCGACGGAGCTCGCCGCTACGCGATGCCGTTTATTTCCGGTAAGGACAGCCTTTTCAACGAGTTCGAAGGGCGAGCAATCCCACCCACATTGCTGATCTCGGCACTCGGTTTAGTTCCCGATCTCAACAGTGCGATCGATTCAGCGGGCATGGCGGTTGGCGACGATCTATGGCTGGTTGGGGAGGGGAGTGGCTCGCTCGGCGGTTCTGTGGCCGACACCATCTACGACCTCGGAGCCAACGACGTCCCTCGACCTCTTGATGACCCGTTACCGCGTTATCGTGCCGTCCATTCCGCCATCATGGCGGGATTGGTGACCGCCGCGCACGACTGTAGCGATGGAGGTGTCGCTGTTGCCGTAGCTGAGATGGCGATTGCCGCGCGACACGGCGTGGCTGTGGCGGTCCCCGCCGATGGACTTGATCGGTTTGTGGCGCTTACCAACGAGGGACCCGGTCGACTCGTGCTGGCCGCGCTCCCCAGTGATCGTGATGAACTGGGCGCGGTCTTGGGTACTCATGGGCGACGTATCGGCGTGGTGACCGCTAATGATCGGATCACGCTGCGTGTTGGGGGGGACAGCGGTGACGCCAACGCGGGCAATGGCATCGTGGCTGCCATTGAGGATGCAGTAGCGGCTTTCACAGGGCGACCAAGGGCGTGAGCGCACCGCCGATTCTCATAGTGCACGCTTCGGGCACAAATCGTGATGGTGATGCCGCGCAGGCGATTGAACTGGCTGGTGGAAGCCCTCGCATCGTTCACGTCAATCAACTGCGCCGAGGCCGAGTGAAGGTCGCTGACCATGCTGCGGTGTTGATTCCTGGTGGGTTTTCCTACGGTGACGCGCTCGGCGCCGGGCAGAGACTCGCTCTAGAGCTGCGATTGTGGTTCGGTCATGAGTTGTCTGAGGTAGTAGCTGCGGGAAAGCCCGTGCTGGGAATATGCAACGGTTTCCAAGTGCTGGTAAAGGCTGGACTGTTGCCAGGAGGCCTTGGCGATGACCCTGTAACCAGCTCCCGCCGAGTGACGTTGACCGAGAATTCTCGCGGCAAGTTTGAATGCCGCTGGGTTACGTTGCGAGTGGAACCAACGGTTCGCAGCACCTGGCTGCGATCGATCGGAGGCACCATCATTCGCTGTCCCATTGCACACGGCGAGGGTCGTTTTGTGAGTGCCGACGAGTCGGTAACCGACGACTTGGAGACTCAGGGTTTGGTTGCCTTCAGGTATCAAGATTGTGGAGCGGCACCACCAGGTGCGGACCACTCTCTTCGTGCGGCCGCGGGTGCCTACCCTGCAAACCCCAATGGTTCAACCGCGGACATAGCCGGGATCTGTGACCAGACGGGTGCGGTCGTCGGGCTGATGCCCCATCCAGAGGACCATGTGCTCGATTGGCAGCGACCGAACGGAGATCCCGGTGCTTCGGGACTTCCTTTGTTTGAAGCTCTTGTGTCGGCGGCCAGATGATGATTGACCTGGCACCTGCCCAAGAGGCCCCTTTCGACGGTCTTGACTCCACAGCACTGGCCGATATCGGGCCTCTGCGACGGGGCAAGGTGAGAGACATCATCGATCTCGACGACCGGTTGGTACTGGTCTCGACGGACCGAGTATCAGCTTTTGACCGTGTCTTGGGAACCGTGCCTTTCCGGGGTCAGATCCTCACTGAACTTTCAGCATGGTGGTTTCGCCAACTCTCCGACATCGTTGCGTCGCACGTTTTAGCGGTGCCCGACCCGAACGTCACCATCGCGCGAAAGTGTCGGACCTTGCCGGTGGAAGTAGTAGTGAGAGACCGTCTGACTGGCACGACTTCCACTTCTCTATGGACTCAATATACGACAGGAAAGCGCCAGATTTATGGGATGACCTTTCCTGATGGAATGGAAAAAAACGAGCAGCTTCCGAGCGTAATCATCACCCCAACCACCAAAGCTGCCGACGGTGAGCACGACACGCCGATCACCGAAGCAGACATTGTCGCTAACGGCCTCGTTGATGCACAGCGCTGGGACGAAGTACGGACCGTTGCACTCGAGATGTTTGAACGGGGGAGAACCGTAGCCGCGGCCGCAGGGTTGATTCTGGTCGACACCAAGTACGAATTTGGACTTGACGAGCAGGACCAGCTCACCGTAATCGACGAGGTACACACTCCTGACAGTTCGCGATATTGGCGTGAGTCGAGCCTTGCGCAGCGCCTTGACGGGGGACTTGAGCCCGAAAACCTCGACAAGGAGGTGATCCGGCTCGTTTACGCTGAGCGAGGTTACCGAGGTGAGAGAGAGCCCCCCTTGCTTGATTCAGCGCTGGCGAGTCGAGCAGCACACGTTTACGTGGAGGCCTTCGAGTTGCTCACCACCGCAGCGCTCTCACCGGCGGAGTATCCGGCTGCTCCTCGAATCGAGGCAGCTATCAGGGCACTGTAGAGGTCTGTCGAACATGTCTTCTTGAAGGGTCCGCCACTGAGGTTGCGGGGAATGCGAAACTTCGCTGCGTGGGGCGAGTAGCCAAGGTCCGATCGAGTAGCCAAGGTCCGATGGCGTGAGCTGTGATCCGCTTGTAGGCGTCATCATGGGCAGCGATTCGGATTGGGAGACCATGCGATTCGCCGCCGATGTTCTGGCCGATTTCGGTGTGGCCCATGAGTGCCGCGTGGTGTCGGCACACCGGACTCCCGACCTCATGGACGAATATGCCAGAAATGCCGAGTCACGAGGCTTGCGAGTGATTATCGCCGGTGCGGGAGGGGCCGCTCATCTTCCTGGAATGGTTGCTTCCCACACGCTGGCTCCGGTCATTGGTGTGCCCATCAAGAGCCGCACCCTCAACGGCATCGACTCCCTGTTGTCGATCGTGCAGATGCCGGCTGGCGTTCCAGTGGCGACGATGGCGATCGGTCAAGCCGGAGCAACCAACGCAGGACTGTATGCGGTAGCGATACTCGCTACCGAAACTCCCGAGTTGGCTGATCGTCTACGCTCGCGTCGCGCTGAGCAGGCCGCCCGTATCCGAGCGCTCGAACTAGATCCATGACATCGCCCCAGACACACCAACCACGTGCGCAGGCACAGCTCTCGCCCGGATCCACTATCGGTGTTGTTGGTGGTGGCCAACTTGGTCGCATGCTGGCTTATGCGGCCCATCAGCACGGCTACCGAATAGCTGTATTGACCGGTGGAGACAAGGACACCCCTGCCGGCACGGTGGCGGAGATCGAAATCGCTGCTGGTTTCGACGACGAGGTTGCCATCGAGCGCCTACTCGCAGAATCCGACGTGATCACCTGGGAATTCGAAAATGTTGATGTAGGGATCGCCGACGCAGCAGCGAGTGCCGGCCTGGAGGTTCGTCCCAGCGGCAAGATCATCGCCACCGCCCAGGATCGCCGCGAAGAAAAGGATGCGTTGGTCGCAGCGGGAGTTGCTGTAGCCGCTTGGCGCGCTGCGAGCAGCGAGTCAGAGCTTGCCGCTGCGGCCCAAGAACTCGGTTTTCCGGTCATTGCCAAGGCTGCGCGCTTCGGCTACGACGGCAAAGGACAGGCACGGATCGAGCGAATCGATGAAGTCGCCGATGTTTGGCGGCGCTTGGGGTCTCAACGCTTGGTGGTCGAGTCTGTCGTGGATTTCGAACGGGAAATTTCGGTGATTGTGGCCCGTTCTCATCTTGGCGAGGTTGTGGACCATGGTGTGATGGAGAACCATCACGTCAACCACATTCTCGACAGCACCATCACCCCTGCGCACCTCAGCGCGCAAGCTGTGAGCGAAGCCACCGCCATAGCGGCTCGGATTGCCAACGAGTGGGGCCTAGTTGGCGTCATGTGCGTTGAGATGTTTGACGCTGCTGATGGATTGATCGTCAACGAGGTTGCTCCTCGCCCACACAACTCGGGGCACTGCACTATCGAGGCTGCGTCAACCAGTCAGTTTGCTCAACAACTCCGTGCTGTGGTTGGTATGCCACTTGGCGACGGGAGTTGCAAACCAGCTGCGATGGTGCAACTTCTTGGTGATCTTTTCCTCGAAGGCGAACCAGATTGGTCACAAGTCTTCGCGGCTCGCGATGTCTACCTTCACCTCTACGGAAAACACGAAGCTCGCAAAGGTCGAAAAATGGGCCATATGACAGCTGTTGGTGATGACGCTGACTGCCTCTTAGATAGAGTTGTTGCCTTGCGGCAGGCTCTGGCTGACCGGTGATATCTGTGCGGAGCCAAGCCGACGACCCCCGTGAAGAGTGTGGCGTGGTTGGAATCCACACTTCTGGTTCAGACGCAGCTCGACTCTCATTTTTTGCTCTCCATACTCTTCAGCATCGTGGTCAAGAGGCCGCTGGTATTGCGACCACCAGAGACGGGGTGGCTCACGTGCACAAGGGGTTGGGTCTTGTCGCCAGCGTCTTCAAAGAGGAGAACTTGGCGACACTTCCCGGTGACCTGGCCATTGGACACACCCGCTATTCGACGACCGGCGGTTCGGGGCTACGCAACGCGCAGCCTCAGCTGATCGAGACTCTTGATGGCCCGCTGGGTCTGGCTCACAATGGCAACCTTGTCAATGCCCATGTGCTTCGTCGCGAACTGCTTGAACGGGGAGTCGGCTTACAGACATCTAGCGACACCGAGGTGATGGTTCACCTGCTCACTGGGGCGTCGGGAGATTGGTTGGAGCGGATCAGAACCCTAATGTCGCGCGTCGAGGGTGCTTATGCGCTCACAATATTGACCCGTGATGCAGTGTTCGGGGTGCGAGATCCTTGGGGATTGAGACCGCTGGTTATTGGTGAAATCGATGGTGGTCACGTTCTAGCTTCCGAGACTTGCGCTTTTTCGACCATTGGAGCGGAGTTCGTTCGCGAGGTCGCTCCGGGAGAGATTGTTCGCTTGAGCGACTCCGGTCTTGAGACACATAGGGGTGTGGCTGCAAAGAATCGTGCGTTGTGCACGCTCGAACAGATCTACTTTTCTCGTCCTGATTCGATCTGCGATGGCAACCTGGTGCACTCGACCAGACAGCGTCTGGGCCGCGAATTGGCCAAAGAAGCACCAGTCGACGCCGACTTGGTGGTGTCGGTCCCAGATTCGGGCACTCCGCACGCGGTCGGGTTCGCACAGGAGACTGGGATCCCTTACACCGAGGGACTCATCAAGAACCGCTATGTGGGTCGCACGTTTATTGAACCGACACAGCAACTGCGAGATGCTCTTGTGGCCATGAAGTTCAATCCTCTGGCTGACATTCTGGTCGATAAACGGGTGATTCTGGTTGACGATTCGATCGTACGCGGGACTACGTCGGGTCCACTTGTCCAGATGTTGCGTAACGCAGGCGCAACAGAGGTGCACGTTCGGGTGGCCTGTCCGGCGATCATCAGCCCCTGTTATATGGGTGTCGACATGGCTAGTCAGGACGAACTTATTGCTGCTCATCGGTCTGTCGAGCAGATATGCGAATACATAGAGGCAGACTCGCTCGCTTTTTTGTCCATTGAAGCGATGATGCGCGCGCTCGGTTCTGACAACGGCTACTGCAACGCCTGCTTCACCGGCTCGTATCCGTTTGAGTCGATGCGCTTCGTGCAACTCAGTCTGAATCCCAAAGAAGAGTTCTCATCGGTCTGGAGCGATTAGCACCCATGTCGGCGAGGGTGTTGGTCATCGGCGGCGGTGGCCGGGAACACGCCATTGCTTGGTCGTTGGCAAAATCGCCTCGGGTCTCGGAGGTGATCGTTGCGCCGGGCAACGCCGGAACGGCTACAGAATACAGATGCCGCAACGTGGCCCTGGCACCCACCGACGTAGCCGGAATTGTGGAGTTTGCGCGGGCGCAAGCCGTGGCGATGGTGGTGGTTGGTCCCGAAGATCCGCTGGTCTTGGGGCTCGTTGATGCACTCAGCGATGCTGGAATTGCAGCCTTCGGTCCCAGCGCGGCGGCTGCGGAACTTGAGGGTTCCAAGTCGCATTGCAAGGGCTTTCTTTGCGAAAACGGTATTCCCACTGGCGACGCAGCGGTCTTTTCCGACGCGCAAGCGGCGCTTCACCATCTTGAGGACTTGTCGGCTGTGCCGGTGATAAAAGCCACTGGTTTGGCCGCCGGCAAGGGAGTGATTGTCGCCGAAACCAAGGCCGAAGCTGCCGAAGCGATCGAATCAATGCTGCTTGAGGATCGTTTTGGCGAAGCGGGCCACGAGATTCTGCTTGAGGAACGCCTCCGCGGTACTGAGGTATCGGTCCTAGCCTTCTGCGACGGGACCGGCTTTCGGATCATGCCTCTCGCGCAGGACCACAAACTTTTGCTGACGGGCGATGAGGGGCCCAATACCGGTGGAATGGGCGCCTTTCATCCCTCTCCGATTGCTGAGGACGAACTGATTGAGCAAGTCAGTCGCGAGGTCTTGGCGCCCACCCTGGCAGCCCTGGCGCGTCAGGGTCGCCCTTATCGAGGCGTGCTCTATGCGGGCATGATGCTCACCGAGTCGGGGCCGAAAGTGATCGAGTTCAATTGTCGATTCGGCGATCCGGAGACTCAGGTGGTGTTGCCGCTGCTTGAGTCGGACCTGTATGCGATATTCGAGGCATGCTGTGCCGGCGATTTGTCGACTACCGATATTCGCTGGGCCGACGGTGCCGCGGTGACGGTCGTGATGGCCTCGGAGGGTTACCCGGTGAGTAGCAGTGCCGCGGTTCCAATCTCTGGCCTTGAGGCCGCGACAGGGCTTGGTTGCAAGGTGTTTCACGCTTCCACTTCAATAGCCGACGAAGCGCCGCTCACCGCGGGAGGGAGGGTGTTGGCGGTAACCGCCCTAGCGCCTGAACTTGCTGGAGCATCGGACGCTGCCTACCGAGGAGTTGCTGCCATCTCATTTGCGGGTTCTCAGTTCCGTTCAGATATCGCCCGTGAGGGTCATGACCAGCTATAGCGACGCCGGTGTCGACATCGACGCCGGAAATCTGACGGTCCGCCTTTTGGCTGAGGCCGTCTCTTCCACTGCAACACCGGCAGTGCTGTCGGAGATCGGAGCCTTCGGCGGACTCTTCGCTGCCGATGATCTCGGACCGGGAAAGGTGTTGGTGGCGTCCACCGATGGCGTTGGAACCAAAGTGGAACTAGCGGCCCGTTACCAGCGCTTCAAGGGCCTTGGCGTTGACTTGGTGAATCATTGCGTCAACGACATCTTGGTGCAGGGAGCGCGCCCGCTGTTTTTTCTCGACTACATAGCCACGGCATCGTTGGTGCCCGAGACTGTGCTTGAGATCGTCACCGGAATGAGCGAAGCCTGCAAGGCCGTTGGTTGTGCTTTACTAGGCGGTGAAACGGCTGAGATGCCCGGCGTTTATATGCCCGGGGCGACCGATATCGCGGGCACAATCGTCGGGGTCGTTGATCGAGATGCGCTGTGGCCTCAAACCGAGCATCTGGGCGAAGGTGATCTACTCGTGGGCTTAACCAGTGTTGGCCCCCACACCAATGGATATTCGCTCATTCGGCTGTTGCTTGAGCGCTATCAAGCCGACGAGGAGATGCTCGAGTTTTTGCTCGCCCCGCATCGGTGCTATCTCAGCGATATTGTTTGCTTGCAACAACGTGGGGTTGAGCCCAAAGCACTGGCCCATATCACCGGCGGCGGAGTGATCGAGAACCTTCCACGAGTCCTGCCTGATGATCTGAGCGCTCGAATTGATCTTGGCTCCTGGGAGGTTCCCCGGTCCTTCTCGACATTGGTGGAGTGGGCCGAATTGCCTAATGACGAGGCTTTTCGTGTGTGGAACATGGGAATCGGCATGATTGTGGTCGTTGATCAGTCTCAGCAACAGTTGATCAACGAACTTGGGTTAGCCACGGTTGGGCATTTGGTTTTGAGCGATGACTCCGAGAGGGTTCGCCTTGTTGAGGATTGGCGTTGACACCACGCATTGTGGTCCTCGCCTCTGGTGCCGGGTCGAATCTTCAGGCGCTGCTCGATGCGGTTGAAGACGGGCGTCTTGACGCCGAAATCGTCGCGGTCATCGTGAATCGCCGCAGCGCATATGCACAAAAACGGGCCGCAACAAACAACATCGAGACAGCATTCTTTGGTCTGCGACCCTACTTGGACAGCCATGATGACCCCGCCGACGGGCGTCGCCGTTTCGACGCAGATTTGGCAGCAATGGTTTTGAGCCATCGCCCCGACCTGGTCGTGCTTGCCGGCTGGATGCACCTGTTCACAATGGAGTTCCTGCACCATTTCCCAGGTCGGGTGATGAACCTGCACCCGGCGCTTCCAGGCGAGTTCCCAGGCGCACACGCAATCGATGATGCCTGGAATGCTCATTTGCGTGATGGACTCGACCACACTGGCGTGATGGTTCATCTGGTGCCCGACGAGGGCGTGGACAACGGTCCAGTGCTCGCAAGCCAAGTTGTGCCAATTCAACCTGACGACGACCGCGAGAGCCTTGAGGCTCGAGTACATGCCGTTGAGCACGATCTGCTTGTCCGTACGGTTGGCGACTACTTGGAACGGCGATGAACGCCGCTGTTGAGCCCTCAAAGAGTGCGGGGTTAGCGCTGTGGTTGTCTGGGGCGCGCCCGCGCACGCTGGTGGCGGCAATCGTGCCGGTGGCTGTCGGGGCTGGGGTGGCGGTGGGTCACAGCAACGAGACTCAATGGTGGCGGGCCGGTGCGGCACTGGCGGTGGCGTTGGCGCTGCAAGTGGGGGTTAACTTCGCCAACGACTACTCAGACGGGATTCGAGGTACCGATGGCAGCAGTCGCCGCGGGCCTGTGCGCTTGGTTGGTTCGGGGTCGGTAAGTCCGGCCCGTGTGAAGCGGGCTGCTGTCGGGGCATTCGCGGTCGCCGGGGTATTCGGCACGCTGTTGGCGCTGGCGGTCGGTCCTGAACTGTTCGTGGTCGGTATTTTCTGTCTGGTTGCGGCGTGGACCTACACCGGTGGACCCCGCCCCTACGGATACCGTGGCCTTGGCGAAGTATTCGTGTTCGTGTTCTTCGGGTTGGTAGCAACCATCGGCACAAACTACGTGCTGCAGGAGAACATTGACGGATTGGCGGCGAGCTCCTCGGTGGTGGTTGGGCTGTGGGCTACAGCACTGTTGGTGATCAACAATCTCCGTGACATCCGCGGCGACGAAAACGCTGGCAAAATCACCTTGGCGGTTCGACTAGGCGATACTCGTACTCGCCACCTTTTTGTAGCCATTCAGGCCGCGGCGATGTTGATCGCCGTGTTGATCACCGTGCTGACGGGCCGCTTCGCGGTGGCCGCTCTGGTGGGTCTTCCGTTCGCGGTTCACGCCATCGGATCGATTCGTCGCCAAGCGACGGGGTCGGAACTCATCGCGGTGTTGGCCGCCACCGGTCGAGTACAGCTCATTGCTGGGTTGGCCATGGCACTTGGGATCGCCCTATCTGGCTAAACCCTGACTGGCTGGGGCGGCTCGCTGGTTGAGTTCGATCTGGTTGCCGGCGGGATCATGAAAGAAGGCTTGGCGACAGACGCCGGCAATATCGAAAATGGCGCTGATCTCGACGCCTTTGGCGCTCAACTCCGCCGCGGCCTGTTCGATGTCGTCAACCTTGAGCGCAAAGTGGGGCCCTGCTGTCGATGGCACGGGAAGTTCGACCAGGTGGAGTTCTTGGGGACCCATCTGCAACCAACAAGCTCCGATACCTAGATCTGGCCGGTCGATCGGATCAAAACCCAAGACGTCGACATAGAACACGCGGTTCGTCTCCACATCGTCAACATTGATCGAAACATGGTGCACACCGTGATGACGCATGTGCGGACTCTAGCCCTCGCGGGTCGCGGTAATCAGATGGGCGCCGACGAAGACCTGCCGTTCAATGTCGACAAATCCGGCAGCGAACAGCTGCCGTTTCAGGTCGGACCACCCGGGTATGTATGCCAAAGATCTTGGCAGGTAGGTGTAGGCCGTTCGGTCCGAGAGCAGTCCTCCGATGCGAGGCACGACCCTTTGGAAGTAGATCCGGTGACCCCAGCGCAGGACTTTTTTTTCGGGCTCGGCCGCATCCAATAAAGAGATTCTTCCGCCGGGGCGGATCACGCGAGCCAACTCGGCAAAGAAAGCGGGTAGTTCTACGAGGTTGCGCAACGCGAACCCGCACACCGCTCCGTCGACTGCCCTCTTCGAGATAGGAAGTGCCAGCACGTCGCCCTGTACCAGCGGCGCGTCGGTACGAGCTGCAACCAACATGCCCATCGAAAGATCGACGCCGATTGGCACCATTCCTGCCCGCGACGTTTCGCGGCAGAAGTCGCCAGTGCCGCAGGCCAAGTCAAGCACGATCGATCCGGCGCTGAGATCAAGGGCGGACACTGCGTTGCGTCGCCAGCGGACATCAAGTCCAAAGGTGATCACGCGGTTGACCATGTCGTATCGCCCGGCGATACGGTCAAAAAGCGACCGAACAGCGTCGCGCTTGTCGTCACCTTCGGGCAGGTTCTCGGGGTCGATCCTCACAACACCGTCAGCTCGTGAGCCGGTAGGCGCGGTCAGTGTGGTGACGGCTGAACCCGATGGTCGCGTAAGTGGCGTTGGCTGCATGGTTGTCGGACTCCACGTAGAGCATCCCGACCCTCAGCCCCCGCGCGCTCAGCCATTCAAGGCCAGCCAGCGTCATGGGTTTGCCCAGACCCTGGCCGTGATAGTCGGGGTCAACTGCGATCGCATAGATCTCGCCGAATTCGGGATCGGTGTCTCTATGGATCTTGGTCCAACAAAAACCGATCAACCTGCCCTCATCGTCGTGCAGCAACCTGAAGCCATCGGCATCGAACCAGGGTTCAGCCATGGTTTGGCGAACCGTATCGGCGGTAAGCCCGTTCTGTTCGGGATGCCAATCGAAAGCCCGATTGTTGACCGCCACGAAGGCGTCGATATCTCGTTCATTGAAGGCCCTTGTGTCGAGGCCCGATGCGCTGTTCGGGAGCTCGCAACGCAACTGCCAGAGATCGCGGTAGGCCACAAATCCCAACTCTGTAGCTATCGCGTGGCTTGGTTCGTCAACCTCACGCAACCAGAGTTGAACGGGTTCCCCTCGGTGCCGGGGGAGCCATTCGGTAAGCGCTGCATGGAGATCGAATTCGTGTCGATCCTGCGAGACGGCCAGCAACCATCGGAACTCACCCGGCTTCGGTCCCTCGATGGTCAACGTCACCGCGTTAGCGTAGCTTCGGACTATGGCCAAGCCACGATCACCGAAGGGCCGCGCTCGTGTCACAAATGAGCGCCTGACCCTTGAATATCCCGATGCGGAGTGTGAACTTGACCACCGGAACCCATTTGAACTCTTGGTGGCGACGATTCTGTCGGCTCAGGCAACTGATGTCGGAGTAAACAAGGCGACACCGACGTTGTTTGCCCGTTTCCCAGATCCGTGGGCGCTCGCTGAGGTGGACTCCAGCGAGGTCGAACCCTACGTCAGCACTATCGGGTTGTTCCGCCAGAAGTCGAAGAGCCTTGTGAGAATGGCGCGGATCTTGGTCGACGAGTATGACGGCGAGGTACCGGCGGCCATGAAGGACCTGGTACGTCTCCCTGGCGTGGGACGCAAGACCGCCAATGTCGTTCGAAGTGTCGCCCTTGGGCAGCCGGGACTTCCGGTGGACACGCACGTCACCCGTCTCTCGAACCTATTGGGAATCACCCAAGAGACCGATCCAGTAAAGATTGAGCTTGAACTCAACCCGATGGTGCCAGCATCTCAACGGGGCGATTTCAGTTTGCGCCTGATCCTTCATGGGCGTCGCGTGTGCATCGCTCGAAGACCACGATGCGAGGATTGCGTTCTCAACGATTTCTGCCCGTCGAGCCACCTATGAAGTGATTTTGGTACCTGATTTCTATAGAAACAGCGCTACATTGCCAAAGCAGAAACGCTATATTGGCAGTCCGGCCGAGCACCCGCCGCTTGGCCGACTCGGCGATACGAGGGATCCCGCCGCCCTGTGTCGCCATGCGGTGGCCTCCGTGCACGGAGGCCACCGCAGTTCTTTTTGTGGCTGTTCTGGTCCAGCGCGTTTTCAACCGAGGTCGCGAGCTGTGGAGCGCAGTCTGCGTCCGACTGTGACAAGAGTCCGTTCAATCTCGTGAAGCCGTGCCAAAATTGGATCGTCGGGGTCGGCTCCACGACGATTCGCCATCTCGGCTATGCGTTCAGCGACATCAGATACCACTGTGGTGAGAGAGGAGAGTTCGGCTGCGTCAGAATCCATCGTGGCAGTCTGCCCGTAATTGCACCTGAGCGCCCCACCACGACCGGTAGCGTGTTGTCGTGCTAACACGAATCGATCTTCGCGATTTCGACGGTGACGTCGCAGATTGCTTGCCGCGGCCCGAAGTGCGGACTGATGGGCCTGTTGCTGTGGTGCGCGAAATTCTGCAAGGGGTGCGGGACCGAGGAGACAGCGCGATCCGCGAGTTCACGGAGCAGTTCGACGGCGTGAAACTTGACTCAGCGGCTGTGGAGTCCTCCGATATTGCTGCGGCGCTGGATCGAATCGATCCGCTAGTGCGAACTGCGTTGGAAGCCGCGGCACAGCGAATCGCCGTCTATCACCAGGCCCAGATGCCCGAGGATGTGGACGTTGCAGGCGCTGGTGTAGTGATAGCAGGCAGGCACCACCCGGTGAGACGCGCAGGTTGCTATGTCCCCGGTGGTCGAGCTGCGTACCCATCGACGGTGCTGATGACTGCGATTGTCGCCCGCGTCGCCGGTGTGGAAGAAGTGGTCGTCTGCGTGCCGCCGGACTCAGACGGCAGTGTCCCCGACGTCACCTTGGCTGCTGCAGCAGTGGCTGGTGTGGACGAAGTTTTTGCTATCGGAGGCGCTCAGGCGATCGGGGCGTTGGCCTACGGAACTGAGACAATTCGTGCCGTTGACGTGATCGTTGGTCCCGGTAATGCGTATGTGGCAGTCGCCAAGCAAGAAGTCGCTGGTGTGGTTGGCGTTCCATCGTCGTTTGCGGGTCCTTCCGAAGTGGTAGTGGTAGCCGATGGTTCCGCTCCCAGCGAGTTCGCCGCGATCGATCTGATCGTTCAGGCAGAACACGGCCCTGATGGGCTGGCTTGGTTAGTCACTTGGGACGAGAATTTCGCCGATGAAGTGACAGCCGCGGTTGAACGGCTAGCAAGCCAGGCTCCGCGTCGCAGCGATATTGAGTCGACCCTGGCCAGTTCGGGCTACGCAGTACTGTGTTCCGGCCCATCACAAGCAATGGCGGTGTCCAACCACATTGCACCCGAACATCTTGAACTTCAGACCGCTGATCCCCAAGCTCTGCTCGGCTTGGTGCGTGACGCGGGCGCAGTGTTCTGTGGTGCATGGACACCCGCATCGCTAGGCGATTATGTGGCCGGACCCTCCCATGTGCTTCCTACCAGCGGCACGGCTCGTTTCGCTAGCTCGTTGACGGTTCGCGATTTCATGAAGGACATCCACATCGTGACCGCTGACGCAGAAGGGTTCGCAATGCTCGGTGATCACGTGCTTGCGTTGGCAGGTGCGGAGGGACTTGATGCCCACGCGGCCTCAATTCGGATCCGCCAGGAGGCGCGATCGTGAACCCTCGAGTAGCCCCGCGTGAATCTGTAGCTCTGATGCAGGGTTACCATTCACCACAACTGGAGGTTGAGGTCCGCCTCAACACCAACGAGAGTCCCGAGCCACCTCCCGCAGAGTTTCGTGCTGCTGTGGCAGAGGCTTTGGGTCACCTCGGTTGGCACCGATATCCGGATCGCTCCGCCATGAGGTTGCGGACGCGCATTGGAGAACTCCACGAGGTTGCTCCAGAGCAGGTGTTTGCAGCCAACGGATCCAATGAGGTGTTGCAGACGTTGCTGTTGACGTACGGAGGTGCGGGACGAACAGCCGCGGTTTTCGAACCGACCTACGCGCTGCATTCTCACCTGAGTCGCGTCACGGGGACTGCTGTGGTAACCGGTGAGCGAGGGCCGGGTTTTGTCCTCGATATTGATGAAGCGCGGCGCGTCGTTCAGTCGCACCGACCTGATGTGACTCTTCTGTGTTCTCCCAATAGTCCCACGGGGGTGGTGGATGACCCGGCTGTTGTGAGTGAAGTACTTGAACTTGTCTCCGGTGTTGGGGGGCTCTTGTGTATCGATGAGGCATATGGGCAGTTCAACGCGCAGAGCGCAATGTCGTTGCTCGGCGATGAAGTGCCTTTGGTAGTTACCCGCACTTACTCCAAGACTTGGGCTATGGCCGGGGCTCGACTCGGCTATCTTGTGGGCCCGGAATGGCTCGTCAGCGAACTTGAGAAAGTGGTTCTGCCGTATCATCTCGACGCCATGACTCAGATTGTCGGCACCGTGGCGCTCGACTACCTCGACGCCATGCAGCAACGGGTCCAGAAACTTGTGGCTGAGCGGGAGCGGCTGGTGGCGGAGTTGAACGCTTTACCCGTCGAGGTCTGGCCTAGCGGCGCGAACTTTGTGTTGATTCGCCCCGCGGAGATTTCCGGTGAGGTGGTATGGCAAAAATTGGTTGACCGCTCCGTGTTGGTTCGCAACTGTGCCTCATGGCCTCGCCTCGAAGGGTGTCTCCGCGTAACCGTCGGCACCCCCCGAGAGAATGATCGATTCCTAGAAGCCTTACGAGAGGTGCTCACATGACTAGTCCTACAGCAAGTTCTGAGAGGACCGGTGTCACGAGCCGTGTCACCAAAGAAACGGCGATTGAGATCACGATGGCTCTTGACGGCCGTGGTGACACCGACATCGCGACCGGTTTGCCTTTCTTTGATCACATGCTCGACCAACTCGGTCGGCACGGTTCGTTCGACCTCGACATCAAGGCCACCGGCGACTTGAGCATCGACGCGCACCACACAGTGGAAGATGTCGGTATTGCCCTGGGGGAGACCTTCGCCGACGCGCTTGGCGACAAGCGGGGTGTACGTCGCTTCGCTTCCAACGTGGTGCCGCTCGACGAGGCCGCCGTGGAGATAGTGCTTGATCTATCGGGGCGGCCGTTTTTCCACTATGAAGTCGACTTTCCTGGGGAGAAGATCCTCGGTGACCCACCTTTTGATCCGCAACTGATGGAGGAGTTCTGGCGGGCTTTCGTGGTATCGGCCGGGGTCACGCTCCATATAGTCGGACGAAGGGGTAAGAACACCCACCACATCGTTGAGGCCATGTTCAAAGGCGTGGCCCGTTCCCTGCGCGATGCAGTGAAAGTCGAGGGAGACGTGTTGCCGTCGACCAAAGGCACGCTGTAGACGATGAGTGCTGTGAACGCCACCGCTGAGGCTGTGGCTGGTGACCGACCACTGTTAGCGGTGCTTGATTACGGCATTGGCAATCTACATTCGGCCCACAAGGGATTTTCTCATGTGGGTGCCGACACCAGGCTCACCGCCGATCGTGGGCTGATCAGCGATGCCTGCGGTGTTGTGCTTCCGGGCGTTGGTGCGTTCGGCCCTTGTATGAAGGCCCTGAGAGATGCGGGTCTAGACGAAGTCGCGCTGGATCGCATCGACGCTGGCGTCCCATTTTTTGGTATCTGCATCGGCATGCAAATGTTGTTCGCTGGTTCTTCAGAAGCCCCGGAGGTTGACGGTCTCGGTGTTTTCCCGCAGATGGTGCGGCTGTTGCCCGACACCGTGAAGCGGCCGCAGATCCAGTGGAACAAGCTCACCTATCACAAAGAACATCCGATGTTGAACGACCTCGGCGACGACGCGTGGGTCTACTTCGTTCATTCCTACGCAGCCGATGGTGGTGAGGAAGTGATCGCCACCTGCGACTATGGCGGACCGGTCACGGCTGCTGTAGCCCGCGACAACGTCTGGGCGGCCCAGTTCCACCCCGAAAAATCGGGAGCTACAGGGCTGCGTATCTTGTCGAACTTCGTCGCTTACGCAAGCGACGCGGCGAAAGTTGCGGCCTGATGGATCTCTATCCGGCTATTGATCTTTGTGCGGGCAAATGTGTACGTCTGCGTCAGGGCGACTTTGCCCTCCAGACTGTGTACGGCGACGATCCGGTCGCGCAGGCGCTTGACTTTGTAGAAGCGGGAGCCCGGTGGATTCATGTCGTTGATCTCGATGCCGCGCGCACCGGTAACCCCGAGAACCGCGAGATAGTCGAGGCGATCGCTAAAGCTGTGCCGGTGCTGGTTCAGACAGGTGGAGGAGTTCGCAGTGTGGAGGCGGCACAGGCACTTTTTGATGCTGGTGTAGAGCGGGTCGTGATCGGAACCGCAGCTCTCAAGGATCCTGAAGTTGTGGTCACGTTGGCACAACAATTCCGGATTGCAATAGGTCTTGACGCCAAGTCGGGGGAAGTGGCTACAGACGGCTGGCTCGTTGGCTCCGGTCGAACGGTGGCTGAGGTCGCTCGTTCGTTTGCCGACACCAGCGTTGATGCATTCGTGGTCACCGATATTCGCCGAGACGGGACCCTTAGCGGACCCGATATCGTCGGGCTCACAGAGATCCTCGGAGTGACAAAAACCGATGTGATTGCCAGTGGGGGAGTAGGCAACCTCGACGACCTTCTCAAACTCGACCGCGTTGAGGTCAAGGGTCGCCGGCTCAGCGGTGCGATAGCCGGGAGGGCGCTCTATGAGGGCCGTGTTGATGTCGCCACTGCAGTTGCAGCATTGGGTGCTCGTTCGTGACTGTGCGGGCGATCCGGGTTGTCCCGTGCCTCGATGTGGATGCCGGGAGGGTGGTGAAGGGCGTCAACTTTGTGGACATCCGTGACGCGGGTGATCCTGTTGAACTCGCTGCTGCCTATGACGCCCAAGGCGCCGATGAATTGGTGTTTTTGGATATAACCGCTTCTTCAGACCAACGCGATACGACGGTGCAGATGGCTCGGGCGGTTGCTGAGCAGGTCTTCATCCCTTTCACCATTGGTGGCGGGATCCGCACCGTTGACGATGCTCGTCGATTGCTGATGGCTGGTGCCGACAAGGTGAGCGTCATGACCGGGGCGATAAAGCGACCGGTGTTGGTGACCGAGATCAGCAAAGAGTTCGGAGCGCAATGTTGTGTTGTCGCCATCGACGCCCGCCGTGTGGACGGCAGCGATGACGCTTTCGAGGTCTACACACATGGGGGAAGGACCCGCACCGGCATCGACGCACTCGAGTGGGCCCGGGAGGTACAACGCCTTGGAGCCGGTGAGATTCTGCTCACCTCGATGGACACCGACGGCACCAAGGACGGATTCGACATTCCGCTCACCTCGGCTGTCACTAGCGCAGTGGACATTCCCGTGATCGCCAGTGGCGGTGTGGGGACGCTGCAACACATGGTCGAAGGGGTGACTGAGGGTGGTGCAGACGCGGTGTTGGCAGCCAGCATCTTTCATTTCGGTGAGCACACCGTCGCGGACGCCAAGCGAGTACTGGCCGCCAACAACGTAACGGTGCGCCCCCCGAACTGATCTTCGACTGGCAGGCGGCGTTTATCGCCAGGGTTGACCGCTAGCGTAACTCTGTGGCAACAAATGCGAAGCAGAACGGTGACCTCTCAGGCGACGACGGGCTTCCGGTCAAGATGCTCAATGACCGTATCCTGGTATCGCTCGGCGAGGCGGAGGGAGAGCGCCGCTCATCGGGAGGAATCCTGATCCCGGCGACCGCGCAGGTCGGCAAGCGCTTGTCGTGGGCTGCGGTCGTGGCCGTGGGCCCGAATGTTCGCAACCTCGAGACGGGTGATCAGGTGTTGTTCAACCCCGAGGACCGATATGAGGTCGAGGTCCGCGGTTGTGACTACATCATCTTGCGTGAACGGGACATCCACGCAGTTGCAGCCGAGCGCCTCGACGAGGGCTCCACCGGCCTCTACCTCTGATCCAACCTGATCGTGCTTCGCTTCAGCGGGGCCAGTGGGTAGTGACGGGAACTACGCCACCCCAGCATTCGACGGTGCCGTCGATTCGCAATCCGCAGGAATAATCCCAGCGCGAAGTGATAGCGGCGAACTCCCCTTCGGGCGCGTCGGTCTGCCCGTAGAAGTTGTCACCCCAGCATTTGATCGTGCTGTCGTTGCGAAGCCCGCAAGTAAAATTGTTGCCTGCGGAGATGGTGGTGTACTGTCCACTCGGAGCAGAAGCGACTTCCCCATGGAAGTCCCGACCCCAGCATTTGGCTGTGCCGTCGTTGCGGAGACCGCACGAATGGACCCAGCCGGCTGTGACGTTGGTGAAGTGTCCGTCGGGTGCGTCGGACTGCTCATAGAGGTTGTCACCCCAGCATTCGATCGAGCCTTCAATACGCAGTCCGCACGAGTGGTAACGGCCCGCGGAAACGACCGAGAATTGTCCGTGGGGCGGACTGGACTGCCCGACTCGGTTGTAACCCCAGCATTCGATAGCGCCGTTGGTGCGCAGTCCACAGGAGTGTCGCGAGTATCCCGTGAGCGTGTCGAATTGTTCATTGGGCGGACTACTTTGCCGCCAGAAGTCATCTCCCCAGCACTCAGGATAACCGTCGGCGCGTATCGCGCAGGAATGTTCGCCCGCAGCACTGATGCCGGTGAAGTGTCCGTCGGGCGATTCGCTCTGCCCGAAATGGTTGCTTCCCCAGCACTCAACAGAACCATCGACGCGCACCCCGCAGGCGTGGAAACGACCTGCGACCACGGCATTGAATCGACCATCGGGTGCGTCCGTCTGGCCTTGGTCGCCTCCTCCCCAGCATTGGATCGCACCGTTGCTGCGTATTCCACACGAATGATAACGACCTGCGGAGACCGCTTTGAACTCTCCTTCAGGAGCGTCAATCTGTCCCGGGTTGCCTGCACCCCAGCATTCGATATTGCCGTCGGCGCCGAGTGCACAAGAATGATCGAAACCTGCACTGACTGTCTTGAAGCGTCCGTTCGGCGAGTCCGTTTGGTCCAAGAAATTGCGACCCCAGCACTTGATCGTGCCATTGGTACGGATCCCACATGCATGAGTCCAACCTGCACTGATATCGGCGAATTCTCCCGCATGGGGAGCTGCGCCACCGTTACTGTCGTCGCCACCACCCCAACATGTGACGGTGCCGTTGGTGCGGATCCCACAGGAGTGGTCGAAGCCCGAGGTGACTGTGCGGAATCGGCCTTCAGGAGCGCTGGATTGTCCTACGCTGTTGTCACCCCAGCATTCGACCGTGTAGTCGGTGCGGATCGCGCAGGAATGATTGCCGCCCGCCGCGACGCTTGTGAATTGGCCGTCAGGTGCTTTGGATTGACCGTCGGAGTCGCTACCCCAGCAGTCGAGATAGCTGTCGACGTCGAGAGCGCATGTGTGATAGCCGCCCGCGGAGACTTGAGAGTATTGACCGCGAGGGACTCTGGTCTGCCCTGATCGGTTGTCACCCCAACATTCGATGACCCCGTTGTTGTCCAGCGCGCAAGCATGATCGTGGCCAGATGAGAGCTGCAGATTGCAGCTACCGTCGTCGGGGTTGACGATGACGGACGGCTCGCCCTTGTAGCGGTAGAGGAAAGTGGCTAGCTGGCCACGCGTGACGGGCTCGTTGGGGTCGAACGTAGTGGGACTGGTGCCGGTGGTGATGCCTTGGTTGTACAACCAAGCAACCGGCTGTTGTTGCCACTCGCTGGTGATGTCTGTGAACGGGTGGTCGCCGGGTGCTGGACCGCCTTGAAGACGATGTAGAAAGGTTGCGACCTCTGCGCGGGTGAGCGAGTCGTCTGGTGCAAAGACGGGACCTCCGTAAATCGGTTTTCCGGTTGTGACGCCCTCTGAGTACATCCACGAAACGGCTTTGTTGAGTTCCTCGGCGGTGACGTCACCGAAGGGGTGCTCAACGGTTGGTTCCGGCCGGTCTGCCATACGCCATATGTACAACGCCGTGTCGCCCCGGTTGGCTGGGCTGTCAGGCGCGAAACACCCTTGTTGGTCTGCATCGACGATGCCGTTGTCGACCATCCACTGGATCGGCGCGGTGAAATACCGATCTGGCGCAACATCGGCGTAACCGGCCACGCCCGCGGCAGGCGAGACAGGAACCAATAAACCCACCCAGAAAAAACGCGACAAAGGCAACCCGTCTGACCATCGCAGAAGGCTAGCAGCTAGAACCTAGCGGCTTCAGGGGTGCAGTGGGCTGCGCTGGTCGGCCCAGCGGACTTCGAGTTCAAGTTGGCGGGCGATCTGTAGCAGCAGGTGCTCCTTGCCGTAGGCGGCGACCAACTGGATACCGATCGGTAGCCCGGTACTCGTGCGGGCGAGCGGAAGCGAGATCGCAGGTTGACCGGTGGTGTTGAACGGGGCGGTAAGGGTCGAATACGCCAGAGTGGTGAGAACAGCTGCCTTGGGGTCGGGAGCCGTGGCCGACATCTCGCCGAGCTTCGCCGGCGGTCGCAGGCAGGTTGGAGTCAACAACAGGTCGTGCCCGTCGGCCCACCACTGGGCCATCAAGCGGCGGAACCTCATCATCGCGGCGCTGCTACGCGTCAACTCCAGTGCTCCCATTTGACGCCCACGTTCGGCCAGTCGCCAGGTCATGGGCTCGACATCATCCGCGGTGATGTCCCGGCCGAGCCACTCTCCGAACTTGTCCAACGAATGGGCCACCCCCACGGCCCAACCGGGACCGAACGAGCCGATCAACTCCTCGTCGTGCAGTGCCGCGGGTGAGTCGTCGTCCACGCTGCGGCCCAGTCGTTCAAGTAGAGCCGCGGTTGCTTGTACCGCAAGAGCCACTTCAGGGTCAATGGCGACTCCGCTGCGGATCGAATCGGCCAGCATGCCGATCCGCAACCTTGCTGGAGCCTGGTTGATCATCTCCGCATACGGGGTCGGGGGAGCGGGGGCGATCACACCGTCCCCGGGGAACGGTCCTGCAGTTGCGTCCAGAATTGCCGCGCTGTCACGCACGGTGTGGCACACAACATGTTGCACGCTGTTGCTCCACTCGTCGTTGTGTGGACCCTGAGAGAGACGTCCCCGACTCGGTTTGAGGCCGACCAGACCGCACATGGCGGACGGAATCCGGATGGATCCGCCTCCGTCGCTGGCGTTGGCGGCCGGGAGCATTCCTGCGGCGACCGCGGCCGCGGCACCTCCCGATGAACCTCCCGGGCTGCGAGACAGATCCCAAGGGTTACGGGTAGCGCCATAGGACAGTGGTTCGGTGGTGGCTGCCAGCCCCATCTCGGGGCTGTTGGTGCGGCCGCACAGCACAAAGCCGGCCCGTCGGTAGGCCGTGGTGATGTTGGCGTCGAAGGAGGCCGTGTGTCCGGCATTCTTGAGGCCGAGTACACCCTGATGAAACGGGTCGCCCTCAGAGCACGGCCAGAGGTCTTTCAACAGCATCGGAACTCCGCGGAAGGGTCCGTCGGGGAGTTCGGAATCGGCGATGGCTCGGGCTTTCTCGAAGCTCGGGTGGATCACCGCGTTGATCTGCGGATCGATTCGCTCGATGCGATCAATGGTGTCGTCGATCAACTCGCGGGGGCTGATTTGGCCAGTCCGCACGAGTTCGGCGAGCCCCACTGCGTCAATGTGGGCAAGTTCGGAGCCAACGGAGGTTTCAGTCATGGCGGAAACTCTACGGGGGTCGAGGGCTTGGCACGTAAGCTAGGCGGCTATGAGCGTGTCTTTTGATGGAGTCGCCCCTGAAGAGGGGCTATCGGTCGAACTCGATTTCGACAAGGTCGCCAAGATCGGGCGGGCTGGACATCAAGTCGTGCCTGTGGTGCTTCAAGACGCCGATTCTGGCGACGTCTTGTTCATCGGTTACGCAAACGAAGATGCGTACCGGGCAACCCTTGAACGAAAGTCCGCTGTGCTCTACTCCACGTCGCGCCAAGAACTCTGGCACAAGGGAGCGACGAGTGGAGACTTGCTCGACCTTGTCGACGTGAAAGTCAACTGCGAACAAAACAGCCTCCTGTATCGCGTCCGCAAAGCAGGCACAGGCGTGTGCCACACCAAAGACGAAAATGGCAATACCCGCCAGACGTGTTACTACCGCACCGTGACCGACCCGGATTCGCTCACCTACGGCTGATTCGATGACCGTACGCCCCGATCTCGAAGAGTTCCGCTCGTTGGCGCGGTCGCATCGCATGGTTCCCGTATGGCGTGACGTGCTGGCTGACCTCTCCACCCCGGTGAGTGCCTTTTGCAGGGTAGTTGGCGAAGACGAGGGGTTTCTGCTTGAGTCCGTGGACGGTGGTGACCGTTGGAGCCGCTGGTCCTTTGTTGGTCGCCGTCCGCTGGGAACTCTCGTGGCCCGCAACGGAGACATAACCATTGAGGGTGATCTCGGGGTTGACATTGATCCCGCCGAGGGCATTCTCGCCGCGCTCGAGTTGCTTCTCAATCACTACAAAGCACCTGATATCGAAGGCCTTCCGCCTCTGCACAGCGGGCTGATCGGCTACCTCGGCTATGACGTGGTTCGCGAAGTGGAGCACCTACCCGACGTTGCCGAGGACGATCTCGGATATCCCGATGCTGTCATTTCAATCATTGGTGAACTCGCCGCGTATGACCATTGGCAACAGCGGGTCACACTCATCGCCAACGCCATCATCGCTGACAACGCGGATGATGCCATGATCGACGCGGCCTACCACGGTGCGGTGGAGCGGCTCGAATCTTTGGCCCAGGCGGGTGCAAGAGCGCTCGATGAGCCGCTTTTTCTTCCAGCAGAAGGTGATGAAGAGCTACCCGAAGTCACCTCGACGATGTCCAAGGCGACGTATTGCGCAGCGGTCGAAGCGGCCCGCGAGTACATACTCGCGGGCGACATCTTCCAAGTCGTGTTGGCGCAGCGGTTCGATCTGGATCTAGATGCCGACGCCTTCGATCTCTACCGGGTGTTGCGCCAGCTGAACCCCAGCCCCTACATGTACTTCTTGCGCCACGGTGACCTTGAGATAGTGGGCGGATCACCCGAGCCGATGGTGCAACTTCTCGACGGTCGCGTTATCTCTCGCCCAATTGCTGGAACCAGAAAGCGGGGAAGAACCGAGGAACATGATCGTCGAATGGCAGCAGAATTGCGTGAACATCCCAAGGAAATCGCCGAACACGTAATGCTCGTCGACCTTGCCCGCAATGACATTGGTCGAGTGATCGAGTTCGGGACTCTGCAGGTGGACGAGATGATGACCCTTGAGCGTTACAGCCACGTCATGCACCTCACCTCTCAGGTGTCGGGCGACCTGAAAGAAGGGGCCACCGCCATCGATGTGCTGCGCGCCACTCTGCCGGCGGGGACGCTGTCGGGAGCACCGAAGGTTCGAGCCATGGAGATCATCGACCAACTCGAACCGGTCAAGCGTGGTCCCTATGGGGGCGTGGTCGGTTACCTCGACTTCTCGGGCCGCATAGACACGGCGATCACGATCCGCACCATGTTGGTTTCCGGTAACCGGGCAACGGTTTCGGCTGGAGCGGGCATTGTGGCCGACTCGGTGGCCGAAGACGAACACCTGGAGTGCCAAAACAAGGCCAAGGCCCTTTTGGCAGCGGTTCCTGTTGCGCGCCGCATGAGCGCGGCGCGTTCAACCCGCCCGCCAAATCAGGGTGAGATCAAGGAGTGAGACGTGCTGGCCTCGATTGTTGACCGAGATGTTGTTGAAGTCTGTGGTCGAGATGCCTCGTCGTATCTTCAGGGCCAGATATCCCAAGATGTTGACAGCATCAGCGCTGGTGGATCGGCGTGGTCGCTGGTCTTGGCGCCTACCGGGAAGCTCACGGCTTGGTTCCGCCTGCATCGGGTCGGTGATGACCGTTTTCTAATTGACGTCGAGGCTGGTTGGGCTGCTCCCCTTGTCGAACGACTCGAACGATTCAAGCTCCGCACCGCGGTCGAGTTCAGCCTTCTCGATGGTTGGCGAATGCTCTCGGTGCGTAGAGAAATCAACGACGCGGACCCAGAACAAACCGTGCCGACAATTCAAGCGGCACTGTCGGCGACGTTCAGCTGGCCCGGCTTTTCGGGTTCGGACCATCTCGATGTCGGACTCGATGCTCTGAGCGGGATCGAAATCGACGACGCTGCCTTCGAGCAGGCCCGGATTCGCGCCGGGGTGCCGAGACTTGGCCTTGATATCAGTGAAAACACCATCCCGGCGGAGGGTGGGGCAAACCTGATAGAGGGATCTGTGAGTTTTACCAAGGGTTGCTACACCGGCCAGGAGTTGGTGGCGCGCATCGACAGCCGCGGCGGCAACGTGCCCCGTCCGTTGCGGGTGCTCATCGGTGAGCAGGCTCTTGAAATCGGCGGAGTTGTCACCTTCGACGGCCGCGAAACAGGTGTGGTGACTTCGGCTGTAGGAAAGGCGGCCCTTGCCCCGCTGATGCGCAAGGTAGAGCCGGGCGCGCTGGTCTCGGTCAACGGGGTCAAAGCTACGGTTCAAGCGTCGAGCTAGGAACCAGAAGCTGCTGGCGTTCTCCGAATTGCCGCCTGAGTGTCTAGTCAACGTAGAGTCGCGCCATGTCCAAAGTTTCAGTAATTGCCAAAATCCCCCTCAAACCCGGTAGCAGAGATGAATTGGTTGCTGCTTTCGAACCGATGCTGGAGCAGGTCAACAAAGAGGCCGGGACAGAGATCTACATTCTGTGTTCGGACCAGGCCGACGAAAACCTTGTCTGGGTGTACGAGCTCTACAGCGACTCCGATGCAATGGGCGCGCACAGCTCATCGGAAACCATGGCTACTCTGCTTGGGGTGGTAGGCGGACTTCTCGAGGGTGAACCTGGTTTTCATATCCTCACCCCGATAGCGGGCAAAGGACTGTGATCTGACGGTTGGATAAACGCCGTATGAATTTGTGAAGGTCCGGGCCTTCGGGCCGCTAGCGTCGGATCCATGTTCATCAAGATTTGCGGTATTACGAGCGAGGAAGACGCTCTGTTAGCGACTGCCCTCGGCGCGGACGCGCTCGGTTTTGTGTTCGCTCCGTCGTCGCGTCAAGTGGCTGCGGATCGGGCACGCGATATTGCTCGTCGGTTGCCGGCTGAGGTACTTACTGTCGGAGTTTTTCGCAATGAACTTCCAGACCGTGTGGTGAACATTGTGCATCGCGCAGGATTGGGCGCGGCTCAACTGCACGGACACGAGTCACCTGAACAATCAAGAGAAGTCCGGAGCCGGGTACCGCTAATGATCAAGGGTTTTTTTGCCATTGACCCCGGATTGTCTGATGTTGCTTCCTATAACGCCGATGTGGCACTCATTGATTCGCCGACGCCGGGCGGAGGCGAAGTGTTCGATTGGAGTCTCGTTGAGAACGTGCCGCTCTCGGGCATACCGCTGTTGTTGGCGGGTGGTCTTGATGCAGACAATGTTCGCAGAGCGATACACAAAGTGGCCCCTTGGGGTGTTGATGTGTCCAGCGGCGTGGAACGTGCACCTGGCGAAAAAGATCCGGTCAAGATGCGACGGTTTATAGATGCCGCACGAGCGGCGTTCACAGAGGTACGCATGCGCGACCGAGTCGAGGTTCCCGATGTCCCCTATAACTGGGAGGACGATTTCTAATGTCAGCGGAGGCACCAAAGATGACTATGGCTGATCCCAGCGCTGAGGGCCGCTTCGGCGAATTCGGTGGCATGTACGTACCCGAAACGCTGGTGCCGGCTTGCCAGGAACTGGATCGTGCCTTCCGCTCTGCCTGGGTCGATCCTGCATTTCGGGACGAACTCAAGAATCTGTTGACGCATTACGCGGGTCGTCCCTCGCCCCTCACCCAATGCGAGAATCTGAGCGAGGAGTTGGGTTGCACGATTCTGCTCAAGCGCGAAGACCTCAATCACACCGGCAGCCACAAGATCAACAACGTTTTAGGCCAGGCGCTGTTGGCCAAACGCATGGGCAAGACCCGCTTGGTGGCCGAGACAGGTGCGGGTCAGCACGGTGTGGCAACCGCTACGGCCGCGGCGTTGTTCGATATGGAATGTATTGTCTACATGGGAACGGTTGACATTCGCCGTCAGGAGCTCAATGTCTTTCGCATGAAACTTCTCGGCAGCGAGGTGCGGGCCGCGGAGTCAGGTTCTAAGACGTTGAAAGACGCGGTCAACGAGGCGATGCGTCACTGGGTTGCGGCGGTGGAGACGACCCACTACTGCTTGGGCTCTGTGATGGGTCCGCACCCCTATCCTTGGATGGTGCGTGAATTCCATCGCGTGATCGGCGATGAGGCCGCCGAACAATGCGCTTCGCTACTCGGAGGTGGTACCCCCGATGTGGTGGTCGCCTGCGTGGGCGGCGGGTCCAATGCGGCGGGCATCTTTTCGGGTTTCGCGGACACTGAGGCCGCCTTGGTTGGTGTGGAGCCTGCCGGCGGGGCCGCAGTCGGGCGCGCAGTTCCGGGAATAGTCCACGGCTCGCACTCTTATCTCATGCAGGACGAATGGGGTCAGGTGCTTGAGGCGCAGTCGATCTCAGCAGGACTCGACTATCCCGGTATTGGTCCGGAGCACGCTCATCTGGCAGCCACCGGACGGGCACGCTATGAACCTGTCACCGACGCGCAAGTTGTTGATGCGTTTCAGCTTTTAGCTCGTACGGAGGGCATCATTGCTGCTCTTGAATCGGCCCATGGTCTGGCCTGGATCGTGCAAGCACAAGATGAGCTGGCGGGCAAGACTGTGCTGTTGAACCTCAGTGGCCGGGGGGACAAGGACGTTGCGCAAATGATGGATGTGTTGGCGTGACCGGCGAACTCGAAGCTGCGCTGCTCACACGGCGCGACAGCGGCGGTAAGTGCCTGGTCCCGTATCTCACCGGTGGACTCGGCGATGTGTGGCTCGAAACGATCCAGGCGGCAGCAGTCTCAGGTGCTGACGCCATCGAGATCGGAATCCCATTTTCTGACCCGGTGATGGATGGCCCAACGATCCAGCTTGCCAACGACAAGGCGTTGTCAACCGGCGTTACACCACAACTCGTGCTTGATCGGCTGCGTGGGGCTGATATAGGCGTTCCGAGCGCGGTGATGACCTACGGCAACATCGCCTACCGGATGGGCTACCATCGTTTCGCGTCGTCTCTGGCAGAGAGCGGAGTGTCGGGCTGCATACTTCCAGACATCCCACTTGAAGAGGTCGGTCCTTGGGCCGACGCAGCCGATGCCGCTGGAGTCGAGACAATCTTGCTGGCTGCCCCAACATCTCCCGATGAACGTCTCGTGCGTATCACCCAACGTTGCAGCGGGTTCGTCTACGGGATCGGCCTGCTCGGCATTACCGGGGTCCGGGATCAACTAGCCGACAGCGCCAAAGTGATCGCCAAGCGCCTCAAGGAAGTGACCGACCTTCCGGTACTGGTGGGTGTTGGAGTAGGAACGCCGGAACAAGCCGTTGAGGTTTGCGAGGTGGCCGATGGGGTAGCAGTGGGCTCTGCGATGGTGCAAAGAATGCTTGACGGCGGGGGTCCGGAGGGTGTGTCCGAGCTGATCGGTGAATTCCGATCAGCGCTCGATGAGCATTACTAGTCTCAGGAAGGCCTCACAATGGATCACGATCTGATCATTATTGGGGGCGGTGCCGGTGGTCTCAGCGCGGCTCGAGCAGCTCGCTGGCAAGGTGCCGATGTCGCCTTGATTAGTGAAGGGCCTTTGGGAGGCGACTGCACTTTCGCCGGTTGTGTTCCGTCCAAGACCCTGATTGCTGCGGCCAAAGATCGTCTTAGCTTCGGCGACGCCATAACGCGAGTCGCCGACACTGTCGAACGTGTGGCGGCTAGCGAGACACCTGATGTATTGCGCTCTGAAGGGGTGAATGTCATTGAGGGTCGAGCAACGCTGGCAACTCACGACACGGTTGTGGTGGGGGACCGACGTATCTGCGCGCCGCGCCTCATTATCGCCACGGGAAGCAGTCCCCAGATACCACCTGTCGCGGGAATCGAGACAGTTGAAGCCTTGACCAACGAGGACATCTTCAGCATCTCGGGTGCGCCCGCGAGCTTGGGCATCATTGGAGGTGGACCGATTGGTTGTGAGTTGGCTCAGGCGTTCGCAGGGTTCGGCGTCAAAGTGACCTTGATCGAAGCCCAGGAGCGCTTGCTTACCGCTGAGGAGCCGGCGGCCTCGGAGGTTGTGGCTCAAGTCCTGCGATCAGCCGGGGTAGATGTTCGTGTGGGCGTAGCCATTGAGCGTGTTGAACCTGCTGAGGGTTCGGTTCGCCTCGTGTCTGTTGACGGCCCTCATCAGGTCGAGCGTCTTTTGGTTGCTGTGGGCCGTGTTCCGAATTCCGGTGACATGGCCCTGGAAGAGATCGGGGTGAAACTGGACGATCGCGGCTTTATTGAGACGAATGACCGTCTCGAAACCAGTGTTCGCGGTGTCTTTGCGGTCGGCGATGTGACTGGGAAGTTGCCATTTACGCATGCCGCCGATGAGATGGGCCGCCTTGCTACCGGCAACGCTCTCGGCAAGGGAGTCCGCGGTAGATTCCAGTCGCACTGGGTGCCGTGGACGACCTTCACAACACCTGAAGTGGCCCGTGTCGGTATGACCGAATCTGAAGCCGCCGCCCATGGAGGCCGAGTTGCGGAGCTGCCGCTTGATGAAATGGATCGGGCGATCACCGACGGTGCCACCCAGGGTTTCATCAAGCTGATTGCGGGTCCAAGGCCTATCACTAGGAACGCTTTCGGCGGCAGAGTCTTGGGAGCAACGATTGTGGCGCCGAGGGCTGGGGAGATGATCCACGAAGCGGCGTTGGCCATGCGCGCGGGTTTGTTCACCGGTCGGTTGGCGCAGACGGTGCATGCCTATCCGACTTGGTCATACGGCATCCAAAAGACTGCCGGCCAGTTCTTTGGCGAGGTCGAAGGCCGCCAGGCCCGCCCCGCCAACTCTTGACGTTGTTAGGTATTGCCGAGGCGATGGCCCAGAGTTCCAGAAACACCAGGAAGTTGGGTCTGCACTCCGTAGTTCCCGCAGTGTTGCGTGAAACGCTGCATCGCGATCTCTTCGGCTTCGTCCCAGTTGGTTGCTCGTAGACCACCGAGGTGCCGGTTGTAGTACTGGTCAAAGACGATCACCTCATTGCCTGCCGCCCGCAAAGCCTCGACATTGTGCGGCGCGTCATCGATGTAGAGGTTGGCTTCCACTTCTGGTTTAGCGCCTAAGAAGCACAGATCGCGGTACGGAATGTTGGACCTGTCGAGCCATTCGACCGTGTCCCCAGCGGCCACCTGATGGCCCCAGTTGACATACAGGCGGTGGGTGATAATACGAATCCAGACCCCTGCATCAGACAGTCGCCACAACGCCTCGGCAGCTCCATCGATCACTTCTAGATCCCGGAACATTCGGCCTTCGGTGACCGCGTATCGGTGGTGGTCTTCGAAGTCGTCTGGTCCAAATCCCCACTCTTCAAAGTTCCATCCTCGATCCAAAGACAGCGACTCTTCGGGTATTTCAAGCCTTTCAGCGACGATCCGGCGAAATCCGCGGGTGTGCTCTGCGCAAACACCGTCGAGGTCAACACCGAGGACGAAGATGTCGGGCAAGGCCAACTCTCAGGTGGCGGTCATGCCGCTGTCGGCGTTGATGATGGCTCCGTGGATGTTGGCTGCTTCATCGGATGCGAGGAAGGCGAAGAGTGCAGCGATGTGTTCGGGCTTGTCCAGCGGACGGAAGGCCATGGATCGCTTTAGCAGTTTGTAGTCGGTGTTCTCGGCAAGCTGATAGTCCCGGTTCATCGGCGTGTCCGTTCCACCCGGGGCGATGGCGTTGATGCGAATTGGATCCTTGACAAATTCCGTAGCCAAGGCCCGGGTCATCTGCACCACAGCGCCCTTGGTGGCGCAGTAGGGCACCAAATACGCCGAACCCATGAAGGCCGCGTTGGAAGCGATGTTGATGATGTTGCCCTCGCTGGCGAGGATGTGGGGGAGTGCCGCCTGGCACATAAAGAACGTGCCGTCAACGTTGATGGCGAACATCTTGCGCCAATCGTCAGCGGTCACGTCAACAGCGTGTTTCATCCAGGAAATAGCGGCGATGTTGCCGAGCATGTCGAGTCGTCCGTGTTGGGCCACGCATTCGGCTATGGCCGCGTGGCATTCGGCAGGGTCGGCGATATCAGTCACCCTGATGTTCATCGCTCCGCCTGCGTCAGCTACTTCGGCTACTTCGACTGCTGCGTCGGCGAGACCCTCGGCATTGATGTCCATGCCGAATACGGTTGCACCCTCAGACGCGAGTCGCAGTGCGATGCAGCGTCCCATGCCGCTGGCAACCCCGGTAAGGGCTACGACTTTGCCAACGTAGCGATGATTCCTGAGCGCGGTCTCTGATTGTTCAGACACTTGTGTTCCTCCTCCTACTCGGCCGTCAAGCCGCCGTCGGCGCTGATGATGCTGCCATGAATATTGCCGGCTTCATCGCTGGCCAGAAATGCGAAGAGTGCGGCGATCTGTTCGGGTTGACTTGAAGGTCTGACGCCTGTGTAGCGCGCCATGAGGCTGTAGTCGGCGTCCTCAAGTACTTTGAAGTTGGCAGTCAGAGAGGTTTCAACGCCACCGGGGGCGATGGCGTTGATTCGGATCGGGTGCTTCACGAACTCCATGGCCAAGGCTTTGGTCATATTGACAACCGCCCCCTTGGTGGCGCAGTAGGGGACTGTAAAGGCCTGCCCCATGAGTCCTGCATTTGAGGCGATATTGATGATATTGCCTTCACGCTCGATGATGTGGGGGAGCGCGGCCTGAGTTAGGAAGAACACTCCCTTGAGGTTGACATCGTTCATCAAGTCCCAGTCTTCTTCGGTGACTTGATGAACGTGGCGTTGGTTGGCGATCCCGGCGATGTTGCCGAGCACGTCGATGCCTCCGCATGCGGCGACGCAGGCTCGCGCCGCGGCGTGGCACTCGTCGACTGAGCGAACATCGGTCACTCGTACAGACATCTTTCCGCCTTCGGCAAGGATCTGGGCTTCGGTCTCGGCCAAACCTTGCTCGTCGATGTCGAGGCCAAACACGCAAGCGCCTTCAGCAGCGAGGCGTTGGGCTGTTGCTCGACCGATTCCCGATGCCACTCCGGTAAGGAGCGCGACTTTGTTGTTGTATCGATTCACGCCGCGGATCGTATCGGTCAGAGTGCCATTGAAGCCAGACGGAGGCTACTGTCTCCCGAATGTCTGCTCCTCACCTTGACGACCTGTCGCAACCTCAAGAACTGAACCAGGCCGTCCGTGAGTTGATCGAGGTTGTTCGTACTGCCGATCTCGACGGGATAGACCTCGCAGGCTCTATCGCTCAGATCCGTGCAGTGCGCGACGATCTGCGACCACGAGTAGTGCAGGGAATGAGAATGCAGTCTGCACTGGTCTATGAGATGCCAGCCACGGTTGAGGCTTCTGAGGGTGAACCTGAGAAGTTGGGTCCGCCTGCGGCGTTCAGGGCTGAACATCCTTCAGACTTCTTTCCGTACAGCCCGCTGGTGGGCTTGCTGAACCCGATATCTCCTCCCGTGACCATGAGGAGAGTCGCCACGGACAACTACTTTGAGATCCACGGTGAGGTGACATTTCCGGCAGTTTTCAACGGGCCACCCGACTGTGTTCACGGCGGCGTGATAGCGGCGTTGTTCGACGAACTACTCGGGAGCACCTGCGTGGTAAACGGCATCGGTGGTTACACCGGCACCCTGACGATCGTCTATCGCACGCCCACACCGTTGGGTACGCCGTTACACATGAGGGGCTTCTATGACCGCAGCGAACGTAGGAAAGTGTTTGCCAAAGGCACGCTGCACGCTGGTGACACCCTGTGCGCGCAAGCCGAAGGAATCTTCGTCCAGTCCGAGAATCTGCGCAGCCCAACCACCTAGTCAGGGCCGAACTATCACTTCGTAACCTGGTTGTTCTGGTTCGTCATCGATCAACTCAGCAGGGAATCCCGGAGCGCGGAACTCAGCGTCAACCGCTTCTTCGAAACGTTGCACGACTCGCGGACTCAGCGCACGAGACCCGTATCTTGTGGAGGCATCGTTGAACATTTCGAGCACCACAGGGGCGACTTCCAACGGGAGGTTCGCACGCTCGGCGAGACTCATAAAGAGGCCCATGTCTTTTTGCACGAGATCGAGAGTGAAGCCGATGTCGTAGGAGCCGTTCAAGATCACTTGGCCTTCGGTTTCATGCACAAAAGAGGTGCCCGAGGAGATGTGGATCGCCTCATAGGCGGTGGTCAAGTCGATTCCTGACTGCTGTGCCACGGCGAAGGCTTCACCTATCGAGACAAGGTTGACCGAGGCGAGGTAGTTGGTCACGACCTTGAGAATCGAAGCTGATCCCAGCGGACCCGTGTGGAGGATTTTGCGACCCATCATTGCCAGGATCGGTAACGCTGAATCGAAGGCTTCTCGCGATCCTCCGCAGAAGATGGAGATATTGCCTGTTGCGGCGCGGTGGCAACCCCCTGAAACCGGGCACTCGATCGGCACGGCGCCGCGTGCGTGAGCCAGAGTTGCAAGACGTCGAACCTCTGATTCCTCCGTGGTTGACATCTCTAACCAGAGTTTGCCGTCGCCAAGTCCCGCGAGTACGCCATCAGCGGCCTCCATGACCTCGGCGCAGATTGCCGGCGAGGGCAGGCATGTAATCACTGCATCGCAGCTTTCGGCGAGCTCTCTGGGTGACGCGACTGAAGTCGCACCTCGCTCGATGAACGACCACACCACGGCTTCATCAAGGTCGCGGACAACGAGGTCGATTCCGTTGCGCAAAAGACTGCCTGCGAGCTTGCTACCGAGGTTGCCGAGCCCTACAAATCCGATCCTCATGGTTCACTCCGGAGATAGTCGTTGGTTTGAACCGCCCGTTGCCCGAGCGGCGGTGTGGCTCTTAGGTTCAATTGTGTCGGGGGTCGTGTGGGTAGTGTGCCAAGTGACGTAGTGATCCTGGTTGGCGACCGCATACTTCCCACCAGAGATCATCGGGGTTGTCGGTGTGGACGTCGTTCAGTTCTGCATCCACAACGAACCAGCTACCTGTCACCAATTCGGCTTCTAGCTGGCCGCCAGTCCACCCCGCGTAACCGGCGAACATCCTCACAGCGTTTACTCCAGGCACCTCCTCTGGGGCCAGTTCGAGGTCGACCGTTCCGATACTGCCGAGAATCTGATTCCAGTGATCGTCGGCGTTTTCGAGATGATATGACGCCAGAGCGATAACAGAGGACGGCGAGACGGGTCCACCGAGAAACACGACAGAGGGCTCTGTTGCCTGATCCGCCCAACCCTCAATGGCAGTGGATACCGGTAGCTCGCTGGGGCGGTTGAGGACCACGCCGATTGCTCCATCTTGATTGTGTTCGAGCACGAAAATGACAGACCGGTAGAAGTTGTTGTCGAGCAGCGTCGGTGCAGCAACTAGCAGTTGTCCTCTGGTCGATTCGTGCATCGTTTGTAGTCTCGCGTGATCCGGCGGCGCCTGTCACTAACCTCTTGAGCCCGGCAAACTGCTAGGGCGTCTCTGACCAGTCTTCTCCGTAGTCGAAGAGCAATTCTTCACCGGGGCTGATGTCGCGAAGCGTATAGAGGTCTGGACCGTCGAAGAAAACGTTGGGGGAGCGGCTGTGGTTGAGAAAGCGAAGGTCGCCGGCTCCGTCGACGCCCTCCCAGGTGCCATCGTCGCCTTCGATCCACAGCACGTATTTGCCGTCAATCATGGTCGGAGCCCCTGAGTAGCGGCCGATCAGTCTTCCTTGTTCAAGTTTCAACAGAGCAAAGACCCCGGTCCCGTGGATGGGTGATTGTCTCGGTTCGACCAAGTCGCTTCCTTCGGGTTGAAGGAGAACCACATTTTCATTTTCATCTGCGGTCGGAGGGCGACGGTGTCGGCTGTCGGTTATCAGCGAATGAGTCACCGCTCGTTTAGCGAGGTCTTCGAGATCCGAACGCAGCGGGTCGCGCAACCAGCCGTCGACCGAGGCGCTGTCTGGAAACGAGACAACGAGCACTGCGTCGGGAATACCAGCCTCCGCAGCGGTATCTGCGATCCTTCGCTCGAGGACTCCGTTGGTTCTCGGCAGCAGCTGAACCAGGGCGTCCAGGTACTCTTCAAAGGCGTCTGGGTCGTCCCGGCCCCAGAGTTGCAGCGTGAGCTCGATGCGTCCGTCTTGGTCCACTTGTTGCACAGTACCCAAACAGAGCACGGCTATCGATTGATCTTTCAGATAGCCGATTCGCTGCGACTAAACTCATAACTTTACATAACGATGATTTCCGGCGTTCTGGGTCTTGCGCTACCCACTCTGCGTCTGGGTATGCGGATACCGAACTGCCCGATACGGTTCTTGACCGTGGCTCGCAGGCTGGAAATCGAACTGACCTCTAATCGCGCTGACGGCAAGTGGACTTGGCGCGCTGCAGGAGCGAAACAACCCAAGGGAATCCTCGACGGTGCACTGCTCCCCGAAGGGGTTGGTGTCGGAGATGTTCTCAGAGTCGAGGCTGACGCAACCCTTGACGGACTTGAGATCACAACCATTCTGCCGATGCGGGCGCCTCGAAGCCGAGTCGAAACCCTACCCTTGCTCGGTTCGGGGCGTGAGCAACCCTTGGTAACGTCTCAACTCGCTCCAAAGGGCCGCTCACGTGCCCGCGGAGCCGCTGGTGGCCGTCGAGACGCTGACTCCGCACCGCGAGGCAGAAAACGTGCTGATCGCAAGGAGAAGCGTCGTCGCGACACGCAACGCTCAGACCGATCTGGAGCGATCCTGGAGCACCGCCGCGGTGACCGCGATGGTCAGTCTCGTGATAAGCAGCCTGCCGATTCTCAGCGGGGTGACCGTCGGAGCAAGGTCCGAGATAGTCAGCGTGATGGCGCATCCGGCACCGGTTCCCCACGTGACCAGCGAAGCAAGAAACGAAATGTTCGTGCTCGCCAGGAGCGTCCAAAACCTCCCTCTACGCCTAGAGCTCCCCGCTTACGCCCCGGAAATAAGAACCGACGTGCCGCGCTCGCAGACATGCCTGAGATCCAACATGGACTCGCTGAAGAGGTTCTCAAAGGAGGAGTTCCTGGTGTGCGAAAAGCGATTGAGCGGATGAACAAGATGGCTGAGGCTGACGGTATTCCAAAGGTCAAGTCCGAACCGCTTGTTGCGCTGGCAGAGAAGATGACCCCCGTCTTGAAGGCTGCAGAGTGGCGTGACCGCGCTGAAGCTGCGATTTCGGGAATCGAAACCGTTGACCTACGCGATATTCGTAGTGTGGTGGTCGCGGCCGATAGTGGTGCGCGAGACGAGCAATCCCGTGAACTCGCGGAGAAGTTGCGGGAAGGCCTGTCAGCTCGGGTGGAGAGCGAACACCGTTTGTGGCTCAACGAGATCGCGCAACATCTAGCCGATGGTCGGATCGTTCGTGCCTTGCGGCTCAGCAGTCGACCCCCAAAGGCCGGTTCTCCGCTTCCAGTTGACATGGCCGAGCGTCTAACTAAAGCAGCCTCCGAGTCGTTGAGCAGCGACGTTGCTCAACAACGGTGGGCGACCGTGCTTGACGCGGTGGCGTTCTCGCCTGTTCGTTCCCAGGTCACGCCACAGGGTTGCCCAGAAAATCCTAATGACCAGCTACTCGCTACCGTGCGAAAGTTGGTGCCAAAGGTCCCCGAGATTGCTGCTTTGTTCGGAGTCGCGTCTTCCACTCCCAAAAAGCGCGGTGGCGCCAACCGGCGGCTTGCGCCCCCTCCCCCACCGGCGGTACCTCCAGCAAAACCAGTGGTTGAAGAGTCGTCTGTTGGGCCTGGGGCAAAAGAACCGGCCGCGGATGCTGTGGTTGAAGAGTCGTCTGTTGGGCCTGGGGCAAAAGAACCGGCCGCGGATGCTGTGGTTGAAGAGTCGTCTGTTGGGCCTGGGGCAAAAGAACCGGCCGCGGATGCTGTGGTTGAAGAGTCGTCTGTTGGGCCTGGGGCAAAAGAACCGGCCGCGGATGCTGTGGTTGAAGAGTCGTCTGTTGGGCCTGGGGCAAAAGAACCGGCCGCGGATGCTGTGGTTGAAGAGTCGTCTGTTGGGCCTGGGGCAAAAGAACCGGCCGCGGATGCTGTGGTTGAAGAGTCGTCTGTTGGGCCTGGGGCAAAAGAACCGGCCGCGGATGCTGTGGTTGAAGAGTCGTCTGTTGGGCCTGGGGCAAAAGAACCGGCCGCGGATGCTGTGGTTGAAGAGTCGTCTGTTGGGCCTGGGGCAAAAGAACCGGCCGCGGATGCTGTGGTTGAAGAGGACCCCTCTCCCCCACCGATACCCGCATCGACGACCCAATCTGGGGGTGTCAGCAATGATTGAGTTCGAGACCTGTGACCATGTTGCGATCATTCGTCTTGATCGTGTTGAAGCCCGCAACGCTATCAATCCGGCGATGGCCGCAGCGATCGAATCAGCGATTGATCGCCTTGAAGAAGACGACGATCTGTGGATAGGAATATTGGCCCACAATGGACCGGTCTTCTGCGCAGGAGCTGACCTCAAAGAAATCGCCGCTGGCAACGGTGCCTTTCTCGGCACTGAGCGTGGAGGATTTGGTGGCATTGTCCTTCGAGAGCGAACCAAGCCGCTTATTGCCGCGGTCGACGGTCATGCAGTTGCCGGAGGCACTGAGATCGTTTTGTCCTGTGATCTAGTGGTCGCTTCGACTATCGCAAAGTTTGGGATACCTGAGGTGAAGCGTTCACTGGTAGCTGCCGCGGGAGGTTTGGTACGTCTTCCTCGGGTGCTTCCTCCCAATATCGCGATGGAACTCGCGGTAACTGGTGACACGCTGTCCGCAGAGCGAGCGCATCACTTTGGGTTGGTCAACGAACTGTGTCCTCCTGGCCAGGTAGTGGCCGCGGCTCAGGTCCTTGCTGGGCGCATTGCTGCCAACGCTCCATTGGCGGTGCGCGAGAGCCGTCGGCTGATCCTTGAAGCGCCCGGTCAAACTGATTTGGAGGGGATAATTGAGGGTGGCCGGGTGACAACACGCTTGGCTTCGACTGAGGACTTCATCGAAGGCCCCAAAGCCTTCATCGAAAAGCGACCCCCAATCTGGAAAGGTCGTTGAGACAGGGTTGCTAGCGCCCTCCACTAATCCCGCAGCGACCGATGGACGCGTAGAGCTCGAGCAGTGAGGCCGAACGTTTCGAAGAAGTTTTTTGTTTCACGGTCCCCGGGAAGGGCGATCGAGTCAATGCCGATACAGGATTGTTCGGTGCACCATCGCTCAACCAGCCCAATGAGCGCCTCACCGCATCCCACACCGCGGGCGTCAGGGATAACGTAGATATCGGTGACTTGGCCGAGAGTACTGCCATCGTGAAGCTCAACGAGGTCGACTCCGGCGTAACCCACGATCGTGTTGTCGATGCATGCAACAGCCAGCAATCCAGCATCCATCGTTGCACGCAGGCTGGCGCCCAATGGCTCAGAACGGGCTTCGCGTTGGGACCAGACAGCACCACCACGATTAGGGCGTAGTTCCTCGATTGCATCGGCGCACATCCTGGTTACCTGTGCTAGGTCAGCTACCACGGCCCGGCGTGCGTCAACGTCCACGATCAGCCGCTCGGAGAGTTCGGAGAGTGATGAAGCGCGCTGAGTTGCTTGATTCGGTTGGTTACAGTTTGGCGGTCTCGATGCGTCAGCTCGTAGTCAAGAATTTCGTCGAGTTGCTGTTGGTCAAGCGCTTCCAACTTTTCCAACAATTGCGGCGCGGAAAAGGCGTTGTAATTCTTGATAGGCAAAGAGAGATCGTCTTCGCTTGATTCACCGTGATCATCGAGTTCATCGGATAGCTCGTGTTCATCGGTGGTCATCGAGCCGAGAGCGGCACGCGCCGCCTCGACCAGCTGGCGAAACAATGGTGCCGTTTCGTCTCGTCCCCGATTACCAGCGACCTTGCCTGCGAGCTGAGTTAATGCCACTTGGCCCCTGCCGCGATCGGCGAGTTTTGGAATTAGATCCTTGGCTTCCAACAACAAACCGATAGGCGCATAGATCAATAGATTGAGCAATTGCTCGCCAAGGTTCTCCTCGTCGCTCACGTGGCACCAACCGGCCCACCGCAATGTGGACATTCATCGTCGACTACTGCTGCACTGTTTACCAACAAGAAGCAATGCGGACAAGAAAACTCGTTGTCTCCGCGGGCGATCACCGGTTCGGCTTCCCCCGAGGCACCAGTAGCGGATCGTGTTGTGGGCGTTTCTTCCTCGTCATCGTCGGCTTGATCATCGCCGGCGGCAATGCGTTCCTTGAGGATGGCATCGAGATCGGCCTCTACGTCGTCTTCGTCTTCTTCGTCTTCGTCGTCTTCGTCGTCTTCGTCGAGATCGGCCTCTACGTCGTCTTCTTCGTCTTCGTCTTCTTCGTCTTCGTCTTCTTCGAGTTCGTCGTCGTTGAGTTCGTCTTCTTCTAGGTCGTGATCGAACTTGTCGTCGAGGTCTTCGTTTTCAGAGATGTTGTCGTTCACCGTTGGTTCCTGGAGCCAGAGATGTTGCCGCGGATCATAGACAATGCGAAGCGCGACGCAACCTTCGAAAGCGGATTAACCGAGATCGCGGTCTTGGCGGCGTTTCTCCGCACGTTGTTCCGCAGAGAGACGGCCCAGCGGCGTGCCAGATGAGTAATCAACAAAGCGCATCGCCTCGGCCAACGCCAAGTGTCCCGCCTCCTCGCCGATTTGGGTGTGCATTCGTTGGCAGATACGGCGGTAGGCCTCGTGTCCCTGCGGCGTTGTGCGCAACTCAAGCATGTGCATTGCCTCGCGCGCGTTGAATTGCATTGAGTAGCGAATTCGGTAAGCGAATGACACTGCATAACAAGCGCTATCGCGATGCTCTCCCACAAGCGCATTGTGAAGCGATTCGGAGCGCGCCATCGCGCCGCGGTACTTCTCGGCGACCCCCGCGGCCTCGACTGCGTCAGGCATCACGTATCCATGGCGTGGCGAAAGCGGCTGCCAGTCGATAGTGAGCATCCGGTGCCGCTGAAGATCGCGGAAAGCGCCGTAGTCCGAGAGCACATCGAAGCGGTAGTCAGTTCGTTCGAAGGCTCGACCGGGCCGATGGCGGCGGTTGTCTCGGTGCCCCACGTAAGCCTTGATAACTTCGATTCGCTCCTCCACCGACATTTGATGAACCCGAGCCTCAAGCATCCGCTCGGAGAGCGACGTGTAGGGATACAGGCAAGCGGTGACAACCTTCAGTTCACCTTCGGGATCAAAGTCGACTAGATCAACGACATCGTCGTCAACCACTCCCCCGGTCTCGTAGCCGAGTATCTGATCGCTGATTGCTTCCATCGAGTCGCGCGTGTCAGTCATGTAATTCGTGGAGCGCACCCCACGATCTGGAAGATCAACGCGCTTAAGGAACGATGGGATCACCTTGCGCAGTTCCGTCAACATCAGGTCGGCATACGAGCGGGACTCGGGCAACGGATGGCTTCTCATTCGCAACAACAGTGCTTCGTATGCCTGGCCCGTGCCGTAAATTCCGACATTGGACAGAGAAGCTGCAGGCAACATTCCACGGATCGCATCCAGCGCTCTCGCCTTTATCGCGATGCGGTAAGCGAAATCGCTGTCACCGTCATTTTTTGGAATTACCTCGCGAAAGAAAGCCTCCATTTGCGGAATCAATTGCGAGTAGGCGTCGAAGATTCGATCCATGTCTGCCACGTAACGCGTGCCCAGCTGTGAACTCAAGATCTGCGGATCACGGTAGTAGCGATAACGCCCCCCCAATCGTTGGTCATATGCGATGTAGCGAGTGCTCTGTTCCAGGTAGGCCATTAGGCGACCCCACTCCAGCACCTTGGTCAAGATGTTGGAAGCCTGTTCGCACGCCAAGTGGACACCGCCAAGCTGAGCCACGCTGTCGTCGCCATACTCAAAAAAGACTCTGTCGTATAACTCTTCTGCACGCCGCAATCCGACAGTTGCGTCGATGGTCTGGTCACCTTCAATGTCGAGGTCGCCCACAAATTCTTGAAGAAACAGCCGACGCAGGCTCAAAGGTGAACGCGAATACCTAGCAAAAAGTGCTCCCTTCACGACTTCGGGAAGATTGACCAAAGCGAATACAGGTTGATCAAGGTTCGTGAAATAGCGACGAAGAATGTCGGCCTCGTCGGCGTTGAAGTCCTCGGCGATATAGACCGTCATTCGTGCAGAGGTTATTCGCTTGGCGAGAAAGAGCCGCGGATGGCGGGTAGCGCGTCGGGGTCTCCCCAACAGTCAACGATGGTCATAGCCATGGTCAATGCACCATCAATGACCGCTTGATCAGCTGCTTTTGAGCGAGCATGGGTTTCAAACTCTGGTGTGTGAATGGCGACACCCCGAGGCGCAACTTTGATCATTGGATGGATTGACGGAACGGAATGACTGACGTTGCCCATGTCTGTGCTGCCAACGACAATCTGCTTGTCATCTTGGGGACTTACGGCACGACCGTTCGCGGCGGAGTTGCGCACATAAAGATTGAGCAGTGGCGCGTTGTCAATCATGTTGTAATACGGCGGGTCTTTCCAAACACTGTGCATCTCGCAACAGGCCGCAGTTGCTCCGGCGTCAAGGCATGCCGTGAAGCGCTCCTTGAGGCGTTGCAGGCTGTCGATATTGCCGGATCTCACGTACCATTGAGCCGCTGCTCGCGAAGGGACAATGTTGGGTTTCTCGCCAGCTTCGGTGAAGATACCGTGGATTCGCTCGTTGGGGCGGATGTGCTGGCGTAATGCGGCCACTGCGTTGTAGCCCAGCACGGCGGCGTCAAGCGCATTGCGTCCCAATTGAGGGGCTGCGGCGGCATGAGATGCTTTGCCTTCATAAGTTACGTCGACTGTGTGAACGGCTATGACCTGCATTTTCTCGATGTCGTGATCGGCCGGGTGAACCATCATGGCCGCAGCGACATCGTCGAACGCCCCTCTGCGGATCATGAACTCCTTGCCTCCGCCGCCTTCTTCGGCCGGAGTCCCGAGAATGGCCACACGTCCGCCCAGTGCTTCAGCCACAGTGGCAGCGGCAAGGCCCGCTCCAAGCCCCGCGGCGGCGATCACATTGTGGCCACAGGCATGACCGATTCCCGGAAGAGCGTCGTACTCACAGCACACCGCGATGGTGGGACCATCGGTTCCGGCTCGGGTATCGAAAGCGGTCGACAAGTCGTAGGCTCCGCGTTCAACAGAGAGACCCTCGTCTTCTATCGCGGCGGTGAGAACCTCGTGGGCATGATGCTCTTCGAACCCGAGTTCTGGATTCGCGTGGAGAGAGTGAGAGATTTCCAGCAGCTTCGGGGCTAGACGTTCGACCTCGGCGCGGACTGTTCTCTTGGCCTCAATGACATCCATCCTGCGATTCTAGAGGCGCTCGGCCGCTGCAGCGGGCGTTCAAGCGGCGAAATCTAACGGCGCGAACCTTGCGCGCCCCTAGATCCAGATGTCGAGCGCGTCGGGCTCCACTCGGATGCTCAACGTCTTGGCCTTGTCCTGACCGATTCCGTCGAGGGTTATTGGGGTGGGACGCTCAAGCTCCAGTTGCGCGGCTGCGCAGCGGCGAATCTTGATCTGAGGGTGAGGTACGTGGGTGCCCGATCGCAGTCGGGAGCGAGCCTTCAAGCGCTCACCAAAGGTTGGGTTCGCCTCAATGAGATCCAGTCGCCCGTCGGAAGGGTGAGCCTTGGGAGCAACGTTGTAGTCACCAATAAAAGCTGCGTTGGCCGCGATAACGATCGGACCTCGCCACCAGGAGTGGCACGCTACAAGATGGGAAACAAACCAAAAAAGGCGACCGTCGACAAGAGCGACACCCAAGTCGATTCGCAGATGGGTCCCCTCCCCCGCTCTCAGCGAGGCCTCGTTGTTCCGAACGCCGAGAGTTCGGGCCAGGTCACCGCCAACAAGACACAATGGCGGAGTGGGTTTTCGCGCCCGTCGAGGCCAACTAATCGCCTCATTCGCTTCAGCATCGTTGCTCACAAAGATCGCGTCGCCGGGGACTGCTTCGGGTTTTCCCCAGTCCGCACCCTTGCGAATAGTCACTGCGATTGGGCCTTCTTTTTGGCTCTTCGATTTCGTATTCGGCCAAACAAGATGGCGAACTCATAGAAGAGATACATGGGCACCGATAGCACGGTGAGAGTGAACGGATCTCCGCTCGGTGTAATTACCGCCACGAGAGCGACGATGCCGACAACGGCGTACCGCCGGACCCCTCGGAGCGATTCGTTCTCGACTATGCCGAGCAGTTGCAAGAAAATCAGCACTATCGGAAACTCAAATCCGATCCCGAACGCAACAATCATCTTGATGACGAAACCCAGATATTCGTTAGGTGAATACCATTCAACAAGGTCTTCTCCGCCCAAAGCAGACAGAAACTCGAGCGCCCGAGGAATGCTCCAGTAGGCCAGCGCCGCTCCGGCGAAGAAGAGTGTCACGCCGCTGACCATGAAGGCGATGGCGAAACGCTTTTCGTGAGAGAACAGACCGGGAGCCACGAATCGCCAGAGCTGCCACAACAACACCGGCATCGCTGCAATCAATCCGCCGTAGCCGGCGACCGAGACGCGCACGCTGAAGGGCTCGAAGGGGTTGCGCGCGTAAAGCTGACATCGGCTTCCGAACACGTCGGTTGCCGTGCGATCAGCTTCAGGTATCGAGCGACAATACGGCTCAAGCAGAAAATCAAGAATCCACGGATACGCAATCCAACAAGCGACAGCGCCGACGGCAATCGCAATCAGTGAGATGACGATGCGGCGACGGAGCTCCGTCAGGTGCTCCATCAAAGTCATTCGTGACGCTTCTTTTGTGCTCATGAAGTGGAGGCTTGAGTATCAGGGGATCCATCAGCGGGTTCAGCTTCGGTTGAGGTGTCACTGTTTTTGGTTTCGGGGTCCCGTTCTGTGGGAGCATCCTCAACCGAGTCGGCGTCGGTTGGAGTGGTGGGAGAATCAGGAGCCGTCACGCGTGCCCCTTTTGCCCGAGCCTCGGCTTCCACGATCGGATCTTCTATTGCTTCGCGCATTTCTCGCTGGAATCCGCTGGAAATCCGTTTTAACTCGGTGAGCGCCCGACCAACCTGGCGAGCGGCCTCGGGCAGTTTCTTTGGGCCGAGCACTACCAACGCCACCAACAATATGACGATCACTTCCATGCCACCCAAGTTTCCCATGGACAGAGCCTAGCGATCGTCGGATTGGCGGCGCGAGCGGAGTCGGTGGATCCTCGCGACCTGGTCTAGTTCTGCCGCTCGCGTGCTCAACTCGACGGTCAGATGTTGCAGGTCGTCGTTGGCCACTGCTACGGCGCGCGCTCGACGCATCGAGAAGCGCAACAGACCCATCTCTTTGGAGACCTTTTGCAGCGAGATCGCAAGCACTACCAATGACACGACTACTGCCGTGGCCACCAATATCAAAGTCCAACTCATAACGCGAGCGTACCGCACCCGCGATCATCGTTTCTCAGTGGCCGCGCGCGCATACTGACAACCATGACGACGCGTTTTGCGCCCCTGCGAGGTCCGGCCATCCTGTTTGCCCATCGAGGAGCCAGGACCCTGGAACGGGAAAATACGATCGACGCGTTCAGGCGAGCTGTAAGTCTTGGCGCAACCGGACTTGAAACGGATGCTTGGCTGACCAGCGACGGTGAGGTGGTGTTGGATCACGACGGTTACCACCGAAGGTTTCCGCGCAAGTGGATCAGAGACACGAACAGAGCAGACCTGAAAGCACACATCTGTACCCTGGTCGAGTTCTACGAGTCAGTAGGCACTGACCTGCCCGTGAGTCTGGACCTGAAAGATCCTGCAGCCTTCGCCCCAGTTGCCGCAATAGCACAGGCTTACGGAACAGAACAGCGGTTGTGGATCTGCCACTCTGAGGTTGACTTACTGTCGGAGTGGCACCGAGTTGCACCAAATGTCCGTCTAGTCAACTCGACTGCGATTCAACGGTTGCCGAGCGGACCTGAGCGTCGCGCCGCCAAACTCAGTTCCGCTGGGATCGATGCTGTCAACCTCCGTCAGGGTGAATGGACCGCCGGGTTAGTTGCACTCTTTCACCGATTCGAGGTGCTGGCTTTTGGTTGGGACGCACAGTATGAGCGTCAATTGGCCTCTTTGATCGACATGGGTATCGACGCCGTCTATAGCGACGATGTTGAGCGGATGGTGGCTGTGGCGGCCACTTTCGGCTGAAGACCGAACTAGTCGATTACAAAAAACCGCCGATCACAAGAAACCAATATCTCCGAGAGGCCAGAGTTTGATGAAGGCCCGGCCAACGATTGAGTCGATCTCAATTGGACCGAAAGTACGGGAATCAGTGCTGCCCTCGCGATTGTCGCCCATCACGAACACCGTTCCTTCGGGGACCAGGCAATAGTCCGCCGAGGCTGGTTCGTTCGCGCAATCCATTAGCCGTCCGTTGACGAATGTTCTGGTGAGATCGACGTATGGCTCGTTGTAGGGCTCTCCGTCGATCAAGACCTGCCCGTTTGAAAAGGCAACGGTCTCCCCCGGTAGAGCTATAACTCGCTTGATGAAATCGTTGATCTCGCCTGGCGCACCGTCTGGCTTGGAAAAAACGATCACATCCCCACGTTGGATATCGCCGAAGCGGTAGCTGAGCTTGTTGACAAGCACCCGGTCGTCTTCGCGGAGAGTGGCTTCCATGGAACTCGACGGAATGTAGTATGCCTGCACGAGAAACATCCGTATCAATAGGGCCATGGCCAGTGCGCAGACAGCTACTAAGAGCCATTCCACCAGAGTCCGGAGAAGTTCCTGCGCGCTATCGGGCTGAGGTAACGAAACGGAGTCTTCGTCTGAGTCAAGGTCGTTGTTCTCTTCGGCATGGTCCAGACCCGAATGATCGCTGGTCGGGTGGGTCTGTTGCACAGGCGTAGCTCCAGGAACTGGTAAGCCGTCTGGTGAACTGGGCGAAACCCCAGAGGCACTCACGACTCACGACGATACCGCCAGGCTCGCCCGAAAGGGTGGTCTGAACAAGAAGCTGCAACCGCTAGCGGTAGCGTTCCAAGACCCTGTTCGCCGCGCTGGACACGAGACTGGGTGACAGCGGTGGGTCGATTGAAACGATCTCTGCCTGAGGACCGAGTCGCAACATCAACCGTTCAAGCCAACCAACCGCAGACACTGCCATGCCCACGTTGAGCCAGCCCCCCGCGTCGGTTTCGACCGATTCGGTTGGGTACTGCTCAGTTACCCAAGCGCTGTCGGGGTGGAGTCGCAGCAGCACTCTCGGGTCGTCGCCGTGGGGAGTAAAAGACCCGCCCGAGTCGTTTGCCTGATGCTCGACGGGGTCACCAGTCAGTCGTACTGAGCGAATCCGATCCACGCGAAATATTCGCTCCCCAGTGGCTCGATGGCACCAAGCGTGAAGGTACCAGTTGCCGTTGTCGCTGAATATTCGCAGTGGTTCGACAATGCGTTGGGTGAGTTCATCTCGCCCGTAGCTGTAGTACTCAATATCAATCTGTTCCCCTCGGCTCAAAGCCGACCTCAACGGCGGGAGTGTTTCGGTAGGTGCATGGCCGAGCCGCACCTCCACGGCTTGATCGGCTGCTTCACCTAGCGCCATACCCAGCTTGGTGAGAGCCCGCAACAATGGGCTTGCTGCTTCGTCGCCGTCGTCGTCACCCGTTCCAAATTGACCGCTGAGCAAGGAATGCCCAGCGGTCAGCAACCGTGCTCCTTCGCTAGGCGTGAGGCGGAGTGGACGCGAAAACCAATCGGCGTAACGGATTTGTACTTCGTCATCGGAGATGTCGACTTCGATCATTGAGTCTGGGGTGAAAGGATGAACACCGACGAAGAACACGACCCCGGTTAGATCTTCAACGAGCTGAGATCTCGGATAGTCGAAGCGAGCCACTATCTCGTCTAGGGGTGCGCCTTGTTGCTCGACAACCCATGGGATCACCGCCAACAGACGGTTCATCCGTTCCGAGGCGGTCAGCTTGGGGTTCATGTGAGCGCCTCCAACCAGCTCACGATGTCTGCCCTAGCTTCTGGAGGATCTAGTACCTCTGCGTGTTCGAGGAAGGTGAGGATGAACGATCGGAATCCTTCGCGGTTGCGCACCTCAAAGGTGACCACCGGTGTTTGGTCGTATTGCTTCGAGTCCTCGCCGATCAGATGGTGAAGATAGGCGGCCTGATCTGGGTCGACGGCTACCCGCACGTTTGTTGGGCTCTCATCGCCAAGCTCCCAACCCCGCAAATTGCTGGGGTCGGTCGGGGTTCCCACGGGTTGAGCGGCGTTGTCGAGCAACTCGATCGGCCCCGAGACTCGGTCCACTCGGTACAGGCGCTGGTCATCGCGGAGCCGGTCCCACCCCGCTAGGTACCAGTGACCTCGCGAAAACGAAAGACGCCACGGTTCAACCGCGCGTTCGATGCCGGCATAGCTGAAACCGACCGCCCGGCGATCAGCGGCTGCTGCAATCAAAGCAGCCAGGTTCTCGTCGAAGGGCACATGACCGACCTCGGTTGCGTCTAGGGCACCAGATGCGGCGCCGCCAAGCTTGTGTAGACCTGTGTCGCCGCCATCGAGGCGGACGATGCTGGTGGCGAGATGAAGCGCTGCCAATTCGTCTGGTTCGAGCCGAAGGTTTCGGCCCGCGTATTCCGAGCGCAGGATTCGGTAACCGTCAATTGGCGGATCCGCTCCCGGTACGTTCTCGACTCGCAATGGTATGCCCATCTTGCGTAGGTCTTCTTTGTCACGCTCGAAGGTCCGTCGAAATGAGGCCTTGGCTTCTGGGTATCCGCCGATCCGACGGCGCAACTCGTCGGCGGACAGGACTCGGTCGGCGTCGAGAAGAGCTGCGGTCAAATTTAGGAGGCGTTCGAGCTTGTCCATTGGTGCTGGGTTCTGTCTCCTACAACGAAGCGATCAGTTTCTCGACACGGTCGTCCTGGGCTTTGAAGGGGTCTTTGCACAAGACTGTGCGCTGGGCTTGATCGTTGAGCTTCAGATGTACCCAATCGACTGTATAGTCCCGCCTCTGTTCCTTGGCCCGGCGGATGAATTCGCCGCGAAGGCGTGCCCGTGTTGTCTCAGGCGGGTTTTCGACGGCTTGTGAAATCTGGCGATCGGTGACAATGCGTTCGACCATCCCCCGTCGTTGCATCCGGTAATACAGTCCTCGCTCGCGGTTCACGTCGTGGTATTGGAGATCAAGCAGTGCCACCTTGGCATCGGACAACTCAAGGTTCTTTCGGGTGCGGTAGCCCTCAACCAGCTTGTATTTGATGACCCAGTCAATTTCTCGATCAAGCTTCAGCGGATCGTCTTCAAGTCCGGTAAGACAGTGTTCCCACATCTTGAGAGCGAGTTGCTCTTCGTCGCTGAGTTCGTGGTGTTCGGCGAAGCGCAATGCTCGTTGCAGGTACTCGCTTTGGATGTCGAGCGCCGATACTTCGCGTCCGTTGGCGAGACGGATGCGCCGTCGGCAGGTTATGTCGTGACTGATTTCGCGGATAGCGCGGATGGGGTTTTCGAGTGTCATGTCACGCAGCACGACGTGTGGTTCTTCCAGCATCCGCAACATCAATGAACAGGCTCCGACCTTCAGAAAAGTCGTGTATTCGCTCATGTTTGAGTCTCCAACAATTACATGGAGGCGACGGTACCGTTCGGCATCGGCGTGCGGTTCATCTCGGGTGTTGATGATCGGCCGCGAGCGGGTTGTCGCTGACGATACGCCCTCCCAGATGTGCTCAGCGCGCTGACTCACGCAGAACCTGGCTCCTCGCGCTGTCTGCAGGATTTTGCCTGCACCAGCGTAGATCTGTCGGCTTACGAGAAACGGAATCAACACTTCGCTGTAGACGCTGAGATCATCGTTGCGGGTAATGCAGTAATTTTCGTGACAGCCGTAACTGTTGCCTGCCGAGTCGGTGTTGTTCTTGAAGAGATAGATGTCCCCGTGGATGCCTTCCTCAGACAGCCGTTCTTCGGCGCTGGTGAGGAGTTGCTCAAGGATGCGTTCTCCGGCTTTGTCGTGGGCAGTGAGATCGCTGACCGAGTCACACTCGGGCGTGGCGTACTCGGGATGGCTGCCGACATCGAGATAAAGACGAGCTCCGTTGCCCAAAAAGACATTGCTTGAGCGCCCCCAAGAAACGACTCGCCGAAACAAATAACGTGCTACCTCGTCGGGGCTGAGGCGTCGCTGACCGCGCAGGGTGCAAGTTACGCCGTACTCGTTTTCGATTCCGAAGATCCGACGCTGCACGTCGAACAACCTAGACCCCCGCCCGCGCCGTTGGTAGGTCAGGTGCTGATAAGGCTCGCAACCTCAGGATCTTCAAGGCGGCGAAATGCTCGACGACCAGTACCTCGCTGCAGCACCGCGATCTCCAATTCGGCAGGGCTCAGCGATCGGTCGGGACCGCCCAGAGCAGATATTGCCCGGCTTAAACCGTTAGCGAGTTCTGGCATGTCGTCCAGTTCACCGAAGCGATCCGAGATCGTTTCGGTTTCACCGCCGAGCACAACCGACATGTCCTCGTCAACGACTGTTCCGTCGTAAAGGATGTGGAATAGCTGGTCGCCGCCGCCATCGTCTTCTCCTATTTCGGCCACCAGAATCTCTACTTCCATCGGTTTCATCTCGTGCGTAAAGATCTGTCCGAGAATTTGGGCGTATTGGTTGGCGAGGCTACGTGCATCGACGTCTCCACGACTGAAGGCATATCCCTTGAGGTCCGCATGACGCACGCCGGCGATACGCAATTGATCGAACTCGTTGTACTTGCCGACACCGGCAAAAGCGATCCGGTCGTAGATCTCACTCACCTTGCGCAGCGTCGAAGACTTGTTTTCGGCACAGATGGCAATGCCGTCGACAAAGCGAAAGGCGATGAGGCTGCGGCCTCGTGCGATGCCTTTGCGGGCGTAGTCGGCGCGGTCCTTCATTACCTGCTCAGGAGCCACGTAGAAGGGCATGTTCATGGCAATTGCCTCACTGCGCTCGGCGGCGCTCAATAAGCGTGTTGGTACGTTCGGCCAATTCGTCGTCCTCCAAGCGCACATAGCCCTCGGCGGTGATGGTGGCGACAATTGGATAGATACCCCGGATGGGATCAGGCCCGCCGGTTGCTGAGTCTTCGTCGGCTGCCTCGTAGAGCGCTGTGATGGCGAGGTCGGTGACAGCTCCAGCGTCCATGCTGGCGTGATAGCCCAGTTTCAAGACGGTTCCGGCATGAAAGCTGCCCGAACCCGTGGTGGCATGCTCAGTCTCTTCGTATCTGCCACCGGTCAGGTCATATTCAAACAAGCGACCCTGGTTGAGTTTCAGGTCGTATCCAGCGAAGATCGGAACGACCACTAATCCCTGCATTGCGGCGGGCAGGTTGCTGCGGACCATCTGACCGAGTTGGTTCGCCTTGCCGTCAAGGCTCAGTGTGTCGCCTTCAACCTTTTCGTAGTGTTCCAACTGGAGTTGAAACAGACGCACCATCTCAGCCGCGGGACCCGCAGCCCCAGCGATTGCAACACCGCTGTGTCGATCAGCTGCAAAGACCTTCTCAATGCTGCGATGGCTGATCAGATTCCCCGAGGTGGCCCTACGGTCCCCCGCCAGCAGCACTCCTTCGGAGTAGCGAAGAGCAACACACGTCGTACCATGTCGAAAATCCGAAACCGGGACTTTGCTATCGGAGGAGATGCCTTCGGGCGAGATTTGGTTCGCGAATCCGCTTCGCCGCAAGAGTTCCGCGAAGCTCGGACCGGGATCGTCGTGCGGTCGAAACAGCGGAAGGTTCACCTCGGATGGCTCCAGTTTGTCGAGTTCTCTCTCACTTTAGATTGCTCGGAGTTCTCAGAGGTCGTGCTCACTGGCCGCCCTTTTGGATGTAGCTCTTCACAAAGTCTTCTGCGTTGGTTTCGAGAACTTCGTCTATCTCGTCGAGAAGGTCATCAAGCTCCGCTTTGATTTCCTCGCCGCGCTCGGTTGCTGCGGGGGACGCTTGCTCGGCAGGCTCGCGTTCGACTGGTGTAGGTTTGCGCACTTGTTCGCGTTCAGCCATTTGTCGTCTCCATTTCTAGGACCCCAAGCGTCGAAGGAGTTCCGTCGCAGAGTGACACTCATGGAACAAGTTACCCACATGAGCTTCGGTACCGCGCAACGGTTCCATCATTGGCACTCTACGGAGTGCATCGGTGCCGACATCGAAAACGAGCGAATCCCAGTTGGCGGCTACCACAGCATCGGAGAACAACTGGAGGCACTTGCCGCGGAAAAAAGCGCGAGTGTTGCTTGGCGGTTCGCTCATCGCCCTAGTGGCCTCAACATCATCGACGATCTGTTCCAAGCCAACTCGTGCGGCGAGAGACCGCTCGGGTCTCATGTCGTGGTACTGAATATCTAGCGCTCTAAGCCGAGGGTCTCTCCAATCGAGTCCGTGCCGCTCTCGGTAACCTCCAATGAGGCGATATTTTGCGACCCAATCGAGTTGGGATGCGAGAGTCATGGGATCGACTTCAAGGCCTGTGAGCACCGCTTCCCAACGGTCGAGTACCTCTAGGGCCACCACTCCACCGACGTTTTCTACACCGTTGGCCTCAACGTATTTTCGGCTCCGGTCATGTAGTTCCCACTGGATCTCAAGCGCCGTAGCTGTGGTTCCGTCAGCCAACTCAAGTGGCTGGGCGAGTGTCAAATCGTGAGACACTTGACGGATAGCAGCCACGGGGGCAGCGAAAGTGAACTCGCGACTCAAAGCATCGTCTTCGATCAGAGCCAATACCAGAGCGGTGGTGCCTACCTTCAAGAACGTCGAAATCTGCGAAGGGTTGGAATCGCCTACGATCACGTGGAGTCGACGGTACTTGCGAGCATCGGCGTGAGGTTCGTCCCTCGTGTTGATGATGGGCCGCTTTAGTGTTGTCTCCAAACCGACTGCTTCTTCGAAGAAGTCGGCGCGTTGGGTGAGTTGGTAAGGCACTTCGTCGGTGCTTTGGCCCGGCATTTCGGAACCAACCTTGCCAGCTCCAGTGAAGATCTGACGTGTGACGAAATGGCTGATGCAATGAGTCACGATGCGCCCGAACGGGGTCGTTCGGTCGACCAGGTAGTTCTCATGGCAGCCGTAGCTGTTGCCTTTGCCGTCGCTGTTGTTCTTGTAGAGCACCAGTTCCTGGTTGGCGGGCAGCAGCTCGGATGCCGCGGCCATCGAGTGTTGCGCGATCAACTCGGCGGCTCGGTCGTACAAGACGACGCTGCGCGCGTCGGCGCATTCGGGCGTGGAGATCTCGGGGTGTGCGTGATCGACGTAATAGCGGGCACCGCTGGTCAGCACGGCATTGACAAGGTGGGTTTCAACATCGGGAGGCATGGCAGCGGTGGGTGCATAGCCCCTGGCATCAATACCCGGCGTCTCATCGATGAAGTCCCAGTGAACGGTGTCGTTGCTGTCTTCGGTTCGGTATCCGGCCGCATAGAGGTAGGCGTTGATGAGAACCGAGGATGCCGCTATCGGGTTCGGGTCCTCGGTGCCGCGGTGAACTATCCCGTATTCCGTTTCGATACCAATGATCTTCGGAATTGACATTGCGGCGACCCTACCCCTTGATTGAGCCGCGGGGCGTTTGCTGAACGTAGGAACGCTTGTACCTTGCACCGAGCGCAGCTAGGAGTTCGTGCGAGATGGTTCCCGCCCTCTGCGCAACCTCGTTGATCGGAGTCCGGTCACCGATCAGTTCGACCAGAGCACCGGAGCGCAGTTCCGAATCTGCGACATTGGTCACGTCGAGTGTGATCAGGTCCATGGAAACACGACCGATAATGGGCACCTGCACCGACCCCACATAGGCGATTCCCGAGTTCGAAGCGGAGCGGAAGAAGCCGTCGGCGTAACCAACAGGAATCGTGGCGACTTTGCCGGGTACGTCGATCTTGTGCGTGGCCGCGTAGCCGACACAGTCACCGGCATCGACATTACGGACCTGCAGGATCGGAGCTGTAACGGTAACGACCTGGTGCATAGGGTTTTTCTTGTCGGGATACGGATTGCCCCCATACAAGGCGACTCCGGGGCGAACCAGATCAAAATGGTAGGCCGGGCCCAAAAAGATCCCGGCGGAGTTGGCCAACGAAGCAAAACCCATTGATAGATGTTGGCGATGTGCTTCGAACCGCCTCAGTTGTTCAGCAGATTGGGTGCTGTTGGCGACATCGGCGGAACCAAGATGGCTCATCACGTGAACGACCTTGAGAGCATCCAAGCGCCACGGTTCGTCAATGAGTACAGCGGTTTCATCTGCGCCTAGGCCCGTCCGGTTCATCCCGGTGTCTAAGTGAATGGTTGCTGGCAGTTCTTGTTGGCGCAGCTTGGCTGCTTTGGCCCAGCACTCAATTTGTTCGAGGCTGTTGAGCACTGGGATCAATCGGTGCTCGATCAAATCGTCAATCGTGCCCGGCATGGCTCCGTTGAACACATGGATCGACGGGCCGCTGAGGGCCTCGCGCAACAGCTGTCCCTCAGCGAGTTGCGCGACAAAGAAATGACGGCATCCCTGTTCCGCCAGGGCAGTCGACACTTCGACGCAACCAAGGCCGTATCCGTTGGCCTTCACTACAGCCGCAGCCGCAACACCGTTGAGTTGCTCGCGGATGATCTGGTAGTTGGTCTGGAGTCGCCCGAGGTCGATGGTGAGGTTCACGGGAATATGCCGCGCAGCCGGTAAACCTTCTGCAACAAGTTAGCGGCCTCAATGTAGGCAGCCTGTCGCCAACTGCACCCTCTGGTGTTGCGAACTGCCCCAACTCGGTCCGAGGCATCCCAGATGGCGTCGCGAAGGCGTGAATCTATGTCGCGCGCTGTCCAACGGCTGCTCGTCTTGTTTTGTACCCACTCGTAGTAGGAGACGACCACGCCACCAGCGTTGGCAAGAATGTCGGGGATCAGGTTCAAACCGGCTTCTTCAAGAACCGTGGAGGCTTCGGCGGTTACCGGCCCGTTGGCAGCCTCCACGATGGTATGAGCACAGATATCGTCAACGTTGTCGGCGGTGATCTGCGTTTCCAGAGCTGCTGGCACAAGCACATCGACATCAAGCGCGAAGAACTCTTCGGTGGTGATGGTGTCACAGGCCTCAAACCCCGCTACGCCTTGGTGTTGGGAGGCGTGGAGCGTCAACTTGGCGATATCAAGCCCACCGGCGTTGTAGATCGCACCGCTGATGTCAGCAATGGCAACGACCTTCATGTTGAGTTCAGTAAAGGCTTCAGCAACGTGGGATCCGACATTTCCGAATCCCTGCACAGCCGCGCTTTCTCCGCTCAGAGTGCGGTCAAGTTGGCCGTAAAGGTGGCGCAGAGCGTAGGCCGCTCCTCGCCCGGTTGCTGCTTCACGACCGAGGCTTCCTCCCAGTTCTATGGGTTTGCCGGTTACAACTCGACGAGCGTTCTGTCGTTCACCAGGCCCGCGTGAGTTGAGGTAGGTATCCATCATCCAGCCCATGGTTTGGGCATCGGTTCCCATGTCCGGGGCTGGGATGTCGAATTCGGGACCAATATTTTCTCCGAGTGCATGGGTAAATCTGCGCACCACTCTTTCAAGTTCGGCGGTAGTGCACTCCGCTGGGTTGACTGCCACACCACCCTTCGCTCCCCCGAATGGCAAATTGAGCAGCGCACACTTGAAAGTCATCCAAGTTGCGAGTGCGCGTGCCTCGTTGAGGTCCATGCCCCGATGGAAGCGCATGCCTCCTTTGAACGGGCCCAGCACATTGTTGTGTTGGATGCGGTAACCCTGAAGAACTTCATGTTCGCCGTTTTCGCGCTGGATCGGGAAGTTGACGATCAGTTCGTTCATTGGTTTCAACAGGACGCGTCGAACCTTCTGATCCATGTCGATGGCGCTAGCGGCGTCTTCTACGTTGGCCGTTGCCTCTTGGTAGAGGCGGGTTGAACTCGCGGTGCCGGTCACGTGGTTCCCTGGTGTTGTAGGCGTATAGGTGAGTTAGAGGTACTGCCCAGGCGAAACCGAGTCGATCGATTTGCCGCCCGTGTTCACTTCATTGGAGTGAGCCAGCGTGCGTACATAGACGATCGGCTCTCCCTTCTTGCCTGAGATCTTGGCCCAGTCATCGGGGTTTGTGGTGTTGGGTAGATCTTCGTGTTCCTTGAACTCTTGACGGATCGAGGCCAGCAGGTCGTCTGTGCGGATCCCGCGGTTACCACCTGAGATTTCTCGCTTGATAGCGAGTTTCTTGGCTCGACGCACAATATTTTCGATCATGGCCCCCGAGGAGAAGTCTTTGAAATACATGACTTCTTTGTCACCGTTTTGGTAGGTGACCTCCAAGAATCGGTTCTCGGTGTCGGTGTTATACATCTCATGCACGGTTTCTTCGATCATGTGTTGGATTGCCTTGTCGATGTCGCCGCCACCTTGGGCATCGATCGTGGCTTCATCAATCGGCACCTGAGAGGTCAGATACTGCGAGAAGATCGGCACGGCAGCTTCAGCGTCTGGCCGTTCGATTTTGATCTTCACATCGAGTCGGCCTGGACGCAGAATCGCAGGATCGATTAGATCCTCGCGGTTCGATGCGCCGATCACGATCACGTTGCGCAGAGCCTCGACTCCGTCGATTTCTGCAAGGAGCTGAGGGACAATGGTGGACTCGATGTCGGAGCTGATGCCGCTACCGCGGGTGCGGAAAAGGGATTCCATCTCGTCGAAGAAGACGATAACGGGCCAGCCTTCCTCGCTTTTCTCTCGTGCTCGTTGAAATACCAGGCGTATCTGGCGTTCGGTCTCTCCGACATATTTGTTGAGAAGTTCGGGACCTTTGATATTGAGGAAGAAGCTGCGCGCCTTGCTGTCACCGGAAACTTCAGCGACTTTATTGGCCAGACTGTTGGCGACTGCTTTAGCGATCAGTGTTTTGCCACAGCCAGGAGGGCCGTAGAGGAGGATTCCCTTTGGGGCTGGAAGGTTGTAGTCCAAGAACAACGCAGAGTGGACGAAGGGCAACTCGACGGCGTCGGTAATTTCCTCGATTTGTTGGTCGAGTCCGCCCACATCCGCGTAGGAAACATCTGGCACCTCTTCGAGAACGAGATTTTCGACTTCGGGTCTCGGTAAACGCTCCAAGACGATACCGGCACGAGGGTCAATGAGCAGAGTGTCACCACTACGGAGTGGCCCTTCGCGAACGGAGTCGCTCAACTCAACGACGCGTTCCTCATCGGCGCGACCGATTATCAACGCTCGAGTTTTGCCATCGAGCAGTTCCTTGAGGATGGCTACCTCACCCGACCGATCTGGGCGGCGGGCGAGTATTACGTTGAGCGACTCGTTGAGCACAACCTCCTGACCGCGGATCAACTCGCCGGAAAGTTCGGGCTGCACTGATACCCGCATCTTTCTACCGCTGGCATGGACATCGACGGTTCCGTCATCGTTGATGTTCAGCACCGTTCCGTACCCTGATGGCGGTTGGGTCAGCTTGGCGACCTCATCACGCAGAGTGGCTATGTGCTCGCGGGCCTCGCGTAGCGTGTAGGCGAGCTTCTCATTTTGAGACACGGCTTGGTTGAGCTGCCCCCTAGCCTCGCTCAACCGCTCCTCCAACGTCGCGATTCGATTGTGGGAGTCTTGGGGTTGCCGACGGAGCTCGGTGAGTTCATCTTCGAGCTCGGCAAAACGCATGCGTAGTCGATATATCTCAGCCTCTGCCTCTGAGTGTTCCACGCTTCCTCCTGCTTTTTGCTTCGGCGTTACCCTAGACGGCCGGAGCGGTACTTTCGTGGTTGCATCTGCACCGGCTGGCGAGCAACCACGCGCTCTCTCACTAAATTTACTGCATCTCCGGTTCCAAGACGTGAGATTTCGGGGTTATGCTGTCGGCATAGAGAAATCACCTAAGCGGGAAGTCACCCGCGCTGACACACGAGGTCGCAACGACTCATGAAGGTTTGGATCGATCAGGATCTTTGCACTGGAGACGGTCTCTGCGAAGAGATCGCCCCCGATGTCTTTACTCTTCTAGACGATGGCCTCGCCTACGTCAGGGAAGGCGACACGATTTTCGCGGACCCGGGCGGGCCGGACGGCCTAGCTGTGGTTCCGGACGGCCAGGAAGAAGCGACGATCGAATCCGCCGAAGAGTGCCCTGGCGAGTGCATCTTCATTGAGGTCTAAGAGGCATTGAGGTCTAAGCCTGGATCCACCGACGGGTTTGTGGGATCGTCGGTTTGGGGCCGGGTGGTCGTTGGGCTGGTGCGTGTGTGCGGGCTGGCGCGTTTTGGGGCGTTTTGGGGCGTGCGGGACTGGAGTGCGGGGCTGTGGCGGGTTGGTGGCGCTTGGGGTTGGGCTGCGCTGCGCGGGGCGCTGAGCGGCGGCTCAGATGAGCAGGGGGAGGTTGCGGATTCGTTGCAGGGCGGTGGTGAAGGTGTTCTGCCAGGGCCAGTTGAGCGGCAGGCGCAGTCTGTGGCGGCCGCTGTGGTTGACGAGGCGGCCTGGCACGGTGAGGAGCCGGTTGCGGATGGTGGCTGCGACGGTGAGTTGGCGCGTGGGGTGGGCGCGGCCGAGGCGGGCGGTCCAGCGGGCGAGGTTGTGCGCGAGCACGCAGCAGGCGAGCCAGGCGCCGTTGGCGGGGAATCGTCCTGAGGGGCAGCGGCTGAGCCCGGCGCTCTCTTTGAGGTCTCTGATGGCGAGCTCCACGGTGGCGTGGGCTCGGTGGTAGGTGTCGGCGGCTTTGGTGTCGAGGTCGTGTCTGTCGGTGACGAAGCAGTGGTAGCGCCAGTTGGGCCACAGCTCGCCTTGGGCGCCGAGCAGGCGGGTGCGGCGCACGATGAGCCGCAGCTTCGCGGGCTTGGCGTCGTCGCCGTGGAGCTTGTCGCCGCGGCGGCCGGCTTCGATGGTGGTCTCAGCGACTTGGGCCTCGCCGCCGCGGGTGTAGGCGATCGGTGCCCAGTCGTCGTCGTCGAGTAGGACGCACCGTGGGCGCCGAGGGCCGCGATCATGTCATAGGAGAAGAACCCCGCATGGCGTGCGCCGCCAGGCGCCGCACCCTCTCTCACGAGCGAAGTGCAGCCACGGTCATGAGCACTTCGATCGTTTGAGCCATCGACCGCGGCGTTGTGTCGTGAGGGGCTGATGGCGTTGTCGGTGGAGGCCGGGCTGGCCGCCGCTCGGGCGATCATCCGCGAGTGCAGCACCTCGCCGGTGTCTGAGCGCACCGCCACCAGCGGGTGATAGCCCAACACCTTGGTGTGGCCGTACGCGGCGCCGTGCTTGGCCTTGCCGCACACCTCACACACCGTGGAGTCCAGATCCACCGTCATCTCCGCCACGCTCGGCGCGGCGCCCACAGACCACGCCCGCATCTGTGCTGACTCCAGAGCCTTGTCGAGTTGGCGCACATGCCCGAACGTGAACGACCTCAAAAACGTCCCCAGCGTCGACGGCGCCAACGGCGCGAACGGCAGCACCGCCGCCGCCGAGCCCGACCGCAGCCGCTGCGCGTCGTCGATGCAGCACCCGCCCACCAGCATCGACGCCACCAAAGACAGCACCTTGTGACCCGCCCCCGAACCCGCCGACCCGCCCGGACGCACCGTGTCGTCGATCAACGCCTCCAAACCCAGCCTCGACATCACCGTGCCCGCCAGCAACAACCCCGCATCAGCCACCAAAGACCCATCATCGAACACCGCCCCCAACCCGTCGATCCCACCAGCTACGCTCCTCACAGGAAGTGCCTCCTCTCGTGGCCAGAATGACCGTTACATCAAACAGCATTCTCCCACGTCAGGAGGCCTTTCTGGTGGACGCGCCAACCCCCACAACCTCACCGCACCGGTGGATCCAGGCTAAGAGGCCGCGCGAATCTGCGCTACTCGTCTGCGCTACTCGCTGAGAAGTCTGGCGCTGGTCAAGAATCCTGTGTGAGCAACCATCCGATGATCTGGACGGACTGCCTGATTGGCAACGTGCCAGCCACGGTTGAGCACTTCGATCGTTTGAGCCATGCCGAACAGCGAGCTTTCCAGCCTGGCGTGAAGTTGAGCGACCTGCATAATGCTTGGTGTGTAGGCCACGAAGATTCCCCCGGGGCGCAGCGCGGTTTCCGCGTGGGGTACAACTTGCCACGGTTCGGGTAGATCGAGCACCACGCGGTCAAGGTCTGTGGTGCTGATACCGGCATACACATCTTGGAGGTGGGTGTCGTAGCGGTCGAGCACCTCCGCTCCCAGAAAACGGCTTACATTGGAGAGGGCCCTGGAAAGGAAATCCTCGCGGATCTCGTAGCCGGTGATATGGGCGCCGGCTCGCAGCATCGCGGTTGACAACGCTCCGCTTCCCAGACCTGATTCCAGGACTCGGGCACCGGGGAAGATGTCGGCCATTATCAGGATCGGACCAATATCTTTCGGGTAGATGACCTGAGCACCACGCGGCATTTTCAGAACGAAATCTGTGATCGTGGGCCGAAGCGCTATGAAGGTCATCCCTCTTGTCGACCTGAATAGAGCGCCTTCGTCGGAGCCGATCAGTTCGTCGTGGCTCAATACTCCCGAATGGGAATGGAATTCGCCTCCTGTTGCCAAATCGATCAGGTAGCGACGCTTCTTGCGGTCGATGAGCAAGACCGGTTCGCCTGCCTTCAATGGCCCGCGTGCAGTCACAACGCAGTTCGCTTCAGTTAGGTTCGACGTGACGAATGACGAGTGATTCGCCTAGCGCCAATCGTTCGGAGAATTTCACGGGCATCTCTGTTCGCTTGAAGACTTTGGCCAACCAACGGAATACAAAGCGAGCGACGAAGACCGCTAGCCAGACGCGGGACCCGCCCAAAAGACCTTTGCGGAAACTGTTTACCCGCACGGTCTCAAACAGAGAGGTCAAAGCGAAGCGCCGCACGAGTGCTAGATCCTCCGAATCTCGACAACGGTTGATCTGGTGGCGCCAACTCTGCGTCCCAAGAAGTAGGCGACCATCAGCATCGCAACCCCGGCACCGATAGCTACGGGCAGCAAGCGCCGAGCGCCTGTCGTGGCCTGCTGCTCGACTTCTCCAACCACGGATCGCAGAGTGGAGTCAAGATCTTCACGGGTGATCCTGTCTGGGTCGTCTGCCTCGTTTGCCATCACAGGGTCCTCTTTCGGATTTGTTGAGCCAAGAGTCCAAGGACGACGATGGCACCGAGCAAAGTGATTGCATGAGGTGCCCAACTAAGGTTGCCCGTGAAGGTACTTCCGGTCTCTTCTTGTAGAACCCGCAAGGTCGCGACTGTTAGTGAGATGCCGCTGATCATCAACAGGACGGACCCCAGCACCCCGAAAGCGATCCATCGGGGAATAGGTCGAAGCGGTTCAACGAGTTCTTGGCGCGCGTAATCCTTAACAAGATCGTAGAAGTCGCCCGGTCCCATTCGGTCTGCCATCGCAGTCGTAAGCCTACGAGCCGCAACTATCCGCCGAAACCATCACCTGCTCAACAGACTCCCGCGTACTCAACAGACTCCCGCGTACTCAACAGACTCCCTCGTATCTGCGGGTCCGTCCGCAGCGCCAGCAGAGCGGCTCCGTCCGCAGCGTAAGCAGAGCGGCTCCGTCCGCAGCGTAAGCAGAGCGTTAGCGGAGTTCGACGAGAGCTTCCAGTACGTCGGCTCGTTCTTCAAATAGCTCAACAGCTAGTGCGGCGCGCTGGTGCCAGCCCGGTTCGCGCAGCAAGCGTTGATTGTCAAGGGCACCGAGCTGCGCTGCGACAACCAACTGCCAAGCTCCGTAAGTTGGGTCGTCGGAGTTGAGCGCAGGTTCGTCGATTCGGTGGTTTGGAGCGAGCAGTCGGGCAGCGGTCAAAATCCTTTTGAGTCGAGAAAAGAGTTGATCGAGAGCTTCAGGAGCGATGTCGGTGTCGGAGTCGGGCCAGTCGGTGACCAACGCTTTGGGGTATGGATCGTCGTGCGACCAACGCTTGACGCGTATGCGGCGGGTCGCGATAGCGATAATCCCCCAGCGACCATCGGGAAATTCCTCGGCCTGAATGACCCGAGCGACTACCCCCACGTTTGAGCGCAGGTCGTCTCCCCCGACTTCACGTCCTCGTTCAATCATGGTGATGCCGAACTCGGGTTCGTCGAGGGCTACTACATAGTGAGCGAGTGCGCGATACCGCTCCTCGAAAATATGCAGCGGGACCATGGCACTAGGTAGAACCGCCTGTTCCAGCGGGAACATCGCCAGTTCGCGCACGCTCAACCCTGTGCGTCGGGCGCGGGGATTACCGCGAGGGGGGCTATGGAGTCAGGTGTTGGTCCATACTCATTGGGGTAGCGCGCCACGGCCTCAAGCAGACTTGTCTGAATGCTGTTGCATGGCCCCAACGATTCATCGGTGCGCTCGTTGGTGTCAGCATTGGCCAACAAGACGAAGGTAATGACGGCGCCGTTGTCAGCCGTCATTTCACCGGCCAACGCGGTGATATGACCGCGATCCGCGCTGATGACGCGCATGTTGGAAGCGCGAGAGGGTGCACAGGCGGCCAGGGAACTGGTGCCGATCTCTTTGAGTGACGAATTGACGATTCCACCGGCGGGACTCTGCTCGATGATCGCCATCAGCAAGTCGCAAGTGACTCGGTCCTTGCTTGACAATCCCGAACCGTCCAAGGGCAGACTTCCCTCAACCGGCAGTCCTTGCTGCAGTAACGTAATCAGCATTCCGAAGGCGGCATCGTTGGAGGCGGGCGACACACCGTTGACGCGACCGACTTCTTTGAAGAGCATCTCCGCGGTGGTCCCGTCGATTAGCGCACGCTGAGCTATCTCTTCGATGGGTGGAGACTCGATTGTGGCTAGCAGAACCTGCTCGGCTGAAGCCGGTTGTTCTCCCGTAGTTGGTTCTGCAGTGATTGTGATCCCTCGTTGGATCAGAAGGTCGGTGAGGATTCCAGCCGCCAGTGTGGCGGGGTCCTCCGAGCGAGTGACAGTTCTGGTTTGGCGATCCCAATGGAATCCGTCATTGACCAGTAAGCCCGACAGAGGGCCGACCACATTGTCGGCGTTGTCGGTTTCGGTCCAAACGGTGCCGACATAGTCGGTTTCGCTGGGAGAGAAGCGAAACTCGTCTCCGACCACTCCCCCACTGATTTCTGAAATACCTCTACGCCTGAGTTCGACGGCAAGTTCGGCTGCGAGTTGGTCGAGGCTCGTTGATGCCCGGTCGTCATCGAAGCGGGTTAGATAGTCGTTCGTGGAGAGCACTGGGTCTCCGCCGCCTACAAGCCAAATGTCGCCCTCCAGAACACCCTCGATGACCAGGCTCGCTTCGTTACTGACCACCTTTGTCACGAAGACCGTTTCTTTTCCCAGACTCTCGACGGCGGCAACCGTAACAAACCGCTGGAGTTCAGCTGGTACCAGCGCTAGGTCAGGTTTCTCAACGGCTATCTCAATCCCGTTTCGGTTAACCCTGAGGCAACGTGCTGCAGGCACCTCGGGTTGGTTCAAGACGCTCTTCAAGGCCTCTTCGAATTCCTGATTCGAGGTTGGTCGCCTGAGCCACTCAGGGATACGGCGGACGTTGATGATGGGTGTGCCGAGCGAATCGGTAGCGACAGTTGTGTCCGGTTCACCAGCGTCAGCGGCGCGATTAGCGCGATCGGCAAGCACACTGGCGGCGATGACCACGGCCAGTATCAGTAACGGAAGAAACAACCGACGCATGTTGACAGCAGGCTAGGCGGTCCCAGCGTTGGTTGTGCCCCATAAGGCCCTAGCGGCCCGCCCGTGGCCCGAGCGGCCCGGTGAGCGCAGCGAACAAGAGCGGGAGATGGAGCGGCCCGCCCGCGGCCCGAGCGGCCCGGTGAGCGCAGCGAACAAGAGCGGGAGATGAAGCGGAGCGAACCAAGAGCGGGCAACAACGTTTTACAGCACCAAGCGCTCACCATCCGCGCCCCTTCTTATGACGTGGTTGGCTCGAGGGCGGCCCGAAACAGGTCTCTTACGTGTTGTAGGCGAGCCGTTAGCGCATCGTCGTCGAGCGGATCGCGCGTAAGCAAGTCGGCGATAAAGGGCGCGTCGCTGAAATAGGACAAAAGGGCGCCGTAACCGGTGATGAGAAGTTGTTCGGCGTCGTGGCGGCGAAACCTGCCAGCTTCCATCTCTCGTTCGAAGTACTGAGTTGCACGGACGAACAGAGGTTTCAGAGCGAGGCCGAGTTCTATATGACCGGTACCTCCTTCGGCCAATGCTTCGCGACGCACAATCCTGACGAAATCGGGGTTGTGCATGAAGAACTCGAATCCGGCTGTGAGTACGTAATCGACCAATTCCCAACCGTCGGCCGATGTTTGGGAAATCGCACTTTCTACCCGCTCATGCCACTCCGCTAGCGCCCGTTCGAATACCTCCCGATACATGGCTTCCTTGGACGGGAAGTAGTGGAGCAGACTTTGTCTGCGGACGCCTACCACTGCGGCGATGTCGTTTAGTGAAGTGCCATCAAAGCCACGCTCGGCGAACAGTCGACGAGTCGCTCCTACGATTGCTTCCCTGGTTGGCGTCTCACCCACGACATGGAGCGTAGTGGGGCGACCACCATGCTCCCCGCTAACGTGGGTCGGATGGAGATCGTGGCCGCTCTGTTCATCGACGAAATTGATCTCCGCTCGGTCCCGGGTCCGGCGACGAGAATCGATCTCAAGGGCATCCAGTTCAGTGCTGTCGCACCTACGCCGGTTCCTCTGGTTTGGGCCCCGCATCTCGTTGTGATCATCCGCTGTCCGCCAGACGGCGGTGGTCAAGGCGTCCTCGAAGTGACGTACCACAGCGGTGATTCTCAAATCGCCCGTAGTGTGCAGCCTTTCGACGTGGAGCCGGGCAAATTCACGTATCGTCTGGTGCGAGCGGAATTGGAATTCGACGACTATGGAACGGTTGAAGCGAGGTGTCGCATCGGCCGTGACGCGCCTGTCACCGTGCCTTATACGCTGCTGCCCCCGGTCGATTTGCCGTAGTCCGATACACCTGAGACTTACCGACGCGAACTCCTCATTAGAAAAGAAACGCGATCGACCGCAGTGCTGAGGTTAATGTCCGAGATATCCGTGACCAGGAGGACTGATGAACGATTTTGACGGACGCGCCGTCGCCATTGTCAGGGGTATCGCCATGGACGCACCCCACGAGGCACGCTCGGGTCACCAAGGCACCGCTATGTCGTTGGCACCACTAGCCCATGTGCTGTTCAGCCGCATCATGAATTACGACGCCCAACATCCCCATTGGCCAGATCGGGATCGCTTCGTGCTCTCCGCTGGACATGTTTCAATCCTTCAATACGCGATGCTCTATCTCGCTGGTTTCGGCCTCACGCTCGATGATCTGAGAGATTTCCGTCAGTGGGGTTCGGCTACGCCCGGGCACCCAGAGGTCGGCCACACTTCCGGCGTTGAGGTGACCACCGGTCCCTTGGGGCAGGGCGTGGGCAACATGGTCGGAATGGCCATCGCCGAGGCTCAACTGCGCACGACCTATGGACCTGAATTATTCGACCACAACATCTTCGGAATCTGCAGCGACGGAGATCTGAGCGAAGGGCTGAGCCACGAGGTGGCCTCGCTTGCCGGTCACTTGGGGTTGGGGAAGATAGTCCTGTGTTATGACGACAACCACATCACTATCGACGGAGAAACCGAACTGGCTTTGAGCGACGACGCCGCGGCCCGTTTCCGCTCCTATGGCTGGGATGTAAGCGAACTCGGCGAGGTCGGAGAGAACTTTGATGAGTTGGAAGCAGGCATTCGCAAGGCGATGTCGGTTACTGATCGGCCCAGTCTGGTGATTGTCCGGACAATTATCGGCACTCCCGCACCCAAGTCTTCCGACACTCCTGCTGCTCATGGTTATGCCATCTTCGACGACGAGATCGCCGCGACGAAAGAACTGATTGGACTCCCGCCAGATGTGACCTTCTACACCGAACCAGACGTTGTGGCGCAGTATCACCAAGCGGGAGTGAGGGGCCGCGTCGTTCGGGAAGCTTGGGAGAAGCGGGTAGCCGCGTTCGATGGAGATCGGGTGTCTTTGGAATCGCAGCTGAGCGGTACCGGGCTGCCGGGCTGGGAGGAATCACTGCCAACATTTGAAGCAGGAGACTCGATCGCTACGCGAAAGGCATCCAATATCACACTCCAGGCTCTGTCTTCTGTCGTTCCTGGACTCTCGGGCGGAGGTGCTGATCTCACCGGTAATACAGGGACGGTGATCAAAGATCATGGAGTCTTCTCGGCTGCCGACCCAGGAGGTCGTCAGATCTATTTCGGAGTTCGAGAACACGGCATGGGTTCGATCGCCAACGGTATGGCGCTACATGGTGGCTCGATTCCTGTCGTTGGAACTTTTCTGGTGTTCGCGGATTACATGCGCGCGGCGGTACGACTGGCAGCCATCTCCGGTGCGCGCGCCATATTTGTCTGGAGTCACGATTCGGTCGGAGTGGGCGAAGATGGCCCGACGCATCAGCCGGTGGAACAGGTGGCGTCTTTGAGAGCTATTCCGGGCCTGAGGGTGATCCGGCCGGCTGATGCCAACGAAGCTGCCGCGGCGTGGGGTGTAGCGATTTCCTCAGGCGGACCTACAGCGTTGATCCTCAGTCGCCAGAACGTACCCGTGCTCGAGGGAACATCTTCAGCAAACGTGGCTGCCGGGGCTTATGTACTCGCCGCGGCCGACGATGCGGTGATTACGCTTGTCGGTACTGGCAGCGAGGTTTCGGTTTGTCTTGCTGCTGCTGCGGAACTTGCTGCCGACGGATTCGCGGCGATGGTAGTTTCCATGCCTTCGTGGGAGCTCTTTGAGCAGATGCCAAGCGAATATCGAGCCTCGGTGATCCGCGAAGACATCCCATCGCTGGCCGTGGAAGCCGGGTCTTCGATGGGTTGGCATCGTTGGGTTGACGATGTGGTGTCCATTGACCGTTTCGGGTCGTCCGCTCCCGGCGATGTCGTTATGTTCGAATATGGGATCAACCCCACCAATGTGGAGGCTCGAGCACGGGAGTTGATCGAAACTCGATCCACATGACCTACTTGAAACCACCTACGATGCCCATTGACATGGAGGTGTCATGACTCGTCTACAGCAATTGTTCACCGAGCAGGGCCAGAGTCCCTGGCTCGACAACCTTCGACGAGGTTGGATCACCAGTGGAGAACTTGAAAACTGGGTCGCGCAAGGTGTGCGCGGGTTGACATCGAACCCATCGATCTTCACCAACGCGATCCTTGGGTCCGAGGACTATGACGACGAGTTTTCCAGCGCCATCGGTGGAGGTTTGGGTATCGAAGCCGCCTATTGGAAGCTCGTCACATCCGATATTCTTGCCGCGCTTGAAATTCTTCGACCCGTGTACGACGAATCGAATGGTATTGACGGGTATGTCTCCGTTGAGGTCGATCCGAAGCTGGCCCGTGACAGTGCCAGAACGTCCGAAGCAGCGCGTCAGTTGCACGCGCAGATCAACGCCCCCAACCTCTATGTCAAGATCCCCGGGACAACCGAAGGCCTCCTGCCAATCAAGACGATGATTGCTGAGCATCGCAGTATCAATGTGACGTTGGTATTTTCGTTGCAGCGCTACGCGGAGGTAATGGAGACGTATATCTCCGGGCTTGAGGCGGCCGAGGGTGATCTCAGCGACATTTCAAGCGTGGCGTCGTTTTTTGTTAGTCGGCTAGACACAGAAGTTGACAGGCGCCTTGATGTCATTGGCACTCCCAGCGCGGAGGCGCTCAAAGGCAAGGCGGCCTTGGCAAGTGGCAAATTGGCTTACGAGATGTTTTTGCAAACATTTTCGGGACCTCGTTGGGAAGTACTCGCGGCCCGCGGGGCAAGAGTTCAGCGTCCGTTGTGGGCATCGACATCAACGAAGAATCCCGATTATCCAGACACGCTGTATGTAGATGAGCTAATCGGACCCGACACCGTCAACACGTTGCCTGACAGCACCATGGCAGCATTCGAGGACCACGGAACGGTGGCTCGCACCATTGACGTCGGAGTTGACGAAGCCAGAGCAGTGCTAGCCGACTTAGCCCAACTTGGTGTCGACATCGACGATGTCACCCAGCAACTCGAAACACAGGGTGTTGCTTCGTTTGAGAAGAGTTTCGATGAACTGCTAGACGCCCTACAGGCGAAGGTCGACTTGACCGGGGCTTTAGCGGCCCGCCCGCGGCCCGAGCGGGAGATGGAGCGCAGCGGACCAAGAGCGGAAAACAAGGTCTGAGAGGCCGAGCGAAGGTTGCAGAGCGGTCTGTCGGCCGTAGACTAGTTTACGAACCGCAGTTGCCGGCAGGCTTTGCTGCGGGGGCTGTCGCCGCTGACGGAGCGGGCGATGGTCGTTGTGTCAGGTGCCTCTCGTCGGCGAGCGGCAAAGGCATAACGGGTGCCAGATGGCGCCGTTCACGGACGCACGGCACCAGTTGGAGCCCAGGGCGTCGCGAGCCGTAGGAGACCACAGTTACCATTATCGAACGGGCGGTCCTGACGTCGAGCCAACTCGACCGATTGGTCCAATCCCACCTTGACGGTTTGTCAACCGCCGAGGATCTCGCATATTTGAACGAACGCAAAGCCGCTTGGGTGGAGAGCCTGTGGCGGTTGCTTGACGACGCTGAAGCGCGTCTTGCGGTAGCTCGCAGGGAGTTGCGCGGCCCGGAGCGAAATGTTGTGGTAGCTGATCTTGATGCTGAATGCTGGCGTATCGACGCGGGTTTAACCGAACTGGTTGGCCCACCCGACGAAAGTGAATTGACTCCCGCGCCGGACCGAAGTTCAGCCCACGACCCCGCCGCTTCGGTTCCTGGGTCGGTCCAGCTTCACTTGTCGCGTTCTGATGGCAGGATCGTTGCTTGGGCGTCAGGTCATCAGCAACGCCCCGAGAATCACGAAATGGTGTTGCAGCGAATCAAGGCTCTCGGCGGAGTGACTTCGGATTGGGACCAACAAGCCACGGTCAAGATTCCCGGAAGTGGGAGGGCCAGCACAGTCTCCGCTCCGATCGAAAAAGTAATTGGCTGGTTGGCGCCTTTGGGACGCACCGCTAGCGACGAGGACGTCGGAACCAGCGTGACTTGGATGGGTTACGCCACCGCCGTGGCTATCAAGATGGTTGCCGATGGGCGTTTCGTCCCGCAGTTAGTCCAGTCGAAACGTCGCCGCAAAGATCCCGCAACCGATCATGGCACCTTCCGTATCCGCTGGATGCCAGCCCTTATCGACCCAGAGGTGTTGTCTGGTTTGGTTCGTTCGGTGCCAGGGGCTGCCATGTTGGGCAGCCGTGAACAAGAAAAAGAGAAGTTCACACTAGCCGCGTTGGCTGATCTCACAGATGCCATAGTGGGTTTCGCCGCGGGTCAGCTGGAAACCCCTGCGGCGCCGCCTGAAATCAACACTCGCGCCGATGTTGCCGAGGCAACTGTTGCTCACCTCGGGGGCGCTCCCTTCCTAGCTCCGACCAAGGCCGGAGGAGAACTCGTTCGCCGGTTAAATCAGTGGGCCTTTGCTGTGTTGGGCACCGTTGGGGTTCGCCTTGTTGTGCAACTGGATTCTCCCGACGACGCCGGAGCTTGGCATGTGGCTGTGTTGTGTCCCGACGACGAGGGAAACTTGATACCGGCCGAAGTCGCGATCACGCTTGCATCGAAGTTGAACTCAAAAATTATCGTGGCCCATCTATCGAGACTTGAGCGCCTCTTCCCAGAACTGATGCGTTTGGGGGGTCGCCGCCGGGGTGAAGTGTTCTTGTCTCAGGATGAAGCGTGGAGGTTGATGACGGAATCTGGAGACAGACTCCGCCCGGCTGGGTTTGATGTGAGAGTGCCGGCGCTGCGGCGTCAAAAAGCGGTGGCGTCGCTGCGCTTGACTGCTGAGACCGACGAGACTGTGGTGGGAGCTCAACAACTAGCCAACGTCCGTTGGTCAGCTGTGTTCGATGAGGTCGAACTCAGCGCCGCGGAGATCGCTCAATTAGCTGCCAAGGCTCGTCCGTTGGTGCGCTCGCGCGGCCAGTGGGTCGAACTTGACAAAGCAGATTTGGCTGAAGCAGCGGCGGCTTTGGCTGAACGGGCTGACAAGACACGACTCACCGGTGCTGACATGCTTCGTCACGCTCTGGGACTGGAAGGCTCGCCGCTTTCTGGTGGTATCAACATTGTGGGAGAGGGTTGGGCCGCTGATCTTTTGCGTAGTGTCAAGAACTTCCCCGATAATCCAACTACAAAACCCGAAGGTTTCACTGGTGAACTGCGCAACTATCAAGCAGACGCACTTGTGTGGCTGGATTTCTTGGACGACGCAGGTTTGGGAGGCTGTCTGGCTCTCGATATGGGTCTCGGAAAAACACCGACAACGCTGGCCAGCTTGGCGTTGTCTGAGTCTGGTACGGGACTGGTCATTGCTCCCCCAGCGGTCGTTGGCAACTGGGCAAGCGAGGCGCGGAACTTTGTCCCAGGCTTGAAGGTATTGGTTCATCACGGCGCCAACCGAGCAAAGGGTTCGGCATTGAGAACAGCGGTTCGCGCAGCGGATGTTGTGATCACGACCTACGGCACGGCGGTGAGAGACATGGACCAACTCAGCAAGTTCAGCTGGGGCAAGGTCGTCCTCGACGAGGCTCAGGCCATCAAGAATCCGTTAGCCGAAACCTCGCAACAGCTTCGTCGCTTGGAGGCCGACAGCAGACTTGCGCTTACCGGGACGCCGATTGAAAACGGTCTAGGAGATCTTTGGGCCATCATGGACTGGGCAAACCCGAATCTTTTGGGCCCGCGTGCGCAGTTCATTGCCCAGCTGACGCCCAACAAGAACGGTAGTGGGCGTTCCAACGGCAGTCGCGCGAAGCATGGCGGCGAGGATGCGCTGAGAGCCCTCAACGGCATTCTCGTGTACCGGCGAACCAAAGCTGAGCCTTCGATCGCCGCCGAGCTTCCAGATCGCATCGACGAACTCGACCATTGTCCGATGACTCCAGAGCAGATTGGCCTTTACCAAGCTGTCATCGACAGTCTGATTCTCAAGACCACAAACAGGGAACCAGGAACGCCGGAACAGAAGGGTGCGGTGCTTGCGGCTATCACTGCTCTAAAGCAGATATGCAATCATCCGCTCAACTATCAAGACGATGACAAAGGCATCGAAGGCCGTTCGGGAAAGCTCGCTCGGCTGTACGAGATCCTCTCGCAAGTCTTCGCAGCCAATGAAAAGGTGCTGGTGTTCACCCACTTCGCGAGTTGGGGTGAAATATTGGCCGAACATCTCTCGGAATGGAGCGGGCACAAGATCTCCTGTTATCACGGTGGCCTCGCTCGGGGTGCCCGAGATCGTCTCGTGGCCGAATTTCAGGGATCTTCAGGAGCAGGCGCAATGGTGTTGTCGCTTAAGGCTGGAGGCACTGGCCTAAACCTCACAGCGGCCAACCATGTGGTCCTCTACGATCGCTGGTGGAATCCTGCGGTAGAAGACCAGGCCCGAGATCGCGTTTGGCGCATAGGGCAGAAAAACACTGTGATCTGCCATCGTCTGGTCTGCCCTGGCACTATCGACGAGCGAGTTGAGGAAGTGGTCGCGGGCAAGCGCCAGATAGCCAGTCTCACGCTGCCCAAGTCAAGTTCGATCGGGGATCTCAACGCCGAACAATTGCAAGCTGTGCTGGGAATAGACAGCGCCTCGCTACTAGATGTCGATTCCGATACCGAGATCGCATTCGCTGAAGCTGCACAGTTCTCGGAAACTTCTGAGCCTGGAGAGCTTGCCGAGTCTGATCCAGAGATCGTGAAGCGAAAGGGCCTGCTGCCGTGAACGAGGACTCCGTCAACTCAAAACGAAAACGATCTCGTTCGCGAAACCGCAACAAGGGCAATTCGACGAATTCCAATGTTGGTCGGCAGCATCAGCAACCCCGTGGGCGTAAGGCGGCAGCCAAGATCAATCCGATTGAGTTTTGGGGAGACCCCGAGTTGCTGCCTGCAGCCGATGAAGTCGTAGCACACTCCGGCGATGCACGAGCCTTGCTCAACTCGTTGGGACGACCACCGGTGCCGGGTCAAGAAACGGCTGCTGAGCGTTGGTTCACGCTCGTTTACGAAAGAGCCGCATTCCTAGCTGGAGCGTTGGCCGCTGCGGGTGAACTCGATCGGAGCGAGTAGCGTCTCAGATCATGGCGAACGATGAACTTCTTTGTACACCGCTTGAAGAGTTGATGACGGCGGCGCGGCGGATACGAGACGATGCGCACGGCAAGGTCGTGAGCTATTCGCCCAAGGTTTTTGTTCCTCTCACGATGCTGTGTCGTGACAAATGCGGATACTGCACTTTTGCCCAGCCACCGGCACGTCTAGAGCAGCCGTATCTAAGCCCCGACGAGGTCATCGCAATTGCAAGGCGTGGGGCGTCGGTGGGCTGTCACGAGGCGCTTTTCACGCTGGGCGAACGACCCGAACGGCGCTATCCGGTCGCTCGGGACTGGCTTACGCGTCACGGTTATGAGTCCACGGTCGACTATGTCGTGGCAATGGCACAGTTGGTTCTCGATTCCACTGGGTTGTTGCCCCATGCCAACACGGGTGCCATGTACGCCGATGAACTGGAGAAGCTGCGCACAGTCGCGCCAAGCCAGGGGATGATGCTCGAAACCTTGCGAGAGGATCTTGAGTGTCACCGGGGAGCGCCGGACAAGGCACCGAAGCGTCGACTGCAATCGCTTGAATGGGCTGGAGAGCTGCGCATCCCCTACACGACTGGAATCCTGGTCGGTATCGGTGAGACCCGCGAGGATCGCGTTGTTGCTCTGGAGGCGATCGCTGAGGCTCACCGTCGTCACGGACATGTCCAGGAAGTAATTGTTCAAAACTTCCTGCCCAAGGAAGGCACCGCAATGCACCGGGCCGAACCGTGCCCGCTTGAAACCCATCTTGAGGCGATCGCGCTGGCTCGCCTGATCCTGCCGCCCGACGTGCATGTGCAGGCACCACCAAATCTCTCCGATGACTTCGCTGATCTGCTGTCAGCTGGTGTTAGCGACTGGGGTGGTGTCTCTCCTGTTACCGCTGATCACGTGAATCCCGAACGACCTTGGCCCGACCTTGAGCGGCTCCGGGAGGTCACCGAAGCTGCGGGACACACACTGGCACCTCGACTTACCGCGCATCCTCGCTATGTCTGCGATCCGGACACCTGGATCGACCACAATCTGCATTTTGCGGTGATGGATCGTAGTGACTCAGCTGGTTTTGGGCGCGACGATCCAGGTTCTGTCTGGCCCGAGCGCACCATGGAGAGAGCCAAAGTTGACGACGGCGCGGAGTTCGAACTCGTAGGAGAGATATCCAGCCAATGGTATGTCGGCGCCGGCGGCGACCCGAGCGTGCTGGTGCCCGCTGTCACCGGTGCCACCGGAGCTGTCGGGGAGGTCATCGAAGGGGTGAGAGCGGGCACCGATGTGGGTTTCGACGAAATTCTCACTTTGTTCAAGGCTCGCGGACCCGAGGTGGGCGAAGTAGCTCACCTGGCGGATGAATTACGCGCCGAAATTGTTGGTGATGAGGTCACTTGGGTTGCCAACCGCAACATCAACTACACCAACGTTTGCACGTTTCGCTGCAAGTTCTGCGGGTTCTCAAAAGGTCCGCTATCGCTGAATCTAAGAGGCAAGCCGTATTTGTTGACGCTCGACGACATGGCCGAGCGCACCATTGAGGCAGCCGAGAGGGGCGCCACCGAGGTTTGTCTGCAGGGCGGGATTCATCCCGACTTTGACGGCGATTACTACATTGATGTTGCCCGTGCCGTCCACGAGGCGGTTCCCGACATTCATATCCACGGTTTCACCGCCCTTGAAGTCACCGAGGGTGCCAAGCGCAATCAGGAACCGTTGGCTGACTATCTGGGTCGTCTCCGTGAAGCGGGCCAACGTTCGCTGCCTGGTACAGCCGCGGAAATCCTGCACGATGATGTGCGTCAAGTACTTTGCCCAGACAAGATCGACAGCGACGAATGGCTTGAAGCGCATCGCATCGCCCACGCGGTGGGATTGCGCTCCAACGTCACGATCATGTTCGGCTCGATCGAACGGCCTGAGCATTGGGCGCACCACATACTACGCACCCGTGCTCTACAGGAGGAGACAGGGGGATTCACCGAGTTCGTCGGGTTGCCGTTTGTTCACATGGCATCACCGATTTATCTTCGTCGCGGGTCCCGGCGCGGGCCGACTTGGCGCGAGGTGCTGTTGATGCACGCTGTTGCTCGCATCGCCTATCGGGGTCGAATCGACAACATCCAGGGTTCGTGGGTCAAGCTCGGCTTCGGCTCGATCAGCCAACTCCTTCAGGCCGGCGCCAACGATCTTGGCGGCACGCTGATGGACGAGAACATCTCTCGTGCAGCAGGCGCCTCTCATGGCACCGCCGTGAGCGAGGCTGATTTCCGTAAGGTGGTTGAACCATTGGGACGGACCTTGGTGCAGCGTACGACGCTCTATGGCCGCGTTGATCCGTCTGGTCTGCCGTTGCCCACGACGCGCTCACGCCGCGCCGCGATCCCGGTGGTGGCATCAAGCGGTGTGGCGAGTTAGGACTGGGAGCGGCAGGGTCAAAAAATGGGTTCGTCGCGTTCAGTGAGAAGGTGTATCGCTTTTTCGACCGCGCGTCGGGCTCGTGTGAGGCGCCTCTCGTCGACCGGCAACTCTTGCCCGCCGGCGTCTATCGATTCCCTCAGGCGAATGATCGCGAGATCGGCCAGTTCCTCGGCAATTGTCTCAAGCCGGTTTCTAATATCGTCGAACTCGGAAGCCATGGGTCGTACCGTATCGTTGGTAGCCGCGCGCTAGGTCCGCGACCTGCGCGATCGGCGTTACCGTCGTGGCAATGGAAGCACCGGATCTTCGTGAATGGGTCAGTTTCGACGACGCCGACGGTGCTACGTGGCATTTTGATATCACTTTTTTGACCAGCAATTACGGCTGCATCTATGGACGTGGTTGCCCGGGGGTGTTGACAGAGTTCGCGCCCGAATACGAACACGGATGTTGCACCTACGGCGCACACTTTGTCAGCGAAACAGACCGCAGCACGATTGAGGCTCAGATCGCCAGGCTTTCTGCTGACGAGTGGCAGTTCGCCGAACAGGCAGCGGAAAGAGGCGGCGCGATCTACACCAACGATGACGGTGACACAGTTACCCAGCTGATCGATGATGCGTGCATATTGTTGAATCGTGTTGGATTTTCCAAAGGTGCCGGCTGCGCGCTTCATCAAGCTGCTGACGCGCGTGGTGAACGCCCTATTGACTGGAAGCCCGATGTGTGCTGGCAGGTACCTCTTCGCTACGACGAGCACGCTGAAGACAATGGTCACATCAATCACGTTTTGAGGGAGTGGAAACGTCGTGATTGGGGTGAGGGCGGTGTGGAGTTCGCTTGGTGGTGTACCGATGATCCCCTAGCGTTTCGCGAAGACCGACCTGTGTGGAAGAGTCTGCGAAGCGAAATTGTTGAACTCATCGGCTCCGAGCAGTACGAACGACTGGTCGATTACATAAAGGTCCGTGACCAACCCGATGTTGGAAGTAGAGTGTTCTTGCCTCATCCGCAGGTTCGCCGACGCCGTGAGAGTAACGGCGAAATGAAAGAGAGTTCGTGAAGAAGTACCTGGGTTCTGTGGTTGGGGGGCAAGATGTCCGACTTCTGGGCGCTTCGATTGCGATCGGCGTCATTGTCGCGGTGGTGGTAGCGCTCTTTGAAACGCTCACCGAGTCTGTGCTGCTCCATTGGCTGTTTGATCAGTCGCTAGTTGTCTTGGTGACGGCTCCTGTGGTGGGCATCCTCGCCGCCAACGGCTTGCTTCGCTGGGTCGGTCGCGGAACCAGTGGATCAACCTCTGACGAGTACATTCGGACCTTTCACGAGCGACACCCTCGCTTGCCGATTGTTCATCTCCCGGGCAAGTTACTGGCCGGTGTGGCCACTATCGGAATGGGTGGTGCGGTTGGCATGGAGGGTCCCTCCATCTACGCGGGGTCTTCAATCGGACTCTGGGTTCATGAAAAAACCGGCTCCTTTTTGCGACGTGACAAGGCCCGTCTGCTTCTTACTGCGGGGGCCGCAGCGGGGATAGCGGCGGTATTCAAGGCACCCGCCACGGGAGTTATTTTCGCTATGGAGGCGCCTTATCGCGAAGATGTCACACCTCAAGCTTTGTTGCCGTCGCTGTTGGCTGCTGCGGCTAGTTATGCCACCTTCGTTTCGTTGGTCGGAACTGAGCCGGTTGTTCCATTCTTGGCTGGAGGCAGCGTCGTTACCGGTGAGGCCGGCCTTTCGGTGCTTGGTGTTGATCTGATCGACTTGGCCGGAGCGCTGCTGTTGGGTATCGCCGCGGGGTTAGGCGGTCGTGGGTTTGCTTGGCTGGTCCGTCGTAGCAAGTCTGGAGCCAAGCGGTACTCACTGTCGAAGAGACTGCTCATTGGTGGCGTTGGCTTGGCGGCGTTGGCTTGGATCGCTGAGGTGGTTTTTGAGTCTCCGCTCACGCTTGGTCCTGGCACTGAGGCGATGGCGTGGGTGGTAGGTGACCGTGGTCTGGGACTCATTGCGTTGTTGTTCGGTCTGCGAATGGCCGCAACGATCACTACTGTTTTTGCTGGTGGTGTGGGTGGCTTGTTTATTCCTCTGGCCGCCCTTGGAGTAGTGCTTGGCGAGTTTGTTGGACAGGCCATCGGTAAGGATGAAACCACCCTCTATCCAATATTGGGGCTAGCGGCGTTCCTGGGTGCTGGGTATCGCGCGCCGATAGCCGCGGTGATGTTTGTGGCGGAGTCGACGGGTGGTGTGGGGAGCTTCGTTGTTCCAGCGCTCGTTGCAGCCGCGGTCAGCCAGGTTGTGGCCGGCCCGTCCTCGGTAGCCGACTATCAACGCTCTGTCCGCCTAGGTCATCTCGAACGACGATTTACGCTTCCGCTCACTTCGATCTTGTCGACTGATGTGATGACGGTTCCTCCCGATGCCACGGTCTCGGAGTTTGTTTATTTCCATGTTTTGGGGCGCCGCGAACGGGTTGTGCCAGTTGTTGAAAGCGGACACTTCTTGGGACTCGCCCGCCTGGAGGACATCTCAGAGCTTGATCGCGGACAATGGGAGGAGACTGCGATCGGCGATCAAATGGCTACAGACCTTCCGGTGGGTCAACCATCGTGGACCCTACGCGACGCGGTCGCGGCCATGGGTGAAGCCGAAATCGATATTCTGGCGGTAACAGACGCCAGTGGTGCGTTCATCGGCGTCGTGACCGAAGACGACATCTTGAAGCTTGATGAGATTCTTGACGAAACCGGCAACTAGGCGAGCGCGCTGCCGAGTCGAGAATCTGTGAGCTATTCGCTCCGCCGCGAAGAGTCGCTGACGCTAGCGTCATCGGCCTCATCTGCGAACTCATCGGCCCAAGCCAAATGCTCGGGTTTCAGCAGTTCGCCGCTGTCGTTGTTGAGATCTTCGAGTAGTCGATCAAAGTCGCCATCGTGTGAGCGTTTCAGCTCACGGGCTTCCTCGTAACGCCTGTGTCGCCCCTTTTTCACTTTGCGAGCTCCAATTTGACGGTGCTAACGGTGAGGACGCATTGTAGCCGCTGATCGCACAAATCCGAAGCAACCGAGCACTTTGCTTCAAGTTCGCGGCTCACGTGATGGTCCGCCCTGAACGTTGTTCCAACACAACTACGTCATTGTCGAAGGCCAGCGAGGCATCGCCATCGACAAGGCGACGAATGTGGTCACCGACGAGTTGTGCCCGCCAACCTTGGGCGAGACGAGGGCTGTCATCTCCGCGCAGGAACGCCTCCACATCGGCGCGCGTCGCCAAGAGCGCGGGATCGAGTTCATTGCACCTGGCCACTTGGGCTATCCACGCGGTGGCGAGCGTGACTGCTGGACGATAATCCCTGGTATCAGTATTGCGTTTCGGGTTCTTGGGTGGGCGCCAGCCCGACTCGAGTCCTTCCTTCACGATCTGTAGAACTTCAAGGCCTTGCTGCCCCTTGACCATTCCACGGTCAATACCCCGGATCTTGCTGAGGGCTTTCGGGCTGGTTGGCTTCGCCTGGGCGATGGAAGCGACCGCCAAGTCGGACAGCACGAATCGAACCGGCTGATTGATTTCAGCAGCACGACGCTCTCGCCAGGCGGCAATGGCGCGAACCACCGCTAATGCCCGGCCCTTGAGATGGCGGGCCTCTTTGATCCTGTTCCACGCTTCGTCGGGATCACGAGGGGCTCGATTGCGGCACCGCATGATCTCAAACTCTGCTTCGGCCCACGAAATCCGATCGCGAGCCTTCAATTTTGATGCCAGACGATCGTGTATTTCCAGCAAACGAGCCACGTCGGAGGCCGCATAGTCGAGTTGAGCGGTACCGAGTGGGCGTTCAAGCCAGTCCGTGAAGCGGCTTCCTTTGGCTAGAGGAACACCCAACTCGCGTTCGTGTAGGTACGCCAGAGACGGTGTTGAAAGACCGAGAAATCCTGCAGCAATCTGCGTATCGAACAAGCGCATAGGAATAGCGCCGCACGCTTGTTCCAAAACTTCGAGGTCTTGTGTGGCAGCGTGGATCACTGCCAGAGCATCGCTGTCCATCAGCGCTTTCAAGGGCTTCAGATCGATCGCCAGTGGATCAATCAGGACAATTTGGTCGTCCCAGGCGATCTGCACCAAAGCCACCGTTGGCCAATAGCTGTGTTCCCGGTGAAACTCGGTGTCAAGTGCGTAGCGATCTATTTGGCACAAGGTGTCGACGGTGGCGCATAGGTCGTCCTCACGGTCGATAATCCGATAATCGGGCATGTGGCATGCTAGCCAACACCCAAGAGATAGAGTCAGACGCCGTGACGGACTAAGGGACGGCGACCTCCATCGGTGGTTGCGACAGATCGGCCATGATGGTCGGTGAAGAGTCAGCAACCGAACCGATGGAGGTTTTCAGTATGGCACAGCGTTTGTGTTTCGATGAGCGGACACGGATCGAGGTGATGTCTGAGGCGGGGTTGAGCGTGGCGGAGATGGCGGATCGGTTGGGTCGTTGCCGGTCCACGGTGTATCGCGAGCTTGGCCGTGGCGGCGGGCGTGATGGTTATCGGGCTGGTCGCGCTCATCGCCGCACGGGTGTCGACGCGGCTCGACCGAAGGTTCACAAACTCGCTGGTGACGCGGTTTTGGCTGGTGAGGTCGCTGAGGGGTTGAAACTGCGTTGGTCGCCGCATGCGATCTCTGCGGACCTGCACACTAGAGGGATGGCGGTGTCCGCCGAGACGATCTATCGGGCCTGTTACGCCAACAACAACAACACCAGCGGACTCAAAGCGGGTTCGTGGCAGAGCCTGCCCCGCGGTCGGCGCAGGCGTAAACCCCGCAGCCGTTGCGAAACCGCCAAACGCAGCGCTTTAGGCCCGTACCGGCCCCTGACGCAACGCCAACACCATCCGCACAGCGTGCTCCTTCTGCTCCAGCGAATACCGCCGCGAAGTCGGCCCATGCCGCATATCTACATTCATAGTCCCCATACTTGCTCCAATCATTAAAACCCGTGCCGCTTTGGGAGGGCCGGGTGAGCCTGCGCAAAACCCCATACAGGGTGAATCACTACGACGCCGGCTCCCCAAAAGCACCACCTCAACCTCAACCCCATACAACTCGCGTTGATCCAAGACAACCTCAACCACATGCCCCGCAAACTCCACAACTGGAACTCAGCCCCAACACACCTACACTGCACTCTGTCGCAACCACCAGTAGAGCTTGCCGACCCCTCCCCCGAACTGGTACACCGATCCGGCCGACGAGTCGCAGTACCGTTATTGGGACGGTTCGGTTTGGACTGAGCACCGTGCCCCTCGCCTCGTCGAGGAGGAGCGCAAAACGCTCCGCGGTCCGATTCGACTGTTTGGCGACTCGTTCTCATTGTTGCGCCGCCAGTGGCGCGGCTGTGCGGTCGCCGCGTTGGTGTTGATCGCGGCGCAGTTTCTACTTATCGTGCTGTTTCGCTATAGCGCCGACCAAGTTCTGATGGGTGAGTTCGACGAGACTTGGTCCAGGTTTTCCGATCCCGCCACGACGCCTGAAGATCAAGCATATTTTGAGTCGCTGGAGTCTGATTTCTCGGTATCGAACTTTGTCGCAGCAGCTACCGGCCTGTTGGTGTGTTGGGTGGCGAGCAAGTTGTTGACGGCGACCGTCGCTCGACTGACGCTCCGGGACCTGCGAGGCGACACCATCACCGTGTCGAAGGTGTCGCGCCAAGCATGGCGGCGGATCCCCCGGCTCATCGGGCTAGACCTTCAGGTGCTGGTGTTGGCACTGCTGCTCGTGGCGATCATCGTACTGGTTGCTGTGACCGTGCCACTGCTGCTTATCTTGGTGATCCCAGCGGTTCTGTTTGCGTTGTTCCTGTCGAATCCCATTGTCTCGTTGGCGTATGTCGTTGCTTCGGTAGGCCCGGCCAAATCGTCGCTGAGCTACGCCTTCCGTCTTGTGCGCGGGCATTTCTGGGGGACGCTTGGACGGATACTGCTGGTCACTGTGGTCGTCTTGGGCGTCCTCTTGGTGGTTTCTGGGGTGACATCGCAGTTCGGGTTGTTCTGGGCGCTGCAAGAGTTGATCAATGCGGTATTTTCGGTAGTGGCGTCGCTGCTGATTACCATCGCTTCAGCGATCCTCTACTTCGACTTGGGTGGCGAATCCGACTAGGGGCTGAGACCATCGGAGTCAACCGGAGCGTTCTGGGAGGTCGCGGGGATAATCGGCATCGTGGAACCACCTTGGATCTCCCTCGGCAAACCAGGAGATCTGCAGTTCGCCAACGGCTCGTTTCGGTGCTCTCTCCCCGTTGGCGAATGAACGTTCGAGTACGCGTAAGGAGCTTCGTCGCCAAACCGCATGCAGCCATTCCGCTTGCCCCGCCAGAACGGGGACCGACACGTCCGCCTCGCCGAGGTCGCCGCGTACTGCGTTGATTGCGACCGCTGAAGGCCTCGTCAAATCACACGACAGCACGGCCACGGTTTCAGCCGAAGTGCTGCGCAGCGCCGTAATGATTCCACCCAGCGGACCTTGGGAAGGCCACTCGTCTTCAACGTAGAGCAGGCCCAGGTCATTGACTCTTTGAGCATCACCGCCGACTACTACAACCGAGGCAGCACCAGCGTCATAAAGCGCTGCGGTCGCTCTCTGCAGCAGTGTCAGGTTGTTGACCTCTACGAACGCCTTGTCTGTGCCCATCCGCCGACTAGCGCCGCCGGCGAGTACGGCGCCCTCAAAGTCGGCAGAGCCCTCGCTTGGAGTCACCTCGGCGGTGGCCACTCGGGGTTGAGTTGTCGCAAAAAAAGAGCACAGCGCTCGTCTTCATCAGTCTCACCAATGAGTGCCGCGCAAGCTTGCAGACCGGCTAAGGAGCGCAGAAAACCACGGTTGGTCTCGTGCCGCCAGAGTACGTAACCGCTCCCCCGCCAGCCATTGGCTCTCAGACGATCCAGACCGCGGTGGTAGCCGGTGCGGTAAGCCGCATATGCCAACGCTGGGTCGTAGAGAGCGTCGCCCAGAGACGCCCAAGCAGCGAGTACTCGTGGCCAGCGAGCGCAAACGCGTGCAATCGCGGCGACCGGATCATCATCAATCTGTGCGGACGCCAAGGCTTCGAGTGCGTCGGAGGGTTCGGGATCCAAAACCGTCTGGGACGGGCCGGAGGACAGTTGAACATCGCTCATAGCCCAAGCCTACCGATCTGCGGTGAGGTCTAGATTGCTGTCGGCGGTAGCTAGCATGGCGGAATGTCGGCTGCTGCTCTTCCAGGTTGGCTCGACCCTGAGTTGTTGCAGTGGATCCTTGTTGTGGCGCTGGCGGTCGTTGCGTACTTGCTTTTCGTTGTGCTGCGCTTCGTGCGTCGCTTGGTAGCCAAGCTCGTGTTGTTGATTGCTCTTGTTGGTTTGGGCGTGTCGCTTTGGGTCCAGCGCGCAGACCTACAGGACTGTGCTCTCACCTGCGAGTGCAGTCTTTATGGTCAAGAAGTGGTAATTCCCTTCGAGCAACTGCCAGAAGATCTTCGAACTCTCGACGCGAAAGGTGAGGCACTTTGCCAAAGAGGTTCGTCGATGCTTACCTGACGATCGGCCAGGCGACCTAGGGAACCCGTTCAATACGCAGGACGTTTGTGGAGCGGCTACGGCTGTCTGAGCCGGCCAGCACGCTAACCAACTCACCGGCTCTAATGTGGCCGGCGTCTTTGGCCAGGCGGATCGCTTCTCGAACCATTTCCTCGTTGCTGCCGCCTTTGGTGATACGCATCGGGATCGTGCCCCAACTCAAAGTCAGCTGTTGCACCGTGGATTCGTTGATAGAGAACCCGAGAATCGTAGCTTCGGGCCTGAATCTGGCCATTGAACGGACCGTGAAGCCCGATCCGGAGATGCATATGACGCGGTCGATCTCAAGTTCCTGAGTCGCCCGCCAAGCAGCCATGGTCATGGCGTCGGTCACCGACGCCGCTCCCCCAGAGTTATCGGTCATACGCAGTTCCGCGAGTTGTTTAGCCCAATTCTCGTAGTCCATTGCCTCGTCTGCTCGAGTGGCGATCCGGCTCATCGTGCGGATGACGTTGACTGGGTCTGAACCGATCGCGGTTTCGCCTGAGAGCATGACCGCTGATGAACCGTCAAAGACGGCGTTGGCGACATCGCTCGCCTCTGCCCTAGTTGGCGCAGGACTAGTGAGCATCGATTCCAGCATTTGCGTGGCAGTGATCACAGGACGACCACCAGCAATGCAGTCCTTGATGATCTCCTTTTGTAAATGTGGTAGATCCTCAAGGCTGCACTCGTTGCCAAGGTCTCCTCTCGCCACCATGATCGCTCCGGCTGCTTCAATGATCCCTGGCAGGTTGTCGACGGCGGCCCGTGTCTCGATTTTGGCGATCACCAGTGGACCCTGTGGGTGGGGTTCGGTCCCGACTCGTCTGATGTCGTGAGCCGAGCGGACGAAACTGATCGCCACCATGTCGACGCCCAACTCCACGAATGCGTCGAGCGCCACGAAGTCACTCGGTGTGGGGGTTGCCATGCGGAGCCGTTGCGAGGGGAGATGTACGCCCGGTCGGCCCTTCAATTTCCCTCCGTGAATGGCGGTGACAAGGAGCTTTTCGCTCGATATGTCTGTGATCTTGAGTACTGCGCCACCGTCACCGACGGTTAGTTGGTCGCCTACTTCCAAGTCGTGGAGAAGACCCTCGTAGTCGACCTCAATCACCGATTCGTTCGACGCGTCGTGTCCAACCCGAAGTTCCAAGGTGCTACCGGTGGCGATATCGGTGCCGTGTTCACTGAAGCTCGCGGCTCGCACCTTTGGGCCTGGAAGGTCAACCAGGATGCCGACCCGGACTCCTTCGTCTTCGGCTACCGCTCGGATGCGACGATATCGCTCTATCCCTTCGTCAACAGTTCCGTGCGCTAGTCCGACTCGGGCAACGTTCATCCCTGCGCGAATCATTTCTCGCAGAGTTGTTTCGTCCTCAGAGGCCGGACCGATGGTGGCAACGATTTTTGTGCGTCGGTGCATGGCTGAAACGCTACTAGCTACACAGGCCAGAAAGCGGCACCCCGATGTGGGAGCCCTCCCAGTAGTCAAGTACGGCGAGTATTGTGGCGCCGTGCCTGAAGTCCATCCGTTTCTGCAACATCGGGGTCCCATTCCCTTTGCTCATCGTGGCGGCACCAGCGTCTATCCGGAGAACAGCGAGCGCGCCTTTCGCCATGCTGTTGATCTGGGTTACAGCCACATTGAGACCGATGTGCAGGTGACCCGTGACGGTGTCGGAGTGATCTGCCACGATGATCGGCTCGACCGGACCACGGATCGCTGCGGTGATATTGCTGAGTTGTCCTGGGCTGAGGTCAGCAAAGCCAAAATAGGAGGCACTGAGCCGATTCTGCAGGTCAACGAATTGCTTGAAGCGTTCCCGAATACGCGGATCAACTTCGACCCGAAACGCGATGGAGCTGTGGAGCCGTTGGCCCGGGCCATCTCGGCGGCCGATGCCTTGGATCGGGTGCTGGTGGGTGCTTTCAGTGATCGTCGGGTAGATCATGCGAGGCGGTTATTGGGGGATGGATTGGCGATTGCTGCAGGAAGCCGCAGGGTGATGGCACTGTTGCTGCGTGCCAACCACATTCCAGTCCCGCTTGAGAGGGTGGATGCGGCGCAGGTGCCGGTTCGTATGGGTCGCATTGAGATTGTCACTCAGCGATTTATCGAGCATGCACACACCGTCGGGATCCATGTTCATGTGTGGGGGGTCGATGATCCCGTCGAAATGCATCGACTACTCGACCTCGGTGTAGACGGTTTGATGACCGATGAACCCGAAGTGTTGAAGTCTGTCTTTTGCGATCGGGGTATCTGGGAGGGGTAGAGATTGGCAGCGCGCCTAGTCGTCTTTGAGCGCGACAGCGTTGGGGGTTACGTTCACCTTGGGTTCGTATTCGACGGTGGCAACGTTTCGGGCATCGCCACTGACGGTGGCCTTCAGTTGCTCGCGGCAAGATCCGCACGGGCCGTAGTACTCGACTTCGCACTCTGTTGCGCAGCGCGGACAGGTGATCTGCAGAAGTTCCATGACTGCAGTGTGGCGCGTTCGCGGCACGGCTCGGGTGACCCAATCTGAGAATGTCGCGATTTCGGATATGATCCCGCTTCGCGTAGGAGAGGGCAGCCATATGGGTAGTGACCAAAGCCCCGTTCCAGAGCCGCAAATCGTGGTGATCGGTGCGGGCCCGGCTGGACTGACCGCTGCCTACCAACTCGGCAAGTACGGTCGCACAGCCTTCATCGTTGAGGCCGACAATGTCGTAGGTGGAATCTCCCGCACAGCCAAACGCGATGGTTGGCGCTTTGATATCGGCGGCCATCGCTTCTTTACCAAGGTCGCACCGGTGTCCGATCTCTGGCACGAGATTCTCCCCGCCGAAGACTTCTTGTTGCGGCCTCGCATGAGCCGAATTTTCTATAAGGGGAAGTTCTACGACTACCCGCTGAAGGCATTCAACGCGCTCAGGAACTTAGGTGTCCTGGAAGCGGTCCGTTGCGTCTTGTCCTACCTCTGGGTCAAGATACGGCCACCTACCGACCAGACGAAGTTCGAGGGATATGTTGCAGCCAAGTTCGGGTGGCGGCTGTACAAGACTTTCTTCAAGACCTACACCGAAAAAGTTTGGGGAGTGCCGGCCGACGAACTCGAAGCTGACTGGGCCGCGCAACGAATCAAGAACCTGAACCTCCTCAATGCGATCGTCAACGCGCTCATTCCAAAGCGTAACTTCACTGGTATTACGAGCCTTATTGAGGAGTTCGAGTATCCACGCCACGGTCCCGGGATGATGTGGGAACGTTGCTGTGAGTTGGTGCAAGCGCAGGGCAGCAATGTCGAATTCAACTCAAGAGTCACCAAGATCCGTCACGCCGATGGGGTTGCCACTGAGGTCATCACGACGGGTGCAGGTGGCCAACAGGTGCACGAATGCAATGCAGTTATCTCTTCGATGCCGATCCCACGGCTTGTCCAAGCGATGGATCCCCCGGCACCTACAGAGGTTCTTCGCGCCGCTTCCGGACTGAAGTTTCGCGATTTTTTGACCGTGGCACTAGTCGTTCCGCTTGAAGATGGCTTCCCCGACAACTGGATATATATCCACTCCCCCGAAGTCGCTGTCGGCCGTGTGCAGAACTTTGGTTCTTGGTCACCGCAAATGATTCCCGAACCTGGCAAAACATGTCTGGGCCTTGAGTTCTTCGTGAACGAAGGCGATGAACTCTGGGTCTCTAGCGACGACGACCTCATAGCCTTGGGAACCAGAGAAATGGCGACTCTCGGTCTGCTCGACCCCACCCGCGTCGAGAAGGGTTACGTAGTACGGATGCCCAAGGCGTACCCGATGTACGACGCCTTTTACAAAGAAAATGTCGACACGCTGCGCGGCTGGCTTGCTGAGTGCACTCGCAATGTTCACCCCGTTGGCCGTAACGGAATGCACCGCTACAACAATCAGGACCATTCCATGTACACGGCAATGCTTACCGTCGAAAACCTCGTCAACGGCACGAGTCACGACGTCTGGGAGGTAAATGTCGAGGCCGACTACCACGAGGAACTCAAGGCTGGTGGAGCCTGATGGAGAAACCTGTCAGCAAGTCGATCCGATGATTGAGTCGGGCCTACCGCGGACCATTGTCGTTATCCCGGCATACAACGAGGAAGAAGCTCTGCCTGCAGTTCTTCGTCAGCTTGCGGACACTGTCTCTGAACTTGACGTCATCGTAGTTGACGATGGTTCGACCGACGCGACGGCTTCGGTGGCTCGCGATGCTGGTGTGCAGGTCGTGGTTCTGCCGTTCAACCTTGGAATCGGCGGAGCCTTGCGGGCCGGCTATCGCTACGCGGTAGACAACGGCTATTCGCGGGCTGTGCAGTTCGATGGCGATGGCCAGCATCGAGCCGATCAGATCGGACTACTAACAGCGGCTCTGGACGCAGGTGCGGACATGGCTGTGGGCTCCAGATTTCTTGAGGGTGACTACGGAGTCGGGCGGAGCAGAGCCCTGGCGATGTGGGTGCTGCGGGTTGGCGTTCGGGTGATTACCGGGCAGTCCTTCAGTGACACATCTTCGGGATTCAGAGCCATCGGCGGACAACTGCTGGAAGTCTTTGCTCATCAGTATCCGGTTGACTACATGGACTCGGTGGAAACGCTTGTAGAAGCCTGTCGCCGGGGTTACACGGTTGTCGAAGTCCCCGCGTTGATGAACCAGAGGGCCGGTGGTGTGCCGTCGCAGCGCCCATTGAGATTGGCGTACCACTACGCTCGGCTGATGGTGGCGCTCCTCGGCGCCTCACGACGCACGCCGCGGTCCAAGCGGCGCTGAGCGCCTCGAACAAGGGCGTTAGGCCGCCCGGGTTCTTCCGTGTGGATGCTCTTTTGATCTGATCGATGGCGGTGGTGGTCCGTAGCGGCCCCGCAAGTGATCCCGGATTGCGAACAGGCGTCCTCGCACGGACCAGTGCAATCCGCGTGCTGGGGCATAAACCAGACCCATCGGGATTTGTGCTAGTGCAACCACTATGCGAAAGAGCGAGTTCCTAACTCCGTAGTGTTCGCGAAGCATTAGCAGCGTGTTGCGTAATTGCAGATAGGCGACCCGTTCAACCGAAGAACTCATACCAGGATTTCGAACTTCAGCACCCCTGATCACGCCGCACAGCCAGCCTGATTTGGCCGCGCGAATACCCAGCTCAGCTTCTTCGCAGTAGGCGAAATAGCGCTCGTCGAACAAGCCAACCTCAGATAGAAAACTCCGTCGACACATCATCAGCGTTCCATGCGGATAGTCGGATCGGTCGAATCCTTCCGACACTGTGGGCTCAGCGTCGATCGAGCCGAGATATGGCTGGATAATTGGACGTGAATGGTCACCCACATCTGCGCTCATCAAACCGACCAGCGGTTTGTCGGATACCGCTGACAGCATCTTTTCGATGGTGTCGGGTTGGGGCATCGCATCGTGGGGTGCAAGCGCCACCCATTCACCAACTCCGCCTCGCAGGAAGCGTCTCATGCCAATATTGGCTCCGGGTCCGAAGCCTAGATTTTCACCGGTGATAATCAGTTCGGCGTCACCCACCAGTCCACTGAGTGCATTGACCGTAGATGCCTCACTGCCGTTGTCGACAACCATCACCTGAGTGGGAACGGTCTGTGATCTGAAAGCCTCAACTGTGAGACCCACCTGTTCGGCACGGTTGCGGTGAATTATTACAACCGTGACAGGCTCTGCGAAGCGCGAGACAGTCATTGTTGTGCAGCTTGCTCCCCACCGTGAGATGTCAGCAACACGGCCGGTAACATGCGTCGGTGCCGCGGGTGCCTGAACCACCGGAATTTGCTTCGTCGGCCAATGTTGTGCCGACGGTAGGAAAAATCGGCGATCTTGCCGCCGAAGCAGGTATCAGACGTATCCACATGCTGGCTTGGCGTGATCTTGCCGATGTTGAAGCGGGGGGATCCGAGATCCACGCCGCAACGGTGGCATCGCTATGGGCACAGGCTGGGATCGAAGTCACCATGCGCACCTCGTACGCGCAGGGATCGCCACCCTTTGCGACGCGTGACGGTTACCAAGTGATCCGCAAGGCTGGGAGATATCTGGTTTTTCCCCGCGCTGCTGCCGCTGAGGCGACAGGTCGTCATGGGCCGCGTGATGCATTAGTCGAGATATGGAACGGGGTGCCCTTCTTCTCTCCAATCTGGGCTCGCGGTCCGCGCGTGACCTGGCTCCACCATGTGCACACGGAGATGTGGCCGCTGGTACTTCCGCCCGGTCTAGCTCGCGTCGGCCAGTTCCTCGAAAGTTGCTTGGCTCCGCCGTTCTATCGCCGAACATCGGTAGTGACGCTTTCTGAATCTAGCAAGGTGTTGCTACTGGAACGGCTTGGGTTTCGGCCCGAGAACGTGCATGTCGTGCCGCCAGGGATTTCGCCGATGTTCTCGATGGGCGGAGAAAAGTCCGAGGTGCCCAGCGTGCTCGCTGTTGGTCGCCTGATGCCTCCCAAGGCATTCGACGAGCTGATTGAGGCGATGGTGCGGGTTCGTGAAGTGGTACCGGCAACGCTGACGATTGTCGGTGAAGGCTATGCACGAGATGCGCTTGAGAATCAGATCTCGCGCCTCGGGGCTGAACAATGGTGTGAGCTACTGGGCCGCGTTGACGACGACATTTTGATCCAGTGCTACCAATCCGCCTGGGTTGTTGCTGCCACCTCGAAGAGCGAAGGATGGGGAATGACGCTTACTGAAGCCGCAGCGGTTGGCACCCCGGCGGTGGCCACGAGGATTCCAGGTCATGTTGATGCCGTGACCCACGGTGTGACGGGCCTGTTGGTTGACTCTTCGATCGAGCTCGTTGAGGCATTGGTAAGTGTGTTGAGCGACCAGGATCTGCGCGAGCGTATGGGTGTCGAAGCTCGCCAGCAAGCGCTTGCATTCACGTGGGAGCGCACTGCGTACGACACGATGGCGGTGCTTGCTGCTAGCGCGCGGCGCACTCGTTATGGATAGCAGGTGGCTCCGCCGCTTGAGCGTCCGTGCCCAGCTAAAGAGTCTCCGTGGCGCGGTGCCCTTGGGAGTGGCCGCGGTCGTTGCATATCTGCCAGTTATCTTTTCGAGTCCTGGCAAGGTCGGCGCCGATACCAAGACCTACCTGTATCTCGACCCTTCACGCTTGCTCGCCGAAGCGTCGTCGTTGTGGGACAGCGATGTGGCTTTGGGCACCGTGACCCACCAAACCATTGGCTACCTGTGGCCGATGGGGCCTTTCTATTGGTTGCTAGAGACACTGCAGAGCCCAGATTGGCTGGCTCAACGCCTTTGGCTTGGTTCAATTTTGTTTGGCGCTGCGGTAGGAGTCCGGTATCTGCTCAAGACGCTCGATTGGAGAGGCGGGGGTCTGCTTGTGGCGATGCTGGCCTACGAACTCAGTCCTTACGTCCTGCACTATTCAGCTCGTATCTCGGTTGTGTTACTCCCGTGGGCTGGGTTGCCATGGATGATCGCGCTCACCATCCGTGCGGCGCGTCGTGGCGGCTGGAGGTATCCCGCGCTGTTCGCTCTGCTGGTGGTCACGGTCGGATCGGTGAACGCCACAGCGCTGGTATTGGTGGGGTTGGCTCCTGTGCTATGGCTCCTCCACGCCGCCGGCATTGAACGATCCATTCCGGTAACTCGAGCGCTAGGGGCCGCCCTGAGGATCGCGGTCACCACCATCGGGGTTTCGCTCTGGTGGATCGCAGGACTGGCGCTGCAAGGCAGCTACAGCCTCCCGGTGACGCGTTACACCGAAACGTACGAGGTGGTGGCAGACGCCTCAACAGGTCCCGAAGTGTTTCGGGGTCTCGGCTATTGGTTCTTCTACGGCAACGACAAGTTCGGCCAGTGGATCGAACCGAGCATCGAGTACACCCAGGGAGTCTGGCTCCATTTCTTGAGTTTCGGGTTGGTTGTGTTCGCTCTGGGCGGAGCAGCGCTGGTTCGCTGGCGACACCGCTCGTATTTCGTGTTGCTGATGGTGGTCGGTGGGCTCACCGCTATCGCATCGCACCCTTTTGATCGTCCCAGTGCCTTGGGTTCAATCTTCAAGTCGTTCACGCAAACTGATGTTGGTTTGGCTCTCCGCTCAACGCCGCGGGCGTTGCCCATGTTGGTTCTTGCGGTGGCAGTTTTTCTCGGGATGATCGCCAATGCCGTGCAGCGTCGTTGGCCGGATCAAGGGCGCGTTCTAGCGGTTCTAATTTGCGTCGCGGTCGTGCTCAACAATCCGGCGATGTGGCGGATTCGCATGATCGAAGAACATTTACATCGCGATGAGAACATCCCCGAGTATTGGATTGAGGCGATCTCAGCGCTCGACAACTCTGGGCGTGGGGGCCGGGTGCTCGAAGTTCCGGGGACGGATTTTGCTTCCTATCGTTGGGGCAACACCGTCGACCCGATTACGCCTGGCCTTCTTGATCGCGGTTACATCGCTCGTGAACTGGTTCCGTTCGGTTCTGCAGAGTCAGCGGCCCTGCTTACAGCCTTCGATCGCCGCTTCCAGGAAAATAGTCTTGACCTGGACGCGGTCGTGCCTGTCGCCGAGTTGATGTCGGTCGACGATGTGGTGCATCGCGGTGATCTCACTTTCGAACGCTTCCGCACTCCTCGACCGGTAGCGCTGGCCGACCAGTTGGCCCGGGTGCCGGACTTGGGGCCCGGTGTTGGCTTCGGGGAACCAAAACCGAACGTGGCCGGCCCCTCCCAGACGATGCTTGACGAAGTGCATTTGGGCATTGATCCGGCGTTGCCTGATCCGGCTCCTGTGACGGTTTACCAGGTTCAAAATGCTCTCGACATCGTGCGGCTTCGTCCGCTGGCGGGTGGAACGGTGATCGTGGGTGACGCCGAAGGCATCGTTGATATTGCCGGCGCCGGCTTGTTGGACCTGAGTGGGACTCTCTGGTTTGCAGCGGACCTGGTTGCCGACGACGACCTTCGTTCGACCGTTTTGGCCGAACCGAGTCACATCGTCATCACCGACACCAACGCCAAGAGGGCCAGGCGTTGGGGAACATTGAGGGAGAATCTCGGCGCGGTTGAACGAGCGGGCCAAACGCCGCTGGTCGACGACCCGACCGACAATCGTTTGCCGCTGTTCTTTGAACTCGATCAACGCCAAGACCTGGATGCCGACGACAGTCGTACCGTGGCCGTACAGGACGGCGACTTCACTGTTCAAGCCAGCGCGTACGGCAACCCGGTCACCTACACCAACGATGATCGCGCCTTTCATGCCGTGGATGGTGATCCCACCACCGCCTGGGTCGTAGCCGCTTTTTCCGAGGCTCGCGGTGAATATCTCGAGTTCAACTTCAACTCCCCGACGCAGGTCTCGGAGATCACTTTTGTGCAGCCTCTCGGCGAAGCCAACCGTCATATCACCGAGGTGGAGATTCGAGCTGACGGGCCTTCATTAGACGACTTGGTGTTGGGTCGGTTCGCGCTGGGCGCGCAGAGCCAGAGTGTGGGCGGCCAGACGGTTGAGTTCGCCGAGACCATGGTTTCGCAGATACAAGTCGAAATCACCGATCTTGATTTCGGAGTGTTTGCGACCTACCCCGGTGTGTCACCGGTCGGTTTCGCCGAAGTGCTGCTCGGGCCGTCTCCAGAGCCGTTGCGCGAAACGATTCGAACTCCGGTTGCGTTGCTGGAGGCACTCGGTAGTCGACTTGATGTTCATGATTTGTCTGTGGTCTTGACCCGTGAACGATCCGACCCAGCCGAACCAGTGCGCGAAGATGCCGAACCGGAGATGCATCGTTGGGTGCCCATGACTGCTGGGCGTAGCTTTACAGTTTCAGGCGCTGCCAGGCTTTCGGCTGGCGCCCCCGAGTCCCAAATCGACGGACTGCTTGGGCGTACTGAGACGCCTGCTGGGTTGGCCATGACGGCGCATTCCAGCGGTCGTCTCCCCGGTGATCTCCACAGCGCGGCTTCGTTCGCGTTCGATGACGACCCAGACACCGCGTGGACTGGAGTTTTTGGCCCCCAAGCAGGTCAATGGCTCGAACTCACTACCGCTGAACCAGTTCACGTTGAGCGTCTCGTGATTGATGTCGTAGCTGATGACCTGCATTCGGTGCCGAGCCGAATGTTGGTGATGGTCGACGGCACCCAAGCGAGCGAGCTTGTACTTGACGGTGGGCTTCGCTCTGGACCAAGGGGGCAGACGGTTCGTTTGGAGCAGAGACTCGACCGCGCCTTCTCGACTCTGGTCCTGGTGGCAGCCGATGTCGATGAGCGCATCACTCGAGACTGGTATTCCAATGCGGGGGTGGCCATGCCGATAGCTATCGCCGAGGTTGATCTTGGCGAGGGAATTCACTTCAGCGAGGCGACTGATCTCGACACGGGCTGCAGTGAATTGCTTGTGATCAACGACGTTGCCGTCAGGGCGCGAGTAACAGGGTCAGCCGAAGACGCCTTGGCCCGCCGCGAACTGCTCCTCGTTGGCTGCGATGAGACAGTTTCTGTTGCTGATGGTCTCAGGATCGAATCGCGGTCGCGGTCGGCAGGTCTTGATATCGATCAGCTTGTGTTGCGCAGTCCCCGTCCCACGGATCCTCCAGCGCAAATGGCTCCGGTCGAAGTGCTCAGCAACGACGACACCTCCTTCACGTTGATGGTGCGGGGGTCGCCCGATGACCGGTGGCTTGTGCTCGGCCAAAGCCACAACGACGGCTGGTCGGCGACCGTCGACGGTGTGGACCTGGGAGCCCCGGTGTTGCTTGACGGGTTCGCCAACGGTTGGCGGCTCCCGGCTGGTGATGACCGTTTAGTTGAGTTGCGATGGACTCCTCAACGCTTGGTCAACTGGGCATTGTGGCTGAGCCTGCTGGCTGTATTGGTGGTTGGCTTTCTAGCGGTCCGTTCGGTGACCGGGCCTGACGTGTCACTTGCGCGGCGCCGTGACGGGCCAGAACTCCCTCTGATCGATCCCACTATCAGCGCTTCGGCGAACTATCGGGTCTTACCTCCACGAGCTGGCACCCATGTTGGAGTCGGTTTTGTAGTGGCGTTTGTCTTTGCCTTGATCAACCTTCCCGAATGGCACCTAGCCGCCGTAGCGGTTGGCGCGATCGCGGCGCTCGGTATCTGGCGTCCGCGCTGGTGGAACCGTGGGGGGTTGTATGCGGCTTTGTTGTTGGGTTTGGCAGCGTTGTCGATCATGGTTGAGCAGCGAAGGTTCCGTTATCCGCCCGACTTTGTGTGGCCACAGCAATACGAGGGTGTCCATATCCTTGCGGTGATAGCTCTGTTGCTGCTCTTCGCCGACTACTTGAGATCTGCCCAACGCCCCGACACCTAGGAGGCCGAGCGGATTGATCCCAAAACGGCCGCTGAGGAACGAGGCCGTGGCCCGAGCGGCCCGGTGAGCGCAGCGAACAAGAGCGGGAAACAGAAGACATCGCTCCGATTGACGGTCAGGCCGTCAGCGTAGGGGGGCTGCGGTTGGGGTTACTGGGCTTGGGAGCAGGGTGTGGCCGGTGAGCCAACGGTCTACCGAAGCCGCGGCTGAACGACCCTCTGCAATTGCCCAAACGATCAGACTTTGGCCGCGACCCATGTCCCCGCAGACGAAGACCCCTTCGACGTTGGTAGCCCAGTCGCCATCGCGGGCCACGTTGCCCCGGGCGTCAAGTTCCACCCCGAATTGCTCGAGCAGTGGCCCGGGTTCGGCTCCGGTGAAGCCCATGGCCAACAGCACCAAGTCCGCTGGAAAGTCTCGTTCCGAGCCGGCTACCGGCTCAAAGCTCATTCGCCCATCGGTGAAGCTCTGTTCGACTCTCACTGAGTTGAGTCCGCTGACTCGCCCGTCGGTACCTGTGAACTCGACTGTGTTGATGGCGTATTCTCGCTCGCCGCCTTCTTCATGGGCGGAGCTGACGCGGTAGATCATCGGCCAGGTGGGCCAGGGATTCGACTCAGGCCGTTCGTCGGGTGGACGGGGCATGATCTCAAACTGGTTTATCGACTTGGCGCGTTGTCGCAACGCAGTCCCCAGACAGTCAGCGCCGGTATCGCCACCACCGATAATGATCACGTGTTTGCCTTCGGCGGTTATCGAAGGCTCAGCGATATCGCCTTGTTGAACATGGTTGGAGATGGGCAGGTACTCCATGGCCTGGTGGATGCCATCGAGTTCCCGGCCTGGGATTGGCAAGTCACGGGCTTGCGTTGCCCCACATGCCAGCACCACAGCATCGAAGGTTTCCTGCAGTTCGTCCGCGCTGATGTCGATGCCGACGGCCGTGTTGCACACGAAGGTCGTGCCCTCGGCTCTCATTTGGTCCAGTCGTCGGTCAAGATGGCGTTTTTCCATCTTGAACTCGGGAATTCCGTAGCGCAGGAGTCCTCCCGGTCGGTCATCGCGCTCGTAGACGACTACTTCGTGCCCGGCTCGAGTGAGCTGTTGGGCTGCCGCGAGCCCAGCTGGGCCCGAACCCACGACGGCCACTCGTTTCGAGGTGACCACTGTTGGGATAACAGCAGCGATATTGCCCTGCGCCCAAGCCCTGTCAACGATCTCAACTTCGATCTGCTTGATGGTGACCGGCGGTTGGTTGATTCCCAGAACGCATGCAGTTTCGCAGGGTGCAGGGCAGAGACGCCCGGTGAACTCTGGAAAGTTGTTGGTCGCGTGGAGACGTTCGATGGCATCTTTCCATTGGCCGTTGTGAGTCAAGTCGTTCCAGTCTGGGATCAAGTTGCCGAGCGGGCAGCCGTTGTTGCAGAACGGGATGCCGCAGTCCATGCAGCGACTTGCTTGCCGGCGTAGTTCTGAGGTTGGAAAGTCTTCGTAGACCTCTTTCCAATCCAACAATCGGACAGGGACCGGTCGCCGCGTGGGAAGCTGTCGCTGGTGCTTTAAGAAGCCGCGGGGGTCAGCCATTGTCTGCGCTCCCCTCTGTCCTATCCCCGTGAGGCGGCCATGATCGCCTCTACTTCGTTGTCGCCCTGCTCTCGGGCTCGCGCTGCGGCTTCCATAACCCGCCGATAGTCCGTTGGGGTTACTTTGACGAAGTCGCCTGAGCTAGTCCCCCAAGCAGCCAGAATCCGAGCTGCGATCTCGCTTCCCGTCTCGTGACGGTGTTTCACGATTCTGTCGCGAAGCCATTCGAGGTCTTCGTCGTTGAGTTCTTCCAATACGACCATTTCAAGGTTGGTCCGCGGTGGCAATCGGCTGGCCGGGTCGTACACGAAGGCGATTCCGCCGCTCATTCCAGCGGCGAAGTTGCGTCCGGTCGAGCCGAGCACAACCGCTCGACCTCCGGTCATGTATTCACAACCGTGATCGCCTATTCCTTCCACCACGGCGATGGCACCGGAGTTTCGGACACAGAAGCGTTCCCCTACTCGACCTCGCAGGAATGCCTCTCCGCCAGTGGCACCGTAGAGAATCACATTCCCTGCAATAACGTTCTCCTCGGCAACGAACTGAGCGCTCTCTGGTGGGCGCACCACGAGACGGCCGCCGGAGAGTCCTTTGCCGACGTAGTCGTTGGCATCTCCTTCGAGTCTCAACGTGATGCCTCGGGGAACGAACGCGCCGAAGCTGTTTCCGGCCGAGCCCGTGAAGTTGACGATGATCGTGTCGGTTGGCAGTCCCTCCCCTCCGAATCGCTTTGTCACCTCAAAGCCCAAGAGGGTCCCGACCGTGCGATTGACGTTGCGAATCGGGATATCGATGGTGACGGGACGCCCGTCGCCAAGCGCACCTTCAGCTAGGGAGATAAGTGTCTGGTCGAGTGCACGTTCAAGGCCGTGGTCTTGCTCTTTCCATTGATGGCGGCGCGACTCGCGTGCGATTTCGGGCAGATGCAAAATGGGCGAGAGGTCAAGGCCGTCAGTTTTCCAATGGCTGACCGCGTCGCTGACATCGAGAACTTCGACCTGCCCGATTACTTCGTCGAGGGTGCGAAATCCGAGTTCTGCCATCAGTTCTCGGACCTCTTGCGCGATGAACTCAACAAAGTTCACGACGAATTCAGGTTGCCCCGAGAAGTTCTCGCGTAGTTTCTCGTTCTGGGTAGCGACACCGACCGGGCAGGTGTCGAGATGACATACGCGCATCATGATGCAACCCATGACGACAAGCGGAGCGGTGGCGAATCCGAATTCTTCAGCGCCTAACAACGCCGCGATCATTACGTCGCGGCCAGTCTTCAATTGACCGTCGCACTGCACGACGATGCGGTCGCGCAGGTCGTTGAGCAGCAGTGTCTGTTGGGTTTCGGCCAGCCCGAGTTCCCATGGAACGCCTGCGTGTTTGATCGATGTTTGGGGCGAGGCTCCGGTGCCGCCGTCGTGCCCGGAGATGAGGACCACATCGGCGTGAGCCTTGGATACTCCCGCGGCAACGGTCCCAACTCCAACCTCTGCCACAAGCTTGACGTGAACTCGAGCTTGAGGGTTGGCGTTCTTGAGGTCGTGGATCAACTGAGCGAGATCTTCAATCGAGTAGATGTCGTGGTGCGGTGGCGGTGAGATCAAGCCAACGCCGGGTGTTGAATGACGGGTTTTGGCGATCCAGGGGTACACCTTGTTGCCGGGAAGCTGTCCGCCTTCGCCGGGTTTTGCTCCCTGAGCCATCTTGATCTGTAGATCATCGGCGTTGACCAAATACTCGCTGGTGACACCGAAACGTCCGCTGGCCACCTGCTTTATAGCACTGCGGCGGAGGTCTCCGTTGTCGTCGGGCACGAATCGGTCGGCGTCTTCGCCTCCTTCGCCCGTGTTGGATTTGGCGCCTATGCGGTTCATGGCAATGGCGAGCGTCTCGTGAGCTTCGGGTGAGATCGAGCCGTAACTCATCGCCCCAGTCGAAAAACGCTTGACGATGGAGGGAATCGACTCCACTTGTTCGATCGGCACCGGCGGACGAGCAGAATTGAAACGAAACAAACCCCGAAGCGTTCCCAGACGCTTGGATTGATCGTTCACCAATTCGGTGTACTCCTTGAAGATGTCAAAACGTTTCTCGCGAGTCGAATGCTGAAGCTTGAATACGGTTTCTGGGTTGAACAGGTGGTACTCGCCCTCGCGGCGCCACTGGTACTCCCCGCCGACTTCTAGAGACCGGTGAGACCGCTGGGTTGGTACCTTCGGATACGCCAGACGATGGCGAGCAGCGACCTCGTTAGCCAACACGTCCAACCCCACACCATCGAGACGGCTGACGGTGCCGGTGAAGTACTCGTCAGTGACTTCGCGTGACAACCCGATCGCCTCGAAAATTTGAGCACCGGTATACGACGCCACGGTGGAGATGCCCATCTTCGACATCACCTTCAGGACTCCCTTGCCCGCGGCATCAACGAAGTTGCGGTGAGCTGTCGACAGCGGCATTGACCGCTCAAGTCCGTGCTCACCCCGCTTCACCATGTCGCTGATCGTTTCCAAGGCTAGATATGGGTTGATGGCGTTGGCGCCGTAGCCAAGGAGCAGGCAGAGGTGATGGCACTCGCGGACATCGCCGGCCTCCACCACTATCCCCGCTCTGGTACGGCTCTTTTCACGGACAAGATGGTGATGAACTGCGCTAGTTGCCAGCAGCGAGGGAATCGCCGCTAAAGACTCGTTGGTACCACGGTCACTGAGCACCAGCACCGTGGCTCCATCTTCGATGGCGGCGCTGGCAGCGCCGCGCAGGGCGCGTAGCGCGCTCTTCATACCCTGGGCGTTCGCGGCCACCGGGTACAGGGCGGGGAGAATTGCGGCACGAAATCCGGCTGGTCCTTCGGTCCCGTCCAGCGCGGCGAGGCGTCCGAGTTGATCATCGGTGATGATCGGGTTGTCGAGGTGAATTGTCCGACACGAACTCGGTTGCGGGTCAAATAGATTGCCCTCCGGACCCACACGCGCAAATAGCGATGTGATGATCTGCTCGCGGATCGCGTCGAGCGGTGGATTGGTGACTTGGGCAAAAAGTTGCTGGAAGTAGTCGCTCAACTGTCGTGAGCGACTGCTCAACACCGCGATGGGAGTGTCCGTGCCCATAGAACCGATGGCTTCCTTGGCGTGGATCGCCATCGGAGCCAGCAACAGCTTTTTCTCTTCATGGGTATATCCAAAAGTCTGCTGACGTTGGGTGAGAGTTCCTTCATCGCTTTCTCGGGGCGCCGCTTCGGGGAGATCAGCAAGAGTGGTGAGGTTCTGGTCGATCCAGGTGCGGTAGGGACGAGCTGCTCCGAGGCGTGCTTTGATCTCGTCGTCGCGAATGATGCGCTTCTCATTGGTATCGATCAAAAACATCCGGCCGGGCTGCAGGCGACCTTTCTCAACCACCTGGTCCGCTGGAACTTCGACCACTCCGACTTCGCTGGCCATTATCACCAGCCCGTCGTCGGTAACCCAATATCGCGAAGGCCGCAGACCATTGCGGTCAAGTACCGCACCGATCACTTCTCCGTCGGTGAATGCTATGGAGGCAGGACCGTCCCATGGCTCCATACGCGTCGAATTGAATTGGTAGAAGGCACGTTGGGCCGAGTCCATGTGTTGGTGGTGTTCCCACGGTTCGGGGATCATCATCAACACGGCTTCATCAACGGAGTAACCGCCTAGCACCAACAATTCAAGAGCCTCGTCGAAACCAGCGGTGTCGCTGGCGCCTTCAGTGCATATTGGAAATGCTCGTTCAAGACCAGGCAGATGCGGCGACTCCAGCAGCGCCTCGCGGGCGCGCATCCAGTTGCGATTCCCTTGGATCGTGTTGATCTCTCCGTTGTGGGCAATCATCCGGTAGGGATGGGCGAGGGGCCATGAAGGGAAGGTGTTGGTGGAGAACCGGGAATGGACCAGCGCTAGCGCGCTCTCAACTCGGTCGTCGCTGAGGTCCTGGTAGAACTCTGCGAGCTGAGGAGGGGTCAGCATTCCCTTGTAGACGACGGTTCTGGAACTGAGCGACGGAAAATAGACACGTTCGTGCGGCTTCGATGCCCCTGCCATGACCTTGGTAGCAGCGTCCTGGTCGTCAAAGCCCTGGTCGGCTGGGGCGAGAATCTGAATCTCATGTTCGATGCGTTTGCGAGCAATGAACGCCCGCCGGTCAAGATCCAGGCCGCTCAAACCCTCTGCGCTAATGAAAATCTGTCGGAATGTCGGCATCGTCATCAGCGCGGCCGATCCGATCACCGATTCTTCGACGGGCACATCGCGCCAACCCAACGTGACCATGCCTTGTTCGGCGACTATTCGCTCAACCTCGCGCTGGGCGATGCCTGCGTGCTTGTCAGCTTGAGGGATGAAGGCGATACCGGTGGCGTATTCACCCTCACCGGGAAGGTCGAAGGGCACAACGTCGCGGTAAAAACGGTCTGGTGTCTGGATCAGAACTCCCGCCCCGTCACCGGTGTTTATGTCGGCCCCCTGAGCGCCGCGGTGCTCCAAATTGCACAACGCCGCGAAACCGGTGAGCAGGACGTCATGGCTGCGACGACCACCGATGTCGCACACGAAGCTGACTCCACAGGCGTCGTGCTCGTTTCGAGGGTCGTAGAGGCCCTGGCGCGGGGGCTGTGCGCGAAGCATCTGGATCTCCTGAGGTGGTTCCAATATTGGGGCGTGAAGCCCAAAACGTGAGCGGGGACGACGCTGGCCCGGCTCAAACGCAATTCAATGATACCGAACTTGTCCCCAGACACGCCATTTTGGGCTCCAGGGCGACAGTATGGGGCTATGAAAACCCCGGATCTTTCTGTTGCTCGAAGGGTGGCGTCGTTGATTGACGCATCGCCAACCCCGTTCCATGCGGTAGAAACGGCATGCCAGGAACTGCAGGCAGCAGGGTTTGTTGAACTCGGGTCGCAACAAGCGCCGACAGTTATCGGTCGCCAATATGTTCGCTGGGGCGGAGCTTTGGTCGCCTGGGTGATCGGAGAGCATCACCGCGCGGCAACTGGGTTTCGGGTGGTCGCCGCCCACAGCGACAGCCCGAACCTGCGCATTAAACCTCAACCTGACACTCACAGTGGTTCCTGGCGACAACTGGGCGTTGAGGTTTACGGCAGTGCTTTAGTGAATTCCTGGCTCGACCGAGACTTGGGCTTGGCCGGCCAAGTAGTGATACGAGACGGCGACCGAACGGTCACCCGTCTGGTGCACGACAACCGACCACTATTGCGCATCCCTCAGCTTGCTATTCATCTTGATCCAGACATCCGAAAAAGCGGTCTTGTGCTCAATCCGCAAAAGCACTTGGTTCCAATTTGGGGCGTGGGCCCAGACGTTTTGGAGTTTCGTGCCTATCTGGGGGAACTCGTGTCCGCAGACACGAACGATGTGTTGAGTTGGGACATGATGGCCCATGTCCTCACTCCAGCGGCACTCACCGGAATCGATCAGTGCTTTTTGACATCGTCACGTCTTGACAATCTGTTGTCGTGTTTCTTGGGACTGGACGCGATGCTCGCGTTGGCGACGAATCCTGGTCCCCACATCCCAGTTCTCTGCTTCTTCGACCATGAAGAGGTCGGCAGTGTCAGCAGCACCGGCGCGGCCTCGCCGATACTCGGCACCATCTTGGACCGCATCAACGCGACGCTCGGTGGCGGCCTCGAACACGTACATCAGTCCCGGCGCGACAGCTTGGTGCTGTCTGCCGATGGTGCTCACGCAACACATCCGAACTATCCCGGTCGTCATGAACCCGACCATCAGATCGAACTCAATGCCGGTCCGGTACTGAAGTTCAATGCCAATCAGCGTTATGCGACCGATGCGCAAGGCGCCGCGGCGTTTACTTTGGCCTGCGAACGCGCCGGCGTCGGGATGCAGAAGTTTGTGAACCGAACCGACCTCGCCTGTGGGTCGACCATCGGCCCGCAGACAGCAGCTCAACTACAGATTTCAGTGATCGATGCGGGCTGCGCGCAATTAGCCATGCATTCCGCTTCAGAGACCGCGGGGAGCCATGATCCCGCTTTGTTTCTGGCCGCATTGACCGAACTTCTAGCTAGCTGAGCACTCTTCTGCCTCAGTCAACGATGGAGAGCATCGCGGACGACTCGGTATGGGGCTGCGAACATCAGTAGCATTGGAAAGATCTCCAGGCGCCCGATCAACATGAAGGCCGCAAGCACCAAGCGAGCCGGCTGGCTGAAGGCATTGGAGAACGAAGCGGTGGGACCCGCCTCTCCCAGTGCTGGGCCCATGTTCCCCAGCATGGAGAAGATCGCCCCAATGGATGTCTCAAGTTCACCTCCGAGCATCGTCAAGGTGATGACACCGACGCAGATGAGCAGCACGTAGAAGAGAAAAAAGCCAGCCATACGAGAGACCACATCTTCGGGTACTGCCACTCCCCCATGCTTCACCGCGATAATGGCTCTGGGTTGCTGAGAGCGCCTGACAGAGCGGCTTACATGGCTGGCCAGAACGCGCATGCGCATGACCTTTATGCCCCCGGAAGTGGAACCCGTCGAAGCCCCCACGACGAACAGGAACAGAATGACCATCTGAGCCGCAGGTGCCCAGAGAACGAAGTTGCCCGCCGATTCGACACCCGTAGCGTTTCCAAACCCAGTGCTGGTGCCTAGTGAGACCACGCTGAACAGACCGGCACGTACTGCGTCGCCCAGGCCTAGAGGTTCGCTGAACCAGAGCACTGCGATCACCAGGGTTGCGGCACCAGCGATGACCGACATATACGTTCGAAACTCAGAGTCGCGTCGGTAAGCGCTGAAGTCACCACGAGACGCTCGCCAATGCAGCGCGAAGTTGGTGCCCCCATATAGCATCGCGGCGATGATCACGAGTTCGACCAAGACGCTGTTGTAATGCCCGATGGAATCTGGGTAAGGCGAGAACCCGCCGGTTGCAGTGGTAGTGAGCGCGTGAGCCATACTGTCGTAGAGACTGGGACCCGGTACCACAAACAGCAGCGCACCCAGACCCAAGGTGAACAACACATAGATGGTCCAGAGTCGCCGGGCAGTTTCGGACACCCGTGGAGCAAGCCGATCCGATGAAGGACCGGGTGCCTCAGCAGTGATCAGATCAAGACCGCCAACCCCCAGGTAAGGCAGCACAGTGACAGCCAGAACCACGATTCCCATCCCTCCGTACCACTGGCTGAGTTGCCGATACATCATCAGGCCCCGTCCGGGACGTTCAAAATCGATCAACGCGGTCGAACCTGTGGTGGAGAATCCAGAGGCAGACTCGAAGATCGAGTTCACGACCTGTTCCACAAATCCAACACCGGAAGTAGCGAAGGTCCCGGCGAGCAAATACGGCACGGCACCGAAAAGCGTCATTGTCACCCAGGTCCAACCCACCGCTGCGAACACATCGCGAGTCCGCGTCGGGCCTTCACGAGTACGCCACCACAAGAGCCCTCCGGCCCCACCAGAAATCAACGCCCCAAGGGCCAGGGCACCGCTGTCTCGGTTGGTCGACGCCAATTCGATCAGCGCACAGATCCCCATCCCCACAGCAATGAATATCAAAGCCAGTCCCATCACATGAAGGGCGGTACTGGGGCGGCCAACGGGCTTGCCGTGCAGCATGGTCGCTTGGCGTGCCTGATCGGCACGTGTTCGCAAGAATCCTCTCACCGTCGTCTCCGCTCGAGCACTGAAGACGGTGTCAGGCGTGCGGGCCAGCCCCCCAGCGAGGCGCGCAGTTCCCGTCTAACCCCTTGTTGGGCATGCACGATCCAGACGATGCCGATCATCAGCGGCACTAGGGAGAGTCGTCCAGCCAACATGAACGGCACCAGCAGCAATCGTGCCGGTTGACTGAAGTTGCCGAGATCGCCGAAAGGTCCCACGCCGATTCCCGGCCCGTGCGTCGACAGCACCGAGACGCCGGTGTAGATCGCGCCGAGAAGGTCGACTCCGGCCAGCGCTAGGAGCCCCGCAGCCGTGGCGCAGGTAGCGAGATGAGCGATTTGATGGCCTGTTATACGTTCAACGGCACGATCATCGACGGCGCGGCCACTGCTCTTGAGCACGACTACAGCACCGGGGTCGAGTTGGCGACGGAGCTCACGGCGAGCGAAAGCGACAAGTATTCGGGCTCTGCTGATGCTCAGCCCACCGCCCGCAGAACCAATCATCGAACCCGTCGCGATAATCACCAACAGCAACGCTGTTACCGCGTCGTCGAGCGAGGTCCAGTCAGCTACTGCAAACCCGGTAGTGCTGGCCGAGGATGCAGTCGTAAACAGTGAGTCGTTCCACGACAGCCCGTCGGCGCCCCACCAAACCAGAAGCGTCCCTAACAGCAATATTACGCCGTACAGACGAAGCTCGGGACTCCGCAAGAGCGGTTTGGTCCGACCTCTGATCGCCCACCAGATAGCGGCGTAACCCGCGCCGGCAATTATCATGCCGGCGGTGGCCACAGCCACTGGGCCTGCTCCGAAGCTTGCGAAGGAGTCGGGCACCGACGAGAATCCACCGGTCGATATTGTGGTCAGGGCATGTACGACGCTGTGTTTGGTGCCCATGCCCGTCGCGGCAAAGGCGACCGCGATGACTGCGGTGAGACCAAGGTAGACCACCAGAACTTGACGTCGACGTTCTAGTTTGCTGCGGGCGAAGTCGTCGTCGGCACCTCCCCATTCCGTTGGCGCAATGCGCTGCCCCTGCAACGCCATCGGCAGAGCCACGACTCCGATGAGAATCCCCACGAGACCACCGAGCCACTGGGTGGATGCCCGCCACAACGCCATAGGTACTGATAGTTCACTTGGGTCCAGCGTTGTCAGCGCGGTGGTGCTGAAACCAGCCGCGGATTCAACCAAGGCGTCGTCGATGCGGTTGATGGTTCCGGTGACTAGGTATACCGCGGTCCCCACTACGACCAGTGCGAGCCATGTGGCTGCCAAGCCGGACAAGGCAGCGGCTGCTGTTGGTCGGCGACGTCGGATGAGTTTGGCTCGCAATGCCGCTCCGATTCCGATGAACAACGCGCCGGTGACCCCCAGCACCACGCTGTCGCCTACGTCATCGAAAAAACCAGCTGTTGCACACAAGGCGCTGACGATCCCCAGGCCCATCAGTCCTTCGAAGATAGTCAGGATTATGTGCGAGTCGTCCCGCGTTCTGCGGGAATCGAATGCCCAGTTTCGGGCTCGTGACGAACTGGAAGGAGTATTCACCCGAATACTCGTCGGACCTCATCAACGGCAACGGGTACAGCGAAGGCAACAATACGGTCTCGTCCTCGCAGGCGTGAACGGCCCCGCGCTATCTGGGGCTTGCCATCACGCACGAACGCAGCGATGAGTACGTCTTTGGGAAGACCCAGATCCTTGACCAGCGCGCCGTCGGCCGGACTGTCGACCGCAACCTCGAGTTCCAGTACCTCGGTGTCGCCATGGAGGAAGGTCTCGACTGCGGCCACATCACCTCGCACGAACCGCAAAACGCCATTGGCCGTGGCGGTCCTCGGTGAAAGGGCAACATCGATGCCCACATCTCCCAGCAATTTCAGCAATGCGAGGCGGTGCACCACGGCCACTGTCTCGCCGGCTCCGCTGGACTTGGCATAGAGGCAAGCCAAGATGTTTGCGTCGTCCTCGCCGGTCAGGGCGACGACCATATCGAAGCGGCCAACATCGGCCTCTTCCAGTAGATCTGCGTCCGTGATGTCGCCCTCGATGATCAAGGCTTCATCCAGATTTTCGGCTAGGGTCCGCGCTCGCTCGGTCGATCTCTCGACGATTACGACGTGTATTCCCCGGGCGGTAAGTCGTTGAGCGAGGATCTCCGCGGTGCGGCCACCGCCAAGCAGCATCACTCGATGCAGAGTGGAGCGGTCGAGGCCGAGCAGCTCGACTACGAGCCCTCGGGCCCTTCGCTTCAAGGCCAGCCGAAGGTGGTCCCCTGCTTCAAGATGATGGTTACGACGCGGAATGATGGTCTGGTCAGCGCGCCCGATGGAACCGACCACAAAATCCCACTCGGGTTCGAACTCCTCGCCGATGTCGCTCAACGAGCGCCCCACCAGTGGCGAATGCGCAGGTAGCCGTGCGCCGATGACTAGTACTTCTCCCCCAGCCATCTTGGCCACCTCGTCAGCACCCGGATAGTCGAGAAGTTCCAGGACGTCTTCGGCTGTCTCAGAATCGGGATCAATGACAAGATCAACCCTGGAGGCTTCGCGTATTTCTTCGGCGTCCTTGCCGCGAAGCTCTGAAGCTTCGATTCGTACGACTGTCCGCTCGGCTCCGAGCAGCTTCGACAGTTGCGAACACATCAAGTTGACTGCGTCGTCTTTGGTGACTGCCACAACCAGATTGGCGCGTTCGACGCCAGCCCGCCGCAGAGTCTCGGGATGAGTGCCGCTGCCTTCGACGATCAGCACATCCAAGTCTTCGTCGAGTTGGCGAAGACGTTCTCGGTTGAGGTCGATGATGGCAACATCATGTCCCTCTCGGCTGAGACGATCAGCGACATAAGAGCCAACCTCGCCAGCTCCAACCACGATGACGTGCACGACGCTTGTCTACTCCTATGGGGGACGGTTCGCTGAGATACTCCGCTACAAGGCTCCGGGGCGGAACTCAATAACTTTACTATCTGTCACCACTGCGTCTAGGGGGATGTCCCATGGTTCGCTGGGAATCTGTTCAACTTCTTGAAACGTGTAGGCGATTCCTATGATGAGTGGCCCTTCGTCGCCAAGACCAGCGAGTGAACGATCGTAGAATCCTCGGCCCTGACCAAGTCGTTGACCGGTGTGGTCGAAAGCGACCAACGGAGCGAGTACCACGTCGTGAAAAGTCAGATCCAAAACTTGAGCCCCGACAGGTTCGGGGATACCGAACGCACCGGGTTTGCTGCGTTGGTCCGGTAGCCATTCGGCGAACTCCAAATCGTCGTTCACTACCCTTGGCACGGTCACTGTGCATCCTCTGTCGATGAGTTGTAACAACACCTCGTCGATGCTGACCTCGCCTCGAACTGCCCGGTAACCGGCCACGGTCTTTGCTGTTTGCAGGAGTTCAATATCGGCTAGATTCGCCATCACCGCGGCAGCGGCTGAGGCTTGGTGCTCGGCGTCAAGAGCGGCGCGCTGTTCTCGAAGTTGAAGCCGGATGTTTTGACGTCGGGCTGCTGTGCTCATCGTGGATACCATCGAGCGGTGGTGCTAGACGAAGGCGCTGGCGAACACTAGTGAGACGATAGTCATAACTTTCAACAAGATGTTCATGGCGGGGCCGGAGGTGTCTTTGAACGGGTCGCCGATGGTGTCGCCAACCACAGCTGCTTTGTGAGGGTCTCCTCCCTTGCCGCCGTGGGCGCCTGCTTCGATGTACTTCTTGGCGTTGTCCCATGCGCCACCCGCGTTAGCCATGAAAATTGCGAGAGCGAAGCCGGTCACCAGAGCGCCGGCGAGCAGACCGCCAAGGGTGTCGACATCGATGAAACCGACAATAAGGGGAACGACTACTGCCAGCGCGCCCGGAACGATCATCTGCTTCAGTGAGGCGTCGGTAGAAATCTGCACGCACCGCGCCGAGTCGGGTGACACTCCCTCGCGCCCCTCGCGCAGACCGGGGATCTCGCGAAACTGTCGGCGTACCTCTTCGATCATGGTTGTAGCCGCTCGGCCCACCGCGTCGATGGTGAGGGCTGCGAACAAGAACGGCAATCCCGCTCCAAGGAACAGACCGATGAAGACATCGACCTCGCCCACGTTGAGACTCAGCGCGCCGCCTTCTTGCATGACTGCGAACTCGAAGCTCTTGAAGAGCGCCAGCGCCGTGAGAGCAGCTGATCCGACCGCGAAACCCTTGGCGATGGCCGCGGTGGTGTTGCCCAGGGAATCAAGAGCATCGGTGACCTCGCGTACGGAAGGGTCAAGTTCAGCCATCTCTGCGATTCCACCAGCATTGTCGGCGATCGGTCCGTATGCGTCGACCGAGACGACTACACCGGTTGTGGCCAGCATGCCGATGGCGGCCACGGCGATGCCGTAGATGCCGCCCCCGTCGCCGAGTGTTTGTTCACCACCCCAGTAGGCCACGGCCACGCCGACGAGTACCAGAATTACTGATGAGGCAACCGACACCATGCCAGCGCTAATTCCAGCAAGGACTGTGGTCGCGGGCCCTGTTTCGGCTTGAGCAGCGATCTTCTTCACGGGGTTGTAGTGATCGGAGGTGTAGTACTCAGCGGTCTTACCCAGAGCCCAGCCAACCAGCAGACCGCCAATCACCGAAATCGCCAGCCCATACGGCGCCTCGTAGCGGTCGTCGCCGAACATCCAGTAGGCAACACCGACCGTCGCAATGATGGTTAGGCCCATAGCGACATTGGTTCCACGGTGGAGAGCCCGGCTCAGCGCCTTGCTGTCGGTGCTATCTCCCCCCTTCACCAAAAAAGAGCCAATGATCGATGCAACCATGCCGACGAAAGCGATAGCCATCGGGAACATCAGCTGTGAGATGTGTTCGTCGAGTCCGGCATCTGCCGCAGCGAGTCCGCCCGCCACCGAGAAAGCCGTCAGTGCCACAGGGGCGATGATCGAACCGACGTAGGACTCGAACAGGTCGGCGCCCATCCCGGCAACGTCGCCGACATTGTCGCCGACGCTGTCTGCAATGCTCGCGGGATTGCGTGGGTCGTCTTCGGGAATGCCGGCCTCAACCTTGCCGACCAGGTCGGCGCCTACGTCGGCGGCTTTGGTGAAGATGCCACCACCAACGCGAGCGAACAGGGCAATGGAGGAGGCACCGAGACCATAAGCGGTGACCACTTCGAACGCTTTGTCGATCTCAAGCCATTCGACGAACAGAAGATAAGTGAACATGAGTCCGAGCAGAGCCAAACCAGCGACTGCGAAGCCCATGACCGCGCCACCGCGAAAGGCTATGGGAAGCGCTGCGGCTGGGCCTTTCTTGGCTGCTTCGGTGGTACGGGCGTTGGCCATAGTTGCCACTGTCATGCCTGCATAACCGGCGGTTGCGGAGAGCACTGCGCCTATTAAATAACTCACCGAGGCAAACGGGTCGATCACGATGGCCAGCAAGATGATCATCGCCAAGACGAAGACAGAAACCCAGGTGTATTCCTTTTTCAGGAAGGCACGAGCGCCTTTTTGGATCTCCTTCATCAAGAACACCATCCGCTCGTCACCTGGAGGAGCCGATTTGACGGACTTGTAGTAATAACCTGCGAGAAGCAGACCTGCGACGGCTGAGATCATGGCCAGATAAGGAACGGCGCTCACGAATTCTCCTGTTCGTTTCTGAGAAGTGACCCGAAGGCTACGGGGCTTCGAGTTGACCGAGACACGCTACCGAGATGAGCGCCGAGCCAACACGGGCTAGTTGGCGATGTCCAACACGGTGCGGATGCCGTCGGTTGCATGAAGCTTGGCGATCCCGTCGTTGACGGCGCTTAAGGGCAGGCGATGGCTGATCATTCGTTCTAGATCAAGTCGGCCAGTGCGCCAAAGGTCAAGCATCAACGGAATGTCGCGAGTGGGCCAGCAAGCTCCCAGCAGGCAGCCCAGCAGTCGCTTCTGCATGGTCATGAACAGCACCGCGGCGTTTATGGTCACGTTCTCTTCGATTGGCGAGGCGCCCACCATTACCGTTGTGCCCCCAACTCGGGTGCTGTTGATGCCCTGCTCCACCAACGCTGCGCTACCGACTGCGTCGAAGGCGTAGTCGGCTCCCTGACCGCCCGTCAGATCCATGACCGTGCTTACGAGATCAGCCGATGTGGGGTCTATGAGGTCGGTCGCGCCGAAGCTTGATGCCATCTCACGGCGCCCCTCTGCTGGGTCCGAGGCAATTATTCGACTTGCACCCGCTATAACCGCACCGCTGACGATGGCTTGGCCTATACCGCCGAGGCCCATGACCACCACAGTTGCGCCCCTTTCGACCTGGGCGGTGTTGAACACTGCGCCCATGCCGGTCTGCATCGCGCAACCAATAACACAGGCGACATCAAGGGGAATATCAGGATCAATTCGGACTGCCCCGGATGCGGGCACAACCGTGAACTCGGCGAAAGCTCCAACCCCCAGCCCTCTCCACACGGGCGCTCTGTTGCGGCTGAACGGGGTGGTGCCGTCGGGGCGAGCATTGCTCGCAAACGACAGTGCGTCAGCGCATTCGGTGGCTTGATGACGAGCACAGGCGGCACAATGCCCACAGGGCGCCAAGGGAGTCAGGACCACGTGATCGCCCACGGCCAGGTGGGTGACTCCCGATCCCAGCATCTCCACCACACCACTGGCCTCATGTCCAAGAATCGTCGGGACCGAGTGCCCGCTGTCCTGCACCGTCGTGTCACTGTGGCAGATACCACAATTGGAGACCTTGATCAGTACTTCGTTGGCCCGAGGTTCTTCTATATCGATGTCCTCGACTATTTCAAGAGGAGATCGTCCAGTAGTCAACAGAGCCGCTCGCATCGCCGCGACACTAGTGGGGCCCAGTCGCTTGTACGACATTGCGGCGTGGGGCGGTCACCGAGGCCAGAACATCGCGCATGGCGTTGAGGGAGTGTCCGCTGAGAAAGTCGTCTACGTGAGGCAACGCCGCTTCGATGCCTCCGACGAGAGGTTCGTAGTCGTCTTGTGCGGCTCGCGGGTTGATCCAAATGATGCGATGCGCCAAACGCCTGAGGTGCTGCATGCGACGGGCAAGTTCGACAGGGGCGTCGACATCCCAGCCATCTGAGGCAATCAGCACAACCGATCCTCGAACTGTGTTCGACCATACGGGGCTGGACAGCAACTGTTTGAGACTTCCCGCTATTCGAGTACCGCTAAAACGATCTTGAACCTCGTCGGTCATGCGGTCAATAGCCGCAGCGGGGTCTTTGTCACGCAGCGCGACAGTGACTCGTCGCAGCGACGTGGCAAAGGTGAACACTTCTGCATTACCGCCAATCACGAGACTCCTCATTAGATGCAGATAGATCCGGGTAAACGATTCCATCGAACCGCTCACGTCTGCCACTACCACGAGGCCGCGAGGTTTTAGCCGAGGTTCCCGGCGATAAAGACGCATTGGCTCACCCGCCGTGGCTCGAGCCGCGAGCAAAGTTGCACGAAGATCGATCCGGCGTCCTTTAGCGGATGCTTGCAAGCGGCGACTGAGCCGCTGCGGATAGTCAACTAGCACCTGTTCGAGCCAGGTTCCCAGAATTGTTAAATCCTCGGCGTTCAGTTGGTCAAACGGCGTGTCTGCCATTTTGGCGATAGCAGACGGCAACAACTCGGGTAACACCGAATCTGCTGAGTCTTCAACGACCGACTGGTTGTCGAGGATCTCCGGCTCCTGCACCGAAACGTTGCGTCCGCTGGCGAGGCTGAGCCCGTTGTCCGGCGCCGAGCGCATGGCGACGGTTCCCGAAGAACGCACTGTCGCAAGCTGCGGGCTATTGAGTCCCCGTGAAACGGTCAGACTCTGGTCGTCGAACACCTCAGCGAACACTGAGTCGAAAGCAGCCAGATCCCTGCGATCATGCACCAAGCAGGTCTTGGCAACCCAGTAGAGCGAAGATTTGTCGGTTGGTTGGCACCGAAAAAAGGCTTCGCTGAATCTCTCAATTGAGGCCATGCCTACACCGACGCCGTTGACGCGCAGCCGGTTGGCCAAAGATGTCGCGAAGACAGCGATATCAACGGATCGAAATAGGATCGGATCGTTCAACAGCTCTCACTCAACAGCTCTCACTCCCCGATAGCCAAAGACCCACCAAGGATCGCCTCGTTGACTCTTTGCATGTCATCGGGAGTTTTGACAATCGCTCCCATGGTGCTGCGAGCGTTTGTGATATCGAGACTAGTGACGCCCAGGGCGTAGAGGGCACCCACCCAGTCGATCGCCTCTGCTACTCCTGGGCGTTTATCGAGATCCAGTTCACGGGTCTGTATCACGAAGGCGGTAGCCGCGCTCACGAGAGGCTTAGCCGCCTCGACAACGTTGCGGCGCACGATCTCAGCAGCACGCTCGCCAGAGGGAAAGTCGATCCAGTGGTAAAGGCAGCGCCGTTTGAGCGCGTCATGAAGTTCACGACTGCGATTAGAAGTCAGAATCACTATCGGATCGATGTTTGCGGAGAATGTGCCAAGTTCGGGTATAGAGATCGACCGCTCCCCTAGAAACTCAAACAGTAAAGCCTCAAACTCATCGTCAGCCCTATCGATTTCGTCTATCAGCAGCACCGCTGGTGCCGGTCCCGAATGTCGCAACGACGCGAGCAGCGGGCGATCAAGCAGGAAATCGTCGGTGAACAGATCGGTGGCGGAGATACTGGCGTTCGACGCTTCGGCCAGCCGAATCTCCAGCAACTGTCGAGAGTAGTTCCACTCGTACAGTGCCTCGGTTGCGGTGATCCCCTCGTAGCACTGCAAACGGATAAGGGGTCCACCAACAGCTGTCGCCATCGCTTTGGCAGCTGTAGTTTTGCCCACCCCCGGCTCGCCTTCCAGTATCAGCGGTTGGCGTATTGACTGTGCCAGAAACAGAGCGATTGACAGCCCTTCGTCTACCAGATAGTCAGCGCTGTCGAGAGCAGCGACAAACGAATCGCGGCCTTCAATGATCGTCATGTCAGCGCGATGAAAGTCATATCAGCGACTCGGCAGCAAGCAGTTGCCGATAGTCGTCCCAGGTATCGACATCTCTGGGGATCGGTTCATCAAATGAAACCTCCAGTACTTGGTGGCGACCCGATTCGAGCAGTTTCCAGACTGCCTTGTCACCTTGCAACCCGCTCAGTTCGCCAAAGAGCGCACGGGAAAACCAAAAGGGATGACCGCGACCATCGGTGTAGCGACACACCGCCAGCGGGGCATTGGCGCTTTTGGCGACAAGACAGTCAACTATTTCGGGAGTTACACCTGGTTGGTCGCCCAGACACAACACGATCCCGCAGGCCCGCTCGTCGACCGAGTCGAGAGCCGCCACAATCGAGGAGGAACAGCCAGTCGTGAAAGCAACATTTTCTACGACCGTGCAGCGGTTGAAATCGACGGTGCCGCGCACTTCTGGAGCGGCACCACCGATAGCCACCACCACCTGTTGACAAGACGATTCAACCGCTGCGTCGACTGCCGCTTGTAACAGTGGCCGACCGCGGTATTCAAGGAGTTGTTTCGGTTGCCCCAGGCGTCGAGAAGAACCAGCGCCGAGAACCAACCCGGTGACAAATGGATCGCCGCTGTCGGTGGATGATCTCACGAACCAACCTGGGCCTCTTCAAGGAAGCGGCTACGACAACCAGGATTACAGAACCAATGGTCGACTCCGTCCAGGGCAACATGAGCTGTATCTGCTCCTACCATCACAGTCATTCCACAGACGGGATCAACAGCGGACTCCGGAGCCTTGGGGGACTCAACCGGGGGCGGCGCCAAGCCATCGATTCGTACCGAGCGCACCAGATCAGCGAGGATCGACAGGGCGATCTCTTCGGCGGTCCTCGCCCCGATGTCTAACCCAACCGGAGTTCTGATCGCCGCTTGATCTTCTTTGCAGAGATCAAGTTCAGCGAGCACAGCTTTACCTCGGGTGGAACTGGCGACCAAGCCAATGAAACCCACTTTGGCTTCGAGAGCAGCTCGGATGGCTTCGATCTCGTTTCGCCCGTGGCTGGAGATGAGAACAGCAATGTGTCCCCCGACATCGGGCACTTCGGCACTGCGCTGAACTCCGAATCCAAGGCTTTCTGCAAACAACTCAAGAGCATGGGCGATAGGGCTGTTCCCCACAATGGCGAGGCCAGGTGCGGGAAGTCTTGGTTCGAGAAATATCTCGAGCGCTCCACCTGAGAGGCAGGGGTTGACCACAGTCAAGGAGCCGTCACTTTCGGGAAAGTCATCAGCTCCCTCCGGCAGGATGCGCAGCAACAGTGAAGCACCTGACTCAAGTAGGGGCACGGCGGCGAGCCGGACCGATCCTTCGGCGCATTGCCCACCTACGAACCCCTCGATTGAACCGTCGGCAAAGACGATTGCTGAGTCGCCGGGCCTGGCCGAAGTCGGACATTGCGCTCGTACCACGGTTGCGGAAACAAATGGCGTGCCCGCGTTGATCAACTCCGCAGAGCGAGTCGCGCGGCTAGCTGGCGAGCGCATTGGAGATCAGATCGGGGGCGTATGGTTGCCCTGCATGGTCTCCCACACTCGTGAGGGTGTCAGCGGCATGTCCGCGTGGCGAATGCCGTACGGCTTCAAAGCGTCAACGATCGCGTTCACTATCGCGGGCGGTGAACCGACCGTGGCGGATTCGCCGATGCCTTTGGCACCGATGGGATGATGCGGCGATGGAGTCACCGTGTGTCCGGTTTCCCAGTCGGGCGTCTCCAGAGCGGTGGGGATGAGGTAGTCCATCAGAGAACTCGACGTGCAGTTGCCGTCTTCGTCGAAGGCGATGATTTGCATCATGGCCATCCCAACACCGTCAGCCAGACCTCCGTGCACTTGACCCTCAATAATCATCGGGTTGATCTGGGTGCCGCAGTCATCGACCGCGATAAAGCGACGAACCTTCACCACCGCAGTGCCGGGGTCAACATCTACTACACAGATATACGCGCCGAAGGGGTAGGTCAGGTTCTCGGGGTTGTAACAGATCTGCGCTTCGAGTCCACCCTCGATGCCGTCTGGTAGGTCGCCCGCTCCATGAGCTCTCATCGCTATTTCTTGGATGGTCACAGACTTGGACGGGTCACCCTTCACCGAGAAGGAGCCCTTGTTCCATTCCAGATCAGCGACGGAAACCTCAAGCATCCCCGAGGCGATGATCTGGGCCTTGTCGCGCACCTTGCGGGTGACCATCGCTGCGGCTGCGCCCGATACCGGAGTAGAGCGGCTCCCGTACGTGCCGAGTCCAAAGGGGGTGTTGTCGGTGTCTCCGTGGACGACTTCGATGTCTTCGGGGGGGATACCGATCTCCTCGGCCACGATCTGGGCGAAGGTGGTCTCGTGGCCTTGTCCCTGAGTCTTGACCGATAGACGAACGACGGCTTTGCCGGTTGGATGAATTCGGAGTTCGCAGCCGTCAGCCATGCCGAGACCCAAAATATCCATGTCCTTGCGGGGGCCGGCACCGACGGCTTCGGTGAAGAACGCCACGCCGATCCCCATCAACTCACCTTGAGCGCGTCGCTCAGCTTGTTCGCGACGGAGTTCGGCGTAGCCGGCCATGTCCATGGCTTTGCGCATGGCCGGCTCGTAGTCGCCGGAGTCGTATACCCACCCGGTCTTTGTTTCGTATGGGAACTGTTCGGGTTTGATGAAGTTCTTCAGGCGCAGTTCGGCCGGGTCCATATTGAGTTCGTAGGCCAAACAGTCCACGATTCGCTCGACGAGGTAAACCGCTTCAGTGATACGGAACGAACACGCATAGGCGACACCGCCGGGTGCCTTGTTGGTGTATACAGCGGTCATCTTGGCGTGCGCCGCTTCAAGGTCGTAGCTGCCTGTAAAGACTCCGAAGAAACCCGCAGGATATTTGACCGGTGCGGCGACACCGTTGAAAGCGCCGTGGTCGGCTAGCACGTTGGTGCGTATCGCCAGGATCTGGCCTTCTTTGGTGGCCGCGATATCGGCCTTCATTACGTAGTCGCGAGCGAAACCTGTGCTGACCAGATTTTCGGTGCGGTCTTCCATCCACTTCACGGGCTTGCCGATAACCAGCGAGGCGACGATGGCGCACACGTAGCCGGGGTAAATTGGCACCTTGTTGCCGAAACCGCCACCAATGTCTGGAGCGATGACGCGAATTTTGTGTTCGGGAAGGCCCGCGACAAGCGCGTAGACGGTGCGATGAGCGTGAGGGGCCTGAGTTGTACACCACAACGTGAGTTGGCCCGACACACGTTCTACATTCGCCACGCAGCCGCAAGTCTCCATGGGTGCCGGGTGAACTCGCGGATAGACGATCTCTTCGCTCACCACCACATCAGCGCGCTCGAACACTTCGTTGGTTGCCGCTTCGTCGCCGGTTTCCCAGTCGAAGATGTGATTGTCGGTCTTGTTTTCGAGGTCATCACGGATGATTGGCGAGTCGTCGTCGAGTGCGGTGCGCACGTCGACTAATGGTTCAAGCCAGTCATAATCCACTTCGATCAACTCAAGCGCGTCGCGGGCGCAGTAGCGGTCCGTTGCCACTACGAACGCCACTTCTTGGTGCTGGAACCGAACCTTGTCGGTTGCCAGCACTGCCTGAACATCGTTTGACAGGGTAGGCATCCAGGCAAGGCCCTGGGCAGCTAGGTCTTCACCGGTGATGACGGCAACGACATTGGGGTGGGCCTCCGCCGCCGACTTGTCGATGCTGACGATACGTGCGTGCGCCACTGGCGATCTAAGGATTGCCATGTGCAGCATGTCGGGCAGGGAAATGTCATCGACGAATTGGCCCATGCCTCTGATCAGCCTCGGGTCTTCTTTGCGAAGTAGCCGTCCGAAACCAATCGGTCGTTCCTCTTGCGTTTCTTCTTGTTCGGGTTCTGTTTCGGTGGTTGTCATGATGCACTCCCAAGCGAAACGCTGGTTTCGTGGTTGGCGGCCCACTGGATGGAGCGGACGATGGTTGAATATCCAGTGCATCGACATATCTGCCCAGAGATCGCCTCTCGGATTACGTCTTCACTGGGGTTGGGGTTGGCGTTGAGCAGAGCACGGGCTGTCAGCATCATGCCAGGAGTGCAGAATCCGCATTGAAGGCCATGGCACTGCATGAATCCTTCTTGTACCGGATCAAGCACGCCGTCGACTTCCAATCCTTCGACGGTAGTGACATCGTGCCCTCCGGCCATCGCCGCGAGCTGAGTACACGACTTCACCGGTTCACCGTCGATCAGAACGACGCAAGTACCGCAGTTGCTGGTGTCGCATCCCCAGTGGGTACCGGTGAGGCCCAGTTGGTCTCGGATGAAGTGTACGAGGAGGTGTCGGGGCTCTATTTCCTCGCTCACCTCTGCGCCGTTGACCGTCATGTTCACTTGCATTTCAGGTCTCCTGTCCTTGGGCTCGGGCTACCGCGGTTCGCAGTGCCCGTCGGCTAAGTTCTGCGACCAGATGGGTCTTATAGGCAGAGGTTCCACGCCCGTCGGTTTCGGGAGAGCAGTTGCTCGCGGCGATCTCGCCAACACGCTGGTACAACTCTTCGTTCGGCGCGGCACCCTGAAGGGCCTCGGCCACCGGTTGAATTGAAGTGGTGTTGGGTCCGACAGCAGCGAGCCCGACTCGCCCGTCAATAATAATGCCAGAGTCCATCCAGACGGCCGCGCCTGCCGACACCACCGCCCAGTCCCCTGCCCGACGCTCCACTTTCTGATAAGCGCTACCCCCTCCGGGGCGAAGTGGAATGCGAATCTCTGTGAGCATTTCGTTATTGGCCACAGCCGTTTCGTACGGACCGACATGAAAGGCGTGCATTGGAACCACTCTTTGGCCGTCGCTTGAGGTGATCACGCAGCTCGCGTCGAGTGCTGTGCACACCGCCGACAAGTCTTCGGAGGGATCTGCCTGACACAGTGATCCTCCGAGTGTGCCGCGGTTCCTCACAGCCGGATCGGCGATCACCCGTTCCGCATCGCGAAAGATTGGGAAGTGTCTGACTAGGAGTTCGGAGTCGAGAAGATCACGATGCCGAGCCATCGCGCCGATGCGGACCTCTGAATCAGCTACACGGATATAGAAGAGTTCATTGAGATCGTTGATGTCGATCAGGTATTTTGGGTTGGCAAACCGCAACTTCATCATGGGCAGCAGGCTGTGACCTCCAGCGATAAAACGCGCCTCGTCTCCTAGCTGGGAACGAAGCGCAATGGCATGCTCCACGCTGGTCGCTCGCTGGTACTCAATCGGTGCTGGTACTTGCATATGTCCCCCGGTATAGCGGCTGCCGACGATCCTAGAAGGAACAGCGGATTTGGGTCAACCGCCTCCCGCCAGCTCAGAACACATGGGTCAACGTCAACGGCCTCACCGGCAACGCCGCCGTCGACCCGTCACCGAAGTTGATTTCAATAGCCGCTTCCAATGTAATCTCCCCTGCCCCCTCGTTCACAAGCCACATCCCGTCCCGTCTGATGACCAAACCCCAGAGCGTATCGTCAGCATCATCCGACCACCACGCATAGTCGATCCCGTCGCCAACCAACGAACAGCCAGACGGCACCAAATCATCAACCTTGCCCTGCAGCGTCTCGTTCGCGACCGCTTCGACCCACACCCGTTTCTTCCAAACTGACACTATCGGCATGGTCGTCAGACCAAGATGACCGACAACTACCTGCAGCCCGCCCAGCGACTCAACCGTCTGTTTGATCCGTGCCGCGCAACTCCGCACCCGCAGCGTCGTGGTGGTGGTCGTCGTCGTCGTGGTCGTCGAGGTCGTGGTCGTCGAGGTCGTTGTTGGTGGTGGCGAGGCGCACGGTTCGCCCGACGGTTGCTGATGGCCCGACGTATCGATCACCTCCCCCGTCGGCGTGCACACGATCAGATCGAACATCCGCGGATCATGCCAAGCAATGGAATGCGACGTGACTGTGTGATCGGGGATCAACGTGAACAGCGAGCCCGGAAGCGGCCAGGACACACAGATCCGCGACTGATCGAGGTAGCCCCGTGTCAGCGTGCAAGATCGAGTGAGTGATGCGCCGGTGGTGTTGTGTGTCCAGGTGACCGTGATTGTCGCGTTGTAGTCGGCTGTGATAATGTGTGTGGCCCACGGCTCCCAAGTGTGCTCGTGGCCCGCCGCGGCCCGTTCTGCAGGCGTCGATGACACCAACATCGCCACCGCAGCCGCGGCGACGATCACCCAGCCGAACCGCCGGGCCATCACCAGCAGCCTTTCATGTCGATTAGAGATGGAGGGCCGCCCACTTGCGCCTCCCACCGCTCACGCGTCCAGTACCATGTCGACGCCCCGCCTGTTGGCTCATGGAGTAGCCGAAAGTGGTCCGGGGTTTCTGTGCGTGCTAGCCGCCAGGAGCCGACGATGCTGCCGCCTTCGGGGTGGCCGGGGTGAGCTTCGAGATACTCCGGGGTCAGCACGCTGTGGTCGATGCACACGTACATCAGGATTTCGTCGGCGGTGTTGTCGAGATGGACTATGCCGATGATCTTAGCGCCGCCGAATGGCACCCCCCAAAGGAACGTTTCTGTGGTGGTGAGCGCCATCCCCGGCACTAGGCGCACAGGTTCGGTCGCGCGCCAGTGGATATCCGGTCCGGACGGATCGACAATCACGAACGGCTCAGTTTCTTCCGGGATCGGCAGAGTCGGAGGCAAGCGCTCAAACTCCGGCTCAGGAGTGGTCGTGTCGTCGGCTGGAGCGGTCGTCGTGGTCGACGGTGGCGTCGTTACCAGCACTGGTTCAGCGACTAGCGCGGCTGGCAGTGGTGTCGGGCCAACGTCCGGAGTTACCGGCCCGTCGACATCAACGTCCGGAGTTACCAGCCCGTCGACATCAACGTCCACGACTTGAGGCTCAGGTGCCGGATTGGTCTCAGCGACGATCTCGGCCAGCTCTTCGGTCGTGACTGCGATCGACCCAACGACCGTCGTGGTTGGTGGTGTCGGCCGAGTCGTCGTGGTCGAAGTGGTCGAAGTGGTCGAGGTGGTCGAGGGCCGGCGCACGTCGTCAAATAGCGCGACGGCCGGTTCCTCGCCGTCGTTGTTGTCGGTGCCGCATGACTGCGGCAACACCAGAACGGCGGAGACGGTCGCCACGGTCCAAAACGTGATCGATTTCATCACAAACTCCTAGCAGATACCTCCACGCCCTCGATCTTAACTGGCATCTGTGACACCCCCCAACGATCGCCGCCAAACAAGGCCGAAACCGCCGGGTTTTGGTGCGGTTCTGATGGACTGTAACCGCAGGCAAACCCCACTTTTCGGCGCTCACGGTAACTGTGCGCATTAAATTTCGGCATTTCAGCTATTTCGGGTGCTCAAGGCCCACCGATCGCCTCAGACCAACAGACCGGGCACGACTGAAAGGTCACAGTTCCCGGAGAGCCAGAACCTGCGCCACCGCGGCCCTGGGCCCGCAGAGTCAGAAATTGTCAATCCTGGCACCCCGTGGCGGATCAGCTTCGGGAGTCGCGGTTGCGCAACCTGTCGAGAACAAGCGACCGCAATTTACGGCGGCTCATGGCTTCTACTGACTCTCTGTAGATGGGCTTCTCGATGGCCTGGCAGAACAAAACGATGTCGCCTTTCACGGGTACGGGGAGCGTCGTGCTTCCGCAGGAGCAGTAGTACTCGAGCTTGCCCGAGCCGGGGTCCTGGAGGATCGAGCACGTGTGGGCTTCGTCGGTCATCGCTTCAACCTCAGATCGGTTCACCGTCGATAACCAAGTCGACGGTCTTGACGCAGCCGATTTGGGATCAATCCGCTCGGCCTCTTGGTGCACGCGCGAATATCAGGGATGTACCGAAGTCATTCAGATGGCGGTAATTCCGTTCAGGGTCAGCAGCGCTCCGAAGACCACGCCCCCGCTCCCTACCGTGGCGGTTCGCCAATACGTTGCCCGAACGTTCGCGGCGACAATCACAGCGACCAAGACGATCACGCCGCCGATGATTCCAAGAGCTTGGGCAGCGCCGGTTGCTTCCGCAGCCGATATTGCCAAAATGGCAAGTGCAGGCGAGAAAATGGCCGGAAAGGCCATCGGAACTATCCCCGCTAGCCAGCCCCTAAGTGCCGGTTCTGGTGCGGGCGGTTGAGCAAACAAGTCGCGAATGCCTACGACCAAAACAGCTACACCAGCCGCGATTCGAGATGAGGATCCGCTCACCTCAAGCAAGCCCAAGATTGGATTGCTCAGCGTCACCAGCGCGCCTACCGCAACTAACGTGACTGCGGCGGCAGCGGCCACTGCTTGACGTCGGGGTTTCGCTGATGGCGGAGCGCAAGCCCCTACCCGGAAGGGATTGGCAGCGCTGATAGCAGCGAGTGCGATCAGGGTTGAACTCATTTGGGCAACCAGTCTTCAAGGAGCAGCAACGCAGATAGGGCGTGTTGCTGATCGTCCATTTGTGTGTGGTCACCGCGGAACCAACCGCCCTGCAATCGATGAGGTTCGCGGTGGTTTTGGGCTTGTTGCGCTGTCAACTGACGCTGGACCAGCAGATGCGCAACACAACTCGCTCGATCATTGAGAGCGTTGAGGTCAACGCCATCGGTCGGATATCGACTCAAGAACCGGAGGTGGTTGCCGATGCCTTCGCCGAGTGTTCCGACTCCCGCCGGGAGCGCAACCTGGCCTCGGGTGAGCCGCGTGAGTCCACCTTGGCGTTGCGACTCGTATCGTACTTGCAAGCCGAACAGACCGAGTTGTCGGGCCAGCCATTGCCTTGTCGCAGTGCCATTGAGCTCAAGGTTAGGTTCAAGCTTTAGGTTGCCAGCTTGCGGCCAGCGACTCATCGTCTCAAGCGCGTATGCACCCCAGTGATCCGAGATCGGCGGCCATGGTGACTCGACACGGTCGCGGTCCTCGATGAGATATCGATAGACAAGCAACGCGGATTCGTCGAAGTTCTCGTTCGGGAAGGTCAAGTGAAGTCTCGCCAGAGCCCAAAGAACCTCCCCGGTGAAGAACGGGGATCGACCACTAGTTGATCCAGTTGTGGTGTCGATCGAGGCACCCACCGAACCGTCGGCGTTGACGACTCTGGTCAAGGTTCGCCCGAGCGCAAGGAGCAAAGGATCGCGATCATCTGCGAGGGTGGCGGAGCGTCTCTCGTCCAGCGCCGCAACTAGGAGTCCGATAGAACCGCTCCTCGCGCTTGCGCCTCGTCCGAACACGAGACCGATGGGAGTGTTCTGGAGGCGCGCATTAACATAGGCCAAGCCGCGATCGGCAATTTCTGCTGAGCCTTCGATCCCAGCGGATTCTGCCTGATACAGGGACAACAAGACCCCGGCATGGCGGACATCGTTGTACCCGCCGAGTTCTTGGCTCTCGGCGCGGTCGTAGCGGTAGACGAAAGTTCCGTCGTTGTTGATGTTGGCACCGAACCACGCCACGGCCGCGACCGCGGCTTCGTTTACCTTTACAGAAGAGGGTTGTCCGCAGTTCTCTGGATGTACGACGAGTGCGACCACGCCAAGTACGAGGATCCAGGCCACGACCCCGCGAACGACTCTGGTGCTGACCGGCGACACGCTGGCACGTTAGTGAGTCTTAGCGCTACGCGGACACGGGCGGCTAGAGGTTGCGTCCGACCCTACGATTGGATGATGCGACGATGGACGATTCGACTCCTCCCAGTCTTCGCCGCTCTGCTGGTTCTGTTGCCTCTTTTGCGCGATCCCACCAGCGACACTTATCCGCTCTCCACCTACCCAATGTTCACCACAGATCGCGGTCGGGTGCACAGCATCGCCACGGCAGTGGAACTCACCGACGCCGGATTTGCGAGGTTGTCTCCCAAGCTGATCGCAGGAACCGATGAAGCGGTGCTCGCCTCGGTGACCGTCAAGCAAGCGGTACGGCTTGGCGAGGCAGAGATTCTCTGTGAGGAGATCCTTGAGCGCCTTGGTGCCGACCGCCAAGTTGAAGTGCGCACCGAGACGCTCGATGTTGTGGAACTCAGCGTCGAGGGTTCGGCTGACTCTACGGTCACCGTGCACGCAACTTGCGGAGGTGGATCGTGACAGCGCGCCTAGCCATGTTGCGTATTCTGGTCTTCGCGTACGCAGCGGTGTGGACGACAGTGCGAGCGCCCCATTTGCTGGAAACCATCGACTTGTCGTCGCGCCGCTTCGAAGCGATCGGCCCACTGTGGTGGCTCAACGAGCCCGTACCAGCACTGGCGATAGTCACAGCCGTCGTGGTCACACCCATCGCCTGTGGCACCGCGGCGATGGGATGGCGATATCGCTCGTCTTCGCTGGTCGCGGTAGTGGGTTTCCTGTTCCTCACCACCTACCGGAACTCTTGGGGTCAGATCTTCCACACTGAGAATCTGGTGGCTTTACATCTCTGTGTCCTAGCGGTGTTCCCGGTAGCTTGCGCATATTGGTCGATGGAAAAGGCCGTGGTGCCAGCCGACCAAGAAGAACTCGCGGGTTCGATCGTCAAGGCGTTATCGGTGCTTACTGTTGGCACCTATTTCCTGGCGGGTATCGCCAAGCTGAGAATAAGCGGTCTCGGCTGGATCGATGGCGACGTGTTGCGTCATCAGATTGCTTTCGACAACGCCCGAAAAGAACTGCTCGGCGATCCGACCGCACCATTCGGGGCGCTGATGTTGCGCAATTCGTGGACGCTTGCACCCGCTGCAATAGTTGCCATCGCGGTCGAATTGGCAGCGCCGCTGGCTCTTGTTGGCCGCAGAGCCGCGTGGGTGTGGGCCGGTTTGGCTGTGGCGTTTCATTTGGTGATCCTCTCCGTGATGGCGATTGTCTTCCCGTACCACCTCATCGGCATAGCTCTGGCACCGTTGCTGCCGGTTGAGCGGCTTGGCACTACCGTTGCTGCGTGGCATTGCCGATTCCGGAGACGCTCGACGCGATTACGGCCGACTGGCTGACCCTGGCTTTGCGCCAGCGCCAAGCCATCTCTACAGAGACCACGGTGCTCAGCCGCACAATCGAAGTTCTTGGTGTCGGTGAAGGATTCGCCGCCGAACTGGCGCGGATTCACCTCACCTATGAAATTGGTTCGGGTCCGGCGACGGTTGTTGCCAAGATCCCCACCTCGGTAGAGGACAACCGCAACGGATCAGAGATGCTCGGCGTGTATGAGCGGGAATTGCGGATCTATGAGCAAATCCTCCCCAAGATCGACGTTGCGGCGCCGCGACTGTATTACGGCGACATTGAAGTCAATCCGGATGCGGCGCGGCAGCTGGAGCGGATTCGCAGAATGGAGCGTCTGCCCATCTGGTTGTTGCGCCTGATCATGTTGCTGCTGATCCGCTTTGCGAAACCTAAGACCTTTCCGAGCATCTTGCTTCTCGAGGATCTGGCCCCTGCTGTGATCGGCGATCAGGTTCAGGGGTGTGACGTTGAGCGGGCAGGCGAAGCGCTTGAGGCCGTCGCCCGATTGCATGCCGCGACTTGGCAAGATCGGCGTCCAGCAGAGCGCTATTGGCTGGTTTCTTCAGCGATTGCACCGCGCCTCTTCCATGCGGGATCTCTTAGTGCTCGACGAGGGTTTCTGAAGAACTACGGGCATTACCTCAGCGACCACACTCGTGGGCTGTACGAAACGACCCGCAAAGACAATATTGATCGGACGATTCGGTTACACCGTGACGTACCCCAATGCATGCTCCACGGTGATTTTCGGCTCGACAATATGTTCTTCGCTGCCGGTGGAGGGTTACGCGCTCTGATCGACTGGCAGTTGTCGAGCTTTGGTCCGGCGGTGTCCGATATTGCTTACTTCATCTGTGGCTCGATCGACCCTGAGGTCCCGGAAAGTGAAATCGACGCTCTCTTGGCTCGGTACCACAAAGCGCTGGTTGCTGCTGGCGTGACGGACTACCCACTCGAGGATCTGACAGCTCACTATGTCGACTTTTTGGTGGTGCTGCTAGCTCGCATGGCTTCAGTTGACTTGCTCGACCTTGGGGAACAAGACGGACGCGGCACAGACTTGGTGTCAGTATGGATAAAGCGACTCGATGCCCGGATGGCACGGGTGAGTTCGGGAAGGTAGCGATGGCGTCAGACAGTCAAGCGTCAGACAATGCAGCATCAGACAATGCAGGGGTATCGGAGATCTTTGACTCCGAGGCGTGGAGTTCGGTGGCGGGTTTTGAGACTCTGAGCGATCTCACCTATCACCGTGCCAAGACACAAGGCACGGTAAGGATCGCTTTCAACCGCCCTGAAGTGCGCAATGCCTTCAGGCCTCACACCGTTGATGAGTTGTATCGCTGTCTCGATCACGCTCGCATGTCGACTGACGTCGGCTGCGTACTGCTCACAGGCAACGGCCCATCACCCAAAGACGGTGGTTGGGCCTTTTGTTCGGGGGGTGACCAGCGCATTCGTGGCAAGTCGGGTTATCAGTACGCCACGGGTGAAACGGCCGACACAGTCGACGCATCACAAGCGGGACGGTTGCACATTCTCGAGGTTCAACGACTGATCCGAACGATGCCGAAGATCGTTATCGCGGCTGTCTCCGGATGGGCCGTCGGCGGAGGCCATAGCTTGCATGTCACCGCGGATCTCACCCTCGCCAGCGAGGAATTCGCCATCTTCAAACAGACTGACACCGATGTAGCCAGCTTCGACGGTGGCTTCGGTTCGGCCTATCTAGCTCGTCAGGTGGGACAGAAACGAGCTCGTGAAATATTTTTTCTGGGACGCAACTATTCGGCTCGCCAAGCTTTTGAAATGGGAATGGTCAACGCGGTTGTTCCCCACGACCGCCTGGAAGTGGTTGCACTCGAGTGGGGGGCGGAGATCAACTCAAAGAGCCCCACGGGCCAGCGAATGGCCAAGTTCGCCATGAATTTGATCGATGACGGACTCGTTGGTCAGCAAGTGTTCGCCGGCGAGGCGACTCGACTTGCTTATATGACCGACGAGGCCGTGGAGGGACGCGACGCCTTCCTCCAAAAGCGAGACCCCGACTGGTCGAGCTTTCCTTGGTATTTCTGACTCACAGGTTTGGAATACGCCAGTCAACCGGTTCACGGCTTGCTTCGATGAGCGCCGCGTTGGCTCTGCTGAACGGTCTTGTTTCAAAGAAGCCGTTGTGCGCGGAGAGCGGCGAGGGATGAACAGACTCGACGATGACGTGCTTGCCAGTGTCAATCAATGACCGCTTTTTTCGGGCGGCGGCTCCCCAGAGAATGAAAACGACTCTTTGTTCTTGTGCATCCACACAGCGAATCACCTCGTCGGTGAATGTTTCCCAACCGTGGCGTTGGTGGCTAGCGGCTCGATGAGCTCGCACAGTGAGGGTGGTGTTGAGCAGCAACACTCCGTTGCGAGCCCAAGTTTCGAGGTTGCCGTGGTTGGGAGGTTCGATCCCGAGATCTTGCTCCAGCTCTGCGAAAATGTTGACAAGAGACGGGGGTACCTGGATTCCGTGCCTCACCGAAAAGCAGAGCCCATGGGCTTGGCGCGGACCGTGGTAGGGATCCTGGCCGAGAATCAGAACTTTCACTTGAGCCAAGGGAGTCAAGTGAAGTGCCGCGAACACCTCTTCATGGGGTGGATAGACATCATGGGTCATGCGCTCTTGGCGCACGTAGGCCATGAGTTCGCGCCAGTAGGGCTTGTCGAACTCTTTACGCAGTACCGGATTCCAATCCGTGGTGGTTGCCATGCCCTGACTTCGCTGGGTGTTGCGGCTCAATAGGGTCTGGTGCCGATTACCGAAGCGCGCTCCATCACCCGGATGTCGGGGTAGTAGTCACTCGACGCGTAATGCTGCACCGCGGCATTGTCCCAAAACACAACCGTATCAGGTTCCCAGCTCAAGCGGAATTGGTATTCCACTGTCTTGGCTTGGTCTGAAAGGTGTTTGATTAACTTCACGCTTTCAACCTCGTCAAAACCTTCAATGTGTGAGGTGAAATAGGTGTTGACGTAAATCAGCTTGCGTCCCGTTACCGGGTGGGTTCGCACGACTGGATGACGTACCAATGGATAACGCTCGCGCATTTCTTCCTGTTGGCCCTCTGGCACCTGGCTCGCGAAGGCGAGCATGTAGTCATGGATCGCGTAGAGGTCGTCGATCCGTTCCTTGGTCTCGTCATCCAACCCGTCGTAGGCCGCGCCCATGTCGGCAAAGAGGGTGTCGCCACCAGTGGCGGGAACTTCGATGGCGTGCAGAATCGCTCCCATCGAAGGAATCTGACGCCAAGTCACATCATGGTGCCAACCGTTTTCAAACCCCCCGGTGTCAGCACCTTTCTCGAAGCGCACTAGTTCCGGGTGTTGCTCGTTACCAGTGATGAAGGGATGGATCTCCAATTCTCCGAAACGTCGGGCGAACGCCACATGTTGCTCGGAAGTGAGTGGCTGGTCGCGAAAGAAAATGACCTTGTAGTCGGCTAACGCCTGGGCCACTTCAACGATTGTTGAATCTGGTAGCTCAGTGCAAATATCGACGCCGCGAATCTCCGCGCCGAGGGTGGCACCGCGGGGAATGACCTCGATCTCGTTGAACTGAGGGCTGGCGAGACGTTGACGTTCCTGCGCGAGGTGCAGGAACGGTCCGAGCGTCACATCGAAACGTTCGATGCGAACCCGGCCGGGCGTGACGTTGCCGGCAGGATCACTGGTTCCAGCTTCGACTTCAACTTCGGTAACGGCCATTGGGATCCTCACTGCGCGGTTGTCGGTCTTCTTGTCGATTGAAATCTACGGTTGATTGTATTGCAACTTGGGTTCGTCGGGTCGCGGCGTTCTACGTCGCCGCGCGGATGTCGACACGTGCGATGAGGCGGTCGCTCCCCGGCGCCGTTGCTGTTCGTGGTGACGCCGTGCCACTCGCCACTGGGCCTGTCGCTCAGCCAGTTCGAGTCGGCGTCCCAGGTTGCATCCTACGACTCCCCGAGTCTCGTGCACCGGGGCTTTTCTCCCTCTATTTCTGACTCAATCGAGACCAAGGCTGCAAAAAGCGCTGCAAAAAGCGAAGTGTCTTCCGAAGACCCGGCTTCGCCCATAATATCGGCAGATATCCCATTGATCAATGCATCGACAACCGCATCGACTGACTCTTCGGAGATGCTCTCAATGATGCACTGGGCGCTGTTTTCGGAAATCCCCTCTTCGATCAGCCCTGCTGAGAATCCTGCTACGACAAGTGCCTCCCAATCGACGCAAGACGACATGACTTCCACTATTTCATCCGCCTCTCCAGTTGTGAGTTCAATGCCGTCAAAAAGCTCATCATCGAACGACGCGGCGGTTGCTGTTGCGTCTAGTCCTAACGCGACCATCCGAGAATCGGAGAATGCGTTGACGACACCCTCGGCGACGCAGCGTGATTCGTCAGTGAGATCGAAGCCGTCGAGATCGTCGTCGACCATATCTTGATAAAGTGCGTCAACCATCTCCTGCCGTTGAGCTTGATATTCCGAGCTGTCCTCAGAACAGGCAGTGACCACCACCAGGATAAAAAGAGACACTGCTAGCAAAAAAACGACGCATCAAAACTCCTAGCGGAGACCCGTTATCGGGTCCGGTTGTGATGGATAGGCGATCTCCTGCGGTTGCGGTTGGACGGCCATGTTGGTCCACGTCGTGGCAGCAGCCGATCGGTGGAGGTTTCAAGTTTAGCTCGGCGGTCTTGTCTTGAACAGTGTGTTCGTGTCGAGGCGATGGCGGCGGCAGAGGCGAGCGCAGCGGAGGCGGCCCGTCGGCTGGGCCGCTCTGGGGGCGGCGCGATTTGGCATTTCCCCTGAACATCTTCCGGGCGTTTGATTCGAGTGAAACCGTTTTCGTGGGTTTCCGAAGTCGAAGATTGAGCATGTCTCCACGAAATCGGGGAACCCCAGCCAAAGGGAAATGGTATGTCGGGCTTAGTGGATGATGCAGACGGGTCTGGTGGCAAAGTCACCTGAGCCCAACCGCTGTAGCGTCGGGGGGTGGGCAACAAGGCACGTGACGTGGTTGTTATCGGGGCTGGGCCGGCTGGGGCGGCCGCGGCGATACAGGCGGCAAGGGGTGGTGCCTCGGTAACGGTCTTCGAGAAGGCCTCGGCAGGTCGCGACAAGGTGTGTGGCGATGGCCTGACCCCGCGAGCGGTGCACGCCCTCAACCAACTTGATATCGACATGAGCGATGCCCATCGCATTGACGGCCTGCGGATGATCGCCAACAAGACCCGTCGTGAACTGCCGTGGCCCGCCAATGGGTCGTTCGCTCCCAACGGCGCGGTGTGGCCTCGTCGGCTTCTCGACGCCCACCTGATGGCCGCAGCCGCAGACGCAGGCGCTGAGATCATCTGGAAGACCGAGGCCACGCCGATTCTTCAAGATGATGGCCGCGTGATCGGAGTGACCGCGGGTTCGGACAACTGGCACGCGGAACTCACGGTGGTAGCAACTGGGGCACCCGGCAATGTCGCGCGGATGCTTGGCGCAGGGCGAGTAGAGAACGAACCGCATGGACTGGCTATCAGAAGCTACGCGGCTTCGCCGCGCCACGCAGAACGCCATCTTGAGGCTTGTCTAACGCTGCGCGATGAGACTGGCACGCCCATCCCTGGGTACGGATGGATGTTTCCGGCGGGAGACGGCACTGTCAATATCGGAGTAGGCGCTTTGTCGACGATGAAGGGCTACAAGAAGCTCAACTTGAATCGTTTGATTGACTCCTACCGTGACCAGATCCGCGACGAATGGGAACTCGGTGACTATCTGGAGCGGCCGAGGGCCTGGAGGTTGCCGATGAGCGCGCAACGCCGTCACGGCGATGGCTGGGTGGCGATCGGCGATGCCGCAGGCCTGATCAATCCGATGAATGGCGAAGGCATCGACTATGGGCTTGAGTCGGGGGTTCTGGCCGCGGATTTGTTTCTCGCCGATCCCCCTAGTGCTCCGGCAAGCTACGACCGGCTCGTCGGGGAACGCTTTGATGCCTTTTTGCGAACCGGGCGCCGCTTCAGTTTCTTGATTGGGCACCCCTTTATATTGCGCTCGGGCCTGCGCTTGGCCGTAGGAACCCAAACCATCGCCAACATCACCTTGCAGGTAATGGGGAATCTGCTTGATGCCGATGCTCCGGGCGCGGCCGGCAGAGTTCTGCGCATTGCCGATCGCGGCCTGGCCCTAGCCGACCCCCTACTCCGCAAAGCCCGCGCCCCAGCCTGACCGAAGCTCCGACTACGGCCGGCACAACCTCGGCTCCGGCTATGCCCGGCACAACCTCGGCTCCGGCTATGCCCGGCACAACCTCGGCTCCGGCTATGCCCGGCGCAAGCAGAGTCGCGGCTCCGGTTACGCCCGGCGTAAGCTGAACACATGAGCGATGTCACGCCTGCCGAAGAAGACCTACCTCTAATTATCTCTGTAGACGACCATGTGATGGAACCGAAAGATCTCTGGCAGCAGCAGCTTCCTGCGAGCGTGCGAGATCGTGGCCCGAGGGTGGTGCAAGAGCGGATTCGACTCAAGTTCGAAGGAGGCCACTACGGCTTCGAGCGTCATGACCCAGACGGGCAGATGTGTGACGTGTGGATTTATGAAGACAGTGTCACACCTACTGGTTTCCTGCATGGACCTGCCGGTGTCCCCCGCGAAGAACAGCGCAACGTGGCTGCGGTATACGAAGACTTGCGCCCGGGGACGTATCGGCAAATCGATCGGCTGTCAGACATGGACCTCAATCATGTGGAGGCGGCAATCAACTATCCCAACATCTTCCCCCGCTTCTGTGGGCAGGGATTTCTTGAGCGTGACGACAAGGAACTCGCTCTTGAGTGCCTCAAGATCTATAACGACTGGATAATCGATGATTGGGGCGGTGGCGCTGGCAAAGGCCGCCTGATTCCCTTGACATTGGTTCCTTTATGGGATCCGCAAATGTCTGCCGACGAAGTCCGGCGCTGTGCGGCCAAAGGTAGCTATGCCATTGCCTTTTCGGAGAACCCGTCAAAATTGGGTTGTGCGACCATGTACAGCGGGGATTGGGATGTCTTGTGGCAGGCATGTGAGGAGACAGAAACCACTGTCTCGATGCACATCGGGTCATCTTCATCGATGCCTTCAACATCGCCGGACGCGCCGTTGGCCACATCAATGTCGTTGTATGCCCAGAACGCCGAAGGTTCCATGGTCGACTGGGTATTTTCGGGAACGCTTGAGCGTTTCAAGAAAATCAAGATTGCCTATGCCGAGAGTCAGGTGGGGTGGATGCCGTTTCAGATGGAACGGATGGACTCGGTGTTCCGAGAAGGTCGTGGCGGTGTGGGCGGTGATGGGCCGCTGCCAAGTGAAATCGTCAAGGGCCGAGTGTTCGGTTGTATTTTTGATGATCTGGTGGGTCTCAAACAACGCCACGACGTTGGTGTGGATCAAATTTTGTTCGAGACCGACTATCCGCATTCCGACGGCACCTTTCCGCACTCCCGCAAAGTGGCCCACAGCATGTTTGCAGCCACCAAGATGAACGCCGAGGAGTGTTACAAGGTGATGCGCGGCAACGCCATCCAGGCCTACGGATTGGAACGTTTCGGAATCACCGAGTAGAAGCCAGCGAAGCTGACCCGAGAGCAGCGAGTGGACTCGTGTACTCAAGCCCCTGAGCTTCGGCGACATGTTGCTCAGTCAACAATCCTCGGTGGGTGTTCAAGCCGTTGCGAAGATGTTCGTCGTCGAGCAGAGCGCACTCAAGTCCCTTCTCAGCTAGCGCCAGGGTGAAAGGAAGGGTTGCGTTGTTGAGTGCGTAGGTGGATGTTTGGGGAACCGCCCCCGGCATGTTGGCGACGCAGTAGTGGACGACATCATCGATGATGTAGGTCGGTTCGGTATGAGTGGTGGGCCTCGATGTCGCGAAGCAACCCCCTTGGTCGATCGCCACGTCAACTAACACCGAACCGGGTTTCATGCGCTTGACTAGTTCGGGCCCTACCAGTTTGGGGGCGGTGGCACCCTTTATCAGTACAGCACCAATTACCAGATCGGCGGCTAGTACCTGTTCTTCGAGGGAGGCGCCCGTTGAGTAAAGGGTCACCAAACTGTTCCCGAAGCGGCGAGAGAGCCGGTTGAGGACTTCGAGGTTGCGGTCGAGAACTGTGACTTGTGAGCCCATGCCAATGGCCATTTCGATGGCGTTCTCCCCCACGACTCCCCCGCCGAGAACGAGTGTGTGCGCGGGAGCGACCCCGGGTACCCCGCCGAGCAGGCGACCTGAACCGCCATTGGGGGCTTCGAGGCAATGGGCACCAGCTTGGATCGACATGCGGCCCGCTACTTGGGACATGGGTGCCAAAAGGGGCAGTCCTCCGTCGTTGTCGGTGACAGTTTCATAGGCGATACAGGTTGCGCCGCTGGCGAGGAGTTCTTCGGTTTGTGCTGTGTCTGGGGCGAGATGGAGGTACGTGAACAGGACATGATCGGCGCCCAACATGGCTCGTTCGGCAGCCTGGGGTTCTTTGACCTTGACGATCAACTCTGCGTTGGCGAACACCGCCTCCGCGTCGGAAACCACGCGGGCTCCCGCAGCCGAATAGTCGGCGTCAGAGGCACCGATGCCATTCCCCGCGCCTGTTTGAACCAGAACCCTGTGACCGCGCATAGTGAGCTCTCGCACGCTTGTGGGGGTTAGACCCACCCGACGCTCGGCAATCTTGATCTCTGTGGGAACCCCGACACGCATTTTGGCCACCTCTAGACGTCTCTGTAAACAGAATACGCTCGACTCTGGAGAATGTGTAAGCGTATTGACTGCCTGAAGGCGATATATGCACAATATACTGTTGCATATCTTGAATTCAGCAGCAAATTATTGTTCTAGAGAGACTGATTGTGTTAGATGAACTTGACTTCACCGATCGGGAAATCCTGGAGGTGCTACAGACCGACGCCCGTATCACCAATGCAGCCTTAGCCGAACGAGTTCATTTGTCTCCTTCGGCTTGCTTGCGGCGAGTGCGCCGCCTCGAAGAGATCGGAGTGGTGACCGGTTATGTAGCGGTCCTCGACCGTAAGCTCATTGAGCGTGGCACTTCCGTTTTTGTTGAGATCGCCCTGACTAGTCAGCAAGAAGATCATCTTGACGCCTTTGAGGAAGCGGTGGTCGATGTCGCGGAGATACTCAGTTGTCATTTAATGGCGGGCAACAGCGACTATCTCCTGCATGTCGCGGCGACCGATGTTGCCGATTACGAACGTATCCACAAGGTCTACTTGGCAAGACTCCCCCACGTCGGACAACTGCGTTCCAGCTTCGCGCTACGCACCGTCTGCGATCGCAAAGCTCACCGCTTCAGCGGTTGAATTTCACATTAGATAGACGAACCATCGACAATTTATCCGCGAGACTCAGGCTATGGCAGATTCTCGGCCGGGTTGCACGAACTTCACCTTGACTGCAGTGATCGTGCTACTTGGAGCGATCGTCGGTGCGGTGATTGGCGGTCTCTCGGGTTTCTTCTTCGGCGGCGTTTTGGGCTATGTGTTGCTAAGACAGACCGATCTGAGGCGGCGGCTCAAGAGCGTCGAGGAAGCTCAGCGCGGGGTAAAGGAGTTCTCTACTTCCGAACCCCCTGCCCCTCTCCCGCCGCCGTTGGTTCCACCTTCGTCTCTTCCGGCTTCCCGTCTCCCCCGGCCTCCACCAGCGCCACGTCCACCGGCTCGAGAACCGGTGCCATTCGAGTCGCCTTCCGTTACAGCACCCGTTGCCCACGTTGCTCAACCGCCAGCACCTCCAGCAGCCCCGCTGCACGAACCCACCGCGCAGCGAGCGGGCGACCGTAATGTTCAGGCCGAGCCCTCCTTGGATTCAGCCAACACGCTCGCAGACACTCTCAAGGCTTGGGTGACGACCGGCAATGTGCCCGTCAAGGTCGGAGTGTTGGTGTCGCTGGTAGGACTGGGTTTCTTGATTCAAGAGGCCAACGAGCGAGGATTTATCACGCTCACGATTGAGATGGGCTTGATCGCGGTCGCGCTGTTCGGCTTGGCGTTGCTCGCTATTGGCTGGCGCTTGCGACGCACGCACACGATCTATGGACTCAGCCTTCAGGGTGGAGGGATCGCGGCCCTCTATTTGACCACGTATGCAGCCTTTGCTGTGTATGACGTCGTGGGGGCCTTGCCGGGCGGTGCAGCTGTCATCGTCATCACGGTTGGCGCGGGTGTCCTCGCCGTGCTGCAGGACGCACGCTCCTTGGCGGTCCTTGGGATCATCGGTGGGTTTCTCGCTCCGGTTCTGGTGTACACCCAGCCTGAAGACCATCTTGCTCTCTTCAGCTTTTATGCGGTGCTCAGCGCGGCGATTGTTGGAGTGGCTTGGTTCAAGGTGTGGCCGGAACTCAATCTTTTAGGGTTGGGCTTTACATTCGGGATCTCGGCCTTCTGGCTTTGGGATCGCTACTCAACTGATGACTGGGCTTCGACGCAGCCGTTGATAGCGATCCTCGTCTTGTTGTACATGGCGATACCGGTGCTCTTCGCCATCCGAGAGGTTCCTGACATTGAGGATCCGTGGATCGCTCCACTGGTGTTCGGCACGCCATTCATGGGGTTCGGATTGCAGTACTTGGCGATTGGCCACACTGAGTACGGTCTGGCGATCAGCGCGCTGCTGTTGGCTGTCGCCCAAGGCGCCTTAACTCTGATCGCCCGCCGAATGGACCCTGAGCAGGGTCAATTGGCCGCTGCCTACACGGGCCTAGCGGTGACGTTTTTGGCCCTCGCTGTTCCGTTCGCGCTCAACTCCCACTACACGTCGACGGTGTGGGCGCTGCAAGGCACCATTCTGGTGTGGTTCGGTTGCCGTCGCGAACGGGGTCTTGCCATCGATGGCGGCCTGTTGTTGCAGTTCCTGGCTGGTCTGTCGTTCATGATGCACTTGGATCATTTGGGGTTCAGCTTGTATCCAGAAGACACGTTGCCGATTGTCAACGAGTACTTCCTTGGTGCTGCGGTGCTCGCGGTCGCTGGTTTGGCGTCGGGTTGGCTGCTGTACCGGGACAGGGATCGTGCGAGAATCGACAGCGCCGCGCCTCCGCTGGCGTTGGTATGGGGAATTGGCTGGTGGATTCTCGGAGGGCTCTTCGAAATCGGCTCCCAACTCGGGACTGGGCATCTGTCTGCGGCGCTGGTCTTCGTCGTGGCTTCCTTCGGTACCGCGACCTTGCTGTCCCGTCGGTTGCGGTGGCCCCAACTCGACACGTTGGGGCTTGGGATTCTTCCGACCATGGCAGCGGTGCTGATCATCTCGCTGGCTAACCAGTCCCATCCGCTGGGGTTATACGGATGGGCAGCCTGGCCGCTGTCGTTGATCGCCCACTATGGGTTCCTACGCCTGCGAGAGAGCGAGTTCAGTCAGTTCGGGGCAGTGTTGCATGCTGGCGTTTATTGGTTACTTGCCGTGCTGGTCGGAGTTGAGGTCTATTGGCAGGTCGATCGCTTCGCAAGCGAGGTGTGGCGGCCCGTTGCCGCTTTTACCGCCGTGTTGTTGCTGGTGGCTGGAACCTTGTCGGGCAGGCGTTTGTTGACTTGGCCGATAGCAGCCCATTGGCGGGGCTATCTGTTGACGTGCTGCGGACCGGTCTTGCTGGTGTTGGGGACTGTCGTGTTGGTGACACACCTCGTTTTCGACGCCGACCCCTCGCCTCTGCCCTACTTGCCGGTACTGAATCCGCTTAGTTTGTTGGCCGTGCTCTTGGTGGCGGTCGCGTTGAGGTGGAAAAGGCTGGCCGCTTCCTTTGAGACTCACGTTTTTGCACCCTTGTTAGCCGCATCATGGGTGCCGACGTTGGCCGTTGTGGGCGTAGTCGCGGCCACGATGGAAGCGGCGCGCAGCATCCACCATTGGCAAGACGTTCCTTGGGACTTCGAATCATTGGTGGCCTCTACAACACTGCAAGCGTCGCTGTCGGTGATCTGGGCTGTGATCGCGCTGGCGGGAATGGTCGCTGGTGTGCGCTTGAGTGACCGCCTGGTATGGGCGGCGGGCGCTTCCTTCATGGCCATGGTGGTCATCAAGCTGTTCCTCGTGGACCTCAGTAGTCTCACCGCCGTCAGCCGAGTGGTGTCATTCCTAGGCGTCGGTGTTCTGCTGCTGATTGTGGGTTATCTCGCCCCGGTACCCCCCGCCACAACCCAGGAGAATCCAAAAGAGTAACCAGCTCAGGAGTTGGGGAGGTGGTACATCTCAGCCGCGGGTTTGAGGGGACGGGCGTACCAGAGGGGGCGGCGCAGACCACCCGGGCCGGGGGCTGGGCGAGTCATTGAGAGCCACTCCCGGTAGGCCTCGCGGCTCTTGGCCGTGTCGACCACCACATCGCCGTACTGGTCACCTGCTTCGGCGGGTGTGACCCGGACTCGCTGGTGCCAACACTGCATCCCGGAGATCGGATCTGGTTGCACCGAGAAAGTCAGGTTCTGGTGCACGCCGGTGTCCTTCCACCAGATGCGCTGACTGTCGGGATCCTCAGAATCGAAACGGCGGATCCCGTCGGTACGGGTCAACTTCCACGACTGGCCACCGTCACTGTTGTCGATACGGTCGATCTCTGCTTTGCCCGTTCCCCACGAACGAGCCTTGTCCTCTTCGATACGCCAGCGACCCATGTGATGCGAAGCTGCAACCACACCCGGTCGGATTCCTTCAGTGCGCCAGGCTTGAATGACGAAATGCCCGATACGGGTGGAAATGCGCACCAATGCGTTCTCTTCGATTCCGAGTTTCTCGGCATCACTCGGGTGAATCCACAAAGGATGTCGATGGCTGATCTCATTTAGCCACTTGGAGTTCGCTGATCGGGTATGAATCAACGTCGGTATCCGAAAGGTCGGCAGCAGAATCCGCTCGTTGCCTTCGAGGTCGAGGTCCTGATGGTGGACGTGGGACTTGATCCAGGTGGGAACTGCGTATTCGCGCCAACCCCAATCTGCCAGCGTCGTCGAGAAGAGTTCCAGCTTCTTTGACGGCGTGGGAAAGCCTTCTTTGACTTCGCCGTCTACTTCGACAGCCGGTGACCCCTCGCCTAGGTCTGCCAGCGTGATCTCGCTGAGATGGTCTGGGTTGCCGTCCCAGGTACCTATGGTCCCTGGCTTGCGAAACACCTGGTCATCGCCCTTGATGCAATCCGCTATGCCCTCTGCGCTGACGATCCGTTCATAGGGTGTCACCATGTCACCCGGCACCGCGAAAGCACCGACGTCGCGCATGTATTCGAGCGGCGACTTGCCGGCCTCAGAAGCAGCTTCGGCTAGTCCGGGCACCGACTCGGCGAACATGGTTCCGTAGTACTCGTCGACCGATATCGGCGTGCCGGGGTTGGTGTCGGACTCGAACCACTGCCGGATTCCCCGGGTTCCGTCAGGGTCGATGTGCCAGGAGAGGTCGATCCAGAACTCATTCTCCTCTGACACTTCACCGGGGTTGAACTCCTGGCTGCGAGAGTTCGGCCCCAACGACTCACCGCGGATCTCCGCATAACGACGCATGACCGGTTGACGAAAGCCGATCCAGCGGCCGTTGTGGGTCTCGAAACTCGCCACATCGTGCCGTTCGGTACCCACACCCATGGGTAGCACATAGTCGGCATACCAAGCGGTTTCGGACCATGTAGGGGTGAGCGCCACATGGCAGCGCACCTTGGACTCGTCGGTCAGGGCCTCAAGCCAACTGAACCCGTCCGGATTGGTCCAGATCGGGTTGTAGACACGGCTGAAGTAGACGTCGAGGGTTCCGCGGCCCTCGTTGAGGAAATGAGGCAGCAGCATCGACATCTCGTGATGCGACAACGGGTATTCCCGGGGCCACGTCAATTCGTTCCACTGATGCAGCGGCGGCGCGCCCTTGGGCTGTGTTGGTTTGAACTTGTTCCAACCGTTGCCGCTCGTTCCTCCGACCGTGGCCACTGAACCGGTCAAGACGTTGAGGAAGAACAGGCAACGTGCAGTTTGCCAACCGCCGAGGTTGCCTGCGGCTGCGGCTCGCCAGTTGTGCGAGGCGAGCTTGGTCGGGTGCGCACCGATGATCTGCGCGATCTCACGCAGTTGCTCTGCGTCAACACCACAGATCTCTTCTGCTGCTTGTGGGGTGTATTCGCGATATGCGTCCAGCAAGGCGACTTCGAGCGAATCGAACTCCAGTTGCAGATCCGGGCGGGTCTCGCGCAGGTAGGTCTCCCAGTTGACCCAACGACGCACGAACTCACGCTCCCAGGTGCCGTTCTCGATCAACAGACGGGCGATCGCCAACAACAAGAAAGGTTCCGTGCCAGGCCAGGCAGCCAGCCAGTAGTCGGCTTTGGCACCGGTGTTCGAGAGCCTCGGGTCGACACAGATTACCGTCGCGCCCTTTGTCTGAGCCTCGATAATACGTTGGGCATGAGGGTTGAAATAGTGACCGGCTTCGAGGTGCGCCGAGATCAAGAAGATCACTTCCGCGTTGGCGAAGTCTGATGACGGACGGTCGTGGCCCATCCACGACTGGTATCCGATACGGGCATTGGAAGAACAGACGTTGGTATGGCTGTTGTGCCCGTCTACACCCCATGCCTTGAGAACACGATCTGCATATCCGTCCTCACCGGGACGCCCCACGTGATACATCACGTTGTTGTGACGGTTCTCGTCGAGTGCGGTAGCGATGCGTGCCCCGATGTCACTGAGCGCTTCATCCCAGGACACCCGCTCCCATTGCCCAGAGCCCCGCGCTCCAACCCGACGCATCGGGTGAAGAATCCGTTCGGTGTCGTTGACCTGATTGAGAGTTGCGGGGCCCTTGGCACAATTGCGGCCCCGACTGGCCGGATGGAGAGGATTACCCTCGATCTTGTCTATCTGGTTGGTCTCGTGGTTGACATGGGCGAGCAGACCACAGGCCGCTTCACAATTGAAACAAGTCGTGGGTATGAGGCTGTGGTGGCGTTCTACGCGTTTCGGCCAAGCTTTGGCGTCCAATGAGGCGTGATCGTGCCACTCGTCGTGGGGTGGGTATTGCTTCAGGTCGGTCATGGCACAGTGGGTTCTTCTTGGCGGATTCTTCTAGGAGAGCGGCACAGACTGGCCGGCGCGAACAAAGGAGTCTTCATAGGCCCACATCCCGGCGATGGCGGCGACACCTGCGGCGGCCACCAGCGATGAACCGGAGCCGGTGGCCAAAGCGAGAATCAACACGCATCCAGGCACGAAGAGGCCCACCAACACTCCGAACCAGAAGCGGTCACGGTAGGTGCCCTTGACCATCTGGTGAACAGCGGCCTCGACATGGGGAGTCCCCTTGGAGGTCGCCTCCAGCGTGATCAGAGCCGCAGTGACACATACTCCGGCGAGGAAAGCCCAGCGAATCGCATCGATTTCGGGGACCTCCACGAACAGGTCGACGATCGAATAGCCAGCACCCCCCGCGGTCACCGCTTGTGCCAACAGGGTCGGCAACAACAGTGGCGTCTGCCAGAGATCCCGTCCTTCGCACTGTCCGAACAACAAAGCGGTGTAGCCGGCAGTAGCCGCGGCGCAGAGCACGACCGGGACCGAAAGAACTTTGAGGATGTCGGGGGCCTCGGCAATTCCGGCAATCCACCAGGCCGTAGTCAGCGCGGCGAAAGCCGCCAGAACATAGGCGCCTTTCACCAGCCAGGACTCCCAGCTTCCTCTCGTGATCAGGTAGAAGAAGCGGCCTGGTTGTTTCAGGTCCGCGACGAGCAGCACCCCGGTAGCAGCCAGAAAGAATCCCGCAATCATTGGCGGTACGACACCCACCGCCGCGGTTTCGGCGCTATGCCCCAGCAGCACCAACAACGTGGCGAGCGCCATCACACCCGCAGCGATCGCCTTGGTGACCAAGTAAGCCGAAACTTTGGTGGTCCAGGTCATTTGGTGCGATGTGGTGTAGGTGGTCCGGGCCACAACACCGCTGCTGTCGGCCGGAACGCTCGGGTGGTTCGGGGTGGTGTCGGCCCAGATCATTCCGTCGTTGGCAATCGCGGTGCGCAGCGGATCGAGGGAGGCCTGGTCCGCTCCTCGGTAATAGACCTTGGGGTTGGTGCCCTGTTCTGGAGCGCGCACTGCCACGTCTTGGCGAGCAATGATCTTGGTTGCTGGATCCAGAGGATCGTCTAAGTCAGCGACTTTGATGGCGTGCGTTGGACAGACGACCACGCAGGACGGTTCGAGTCCTTCTTCGATGCGGTGGTTGCAGAAGTTGCATTTGTGTGCGGTGTTGGTGGCGGGGTTGATGTAGAGGGCGTCGTAGGGGCAGGCGTTCATGCATCCCTTGCAACCGATGCAGTTGTCGTCGTTGAAGTCGACGACTCCATTGTCGGCACGAAACAGTGCATTGGTGGGACAGATCGAGATGCAAGGCGCATCATCGCATTGGTTGCAACGCATCACCGAGAAATGACGGCTGGTGTTCGGGAAGGAACCGGTCTCTATGTATTTCACCCAGGTGCGGTTGACGCCGAGGGGAACATCGTGCTCACTCTTGCAGGCCACGGTGCAGGCGTGGCAGCCGATACAAGAGTCGCTGTCTAAGAGGAATCCGAGCCTGGTCACATGCTTCTTTCAAGGGGTCCGAAGATGAATGTTAGACACTCTAACTGTACACGAAGGCTAGCTTTGCGTTAGGTCGGGAAGTTCACATCAACGGTGACCGATTCCCATTGGTCGATTGAGGCGTTCATGTCTCGTAGTTTTTCGCGGGTTGCTTGCAAGACATCCTGCCCAAGCAGCAGACGAAGCGGCGGGTCGCTCAGTGCTGCCACCATCACCACGGCCTCAGCGACCTTGCGGGGATCACCCGGAAGATGGTCTGCAAAGGCTTTGATCAGTTCCTTGCGCGCTCCCACATTGTCGGCGTAGTCCGCGATGGGCGTCGCCGTTTCACGCATGGAGCGTGAACCCCAGTCAGTGCGGAACGCTCCGGGTTCGACAGCGCTCACCTTGATTCCGAGTGGGCCCACTTCCTTCGCAAGAGCCTCAGTGAGCGCTTCGAGGGCGAACTTGGTTGAGCTGTAGTAGGCGTTTGGAGGGTTGGCTACGAGACCCGTCATTGAGGAGATGTTGATGACGTGCCCGCTGCGCTGTTGACGCATTATTGGCAGCACTGCTTTCAAGGTGTCGACGACTCCGAAGTAGTTGGTGTCAAAGAGCCTCCTGACCTCGTGATCTTCACCTTCTTCAACAGCGGACATGTAGCCGTAACCGGCGTTGTTCACCAACACGTCGATTCCTTCGAATGCTTCGACGGTCGCGGTTACCGCATCAGCGATCTGCTGACGGTCGGTGACATCGAGGGGTAGTGCGATCGCGCGTCCTGTTGGAGCTGTTTGGGCTGCGATATCGGCAATCGTCTCGGGTCGACGCGCGGTCACAGCAACTTGATGACCGGCGGCCAACGCGGCAAGTGCTGTCTCACGTCCGATGCCGGTGGAGCAACCGGTGATTAGCCACCGAGTCATGCTCACACCGCAACTTCGGGAAGACGACGCAAATAACCTGCCCGTCTAGTGGTCAATTGCGCAGCTCGTGCGTCGGTGTCGACGAACAGCGTTCCCTCGGGTAGCACAGAATCGAGTTGGTCGAGCTTCACGACCTGGCCCGATGCCGCTAAGTCTTGGCGTGGACCTCCCTCGGGAAACTCGGCCACACGTAGCGTGAGGATGCCTTCGTCGAGCCCGCAGGTGTCCACCCAATTATGAACACCAGGATCAGTGTCGCTCACGATGTAGGTGTAGGTACCGTCCGGATTGGCCACGGATTGGGCTTTGTTGAGGCTCGCCGTTCGGTCGACGATGTCCATGGTGGTGCCCCAGATGTTCGACAGTGGCACAGTGAAGTACTCCGCTCCCCCGTCGCTCACGGTCACCACGAACGCTTCGTCGTCGGCCAACTCGAAACGTCCTCCGACATACACCTGGTTCCGTAAGGCTCCTCTGTGTTCAGCTGACCAGGCAAGCGCGAAGTGGTTGGCCGGCATGCGGTAGGTGCCTCGGCTCATTCGACGGGTGAAGTTGGCGTAGTGGGCCATGAAGTCCGCGGTCAACTGGGCTTGCTCGTCAATTGTCCGCGCCGGTGATGCCGCTTGGCTGCCAAGCCTCTCAATTCTCAGATGGTTGGGGTCGTCAAGAGCCCAGTCTGCCATTCCGTCGCGTATGTAGAACTCATGAGCCTCTGGAGCGGATTGCACATGGTTCGGGCGACCGTTGGCAGCAGACGAGTCAACGGTGATCGTGAAGGAACCGTCAGAGTCGACATCCATTTTGCGGCCGTTGAGCACGTCGACGGTGCCCATCTTGTCGTCCCAGAGCGTGAAGTAGTTCTCGGTCATCCGGTTGCGACCGACACGCCCGGTAATCCGGTATTTCTCATCACCTGATATCGGTATCACCCGGTAGATCGAGTCCGGATTGTCGATCCCCCAACGAGAACCAGGGATCTCGCGGCCTTCAACGGTGTGGACCAAACGGGTGATACAGGTGACCTTCGGACGCAGAGGATCTTGGTTGGAAGACCAGATAGCGGCGCTGAACATGACCTCGCGAAACGCCCAATCGAAACACTCGCGCATGACCTTGGAGGGTTCGGCGAGTTTCAGCCAGTGATCCGCGACTCGCTTGTATGCCTCGGTGACTGTTGGATGAGCAATCACCTCCAACGCGGCGAGCTCATGGGCGTGCTGTTGGGCGGTAGCGACGGGATGCTCAGACATGGTCTGAGACGTTAGGCGGTCATAAACCGCGTCATATAGTCGGTGAATCGCTCGTTAATCTCAGGGGTGGAAAGTCCGAATTCCGCCGCTGTATAACGATGCGGCGCGAGTTGCTCTTTGTTTCTGCGTTCCAACCAATCACGCATCCGTGTTTCTGTTTCGAGATTGAGAGCAATACCTAGCTTTTGGTACAAACGGTTGATCTCGCCCAAGGGATCTCGCACGACATCGGCAAACGCGATGTCGGTGAAGCGCTCGCTCTCATTGTCGAGGCTGGCTCGCATTGCCATTGCTCTGTTGTTGGTCCATGCCATGCGTTCAATCCACTGAGCACCAACACGATGAGGGTCGACATCGTCTGCGTGCATCTTCCACAAGGTGGTGTTGAGGCTTGCGCCTGAGGGGATCGTGTCGGCTGGATCGCGATGCATGTGCACCACATGGGCGTCACCGAACAAGGCCAATAGTTCGTTGAGGTAACCGAGATGGGCAGGAGTCTTGAGAATCCAGCGGGTGCGGATCTCGCCTCGTCGCTGTTTCTGCCACTGGAGCAGTTGCAGCATCCGGTGAAGATTTTCATACGCAGGAGTTAAATCGGCGGTGTCGAGCCACTGTCGATAGCTCGGTACATCGGCCGACGCTTCGGGCACGTGCGATAGAAACGCGTCTGCCAGAAACATGATCTCTTCTTCAGCCTCGTGCGCATACATGGGGTGGATGGAGAACAGTTCAGGGGCAAAGGCCCGAGTCTGCTCCTCTCGGGCTTCGGCGTCACCGATACGGGGGGCATCGTCGTCTGGTTGCCAGCCGATTCGTGGCGCTGCTTCACCGATCTCCCAGCCGGAGGCCGAATAGTGGCGCTCATCGGCAGCGAGAAGGCGTTGCACCAGTGTTGTGCCAGTCCGCATCATGCCCACCACGACGATTGGTGGAGCGATGCGTTGTTCGGCGATCTCTGGGTGAGCGGCGAACCAGTAGTTGGTACGGAGTCGGGTGCGCAGGCTGTGTACCACTCCCCCGCGAAGAATCATGCGGCCCAGTTCGTTCAGTGGTGCAGAACCGTAAGCGTCGAGGAGCACACCGAGCGGTTCCCGAAAGGTTGGTGGACCGAAGTCCTCGAGTCCGTCTGCGGTGGCGGCCGCGGCCAGCACCGACTGAAGAGCAAAATCGTCAGAGAGATTCATCGCCTATTTGGATACCACGTCCGAGCGTTCTCTATCGTCTCGGCATGACCGACGATGCCCGAATGATAGAAAATCTTCTGTACCTCTATGCCGAGCGAATCGACGCCGGCGATCTTGGTGGGATCGCCGACCTTTTCCAACATGGCCGCATCTGCGCTGTGCCCGATGCGCCCCCAGAAGCCACCTTTGTTGGCACAGAGGGTGTCCGCAAGATGTATGACGCGGCTACCCGGCTCTACGAAGACGGCACGCCCAAGACACATCACGTCACTACCAACTCCATTATCGCAGTCGATGAGAAGGCCGGAACGGCCTCAAGCCGGAGCTATTACACCGTGACTCAAGCGACGCCGGAATTGCCGTTGCAAATCATCATCACTGGGCGCTATCACGACACCTTCCAGCGCATCGACGGGCAATGGTGGTTCGACACCAGGATCATGTTCGTGGACCAGATGGGTGACCTGAGTCACCACCTGCTGTATTCGCTTTCTTGAGCACCGGGGGAACGGCGCGCCGGTGATCACCGCCGTTTAGCCCAGCGACACGGTATGCCGATACGGTTCCGGGATGGCCTCGGTCACTGATTTCCCGAAAATCATCAGCGTTGACGACCATGTCGTGGAACCGGCGAACATCTGGACTGACCGCCTACCTGCCAAGTACCGAGACATCGGACCGCGCATCGTTATCGCGCCACAGGGCGAAATGAGTCTCCAGGACGGCACCTGGGTTGAGCAGCCCGGAACCGGCGACAAGATGGCAGCCTGGTGGCACTACGAGGATCACCGTTACCAGATCAAGCACATGATCGCCTGCGCGGGCACTCCACCCGAGGAAGTCACCATGGCCGGAGTCACCTACGACGATATTCGTCCCGGTTGCTACCGGGCAGCGGACCGGCTCGCGGACATGGACATCAACCATGTCGAAGCGTCGTTGTGTTTCCCCAACTACCCCCGTTTCTGCGGTCAGTTGTTCGCCGAGCGCTCCGACAAGGAGCTCTCGAAACTCTGTGTCGAGGCATACAACGATTGGATGGTCGACGAATGGTGCGGTGACTCGGGCGGGCGTTTGATACCGCTGTGCATCGTGCCGTTGTGGGATGTCGAGTTGGCCGCGGCGGAAATTCGTCGCAACGCAGCTCGAGGCGTTACCGCCACCGCATGGTCGGAGTTGCCGGCGTGGCTGGGCCTGCCCTCGATTCATTCCGGGTATTGGGACCCTTTCTTTACGGCTTGCGAAGAAACAGGGACCGTCATTGCCATGCACATCGGCTCTGGCACTCGCACGGTGCGAACATCCGATGACGCACCGACGCTAGTGACCGCCACGATGATCTCAGCCAACAGCGCGGCTTCTATGGTCGATTTCCTGTTTTCGGGCGTGCTGGAGCGCTATCCGACCCTGAAGCTGATGTACGCGGAGAGCCAGATCGGCTGGATCCCCTATTTCATTGAACGAGCCGACGAAAATTATCTGACTCATCAATGGGCTCAGGGTGAGGAGCGGCTATCGGAGAAGCCGTCGTTCTACTACTACCGGCAGGTGTCCAGCTGCTTCTTCAACGACTCCGCCGGCATGAAACTGCTTGACGAGGTGGGCGTCGACAATGTCCTGTTCGAGACCGACTACCCCCACTCCGACGGCACCTTCCCTAATTCCCGGGATAAGGCTCACTCCTTGTTCGGTCATCTTGACGATGACGCCGTCTACAAGATCGCCCGCGGCAACGCCATCAAACTCCTCCGCCTACCCTTCGAGTAGCAGCTAGCGGGATCCCTGTGGTGCCGTCGGCCAAGCGGAGCCACTCGAAGCGACTCCCCACGAGTAGTCCAGCGAGAGAGTTCGGCAATGCGGCGCCGGTCACTCCGACCTCATTTGCTACGAGCCACATTGCTCAGCGATCGACAACAATACGGTTGTGCTGCCATTCGAAGATTGAAACACCAACTCGACACAGCTTGGCTCCGTAACCCACACGCCTCCAGCAAAAACCAACCAACGGGCCGAGTCACCGGCACAGGAACCAACTGAGATCCGCTGCACCGGCGAGCTGGATGTTGCCGACGACCAACCGACACGAGTTGACTCAGGAGAGCCTTCCCCAACGGAGACCTCGAACCTTTGATTCGGGCGCACTAGGAGCGCGATCTTTGAGAATCGCAGCGGTGATTCCGGGTCAGCGTCTGTTCCTTGCCGTCCCTGTTGGTGAACGATCGTCGAGTTGATCGCCGCTACTTCCTGCACGACGCGAAACCCTTCGGGTACATCAGAGACGACGTCAATATGCGACGAGCAGTCGAGGGTCGCTATTGAGATTCTGTCCTCGCCAGAATCGTCAATGATCGACGTAACAACACTCGCTCCAACGACAATTGCCACGACACCGACGGCAGCACCCAGTATTCGCCGAGGTCTCACGACCTTGAAGTCAGTCCGAACACGAGCGCTGCATCGGCCTCAGACGCTGGACCCACGACTACATCTGTCACCGACACGAGACCACAGTAATCGGCGCCACCCGCATCACACGCCAACAACCTCGCGCGCACTGACCCCTAGCGGGTCTGTCTCGGCCTAAAGGTAAGGGCCTTCATCGCTTGGTGGATTGGAGAGACTCGGATCGTCGTCTAAGTCCTCACCTGCGTAACTGGTGGCGAGACGTTCGATGTCTGTTGTGATGTCGTTCCCAGAAAGGTGGGATGGGAGCAACCGAGCGATGTCTACGCACACAGACTCAACGAAACCGCGTTCGGTGCTGTAGGCGGGGTTCGTGGAATATACACGGTCCCAAACAGCGAGCAGTTCAGATGAAGACATCGCTCCGACATGCTCAGCGAGTCGCACCAAGTCTTTGAGGTCTTTGCCGCGTCCCGCCATCAGTTTGAGAGCAAGCAGATACTCCGGTTTCGCGGCGAGAACCTCAAGGTTCCTGTTGGTGTAGACCGGCGCGAACGCGTCGAATGGCAAATCAACATCCACCATGTCGGCAACATCGTTGTTGAGCCACTGCTCAGGCATCTGATGCGCCTTTGCCACTGCGCGTACCGCTTTGCGCACCGCTTCAGGGATGGTCGGTGTGACCACATCGACATCTTGAGTTGCTCTGTCTGTGAATACCGCACCCATCGCGACACCACCGACAACAGACAATATGTACCGAGTTCCCTCAGGTGTCGACGATTCAAGGTGGGTGTTCATCTCGTCGAACAGTTTCCACCATCTCAGCGACTGTGCGCAGCGGCAGTCCGTTCATTGCATCTCTGCGGTTTTGCGTGAGGCTTTCAGTCGTTTGGCAGCCGCTTTCAGCGGTTCTATCGTGCGGTAGCTGAACCACACGTTGTGGTATTCGCAGGTAGGCGGGGCTTCGCTGATCGCTCGATGCCAGATCTGTCCGTCGATAACAAGCGAAGGTCCTAGAGCGAGCGGCCGCGGCGATGTGTAGTCGAATACCCAGTCGGGTACGACTACGCCGTCACGATCACACAACGCGTGAACGACCGCAGCGATCCGACTCAGATCGTCGAGATTGTCGGTAACGGGACGATCAGCGACCATCATCTCCCGATCAGCAGGCCACCACTCCCATTCTTTGGCGAGCATCGAATACGGAAGCAACTCCCGCGGCGAATCCAAGGCGATGACCTCGGGAATATCAGCCGCGCGCATCCGCCGACGCGGTTTCATGTCCGTGCGAGGTAAACGCGTTGAGTGGATTCGTACAGCCATCACCTCTCAGGATAGTGGACCCGCCAACCCGCCGAGAACAACTAGGTCGCTCACGCGCCGTCACTCAACATCTCGTGGCGATTCCATACAAGGGCCGGCTGTTTGGCCCGCTGAAAACAGGCGGGCCCTGTCAGTCCCTGTTAGTACAGTTGCCTCGAGCACTCTGTTGCTGATCAGTAAGGGACCAACGATGCGAACAACTCCTGAGGCTTTCCCCACCGTTGAAGGTGGGCGTATCGGGCTGGTGGGCGACACGCACGCCAACACAAGCTGGTTTATGCGCGTCATACAAGAAATGGCAGCCGACAACATTGACGTGATCGTTCAGTTAGGCGATTTCGGTTGGTGGCCCGAGTCCAGATTCGCCTGGAAGGTTTCACGTACCGCTGTTCAAGCCGGGGTTGATGTGCTGTTCGTCGACGGTAACCACGAACACCACCCGCACCTGCGAAAAACCGCCTGCAAAGCCGACCCCGATTCTGAACACCTCGCCCGGCCGGTGCAGCTACACCCGAGGTTGTGGTATCTACCCAGGGGCTGCGCATGGGAATGGAACAACGTGCGGTTCAGGGCGTTGGGTGGTGCTTCGAGCATCGACCGGCATTACCGCGTCGAAGGCAAGTCCTGGTTCACCGAAGAGGTCCCGTCCGACGAAGACCTGCAGCGCGCCATCGACGCCGGACCAACCGATGTGCTGTTAACCCACGACTACCCAGCGTTGGGTTACGCACTCACCAGCACAATGAACCCCCCAGAGGAGCTGGAACGCATATCCCGCGAGATTCAGGGCCGGCTCGCTGATGTCGCTAGAGCCATCGAGCCTCAGCTCGTTGTGCATGGCCACTGGCATCACCGTTACAGCACCCGCCGCGACGGTATCTCTATCGAAGGGTTGAACTGCGACGGTTGTGCAGACAGCGCTGTCGTGTTGAGCCTCGACACGCTCCAAACCGAGAACTGGTCTACGTTGGCGGTGCGCCGTCGGTAGAGCCTCACCGTACCGCAGTAATCCGCGGCTGCTTCGCGTCAGGCCCCACCATAGGCGACGGACCCCACTACTTCGGTCGCCGCGTCAACGCAGACAAATTCAAGCCTTGGATGCCGGTTTGGTCCCCGAAATACAAGGTTGTGGACTACCTGCTGGAACGGAACTGGTCCTACGACTGGAACCTGTGAAACGAACGAGGTTCAAGTGGTAATCACAGAACCCAACATCCTCAGGTGTTAGCCAGATGCTGCACGCTCCGAGGTCATATTACGCGCGCCGCCGTTCTGGACTCCGCGTTCGACGTGATCCTGTCGGAGATGCACCAACAGGGGCCGTTCGAGTTGTGCGGGATGGTCTTCAAGGGAGGTACCGCTCTTCGGAAGTTCCACTTCGGGCACAAGAGCAGGTTCTCGTTCGACCTTGACTTTGATGCTGAGGAAGGCGCAGCCGACATCGTGGCTGAGCAACTAGACGGCTACTCGTCGCATGGATTCTCGTTCGAGTTCAACGAGCGACGAACGCATCACTTGTTGAAGGTTGTTTCTCCGCTTTTCGCTGGTGGTTTCTACGAGGTGAAGATCGACTTTTCTAACCGCGGGTGATGGCTCCCGCCAGACGAAACGATCTGCCCTTCGAGGTAGGCACTTACGCGGAATCGAACGAACGTGTGAGACGGTGGTTTCAGGCACGGTGGAAAGAAATCAACGGTTAGAGCCAGTGAATGACGATGGAACCTCAGGCCGAGGCAGCCTCTAACGTTCGGGCTCTGCGGCTTGTTTTGGTTGTGACCGTGTTCGCGATCCCGGAATAGATAGGCAACCACTACATCCGAGGCAGATCCAATTGTTCAGGATGAACCTCCAATGCTCACGGGGTCGAACTGCACGTCAAGTCGAAGCGACGACCCGTGGCGCGATGCGACCGGCGATATCGCCAGACCGGGGTCGCGTGGTAGGTTTCACGTCGCATGACCGTGGAGTCCGAACGTCCGACGATTCTTGATGTTCGCAGTGCCGAGGTAGTCTACAACGATGTGATCTTGGTGCTGAGCGGCGTGAGTTTGCGGGTGGAGGCGGGCGAGATCGTTACTCTGCTCGGTGCCAACGGTGCAGGTAAGACCACACTGTTGCGAGCGATCACCGGACTGTTGGAGGTTCACCGTGGCGAGATGACCAAAGGTTCGATCATTTTCGACGGGGCGCCGGCCGATCACGTTGACCCTTCAAAGCTGGTACGTGCCGGCGTGGCCCAAGTCATGGAGGGACGGCGGATTTTCGCGGAGCTGACCGTCGAAGAGAATCTGCGTACCGGGGCCCACACGGTGCATGACAAGGCGGCGATCACCGCGGCCCATGAGCGGGTCATGGATCTTTTCCCGGTGTTGAAACCCCGCCAGCGTGACACCGCCGGTTATCTCTCGGGTGGCGAACAGCAGATGCTTGCCATTGGCAGAGCCCTGATGGCCTCGCCGAAACTCTTGTTGTTGGACGAACCGTCGTTGGGGCTCGCACCCAAACTTGTCGAACGAATCTCTGAGATCATCAAGACCGTCAACGCGCAGGGCACCAGCGTCCTGCTTGTCGAACAGAACGCACGCATGGCGCTGTCCATCTCGGATCGAGCGTACGTGCTCGAGAATGGACGGATCGTGAAGGAGGGAGCGGCAGGCGAACTGCTTGAAGACGACGACATCCGCGAGTTCTATCTCGGAGTCGGCGAAGCCGGCCGCAAGTCCTTTAGAGATGTCAAGTCCTATCGCCGCAAGAAACGTTGGAGCGCATGAGCGCCCCGTTGTTGAGCTTCGATGCGGTGACGCTGCGGTTCGGAGGCGTAACCGCGCTCGATAATGTGTCGTTCACGGTCACCGAGGGCGAGTTGTTCGCGATCATCGGTCCCAATGGCGCGGGCAAGACCTCGATCTTCAACTGCCTCAACGGCGTGTACCACCCCGAGAGCGGCGAGATCACCTTCATGGGCAAATCACTCATCGGAGCGAAGCCGACTCAAGTCGCCAAACACGGCGTGGCGAGGACGTTCCAGAACCTGGGGCTGTTCTCCAACCTCAACCTTGTCGACAATTTGATGCTTGGCCGCCACCTGTTGATGAAAAGCGGGTTCATCGCCGGCGCGATCTGGTTCGGACGTGCCAAACGAGAAGAGATCCACCATCGCGGGCGTGTCGAGGAGATCATCGACTTCTTGGAGTTGCAGCCCTACCGCTACAGCCCAGTGGGAATGCTCCCCTACGGCATCCAGAAACGCATTGAACTGGGCCGGGCCCTTTCGATGGAACCGAGTCTCTTGTTGCTGGACGAACCGGTCGCGGGAATGAACCTTGAAGAAACCGAGGATATGGCGCGTTTCATAATCGAGATCCGCGACCATCTACACATGGCCATGATCCTCGTTGAACACGACATGCACATGGTGATGGATATCGCCGATCGAGTGATGGCGCTCAATTTCGGACAATGCCTTGCCACGGGCGTTCCACAAGAAATCCAGTCCGACCCGGAGGTCATCGCTGCCTACCTCGGGGAGCCAACGTGAACCGATCTCCCGTAAACAAGTCTCCCGTGGACAAGTCGCTCGCGAACATTTCGCTTCCGTACAAACTACTCGCAAGATCTACTACAGACGGCGACTCGGTCGCGCTGCGCCACAAGACACTGGGCATATGGCACGAATACACCTGGAACGACTACGCGGACAAGGCGCGCCTTGTTGGCCTCGGCCTGCGCAGCCTCGGGGTCGCTAAAGGCGACAAAGTGGCGGTCCACGCCGAGAACCGCCCCGAATGGGTCTTCGCCGATCTCGGGGCGCAGGGCATAGGTGCGGTAACCGTTGGGATCTATCCGACTAGCCCCGCAACCGAAGTCCGCTATCTCCTAGCGCACTCAGAAACAAAGATCGTGGTGGCCGAGGACGAAGAACAACTCGACAAGACCCTTGAAGTCTGGGATCAGCTTGAAGACTTGGCCTACGCCGTGGTCATCGACCCACGCGGTGTCCGGGTACTCGATGATCCGCGGATATTGACCTTCGAGGAACTGCTGGAACTTGGCCGGGCTCAATCAGCAGCCGACTTCGATGAATCCGTAGCCGCTCTCGACAGCGCAGACGTGGCCGTCATCGTCTACACCTCAGGCACAACCGGGCCACCTAAAGGGGCGATGATCAGCCACGTCAACATGCATGCGGCTTTCACCGATTACGACGCAATATTCTCGCTCGGACCAGGCGACGAAGTGCTCTCGTATCTCCCGTTGTGCCATATCGCAGAACGGTTGGTAACGGTCATCAACGGGATCAGCGCCGGTTACACGGCAAATTTCGGAGAGGGCGGAGCGGCTTTTGCAAACGATTTGCGCGAGGTTCAACCAACCTTCTTCTTGGGTGTTCCCCGCGTCTGGGAGAAGATGTTGGCAAGTGTGCAGGTGCGGATGAACGACGCTTCGTGGCTGAAACGACGCAACTACCAGTACTGGACCTCCAAAGGCAGCCGCTTGGCGAAGGCCCGCATGAGCGGGAGGCTCGGAGTGGGCGACCGAGTCGTGGGAGTTTTGGGATGGCTCATGCTGTATCGCGCGCTGAGAGAACGCCTCGGCATGAGTCGTTGCCAGAACGCCCTGTCGGGTGCTGCTCCCATCGCACCCCAGATCCTCGACTGGTTCTGGTCGATCGGGGTACCGGTGCGGGAGGGCTATGGACAAACCGAGAACTGCGCACAAGCGACAATCAACCCTCAGCGGGGTGTGAGAATCGGAACCGTGGGTCTCCCCGTCGCCGGAGCAGAAGTGCGCATTGCAGAAGATGGTGAAATCCTCACCCGAGGGGCGGGAACTTTCGTTGGTTACTACAAGAACCCGCAAGCAACCGCGGAGACGATCGATGCCGAAGGCTGGTTGCACACCGGTGACATCGGAGTTTTCGACGACGACGGCTACCTCAAGATCACCGACCGCAAGAAGGACATCATCATCACCGCCGGCGGAAAGAACATCTCGCCGTCGGAAATCGAGAATCGCCTGAAGGTGTCGCCGTTCGTGCGTGAAGCGGTGGTGATCGGAGACCGCCGCAAATACCTGACCGCGCTGGTAGGTATCGAGTACCACACCGTCGGCGACTGGGCTACACGCCGTGGTGTCGCCTACACAACCTATGCGGACCTCTCAAACAAACCCGAGGTACGGTCTTTGATCGACGGGGTCGTGCAAGAGACCAACCAAGACTTCGCCCAGGTAGAAACCATCAAACGCTTTGAGTTCATGACCATCGAACTTGATCACGAAGACGGACAACTCACAGCGACTCAAAAAGTGAAACGAGCAGCCATCACCTCGCAATTCGAAGGCCTGATCGAGCAGATGTATTCATGACCACCTTCCTGCAGGCAACCTTCGACGGGATCGCCCTCGGTTCTCTGTACGCACTGATCGTGCTTGGATTCGTGGTCATCTACAGGGCCACCGGCATCATCAACTTCGCGCAGGGTGGTGCGCTGCTACTCGGTGGCTACATCACCTACAACGTCAGCACCTCGTGGGGTTGGAACTATTTCCTCGGCATCGTCTTTTCGGTTCTGGTGTGTGCCGGATTCAGCGTGCTGCTGCAACGAGCCATGTTGCAGCGAGTCTTTCGCGAGGTCATCGGAATCTCTGCTGGTCTGCTGGGATGGGCGACGCTGTTCTACAACGGGACCACCCATCTTGTAGGTCTTTTCGGCGGTGTCGTTATTGGTCTGCTGGCTTTTTTGATAACCGCTCGGATCGAAGCACGGGTTGGAGACAGGGGTCCGTCTGAGTTGCCGCTGTTCGGAGCGATCATGATCACCATCGGGGTGCTGTTCATCGTCAAACAAGTAGTGGCCTCGATCTGGGGTTTCGCGGAACTCAGCGTCGACGATCCTTGGGAATTGTCGACCTCGGTCGTGGGAGACGTCGTACTCCAACATTCCAAACTCGCGGCTATAGCCATGGCCGCAGTGGCACTGGGGGTGTTCTTTCTGGTTGACCGCTACAGCCGTATCGGTATCGCCATGCGGGCTACGCATTTTGACCACGAGGCCGCGATCGCGCAGGGCATCTCGACCAAGATCGTGTTCGCGACTGCGTTTGCCATCGCTGGAGGCGTGGCGGCTCTGGCGGGTACGGCAGCGACTGCCGGCCCCGAACTCATCACTCCGAACTTGGACTTTGTGGTCTTCTTCGCTTTTCCAGCAATGATCCTCGGGGGGTTGGACTCGCCGGCAGGGGCGGTGGCTGGAGGACTGCTGGTCGGTTGGATTCAGAACCTCGTAAAGACCTACGTGGCTACCACCCCTGAGTGGTTTCCGATCGAGGACCTTGACTGGTTGGGCGCTGGATTCGAGCGGGTGGCGATCTTCGTTGTCATGATCATCGTATTGATGGTCCGCCCATACGGCCTTTTGGGCACCGAAGAGGTGCGGCGCGTATGACAAGCAACCAGAAGATGCACATCCACTATCGTGACGAATTGCGCCTGTTCCCGAACCGGTTGAGGCGCTGCGCACTCGGAGTGCTGATTCTCGCTTGGGCGTCCATACCCGTGCTGTGGGATGTCCCCCCTTTCACGCTACTCAGCGGGAACGGGGTTTCGCTGAACACGCTGGCGTACGCAGGAGTCTTTGCGATCGCGGCCATCGGACTCAACCTGCTTACCGGCTACACCGGTCAGGTCTCACTCGGGCACTCGGTTTTCTTGGCCGTCGGCGCCTACACCACGGCATACGTGGGGTCTGTCTGGGGTTGGCCGATGTGGCTCTGGATTTTGTTCGCGCCGGCTGTGGGGTGGCTCGTCGGTGCCGCAGTCGGCCCTTTCGCGCTCCGTCTCCGAGGCAACTACCTGGTGATTGTGACTCTCGGCCTGGTGTTCATCGGGGAGCATATTTTCAGAAACTGGAAGAGCGTTACCGGTGGCAACACAGGCACATCGGCCGCCGGTGTTGAAGTCAAACTGGGTTTCATCGACTTCGAGAATTTGAGCCTGTTCGGCAAGTCTTTCGGCAAGGACGAAAGCTATTTCTGGCTTATCTGGTTTGTGGTCGCTCTGGTCGCGTGGTTGACGAAGAATGTGGTGCGGACACGCCCCGGCAGGGCGCTACAGGCTGTACGCGACCGAGACATCGCCGCGGAGATCATCGGGATCGATGTCGGCATCACCGGCTACAAGACCCAAGCGTTCGCCTGGTCGTCCGCTATAGCGGCTTTGGCGGGTGCGCTGTATGCGCCGCTCCAACTCTTCATCAGTCCCGGTGACTTCACGCTGCTGGTCTCCATCCAGTTCATTGCGATGATCATCTTGGGGGGGATGGGCACGATCTATGGATCGATCATCGGTGCGTTGGTGATCACCGCGCTGCCACGACTCATCGATGGTATTTCGACCGACTACGGTGTACCCGGAGTGGCAGCCAAGAGCACAGACTCTGGTCTCGTGTCTGTTGCTTCGCTTAATGTGATCATTTACGGGTTCCTTATTGCCTTGTTCTTATTGGTGGAGCACCGGGGGCTGGCTGGAATCTGGGTTCGTATCCGCAACTATTTCTCAACTTGGCCCTTCTCATACTGAGATTCGCCACTGATCCCATGGAGGGGACATGAAAAAGAAACAATGGTTCCGATTGTTGGCTCTGCTGCTCGCGGCTTCGCTTTTGGCGGGGGCTTGCGGTGATGACGATGGTGACTCGACTGCTCCCGACGGTGACGACACCGCCGAGGGCGACGGCGCAGCCGATGAGGTCGACGCCGACGATAGTGACGACGCCGCAGAGGTCGACGCCGACGATAGTGACGACACCGCAGAGGAGATCGCTACAGGTCCCGGCTTCGACGGGACGACGATCAAGGTCGCGGTGATCTCTGATCTATCCGGTCCGGTTGCAATTATCGGCGGGCCACTCACCGCGGGTGGTCAAGTCTACTACGACTACATCAACGGTCAGGGCGGCGTTGCCGGCCAGTACCTGATCGAGACGGTTGAAGTTGACCATCAGTACAACCCGGCGACCGCGGTACAGGTCTACAACGAAGTCAAGGACGACGTCGTAATCATCGGCCAACTCCTCGGCACGCCGATCACTAATGCGGTACTCGAGTCGCTCAAAGAGGACGGCCTGGTGGCTGCTCCGGCCTCGCTCGACGCATTCTGGGTCCGTGAGCAGAACTTGTTGCCGGTCGGCGGGCCCTATCAGATCCAGGCGATCAATGGTCTTGATTGGTGGGTGAACGAAGGCGGCGGCAGCGTCGATCAGGTCTATTGCTCGTTCATCCAGGATGACCCCTACGGCGAAGCGGGCCAGGAAGGCATCGACTTCGCGGCCGAGAACCTCGGACTCACTGTCACCGAGATCGCCCGGTACGTCTCGGGCGACACTGACTTCTCCGCTCAGATCCAGCAGCTGCAGGGCGCCGGATGTGAGGTGGTATTCCTGGTGACTACGCCGTCGGTCACCGGTGGAGCGCTGGGCACCGCAGCCGCTGGCGGTTACGCGCCGCAGTGGATCGGCGTTTCGCCCACCTGGATCAACGCCTTGGCCGGGAGCGCCCTGGCCCCCTACTTGCAGGCCTACTTTGTGGTCGTGGCTGAGGGCTCCACCTGGGGCGATGACAGTGTGCCGGGCATGGCGACAATGATTGACCGGATCGAAGAGTACGCTCCAGATCAGGAGCCGGACTATTACTTCACTTTCGGTTACCTGCAGGCTCATGCTGTGGTGCAGGTGCTTGAGGCTGCGGTCGCCAACGGCGATCTGAGTCGCGAGGGCATAATCGAAGCTATGAACAGTCTGGGCACGGTTTCCTTCGAGGGACTCGGAGGTGACTATTTCTACGGCACACCCGAAGAGCGGATCCCGAGCACCGAGAACACAATCTTCGTTGTGAACCCTGAGGTTCCCAACGGTGTGGAAGCTGTCGCCACCGGTTATCGGGCTTCGTTTGCCGAGGACTTCGTGTTCGACTGAACACCGGGTACCTGATTCCTTAGTACCTGAACGCTCGCTGTCCCGTCCGTTGTGTCACAGCGGCCGGAACAGCGGGCGGGTAACCTCTAAGGTAAGTTGATCGCCAAGATATTACCGGGTAGCCTCGCGGGCGCATGCTACGCGTACCCTTGGCGTCGCCGCTTCGCTCGGCGCTGGACACAAACGATCCGCAGTTCGCTCAGAACCAACGAGACATGCGCGAACAACTCGACGTCATTTGCGAATTGCTCGATGTAGCCGAAGCCGGGGGCGGTCCAGCCCGCATGGAAAGGCTTCGTTCTCGTCAGAAACTCCCCATACGCGAGCGGATAGCCAACGTAATCGATCCCGACAGCCCGTTCCTTGAGATCAGTCCAATAGCCGCGTACCAGTCCGATTACGCCATGGGTGGCGGAATGGTTGTCGGGATCGGGGTCATCGCAGGCACCGAATGCGTGATCATGGGCAACGACCCGACGGTTCTAGCTGGTGCGCTCACCCCCTACGCATCCAAGAAATGGAATCGCGCGCTTGAGATTTCGCGCGACAACCACATGCCCTATGTGAGCTTTGTGGAATCCGCCGGCGGAGACCTCCGAATCCAACCTGGAGAGGGCAGCAATAGGCGCTTCCTCCAAACCGATCATTTCGCCGAGAGCGGACGCTTCTTCTACGAAATGATCGAACTCTCAAAAATGAGGATCCCCACCGTTTGCGTCGTATTCGGATCGTCGACCGCTGGAGGTGCATACCAACCGGGACTCTCTGACTACACGATCATGGTCAAGGACCAGTCAAAGATGTTTCTTGGTGGTCCCCCGCTTGTGAAGATGGCGACAGGCGAGATCTCCGATGACGAAACACTCGGTGGCGCCGAAATGCACACCACCGTTTCTGGTGGAGGTGACTACTTCGCACAAGACGAGATGGATGCGTTGCGAATGTGTAGAGAGGTCGTCTCACATCTCAACATTCGCAAGGCCGGACCGAGTCCCAGCTTCCCCCCAGATCCGCCGATCTATGACCAGGATGAGCTGCTGGGCATCGTCAGCCGTGATCTGGTGAAGCCTGTTGATGTTCGCGACATCATCGCCCGGACCGTAGATGGTTCCCGTTTCGAAGAATTCAAACCTCGCTGGGGTAGCACGCTGGTGTGCGGCTGGTCTTCTATCCACGGATATCCGATAGGGATCCTCGGCAACAACGGTGTGCTCTACCCCGACTCAGCTCAAAAGGGCGCTCACTTCATACAGTTGTGTAACCAAATCGACGTGCCTCTTTTGTTCCTGCAAAACATCACGGGATACATGGTCGGCAAGGACTTCGAAGCGGACGGGATCATTAAAAAGGGCTCTCAGATGCTCAACGCGGTCACTAACTCGACGGTGCCACACATAACCGTGATTGTCGGATCAAGCTACGGTGCCGGAACTTACGGCATGTCAGGCCGGGCCTTTGGGAATCGTTTCACGTTTCTGTGGCCGACCGCGAAGATCGCGGTGATGGGTCCGAAGCAGATTGCGGGCGTGATGTCGGAGGTCCGGCGGGGTCAGGCAAAGCGACTAGGCCAAGAATTCGATGAAGAGGCTGACGCCGAAACTGTCGCCGCGGTTGAAGCCACACAGGAACGGGGTTCACTTGCTCTGAGGGCCACCGGAGCCATCAGCGACGACGGGATCATTGATCCCAGAGACACGCGTCATGTGGTCGGCATGTGCCTTTCTGCGGCGAGCAACCGCTCTGTCGAGGGGGCAGCAGCATACGGAGTGTTCCGGCTATGAACCGTTTCGACACTTTGCTGATCGCCAACCGTGGCGAAATCGCTTGCCGGGTGATCCGTTCCGCTTCGGCAATGGGTATGCGGACAGTGGCGCTGTTTGTCGAGTCTGACGCAGACGCTCTCCATGTCGCCCGAGCCGATGAGGCTGTGCGCATCAGCAGTTACCTGGATAGCGAACAGATTCTTGCTGCAGCGCGTCTTACCGGCGCAACCGCAGTTCATCCTGGCTACGGATTCCTGGCCGAAAACGCCTCCTTTGCGAGAGCCGCGCTGGAAGACGGTCTTGTCTGGGTTGGGCCCTCGCCTGAGGTCATCGCTCTGATGGGCGACAAAATCACGGCCAAGAAGCTGGCATTTGAAGCCGGAGTACCCGTGCTCAAGTCAAGCGACGAACCCAGCGAATTCGGCTCGCTGGGCTTTCCGATTCTGATTAAGGCTGCTGCTGGAGGTGGCGGCAAAGGCATGCGGGTGGTCGAGTCCGCTGCCGAACTTGACGAAGCAGTGGCAGCGGCTCGTCGCGAAGCGCTGTCCGGGTTTGGTGATGATCGTGTGTTTGCAGAGCGCTATGTGCGCAACGCACGTCACATCGAGATTCAAGTCCTGGGCGACAAGCACGGAAACCTGCTGCACATCGGCGAACGCGAGTGCAGCATTCAACGTCGTCATCAAAAGATCATTGAGGAGACTCCCTCTCCCTTCCTCAGCGCAGAGATGCGTGCGGCCATGGGGAAAGCGGCGGTGGGTCTGGCCCAAGCCTTGGCTTACGAATCGGCAGGCACGGTCGAGTTTCTAGTTGACGATGAATCTGGGGATTTCTTCTTTTTGGAAGTCAACACTCGCTTACAAGTTGAACATCCTGTTACCGAAGAAGTAACCGGAATCGACTTGGTCAAAGAACAGTTGCGCGTCGCTCAAGGCGAAGCGCTGGGTTACTCCAGCAGCGACATTTCGTTTGCTGGCCATGCGATTGAGGCTCGTCTTTACTCCGAAGACCCGAACAACGACTTTCTCCCTGCCACTGGTGTCCTGGAGATCTTCGAACCGGCCTCAGACCCAGCGGTCCGTTACGACACCGGTGTGGCAACAGGCTCGACGATCACCCCTGATTTCGATCCCATGATCGCCAAGGTCATTGCGCACGCCAGAACACGAACCGACGCAGCGGGTCTGTTGGCGTTGGCACTTGAGCGTCTGCAGATTGGTGGAGTTGTCACCAACCGAGATTTTCTGGCTGCCACCCTTCGCTCCCCTGATTTTCTCGCGGGCAACACCACAACCGATTTCATCGAGCGCTTCGCTCCTTCGCGAACGCGCCCACTCGAAGAGGAGGAGAAGCGGCTCCTGGCCACGGCTGCGGCTATGTGGTTACAGCATGACAACCGCACCAAAGCGAGCGTCTTGACCTCGCTGCCATCAGGTTTTCGCATTGGTCGCTTGGCTCGCGAGCGTGTTGAGTTGCGAATTGCTGAGACGGAGTTGACAGTGCACTACTCCCCCAACCGAAGCGGTGGGTTCGTACTCGGCTCGGCTGGTGACGACGGGGTGGCGTGCGTCCAGGGTTGGTCTGATCGCCATATCGACGTCGAGGTTGATTCTCGACGACGTCGCTACGCGGTGGCGCGTCATGGTCATAGTCTCTACCTGACAGGCGTGGGCGGAGGGGCTCGTATCGAAGTACTCCCCAGATTCCCAATACCTGAACCTGAGGCTGTTGGCGGTGCTGTGGTTGCGCCCATGCCGGGCAAGGTGATCGAACTTCGAGTAAACGTGGGTGACGCAGTGGAGGCTCAACAGGTAGTCGCGGTGATTGAGGCAATGAAGATGGAAAACCATCTGCGAGCTTCCGAGGCGGGTACGGTCACCGAAATCCTGGTTTCGGTAGGTGAGCAAATCGAAAAAGACGTTCTGCTGATGGTGATAGAAGCGGGAGCGGTGGATGGCTGAGCCGATTCGGATTGGGAATTGCAGTGGGTTTTATGGGGACCGGCTGAGCGCTGCTACAGAAATGGTTGAGGGCGGGCCAATCGATGCGCTCACGGGCGACTGGCTAGCGGAGTTGACCATGCTTATTTTGGCCCGCACACAAGCGAAGCGTCCCGGAGGGGGGTATGCCCGCACCTTCATACGTCAAATGGAACAGGTGATGGGCAACTGCATTGAGTCGGGCATCAAGGTCGTCTCGAACGCAGGAGGACTCGATCCCCTCCATTGTGCGGAGGCGGTTGCCGAAGTGGCTGACAAGCTGGGCCTCTCCCCCAGCATCGCTTATGTCGAAGGCGACAACCTTCTTCCTCGCCTAGATGAACTGAAGACAGCCGGGGTCGATCTGCTTGATCTCGAGACTGGACAACCAGTCGCGGACATTGACTACATCTCTGCCAACGCCTACCTCGGCTGCTGGGGCATTGTTGAGGCGCTCAACCGCGGTGCCGACATTGTTGTCACAGGACGTACCACCGATGCCGCCATCGTTTGCGGGCCCGCGGCCTGGCATCACAAATGGGCGCGTGACGACCTTGATGCAATGGCTGGAGCGGTCGTCGCAGGTCATGTCATCGAGTGCGGAACTCAGGCAACTGGTGGCAACTACTCCTTCTTTGAAGAAATTGATGGACTCGAATATCCCGGTTTTCCCTTTGCAGAAATTGCCGCGGATGGATCGTCGGTGATCGGCAAACATCCCAGGACCGGGGGCAACGTCACGATTGGCACCATCACCAGCCAACTGCTCTACGAAATTGGTGACCCGGGTTATCTCGGCCCAGACGTGACCAGCCGCTTCGACACAATCGAACTCGACACTGTTGGACGGGATCGTGTCCGCATCTCAGGAGTACGGGGAGAAGAACCGCCCGAGACCTTGAAGGTCTCGATGAACTCCTGGGGAGGCTTTCGAAGCGACCTCGCAATTGCTTTGACCGGTGTCGACATAGACGCCAAAGCTGATCTCATAGAACGGGCCTTCTGGCGCAACTGCCGACATCAACCCGAGGACTTTGCAAGCGTCACGACCGCTGTTGTACGCACCGACAAAGACGACCCGGCGACCAACGAAGAAGCTGTGGCCTCCTGGCGCATCACCGTTAAAGACCCGGATCAACGAAAAACCACTGCAATCGGCTCCGCAATGAATGACATGGCACTGGGCAGCATCCCCGGGTTCTTCGGCTTGAAAACGGGAGGCTTGGGCAAACCCTTCGGTGTCCACACCTCGGGACTCGTGCCCCGTGATCTGGTACCGCAACATGTTGTGCTACTAGGCGAGGGTCGCACGGTCATTGAATCTGATGCTCCGTCACCGGGGCCTTCGGTTACCCCGGCCGTCCCGCATATCCCGGCGCTGCCCAACGGCGAAACAATGCGGCTTCCGCTCGGCGCACTCGCAGGGACGCGTTCCGGGGATAAGGGCGGAAACGCCAACGTAGGCATCTTCGTTCGTTCTGCGGAGGCATATGGCTGGTTGGAAGACTTCCTTACAATCGACCGACTGCGGCAACTCATGCCGGAGGCTGCCAACGCAAAGATCGAACGCTTCGTCCTGCCGAACATCTTGTCGATCAACTTTGTGATACACGGCATTCTCCAAGAGGGTGTGGCCTCCTCGACCCGGCAAGACGCCCAAGCCAAGGGGTTGGGCGAATGGCTCCGGGCTCGGCATGTCGATATCCCTGAGTCGCTGTTGAAGGAGGACAGCGATGGACTTTGATTTCCCGCCCGAAGACGATCCTCGGCGACTCAAGGTTCGAGAATGGCTTGAAGCCAACCACAACCCCTCGCCGCGCCAACTCCTTGAGCGAGGATTGATCGTTCCCCACTGGCCGAAGCCATACGGGCTCAGCGCAGATCCGATGCATCAGATCATCATCGACGAGGAGATGCGACGAGCCCAGGTGAGGCGTCCCGACAACCCCATCGGCATTGGATGGGCGGGACCCACCATTCTCGCTGCCGGTACTGGAGAGCAGAAAGCCCGCTTCCTTCCCGGTTTGTTGACTGGCGAGGACATCTACTGCCAGATGTTCTCGGAACCCGATGCCGGCTCTGATTTAGCTTCCCTTGCTACCACCGCAGTGCGCGACGGGGATGAGTACGTGGTCAACGGTTCCAAGATCTGGACCAGTGGTGGCCATTACTCCAAATACGGGATTCTCATCGCCCGTACCGACCCTCACGTCGCCAAACACAAGGGCATCTCCTATTTCATTTGCCCGACTGATCTCAGTGGACTGACGATGACACCGATCGTGGACATGACCACAGCCCATGCCTTCAATCAAACCTTCTTTGACGATGTCCGCATCGATGCGGCGAACCGCATCGGCGACGAAAATGATGGCTGGCAACTGGCGAAGGTGACCCTGGCCAACGAGCGAGTGTCGCTGAGCTCCGCAGGTTCACTGTGGGGTGCAGGCCCGACCGCGGAAATGTTGATCGAATTGATCAAGCGCAATGGAGAACTCGCAGATCCAGTCATGCGTCAGAGGGTAGCGGCGCTGCATGTAGAGGCCGAGGTGCTGCGCTTGAACCGCCTGCGTACGCTCAGTACCCGTCTCAACGCCAAACCCCCGGGTCCAGAAGCCTCAATCCAGAAGATCATGGGTGACGAACATGGTCAACATGTGTTGGAGTTGGCAAAAGATCTCTCAGGACCAGAAGGGCTTTTGGAGGGCTCGGGTCCGATCGGCGAGATACCTTCGAGCATGCGTGGTGGAGCCACCGAGGTGAATTTCGAGCATGAGCAGATCCCGGGGGTGGATCGAATCTGGCATTACGGCTTCCTTTTCTCGCCCGCGTTGACCCTCGGTGGGGGGACGTTCGCCGTTCAGCGCAACATCGTGGCCGAGATGGTGTTGGGCCTTCCCCGCGAACCCAACGTAGAAAAGGGGAAAACCTGGGCAGAAACGAGGCATCAGTGAACCCGGTCCAAACGCCGGTGAACGATTTCGAGGGCAGGATTAGGCTCGTCCGAGGGCCCACGCCAAGGCTTTCGCGCCAACGTAGCGAAGCGCTTACGCCTCGCCAACGCGAGATTCTCGACGAACTCACTGGGTTGGTCCGCGATGGTTTCAGCCATCTCACTATGGCTGACCTTGCGACGAAGTTGAATTGTTCTTTGCGAACCCTCTACGGCATGGCTGACAGCCGCGGAGAGTTGGTGTTGATGGCCATTGACCGCAATCTCTGGAACATCGGCCGAGACGCCAAAAACGCTCTCACGCAAGCTTCCTATCGTCGTCCCCTCGAGGCCATTCGTGCCTATCTGTTGGCGGCCAATGTGGCGGTGTCGCGCACCACTCCGGCGTTCGCCCGCGATCTCAATGCGGTTGTTGGCGGACCGGAACTGTTCGCCGCTCACAACAACTACCTAGTCGATGTCACCCGCGAGCTTCTTGACTTGGCCGTCGAACAGGGGGATATTGCCGCCGTGAACACTGCCGTCGTGGCTCGGGCCTTGGCAAGTCTCGGCCGTCAGTTCAGCGAACCAGAAGTGGTGGCCGAACTCTGTGAGTCTCCCAAAGACGCGGCGGATCATGTGCTTGACATATTGCTCAACGGTCTCTCCCGGTTCCCACCGGCTCACGAACTCGGTGATCGCTCACAAGCGAGAGAAGAGAGTCATGCACGTTTCTGAGGTCCTCGCCGATCTGTTGGGTGAGCAAGCGGCTCTTGATGAAGTAGTAAGTCAACTCGCTGATAACCAGTGGTCCATCACCACGGCGAGTCCCCGCTGGGACGTAACGGACCAGGTCGCTCATCTAACGTATTTTGACCGTGCCGCGGCCACTGCAATTCGCGATGAAGCTGACTTCGCGGTGTTGGCGAAAGCGCTGTGGGCTAGTGCCGCCGATGGCGATCTGGGTGTAGATGTTCATACTCTCGACCCGGTACGAAGTCTGCCGGTCAGCCAACGGTTAGCTGCGTGGCGCGCGGGTCGAGATGAGTTGGCTGATGCTGCAGCGGAACTGCGCGACGATGCCCGGGTGCGGTGGTACGGCCCCTCAATGGGTGCCAAGTCCTTTCTGACGGCGCGCCTGATGGAATGTTGGGCGCATGGCCAAGACATTGTCGACGCGGTTGGCGCCGATCGAGTCCCCACCGATCGCCTACGCCATATTGCGCAACTTGGCTTTATTACCCGCGGTTGGACCTATGCGAATCGCAAGCTGGAAATGCCCACCGATGAGGTCCGTGTCTCCTTACAGAGCCCCTCAGGTGAGAAATGGACTTGGGGTCCGGTAGATGCGCAGTGCAGTGTCGTTGGAAGCGCCGAAGACTTCTGCGGAGTTGTGACTCAACGTCGCCAGTTACAGGACACCAGCTTGTTGGTTGCCGGTGACGCGGCACTCGATTGGATGATGATGGCTCAGGCGTTTGCCGGCCCTCCAACCACAGGCCCCAAGCGCTAGGAGCTACCGATGAGCCTTGTCGAAACTGAAAAGGTCCAAGGAGTGATGACGATCACCTTGGCCGACGAAGAGAACCGCAATGCCCTTAGTAGCGATCTTATTGAGCAACTTCTTTTGGCGATTGATGCAGCCGACGCCGACCCGGAAGTACGGGTCATAGTACTTACCAATCGTGGTCGAGTCTTTTGTGCTGGGGCAGACCTCAAGGCTCGCTCAACAAACCGTGAAGGCGTGCCCACGGGTGTCGATCTGTTCACTCGCTTCGGTAAGTCACCCAAACCCTTCGTGGGGCGAATCAACGGTCATTGCGTAGCTGGTGGCCTGGGTATCGCAGCCGCTATGGATATTTCGGTTGCGCTTGACACTGCCAAGATGGGATTTACCGAGGTTCGTATAGGCGTTGCACCAGCAATGATCTCCGTGCTGTGTTTGCCGAAAATGCGTTCGGCGGATGCGTCGGCTGCCTTCCTTCGGGGCAACCGTTTCCTGGCCCCTGAGGCAGCTCGCATGGGGATCATCAACGCCGCGGTTCCGGCCGAACGTATTGACGAAGAAGTAACTGAGATCGTTTCAGACCTGTTGCTTGGCGGACCCAACGCTTTGGCTGCGTGCAAGGCACTCACGCAAAAGGTCCCGAAAATGTCAGTTGAAGATGCCTTCAAATGGACCTCTCAGTTGTCTGCTGAACTCTTTGCTACTGATGAGGCGCGCGAAGGCATGAGGGCCTTCGCCGAAAAACGAACGCCCTCATGGGTTCAAGTCCAAGCGTCGCGGTAGGGCATACTGACATTGATGACCGCTGACTCTTTGTTGCTGCTTGATCTCGCGCAAGATGACCCTCGTGCGTTGATGCAGTTGTATGACGAGCACGGCTGGGGTGACGGGTTGCCGATGGTGCCGCCGACACCTGAGCGGGTTGATGAAATGCTTGCCGGCGCGGACCCCGACGAGATCATTGCCTCTCTCCCCCCTCGCTTCGGACAAGCCACACGTCGGGTAATCGCAATCAACGCGGTACTTGCTGGTTGTGAGCCGGCACATCTGCCGGTTCTTGTTGCCGCGGTAGGCGCGCTCGCGTCGCCCGAACTTAACTTGCGGGGCGTGAACGCAACGACACATTGCGTTGCGCCACTGCTCATTGTGCATGGCGACATCGCCGAGACCGCCGGTTATAACTCCGGTCTCGGAGCTTTCGGGCCGGGAAACCGGGCCAACGCCAGCACCGGCCGAGCGGTGCGTCTGATCTTGATGCATGTCGGTGGTGCTCGCCCCGGTCCAGGTGATGCCTCAACCCAGGGAGGACCTGCCAAGTACTCATACTGTGTCGCAGAAAACACCGCTCAGTCTCCCTGGGGTTCCTACGCCGCAAGTGCCGGAGTCTCCACAGCATCGGCGGTCACCGTCCACTGCGGTGAAGCCCCGCACAACGCCCACGATATGGAGTCGTCGGACCCCGCAGCGATTCTCGACAAGGTAGCTTCGGCGATGACGTCATTGGGCCAGAACAATGCGCCGATCAGCAGTGGAGAGTACTTCGTGGCGCTGTGCCCAGAACACGCCGTCGTATGTGCGAACGCTGGTTGGACCCGAGGCCATATTGCCTCTTACCTGTTCAACCGAGCCACGCTGCCCGTGGCGGAGTTGCGCCGTGCATTCGGGTTGCGGGCTTGGGCACCGTGGCAGCAGGCGTTGGCAGACGAGGACCGTGTATCGATGACCGAACACCCCGACAACATTAAAATCGTCGTAGTTGGTGGTGCGGGAAAGCACAGTTCGGTAATCCCTAGTTGGGGTATGACCAAAAGCGTCACCGTCTCGGTGGACGCGTAGTAGGACGGAGAAGACATGAAGGTATATGCACCTGACGGCGCAGTTGGTTCGCCAGCCGCTACGCCCGCACCATCTGTGCCGGTGTTAACTGGTAAGCGGATCGGGATTCTCGACAACACCAAGCCGAATGCCGGCGTTCTGCTTGAACGGCTGGCGCAGCGCCTCGTCAGTCGTACTGGCGCAGTGCTTGCCCTGGTTGAGACCAAAAACGCGGCGCTGGCCGCACCCGACGATGTCATTGCCCGCCTGCAAGCAGAGGTTGATCTGGTTCTAACGGGTTCTGCCGATTGAGGCAGTTGCACGTCGTGGAGTGTCCACGACTCCGTCCGACTCGAAAGCTCTGGAACTCCGACCGTTGTTGTTACCACGACCGAATTTCGAGCGCTGACCGAGGAAGTTGCAGCTACTTTGGACTTGCCCGAAGCACGTATTGTCGAGGTCGCGCACCCGCTCGGAGGTGTCGATATTTCCGCTGTCAAAAGCCGTGCCGACAGTGTTGTCGAGGAAACGATCCGAGTGCTGACCGCATGAGCATCGCTATCGATCACGAAGGCAAGGTCGCGTTGGTTACCGGTGCCGGTGCTGGAATCGGGAGGGAAGTGGCGCGCTGGTTGGCGAGGGCGGGCGCCACAGTCGCAGTAAACGACGTACGCGCGGATAAGGCTGAAGCAGTGGTTGAAGAGATCACAGCAGCCGGTGGCCGTGCTCATTGCTTCGTCGCAGATTGTCGAGACGATGAAGCAATCGACAGCATGGTTGAGGCGGTAGTGAGCCAACTCGGTGGACTCCAGATTGCGGTCAACAACATCGGCATGATGCCGCCGGGACGAACACTTCGGGCCTTTACTAGTTACCGCGGGGAAGACTGGCGTGACATCCTGAATCAGAATCTGGTGCTCGCGGCGCTGTGCGGGCGTGCCGAAGCAACGGCGATGCTGACTGCGGGCGAGGGTGGCGTGATTCTGTTTGTCACCTCGGGTGAGACGACCCGTCCCTCGCCATACAACAGCATTTATGCTGCTGGGAAAGCGGCCCTCAATCATTTGGTGACTTCAATGGCAGTGGAGTTGGGGCCGTCGGGAATTCGGGTTCTGGCGATCGCTCCCGGTACGACCCTTACTGAAACCGTCGCTGCTGCTTTTACTGACGAACGCATGGAAGCGATCGTGGCCTCAACGCCTTTACGCCGCATGGTTGAGCATGATGAACTCGCCCGCTTGACTACCTTCCTTGCCAGCGAGCTGGCCCGTTGCATCACCGGCCAGTTCATCCTCGCTGACGCGGGAGCATTCCTGTCACGCACCCGTCCATCCAACGATGAAGGCCTGACCGCTGAATTGAAGGGCTCCAACGCCGGGTGATCATCCTGTCGGGATTTGCAGAGGCGGAGGCCTCTCAGGGAGTCGCGTAGTCGCTGATTCGTACGCACCGGTTGGTCATAGTTCCGATGTCTTGAATCACCGAGGTGATCACATCTCCGTGTTGTAGCAGCTTCCCTTGTGACACGCCGACGCCGTCGGGGGTGCCGGTAAAGATCAGATCGCCAGTGGTTAGCGTGGTGATGTGGGAGATATACGACACCAGTGCCGGAACGTCGAAGATCAATTGTGAGGTCGTGCCCTCCTGTCGCACTTCGTCGTTGATCTTGGTAGTGAGGCGCAGGTTGGAAGGATCGGCAACGAGGTCGGGTGAGACCAGGTACGGTCCGATCGGTCCGAAGGTATCGAAAGACTTTCCCAGATCGAAGTGGGGTGGGGTCGCTGAGAACTGCATTGGACGATCAGAGATGTCCTGTCCAATAGTCAAACCAACGATGCGGTTCCAGACATCCTCTTTGGCAATGTCCTTGCCGCCGACACCGATAACGGCCACCAGCTCCACCTCGTAGTCGACGCCATCGCTTCGCATCTCCACATCGGCTGTTGGGCCGACGATGCACGACGGAAATTTCGTGAAAACCAACGGGTTTTTGGGAGGTTCCATCTCGGATTCAGCGGCATGGTCTGCGTAGTTCAGGCCGATTCCAAAGCAGTTGCGAGGCCGGGGTACCGGCGCGTCAAGAGCCACATCGGCGACGCTGCCGGTGGGTTCTCTATCGTTGAGCGTCGCCTGAAGATCGGACATTTCGGTCGCCAAAGTGAGTGCTTCCATCGGATCTGATGGCATTGCCCCAGCGCTTGTCGTCTCAATGTCGTAGTAGTTGTCGCCGTCGACGAGCGCTGCTCGCCCAGCAATGTTTGCCATCCGAAATCCCATGAGCGTCCTTGAGTTGCCGAGAAGCGTTCTGAAGATGAACGCGGCGTTTGCAGTGGCATGTATAGCAGCGTGAAGCAGGTTCAGCGTTAGGCGCGGGCGCGAATTTCTCCGTTCAGCGTGAGGTCCTCGCAGTGGCTGAGTCCTCGTTCCAAAGCGTCGTTGTCCTGCCAGCGGGCCCAGTTGAGCCAAAGCCCGTTGGAGCTAGCGATCAGGTCTTGCACACGGCCCGCAACCACGGTTTCGGATAGCTCCGGGCGAGCCGCACCCACGAGCTCGCGAAAACGCGACGAGTAGCGCTCGTAGAACTCCGCGTCAACTTCCGCCACACCGTCTTCGGTGAGTGCTAATGCCCACAGTGCGATGCGTAACGCCAAATAGCTGCCGTTGAGGAATTCATCGGTGAACGCGCCACGAAGAAACGCTCGAAACTTGCCCGCTGGGTCACCGTGATCTGAAGCGGCACTAACACAGGCGTCAAAAAGCCGGTCGGTAGCTCTTTGGAATACAGCCAGAATCAGCGTTTGTTTGTCATCGAAGTGGTAGCTGAGCAGGCCGACGGAAACTTCGGCCTCTTTGGCCACCGTTCGCATACTGGCCCCACCGATCCCTTCGCGCAGAATCACCGAACCAACCGCGTCAAGAATCTGCTCCTGTGTCTCAGACCGGTTCAAGCGCTCGTCCATCTTGTCCCTACCACAGGCATATTTTCCCTATCGCCGGAGAATCCAGGGCGAACTCAGCCTACTGGACGAACGTTCAGTTGGTGAAGCGACACAATCGCTGATTAGTTGAGAAATTCGGGTTCTTCGCGCATCAGTTCATCGCGCCAAGGCTGGAATTGAAACCAGCCCGCCAAGTCCGAACCTTGCTGTCGGTATCCCTCGGTGCAGAGGTGCTCTGGGATCTCAATGGGATCACCTGCGGCTTGCGCCAGTAACTGGCTTTGGCAGCAGCGTTCAAGAGCCACAAACCACCACACGGCTGCATCGACGCTACCGCCACAGGTTATGAGGCCGTGGTTCTGATGGATGAGGGCTTTTTTGTCACCAAGTGCCTCAGCCATCAGGCGACCGGTCTCTACATCCAATACCACCGCACCGCTGCCCGCGTCACAAAGCGCCACATCGTTGTAGAACATCGTGGAGTCCTGGCTGATCATTTTGAGAGGCTCACCCAACGCCGAAAAGGTCTTGCCGTACATCGAGTGTGAGTGCGCAGCGGCGATCACGTCTGGTCGCGCCGCATGGATCTGCGAATGGATTGCGAATGCCGCGGTGTTGACTGGACGCTCGCCCTCAACAACTTGACCTTCGTCGTTGACCAGAATGAGATCTGAAACCGTCATGTACTTGAAGTTGTGACCGAAGGGATTGACCCAGAAGTGATCGAGATGTTCGGGGTCCCGAACCGTGACGTGACCCGCGACCCCCTCAGCGAGGTGAAGACGCCCCATGATTCTCAGACCCGCGGCGAGGGACTCTTTGCGTTGTTGACGCTCCGTCGCGAAATCGTCGGCTGTCGAGGGCAGATCCAGTGAGAATTCTTCTTGAACCCGAGCCAGATTCTCAAGATCGCGTTCTTGTTGGGTGTCAGTCATGGGCCTTCTCTCTCGGTCTCAACGGCGCTTGCATCCAGCGTAGACGGGTGTAAAGTGCTTCATGGCAAAACGCGGTGGTGCGCTGGTATTTCGGGCGTCGATCTTGTTGCTGGCTTTGGGGTTGCTTGCAACAAGTTGTGGCGGTGACGACACCGAAGAATCGGCGCCGAGCGACACGCTTGAGACCACTTCTACAACAACCACGGCGGCTCCCGGCACTACGACCACAGCCGCGTCCACGACTACCTCCCCTACAACGACGACTACGACTACAACTACAACAACAACGACCACAACGACACTGCCGACGGCGAGGCCGTGGGAACAAATTGCCGGAGGCGATGAATGCATGTGCGCTGATGGCAGCGACTACAGCTTCTGGGTCCGAGAGGCCGATCCCAAACGTGTGGTGTTCTACCTTGAGGGAGGTGGCGCTTGTTTCAGTGCCGATTCCTGTTCGTTCACCGACGGCACCTACTCGGTGACCACCGGCGAAAGCGACGACCCGACCGGAGCGGGAGGCATCTTTGACTTTTCCAATCCCGCCAATCCCCTGTCTGGCAGTTCCTTCGTGGGAGCCCCGTACTGCACCGGCGATGTTCATATCGGCAACAATGTCCACCAATACAGCGACGATCTGACCGTTTCCCACAATGGATTTGTGAACGCTTCTCGAGCATTGGCCGAACTTCATGCGCGTTTCCCCGACGCAACCGAAGTCGTTGTAGCCGGATCTAGCGCTGGTTCTGTTGCTGCCCCCTTCTTCGGCGGGTTGGTATCGGACCTGTATCCAGACGCCAAGGTTTCCGTTGTGGCTGACGCCTCGGGTGCCTATCCGAGCAACCCTGTTATCAACGCCACGATCGGCTCGCTGTGGGGTGCATTCTCGGTTGTCCCCGACTGGCCCGTGAACGAGGGAATAACTCCACAGGAATGGGGGGTACCCGAGATGTTCATCCAAGCTGGTCTTCATGATCCCGATATTCGCTTCGCTCGCTTCGACAACGCCTTCGACAGCACGCAGTTGAGTTTTGCAGAATTGGCTGGATTCGACGCCAGCAATATGGATCAGCTGATCAGATCCAACGAAGTCAAGATCGAAGCCGCCGGAGTCCCTGTGAGCAGTTATCTGGCGCCGGGCGAGGATCACACGATTCTCGGGAGCGACGAGATGTACTCCCTGGAAGTCGAAGGAGTCGTGTTCGTTGATTGGTTGACCGAGTATCTCGCCGCGGACGCACCCATCGAAGACGTGTCTTGCGTCGATTGCGGTCCCGAGATCCGTTAATCAGAGGTTCGTTCGTCGTGTTCGATTAGCCGGGTCTCATTGATCTGAGCGCTTCGCTGAGTTGAGCCGTTTAGTCGAGTGCCGGTCCGTTGGTGTCTCGACCGGAACGCAATATTGTGCCGGGCCGAGCCGCCGTGAACTGGCCTTCGCGTACGATCTCGGTTCCGTTGCACAACACATGCTTGATCCCAGTGGCCTCTGCATACAGCCGGGATGCGCCGGCGGGAAGATCGGTTCGCACGGTCAGCGCCTGCGAGTTCACTCGGGTTTCATCGAGCACGACCACATCGGCGAACGCGCCTTTTTTGAGCACGCCTCGGTCGACGAGGCCGTAGAGGTTTGCTTGCACTTCGGTGAGGAGGTGGACCGCTTCTTCGAGATTGAGCATTTGCCTCTTCGTTACAGCTTCGCCGAGCATGTGAGTGGCGTAGTTGGAACTCAGGAACAGGTCCAGATGAGCCCCCGCGTCTGAAGCTCCGATCACCGCACGTTGGTCCCGCCAGATCTCAACCCTGGCTTCCCAATCTTCGTCGGGGTCGTCTCCAGCCGGATTGCCGAAAGAGGTTTCGAGATCATCGGCAAGGGCGATGTCGCAGAGGGTATCCCAGGCATCTTGGCCCCGTTCCTGTGCGATCTCGCCGACGCTACGTCCGACGCAGCCTTCGTTTTTCGGCGCAAGAGTGTGGAGAATCGTCTTGGTTTCCCAGTGGGCCAGACCCCGCAGCGGACCGTCGGCCTGAGCGAGCTCGTTGAGTTTCTTTCTTTGGGTCGGATCGGTGAAGACTTCACGTTTCTCTTCTTTCGGCAAGAGCATCACCTGCTCCCAACCAGGCAGAGCGTCAAGCACGAATCCGCTGTTGAAGTTAAGGTGCAGCGCCAACGTCATGGGCACGGTAAGCGCCACCACCTTGCCTCCCTTGGCTCTTGCCGCATCGCCGGCGCCTAGCTTGATCAGATTTTCGGGCAAAGACCGAGCGGTTACGTTCATCACGTTCCAGTTGAGGGGGCTGCGAGCTGCCGCTGACATGTCGGCCATCAACTCAATGGCCCAGTCCTCGAACGGCCCCAGATTGGGAATGAACTCCAACGATGTGCCGTCAAAATCTGCCAGTACCGAGCACAGGCCGACCAGTTCGTCACGCGTGCCGTGACGGCTTGGGACCATGTTGCCCATCGGGTCGTTGTGAGTGCGCGACCACGATGACGAAAAGCCCAGTGCGCCGGCTTGCAGACCGGCTCTTAGCAACACGGCCATTTTCTCTTGCTCATCTTCAGTACTGGATCGTCGTACGCTGTCGTCGCCCATCACCACGCGCCGCAACGCTGAGTGGCCGACTTTGAAGCCGGCGTTGATCGACAGCGTCCCGTCGATGGCGTCGAGATATTCGGCGGTCGAACGCCAATCCCAAGGCACTCCTTGCTGCAAGGTGGTCAGTGGGATGCCCTCGACCCGGGCCAACATGCGCATGAGGTAGTCGCCATCCGCGGGATCATCGGTAAGCGGAGCGATGGTGAAGCCGCAGTTGCCCCCAATCACCGAGGTCACACCGTGCAGCGGCGAGGGTGAGAGGGTTTGATCCCAGAAAACCTGGGCATCGAGATGAGTGTGGACATCAACGAATCCAGGAGTCACGACCAGGCCGGTCGCGTCGATCACCGTTTTGGCTTCGGCGCCATTGTCCCCGAGTCGGTCGATGGCTTCGATGCGGTCGTTGACTATGCCGACATCTGCGTGTCGCCGTGGCCCGCCGGTCCCATCAACTACATCTCCCCGGCGAATCAATAAATCAAACATGCTCGGATCGTAATACGCAGGTACCACGCGGTGTTAGCCTGCCGACGACACTGTCGAGCGGGTCGCCTCGTTTTGCAGGATCGCGGCGAGTAGTTCGAGCAACGACCAGCCAGACTGTACCCATGACGCACCGCACGTTTAAAGAACTCGAAGCAGGCTTGACACAGATCCGAGATGCACCCAGCGAGCAGGGAACGCTTCGGCTTATCGTGGCGCGCACCGAGGTGGATGAGCGTCAGATCGTTGAGCAGGGCGAACTCACCATGGCAGGCGGCCTCGAGGGTGACAATTGGCTCGCTCGAGGAGACCGTCATACCGAAGATAGCAGCGCGGATCCTCTCCGGCAGATCACCATCATGAACTCTCGTGTTCTTGAGTTGATCGCAGGACCGACCAAGAAGTGGCCAGCGGCCGGCGACCAGCTGTATGCGGATTTCGACATCAGCGAGGCGAACGCCCCGACAGGTACTCATCTCAAGATCGGCAACACCACTCTTGAGGTGACCGAAGCACCACACCTGGGATGCCACAAATTCAGAGCTCGCTACGGCCGAGATGCGCTGCACTGGGTCAATTCAGAGGCTGGCATGGCGCTCAAGCTCAGAGGCGTAAACACCCGAGTAATCCAGCCCGGCACCATCCGAACAGGCGACCCGATCACCAAACTCTGAACGGACTCCCCCAGTTAACTTGGCGCGTCGACCGAAGTCTCGGCCACTCCTGGGCGCGACACGATTCGCAACCGCAAGACAGAAGTAAGAAACAAGATCAATCCGCCAGTGAGAACTAACAACGATACTCCTTTGGACAAACCCTCAGCAGACGTCGTCGGCACTCCAGTGCGACCCGCGGTCCAGCTTGTTGCGATCGCCAACAACCCTGACATCCAGCTCGCTGCAAAGGCCACCGAGTCATAGCGAACACGTCCATAAGGGTATTGAGCTGTGATACGGCGCCGAATCCACAACCCTCCGAACGTTCCCAAGATCATCGCAACACCGGGAAGCAGGAAGCTCCCATAGCCGGTAGCGATCCAGTGATCGAAATCGAAGACGACCGCAAGCGCCCCCCACAGACCACCGAACAAGCCGCCCAGCAACCCGGCGACCACCGAACCCCGTATGATTTGTCGGCGCTCGTAGGAGCGGGCTTCGGCGTCGTGCAGAGGGCGCACCACCCCCCACATCTGGATTGTGTCGAGTCCGCGGGATCGCAGGCGGCGGTAGGCGTATGAGTAAACACATATCGATGCAAGGCCGAGCATGGCCACGATCAACCACCGATTCCCGCCGTATTCGGGGGGCGGCTCAGAGAATCCGAGTCCGACCCGACCATGCAACCAGAAGCCAACCAACATCGTCGTCAAACCCACCGCATACAGTACCGCTGCCGGAGTGTCCTCACGGGGGCTGATCCAGCGACCATCTGGCCAAGCCGACTCTTCGGTCTTCTCGCAATGAGGTGTAGGAGCAGTCATCACTTACCGACTTCAGATTGGCTGACTTCACTCTACTATTAACTAGCAACGAACGGTCGAGCAGCCGCTTACGACGATTGCGCTTGGCCGTCGATGAAGTTGAGCGGGTTCAGGTCAAGCACCGCCCATGCACGATGGTCGCCTTGTTTGTCGGCGGCGAGACCCTCCACACGGGTGGAGGCCCAGTCCAATTCTCCGTCGCTGTCGATTGGCCAACTCAATTCGCTGCTGGTTCGGCGGTGCCAATGACCATGAACCACCAGTTTGGGTTGCGTTGCCTTAACTGCTTGCAGGATTCGTTCGCGTACTTGTGAGCAGAGCATTTCATCGCGTGGTCGAAGCTCGAAGTTCCGAATCGGTGAACCTTCGGGTGCGTCATGGGACAAAAGCACGTCAAGCGGAGTCTCACCGAGACGCTCCACATCGGCGTCGGTGAGTATCTCGTTGGGCCACCAACTCACGCCTTCAACTCGATAATGATGATCCATCGAGAAGGCACCACCGAGGGCTCCGAAGTGAACTTGGCCCCAACGCCAGCGATGACCGCGCGGAGCGTAACGACAGCGGTCGCGGATGGTCACGAAGCTGTCTTCGTCTGCTTCGAGTTCTGCCAACATGTCGTGGTTTTCGTGGTTGCCATCGATCCAGTAGACACAACTGATCCCGTGGCGTTCGGCGTGCCAGTCGACTTGGTCCAAAAAGCGGCGCCCCTTAGCGGTGTGCGGCCAATAGCCGAAGTCACCGAGTTGCAGGATCACATCGCATCCGTGCTGGTTCGCCAGTTTGCACAAGGTGCCTACCCAAGGACCATTGCCGTGAGTATCTCCTGCAAGCAGAACACGCTCCGGCTCAAGCTTTTCCATCCCGCAACAGTACCGAGCTTTGTAGTCCACTGACATCGATAAAGCGCGATGTCGCAGCCGTTAGTGATTGCAACTCTCTGTCTCTAACCTTGAGGGTGCGCAGTCCTACTCCTTTAGGGCTGGCGGACTTTAAGAAAGGGTTGCTCTCGTGCGCGAATTCTCATGGCGATGCTTGACGTTCGCGACTGCGTTGGCCGTCTTTGCCGCGGCCTGCGGCGATGACTCCGGAACCACATCGCCAGATACCCCCGCGCCAAGCAGCACCGCGCCAAGTCACACCGAAGGCGCTCACGAGGAGCATTCCGACACGACAACCACGGTTACAAGCGATGGCTCCGAGACAGACGGGCATCAACACACCCACGGCGACTCCACGGAGGAGATGGATTCGGATGAGCATGACATGTCCGGCATGGATTCAGAAGACGACGGTTCAATGGACGAGATGGAGCCCGCTCAGACCATCGCCGTTGAGGTTGTCGGTGGCGAGCCGGTAGGCGGCCATCAGCGAGTTGAGGTTGAACTCAACTCCGATGTAGCAATCATGGTCACCTCTGATACCGCCGAAGAGATTCACGTTCACGGCTATGACATTCTGCTCTCTGTGGCTGTTGGCCAACCGTTGCATTTCAGTTTTGCTGCTGAGATTCCGGGGGTGTTCGAAGTCGAACTAGAGGGTTCGGGCCGACTCCTACTGCAACTCACCGTTTCCTGACCTTATTCAAGAAACAAAGCGGAGAATCCCGCGCGTCTGGGTTGATCGCGCGTAGGATACGCCTGTTCGTCAGAGCGAAGCCCGGTTTGAATCCGGCACTGTCCCGCAACGGTGAAGTCGACTCACTCAGGTGAGAAGAACAAGTCCGGACGCCTCGAAGCGAACCAACGAACCGACCCTCGAGGAAGGGACGGCTCGTGCGACCGGATCCTCTTGTCGCTCGTGCCACAACCTCGAGCCAAAAGGAGGACCCGAATGAAACGAATAGCAGCCGTATTGCTAGCGCTGCTCTTGTTCAGCACTGCCTGTGGAGACGACACCGACAGCGTCAGCGAAGGTGCGCCAAGCGAACAAGCTGACGAACCCAACACCGAAAGCAGCGCCGAGGTTGCACCTGAAGGTGACGACGACACCGTCCTTGAAGGTGAACAAGACACTTCAACAACAACCTCCACCACTGCGAGTCCGGCCGACGAGACAGCCGCTGACGCTGACACCGAAGAGATCGTCGAAGAGCCGCTGCGGATAGTTTCGATATCACCCACAGCTACAGAGATGCTGTTCGCAGTCGGCGCCGGAGATCTAGTCGTTGCTGTCGATCAATACTCGTATTTTCCCGAAGAGGCCCCGGTCACCGACCTCGACGGCTTCAGCCCGAACGTGGAGGCCATTGCGGCCTTCGAGCCCGACATCGTTTTGATGCAGTCGAGCGGCGACCTGCAGGCAGCCCTGGAGACGCTGGGCATCCAGGTAGTCGTTCAGAACGCAGCGGTCTCGATTGACGATACGTACGAACAGATTCTCCAAATCGGCGACGTGACTGACCACCAGGACGATGCCAGTGCCCTCGTCAACCAAATGCACACTGAAATAGAGTCGCTTGTTGCCAGCGCTCCCGACGCAAGTGGCCTCAGCTACTTCCACGAACTGGATCCCACTCTGTATTCGGTCACAAGCTCCACGTTTGTTGGCGAGGTGTATAGCTTGTTTGGATTGGATAATGTGGCCGATCCCGCCGATGCGGACGGTTCTTCCTTCGGCTACCCCCAACTCAGCGACGAATATCTGGTAGACGTCGATCCTGATCTGATCTTCCTGGCTGACACGCTCTGCTGCCGACAAAACGTAGCCACCGTCGCCGAACGACCGGGTTGGGAGCAGATGAGTGCCGTACAAAACGGCAATGTCATTGAGTTGAGCGACGACATTGCCAGCCGCTGGGGGCCGCGCATTGTTGAGTTCATAGCGATGATTTCCGAAGCGCTCAGGAATTTGTAAATGTTGAAACCGGACCAGTCGCCGTCGCCTTTTGGCCAAGAGGAGATCCTCACGGGATCGCACCTCACAGTCAAGGCGACTGTGGCCGGGTTCGCTGCCATCATTTTGACTGTCACTTTGGGGCTGACCATCGGACCCGTTGACCTGCGGTTTGATCGTGTCCTGATGGAGCTGCTCGACGGTATTCCCGGCGTGAATATCGACTCTGGACTTTCCGAGACGCATCAGGCGATCGTCGACAAGATCCGGCTGCCTCGCGTGGTGCTGGGTCTGCTCGTAGGAGCGACGCTTTCGCTTAGCGGAGCGGCCTACCAGGGTGCTTTTCGAAACCCGTTGGCTGATCCGTACCTTCTAGGTATCGCCGCTGGTGCCGGGCTTGGCGCAACTATCGCCATCACGCGAGGACTAGGCGATGGTGCCGGGCTTACTGACCCCGTCCCTCTAGCTGCTTTTGCTGGAGCTCTAGTGGCGGTAGGAGTGTCATTTCTCGCAGGGCACCTAGGAGGGCACTCGACAGTTTCGCTGGTGCTGGCAGGAGTAGCGGTGGCTAGCTTTCTCACTGCTTGCCAGACGTATGTGCTGCAGTCCAATACCGATGTGATCAGAGAGGTCTACTCTTGGATTTTGGGCCGAATCGCAACTTCCGGCTGGTCCGAGCCGGCCCTGATGACGCCCTATTTCGTGCTGACCGCAGCGGTGGTGCTGCGCTATCGTCGAGCACTTGACGTGCTCTCAGTTGGTGATGAAGAGGCTGCGTCGCTGGGTCTCAACCCGCGCAGGATTCGCAGCATCGTGGTGATCGTCTCCTCACTCGGCGCGGCGGCAGCAGTGTCTGTCACAGGACTGATCGGTTTTGTTGGAATCATCGTGCCACACACTGTTCGTTTGATCTTCGGAGCAAGCCATCGAGTGTTGCTTCCGCTTTCAATTCTGTTCGGAGGAGCGTTCATGGTTCTAGCCGATCTCACCGCTCGCACCATTTTGCAACCGGCGGAACTTCCGATCGGCGTTGTGACGGCGTTTATCGGGGCGCCGTTCTTTGCGATCGTGTTGCGCACGAGTCGACGAGAGGTTTGGTGATTCAACGTAATGCTGACCTTCCTCACTGGTGGTGCTCGCAGCGGCAAGTCGTCTATCGCGGTCAATGCCGCAGCGAGGCGTGAGACGCCCGTAACCGTCATCGCTACTGCGACCGCTGGCGACTACGAGATGGCTGAACGCATTGCCCGCCATCAACAAGATCGACCTGAGCACTGGTTGCTGCTAGAAGAGCCAGTTGATTTGCTCGGGGCGGTTGGCTCTGTTGACGCTGATCACACCATCATCGTCGACTGCCTTGCGCTGTGGCTCAACAACAGGCTCTCCGACCAACCCCAGCAGATTCTTGACGAAACTGTTCGGATCGCTGATCTGCTGTCCGAACGCAGTGAACGTGCATATGTGGTGAGCAACGAAGTGGGGTCTGGCATCGTCCCTGCCGATGCATTGACGAGGGGTTTCCGAGATCTTCTTGGCAGCATCAATCAACGCATGGCCCAGCGTGCCGACTCCGCTTACCTGTGTGTTGGTGGCCTGCTGGTTCCCCTTGAGCGAATGGCAGATTTCGATGTCTGATTCTGTGCTAAGCCGCTTGCTAGAGGATCTGAGTGCACCGGATGCGGCAGCAGCGCTGGCCGTCGAGACTCGCGCGTCGCAGGTGCTGCGCCCGGCTGGCGCGTTTGAGCGCCTTGATTGTGTCGCAGCGTGGCTTGCCGGTTGGCACAGCAGCGACAGACCCAGGATCGAACATCCTCACGCCGTGCTGTTCGCTGGAGATCACGGAGTTGCAGCCGAGGGGGTGAGTGCATACCCCGCAGACATCACCGCGGCGATGGTGGCGGCTCTCGCAGCAGGCAAAGCCACCGCGTCGGTCCTGGCAAGCCAAGTCGGTGCCACTCTCTCGGTTGTCGACGTGGCAGTTGGAGATCCGACCGGCAACATCCGCACCACCGATGCCCTGACTCCACAACGTTTCGATGCCGCCGCGCGGGTAGGCATAGATGCTGTTGAGGTATGTGACGGCGACCTTCTGGTCGTGGGTGAGATGGGGATAGGCAACACGACTCCTGCCGCAGCAATAGCCGCGTCGGTGCTGGGAGGAACAGCACTTGACTGGGTCGGGCCGGGCTCCGGCGTGTTTGGTGAGGGTCTGTTGAACAAGGCGAGGGTGGTACAAGATGCGCTTGAGCGAGTGGGCTCCGTGGAACCTTTGGAGGCCTTACGGAGGCTCGGTGGTGCGGAACTCGTGGCCATTGCGGCAGCAGTTATGACGGCGCGGCAAAGACGGATCCCAGTGGTCCTCGACGGTTTCATCGCCACGGCTTCGGTGCTGCCCCTGGAGGTGGCAACACCTGGCGCGTTGGGGCATTGCATAGCGGGTCACCGCTCAGCCGAACCGGGGCATATCCGACTGCTCGAACATCTCAATCTTGATCCGCTGCTCGAACTTGACCTTCGACTCGGCGAGGGCTCAGGAGCCCTTGCTGCTGTTCCGCTGATCCGGATGGCTGCTGCGGCGGTCGTAGACGTGGCAACCTTCGAGGAGTGGGCTGAATACTCCGATGCTGTACCCGATGACCAACCAACTAGCACTTCCTGAAGTTGTGGCACCTCCTGAAGTGGTGGCGACATGACCGGCTTTCGATATGCCTGGGCTTTGCTAACCCGTCTGCCGGGAGGTCAGCATCCCCGAAGTGACGACCAACTCGCTTCAGCAGTCGTCTGGTTTCCCCTTGTGGGGGTGGTCATCGGAGCGGTCACCGCTGTCGCCTACCTCGGCTTGGTCGAGATTCTTGATCCCTTTTCTGCAGCACTGCTTGCGGTCGCTTTTAGCGCGATTGTTACAGGAGCCTTCCACGAAGACGGTTTAGCTGATACCGCCGACGCTTTAGGCGGGGCTAGTCAGGAGCAGCGGCTCGAGATCATGCGTGATAGCCGTGTCGGTACCTTCGGGGCGCTGGCATTGGTTCTGGTGACCCTTGGCAAGGTTGGCGCTTTGCAGAACATCGGCGGAACCGACGCCTTCATTGGCTTGATCGCCGCACACGCGTTGGGGAGAACCGCAGCGTTGGTGTTGATGCTGACGCTGCGGAGGGCCCGGCCGGCCGGCTTGGGTGCCGCCTACACAACACATCTCCCCCGCCGTTTGGTAACTGTCGTGGTGGTTGTCTTTGTCGCCGCGGCCGCTTCGCTCGGTGTGGCGGGGTTGGCGGCATTGGGAGCGGTCTTTGGCGTAGTGGTGTTGACGGCTGCGGTTGCCCACCGTCGTTTCGGAGGCTTGACGGGCGATGTTCTGGGTGCCGCCGAACAACTCAGCGAACTCGCTGTACTACTCGTGTTGTCCCAGTTGGCTGACGCAGCCGTCTGGTTCTAGCTCTGAGTCGGTAACAAGGTACGGGACTACGAGGGTGCCGACGGCAGCGATCCCAATCAGATGACTGAGATGGTCGTCTTCGCTGTTGTCTGATTGACATTTCGTTTGTTGCCGGTCCTGACCACCGGTTTGCGGACCTGAGCATCCCCCCTTTGGCCGGACACCTCGATTAGGAGGTATTCATGTCATTGATGGAACAAGACAAGCTGTCGGTTAGGACTCGGCGGCGGTTCAGTAGAGAGTTCAAGGCTGACGCTGTGGCGTTGGTGTTGGACGGGGAAAGGCCGATCGCTGGAGTCGCGCGTGATTTGGGGATCGGTGCGAACAATCTGGGGAACTGGGTTCGTCAGGCCCGTATTGACCGAGGCGACAAACCAGGTCTCACCACTGAGGAGCGTGTGGAGCTGACGCGGTTGCGTCGGGAGAACGCGAAGCTGAGGATGGAGCGTGAACTGCTCAAAGGTGCGACGGCCTTCTGGGTGCAGGAGTCGGGGCAGTGACCCGCTATTTGTGGGTCGCTTCTCGGAAGGCCGAAGGGTTCCCGACTGTAGTGTCGTGTCGGATCGCTGGTGTGGGCCGTCAGGCGTTTTATGACTGGTCTGACCGCCAAGCGCGGGGGTCTAGCCTCAAAGAGTTGGCCACAGCCGAACTGGTCGATGAGATACGTCGCATCCACAGCGACTCCGGTGGGGCTTACGGGTCGCCGAGGGTGACCGCCGTGCTGCGTCGGCAGGGCCGGCGGGTGAACCACAAACGTGTTGAGCGGTTGATGCGGGTCAACGGGATCTGCGGTATCTATAAGCGGCGCAAACCCCGCTTCAGACCAGCCGCTGGTGTGTGTTCGACGCCTGATGATCTGGTGCGCCGCGACTTCGGTCCCGGCCGGCCTGACACGGTGTGGGCGGGCGACATCACCTACATCGCAACGGGCCAGGGCTGGCTGCACCTTGCTGTCGTGTTAGACATCGGGTCCAGGCGGGTCATCGGCTACTCCATGGCCGCGGATATGCCTGCCCGTCTCGTCATCGACGCTCTCAACACAGCCGCCGCATCCAGAGGCGGCCGCACTACCGGGGTTATCTTCCACTCCGACCGCGGCTCGCAATACCTCAGCGGTGACTTCGCCTCCGCGCTACGCCGACACGGCATGCGCCAATCTGTTGGCCGGGTCGGCAACTGCTGGGACAACAGCATCGCCGAGTCGTTCTTCTCATCGTTGAAACGAGAACTCGTCACACAAACCCGGTTCGCGACCCGAAACCAAGCACGACGAGAGATCTTCGCCTGGATCGGCCGTTACAACACCCACAGAATCCACTCCACCCTCAACTACCTGACCCCCACAGAATGGGAGAACCACCAACAACAACGACTAGAACAAGCAGCATAAACCAAGTGTCCAGCCAACAGGGGGAAGCTCAGACCGTTTGTCTGCAAGCGTTGCCGCCGGTTTTCTCGGCGGGGTGGTTCCGACGATCAGAACTGGGTTGGAGGCAGCTTCCAGCGTTGCGGTCGGTTCGCCTCGGGTGTTGATGTGAGCGTTGCGGGCGGTTCGCCACCGGGTTTTGATGTGAGCGTTTGCGTACGGTTTGTCACGGGTTTTGATGTGAGCGTTTGCGTACGGTTTGTCACGGGTGTTGATGTGAGCGTTTTCGGACTGGGTATCCCCCCGAATCGTGGAGACATCGTCTATGAGGAGACACTATGTCACACACACGACGCAAGTTCGACTCGGAGTTCAGGGCCGGTGCTGTGCGGATCGTCCAGGAGACGCGAAGGCCGGTCGTTGAGATCGCCCGCGATCTCGGGATCGGTGCGGGCACCCTTGGGAACTGGGTCCGCAAAGACCGAATGGAGCGGGGTGAGGCCGAGGGCTTGAGCTCGGATGACCGGGCCGAGTTGGTGCGGCTGCGCCGCCGCTGCGCGGAGTTGGAGATGGAGCGTGATGTGCTCAAACGATCAGTGGTCCTTTGGGTCAAGGAGGCAACGCGATGAGCGTCTCAGCGCACATCGCGGCCCAAAGGACCGACCACGGCGTGCCTCACGCGGTGTCGTGCCGGGCCCTTGGGGTGGCCCCGTCGACGTTCTACAAGTGGCACAACCGGCCCCCGACGCCGGCGAAGCGGCGCAGAGCTGAACTAGACGCCGAGGTCAAAGCCTGTTTCGACGCTTCAGGCGGCACCTACGGCTCGCCTAGGGTGCGCGCCGAGCTGCACCGGTCGGGCCGCAAGGTGTCCAACAAGACCGTTGAGGCGTCCATGGCCCGCCAGGGCCTGCAGGGCCGCGCGCCCAAGCGGCGCAGGGGCCTGACCCGGCCCGACAAGCGGGCCGCGCCGGTTCCGGACCTGCTGCGGCGGGACTTCACCGCCGGCGGCGTCGACGAGAAGTGGGTCGGCGACTTCAAACAGGTCGACACCGGCGAGGGGCCGGTGTTCCTCGCCACCGTGGAGGATCTGTTCTCCAGGCCGATGCTGGGCTTCGCGCAGTCCGACCGCCACCCCACCGCGCAGCTGGCCACAGACGCGCTCAACATGGCCGCCGCGGTGCGCGGCGGCGCCGTGGCCGGGGTGATCTTCCACACCGACAAGGGCTCTCAATATACCTCCGACGCGTTCGCGGCGGCCTGCGCCAAGCTCAAGACCACCCAATCGATGGGACGCGTCGGCTGCGCACTGGACAACGCCGCCGCCGAGTCGTTCTTCTCGACCCTCCAGCACGAGCTGATATCACGCCGCCGCTGACGCACCCGCGACCAAACCCGCCGAGACATCGCCGTCTGGATCGACACCTGGTACAACAGAAAACGGCTCCACTCCACCAACAACATGACCAGCCCAATAGACTACGAACTAGCCAACGCAGCCTAAACCAACCCTCCACGATTCGGGGGGAAGCTCACTTCACCAAGAACAGGGGCTGATTGCATGAATACAACTCTACCCACCCCCTGTGACAATGATCTTCAAACTCAATAGAACACGATGAAAATACGGGCATTGCTAACCGAGTACTCCTCCGCATGTCGACCCCCAGCTCTGCCAAAGCTCGCTCCCAGCCTCGCGGTGATGGTCGGTTCCGCGGGTAGCACCCCTGCGTCAGTGATTTGCGGCAAGCCGACCGCCGCGTTGGCGTTGAGCAAACCGCGGTCGTGTTGGTACTCGCTTTTCACAATGACGGGTCCATCACATCATCAATGTCGGACCGAAGTCGCCCGGGGCCAACGACCGGAAGGTGACGCCAACGTTTAAGCAATGTTGAGGCATCGAGCGTCTGAGGAGGCAAGGGACGCAGTTCCGCCACCGGGCGACCAGACCGAGCAATTGTGAGTCGTTGACCCGCCTGCACGCGGTCCACGACATCACCCCCAATGATTGCGAAGCTACCGGATAGCCACTTCCTCCATGACCTAGCTGTATTACAAGTGATACATTTGCTCTTCACCCTTGTTGCCCTGCCGCGGCGCGTAACCAGGGGGTGCTACGCGCCGGCGCGTCACCCGCGGCGCATTGAACGCGAAGCTGCTGAAACGGTTACGTTGAGTGTCAGAGGGCAAGGAACCGCTCGCTGAACGACTCCCCGACAACCATGAGTCGCTAGCAAAGATACCGTAAACAAAGGACTTGGAACTTTATGCGGATCGCTGTGCTCGTCAAGCAAGTACCTGCCATTGGAGAGATGGCGTTGGGTTCAGATGGACGCCTGATTCGCAGCGGCACTGAATTGGAGATGAGCGCTTATTGTCGCCGGGCCGTGTCCAAAGCAGTCGAGCTTGCCTCGCAGAGATCCGACTGTTCGGTCACCGTGTTGACGTTGGGCCCACCGAGCGCCGAGGACGTACTTCGCGAGGCAGTCGCCTGGGGACTTGACCGCGATGTGGAGATAGACGCCGTGCTGATCACCGATCCTGCCTTCGCCGGATCGGACACGCTGGCAACCGCTCAAGCTGTGGCCGCGGCACTCAACAATGACGGTCCTTTCGACTTGGTGATGTGCGGCAAGAACTCCGTTGATGCCGACACCGGCCAAGTGCCTCCACAGATCGCCGAGTTGCTCGACTTGCCTTTTGCCACCGCTGTGAAGACTCTCACCCTCAACGATGATCGCCTGATCCTGGGTTGTGAACTCGACGACCAGTGGGTTGATTGCGAGATCACACTTCCGGCGGTGCTGTCTTGCGCGGAGCGGCTTTGCGAGCCCAGCAAGGTCCCTCCACCCAACAGGGCTCTGGTGCCCGCGGAGCGGATTCGTTTCGTAGACGCCGAGACGTTGGGCCCCGGACCTTGGGGCCAAGCCGGGAGCCCTACCTGGGTCGGCAAAACCAGAATGTTGGCAGTGGACCGAAAGCGCTACGTCGAAGGATGCCTCGCGCTCGAGGAACAGGTCCGCCGCGCTGTCCGCATCATCGCCCAAAAGGGTGGTTTCGACACGTCCAAGAAGCCCACCGAGCCGAGGCTTGTCCGCTCTCCTGGGGGTCCTGGCGGAGTGGTGGCGGTGCTCGCTGAACCCGGACGCCACAAACTAATGCGAGAGTTGCTCGGTGCCGCGGGCCTGTTAGCAGGCGAGATCAACGGTTCAACCGCCGTAGTACTCCCAGACAGTATGGGCAGCTCATCCACAGGTCCCACAGGTCCCGCCATCGACGCAGAGTTCTTGGCGACCTACGGAGCCGACCACATCGTCCGCCTCGCCGGAACAGCAATTGAAGAAGACGTCGCAGCTGGGTTGGCAACTTGGGCCGGTGACCGGTTGCCTTGGGCGATATTGGCGTCGGGCACCTCCGCTGGCCGAGAGATCGCTTCACGGGTAGCCGCCCACCTCCACGCCGGGCTCGTCGGTGACGCGGTGGAGTTTGATGTAGTCGATGGGTGCCTCGTGGCCTGGAAATCAGCTTTCGGTGGGCAACTCATTGTTGCGGTTCACACGCGTACCGTGGTGCAGTTGGTGACGGTGCGCGCCGGGGTGCTACCCGCGCCGGAAGGCCTTGACCCCGGCGAGATGAGAGTGCCCTCTGAAGAACATATCGAGGTCATCCCGAAAGGTCGGGTCCAGGTGACCGACCGCCGCCACGACGACGACATTGACATCCTGGCCGACGCCGCTTCGGTCATCGCAGTGGGCCAAGGAGTTGACCCGGCGGACTATCCGAAGCTCGATCCTCTAGCCAGACTCCTCAATGCTGAACTGGGCTGCACCCGCAAAGTCACCGACAACGGTTGGATGCCCCACGCTCGCCAGATCGGTATAACAGGGCGCAGTATTGCGCCACGGCTGTTCGTCATGATCGGCGCCAGCGGCAAATTCAACCACACCGTGGGTGTCCGAGGTGCCTCTTCAGTGCTGGCTATCACCAACGATCCAACCGCGCCCGCTTGGGAACACGCGGATGCTGGCATCGTCGGCGACTGGCAAGAAGTACTGCCGTTGTTGGTCGCCGAGATTGAGAACCTCAGCGTGTGACACGGACCAGATCTAGGCTGGGTAGGTGAACCGAGACATCGCGCTCAAGACACTGGGGTTGAAGCATGACGCGCAGAAGGAAGACATTTCCGCCGCTTACCGCAAGCTGATTCGCAAGGCTCATCCAGATGTGGGCGGTGACACCGCTGTGGCCGCCCGGCTCACCGAGGCGTACGCATGGTTGCAGCACGCAGCGCCGACTAAGGTTCGCTCCACCAGCACACCGGCGGGAGCCCCGAGCAACGAGAGGCTGGTGCTGCTGCTACCGCCGGGAGATGTGTTCGCCCACCTGTGCGAGTTGGGCCAGCGACTGGGTGAACTGAGCTATCTGGACCCCCAAGCGGGGATCCTGCAAGTCACCTTCACCGCCTTGACCTCAGTACCTTGCCAACTCATGGCCACAGTCATCCCCGGTGCCAACCCCGAAGAAACCCAAGTCGAATTCACCCTGGAATCACTCACCAACGCTCAACCACCGCCAATAGCGGCCGTTGTCGACCACATGTTCGGCACCAATCGACCTTCGGAGCCGCGATGAAAGGAGACCCAGTGAGAATCTTCGTTGACCCCGACAGATGCACAGGACACGGCCGCTGCTACACGCTCGCCCCCGACGTCTACGAACCAGATGACGACGGCTACTGCCAGGAGCAAGTCCACCCGATTTCACTAGCACTCAAAGACCGAGCACTGTTGGGTGCCGCCAACTGCCCCGAAGACGCCATTACCGTCATCGACGACGACTAAGTACGCTGGGGTATGGGCAATATGCGGTTCAACCACATGGAACTGACGCTCCCCCCCGGCACGCTCACAGATGAGTTCCGGGCCGAGGCGCGGGAGTTCTTCGGTGATGTGTTCGGGTGGACAGCAACCGACACCCAGATTCTCAAACAAACCGGGTTGTTGCTGTCAACCGATTCTGTAACCAGCCAATTCATCTTGCTGCTTGAGCATCGCCAGCCTATGACTCCACCGCCGTTCGATCATCTCGGGGTGCTCTGCGACAGCCGCGACGAGGTGGACGCCGTGCTGGCCAAGTGCGAAGCCTGGCAAGAGAAGGACCCGCGAGTGGAGATCAAGCGCTACCAGGATCTAGTCACGCCCACAATCACCATCCATGCCTTCTATGTGCGCCACCTGTTGCCAATCCATTTGGATGTTCAATGCATGGAACGACCAATTGGGGTAGCCGCGCCTTCTGGGCGGTGGGTCTGGGTGGAGGACTAGGCCGCATTACAGCAGGTTTCCGTAGCGGTGAGTCGTCTCGCTGATTGCTTGTTCGCGCAGATAGTGGAGCAGCTCAATCCGGCCTTCGGCTGTTACAGGATCGGACGCGACATGTATCCCCAAGTTGTTGGCGCCATCTCGGATCGCCGGATGGACCGTTCCCAGCAGGCGCACGCGTTCCACGTTCAGCTCATCTAAGCGGTCCGCGAATGCCTCAGCTGACTCAAGCGAACCGTCAGACACCACAACATCAACCCCGCAACGCTCAGCCGCTCTGAGCACACGATCCCGCTCCAGTTGACTGGCTTCTGCTTCAACCCTCACCGCCACCCTGTCCAGCGGGCGATAGCGAAACCGGTTGGACTCGCAGAAAAGCCCACTCGGGTCGTGCTCGGTCGAGAACTCGGTGCGCCATGCATCGTCATCGCTCCTGACTGCTCTCTCCAACCAGTCGGCATCGTTGAGGTTCAACCCAAGGGGTTTCCAAGACCCCAATTGCTGTATGTAGTTCGGACCCCCGGTTTTTGCTCCGGGCCCGATCGAGGATCGTTTCCAACCGCCAAAAGGTTGACGCCGAACGATCGCTCCGGTGATAGCACGATTGATGTAAGCGTTTCCGACCTGAACGTGCTCAAGCCAATAGGCGATTTCGGAGTCATCGAGGGAGAATATCCCTCCTGTCAGACCAAACGGAGTGGCGTTCTGCAAACGTACGGCCTCGCCAAGAGTCTCTGCTTTCATGAGACCGAGGACGGGTCCGAAGCATTCCGTTTGGTGGAACCATGAGCCTTCTTGCACACCAGTGCGAATCCCGGGTGTCCAAGTTGCGGGTCCCAACCGATGCGGTTCGAGCAGCCAACTTTCGTTGCCAACAAGCTGTGTCAGTCCACGCAAGAGCTTCCGGTCCGGCTCGCGGATCAGAGGTCCCATCGTTGTCGCCAAGTCCTTTGACGGACCGACTCGCAAACTCGAAGCTGCGTCAACTAGCTGACGCCGAAGACGCTGCGAGTCGTAGACATCACCAACGCATATCGCCAGGCTCGCTGCCGAACACTTCTGACCGCTGTGCCCGAACGCAGATGCGACCAACTCCGCAACAGCTGAATCAACATCGGCGTTTGAGGTGATCACCAGGGAATTCTTGCCTGAGGTCTCGCCCAGAATTGGCTGGTCGGGTTTCCAACTTCTGAACAGCTCGGCTGTCTCATAGGCCCCCGTCAAAATCACCGCATCGAGTCCGTCGTGAGCTATGAGGTGTCGGCCAACCTCATCTTCTGGAACGCGCACGAATTGCAGCACGTCTGGAGGAATCCCCGCGCTCCAACAACACTCCGCCACGATCTCAGCACAACGCACAGATTCCGGGGCCGGCTTGAACACAACGACGTTGCCCGCGGCCAGAGCCGCGGTTACCCCACCCGTGGGGATCGCAACCGGAAAATTCCATGGTGGTACCACGCAAACAACGCCAAGCGGAGTGAAAGAAGCAGACGTAGGGGTCTCAAGGTCCAAACCTCGGTCCGCGTAGTAGCGGGCAAAATCGATTGCCTCCGATACTTCTGGATCGGCCTGGCCGAAGGTCTTGCGTGCTTCATTCACCATCGCCGCTACAAGATCACCTCGACGCTCAGCTAGTTCATTGGCCACCTCATGAAGCTTCTGTCGTCTGTCGCTGGCGCTGCGGCGTTGCCAATGATCGTGGCCCGCCTTAGCCCGTCCGACGATTCGGTCGATCTCCGTGTTGCTCGTCGCGATCGGTGCGCTTATCGAAACTGCTGCCTGAGCCACTACCGATTGGGCCCAAAGGCGGTTTGCCCTCAAAGCAGGGTCGGTGTCGGCAGTGTTGTGGAAAGCCTCCCCCACCTCTTCGTGCACTTCGACGAGTCGGTTCTGGGTGCGTTGAGGAGTCGAGCCAACCAAGTTCCGGTCCCGCACCGAAACTCTGAATCGCTCGGCTTCGTTGCTGATCGATCCGCCGTTGGAACTCATCGAGAGGAGTTGATGGAGGAAGTTCTCGTCGGCAGCATTCTCTTCAAGACGCCTGAACAGATAGCTGATAGCAACATCGAAGTCTTCAGCGGAGACTACCGGAGTGTAAAGAAGCAGACCTGATTGCTGTCGGCGAACCAACCGCGCGTGCGTTGGAGCCATGCCTTCGAGCATCTCGAACTCAACCCGATCTACGACGCCACGGGTTTCGGCTAGAAGCTTGGCGAACGCGATGTCGAACAGATTGTGAGTCGCGACACCGACCTTGACCCCACAGAGCCGGTCGGGTTGAAACAACCAGTCAAGGCAGCGTTTGAAGTTGGCGTCGGTTTCAGCTTTCGTGCGATACGGGGCTTGCTCCCAGCCGTGAATCGCCGCGTCCACTCTTTCCATCGCCAGGTTGGCGCCTTTCACCAACCTCACCTTCACCGTGCCACCCGTTTGTCCAGCGACTATTCGCTGATGGCGCTGAGTGGCCCATGCCTCGAGCTTGGTGAGAGCATCGAGCGAATCTGGCAGGTAGGCCTGTATCGCGACACCTGCATCGAGGGTGTGAAGCTCGGGCTCGTCGAGGAGCATTGTGAACACAGCCAGCGTGAGTTCTAGATCGTGATACTCCTCCATGTCGAGATTCACGAATGTCGCCGGCCGGGTCTTTTTAGCTTTCACGAATATGGGTTTGAGTCGCTCCGTTACCCGGTTGATACACCCCTGGAAGTCCCAGTAGTTGAGTTGAGCAACGATCGAGGACAGTTTCACCGAGACATAGTCGATATCGGCCTGTTCAAGGAGCCTCAGCGCGTCAGCCTGGCGCGTCTGCGCCTCAGCATCCCCTAACACAGCCTCTCCAAGGAGGTTGACATTCAAGCGGAAACCTTGATTCTTTCGATGTCCGAAGTGTTCTGACATGGCATCGGGTTCGGCGTCTACGACAAGATGCCCGATCAAGTTGCGCATGCGCTGGTTGGCCAAAGGCATGACGACCCCGGGCAGTCGAGGCGCGAGTCTTGCTCCAACTTTGAGAAGGCCCCGATCAAACGGCGACAAGAAGTCTGGTAGGCGGTCTTGCGCTACCAGCGCGGCGAGTTGCTGAGCAGCGACGCGATGATTCTCAGGTCTTACAACCCGGTCGACGAATCGCATCGTGAACTTCATGCCCACCGGGTCGGCGACTACGCCGGCCATTTGTCGAACGGAATTGCGTTCCTGGCGGGTTGTTAGGGCGTCCGCTTCCTCAAGCCAATCGCCGACGAGTGTGACTGCTTCCTCGGCCAGGTCCACTAGCGGGTCATGCATCATCCTCCCGTTGAGGATGACCTTACTAGACCCAGGGACAGTTGGAGTTGCGGTCTCCGAAGGCGTTGCCGGTGCGGTAGCGCTCAAGCGTGAAGGACTTCAACTCGTCTGGTTTTTTACCGTACACGAGCATCTGGGCGGTTAATTTGCCCACACCGATCATCTTGAACCCGTGGTTGGAATCGGCGATCACCCAAGCATTGTCGGCCACGTGGTCGAACACCGGCACGTTGTCGGGGGTGAATGCTCCGATCCCGCCGTTGCGACGCTCCTTGAAGTAGGGCCGCAGGTTCTCGAGCCTCTTGAATAGCATCCCGAGAGTGGCGCAGTAGTAGTCGGCAAACCACTGTTCGGCCTGGTACACGTCGTTGAGGTGGCCGTAGGGTTCAACGGCTGCTTTGGGACCGATCTTCACGGGAATCGTCCCGCCCTGAAGGCCCGGGGCACCCACTCGTTCGGCCGCGTAGCGCACGTAGGAGTAGAAGTTGTCTTTGAGCAAAGTGTTGTCTTCGCCGTATACGGGAGTGTTCATAAGCTCGACGTGCAACACGGGCGAATCCCGGTAGCTGGCGGTGCGGAAATCAACACCCTCCGGCAACAGCACTTCGCCTTCCAGCAAGCGCCAGTAGGTCCACATGTCCATCTGCTTCTCGACGTGACCGTCGGGGTATCCGACATCGATATGCGATGGGCCACCCAGCCACTCCCAGTGCTCGGGAGTCCACGCTCCCGCGCCCACCACCACTTGCTCACAGGTCACTGAACCTTGGTCGGTCTCGACTGCGGTGACCGAACCCGACGCGTCAAGGGTGTAGCCGGTGACGCTGGTGCCATAAACGCGCTGCACGCCCCATTGCCGACACTTCTGATCGAGTCCCCATACCGCCATATGGGTGCCGGCGTAGCCCGAGCGGAGTTCGTGTAGCACCACATCGCAGTTCTCGGTTTTGAAATCGGGCCATAGACCGGTCAGGAACGCGTGAGCTTCTGAGCCGGTGTAAAGGTTCGAGGGATACCCACTCGCCGCTTGCGACGCCTGGAGCTTGATGTAGTCGGCTTCCTGATTAGCCTCCCCCACCGAGACGTAGCCGACTTGCTGGAAACCGAAGTTGACGGGATCGGACTCCCAGACTTCCACACTGGCCCTCAAGATCGCATGCAGGGGTTCGGTCATATAGAGGTTGCGAATGCAACCGCAGGCCAGGCCCGTAGCTCCAGCACCTGGACCTTGTTTGTCTATCAGCACTACGTCGCTGCCTTTGCCCTTGCCGGAGCGTTCCAAGTACATGGCTAGGTGGTAGGCACTCGACAGCCCGTGGACTCCGGCACCGACCACCACAAAGCGTGCGCTTGTAGGCAGCTCAACGGTGTCGAACACCGGAATCACCGCAGGGTTGGCCACTCTCCCGTCTACCTCGGGGGGTAGTGGACGGTTGGCGAAGGGATACCACTGGTTGTGCCCTGTTGGATTGGGGACATTGATGGTCATTTGTTCTCCTGTTTTGCTTCATTCGTTGGGTTGTTCGTTAGTGGACGGGATTCGGTAGTCGGCGCCGAGTGTTCGCCATATCAGCGGGACGCCCGGTCGGTAGGCGAGGTGGTGTCGGCTCGGAGCGTCCAGAATCGTCAGGTGCGCTGGAGCGCCCTCAATGATCCGCCCAAGGTCGTTGCGGCGCAGCGCCGCCGCGCCGCCTGTGGTCACCGCGGCAAGAGCCTCGTCGATGGTCATGTGCATGTCGCGCACAGCCAGAGCGATGCAGAACGACAACGAAGTGGTGTAGCTGGATCCTGGGTTGCAGTTCGAGGCAATGGCGACCTTGACGCCGGCGTCGATGGCGCGTCGAGCGTTCGGATAGGGCTGGCGGGTCGAGAAATCCGTCGCTGGCAAGAAGGTGGCGACGGTGTCGCTAGCGGCCAATGCCTCGATGTCGTCGTCGGACAGGTACGTGCAATGGTCAACCGAAGCACAGCCCAACTCCACACCGAGTTGGACTCCGGGTCCGTAACCCAGTTGGTTGGCATGGAGACGTAGACCCAGACCGGCCCCTCTACCGGCTTCGAGCACGGCGCGTGATTGGTCTGCGTCGAAAGCCCCTGTCTCGCAGAACGCGTCGATCCAGCGGACATGGTCTCGTACGGCGTCAAGCATCGGTCCGCACACCACCTCGACGTAGTCGTCTGCTCGGTCTTGATATTCACTCGGGACTAGGTGCGCTCCCAGGAAGGTGCTTTCTGAGGTCACCTCGGCGGCCAGCGAGGTCAATTCGGCCTCAGACGCAACCGACAGACCGTAACCAGACTTGATTTCCACTGTGGTCGTGCCGGCCCGGTGCACCTCGATGAGCCGACGTTCAAGAGAAGCCCGCAATGCGGCGCGTCCCGCGGCCCGAGTGCCCTCAGTTGTCACTCGGATCCCTCCGCCGTCGTAGGGTTCACCGGCCATGCGTCTGGTGAACTCCTCGGCACGGTCGCCTGCGAACACGAGATGGGTGTGGGAGTCTACGAAACCAGGCAGCACGCAACGGCCGCCTGCGTCCAGTCGTTCGTCGGCCTGTGCTCCTGCGCGGCCCACCGCCAGCACCACATCACCGTCAACAACAACCGACGCATCCTTGATGACCCCGAGCGGGCCGGCTCCCAGGTCTGGGACGTTGGTTATCAGTTCGGAGATGTTGTCGATCACGAGCGTCATTGTGCTGTTACCTCTGAGATGGCTGCGGCGAGTTCGGCGCCAACATCGATGGATTTGTGGAGTCCGTTCACGACTACCGGTGCGCCCGCGACTACGAGACAGCTAACGTCGGCGCTGGTAGCTGCATAGATCACCGAGGCGAGAGCGTTGTCGGTGTCAGTGCCCGCCAGTCGCACCGAATCAAGGTTGACCGTCGCAAAGTCAGCCAGTGATCCTGGCTTCAAGGTTCCTCCCTCGCCCCAACCAAGCGCTCGGTATCCGCCGGCGGTGGCCATTGTCGCCAGCGTGTCGGTTCTGAGCACACCTCGCTCAAGTGTGGTTGTGCGCTGGTGGAGTTCAACCGCCCGAGTCTCCTCGAAGATGTCGACGACTGCGTTGGAGTCTGAGCCCACGCATAGCGAAGACCCGGCAGCAAAAAGCGCCGCGGCCGGGCCTATACCGTCAGCCAGGTCGCGCTCGGTCGTGGGGCACAAGCAGCAATTCGCCCCTGCTTCGCCGATCAAGGAGATGTCGTGATCTGAGGTGTGGGTTGCGTGGACCAACGTCACATTGGGACCGAGTCCTGCGGCTTCAGCAAACAACTCGGTGGGAGTGCATTCGTGAACTGCGAGACACTGCTGGTTCTCCGCGGGCTGCTCGGAGGCATGAACATGCAGTGGCGCATTGTTCTGCCGGGCCCAGGCCGCTGCCGTCTCGATAGATGCCGGGTCAACAGCGCGGACCGAATGCACTGCCGCTCCCACCTTGCGTGTGGGGTTCGACACCGTCCCAGCCAGGTCGTCGACCCGGCCAGCCCAGCTTGTGGCGTCGCGATCGTTGAAGCGAGCCTGTTCGGGACGAATCGGCGCGTATCCGCTGGCTGTTGTGGGGTCGAGTCCGCCGCGCAGGTAAAGGGTGTCGAGCAGGGTCAACCTGATCCCAACATCGGCCGCAGCCGCCGCCACCGCGATCCCCATTGCATTGGGATCGTCGTAGGGGCTTCCGCATTGCTGGTGGTGCAGGTAGTGGAACTCGCCGACCACCCCGACTCCGGCGAGTGCCATTTCCGCGAAGGCCGCACGGGCCAGCCGGTAGTAGTTGTCGGGGTCAAGGTTCCCAGCAACCCGATACATCAGGTCGCGCCAAGTCCAGAAGGTGCCCCGCTCCTGGTGGGTGCGGCCCCGCAATGCTCGATGAAAGGCATGGCTGTGTGCATTGGCGAGCGCCGGGATCGTTACGCCACTGAGTTGAGTGGCATTGCTGGGCGGCGAGGCCACTTCGAGTGAAATATCTGTGATCCGGTCGTCTTCGATGTCCAAAAGGACGCCCGCGGTGACCTTGTCGCCACCAAGCCAAGCCGACTCGCACCAGTAGCGCTTGCTCACGAGCCTGTCTCCGCCACGAATCGGCTGATGCGCTCGATGAACGCATCACGGTGGTGTCGCTCGAACTCGTCCCAGGTGCTCAGCGTGGTTGGGTCGGCACGGTCAACAACAAGGATGCCGTCGAGATGATCGCATTCGTGCTGCCAAGTACCAGCGGTTAGGCCGCGTACCTCCTCACAGTGCTCGGTCCCGTGCCGATCGAAGTAGCGGACACGAACATTGACGAAGCGCTCCACATCACCGCGCAGCGGCAGCGACAAGCACCCTTCGTTGATGACTACCCTCTCGGTGTCCAACACTTCCAAGTCAGGATTGATGGCCACCGTCAAGGGGATCGGCGGTTTATAGGGATAGCGGGGATTGTCGTTCACTTCGAGAACCACGATCCGACAGGTCTCGCCTATCTGATTGGCTGCAAGTCCAGCCCCGTTGGCGTCGCGCATCGTGTCAACAAGGTCGTCGACAATGCCCTGTACGCGCTCGCAGGCGATTTCGTCTGGGGAGACATCAAGCGCCGGAGTTCGCAGGAGCGGATGTCCGATAGAGAGTATTTCTCGTACCGTCATCGCAAGTGCTTCCTCAACCTAGCGGCGACGATTGCCGCGATTTGTCGGACATGGGTATCTGGACGCCACGCTCGGTAGCCACGCAGCGAGCCTCTTCGTAGCCGGCATCTGCGTGCCGCATCACTCCGGTTGCGGGGTCGTTGAGCAGGACCCTCTCGAGCTTTTGTGCGGCTAGGTCAGTCCCATCGGCGACGCTCACTTGTCCGGCGTGGATCGAGCGGCCGATTCCGACACCACCGCCATGGTGGATACTGACCCAGGAAGCGCCTGAGGAGGTGTTGACCAAGGCATTCAGCAGGGGCCAGTCGGCGATGGCATCGCTGCCGTCGAGCATGTCCTCGGTCTCACGGTAGGGCGAGGCGACCGAACCTGAGTCGAGGTGGTCTCGACCGATCACGATGGGCGCTGAGAGTTCCCCTGAGCGGACCATCTCGTTGAAACGCAACCCCAAGCGGTGGCGCTCTCCATAGCCCAGCCAGCAGATTCGGGCGGGCAGACCCTGGAAGGCCACCCGATCGGCCGCCAGCTTGATCCATCGAGCCAAGCCTTCATCTTCGGGGAATTCAGCAAGCACGGCGCGGTCGGTGGCTGCGATGTCTGCTGGATCCCCCGACAGTGCCACCCAGCGGAACGGACCTTTGCCTTCGCAGAAGAGCGGTCGGATATACGCGGGGAGGAATCCGGGGTAATCGAAGGCACGGTCGTAGCCTGCAAGCGCGGCTTCGGCGCGAAGGCTGTTGCCGTAGTCGAACACCTCTGCCCCGGCGTCGAGAAAGCCGACCATGGCTTCGACATGAGTGGCCATGGCGTTTCGGGAGCGGCGGATGAACTCGTCGGGTTGATTGGTGCGCATCTCCTCGACTGCTTCGGGGGCTAGATCGTTGGGGATATAGGACAACGGGTCGTGCGCAGAGGTCTGGTCGGTGACGATGTCGGCGGCCACCCCGTCGGCCAAGAGTCTCGGCAACAAGTCGGCGGCGTTCCCGACTAGCCCAACCGACAGCGCAAGCCGATCCGCGACCGCTTGCTCGCAAATTCGGATGGCTTTGGCGTAGTCGTCGGTGACGATGTCGAGATAGCGGGTCTGTACGCGGCGGGCGGCACGCTCGGGATCAACTTCGATGCATAGTGCCACACCGTCGTTCATGGTGATCGCCAGCGGTTGAGCGCCGCCCATGCCGCCCAGACCCGCCGTGACGGTGAGGGTGCCCGCCAACGAACCACCGAAGCGCTTGCGGGCGATGGCTGCGAAGCATTCATAGGTGCCCTGCAGGATTCCCTGTGTCCCGATGTAGATCCACGAGCCGGCTGTCATCTGCCCGTACATCGTCAGGCCGAGGTGTTCAAGGCGCCGAAACTCGTCCCATGTGCCCCATTCGGGGACGAGGTTGGAGTTGGCGATCAGCACTCGGGGCGCCCACTCGTGAGTACGGAGGACCCCAACGGGTTTGCCCGATTGCACGAGCATTGTTTCGTCGTCGGCGAGTGTCGTGAGCGAATCAATCATGGCGTGGTAGGCGTCCCAAGAGCGTGCGGCCCGGCCGGTGCCCCCATATACGACGAGGTCGTCGGGACGTTCGGCTACGTCAGGGTCCAAGTTGTTCTGGAGCATCCGGAAGGCAGCTTCTTGAGGCCAGTTGCGGCAAGTCAACGCAGAACCTGTCGGGGCCGCCACACCTCCTTGCGGTGCTCTTGAACTCTGTCTTGGGGTGGTGCTCATGCGATAGCGGCTCCCTGTGTCATCGGCCTGCAGCGGAGACGGTTGCATCGTAGCAACAACTTGCCTATGATGCCAAGTAATAACATCAAGTTTCAGGTAATGAAATACTTATGATCTCAACTCCTGACCCATCTGACCAAAGCTCTTCTTCAACACTGCATAGCTCGCGCTCTGCTGAACGGGTGCTGAACCTCCTCGATACTGTGGCGAGCAGCGGCGCAATCAGCCTCACGGCTGCTGCCGCCCAAGCCGACCTACCCACAAGCACGGCGTTACGCCACTTACGCCTGTTGACGAATCAGGGCTTTCTGATCAAAGACGACCAAGGTTGGTACTCAGTAGGACCAGCCTTTGTGCGCATGGCGCTGGTCTCGCATCAGCGGGGCCCCTACGCCCGACTGACTACAGCAGCGCAGCCGGGGCTTGAGAGACTCGTTGAGGACACCGAAGAATCTGCATATCTGGCTGTACGAGACGGTGACGAGGCGGTCTACATAGCCACCGCCGAGAGTCGACGAGCTATTCGCCACGTCGGCTGGGTCGGCAGATCGGTTCCACTAGACGGAACCGCGGTTGGAGAAGCTCTCCTCGCGTCCCCCCAGACACCTGGGTCACGACCTGATTTGCATTTCAATACCGGAGCCATCGAACCCGACGTAACAGCCGTAGTGGCACCCATCCACGGCTCATCGCAGGTTGTGGGTGCCCTGTCGTTGCTGGGCCCCGCTGATCGCCTTGCTTCGGAACGATTGCATGTCGCAGCTGAGGCAATTGCGGATGTCGCGGTAGATATATCACTCGCTCTCTTTGCACCCGAGAGACCTTCACGATGACCGTGGAACTCGACGGGGCTGGAGTCACGATCAATCAAGTCGTCGCGGTCGCCCGCCGCGGCGAACCCGTCCAACTGAGCGAAACGGCGGTCCAGCGGATGGCGGTGTCGCGCGGCATCGTTGAACGTCTCGCCGACGGGGACCCCGCATACGGGGTATCTACGGGTTTCGGCGCCTTGGCCAACACCGCGATCCCACCCCGTCGACGCGCGGATCTGCAACGCGCGCTGATTCGCTCCCACGCGGCCGGCATGGGTCCCGGAGTCGAAGCCGAGGTCGTTCGGGCCATGATGTTTCTGCGAACTCGGACCTTGGCGCTCGGAGCTTCAGGTACTCGGCCTTTGGTCGCCCAGACACTGGTAGAACTGATCAACGCTGGGATCGTTCCGCTCGTTCCCGAACACGGCTCGCTCGGCGCCAGCGGCGATCTCGCCCCATTGGCCCACGCCGCGCTGGTACTCATGGGTGAAGGCACCGTACTCACCGACGATGGCACAATCAGCGGCGCAACGGCATTGAGCCACGCCGGGATTGAACCCTTGGAGTTAGCAGAGAAGGAGGGCCTAGCGCTCACCAACGGCACCGACGGCATTCTGGCGATGCTGTGTCTTGCGGTCCACGACGCTTCGCACCTACTCACCGTGGCTGACATCGTCGCAGCCTGCAGTGTCGAAGCCCTCCTGGCTACCGATAGAGCCTTCGCCGCCGACATCTTGGCGCTCCGACCCCATCGGGGTCAGCAAGCGAGTGCTTCCAACCTCCGGGCCATGCTGTCGGGGTCACCGATCGTTGCCAGCCACCGCAGCGACGATGATCGGGTTCAGGACGCCTATTCCGTGCGTTGCACTCCGCAGGTGCACGGAGCGGCGCGTGACACGCTCGGATTCGTCAACGAAGTCACTGAGTCAGAACTCGCTTCAGCTATCGACAATCCGATGGTGCTGCCCGACGGACGGGTCGAGTCCTGCGGCAATTTCCACGGGGCTCCGGTCGCTATGGCGGCCGATTTTCTGGCGATCGCGTTGGCCGAAACAGGCGCCATAGCCGAACGCCGGCTCGACCGGCTACTCGACCCGGCGCGTTCCCACGGACTCCCACCGTTTTTGGCTGACGATCCTGGTGTCGACAGCGGTCTCATGATCGGCCAATACACTGCTGCCGCTATGTGCGCCGAGAACCGTCTTCTGGCCTCCCCCGCCTCGGTCGACTCTCTACCGACCTCAGCAATGCAAGAGGACCATGTATCGATGGGCTGGGGTGCCGCGCGCAAGCTCCGTCGCGTTGTCGAAAACCTCCGGCGGATTCTCGCAGTCGAATGGGTTGCCGCCGCCAGGGCCACCGAATTACGCGCTCCGCTAGCGCCAGCAGACGCCACTGCTGCCGCTCTAGAACTTCTGCGAACCCAGGTTCGGGGTCCCGGTGCTGATCGCTGGCTGTCACCTGAACTTCATGCAGCCGAACAACTTCTTGTTGAGGAGGCCCTGGTTAGCGCGGTGGAGTCAGTGGCCGGCCCTCTCGCTTGAGATTTGCTTGATTCTCAGTTGGCCTCCCAACATCGGGGCTACTGTGTCGAGCGGCCGATTCAGGCGTATGGTCCGACAGTCCTGAACGCGAAGTAGCCGTATCCCTGGCGCTCCGGACCGTACAGGTCTGGGACGGCGTCCAGCGGAGTCGTGATCTCGCTCATCTTCGGGCCGATGTCCTGCGCTATTGCAGAGAGCTTTTGTCCGTCAAGTCCATAGACGCGCACTGCGTTGGTGCCGACGATCGCCCGTACCATGTCTTCGGGTGTGCCAGCCATTGCGTGGCGCAGCGAAAGGTGGGTCATCGGCGTCTCATCGAGGTCTTCGCTATAGCGCCAAGTGCCTTCAGGATGTGGATAGTCCCGGCCCCACATGAGGTTCGTCCACCACCAGTCCCCCACCGCGGCTTCAACTTCGAAGGGAGCAACAAAGCTGGCGGCGACGAAAACGTTCGTCTTGAAATATTCGCTTGGTTTCTTGGTCAGCTCCCCGCTGCTTGGCAGAGGGGCCATAACTGCAGAGTCGAGGTCCACCAGAGTGGAAGGGATCCACACTCCGGGCTGTTCTGTCATTACCAGCTTGAGACCACCGAAACGCTCGAATACTCCCCCGAGAACCATGCGGGCGATCATCCGGCGATTGAAGGCTCCGCCTGCTTCTATCAGCAACAATGGTGTCCCGGCCACGCCTCGCACCGCGGGATCGGTAGCGGCGCCTGCGTGAGTCACCAGCGCCAACCCGGTCTCCTCAACTACTGCCCAGAAGCGATCCCAGTACGGTTCGTTGTACTGGGACCAGAACGGACGGGCGTTGGGAAAGTTCAGGGCGCGAAACCCGTGTTCCGCGGCCCACAACACCTCAGCTATCGAGGAGTCGAGATCCCATAGCGGCAGGTGAGCCACACCGATGAGTCGTTCGGGTGCGCGAGCGCAGAAATCAGCCAGCCACCGGTTGTAGATCCGGAACCCCACCCCTGCCAAACTTGGATTATCCGGTTCGGGCCAACCGATGTCGTCGAAGGGCATCGGCTCGCCGTTGAAGCTGTTGTGAAAGATTATCTCTGCGGCGATGCCATCACGATCCATGTCGGCGAGGCGCGCGTCGGGATCGTTGTGACCCTTGGTATTGAGGTACCTGCCCGGACCCTGCCTGGCGCGGGAGCGCACCGTCTCGACTCTTGGACTGTTCCTGAAGTCATCGAAAGCACCGAGGTGAGCCTTTGGACAGTACTCCCGCAAGGCTTCAAGGGTCGGTCCTGCGTGAGAATCTCCCGACACCAACAACACTCGCTCCCTGTCGTCGATCCTCACTAGCGCCTCACCTTCTCCAAAGAGCATCTTCGCGCGACTTGCGAAGCGAGATGCAATGCACGTCAGGCTAAGGTGCCTCACGACTCGCATCAAAAGACCCGCAGGAGTAGCGGAGGAGTAATGGTCACACCACCCGAAGAGGTATCGGTGAAGCTACGAAGCAGCACTTGGTACGACGGTGAGGGACGCAATTCCTACATCCACAGAGCCTGGATGCGAAGAGGCGTACCCGACGACGGGTTCCGTGGCCGTCCTCAGATCGCTATCGCAAATACTGCTTCAGACCTCACGCCCTGCAACGCTCACCTCAACGAAATCGCCGCGTCTGTACGCAACGGAGTGTACGAAGCAGGAGGAATTCCACTCGAGCTCCCAGTCGTCTCGCTAGGCGAAACCCAGGTGCGTCCAACTGCAATGTTGTGGCGCAACATGGCTGCTATGTCAACCGAGGAGATGCTTCGAGCTAATCCGATTGACGGCGTGGTGCTGCTAGGTGGATGCGACAAGACGATCCCATCGTTGCTCATGGCCGCAGCATCCGTCGACCTGCCTGCAGTGGTTGTGCCGGGCGGTCCCATGCTCACTGGAACGTTCCAGGGCGAGCCGCTCGGCTGTGGGACCGATGTTTGGTGCCTTTCCGAGGAGGTCCGAGCCAGTACTCTTTCCCAAGAAGAATTCACCGCTTCTGAATCATCGATGATTCGCAGCAAGGGCCACTGCAACACCATGGGGACTGCATCGACGATGGCTCTGGTGGTTGAGGCTCTGGGCATGACTATCCCCGGAGTCGCAGGAACACCAGCCCCCGACAGCCGTCTTCTCGAAGCGTCACACCACAGCGGGCGGCTGGCAGTCGATCTGGTCAACAGAGACCGACGGCCAAGCAAGTTCTTGACAGCAGCGTCTTTTCACAACGCAATCGTCACCCTTGCCGCGATTGGTGGGTCCACCAACGCGGTTGTACATCTATTAGCGATCGCTGGCCGGCTCGACATAGATCTCACGCTCGACGATTTCGATCGCATCGGCTCACGGGTACCGTTGCTTGTCGATCTATTGCCTGCGGGTCGCTTTCTGATGGACGATTTTCACCGGGCAGGAGGTTTGCTCGCGGTGCTGCGCGAAGTGCGTGACCTCCTTAACCCTGCTGCGCTCACCGTGACTGGTCGCCCGCTTGTCGACTACCTCGACGACGCTTCCATCTGGGACCAAGAAGTGATCCGCTCGCGCCGCGAACCGTTAGTTGAAGAAGGCGGTATAGCGGTCCTTTGGGGGAACTTGGCACCACGAGGAGCAATATGCAAGCCATCGGCTGCTTCACCTGAATTGCTGCAACATCGCGGCCCAGCTGTGGTGTTCGACAGCGTTGAGGACTTCTATGCCCGCATTGATGATCCAGATCTAGATATCACCGCGGAGTCGGTACTGGTGCTTCGGGGATGTGGTCCTATTGGTTATCCGGGAATGCCGGAGGTTGCGAACATGCCCCTCCCAACCAAGCTGCTCGAACAAGGAGTCCGCGACATGGTCAGGATCTGTGACGGCCGTATGAGCGGCACCGCCTACGGGACAGTCGTTTTACACGTCACTCCCGAGGCTGCTGCTGGTGGTCCGTTGGCCCGACTTCAAACCGGTGACTTAGTTGTGCTTGATGTGCCGGGTCGACAAATCAACGTCGAAGTACCAGACGCGGTACTTGCTCAACGCCAGCTCAGCGAAGCCACGGTCGCGGCATTTGCTGACGCATCGAGAGGCTGGGAGCGGCTCTATATCGACCATGTCCTGCAGGCCGACACGGGTGCCGATCTTGACTTTCTCCGTGGCCGAAGCGGCTCAGAGGTGTTGCGTGAGTCTCACTGAAATCGGCAGCTACTAGACTTCCCAACTCCGAGAAGATGAATACCAAGAGGATTCGCCGTTGTTGCCCACAGAACTAAAAGGCGCCTTGGAGGTCATCGCCCGAAACTACGCTTGGACCTGGTCTAAGGAGGCTGCGCGCCTACTTGGTGAGCTCCCAGGCCAACGATCCGGCGAGCATCCCTTAGCCGTTGTTGAGCAGATGACAAAGGCCAACTGGACGGAGTTGGCCGGAAACCCCGAAATGGTTGCCTCGGTATCGCAGGTGAGCAAGGAGATCGCCGCACTCAAAGCTGATCCGACATCGACTCCTGACGTGGCCTATTTCTCTCCCGAGTTCGGCATCTCCGATGTCCTGCCTCAGTATTCCGGTGGCCTCGGCATTCTGGCTGGTGACCATCTCAAGGCGGCCAGCGACATCGACATCCCGCTGTGCGGCGTGGGTTTGTTTTATCGCGAGGGGTTCTTTCGCCAGAAGATCGCCGACAAGTCGCAGCGCGAACACTACGAGCAGCAGGATCCAGAGAGTCTCGGCGCCACCGATACCGGAATCGTGGTCACCGTGCCTCTCGTTGGGCGCGACGTGGCAGCTTGCGTATGGCGTATCAACGTCGGCCGGATTCCGCTGATACTCCTCGACACCGATATCGACGCCAACAGTGAATCCGACCGCAACATCACTGATCGGCTCTACAGCGGTGATCCACGGCACCGTCTGCGCCAAGAGATCGTGCTCGGGGTGGGCGGAATGCGAGCACTGGGCGCGCTCGGATGGAACGTAAGTGTGCTCCACCTGAACGAAGGGCATGCAGGTTTCTTGATTCTCGAACTTCTCGACCGGGAAATTCGAGCAGGAGCCACTCTCGACGAAGCAACCAAAGCCATAAAGCCACGGTTGGTTTTTACAACGCACACGCCTGTACCTGCCGGTATCGACCGATTCAAGAAATCGCTCATCGCTCCGCTACTGAAGTTCTGGGCCGACCGCTGGAAAGTCCCAGTAAAAACGGTATTGGCATTCGGTCACAACCCCGACGATGAACGTGAGCAGTTCAACATGGCGGCGCTCTGTCTGCGTTTTGCCAGCCGCAGCAACGGGGTGTCCAAACTTCACGGAAAGGTCAGCCGAGAGCTCTTTGCCTCCATCCCAGGCGGCAAGAAAATCGAATCGGTCACCAACGGTGTTCATGCCCGCACTTGGGTCATGCCCGCAACCCAGGAAGCCTTTGACAAGGTCTTGGGCCCAGGCTGGGAGAACGGCGAGAAGGCCGCATGGGAGCGGATCGAAGACCTCGACGACAACGCGGTCCGTGCTCTGCGTAACACAGGCATTGGGCTGTTGGATGCGCTAACTCGCCGTCGTGTCGACGTTTTTCTTGATCCCGACGCACTCACGGTCGGTTTCGCACGCCGCTTCGCGACCTACAAACGGGCCAACCTGTTGCTGCGCGAACTCGATCGATTGTGTGCTCTGATCGCCAACGACGAACGGCCTGTCCAGTTCGTGTTCGCAGGCAAGGCGCACCCCGCGGACACTGAAGGTAAGCAGCTTCTGCGCGAGATCGTCAGCTTCAGCCAATCGTCGGCTTCACAGCAGCGGTTCGTGTTCATCCCCGGCTACGACATTGCCGTCGCCCAAGCGATGTACGCAGGTTGTGATGTCTGGCTCAACAACCCGATCCGTCCCCACGAAGCCTGCGGGACAAGCGGCGAGAAATCAGCGCTGAACGGAGGTCTCAACTTTTCGATCAGTGATGGTTGGTGGGATGAGATGGCCGACGCGCGCAACGGCTGGACAATCGAGTCAAGCGACAGCCACGATCCAGAGACACGCGACAATGCCGAAGCAGCCGCGATCCTTGATCTTCTCGAAGATCAGATCGTCCCGGAGTTCTTTGCCGACGGGCAACCTTGCTCGCAACTCTGGATCGCGCGGATGCGCCATGCTTGGCGCACGCTCGGTACCCAGGTAACTGCCGGACGAATGGTCTCGGAATACGAACGAAGGTTTTACCGGCCGGCGCTCGACGAGGCCCGACGACTGTGAGGGTGTGGCCTGGCCGTCTCTACCCGCTCGGCGCGACCTTTACCGGTCAAGGAACCAACTTCGCTGTCTATTCCGAGGTGGCGGACCACGTCGAGGTCTGCCTTTTCTCGCCCGACGGACATGAGCGGCGCTTGCGGCTGCCCGAAGTCACGGCTTTCGTCCACCACGGTTACGTCCCGGGCGTTGAACCGGGCCAACACTACGGTTTTAGGGTATTCGGCCCTTGGGATCCGAGCCAAGGGTTGTGGTGCAATCCGGCAAAGCTGCTGATCGATCCCTATGCCAAGGCGATCGCCGGCGACATCGGTTGGGGTCGGGAGGTCTATGGTTTCGACCAAGCCGACCACGACTTGCCCGACCAACTCGACAGCGCGGCGTTCATGCCCAAAGCGGTGGTCATCGACCCGATCTTCGACTGGGGGGACGATTCGCCTCCAGACACCCCGCTTCATCGCACGGTCGTCTACGAAACCCACGTGCGCGGGATCTCGATCACCCATCCCGATGTGCCCGAAGAGTTACGTGGAACTTACTCGGGGATGGTCTCGGAGCCGGTGCTTGAACATTTGCTCTCGCTGGGCGTCACCGCTGTTGAACTCTTGCCCGTCCACCAGTTCGTATCAGAACACATGCTTGCCAAGCAGGGCTTGAGCAACTATTGGGGTTACAACACGTTGGGATACTTCGCGCCCCAAGGGTCTTACTCGTCAAAGGGTGACACCGGTGAGCAGGTGGTCGAGTTCAAGGCGATGGTCAAAGCACTACACCAAGTAGGAATCGAAGTGATCCTCGATGTGGTCTACAACCACAGCGCCGAAGGCAACCATCTCGGCCCGCTGTTGACGTTCAAGGGCTTTGACAACCGGTCCTATTATCATCTCAACCCTGCAAATCGCGCTCACTACGTCGATTTCACCGGCACCGGCAACACCTTGAACATGGGCAGTGCCCAGTCGCTCCAGTTGATGATGGACAGCCTTCGGTACTGGGTTCTCGACATGCACGTCGACGGCTTCCGGTTCGACCTCGCGCCTGCTTTGGCCCGCAGCCTCTATCAGGTGGATCGTCTCTCCTCGTTTTTTGATCTCATCCACCAGGACCCGGTCATCAATCAGGTCAAGCTGATCGCAGAACCATGGGACGTCGGACCGGGCGGTTACCAAGTCGGTGCTTTCCCTCCGAAATGGTCGGAGTGGAACGCAAAATATCGCGACGATGTCCGCGAATACTGGCGCAGTAACCACGAGAGCTTGCCTGATCTCGCTACCCGCCTTACCGGTAGCTCCGACCTGTACGCCGCATCTGGGAGACGCCCCTCTGCAAGTATCAACTTCATCACCGCCCATGACGGCTTCACCTTGGCCGACCTTGTGGCCTACGACCACAAACACAACGAGGCCAACGGTGAGGGAAACCGCGACGGGGAGTCCCACAATAGATCTTGGAACTCTGGGGTTGAGGGTCCGACACAGGACCGCTCGATATTGAAGGTTCGCAATGCGCGAAGACGATCCATGCTGGCAACCTTGTTGTTGTCGCAGGGAGTTCCGATGCTTTTGGGCGGTGATGAACTGGGACGGACCCAAAGTGGCAACAACAACGCCTACGCCCAGGACAACGAGGTGTCATGGTACGACTGGGACAATGTCGATGACGATTTCCTTGCCTTCATCAAACGACTGATCGCTTTCAGAGCTGCCCATCCGGTGTTCCGGCGCAGGCACTGGTTCAAGGGCGAGCCGGTCGGCGGCCACGAAATCGACGACATGATCTGGTTCGCTCCTGACGGCGCTGAGATGGCCCACCATGACTGGGAGACCGGTCACGCCCGCTCGGTAGCCGTGTTCTTGAACGGCGAGGCGATCACCGCGGTCGGGTCGCGCGGTGATCGGGTGGTTGACGACAGTTTCTTGATGTTGTTCAACGCACGTCCCGAACCGGTGAACTTCACGCTGCCTGGTTGTCTCGGTGACTGGGAGTGGCACATCGAGTTCGACACCGCTGAGAACGCCCTTACTGGATCAGCACGTTCGGCCTCTAGTATCAAGGTCGGCGCGTGGGCGCTGATGGTGCTCCGCAAGGAGGCGCCGACATGAAAGTGCTGCTAGCCGCCGCGGAGATGGCACCGGTCGCCAGAGTGGGTGGACTGGCCGAAGCCGTTGGTGGCCTCGTGCGGACTCTTCGAGACCGAGGCGTTGAGGTCGAGGTCGTGCTGCCCGATTACGGGGACGTGAGCCTGCAACGCCAGTCCGAAATGGAGCTTGAGTCTCCCTGGTGGACCGGCCCTACCCGGATCCGCAGCGGTCACCACCACACCGCCGGGAACCTCTGGTTGGTCGACGTAACCGGCATGGCCCGTCCCCATCCCTATATCGACGAACATGGACAGGGCTGGCCCGACAACGATCACCGCTTCATGGCTTATGCCGCGGCTGTCGCCACCTTCGCCAAACGTCAGAACCCCGATGTCTTGCACCTCAACGACTGGCACAGCGCAGCCGCGTTGGGGATGCTCCCAGATCCACCGCCGACGGTTCTCACCATCCATACCTTGGGTTACCAGGGCCACGCCCCGCGTGCCTGGCTTGACCACCTGCCGATCGGGACCCATCACTTTTCCTGGTATGAGGGATGCAATCCGTTGGCAGGTGCGATCGCTCTGGCTGATCGGGTCATCGCGGTCAGCCCGAATTATGCGCGTGAAATCGTTACTCCCGAAGGTGGTATGGGTCTAGATGAGCGACTCAAAGCGACTGGGGACCGCCTGGTGGGGATCCGCAACGGGATTGACACCGGCACTTGGAGTCCTGGATCAGACACCCTGATCGCAGCCCCCTTTAAGGCGAGCGATCTGTCTGGGCGTGAAGCGTGTCGTGACCAGCTAATCGAGCTTGCCGGCTGGTCGGCGTCAAAACCTCCGATTGTGGCCGCTGTCACCCGCCTGGTTGACCAGAAGGGGATCGATCTTCTAATTGAGGCGGCCCGGTATCTCGAAGGAATGCCGGCTCGGCTCGCCATCCTCGGCGCTGGGGACGCTTCTTTGGCTGCCTCGCTGCACGGCCTGGCGAGCGATGATCCCGAGCGTGTCTTCTTCACCGAGGGTTACGACGAAGAGCTTGGCCACGCCCTGTTCGCGGGATCAGACCTGTTCGTGATGCCCAGTCGCTTCGAGCCATGCGGTCTGGCACAGATGCAGGCCATGAGTTACGGGTCGTTGCCAGTGGTCACCGATGTTGGCGGGTTGCACGACACTGTTTCTGATGCCGACAAGTACAAGGGCGGAACCGGTTTCGTCACCGACGTGAGTGTCAGCGGGATCGTCGATGGACTCCATCGAGGTGTGCGTTCACTGCGTAACGCGAATCGTCGGCATGCCATTCAGACCCGAGGAATGTCGGTCGACTGGTCATGGGACGCACCTGCACAGCAACACATCGAGCTCTACCAAGAGTTGCTCGCCGGACGCGCCTGACCTCTCGTTCAACCCACGACCGGCTGCGCTTTAGCCAAGACCACTACGCCGCCCTCAGAGACCGTGTAGTGCTCACGGTCGTGCTCAAGGTCATGGCCGAGCTTGAATCCGGGGGGTACCACCACGTTCTTGTCGATGACCACTCCGCGCACCTGCGCACCTTCGCCGATCTTCACTCCGTCGAGCAGCACTGAACGCTCGACCACTGCCCCCGCGCCGACACCAACGTCTGGCGAGAGCACCGAGTCGGTGACCTCGGCCCCCACCACGATCGCTCCGTTGCTGATGATTGAACGTCGCAGGTTGGAAGGGCCATGGTCTCCGTGGTCGTCGATCTTGGCGGGCGGGAGAGTACGACCGGAGGTGTAGATGGGCCACTCACTGTTGTACAGGTCGAAGGCCGGGTCATGGCCGACCAGGTCCATATGGGCCTCGTAGTAGCTGTCGATCGTGCCGACATCGCGCCAATAGTGGGGGCGGCCAATCTGGCCTGGAACTCGGTTCTGCGTGAAGTCGTAAACCGAGGCTTCGCCCTTTGCGACCATCATCGGGATCAGATCTCCCCCGACGTCGTGGCCGGATTCTTCGGCATTCTCGTTCTCGTGCAGCAACTCGACCAGTGTGTCGGTGGTGAAGACATAGTTGCCCATTGAAGCCAGGATGCTGTCGGGGTCGTCTTTGAGACCCTGGGTCTCGTCGTGCGGTGGCTTTTCGAGGAACTCAGCGATGTCGGGTCCTTGGCCCAGCTTGATTACGCCGAACTGGTCGGACTGGTCACGGGGAACCCTTATACCCGCGACCGTTACCCCGGCGCCGGAATCAAGGTGGTGGTCGAGCATCTGTACGGGATCGATCCGGTAGATGTGGTCGGCTCCGAACACGAAGACATAGTCGGGTTGTTCGTCGTCGATCAGGTTCAGGTTCTGGAAAAGGGCATCGGCTGAGCCCAAGAACCAGCGCGGGCCTTGACGCATCTGAGCGGGTACCGAGGTGACGTAGTTGCCTAACACGGCACTCAGACGCCAGGTGAGCGAGAGATGGACATCGAGGCTGTGGCTCTTGTACTGGGTCAACACGACGATTTTGCGGTAGCCGCCGTTGGCCAAGTTCGAGAGCGGGAAGTCGATCAACCGATAATGTCCACCGAAAGGCACCGCCGGTTTGGCGCGGTCATGGGTGAGAGGTGCCAGTCGTCTGCCTTCACCACCGGCCAGGATGATGCTGAGTACCTTCGGGCGACGATCTTGGAAGGGCACGGGTCTACTCCTGGGTTCGAGAGTCTGTGTGGTTGAAGACGAAGACGCTGATAGCGAGCGGGGCGAGGGTGAGCACAACAGACTGGTTCTGGCCATGGCTCGGGACTGGTTCGGTTGAGCGGTCGTTGTTGGTCACGCCACTGCCGCCATACTCGACCGCGTCGGAATCAAGCACCGAGTTCCAAGAACCGGTGAGTGGCACTCCGACGCGGTAGTTGTGATGGGGAACGGGCGTGAAGTTAGCGACCACGAGAGCCGGCTGAGCGTCCGGGGCGCTGCGCAGGAACGCGTAGACACTGTTGGAAGCGTCGTCGCCGATGATCCAGGCGAATCCATCTTCTCGGCAATCACCCCGGTACAGGGCCGGATGCGACCGGTAGAGTCGGTTCAAAGCCGCGACGAAATCCTTGAGTCGCGCTTTGTCGGGGTCTGCGAGGCTCGCCCAGTTCAGTTCTGACTCGTGGTTCCACTCCCCCGCCACTCCGAACTCGGCTCCCATGAACAGTAATTTCTTTCCTGGAACCGTCCATTGATAACCGAGCAGGAGCCTGAGGTTCGCGCGCTTCTGCCATTCGTCGCCCGGCATCTTGTTCAGCAATGCGCCCTTACCGTGCACGACTTCGTCGTGGGAGAGCGGAACAAGGAAGTTCTCCGAGAACTGGTACACCGTTCGGAACGTCAGTTCACCGTGGTGATACCGGCGGTGGATCGGCTCGCGGCCGAAGTATTCGAGAGTGTCGTGCATCCAGCCCATGTCCCACTTGTAGCCGAACCCGAGTCCCCCGGCGTCGACGGGGGTGGTGACCCCGCTCCATGCCGTGGACTCCTCGGCGATCACCTGAATCCCGGGGTGCTCGCGGTACAGCGAACGGTTGAGTTCCTGCAGAAAACTCACCGCTCCGAGGTTCTCGTTTCCTCCATGTTCGTTGGGGATCCATTCCCCCTCAGCGCGTGAATAGTCCCGGTAGAGCATGGAGGCGACTGCGTCGACCCGGATTGCGTCGATGTGATACTGCTTCACCCAGAAGTGGGCGCTCGAGAGCAGGAAGCTTCGGACTTCGTTGCGGTCGTAGTTGAAGATGCAACTGCTCCAGTCCGGGTGGAAACCCAGACGGGGGTCTGCATGTTCGTACAGATGGGTGCCGTCGAACGTGCCCAGGCCGTGGGCGTCGGTCGGAAAGTGCGACGGCACCCAATCAAGGATCACCCCGATTCCCGCTTGGTGGAGCAGATCGATCATGGCCTTGAAATCCACAGGGGTGCCGTAGCGGGCTGTGGGCGCAAAGTACCCCGTCGTCTGATATCCCCAAGATCCGTAGAACGGGTGCTCGGTCACCGGTAGCAACTCGACGTGGGTGAAGCCCGTCTCGCCGATGTAGTCGATCAGCTGTTCGGCGATGGCGCGGTAGCCGCCTGGTTCGTAGCGCCAGGAACCGAGATGCAGTTCGTAGATCGAGACCGGCGCGTCAAGGTCCAGCCGGGATCCACGCCCAGCCATCCAGTCGTTGTCTCTCCACGCGTAGCCGAGATCGGTGATGACTGATGCAGTTCGCGGAGGTTCTTCGAAAGCGAAGCCGTACGGGTCGGCTTTGTCGAAAGCGCTGCCCTCTTGCGGCTGTATCCGGTACTTGTAGCGCTGACCTTCCTCCACTGCGAACATCGCGCGCCATACGCCGGAAGGATCAGGATCGAGTGCGAAGTCGCTGTTTGATTGCCAGTCAGTGAAATCACCTATGAGGTTCACGGACTGAGCGCCAGGAGCCCAGACGCGGAACGAGACTGCTTCGCCGAGGCGATGCGCCCCGAGTACTTCGTAGGCTGCGTTATGGGTTCCCCCGTTGAACAACCAGGCATCATCGGAGGTGAAGTCTCGGCCGAGTCGGCTCATAGACCCGGTTCCAGACAGCAACTCGAAGCTCTGGTATTGAGGTCCGAATTGGTTATGTCGGTGAGAGACATCACAGGCGAAGATAACATGCTTCGGTTGCCGTCCACGGTCAGGGTTTGAGAGGTAATCAGATGAAAATCGCTGTCTTGACGGGCGGAGGCGATGTCCCCGGGCTGAATCCCTGTCTAAAGACTGCCGTAAACCGGATCTGCGACAACGGATCAGAAGTGATCGGTATTCGCCGCGGCTGGGGTGGGTTGGTCAACGCCGACCCCAACGACGAGGTATCGCTCGCCGCCAACACGATGGTCTTGACACCTCGGGTCGTCCGGAAGATTGATCGCACCGGCGGCACCTTTCTGCACACCTCTCGCTCGAACCCCGGGCGGGTGGCGAGCGCAGATGTTCCACCGTTCTTGCGCCCCCAACACAAAGGTGACGGACCCCACGATCTGACGCCAAACGTTGTGGCGGTGTTGGAAGCGCTCGGTGTTGACGCTCTGATAGCGATCGGCGGCGACGACACGTTGTCGTATGCCCTGAGAATGCACAACGAAGGTGTACCCGTCATCGCTATTCCCAAGACAATGGACAACGATGTGTACGGAACCGACTACTGCATCGGTTTCTCTACTGCGATCAGCCGTGGAGTTGAGTTCATTCACAACTTGCGAACCAGCACCGGTTCTCATGAGCGGATCGCGGTGATTGAGCTGTTCGGCCGCTATTCGGGTGAGACTTCGTTGATCACCGCCTATCTAGCCGGTGTTGACCGGGCGCTGATCTCAGAGGTTCCCTTCGACATCGACAGGCTGGCCGAGCTTGTGATGAAGGACAAGGCCGACAACCCGTCGAACTACGCGATGGTCACCGTTTCCGAAGGTGCCTCCATCGAAGGCGGTGAGGTTCACCTGTCGGGCGCGGCCGATGCTTATGGGCATCGCAAGCTCGGGGGAATTGGCGCAACGACCGGCTCTTTGCTGACCGAGCGCACCGGGGAGGGCATCATTTTGCAGGAAGTCGCCTATCTGATGCGTTCAGGACGCCCGGACAGTCTCGACCTGATGGTCGCTTCCAACTACGCGGTGATGGCCTCGAACTTGGCTCTTGAGGGTGCCTCGGGACGGATGGTCGCTTTGCAGAACGGTGTCTACACCAATGTTGACGTATCAGTCACCGGTGAGGGAGCCAGGCGTGTCGACGTCGACGAACTCTATGACACCGAGCAGTATCGCCCGTTGCTTCGCCATGTGGCCGGCAAACCCATGTTCTTGTACTGACCGCGGCTATCAGGGTTTGGCGCGTGTCAGGCGAAACCGGCGTTGACAAAAAACTCGCGCCAAAGGTCGGTTCGGTCATCTGTTGTTGCGGGGGGCAGCGGAACCTCGAGGTCGCTGTCAGCCTCGTAAACAGTGCGGATTTCGATGGTGTGCACTGCTCCGGCGACCTCGTCCAGTGCCTCTTGGCGTTCGCTTTCGGTGATTTCCGGAATCAAACCTTCAACTTCGAACATGGCTCCGTACAGATTCGAAAGGTCTGCGCGGGTTGACAGAACATGCAGTAGGCCGCGTTCGTCCAGTTCGATAGTCACCTCGACTTCGGTGGAGTCATAGAAATCGATGTAGAACTTGGTCAGCGCGTCGACGGTCATCGAGCCGAGTTCAGAGCAAGCCCCGCTGCGGCACTGCGAGATACTCACCTCGATGTCTTGACCTTGCGCCTCGGTCAGATCAGTGAATGTGATTGTGCCCACAAAGGTCGTCGGGTCCAAAGAGGTCCGCTCGACACTGATCAGTGCTGCGGGCAGTTTCTCAGCAAGCTCCCTCAAGTCTGGGAGCGCAGAACCACCGAACGCGGCCAGCATTTCGGGGCCCTCTGCCTCAAGGTCAGACAGGTCAACATAAGGAGATTCCGGGCTCGAACGGCCCGAGTTGGGCATCGGGATTCCCATCCAGCAATTGCTGGTAGCTCCGTGTGTCGATGACGAGCCGCTCATCGTCGATCCACATCTCCAACTGGAGGTCGGAGTTCTTCACCGAAAACGGGACCCAGCATCGCTCCCAGGTCCATCACAAAGTGTTGGCGAGCAGGGCTGACCTCGCCAACCACCGTTGGTGCTTGTTCGTCGATCTCAGCTGTTGTCTCAACAGCGCCGAAAGGAAACCTGATTGTTTGAGCAGTCGACAGCGATACTCGATATGTCGTCGCTTCCGCGGTCTCAGCGAGCGCAGCCCCCAACTCTTCGACCGTGGTGACACTGCTTTCAGCGTCTCCTTTGCTACATCCCGCCGCCAACAACACAGCAGCGAACAGCACTACCAAACGCTTCCTCAGCACCGTAGCCCTACCCACATTGCTGTTCATGCGCTGAGCGTATCACCCGAAGGCAGTGCCTGATGCTGGAATGCCCCACCGTCGAAGTTGTTGTGTCAAACTCGCTAATCCCAACAAGGAGACAGCGATGAGCGCAGAATCACCGGCAACCGACGTGTTGACCGTAAGCGAAGACGGCCCGGTACGTATTGTTCGCTTGAACCGCCCTGCAGGCACTCAACGCGATCGACGAGGTGCTTCACACGGCCCTGACTGATATATGGCAACAACTTGATAGTGACCGCGAAGCTCGCGCCGTGGTGATCACCGGAGAAGGCCGGGCTTTCACCGCGGGCGGCGACATGGGTCTGTTGCAACTGATGTCTGAGGATCTTGAAACGCGTGATCGGGTTCTCGGTGAGAGTGCGCGCATCATGCACGACATGATCGCTTTCCGCCTTCCTCTAGTCGCTGCTGTCAACGGACCGGCTGTGGGTCTCGGTTGCAGCCTGGCGATGCTCAGCGACACGGTGTTCATGGAGGAGAGTTCCTACCTCGCCGACCCGCACGTTCCGGTCGGTCTGGTCGCAGGGGACGGCGGTGCCATCACCTGGCCCCTCGCCATGAGCTTGCTGTCAGCCAAGGAATACATCCTCACCGGTGATCGCATCCCCGCATCAGAAGCTCATCGGCTTGGTTTAGCCAATCATGTGGTTCCCGATGGTGAGGGACTCTCATCCGCGCTGGCCTTCGCGCAGCGTCTGGCGAAGCTCCCTCCCCAGGCCGTTCAGGACACCAAGAAAGCGCTCAACGTCCATCTGCAGCGTGCCGCGGCAGGCCTCATCGAGCTATGCGTGAGTGCCGAGCATCGCTCCTTCGACACCCCCGAGTTGAAAGCCAACGTCGCCCGCTTCATGAAGAAGCAGGTTTAACCACACAAGTTGCCGGTCCGCGAACCGTGTTGGTCTGCACATAGGTGACCTCGTCGGGATCAACCTCGAAGTCCGGGAAGCGCGCCAGCATCTCTTGAAGGCCGACCTTGCCCTCAAGTCGCGCAAGCGCTGCGCCCAAGCAGTAGTGCGCCCCGTAGCCGAGACTCAGGTGACGGTCGATCTTTCGGGCGCAGTCGAACTCGTGTGCTTGTTCGTACTGCCGCTCGTCGCGCCCCGCCGCACCGGTCAACAGGAGCATCTTCGAACCAGCGGGGACTGTTTCACCGTACAGTTCGACGTCAAGGGCCACATAGCGGCCCTGTGTGGGTGAGGGCGCCTCGAATCGCAGCAGTTCCTCAACGGCACCAACGCAGAGTGCCGGGTCTTCAACCAGTTTGCGACGTTGATCGGGCCACTGCGAAAGCACCAGAGCGGCCGAGGCAAGCAATCGGGCGACGGTTTCGTTGCCGGCCACGTTGATCAACATCATCATCGCCATCAACTCGATGTCGCCCAGTTTGCGAACCGTACCGTCAACATCGGTGAGGTCGGCTTTGATCAACTGCGACACCATGTCGTCGCGAGGGTCTTGTCGACGCGCTTGGATCACGTTCCAGTAGTACTCTTGGAGCCGCCTGCTGTCCTGAAGTGCCTCAGCAGTGCGGGTCTCCTCGCCATCGTCTCGATGCACCTGAGCGTCACTCCAGATACGCAGATTGTCGTGGTCCTCTTTGGGGAAACCCAGCAGTGATGAGATGACCATCACCGGCAAGCGTGCGGTGAAGGCATCGACGATTTCGAACTCTGACTGCTCCACGAGTGGGTCGAGATAGCCGGCGCAGAGCTTCCTGATCCGGTCCTCCAGCTGGCTCATAGCTTTAGGCGTGAACCAGCGGGCAACCACGGATCGCAAGACATCGTGCTGCGGTGGGTCCATTTCGATCATCGAAGCGAACTCGGGTTCTTGGCCGATCGAGTCGAGCGTGATCCCTTTGGCGGAACTGAAATTCTCGACGTCGAGTGACACCGCCATAACATCGTCGAATCGGCTCACCGCGTAGAAGTCGTAACGGTCGTTGCGGTACAGAGGCGCCTCGTCTCGCAGTCGTCGCCAAGCCTCGTACGGAGACCTGCGCAGGTTGTCGTCGTACGGATCCCAATACGGCGCTGTGTTGTTTGAGGTTGTCACAATCTGACTCCCAAAACTCGTCGGTGAACCCAAGATGAGACGACACCGTCGACAAGCATCTCACGAAAGTCGGTGGAGGGTGTTAGCTTCACCTCACCGACTTCCAGGATCTCTATGCCCTCAGTTGTACTACGTACAGACAGCGACATATTTACCGCCGCGCACGGTTACGCCGACCCCAAGAGTTGGCACGAGACCGTCGCTCCCCTGCGGCGCGGCGGCACTGTCATCCAACTTACGGGCACCGGAATCGAGCCTGCGTGGGCTGTTCTGCGCCGAGAGGCACTGCTGGAGGTTGAGCGCCAGAGCGAACTATTCACCAACGGACCCGCCTGCAATGTAGCTCAAGCTCGCGCGGTCAAGAATCCCGAATACCAACCTGGACCGATGAGAACCCTTGTGGAGATGGATGGCGCAGAACACCAAGCGCACCGTCTCGTCGTCAACAAGTGGTTCCTGCCCGGCAGTATCCGCCGCCTTGATGAGGCGATCACCGCGCGCGCCGAAGAAGCGATCAAGATCATGGACGACCTTGGCGGAGAATGTGACTTCGCTCGTGATGTCGCCCTGCACTATCCGCTCAAAGTGATCATGACCCTTTTTGGTGTGCCTGATGCCGACCTTGGCTTGATGTTGGGCTTGACCCAAGCGCTTATGGAGGCACAGGACCCCGAGACTGCTGAAGCCGCTACCACCGCGATGCTTGGATTTTTTGAGTATTTCCAACAACTAGCCGCCAGTCGCCGCGCCAACCCCACCGACGACCTGGCCAGCCTCATCGCCAACGCCGAGATCAACGGAGAACCAGTCGGAGATCTGGGAGCTTTCGGAGGATGTCCCGTTGATTGTTGAAGTTGCTGCGGGGGGTGGTCCTGGTGTTCATGCAGCGAGTTCGTTGGGTTCAGTATCGCAGGCCGGGGTGACAGTGTCGGCGTGACGGCCGAGCGCGGTGACGAGTTGGGGCATCTGCTTGTGGCCGCGGACTCGCCGGAATTTGCCTTCGGCTTCGGCCATCCCGGCGGCGCACCATCGGCGGCGCATGTCGCCTTCGTCTCGCCAGCGTTTGACGTTGCGGGTGGTGGTGCGAGCGATCGAGATCATCGATTCGATCATGTTGGTGCACACCAGGGTGCGGGCCAGGGTCCCGTCGATACCGAGGCGACGCACGGTGAACATCTCCTCGAGGCCCTCTCGCAGACTGCCGGCCGCGTCGGGACAGGTGCGGTCAAGTTTGGCCGCCAGCCGTTTGGCTTTCAACAGGCCGCTGTGAGGGTCGGGGTCAGCGAACGCTCCCCGCAGCCGGGCGTCGACCTGTTCACGGTCGGCTTTGGGGAGATGATCGCCGACGTTTCTGCGTTTGTGGATCTGGCAACGCTGGATCAACGCCAGCTCTCCGAACACAGCCCGCACCGCGGTGGCCAGTGCTTTGGCGCTGTCGACCACCACCAGCAGACCACCGCTGTAGTCGAGGCCGCGGTCCACGAGATCGGCCAACAAGGCCTTGACCAGGATCTTGTTCTCGGTGTCGCCGAGCCGCAACCCGACCGGGACCTTGGTGCCATCAGCGGTGACAATGAGGGCGACAACGCAGGTGGAGCCGGCGAAGTCGACACCGTCGATCATCAACACCGCCGCGTCCAACTCGGTGAGATCACGGGCAAGGAGGTCGGCGAGTGCTTTCTTGGTGCCACACACGAACCGGCGCGACACCGCCGATTTCGATGTCGAGGTCGCCTGCGACCGGGCCTGGGTGCCGATCGGATCAGCGACACGCTCATAGGATCGGGTCGCGACCCCGGCCAGCATCCGCTCCATCACCGTGCGCTGGAGAACATCACCGTCTGCGAACACGCCGAAGGTCTCCAACGCCACCTCGCCCGCGTTGGCGCCATCACCATCAACGCCATGAACCCGCGGTCGCTTGATCGCCAGGCGCTGGCCGCCCATCACCACCGACGACGGTGTCGTACCGCCCCGCACATGGCTGCGCTCGGGATCTCTCGCGTTCCACGTCCCGCACAACGCGTCGGCCTCCTCGGCCATGATCGCCCGAGCGGCGGCCAGCCCGGCCTCCACCGACAACGCCATCAGCCCCTCACGACACAACGCCGCGATCTGGCCCAGCTCGATCGCCAGCACGTCAGGCAACAACTCCGTGAGCCGTTCATCCGTTTCATCGACCAGCCGCACAGCCGGTCCGTCTACGTTCTTCATGGTGGTCCCTTTCTCAGGTGTGTTTTCGAAGACCTCCTGACGATGCCGCAACGGCACCGCCCAGAGGGGGACCACCACCCCTCTACTTCAACAACCCCCGGGACAACCTCAGCTTTCGGCCTGTACCTGATTATCGCCACTGCCGGCCACGACACGACCAGTAGCGCGGTCGCTGGAGGACTCGAGGCACTTGCCGAGCACCCCGCACAACTGCAAGCTCTCCGAGACGATCCCGACCTCGTCGGTAACGCCACCGAAGAGATCATCCGCTGGGTGAGCCCCGTGAAACACTTTCTGCGGACTGCCCAACAGGACTGGGACCTCGCCGGCACGCCGATCCGCCGGGGCGACCGAGTGCTCCTCTCCTACCCCTCCGCAAACCGTGACGAGACCGTGTTCGACAACCCTTCCAGTTTCGACGTTGGACGAGAGAATGCCGACCAACAGATCGCTTTTGGATACGGACGCCACTACTGCCTAGGCGCCCACCTCGCCCGTGCCGAAGTCAAGAAGTTCTTCGAGAAGCTTCTCCCCCGCCTCAAACGGTTGGAAGCGACTGGTCCTTGCGTACATCTGGCCTCTCCAATGGTCAGCGGCCCGCTTCAGCAACCGATCAGTTACACCTTGCTCTGATGACATCCCGGCGCTGTATTGTCGCACCGTAGATAGCGAATAGAGTTGGCAATGGCACGACAGGACCAGGCTCATGAGGACAACGTTGATGGTCCGTGGTTTGTTGACACTCGCTGCATCGGGTGTGACGTTGCTCGTCATTGGGCACCAGAGATGATCAAGATGGATTCCAAAGGTCGATCTGTAGTCGTTCGCCAACCCCAGTCACCAACCGAAACCGCGGCACTCTGGCGGGCGTCAGTAGCTTGCCCGACGAAGTCGATCGGCAACCGAGACATACGTCGCCCGCCGACCGAGGTTTTTCCTTTCGAACTCACGCCCGGGGTCTGTGCACTAGGCCACAACTCACCAAGTTCTTTTGGCGCGCACTCCTACTTAGTCGTACGCCCAGCTGGCAACCTCATGATTGATTCGCCGCGCTACACACGTGTGCTCACCGAGGCGCTCGACACTCTCGGAGGGATCAAACACGTCTTGTTGACGCATCGAGACGATGTGGTCGACGCCGACAAATGGACAGAACGTTACGGTTCGAGAGTATGGATCCACCGCGACGATGCAGACGCCGCGCCCTACGCCACTGACATCACCACCGGGGACCAGGAAGTCGACGATGGAGTCATTTCCATTCATATTCCTGGACACACCAAAGGCCATGTGGCATTTCACGTCGACGACAAATGGCTCTTCACAGGCGATTCGCTGTTCTGGAATCATCGTCGAGAAGCACTTGACGTTTTCCCGAACCAAACCTGGTACTCGTGGGCAGCACTCGCCGACAGCATGGACTCCATAGCTGGTCTGAATGTCGAGTGGGTCTTCGCGGGCCACGGCAAATGGAGCCACACCGGCACAGACCTGTACGCATCTCAGATGGCTGCTCTAGGCACCGAAATGCGTGCACTCGGCCAACAAGGCTGGAGCCAACGCCCGCACACAATTTTTGACTGGGTCTAGCTGACCCGCTAACCGACATCGGATGTGACAACGGTCAGGCCGTCTTGAGTCGCGGCGTTGAGCAACTCCGCCTCGGCCTCTTCGATACCGAGCAGATAGCGATCCCAGAACGCAACCGTGGACGCGTAGATCAACTCGTCGTGGCCGGGGATCTTCGACTCAAACCCATCGAGGGCATCCTCGTATGGACCGGCATGACCACCGCCAAGCAGGACTATCAGATATCGCGGAGCACTCAGCGCGCGATACGCAATCTGGGCCTGCTCAACGCGGATCAGCGGATCGCTATCGCCATGGATTATCAGGAGCGGAAAGTCGTCGGCGGGATCGAATAGCTCCGCGTTTCGGTTGAGCGAAGCCGACATGACCACCGCGGCTACAAAACGTGGATCGCGCCACTCGGCATCAACTGCGACCTCGTAGGTCGTGAAACCACCTGCCGACAGACCCGAGGCTCCCACACGGTTGGGATCGAAGCGACCAGCAAACTCTGAGGACTTGTCTTCGGACAGTGCCAGCAACTCATCAAGCACGAACGAAACATCACCGGGCTGGTTGGGCACGTCGTGAATATTGCCCCATGAACCCTCAACGCCATCGTTGCTCAACGGGAACACCGGCGCAGCTACCGCGTAACCGGCTTCTGCCCAGACCCTGTGCAGATCTTCGAACTTGCGGGCGTGGCCGGACATTCCATGGGAAAAGACGACTAGTGGAGCAGCCTCGTCCGTTTCGGGCAACGTCAGCCACACTTCAACTGTCCGTTCCGCAGTGGCAGCCAGATAATCGGCGGCTGGGGTTGGGCGCGTTGGGTCGACGAGTGTGATCTGATTGGTCGACACCCCGAAAGGGCGGCCAGCACGAGGGTCAGGCGCAACGGTGGAGGTTGTTGTGGAAGTCATCGTTGTGCTCGTTGTCGAAAGGGCGGTTGTTGTCGGCGAAACGCTGGTTGTGGACGCGGCGGTAGTTGCAACAGGAGCGGTCGACGGTGGTGCCTGTACAGAGGAGTCAGCACTGCATGAAACAGCAAGGCCAAGCAGGGCAATCACCAGGCTCGCAGTCAAGCGTCGATACCACTTCAGCATCCACCTGACGCTACGAGCGCGGGGCTTATCCGTCAATGCGTCCATTGCGACCTACGCTGTACCCGGCTACCAGGAGGTGTCGTTTAGATGAGTCTGGATCCGAAACGACCGAACATTCTGTGGGTGTCTTTTGAGGACACCAACCCTTTTTATGGGTGTTACGGCGATCCTGTGGCCCGCACACCGGTGGTGGATCAACTAGCCGCCGAAGGCACCCGCTACCCGTTGGCATTCTCGACAGCGGGAGTCTGCGCTCCAGCACGTTCGGCGGTAATCACCGGTATGTATCCCATCTCAATTGGGACCCATCACATGCGCACCACCCACACCAATCCGGCGGTTCCTGAACTTCCCACCCCTTACTCGGCTTTGTTGCCTCCTCATGTCAAGTGTTTCACCGAGTACTTGCGTGCCGAGGGCTGGTATTGCACCAATAACTGGAAAACCGACTACCAGTTCGCCGAACCCCGCAGCGCCTGGGATGAGTGCTCCGACACAGCTCACTGGCGTAACCGTCCAGACGCGGAACAACCGTTCTTTGCGGTCTTCAATCCGCACAACACCCACGAGAGTGGAATGTGGACGGGAATGATCGACGAGATCACCTTCGACCCCGCGGCCGTAATCGTGCCACCCACATTCCCCGACACGGCCAAGGTCCGAGAGGCACTCGCGCAGATGTATACCCAGATTGAGATCGCCGACAGCTGTCTAGGAGATCTCCTCGAGCAACTCGCCGATGATGGACTGGCTGACAACACGATTGTGGTGCACTGGTCCGATCACGGACCGCTCCCCCGCGGTAAACGCTGGCCCTACGACTCCGGCATCCACATCCCGATGATCGTGCGCTGGCCGCATCGTGTGGCAGGCGGTGTTGTCAGCGATCAACTCGTAAGCAGCATGGACCTCGGGCCGAGCATGCTCTCGGTCTGCGGAATCCAAATCCCCTTCCACATGCAGGGACAGGCCTTTCTAGGCGACGACGCTGCGGCACCGCGCCAAGTACATTCACGCTTCACGTGACCGCCACGACAGCGCCTACGACCGTGTCAGGGCGGTGCGAGATGAGCGATTCAAGTATCTGCGTAACTACTACCCACAACAGCCCTATGTGAGTTGGATTCCGTTTCGCAATGCTCATCCGATTATGCAGGAGTTGATGCGCCTTCACGTTCTCGGGGAGCATGACGGCGTCCCTAGCCAGTTCCTGGCTAACTCCCGGCCCGTCGAGGAGTTGTATGACTGTCAGAGCGACCCCCACGAGACAGCCAACCTCGCAAATGCCCTCGAACACAGCGACACGCTCGAACGCCTACGGGCCGAATGTGATCGATGGCTGACTGAGGTTGGCGACCTGGGGGCGATTTCCGAGACCGAGATGGTGTCTGCTTGGTACCCCGGCGGAGTGCCGCAAGTTCCTGCTCCGCTGCTGATCCCAATCACTCCCTCAGATCCGGGCAGCACTCCCGTCCACGGCCAAAAGAATCCCCTTGTCGAAGCAATAATCGGCTTGAAAGACGGTGAGTCGCGCTCCGACTCAGGGGTTGTTGCTCAGCTCACAGCTTCGGCATCCGCGGCACGTGAGACTTCAGAATTTTCACAAGATCAGCAGCATCTCCCGGTCGAGATTGAAGGACCAGCGCTCATACAGCTTCATTCAGGAATCCAAGGCGCCTCAATCGAGTATCGCCTCGACGACGACCCACACTGGCTGCTCTACTGCGGGCCAATCGCTGTGCAACCAGCGCAATCACTCACGATTCATGCCCGTGCAGACCGCATCGGCTACGAACCCAGCCCCGAAATCTCCGTGCAATTCAACTGAGGCCGAGCACCCTAAACGACGACGTTGCGAACCTTGAGATCGATGATCGTGTCCCAGTCGAAGCCGAGCGATTCTAGGATCGCGTCGCCATGCTCGTTGAATTCCGGAGCTCTGGAGGTCCCAGCGGCTTCTCCGTCGTATTGCACCGGTACCGCCACTAGGCGAAATGGTAACCCGGCGGCTGTTTGCGCGCTCTGGATGTAGCCGTTTGCGAGCGCCTGCGGATCTTCAGCCGCTTCCAAGGTGTTTTGCACCACCGCCCACTGTCCGCTGTAGCTCTCAAGTCTCTCGAGCCAGGTAGCCAGCGTCGCTTCCGCAAAAGCCTCTTCGAGCATGGCGATCGCGTCAGCGCTGTTTGATATCAACAACTCAGCCTCGCCGAAACGGGGATCATTCCCAATTTCTGGGCGACCGACAACCTCGCACGTTTCGGCCCAATACTTGCCCGCCTGCAGACAAGTGAGAGCGATCCAATGACCATCGCTCGTCGCGTAGTTATTGACTAGTGGGTTACGGCCGACACGGCTCGCGGGTGGCGCAAACCACGGGGTTCCAAGCGCCAAAGACAAAGCCATAGCGGCTCCCATCGACCACAGGCCAGTGCCGAACAACGACACATCCACTTCAGTCGCCTCACCGGTACGTTCACGATGAAACAGAGCGCCCATGATTCCGCCGGCTATCGTCATTGCGCCAATTGAGTCCCCAAAGGCTGGTGCGGGTGGCGCAGGCACAAACTCAGACCCTGGTAGTTTTGCCCCCATCGCTACGCCGGCACGAGCCCAATACGCGAGCGAATCGTATGAACCTTTGTCGGCGTCGGGTCCTCGTTCGCCTTGACCCGACCCGCGAACATAGATGATGTCTGGATTGTGGGCTCTAATGTCGTCGACGTCGATCTGCAACTTTCGGCGCACTCTTGGCAATTTGTTGGTGAGGAACACATCGCAAGTCTCAGCGAGCTTGTAGAGAATCTTGAGTCCGTCGGGTTTCGCAAGATCCAAGCCGATGCTTTGCTTGCCGCGGTTGGAATGCTCAAGCAAGGCATGGACCTCGTCTGGAATATCAGCAACCCCGCTCATAACAAGTCCGCGCATGGCGTCGCCTCGTTCGAAGTGTTCGATTTTGATCACCTCGGCACCCAAATCCGCCAGCGCCGCGGAAGCCGCTGGTACGAAAGTGTGCTCAGCTACTTCCAGGATCCTTACGCCCTCCAAGATCTTCGTCATCAGGACAAGTTTCCTTTCCTTGAGGTTCAGGCGGGTTCGGCCAGCAGTTTGGTCTGCAGGAACTCTTCTAGGCCGGCGACACCGTTCTCGCGCCCAATCCCTGATTGTTTGTAGCCACCGAACGGAGCATCCGCAGCGTGCCACATTCCGCCATTGACGCTGAGAGTCCCGGTTCGGATTCGCCGGGCTACTCCTAGCGCTCGCTCTCGGTCGGCCGCGAGTATGCCGCCGGAGAGGCCGTATTTTGAGTTGTTGGCAATGCGCACCGCGTCGTCATCCCCGTCATGGGGCAGCACCACTAGAACCGGCCCAAAAACTTCGTCCTGAGCGATTTCGCTATTTTCGTCAGCACCCACGATCACCGTCGGTTCAAAGAAAAAACCCTTGTCGTGTTGTGTTGCGCCACCACCGGTCACCACGGTGGCACCGGCTTGGACCGCGCGATCGACCATGCCTTGCACCTTGTCACGCTGTTTGGCGTTGATCAACGGCCCGACATAGTTGGCCGTATCGAATGGGTCGCCGACGCCGAGACTCTCGAAAATCTCGGTGGCCATCTGAACCGCTCGGTCCATGTGTGCTCGGGGCACAAGCAAACGCGAGGTGATCGCGCATCCCTGCCCGGCGTGAGAATTGGCAGCCATCGAACAACCGAAGGCTCCCCCGTCGACGTTCTCCTCATCGAGCACCACCATCGCGGACTTACCTCCCAACTCAAGAAAAACTTTCTTCAACGTTGTGCTGGCAGCAGCCATGATCGATTTCCCCACCGCTGTTGAGCCGGTGAAAGTGACCATGTCGACATTCGGATCGGTTGTCATAACGACACCGGTTTCAATCTCGCTGGAGGCAAGCACATTCACCACGCCGCCCGGAATGTCGGTATGTTCCGCGATGAGGCGACCTAGAGCCAGAGTAATGAGCGGGGTGTCTGGAGCTCCCTTGAGTACCACGGTGCAACCCGCCGCCAACGCGGGGCCGAGTTTGGCCAGGTTCAACTGCGTCGGATAGTTGTAGGCCGAGATCGCGCTCACGACCCCATAGGGTTCACGCTCAACCCAGCGATGGTGCATCCCTCCGTAAGCCTCTGCTACGCCAAGATCAACCGTCCCGTCGTACGACTCGGCAAGATCGGCGTAGTAATCGAGGATCCCAATGGGACCTTCGAGTGCCGGGCCAGCCGTCATCGCAATCGGCACGCCCACCTCCGAGACGGTCAACGTGCGCAGATCCTCAAGGTTTTCGCGCAGAGCCTGCGCTAGTTGACGCATGCACTGGGCACGAAAACTCGCGTCGATCGACCAGCCGGTCTCATCGAAGGCACGCCGAGCTGCTCGGATCGCTCGCACGACATCGGCGACAGTGGCATCGGCGGCCTCTCCAATGACCTCCTCGGTAGCCGGATTGCGTGACGTGAATGTTCGGTCGCCCGTGGCGGGGACGAGTTCGCCGTCAATGAGCAGTTGATTCTCTTGGTTCCAGAACGCCATGGTTGTGTTTACCTTTCAGATGCCCCTAGGCAGCGAACATACGCCTAGTATCGGCCGGTCAGGAAGTTGGCGATGTCTTTCGCCGCTGGGTACGACTCAGCTATTCCGCTGCTGAGGTAGCCCTGATCACTGGTGATCGTGATGCCGGTGATCGCCCTGGCAGCGTCGCTGCAGAGGAAGACCAATGGGTAGGCCTGTTCTACCGGTGACGACGTTTCGATACCAAGATCGGTGCGGTAGTCACTGCCGAAACCGAGCCAGGTTTCCTTGTTGGCTTGTGCCAACGGCGTGTCGGTGGCGCCGGGCATGATCGCGTTGATGCGAACACCGCTTTTGAGCAACTCAAAGGCTGACTTGGCGACGTACATGCAGACCGTCAGCTGGCTGCTGAAATAGTCGGCCTTGCCATTCTCAATAGCCCATGCCGACGCCTGGTCCATGTCTTCGATAGCGAGGTAGTCGTTGATCCATGCCATGTTGTCGTCCCTCTCCCACCCGGCACCAGCGGCTGAGGAAATGAAGCCGATTGCACTGCGGTGGCCGAGCATTCTGCTTTTGAGCATCAAGTTGATCATGTGGCGGTGACCCAGAAAATTGATCTTCTCGATACCAGGCGTGCCATCGGCAACGCCTGCACACGACAACAGGGCGTCGACTCGACCAGCACAAGCATCTACCGCGGTTTCAATCGAAGATTTATCGGCCAGGTTCACCTTTACGGTGGCTGCAACCCCGGGGATGTCCATGTCGGCGAAGTCCAGAGCGACAACCTCGGCACCAGCATCGACGAGCAGACGAGCCGCGGCGTTACCCATGCCGGAGGCTGCTCCGACGACTAGGGCGCGCTTGTTGTCGAAACGAAACGAATCGAACAATGACATGGTGGGCTCCTTTGCTGAAGATATGTGGGGTTCCGTCAATTGACGACAAGCGTTAGCTTGTCCCAACCGCGAACCGTTGAGGTGTGCGAGCGTTCTGAGGTTGCCTCATCGACGGTCCATTCAGGAAATCGTTTGAGTATCTCGTCGAGAGCGACACGGCCTTCAAGGCGAGCAAGTGCCGCGCCGAGGCAAAAATGCACGCCATAGCCGAACGACAAGTGGTGGCCGATCTTGCGATGAATATCGAAATCGTCCGCAGTCTCACCCCACTGCCGCTGATCGTGGTTTGCCGAGCCGTTGACGAGAAGCATCGCGCTGCCTGCGGGCACGCTCTGGCCGTGGCACTCAAGGTCTTCGGTAACATAGCGGGCCTGTACCGGGGACGGCGCTTCAAAACGCAGCGATTCTTCGATAGCTTGCGGGATCAGTTCGGACTCGGCGACGATTTCGGCCCGTTGTTCTGGATACAGACCCAGCGTCCGCAGAGTATGACCGATCAGCTTGGTCGTGGTCTCGTTGCCGGCCCCGGCCAACAAGCTGATGTAACCGAGCACTTCGTCACGGCTCAGACCGCGGGTCTCACCGGTGTGATCCTCGAAGGTGGCTTGCAGCAACTGGGTCATGATGTCATCTGAGGGATTGTCAAGGCGCCAGTCGAGGTATTCACCGAAATTTCCTTCGGCGGCGGCATTGCCGATATCAGCGAAGGCTTCGGCGTCCGGCTTACCGCTTTCTGACAGGCGTAGACCCTCATCGGTTTTCTCCCGCAGTGCTTGCTGGTCGGCTTCGGGGATGCCTAACAGCATGCCGATGACCCGCATTGGCATTTGAGCCGCCAACGTCTCGACCACATCGAAGCGATCAACGCCGGCCAACGCATCAAGCGCGTCGGTGCAATAGCGGCGCACCTGGGGTTCGATCGCGTTCATCTGCCGAGGCGTGAACACCCGCGACAGCAGACCCCGATAGACCGTGTGGCTGGGAGGATCATCGAAGATCACCATGCCTGCCGGCATCTCGATGTCTGCCTTGATCAACTCAAGTACCGTGCCTCGACTTGAGATGAGCCGAGTGTGGTCTTTCAACCCTGCCTCAACATCGTCCCAGCGGGTGAGAGCATAGAAGTCGTGTTTATCGTTGTAATAGAGTGGACTTTCATCGCGCATCCGCTTCCAGACGGGATACGGATCAGCATCGATCTCAAAGTCGTAGGGGTCGTAATAAACATCAGACGAGGGCATAGACATATCAGAATTCCTTGATCCGTTGTTCAGTGCACAACCGGGCCATCACGAGATCTCAGGTGCTAGGTCAGCGAGAAAGTCTCGGGTACGGCGGCTTGATGCTAGTAGTTCATCTCGTCCGGTGCCGATCGGAACCACCCGGATCGACACGTCGGTCGCTCCGGCGTTCGCGAAAGATTGCAAGCGGCTGAGCACAGTGGCTTCATCACCAGCGACCAGAATGTCGGCAACCGAGGTCGCATTACCGCGATCGAGGAGGCGCTGGTAGTTGGGAGAGATTTCAGCTTCGGACAGGATCCGGTTGGTCCGCTCCTTCGCCGCGTCAACCTCGCTATTGGCACATAGACAAACTGGAACACCGGCTACTACACGGGGTTCTGCGCGTCCCGCGGTCTGCGCCGCGGCAACGATGCGGGGGGCAATGTATTCGCCGATCGATTTCTCGTCGGCCAGCCACAGAATCGTGCCATCGGTCCGCTCCCCCGCCAGTCGCAGCATCGCGGGCCCCAACGCCGCAAGCAATACCGGTGTCGCGGTCTTGTCGGTTACCTCAAGCGGGTTGTGGATCGTGTAGTGCTCGTTGTCCACATCAACCATGCCCGGCCCCCCAAATCCAGCGTCGAGAACATCGAGAAGAGATCGGAGCTGGGCAACTGGGCGTTCATAGCTGAGGCCGAGCATGTCGGAAATGATCCAGTGGTGGGAAGGACCCAGACCCAGGGTAAAGCGCCCTTCGCAGACCAATTGTGTCGAAAGTGCCTGTTGCAGAAGTGCGATCGGGTGTCGAGGCTGAGTGGGGACCACGGCGGTGGCCAACTCGATCCTGTTCGTTTCGTGTCCCATTAACGCCACCGCGGTCATCGCATCGAATTCGTCAGGGATCTGCGGTATCCAAGCTGTTGCGAACCCTGCCCCGTCAGCCCAGCACGCGTCGTCAATAAGGCGCTGCACCTTGGTGTTGTAACGACGTCGCTCGGGTCCAATCATGAGGCCCATTCGCATCGCCTGACACTAGGTCATTCATGGCGGGAACAACATTCTCAGAAGTGGAGAGGCTACTTTCCCCGCTAACCCCAACGGGACTACGGTTACAACCGTGAGTGATTCTCCAGAAGGCCCTCATATTCCACCCTTGCCTGTGCAGGAATGGCGAAATGATCTCGTTGAAGCGTTTTCCATCATGAAGCCGCCTCCGGATTCCATCTACGCAACACGACGAGCTAACCGAGAGTCGGGCGGGAAACGGGTTGCCGGAGCGTTCGCGGTGTTAGCCCATCATCCTGACCTCACACGAGCGTTCCTTTCCTTCAACCGCCATGTGCTTTATGAAAACACCCTCGGCGAGCACCTGCTCGAACTGGTCGTGCTGCGGGTGGCCTTGCTGCGAGGTTCTGAGTATGAATGGGCCGAACACGTTGCCGTAGCTCGAGAACTCGGATTTTCAGATGAACAGATTCACGCGGTAGCGGTTGGTCCCGGCGCAGAAGGACTCTCAACAAACGAATCGTTGCTGCTACGAGCTGTTGACGAACTCCGCCATGACTCGATTTTGAGCCCTGATACTTGGGGCGGGTTAAAGGAACACTTCGATACCCGCCAGATCATTGACCTGTTATTCACAGTCGGCGCTTACGACACGCTAGCCATCGCATTCAACTGTTTCGGACTCGAAGTTGACCCAGAGTTGCGGGACTCGGCTTTGCCCACTGTGCAACTTGAGAACTCTGTGCAACCCGAGAACTAGATCTGCACACAATGAGAATGCGATTTCCGAACGCGGCTATGTTGAGCAGTATCAATTCATGAGGTGAGAGATGGCACATTTCCCGAAGCCGGTTGAGGGCAGCTGGACTGAACATTTCCCCCGACTCGGCACCGCACCGGTGAATTACGAGGATTCGATATCGCCGGAGTACTACGAACTGGAAAAAGAGGCGATCTTCAAGCAGACCTGGCTCAACGTCGGGCGAGTCGAACAGATACCTCGGGTCGGAAGCTACTTCACCAAAGAACTCGATTGCGTTGACACCTCGATCATCGTCGTGCGGGACCGCGGCACGGTGCGAGCCTTCCATAACATGTGCCGCCACCGCGGCAACAAGCTTGTCTGGCAGGACTACCCGAACGAGGAGGTCAAAGGTACCTGTCGGCAATTCACCTGCAAGTACCACGGCTGGCGCTACGGCCTCGACGGTGAACTCAACTTCGTTCAACAAGAAAGCGAGTTCTTCGACCTGGACAAAGCCGACTATCCGCTCGTCTCAGTGCACTGCGAGATCTGGGAGGGTTTCATCTTCGTCAACTTCGCGGCCGAACCAGTTGAAACGCTACTCGAGTTTCTCGGCGAGGTCGCGACGGGGTTGAGTGGCTATCCCTTTGGCGAGATGACTCAGACCTTCGGCTACAAAGCGGTCGTGGGCGCCAACTGGAAGCTCTTCAACGACGCCTTCTCGGAGTTCTACCACGCCCCGGTCCTGCACCAGAACCAGTCGGTGGCGTCGGAGTCGGTCAAACTGCAACAGTTCGGCTTCGAGGCGCTGCACTACGACCTGTTCGGCGACAGCGGCCACGGCATCGTCTCCACATGGGGCGGCATGTCGCCGCCAAAAGACCTGGAGATGGTGAAACCCATCGAACGAATTCTCCGCAGTGGTCTGTTCGGCCCTTGGGAGCAACCGTCGGGCATCGACCTCAGCGAGCTACCCCCGGGCCTCAACCCCGCCCGTCACCGAGCCTGGGGAGCAGACACCTTCCAGGTCTTTCCCAATTATGTGATTCTCGTGTGGGAACGCGGTTGGTACCTGACCTATCACTACTGGCCCCTTGCCTACGACAAGCACCTCTTTGAGGGGCGCCTCTACTTCGCGCCGCCACGCAACGCCTCGGATCGCATGCGCCAGGAGCTGGCTGCGGTGACCTTCAAGGAATACGCGCTCCAGGACGGCAACACCCTGGAGGCAACCCAACGAAGCCTGAAGTCGCGTGCCGTCACTGAGTTCCCACTCTGTGATCAGGAGATTCTGCCCCGCAACCTCCACAAGACCGTCGCTGACCGGGTGCGGACACACCAAACTGCAACCGAGACCGCCGTCTCGGTTGCTCGGTAGGAGGAAGTGAGAGGAACTGTGTCTTCCCAGATGCTGCCCGACGAGTTCGCTGATCTCGAAGGATTCGCGGCGCGCTGGAGCCTTGCCACCGAACGCCAGCGATACACCGCGCGACTTGCCAGTTCCATGTCTGAGTTGCAGGAACTTTACGACGTTGCACTGCCGCGCATGGCCGATGCCCTCGACTACCTCGACAAGTTCGATATCGAAGACCTTCCTGACGAAGCCCGGAACCTGATGAGACTGTTTTTCTCGGTGATCAACGCTTCGTTCCCTGTCGAATCCTGGAAACAACCCCGCGTTCCGGACTCGGGGTCGGCCTACCTGGACCTCGTCGACGAGCCCGTTATCTAACCACCACTACACTCGACCGCTGTGACCAACGCCGACGCCTCCACTCCAGAACCTGGCCCCCAGGCCCTATGGCGCGAGCGTGCCGTGGCTCGCTCTTTGGATGGCGCGCGATCTCGTGCCGAGGAGCGGGTACAGCGGTTTCTCGACGCAACCGTCGAGCTGATCCGTGAGAACGGCGGCCTTGACTTCACCGTGCAGGATGTCGTGCGGCGCTCCAACCAATCGTTGCGGAGTTTTTATCAATTCTTCGATGGCAAACAACACCTGCTTCTTGCTGTTTACGAGGCTTCGATGCAGGCCGCGTCGAACACCCTTGCGGAGACTCTCGCTTTGGAAGAGGACCCACTGGAAAGACTCCGCCTCTTTGTCATCACCCTTTACAAGTGGAGTGTGGCCGATCCCATCGAGGTGCCACCAGCACCACACCTCGCGGTGCGGTCCATGGCTGACTTCCTCTTAGGTTTGCTCGCCACCGATCGAGAACAGGCAAAGAGCGCGAGCGCACCTTTGTTCGAGTTGCTCCTTGACCTGCTCGAAGAGGCCAACCGATCCGGTGCGCTCACCCTGGTGAACCCCCGCCGGAGTGCTGCGATCATCTTGCAGACCACGATGTTCAACGCTTACAGCATGATCGTTGGTGGCGACCCTGAGGCGCACGAGGCCAGTGCTGAGGAGATGTGGGAGTTCATCCTCGGTGGTATCGGAGCCAGAAGCTAGCCCCGAACCGGATCGTGAGTATTACCGCGGTCATAGCCGCCGCTGCGTCGTAGGAAAGTCGTCGAACGGTTCGCGAACCGCCAACCGTCGGTGGTGCGCCGATACTGATCGCTGTACCAAGCCAGCCGAACGTCATGGGTTCTTTGGTCGGTGAAGGTGTAGTGCTGTTCACCGCTTGCTTCGTCGCCGTCAAAGGTGATCACCACAGGGTTGACGATGAGTTGCCCTCGTGGTGCGCTTGAGACAAGTTTCGGAAACAGATCCATTCCGTAGACCTCGCCGAAGGCGGTGTAGGTGCCATCGGGCAGAAACAGCTCGACCAGTTCGTCGATCTCGTAACGACTCAGATGCATGGCGTAGCGGGCACAAAGATCGGTGATTTCGAGCCGATCGGAGACAGTGGAGGGATCAACGGCGGGCATTAGGTCCTCCGTAAGGTCATGGGGAGTATTGTTGTGAGAGAATGCCATTCTCACACACTATTCAGGAATTCGCATGCCCGGTTTTGCGCCGCTTGAGTACCCCATAGGACAGAGCATCCAGTCAAAACTTGAGGAAGCGTCCGACTGCGATCGGGACGCTTCGGCTATCCGTTTTCTCGACAAGACACTCTCCTATGGTGAAATTGAATCCCTGAGCAACGCATATGCCGGCACGCTGACGCAATTGGGAGTCGGCCTTGGCGATCGCGTAGCAATGATGGCCTCCAACCGGCCCGAGTTCTTCACTGCGCTGTACGGCATTCTCAAGGTTGGCGCATCGGTTGTGATGATCAGTCCTGCTTGGAAAGAAACCGAGATCGCTCACGCCACCGACCTCACCGAACCGGCTTTGCTGATTTGCGACGGCGACACCCATGAGCGTTTGGGGCAGCGCTTCACGGGTCGAATCTTGCATCTCGACAACGACGATCCACCTGCCGCCGAGGCCCGACCGGTCGTGGAAGCGGACTGGGACAACACCGAGGCCCTGTTGGTGTTCAGTTCCGGCACTACCGGGCTTCCCAAAGCGGTTCGACACACCCATGCGTCTCTTGGAGCGGCAACAGCCCATTGGGTCTCTGCGCTGGGGTTGTCCGCAAGCGACCGGTTCCAGATTGCAACGCCGGCGTTTCACATCCTTGGTCTGCTCAACATGTTCGCATCGGTTTCGGCTGGGTCGTCGGTCCGGCTGCATCCCCGTTTCAACCTTGACGAGTTGTTGCGTTGTATTGAGGCCGACGGCATCACCCTGGAAATGGCGGTTGCGCCAATAGCTCTGGCCATGGCGAACCATCCCGACCTGGAATCGTTCGACCTCTCATCGCTGCGCTACATCATGTGGGGCGCTACCCCGGTGACCGAGAGCGTCGCGCAGCGAGTCACGGAACGGTCTGGGGTGAACTTTTTGGCGGCTTACGGGGCCAGCGAAGTACCTGTCATCACCAGCAACCCGGTTGATTCGCCCGACAGTTGGCGTCTCGATTCTGCCGGTCTGCCGATTCACGACTTGGAAATGCGAATTGTGGATCTTGAGACAGGTGCAACCTTGGAGTCCGGCAGTACTGGGGAGATCCAACTGCGATCCCCGTCAATGATGACCGGTTATCTGCCCGCCGAGGCCAACGACGAAGCCTTCGCTGATGGCTGGTACCGCACAGGCGATGTTGGCTGGCTTGAGCCCGAAGGCTGGTTGCACATCACCGACCGTGTCAAAGAGATGATCAAAGTCAAGGGCTTTCAAGTTGCCCCAGCGGAGATCGAGGCCGTGTTGCACGGTCACGGCGAGGTCACGGATTGCGCGGTCTTCGGGGTCCCCGACGAGGCTGCTGGAGAGGCCGTGATTGCCGCTGTGCAGCTGCGCGACGGGGCGTCGGTATCGGTCGACGAACTCAAGGCGTTGGTGGCCGACACACTGGCGACCTACAAACGACTTTCAGACCTCTGGGTGGTCGATTCCATCCCTCGCCTACCGTCAGGAAAGGTGCTTCGCCGCGAACTCAAGGCTGCTTACGAAGCTCCTCTTTCATAACCTTTCCGGTGGCGTTCAACGGAAGTTCGTCGAGGAATCGAATGGATCTTGGAACCTTGAAGTTCGCCATGTTTTCGCGGCACCAAGCGATGATCTCCGATTCGTCTGTGTCGCTGCCCGAAACCGGCACAACAAACGCCCTGGCAACCTCACCAAGGCGCTCGTCTTTCACCCCGATCACCGCGACCGCGGCGATTGCCGGGTGGGCGAGCATGGTGTTTTCGATCTCGGCTGGGTAGGCGTTGAAACCGCCCACGATCAGCATGTCTTTGAGCCGCCCGACGATCTTGAGATAGTCACGATTGTCCATCGTCCCGAGGTCGCCGGTATGAAGCCAGCCATCGGCGTCCACAGTTTCGGCGGTGGCAACCGGGTCATCGAGATAACCCTGCATCACGTTGTTGCCGCGCACCACGATCTCGCCCACTTCACCCCGTGGCAACTCAGAACCAGCTGGGTCCACGATGCGGATCTCCACGCCAACCGCTGGCCGCCCCGATGTAGTGGCAATCGTCTCAAAATCGTCGCCAGGTTGGGTGCCGCTGCAAGTGCACGCCTCGGTCAAGCCGTAGCCGGTCATGATCGTCTCGAATGGAAGCTCAGTGTGCATCCGCCGGATGAGTTCAACGGGAATGTCAGCGGCACCTGTCACGGCGACCCGCAAAGACGATAGATCGGCTGATGCTGTGGCCTCATGGTCGAGGATCATCTGGTAGAGGGTCGGCGCGCCCGGGAACATCGTGATCCTCTCTTGTTCAATCAACCTCAGTGCCTCTTCGACATCGAAGACTGCTAGCGGAACCACGGTCGCGCCTCGCAACAAGCACGCCAGCCAGCCTGCTTTGTACCCGAACATATGAAAGAACGGATTTGCAATGAGATAGCGGTCCCCCTCGCGAAGTCCGGCAAAGTCACACCAGGCGTCGAATTGTTCGAGGGTTTGGCCGTGGTTCATCATCACGCCCTTGGCGATGCCGGTGGTTCCCGAGGTGAACATGATGTCGCACAAGTCCTCAGGGCCAACCGCGGCACACCGAGCCTCTACGGTGGTTGTGGCAACGCTGCTCCCCCGCTCGAGAAACTCGGCCAATGACACGGTGTTATCAGGCACGGTGTCATCAAGCACGGTTTCGTCAGGCACAGTGCCGTCGATGATGATTATCTCGGTCAACTCCGACAGATCGGCGTCGCTTCCCGCCAACATAGCAACAGGATCAATGTCCAAAAACCCGGTGACAGTGAACAGCGTTGTTGTTTTTGTGCGAGCCAGAATTGGTGCCGCTTCTGTTGCTTTGTAGCGGGTGTTGATCGGCACCAGAGTTGCACCAACACTTTGCAGCCCAACTGCAGCAACGACCCAGTCGATACTGTTCGGCGCCCAGATCGCAACTCGATCAGCGTGGGAAACGCCACTGGCTATCAACGCTGCGGCTATCGCTTGAATCCGCTCACCGAGTTGGCTGAAAGTAACCCTTTCGTTGCGGTACACGGCCGCTTCGGCGTCGCCGAGTCGGTCGATAGTCGCGAACACTGTCGCCGGGATACTCACCCAACTCATAGTGGGCGTTTCACGAGTCACTCAGGCACGTCACCGCGCAGCGTGATTCGGTGCATCACGCGACGGTAACCGTGGTAGTCGTTGATCGGGTTGTGCATTGCGCAACGATTGTCCCACAGCGCAATCGAACCCACTTCCCAGCGGAATCGGCAGGTGAACTCCGCTCGCGTCTGATGAGCGAACAAGTATTCGAGGAGCGGGCGGCTCTCTGCTTCGGTCATGCCCTCGAATTTCACCGTGTGCGCGACGTTGACGTAGAGCGCTTTGCGCTCCGTCTCTGGGTGCGTGCGGACTACTGGGTGCACCGACTCGAAAACCTGGCTGGCCATATAGTCGTCACCGGCCTCAACGAGACGATCTTCGCGAGTCCTGGAAACATCCGAGAGCGCCGAGCTGTGTACCGCGTTCAGTGAGTCGAGGAACGCCTTCAGATTGTCCGACAGGGCCTCATAGGCGGCGTACATACTGGCCCACTCTGTGTCACCACCGAATGGCGGCACCTCCCGCGCCAGGAGCATCGATGCCATGGGCGGTTCATCGAGATACACCGTGTCGCTGTGCCAGATCCCACCGAAGTTTGTGGTTTCCGACTCAAGTTTTTTGACTTCGATGATCTCGGGAAAGTTCTCAAGGCTCGGAAGGAAGGGATAAAGGCCTGGTTCACCGATCGCTTCGGCAAATGCGAGGAAATCGTCCTTGCTCAGCGGTTGCTCGCGAAAGAACACCACCAAGTGTTCAAGCCAGGCGGCGCGAATCTCTCTAACCAGGTCGTCGCTCAGTCTCGACAAGTCGACTCCGGAGATCTCAGCGCCGATCACACCAGCGATCGGTCTTACGGTGATCGTCATGCTTCTATGGCTCGATTTGGGGATCGTCGACTTGGGAAGGATCAGCGGCTTGGAGTTCGTAGAGCGAACTGGTGCCGTCTATGCGCGGCACGATGGGCGACGGGCCACCGAAACGCGCTTGGTGCGCCCGTTGGCCACGAACCAGACGCGCGGCGGCCTCGTCGGCAACGGTCACCGCTCCGTAATAGAGCGGATAAGCGTCACCGGCCCGGTAAGCGAAGATAAGGGTCCGACGAGAGCGGTCCGACTCGTTGGGCAACGACGCATGGGGGGTCAGACCGTGTATGAAGATGGCACTTCCTGCGACTGCAGGTAGCGGTTGTGCTGCCATTTCCGCAATTGAGGGATCGACGATCCGACCGGCGAAACTTCCACCAGGCGCGGTGTGATCGAGGTAGCGATGATGCTGATGAGGCATCACCTGCACACATCCGTTCTCCTCGCCGGCGTCATCAAGGTAGATCAACACCGCCAGAACCCCGTCGTTGGTGTGCGGGTAATAGCCTAAGTCTTGGTGCCAGTCCACCGGCGATCCAACCCGTGCCGGTTTCCAGTTGAGCTTGCTGTGCTGAAGATCAATGTCGGGTCCGAGCAATGATTCAACCCGGTCCACAACGCGGACATCGTGGGCAACTGTGCGAAATGCCTCGTGCCGCGCGTAGGGATCGATGACACGCCGCACCGAGGGGCTTTCCGTGCTGTCCGCAGGTTCGAACTCGATGTATTTCTTGCTTTCCTCATCCGCAAGTGCAGCGTCGCACACCTCCGTAAGGGCACTATCAATCTTGGCCAGCGTTTCAGCGTCGAGCACGCCCTCGACGACCAGCCATCCCTCCCGATGATACTGCTCAATCTCATCCTCACCGAGTGGCCAAGTCTGCCCCATATTCCTCCTCGTGGCGTTCGCTCTCATGAACTTGACTTCACATTACTGAATACTAGTTTGATGGGAGCTTCCGAAACTTCTGCCGGGAAAGCGAGTCTCTCACCGTGAAGATCGCCAGAGTAAAAGTAACGCACATCGACATGTCGTTCTGGGGTGACTTCGCAGCTCGTCAGGACGAGCTGCGACTGGTAACCCTGATGGCTGTTCATCCCCAGTATCGACATCCACTGTCCAGTTGGTTCCCGACCGATGCAATGTGCGTGGTCGAGATCGAGACTGAAGAGGGACTCGTGGGCAGTGGTTGGTGTGAAGACTATGCAGGGGCTACGAGCGTCATCATCGATGGACATCTCAACAAACTGCTTATCGGTGCCAACCCACTCGATCGCAGTCGCCTCTGGGATCAGATGTATCGCAGCACAATGCCATATGGACGCAAAGGGCCGGCACTGTTGGCGATCAGCGGGATCGATATTGCCCTGTGGGATCTGGCGGGTAAGCACTTCGGCCAACCGGTCTATCAACTACTCGGTGGTCGAGCTCGGGATTCGGTACCCATCTACGCAAGCCACCTGCACTTTACGAACGAGGACGAGTTCGCTTCAGAGGCAGCCGAATACGTCAATCGAGGGTTCAAGGCCATGAAGATGCGGTTTCTCCACGGCCCAGCCGATGGACGCGCGGGAATGAACCGCAATGTCGAACTTGTAAAGCTCCTCCGCGAGACCGTGGGCGACAACATCGAGATCATGGCAGACGCCTACATGGGCTGGAACCTGGAGTACGCACAGTCGATTTGTCGTTTGTTGGCGCCGTTCAACATGAAGTGGATTGAGGAGCCGCTGCTTCCCGACCAGATCAGGGACTATGCCGCCCTACGACGTTCCTCCCCGGTCCCAATCGCGGCTGGCGAGCACGAAACCACTCGTTATGGATTCGCTCAGTTGATCGAAGCGGAAGCCATCGACATCGTCCAATTCGATATCGGTCGTGTTGGTGGGTTCAGTGAGGCGCAGCGTGTGTGCACACTCGCAGAGGTAGCGGGGCTTCCGGTGTACACGCATTGCTACGGCATGCCGACACTTCATTTGGCAACCAGTGACACAACGATTGGCATGGTTGAGTACTTCCCCGTCCCGGTGTGGGAAGAGGTCGAAGAGGCCCCGCACTTCGATGGCGCTGTCATACCCTCCAACGGCGAGGTACGGCTTGGGGACGAACCAGGCCTGGGAGCAACTTTGACGCTGCCCGACTTCACCCCACTCACATGAGTGAGAGCGTTTCGATTCACGGGATCGTGCCCGTCGTTCCAACACCTTTCAATCCCGACGAATCGATCGACAGCGAGTCGCTGAGCAACGTCGTCGACTGGATTGCAGACAGGCAACTCGCAGCGATGTGTCTGCCTGCCTATGGCAGTGAGTTCTACAAGCTCAGCGAAGCCGAACGCGGCCATGTCGTCTCGATAGCTATCGAGGCAAACAACGGACGCATTCCAGTCATCGCTCAGGCCAATCATGCCTCGGCACGGCTCGCCTCGGAACTGGCCGGCCGTTACAGCGACATGGGCGCTGACGTCATCTCGTTCGCCATACCGAGGCAATTCGGCGCATCGACGCCGGATCTCCTCGACTATTGCGAGACGATCGCCAAGGCGACAACGCAGCCGGTGCTGATCCAGGATTTCAACCCCGGCGGACCAACCATCGGCGCCGAGTTCATCGCAGAGTTCAGCAATCGGGTTGACAACTTCCAGTTCGTGAAACTCGAGGACCCGATGATGCTTGACAGGCTCATCGACATCCGCGATCAGCTGAAAGGAAGAGTCAGCATCCTCGAGGGCTGGGGTGGTCTCTACATGCTCGAGGGCATCGCTGCGGGGATTAGTGGGGTGATGCCTGGCGTGGCGATTGCTGATCTGCTGGACGCGGTCTTCGCGGCCGCAGACTCCGGTAATCACGTACGAGCCCACGACCTGTTCGGCTCACTGCTGCCGTTTATCAATTTCACGCTCCAAGACTTTGAGTACTTCCTGCAGATCGAGAAGCGCACTCTGGTTCGTCGAGGCCTGATCAATTCTGCAACTGTCCGCTCGCTTACAAATTCGCCCAGCCCGGCCGTGCTTGCACATGTCGACCGCTTGATCGATCAGATCGAGCGGATCCTTGAGTCAGAGGGCCTGACCAATTGAACCTCAGATGGCAAACTCTCAATTGACTCCAGATCCAGGAATCAGAGCCGATTTTGCTAATCGGCAACAGATATATGAAGTATGTTTCACGAGAGTGAATCGAGGATCGACATGGTTGCAAGACTCGGAGTAGTAGGAGCCGGATGGTGGGCAACACGAGCCCACCTGCCCGCGATCGTCGCGAACCCGGACAGCGAACTCGTTGCGATCGCAGATCCGATCGACGAGAAGCGGGAGCGGGCAGTATCGGTCTTCGATCCACAAGCCTCGTACACCAGCCATCGAGAGATGCTCGACGACGCGCAACTCGACGGTGTCGTGATCGCGGTTCCACACACTGCACACTTCGAAGTCGCCATGGATTCGCTGCACGCCGGATGTCACCTGATGCTGGAGAAACCCATGGTGGTGGAATCCCGGCACGCGGCGACCTTGCTGGAAGAGTCGGCCAAACGGAGCCTTGAGATCGTCGTCGGCTATCCATACCATTACAACCAGCAAGTGCTCGCGGTTCGAGACTGGATCGCCAACGGCGAGATCGGCGAACTCCTATACGTTCACTCGTTATTCGCCTCGACCGTGTGGGACCTCTTTCGCGGTGACGTCGACCTGGTAGCCGACGCGGTGGGTTTCACAATCACACCCACCGGAACCGACACCTACGGTGACCCAGCATTATCGGGTGGCGGCCAGGCAATCGTCCAGATCACTCACTCCGCTGCCCTGTTGTTGTTTATGACAGGGTTGAAGCCGACAGAAGTCTTCGCGTTCATGGAGAACAAGGATCTGCGAGTCGACCTCGTCGACGCTTTGACGGTGCGATTCGACGGAGGCTGCATCGGCACGATCGGGTCGACGGGATCGAATGTCCAAACCCAAGAAGAGTTGCTTGAGTACCGGTTGTACGGGAGCCAAGGGCACATACTTTTTGATCTAGCTACAGCCGATGTAGCTCTGCACCGTGCCGACGGGTCGGTGACCCGAAACCCGGTCGCGCCCACGTCGTCGTCTGCGACGGCCTACTCAAGCGCATACCCCGAGGACGCACCGGTGAACAACCTCGTCGACGTGATCCTCGGCCGAGACAAGAACCGTTCGCCGGCAACCCTTGGTGCCGAAGTCGTGTGCCTGCTCGAAGCAGCGTATGAGTCGGCGCGCACGGGTCAGCGCCAGCTGGTGCCTGACCAGAAATAACAAGACCTACCAGGAGGAACCCCATGAGCAATCAATTCATCGACAGCCATCACCATCTCTGGGATCTCGACGAGGGCACGTACTTGTGGCTCGAAGAAGAAGATCCCGATGAGACCGAGATAGTCGGCGACTACTCGGCGATTCGACGGAGCTATGTAATCAGCGACCTTCTCGCAGACTTCGAGGGAAGCAACGTCGTCAAATCAGTTCACATCCAAGCCGAATACGGAGGGCCGGATCAGGTATGGGAAACGGCATGGTTGCAAGGAATCGCCGACACGCACGGCTTTCCCCACGGCATCATCGCCAAGACCGACCTGAGTTCCGACACCGCTAGGGCCGAACTCGAACGACATGGTGAACACGCCAACATGCGAGGGGTGCGTAACTTCGCACAGGGCGACGACCTGCACACCCCAGAGTTTCTGCGCGGCCTCCGGGCGCTTGCCGACCTCGGCTTCCTCTACGACCTCAACTCCACTTTTGAAGGAATGGCAGGGGCTCGCCGCGCCGCCGAGTTGGTTCCCGACCTACAGTTCATCCTAGGCCATGCAGGCATGCCGCTGGAGCGGTCCAAGGAGTACTTCAACGACTGGCAGGCGGCAATGCAAGACCTGGCCGGGGCACCCAACGTGGCCGTCAAGATCTCCGGTCTCGGTATGGTCGATCACAACTGGACTGTCGAGAGCATCCGCCCCTGGGTTTCGGCAACAATCGAAGCGTTCGGTGTCGAACGGTGCATGTTCGCCTCCAACTGGCCTGTCGACCGTTTGTACAGCGACTACGGCGCCGTGGTCGACGCCTATCGTGAGATCACCTCGGGATGGTCGCAGGACGAGACGGATGCACTTTTTCAGAAGAACTCCGAACGCTTCTACCGGATCTAGGCATTGAGTATGACGAAGATTCAAAATGTCCGGGTTCGTCACGCTCCACGGTCGATTTGGGGCCATTTGGCTGAACGCGAGAAAACGCTGCCGTTGGTAACGCCACTCGATGTGTACCCCGAATATCAAGAGACACGAGGGTCTTGGTTCTGGGACTCGCGGATGGCCGTTGTCGAAATCGAGACCGACGACGGAGTTGTTGGGCAAGGGTGGTGCGAAGACGGGGTCGGGGCGGTGTCGCTGGTGGTCGACAATCACCTCAGCCGACTGCTCATCGGATCCGACGCATCCGACGTGGAGGGACTGTGGGACCGCATGTACCGTGCCTCGCTCCCCTACGGGCGCAAAGGCATCGCCTTACAGGCCATCAGCGCGATCGACATTGCACTTTGGGACAACCTGGGTCGAGCCCTCGGCAAGCCTGTCTACGAGCTACTCGGTGGACCGGTCCACCGGTCGGTCCCGGTCTATGCGTCGGCGTTACACCCGGTCGGCGCCGAACAGGTCGCCCAAGAAGCGAAGGCCTACGTGGCTGAGGGTTACGAGGCCATGAAGATGCGGTTCCCCTTCGGGCCAGGAGACGGCGTCAGAGGAATGGCCGAGAACGAAGCGCACATTGCCAATGTCCGCGATGCGGTCGGACCGGACATCGAAATCATGGCCGACGCATACATGGGCTGGAACTTCAACTACGCGAAGAAGATGTGCCAACGCCTCGAGAAGTACAACATGGCCTGGGTCGAGGAGCCTTTCGTTCCCGACGACCTGAACAGCTACGCCAAACTGCGACAGGAGACGTCGATCCCAATCTCGGGAGGTGAACACGAATACACCAAGTACGGCTTCCTCGATATCATCGAGAAGCAGGCGATGGACATTATCCAGCCCGACCTGCGTCGTTGCGGTGGTTTTACGGAGGGAAGGAAGATATCGGCGCTAGCTCAAGCAGCCGGTATCACCGTCATCCCCCACGCCTACGGCGCGACCCACATCCACTTCGCGTTGGCTGACGCCGCTATCCCGATGATCGAGTACTTCCCGCTGCCCATCTGGGACGAATTGCCCGATTCTGAAGTTCAAGCGATCTTTGTCGGCGAACCCCAACCGGCGAACGGCAGAGTCTCAATCGATCCACTTCCGGGTCTCGGCGTGAAGGTCAACGAAGCCATTTTTGACTGAGCCGAACGGACTGGATTGTCAGGCGATCTCCTCAGGACGAACCGACCGGTTCTCACTCGCTGAAAGATAGGCAGCTCCGACAACCTGAAGGGTGTTGAGGTTGTCCCGTCCGCTTGTGAGCAGTTCTCCGTGCTGTCCCACAGCACCGATCAGCGACGCCATCGGGCCCGCGAAAGCATCGGGTATCCACTTTCCCTTGAGTTTGGCCTCGAATCGATGTTCGGGATACTTGCCCGAACCAGACGACTGCGCGGAACTAGACCATTGACCTGAACTAGACCATTGACCTGAACTAGACCATTGAAGAGTGTCCTCTCGACCGTCGGGATAGTCATAGGACAGCCCCATCGTCCCGCTGATCACCCCTTCGGTCCCGAGGAATCGAACCAACCCAAAAATATCGTCGCTGTTGTTCGAGTGGTTGACCGCCACAAGCGCTTGCAACCCATCTGGATAGTCGAGAACAGTGATCGTCTTGGTCTCCCCCGCAACACGATCCTCGCCCGGATAGCGGGTGTGGCGGCTGGTCACCCATTCGGGATCACCAAAAAGGAAGCGCATCCCGTCGAGATAGTGGATCGAGTGATACATGATCTCGAGTTGGGGCGACTTCGCGAGCCAGGGCCACAGGTGCCATGGGCTGAGCATGCTCTCGGAGATACTGACCTCAGTCGGTTGCCCGATCCAGCCTTTGTCAATCAGTGTCTTTGACGCCTTGATCGCGGGACTCCACCTGAACTGTTGGTTCACCCCTAGAAGCACGCCGGCATCCTCCGCGGCCTCGACGATCTCGACCGCCTCGGCGAACAGGTTCGACAACGGCTTCTGACAGAGCAGATGTTTGCCCGCGGCGATGAGCTTGCGGGCAACATTGAGTTGCTCCCAAGGAGGTACCGCAACATCGACAATGACTGCTTCGGGGTCGTTGGCCACAGCGTCGAGTGATTCGTACACACGGGTGATGCCATGCTCGGCCGCGGTTCGCTCCGCGGCCTCGGGGTTCACATCGAAACACCCCACAACATTGAAGTTGTGGTGCCTATAGGCGGGTAGATGGGCGTAGTTGACGATGCCTCCGCAGCCGACGATGGCGATTCCCAACTCTGTGTTGGGCGGCAACTGAACCCGGTAGTCGACATCGAGCAGTTGATCCATGGTCCCTTCTACACCGTTTCTAGCAACGCCGGGCGCCGGAGTTCGATAACGGCACTAGAAGAGACTCCACACGTGCCTCAACGGCATGGGCCAATCCGTCCCCTCTTCCAGTTCGCCAACGATGAGCTGATCCCCCCAGTGCTCCTCCCAACGCAAAGCGTCGGGATTCGCGTTGTAGAGCGCGGCAGCCGCTTCGTAGTCCTCGACCTCGATGAAGGAGATGACGAGGTCTTCGTGAAGATATATGTCGTAGTTCTTGAAGCCGAGCGAGCGAAGCAACTCGTCGATCTCGGGCCAGACCGAGGAATGCTCGGTTGCGTACTTCTCGGGGTCCCGCACACGGAACACGTGACATAAACGCCGTGACATAACAGTCTCCTTTGTCAACCTCGGGTCAGATGAGTGCGCCGCCACTCGTCGTAGAGAACAGCAGCGATCAACGATGTTCCAATAGCGATCTGTTGCCAGAACGACCGAACACTGAGCAACACCAAACCGTTTCTCAGAATCTGGATGAAGAGCAACCCCAAGAAGGTCCCCAGCAGTCGACCTCGACCTCCCTGCAAGCTCGCACCTCCCAAGATCACAGCGGTGATCACGGCGAGTTCAGAACCAATATTGAAGTTGGGCGCTCCGGTTCCGAGGCGCATCGACGTCACCACACCCGCGAGCCCGGCAAGCATTCCAGAGACTCCGAAGAACACGACACGCCAACGGTTGATTCTTACTCCCGCGAGTCGGGCGGCTCGGTCGTTTGAGCCGATCGCATACATGTATCGCCCGAACTTGGAACGAGGGATGATAAATCCGAGGATGGCAAGGCAGGCCAGGAGAATCCAAACAATGTTGGGAATCCCAAAGGTGTCGTCGATACCCATGTTCAAGAACCTGCGGCTGTCAATGACCTTCTCGCGGCCCCCTGTCACGAGCTGCCCAGCACCACGAACAATGGAGAGCATTCCGAGGGTCGTGATGAGGGGATTGATTCGTCCGTAACCGGTGATGACACCGTTGATCATCCCCACGCCCAATCCCAGGGCCAGCGCACCGAGCACAGCCACCAAGAACGGCGCACCAGAATTGGACAGCGAAGCTGCGGTGATCGCGGCCGCGGCCGACACAGCTCCTACCGAGAGGTCGAATCCGCCGGCGATAATGACGATGGTCTCGCCTACCGCCATGATGCCTATCACGACCATGCCTCGACCGATCCCGTCGGTCATATTACGAAAGGTGAAAAAGTTCGGAGAAAGTGTCCAGAAGATTGAGATCTCGATTACCAGCGCAATCATCAATCCGCCACCAATATCTTGAATAGGTCGACGAGCTGAATCGACGAATCGCTGGCCTACCGTCGTAAATCGCCAGGCTGAACCGCTGTCGTTGTTCATCTCACCCCTCCCCATCCATACCGATGCCGCTCATTCGGCGAACTATGCGTGAGGTGAGATTGTCGAGTGTTTGCCCGCTGACTGCGAACTCGTCGACAATCTTGCCGTGTACCAACACTCCCACCGTGTCGCAGACCTGAATCAAATCCGTGAACCGGTGGCTCACCAAGATTATGGCGACGCCACGTTCCTTGAGACGTTCGATCAGTTCGAGAAGGACGCCTACCTTGTCGACGGAGAGCGCCGCTGTCGGTTCGTCCATCAAAAGTAGCTTGGGTTGGAATTCGAGGGCTCGTGCCACAGCCACAAGCTGGCGCTCACCGCCTGACAGGGTCTGCACCCGGCGATCAACGGGCATGTCTGTCCCAAGCGACGAAAGCACCTCCTCGGTTTGCTTTCGCATCTCGGCATGGTCGAGGAAACCGAACCGCTTCGTCTTGGTTTTGCGCCGCTCTCGGCCTAAGAAAATGTTGGCGGTGGCATCCAAGTCTTCGCACAACGCAAGATCCTGAAAGATCATCTCGATGCCGGCCAGACGAGCACCAATCTCAGCCTGGAAGTCCACAACCTGGCCCTCTAGCCGAATCTCCCCAGAGTCGGGACGATGAACCCCGCTGAGAACCTTGAGTACCGTTGACTTACCAGCACCGTTGTCGCCTACCAGCCCGTAGCACCGAGCGGAATCGACCGACATCGAAACGCCCTTGAGTACCTCTACAGCGCCGAACGACTTCTGGATGTCGTTGATCTCGAGAATCATCGTGATATTGCCTCTGGGAATCGGGAGGGTTCGAGCCTCCTGCTTATCCAGGGATCGAACGCCACAACTAAGGCTATGTCAAGCGCTTCTACCCCATCCCGCAGTATCGCCTGGCGGGATGGGGTAGAAACGAGCCAGCAATCAGGAGGGAAGATCGCCGATCAAGACGCCGTCTTCTCCGTAGTAGTCGGCGATTGTGTCACGATCGATGTACACGTGACTGATATGGATCTCTTGAGGCACGGACTTGCCCTCAAGGATATCGATCATCGCGGCCACGGCGAAGTCACCGTAGAACTCGGGGAAATACGCTGTGGTGCCGAGGAACTTCGTCTGCTCCGCCGGTCCTTCGTAGATCCGCTCGATTGCGTTGAGTTCTCCACCCTGTCCAGAAGCCACGCCATCCCGGCCGGCTTGCTCGATAGCCCGTGACATTGGAACTGTCACAACGTCGTCAAGCGAAGCAGCGAGCGGATGGGTCGCATTTGGATTCCCGGTCAGCCAGTCGAGAGTCGACTGCAGTGCTTGCTCGGTGGTGCCGTCGACGGGTATCCGCACAACTCGATCGTCGGGGACATCACAGATTGCTTGGATCCCCTGCTGGAATCCTTGGAGCCGCAGATCCGGGGCCGCACCGGCTGACAGGTTCTCACCGAGAAGGATCCAAACGTCCTGACAATCCCAGGTTTCCTGGGCGTAGAGTCCGGTATTGATACCGCTGATGGCACCGGACGTGAAGTTGTCAGCGCCGAAGAAGATCGCATTCGGGTGATAGACATCCATGTTGATGACCGGAACTCTGGCCGCGTCATACAACGCCATGGATGCGACAGCCGCTGACTCTTGCCAGTTGGGGAAGACAGCGCCATCTGGATTGAGCTGGAGCACGGTTTCGGTACAGCCCAGCGCCTTTACCGGATCGAATTCGATGTCGCAGTTGCCTACGATCGAGGCTCCTGCAGCCTCTGCGGTGCGTATTGTTGAGTTCTCGAGCAGGGTTGAGAACTCTAGAGCTGCCCATGGGTTGGACCAGCCGATCTGCCAGTCCTGGGTAGCTGTCCGTGGTGATGCATCAAAAGGTGGCGCAGGTTCATCACCATCTTGTTCGAAGACCCCGGTATCGAAGTTGTACTTCCAGAGGAAGACTTCGCTCGGTGGGAGCGCTCCGAGGATTCCTCCAGGGGGCCCGGGAAGCGCATATGTGGTTCCGTTCACCTCGAGCATGAAGCTGCCCTCTGCTTCGGGTTCTTCAGCCTCTTCAGCAGGCTCTTCAACCTCTTCAACCTCTTCAGCAGGCTCTTCAGCCTCCGGTTCGTCGGTGTCGTTTCCGCAAGCTGCTCCGAACAACGCGAGTGCTATTGCGGCTATCCAGATAATCGGTCCTTTTGACCTCATATTCAATCCTCCTCCTGTTTCGGGTCAGAGCCACTCTGAACCCATGGTCGGCAATAGTACCCAGAGTCGAGCCCACCTGTCCAGAAATATGAAGTTCTGTTCACGATTGTGAAACAAAACGCGGTCCGTCGCTCAAAAGTCCTGGCCCAGTTCAGATGGGACAGCGCTCAGTAGACCGCCCGACCACCGGTGAGATCGAATGTGAACCCAGTCGTAAAGCTGCACATTGATGAGAGGGCGAACGCGGCCACGTAGGCCACCTCTTGGAGTCCGCCGGTTCGACCCATCGGGATTTTCTCGGTCATGTAATCAATCTGCGCCTGAGGCAGGGCATCCACCATCGGTGTCTGGACCACCGCTGGGGCCACGGCATTGATCGTGATCCCGTTCGTGGCGTACTCCTTGCCCATTGTCTTGACCAACCCGATGAGTCCGGCTTTGCTAGCCGAGTAGGAGGTCATTCCAGCGTTGCCGTCCTTGCCTGCGATCGACGAAAAGTGCACTATGCGCCCATAGTTCCGTTCCACCATGTGCGGAATAACCGCTTGGGTGAGAAGCAGTGCTCCCCGCAGATTCACTCTGTAGACATGATCGAAGTCGTTCACGTCAACCTCGTGAGCCAATATGTTGGTGGTGCCGGTAATGCCGGCAGTGTTCAACAATCCATCGAGGACGCCGAACCTGCTGATCGTGTCGGCCATCACCTCAGACACTGAGTCGACCTGCGTCACGTCGATCATGGCTGCCCAAGCAGTACCACCGTCAGCGCAGATCTGACATGCGGTCGCCTCAGCGCTATCGAGCACCAGATCAAGACACGCGACTGATGCACCAAGCGACGCCAGGTGTGAAGCACACGTTCTACCGATTCCGCTTCCGGCTCCAACCACGACAATCGAACGACCGGCAAATAGACTGGCTTCGAAACCTGTTTCGCTACTCATCTGCTCCTCCGTCCGAACGGCTATTTCTCCGTGACACAATCGTGAATCGTACTTCATGTCTCTGAATTCGCCTAGTGTGATCTCGATGATCGATGTTGCGGCGAGCCGCGTGGACGGAAGAAGGTGAGCCCCGTGGTGGTCGAAAAAGATGAGTTGGAGTTCGCTCCCGTCAAGTCGGCGGATCGCGTCCTCACTCTGATCGAACTGCTGTCTGAGCACCGTGACGGTCTCACTTTCACGCAATTGCAGGAACTTACAAAATGGCCTCGAAGCAGCCTCTACGGTCTAATCCGAACGATGGCCGAACGACGTCATCTGGAGTTCGATCCTCACCGACAGGCGTATCGAATCGGAGTCCGACTGTGGGAAGCCGGGCAAGCGTTCAACTCGGGAGTGGACGTTGCTCAGATTGCGATGCCACACCTGCAATCGGTGCGTGATCGCCTCGGCGAGACGGTGCAGTTGGCCGTGTTGGATGGAGTGGAGAACATCTACATCGCCAAGGTCGATGCCCGCCACGCTCTCAAGCTCGACTCTTTCGTCGGCGCGCGGCTCCCCGCGTATGCGACCGGTATCGGCAAGGTCCTCCTCGCCGGACTCGACGACGCAGAACTCGACGAGCGCTTTCGAGATGTGAAGCTCATGCAATACACCGATGAGACGATCACCGACATCGGAACCCTTCGACAGGTCCTGCGAACGATTCGCAAACAGGGGTTCGCAACCGACAACGGCGAGTACACCCTCGGCGTCTGCTGCTGGGCAGTCCCCATCCTCGATGTCGGTGGAAAAGTCTCCGTCGCTATCAGTACATCAATCCCCTCGGCTCGTCTGTCTGACGGCTTCGAGGAGACCGCTCTGGCATTTCTTCGCGAAGCTGCTGAGCAGATCTCCGCGCAACTCGGGTACCGCGCAGGATCGGCTGCACTGTGACAACCGTCGGCCCCGTCCGAACTTTGTTCAAGACCATCCCCACCCACGAGCAGATCCACACCATGCACCGTGATCTGCGCTTTCACCCGAGCACCACCCGCAATCCCACAACGATCAGTAAGGATCAGGTGGCTTCGTTCAATCGCTGCGGCTACCTCAAAGGCATCCGCATCCTCGACGACGAGAGCGTAAGCAAGCACCGTTCTCTCTTCGATGCGTATCTGGCCGCCGCTCTCGCCGCAGGGCATAGCAGTTCCTCGCTCAGTTCGGCTCACCTCAAGTACCCCGAGGTGTACGACCTGATGCATCATCGGACAATCCTGGGTTGTGTAGCTGACCTGATCGGACCGGAGATCATCGGCTTGGCAGCGCATTATTTCTGCAAGCTACCCAAAGATCACACGACGGTGGCCTGGCACCAGGATGCCTCCTATTGGCCATTGACTCCTTCGAAAACCGTGACCATATGGCTGGCAATCGATGACGTCGACATCGCTAATGCCGCTATGCAGTTCGTATCTGGGTCTCATCTTCACGGTCCGCTTGAGTTTCGTGCCAGCCACGCGGATGAGCGGAACGTCTTGGATCAAACAGTGGATGACGTGGAGCGCTACGGGACGCTCGTCGATGTGGAACTTGCAGCCGGTGAGGCGTCAATCCACTCCGATTTGCTGTTGCACTCATCACCGGAGAACTTCTCGGATCGACGTCGTTGCGGACTGACACTGCGATACTGCACGCCCGACGTACGAGCGATCCCCGGTTTTGACTGGGAACTCGAGGGCGTGCTTATCAGTGGCACCGAAGTCGACAATCACTGGGCCAACCCGCCGAGGCCTTCGTCCACCTGGCTCCCGGAGCCGATCTGACCAATCTCGGTGCGGACTAGACCGCCGAGTTCAAGTACCTTTGAAGTCTGGATCACGCTCCTGCTGGCGAGCGCGGTTGGCCTCATGAAAGTCTTCGGATCGGCTCGAGAGTTCAAGGGCCAGCGCTTCTTGTTCGAAATGTTGAGCAAGGTCGGAGGTGAGTGATCGTTGAACCAGCATCTTCGAAAGGCCCACGGAAACGGTCGCCGCGGAAACCAACTTCTGCACCAGCGCCGCTGCTTCAGTCTCTACTTCCTCGACAGGTACCGAGCGATAGATCAAACCCCACTCGAAGGCTTGAGCTCCGCTGATCTTCTCAGCGAGCATGATCATTTCTTTGGCGCGAGCAAGTCCGGCCAGGCGTGGGAGCAGCCACGACGATCCTCCATCAGGAGTGAAACCTAAAGAAGCGAAAGGTGCCAGAAACGACAGTCGTCAGCAGCAACAGCAAAATCGCTTGCCAACGCCAGGTTCAAACCAAGACCAACCGCCCATCCCTTCACGCTGGTGACGATCGGAGTTTGTGTTCCAAGCATCGACGTGATCAAACGGTTGACATGCCAGGGAAGTTGCCGCTGAGTTGCCCCGGCGCGCGGCTTGGTTTCTGGTTCACGGCGCAACGACAGATCAAACCCTGAACTGAAATTCTCACCACGGCCAGTGAGGTGAATCACCCGAACCGAAGCATCTGAACCTGCTACTTCCACAAGGTCGATCAGGGCGAACACCATCTCATCGGTGATCGCGTTGCGTCGTTTGGGACGATCAAGCGTCAAGGACAAGACGCCCTCGAGATTTGTGAATTCCAGCCCTTCTACCTCGTCGGGATAATTCCTCATGAGCCGTCCTTTTCTTGGGCATTGGTAGCGAAACGGGCGACTAACGCTTCGAGGGTTTCTGAACAGTTTCGGGCTCCATCCGGTGGTTCGGGAAGCAGCACAGGCCCGTACTCTCGACTTGGGAGCAGTACCGTCGCGTGACCGGGACAGGTGATCTCACCTCTTTGGTTCTCGCCCCAGATCTCCAGATCCACAGCGGGACGATTTCCCTGTGCAAGGTATTTTCGAGTGACGGTGCCATGCATCGAGTGAGTGTCTCCCACGAAATTGAACTTGCGGAACTCCACGACAAGCGAAGCAAGCCAGGCATCGTCGCCCATCCAGTCGGTGCAAAGGTGAATCAACCAGGTCTCACGCATGCGCCCGTAGTCGTAGATTGCGCTGGTGCCAGAACGTCTAGCCCACTCAGGGTCCCAATGCACTCGTTGGTGAACGTCGGGAATATTGAGTTCATCGGAACGGAAAAACCCCGGCACGCGCTGTCGTTGCTGATGCCCGAGCCGCAAGGCCTTGACCCCGTACAGCCCCATTCCCATCCCGGTGTGCCAGACGATCAAGTCGGTGACCCTCATCGGGCCTTTCACCAAAGGTGTCAGCTCATCGCCTTCGTCAACGTCTTCCCACCAGCGAGCCTCAGCACCCCTGCGTTGGGATGTTTCCTGTATTGCTGCGGCTTGAATGTCGGCAATCTCTTCGTCGCTGTAGGGCCCAATCGAAAAAGAAGCATCGCTGCCGTGGCGTTCGACTTGCGCGCGATCGGTGCGGATCATCAACCGGTACTGCGCTGAAAGCACCTGGTCTGTGGTTGCAAAAACCTCGGCGGTCCATTCGTGCACGGCGCGTTGTGCGAACTTGCTCGATTTGTCGTGAACACCTACCAGAGCATTGCCACGGGTAACACGATGCCCTTGTCGAAGCGGCGCCCACCACTCCCGGAAACTACCCGAGCAGTAGGCATGCGCGCCCTTGAGAGGATCACCTTTGAGCAGGGCTCTGGTGTCATCGTCCAACTCAAGCACCTCGTTGTGACCAATCAAGGTGTCGCCGCCATTGATGCATGGAGAACCGATTGGTCCACCCCAGCGAGTATTGGTTGCATAATGAGGGTCACACCAAAGTGGGTTGTCATCGCCATATGCCTCAGCAACATGACGAAAAGCATCTGAGTTCGGGTAGTGATACCAAGGCGGCAGAGGATGCGGTTGCGCTATACCGATTCGAGCGCGGAGCCGGGCGATTCGTTCGTCCGTGATCGCTGCTTCCTCACCCATCGTCAAAACGTCTCGTCTGGGGGTCCAGCCATCGCGAGCAATATTGTACGGTCAAGCAAAGCGCCGAGCCATTTCCCGATAGTCGGCTGGTCACCATTTTAGGAACAGGGCCAACAGTGGACAGACAGAACCGACTAGCAATCGGGCCAGACTCGAGCGACACCCAAATCATCGCTGCGGTAGACGCTTGGATCGAAGAGGCAGTTCCAGAGGTTTGGCGTGTCGCCGCGCTGAAGGGACGCCAAGCGATCCGCGCGGTACGCAGCCGTGCCGCCTACACCGCGTGGTATCCGACATTTGCCGCATCTGGGTTGGTAGTTGCCGCCTGGCCGCTGGCCTACGGCGGTCTCGGTCTGAAACCTGACCAAGCTCGGCTGGCTGAACAGCGTTTGGTTCCGTTCAACCTCGGGCGCTTGAATCCGCTCGGCTTGCACAACATGACGCCCGCGCTGTTCGCCCACGGCACGGAGGAACAACGGCTCCGCTTCTTACCGCCAATGGTGGCTAACACCGAACGCTGGTGTCAGATGTTCAGCGAGCCGGGCACCGGTTCCGATCTCGCTTCGCTGGCGATGCGCGCCCAACGCGACGGTGACGAGTGGGTGCTCTCAGGCCAAAAAGTCTGGAGTACCTGGGCACATGAATCCGAATTCGCAATCTGTCTGGCGCGGACTGACCCGTCACTACCCAAACGCAAAGGGATCACTTACTTTTTGGTCGATCTACGTAGCGCGGGTGTCGAAGTCCGTGAACTTCGACATATGGGCGGGATAGTCGAATTCAACGAGGTGTGGCTCGAGGAAGTACGCGTCCCCGATTCTCACCGGGTGGGTGCTGAGGGTGATGGTTGGCGAGTAGCCGCCTCCACCCTTGCCGGGGAACGCCAAATGGTGGCCGGGGCGGGTTCAGGAGGGGTCGATCGCATTGGCGGTAGCGGGGTCATGCGCATAATCGACAACGCCAAAGAAAGCGCCGTCGACCCGATTACTCGTGATCGTCTGGCTCGACTGTATGCCGAGGAACGAATTCGGGCTTGGACCAACCAAAGGGTTCGAGCGACGGTATCTGCCGGTGGAACCCCGGGACCTGCGGCTTCCATTGGAAAAGTTCATCAAGGCACTCTGAATCAGCAGATACAAATGCTTGCCTGCGACATGTTGGGCTTGGGCGCGCAGGCGTTCAATGCCGCCCCCAGCTATCAGGACGCGCTCCCCTACGAAGTGTCTGGGATGCTGCGGAGCCGAGCCAACACCATCGAAGGCGGAACCACCGAAGTGAACAAAAACGTGATAGGTGAGAAAGTGCTCGGACTCCCACGAGAGCCCGATCCCTATCACGGAGCGAGCTTCAAGGACACCCCTAGATGACCTACGACCATCTCATCGTCGAGCGTCAAGGCCCGGTCGGGTGGCTGATCAACGACCGTCCCGATGTCCGCAACGCCATGAACTCCGCCATGCGCGACGAATTCGCCGACGCCTGGACCGAACTCGATATGGACCCAGCCGTGCGGGTGATCGTGCACACAGGAAACAGCCGTGATTTTCAGACAGGTGTTGACGTGAGTGAGGTGGCCTCTGACGGCGTCGGCATGGAGCGATACCGCCAGTCGATGGAGGACTTCGACGTGCACTTCACCTCATGGCACCAAGGGGTCTGGAAGCCTGTGATCACAGCCGTCAACGGCATCTGCTGCGGCGGTGGCTTCCATTGGGTAGCTGACGCCGACATCGTGATCGCGGCCAGCGACGCACAGTTCTTCGATCCTCACACATCGGTCGGTCAGGTGGTTGCGGTAGAGGCCATCGGGCTCATCAAGAAAATGCCTGTTGAGGCCGTGATGCGAATGGCTTTTATGGGCAAGTACGAACGCATGAGCGCGCAGCGCGCATACGAGCTTGGAATGATCTCAGAGATCGTCGACCCACCCGACAAACTCCGTGACCGCGCCCAGGAACTAGGTGAGACGATCGCCAAAAACTCGCCCGCGGCCATGGCCGCCACCAAGAAGGCGCTCTGGGGTGCGCATGAAGCGGGTCTCACCGATGCCTGCAAACAAGGCGCCAAGCACCTGGTGTCGATGTGGGGCCATCCCGATCAGACCGAGGGTCCACTGGCCTTCGCCGAGAAACGCAACCCCAACTGGAAGCCACTGCAGTGAACCCGAACTTGTTCTCGCTGTTGCGCGATCACCCAGCCCGAGGCTCTGATGCGCTCGTAACGATCTTCACCAAACGCTGCGCAAGGACGAAGTTCTCGATCGCGTGGACCGCCTGTTCGGGCAGCTGACTAACCCAGCCGGTACAACGGTCGCAGTAGTCGCGGAAGGAATCGACATGTTGGTTGGGATGTTCGCGGTGTGGAAGAACAACCAAGTCTTTGTACCGGTCAATCCCCGCAACCCCCGGCCCGATATCGAATTTGCCGCGGTGGTGAGCCCCGCTGGAGTTGCGCTAGGGACAACGACAGCCAACACGAGCCTGGAGTTGCTTTCGTGCTGTGGACTTCTGGCACGACAGGTCAACCCAAACCGGTCTTGCACACCCACGAGTCGTACCTTGAGATCATCGACCGGGTGCTCAAGCCGTTGCGTTCCAAGCCCCGTGATCCGAATGTCGCCCCGTCGCCGAACTTGATCCCCGTCTCCCTCGCCCTGAACGCCGGCGTCTACAACGCTTTGTTCGGACTGCGAGCGGGTGCCCCGCTGGTCATGATGAACCGCTTTTCCACTACCGACTTTGCGACATTGGTCGCGCGACACGGGATTCGTTCCACTGTCCTCCCACCTGCAGCAATGGCGATGTTGAACGACGACACCACGCTTGATTCGCTCTCTCCGCTGCGCTACGTCCGCTCGATCACCGCTCCCCTATCGCTGTTCCATGCCCGCCGTTTCAACGAGAGATTCGGAGTTGTCGTACTCAACGGCTACGGACAAGCGGAAATCGGTGAGGTAATCGGTTGGACCGCAACCGATGCCAAGCAACATCCAAACAAGATCGGGGCGATCGGTCGCCCTCATCCGGGCGTGCAAATCCGTATCGACTCAGCCGACGATTCGGGCGTCGGGGAGTTGTTTGTACTCCCTCCGAGCCATGCCGGCGGCTACGGGGATGGCAGCGATCTCAGCGACCGAATTACCGACGACGGGTATGTACGAACCGGTGATCTTGCTCGCATCGATTCGGAGGGGTTCGTATGGATCGAGGGTCGGCTTAGCGAAATGATCAACCGGGGTGGCAACAAGGTGTATCCAACAGAGGTTGAAGAGGTGTTGCTCGCGGTTCCTGGAATACGCGATGCCGCGGTGGTCGCAGTGCCCGATGACCGCCTCGGTGAGTTGCCAGTCGCATTCGTCGTTGGCGAGACCGGCGGAGATCTCGAGGCAGTTTGTCGCCAGCATCTAGTCCCCTACAAGGTTCCGGCACGCTTTGAATGGGTCGAACAACTACCCCGAAGCGAGGTCGGAAAGATACTGCGTCGAGAATTGGCTGGAAACTTGTGATGTCTGAGACACGACTTGAAGCTGGAATCGTGACTGGCGACGTCGCTGAACTGTCGCGCTTCTACTGCGAAGCTCTGGACTTCTCTGTCGAGAAGGTGCTCAGCCTTTCGCAGGGAGAGGTCTACCGGCTAGTTCGTGACGCCGCTCAACTCAAACTGTTCCAACCGACCGATCCCCGCGAACCCGCACCACCTCTGAACGTCTGGCACGAACGGGTCGGTTGGGCATACGCGGCCTTGCTTGTGGACGATGTTGCAGGCGAGGTGGAGAGGGTTCTAGCCCGCGGCGGCACGGTGCTGACCGATGTCACCAACCACCGCCCTGGTGCCTGCTACGCACTGGTCACCGACCCCGAGGGCAATGTCTTGGAACTGCTCCAGGAGACCCCAGAACCGTGAACTACCAGACGCTCGAGGTCTATAACAACGGGTCGGTTGGTTGGCTGATCTTCGACCGACCTGAATCCGGCAACGCCATCGATGCTCGAATGTTCACAGAACTTGAGGCTGCATGGCGACAGTTGAACAGCGACCCGGAGGTCCAGGTGATCATCAACACCGGCAACGGCGCCTCCTTCCAAACAGGCTTGGATGTCAAGCAACTCGCCAACGACCGAGAAGCTCTTCGCGCCAGTTCACGCCAGACCCGTGAGTTCACCTTGCGGATGACTTCGTGGCACTGCGGTGTCAGCAAACCTGTGCTCGCCGCCGTGAATGGGGTTTGTGCTGGTGGAGGCCTCCATTTTGTGGCCGATGCCGATCTGGTTATCGCTTCGGATAAGGCGCTTTTTTTGGATCCCCATGTATCTGTCGGTCAGGTATCGGCCTTCGAGACAATTGGGCTGCTCAAGAAGGCCCCGATGGAGTCGGTGACGCGGATGGCATTGCTCGGCGCTCAGGAAAGGCTGAGCGCCGAACGAGCACGCCAGTTGGGCATTGTTTCTGAGGTAGTGCCCAGAGCCGTACTGCGCAAACGCGCGACTGAGTTGGCAACGGCAATCGCAGAACACGAACCGACCCAGCTACAGGCAGCCAAACGAATGTACTGGAACGCTCTGGAGGTCCCGTGAACGACCGCGCCTATATCCACGAATTCATCGATATCCGGGGAGCTCACCGGGCCAATTACATGCAACACATGGCCGCAAACTGGAGTCCTACAGCACAAGAAGAACGGCAGCAGTTGCTCTACGGCACGTGGGCCGTATTGGGGAGCACGGGCCATTGGCCGCAAGTCTGCAACATTTGGGAGGAACCTGGCCTGGCTGGACTGGCCAGTTCCTTCGAACGTGAAACGGTCGGAACGGGCCTCCAGGATCCCCATCTCGAACGTTGGTGGAACGCTGCGGCCGAGTTCCGCCGCGGCGGTTTCGACCGAATCCTCCTCCCCGCCCCATGGATGCCCACAATCGAAGAGTCCCTGTCTGCGGGTACTCGAGCAACCGTGTTTGCGCACGAAATATTGAGGTGCCAGCCCAACACAGCGCTCGATCTGCTGGACCTTGCCAACACGTCAGCTACCACGGCATACGAGCAATTCGGGTGGAAGCTTGTGGGTGCCTGGAGCACGCCCATGCGTGACGACGACGAAGCGATCCTGCTCTGGGCGTTACCCGACTGGCAGTCCTGGGCCGACGCCGAGACCGCCCAACGAAGCGACGATGGGTTACTCGCCTGGCGATCTGACGCTCGCCGCGTCACCACCGATTGGCAGCGGATCCTGCTTGTCGCAGCACCACTGTGCCCGTTCCGCACCGGCCGTCAGCCCACCCGCCAAGACCAAATCGACTGGACCGACTGATTCGTCACCGGTGATCAAGAACTACGACACCCGGCTTGCATCATGTGGCAGGGGTTGGGGGCTCGGGTAATGTCGCTCTGTGAGTGATCAAGACCAACGGGCAGACAACGGCGAGGCCACGGAGACTGTCACGATCATTCTCGATCGAAGGCGAACCGAGATCGCCTACAGCGCAGGTGACACGATCCTCGAAACGGCCCGGGCGGGTGGACTGGATCCACCGTTCTCATGCGAGGCTGGCAATTGCGCCACCTGCATGGCAATGCTCCACGAGGGCTCCGTCGCAATGCGCGCCAACGAGGCCCTGACCCCCGAGGATGTTGACGAAGGGTGGATCCTGACTTGTCAATCCCTCCCCCACGGGCGCAAGGTAACCGTAGAGTACGATTCCTTCTGAGGGGGGGTCACCGCTCCGTGCGGAGACGTCGGATCAACCTATGACCCGACCGCCGTTGACACCGAGTACTTGGCCGGTGACAAAGCTGGCGTCGTCGCGGCACAGGTAGGCAACCGCAGCAGCAATGTCTTCTGGTTGACCCACACGCCTGATCGGCATGCTTTGCAACAGAACCTCGACACCGGAACCTAAAAAGCCACTTTCCTCGGCTTGCTGGAGGCTCGGTGTATCAATAAACGAAGGAGGCACGGCATTGACGGTGATTCCTTTCGAGCCGAGTTCACGGGCGAGGGAGCGGGTGAAAGCGATTACTGCTCCCTTACTGGCCGAATAATGCGCCTGTAAGACGCTGCCGGTCTGCGCGCTTGAGGACGCGATGTTGACGATCCGCCCCCAACCAGCGGTCACCATGTCGCCAAGAACCGCCTGACAGCAATCGAAAGTGCCGTAAACGTTCACCGCGAACACCTGGTCAAGTTCCTGGCGAGCAATCTCGCGGAACTTCTTGAACGGTGAGATCCCAGCGTTGTTCACCAAGATCGTGGCTGGACCCAGTTCTTCGCGCGTGGCCGCAACCGCAGCATCGATAGCTTGCCGATCCGCGACATCGACTTCATAGGCGACAACCCGCCCACCTTCGCTTGCGATCTCCTCAGCCGCTGCAGCGGCAAGGTTCTTGTCGCGTTCGAAGATCGCAACCGACGCGCCTTCCAAACAAAGGCGTCGACTGATGGCGAGTCCGATCCCGCGACCGCCTCCGGTGACTATGGCGGTTCTGGGACCCGACCATGCGGGAACTCCGTTCACAACGCCACCCTCGACCAGACCCGGCTCATGGACCACTCCTTGCATCCCGGACGGGGACTCCCCGCGGCTGCTGAGCGACCGTACAGCTTCCGCTTTGCCGTAGACAAGTTCCAGAGACCCTCGTTTCGGGCACGGCGTGCTATTACTAGTGCGTCCTGGGACTTGTTTGACCATGCGTATCCTGCCACAGCTCAACCCCGAAAACGAGTGGTTCTGGACCTCTGGCGCCGACGGACTCCTACGGATCCAAGGCTGTCGCGACTGTGCCACCCTGGTGCACCCTCCTGCACCCATCTGCCCAGCTTGCGATAGCAGCGATTGGCATCTGACCGAGGTGTCCGGGCGAGCCACGGTGGCCGGTTACACCGTGAACTCTCACCAGTGGATTCCGGGTTTCGACCCGCCCTACGTCATTGCAGTCGTCGCCCTTGATGAGTCAACTGACGTTCGCCTCACCACGAACATCGTCGGCTGTGATCCTGACGATGTCCATATCGGCCAAGAGGTAAAGGTGTGTTTCGAGGAGCAGGACGGCGTCTTCGTTCCGCTTTTTTCCCCGACTGGTGTGACCCGCGAGAACCCCGTGCCCGAACCGCGGCTTCCCGTTCCCCGTACGGCGCCGTGCAGCGAGCGTTTCGAGCATCGGGTAGTGCTGTCAGGTATCGGCCGATCCGAGATAGGTCGGCGCTTGATGCGGGATCCACTGTCACTCACCACCGACGCCTGCCTCGCAGCCATAGCTGACGCAGGGCTTTGCAAAGACGACATCGACGGCCTCTCGACATACCCGGGTCCCGCTGGCATGGGTTTCAGCGAAGGTGGCGTGACCGCCGTAGAGGAGGCGTTGCGTTTACGACCCACCTGGATCAACGGCGGTGGCGACATCCCGGGTCCGGGTGGCGCTCTCATTGCTGCCATGCTCGCGGTGTCGGCAGGACTCTGCCGCCATGTCCTGTGCTTCCGGACCGTCTGGGAAACCACTTTCGCCGCTCGCGGCGGAATGGGCGCTTCGAGTGGGGCCGGCGGTTCTGACTGGATGCAGTGGCGCATACCCTTCGGTGCAACCTCGGCCGCGAACTGGATCGCCATGAACGCCAACCAGTACCTGCACCGGTACGGCGCCACTCGCGATCTGTTCGGCCGAATCGCTATCAATGCCCGCAGCAACGCCGGGAGAAACCCATTGGCGATCTACCGCCACCCTATGAGCCTCGACGACTACTACGCAGCGCGTCCGATCACCAGCCCCTTCGGGCTCTACGACTGCGACGTGCCTTGCGACGCATCGATCGCGGTCGTCGTATCGGCCGTGGATGCGGCGAAAGACCTCCCGAATCCTCCCGTTCGCGTGGAGGCCGTGGGTACCCAGATCCTTGAACGCGTCTCCTGGGACCAGGGCACGCTGACCCACGAACCCCAAGTGCTCGGCCAGGCGACGCACCTGTGGACCCGAACCGAAATGCAGCCCGACGATGTAGATGTGGCGCTGCTCTACGACGGGTTCACCTTCAACTGTGTGAGTTGGCTTGAGGGATTGGGGTTCTGCGGCTTTGGGGAAGCTGAGGATTTTGTTGGTGATGGCAGCCGTATTGCGCTCGACGGTGAACTCCCTCTGAACCCTCATGGTGGACAACTCTCCGAAGGTCGCACTCACGGCTTCGGCTTCATCCATGAGGCTGTGCTGCAACTTCGTCAAGCGGCTGGTGAGCGGCAGGTAGCCAACGCCCGAACCGCTGTTGTTGCCACAGGTGGCGGAACTCCGTCAGGTGTGATGTTGCTGCGTGGTGACGGCTGATCGTACGGTGAACTCACCGAGAAAGGACTCAAAATGCCCGAACCGACCGTGACTGTTCTACATGCACGGGGCCTGCTCGATATCGACAGCGGCGCGGTCATCGACTCCGGTTATGTCCGCATCGAGGGCAACCGCATCACCGAGGTGGGTACCGATTCCAGCACCGCAAGCGACGCCGACGAGTTGATCAGACTGCCTGAACTGACGCTTATCCCGGGACTCATGGACATGGAGGTCGATCTCATGTTGGGCGGTCCCGGAGCTGGTCTCAACGATCCCGTTCGCCTCGACCCCGTCAAGATGACCCTGCGGGCCGTCAACAACGGAATGCGGACGTTACGCGCCGGCTTCACCACCGTTCGCAACCTCGGACTGTTCGTGAAGACCGGTGGCTACGTGCTCGACGTGGCCCTGCGCGACGCGATCAAAGCCGGTTGGGTCGATGGTCCGCGGATTTACGCGGCCGGCCACGCCATTGTTCCCACCGGTGGCCATCTCGATCCCAGCGCCCAGAGTTCGCTTGCTCCCCACATCATGCCGCTGACGCCCGAAGAGGGCATCGCTGATGGGGTCGATGAGGTGCGCAAGGCTGTGCGCTACCAGATCAAACACGGAGTCGATCTCATCAAGTGTTGCGCTTCGGGTGGGGTGATGACGGATTCCGGGCCGGCCGGCGCTCAGCAGTACTCGGCTGACGAACTGTCCGCTATTGCCGACGAGGCCCATCGCCGCGGTTTGAAGGTGGCCACCCACTGCCACGGCGACGTTGCCGTCAACGCCGCGCTGGACGCGGGGATCGACTGCATCGAGCATGGTTTCATGATCACCGGCGACACGATCCAGCGGCTGGTTGACACCGACACCTTTTTGGTTTCCACCAACGCGCTAACTGAGAACTGGGATGTCTCGGCTCATCCTCGGTCGATTCAAGCACGCGCAGCCGAGGTGTTCCCGAAGTCGAAAGAGTCACTGTCCAACGCCATTGATGCGGGTGTCAAGATCGCCTCTGGTAGCGACGCTCCGGCAATTTGGCACGGTCGCAATGCCGAGGAGTTGGCGGTACTAGTGAAACGCGGCATGACGCCTCTCCAGGCCATCCGCGCTGCCACGATTGTGAGCGCCGAGCTGGTCGATGCTCCCGACCTCGGACGGATTGCCCCTGAGATGCTGGCCGACATCGTGGGTGTGCCCGGTGACCCGCTAAGCGACATCACGGTCACCCAGCAGGTGGCCTTCGTGATGAAGGACGGCAAGGTCTACAAGCGTCGATGAGTCCAGTTAGAGCGCGAGTTGCCGCCGGAACAACTGTCCGTACTCCTCAACTTCGTCGTTCACCCCTGCTAGGCGGAGCAGATGCCAGAACAAAGCGATGTTGCTTGAGACGACGGGAACGCCGACCTCGTCTTCGATCTCAGCCACGGTCTCAAGGACACGCAGACTCGTGCACGACACGAACACCGCATCGCTGTCAGCACTCGCGATGGCACGGACTCCGTCAGAGATTGACGCCTCAGAGATGTGACCAACAACGAGATCGCTCGGTTCCAGGAAGGACCCAAGAGCTGTGACTGTTATCCCCGCATCTGCGAAGTGCTCGGCAATCGGGGCCGTGACATCAGCGGTGTAAGGGGTAAGCACGGCGATTCGCCTGGCCTCCAGCGCCTGAAAGGCTGCGACGGCTGCGGTAATCGGGTTGGTACAAGTCACGCCGGGGTGAGCGGCTTGGATGCATGCGGTGACCCCGGCCTCACCGATGAGCACAGCGGCCGAGGTGCAGCCATAGCCGATGGCAGCAAAGCCGAAATCCGTCGGAAGTAACCCCGCAGCGACGGGCAGGCGCTGTTCCATGTCGGTCAGCGTCCTGCGCGTCACCTCGACATCGTTGGGAATACGCGAGTGATAGAACTCGACGCCCTCAAAGTTGAGCATCCGAGCCTCGGCTTCGATGGTCTGGTCGCTCTGCAACACGATCAAGCCGAGCCGCGCCCGCGTCCCGTAGCCCTCGTCGGTCTCGAACGACAACGGCACCAGTTCGGGAACCGTCACCTCGTAGCTCCGCTGGCTTTGGCCTGCTGAGAGAAGAAAGAGGCACCAGTTGGCACTTCGGGATACTCCATCTCATAAGCAGAGCAACGGACGCGATCGGTGCGGACGCCGCGAACAACTTCGCCTTCGTAGCGGCTCGGGAGGTGGTTGACCTGCAAGGGTTTGGAGTCTTCGGCCCGGTACTCGCAGATAAAGAGCGTTCGGGGCTCGTCTGAGTTGTTGGGGGCCGAACCGTGCAGCAAGCGGGTGTGCATCAGACACGCCGAGCCTGCGGGCCCATAGACAGGAACGGCTTCGGCAACGTGCGCGGCCTCAACCTCCGCGCTCACGGTGCCGGTGTAGACGCCGTCATGCCAATGGTCGAACAAATCACCGCGGTGGGTGCCGGGTACGACCTTCAGAGGCCCGTTCTCCAAGGTGACGTCGTCAAGGAAGTACAGCACGGCGATGAGGTCTTCATTGGTGTGGGGCTGGAACATGAAATCCTGGTGGTACTTCACTTCAGTGGCGGAACCAGGGTGTTTGGCGTTGATTTTCGAGTTGTTGTATTCGACGTCGGGACCGATGAGTTGAGCGACGGCATCAAGCGCCCGGCTGTCGCGCATCACCTCGAGGTAGGCGTCGGAAACGTCGACCGGCGATGCGACCCTGCGCAAGGCGGGCCGTTGTGCAGTGTGGTCCACCTCCAGGTCGAAGCGTGCCCGATTGGCCGGCGTGTCGCCGTATGGTTCGGAGTGCTCGCGGCTTTCTTCTACCCAGGCTGCGAAATCACTCACAATCGCCGCGAGTTGCTCCGGCGCTAGTGCATTCTCCACGAAGGCGTAGCCGTTGGCCCAGTAGGCCTCGATTTGGTCGGGGGAAAGAGCTTCGTTGGACATCAGATGATGGGTAGTTCGGGCGCCGCGCGGCGGCTGAGCAGTTCGGGGCCGTTTGAGCGCACGACCAGGTTCTCTTCGTGGACCATTGCCTTACCGGGTTCCCAGATCAAGGCGGGTTCCAGCGTCAGCACCATGTTCTCTTCGATGACTGTGTTGTCGTCGGCGGTGTGCGACGGCCATTCGGTCACCTGCGTGCCCAAGCCGTGCCCCATACGACCGATGTCGTTGCCCAACGAGCCGTTGGCTATCAACACCTCGTTCATCGCCGTGAATACATCAGAGGTGGTGGCACCGGGCCGAACCGCCTGAAGGCCGGCCTCAGTGGCCTCCCAGACGGCTCGGTAGGCATCTCGGGCACCGCTACTGGCCCTGGTGAAGGCGAAGTTGCGGTCGAAGTCGCTGAAGTAGCCGTCGAAGGTCGAGCCTGTGTCGAAAATCAGCATGTCACCGTCGCCGATCTCACGATCAGATGGTTGCCGGATGATGTCGTTGATGCCGTCGGGGCCGGTTGCGCCGACCAGGTAGGGAACATCGTCTGCGCCTTGACGCAAGATCTCTGCACGGAACGCGGCGAACGCCTGACGCTCGGTCATGCCCGTAGACAGTAGTTCGGGCAGTTCGTCGAACGCGTCGGATACCACACCACAGATGTGGCGGTGTTTGCCGATCTCGCGCTCGCTCTTGACCATGCGCAAGCCGCGGATGATGTCGGTCACGTCGACGAAATCGCTCAACATTGAACGCAGGAGGTCGAGGTCGCGCAACGGCATCCGCACATGGGTTTCGGGTCCCATCGGCAAACCTATGCTGCCGTCACCGCCGAACTCGCGCAGGCAGTCAGCCAGCAAGCTGACACCATCGTCGTCAGGACAAGGTGACGACCAGGTGCGCACATCGTCGATCCAGGTCTCCGACATTGTGGCTTCGCCGATGCTGGGGATAACCGCGATCGGCTTGCCTGCTGCACCGATGACCGTGAACCAGGGCCTTGTCGGGCTTTGCCAGAAAGGAGTGTGGAATCCGGTGAAGTAGCGAACTTCGGGTTCGGTGCATACCAGGATCGCGGCGATTTCGCGTTCGGCCATCTGTGCTTGACAGCGTCGGGTTCGCTCAGAGAATTCGTCGGCTGGAAAGCCTCGCTCAGGACTCAAGACATACCTCTTGTGGCTCGCCAACGCGACTGTAGCCTGAGCCGGTGAATTCACGGTTGCCCCTCGACCAGATCCGCAAGGACACCCCCGGAGTTACCCAGGTCCTGCACTTCAACAATGCGGGCGCCGCGCTGCCACCCCAAGTGGTACTCACGACCGTTGTCGAGCATCTCAAGCGGGAAGCAACGATTGGCGGCTACGAGGCTGCTGGGGAAGCGAGCGACCGTCTCGAAGCGGTCTACGCCTCGCTCGCCAAATTCATCGGTGCTGGTCCACACCAGATAGCCGTAGTCGAGAACGCCACCCGCGCATGGGACATGGCGGTCTACGGCTATCCCTTTGCCAATGGTGACCGGGTGCTCATGAGTCGAGGCGAATATGTCAGTAACGTCATCGCCCTGCTGCAACTGCAGAAACGCCACGGTATCGAACCGGTGCTTATCGAGGACGACGAGTACGGCCAGATCGATCTCCAACATCTGGAAGCTGAACTGGCCCGAGGCGCGGCCATGGTGGCCCTGACCCATGCGCCGACCAATAGCGGTCTCATCAATCCGGTCGAAGCAGTGGGTGCCTTGTGCCAGCAGTACGAGGTGTTCTATGTGCTTGATGCTTGTCAGTCCGCCGGCCAAGTGCCGATTGATGTGGGCCGTATCTCCTGTGATGTCTTGTCGGGTACTGGGCGCAAATACCTTCGGGGGCCGCGCGGCACCGGTTTCCTCTATGCGGGACCACGAGCACTGGAACGGATAGAACCCCCATTCCTTGATCTTCACGCCGCGAACTGGACGGGAGACTCCACTTACGAGATCCGCCCTGGCGCCCGTCGGTTCGAGAATTGGGAGGCGAACTACGCAGGCAAGTTGGGTCTGGGCGCTGCTGTTGACTACGCCCTCGAACTAGGTATCGAAGCTACATCTGAGCGTCTTTTAGAGTTAGGCAACAGCTTGCGGGAGTCGCTTAGCGCGCTCGACGGAGTGTCGGTGCATGACAAGGGTGCGGTCCGCGGTGGCATCGTCACGTTCACGGTTGACAGCGTTGACTCTGTCGAGGTGCAGGCACAGCTATCGGCCCAGCGCATCAACACAACCACATCTCCAGCCAGCCACGCCCGTCTCGACCTTGAACACCGAGGTCTCCCCACGCTGGTGCGAGCGTCAGTGCACTACTACAACACCTCAGACGAAGTCACCCGCTTCGTCACCGCCGTAGATCGCCTGCTCCGCTCCAACCGCCGGACGGTGCGATGACCTCCACGGACTATGAAAATCCCTATCGCCCTGTTTCGGTGAGGATTTTCAACCGGCTCGGCACCGCAGGCGAGCGTTTTGGGTTCTCGGGGCACTTGGAGGTCAACGCATTGCTTGACGCGGCTCGGCGCAAAACTGGCTTGTCGGACTTCGGCACGGACGGCTTTTTGCGTGCCTTGGAAGTGCTTGTTGAGTCGATCAACGACGAAGCCTGCCTGACAGCAACCGGCAGGCTGATACAGAAATCAAGACTCATAGGGGCGCTGGTCTACCGCTTACGGATCGAAGAGGTGATCCGCCAACATCCTGAGATCGACTCGGTTGACCTACCCACGGTAGTCATGGTCACAGGACTACAACGCACTGGTACCACCCTGCTGCAGCGCTTGTTGAATTCGCTTCCGGGGGTTCGGGGGATCTCAGGTGGCGAAGGGCTAGTCCCCGTCCCGGCGACTGATACGTCAAAACCCGTCGAGCGGGTACGTCGACGGCGCGCGGTTCTCGCCGAGAAGACCATTTCCTATCTGGCACCTGACTTCATGACGATCCATCAGATCGACCCCAGCGAGCCCGAAGAGGATGTCCTGCTGCTCGACCTGGACTTCATGAGCCAGTCAGCCGAAGCCACCATGGCTGTGCCGACTTATTCCCGCTGGTTGGAGGATCAAGACCACACGTCAACCTATGAGTACTTCCGTCGGGTTCTGAAAGTGCTCTGCTGGCAGCGGCCTACTGGTGCCTTAGTGCTCAAGACCCCGCAGCATCTCGAATATCTTCACGTGTTTCTCAAGGTGTTTCCCGACGCGACGATCGCGCAGACCCATCGTGATCCGCGGATCGCTGTGGCTTCCTTTTGCAGCATGGTTGCCCACAGCTACGGAATCTTCTCAAATGACGTCGACCCAACCGAGATCGGCAACCACTGGAGCCGCAAGACGCAAAGGATGGTTGATTCAGCCATGCAAACCCGAGCCGAAACGAAGACCGGTCAATTCGCCGACATCTCCTATTACGACCTCCTTCGAGATCCGATCGCCCAAGTCTCTCGGATTTGCGAACTGGCAGACATCGGATTCGATAGCCAAGCCGAGCGCGCGGCCACGCGCTACCTGGAGGCGAATCCGCAGAACCGCTTCGGAACACACAACTACCGACTCGCCGATTTCGGACTGAGCGAGCAAGTCATGGACGATGCTTTCGCTGCCTATCGACAAGCACACGCGATCCCGTTCGAGTAAGAAAGCAGAGAGCAGCGATGGTGAAGAAAATTCCAAGCGATGACCGGCGAGCGATGTACAAGTCCAGCGACCAGCGTGTTTCGCGCGACGAGTTGGCCCAGTTCATTAAAGGCAAGAACCGCGTTAAAGGCAAGAACCGCGTTAAAGGCAAGAACCGCGTTAAAGGCAAGAACCGCGTTAAAGGCAAGAACCGCGTTAAAGGCAAGAACCGCTGGGTGATGTCCACCACGCGATCTGATGGGTGCCCTCAGATGAGCTTGGTGACCGGCGGGATGACCGCGGCCGGCCAGTTGATTGTCTCGAGCTATCCCGAGCGAGCCAAGGTGCGCAACGCCAAAGCAAACCCGTTGGTCTCGGTCCTAGTCATGGGCGAAGATTTCAACCACGAGTGGGTCCAGATCGACGGTATAGCCACGGTGCACGACATGCCCGAGGCAGCCGACGGCCTCGTCGAGTACTACCGCTGCATCTCCGGTGAGCATCCCGACTGGGACGAATACCGCCAAGCCATGGCCGATCAGGGCAAGTCGGTCATCATGATCGAGCCCACGCGCTGGGGGCCGATCAGCAAGGGAGGCTTCCCGCCGTCGCTCTTAGAGTGAGCGGTATTTCCGAAGCAACCTAAACTGATTGCCCCAATGAGCATCATCGACCAACATCCGTTGTACTTCCTGCGAGGCCGAGAGGATTGGCGTGATCCTTGGTCGGCCTACACCCGCCTACGCGACGAGGCCCCGGTCCACCGAGAGACCCACGACGACGGCTCCGACTATTACGTCCTCTCCCGATTCACCGATATTTTCGACGCGGCCCGCGATACAGGGACTTTCTCGTCGGCGCATGGCCTAACCCTCGAAGAGAACGCCATGGCTATGTTCGAGGACCAGGCTGCTCCGATCGTGATGATAGATCCTCCCGACCACACGACGATGCGACGCTTGGTAAGCCGACCCATGACGCCGCGACGCGTCCTGTTGATCGAGGACGCGGTCCGTGACTTCGTTGACGAACGGCTAGACCTCCTCACCGAAAATGGAGGTGAAGGCGACATCGTCGAGATGCTCTTCAAACCGCTCCCGAGTTTCGTGGTCGCCCACTACCTTGGCGTTCCGCTCTCCGACCGAGCCAAGTTTGACGATTGGAGTTCGGCGATCGTGCAAGCCGCCGCTGAGGGGACCGTCACAGATGCCCTAGAGGCGACTCTGGGACTCTTCGAATACGCGGGCAAGTTGATCGAGTGGCGCAAGTCCGAACCCGGTGATGACCTCGTGTCGGATCTCGTGGCCGTCGGCGAGGACCTCGCCTCGCCGATGTGGATAGTCGGGTTCGTATTCACAATGATCACCGGCGGCAACGACACGATGACCGGCCTGCTGGGCGGTGCAGTGGAACTTCTGACCGAATACCGCGACCAGAGGCAGATCCTTATCGACGAACCCGAACTCATTGGCGGGGCCATCGACGAGTTCCTGCGGTTGGTTTCACCCGTACAGAATCTGGCCCGCACCACTACACGGCCGGTCGAACTCTACGGCGAGACGATCCCGCAGGGGGTCAAGGTCATGCTTTTATGGGCGTCGGGCAACCGTGACGAGCGGGAGTTCGGACCCACGGCCGCCGAACTTGATGTCCGACGCGAGGTCAAGCGGATCCTGTCGCTCGGCTACGGCCCCCACCATTGCCTAGGGGCTTCGGCGGCACGGCTCCAGGGTCGCGTGGCCATCGAGCAACTGCTCAGCCGCTTCGCTGACTTCGAGGTCGACGCTTTGGCCGGCCGGTTCGCGGCAGGTCCTTTCGTGCGTCGTTACGAGTATCTGCCCTTCTCAGCTACGACCTCATTGGGTTGACCAGACAGTACGATCTGCCTATGGGCGAGATTGAGTCTGCTTGGGATCGCTTCCCCGGCTATGCCATCGACTTGGTGCCATGGTCGGGTCGGGGCAGGGCACAATTCGGCGGTGTGGTGGTGGCCGAGAGCGACGCCTGCTTGGTCGTTAAGGAATCCGACCACTCAGACCAGCTTTACTTCCCGATCAACGATGTCACCTGGGAGCATTTCACCGAAACCGACTTGCATACGGTGTGTCCTTTCAAGGGGGAGGCCGGCTATTGGTCGCTGTCTGTCGACGACACCGTTGAGGAGAACGTGGCGTGGACCTACCGACGGCCCCTGGACGAGGTGACGGGACTGGAAGGCTACGTGGGCTTCTACACCGCTCGAGTTCAACTCGAACTCCTTGAGACAGTCGTAAATGACGGTGGTGCTGAGGTGGCCTACCGATTCCCCGTTTGGGGAACGGCCGCTGATCTTGTCGACCTCATCGACGTGAAGCCCGATGGCGAGGGCCGCTTCGCCAGCTCGTCATTTCCCGACCCGCCCCTGGGCACCTTCTTCGACATCCCAGATCGCCCTCGACCCCGCCAGGTGGTCGAGGGCGGACACCTGCTGGGCCAGGCGATTATGGCTGCGTCCAAGACCGTTCCCGACCAACGGGTGGTTTCGGCCTCCATGGTCTTCACTCGGGCGGCTCGCTTCGATGCCCCGTTGGCCGTAGATGTCGAAGTGCTGCGCCGGGGTCGCACCTACTCGACGGTCCAAACCCGTACCGTGCAGAACGACAAACTGTGCAGCGTCGGCCTGGTTTTGCTGGACAGCGGGGCCGAAGACACCTACCGGGGCACAGCCGAGATGCCCGACGTAGGTGGGCCTCTTGAGTGCCCGTTACGAGATTTCGGGGTGATCGGGCGCGACATCCGAGTTGTGGGCGGTGCCTACAACAACAATCCCGACGAAGTCGGACCGGCTGAATTGCATGTATGGATGCGCTACCGGGATCGGCCCGAAAGCCCGGCAATGCAGGCCGCCCTATTGGCCCAAGCCTCGACGCATTACACCATTGGAGCATCGATGCGGCCCCACCAAGGTATTACCGAGGCGCAGGCTCATGTCACCTTGTCGACCGGCCCTATGGCCGTCGACATCGCCTTCCACGACGACGCAGATACCGCCGACTGGCATCTCTACGAGAACCCCGCTATCTACGCTGGCCGCGGTCAGGTGCAGGGGCAGGGCCGCATCTTCTCCCAAGACGGACGCCTCGTTGCGTCATACACCGTCCACGCAATGGTCCGGTCATTCGACACCGACCCCACCGAAATCGGCGGCTACACCTCCGCCATGTAGGGCTGTTGACTCTGGTTCTGGTGCCTCATGATCTGGCGGACTGAGCTGATCTGGCTGGCTGAGCGGAGACGTTGGCACCTGGGAGTTCGCTCAGATCTACTCCTAGAGGAACCTTTCTGGTGCGAACCAGACTAGAACCCAACTCCCGGGCCAGTGCCGGCGATCTGCCCAGGACTGCGTCGATTGTCAACACGCGGTGGAACCAACCGTGGTGCGGATGCTCTTGGGTGAAACCGATGGCGCCGAGCACCTGGAGGGTCTCAGCGCCTACCCGGCGTCCGATCCGGCCAGCCAGCAGTTTGGTCATCATGGCGGCGTCGCCGCTCAAGGTTCGACCGGTGGCCGTGCATGCCTCGCGTAACGCGGTGCGGGCAATGTGGGACTCGGCCAGCATGAACTGCACTGCTTGAAAGCTGTTCAGCGTGGCTCCGAATTGCTCTCGCTCAGCGGCGTGATTGGCGGCAACATCGAACATCGCGTCAACCGCACCCAGGACTTCGCAGGCAAGCGCCCAGCGTCCTACTGCTTCGGCCTTCTCGGCAACCGCGGCATCGAAGGAAAGGGCATCAGCGATGTCGACGACTCCCACAATCATGTTTCCCGGCGCGAGGAACTGGGTTTCATCGTTCCAGGTGACATCGCTGTTCAGCACAGATACCCAGCGGCTCGGCGTCGCTAGAACGATGCGGGAAGCAGACGTTTCGTTTGCATCAACTACAAGGCGGACAGAGGTATCAGTCAGCCACTCAGTTGCGATTGCCAACGTTGTCCCAGCGCCGAGCAAAGACTCCAGCAATCGCGCCAGAGCCGTCGTGGACCGTGCGGTTCGGCCGGCTGCTTCGAAGACCGCGGCGATCGCCCGGCGGTTATCGGAGTCATCGATGTCGACCACCACATCATCGAACCCCAGCGCTTCCAGACCGGCCTCTGCACCGGCTGAATCGAGCATGGCCGCCATTGCCGCCTCGACATACTCGTCGGTGTCGGTTCGGGTGTGGCCTGCTACGAGTTGGCGATAGACGGTTATGTTCTGGATCTGCCGAGTGCCCCCATATATCGAGGTGGCATGCGAAAATAGCAGTTCTTCTTGAAGCACTTCCTCGCGTAGAGTCTGTGCCCACATGAAGCCACCCGGATGAATACGATCCGCAGTTTGGAACAGGTATTGCTCAGCATCACCCAATAGAGCTTTGTTGACTGCAGATTGAGGTCCCGGTGATCCGTCGGCAGCCAGTTCGAGCATCGTTGACCACGATCGCACCCGCATCGCGAAGACGTCGGCGACGCTGTTGCCGAGGCGTTCGATGTCGGTCGGGTCGGTGGCGATCTCTGCCAACTCGGCGAGACGCTGGGCCAAGAACGTGTTGCGCTGCCAGGCGAATGATCCCCGCTCGCAAGACAGCAGGTACATGGCAACAGTCCAGCCGCCGTCGATCTCGCCTACCAAAGCGTCCGACTCCACAGTGACATCGTTAAAAAACACCTCGGCCAGTTCAGGGGATCCATTCGACTGATTAATGGGCGCGACGGTGACTCCGGGTGTTTCGAGATCAACGACAAAAACCGAGAGCCCGCGGTGACGCGACTCGATGGTCCCGGTGCGGGCCACCACCAAGCATCGTCTGGCCCATTTCGACCAACTCGTCCAGATCTTGTGGCCATTGATGATCCAGTTGTCGCCGTCTTTCGTTGCTCGGGTGCGAACAGCGGCAAAGTCGCTTCCCGCGCCCGGTTCAGAGAATCCCTGGCTCCATGTTTCCTCCCCGCTGAGTAGCCGCGGCAACAGCTCGGCCATCAGATCCGGATCTCCGAAACGAGCCAGTGATGGAAGCAATACCTCCAGGTGTTCGAACACGAAGCGAGGTGGATAACCGGCATTGGCCAACTCTTCATAGATTGCGGCCCTGTGGAGGATGTTTCCACCCCTGCCGCTGATCTCGGGAGCCCAGCCGAGCCGGGCCCATCCCGCGTCGTAGAGCCGCGCTTGCAACTCCTTGAGAACCCTTACTCGCTCGTCCGCGTCAGCATGGAGCACCCGCAGATGGGCGAACTCATCATCATGGTCCGCCAACCACTGCCTAAAGGCCTTGGCCTCCTCGGTCGGGCTGGCAACCTCGGACTCTGTGCCTTTGGCGGTGGGTTTCATCAGGGCAGGTCGAAGCGGTCCAGGTTCATGACCTTGGACCAAGCGGCTGCGAAGTCGTTGACGAACTTCTCCTCGCCGTCGTCGCATCCGTAGACCTCGGCTATAGCACGGAGCTGGGAGTTGGAGCCGAACACCAGGTCCGCAGCGGTGGCGGTCCAACGCAGTTCGCCGCTGTCGCGGTCGCGCCCCTCGTACACACCCGCCTCGTCGGTCGAGACGGTCCAGGTGGTATCCATGCTCAAGAGGTTGGTAAAAAAGTCGTTGGTGAGGGTGCCCGGCCTGTGGGTCATCACACCGTGTTGGGCGTGGCCGGCGTTGGCATCGAGTGCCCGCATTCCGCCGACCAACACTGTCATTTCAGGTGCGGTGAGGTTGAGCAGGAAAGCCTTTTCCACGAGTAATTCTTCGGCAGGCCGCTTGTGGAAGTCGACCAGGTAGTTACGAAAGCCATCCGCGGTGGGTTCGAGCACTGCGAAGCTCTCGACGTCGGTCTGCTCTTGGGAGGCGTCGGTGCGTCCCGACGAGAACGAAACGGCCACGTCGTGCCCGGCGTCGCTTGCCGCTTTCTCGACCGCGGCGCAGCCGCCTAGGACGATCAAGTCCGCTAGCGATACCTGTTTGGCACCTTGGGCGTTGAAGTCCGCTTGGATCTGCTCAAGCGCTGACAGCACGTCAGGCACTCCCGCCTGAAGATTTGCGTCCCAGCTGTTCTGCGGTGCCAGCCGGATGCGCGCGCCGTTGGCCCCGCCACGCATGTCGGTTCCCCTGAACGTGGAAGCCGAGGCCCATGCGGTGGACGCCAGTTGCGACACTGATAGGCCTGAATCAAAGACTCGGGTCTTGAGGTCTGCAATCTCCTCCGGGCTGATCGTCCCTGCGGTTGGAGCGGGAACCGGGTCTTGCCAGATCAGCTCCTCGGCGGGAACCTCGGGGCCGAGATAGCGGGACACCGGACCCATGTCGCGGTGGGTGAGCTTGAACCAGGCGCGGGCGAAGGCATCGGCCAACTCTTCGGGGTTCTCATGGAAGCGACGCGAAATAGGCTCGTAAATCGGGTCGAACCGCAATGACAGATCGGTAGTCAGCATTATCGGGGCGTGGCGCTTGTTGGGATCATGCGCATCGGGCACTGTGTTGTCGGCAGCCCGATCGGTCGGACGCCACTGCTGGGCTCCAGCGGGACTCTCGGTCAACTCCCACTCGTAGCCGAACAGGTTGTCATAGAACCCGTTGTCCCAACTCGCGGGATTGTCGGTCCAGGCACCTTCAAGACCGCTGGTGATGGCATCACCGCCGACACCGGAACCGAAGGTGTTGTTCCAACCGAAGCCCTGTTCTTCGAGGCTGGCACCCTCGGGATCAGCTCCGACATGGCTATCGGGCGCGGCGCCGTGCGCCTTGCCGAAGGTGTGTCCTCCGGCGATCAGAGCGACGGTCTCGGTGTCGTCCATGGCCATGCGGGCGAACGTCTCGCGGATATCGATACCGGCTGCGATCGGGTCGGGATTGCCGTTGGGGCCCTCGGGGTTGACGTAGATGAGTCCCATCTGCACCGCTCCCAGCGGCGTCTCGAGTTCGCGATCTCCGGTGTAGCGCTCATCACCGAGCCATTCGTCCTCTGAACCCCAGTAGGTGTCTTCTTCGGGTGCCCAGATGTCAACGCGACCACCACCGAAGCCGAAGGTCTCCAAGCCCATCGATTCCAAGGCCACATTGCCGGCAAGAATCAAAAGATCGGCCCACGAGAGTCCGCGGCCGTATTTCTGCTTGACCGGCCACAACAGCCGACGGGCCTTGTCGAGGCTGGCGTTGTCGGGCCAACTGTTGAGCGGCGCGAACCGCTGATTGCCGGTGCCGCCACCACCACGGCCATCGCCGATCCGGTACGTCCCGGCGGCATGCCAAGTGAGGCGTATCATCAACGGTCCGTAGTGGCCGTAATCGGCGGGCCACCAATCCTTCGAGTCGGTCAGGACCTCGGCTATGTCTTGCTTCACCGCGACCAGGTCGAGGGACTCGAATTCGGCGGCGTAGTCGAAGTCGCTGCCCATCGGATCAGCGTCAGGCGAGTGCTGATGCAGGATCTTCAGGTTCAGCTGCTCAGGCCACCACTGTTCGGTGGCCGATGTGCTCTTCACGGTGTTGGCACCGGAGAATGGGCACCGGCTCGCACTTTCAGACATGAAGTTCTCCTTTGGAGTATTGGGTTGATTGTGGGTTGTTTGGTAGTTGGTTCATTGGGCAAGGGGCTCTGGCGCTGTTGCGCTGCACTCGGGGCAACGGCCCCAGTAGATGACCTCGGCCTCGTCAATTTCGTAACCGGAGTCGTCGCTGGCGGTGAGGCAGGGGGTGTACCCCACCGCGCAGTCGACATCGACCATGCGATTGCATGTTCGACAGATCAAGTGGTGGTGGTTGTCGCCGACACGGTCTTCGTAGCGGGCCGGCGATCCCGCCGGTTGAATGCGCCGGATCAGGTTCATGTCGGCCAGCATCGCCAGCGAGTCGTAGACAGCCTGCCGGGAGATGGCGCCTATATCGCGGTGGACCACCTCGGCCACATCATCGGCCGTTCCATGTGGACAGGCCGCCACGGCGCGTATGACTGCCAAACGCTGCGCGGTGACCTGAACGCCGCGTTTACGCAACATCTCAGCGATTGAAGTGGTGTCGCCGGAGGACATGGAAGCATCGTAACAGAAAGATTGGATCAATTCCAATCTTTGAATAAATCTAATTTATAGCCCCACCTGTTACAACGTGGTCACCTGGACGCCCTGCCCCGACCCGCCTGAGAATCCGATCCCGCTTCTGATCGAAACCCATCGGACATCAACTTGGGGCGATAGGTTCGATTCCGTTGGACAATGCGCCCTCGGCGAGGCGCTTGTCATAGGTGACCAGCCCCTCTAGGTCATCGCCTAGATCGAGTGCGGCCGCGAGGTGAATTGCGTCTAATGAGCGCATGTCAGCAGGGTGGGGCGGTTCGCGGGATCTTTACTTGACGTCACTCAAGGATCTGGCGAGATCGTTGACCGAGGCGCGGATGCCGAGTGCGTAAGTATCGGCGATGGCGCTGTCTCGGTGCTCGGAGTGAGCCTCGGTCCGGTCGGGGTCGAGTGCGACCGCCATGAAGGCACGGCGGCTTGGGAAGGTGTTGAAGCGGACCTGATGCCAAGATCGACCGTCACCGATGATGGTGCCTTCGGCGGAGAACCATGCATCGACCCGGACTCCGTTCGGCACGGCCACTGAGCCGGCGACCTCCTGGTAGGACTCCATGTGGTCGGGCGTCTCCGTTGCGCCGTCTGCATCGTGGAAACGGATCACGTGGAGCATCGTGTAGGGCCCGTCGTCTTCGCTGGGAGGATGCGGCACATCTGCCCAGTCCACCCGCTGCTCGGCCACAGGAAAGCGCAGTGGCTGGCCTCCGATGACGATGGTCTGGTCCATCCCCGCTTCCTTGTGCTCGTGAGCTTTCTGGAAGTCGTCGCGCTCCTGCATTGCTATGAACGACGCCCGGGTGGGGTACCGCACGACTCCGATCCGATCCCATTTGGGTTCGTCGCCGATGAACTGATCCTCTACGTCCGCGACGAAGACAATCTCGGCTCCCACTGCCGTCAACGGCCCGATAGGCATGTACTCGTTATCAGCCTCGCGGCCGGTGAGCGTTGTCTCCCGACCGTCCGTGTATTCGGCTCGTTCCTTGTATCGCATCAGGTTGACCATCCACACCGGCCCATCGTCCTCGGGTGCAGTGGTGGCGAGTCTGATGCCGTACTCCTGATCTATCCGTCCGTAACCTGGCATTTTCGTTCCTCCTCAGTGTCCGCTACCTCACCATTATATTGCCACTATTTCTGGCAATTCATTGTATCCAGAGGCAACCAAGCCACTCAGCCACGACCTTCGATCAGGTTCTTCGCGGCGACCCAATGGCGAGGGTCACCAGAGTCCATCAAGTCCAACGCCACTGCTGCACGGGGCACCAGACGCTCCCCCGCCTCACCCTGCTCGACTGCGACACTCTCGGCGAAAGGCCACACGTCATCAGGCACCACCACCTAGTCTGCGACGCCATCGCAGCGATCCAGAACTCCGACGCTTTGGCCAGCGACGAAACCGCCTTCGAGTACCCCCATCCTCACAGCGCCTCGTAGCGGCGAGGTCCGCGGCACCCGCTGGGACGGGATCGACCTCGACTCAGAAACCCTGGATCGTCCCGGGCCAGGTGCCGTCGGCAAGCGGTGAACGGACCCGAACCAGCCGCGAACACCCAGGTCACAGCGAATGCTTGAGGGCCGGCTCGGCGGTTTTCCCACCAACCTTCCCACGCGCTGCTCGGCAGGAATCTCGCCGACTCGTCGTGGTCCGGCAACTTGTCCTCGGCAACTTCGGGTGTGGCGCGCACTCGCTGGTGCGGTAAGTTGCGAACCAAGCGTTCAGGTATTCCTTACAAGACTTGCAACTACCAGTTGCAGGCACGGAAAATCCAATCGAATAACAAGTTGTCTGAGGGTGGACGATGGCCTTCCAAGTCCCACCGATCATCTTCCTGTACTTGCTGCGAGGTTCTCTCTTCAATAAAACCAGGGAGCGCGTCGTGGCATAACAGTTGGTCAATGAGCGTCGATCGGCGGACTTCGACGGAATCGTCTGGCGAGATTTTCTTTGGTACAGCAAACTCTTCCTCACTTGAGCCATATACACAGAAGATCCAGCAGGGTGATATTGGTTGCAGTGTCACAGTGATGGTCGTCTGAACGAGCAGGGTCCTCCCTTCGCCTGCGGTGAGTGCGAGGCACGCGACGAACTCGTCCACTAACTGTCCGTGGCCTCCGACGACTTGCCTTTGCAAGAGAGGTGTCGGATCGACCTGGACACTTGAGAAGTAGCTGGTAGCAGAATCCCGCCATACGACGGTGACGGTCTCTAGGTAGACGCTGTCATCGCATTCTACGACTGTCTTCTCCGGATTCGGCTCGTCCGCAGCCGTAGCTGGGGCCGCAATCACGATGGCAAGAATTATCGAAGACGCTGCTGCTACCTTCCGCCACGCGCGTTTCTGTCGTCGGCCCTGCTGCTCCGCGACATCAAGCCAAGCGGTTTGATCGTCCACGACTTCGCTCTCATGGTGGGGAAGGCTTACCACAACATCACCGCCTCTATTAGGCTAGCTCGATTTGACTCTACCACGATCTGCGGCAAATATGCAAATGATTCGCCCGTTGGCGATCAAACGCGGTCTGCCACTTCAGGCGTTGGAGCGTGTGGTTGCGTACGTGGGGCACCGTACACCCAACCGACTGTAGCCTGCGTGAAAACCCGGGGAGGTTCAGCGCGGCATCGGTGACCGACTCGCGAGAAGAGACATCTGGTTCCCGGGTCAGCGGATCGACCGACGAAGGGGTCCTCTACCGTGGGTTCACGCCCTGCTCTACGGCATGAAGCTGCGCGCTCTCGTCCCACTCGAGGAAATCGTCGGTAAAAGGAGTAGGACACCGTGGACGTTTGCGCCGTACCAGCCGTGAGCCAAGGTCAGGGCCCGTCGCGTTCGATCATCACTCCCCCAGCCGTCGTACGATGCTCCAAGCGTTAAGACGAGATGATGCCTCGGCGCGAAGGATGCAGTGTCGGCCCACTCGGCATGGCCCAAGAGTCGGCTCCCAATACAGATGGAGAAACGCCCCATTGGCGACACATCCTCGCCGGGTGCGATGCTCGTGTAGTCCGTCAAGCGATTGATCTCGACCTGCTCAAGGAACCTCTGCTCATCAGGGTTCACATGCTTGACCTGAATCCGATCAGACTCGGGTAGGAGAGATGCGAAGCTCCGTCGTCGCTGCGCCCAGCTCTCGAGGTTCGCAACGTAGAAGTTCTCGGGCCGCCGGAAGAATTCACACAGCGAATAGTCGAGGAGCAGCGATTCGGTGTGTTCGTACGATGGACGTTCTTCGTTCACGTGGAGCGGATCGGCTTCGAAGGCGTTTGTGTCGATCCAAGTCCGCCAAGCGACGCAAGGTTCCGTCATCTGACAGGGGATGCCCCGTCACCCCCGACGCGATCCGGTTGTGCTGATTGTGGGGAAGTCAGAGACCAGCGCGTTGACTGACCCCTCGCGATGCTCGGCTGCGCTTCAGCACCGGGACATCATCAAGTTCTGCGGCACCCTCTAGAGCGGCTTCGAGGGTCTGGGTGTACTCCTCGGCAACGTCATCGCTCAGGACGTCTACGTATCCATCCGCCAGCCACTTCAACATCCGCACACGCGCCGCCGTCGCGACCCACTCGGACGTACTGACCCCTGCAGACGCGGCCATCATCGCCGCCAGGCTACCCTCCTCGGCCGTACGGAACCGCACGGTGTGTTGTAGTTGACGTCGTTCGGTCTTTGACATGTGGAGTCTCCCTTTGGATTCGGGTCACTGACCCGACGATAACGCCAAGCCGCAGCACCTCATTGAATCACAACGACACTGAGGAGCAAAGGTTTAGCCGCTGGCAGGCGCAGGCACAAGGGGCGACTGTCCTTGAGTTCGCTGCAACCATCGCCTCAAGGAAGCGTTCTTCAGCGCCGCAGGGGTCGCCACCCGACACGACCCCAACGCCCGCGCCGAAGGCAAACTCCACAGTTCCGCCGTCATCTGCGTCGCCCGACGATGATGCGACCTCATCTTGGCGATGCTCGAATCCTGCACCCCTCCGACGCCAACCACACACCGACCAACGACCCCGGCGTCGAGACCACCACCCAGCACCCCGAGCGGCTTGACAACAAGACAGGAACACGCCCCCTTTCTGCCAGACCCGCAACCGGACGTGCGCCTCACCAAGCGCGGCCTTGAGTGAACCTACCCGGGCTCTGCGCAAGCTCAGGTGTGCCCTGTGTGTGAACCTCCCCGAGTATTGTGCAGGCTCAGGTGTGCCCTGGGTCTCGCGCGGTCAGCTAGGTTGATCTACGGCGCAGGTTCTGGGTTGACCGAGAGCGAACTCGACAGAAGTGCGCATGCCGACCGATGAGTGGCGTCGTTGCCGTTCGTGGATCAACACAAGGTGTTCGCAGCTCGCATTTGAACGTTCCAGTGGCGTACTCCAGCGCCAGCGAGCGAGCAGCAGAACGCCGACACGCCCAGGACGAGTCGATGACGGCGTTAACGCCCCTCGCTGCCACGTACTCGTTCGAAGCGCTGGCGTCTCGGAATGCCCCTCTGTCGCCAACCGGCGTTCCGGGTGAGCACGCCGCGGTAGAGCGCGGCAGGACCGCGCCTAGAACGATACCGCAGCACTCCAGCCCACCTCCCGAGTCGGGCGACCCGCACGCGCCGCGCCGAGCTAGACCGCCCGCAAGAGTCATTGACCGTCATTCGAACAATTGTTCTCGCTGCAGTGACACACATCGCAGCTCTACCACTGATGCCATGAGCCGCCCACAGACGCAGGGAGCGCCACCCGAATATCCCGTGACCTGCACCTACAGGCAGCAATTGCCGCACCCCCGGAAGTACCAGTGATTCCCGAGGTCTACCGACTCCCATCGGTCGTCGCCGCTTGCGGCATCTTCAGATCGACCATCTATGAGATGATCGGGCGCGGCGAGTTCCCGCACCGCTCAGACTCGGCGCCCGTGCCGTCGGATGGCGCCGCAGCGACATCGAAGCCTGGCCGCACAACCGCGCCGCGGCCTAAAGCAGGAACCAACACCGCTTCCGCGGCAGGCCTCGCGACAGGTGCTCTCGCGCTCTCGTCGCCGCCAGCGGTGAATTCTCTCTGGACTAAGCCTGACCGAAGCGATACTACAAGTAATAACGAGAGCCTCTTGGCTCATCATTTGCGCAGGTAAAAGGCAATTTGATGGGGTTGTCTTGGGTGTCGAGGGTGGACTTGAACGTCGGGACCGGCTTAGAGGTCGCCGTCACGTTGGAGGCCGCCACAGTGCGCTGAGCGGGAGAGCCCAGATTCGATCTTCAATCCTGAATGGCGCTGTGCCTGTGTACAGAACCGCACCGTAGTGAAAGTCGGCGCCGACCTTGTTCCTCAACCAGATCAGACCCCTTGCATCCGACCTGTCCACCGCAGTCGACGACTTCACCTCCAGCCCCACAATCTGTCCGCGACGCTCCAATACGGCATCCACCTCATGTCCGTCGCGGTCGCGAAGGTGGAACAGCGATGTCTCCTCCGAGGCAGTCTCGATATGAGTCGCCAGTTCTCCGGCCACGAACGTCTCAAAAAGCTGGCCGACAAGTCCCGCGTCTCTACTCAGGCCGCTGGCGTCCACGCTCAGAACGTGACACGCCATGCCCGGATCGGTGACGTGAACCTTCGGTGCCTGAGTCAGCCGCTTCAGCCGCTTGGTATGCCAAGCCGGCACCTGGATGATGATCGAAAGATCCTCTAGCAACCCGATGTAGTGCTCCGCCGTGCGAAAGTCGACATCCGCGTCCCCGGCCGTCGCATGGCGGTTCAACTCTTGACCCGTTCGCGAGACCGACGACCGGAACACCGACCGGAGTTTCGCAGTTTGGGTCACGCGCTCAGACACCTGCTGCGCGTCGCGGTCGATGAGCTGTTCGATGTAGGCCGCATACCATCGCGACCGACTCTGACCCTCGAGACTCACCCCCACGGGAAAACGCCCAGCGGCGATCCGGTCGAGGTAGTCGGAACGCACGAGCTCTGAGTGCGCGAAGGTGGGCGGTTCAACTTGAAAAAAGGTGTTGATCGGGTTGTAGACGCTGTTCCGCTCTAACTCGGCCTGCGTGAGACCATACATACGAACCCGAACAAACCTGCCGGTGCCAGGCCAGGTCACCGCCTGGCGCCTCGCACGGACAGATCCCGTGATCACAAACCGGCCAGCATCTCGCCCTCCGCCAGCATCAACAGCGCGCTTGACCGCGCCCAGTACCTCCGGAACCTCCTGCCATTCGTCGATGAACACCCGACCCTCAACGCTCCCGAGAACTCCGTCCGGATCTTCGCTGACGGCGATCCGAACACCCGGAAGTGAAAGATCGAGAGTTGCGTCAGCAAGCTTCGCAAGCGATGTGGACTTCCCCGTTCCTCGCGGGCCCACCACAAGCACGGCCGGAAAGACCGGCATCAGCTCCTCAGCCACGAGGTGGTCGAGAGCCCGGGGATAAAGGTCGATCACACCACCTAACCTACCCGCCGCGGCAGGTTGCCCAGTCAGATCCACTCGAAAGAATCCACAATCTGCGGGCTCAAGAATCCATAATCTGCGGGCACAAGAATCCATAATCTGCGCTAACAGAGCTTTGAAAACGCCGACCACCTGCCCGGATACACCAACCTGGCGAACGATCCTCGCTCAGGCCGCGTCTCGAGACCCGTCGGATCCGTCTCCAAAACTCTCTCGTGGAGACCAGCAATCTCGAGGCCAAACCAGTCCGCGTTGGTAGCGCACAAGGGACGAGCCGAACGTGATCCCTAGCAACCCGCATGTATCGTCGTCCAACTTCCCGGAGACCGTCCACCCTCCCGGAGACACAGTGCCCTTGACTTCAAGTGGACTTGAACAGGTACGGTCGTGGGTGTGAGCGAGATCGAGACCCACCACGATGAGGGCGACCACGACGGCACTGTGCACGACCACGAGCACCGCGCCCACCACGGCGGTGAGCACGGGGGTCATGGACACGCCCATGCGAACGACCAAGGGCTGGCGGCCATGTTGCGGTACATCCGCTTGGCCCCCCAGATGTGGCGATCAGATATCAACGATGCGGTGATCAAACTCGTGAATCCCCAACCCGGGGAGCGGGTGGTCGATATCGGGGCTGGAATGGGGGCGAGCACCGTACAAGCCGCTCGCCTCGGCGCAGACATCGTGGCTGTCGAGCCCACCCCGTTCATACGTGGCATCCTCGGCGTGCGGCGCCTGTTCCAACGCAGGCGCAACCAAATCACCGTTACTGCGGGCGCAGCCGAAGCACTACCAGTGGACGCCCACTCAGTTGATGCCATCTGGGCCGTCAACACGATGCACCATTGGATCGACATCAACCGAGCAACGACGGAGATCAGACGTGCGCTGCGAAGCGGAGGTCGCATCGTGCTGATTGATGAGAACTTCGAAGACCCCCAGCATCCCGACTATGAGCGGTGGACTGCAAACCACTCCGATGACCACGCCCATCACGGCTTCTCCATGATCGATACCGCCCACATCGCCGCCCTGCTCGTCGAGGTCGGACTCGACGATGTCGTGGCGTCCGAGCGCCTTCTCGCTGACAGGCCCGTGCTCGCAGTGACAGCTCGAGCGCCAGCTACCTAGAGGCCCTCTCCTTCGGGGCCGCCGGCTCCGAATGCAACTGGCCAGAGCCCGCTTAAGCGGATCGTCTGGCGGCGCCAGCGGACGACCCTTGATCTGGGTTGATTCAAGCGAAATCCCCGTTTCTTCGTCGGTACGCGACGAAAGCGCCGTAGGCGTCACGCAGTGCTGGAAGGTCGAGCCCGCTGAGCCCATAGTCGATCTCGGCGAGTTCCGATTCGGCCGTCTTTGCGGCCTTGATGCCATCCAGGAGAATCCGCGCGAGAGTTACGCGTCCGTCGTTTGGATGGGGGACGCGTTCAACCAGACTGTCATCTTCGAGCCTCGTGATGGTGTTCGTCACGCTGGCTGCGTGGACTTGTAGGCGATCACCGAGCTTTCCCATCGGGAGCTCTCCGTTACGGCTAAAGACGAGTAGCGCCAGTACCTCGAATCGGCTGAAGTTCAGACCGAGTGGCGCCAAGGCCGCATCGATTCTTGCGTGCATGATCTGTTGCACGCGTGTGATCGAGGTCGCCGCGAGCATCGCGTCGACCGATCCCCATTCGAATGCTCGCCAGTTCTTTCCCGCTTCTTCAATTGGGTCGAAATTGAGTCCCATTGCCTGTAGGCTACCAAACAAGATATTTTGACGTCCAACTAAATTTCGGCAAGGACCGCCATGATGGATTCGACCTACGCCCCCAGTGATCCTGAAGCCCATGCTGGGTGGCTTGCCGCGTACGAACAGACGAACCTGCGGGATATTCCGTTCGAAACTATGTCTGGCGTGCCAGTTGACGCTGTGTACGGCGACGCTCCATATCCAGGCCAGTACCCATTCACCCGCGGCGTGCATGCGTCGATGTACCGGTCCCGCTTGTGGACGATGCGAATGTTTGCAGGGTTCGGCACGGCGGTGGACACCAACGCCAGGTTCAAGGACCTGCTGCGCGCAGGAGGCACCGGACTGTCAACAGCGTTCGACATGCCGACGTTGATGGGGCGCGACTCTGACAGCCCGTGGGCTCTGGGCGAAGTTGGCCGGGCAGGTGTTGCGGTGGACACGCTTGCCGACATGGAGGATCTGTTCGCCGACATCTCGCTAGCTGATGTCTCGACTTCGATGACGATCAACGGTCCCGCGGCCACGCTACTGGCAATGTACGTGGCGGTTGCGGAGCAAAATGGAGTCGATCGATCACGGTTGGCCGGCACGATTCAGAACGACATTTTGAAGGAATATCAGGCGCAGAAGGAGTACATCTACCCGCCGCGCCCATCGATGCGCATTGTGACCGACATGATCAAGTTCACAACTGCTGAGATGCCCATGTGGAATCCGATCTCAATATCCGGGTACCACATTCGCGAGGCAGGATCGACTGCGGCCGAGGAGCTTGCGTTCACTCTCGCCAACGGGTTCGCCTACGTCGAGGCGGCGCTCGCCGCGGGCGAAGACATCAATCACTTCGGCAAACGCCTGTCATTCTTCTTCAACAGCCACATCGACTTCTTCGAAGAGATCGGCAAGTTTCGAGCGGCACGCCGGATTTGGGCTCGTTGGATGAAGGAGCGGTATGGCGCTACTGATGAGCGGGCGATGTTGTGCCGCTTCCATTCCCAAACCGCAGGCGTTTCACTCACGGCCCAGCAGCCCGAGATCAACATCACCCGTGTGGCGACCCAAGCGCTTGCCGCCGCGCTCGGGGGGACGCAGAGCCTTCACACCGACAGCTTCGACGAGGCGCTCGCTCTACCGAGCGACAAAGCCGCCCGCATTGCGCTTCGCACCCAACAAATCGTGGCTCATGAGACCGGCGTGACCAACGTGGCGGACCCGCTCGGCGGAGCGCCTTTCGTCGAGTGGATGACCGACGAGATGGAACGTCAGGCTGAAGTGATCTTTGCTCACCTCGACGAACTCGGGTGTGGCTCAATTCTTGAGGGTGTGTATGCCGGTATCGACAATGGCTACTTCGTCGGTGAAATCGCTGATTCGGCATACCGGTTCGAACGCGAGGTCAACGCTGGGCGTCGCATCGTCGTCGGGGTGAACGCCTTTAGCGAGGGCGACGACGACTCAGAGCAGAATCTGTTGCGGATCGATCAAGCGACCGAGGACGATCAGCTCAAGCGCCTAGACGCCGTCAAGAGGAGTCGAAATCAGGAGGCGGTCGATGGGGCGCTGAGCCAGATCCGAGCGGACGCGGCGGAGCCGACGGTCAACTTGATGCCCGCAATCATCGCTGCTGTGCGTACGTATGCGACCGAGGAGGAGATCACTATGGCGCTGGAGTCGGTGTTTGGGACCTACGTCGAGAAAGCAATCGTCTGATGAGCTCATCGGAAACGCCAATTCGAGTAGTCCTCGCCAAACTCGGGCTCGATGGCCATGACCGCGGCATCAAAGTCGTTGCGAGAATTCTGCGCGACGCCGGCATGGAAGTCATCTACCTCGGTCTTCGCCAGACCACCGAGAGCATCGTGGCTGCTGCTGAGCAAGAAGACGCTGACGCCATTGGTTTGTCCATGCACAATGCCGGCCACTTGACCCTCGGTGGGGCCATGCTCGCGGCCATGAGCGACTCCTCGCTTGAGATTCCGCTCATCATCGGGGGCATCATCCCAAATGAGGACATCGATCAATTGATAAGCGCCGGCGTGGCGGCGGTTCTCGGGCCAGGCGCTTCTTCGGACGAGGTCGTGCGCAAGGTCAGAGCAGCGGTCAACCTCGCATGAGCATAAGAGGCCTTTCGCCTGCAGAGCTTGTTCGACTAGCGATCGGCGGCAACCGAGCCGCGGTCGGTCGTCTGCTCACCCTCGTCGAGAGCGCGGGCGAACCCGCGGACGCGTTAGCCGAACTCACACAGCCACTGTCTTCAGGTGCTCACATCCTCGGAATCACTGGTCCACCTGGTTCTGGCAAGTCGACCCTGGTCAGCCGACTAGTCGCCGCCGCGGTTCATCGCGGCGACAAACCGGCGGTCTTGGCAGTTGATCCTTCTTCGCCCCTCACCGGGGGTGCGATCCTGGGTGACCGAATACGGATGGCCGATATTGATGATGTTGCATTCATCCGCTCTCTGGCGACTCGTGGCCATACCGGCGGACTTGTTCTCGCTATTCCAGGAGCGATTCGGGTGCTTGATTCAGTCGGCTATTCGCCGATCGTCATCGAGACCGTAGGGGTTGGCCAAGTCGAGGTCGATGTTGCTGCAGCCGCTGACACGACCGTTGTGGTTGTCACGCCCGGGATGGGCGATGCGGTGCAAGCGAACAAAGCCGGCCTCCTCGAGGTGGCGGACATCTTCGTAGTCAACAAGGCCGACCAGCCTGGCGCGAAGGGCGCTCGTCGCGACCTGGAACTCATGCTCGAGCTGAGCCACATGACGGGACAGCAGAAGCCTTCATACCGGCCGCCGATCTTGGAAACGAACTCCTTGAGCGGGGAGGGAGTCAGTGCGGTCCTGGCTGCGATTGCTGCGCATGTCGCATACCTCGACGACAGCGGCGAGCGCCTCGTGCGGGCCGAACAGCGCATCCGCTTCGAGCTGGAGACCTGTTTGTCCATCCACTTTCGCCGGGCGCTGGAATCGCGCATGGCGCACAACGGGACCGACGACCTTGTCTTGTCGGTAGCCGCAGGCGATTTGTCAATCGTCGAAGCCGTGAACCAGCTAAGCACTTCGCTGCTCAACGGCACCGCCCAAACGTAAAGTTGCCAACCCCGAGGTCCCCACGAGCTGGAGTGCGACATCGGCGGCCGCGAGTATCGCCAGGCCCCGTTCTCGCAACTGACCTAGGCGTTGTACGGGGTGATCGACGCTGGGAATGAGCGGTGAGGTCTGATCTGCCAGCGACGCGTGTCGACACACTGAAAGAATGAGTGTAACACTGCAAGAATGAGTGTAACCTGAAAGTAGTTAACGGTTTAGGTGTGACGCCGAGATCGCTCAGACTGGGGTGCCACCTAAGCGCCACAGCCTTGGCCAAGACGACTTGTCTTGGCACCATCGAGATTGATCCACACCGGAGAAGGGCTGCCACATCAATGACCGAGCGTGACGTAATTACCGAGCGTGACGTAGGCGGCCCAGAATCGCCGCCCCTAGCAGCCGGTCCTAGGGACGACATGTCGTCGAAGCGGCCAGCCAGCGGCGACCCCAAGTCGCTACGCAAGGCCTCCATACGAGTAGCTCGTGACCTTGCCAACGACATCTGTGACCGCCGACTCCCCGAAGGCACACGCCTTCCATCAGAGCAGGCGATGCAGGGCATCTTCGGTGTCGGTCGCACGACATTGCGTGAGGCCTTGCGCATCCTGGAGCTGCGCGGCATCATCGTGATTCGGCCCGGGCGCGGCGGTGGACCGGTCGTGCGCCAGCCGAAGACGACCGACCTGAGCGAGGCTCTCGCACTAATCCTGCAGTTCCGGTCGGCGACGCTCGCTGACGTGATCGGGGCACGGATCCTGCTGGAGCCAGCGATCGCCGCCGCCGCAGCCGAGCAGATCTCCCAGGCCGATCTTGGCATCCTGCGCGAGACCCTGGTGCTCATGCTCGAGGACGTGACCGACGAAGTGACATTCTCCCAGCAGTACAACCGCTTCCACTCAGTGCTGGCCGACGCGGTGGAAAACTCGGTCGCCGCCGTCCTTGTCGACTCGTTGCATTTCGTCCACGAGGGACGCGCCGACGGCTTGGTCTTTACACCACAAACCGTCGCGCGCGTGGCCCGAGCGCATCTGGAGATCATCGAGGCGCTGGAGACGCGCGAAGCAGACCTCGCGGCGGCAGCCATGCGGCGCCACCTGGAGGAGGCAAAGACCTACTGGGCCCGCCACTTTCCGGAGGCCTACAACAACCCACTGCGCTGGCTCTCGGGCGGGTAGACCCGTCGCATCAGGTTGCGTGCGTCCGCGAGCACCCGCCCGACAACCTCCCTACGGCGCCAGCGGACCTAACCAGATACGTATGCTTTTCCCCAAATGGCAGTGTGCTATGAGGGGGCAACGACTCCGGGGCCACGAGGTGACCAAACCGAAGAGACCGTCGTCGAGTTGTCAATACTGTCACTCACGGGCATGCGGCCGTCTTCGCGCCGCGCGCCGAGCTCCACAGTAATCGCTGCCAGGTCGCCTTCACATTCGTAGATGGCGAGGTAGCGATGCGCGCTGGGCTCGCTCAGCGGACTCTCCACCGGTTCGTAGCGTCGAGCCGACCGGATGCCTTCCACCGCAACGACATCGGCGAGATGCTGATTGTCGTACCAGTCGTTGTATTCGTCCTCTCGACCAGCCACTGGATCACTGAAGACCAGCAAGTACTTTATGTTCTCGTCCACGTTCGGCTCCTAGTCGATGTATACCTGAACATGTTTCCCACTATTGCCGGGTCTGTCAAATGTTCGGTGTAGTTGGTTCTTGTTGATGTACTTCCTGCCGGCGGACAGACATCGCCTGGGAACGGGCAGCGAAGAACGGCGCACGTCGACCGATGTCGTGTGTAGGGCGTTCCTTGACCGCGACGGATCGCCCGTCTATTGTAAAGATGTACATGGATAATGGGCAGAGCCCACCCATGCTTGCTCTCATGCTTGCTCTTCGTCGGAGGCCCGGGATGACAGAGGACTCTATCGGTGACGTGTTCAACGCCAAGCCCCGCGTCGCTGATCCGACCTGGCTCCCGGAGCCGGAGCCGCGGGAGCGCACGCACCTGCTGATCTCCGTCGACGACCACGTTGTGGAGGCCCCAGACATGTTCGAGGGGCGCATGCCGGCACACCTGGCCGACCGCGCGCCCAAAGTCATCGAGACTGACAGTGGAGAGCAGTACTGGGAGTTCAACGGCAACCGCTTTCCGAACATCGGCCTGAACGCGGTGGCGGGCCGGCCGCCGGCGGAGTTCACGGCTGAACCGGAGCGGTTCGACCACATGAGGCGTGGGTGCTGGGATGTTGAGGCTCGGTTTCACGACATGGACCTCAACGGGGTATACGCCTCGCTGAACTTCCCCTCGATGCTCGCCGGGTTCGCCGGTCAGCGGTTCTCGCAGATCGATGATGCTGAGCTGGGCCTGGCGACGCTCCGGGCCTGGAACGACTGGATCATCGAAGAGTGGTCGGATCCCCACCCCGGACGCATCATCCCGGCGCAGCTCGCCGTCCTCAACGACCCTGTCCAGGCGGCTCAGGAGATCCGCCTCAACGCCGAGCGCGGGTTCAAGGCAGTCACCTTTTCGGAGAACCCCGCCAAGCTGGGACTCCCCTCAGTACACAACCGGGGCTGGGACCCGTTCTGGCAGGCGTGCGAGGAGACCGAGACGGTCATCTGCCTGCACGTCGGGTCGTCCTCGTCGACGCTCACCACTGCACCTGACGCCCCGCCCGACGTCGCCACGATGCTGTTCCCCCTCAGTGCATGGTCCGCCGGGGCCGACTGGGTGTTCTCGAAAGTGCCCGTCCGGTACCCCAACCTCAAGATCGCCCTGTCCGAGGGTGGCATCTCCTGGGTGCCCGCCCTCATCGACCGTATGGACCACTCCATGAAGTACGCCACCGACTTCTACGGCACCTGGGAGGGTGAGGAGCTGAAGCCGAGCGAGGTGTTCCGCCGCAACTTCTGGTTCTGCACCATCGACGACCCGAGCGGTTTTCGCATGCGCGACATCATTGGCATCGACCACATCATGTTCGAGGTGGACTATCCCCACGCTGACGGCACCTGGCCGGACTCCCTGGCGGTCGTCGATGCAATGGTGACCCAGGCCGACATGTCCCCAGAGGAGATCGCCAAGGTCACCTCGCTCAACGCTGCTCGGCTCTTTCGCCACCCTCTGCCGGCTGAGGTCGGTCTGGAGAAGGAGTGGCCGAACCACGACCTTGCGGGCGTCTGAGAGTTGCGGGCCTTGCCCGGACTGCTCCACGTGCTTCGCTTGGACTTCGGCGAGGCGACGACCGGTGACTGGGAGGACGCAGAGGCGCGACTGCGTAGCCTGACAGGCGTGCCGACCGTTCAACGGGTTTCCGTTGCCAGAGACCGGTTTGCCGATCGCGTGCTGGTGGTGTTCGTCCACCTCGAAGGTGACCGACTCGACGACTACCTGCACCACCCGACGCACGCGAAGGTGGCGGACTGGCTACGTGCTGCCCGCGTCACCGCGTCGAAGTTCGACGTACCCGCCGAAGTTCTGGCAGATATCTCCCTGACTGAGGAATGGTGACCTCGACGGACCAGCAGCCGGTCCGGCTGGTGACCTATGGTCACCAAGGGTCTGAACGGATGTCCGTGGGTGTCCTGTTCGACGATGAGCTCATCGTCGACATACCCACGCTGTCACGGGCCCATGGGGTTGAGATGCCCGACAACATGGTCGACTTGCTGCAGCGCGACGACGCTGTTCCGTTCCTGCGTCGCGCGATCGGTGATCGTGGCAGCATCCCTGACGAGGCGGCGCAGCCCCGCGCGCGTTGCCGACTCATGGCCCCGGTGCCGGTCCCCGGCTCGATCCGTGACGTCCCGATGTTCTTGGCGCACGTGCAAGCCGGCATGGCCGCGATTGGTATGAAGCCGAGCGCGGCAATCGGGACGATCCCGGCGTACTACAAGGGCAACCCTCGCACCGTGATAGGCACGGACGACGAGGTCGTCGCTCCTAGCTATGCGGACACCGTTGACTTCGAGATGGAGATCGGGATCTACATCAAGCGGGAGGGAAAGAACATCCCGATCGACGAGGCTGCGACCTACATCGGTGGGTACACGATCTTCAACGATGCGTCGGCGCGCGCCCGACAGGGTGAGGAGATGGCTATCGGTCTCGGCCCAGCCAAGGGCAAGGACTTCGACACAGGCAACGTGATGGGGCCCTGTCTCGTACCCGACCTCGACCTCGACGCGGTCCGCTACGCCGTGCGCGTCAACGGAGAGGAGTGGGCGTCCGGAACGCTCAGCGAGCGGAACTGGTCGGTCGAGGAGGTCATCTCCTACATCTCAACCTCCGAGACCCTCTATGCTGGGGACTTCATCGGCCTGGGCACGGTCCCCGGCGGGTGCGGGCTAGAACTGGGCAGGTACCCGAAGCTCGGCGACATCGTTGAGTTCGAGCTCGACCCCATTGGCGTCCTTCGTTGCGCGTATGCGCGCCAACGCGATCCGGGAGTGGCCGGTGGTGCGGCCGTGCGCGAGGGAGTGGGGCGATGACCGCGGATACGGACGCCGCGACTGCGGAAGGGCTCTACCGGTCGCTCTATCGGGGTCGGAAGTTCGACGAGATCATCATCGCCCTCCAGCGGCAGGGCACCGTCTCTGGCTATGCGCAGGCACTGGGACAGGAGGCCGCACAAATCGGTGCGGTCTCAATTCTCGAGCCTACCGACATGGTCTTCCCCTCCTATCGCCAACCGGCAGCCGCAATGCACCGCGGCGTGACGCCGACCGAGATCTTCCGGTACCACTCCCGGCAAAGTGCCTGTCCTTGGGACTGGCGAGGGCTTCGCTTCGGTCCGTATACGATTCCGGTCGGGTCTCAGCTCGCACATGCGACTGGGTGGGCCCTTGCGGAGAAGCGACGTGAGGCGGGCTCGGTGACCCTGGTGTTCTTCGGCGACGGGGCGTCCTCCCAGGGCGAGGTCCACGAAGCTATGAACCTGGCGGGCGTATTCCAGGCACCGATCGTCTTCCTCTGCGAGAACAACGGCTGGGCCATCTCGATGCCTTTTGCCCGGCAGACTTCAGCGTCAGCGCTCTATGTGCGTGCCCTCGGCTACGGGATTCGCGGGGAGCAGGTCGACGGCAACGACCTGTTGGCCGTCAGAGAGTCTGTCGCCCGAGCAGCAATGACGGCCCGCGCCGGACTTGGCCCCACGCTGATCGAGGCTGTGACCTACCGAATAGGCGGACACACCACCAACGACGACCCCACCTTGTACCGAAACGAGGCGGAGCTCCAGCGCAAGGTTCTCGACGACCCTGTTGCGCGTTTCGAGTGGTACTGCCAGACAAAGGACCTCTTGGCCCAGGACGCGATTCAGGCGATCCGTGACGACGTCGATCGGAGCTTGCGATCGGATGCGGAGCGGTTCGCCCAGGAGTCCAGGATGGGAGACGAATGACGACTAGGAGTGGAGCCTCTTCGCGAGGCTTCAACCTCGGCGAAGCGATCACCCGGGGGCTTGAACAGGCCCTCGAGGAAGACGAGCGCGTACTGCTGTTCGGCGAAGACGTCGGTCAGCTAGGTGGCGTCTTCCGCATCACCCGAGGTCTGCAGGACAAGTTCGGCAGCGACCGAGTCTTCGACACGCCGCTGTCGGAAGCCGGGATCGTCGGCATGTCGGTGGGACTGGCCCTGAACGGCTTCCAGCCGATCGTCGAAATCCAGTTCGACGGTTTCGTCTTTCCGGCGATGAACCAGATCTGTGCCCATGTTGCTCGATACGCGGAGCGCGTGGGAGAGGCCGACGCGCTTCCCATTGTGATTCGCCTGCCGGTCGGTGGACGGTTCGGGGGCATCGAGCTGCACTCCGAGAACCCCGAGGCCTACTTTTGCCACACCCCAAACCTGCGGGTCGTCGCCGCTTCCCAGGCTGAGACCGCCCAAGCGCTCATGGTCGCGGCTACGCGAGTCGCTGAGCCGGTGATGTTCCTAGAGCCGAAGCGACTGTACCGCCGTGGTCGTGTGCACGAAGATGCGCGAATCACGGAGGTGGCGGTCGACGAGGCACGCACTGTCCGGGAGGGCAAGGATGTCCTGATTGTCACCTACGGACCTTCAGTCCCGTTTGCTCTCGACGCCGCGCAGACGGTTGCTGAGGAAGGTCTGAGCGTGGCGGTGCTAGATCTCGTAAGCCTCGCTCCAATCGATGAGGAGGCCGTTCTCAAGGCAGCTGCCGCAGCCCATCGCGTGCTTGTGCTGTCCGAGTCGATCCGTCGGTGCTCCGTTGCGTCAGAGATCGCGGCTCTGATCTCCACGGAGCTGTTCTCGGAGCTCGAGCGGCCGGTGAAGGTGATGACCTCGCCCAACGCGCCGACGCCCTTGGCAGTCCACGAACACAACTACTACCCACAACCACACGAGATCGTCGCTGCTGTGAAGGAACTGGCCCAATGAGCAACGCACATGTCGAGACTTACTACCTGGCCGACCTGGGCGAGGGCCTCACCGAGGCGTTCGTGCAGGAGATCCTGGTGAAGGCTGGCGACGTCATCGAAATATTTACTCCCGTAGCGGTCATCGAGACGGAGAAGTCGGAGATCGAGATCAACAGCCCCTTCGCCGGGACGGTCACGCGAGTCGCAGCGACTCCGAATGAGTACATCAACGTCGGTGACCCAATCATCGAGGTGGAGGTCACCGGTGAGTGACTCACTCGTGGATGAGTCAGGCTGGGAGCCGATGCGCCCGGTCGAACGGGCGATGGCCCGCCGGATGGCGGCCGCGGCCCAAGTACCACTGGCGGCCCAGTGGACCGACGTGAGGCTCGACGCGGCGCTGGAGTTGGTTCGAGAGCTGAAGGACAGTGGCGTGCCAGCGACGTTGACCGCGGTGATCCTTCACGCTGTGGCGCCGTCACTGCTCGAACAGCCGTCGCTCTACGCCTCGGTGGACCTGGAGAAGTTCCGACGCCGGTTACCAGCCACGGTGAACGTCGGTGTTGCCGTGGCTGCACCTCGCGGGCTCGTGGTCCCCGTGGTGCGCGATGTCGCGTCGCTCCCGCTCGAGCAGATATGCCACGACCTCAACGCGGTGGTCGAAGCAGTTCGGTCTGGGGACGCCCGTCAGGAGCTCTTCAGCGGTGGCTCGTTCAGCATTACCAACATCGGGGCGATGGGGCTAACCGGCGGGCTGCCTCTCCCCAATCCTCCACAGGTAGCCATCCTCGGTGTGTCATCCACTCGTCGGGCTCCGATCGTCGTCGAAGAGACGATCCGGATCGGGACCATCGCGACCCTTACCCTGGCCCTCGACCACCGCGCCGTGGAGGGTATGGCCAGCGCTCGGTTCCTCGCCGCCACCCGTCAGCGGTTGGAGACTGTGGGCGCTGCTGGCGAATCATCGGCCTAGCGACGGAGATGCCTCAGAGGTGCCGAGCATGCGGCGGATGTTCTGAAGACAGTCGACCTCACACACCTTGAGGCGACTTCCTACGTCGTGGACAGTGCGCGAGGAGGAAAGGAGTCCGTCGCCCAAGGCGTATCCGACCCAACCACTCGACACGATTCCATGTACATGATTAACTCTCGGAGTCGACGAACCGGTCGGCCGCGTGCCGTTCGTTCGGCGAGGAGAACTCTGATGGAGGATCTGGCTGGACGAACGGCCGTCGTCACCGGTGGCGGCAGCGGAGTAGGTCGCGGGATCTCGCTTGGCCTAGCCGCCGAAGGCATGAAGGTCGCAGTGCTCGACCTTGACGGCGCCGCCGCCGAACGGGTCGCGGAAGAGATCGCTGCGAGCGGCGCAGAGTCCCTCGGCATTTCCGTTGACGTCACCTCGCCGGAGCAGCTCGCCGCGGCAGCCAAGGAGGTGGGCGCACGCTTTGGCAACGTCAACCTGCTGTGCGCGAATGCGGGCGTCATACTGCCGCTCGGCCCGCTCAGCGAGAAGAGCGACAGCGACTGGGAGTACGTCTTCTCGGTCAACCTGCACGGCGTCGTGAAGACCGTGAACGCCTTCCTGCCTGGTCTGCGCGCGGCCGACGAAGCACACATCGTGAACACGGCCTCGCTCGGCGGAGTGCTCACGGTGCCGCAGATCCCACTGGGCATCTACACCTCATCGAAGTACGCGTGTGTCGGCTATTCGGAGTGTCTGCGCGGGGAGCTGGCCGGCGAGGGAATCGGCGTCTCCGTGCTGTGCCCCGGGGTCGTTGAGTCGGACCTCTACGCGACGTCTGCCGCGCTACGCCCCGATCGCTTCGGAGGGCCGCACACGGCCGTCGCGGCATCGGTCGATTCATCGGTGAGCAGTGCGGTGGCGCCGATCGCCATGCCGGCCGAAGACGTCGGGCCGATCGTCGTGCGCGGCGTTCGCGAGAACCGGCTGCACATCTTCACCCACCCCGAGGCGCTGCCCGTCGTCGAGGCGCGCTTCGCGGGGATGCGCGCGGACTTCGAAGCCGAGGAACGCGCGCAGCGGAAGTAGGCCGCCGCGCTCGTGGCAGGCGACGAGGCGGTACACGAGAGTTGCGCCGAGTTGGCGCCCAAGCGCGTCGACCGGGACCATACCTGGGAGTTCAGAGGCCGAGGTGATCTGCAGCCGACCGACGACCTCGAGGACCCGTCGTTCCTCGACGACCCGAGTCCAGTTAGGCTAGTATGGCGACCTTGGATCGTTGTTTCAGTTCGATTCAGATCCATCGACGGGGGCTATTTTGCGATTGGTGACCTTTCAGCTAGCCCTCGCGAAGCCGCGTCTCGGGGTTCTCGACGGCGATGCTGTCGTGGAGCCAGGGCCGGTGCTTCGTGCCGACGAACAGTTGCGCAACGGCGCGGCAGCCGTTGCGCGGGCGCCCGCGGTTGCCGATGAGATGGTCGCGTTCTTCGAGAGTGGCGAAGCCGGGCAGGGCAACGCTCAGCGTGCGCTCGATGTCTCTCGAACTCATCGGGAGAGGGGTAACAGGTTGGTTGACGGCGACGGGAACCCGGTTGTCCATGAAATCGCTGACGTTCGACTGCTCGCGCCGGTGCCGCGCCCGCGTCGAGTGCGTGACTATTTCACCTACCCCGCGCACGCGACCGGCGCCGGGTGGGAGGTTCTGCCAGCATTCGAGGCGATGCCGATCTGCTACAAGTGCAATAATGAGACGATCATCGGGCCCGGCGAACCGCTGCTGTGGCCGTCGTACACCGATCAACTGGACTTCGAAATGGAACTCGGGTTCTTCACCTCCGCTGGCGGTCGTAACTTGACCCCCGGCGAGGCGCAGGGACGTATCGCGGGTGTCACGATCTTCAACGACGTCAGTGCCCGCGACATTCAGGTGTTCGAGATGAGTTTTTCGCTCGGGCCGTCCAAGGGGAAGGACTTCTGCACCGCGATGGGCCCGTGTGTGCTGACGATGGATGAGGTCGACGAGTGGTCAGTCGAGATGAGCGCTCGGGTCAACGACGAGTTGTGGGCATCGGGCAGCACCGCGCAGCGTCAGTTCTCTTTCGCCGAGGTGCTGGCATGGGCTTCGCTGGACGAAGATGTCTACCCGGGTGAGTTCTTTGCGGTGGGGACCGTCGGCGGCGGCTGCGGCTTCGAACTCGACCGGTGGATCCAGCCTGGTGACGTCGTTGAACTCGAGGCATCCGGCATAGGGGTGCTGCGCAACCCGGTGGGTGCCAAGCAGGTCCACCGGGACGGCGCGGGCGTAACCAGTTACCAGGGCTCGGCCGAGGTACACCTCAAGTTCGGACCCCCGAGTTACACGTCCGAACTCGATTCCACTACCTGACTGCGCGTCGATACGCGTCGATACTTATGTACGGCTTGGCGGCGCGTAAGGGGTCGGGCCCGGTCATGGGGCTCTTCGGGTTGAAGTAGGGAGCGGGGTGTCGCGCAGGCTCCACCACGCGGGGCAGGGGCCCCGACATCGTGGTGCTGCTTGGGGTCAGCGCCACGGCGTGAAGGATCCCGCGCGGAGAATCACGTCGGGGCGGGGTCCGTGAACCCATCGGTAGTACCGGTACGATAGTAGCCACCGGTCGTTTTCGAATCGGAACCGCTGGAGGCAGTCGATTATCGGAAGCGGTTCAACTGGCTGCAGGGTATCTGGAGAATCTGAGGTGACCTGAGTTCTGTTGTCGAAGTAGACCATCCAGTGAAGACACTCGACTTCTGTGTCGGACAGCATCTTCCACTGCTGGTTCGAGAGGATGTGTGTACGCCAGAAACGGTCATCGGTGGGTAACGTGGGCACCTCTCGTTCCGATTGGGCGCGCATCGCTTCTTTTCCCTCGACCCGTATCACCGTGGGGGGGTTCGCGACATCATCGACGATCTCGCGAACAAAATCATCGGTCACATAGTCGAGCTCATCTAGCACTCGGCGATACTCGCCTTGCCGGTACAGCCCGCTCAGCAAGTTCGAGCAGGCCATAAACGCGCGTAGCTCGCGTTCCGTCGGCTCCTTGCCCATCTCTGGGTGTGGCAACCCAAAATAGTCGCGCATATCTGTCATGAACGTACCCTTCTCTCTGTCATGAACGTACTCTTCTCAGACTATCCACCGCGCCACATACCAATCAGCCGGGCCCGAGGATGCTCCTAGCACCCTGCTAGACCAATGTCTTCGCTCCCAACTCGAGGAAGTCATCGCCCAAGTTGAAACACCGCATCGCGTTCCGGAACAATACCTTTTCTTTGTCTTTTGGGCTCAGTGATGTCATACGGTTGTTAATCGCGTCTTCTATTTCGTCTCCGAACAAGCACGTCGGGTGCGGATAATCAGTTTCAAACATCAGGTTGTCTACAGGCAGCGTCTTTTCCGACTGATTCTGAAGCCGTTCATACCACGTGTTCACGAACATCTGGCGGCGGAACAGATCACTCGGCAGCTCATCAGACTTCATCTCCGGCCGTTGCAACCACGGCTCGAAACGCTTGTAGTGCTCGTCCAGACACTCCAGTACGAACGGCACCCACCCGACACCCGACTCCACGATCGCAAAATTCAGCCTCGGAAACCGCTGAAGCGCACCCGATAGCAAGAGTTCGATCGCGGTTATCGCGTTTCCCATAAACGCCTCAACAGTCGAAGCGATCTGCATAATCTGGGAACCCATGATTCGGGTGTGGTACTCGCCCCGGTCGAACTCTCCGCCCCCCGCATGAAAACTGATCGACAACTGCGCGTCCTGCGCCGCCGCCCACATCGGATCCCACGCTGTGTCAGACAACGATGGGCACCCATGTATCTCCGGTACCCCACTCATCACCAGCCCCATCATGCCGATCTCAGCACACCGGACCACTTCCTTCACGGCCATGTCTATATCCCAGTATGGAATGTTCCCCAGCGGAATAAACCGCCCAGGCTGCTCAGTAGCCCACGACAAAACCCAATCGTTGTACGCAGTAACCACTGCCGTTTGATATTCCACATCGTTGTGACCCCCGGCTCGATAGATCTCAGGATTCACCAGTCCCAAATTCGGGTAGGTCGCCGCCGCCCGAATACCGAAGTCGTCCATTACTTTCGCTCGCTCGCTCGGATCGTACGACGACGGATGCTGTTCCTCGAACCGCGACGGGAACAACGCCCACGCTGAATCCTCCCCTTCAACCTTCTGACGCCGCTCGTACGAGCCATCGGCACCGTTATACACAACGCTCGATGTGATCATATACACGTTCTGGTCACCTACGAACCAATAATCCGCTCCGTCCTCGGGCACATATTTCACATGAGGGATCAGGTCACCGTATTTCGACGGCATTCGACTCGTAAAGATGTCCTTAGGCTCGCAAATGTGACAATCAGCATCGATAATAATCATCGCAATCCCTTTCCTACTCCTAGGCGAACCCGAACCGCAGACATCCGCACGCGAACCGAGACCACAACGTTTGGTCGTCGACAATGGCTACACTAGTTAGCCCCGCCGCGCACAACAAGCGCGCCGCGAGATTGTCGGGAGCGGTGCGACCCTTGAGGGTCCCTGACACCGGTCCCGGTTCACTCCGGCGCAGAAGCGCGATGCCGTGTTGGCGGTGCTGACGAAGCGGCCGGCCGAGGGGGCCGCACCGGTGGCGGACGATCGCCCGGGTGCTGCGGGTCAGCCGCCAGAGCCTCTATGACACCCCCGCTGGCCCAGAGCGCCCAAGCGTTCGCTGGCTTCTCCTTCTCCGGATCCTGAACGCGTGGTATCTTTGTCCTCGGTTAGATCCGAGGACCTATGAGTAGCGGAGGGCAGATCAACCCGCAATGAGGAGAGGAGTTGTCAAGACCTGTGGTACCACCGACGCCGCAGCCAGGCCGCCCTCGGCCGATTGACCCCCATCGAATACGAGACAACCATGACCCGCCAGCCCGACTGGCTGCCCAACCAACCTGTCACTCGATCGTGCGGCAGACCCGATGGTACAACAAACGGATGCAAGTTGACCGGGAGCCCGCTGCTGCCGACCCGGCTCACGTCGCGCCAGTCGTCGTTTGGCTCTCGCACGAGTCGTGCACGATGAATGGTGAGGTCCTCGCGGTCGGCGCTGGTCGCGTAGCGCAGGTGGCGCTTATCGAGACGCTCGGAGCGCGAGCCGGTCGCATCGCCCAACCTGAGGATTTCGGGGCGAGTCTTGCTGAGATAGCTGACACCAAGGGTATGTCGGTTGTGCGTTCGATCGCAGATGAGATCAGACTCTTTGGCGCGCCGATCGCGCCGGAGCTCGATGTGAGCGCGGCATACGAATTGCGCACATGAAGGAGTCCGGTACTCTGGCGAGTCGAGCTCGGCCCAAGACCGTTGGCTTCCTCGGACTTGGCCGCATGGGGATGCCTATGGCGCGGAACCTGCTCAGCCACGGCTTTGAGGTTGCGGCGTGGAACCGAACGCGCTCACGGGTTGACGAGCTCAAGGAGTTTGGAGCGGTTCCGGTCGAATGCCCGGCGGAGGTCGCCCGCTCTGCTCGGATCGTTGTGGCGATGCTCACAGACTTGCCCGACGTCTATGAGCTGCTACCCGGGCCGTCAGGCTTGGAAGCTGGCTTCACTGACGGTTCAGTGATGGTGCTGATGGGAACCCACTCGCCGACGGGCGTCCGACAGCTGGGCGAAAGACTCGCGAAGCAGAATGTGGCGCTCATCGATGCGCCTGTATCCGGCGGCGACGTGGGAGCGCAGACCGCCACGTTGTCCATCATGGTCGGAGGCACCGATGATGCCGTTGCAGCCGCTCGGCCGGTCCTTGAAGTCTTGGGTTCAACGGTGCACCACTGCGGCTCGCTTGGGGCGGGACAAATGGCAAAAGCGGCCAATCAGATTGTAGTCGCTGCTGTGCTTGTGGGCCTGGGTGAGGCACTCGTGTTTGCTGAAGCCGCTGGACTAGAGATGGAGCTGATTCTCGATATTCTGTCGGGTGGGCTCGCCGGAAGTAAGGCGTTGGAGGTGAAGCGAGAGAAGCTATTGTCCGGAAGGTTTGAGCCCGGGGGAGCCGCATCCGCTCAGTTGAAGGATCTCCGCTTCGCCCTCGATGAAGCACGTCTTCTTGAGGTATCGCTGAACCTCACACCCGTCTGTGAAGGTTTTTACGCGATTCTCTGCAGGATGGGTGGGAGCGAACTGGATCATGCGGCAGTTGTCGACGTCATAAGGATGCTCTCCTCTCGCGTGGAACCGAGTGGCAACCACGCGCAATGATCCGGCTTACAGCGAGTCTCTCGTTCTTGTTCCGGGACGGAAGGCGAGGCCGCTCGAGCGACTGTGACCATGAACCTGCCCCATCCCGATTGCTTCGGGGACGGCGGCTGGCGACAGGTGCTGCGCTCCTAGTACTCGAGTCAGGTCCGCTGGCCTTCTTCGAGATCGCGTTCACTCGCACTCCCTCTGTCCGTTCGGCGCCTGATCCGATTCGTCCCGTACTCCCGACGCAAGGTAGTTGGCTTCGATCTCATTGATGCGTCCGCTCATCTCGGCGGCGGTTCCCTCCAGTACGACACGGCCCTGGAGCAGGACGTACACCCGGTCCGCGTACTTCAGGGCTTGCTGCACGTGCTGCTCCACCAGCAGGACCCCTGTGCCGTTGTCGTCGGCGGCCGCACGCACCGCCTCGAGGAGCCGTTTGACGATGAGGGGCGCGAGTCCGAGCGAGAGCTCGTCGGCCAGCAGGACGCGTGGGTCGCGGCAGAGGGCACGGGCGACGCTGAGCATCTGCTGTTCTCCGCCCGAGAGCTGCCCTCCCTTGAGGTCGATCCGCTTCTCGAGCTCCGGGAAGAGGTCCAGTGCGGTCCCGACCTCCACCCCGGCGACCTTGAGGTTCTGGCTCGTGGTGAGGGTCATGAAGACCGACTTCTCCTCGGTCACGTAGGCCATTCCGGCGCGGGCCCGCCGATGCAGGGATCCCCTGGTGGGCGCGCCGTGCAGCAGAACTTCGCCCGCCATCGGCGTCAGCTCGCCGGCGAGCGTGAGCAGCGTCGTGGTCTTCCCTGCGCCGTTGGCGCCGAGGAGGGCGACGACCTCGCCGGGATCGACGTGCAGCGTGATGTCGTGGATGACAGCCTGTGATCCGTAGCCGGCGGTGATGTCGCGGGCCGCGAGCACAGGGCCGGGACCGGACGCCGCGCCCGGCGCACCATGGGAGTTCTCCGTGACGATCATTGGCCCGTCACCGTCGGTCCTGCCAGGTCGTCGACCATCGCATCCTCGTCGGGCTCGCCGAGATAGGCAGCGATCACCGCGGGGTTCCGTTGGATCTCTTCAGGTGAGCCATCGGCGATTGTCTTTCCGAAGTCCAGGACGTGGATGTGGTCACACACACCCATGACGAAGCTCATGTCGTGTTCGACGAGGAGGATCCCGATGCCCCAGTCGTCGACGAGTCGTCGAAGCAGATGGGAGAACTCCGCTGTCTGGTATTCGCCGAGACCGGCGGTCGGCTCGTCGAGGAGCAGGATGCTGGGACTGGTCGCGACGGCCCTCGCGACCGCGAGGAGCCGGCGCCGGCCGAATGAGAGGTCCTCAACGTGGCGGTGGAGGTCGTCGGCGAGCTCGAACTCCTCGATGGCAGCTACCACCTGGCCAGGCAACACAGGATCGACCGGATAGAAGAGGTCGCGGACATAGGAGCGGGCGTCGCGTGGGTCCGAGGCCGCGCGGAGGTTGTCGAGGACTGTCACGTCCTCGAAGAGCTCGAGCGACTGGAACGAGCGGGACAGACCGAGGCGTGAGCGCTTTGCCGGGTTGGTGCGCGTGAGGTCGGCATCGCCGAGACGGGCCGTTCCGGTCGCCGCACGGGTGAAGCCCGTGACCGCGTCGATGGCGGAGGTCTTTCCGGCGCCGTTGGGGCCGATTAGGCCGACGATCCGACCGGGTTCGACGGTGAGCGACACCTCGTCGACGGCGACCACCGCGCCGTAACGCACGGTGAGGTTCTCCACAACCAGGGTCTTCGGTTGAACCGGCTCACGGGCGATATCGGGTAGCTCGACCGTCGGGGACTCAGATTCGGGACTACGCCACAAGAGACCGCGGATCCTCCTCGCAATCGCCCGGAACTGTTCGCCGAGGTCGCTGGCCATTCCGTTTTGATGGAAGAGGACCAGAAGGACAACGAGGATACCCCCGAGCAGCTGGACGTACCGGGACACCGACGAGAACAGTGCATCCGATATCCGGGTGCCGATTCCTCCAGACGTCAGGGTCGAACCGAGGACCGGGCCGAGCAGGAACCCGATGCCGCCGACGAATGCCCATCCGACGTAGACGATCGAGCTGATGTTGGTGAACTCGGTGCTGAAGGTGATCGTGTCCTTGCGGAACGCGAGCAGGATCCCCCCGACCGCGGCGATGCCCGCAGAGAGGCTGAAGGCGTAAAGCTTGGCGCCGACAACGTTGATTCCGAGCGCGGCGGCGGCCCGCTCGTTCGTCCGCACCGCGATGAGTCGACGACCAGAACGGCCGCGCCGCATGTTCGCCACGGCGACCGCGAGGACGACGAACAACCCGAGACAGACCAGTGCGTACCGGCCCGGGTGGGTCGTCGAGGTGATGTCCCAGCCGAAGAACGAGGGCCTACCGACGATGGTCCCTTGGAAGCCCCCCGTGTAGTTCGAGTTCTTGAACAGCATCAGCTCGAGGGCTGAGCCCAGTCCGAGCGTCAGTACTGCGAGATTGATGCCACGGGCTCGCACCGCCGGTAGCGCGAAGAGCGCGCCGAGTGGAACGGCGGCGATGGCTCCCACGAGGAGGGCGGCGGTGAACGGCCACCCCTGCGTGGCGACAAGACGTCCCGCGACCCACGCGCCGAACCCGGCGATGGCGAACTGGCCGAGCGAAAGCTGGCCCGCGTAGCCGGTGACGACCACGATCGACAACAGGACGATCGCCGTGCCGAACGTGACCACGAGTGAGTCCTGCCAGACGAGCGGTACCGATAGCGTCAGCAGCACAGCTCCGGCGACGCCGATAATCAGGCCGATGGGGCTGAGATGTCCGTTGCCGACTCGCGGAAGCCTCTGGAGGAAGTGGCCTCGCACGGGGAGCGCGCGGCCCCGGACGAGAAGTATGAGCACGATCACTGCGAACGGGAGCGACTTCGAAACGCCCGGCTGATGGACGTAGCGAGTCAGCTCGCTCTCGCCGATCCCGATGGCCATGCCCGCCGCAAGCGCGATGGGGAACGAGCGAAACTCGGCCACCAGCGCCGCTGCCAGCGCGGCGAGCACGACGTTGGTCATCCCCTGCACGGACAGGGTGATGATCGGCGAGACCAGGATGGCCGCCAGTCCGGCGAGTGCTGAGCCGAGAGCCCAGTTGACCGTCGCCACCGTGTCGGACGACAGGCCGATCGACGCCGCCGCCCGCTGGTTCTCCGCGACCGCCGAGGTGGCCAGACCGAACGTCGTGTAGCGGTAGAGGAGCCACAGGCCGATCGTCAGCACGACGGCGATGCCCACGAGGATGAACCGGTCCACCGTGATCGTGATGTCCCAGAACGACACGGGGTACTGCGGCAGCTCGACCGGCGGGAAAATGAGCCTGGACGAGTACCGGATGACGGCGGCCGCCTGGAGGATGATGAGGATTCCGAGGGTCGCGACCACCCTTGCAAGCGGTGCGGCCCGCCGGAGCTGTCGCATGACCAGCAGGTGGGAGAGAGCGCCCAACAGAGCCGACACGCCGACGCCGATGAACAACGCAAGCAGGAAAGGATGCTCGCCAGGGAACGGCGACCATGTCAGGTGGTTCTCGGCGCGGACCTCCCACGCCACGTAGGCGCCGACCATCCCGAGCGCGCCGTGCGCGAAGTTCAACACGCCCGAGCCCCGGTAGATGACTATGAGACCCTGGGACGCGAGCGAGTAGAGCGAGCCGATTGCGAGTCCGAGAAGGGCGAACTGAACGACGTCGCTCATGGGAGCGCCGTCGCAGTCTCGCGCATCATCGAGCTGCTGTCCGGGAACTGATCACTTCGGGGGTGAACACCGCGGCTTGCCGGGCACGTTGGCCCCCACGTACCACGAGTCGGTATCGAGAGCCCCTCGGTGTTTTCGAAGATGGTCATGTCAATCGGGCAACACCGGCTGCATCGACTACGTGCGCAAGGGCCGACGCCGTGGGCATCGAGGCCACACCCGAGGCGCAGAAGGGTTGGGTCGACCATGTGACCGAACTCGACGCACCAACAACAACGGCGTCCCCCACAGCGGCTCCTCCCGACATGAATCGGAGAAACCATATACATGGATTGGAGGGAAATCAAGAGGTGCGGGACGGCGTCGACGCCACCGCGTCACCGCGTCCGGATGCGATGTTGCGATCGAGAGCCTCGAACGCGATGTTGAGACCGCCGTCGGACAGCCCGCGCAGAGACGCTCGCGCGTCGCCCCAGCTGAACTCAGGAGGTTCGGTGCCGGGGCACCCGATTCGACTCTTATTGAGGCATTCCTCGCTCCGGTGGCCCGTCCAGGTCATGGCCCTCTGTCTTCTCTCGCTTCTCGCCGTTGCTTACTGTCGCGGAGCTCGCGAACGGTACGTTGTTCCCTCAGACCGACTCGTGGTACATGGGGGCCAACGTTCCGGGCAAAGCCCGTGTGTTCACGCCCTACCTCGGTGGTGTGGGGGTCTACCGCGAGACGTGTGAGAATATCGCTGAGAACGACTACGAGGGCTTCGAGCTGATCTCCTGAGCCCGGTGCTCACGACGATCGAAACGCCGGACCGGGGACCGACGCTGATGCAGGAGTTCGTCGGCGGTGACCTGCGTGTCTACGCCGCGCAGGGCAATCACCGACGTGGTACAGTGCTGAACCGCCCGTCCCCTAGGCGTGAAACTTACGACTGCGACATTTCACCCACCTGACCGACATTTCACCCATCCGACCGAAAGGATCACAGCGATGCCGCTTGACCAAGGGACGACCGAGTTCCTGACAGAGATGGCCGAGGCCGGAGGCCCGGCCGTGCATGAGATGACGCCCGAGGAGGCTCGGGGAATGGTTGCAGGGTTCACCGAGATGATGGGGCCCGGCCCCGATGTCGCCCGTTCGGAGGAGCACGTGCTTACGTCAGGCGATGGGTCGACGTTCGGGGCGATCGTAGTTGTTCCTGAGGGGACCCCGCGCGGGGTTCTGGTCTACTACCACGGCGGCGGCTGGGCCCTTGGTCGCGCAGCCGACTCCGACCACCTGTGTCGGATCATGGCCAATCGCACCGGTTGCGCAGTCGTGAACGTCGACTACCGCCTCGCGCCCGAGCACCTCTACCCGGTAGCGGCCGACGACTGTTATGCCGCTTTGGAGTGGACGGCGGCGAACCTCGGCGGGATCGCGGGCGGCGACGTGCCCATCATCATCGCCGGTGACAGCGCCGGGGGAAACCTCGCTGCCGTGGTCGCCCAGCGGGCCAGGGATCGCGGCGGCCCCGAGATCGCTCTTCAGGCTCTGATCTACCCGGTCACCGACGCAGACCTCGACAACGCGAGTTACAGCGACCCCGAGAATCAGCTGATGTTGGACCGCGACGGGATGGTTTGGTTATGGGGGCTCTACGCGCCCGACGCGTCACGCCGGACCGAGCAGGATGCATCGCCGCTGTGGGCGGCTGACTTCTCGAACCTCGCGCCGGCACTGGTCCTGACCGCCGAGTACGACGTGCTGCGCGATGAGGGTGAGGCCTATGCCGCGAAGATGTCCGATGCCGGTGTCGATGTCGAGTTGACGCGACACCCCGGCCAGATGCACGGCTTCTTCACGCTTTTGATGCTGCCGGGCAGTGGGCCGGCGATGGACCAGTTCGTGGCAGCCGTGGACCGGGCGCTGTCCTGACCGCCGGTGGTGAACCGCAGATCGGTGGCCCGACGCTGGAGATCGCGCTAGTGTGGCCTTGATGTCAGACACAGGCGCTGTGCAGGGGGCAATTGTCGTAGTGGGCGCAGCAGGGGGCTTGGGCGGGGCGATCCTTCGCCGGCTCGCCGAGGATCGACCTGGTGCCCCCGTCTGGATCACCTACCGCGACAACGCGGCGCTCGCGGAGGCGCTCGCGGCATCCGTGCCCGGAACCCGCACGGCCCGCTGCGATCTCCACAAGCCCGAGGACCTAGTCCGACTCGCCGAGGAAGTACGCCGCGAGGCGGGTCAGGTGGCGACGCTGGTTCACGCGGCAGTCGAGACCGAGTACGGTCCGACGCTCGAGATCGGCTACGAGAAGGTCTCAGCTGTCGTGGAGTCGAGCGGGCTCGCGCTCCTCAGTATCACAGCAGCCTTCGACGACATGCTCAGCGACGGCTCGACGATCCTCTACGTCACGAGCATCGGGTCGGACCGGGTGATCCCGACCTACGCCGCGATTGGTACCGCCAAGGCCTGCGGAGAGGCGCTCGTCCGCTACCTCGCCGTCGAACTGGCGACCCGCGGGATCCGCGTCAACGCGATCTCGCCGGGGCCGTTCGCCTCCGCGGCGGCCGCCGCCTCCGGCCTCGACGTTGACGCGCTGATGGCAGCCGCCGACGCCGCCACACCGCGCGGCCACCGCGTCGAATTGCACGAGATGGCCGATGCGGCCGCCTACCTCACCGAGCCCCGAAGCTCGGGGATCACCGGCCAGGTGATCACCGTTGACGGCGGCATCTTCACCACCTGGCACCTCTGACGCGCCGCAAACTCCACGACTGGAACTCAGCACTCAGCGTCTACACTGAACTCTGTCGCAACGACCGATAGAGCTTGCCGACGCTTATAGCACGGTGCTTGCCATCTCGGAGGGCGCAACACTCCCGAGGCAATAAGGAGGAATTATGGAATTTGGTGTTGTGCTTCCCCACATCGGCGCGTTTGCGCGTGAGCAGGTTGTCGAGCGGATTCAAGCCGTCGCCCAACACGCTGATACACTTGGCTTTCACTCGGTCTGGGTTGGGGATCATGTGGTGTTTCCTGCCCAGCTGGAGTCAAAGTATCCGTATCATCCAGAAGGTAAATTCCCTTTTGATACTAACGATAATTTCTTGGACCCACTGACTGTCCTGGCCTATGTCGCGGCGTGTACCAAGACCGTCCGGCTGGCCACAGGCGTGCTGATCGTCCCGTACCGAAATCCGATTGTGACTGCCAAATTGGTGGCGACGATAGATGTCTTATCGCATGGCCGGGTGATCTTAGGCGGCGGTTCAGGTTGGCTCAAAGAAGAATTTGAGGTACTCCATGCGCCGTATCAGGAACGGGGTAACCAGACGGATGAATATTTGCAGGTCATGAAAGCGCTATGGACCCAAGACGAGGCGCAGTTTGATGGCCGTTACGAGAAATTTTCGGGTATTAAATGTGAGCCCAAACCGGTCCAAAAGCCGCACCCGCCAATTTGGATTGGGGGACACAGTAAGCGAGCATTGCGCCGAACGGCAACACTTGGTGACGGTTGGTATGGAACGTCGGGGTCGACTGCGCCGTTCTGGCGCGACCCAGATGGCTTTGCCAAAGATATCGTTTCGATTAAGGAGCTGGCAGAACAAGGCGGCCGCGATCCAAACTCGCTGACCTATGCTGCACTGTTGAACGAGCGTACTTTTGAAAACATGCTGCGGACTCTACCACGTTATGAGCAGGCTGGTCTGAATCACGTTGTCCTGGCATTCTTTGCCTGGACCGATCAGTTTGAGGAAGTGCTCACACTGATGGAGCGATTCGCTAAGGAAGTTGGGCTCCAGCACGGATAGCAAAAAAGTGGACAATACGGTGGTGGCCAGGCACAGGGTGGCCTCGGTCTGGCCGACCCTTGCCGTCCGCCACCACGCCAGAACTTGGGATCCTCCGAGGCCCCATCGGGTTTGATCGACGGAGTTCGCGGATCGCACGAAGTCGGTGCTCTCCGCGACACGCCAGAGAGTCCTGTGCCACCTCGTTCGCTACACGGGGCGGGCAGTGTGCCCGCCCCATGTAGCGGTCCGAGGGTGGAGGGGTCCCCCCGACCGTAAGGTGATCAGCCGCCCGACACCGCTTCGGCGAAGTCGACGAACTCACCGGTGGGTACCATCTCGCCATCGGGGCCGATCCGATCGAAGGTGAGCACGAAGTTCAGCACGCGTGGGAATCCCGGTTGAGGACCGTCTTTCGAGAGATCCATGGTGGGGCCCCACATCGACTGGAGGGCGTCTTGCTCCAGGGTCGTCTCAAGGAACGACGCTGCGGTGATGTCACCGTCGATCAGTTCCACGATGTCCTTGAACATGACGTACGCGCCCCAGGTGCCGAGACTGGCGAGACCGGAGTACTCGGAACTGGGTGGCGCGTCGTACTCGATGAGCGCCGCTCGGTACTCATCCCAGACCGTATCCTGCCAGTTGGGATAGGAGTTGAGCACTATTCCACCCTCGGTGAGCTCGGTGTACGCAGCTGCTACGTCCTCGTTCAGGAGGCCCTGCGCGCCGTAGACGCGCATGTCGGAGCCCACGGTCCGCATGCCAGCTAAGAACGCCGCCGCGTTCGCGGAAGCCAACGAGAGCCAGACGCAGTCTTGGCCTTCGGCCAGAGCCGCCTGGGCGCTGTAGTCGCCGGCCTCAGCAGGCAGAGCAATGGTCTTCGCGGTGTCGCCGAACACCCCGAAGTGGTCCCACCCCTGTTGGGCGAGTGCGGTCAAGTAGTCGACGTAGATGTCGATGTAGGCAAAGGCCGGGGCCTCACATCCGTCCTCGTTCATGATGTACGTCACCGCGTGCTGCATGGCGTTGTCGGCGCCGAGTAGGAAGCTGATCGGGCTCGAGAACTCGGGGCCGGTCACCCCCGAGTGGTGGATAAACGCGATTCCGGCCTCTTCGAGGATCGGCACCGCGAGGGACAAGTCGTATTCGAAGCCGCCGATCACGGCCACCACGCCCTCGTCGACGGCTTGACGGGCACACGCTTGGGACACGTTCGGATCACTCATCCCGTCACAGGTGATCACCTCGATGGGATGACCGGCGACGCCGCCACGGTCGTTGATGTACTGCCCGTAGACCTTTGCAACCTCGATCGCTTCCTTGAAAGGACTGAGGTTGGTTTCGACGGCAGAGATCGTCATCACCTTGAGCGGCTCCTTCGGTTCCTCCGCCGGCTCCGCGTCCGGTTCCTCCGCCGGCTCCGCGTCCGGTTCCTCCGCCGGCTCCGCGTCCGGTTCCTCCGCCGGCTCCGCGTCCGGCTCTTCAGGCGGTGGTTCCTGCGTCGTGTCGTCATCGTCATCGCCGCATGCTGCCGCCACGAGCGACAGAGCAGCGAGGATCGCGATGAGCATCATCCATGCTCGTTTGGTCTTCCTTGTGTGCTTCATTTGGTGTTCCATTGTCCTTTTCCTCCGGGTTTCGGTGTATGTATTCCTCATTCGCCCACAGCGCCTGCGCGCCATGAAGTTCGGTGTAGGTGACGATCGGCTTGGCTGATTCCATCTCGCCCGACTGGCCGATGATCCGTCTTCAGCACGAGTGGCCAGATACGCCTCACGGCTTGCCCGTTCGTCGCAACGTTCGATCATCAAGATCCGCGCGCTGTCGTCCGACGCGGGGCTCGGTGTTGAACACGTCACCGATAGAGTTCTCTGTCATCCCGGGCCTCCGAGGAAGAGCAAGCATGGAAGAGCAAGCATGGGTGGACTCTGCCCGTTATCCATGTACATCTTTACAATAGACGGGCGATCCGTCGCGGTCAAGGAACGCCCTACACACGACATCGGTCGACGTGCGCCGTGCCTCGCTGCCCGTTCCTAGTGGTGTGTCGTGGGTTTGGTTGCGCGGTCTAGGGCGGTTTGGGCTCGTTTGATTTTGTCGATGACGGGTTGGGCTTGTTTGGTCCAGCGCAGGGGTTTAGGGTCGTGGTTCCAGTGCGCTGCCCAGTGCTCGATGACGTCTTTGAGGTCGGCGACTGAAGTGAACGCGCGGTTCTTGAGGGCTTTGCGGGTCAGGATCGAGAACCAGCCTTCGACGAGGTTCGCGCAACTCGATCTGGTGGGGCTGAAGTGCAGGTGCCATCGCTGGCGTTCAGGGTTTGCTTCAAGTACAAGCCGATCACGTCGTGGAGTTTGGCCTCGAAGTCGGGAGCAGTGGACAGCTTGAACACATCAGCACGCCACGGGCGCAGACCCCGCTCGCGCCATACCCGCGCCACGATGTCTTTTCCCACCCCGTGACGCGCCCCCAGCGCCCGCGTCGACCAGCACACCGCCCCATCAGGGGGCTCAACACCCCCAACGGCGGCGCGCACATACTCATCCCCCAACCCTGCCAACCCCGCAACCAAACCAACGACATACCACTAGCGGCGGACGTAGAAACCGAGGCGATGTCATCGGCGTCTGGCGGCCGCGTTGACCGTGGAACCGCCAACGCCGTGAAGAACGCCGGCTCGGTGATCACCCACCTCCGTCAAGAACCAACCATAAACATCTTTATGTTAGACTGCCGGCCAAGCGACGAAACAGTCCCTGGTCAGGGCGAACAGTCCCTGAGTTCAGCGCGTGGGAGTGTCAAGTGGAGAACCGATTCGTCAACCTGGAGGACGTGCGCCGGGTTGCGCGTAGACGTCTCCCAAGGCCGCTTTTCGACCTCGTCGAGGGGTCAGCCGACGACGAGGTCACGGCACGGCGAAACCGCGCGGCCTGGGAGCGCTACGCGCTCGTGCCTTTCGTCCTTCGGGACGTGGCGGAGCGTTCTCAGGAAGTCGAGTTGTTCGGGCTGCGACTAGCGACGCCGGTCGTCCTCGCTCCGACCGGCCTACTTCAAATGTTCTCCCGCGACGGAGATCGTGCCGCCGCACGCGCCGCCGCCTCGCGCGAAGTCGCCTTCACCATGAGCACCGTCTCGATGACAGCACTAGAGGACGTCGCCGCCGTGGGCGGGAAGCGCCTGTGGTTCCAGCTCTACGTGCTGCGAGACCGCGCCGCGACGACCTCCATTGTGCGCCGGGCCGCGGACACAGGCGTGGAGACCCTGTTCGTGACGGTCGACGTGCCTGTCGGGGGTAACCGTGAGCGCGATGTGCGCAACGGGTTCTCCATGCCCTTCCGAGTGACTAGGAGGACGGTCGCGGGTATCGCTCGCCGACCGAGGTGGGCCTGGCAGTACCTCACCGGACCGTCGCTGGAGCTGGCGAACATGGCGACACCGGTCCCCGCCTCCAAGCACAACCCTGCGGTGGTGACCGAAGCGGTGACGTCACTGTTCAACCCCGCGCTCACCTGGTCCGACATTGCGTGGCTGAGGTCCATCTGGCCGGGCACGCTGGTCATCAAGGGGATCATGGGCGCGGAAGACGCGGCGCAGGCCCGCGAGGCAGGAGCCGACGGCGTGGTCGTCTCCAACCATGGAGGCCGACAGCTCGGCAGCGCACCCGCGACCGCAGACGTGCTTCCCGAGGTGCTTGCAGCCGTGGGCCCGGATCTGCCTGTCCTGGTAGACGGGGGAATCCGCCGAGGCACCGATATCCTCAAGGCACTCGCTCTCGGAGCACGCGCCGTCCTGGTCGGCCGGCCCTACCTCTACGGGCTCGCTGCAGCCGGTCAGTCGGGCGTTGAGGCCGTCGTCGACATCCTGCACCGAGAACTGGACAGTGCCCTCGCACTCTCGGGGCAACGATCTGTCGCCGACCTCGACTCGGGCCTATTGCGGGAGGCTCGCCTCCCATGAGGGCCTCCGCCCCGATGAGCAGACGTCACCGAACGACCAGCGACGTCCGAGACCGGGTAGTGCGAGGGGAGGTGTCGGGTCCATTGTGCTGACCCGGCTCAACCGTTTGACTCGATTCCATGTACATGATTAAATCTCTAGGTCGACGACCGGTCGGCCAGATAGGAAGCTCAGATAGATGAGGTTTGGAATTTTTAGCCCTTTCCGTCGTACGGGTCTTATGACTGGTGGGGAGACGGAGTCGCAACTGATAGATGGCGCCGTAGCCGAGATCAAGTATGCCGAGGCGTTAGGTCTCGATGATGTGTTCTTGACCGAGGGTTATCTCACCGGCCCGGTGCACAACGGTGCCAGTACCCTGCAGCAGGCGGCGTTCGTGGCTGGGATCACGAATCGAGTGCGGGTCGTTACGGCGGTCACCTCGATGCCGATGCACAATCCGTTGCTTGTAGCGATTGAGGCAGCGAATCTCGATCATTTCACGAATGGCCGGTTTGAGCTCGGCTTCGGCCGATCGTTCTCGACGATCCTCTGCCCCACTGACCCACCGTGGTCGGATGGGTTTCTCGGCCTTGGAGACACCAAGCGGATGCCGAATCCGCTGCCCGAGGATGGGGGCAGAGCCAAATATCTGGAGTCGATTGCCTGTGTGAAGGGCCTGCTTGAGAACGAGGGTTTGTTCTCGTTCAAGGGTGACCACTACGAACTGGACGGGGTGGAGCTGTACCCCCGACCGTATCAACAGCCGAGTCTGCCGCTTTGGGGCGTGGCGCAATCGCATGCATCGTATGAGGGGATGGGCCGTGCCGGGGTGAATCTGATGATTCCGTGGCCGGGTTATCATGGGAACTTCTCGACCTGGGAAGGAACGATCGAGGCGTTGGCGCAGTACCGGGCGGCTTGGAGGGAGGCTGGGCATCCTGGTTCGCCGCTATTGAGCGTTCGGGTCCTGATTTCTGTGGCTGAGACCGAGCAGGATGCTTGGGACTATGCCGCCAAGTGTTTCGAGGCCATGGCCGGCATCCAAGTGGTATTGGCCGAGAGCGCAATGGCGCACACTACCGGTCTGTCGCCGGAGCAACTGATCACCGGCATCGTCGGCGGCCCCAAAAGCGCCCTCCTGAACGCGATGCAGAACGCCACCATTGAGGAAACCATCGAGTCGGTCACGGTCAGCGGCACGCCGGAGTTTGCGACGGAGCAGTTCCAGCGCATCAAGGAAGAGTTCCAAGCCGACAGCGTGCAGCTCGATCCAATCGGGGGTCCCTGGGGTGTACGGGAAGTGTATAAGCAGAGCCTGAAGCTGATAGCCGACCAGGTGATGCCCCACTTCAAATGAGTTCCCAGAAACCGTAGGTATGTGTTTGAGTCCAGTATGATGCCTTGGTGTGGTGGAGCTGCGGTCCGCTCCACTATGGGGTGAATCATCAGTGTGTAGTGGAGGTGACCGGTTTCGTTGAGACCGCTTCGCTGGGATCTTCTGGCCACACGGCGTGTACTGCTTCCGCGTGATCGTCGACCCCAACCGGGTGGTGGGAGTTGTTGACCGACTATTAGACACCTCGGAGGACTACCAAGTTGCCATAATGTTGCCGTAGTGAAGGGTTAGCAGGGCAACGCCAGGCATCAGCAGGGCCCAGATATAACGCCGAACACGTCGCGGAACGGTTTGCAGAACTCGTCGTTCTCCTCGCGCAAGGCGTCAAGGTTGAGGCCAGGAAGCTCGGCGGCGATCAGACCCGAGACGGGGATCGACCACCGGCGGGACTCGTCACGGGCCGCTCTGGTGCTCTTCCTGTCAGAGTCCGGCCGTCGCTCCGAGGTCGATCGGCAATGAGACCCCGGTCACGTACCGGGCTTCGTCCGAGGCGAGGAACAGCACGGCGTTGGATACGTCGATCGACTCGACCCACGGGACGGGGATGGCGTTGAGCGACGTGAGGGGCTCGATGGCGTCGTCAAGTGTGGGGTTCTCCAGGTCGGGCCGCATCGCGCGGTAAGTGGCCTCGTTGTCGACCATCCGCGTCAGCACGCTGGTCGGGTTGACGCTGTTCACCCGGATCCACTCCGGCGCGAGCTCGAGGGCCAGTGACTTCATCAGACCGACGAGGGCGTGTTTGGCCGTCACGTAGTGCGACGTACCCGGTACGCCGCGGAGGCCCAAAACCGAACTGGTGATGATGATCGAGCCGCCCTGACCCTGCTCCCGCAGGATGGGGGTCACCGCCGAGGTGGTGTTCCACACCCCGTTGACGTTGATGTCCATCATCTCCGACCACTGCGCAGGCGTGATCTCGTCAGCCACGCCGAAGCCGGCGATCCCCGCGTTGGCCGAGACGATGTCGAGCCGTCCGAGCCCTTGCGCGCCATCAGCGACCGCCTTGGAGAGCCCGTCACGGTCCCGCACGTCGACAACGTGGGACACCATCCGACGACCCAGCTCGGTCACCAGCCGTTCGGTCTCCTCGAGGTCCGCGACAGTCGGCCCGGCATAGGAGTTGGTCGCAATGTCCGCGCAGACATCGACGCCGATGATGTCGGCTCCCTCCTGTGCGAGCCGTACGGCGTGTGAGCGCCCCTGACCAATCGCCGCCCCCGTGATCAATGCGACCTTGCCCTCGACGCGCCCCACAGCGGAACCTCCTCGTCCCGTGCGGCACCTCCCCGACCGTTGCCAAGGCCTCGACACCGCATCAGACTTCTAGCATACCTCGGGGACCGGCACCTGAGGTCACGCAGTCGCCGGATACGCGATCTCGCTGCGCATAGGATCGGGGCGTCAGCTCAGGGCCCAGCCCAGGGGTCCGGCGGTCATGCCGCCGTCGGCGAGGAAGTCCGATCCGGTTGAATAGCTCGCTTCGTCGGAAGCGAGGAACAGCGCGAGTCGCGCGATCTCGATTGGTTGGCTGATCCGCTGGAGCGGGAGCTGCGCAAACGGATCGACAGGCTCCGCATCAGTCGGGGTGACGCCCGATTCGGCGGCTGCTTCCGTGAGCATCTCGGTGTCAACGCCCCCGGGCACGATGCAGTTGACCCGGATTCCGAGCGGGCCGAACTCTATCGCCGCGCCCTTCGTCATGCCGCGGATCGCCCACTTCGAGCTCGTGTAGGCCACCATATTCGGAAAGCCGACGAGACCGTTGACTGACGAGATGTTTATGATTGACCCTCCGCCTGCATTCACCATCGACGGCACGACGGTCTTCATTCCGAGGAACGTCCCGACCTGGTTCACGTCGATGACCTCGCGGAACTGCTCGAGCGTGGTGTCCACGTGTGGGGGATCACCGCCGAAGATGCCGGCGTTGTTCACCAGCACACTCACCGACCCGAACGCGTCCTCGGCGAGCTCTATGGCCGCGGCCCAGTCGCGCTCATCGCGCACGTCGAGATGTAGGTAGCGGGCGCGGGCGCCATATCGGATGCCACCGCCGCGCCCCGCTCATCGCGTACGTCGCCGAGCACCACGCAGGCGCCCTCCTCAGCAAACAGCCGTGCCTCGGCCTCGCCTTGGCCTCGCGCCGCGCCCGAGATCACTGCGACCTTGCCATCAAGTCTTCCCATGCCGCGCACCCTATCACATGGGGTGGCTCACGATCCTGGATCTATCGGAATCCGATATAGCAGTTGGCATGCCGAAATGTAGCCGTTCGACCGTTGGGCCGACCACGCCAAAGTCGTGTAGTGAGGCGTTACCGGGGGTGTGCGCACCCGGGTTCCGGGGTCGACGGGGGACACCGATTGTGGGGTTCCTTGGTGTTTGCGTTCTGGCCCTGCGCGATTGCGTGGGGTTTTTATCGGGTGGGCCGACGGAGCGGCGCGTCAGAGGTGCCAGGTGGTGAAGATGCCGCCGTCAACGGTGATCACCTGGCCGGTGATCCCCGAGCTTCGGGGCTCGGTGAGGTAGGCGGCCGCATCGGCCATCTCGTGCAATTCGACGCGGTGGCCGCGCGGTGTGGCGGCGTCGGCGGCTGCCATCAGCGCGTCAACGTCGAGGCCGGAGGCGGCGGCCGCCGCGGAGGCGAACGGCCCCGGCGAGATCGCGTTGACGCGGATCCCGCGGGTCGCCAGTTCGACGGCGAGGTAGCGGACGAGCGCCTCTCCGCAGGCCTTGGCGGTACCAATCGCGGCGTAGGTCGGGATCACCCGGTCCGACCCGATGCTCGTGACGTAGAGGATCGTCGAGCCGTCGCTGAGCATGTCGTCGAAGGCTGCTGTGATACTGAGGAGCGCGAGCCCGCTCGACTCCACGACAGCTGAGACCTTCTCGTAGCCGATCTCGAGCGTCGGACCGTACTCGGTCTCGACTGCCGCGTGAACCAGCGTCGCCACCTGACCCGCCTCGCGGCGTACTTCCTCGGCGAGTCGGACTAGGTCCTCGGGCTTGTGGAGATCGCAGCGGGCCGTGCGGGTTCCGGGCACGGATGCCGCGAGCGCCTCCGCGAGCGCCGCGTTGTCGCGGTAGGTGATCCAGACGGGGGCACCAGGTCGATCCTCGGCGAGCCGGCGAAGGATCGCCCCGCCCAAGCCCCCTGCTGCGCCCACTACGACAATTGCCCCCTGCACAGCGCCTGTGTCTGACATCAAGGCCACACTAGCGCGATCTCCAGCGTCGGGCCACCGATCTGCGGTTCACCACCGGCGGTCAGGACAGCGCCCGGTCCACGGCTGCCACGAACTGGTCCATCGCCGGCCCACTGCCCGGCAGCATCAAAAGCGTGAAGAAGCCGTGCATCTGGCCGGGGTGTCGCGTCAACTCGACATCGACACCGGCATCGGACATCTTCGCGGCATAGGCCTCACCCTCATCGCGCAGCACGTCGTACTCGGCGGTCAGGACCAGTGCCGGCGCGAGGTTCGAGAAGTCAGCCGCCCGCAGCGGCGATGCATCCTGCTCGGTCCGGCGTGACGCGTCGGGCGCGTAGAGCCCCCATAACCAAACCATCCCGTCGCGGTCCAACATCAGCTGATTCTCGGGGTCGCTGTAACTCGCGTTGTCGAGGTCTGCGTCGGTGACCGGGTAGATCAGAGCCTGAAGAGCGATCTCGGGGCCGCCGCGATCCCTGGCCCGCTGGGCGACCACGGCAGCGAGGTTTCCCCCGGCGCTGTCACCGGCGATGATGATGGGCACGTCGCCGCCCGCGATCCCGCCGAGGTTCGCCGCCGTCCACTCCAAAGCGGCATAACAGTCGTCGGCCGCTACCGGGTAGAGGTGCTCGGGCGCGAGGCGGTAGTCGACGTTCACGACTGCGCAACCGGTGCGATTGGCCATGATCCGACACAGGTGGTCGGAGTCGGCTGCGCGACCAAGGGCCCAGCCGCCGCCGTGGTAGTAGACCAGAACCCCGCGCGGGGTCCCCTCAGGAACAACTACGATCGCCCCGAACGTCGACCCATCGCCTGACGTAAGCACGTGCTCCTCCGAACGGGCGACATCGGGGCCGGGCCCCATCATCTCGGTGAACCCTGCAACCATTCCCCGAGCCTCCTCGGGCGTCATCTCATGCACGGCCGGGCCTCCGGCCTCGGCCATCTCTGTCAGGAACTCGGTCGTCCCTTGGTCAAGCGGCATCGCTGTGATCCTTTCGGTCGGGTTAGTGAAATGTCGAAGTCGTAAGTTTCACGCCTAGGGGCCGGGCTCAGGAGATCAGCTCGAAGCCCTCGTAGTCGTTCTCAGCGATATTCTCACACGTCTCGCGGTAGACCCCCACACCACCGAGGTAGGGCGTGAACACACGGGCTTTGCCCGGAACGTTGGCCCCCATGTACCACGAGTCGGTCTGAGGGAACAACGTACCGTTCGCGAGCTCCGCGACATGCTCGACCCAGCCCTGCTGGGCCTCAGGGGTCGCCTCGATCTCCTTTACCTCATGGTCACCCATGAACGTGATGCAATCACCGATCCAATCGACGTGCTGCTCGATCGACACCAGCATGTTCGACAACACCGAAGGGCTCTGAGGCCCAGTGATCGTGAACATGTTCGGAAACCCCGCCATACCGATACCCAGATAGGTGCGCGGACCGTCCTTCCACTCCTCACGCAACACCACCCCACCCCTGCCACGGATATCGATCGCGTTGAACGCACCCACCATCGCGTCGAACCCCGTCGCGAACACGATCACATCGAACTCGAAATCCGCCCCCGTCGTACGAATACCCGACGCCGTGATCGTCTCGATCGGCGTCTCACGCAGGTCGACCAGGTCCACATCGTCACGATTGAACGTTTCGAAATAATCCGTGTCCATTAACGGACGCTTCGTGCCGAACGCGTAATCCATCGGCATCATCTTGTCCGCCACCATCGGATCCTTCACGATCATCGCGATCTTGTCCCGAACGAACTGCGCCGCCGTCTCGTTGGCCTCCTTATCGACCAACAAATCCTCATACCGGCCCATGATCGCCGGCATCAACCCATCATCCCACCCCTCCTGATAATCCGCGAGCCGCTCCTCCTCAGACACCGCCAACGCGGAGGGTTTCGGCGGCGGAATCGGCACACCGAACAACGAGATCTTCTGCTCATAACGGTAATTACGGTAATCCGCCTTGAACTCGGCGACCTCCTCGTCACTCAACACACGATTATGCGCCGGGATCGAATAATTCGGGGTCCGCTGGAACACCGTCAAATGCCCAGCCTCCTCCGCGATCACTGGGATCGCCTGAGTCCCCGACGAACCCGTCCCGATCACCGCGACACGCTTCCCCGACAGATCCACCGGCTCCTTCGGCCAACTCGCCGTGACATACGTCTCACCCGCGAAACTGTCAACCCCTGCGATATCGATCTGCTTCGGCTGCGACAAACACCCCACCGCAGTAATAAAGAACCGCGCCCTCAACACCCGGCCCGTATCAGTTGCCACGGTCCACACGCTCGTGTCCCCGTCAAAAACCGCCGACACCACCTTCGTCTCAAAATCGATATCACGACGCAGATCGAAACGATCCGCCACATGATTCACATACCTCTCAATCTCAGGCTGACTCGGATACCGCTCCGACCACTCCCACTCCTGCTCCAACTCCGCATCAAACGAATACGAATACACCAAACTCTCCACATCACAACGCGCCCCCGGATACCGATTCCAGAACCACGTCCCCCCCACACCATCGCCAGCCTCAAACGCCTGCGCCGACAAACCCAACTCACGCAACTTGTACAACATGTACAAACCACCTAAACCAGCCCCCACCACCACCGCATCCACATCGACGCCCGTACCACTCGCAACCTCTGACATCAACAAACCTCCAGCTCGGATCAGCTCGAACCCTTCGTAGTCATTCCCGGCAAGATTTAACCATGTGCATGAAATCGCGTCAAGCAGCAACCATGAACATCGTTCTGCTAGACTGCTGGCCCAGCGAGCGAGGAACAGTCCCTGAAGAGCTCACGAGGAACAGTCCCTGAAGAGCTCACGAGGAACAGTCCCTGAAGAGCTCACGGGAGCCAGGTCAGGAAAGAGGAGCCATGGCAGAACTGACGCTTCCAGTCGTAATTGACGACCGGTACGCGGAGGTGCTCGACGAGGCTCGCGCTCTGGCCCGTGCCGTCGAGCCAATGGCGATGGAAGCCGACGAGTTCAGCATACTTCATCGGCCCACGGCAGTTGCTCTCGCCGAGAGCGGCCTCTGCTCCCTGATGGTCCCCGCGAAATATGGCGGCCGCTTCGAGACCGTCGATCCGCTGGCCGCGTGTCTGGTGCGCGAGGCGCTTATGAAGACGTCGTCCCACCTCGACTCGCTGTTCGCGCTGCAGGGGATCGGCAGCTACGCGATCTCGCTGGCCGGCTCTGAGGAGCAACGTGAGGAGTGGCTCCCCGCGGTCGCGTCTTGCGATGCCCGCGCCGCCCTGGCCCTCACCGAGCCGGTTGCGGGATCCGACCTCAAGGGCGTGACCACCAAGGCCGTTGAGCTCGGCGGCGAACTGATCGTAGACGGATCGAAATCCTTCATCTCGAACGCGGGCGAAGCCGACTTCTACACAACGCTGGTTCGAGAGGGCGAGGGCCACTCGCTGGTGCTCATACCCGCCGTCACGGAGGGCGTGACCGTCACCCCGACGCCGGAGATCATCGCGCCTCACGTACTCGGTGAGGTGCAGTTCGACAACGTAGTACTGCCCGCGTCGGCTCGACTTGGCGAGCCTGGCACTGCGTTTCGCCACGTGCTTGAAACTCTTGCCGTCTTTCGCGTCTCCGTGGCCGGTGCGGCCGTGGGACTGATGGAAGGCGCACTCGAGGAGGCCGTTCGTCACGCCCGGGACCGGGAGCAATTCGGCAGACCGTTGGCCAAACTCGGGCCGGTCGCGGCGCTGCTCGCCGACTCGTCGTCGGATCTCGAGGCCGCGCGCCTGCTCACGTACCAGACAGCGTCGATGGCCGCGAGCAATCCGCTTGCCAATCTCGACCGCTCGTCGCTGGCCAAACTGAATGCCACTGAGGCGGCGACGCGGGTTGTCGACCGATGCGTCCAGGTTATGGGGCGGTGGGGATTGATTCGGGGTTCGAAGATCGAGAAGTACTATCGCCAGGCACGACCGATGCGCATCTACGAGGGTGCATCCGAGGTTCTCAAGCTTGGAATCGCGGCTCGGCTCATAAACGACATCGACTGATGCCCTCCCTCAAGTCCTGGGCGCTCAGATCCGAAGAAGACGGATTCTCGCGAAGAGAACCTGCCCATCTTGATCGCCACATCGACCGTTCTTCTTCGCCCGAGCCCATATTCTCTCTTGGCGTAGCGGCTCGGTTGCTCTCGAACTGTCTCCCGAACCACGAAGCGTCCGGGGGGCCGAGCCGCCCTCTGCCCCCGCTATTCGGGAGGAGATGAAATGGATCTCGGTCTGGACGGACACGTAGCAATCGTGACGGGAGCTAGCCGCGGCCTGGGACGCAGCATCGCCGAGGCCTTCGTCGCGGAGGGGATGCACGTCCTCGCCACCGCGCGCTCCGCAGACGAGCTCCAGTCTCTCGCCAGCCACAGTCCCTCTGGTGCAGTAGTCCCAGTCGTGTGCGATATGACAGATCGCGACGCAGTCGAATCGCTCAGCGTGCGCGCCATCAAGTCGTTCGGCCGCCTTGACGTCATCGTGAACAACGCGGGCATCGCCCAAGCCGCTCGTTTCGAAGACGAGCCGCTGGACCGCTGGGATGAGGCTCTCGCGGTGAACCTCCTCGCTCCGGTCGCGCTGGCGAAGGCAGCCGGCACCGTGTTTCTCGAGCAAGGCCACGGCAAGGTGATCAACATCGCCTCGACGTCCGGGCTGCGCGGCAAGCCAACCCTGGCGGCCTATTCGGCTTCCAAGGGAGCGCTGCTCCGGTTCACCGAGGCGCTGGCCAGTGAATGGGCATCTCACAGCGTGCAGGTGAACGCAATTGCCCCGGGTGCGTTCGAAACCGACGCCCAGAGAGTCGTCCTCGAGTCGCCCGAGATCCTGGCCAGGCGCCTCCGGAAGATCCCTGCCGGTCGGATGGGCGAAGCGAAAGAAATCGGTCCGCTCGCCTGCTACCTCTCATCACCGATCTCGGATTTCGTCACCGGCTCGGTATATGTAATCGACGGCGGCGAGTCTTCGCGGCTATGAGGGCTTACGTTGCGTCGTTCCTGGGCCGTTCGGTTCGAATGGCGCCTTCGGGCGTGGCCGTCGGCAGCCCCCACAGGGAGCAGACGCACCCCAGCGCAGGGGTGAGACCGGGGCCGGTTCTCGTGCACGTACCGCTGGTCGGCTGATGTCTCGATACGAGCGGCGCGAAGGGGCCGACCCAGAACCGGCTGTCGATCCGCGGCGCAGAATCGTCGATCCTCACCATCATCTCTGGGATCGGCGCGGGAGCATTTATCTCGCCGAGCATCTTCTGGCTGACACCGGCGCCACGCACAACGTCACGCACACGGTGTTCGTCGATTGCATGGCGGAGTATGACCAAGCCGGTCCGGAGTACCTTCGCCCGGTTGGCGAAACGCGGTTTGTCGCGGCGCAAGCCGCGCGAACACGGGCCGAGGGGGGAACGGCAATCGCGGGCATCGTGAGTTTCGCCGATCTGAACCTTGGAGCCGCAGTCGAGGAAGTGCTCGCCGCCCACGAGATGGTCGGCACCGGACTGTTCCGTGGTGTCCGCTACGCCACCGCGTGGAGCGATCATCCCGAAGTCCGCGTCGGCCACACCAACCCGCCGGAACGACTGATGGAAGACGCGAAGTTTCGCGAGGGCATCGCCACACTTGGGGCGATGGGCTACAGCTTCGACGCGTGGCTCTACTTCGACCAGCTCCACGAATTAACAGCGTTGGCTCGCGACCTCCCCGATGTCTCGATCATCCTCAACCATCTGGGGGCTCCGCTCGGCATCGGCCCGCACCGCGATCGGCGGGCGGAGGTGACTGCTCTCTGGAAGGCCGCGATGGTCGACGTGGCGAGCTGCCCGAACGTCAGCCTCAAGGTCGGTGGAATCGGTATGGACGACCTTTTCGCCACTGGCTGGGGGACGCTCGACCCGCCGCCGGACTCCGATTTGGTCGTTGCTCGGTGGGACGATCAGGTGCGTTGGTGTATTGACACCTTCGGACCAGGCCACTGCATGTTCGAGTCCAATTTTCCCGTTGATCGCCAGGCCCTGACATACTCGGTGATCTGGAACGCATTTCAGAAGATCGCCGCCGTGTACGACGACGCCGAGCAGGACCTGATGTTCTCCGCTACGGCGACCCGGGTGTATCGGCTGGACACCTGACGATGAGTCTCGACTTCGCGATGCCCCCGGACTGGCTCGAGCTCCGCGGGCGCGCTCGCGAAGTCGCCCGCGACGGTGTCGCCCGGTTCGGAAGCCACAACGACTCATGGATCAACGGCTATTCCAAGGGCTTCTCGAAGGTTCTCGCCGCTGAGGGATGGATCGGCATGACGTGGCCCACCGAGCACGGAGGCGGCGGGCGTCCCCCGATCGAGCGGATCGTCGTTGCCGACGAACTGATCAGCGCCGGTGCGCCGGTTGCGGCCGGCTGGGTTGCCGACCGTCAGATGGGCCCGTCGATTTGCGCCTACGGGACGCAGGATCAGCGTGCGCAGTTCTTACCCGGCATCTTGTCGGGCGATGCCACCTGGTGTATCGGAATGAGCGAACCCGATTCGGGATCGGACCTCGCGTCGCTCCAGACGTCGGCGGTGCGAGACGGCCGCGACTTCGTCGTCAACGGTCAGAAAATCTGGACGAGCCTCGCCGCGATCGCCGACTTTTGCTACTTGATCGTGCGCACTGGCTACGGCGGGCCGCCACACCGAGGAGTAAGCGAGCTGATCGTGCCGATGGATCTCCCCGGGATCGAGGTCCGAACGATCGTCGACATGGTCGGGAAAGACCACTTCTGTGAGGTCTTCTTCACCGATGTCCGGGTGCCGGCGGAAAATCTCGTCGGTGTCGAGGGCGAAGCATTCGCGCAGACGATGACTCAGCTCGAGAACGAGCGAGGCGGCATAGATCGCCTCGTCTCGAACCGGCCGTTGTACGACGCCGCGCTCGAGCGAGCCGACACCTCCGATCCGCTCGTCCGTCAGGAGATTGCCGCCATCGAAACCGGCTACCGACTCGGACGGCTCCTCGTCTACCGAGGAGCGCTTGGTCAGTCCCCAAAAGGATTCAGCGCGGCAACGAAGTCCTTCTGCACAGATCACGAGCAACGCGTCGCCCGATTCGCGGCCCGGGTCCTCGGCGCGGCGGCAATCGCTGATCGGCAGCTCGCCGACGCGATCTGTTACGCCCCGGCGTACACAATCCAGGGAGGTACATCGAACATCATGCGCAACATATTGGGCGAACGAGTGCTGCGGTTGCCCCGCGAGCCGAGGGCGTGATCGTGTGAGCGAAGGCAACCGCTGGCTCGAGGGCATCGTCGTTCTCGACCTGACCCGGTATCTCGCCGGTCCCGCATGCACTCGCCTTCTCTGCGAACTCGGGGCCGACGTCATCAAGATCGAGCAACCACCGTACGGCGATCCGAACCGCTCCAACCGCCCGCGGATCAACCGTCGGGCCGGAGCTCACATCCAGCAGAACCGCGGAAAGCGCAGCGTCTGCATCGATATCACCAGTGACGAAGGGGCTGAGGTCGTACGCGAGCTCGTTCCCCACGTCGACGTGGTGGTCGAGAACTCAAGCCCTGGCGTCCTCCAGCGCCGCGGACTCGAGTATCGGCGTCTCCGTGAGATCAAGCCGGATCTCATCATGGCGTCGGTCTCCGGATTCGGGCAGACAGGGCCGCTCTCGCAACGCCCATGTTTCGACCTCATCGCGCAGGCCTACGCCGGTCTGATGCACATGACGGGTGAAACCGAGGGTCCACCGACGTTTGTCGGCATTGGCGTCGCCGACACGAACGCGGGGGTACACGCCTTCGCCGCCATCGGTCACGCACTCTTCCACCGAGAGCGAACCGGCACCGGCACTCACCTCGACATCGCCATGGTCGATTCACTGTTCCACATGCACGAGCAGTCGATTCATGGCGCATCGATGGACCCGGAGAACTTCGTCCCGATCCGTCAGGGACGGAACTACCCGAACCTCGCGCCAGCTGGCTCATTTCGCGGCCCACAAGGCTGGATCGTGCTCCTGTGCACCGAATGGCAGATGCCAAATTTGTGGAGCGCGATCGGCCGTCCCGACCTTGCCGAGGACGCTCGATTCGACACGAACCCGAACCGGCTCACGAACCGTCAAGCGTTGACCGACATCATCGAGTCGTGGATGGCGACGTTCGAGACCGACGCCGAAGTCATGTCGGCACTTGAAGGAGCGCGGGTCCCCTACGGGCCGAGCCTCTCCCCCACCGATGCCCTGACCCACCCCCACTTTGTCGAGCGCGGCCTCGTGCGGACGGTGTCCGATCCGCTCGCCGGCAACGTGCAGATCCCCGGATTCCCGTTCAAGAGCACGGTCCCACTTCCGCCCGACGACCATGTCGCGCCCGCTCTCGGCGAACACAACCGAGACGTGCTGATTGGCATGGCGGGCCTGAGCGAAGCTCGAGTCATCGAGCTGGAAACCAAGGGTGTGCTGGCGTCGAAACCGCACTGACGCTTGAGATGTCACAACGAACAGCCGAGGCCTGTGGGGGCCGAGACGCGCAGACCGATCGTTGAGAACCATCGGGCACAACTCTTGGTTGCCCCGAGGGTAACTCAAATGCGAGGGGGCGGTCGTTACGAAAGACCTAGTACTGCCCGGAGACCGTCGTCGATGTCATTCAGCAGAACCTGAGGCACCCGACCCGACTGCTCGGCGAGCAGTGAACGATCAATCAGTTCGAGACCAAGAGGCACTGCAACGGAGTCTTTGGGCAGTCCCGTCGCGGTCGATCGAAGCAACACGTTGCCGGCGATGCCCGCTCGCTCGACATTGGATGTCAGGGGTACGACGTGGGTCTGCCACACCTCTACTCCCAAGACACTGTCCGAGGAGACAACGATGCACGGTCGACGCTTGTCCAGGTCAATCCAGTACACGCCTCCACGAGCTACCACGGAGCAGACCGCTCCATTCGTTCCATCACGGCCTGGGACTCCTGAGCAGTTGGCGGTTCAGCACCCGCCAACTCTGCGTCTGCGAGCAACTGCTGCCCGAGACTCAAGCCAGTCTGTGTCGCGGCGTATCGACGAAGCTGGTCGGCAACCCAAATCGAGAACGGAAGACCGAGACGGTCGATAATGGGGACAACGTCATCGGGAATACTGATTGTCTTATTTGGCATGTACGTATTATACATACGTAACAACTCCCTGTCGATGTCGCCGACATGACGATGGCCGGACGCTCACAACACTTTGAACCTCAGAGCAAATCATCCACCCGCTGTGGGCGCATCATGACAGGTCCACTCCCCCCGCCTGACACCCGATTGCGACTCCATGATCGTCACGGAGAAGCAATCAAACAACAGTGCAACCAACCGAATGTGGCTGGTCGTCACAGTCTCCACACCACATCTCCAGCGTCGGCACCCGCCGGTTGATGCCACACCGAAAAAGTAAAGGGAGGAGCGGCCAAGGCGGCTTCTCCCGTTTAAACGACAGATTGGCCCCCGCTACCGACGACGCCAGCAATCCATTAGCAAAGCGACACCTCCTTGCCGATGCGCTGCACCACGCACCTTGCCCGCAGGTACGGACTCGTATCTGGGTCCTCACACGCACGCTATTCGAGGCCATCAGTGGCCTCGGAGGTGTTGGGGTCATCGCGATCGCTTTTGCAGACGGCACGGCAGAGCCGCTCGGCGTTACGGATCGCTAGCCGAGCATCTGTGTCGGTGATTCGGAGCCGCTGCCCGACCTCAAGTGGAGAGTTCGTACTCTCCAGGTACTTCCGATCAACGATGCCGTCGTTGTGAGTGAACACGTGACGGGCGGCCCAGACTCCAATCAGGGCGGCCCAGTCGTCGCCAACCGTGGCCCGAAAATCGGCGTCGGTGTGTTCAGCGAAGAGATCGGCAAAGTCGTTGAGGCGCTGGAACACCCTCCCCTTGCTCTTGACCGCTGCCTCGGCGTTCCTCACATTCTCGGTGAATGTTCGTTCGGCCAGCACCTCGACAAGGGAAACGACATTCTCGATCGTGTCGACGTAGGTGCGATCGAGGACGCCGGTTTCGCGCGAGGAGGCTAGACATCTTCCACCTCGGCAAGAAGCGCGGGACAGATCACGACCTCGATGCCTCCCCTGTCCAGCCACAGGGCGACGAGTCGGTACGACGGTCCGGTCTGAATTGCAGCAGAAACCAGAACGTTCGCGTCGAGAACCACCTTCACGATTGGCCTCAACGGGCACGGCGGCTACGGCGCACGGTGCGAACCTCTTCGACCGCGATGTCCATCGCCTCGTCTTCGGAAAGACCCGAGTTCTCCACGTTTGCGGCAAGCTCCGTAGTCACGCGTCGCGTGAAGTACTCCCAGGCCGACTGACGGCTGACGCCGAGCGCCTCGCCGATCGCCGCCCACGACGCCCCCGCGTCTCGAGCCGCTGCAATCTGCTTCCACCGAAGCTCATCGAGTTGCGCCTCTGAACGAGCCACCTCACGCAACACGTCAAGCGGCTCAACCGGCAGCGAGTCAGCAGCGATCAGACTCATAGATGTCATGGTACCCTGACACGGGACACTGGTCAACGCACTTCCCCATCCGAGGGAGGTGCCAGCGGGCCGACCAGCTACCGGCTCAGCCCGCAGGTCGACGACTACGTCGATGTCGTCGGTCGGCCGGACGCCGTCAACTCGCAGCAACTCACCGTAGCCGTTCGCAGCCACCGCGCCACTGGCCATGGCCCCGTCCTGTTTGGATACGAATTCGAGGTCAGCGCCGCTCAACTCGTAGCGATGAATCACTCCCCGGTTGCGGTACCTGCTGACATTCGACAGATCAACCTCGACTGCGGCGATCGCCTCCCACGCACGCAGCGCACTCAGCGGTGCCGTAGCCGGTTCAGTCCTCGCCTACAAGCAATTCGACGGGTCCTCCGTCGGGATACGTAACGACGACATGCATCTCACCACCGGTCGCCGTGACGAAGCGTTTGAGTGTGGAGAGAAGCATGTCGCTACGGCGTTCCAATCGGGAGATCTCAGACTGGTCCATCTCTAGGAGTTCGGCAACGGTCGACTGTGTCAGCGATCGTGCTTCACGGAGTCTTCGTAATGTGGCTTGGCGGCTGTCGATCTCAGCAAGTACAACGTCGAAGCGAGCTTTCGCTTGCGGCTTTGTTTCAAGGAGGCGCTTGAAACGCTCATGAGCGGTCGCTGCTCGCTTCCGCTCATCGTCGGAGACATCCGATTCAGAGACGAGCGCTGTGTCCTCGGGTATGGAGCGTGTCTTCATCGATTACCTCGTTTAATATATGTGGTCAGGTTCGGGAGTTCCATCGAGAATGTACTTTAGCACATATGCAGTTCAGCGCATAGTCTCTTCTCGTCAATTGCAGACTGGCTGCGCAAGCCACCGGATATTCACCACCACCTTGAATACCCCGAATGATCTCTCCGAGTGTGGGATATAAACGGGGACAAGTCTCAGGCTGTCAATCTGTAAAAGGTGCTTTGACCTAGTGATATACGGTCATCACTACGTGTCGGAGGGGGGACTTGAACCCCCCGACCCTTCACGGCAACGAGCGGCAACCGCCGGCAATACGTGGCAACCAGCAGCAACCCCGACAGGCCGGATCCTCTCCTTGCCTCTCGTTGCCGCCAAATACCGCTGGCTGCCATTAGCAAACCATTTGCAGTGCGACACCCCCCGCCAAGCCACCGGCGTGGTCTTGGCGCCGACCCACATCGTTCAAGACCGGCCGAATCCGACTGGATCTCAACTCCGGCTGCCTTCTGATCAGGCGCGTTTCCCTGGTCAGAGGCCACGGCCGAGTTCCGGCACCCACAGGCTCGCCGGTCGAGTTAGCAGCTCCTTCCGCTCCTATCCATCGGGCCACCGTTGGAACGCGAGTCCTTCGAATGCGCCTTCGGCGCGCCAGTCCTGGACAACCGCGTAGAACTCTTGCGCTGTGCCGCCATAGAACACGTTCGCGGGGGGCAAGTCGTCGAGCTTGCCCTCGTTGTTGTAGTAGCCAGGGGTGCACGCGCTCAGGAGCTCCCGGCTCTGACGAGAGGTGGGCGTGTTGCGCGGTGAGCGGTCGAGGATCGTCTCTACCCACCTCGCTTCGGCTTCAGGCGAGACATCGAAGGACAGCCCTTCCTTCAGGGAGTGCGAATAGATGTGCGACGAGTGGATCGCGAACTCCCACAACGCGTGGCAGAAGTTGATCACGAGCGTTGCGTACTGGCTGTTGAGCCCGGGAGTGAACATGAGGTTCGGAAACTGGGACGACATCATTCCGTGGAGGGTTCGCAGGCCCCCTGCCCACTTATCGGAGAGGGTGATGCCGCCTCGGCCGACGACCTCGTAGCCCGACCGGCGCGTGCGCGGCGAGTTGTACTCGAAGCCGGTCGCGAAGATCAGGCAGTCGACCTCGTACTCGAGTCCGTCGACTAGCGGCCCCTTTGGCCCGATGCTCGTGACGCCAAGTCCGTCGGTGTCAACGAGCGTGACGTTCTCGCGGTTGAAGGCCTCCAGGTACTCGTCGTGAAAGCACGGACGCTTACACATGTACTTGTACCACGGCTTCAATGCCTCTCGCGTCCGGGGATCCCGGATCGTCGCTTCCACTCTCGCTCGTAGCTCCTCGCCCAGCGCGTAGTCGGCGACTTCGCTCAGCGCGGCGGCTTCCTGCTCGCTCGTGGCAGCGACAGATGGATCGACGAAAAGCTTCGCGAATGCGTACGTCCAGCTGTCGTCGACTAAGTCGACCGGCTGGCGGAAGCCGGACAGGAGAGCCATGTAGTTGGCCATCCGCTCCCGCTGCCAGCCGGGTCGTAGCTCCGCGGCCCATACGGGATCGGTGGGCTTGTTGCCCCGCAGTGCCACGGTCGAGGGCGTTCGCTGGAACACGTAGAGGTGCTGCGCGGACTGCGCGATATGCGGCACAATCTGCACAGCCGACGCTCCCGTGCCTATGATGCCTACGACCTTGTCACGCAGGCCGCTCAGGTTTCCGGCATTGTCACCCTTCGTGTATGCGTAATCCCACCGACTGGTGTGGAACCAGTGGCCTTCATACCGCGCCATGCCAGGGATGGAAGGAAGGCGAGGTTTGTCCATCGGCCCGTTGGCCATGCAGACGTAGCGCGCCCGAATCCGATCGTTCCGATCTGTGCTTATCGTCCAGCGGTGGTCCTGTTCGTTCCAACGCAAGCCCGTGACCTGGGTCTGGAAACAGGTGTCGCGATACAAGTCGTAGTGCCGCGCCAGCCTCTTGGCGTACTCGAAAATCTCGGGCTGGCGAGCGTACTTCTCGGTCGGGACGAACCCGGTCTCCTCGAGAAGAGGTAGGTAGATGTATGCCTCGACGTCGCACTGCGCGCCCGGGTAGCGGTTCCAGTACCAGGTCCCACCGAAGTCGCCGGCTCGATCGATGATCCGTATCGACTCGACACCTTCCTTGCGGAGATGCGCACCGAGCAGGAGGCCCGCGAAACCGGCACCAATTACCGCGACGTCGACCTCGTCGGTGAGCGGGTCACGCGAAATCGGCGGTAAGTAAGGATCGCGCTGGTCGATGTCACTCTCGTGCACCGCAGTCGCCGGCCCAGAGCGATCCGCTCTCAAGCGCTTGTCGCGTTCGAGCGCGTAGCGGGCCCGCAACTCCTCGATGTCGAAGTTCAAAGAACTCGGATCAGGCGACATGGTCATCTTTCGTCGGTCGCAGAGGTTCACAGGGTTCTTGCGTTTCAGGTCCAGCCGCCGGTCGTGGCGCGGCTCGGCTTACTGGGGACCCGTCATTGTGCCCGGCCTGCAGGTGCGTTAGCCTCGCTTGAGTTAGAATCCCAAAATAGTGTACGAGTGTACGAACTCGATATCAAGGCTCCCAGTATATTTCACGACTGACAGCTTCGAGCCACGAATCGGACAGTGACATGGCGCCGCGCCGTAAGGCATCCCCAGAAGGCAACTCGGGCAACGACCGGAAGAGTGCCGCCAGCGTGGCCGGCACGGACGACGGGCCGTTCGTCGGTGGGGCCAAGAGCGCCTGGGAGGAAGCCGGATCTCAGCAGTTCAACACACGACGTGAGGCGGTCGTCGTCGTCGCCTCAGTGCTCTTCGAGGAGCGCGGCTACGCCGGCGTGTCGCTTGCGGATATCGCCGGTGAGCTTGGAATAACCAACAACGCGTTGTACTACTATGTCACCAACAAGGAAGAGCTCGCCTACATCTGTTCGGCTCGTGCACAGGCGCGGATCGACGGGTACCTTGACAAGGCCGAAGCTACCGACGGAACGGGGCTCGAGCGACTCGAAACGTTCATCACCGCGCTTCTTACCGATGCACACGACGGACCGCCGCTCCCCCTCCGGATGTACTACGCTTTGAGCAGGAAGGTGCGTGCCGCGGTGCTTGAGCAGGACCGAAATCAACGCGAGCGCCTGCTGCGCATCATGCAGGAGGGTATTGTGGATGGCTCGATCGTCGCTGTGGAGGCGCCTTTGACGGTCGACTTCATTCTTGGCGGCTGGTACTCCATGCATCGCCGGTGCCAGCGAAGTACGGCACACGTTGCGGAAGTGACAGAGGTCGTTGCCTCGATTCTTCGCGGCATCGCGGTCGATCCCTGGCTGGGTTCCGGCCGCCGAGGGGGCCCTCGGGCGGCGAAGGGCTCACGCCCATGATCGAGAGCAGGCGGCTCCGTGTTGCATCTGCGGGATCTGCACGCGACGGGCGTGACGGGTGAAACTCGTGACGGTCGACGACGGCCACCAGAGTAGGGCGGCGGTGGTCGCAGACGACGGGTATCTCGAACTGGATGCGGAGGACGTTGGCGAGGTCCTCCGACGAGGAGTCGGTCCGTTGGAGCTCGCGACCGGCAAGGCACACGACATTGGCGATGTGCGGCTCCTTGCTCCCGTGCTCCAACCAGGAAAGATCCTCGGCGTTGGCACGAACTACAGGAGCCATGCAGCAGAACTCGGGCGTGACCTGCCCGAGTACCCTACGCTCTTCGCGAAGTTCGCGTGCTCTCTCGTTGGGCCCGAGGATGACATCATCCTGCCCGCTGTCTCGAACGCCATGGATTGGGAGGTGGAACTCGCCGTGGTAATCGGACGAAGGATCCACCATGCCAGCGAGGTCGAGGCGCTCGCCGCGATCGCGGGCTTCACGATTCTCAACGACGTGAGTGCACGCGACTGGCAGCGTCGGACCTCCGAAGCGATGCAGGGCAAAACATTCTACCGGACGAGTCCGTGCGGACCATGCGTGGTCACCAAGGACGAGATCGACCCGCTTGATCTTACGCTGACATGCCTCGTCGATGATCAGGAGATGCAGCGCGGGCGAACCGACGACATGATCTTCTCGCCCGCGTGGCTCGTCTCCTATATCTCTGACATCATGCCGCTCGATGCAGGAGACATCGTGACGACCGGTACACCCGGAGGAGTCGGCTTTAGACGACGACCGCCAGTGTACCTGCAGGCGAATCAGGAACTGACCAGCCAGATTAGTGGAATCGGGAGGATGACAAACATGTGTCGTCGCGAAGGGGGGACCACAGCGACGCCGTAGCCCGCGCGGCTGGCTGGGCGTCACCCTCGCTTCAGCGAGCACGGAACGTTGTCGTCGCGACCGGCGACCGACGATGCGACGGCGGAGATGAGATGGTCGACCGAGGCGGCAGCAGGCAGACGCACAGTAGAAAGGTACATCGTATGGCGTGGAGTGTGAGCAAGCGAGAGACCATCCCCTCTTCACTAGCGCATTGGGCCGACGTGTCGGCCGACAAGGTGTGCACGTGGTTCGAGGACCAACCCGTCACCTACGCGGAGATGGAGCAGCGCAGTACGGCGGTCGCCAACTCGCTCGCGGAGTCCGGGGTACGAGCCGGGGACACGGTGGGCCTTCTGCTGTCCAACTGCGCGGAGTTCGCCTACATCTGGTTTGGCGCGGCGAAGTTGGGCGCGGTGATCGTGCCGATCAATCTGCACTACAAGGGCGCCTACCTCGCGCATCAGCTTGGTACGGCTCGGACCCGCATCGTGGTAGCCGAGGCCAGTCTGGCGGGCCGCGTGGTGGATGTCGCGACGCAACTGCCTGATATGACGCACCTATTCGTGCGGGTCGACGCAGACACTGCGACCTTGCTGCAGATCGCCGACGTGCACGTCGCGATGGTCGACGAACTCCTCGCCGGTGACCCCAATCGGCTCAGCGTTCCGCGTTTGGCGTCCTGGGACGACCCGAGCGTCATCCTCTTCACGTCGGGTACGACTGGGCCGTCCAAGGGTGGAGTGGCTACGCAGAACTACCTCATAGAGGCGTCGCGCAACCTGTATCTCCAGATGGGTGGTACGGAGCACGACGTGTCATGGAGCCCGCTGCCGCTCTTCCATGCTAACGCCATGTGCAAGACCGTTCTCGGACCCCTCCTGTTCGGTGCGACCGGTGCCCTCGACAAGAAGTTCTCGGTGAGCCGCTTCTGGGAGAGCGTGCACAAGTTCGACGCCACCATGGTGAGTATCCTCGGCTCGCTTCTGCAGATGATGTGGAACCAGCCCGAGAGCGACCTGGAGCGCAACAACCCGATCCGGGCCTTGCACAGCGTCCCGATCCCAAAGGAGATCCACCGCGGCGTCGAGACCCGGTGGAACGTCACACTCTTCTCGTCGTACGGGCTCGGCGAGGCGTTTCCGGTGATTAACACCTCGATCGACGATCCCGCGCCTCCGGGGTACGCTGGTAAGCCGCTTGATTCGTTCGAAGTGCGACTGTTCGACGATGACGATCATGAGGTAGCGGTTGGTGAAGTGGGCGAGTTTGTCGTTCGCCCGACACGTCCGCACGTCATGTTCGAGGGCTACTTCAATAACGCCGAGGCATCCGTGCAAGCGTGGCGTAATCTGTGGTTTCACACAGGAGACTTCGGTCGCAAGGACGACAATGGCTTCTTCGCGTTCGTCGACCGTAAGAAGGATGCCCTTCGGTACCGAGGCGAGAACATCTCATCGTTCGAGGTGGAGAACGCGATCAATACGCACCCTGCGGTCGCCGAGTCCGCCGTTTACGCGGTTCCGAGCGAATTCTCTGAAGATGAAGTGATGGTCACGCTCAGCCTGAAGCCCGACAAGACACTGGACATGATCGAGTTCATGGGTCACTGCGAGCGCAACCTCCCTTATTTTTCCGTGCCGCGCTTCGTCGCCATCGTCGAGGACTTCGACCGCAATCCCTCCGGCAAGATTCTGAAGAACGAGCTACGGGAGAAGGGCATCACGGATGGTTGTTGGGACCGGGAGGCGGCGGGGTACAAGGTCAGGCGTTGACCCGAGCGCCTATCGGACGCGAGAGTCCCCAAGATCAGTCCGCGCGGAACTACGTCGCTTCATGCTTCCGAGTCCCTCTTACCCGTGTCCGCCACCGCACACAGCGATCTCAACCCTTTCTGATCTGAACAGGAAGAACTCGTTGTGAGAGCAATTTGCATGTGTTGGACCGGATGGGCGAAGCCGCCGAGTCGATGGATGGGCGCCGGTTGACCTACCGGGAGCTGACCGGATCCCGCGGATGATCGTCTTTCGGGCGGCGGTCTGAGACTAGGAGATCGGTGGCTTGCTCGAACTCGTCCCACTCCACCACAATCTCATCGTGTTCGGGACCGGTCACGCCATTGCCTCTAGGCGAGACACCCGAGATTCAAGGCTGGTGTTCGACTTCATAAGCGCGTCAGTGATCGTTCCTAGCATCGTTTTCAACGTTTCGTGAGATTCCTCCAAGGTATCGAAACGCTTGTCGATGTCATTGAAGCGATCGTAGACTCGACCAACAAGACTGTCCATCGTGTCGAGACGATGGAGGACTTCATCGAAGCGTGCGTAGACCTCGTCGATGGTGTGCTCTTCCATAGCTCCACTGTACCTTCCTTGAAATCTATTGGAATCTATTGGAATCTATTGGAAACCATAACACCGTTTCTGTGGGTGTATGTCAATCTATTTCGACAACCACGTAGACCCGGAACCAACCTCGACACCAACGACCAGACAGACATCCACAACCTCGCGGCCGTCGTCGTCATCTGAGCAAGAATGTCGAGCGCAGTCCGAGACACTGTCCGTGATGTCGGTCGGGATCGGTGACTTGCTTGAAACGTTTGTATCGCAGTCTTCGTCTGGTGATCTGGTCGGGTTGCAGGAGACGTACTCGGTCATTGAGTGGGCGATGGATGGTTTCCCGGACGCGGTGTTCGAGATGCTCGCGGTGTGTGAGGGTCATGTTCCGCAGTTCGCGCTTGATGAGGGGCGGTCTGCTTTGCGGGACTTTCAGTCGTCGTGGGCTGATATTCAGCGGGTGTGCCGCAGCGACCTCGCCGCGTTCGGGTTCGAATGCTGAATCCGCGGTTCCAATTGGCTGACGTGAGATACTGATTGCCTCAATAAACAACTGAACCCCCAACGATCACAACTCGTCGGGGGTTCAAAGATCCGGGCACCAACGCGCCCAGAAAGTTGACAACAAAGCTATGGACACCTTAGAGGAACGCGGCCGCGAACGCAAACAAATCGAAGAAGCGATACGGGCACAACGCCCCGATTATTGGATCGATGTGCCCGTGCCACCAGCCAAACCCGGCGAAGCACAAATCCTCAGCCGACAAATCTACATCGGCCCAACCACCGCCGACCTCAAACGATTCACAAACCAAGACAACTGACCCGTCCGGGCGATGGCTAGCCGTCTATATAGTCGCCTCTCGTGATTGTTCTCTATGGATCGTTCGAGGTCCGCCACACGAGTCGAGATGAGTTCAACCAATGGTTCAGCGAGTTCGCGAAGTTCGCTCGCACCGAGCCGGGTTGTCTAGTGGTGCGTCGCGGATTTGGCTTCGGTGAGTGCGGTCCGTCCGCGGCTGATCTTGGTGATGATGTCGTCGGCGGTTTTCTTCCAGACGAACGGCTGGGGGTTGTCGTTCCAGTGCTCAGCCCACATTTCGATTGCTTCGATGAGCACATCGACGCTGGTGAATGTGCCGCGGCGTAGCCGTCGTTCGGTGAGGAGGTGGAACCAGCCCTCGATGAGGTTGAGCCACGACGACGATGTCGGCGTGAAATGCAGGTGCCATCGCTTCCGCCGCGGGTGAGTAAGCCACTTCTGGATCTCGGGTGCCTTGTGGGCGGAAAGGTTGTCCAACACGACGTGGACCTCGAGATCGCGGGGCACGTGAAGATCGATGTACTTGAAGAACGCGAGGACTTCGGTGGCGCGGTGGCGGGGCTTGGTGTCATAGAGGACCTCGCCGGTCGCGACGTTCAACGCGGCGAACAGGTCAGTGGTGCCCATGCGCTTGTAGTCGTGGGTCATCGACTCGCCGCGCCCACGTTTCATGGGCAGGCTCGGCTGGGTCCGATCAAGAGCCTGTACCTGGGTCTTCTCATCGAAGCTGAACACCACCGCCTTCTCCGGTGGGTTCACGTAGAGGCCGACAACGTCGACGAGTTTCTCCTCGAAGTTCGGGTCATTCGAGATCTTGAACGTATCGACCTTCCACGGTTTCAAACCGTGGTCCCGCCAAACCCGGGCAACAGTGTCCTTGCCGACACCGTGACGCTTCGCCATCAACCGGGTCGTCCAATGCGTGGACCCGTCGTCGGGCTTGTTCTGCAACGTGTCATCGACGACCGCGGCGACGGTCCCTTCCGGCAACCACGACCTGCGGCCTCGTCCCGGGGCAATCCGGCCCACACCCTCGACGCCTTGCTCCACGAACCGACGACGCCAGGCCCGCACCGAAGTGTCGGTCGTGCCACAACGCCGCGCCACCTCGTTGGTCGCGACACCGTCGCCGGCCTCGCCAGTTCATCGAGACAAAGCTGAAGAGTCGGTGTTCGATCTTGTTCCATTTGGAGATGCCGGGTGGGTAGTGGCACACGGCGATCTCGAGGCCCGTTTCGGCTGCGAGCTTGGCGAGGTGCCATTTCCAGGCGCGGGTCCGATATCCGTTGGAGCCGCCGCAATCGGCGGTGATCATCAGCCGGGTGGCATCTGGGAACCGGGTCTTGCCCAGGGTGTTCCACCAGCGACGGATCGAGTTGACCGCGAACTCGGCGGTGTCGGCGGTGTCGCCCACGTTGATCCAGCCCTCGTCGTTGCCAATGTCGTAGACCGCGTAGGGGATGGCCTTGGCGAACTGGCCCAAAGCCCGGTCAGCGAAGTCGTGCACGTTGACCCGTTCGGGTTCACCGCCGGTCTGCCACTCGGTGCCGCCGTTGGCGTAGCGCCCGATCAGCTCCTTATTCTTGGTGTCCACGCTGATCACCGGGTCACCGGCGGCAAGCCGCTCCGCGGCCTGAGCATTGAGGTGGTTGAACTGGCCGTCACGATCGGGATGGGTGCTGCCCTCGTTCTGTTTCGACGGCGCCGGCAACGAATAGCCCATGTCATGCAACAGCCTGCGCACGCTCAGCAGAGACACGGAACCCCTTGGCCTGGAGATCGCGGGCCAGCTGATAGCTCGACTTCAGCGTCCACCGCAACGCCGACATCGGTGTGCCCCGCGTGTCGGGATGCACCAGCTCATCGAGTGCTTCGAGCAGACCGGGCTGCTTGTCGATCGCCGGGTTGCACCCGACCCGGTCGGCGATCTCCTGGCGGCCGAGATCAGGATCGGCGCATGCCAACACGATCTTGCAGCGCATCGCCAGCGCCTGAGCCGAGGAGTGTCTGCGCGCCCAACTCTGGAGTTGTCGGCATTCGGTTCCGGTGAGACGGATCTCGACGGTCGGGCGTCCTCGTTTAGCCATGGCGTTCCCTTCGATGCTGGCGGATACACCAGCGAGAACGCGCCTCCGATCAGAAAATTCCCGGAATCAACAAATTCTCAGCGAAACAACGTGACACGACACTAGGAAACTCTTGTCGTTCTCGCCGGGCTGCCCGTAAGGTTGTCGCGTGATCCGACACGTCGTCGTATTCAGGTTCAACGACAACTTGAGCAGCCAGGAGCGCACGGCGCTGTTGGCGGAGCTCGCTGATCTCCCGCGCCGCTTCCCGGAGATGCGCAACTTCGCGATCGGCGAGAACAAGAGCGACCGCGACCGCCGTTTCACTCATGGATTCTCTGCAGAATTCAGCGACCTCGCCACCCTTTCTGCGTACCTCACGAGCGACGAGCACGAGGGATTCGCAGCCCAGCGGTTCCGGCCGTCAATCGCGGAGCGCGCGATCGTCTCGTTCGACACCAGGCCAGCCTGAAAAGGGACCGAATCTCGCCACCTGCAGCCCTCAGGCAAACACGTTCGGGTCTGTCATTCCTGACCACCTCGAGGTCGAGCGTCGCAACAGCGTGCGCACCCGCGTCACCGCCATCCACCCGGCGACCGTCACACACACCAACTACGCTCAAGTCGCCTGAGCAAGATCGGGATCACCACCGAACTTCCACACGAAACGGGACATCCTCTTCAGGCCACCCGCAACCCGACTGCCAGCATGTTCGCGCGCCGAAGGGTTCTCATGTGCCCATCAACTGAGGAACCCGGTAGACGTCAGCACAAAGATTCATATACAGTCATCTGAAATCGGAGTATGCACGTCTAGGCACTGTTGCATGCGGTCCGTCCAGCTCCTAGGAGGAAGAGGGATGGGTTTGTACGACACCGTCATCGCGAATGGCATCGTCATCGACGGCCAGAACTTGCCGCGCCGCCGCGCCGACGTGGGCATAAAGGACGGGCGCATCGCGAAGGTGGGGCGAATCTCTAAGAGCGAGGCCACCGAGGTCATCGACGCGACAGACCTCATCGTCGCGCCGGGATTCGTCGACCTGCACACTCACTACGACGCCCAGCTCTTCTGGGATCCATACTGCACGATCTCCGGCTGGCATGGCGTGACCTCGGTCGCCATCGGCAACTGCGGCTTCGGGTTCGCGCCTGCCAAGCCACAGGACCGCGAGTACCTAATGAAGTCGCTGAGCCGTGTCGAGGCGATCCCGGCGGTATGCATCGAGGCATCGCTGCCGTGGACGTGGGAGACCTTCCCCGAGTGGATGGGGGTCCTGGACGCGTTACCGAAGGGCCTCAACGTCCTAAGTTACGTGCCCGTCAGTCCGCTGCTCGTCCATGTGCTCGGGCTGGAGGCAGCGAAGACACGGGACGCCTCAGATGAGGAGCTCGGGTGGTTGTGCGATCTGCTGCGCGACGCTTTGCGAGCTGGAGCGTGCGGCTGGTCGGCACAGGTGACGGCGCCTGGCGGGGGCCTCGACGTTCAGCGTGACTACGACGGGTCGCCCTTCGCCAGCGACTTGATGTCGAAACGGACGGCCAGCGCGCTCGCCAAAGTCTTGGCGGACTTCGAAAACACCATCATTCAGATCACGCTCCAGACCCCGGCCGGGATGGAAGCCGATCGAAAGCAGATGGAGCAGCTCGCCATCGACTCAGACGGCGTCGTCCTCTACAACGCGATCGGGAGCTCCCCAGGCCGGCCCGATGCCCATCAGGGCGCGATCGACTGGATCCGGAGTTGCCGGGAGCGCGGCATCGAAGTCTACGGGCAGATGCTTACGACTGGAGAGGAGTTCACGTTCACGGTCGAAGAGTGGAACCTGTGGGACGAGGTCGAAGCGTGGCGTGAGGCCACGCTCGGCACGCCAGCGGAGCGGCTCTCGAAGCTCGCAGATCCGCAAAGGCGCGCTGCGCTGCGCGACAACCCCCCCACGATCTTCAGGCTCGACAACGTCACCATCCTGCGCACTTTCACCGACAAGTTCCTTCCCGCCAAGGGCACCCGCCTGCCGGACGCTTGCAAGATCCTGGGTTACGACCGTATGGTCGACCTCCTGCTCGACATGGTCGTGGCCGACGAGTTGAAGACACTCTTCCAGGTACCGCAAGTGAACAGCGATCCTGCGATCGAGAACCAGCTCGCATTGGAGCCTTACGGGCTCTGGGGTGTGTCGGACGGCGGTGCCCACACGAAGTTCGTCACGATGGGTTCCTATCCAACCGAGAACATCATCAAGTACGTTCGAGAGCGCCAGGTTGTCGAACTCGAGCAGGCGCACTGGAAGCTCTCGAACTTCCATGCGAAGACAGCAGGATTTCGCGACCGCGGCACGCTGACGGAGGGCGCGGCCGCAGACGTCCTCGTCTACGACTTCGAGGGACTGAAGCTCCTCGACGAGGAGGTCGTCGAGGACCTCCCGAAGGGCGAATGGCGTCGGATCCGCAAGGCGGACGGCTACAAGCACGTGCTTGTGAACGGCGAGAAGACGTTCGTGGATGGGGAACCCACGGGCAAGCTGCCGGGCCGTCTGCTGCGCCACGGTTTAGGCTGACGCATCGGACTCACGGTCACAGATGGGAGATCAAGTGTCTTGGAACAGGAACGTTTCATCATGGGGGCCTAGCGAAAGTGCGCTTCACACGCGATTCCAAGTCCATACCTCCGATGCCGTCCTGCACGGTGGACGAAGCGAGGCGCGACGTGGCTGACGCCATCACACCAGCTCATGAAGCTGCCACGGTGACGAGCCGGGTGAACTTGCTCGACGTCGACTCGGCCCCGCCGGACTCCGCCGCCGTCCTCCGAGCAATGGAGGAACAGGTCGGACGCCTTCCGTACATCTACCGCGCGCTCGCGAGCGCCCCGGATCTTCTCAATGGATGGGTCACACTGGCGCGAGGTCTGTGGGAGGTGAGCCCTGGCGGACGGCAAGCCACCGAGCTGGGTATCCTGCGGGTTGCACAGAAATGTGGCTCCAGTTATGTCTGGCGGAGTCATCTCCCGATCGCCGATCGGGCCGGGGTTCCGGAGTCAAAGATCGCCGGCCTTGACTTCTGGTATGACCAGACCGGGCTGTACACGGAGGATGAACTTGTGCTGCTGCGTCTCGCTGATGCAGTGCTTGCGGCGGGTCCAGTCCCGACAGCTGTCTGGCACGCGGTTGAGGACAGGTTTGGAAAGGACGGTGCACTGGAGCTGGTTGTACTACTTGCCTGGTACGGCTGCGTCGGGCGCGTAGCTGCCAGTCTGCAGCTTCCAGACGAATGATCGAGCCCGCAGCGCCGAACCCCACCACCCCACGGAGCTCTATCGTGGACGGCGGGGATCATGTGGTCCGGAGGACGAAACCCGTCGCATTGAACAGGAATCCTCCAACCGTCAAGGCAACGGCGGCGATATCCTCGACTTGCCGCCCTGTCGCCGACCGGCTCAGTTGCGCCACAGCTTCCCGGAAATGCCCCGCACCTTGAGTGCCGCCTTCGGCCAGACTTCCGCCATGGGTGTTCACGGGAACTCGACCATTTATTAGTATCGAGTCCGATTCAGGGTCCCAGTTCTCAATGAGAAAGTCGCCGACATCGGCCAAGTCGCAATAGCCGAGAGCTGCGATCCACATCAATCCAATAATCGAGAACCCGTCGTATGGAAGCACTAAGTCAATGTCCTCCAATTGAAGGTCACTCTTTCCCCACAATTGGCGCGCAACTATCTCGTTGCCTGTATCCTGTAGATCCGTGGTTTGATCGGGTTCAGGATGGGCCGTGCGCCCATGCGTCGCTGCATGAATCAGCACTGGATGCTCAACTAGGTCTCTCGCCCGCTCAGCCGTGGTGATCACAAACGCATCCCCACCGTCCACCGGCACATCCATATCGTAAACCGTGAGGGGAGTGCGGACCATTCGCCCGGCACGATACTCCTCCATCGAGAGACGTGAGCGGTACAGCGCATGCGAGTTTCTCGAGGCATGATAACGCGAATTGAGCACGATATGGCCCAGGTCTTCACGCCCGCGACCGTAAGTCGATAGATACCGTGCTGCCCAGGCAGCATACCCCAAGGGCCCCGTTGGTGTCTCCGGCGCGAGGTTCGGATGCCCACTACTTAGGGCACCTCCAACACGAGATCGAAAGGGATCGCTCGAAGCTGCCCGTGACACTCCTGCGTGTTGATAGGTTGAATGGTAGACTAGAACGGTTCTACACGCGCCGGCGTAGACCGCGTTGATCGCTTCTATGACTTGAAAAGAGAACGGAAGAGTGGTGTCACACCACCAAGCGACCTCAGGCAGTCCCAGGGCCGACTGCATATAGTCTGACGGCACGCTGGAAGCACATATGCCATCAATTTGGGACCGATCGAGGCCAGCGGCCCGAATTGCTCCGATCGACGCCTCGATAGCAGAAGAAGCCAGCGTGCGGGCCCCTAGATCGCGAGCGTACGGGGTCGTTGCACAGCTGATGAACGCCACATTGTCCTTGATGGGGTTTCTTGCATCGCTCACCATCAGCCGCGCCAGACGGGAGTGAAGGCGATCATCGGCATCCCGTCGCGCTCGATTGGTGTGGCCATCATACGCATGCCAATGTCCACATTGCTGGGATCACACCCGATGATTGTGGTCGTGATCCGCAGTCCCGGCTGCTCGTCCAACTCGATCGTGGCGACCGGATGGGGTCGTGAATAGTCGACGCCATCAGCGGGCGGCCCCTGATGTAGGAGTGTGAAAAGGTAGACTTCTCCTTCGCCAGACACTTCGGTCGCTACGACCGTGTCGGACCAGCAGTTGGGACAGACGAATCGTGGCGGGTGGTGCCAGGTCCCACAGTCGCTGCACCGATTTACAAGTAAACGGCCCTGGATCAGGCCGCGATAGAAGGCCTTGTTGTCATGGGTTATCGGCGCGCCGGGGAAACGCTCGAGGATAGAGAGATCGGAAATCTCGCGTGTATTGCTAGTGAAATCGCTCGTTCGAGCAGGCATCGTGACTCCTGGTGTGTGACATCTTGCTACGCGCCCCGGTTCTTCAACGATCTGCGACCGAACCCAGCCACGCACCCTGTACGTTCGCGCCGAGTGCTACCGCGCACGGGAGGGGATCTCTCGATTCGTCTCATGCGCCAAGTGGCACGCGACTGCGGCCCCATTGGTGATCCGCAGCACAGGGCGCTCGGTCTTGCACTGCTCTACGACCAGTGGACATCGCTTGGCGAATGGACATCCTTCAACGCGACTGCGGGACTTAACCGGGACCTCCGGATCAGGTGCCGGGGTCTCGATGCGCGCTGCACCCAAGATGGACCGCTCTGACGGGTCCAGCTTGGGAACCGACCGCAGCAACATCTGGGTGTAGGGATGCCTCGGCTCGCTCAGGATCTGATGAGCGGAACCGAACTCGACTATCGTTCCCTCAAACATCACTGCGACTTTGTCAGCTGATGCGCCAAGAACTGACAAGTCGTGCGTGATGAAGACATAGGCCAAGCCGTGTTCATCCTGCAGTTGGTTAAGCAGGTTCATGATATGGGCCCGGCTCGACATGTCCAGGGCAGCTACTGGCTCGTCGCAAACCAGCAGGCGTGGTGTAGTCGCCAAGGCACGCGCAATGCCGACGCGCTGAAGCTGGCCGCCTGACAATTCACGAGGAAGGCGGTTCATGTGAGCGGCTTCGAGCCCAACTCGTTCGAATAGCTCGAGAGCGCGTTGCCGCCTGCGAGACTTGTCGGTGACGAGCCGATGCACCAAGAGTGGCTCGGAAACCTGATCGCCAACTCTCAGTCTCGGATCGAGTGCGCTGAATGGGTTTTGAAAGATCATCTGCATTTCGCGGCGCAACAGGCGGAGATCGCGTGACGACAGACTGCTCAATTCCGTTCCATCAAATGAGATCTGTCCTCGATCTGGGGTGATTAACCTCAAGAGCAGTCGACCTAACGTTGTCTTGCCCGAGCCGGTCTCGCCGACAATGGCGAGTGTCTCGCCAGCGGAGACACTGAGGCTCACACCTCGCACCGCCTGGATAGGCTCGGAGTCCGTACGCCACGTTGTCCGCCTGCCGGGGAAGCTCTTCCAGAGATCGTCGGCGCGGAGAAGGGGCATCACCTCTCGCCCCCGAGAGTCAGCTCCTCGGCGCGGACACACCGCGCTGAGCATTCCGCTCCCAATGAGACGACAGGTGGTGGCGCTGCCGCACACCGCGGTTCCCTGAAGTCGCAGCGCGCGTAGAAGTGGCATCCCGTGGGCCAGCGCCCTGGCGGGGGCACCACGCCCGGTATCACGGGCAGAGCCGTGCCTCGTCGATTGGTGGGTAGGGGAGTCGTCTGCAGGAGTGCAGCGGAGTAGGGGTGGCGAGGGCGATCGAAGGTGCCGGCGGTAGGGCCATTTTCGACCGTCTGGCCGGCGTACATCACCGTCACCCGATCGCATACCTCCGCGACGATCCCGAGGTCGTGTGTAATCAGGAGGACGGCCAGTCCCATGTCTTTTTGCAGGTCACCGATCAATCGGAGGATCTCGGCCTGCACGGTGACATCTAGTGCGGTGGTGGGTTCGTCAGCGATCAGAACCTTCGGAGAGCACGCAAGTGCAACGGCCAGCATCACCCGCTGGCACATGCCGCCGCTCAGCTGATGCGGGTAATCATGCGCCCGTTGATGCGCCCGGGGGATGCGAACCCGCTCGAGCATCTCCACCGCCCGATTCCACGCCTCACGCCTGCTTACAGGGAGATGAACTCGAATGCCTTCGGCGATCTGAAGCCCGACCGCGAAACTCGGGTCGAGGCTGCGGCTCGGCTCCTGGAAGATCATCGCAATGCCGGCACCTCGAACTTTCCGAAGCGAGGCGACCGGCATTCTAGTGAGGTCCTCTCCATCGAAGACGACACGTCCGGCGACCATACGAACTCCCTGGGGGAGGAGTCGCAGGATGGCCAATCCCGTCAGGGTCTTGCCTGATCCTGACTCACCGACGAGACCGACCGTTTCTCCGGGGCGCAACGCAAGATCGACGCCATCCACCACCCGCGTCGAGTCATTACCGCTGAGGAGATCGACCGTCAGTCCGGTCACCGTTAGGACGTCCTTGGTTGCCGACCGGGCGGCAACCACAGCCTCGCTCATCCACCCTCCTTGACCTGGCGACCGAGTGCATCCCGAAGGGCATCACCCAGTGTGAACAGACTGAAGACGGTGATGACGAGAATCACGGCCGGCGGCACGACCGCGAAAGATGAGATATGCACGTATTGGAAGGCGCTGTTCAGCATACGTCCCCAACTACTCTGAGGGGGCTGAGCGCCGAGACCGAGAAAGCTGAGAGACGCCTCCGCGCTGATGACGAATCCGACGGTAAACGACGCTTGGACGAGTAATGGCCCACTGGCGTTAGGTAGCAGATGGTACAGCGCCAGCCGAGTCTTCGAACATCCGATACTCCTGCCAGCCTCAATGTAGGGTTCCGTCCGCACAGCCGCCGCCGAGTTCCTGGCGATACGGAAGAATTGCGGTGCCAAGCTGATCCCGACGGCGATCATCGCATTACTTAGTCCGGGCCCGGCAACGCCGATGATGGCGAGTGCCAGAATAAGCGGTGGTACTGCAAGCAGCGTCTCTGCCAAGAGCGAGAAGACCGAATCGATTGATTTCCCATTATAGCCAGCCAGCAATCCTGGTGGCAGGCCTAGGAGCACTGCGACTAGGGAGCCTTGCATGGCCGCAATCATGGTAACCCTCGCACCAGAGATCAACCGGCTGAGCGTGTCACGACCGAGTTCGTCTGTACCGAGCCAGTGTTGTGAGCTCGGCCCTTGTAGGCGATCACGAATCGACTGGTCTACTGGATCGTATGGTGTGATCCAGGGTCCTAGGACGGCGACGAGTACGATCGCAGCGAGAATGAGCACTACGCACCAGATCTTCGTGCTGCTTCCCAGCGCGCGCGAGCGCAGCGAGGTCTCACCGCTCAGATAAGGGGCCGCGCCGGACGTATCGTCACCCGGGTCGACGAGCGGCAATCGCGGGCCGATGCTCACGCCGTTCTCTCCTTGGGGTTCAGCAGACCGGTGAGGACGTCAACGGCGAGATTCGACATCATTACCACTACGGCTCCAACAAGCACAACACCCTGGACGACAGGAAAGTCGTGTCCAACAACTGCATCGAACGAAAGCCCACCGAAGCCAGGGATTGCGAACGCCTTCTCGATGACGACCGCTGCACCTAGCATCCGGCCGACTTGGAGTCCAAGGACGGTTAGACACGGACCCGCCGCATTTCGAATTCCGTGACGCGCCACGACAGCAACCTCGGAGATCCCCTTCGCCCGCAGACTACGTATATAGTCCTGGCTCATGACGTCGATGAGAGAACCGCGCATCTGGCGCATCACCTCGGAGGCGGGCATCAATGCCAGCGCGAAGCCAGGCAAGACAAGGTGTCGCAGCCACTGGCCAACACCCTGCGATAACGGCGCGTAACCGGTTGCCGGAAGCAAGGAACGATCTATGGCAAGTGGGACGACGAGCACAAGACCAAACACGAAGGGTGGAATAGCTAGAGCGGCAGCGGCGAAGCTGCTCAGAAGGCGATCCAACCAGCTTCCATGCCGCAAGGCGGCAATTACTCCAGCGGCAACACCGATACCAGTTCCGAGGGCCATGGCAACCAGCAGCAGCGAGGAGGTCGCAGGTATAGTGAGCGCGATTCGCTCGAACACTGGTGTTGACGTCGCTAATGAAGTCCCAGCGTCCAGGTGTAGTAGCCCTCCGAGGTAATCGAAAAAGCGAGTAGGGAGCGGCTCATCCAGACCTAGTCGAACTCGCGTAAGTTCGACCTGTTCTAGTGTTGCTCCCTCGCCAGCGAATATCCGCGCCGGGTCCCCGGGAGCCAGATCGAGGAGTAGCTGTACGGCGAGTGCGACAAACAAGAACATCGGAATGATGATCTTCAGTCGCCAAAGGAGGAGCCGAGTCATGTCGGAAACTTCCGGACGCTAGGCCAGGTTTGCGGGGTGCCGGGGTGCCCGCCGGAAACCTCAGCCGAGCCGACATCGGAGCCGTCTCGTGCCGGATGAACGGCCCGCATGTCGTGCCCAAGCCCTGACTCGATGAACCAGGCTCGAACCAAACCCAAACATGCCTCCTGACCAGCCATAACGCGACTCACCCCAAGCTGCCCAGCTTACGTGTCCCTGAGCGAACCCGCGAATGACTCCGCCACGATCGATCAATATCGGCGTGCCTACTTGGCGATCGCGTGGTAGCGGAGGTCACCGCTGAACGTGATCCGCCCATAGGCCGTTTCAGTGAGGTTTCGGGTGTTCGGCCCACCGATCAGGGCCAAGAGCCCGTTGCAGACCGGAACGTGGATAGGCTTCTCGACAAGAACCCGGTTGATCTCCTCATAGGCTGTGACCCGATCGGGACCCGGCGCAATCCTCGAGGCGGCCTCGACCATCTCTGTCAGGTAATCAGGAGTGCCACCCACTCCTTCGCGGGTTACGACGTTGTGCTCGACGATCACGCCCGGGTCCACTGACGTCTCCGTGGTTGAGGCCTGCGCAGGCGCAACGGTGCCGCCCTGGAAGAGGGGCCTCGAATCGATTCCCGGGGTCGGAATGAGGTTCACCGTAATGCCAACGTCGGCGAAATAGCCCTGGAGTCCAACAGCCAGAGCCTCGGGCTGGGCCTGTTCAGGTACCGAGATCATATCAAAGGTGAGGTCGGGGACCCCCGCCTCCTCCAGGAGTTCTCGTGCCCGCTCCGGGTTGAATTCGATTGATGCGTCAAGCTCCGGGATGTGGCCCGGGATTCCCTGTCCGAAGATCTGCACGGTTGGCCGACCCGCGCCTTCGAAAATCTGGCACAGCTCCTCACGATCGACCGCGAGGTTCAATGCCTGACGAACCCGAACGTCCTCAAGAGCGGGGTCACCGATGTTAAGCTGCATCGACCAAATAAACGGATTTTCAAAGAATCGAGCGACTTGGAAGCCGTCCGCCTCAGCTTCATCGAGGCGCGCGGGTTGATCGCTGTAAACTGCCAAATCGACCTGGCCCGACAGCACCGCATTGAGACGGGTTTCTCCGTTGGGGATGTTGATCAGCTCGATGCGCTTCACGAGGCCTGCATCCGGATCCCAGTACTCGGGAAAGCGTTCATAGATCACGCTGTCGGCCGTGGATTCCACCCAGACGTACGGCCCGGATCCTGCAGACTCCTGAGAAAGGTTTACCCCTTCTTGAATCGCCTTTGGACTGATGATTGCGCTCCAACAGACGTCCAGCGCAATCTGCGTTAGCATTGAGTTGTCCTGGTTCTCAAGCTGAAATACAACATGCGTCGGGTCAACGACCTCGACGCCAATGATGTTTGTCAACTGCTGCGAAACAGTCGACTCCGGCAACGTCTTGGCGCGCTCGACGCTGAGCTTGACAGCCTCTGCGTCGAACTTCGTTCCGTCATGGAAGGTGACGTCGTCACGCAGCGTGAAGGAGATCTCGCGGCCATCCACTGAGAAATCCCAGCTCGTGGCCAGCATCGGGGCGATGCTGAAGTCGGGCCTCATCATCACGAGGCGGTCGTAGACGTGAGACAGACGTGTATAGGCGGTCTGCGCGAGCGTGCACCGCATTGGATCCATCTCATCGGGCCCACCGACCGTGGAGAACCGCAGAGTTGCCTCACGGTCCAGCTCATCGGCGGCTGGCTCATCGACGGCCGGATCATCGACGGCCGGCTCGGCGCTGTCATCATCGACGGCCGGATCATCGACGGCCGGCTCGGCGCTGTCATCATCGCCGCAGGCGGCCGCGATCATGGCCAGAATCAAGAGAGTCCAGATGACTCGTTGCAATCTCATTCGGTTCATGTCTTCATACCCTTTTCCAGACACCTCGCAAAGCGTGGTGGTGTCCCCATTTAGCTAGCCGAGACTGTACCCCAGTACGACAGATCAAGCAAACATGTACAGATTGTTCTCTTCTCGGGTCTCGTTGAGCTGACTGGCTCCCATCGTCTCGGGGTCGGTGGACCAGGCCATCGCCGGGCTGCCTGCACAGGTCGCTGCCGGTCACTGGCCCGGCGACGACCCGAGCCTCGTTGAGCGGCAGCTACTCCTTCAGGAGTGACAGACCTTCTTGACCTGAATGCTGTATGACCATATAGTGACCGTGCCGGTGCAGCGGGGGGATCGGGCATCGCAAAGTGGTGGCCGCCCTCGATTCGCCGCAGCCGAATGGTTCGAACGCACACGCGTAGGAGATTTCTAGATGTCCGAGGGTAGGAACGGTGGCTCGACGGAGGTGCCCGCCACGTGTCGCATGTGCGCCGTGAGCCACCTGATTAGCTCGTTCGCCGACGCGATGGATCGACGCGACCTTGAGGCGCTCGCCATGCACTTCACCGAGGACGCGGTGTTCGTCATGCCGAACGGTGACGAATGGAGAGGACGTGAGGAGGTCAAGGCAGGCTTGGCGGGCCAGCTTCAGGGGTCCGGAACCCACATGCTGGTGAACCACCTCATCGATGTCGACGGCGATCGGGCCACGTCATCAACGGACATCCTCGTCACCGATGTTCCGGGCGGCGTTCCCACGATCATGGCGCTCGCGCGTTATGAGGACGAGCTGTGTTGGGAAGACGCGCAATGGCGATTCGCCCGCAAGCGGGTCAGCGTGAAGGGGCAAGCGGCTCTCTCCGACGCGGGCTGACCCTGCCCCCCGGGGATCCGTGGATTCAATGATATGGCTCTCGGATCGGATTCAATGATATGGTCAATGATATGGCTCTCGGATCACCCTTCGCCAGGTCAACGGCGAGCCTGGCTGCGTTGACAGACGCCGTGGCCGATTGCAGGTACATCACCGCCGCGGGCCGCGCACGCCGCTCCGCCGGCCGTGACAGTTGGCCTAACACGCGTGGCAGCGTAAGGGGCGGTGAGCCTCGGGTGGGTGAGTCTAGGAATGCTGGCGTCTCGAGCCGGGCGTCGTCTCGTGCCACAGCCAGCCGAGTCGAGCGCGCCGTGCTGGAGAACTGGAGGAGACGATGCTAGACGACCGGCGCGACCCGCGCTTCGACGACGTTGTCGGCGACGAGCCATTGGAAAAGGTGGCCGGAGGATTCGGCTTTCTCGAGGGACCGGTGTGGCATGCTGCCCGGCGGACGCTCGTCTTCAGCGACATCCCCGTTTCGAAGGTGTTCCGTTGGACGGGGAGTCGCGTCGAGATCCACCGCGAAGCGAGCAACTACGCGGTCGGGAACGCCTACGACGGTTCGGGCCGACTCGTCACCTGTGAGCACGGAACGAGCCGCGTCGTGCGAGAACTCGAGACTGGCGAGCTCGAGGTGCTGGCCGACTCTTACGGCGGTCAAGGCCTCAATAGTCCCAATGACGTTATCGTCTCCTCTTGGGGCGGGGTCTACTTTACGGACCCGCCGTTCGGGCGGACCATGGAGGGGTACGGCGTGGTGCGCGATATGGAGCTTGACTTCTGTGGTGTGTATGCGCTCGAGCCCGGCCACGTCGACCTCACGGTGATCTCGGCCGACCTAAGCCTGCCCAACGGACTGTGCTTTTCGCTCGATGAGACGTCGCTGTTCGTCAATGACACCGCGTCGGCTGAGATCCGCCGGTTCGTACGGGATGGTGCGCGGTTCGAGGACGCCGGGGTCTGGGCGACGACCCTCGGAGAGGACGAAGGCCATCCGGATGGGATGAAACTGGACTCGGCAGCAAACCTCTACTGTACGGGGCCAGGGGGGATTCACGTTTTCGACCCGAGCGCCCGCTGCCTCGGCGTCATCGGCTTTCCCGAGCAGGTGGCGAATTTCGCGTTCGGTGACGATGACATGCGGACGCTGTACGTCTGCGCCAGCACGACCCTCTACCGGCGACGAGTTCGAATTTCCGGGCCCGCGCTCCTCTGACGGTTTCCTCCTTTCTCAAGGCACGCCAATACCGTTCAGTTAGGTGCGGATGATGGTAGTGATGGGTGGTCCGGTGGGTTGGGGGCCAGTCGGCGTGTCTGGAGCGTGTGACGTGCCATCGGGGCATCTTGCGTTTGATGAGTCGCGGGTTCGAGCGTGTGGGGGCCGAATATTGCGTCGTGGCTGGTCAGAGGCTCGCACCCACTCTGACCAGGTGTTTTTATGGTGTCGGAGGGGGGACTTGAACCCCCACGCCCATAACGGGCACTAGCCCCTCAAGCTAGCGCGTCTGCCAATTCCGCCACTCCGACGTGGCCATCCAGCGAGCTGGATGCGAAGCACGAGCCTAGCGCCGCGCCTGAGCGACCACACTCGAATAAAGGCCGATCCAGGCGCTCAGAAGATCAGCGCGTAGGCGACTGCGGAGAACCCGAAGACCACCGCGGCGACCACGGTAATCCGGTCAAGGTTGCGCTCGACCACCGTCGAACCCGCGGCCGCGGCGCCGGCACCGCCACCGAACATGTCCGAGAGTCCCCCACCCTTGCCGCTGTGCAACAGCACCAGCAGAATCAACGTCGAAGCCGAGACGAGCCAGAGGGGAGCAACGATCCAAACCATGGCATCAGCCTAACCGGATCGCCGCCAGAAAGGATTACCAGGAGATGTCCGCTATTGGGCTAGTAGTCAGCCGGTTCGTAGAGGACCATCTCGACCCCGCCCGGTAGAACCATGACGATCACGACACCCCAACCCATGTCGCGCGGTTCGCCCCGGAATTCGACTCCCTTGGCCCGCAAATCGTCGATCGTCGCTTCGAGGTCGTCACACATGAACGACACCTCGTGCGTGGCGCGATCGCCGGGGTGAATGTCCAGTTCCGGTGGACCGGCGTGAGGCTCCATCGTCGTTTCAGGAAGACCGAAGATCATGAAGCCACCATCTTCGGCCACGATCGGGAGTTTCAACGCGTCGCGCATCACCGCACGGAAGGCGTCAATCTCGGACGTGTAGAACAGTGTGTGTGCTCCGGTAATGGCCATAATCAGCTCGTATTTCTCGCGATTTCCAGCGGTAGTAGGGGTCATTCGTAGTGGCAAATTACTGTATATATCTCAGCCGTAATACCTCGTTCAGCCGAGCACCTCGAGCGTGTACCGCACGACGGCTGCGACCTCGCTTTCGCTGAGCTTCCCGGAGAACGACGGCATGGCACCTCTGCCGTCGAGGATCAGCTGTCCCATATCGGCTGGATCCGAGAACGCTTCGGTAACCTTGCCGTCACTCAGCTTCGGGCCGCTGCCGCCGCCACCATCGTTGCCATGGCAACGGGAGCAGCTCTGCGACCATACATCGCGACCAATTACGAGCTCAGGGTCAGGCTCTCCGTCGGGGCCGAGAGGAACATCCACGGCGTCGGCAGAGCATCCGGCGAACAAAGCCGTCCCTGCGATCAGAATCCACAGAAAACGACTCATCGGCACGCCGCTATGCGCGGCCCTTGAGGCCCAGCAAGCTGCGAGCCTCGTCCGGCGTGGCGATCTCGTGATGCAGGAGTTCAGCCAGTGCCCGGATGCGTCGTACCTGATCAGCATTCGACTTGGCGAGCGTGCCGGGTCCGTCCCAGAGGGAGTCCTCAAGACCCACCCGAACGTGTGATCCAAGGGTGAGTCCCATGGTCGTGAGTCTTATCTGATGAGCGCCCGCGCCGAGCACCGACCACACCCAGTCGGACCCGAAGAGGCGCTGAGCGGTTCGCCGCATGTGCATCAGGTCTTCGGGATCGGGTCCGATTCCTCCGAGGATCCCCATCACGGTCTGCACGAACAGCGGAGGTTCAACAAGACCCCGTTCCAGGAAGTGGGCCAGATTGTAGAGGTGTGACACGTCGTAGCATTCGAATTCGAAACGCGTCCCCATGTCCCGGCAGGTTGAGAGAATTCGTTCGATGTCGGCAAACGTGTTCTTGAACACAAGATCACGACTGTTCTCAAGATGCTCGCGCTCCCACGAGTGTTTGAACTCGGGGTAGCGGTCCAGCATGGGAAAGAGCCCAAAGTTCATCGATCCCATATTCAGCGACGCGATCTCGGGCGCGAACTTCATGACAGGTTGCAGTCTCTCGTCGAGCGACATGTGGGGGTTCCCGCCCGTCGTGATGTTCACCACCACGTCACTGGCCGCGGAGATGACAGGCAGAAATTCAGCGAAGACTGCCGGGTCCTGAGTCGGCTTTCCGGTTGTGGCGTCGCGCGCATGAAGATGAACGATCGCCGCTCCCGCTGCAACCGCCTGGATCGCGGCTTCTGCTATCTCTTCGGGGGTCACCGGTAGATGGGGCGACATCGACGGAGTGTGGATCGAACCGGTCGGGGCACAAGTGATGATCACCTTGGTCATGTCGAGGTCTCATGCTGACGAAGTTCAGGCAGCACATCACTGGCGAGCCGGCCGAGTTGCTCCTCGATCTCCTGGTAGCTGTCACCAGGCATACCCGGGAACAGCAGCAGGTTCTCGAGGCCGATCTGCTCGTCATACCAGGCGATCTGTTCTGCCACGTCCTCGGCTGTGCCGACCGCGAAGATCTTCTGATCAAGCGTCTCCTCAAGGGTGGGCACCAGCCCCATGGGTGCCGGTTTGCCGTCGGCACCCATGTAGCCCTTGCTCCATCCATAGGGTCCGAGGAACTTCCAGAACTCGTCGTGGCCGGGGCGGATCGCCTCGATCGCCTTCTCCCGGGTGTCCTCAACCCGGGTGCACAAAACCAGCATGCGGTTCTCGCCACGCGCCAGGGTGCGACCGTGGGTCTCCTCGTAGATCTCCTGATAGCGCTCCCAAAACATCTTGAGGAAGCTGGGGTTGAGGTTCCACCAGACGCCACCCCAGCCCCACTTGGGAACCAGTTCGAGTGTCGGCGGTGAAGTGATCGCCTGCCAGGTCTCGTATGGATACAGCGGTCGTGGCACCAGCGTGAGTTCCTCGACCTCACCACCCCGGTCGGGGATCCCCGGCGGCGGGAAGTCGTAGTGCTTGCCGTGGAACGAGAAGGTCTCCTGCTTTAGCGCCAAATTGATTACCTGCATCGCCTCCTCGAACTGTTCGCGATTCAGCTGATCGGCCGTGGCCTTGTCAGGGTTGTCGAAGCTGCCGATCCTGGAGCCCAGCGGTTCGGATTCACGCGGAACGGTGCCCCGTCCCACTCCGAGAATCGCCCGGCCCCCCGAGATGTTGTGGAGAGTGGCGAAGTCCTCAGCCAGCCTTAGTGGATGCCACTGTGGGACGACGTTGAATGCCATCCCGATCTTGATCTGTTCGGTTCTCTCGGCGAGGATCGCCCCGATCAGGATTCCATTGGGGATCACCTCATATCCCTCGTACTGGAAGTGATGCTCGGCAAGCCAGTAGGAGTCGAAGCCGAGTTGTTCGGACACGACTCCCATGTCGATGACCCGTTCTGTGGTCTCCCAGATCTTTTGGTTGTCGTAGCGACGATCGGTCGGTGCCGGCGGGCCGGATCCGGCGTCATCCATCTCGACGCCACCGAAAAGAAAGATACCCGTTCGCATACTTAAACCTTACAACTTTCACTATACCTATACAAGACGCTTGACGCCACACCTCTCCCCTACCGAGTTCTTTCAGGGTGTGTGATGAACGACTGTCCGCTGATCGGCCGAGGCCACAAGCATTCCGCGGTGGTAGACGCGACGAGACATCGGTTCGTCGGCGATGGCCGCTCGTGGCGACTCGCTGTCAATGACCAGCAGGTCGGCCAAAGACCCGATCTCAACGTTCAGCCGAGGCAAGCCGATGCCTTCCCGCGCGGCGTTGCTGACCATCTCGTAAGCGTCGTCGGGGGTCTGATGACCCGCCATCACCAACAGCGCCGCCGTCTCAAGTGGATCGCTGCGGCCGACGGGATTGAACGGATCTTGCACGTTGTCTGCACCAGCGGCGACGAGTACTCCCGCTTCCTGGAGCGCGTGCACCGCGGTCAGGCCCCGAGGTGTGGCAGTCAAATGTTCCCGGCCCTGGAGGAACAGATTCGTCTGGGGAAGGCAGAACACGCTCGCGCCGGCCTCGGCGACCTCCTTGGCGACCTCAGCCTGGACCTCGGGGGTCTGCATTCCGAGGCTCACGCAGTGGCTGGCCGCGACCGGGTGCTCGAATCCGCGGTCCTGCACTTGACGGGCAAGGTCACGCAGCGTCAAAACTGCGGGGTCGAGCGTCTCGTCGACGTGTAAGTCGATCCCGAGGCCCGCCTCGGTCGCCACACCGATGGCATTCTCGATGAGGCCGGACCCATCGGGATCGAGGTGCGGGCACCCCCCGATCAGGTCCACGCCGGCCTCAACGGCCGCCGCCAACGCGGCTCGATTACTGGCACCCTCGGTCCCGGTCATCGGCGAGATCGTGAGCGCCACGAGTTGGATGTCGATCAGCCCCTCAAAGTGCGACTTGGCTTCCTGCAGTGCCACCACCCGGTCAACGCCAAAGTTGCCGCCGACGGCCACGTGACTTCGGACGGCCGTGACACCGTGGACCAGCAGCAACTCGATCGCTTGGACAGCTCGCGCAACAATGCCGTCGTGGGTGATCTTGCCGGCCGCTGCGGCCGCGTCGCCCGCCTCGAACGCCCCCTGCAGATCGCCCCGGAGGTTCGGCACCGTCTCGGCGATCAACGCATTGTCGAGATGGGCGTGAGGCTCGGCCAACGCAGGCAGCACGAGCCAGCCGCCCAAGTCGTCGACTGGCACGTCGCCTGGCGCCGTACGCGTGTCGTGCACTCCGCTGATCAACCCGTCGGTTATCTCGATATCGACCCGTCGACCGTCTACAAGACGTCCGTCACGCAACACTCGCGACATCGCTGTGATCACCGTCCACTGAGTTCGACCCCGAGCTTTTCGACCTCTGTCGTTGAGGGTGGGCCTTGCATGTTAAAGATAACTTGATCGACGCCTGCCTCACCAAACGTTGCAGCTTCGTCGGCGAGTCGTGAAGGGTCGGCCCCGGGTTCCCAACCGATGTGCACAGTGCGGAAGATCTCCGAAGGGTCGCGTCCGAGCGCCTCGCAATGCCCGACGAGAGCCTCGTTGGTATCCTGCCACTCCGATACCGACCGGAACCCGCCGTCCCACTTCTGAGCCCACTTCGCGACGATCCTGAGAGTGCGGGTTCTTCCTCCTCCTCCGATCAACACCGGTGGATGAGGACGCTGGATCCCCTTGGGCTCGCAGCGGGCATCAGTGATTTTGTAATACTGCCCATCGAAATCGGTGACCTCCTGCGACAGCAGCCGGACGATCACCTCGACGCCTTCCTCGAAGCGATCGAGGCGTTCAGTCACCGTGCCGAGTTCGATGCCATAGGCAGCGGATTCCTCGACGTGCCAGCCGGCACCCAGTCCGAGATCGAGACGGCCCTCGGAGATGATGTCGAGCGTTGCGGCCATCTTGGCGGTGACGCCAGGGTGCCGGTAGTGCATCGCGCTCACCATGCACCCAATGCGGATCCGGGTCGTCGCCTGGGCAAGCGCGGCAAGCATCGTCCAACTCTCCAAGCAGGGACCGTACGAGTCACCGCTACCCGGGTACATGGCACCACCCAGCGAGTAGAAGTGATCGAAGTTCCAGGCTTGGGCGTACGCCTCACACTCGTCTGTGACTCGCCAAACATCGAGAAATTCGTGCCATGTAGCGTGGTGGGGTGGAGTCTTGATTGCGTACTCGACCATGTTGTGATCCCCTCAACTCCCCTCATCGATGAGGTCGTCAGACCGCGGGATAGTTTGTTGGTTGAAAACTTTGATTGTTATCAAGTAGCGTACTGAGATGCTACACGGACCTGCAAGGGGTGGTCCTACACAGGACGAAGATTGGTTGCCTATCGACTTGGCAGGATCCCGATCTTCGGGCGGAACGCTCCTCAAGGACCTCTGGACCGGAACTGTTCCCTACGCTTTCTTCCCCGGCTTTCTCGACGAATCGGAGTGCTCCGCAGTAGTCGAAGCCCTGGAGCGAGCACCGATGAATACCTTCAAGTCTGGCGACGCATACGTTTCAACGCTCGGCGTATACCTGCCGGACTCCGTGGACGATCCAGATGCATACTTCGCCAATGCCGCCGAACTCGAGCCGGCCATCGCGTCCGTGCTCAAACTCGATGGGGGCGATGTGCGCGACAGGATCCGTCTCATGTTCGAGTCACACCTGAACCGCCCCGTCGTTGCCGCGACCAACCCAGACGGCCGAGAGTACGGACAGGGAAGCCTCCGCATACACGGAACCGGCGCAGGATCCTCGGTTCACCGCGATGTCGCAGCGGTGGATGCAGCCGGATGGAACGTGGCCTCCTTGGATGCGCAGTTCTCCGCGGTACTGATGCTTCAACCCCCTGATGCCGGAGGAGAACTGGTTGTGTATCGACAGAGATGGCAGCCCAGCGACGATGCGGAGTTCAAAAACAAAGGAGGCAAGGGCTGGGACCCGCGAGTAGTGGAAGGGGCTCAGTTTGCGTCCTACTCAGCCGCGGCCGGAGACCTCTATGTGTTCAATCCGACGCAATATCACGAGGTGCCTGCGACATCAGGAGATTCCGGTCGTGTCAGCATGCAGTTCTTCATGGCCTTCGACCTCGATGGCAACGGTCCAGTCGTTACGCTCTCTTGAGGATGGATCGACTCCTACGCAACGGCCGACTACCAGACGGCAACCTGGTCGATATCGAGATAACCGACGGCATGATCAACGCGGTGCGCGACTCGTCGGCACCAGCTGATGACGCCACTGTCGACGACTTGAAGGGTTGGCTGGTTCTACCTGCGTTGGCTGAACCTCACGCCCATCTCGACAAGGCATTGACCGCTGAGTTGGTCCCGAACCCCCGTGGTGATCTCGACAGTGGCTTCGAGGCCTGGACCACCGCACTTCAAGCCGGGAAGTTCACCCACGAAGGCATGGTCGCGAGAGCGATCCAGGCCATCGAGTTGCTGCTGGTCCACGGTGTCACCGCGATACGCAGTCACGTGAACGTCGGCGGCGACTTTGGAATCGGCAATGTGCTGGCGATGCAGGAAGCCAGAGCGCACTTCGCGGGACTTGTCGATATTCAACTCGTCGCGCTCACCCTCACCCCCACCACCGGTACGGACGGTGCCGCCAACCGGGCTGCGCTGGCCGACGCCATCGAAGTGGGCGCCGACCTCGTCGGCGGCTCTCCCAACTTCGATCCGGACCCTGCCGGCTTCATCAGCAACGCGCTTGACGCTGCTACCGACGCTGGCGTCGGGGTCGATCTCCACATCGACGAAACGCTCGACCCCTCATCGCTCGACGTTCGCGAACTCGCTCGCCAGGTGACCGAGCGCTGCTTCGAACACGGCGTAGCGGCCAGCCATTGCGTGAGCCTCGGGATGCAGACCCCGCAGACCCAGGCTGAAGTGGCCTCAGAAATCGCCGAAGCTGGGATCACGGTGTTCCCGCTTCCCCAAACCAACCTTTATCTTCAGGGCCGCGATCACCCATCGGGCACCCCCCGCGGCCTGACTGCGCTTCGCGCCCTACGCGACGCCGGGGTGGCGGTCGCGGCCGGCGCTGACAACGTGCAGGACATCTACAACCAGGTTGGCCGAAGCGATCCCTTGGAAACCGCCGCTCTGTTGGTGATGGCCGGCCATCAGTTCCCCGATGACGCCTACCGGATGGTCAGCAACGACGCTCGCGAGGGCATCGGCCTGCCGAGAATCGACATCGCCTCGGGCGCGCCCGCCGATCTGCTGGTGATCGATGCCGCGTCGCGCCGCGAGGCCATTGCCGACGCACCGATGTCGCGACGCGTCTACCACCGCGGTGAACTCGTGGCTTCGGCCGATCAGAGCACTCAGATCCTTCGACCCGACTGACCGACCGGTAACCCAATCAGTTCAGTGAGGGATGTCGAGATCAACGTCGCTCGAGTACATCGCCACGATCTTCTGATCAGTCTCCCAGGCACCCGCAGCGCCCGCCCGGTTCCCATTGAGGCGAACGAGCAGATCCTGGGCTAGCGCATCGGCATTGTCCTGCTTGACCGTGTCGACTTCGCCAGCTTGTATGGCGGCGAGGGCCGATTCGACGCCGAGCCGGCAAGCATGGCATGCGGACAGGAGATCGGACTCGGTGGTACCCCCAAGCACAAATCCGCAAAAAGCCGCGTAGACGTACAAAGGTTCCACAAATCTGAGCAGCGCGATGCGGTCCCCGTCGACAACATCAGCACTGGTCACCGGGGTTTCCTCGAAGCTGGCCCGGCCCTGGCTCAGATTGGCCAGAAAGTCTCGCGGTTTCGGTTCGATGGTCAGGCCAGGTCGATCACGATCCATGACAAAGTACGTTGCCTCTGGTCCGGTTCCGACCCTGACCACAAGTTGGCCCACGCTTCTTGCCGCGGCAATCCAAGCTTTGTTCCCCGACAGAGTTCCGGCCGAAGGTAGCCCAGTGAGGCTGACGCCGGGCAGCGGCGGGTCGTTCTCACGGTCCTCGGTCGCCGCGTAGGAGACCCATGACCGCAGCGTCGCCGTGGGGAACACATGTCGGCATGCAGCCTGATAACCCGCCACAAACACCCAGGCCAACCGGTCCGCGATCAAACCGCCGCTGATGGCCATGGCAAGCAGATCAGGCTCCCGGGGAAGCGCGTGTTCAACCCATGCGTCGTGGTACGCGGCTTCCGACGCCGCTTCGACTCGCGCCAACCCGCCATCGACTGGGGACTCGTAGACCTCGCTCTGGGTCATATGTTTCGGATCCCTTCGGGTTTGCTCATCGCAGAATGATCGTTTCGCTAGCGGTCGCGTAGCCGCGACTGTCGTCGCCTCATCGAGCTGATCCGTTGACCGACCGGACCTTTCAGGTCGCGCTCCACAACATCGGCGGTATTGCGTCCCGGGGCTCCCACAATTCCCGATCCCGGGAAGGTGGCAGCGCCCGAAAGATACAGACCGGGGATCGGCGTACGGTAGCGAGTCGTCTCACGCGGTCTCCCCAGAAAAGTCGCCAGCGGCGAACCGTCGTAGGAGGGTGTCTTGCCACGATGCAACGAGAACTCGGCCTCGTAGCGATCCGGCGTCATCGCTCGCCACGACTCCACCAGGTCCAGGGCGCCTGGTTCCATGAGTCCGGCCCACAGCTCAAGCCAACGCTCCGGTTCCTTCGAGTCGGACCAGCCTCCGGGTACTGAGTAGGGAGTAAAAAATATCTCGAGGCTCAGGACGTGGCGGCCGTCCCCCGGACTCATCTCGGCATCGAGCACGGACGGATAGTTCATCACCAGCGTCGGTCGATCAGACGCCAACCCCTCCTCGCGAAGACGATTGGCAGTCTCCAACTCGTCGGGCCGCAGAGACACGATCATGGCCGGGTTGCAGATGTCCAACCCAGGGAGGCGAGCCTCCAACCGATCCGCTCCCTTGAACCGTGGCAGTCCGGTCAGGACCGCGTCGAGCTTCGATGCGCAGCCTTCGTCGATGTATCGGTTTCGCCAGCGCTGCACCGTCCGGCGCGCAGCCGGAGGGGGCTCGTCGATCCAGTCAACGAACACGCGGTGCGGGTCACAGGAGGCCACAACCACATCGGAGACGAGTTCCGTCCCGTCTGAGAGCCTCACACCCTTGATCCCGCCACCGCGAACAATCAGTTGGTCAACGCGACTGTCACATCGGACACGACCACCCGCGGCTTCAAAACTAGCCCGAATCGCGTTGCCCAGCGCCCCGCTGCCGCCGCGGGGCCGACCTTGGTGCATGAGATGGTAGGAGGCGAAGTTGAGAGCCGCGAGCCCGGTGCCTTTCATGTCGGGCCCGAGACCCCAAGCGGTCGGTGCGTGGGAGATCGACGGCATCGTCACTCGCCAGTCGTCGAAGTAGTCGGCCATGATGTCATTGACGCTGCGTTTGGACCAGTTCATGAACCGAGCCGTGGCCCGTCCCCGCTTGGCAAGTACGGCGGAGATCCCCCGAGCTGACGGACGGGTCCGGGCGATCTCAAGCGCCAACTCAGCGACGGGCATGGCGTCAGCCAGGTAGCGCCGATAGCCATCGACCTGGGTCGGGTAAGTTGCCGCGAGGTCGTCGATGGTCTGCTCGGGGTCGTGGTAGTGGACCCATGGCTCGGAGTCGTCGTGGAACACGTTGACAGAATTTGCCTCGGCCTCGAGGTAGTGGAGGCCGTGGGCGACGAGGCCAAGCTCGTCGATCACGTCCATCGAGCGGATCACAGAGTGTTCACAGCCACAGATGTTGAACCGAGCACCCAGGTCTGACACGGTGGAAGAGCAGCCGCCCACTGTTGGACGTGACTCCAGCAACAGTGTGTCGAACCCGGCCCGAGCCAGATAGCACGCGCAAATTAGGCCATTGTGGCCAGCGCCAACGACGATGACATCTGCGTCAGCCATTCGGCTCCTGTTCGTTTATCGCGTCCAAGTTCGTCATGCTTCCTCGTAACCGAACAAACTACTGTACCAAGCAAAGTTTGCAACTAGCAAACATCGCTAGCCCGTGCTATAGTCACGAAGTGCGTCAACTCCGGGTCGTTTTCCAGACCGACCGCTACGACGACAGCGTGGCCTTCTATTCCGATGTCCTCGGGCTCGAGATAGCCGAATCTTGGGGCGGACCCACGGCGCGGGGATGTCTGTTCGCTTGGGAGGGAACACTCGTCGAGTTCTTCGAAGGGGACTGGGTCGAATCCGGTACACAACTCGCCATAGAGGTCGCCGACGCCGACGCCGAGTACGCCCGACTTGTGGCCGCGGGAGCCGATCCTCAAGAGCCTGCTGACATGCCATGGGGTCACCGAAGCGTATTTATTGCCGACCCCCACGGAAACCAACTCAACTTCTTCCAAGTCAACCCACAACCGTCGGAATCGTGAGCCGCCGCTACGAAGATCTGACCGGCCCGGAAGTCGCCAACGAGGTCTCGGCTTCCTCCATTCTCCTGCTGCCTGTCGGCGCTGTCGAACAGCACGGCCCCCACCTTCCCCTCTCTGTTGACCATGTAATCGCCCACGAGACCGCCACCGCGATCGTCGACGAATGCGGCGACGAACTCGACATCTGGCAGCTACCCACCATCTCGATCTCCAAATCGAACGAGCACGCCTGGTCGGCGGGCACGCTTTTCCTCTCCCCCGACACCCTGCTGGCGATGCTGCGAGACATCGGCCGCTCGATCAGCTCAACGGACGCCGAGCGCCTCGTGCTGCTCAACGGACACGGGGGCAACACCAGCCATCTTGAGACAGCTCTACGGGAGCTCCGTCTCGAGTTCGGCTTAAAAACGTTTCTGATGCATCCCGCGCTCCCTCCCGCCTACGGAGGACCGTCAACCCAGAACGAACTGGGGATGGGCATTCACGGCGGACTCGACGAAACATCGGTCTTCATGCACCTCAGACCAGACCAGGTCCAACTCGACAAGGCAAAACGGCGGGTGCCGGAGGCCCTCGACGAGAATACCCATGTGAAGTTCGGCGGCTCAGTCTCATTCGGTTGGCTGTCCAACGACTTCAACCCCGACGGGTATATAGGAGACCCGACCGGTGCCACCGCCGAGCGAGGCAAGCAACTCTTCGAACATTCCGTCGCCGTGCTGAGCGAAGCCATGCAGGAGGTCAAGACCTTCGACTTCGGCCGATGACACCGACGAGACGCGCCGACATCCGGTGCACAACGACCATACTCAGGTGGATTACAGTAAGCGAATACTGCTGACACCTAGCAAGCAACAAGGGAGACTTCAAGCATGAGCGTAGGGGCCGCACTGCGCCGACGGCGCAACGAACTCGGCATGACACTGCGAGAACTCGCCGAAGAGGCCGAGCTGACAAGCGGGTTTTTGTCACAAGTGGAGAACGACCATGTGTCACCTTCGCTCAAGTCTCTCGGACGCATCGCGGAGGTTCTGCGCTTTCCGCTGTTCCAGCTCTTGAGCACCCATGCCAGCAATCCCGTCGTGCGCGCCGACGAGCGGATTGCGGTCCCGTGGATGGATACAGGCGTCGAGGCCGTGTTGCTGACGCCTTATCGGGACTGGCAGATGCTGCCGTTCCACCGCACGATGACCCCCGGCGAGCGGTTGCCGGCGGTCCGTCTCGAGCGGGCCCGCGAGGAGTGGTACTACGTGCTGGGAGGGGCCATTGAGATCACCCTCACCAATGACGAGTGCTTCGTGTTGGACGAGGGCGACGCGATCCACTTCGAGAGCAGCCGGCTGCATGAGGTCGCCAACCCGACGGACAAGACGGCTACGTTCATCTGCATGATGACGCCACCCCAGTTGTAAGGGCCTTCGGACAACCGTAAAAGTGGTGTCGAGTCAGACGGTCAACCGCCGGGTCCGCCGGACGAGGGACCTTGCGACCAGCAGGCATCCCACCGCGATCGTCCCGGTTACGGCGTAGACCCACGTGACACCGTGGCGGATCGCGTCGTTGGTCTTGGCGGCAAGAACGACATCCTGACCGGCGATGACCTCGCGCACCGCCTCCACGTCGCCGACCTGGAGGTCAACGACCAGAAGAACGACGGCACCCGCGAGGGCCACGCCGTACATGATGCCGAGTTGTCGGACGAACTCATGGGCGGCAGACAGACGGCCCATCTCCGCTTGTTCACCATTGGCTTGGAGAAGCGTGAGCCCTGCTGTGCTCACCAAACCGAGGGACACACCGATGAACGTCAGGGCCCCGAACAACACGGGCAGGGGCCAACTGACGAGGGCGACGGTAGTACCGGCCAGGACCAAGGACGGGAAGAGGAGCCGACAGCCGAGCCGAATCACCTCGGATTCGCGCCAATCGTTGAGCAGTCGACTGTAGGCGAGCGATCCCGCGGTCCAACCCACAGCCAAGAACACCAGCGTAAAGGCCGCGAACTCCACCGATCGACCACGGGCGGTCTGGACGTAGAGGGGCAGGAAATTATCTGACGCGATCGCAATGAAGATCGCCAGGCCGGAAATTGCATGTATCCACATCAGCGGGAATCGGGTCAGGTGTTCGCGGGTCAGCACCGGTTCATCGACACGGCCACTGTGGCGCCAGTACGTCCTCGCCACCACTGCGGTCGCGGCGATCGCCGCAGCAACAGCCCACCAGCGCACCCCGACCTGAGATACGGCCGTCAACGAGCAGACGATAAGGAGGACTAGCAGCCCGGTTCCCCTCCAGTCGGTCTGGATCCGGGCCGGGCGGTCACGGGTCGTGGGCAACGTCACCCAACCTGTTGCCAGCGCGATCATTATCAGCGGCAGTTGGACAACGAAGACGATCCTCCACCCACCGAGGGCCAGCATGATGCCTGCCAACGCCGGGCCTCCGAGTCCCATCGCCCCGAACATCACCGACTGCGCTGCGAAGGCGCGGGGGCGAAGCTTGTGGGGATAGGCCAGACCGATTGTCGCGGTCGAGACAGCGAAGGCGAGTCCTTCGCCAAACCCCTGGAGCGTGCGCGCCAGAACAAGCATCGGCATCGACGGTGCCGCCGCGGCCGCGGCTGTGAACAGCAGAAGCCAGATCCCAGTGAAGCGGAAGGTTCGACGCACCCCGACGGCATCGATGACGGGGCCGGCGACCACGACTGCGATTGCTGATGTGGCGAAGTAGCCAGTGAACACCCAGGGCAACAAGGCGACTCGACCGAGATCCTCCGCGATTGTCGACAGGGCGGCGACTAGGGAGAGTCCGCCGAATCCGACGACCGCCGCAATGGTCAGGTTGGCGACGGTGATCCGCAGGTACACCCTCGACCAGATGCCGGTGCCTCTGCTGAAGCCGGGTCCGCCGTCGAGGTCGTTCCTCATGACTGGGCCAGGAGCGTCGGTGCGAGCATGACTTACCGAAGTGTAGTCGGGTACTTAAGTCTCATCGAACAGAAATTGGCATATGTGATCGTCGGTGTGGTCCAATGACTCCACCTTCGAAGAAGCAGGTACCGAAGGTGATCACAGAAGGAGTGTCAACATGAATCGCGCGGTGTCCCCCACCGAGATCGCTCCGCCGGCCGCGAACTACGTTCACGCGGTCTTGAGTGACCGCCCGTCGAGACTGCTCCACACCTCTGGCGTAGTTCCCGTCCGTGCCGACGGAAGCGTGCCCGACGACATCGAAGAGCAAGCCTCGGTGGTGTGGGCCAATCTCCACGCAATCTTGGCCGACGCCAAAATGTTCGTCGATGACATCGTCTCGGTGACGACCTACGTCGTCGCCGGGGAAGAACTGGGGCCAGTCATGGCCGCTCGCGACACTGCTCTCGGAGATCACCGCGCCGCCTCCACGCTCGTGACCGTGCCGGAACTAGCTCAACCTGCATGGCTCTTGGAGGTCGCAATCATCGCCGCTCAATGACGCACCACACGTGATTGTGCATCAACCCCTAACTTTATTTAGGCTTCGTACACTCCACTTGCTGTGTGTTAACTTTCTGTATATGGAGAGCGTGCGGTCCGAGAGCGTTTTGGCCGACGTGGATGGATCAGCGCTGGAGTTCGACCGAGTGTCGATGGTGTTCCCCGACGGCACCGAGGCGCTGAACAACGTCTCGTTCTCCGTCGAACCGGGCGAGTTCGTCACGATCGTCGGCCCGTCCGGTTGCGGCAAGTCGACACTGTTGAGAATTGCCTCCGGGCTACTCGATCCCTCCAGCGGATCAGTCGAGGTGGACCAGGAACGGATCGGCTATGTGTTCCAGGACGCGACCCTCATGCCATGGCGGACCGTACAGGGCAACGTCGAGTTGCTACCCGAACTCCACGGTTACAAGAAGGCCGAACGACAAGCGCTCGCAGCGGCCGTCATCGATCTGGTCGGGCTCAACGGCTTCGAGAAGCACTACCCGAAATCGCTGTCGGGCGGTATGAAGATGCGCGTTTCGCTGGCCCGGACCCTGACTCTCAGACCACCCCTCTTCCTCTTCGACGAGCCCTTCGGCGCGGTTGACGAGATCACCCGGGAGCGCCTGAACGAAGAGACCCAAGAGCTGTTCAAGAACGAAGGGTTCGCCGGCCTGTTCATCACCCACTCGATCCCTGAGGCGGTGTTCATGTCGACGCGGGTGCTTGTTATGTCGGCCCGGCCCGGCCGGCTGGTTGCCGAATTCGACGTTCCCTTCAGCTTTCCTCGGATGCCCAGCCTCCGTTTCGACCCTCAGTTCGCCGAATTGAGTAGCAAGGTGTCGAAGGCCCTCCGAGGAGCGTACACGTGAGCGAGACCCCGGTCCCTGACGCCGCCATGGACGAGGCGGTCGGTGACGTAGCAGAAGAGGCCTCGGTCGCGACCCCCGCCGGGCGACGACGGATCACTCTGATCGATGTGGCGGGTCCGACACTCATCTTTGCCGCGTCCCTCGGTTCCTGGTACTGGCTGAGCTATTTCGGGATGTCAGAGAACCGGCGGTTCCTTGTGCCGCCGCTCCACGAGGTGATCCAGGACGGCTTCCTCAACTGGACGAACTTCTCCATAATGCTCAACGCCTTGTGGCTTACAACCCAGGTCGCGCTCTGGGGACTCGGCATCGCCATCGTGTTGGGGATGACGCTTGCGATCCTGATGAGCCAGGCTCGATGGATCGAACGCTCCGCCTGGCCGTACGCGGTCGCGCTCCAGAGCTTCCCGATCCTCGCTCTGGTACCCCTCATCGGTATCGTGTTCGACTACAACTTCAACGCTCGGGTGCTCGTGTGCATCATCATCGCGATCTTCCCGATCATCAACAACACGCTGTTCGGGATCCAGTCGGTGGAATCGGGGCACCACGACCTGTTCACGCTTCACCAAACGTCGCGGTTGACACGGCTGTGGAAGCTACAACTCCCTGCCGCCTCACCAGCCATATTTGCAGGGTTTCGCATCTCGGCCGGACTCTCAGTGGTCGGTGCGATCGTCGGTGACTTCTTCTTCCGTAAGGGCGACAAGGGTATCGGCATCCTCATCGACCAATACGCTTCGCGGACAACGACACTCCCCCGTCTCTACGCCGCCACCATCCTCGCTGGAGCTCTTGGCTATGTTGTGTTCTCGGGGTTCGGGTTTCTCACCAAGGTGGTTACCGGCAAGTGGCACGAATCGGCTGATATTCCGGGTTAGCCGCGTATCGATGTCCTTACACGTCCAGCTAATCGCTGGGTTCGTACACGACCATTTCGACCCCGCCGGGTAGCACCATCACAATCACCTTGCCCCAGCCCTCGTCTTTCGGTTCGCCCCGGAACTCGATCCCCTTCTTCCTCAATTCCGCAACCGTCGCGTCGATGTCGTCACACACGAACCCCACCTCGTGGGTAATCCGATCACCTTTGTGGACATCAAACTCGGGGGGACCGGGGTGTGGCTCCATCGTCGCGGGAGGACAATCGAAGAGCATGAAGCCATTATCGAACTCCACGTGCGGGAACTCGAACACATCGCGCATCACCGCGCGGAAGGCATCGACCTCAGAGGAATAGAGCAGGGTGTGCAGCCCAGTGATGGCCATAGTCAGCTCGCCTTTCCAGCGACAATCCAGCGCTAGTCCGGGCTAGTCGCAGTTGTTAGTTTGGTTTAGATATTGTACACACAGCATTCTATGTATTAACTTAGGACATGGAGACCGCTTGGTCCAATGAGGGGGAGGAACATCACCAATGTTCATCAAAAATAGGAATTACTGCCAAACTTCTATCCCAAGACTGCAAAGTCAGCGAATGTACCGCTCCAGGGGAATACTCAAACTCTTGGCGGTGCTGTTAACGCTGCTTCTTGTCGCGGCCGCCTGCGGCGACGACGACGGCGACGATGCCGGTGAAACCGGCGACGACGCCGCTGACGATCCTGTTGACGATGCTGGTGAAACTGGCGACGATGCAGGCGACGATATGGGCGAGGACGATGCTGGCGAAACCGGCGACGATATGGGCGAGGACGATTCCATGGAAGGCGTGCTCGCCGGCGTGTGTCCCGACCCGCTCATCGTCCAGACCGACTGGCACGCACAGGCCGAACATGGCCCAACCTACGAACTGCTCGGCCTGGATTACGAGGCTTCCAACGGCACCGTCAGAGGCACGCTTGTCGCCAGCGGCGAGGTCGACACCGGTATCGACATCGAGATCCGCGAGGGTGGCCCAGCGATCGGTTGGCAGCAGGTCTCATCGCAGATGTACCAAGATCCCGACATCTTCTTCGGATACTCCAGCACCGACGGTTCCGTGGGGAGTTCGGTGGACCAGCCGATCGTCTCGCTCGTCAGTCTGCTTGAGGTGAACCCGCAGATGATCATGTGGAACCCCGAGCAATTCCCGGGTGTCGAGAGCGTCGCGGACCTCCCTGACGACACCAGCATCGTGGCGTTCTTCGGGGCGCACTACCTGTACTGGCTCATCGACGCGGGGATTGTCGACGCAGGCCAGATCGATGGCTCCTACGACGGGGGTGTGACCCGATTCGTCGCTGAGGACGGTGCTTTCGGTCAACAGGGTTACGCCTCGGCCGAGCCCTACATTTATGAGTCCGAGACGCCGGAGTACAGCAAGGAGGTCCAGTACGAACTCCTGCACGACATGGGTTTCAAGACGTACTCGCAGAACCTTGGGGTGCGGCCCGAACGCATCGAAGAGGACAGAGCGTGCCTCGAACTCCTCGTCCCGATCAGCCAGCAGGCTGCTGTCGACTACGTGAATGACGGTGCTGAGACCAATCAGGTGATCATCGATGTCAACGCGATATACGACGACGGTTGGGTTTACAGCATCGGTCTTGCCGATTACGCCACCAGCCTGTTCGGCCACCTCGGCCTGATCGGCAACGGTCCTGACGACACGGTTGGCAACTTCGACATGGACCGCGTCCAGACGCTCGTCGAACAGATGATACCGGTGTTCGCCAACCCCGAGATCAACATAGAGATCGTCGAGGGGATCACCGCCGAGGACATCGTCTCGAACGAGTTCATCGACGAGAGCATCGGCTTTTAGCCAGCTCTCCACTTCGATCCACCCCGAGCCGACGCCCCCTCCCCCGGCGTCTGTCTCCTCACAACCAACTTCAAGTGGTTTGCTACTGTGCCGCTTGCGATGACGATTTGGCGCTCACGGCGCTGATCCGTCGATCCACGAAAGGCCCCTCCGATGCGTGACACCCTCTTGAGCATCCACATCCTGGCCGCCGGCGCGTGGTTCGGCACCAACGTGATGGGGTTCTTGGTAAACCCCCGGATCAACCCCTCAGCACGCGCCATCGCTACGGACAACTGGCACCACACCGTCGTCAGCATCAAGCAGCGATACATCTATACGCCGGCCCAACTGATTGTCCTGATCACGGGTGTGCTGCTTCTGACCGAAGTCGACGACTCGCCCTTCACGATGTCCGACACCTTCGTGTTGATCGGGTTCCTCGCCCTCGGCGTAGCGGTGCTGAGCGGGATCTATTTCGCGCGCCAGGGCGTCAGGGTGGGCGCACGGAGGCTGTAGCGTCGATCGAACAGAGGATCGCCATGTGGTCGCTCGTCGACATGGCTGTCATTGTGGTGGCCATGGTTGCGATGGTCGGCACGTGGGGGGTGTGACCGACCCGATACAGAAAGGAAGGCTGAATATGGCGATCACTGGATTGCACACCATCCTCTACTCCTCGGAGGTCGACGCTTTCCGTGCAATGCTGCGCGACGCGTTCGAGTTCCCGCACCAGGACGATGGCGATGGTTGGATGATGTTCCATTGTCCCCCGGCGACAATGGAACCCCACCCCGGTCCGCCGGAGATCGATGTTCCGGCCGCTGGTCTGCCAGCCCACGCGGTGAGCTTCGTGTGCGAGGACATGGACGCGACGATCGAGGAATTGAAGGCCAAGGGGGTCGGGTTCCGGGGCGGGAAGATGGACATGGGCTGGGGCACCGCCATCGTGATGGTGCTACCAGGCGGGGTCGAGATGGTCCTGGAAGAAGCCAACGCCTCCGACGACGCCTGAACCCGACCACGACATCTGACATGACGTGTGAATCTGCTCAACGAAAGGTCTGCCACCACCGATCTCGGGCCCATAGTTGGCTTTGAGGTTGCCTTTCGGAACTTTGCTTATTGCAAACTTTGGTTGGTGAGTGCTAGTTTTCGGGCAAATTCTAGTTTCCGAGGCAATGGCGAACGAGGGGGTTCGTAACGCTGCCCCAGTGGCAGGTTTGTCCACGAACCGCGCTGCTCTGGAGTTTGACAATGTGTCGAAGGTGTTTCTTGATGGCACCGAAGCTCTCGATGAGGTGTCCTTCACGATCGAGCCAGGTGAGTTCGTCGCGATTGTTGGGCCGAGCGGATGTGGCAAGTCGACCATTTTGCGAATCGCGTCGGGGTTGTTGCCGGTCACGAGCGGTAGTTACTCCCTAGCCGACGAGAACGTCGGATACGTCTTTCAGGACCCGACCCTGCTGCCGTGGCGCACGGTCCAAAAGAATGTCGAGCTCTTCGCTGAACTCCACGACATCCCCCCACAAGAGCGCGCCTCGCTGGCCCACGATGCGATCGAGCTCGTTGGCCTCACCGGGTTTGAGGGCCACCACCCCCGTCGCCTGTCCGGTGGCATGAAGATGCGGGCCTCGTTGGCCCGCTCGTTGACGTTGAGCCCAGAGCTGTTCTTGTTCGACGAGCCGTTCGCCGCGCTCGACGAGATGACGCGCGAACACATGGCCGATGAAGTGTTGAGCCTGTTCAACAGTGAGAGCTTTGGAGCTCTGTTCATCACCCACAACTTGTATGAGGCGGTGTACCTGTCGACCCGGGTGCTGGTGATGTCGCCGCGACCGGGTCGTATCGTCGCCGACTTCGACGTGCCGTTCGGTTATCCCCGCAGCCAAGAGCTGCGGTTCGACCCAGAGTTCGCGACTTTGACTGGAGAGGTGTCGGCGGCACTGAGAGGTGACATCGTTGACACAGATAGCGCTGTCGGCACGGACATCCGCGAGCATCGACAACAAGCAGCTGGCGGAGATGGTGGTCGACCGATCACCGATCGCACCGTGGAAGCGCTCGACTTTCTCGAGGACCTTTCACAAACCGAGTTCAGTCGATTGGAACGCGTGATCGCCGAAGATCGAGGAGTCACGCATCACTCCTCGAGTCCGTCACCGCTAGGAAGCGAACGTCAATCAACAGCCGGGACCGCTCGACAAGAACTCGAGGGCCCGATGGCGTTCGATTCGACCGATGTCGAGCCACAGGTCGATGCAACAACAGCTCCGGCTCCCCGCGAGAGCCGCGTCGTCCGCATCATGAAGACGGTGGTGCCTCCGCTGATCGTGTTCTCGTTCTTCTTGGGTGGTTGGTATTTCTTCACCTACGTGATGCTCTCCGAGCGGCGTCGCTTCTTGATGCCGCCGCCCCATGACGTGCTGCAAGAGGGCTTTTTGGTATGGGAAAATCAGAGCGAGATCTTGATGGGTCTGTGGGCGACGACGCAGGTCACTCTGTGGGGGTTCGCGATTGCAATCGTGCTCGGCATGGTTTTCGCGACGTTGATGAGTCAAGCCCGATGGGTCGAGAACTCGTTTTATCCCTACGCGGTCATCCTGCAGACGATCCCGATCATTGCGTTGGTGCCGCTGATCGGGCTGTGGTTCGACTACAGCTTCCGGGCGCGGGTCATCGTCTGCGTCATCATTGCCTTGTTCCCGATCATCACCAACACGTTGTTCGGCCTCAAATCGACTGACGCCGCCCACCACGACCTGTTCACACTGCATGGGGCCAACCCTCGGAGACGCCTACGAAAGCTCCAGTTCCCTGCCGCTCAGCCGGCCATCTTCGCCGGTCTTCGTATCTCGGCAGGTCTGTCGGTAATCGGGGCGATCGTCGGCGATTTCTTCTTCCGCAGGGGTGAGCCCGGTATTGGACGGCTGCTTGACATTTACCGTGCGAACCTCGAGACGGAGATGCTCTTCGCAGCTGTCGTATGGTCCTCGCTTCTGGGAATCGTGATGTTCTGGAGCTTCGGTCTATTAGGCGACCTCTTACTTCGCAAATGGCATGACTCAGCGATCACCCAGGAGATTTGAACGGTTTGAGAGCTGTCCAAGTTGTGCGAATGCCCCGATCCATTAAATGAGGAGGAATCACATGTACCTAGCAACCAGGGAAGGAACCACCCGAAGCTACCTATTGAGACCCGCGGCAAAGCTGCTGGCTGTTCTGATGGCGCTGTTCCTAGTCGCTGCCGCGTGCGGAGACGACGACAGCACGACTGCCACTCCCGAACCGGATCCGGCCGACGAACCCGACGACGAACCCGCCGACGAACCCGTGGCGCACAACTGCCCGGAGAAGATCGTCATCCAACTGGACTGGTTCCCGCAGGCCGATCCCGGTGGTGTCTACAACCTGATCGGTCCCGACGGCGACCAGGACGCCTCCAACGGCAAGTACACCGGCCCCCTCCAAGCGAAGTACGCCGGGCCCTACGGCGACAATGTACCGATCATCGAAATCCGGGACGGGGGATCTCTCGCCAACAATCCCGCCGCCGAGATGTACATCGACGACAGCATCACCTTCATCCAGTTTCAGACGGATCTTGCGGTCCAGTTCTCGGAGCAGTTCCCGACCCTGTCTGTCGTGGCGACTCTGGACGGGCATCCGGCGGTCTTGATGTGGGATCCCCTCGAGTACCCCGGGGCCACCACGATCGCCGAGGTCTCAGACGCCGGGGCGACCTTTCTCGTCTTCAACGCCCAGTCCGCTTGGTTGATATACCTGGCGGCAACCGATCAAATCGAAGCGGATCAGATCGACGCGTCCTATTTCGGTGGACCAGATCGGTTCATTGCCGAGGACGGCGTAGCCCAGGTGGGGTTTGTGACCGACGAGATCTACAAATACGAGCACGAGTTCGAGGAGTACGGACGCGATATTGCCTACCAGCTCATCGGCGACACCGGCTTTGAGTGGTACCCAGGGTCAGGGCAGCTGGCGATTCGTCCCGAAGACCAGTCAGAGCTCGACAGCTGCCTCAAGTTGTTCGTGCCGACCGTGCAGCAGTCAGCCATCGACTACATGACCACCGACTTCGGGGCAGTCAACACCTCGCTGATCAAGCTCGTCGAGGACATGGCCAGCTTCTGGACAATGAGCGAGGCAGGCAGCCAAGATGCCATCAAGCAGTATCTTGAGTTCGGTCTGTTCAGCAACGGTTCCGATGGCGACGACACGTTCGGTAACTGGGATATAGCACGGGTCCAGCGTGTCATCGACATCCTGCTGCCGATCCTCACAGACGACGGGCTCGACACCTTCGATCCCGACCTCACGGCCGACGATCTGGTGACCAACGAATACATCGATCCGAACATCAGCTTCCAAGGCTGACGTCGCTCGGTGATGTCTTGAGGGGTTCGGACCCGGCCCGGACCCCTCAGTCCACCAGTGGGTTTCCTGTCTCGAGCAGCGTCTTGAGCCCCGAGATGATGAAGGGGATGTGGTCGATGGTGTCGGCCAGCTTCTTGCTGTCTGGAGCGGCGTCGTAGAGCTCGACAGTGATCTTGGTGAGCCCCATCTTCTCGTCCTCGAGCCGGTAGACCTCACGAACCGGACCCTCTGCCTCGAGCTCGGGGTCCCAATGAGCGTGAAATGTCATTTCCAGCCGGTTCGGTTCGTCAATGGCAATCACTTTGCCGTCGGCGACAACCTCGCCGTCACGGGTGACGTGCTCGACCGACGCACCCGGCGTCCAATCAGATCGCACACCGGTGCCGAACTCAGCCATACCGAGATCGGGATGGCAGGGTCCGCGGTATTGAGAAGTCAACTCACCATCGGTGATGCCGCGCCAGACCTCGTCGAGACCGGCGCCGATATAGGCCTTGTACACATGAACAGGTGCTGACATGGAGACTTCCTTTCGTCGTGCTCAGCTGCCGGTCTAGTCGCTGGGCTCGTAAACGACCATTTCGACCCCGCCCGGTAGCACCATCACGATCACTTTGCCCCAGCCCTCGTCCTTCGGTTCGCCCCGGAACTCAATGCCCTTAGCCCGCAATTCCTCGACCGTCGCCTCCATGTCGTCACACACCAACGACACGGCGTGAGTGGGCTCACCGGCGGCGGGGACACCGAAATCCGGCGGACCGGTATGAAGCTCCATCCTCGCCGGAGGACAATCGAAGTGAATATAGTCACGATCATCTTTCTCGGGCGGGAGGTCGAACACGTCGCGCATCGCCGTATGGAGTGCGTCGACCTCTTTGGAGAAGAGCAGGGTGTTCAGTCCGATGATGGCGATGACAAACAATATTTCAGTGACACTAATACGTCAACTGGGATACAGCCGGTCAGACCCCCCAGGTGCTGACCATAGCCACCACGGCAACCACGATAACGACCATGTCGACGAGCGACCAGAACGCGATCTTCCGCTCGATCGACTTCACCGCCACCATGTCGTCGGCATCGTAGGCCGCTCCCGCCTTCCCTCCTTGGCGCGGGAAGTAGATCGTGCCCAGCACCGATCCGAAGATGACTGCGAACAACCCGACTAATACGAACGTGTCGGACAACTCGTAGGGCGAATCGTCAACCGCGGTGATGAGCAGAACCCCGGTGACAAGGATGGTCAGGAATGCCGGTATGTAGAGGTAGTACTTGAACCCCACCACGGTGCGGTGCCAGTGGTCTGAAGCGATCACCGATGCTCGAGGGTTGATTCGCGGGTTGACCACGAACCCCATCACGTTGGTGCCGATCCATACACCAGAGGCCAAGATGTGGATGGTCAACAGGGTGTCACGCATCGGGCAATACCTTTTCGTGGTTCGACGGATTGGTTTCGGCTCGGATCGGAGAGGGTCTGGCTTCTCAATCCACCAGTGGAGCGCCAGTCTCCAGCAGAGTCTTAAGCCCCGAGATGATAAAGGGGAAGTGGTCGATGGTGTCAACCAACGTCTTGCTGTCGGGAGCGGCGTCGTAGAGTTCGACAGTGATCTTGGTGAGTCCCATCTTTTCGTCTTCGAGTCGATACACCTCGCGCACCGGACCCTCAGCCTCCAGTTCGGGGTCCCAGTGGGCATGGAACGTCACCTCCAGGCGATGCGGTTGGTCAATCGCAATCACCTCGCCGTCGGCGACGACACTCCCATCACGAGTGATGTGCTCGACCGAGGCACCCGGTGTCCAATCGGACTTGACCCCAGTGCCGTACTCAACCATGCCCAGGTCGGGATGGCAGGGCCCTCGGTATTGGGCGGTGAGGTCACCGTCGGTGATGCCTTGCCAGACCGCGTCGAGACCGGCCTTGATATAGGCCTTGTACACATGGACTGGTGCGGTCATACAGACTCCTCCTTGCAGTCGAGCCTTACTATCGGCAAACTTGTCGAAGATCGACTCTCTTTATTTGCTGACCAATAATATGTTAGTAATACTGATAGGTCAAGCAGTGTAGGGCGTCACCGGATCGCTGCCTGATTACGGGCTACTACCTGTCCTAGTCAACGTCACCGAGGATCGTTGCAAGATCTTGGGCGTAGGCGAGCAGACGGACGATGTCGACGTGGTCGCCTCGTTCGAAGTAGAACCAGCCGCAAGGAAACCCTGCGAGCCGGTGGGATCGCAGACCGGGAACGCCGCACAACTCACCTATCCGCGGGGAGCCCGTGCCAGGGATCCGTTCAATCGCTCGCAATGACTCGATCGCCGTGTCGAAGAACCGTCCGCCAAGCTCGTCGCCGCCCTCGTATCGGTAATACCGGACCCGCTCAACTAGGTCAACTTCGGCGAGTGGACGTAGCCGAACTTCGATCACAGAACGGTGCCGAGCGCGCGATCACGCAACTCGTCAACGACATCGTCAGTCAACCGACGACCCTCTCCAGACTCAAGTCCTTCAGCGATCAACAAGCGAAAACGACGGGCAGCCTCGTCATGTTGATCGCGTCGGATCAAGTCGCGAAGGTACTCGCTGGTATTGCCGTAGTCCCCAGTTCGAACCCGTTGATCGATGTAGTCCCTTAAAGACTCTGGGAGCGCGAAACTCATCGTGTTGCGGCTCACGCAATCATTGTGCCCTTGTTATCAACTGTTGTCAACAAGGTGTATGCGGATTGTGAACTACGTCCAAGGGTGAGGTCTACCGCGTAGACCGACACACTTACGCCTGGTAGAGACGGAAGTTGACGATGCGGGCGAATTCGTCGGCGTCAAGACTGGCACCTCCAACTAAGGCACCGTCGATATCGGGCTGTGCCATCAACTCTGGGGCGTTGCCTCCTTTGACCGAACCGCCGTATTGGATGCGTGCAGCGTCGGCTGCCGAGTTTCCCCATCGGTTGCGCACCAAAGAGCGGATATGGGCGCACATCAGTTGGGCGTCATCTGGTGTCGCCGTCACACCGGTGCCGATCGCCCAAATCGGCTCGTAAGCAATCACCAGTCCGGCCACAACGTCGCCCGACAAACCAGCCAAGCTGCCCGAAATCTGTTGAGCGACGGTGGACTCCGCCTCCCCTGCCTGACGCTGCTCAAGGGTCTCGCCGACACAGACAATGGGAGTCATGTCCCCAGCCAGCACCGCTTTGGCCTTCTCGTTGACGATCTCGTCGGTCTCACCGAACAGTTCTCGCCGTTCGCTGTGACCCACAATCACATACTCAACGTTGAGTTTCGCCAACATTGGAGGCGCGATCTCACCGGTGAACGCACCGTGGCTCGCCATATGCACATTCTGCGCACCCAGCGAGACGGGAACATCGTCGGCTTGCAGGACCGTCTGTACCGAACGCAAGTCGGTGAAGGGCGGATGAACCGACACGTCCACATGGTCGTAATCGCGCGGGTTCAACGCATAGGCAAGCTTCTGAATCGTCTGGATCGCCTCGAAGTGATTGTGGTTCATCTTCCAGTTACCGCTGATCAGCGGCTTGCGTGCACTAGACGCAGGTTCGTTCGACACTGAATTCTCCTCTCAAGGCCTTTAGGCCAACCAGATCGCCCTGCTCAATAAGAGCGAGCGATGCCCCACCACCGGTGGAGACGTGGTTCATTTCATGTTCAACATCAAACAGTTTCGCCGCAGCGGCACTGTCACCGCCACCGACAACGGTGAACGCCTTCGTGTCGGCCATTGCTTGGGCGACCGCACCCGTACCGCCACCGAAACGAGGATCCTCGAACACGCCCATCGGCCCGTTCCACAGCACTGTTCCGGCCTCGTAGATGACATCACCGAACGCCGCCGCGCTGCCAGGACCGATGTCAACACCCATCCAACCATCAGGCAAGTCGGTACCCATCTGACGCACATCTCCTCCAGCCTCAGGCATCATCAGTTTGCCACCCGGACCCAGAGCCGTGATGTCGTAGGGCAGATGAATGGGTTTGGGGCCGGCCAGCAGACGCGCGCAGGTGTCGATCATGTCGTCTTCGCACAGCGAAGCGCCCACCGAGTGGCCCTTGGCCGCCAAGAAGGTGAAACACATGCCGCCACCAACAATCAACGAATCCACCGACTCCAGCAGCGCCTCAATAACCGCGAGTTTGTCGCTCACCTTCGAACCACCCATGACCGCCACGAAAGGTTTCCGAGGGTTATTGCGCAGCCCGCTGAGAACCTCAACCTCACGGTGCAGTAGCCGACCTGCTGCCGACGGCAGATGGCGAGGCGGGCCAACAATCGAGGCGTGAGCCCGATGCGAGGCACCGAACGCATCATTGACATAGGCGTCATGACCCTCGACCAACTCCTCCACGAACGACGGGTCGTTGGCCGTTTCTCTGGGATCGAAACGCAGGTTGTCGAGTAACTCAACACCCGGCACAAGTTCGCTCAGACGATCGCGTACCGGATCAACCGAAAAGGCCGGGTCCGCCTGGCCTTTGGGTCGTCCCAGATGAGTACAGGCGGTGACCGAAGCGCCTTGGCCGATAAGCCAGCGCATAGTCGGCAACGCCGCGCGAACACGCAGGTCATCCGTGATCTTCCCGTCAGCTACCGGCACGTTGAAGTCGGCCCGCAAAAGGACCGACTTCCCGGCGAGGTCACCCAAGTCTTCAAGTCGAGGAACGGAACTCACTTCTAGAGTTACGACTGGTTGCCGACGACCAGGGTGAGATCAACCAAACGGTTCGAGTAGCCCATTTCGTTGTCGTACCAGCCGAAGATCTTCACCAACGAACCCTGCGCCATGGTCAGTCCGGCGTCGAATGTGCAAGAGGCAGGCGAACCAACGATGTCCGACGACACCAACGGTGCCTCCGAATAGACCAGCACACCGCTTAGCGGGCCAGACGTCGCTGCTGCTTTGAAAGCCTCGTTTATGTCGGCAACAGTCACATCGTCACGGGCCAGTACGGCGGTGAAATCGGTGATCGATCCGTCGGGAATCGGCACCCTCATCGAAGTGCCGTCGAGCTTGCCCTGCATTTCGCTCATGACCAAACCGGTGGCGCGCGCGGCTCCTGTCGAGGTGGGCACGATGTTGACAGCAGCAGCGCGAGCGCGGCGCAAATCAGAATGCGGACCGTCGACCAAGGCCTGGTCACCCGTGTAAGCGTGCACTGTGGTCATCAGCCCCTGCACGACGCCGAAAGCATCGTCAAGCACCTTCACCATCGGTACGAAGCAGTTGGTGGTACATGAGGCGTTGGAGACCACATGATGATTCTCGGGGTCGTAGGTGTCCTCGTTTACGCCGACCACAAAGGTTGCGTCGCTGTCGCCTGACGGTGCTGAGATGATCACTTTGGGAGCACCCGCGGTGCGGTGCATGGCGGCACCGCTGCGCTTGGTGAAGATGCCCGTGGACTCGACGACCACGTCAACCCCAAGGTCGCCCCAGGGCAGATCCTCGGGGTTGCGTTCAGAAAGCACCCTGAGCACATCGCCGTCAACGCTGATTCCGTCATCGGTCACCGCGATCTCAGCGGACAAACGTCCATGGACCGAATCGTGGGCAAGTAGATGCGCCATGGTGTCGAGCGAGCCAAGGTCGTTGACTGCGACAAAGTCGATATCAGCGCCTTGGGCCTTGGCAGCCCGAAAGAAGTTGCGGCCGATGCGGCCAAAACCGTTAATTCCGACGCGTACGGTCATTTAGGGTTCTCCCTGTTGGTGTTTGTGTGATTCGTTGCTCAGAGCAGATAAGCACATATCGCCGTCAGATGTTGATGTCGCGGTGGACAACGGAGGGCGTGACTCCCAATTCCTTGAGAACTTCGGCCATACGTTCGGCAATGGCGACCGAACGGTGCCTGCCACCGGTGCAACCGAAAGCGACGGTGAGATACGACTTCCCTTCCTGCTCGTACAACGGAAGGATCAATTCTAAGAGGCTTTCAAGGCGTTCGAGAAAGCCGTCGGTGACCGTTTGCGAAAGCACATAGTCAGAAACGGGCTGGTCAATTCCTGTCAACGGGCGTAACTCGTCAATCCAATGCGGGTTGGGCAGGAAACGACAATCAATCACCAGGTCAACATCGAGGGGAAGCCCGTGTTTGTAGCCGAACGAGGAGACCGTCGTTTGCATGGTGTGCCCGCAGTTTCCGTCGCCGAAGGCTTCCGTCATACGTTCCCGCAACTGATGGACGTTCAACTCTGAGGTGTCAATCACCAAATCGGCCAGAGCTCTCAGCGGTTCCAGAGCGACTCGTTCGGCGTTGATGATTTCGCCGAGCGTGCCGCCGTCGGAATCATCGAAGGGATGACGGCGCCGACTCGACTCATAGCGCCGTACCAGCACTTCGGTGGAGGCATCGAGGAACACCAGCTGCACTCGGGTGAACTTTGAGCGGAGGGCGCTTACCAACGTGGCGATCTTGTCTTGGTATTGGCCAGAGCCGACGACCAGAGCCATCCGGTCACCGGCGCTTGATGAGCCGTCGGCTAGTTCAGCGACCTTGGGGATCAGCGCCGGCGGGAGGTTGTCCATCACAAACCAGCCCATGTCCTCGAGATTGTCGGCCGCTACCGTGCGGCCGGCCCCGGACAGGCCCGCGATGACCACCAGATCGCTCATGGCTCGATGCTAGCTAGTGGGCGGCCTGCGTTCGCCGATAAGGGCCAGGAGCCTCGGGGTGTTGGCCACAACCTTTGCTTCATGGTCGGGCACCTTGGCCAAGAACCCACCTGACGGGGCGGGTTCGAGCATTGCGACCAGATCGATTCCCGCTGCGATCATCTCATTGAGGTAGCGGCTCAGTGGGCGATGAACGAAGCGCACATGCACCCCTTTGTTGATTTCTTCGACCGTCGCCGTCTCATGGAGGTAGGCACCTACGCGCCAGTAGGTCTCGGGGGGATCGATCATGTGGTCGACGATCAGACCGCTGTCGGGCGTCTGCAGTAGTGGATGGTTGAGGATCAGCACGAAGCGGCCACCCGGGCGCAGCACCCGCGCAACTTCAGCGAATGACTCTTCGAGCGTGTCGATGTGTTCATAGACCAGACAGACGACTGCCCCGTCGAATGAACCGCTGCGTACCGGCAGGCGGTCGCTGCGCGCCAACGCATAGACCGGTCCGGTGGCCCGCTCATGTGCCGTGCGAATCTGCGCCATTGTTGGATCAAGCCCTACGACTTCGACACCTGACTGGGCCAACGCTCGGGCGATCTGGCCTTCGCCGCTGCCGATGTCGAGCACTCGTTCGCGCCCGGCGAGATATTGCATCACGATCGGGATGATCTGTTCGGTGTACTCGGGGTCAACGCCGTCGGTGAACTTCCGCTGCCACCACTGCGCATGCCCATCCCACTCGGATTGCCCCATCGCTCCAGTCTGCCCGAGTCCCGTACAGACACAGACCCTCGAGAACCCGTCAAGAAATAGCGATAATCCACTCCGATGTCGACAACCGTCGCGGTTCTCGCGCTAGGTCAACCGTTGGGTCGATCAGCCGACGAACAACTCGTCCGTTTATCGAAACCCAGCTATTTGCTCTTACCTCAACTCCAGCAATGCCATCTCGCTCGTAGTGTTCGGCAATGAGTTTCGCTGTTGCGTGAACGAGAGCGGGTCGCGTCGAAGCGTGATTCTCCTGCCAATCGGTCAGAACAAGATCCGGGCTGACCTCCCAGGTTCTGCCGCTCGCAGGGTCGGTGACGCGGTAGTCGAGATATCCGGCCTTGTCGGTAAGCATCACCCGCCATGAGAGGTAGTAGCCCTCCTCGGTCCATCGCACATTGTTGGGATAGGCGTAGTGCCGCAGCGGCAAAGCGATCTGCAACACCGCAAAAATAGCGAGTACATACAATTTCGCCTTCCCAAGCTTCGGAGCAGATTCGATGCCTGATCGCGCACCTTGCGAAAGTCGATGTTGGCTTGGCCAGTCGGGTTCAAAGAAGATCTGCGCGGCAAAGATCATGACCCAAGGGAAGATTCCGATCTGGAACAACGCGCCGGTCGAGAGGTGGAACACGACCAGGACCAAATAGGCCGGCTTTCTGCTCCGTCTCCAGACAAGCCATCCAACCACGGTCAGATCGAATATCGCGCTCGCCCACGACAGTGCGAAGGCTGTCTCGGGCTGCTCCAGAAGAGGACCGAGCAACGGTACGTGCGTTCGGTCCGCGAGCCAGAGTCGGAGCGGTTGCGCGTGAAAGAGCCAGTCAGGATTGAGCTTCGCGAGTCCTGCGAAGAAATAGACGAGACCAACTTGCGACCGCAATGCCCAGATGATTCCAACCGGGACCACGTCGCTGCGTCTGACCCGTCCAGCGCGAGCGTCAAGTGACCAATGGTGATGAACGGGCAGCAGCAGCAACAGCACCGCCACCAGCGTCACGAACCAGTAATGGTTCAAGTAGAGGGAGGCTTCGATGAGTTCGGTGTAAGTGAAACCCAGGATGAACAGCGTTGTCGCAAGTCTGGTTCGATAGCCGACAGCGATGCACAGTCCCAGCGTTGCCAACACAACAAGATGCGCGTGCATCCAGAACGACGGGAGCGGACTGATCCACTCGAACCCGAGATACGAGAGATGGTGCTCCGGTTCGATATACAACCGTGCAACCCAACCTTTGGCTAGAAACCTGATCGAGCTGAAAGCAACAAGCAGGCCGAACCCGATGCGAAACACCGCCACCGAATCGGCAGCCACCGGCCGTGCAGCCGCGGCGCGCAGTAGCGATGGTAGACCCCCCAGACCTAGGCGCTGACTGGGTTCAGCCGCTGTCGCCGTCTGCATCACTGAAACCGATCGTCACTCCGAGCGTGGCGACAACTTCTGTCGACACCGTCACCCGAATCGCTCCAAATGCGCCACGGACCATCAGCACCTGCTCGGGAGCTTCAGCAATCTGTGTGCGCAAGGGCGCTTCGATTCCGTTCAGCGCCGCTTCTGCATTGTCGAATTGGGTCCCTAGTCGCTCCTTGAGGTCATTGCTGAATAGTGGGCTGAGTCCCGGAGTCGCCTCCGTTCCGACCAATATGGCCCGCAGACCTCTCAGATGGGAGCTGAGGTCGTCGGTACCGAGACCGGCGGCTCCTTCCAGTATGGCCTCTGTGTCGGGCTCGTCGTTGGTCTTGCCCAAGGCCGCACCAAGTTCAGCATCGACGATGGCGTCAAGGAGAAACACCGTGTCGTTGACGATCGCGTCGATTGATCGTTCCGGGTTCGCCGCGAGCACGGCCCTGTAAGGCTCGCCCCCTTCCCAACTCTCAGCCCAGTCGTTTGACACCAACTGAGCCTCTTCAACAATCACCGCGGCGATTCCGGTCAGGTATCGGCACTGTCGCCCATCGAGTCCGGATACAACCGCGTCCTTGTCTCCAAGGATGTATTCAACGGCCTTGAGTCCGCGTTGGTCGGCACCGATTCGGCGTGAGAGTCGATCATGGTCAAGTTCAACGCTGGTGTCAGCGATCAACGATTCGATCTGTTCGGCGTCGATCGGCCAGTCGATCGTTGCCCAGGAGCGTCTATCCATAACCGGTCCGACCCACATGGCTTCGGTATAGGACCAGGCGTCCCTTCCCGCAGCCAGAGCGCTGCGCGCTTCGCTCAGCGACTCGACACTTGGCGTTGCACACAACGCGCTAGTAGCGGTTTCAAGATCTTGAGCGACGTCTCGAAGCCGTTCGTATCCAGGCACGATCACACCTTCTGCCAAATCGGCCAACACATCATCCCTGCTCGGAGTAGAGGTTCCACAGGCAGCGATGATCAAGCACAGCAAGGTGCCTCCAGCCAAGCGAAACAGTCGCCGTTTCATTGCGGTTTCACTTCTCATCGCGGCTCCAGGTCATTGTGGCTCGGGGTCATAGCGCCTCCAGGAAGGCGAGAAGTGCGCTCCGTTCTTCGGGGCTGGCCGTTCGGAACAGTTCGCGGGAGCGTTCGCCTTCTCCCCCATGCCAGAGGATGGCTTCAGCAATGCTGCGGGCGCGGCCGTCGTGCAACAAGAATCGTTCACCGTTTATGTCGTCGATTAGTCCCAGGCCCCAGAGCGGAGGCGTGCGCCATTCGCTTCCGCTTGCCAGGAAGTCTGGGCGTCCGTCCGCGAGCCCTGGTCCCATGTCATGCAACAACAGGTCGGTGAAGGGGTGAATGGTCTGATCGGTCAGCGTCGGCAAGATTGCTGATCCAGTCTGCTGGGTCGACGTATGGCATTGTGCACAACCGAACGTCTCGAAGAGTTCGGCCCCTCTACGCACTTCAGGTTGATCCGTGTTTCTCATCACGGGCACTGCAAGAGTCCGGTTGTAGAACACCACAGAACCAAGCCGTTCGTCTGGGATCTCTGGCTCTCCGGTCAGGGGATCGCTTCCGTTGGGCAGGTCGGCGCATCCCGATCGAGACCCGCAGTTCTCCTCGGGATGCAGCGTTGAGGTGATGCCGATGTCACCATGGAATGCCCCTGCCACTTGTTGTTCGACGGTGGCGACGTTGGCTTTCCAACCGAAGCGACCCAGCACGAGACTCTGGGTTGCGCCGTCCCAAACCAGGTTTGCTCGACCTGAGATCCCGTCATCGTCGCGGTCTTCGGGATCAGCGGATGCCAAGATCGACTCGGCGCTGATCGCCTCCAACAAGCCCATTCCAATCACCTGAGGTGCCAGTCTCGGACCGATCAGAACTTCTTCGTCGAGTTCCCCGAACGCAAGATTCGCGATGCCGTAAGTGGGTGCTTGCAGTTCATAGGGTTGGCCGTCTCCATATGTTCCAGTAGTCGTGTCGTATGTCACTGCGACGGTGCCTTCAGCGACGACATCTAGGACTGCTCGGTCTTGCAACTGGTTGCCGTAGGTGGGCTCTGGGAGAGGGCCGCCCGTCAAGGCGTCCGCTCCTGGAACTGACAGACGCAACAGCAAACCGAGGCGTCCTGTTTCGCCATGTGGGTCAGGAGGCAACCCGCGACCGTCACGAACATGACACGACGAACAGGCTTGGGCATTGAACAGCGGCCCGAGGCCGTCGCGGGCATCGGTTGAAGCGGGAGCGGTCACCCAGTTCTGCGTGAAGAAACTGTCTCCGACCTCGAAACGTCTCCGCTGTTCGTTTGTCATTCCCAAGACTGGAAGTCCGAAAGAGTTTTGCGATGCGTCGTCGCGACTGGCGGCTCCTCCCAGGTTCCGGTCGAGTTCAGTGTCAGAACCACATCCGGAACCAAGGAGGAGCAGTGCAATGCCCATGACCAAGCATCGTCTCGTCAGCAAGTCTCACCCTTTGTCACGATCACGCGGCATTGATATCAAGAGACCTGGATGGTTACACCGATGGCTTCGGCTGCTGCAACGATCGTGTCGGTTTGATCTTCGAGCGACTCAATACCTGCAAGAACAGTCCGACGGCCATGACTATCGTCGGATACGCCGTCGACTAGATGCTGATCAAAGGGTGCAGGGATGCTCGCCACAGCTTCGAGACTGGCGTTCACTTCTGCTGAGAGTCGCGTTGCAAGTTCTTCATCTTCCGCGACCACTACATCAAGGATGCTGGTTCCGGTCACTCCCCTGGGATAAGAGGCATGCAGGACCATCGCGATTCCGCGGGCGTTGCCGATGATGTCGTTTGTGGTGTTGTCCGAGAAGCACGAGTGCTCATCTTCTTGAGATCGCTCCGAATAGGCAACGTTCATTCGCTCGCCGGCGAGTTCACCGCGCGACAACTCGCCTATACCGGTGATGATCAGCCGCATCGCTTCCTTGGAGTCAAGTGCTTCGAACTCCGACCGGTAGTTGTCCGCGTCTGGTGCCCAAGCGCTTTCAAGTTCGGCAAGGTGACGGATCAAGAGGTCAGTGGCCTCGGCTAGGTAGATACTTCGCCGTTGCGCGTTGGGGTTGGTGGTGTAGTCGTCGACGGGTCGGTTTCCTGGTCCTTCGTCATTGAGGTCTTGTCCCCAGAGCAGGAATTCGATGGCATGCCAGCCGGTGGAGATGTTTGCTTCGCCGCCTTGTTCGTTGAGCGAGAGCAACAGTGAGGCGTCGATCGTCGGGAACGTATCGGGGTCGTTGATCACACCGGTATCCGGCGCTCCTTCAACGTAGTCAATGTAGGCCTCATCCAAGGGCCAAGCATTGATCAGGCCCTCTGTCCCGGTCTCTTCGTCGTCGATCGGACCGCCGTAGAATCGGAATGCTTCTGTGGGGCCGTAGTCCTCCCTTGCTTGGAGCCAGGCGTTCTTGGCTGTCTGCAAGGTCAGCGCACTGGGGTCTGCGAGAAACGAATCGATCGCAGCGTCCATGACTGTCGCCGATCTGAGGCTCTCCTGGTACGAAGCGTGCACTCCCGCCGCATAGGTGGATACTGCATCGTCGATCAGAGGCTCCGATGAATCGTCTGAGCCACACGACGCTACGATGAGCACGAACAAACACAGGACAGCTACCAACCGCGTTACGTGGTTCTGGATATTCTTAATGTTAGGCATCCCTAATATTAGGTGTGCCTAACATGCCTCATGTGTGAATTATGTCACGCTCGGTGGACATGGTCGTAGATGTGCTCGGCTACTTCGTCGGGGAGCCAGGTCAGCTCCTTGAGGTCGCTGAGAGCCGCACGTTTCACGGCGTTCACGCCTCCCAGTTCCTTGGTGAGGCGTTTCTTGCGGGCCGGACCGAGTCCCGCGATGCCATCGAGCGCTGAGCGGGTCATCCGCTTGTCGCGCAACTGACGGTGATATGCGATGGCGAAGCGGTGGCTCTCATCACGGATCCGCTGAAGCAGATACAACGCCTCGGACTGACGGGGCAGCAGGATCGACTCGTTTCGTCCCGGCACGAACACCTCCTCGAACTGCTTGGCCAGAGCCACAACAGGAATCTCTTCGGTCAGACCAAGTTCAGCGAGAACCCGTTCAGCCACACCGAGCTGCCCCTTGCCGCCATCAACGACCAACAACTGCGGTGGGTACGAGAACCTCCCCTCACGTTGCTCAACAGGGAGTCGACGTTCTTTGAGGTAGGCCGACAACCGCCGAGTGAGCACCTCCTGCATTGCTGCGAAATCGTCATTACCGGGCACTGACTGGATTTTGAACCGTCGATAGTCGGACTTCTTGGGTAGACCGTCCTCGACCACCACCATCGATCCCACGTAATCGGTTCCCTGGATATGGCTCATGTCGTAACACTCGATCCGCAGAGGCACCAGCGGCAGATCAAGGTGCTGCTGCAGTTCATTGAGTGCTCTGGCGCGGCTGTTGTGATCGTTCGTGCGTTTGAGTCGGTGACGCTTGAAGGTCTCCTCAGCGTTCTTGGTCACGGTCTCGTGAAGGCTGCGCTTGTCGCCCCGCTGCGGTACTCGAATCTCAACTTTGGTGCCCCGCGCCTCGCTGATCCACTCCTCGTACAGCCGCGGATCATGAGGCAGACACCGAAGCAGCACCTCTTTGGGCCAACCGATCGGGTTGTCGTCGAAGTAGAGCCGTTCGAGCACGCGGCTCATCAGTTCCGGCTCGTCGAGTTCCTCGGCCTTGTCGACAACGAAGCCTCTGCGACCCATAACCCTTCCCTTGCGCACAAAGAACACCTGGACCGCCGCTTCCAGGTCATCATCGAACACGCCGATCACGTCAACATCGGTACTGCGAGCGAACACCATCTGCTGTTTCTCGACCGCCTTGCGCACCGAGGTGAGTCGATCCCGGAAATACCCCGCCTGCTCGTAGGCCAACGAGTCGCTTGCATCGTGCATCTGCGCGGTGAGCTTGGCGATCACCTCATCGGTATCGCCCGCAAGGAAACTGATGAGTTCGCCGACCATCCCGTCGTAGGTATCCTTGTCAACCTCACCGACGCACGGGCCCGCGCATTTCTCGATGTGGTACAGCAGACACGGCTTGCCCAGTTTCTCGTGTCGCCGGAACTTGTTGTCCGAACAGGTGCGAACAGGAAACGTCCGCAGCAGCAAGTCGAGCGTCTCGCGAATGGCGTACGCCTGACCGTATGGCCCGAAGTAGCGGTTGCCCTTCTTGCGTTTACCTCGGATGACCATCGCCCGGGGCCACTCGTCCACCATCGTCAGACACAGGAACGGATACGACTTGTCATCGGTGAAACGAACGTTGAAGCGCGGTTTGTGGCGCTGGATCAGCGAGAACTCGAGCATCAACGCTTCGACTTCGTTGGCCACCTGGATCCACTCAACCGACTCGGCGGTCTCAACCATCTGGCGGGTACGTGTGGGTAGCTTGCGTGGGTTCTGGAAGTAGTTGGAGAGGCGCGAACGAAGGTTCTTGGCCTTCCCGACATAGATCACACGACCGTGTTGGTCCTTGAACTGGTATGAACCGGGCGTGTCGGGAATTGAGCCCGTGGGAGGTCGCGAGATCATGGCTCTAGCCGGACAGCATCGGTACCAGGAACGCTCCCGTATGGCTCTCGGGGACTGCAGCCACATCCTCGGGAGTGCCGACCGCGACCACGGACCCTCCCCCCGATCCACCTTCAGGACCTAGATCAATCAACCAGTCCGCGGTCTTGATGACGTCAAGGTTGTGTTCGATCACGACCACAGTGTTGCCTTGGTCCACCAAACGGCTGAGCACACCCAGCAACTTGCGAATGTCTTCGAAATGAAGGCCCGTGGTGGGTTCGTCGAGCAGGTAGATGGTGTGGCCCGTGGAACGTTTAGCCAGCTCGCTAGCGAGTTTGACGCGCTGAGCCTCACCACCCGAAAGTGTTGGCGCGGGTTGACCTAGGCGCACGTAGCCCAGTCCGACATCAACGAGGGTCTGCATGTGGCGGGCGATCGCCGGCTGGTTGGCAAAGAACTCGAGTGCGGTCTCGCACGGCATATCCAGAATCTCGGAGATGTTGCGGCCCTTGAATTGGATCTCGAGGGTGTCGCGGTTGTAACGCACGCCCTTGCACACCTCGCACGGCACGTAGACGTCGGGCAGGAAGTGCATCTCGATCTTGATCGTGCCGTCACCACGACAGGCTTCGCAGCGCCCGCCCTTCACGTTGAACGAGAACCGGCCCGGTAGATAGCCCCGAACCTTTGCTTCGTTGGTTTGTGAGAAGAGCTTGCGGATGTGATCGAAGACACTGGTGTAGGTGGCAGGATTGGAACGAGGGGTGCGCCCAATCGGCGACTGATCGATGGCGATCACCTTGTCGAGATTCTCGATTCCCTCAATGCGTGTATGTAGCCCCGGTGGAAGTCTTGAGGTGTAGATCCGTTGCATCAAGGCACGGTGCAGGATCTCCTCGACCAGACGAGGACTTGCCCGAACCCGACACGCCGGTGACACATACGAACTTGCCGAGCGGGAAGTCGACATCGATGTTCTTCAGGTTGTTGTGTCGAGCCCCGCGAACTGTGAGGTGCGTACCATCGCCGATACGACGCATGGCGGGGACCTCGATCTGTCGTTGACGCGAGAGGTACTGACCAGTGATCGACTCCTCGTTCGCCAATAGGTCTTCAAAAGTCCCGGAGTGGACGATGCGGCCGCCGTGCTCACCGGCGCCCGGGCCGATATCGACCACATGGTCGGCGACTTTGATCGTGTCCTCATCGTGCTCCACGACAAGTACCGTGTTGCCCAGGTCCCGCATGCGCAACAGCGTCTCGATCAGGCGGTGGTTGTCCCGCTGATGCAAGCCGATCGAAGGTTCATCGAGCACGTACAGCACTCCTACGAGCCCGGAGCCGACCTGCGAAGCCAAGCGGATTCGTTGAGCTTCACCACCCGCCAACGATGCTGCTCCACGGGCCAGGGTCAGGTAATCGAGGCCTACGTCGAGCAGGAAGCCAAGCCGGGCTTTGATCTCCTTCAACACCTGCTCAGCGATGATCGAGTCTCGCTCGGACAACTCCAACTCGCCGAGGCATTTGGCGGCCTCAGCGATCGAGAAGGCACACAGATCATGAATTGTCAGGTCGTTGATGGTCACCGCCAACGACAATGGATTGAGCCGCGATCCATCACATTCGCGGCATGGAACCTGCCGCATATACCCCTCGATCGTGTTGCGGGCCGCGTCGCTTTCGGACTCGCTGTGCCGCCGCATCAGGTACGGAACGACACCCTCGAACTTCGCTTGATACACGCGGGTACGGCCGTACCGGTTCTTGTAGCGGACCTGAACACGGTCCTTCACACCTTTGGCGAGCAGCAGTATTTCCCGCTGCTTGTCGGTGAGTTCATGCCAAGGTTGATCCAACGGTATGTCGTAGGCCTTGCACACCGATTCCACCATTCTTGAGTAATAGCGAGTGCGCCCAGCGGCCCAAGGCGTTATTGCACCTTCCGCGAGAGTCGCTTCTGGATCTGGCACCACCAGTTGGGCATCCACCTCGAAAACTGTGCCGAGGCCATCGCAATGTGTGCAGGCTCCGTAAGGAGAGTTGAACGAGAAGTTGCGAGGAGCCAATTCCTCGAATGACTTGCCGTCGGAGGGACGTGACAGGTGCTGGCTGAAGACGATTGTCTCAGCAGGACCTTCGCCTTCTCTGGGCACGATCTGGATCTCCGCTATCCCGCCGGTGAGGGAGAGGGCCGTTTCGATCGAGTCGGTGAGGCGCCGCTCAATCCCTTCTCGCAACACCAGTCGGTCTACTACGACTTGAATGTTGTGAGTTTCGTAGCGAGCCAGATCAAGCTCGTTCTGCTCGCTGAGTTCGAGCAGTCCTCCGTCTACAATCGCCCGCGCAAAGCCCTGCTGAGCAAGGTCTGAAAGAAGTGTCTCGTAGGTGCCTTTGCGACCGCGGACAATCGGTGCCAGCACCTGGAACCGGGTCTCCGCTGGCAATTTCAATACCTTGTCGACGATCTGCTGGGGGGTCTGGCGAACCAACTCCTCGCCGGTCTCCGGGTCGTGAGGGACGCCGATTCGGGCGTAAAGCAACCGCAGATAGTCGTAGACCTCGGTGACGGTGCCCACTGTGGAGCGCGGATTGCGCGAGGCGCTCTTCTGATCGATCGAGATCGCTGGGGACAGCCCCTCGATGAAGTCGACGTCGGGTTTGTCCATCTGACCCAGGAACTGCCGGGCGTACGCCGACAGCGACTCCACGTATCGGCGCTGGCCTTCGGCGTAGATCGTGTCGAACGCCAGCGACGACTTGCCGGAACCGGAGATTCCGGAGAAGACGATCAGCTTGTCTCGCGGCAGTTCAAGGTCGATATCGCAAAGGTTGTGCTCGCGTGCCCCCGAGATGTATAGCCGATCAGCCACGCCCGCACTCTAGCGCGCTCTCATATTCGATACACGAACATTCGTTCGACAAAGTGCTCCGTTCGAACAGCGAAGTTCACAGAAGGTCAAGGATCACAAAGGCAGCTATAGCGAACACAACAAGCGCGGCTGTCGCGGTCGCTGAGACAGCGAACCAACGTTGCGCTGTGGGCCTAGTGTCGCGGGCTTCGATGCGACGATAGGCCGCTGCTCTCAATTCTTCGCCGAGTTGTTGTTCGAAATCGGAGAGGTCTTGGGTCATGGTGTGTCCTCCTCGTGCGGCAGAGGGTCGAATTCGTCTCTCAGGCACCGGAGTCCTCTGAAGACCAGGCTGCGGGCCGTCACGGGCCCGCAGTGATGGCGCGACGATTCGATGTTGTTGTTCCATGCCCCTGTCGGGTACCAGACACCGCCGCCGCAGGTCGTCCCGACTATTCGCACCGAGGACCCGCTATATGAGGTGGACGTGAAGTGCGTGCCGATCGTGTTTGTGCCTGACCCAAGCGCACCCTGCCCGCTTGACTCGGCGCCGACCGACGCGGCATGTGTCACGGCTTCGGTTTGAGATCCGAAGCAAACCTCGGGTTGGGTGAGAAACACCCCGGCTTCAACCCTGGTGACCTCAATCACACAGTGTTGTTCAGTTCCCCCGGGCCGCGCCGACGCGCCGGCTTGGCCTACGAAGACAATTCCACTAGCGACGACCACTGCAATTGCAGCGATCCCGTAAATCCTGGTGCTGTTCAAGGCGAGCCCCTCTCAACTCGCAGCTCCGAGGACAGCCCCCGGCGCTCACCATGTAATTGCCCTCTCGACACGATCCGTTGCACGCGGTTCCAAAAAAAGTCGAAAACGACTCTCTTTGGTCATGCGGGGTGGTGCGCTCCGCAGCTACCAGCGAGTGATCTTTCCGAAGAAATCTTCAAAAAAATGCAACGCGAGCGTCCCAGCCGCAAAGTACTAGGTAGAGCCACACGACCGACAGCGCCCAATGGCATCCGACACGTGCGCCTCCATCCACCCGAAAGACGAGAAAGGCAAGCCAATGAAACGTTCACCACATCAACGCAGAGTCCATTTCCGCAGAACGACTTTGATTGTGCTCGCATCTGTCGCAGTGCTCGCCGCGGCGCTGGTGAGTCCGTCTTCGGCGCAGGTCACCGACCCGCCGTCTCGAGGAACGGACAGTGGCTACATCGACGTTGTCAGTTTTCTGGCTCAGCATGGGGTAACGCTTCCCCCGGCTGTGGCTGGACAGTTCGCTGCGTTGAGTGAGGCGGATCAACAGCAGCGGTTGCTCAGCCTGGGTGTTGATCGTTCAATTCTCCATGGCGACATCGCGGACCGACCAATGCCCCTTGTTGCCGAACTGCTCAGAGTGCTGGATCCCGATGCTCCTCGGCCTGAGGTCGCTTCTGACGCCGACTACGCCCGAAGCATGATCGACGTCGCTGCGGGCGCGGTCATAGCCGACCTGCAGGGGGACTACTCCTCTCGACTCGGGTTCGCGAGATGGGACGACACCCCCGGCGGAGACCGGGTTTTTGTGATCCCGGTCGTCGGGGCCAGCCAGCAAGAGGTCAGACAGATCGAAGCCATGGTGTTGCCCGACAACACCCCGATCCGGGTTGAGAGTACCGACATCAGCTATCAGGATCTCCGGGAGTTGAAGGATGCGGTGTATACGAGTATTCGGGCAACGACCGGAGACCGGCTCGGCGACTGGTCGATCGGCATCGACAGCGAGCCACAGACGGTGTTTGTTCGAGTCGACCTCAGTCTGGAACGGAACAAAGAAATCCTCGCCAGCATCAACAGCGGCCTTGACAGCGCAACGGCGACCGTTGACGATGGGCGAACCGGCAACAAGCAGACCGGGGATCTCCTCGCTGGTCTCACTGCCATTGTCCACGATGTTGCCAATTCTTTTGTTGTGGCTGAGATTCCCTCAAGCAGCCGCACCGGTACCGAACTGGTGACGTTCGCAGACGGAAAGATGGAACCACCCGATGACTTCCGCGAGTCAGCGCACATCCGAGGCGGAGAATGGGTCGTCCCAGAAAACGGCACAGGTTGCACGACCAACTTCCTGTGGAAGAAGAACAACGAATACCGTATGGGGACGGCTGGACACTGTTCTACGACCACCGGAACGTCCAAGGGGCATCGCGCCTACAAAACCTTCGACCATCGGACGCTAGCAGGGGCCAACAACGGCGATATCGGCATAGTCGACCTCAATGGATGGACCAACGGCTCCTACTCCGACTACGCCCTCATGACATTGCCCTCAGCAGCGACAACCACCAGTCGAGTGAGCACGACCGCAACACACTACCGAACGGTAACCAAGGTAAGCCCTCTCTCAAATCTGAATCTCAATGTGTTACCGATCTGTCTCGTCGGCTTGGGATTGAAAAAAACGCACGGCTTGGACAAGAGCTGCGGACTAATCAAGCAGAGAGACATCCATGAGATTCACACGCTATCAACGGGGGACACGCTGACTCTTTACGGGCTGTACTGCACAAACGCGAAACGTGCTAAGGGTGACAGCGGTGGTCCGCACTACATCGAGGTTGGCGACGGCGCACACGCTGTCGGGATCCATCACGGCGCGAACGATGGCAATGCCTGTTTCACGACTGTGCAAGCCGCCGCGGCGAGCAGCGGTTACTCGGTCGTGCTCAACTAGCCGCAGCATTCGACACGAACACTTCGACACGACTCCAAACAACCCACAGAAGACGGAGGAAGCCCCATGAAGCCTGGTGCTGAACAGACTGGCCCGGAAGTGGTCGACGCAACACCCGCCGAGGCCCGAACAACGCGACCGAAACAACGCTGCTATATGCGACGCTCGCGACGGAGTGCCGCTCCTCTGGTGCTCGTGTTGGTTCTCTGTATTGCGGGCCTGGTGGCCTCCTGCGGCGCTGACGAGGACACTACGCCAGAGACTGTGGGCGATATTGAGCCTGACATCGACAACGATGACGGCGAAGGTTTCAGCGGCAGCGATGACAGTTCGCAGCGACAAACCGCCGATCCGCCCGAAGATTCTGGTCCCGTGGAGCTTGTTCAGGTGCCCGATGTGATCGGACTGTCGAGCGACGAAGCCACCAACCGGCTTGAAGCCGCGGGGTTCGCCGTCGGGTATGGGCTGCACGATATGCCTGAACCCGGAGTCGAGCACGAAACGGTGACGGGAGCAGACCCTGGTCCTGGAACGCTGGTGCCGTTCGGTTCGCAAATCATGCTGGACGTCTATATCGACAATCAACCGGACACTTCATCACCGATCGACACTGATCGCGGAGCCCTGGCACTGATCCGTCAAGAAATCGAAGCTGAGTTCGGTGATCGTGCCGCATGGGGTTACTGGTGGGAACCCACCGAGACATACAACATCCGGATCGTCAACCTTACCGCCGACGAAGCCCGCCGACTGCAATCCCGCTACGACAACGAAGATTTTGCAGTGAACGTGTCATCCGTCCCCATCAGTTACCCAGAACTCCGATCCCTCATAGATTCGACGTTGGACCAACTCGATATTCTGAGGGTATGCGCCGCGCCCGGGTCAAGATGGCGGAGCGGTGTCGAGCTAGTGACTTGGTCCATGTTAGTCGCCTACTTCCTCACACCAGATGAAGGTCAGTCGATCGACGACTGCGACAGCAAGATGAAACAAGTCGTTCTCGCCAACGCCGCCGATTTCGCGAAAGAGCACTCAATACTCGCCGACCCCGCCGACCTGGTGCGATTTGAGATACACCCACCGGATCAAGATGACGATGTCTTAATTGACTGGACGTCGGTTCCCGCGAGGGTGTTGGCGCGCGATGCCGACGATCACGTTGATGTCGGGAGTTGATCTTCATGGCTGATCGCATTCGGTTCTTGGGCCGGCAGGTGCTCGTTGTCGCATTGGTATCGCTGCTGCTTGCGCTCGTTGGATGGTTTGTCCTGGCTAGGGACTCCTCGGCGGATCCGCCGCCAGCGGCGATTCCTGAGTTCGATGTCGAAGAGTTGGCTGTCCGGCTGGACCAGCGTCGACCATACGACGGCAACATTGACGCTGAACCCGAGAAACTCCCGACCGAACTTCGCTACCTCATGTCCACCTACGGGCTGGATGTCGAAGGTGCTGTTGCGCAACTGGATGCACAGGACGCAGCAGGCGTGGCATCCACATGGCTCAACGAAACGCTCGGTGAGGACCCTCGCGTCGGCGGGATGAGGATCGACCATGGACGAGGCGGCCACCTGGTGGTGCATGTGAGTGATTCCGAGTTGGGTCGCCAGATCGTGGCCGCGACAGCAGAATTGGTGCCCATATACATCCAGGTGACGTCGGTCTCCGAAAAAGAACTGGAGGCACTCGCTCGACAGGCGACGGAGGTACTCGACCTCGTTGACAGCGAGAGCCGCCTTGGAACCGGCGTACCGTACTATACGGTCAGCGTCGAACTAGACAAAGAGCGGGTCGTGATCGGGCAGTCGTCGTTCGCACCCGACGAGTTTCGCCGCAAGCTCGAATCGCTGGCGCACAACCCGCTAGTGGTTGTCGAAGACCTAGGACCAGTCCTAATCACCCACGGCGGCGACCAGTGAAATCGCCAGACTCTGCGCTCCTCTCCGACGCCATACCCGCCGAGGCCCGAACAACGCGTCTGAAACAGCAACGCAATGAGCGATGCAGGCACCGAAGCGGACCCGCGCCTCTGGTGCTGGTGCTGGTTATCTGCCTTGCGGGCCTGGTGGCCTCCTGCGGCGCTGGCGAGGACACGACGCTCGAGACTGTGGGCGATATCGGGCCTGACAGCGGAAGTCTCAACGATGACGGCGCTAGTTATAGCGACAGCGGCGACACTTCGCATCGACAAACCGACGATCCGTCCGAAGATTCTGGACCCGTGGAGCTTGTTCGGGTGCCCGATGTCATCGGACTCACCGACCCGCCGTCTGGGGAGACGGAGAGTGGCTCGATCGACGTTGTCAGTTTTCTGGCTCAGCATGGGGTAACGCTTCCCCCGGCTGTGGCTGGACAGTTCGCTGCGTTGAGTGAGGCGGATCAACAGCAGCGGTTGCTCAGCCTGGGTGTTGATCGTTCAATTCTCCATGGCGACATCGCGGACCGACCAATGCCCCTTGTTGCCGAACTGCTCAGAGTGCTGGATCCCGATGCTCCTCGGCCTGAGGTCGCTTCTGACGCCGACTACGCCCGAAGCATGATCGACGTCGCTGCGGGCGCGGTCATAGCCGACCTGCAGGGGGACTACTCCTCTCGACTCGGGTTCGCGAGATGGGACGACACCCCCGGCGGAGACCGGGTTTTTGTGATCCCGGTCGTCGGGGCCAGCCAGCAAGAGGTCAGACAGATCGAAGCCATGGTGTTGCCCGACAACACCCCGATCCGGGTTGAGAGTACCGACATCAGCTATCAGGATCTCCGGGAGTTGAAGGATGCGGTGTATACGAGTATTCGGGCAACGACCGGAGACCGGCTCGGCGACTGGTCGATCGGCATCGACAGCGAGCCACAGACGGTGTTTGTTCGAGTCGACCTCAGTCTGGAACGGAACAAAGAAATCCTCGCCAGCATCAACAGCGGCCTTGACAGCGCAACGGCGACCGTTGACGATGGGCGAACCGGCAACAAGCAGACCGGGGATCTCCTCGCTGGTCTCACTGCCATTGTCCACGATGTTGCCAATTCTTTTGTTGTGGCTGAGATTCCCTCAAGCAGCCGCACCGGTGCCGAACTGGTCACGTTCGCAGACGCGAAGATGGATCACCCATAGCTCTCGGTATCGGGCTCTTCGGAAAGTAGCGGCGAGTGATGGTGTTGAGGAGGGTCCAGTTAGGTTTGCCGACGTAGAGCAGCGCCCGGATGCGGTAGTGGGCGAAGCGTCGGAAACCGAAGGCGGTGCGTTTGACGCGTTTGATCAAGTTGTTGACCGTTATCTGGAGGGTTTGGTGCTGTTGTGGTTGGGAGCTTGGGTTTCATGTGGGAGACATGTCGTTGACGGGGGCGGGGATGCGGTTTGGCGCTGGTGGCCGAGGTGTTCTCGGAGGTGGTGGTTGTCGGCTTTGAGTCTGGTGATTTCGTCGAGGGCGGCTTCGAGTCGTTGTCGCAGCGATTCGGTTGATCCTCCTTCAGATTATGGAACGGGAACAGCCTGGGCTGTGGTAATTCGGCGGAGTCGGTTGATCTCGGCTCGTAGATCGGGTTGGCGGTAGAGCCACCTCCCCCAAAGGGCGCAGCGTCCCCGTCGACGCCCACCACCGCCGCCGACAGGCCAACAAGGACCGCTGGGCCCAGCCCGGCACCCAGGCCGCCCACAAACAGCGCCGGCCCATGGCCGAGCGCAGTACTGCCTGGCTCACACGGGGGCAAAGCCAGACGCGTCCCCTACCGAGGCGTCGCCGCCAACAACCTGTGGCTCACCAACAGAGCAGCCGCCGTGGAACCGGCGTACCGTACTACACGCTCGGCGTAGAACTAGACAAAGAGCGGGTCGTGATCGGGCAGTCGTCGCTCGCACCCGACGAGTTTCGGCGGAAGCTCGAATCGCTATACCGACGCTGACCCTCGGCATAGATCGTGTCGAACGCCAGCGACGACTTGCCGGAACCAGAAATTCCGGAGAAGACGATCAGCTTGTCCCGCGGGAGTTCAAGATCGATATCACGAAGATTGTGCTCGCGCGCCCCCGCGATGAATAACCGATCAGCCACGCCCGCACTCTAGCGCCCCGCACCCCCCAACTACCGAACATCCGTTCGTAAATTCGCCTAGAAGTGACACCGGCAACATCGGCAAGTGTGTCCAGATTCGCCTTTGAACCGAATCAGTTCTGAGCGGCGGACCATCCACAGTTAGGGCGGTTAGCGCCGAGGGCGTCGAGATTCGCCGAGAAGACGACCAGCAGATCGTCTGAATTAAGGAACAAGGCGTCGATCAGAACGTAGCCGGGGTCAATGTCGGTGAGTGCGACATCGAAACGACCGTTGTAGCTGGAGTCGATGGTGTCGTAGCGGACACTGTTTGCGAGTTCGGCGAGAAGCGCAGCCGTTTGCTGCGAGGTCTTAGCCCACAAGTCACGGCAAATCGGCGACGTAACGTTAAAACCGTAGTCCTCGCCGGAGTGGGCTTCGCGACCGTACCGGATGATGAGCTTGCCGTCGATTTCTCGCGGCAAGATGATCCGTTCGCTGTTTCCGGCGTCGTCGAATATGACTCTCGTGTTGGTCGTTCCGGTGCTTGAAGCGCCGCGAACCTCGTTGAGCAACTCAGGGGGCGCCGGCACCGCAACAAACTCGATATCGATGCCGAGTTCTTCTGCGAGTTCTTGTTCAGCGACTTGAGGGTCTTCGACCAACCCGACTATCTCTAACTGAATCTCGCTTTCTAGGCGGATGATCTTAAAAGGGTGGGCGCTTACAGGTTGTGGTCGAATGTCAGCCACCACGAACGCGGCTAAGGCGATCACAGCGATAACTGCTGTCGTAGCCAAAGAGGCGGAAAGCCAGAGAGGAATTGATGCTTTCGTGTTGCGGGCTTCGATTCGGCGATAAGCGGCTGCCTTTAGTTCTTGTCCGAGTTTTTGCTCGAAGTCGGAGAGATCATTGGTCATGGTCGGTCCTCGTCATGCAAGGGTGTATCGAATTCTTCTTTGAGGTGGCGTAGTCCTCTGAAGACCAAGCTGCGCGCTGTTACCGGCTTGCATTGCAGTTGGTGGCCTATGGCTGTGTAGTCGAGTTGTTCGATGATTCGCAGACGGACAGCTTCACGACTCTTTGCCGACACCCGGGCCAATGCCTGAGCGAGCCGGTCGGCGTCAAGTCGTGCGTCGGCAGCCTCGACTTCTTCCCAGCCTGTGGTTGCGGTGGGCGGCGTTTGCAGTTGAAGCCGTTGTCGTGCATTCGACGAGACTCTCTTGCTGCGCCACAACCTATTGAGCTGATTGTTGGCGATCCCGTACAGCCACTGTCGCGGATTGCCCTTCGCTGGGTCGTAGCGCTCAACACCGGCGAGCGCGGCGGCGAAGGTCTCGGCCACAAGATCAGATGTCACGTCGTGGTCTCGTGTCCGAGACCAGAAATAGGTGATCATGGACCGCACGTTGCGTGTGTAGTACTCGCCGAACGCTTCTGGATCGCGACAGGCGTCGACCAGCAGCTCTGTATCGCTGCGATGATCTACGCGCCAACTGCCTGACCCCGACCTTGGCTGCGCCATGACCGGCAAGGCTACCCGCAGTTGCGGCATGAGGTGCCGCGCGCACCGTATGGGTGATCTGGTCCGAACCCTTGACGTTTGGCAAGTCGAAACGGGCCGAGTTCTCAGAACGGAGGTCAACGGCACGCCCGTGTCGCATCGATGACGGTTGGCGCTGCCCGGCGAAGTTAGCCGTATCGTACGCATGAAGCACGGTTGTTCATTTGGCCTAACGAGGGCTCTGCGCTGTAGATGGAATGCGGTGATCCGCTGCAAGCAGAAGAGTCGTAGAAGTTTGTGGGGGAACTTCCGCAGTGGTGTCGTGACGACTCGATGTTGTTGTTCCATACCCCTGTCGGGTACCAAACACCGCCGCTGCAGGTCGTCCCGACGATCCGTACTGACGAACCGCTATATGAAGTCGACGTGTAGTGCGTACCGATCGTGTTTGAGCCTGACGACTGGGTTAGGCCACCTTGCCCCGTTTGTTCTGCGTTGATCGAAGCGATGTGGACGACAGCCTCAGTTTGGGATGCGAAGCAGACCTCGGGGCGCGTAACGAAGACTCCGTCATCAACTCCGCTGACCTCAATCACGCAATGCCGTTCGTTACCCGCCGGCGGCGCGGACGCGGACGCTTGCACTCCACCGACGATTCCGCTGGCAATGATCGCTGCGATTACAACGGTCCGGCAAATTCTGGTGCTGCTCACGGCAAGCCCCTCTCAACACATGGCTCCGAGGACAGCCCCCGACGCTCACCATGTACTTGCCGCCTCGACTCGTTCCGTTGCACTCAATTCACAAAAAGTCAAAAAGTAGAAGCTCAGAAAATGAGGCGCGAATGACGATCCGCGGCTATCGGGGACGGGTCTCCCAAAATCTTATATAGTTTTGCAACGCGAGCGCCCCAGCCGACAAGTACTTAGGTGGAGTCACACGACCGACGATGTCAACAGTCATCTGACGCATGTGCTCCATCCACTCAATTGATGAGGAAACTTGAAAATGGAGGTTATTGGCCCGATGACTGCGGCAATTGGCAGGAGGTGGGGGCACCGTGACGTGTGGGACCATCTCGACGGGTCGGAAGCTCGCGGTCACCTGTCGGGCTTTGTGTCGTGTTTTCGGTGAGCGTTTCGTGCTTCGTGACTTGGACCTCGATGTGGGCGAAGGGCGCCGTGTGGCAGTGATGGGGCCGAGCGGCTCGGGCAAGACGACTCTGCTCCATATCTTGGCTGGAATCGTAGAGCCTTCTTCGGGCGAGGTCGTGGTGGCGGGGCTCGACGTTGGCGGTGCCTCGGCACGAGAGCGGGCGAAGCATCGTCAGCACAAGGTGGCGATGGTGTTTCAGTTCGGTGAGCTCTTGCCCGAGCTAACGGTTGGTGAGAACGTCACTCTGCCGTTGCGAATCAGGGGCGATGTTCCCCGTGCCGGAGACGTCGAGCGGGTCTTGGACGCTGTTGGGTTGACGGATACCGGTGCTTGGCCTGCCCAGTTGTCTGGGGGTGAGACTCAGCGGGTGGCGGTGGCGCGGGCGCTGGTGACGGCGCCCGATGTCATTTTGTGCGACGAGCCTTCGGGCTCGCTTGATCGGGCCAACTCCGACCAGGTGGTCAGTCTGATATGCGATGCAGCGAGACAAACGGGGGCGACGGTGGTCATGTCCACCCACGACCGGTCTGTGGCGGAGCAACTGGACGAGATCCTCGTGATCGAAGACGGGCAGTTGACACCCCTTGAAGTCCGATGATTCGCTTGATTGCCTTGGCGGTCACCTGGCGCGGTGATCGCTCTGCGCAATTGCGCAGTGTCGTGTTGGCGCTTTCGGTGGCGGCAGTCACGGTGTTGGCTTGCGCCGTTGTCAGCGCTGCGCTGATGGCGGCGCGGGTCAACGAGCGCTCTGAACTTCGCTCGTTTCAGCCCGCCGCGCCCGATCAACGCGCAGACATCATGCAAGATGCGAAGTACGACTCGTTCAACGGTGAACAGATCTTCGTCTACTTATGGCGCATCGAGACAAACGGGGTCGTGATTCCCGGCGTCGCGCCAGACGCCGAAACCGGCGACTGGTTCGTGTCGCCGGAACTAGCCCGACGCATCGAACACGAACCGTTGTTGGAGGACCGATTCCCCAATGCTCGTACGATAGGAAACGACGGTGTCGGATCAGCCGACGAACTGGTCGCATACCGCTTCGTGGGCCCGGAGGTCGAACTCCGCGGGCGGCTTGTCGATGTTCCAGGCACGGATTGGATTGGCTGGAATGCCGGTGTTGACGGCAGTATCGTGGCGTTTGCCGGGGCAGGGCTTGTCGTTGTCTTGGGTATCGGTTTCTTGCGAGCTGCGCTTGGTCCTATCAGTGTCGGACTTGCACGTCGCCTCAGCCTTTTGGCTGCCCTCGGAGCGACGAGACCGTCGCTCTGGATGCTCAGCACGGCGAGTAGCGCAATCGTTAGTGCTCCCGCAGCAGCGGTGTCCGCCGTGGCTTGGTATCTGATCGCGCCGGGCCTTGAGTCTGTCCCGATGGTCGGCCAAGAAGTGCTCAAGGGCGATCTGCAGATCCCGCTGTTGCTTGCAATTGTTGTTGCTTTCGGTGTCGTTGCGCTAACCGCGGCGGTGGCGTTGACGAGGCCGTACCAACACATCGGCTCGCGGCCTGCGTCTCGGGTGCCGTCCCCGCCCGCGCTCTGGCGTGTGATCCCGCTGCTGGCATCGCTGGCTATAATCGTCTACTCGACTGCTCAATCTGGTACGGGCGCCGTTCGATCACTGCTGGCCGGTCTGATAGCGGCGTGTCTCAGCGTCACTTTCGCGTTGCCGGTGCTCATCCACTTACTCGGCAATGCGCTGGCAAGAAGGAAATCGACCCTGAGTCTGCTGGTAGGACGAACCCTGAGCAGCAACGCGGCAAGCTCCTCACGCCCTTTGCTGGCACTGGCTGCGGTCGCGGTCTTGGTTCCCTCAGGTGCTTCGTTCATCGCGACGGCTCGCGCTGGCGATCCGAGCCCGCCACCGTCGTCGGTCCAAACGATTACGGTCGACGGCCGACTCGACTACACAACCCTCAGCCAACTCGAACAAGATGCCGGAGGCGTATTCGTTGATGTCTATGCAACCGAATCACAAGATCGCCGCATACCGGCGACGTTCACATGGGTGGCTGACTGCGAATCGCTTGCGCCCTATATGGTTCTGGATCGCTGCGGTCCCAACGGGATCGTCGTTGAAGCCGCCGCGGCGCCCGCGTTCGCGTGGCTTGGCGCAAGCAGCACGCGAGCACCCTCAAATGCGACCCTGGACAGTCGTCTTTTTGTCACCCTCGACGGTGACCGCGCCGAAGCAGTCCTTCGCTCATACGCGGTCAACAACTATCTCAACCGCATCATTGTGGCCACCCGCAACGAGCAACGCCACGAGTCCCGAGTTGTTCCCTGGTTGATCAGCGGCATGCAGATTGCGGCCGCCGGCGCGTTCGCGGCCCTGCTCCTGTCGGTGATCACCCACGCCTCGCAATCCGCAGCAACCCGACTTCGCCTAGTCGGCATCGGCGCCGAGTTGCCGATGATACGCCAGCTTGCCGCAACCGAATCGTTCACCACGGTCGCGGTCGTCGGGCTATTCGGCACAGCTGCTGGCACTGTCGGCGCAGTCGCCTACGCCCTCGTCAATGGATCTGTTTCGCCGAACTATTGGCCCTCTTTGACCATCGCCGCAGCAACACTCACCGCCGCCGCACTGTCAGGATCAGTCTCGGCGATCTACGTCTCTCGCGTTTCGCCACAGTCAGTGCTCAACACCCCAGATTGACGAAACGAGACCGCCCCGCATCCGAGGCCAACTGCCGGCGACGGCCGCACCGGCTTATCAGCAGCCAGTCTCAACGCCTATTTCACCGGAAACACCGCGCTTGCTCCGCGTCGTGGAACACTCCGTGACGGTCATGCTGATGCTGCAGCCATTTGCTCCTCTGCTGCCTGGCGGTTGCGGCGCAACGTCCGGCGTCTGTTTGCGTCCCGCAGGAATTTCCAAGAAATCTTCAAAGTTGTGCAACAAAAGCGTCCCAGCCGACAAGTAGTTGCTGAACCCGTACAACTTCGGAGGTTGTCATGAAACGGATACTGTTAGCTGTACTTGCGACTGCAACAGGGAGGGATCGACACATGACAAATCGTTGGGCGGTGTTACTTCTCCTAGTCGCAGTCGGCGTCTTCCTTGGGGCCTGCGGGGACGAAAAGACTCAAGTACAGACCGACCCCGTGGGAACGGCTCAATCACAGACCGACCCTGTGGCAACGGCTCAATCACAAACCGACCTCGTCGGCACAAGGTGGGTTGTCGTTGAAATGGCGGGTTTTCCCGACGACAACGTTGTTGACGGTAGGTTCTCATTCGAGATCGATTGGTTCGGATATCACGATGGTGTCAACGACGCGAGTAACGAGATCATGTGGAACGAGTCCGGGTTCACTGTCACGGAGGAGGGCGAAAGCACGACCGTGCTCGGGCCTCCTGGAGAGGAGCGCTACCTGAACACCCTCGTCGAAACGGGGGCGCACGTCGAGGTCGTCCAACGAGCCGATGGTTCGCTCACCCTTACCCGAGGCGAACTGATGGTCACGGCCGTACCGTTTCAGAAAGAGAACGATCTCGTGGACACAGAGTGGGTCGTCGTCGAAATGACGGGCTTTCCTAACAACAACGCTGCCGATGCCACGTTCTCATTCGGTAGCGATCGGTTCGGATACTACGACGGCGTAAACTGGGGAAGCCACCAGATTATTTGGAACGAGTCCGGATTCACAGGCGGGACACCGGGCGACGAAACGAACGTTGGCTCCTATGGCCCCGAACGCTCTTTGGGCACCCTCGTCGAAAACGGGGCGCAGGTCGAGGTCGTCCAACGGGCCGACAGTTCTCTCACCCTCACCCGAGGCGAATTGACGGTCACAGCCGAACCGTCAAAAGGTTAAAACAAGCTCATAACGGAATGGCGTCTTTGAACATTCCGCTACAAGACTCCCGTACGCACGATCGAGGGACAACATCGACATTGCATCCAAGCAGATCTTCGAGATCAGCTTCCAGCCCACCAATGCCTAACAAAGTGATCCCCCGGTCGAAATCCCGCCCTCTGGTCGTAGTGGTCCCATCGATATTCGCTGCGAAATCAGCGGCGCATGTCGCGGAGTTCGCGGCGGAGTTCCTTGACCTCGTCGCGTAGGCGGGCAGCGTATTCAAAGCGCAAATCGACGGCTGCGTCGTGCATCTCCTGTTCGAGTGTGCCGATGAGACGCTCCAGTTCGTCTTCGGGAAGATCGCTGAGTTCATCGGTTGCCCGACGCTTGCGACCCAGCTCAGACAATGCTTCGGGAACTGGTGCCCGTTCTTCTTGGGGACGGATCATCGACAAGATGTCGGTGATCTCCTTGCGCACCGACTGCGGGTCTATACCGTGTTCTTCGTTGTACGCCTGCTGGAGTTGACGCCTGCGCATAGTTTCGCTGATCGCCCGTTGCATGGAGTTGGTGACCCGGTCGGCATACATCACCACCTCACCGGCCACATTTCTGGCTGCCCGCCCGATCATCTGAATGAGCGACGTGTCGCTGCGCAGGAACCCTTCCTTGTCGGCATCGAGAATCGCCACCAACGACACTTCCGGAAGATCGAGGCCCTCCCGCAGCAGGTTGATGCCGACCAACACATCGAACTCGCCCAAACGAAGATCGCGCAGGATCTCGATTCGTTGAATCGTGTCTACTTCGCTGTGCAGGTAACGAACCCGAACACCGAGTTCCAGCAGGTAATCCGTAAGGTCTTCAGCCATTTTCTTGGTGAGCGTCGTGACCAACACCCGCTCACCGCGCCCCACCCGACCAGATATCAGTTCCTGGAGGTCATCAATCTGCCCTTTGGTGGGTTTCACGATCACCGCTGGATCTATAAGACCCGTAGGCCTCACGATCTGCTCAACGACCTGCGACGACACCTCCAATTCGTACGCTCCGGGAGTAGCCGACAAGAACACCGCTTGGTTGAGCCGTTCCATCACCTCATCGAAGCGCAAAGGACGGTTGTCGGCCGCCGAGGGAAGACGGAAACCGTGATCGATGAGCGTGGCCTTGCGGCTCCGGTCTCCCTGGTATTGGCCGTGTAGTTGCGGTACGGCCACATGTGACTCGTCGATCACCATCAAGAAATCCTCGGGGAAGTAATCCAGCAAGGTATACGGCGCTTCACCAGGGCCACGACCGTCGATAGGGCCTGAATAGTTCTCGATGCCGTTGCAGTAGCCAAGTTCCTGCATCATCTCGAGGTCGTATTCGGTGCGCATTCGCAACCGCTGCGCTTCGAGCAGCTTCCCCTCTTTCTCAAACAGCGCCAACCGCTCCCGAAGCTCAATTTCGATCCTCTCCATCGCCGCAAGCATGGTCGCTTGGCTGGTGGCGTAGTGAGTGGCCGGGAACACAACCAGTTCCTCCAACGACTTAAGCCTCTCCCCCGTCAACGGATCCACCACCGTGATCTGCTCGACGTCATCTCCGAACAACTCAACGCGCACCGCGGTTTCGTCATAAGCCGGATGGATCTCGATGGTGTCACCGCGGACCCTGAACTTGCCCCTGACCAGATTCATGTCGTTGCGCTCGTATTGGAGGTCAACCAGACGGCGAAGGATCGAGCGCTGATCGTGCTCGTCTCCAGTGCGCAACACCAACAGTTGATTCTCGTACTCCTCTGGCGACCCCAATCCGTAGATCGCGGAGACCGACGCAACCACAATCGTGTCGCGTCTTGTCAGCAGCGCTGATGTTGCCGAGTGACGCAGGCGGTCGATCTCGTCGTTGACCGACGAGTCCTTCTCGATGTAGGTGTCGCTCGACGGCATGTACGCCTCGGGCTGGTAGTAGTCGTAATAGCTGACGAAGTACTCGACCCGGTTGTCTGGAAAGAACTCTTTGAGTTCGTTGGCCAACTGTGCGGCAAGTGACTTGTTGGGGGCCAACACCAGTGTTGGACGCTGGACTTTCTCGATGCTCCAGGCAATCGTCGCGCTCTTGCCCGAGCCGGTGATGCCCAGCAATGTCTGAAAGCGGTCACCCCGTTCAATGCCCTCCGCCAGAGCCTCAATGGCCGCCGGTTGATCCCCGCTCGGCTGAAAATCCGAAACGACCTTCAAAGAAGTGCGGGCACTGGGAACCGTCGCAGGAGGCACTTCAACAACCTACCCGCGCGGTGCCTACGCCGGGCGCAGCCGGAGCCGTCTCGGCTCTGCTCTCGGTGGCTACGAAGGCTACGCGTGTGGAAGGGAGGTGATCCACTCCCATGCTTCGTCGATATTGCGATTTAGGGCTGTCAGGTCGCCGGAATTGTCGATAACCCAGTCGGCTACTGCTTTTCGGGCTTCACGGCTCGCTTGATTAGCGATCCGGGCCCGCGTATCGGCCTCATCGAAACCCCGACTCGCCACAAGGCGCTCAACCGTTGTCTCCAGGTTTGCGTCAACCACGACGATCCCGGCGAGTACGCCGAACTGATCCGCTATCGAAGTGCCATCGGCCCCTACCAGCAGCGGGAGGTCAAGCACCACCACAGCATCGCTGCCCGCAAGCAGACCACGCCGTCGCTCGATCTCGTTATAGAGCGCCGGATGAACGATCTCACCCAAGGCCTTCAATTCGTCAGCGTCGTTGAAGGCGATCTCCGCTACCGCACCCCGATTCAGGGTGCCGTTCCCTGCCACTATTCCTGCACCCCAACGCTGCACCATTGCCTCGAAAACAGGCTGGCCCGGTTCCTGCAATTCCCGCACGATCCGATCAGCGTCGATCAACTCCGCACCACGATCCACGAAGGCATCGGCAACAGTCGATTTGCCCGAGCCGATCCCGCCGGTGAGCGCGATCTCTATCACTAGTCGGCCTGGACGTACTCGTCTTCCACGACGTCGTCTTGGGCAGCGTCGTCTTCGCCAGCTGCAGCCTCTTCGGTCACCTCAACTTCTTCGGTGACTTCGACGTACTCATACTCGGTGCCATCCTCATCGGTCTCGATCAGGCCCGGGACCGGAGATTCTTCGCCAGCTTCAGCGTAGTACTCCTCCCAAGCCTGCTGACCCTCAGAACTCTCATCGCCGCCGATGTAGTTGCCCTCCTCGTCGTAAGCATGATCGCCGAAGTGCTCCTGGTATTCGGCGGCAACCTGGCCACCTTCGGCGGCCTGTTTGATCGAGAGGCTGATACGCCGGCGCTGAAGATCGAGATCAATGATCTTGACCCACAGCTCTTCACCTGGAGTGACCACTTGTTCTGGCAGATCAACGTGGTGCGCAGACATTTCAGAAATGTGCACTAGGCCCTCGATGCCGTCGCCCACCTGAACGAACGAACCGAACGGAACAAGTTTGGTCACCCGACCGTAAACCAGCTCGCCAACACGGTGGCTGGAGGCGAACTCCTGCCACGGATCTTGTTGAGTGGCCTTCAAGGAGAGACTGATGCGCTCACGGCTGAGATCAACCTCAAGGACCTGAACTTCAATCTCATCACCGACCGTAACCACAGAGTTCGGGTGGTCGACATGCTTCCAAGAAAGCTCAGACACGTGGACGAGTCCGTCCATGCCTCCTAGATCAACGAAAGCACCGAAATTAACAACCGACGACACCACACCGGTGCGCTTTTCGCCCGGTTTGAGATTGTCGAGGAACGCCTCGCGCTGCTCTTTTTGGGCTTCTTCCAACCAGCCTCGGCGAGACAGCACCACATTGTTGCGGTTCTTGTCGAGTTCGATGATTTTGGCTTCGAAATGCTGCCCCACATAGGGCTGCAGATCCCGCACCCGACGCAGTTCCACGAGCGAGGCGGGCAGGAATCCGCGTAAACCGATGTCCATGATCAAACCGCCCTTGACGACTTCGATCACCAGACCTTTGACCATGCCGCCGGCCTCTTTGATGCCTTCGATCTCGCCCCAGGCCCGCTCGTATTGGGCGCGTTTCTTGGATAGGAGCAGGCGTCCGTCCTTGTCTTCTTTGGTGAGGACGAGGGCTTCGATGGTTTCACCCATGGAGACGATCTCGTTGGGATCGACATCGTTGCGGATCGACAGCTCACGGCTGGGAATCACGCCCTCAGACTTGTAGCCGATGTCGAGCAGGACTTCGTCTTGGTCGACCCGTACGACCGTACCTTCAACGAGTTGGCCGTCTTCAACAACAACCATGGCGGAGGTGTATGCCTCCTCGATATCCACCCCCCCGAGGTCTGCGTCGATGATTTGGCGGGGGGTGTAATTACCATCGGAATCGAACGTTCCGAATCGAGACTCAGTCTCGACAGTTGTGTTGTCTTGCATTCTTCTTTTCGTCGGATAGAGCTAGCGCCGCGGTATCGGACCGTGGAGCCCTGTCGGTTGGACAGCCCCGAAACGCTACCAAGATGAAACCACTACCAGACTTTCTGATACCCGGTTACTCATCAACCCGTGCTCATCAGCCCTTTGCGCCAGCCCAGGTTGAAGCCACCTGCAGATCGATCTCAAGGGGAACCCGGAGTTCGAAGGCATCCCGCATGATCGAAGTGGTCATCTCTTTGGCTTGTTCGACTTCGGGATCGGGTGACTCGACGATGATCTCGTCGTGAACCTGAAGCACGATCCGACTATCGATACCTGCGGTCTCGATCGCTTCGTCGAGCCGAACCAAGGCAACCTTGAAAATATCGGCGGCCAACCCTTGGATCGCGGCGTTCATTGCTTGACGCTCGCCAGCCTGGCGAACCTGGCGGTTGGAAGCCGACAGTTCAGGTATCTGCCGACGACGCCCGAACAACGTCTCGGTGTAGCCGCGCTCGCGTGCCAACTTGACGGTGTCGTCCATGTATTGCTTCACCGCGGGGAAGGCCGCAAAGTACGAGTCGAGAATCTCCGTAGCCTCGGGAACCGCGATATTGAGCCGCTGCGCCAACCCGTACGACTCCATGCCGTATGCGAGGCCGTAAGAAACCATCTTTGCCTTTGAGCGCTGCTCGATACCTACCTCGCCTGGGGCGATGTGAAATATCTTCGAAGCGGTAGCTGTGTGAATGTCGTCGCCTGCTTCGAAGGCTTCGATCAAGCCCGGATCCTCCGCCAGGTGAGCAATACAGCGAAGTTCAATCTGGTCGTAGTCTGCTACAAGCAGTTTGTGCCCGGTCGGGGCGACAAAGGCGGTTCTGAACACCCGGCCTCTGTCGGAGCGCACCGGAATGTTGTGCAGGTTCGGGGCGTCGGAACTGAGCCGCCCGGTACGAGCCACGGTCTGGTTGAAAGTGGCCCTGATCCTGTCCCCCGGCCCGATCTCAGCTGCAAGCCCTTCGCCGTAGGTGGAGCGCAGTTTCTCCACCTCGCGGAAACGAAGGAGGTTCTCCACGATCTGATGTTGGTCGCGGATCTTCTCAAGTGTTTGGGCGTCGGTGCTGTAACCAGTCTTGGTCTTTTTCAACGGGGTCAAACCAAGTTCGTCGAACAGCACTTCTCGTAGTTGTTTGGTGCTGTTGACGTTGAAATCATGGCCTGCGTCGGCAATAACCGCGGCTCGGAATTGTTCGGTTTCGGAGGTGAGTTCATCACGGATGCGCACCAACGCCTCACGGTCGACCGCGATCCCGCACTGTTCCATCCGGGCCAACACCCGGACTAGGGGAACTTCGAGTTCATCGTTGAGTTCGGCGAGTCCTTGGGCGCTCAAGGCCTTGCTCATCGGGTCGACAAGTCGGTCGACGGCCAATGCATGGCGCGCCGGTTCGGCCATAAAGTCTTCGTCATTTCCGTCAAGGTCCAGTTGCCCCAGCGAGGCTGCGGACTCCGGCATTTCCATGTCTGTGTGGCGTTTGAGCAGCTTGTCCAGGTCATAGGCCGTTTCGGCCGGGTTGAGCAGGTAGGCCGCCAACCGGGTGTCGAAAGCGAGATGTCGCAGATCTACTCCGAGGTCAAGCAAGCGACGCGCAGTCGCCTTGGCACCATGCATGGCCACTTCGCGTCCATCAACACCAAGCAGCAGACTCAGCGCTTCCAGGACTTCTTCATGTCTCAGCACCGCACCTGGAACAAACCCCACTTCAGCGCTGGTGCTGTCGATCACGAAGGCAAGGCCGTCGTCGATTCCATGTTCGGGTACCGCTAGGGCAAGCACGCCCGTGCCACTCCGAGCAGTGCTCAAAGCGCCAACCGCTTCCGTTGGTGTTTCGTAGACGGTGACCTCAGCTTCGAGAACCTCAACTCCGCGGCCCGCCGGCGCAGCAATTTCAGCACCGAGAACCTCGCTCAGGCGTTCCTGTAGGCTGCGAAACTCAAGAAACTCGAAGAGCTTGGTCAGTTCGTCGCGGTCGATCTCTCCTTGGACGAGACTGTCGATCTCTGGGGGCAATTCCAGATCGCGCACCAACTCCATCATTTCAACGTTGTTGCGGACATTGGATTCGTGCGCGCTGAGGTTCTCCCGCAACTTTGGCGTGAAGTCGTCGAGCGAGGCATAAATGCCATCTATTCCGCCGCGTTCGTTGATGAGCTTCGCGGCTGTCTTCTCGCCAACACCCGGAACCCCCGGGAGGTTGTCGGAATTGTCGCCGCGCAGCGCCGCGTACTGGACATAGTCACGCGGTTCCACGCCTGTGCGCTGCTTGATACCGGCCTCGTCGTAGAAGGCGTAATCTGACACGCCCCGTTTGTTGTAGAGAACCTTGACATAGGGGTCCTCGACAAGCTGGTAGCTGTCACGATCGCCGGTCACGATCACGACATCATCGCCACGGTCTCGGCCTCGGGTAGCCAGAGTGGCAATTATGTCGTCGGCCTCGAAGCCGACTTTGTCGAGCACAGGAATCGTCAGCACTTCGAGCACCTCGCGCACTAGACCCATTTGTTGGCGGAGGATGTCGGGGGCTGACTCTCGTTGCGCCTTGTAAGTCGGCGTCAACTCGTGACGAAACGTGGGTTCAGGCCGATCAAAGGCGACAACAATCCGATCAGGTTGCTGCTCTTTGAGGAGGTAGATCAGCATCGAGGTGAAACCGTAGACAGCGTTGGTCACCTGGCCCGAGGCCGTCGCCATGTCGGTCGGCAACGCGAAGAATGCGCGGTAGACGAGCGAGTTCCCGTCGATGAGCATCAGCTTGGCCATCGCGCAGACCCTAGTCCGCTCTTGTGCCCATTGATCCGTCCGATAAATCGATGCTCTGGTCGGAGAGTACGTCGCTGGCGACCTCGGCCATACTTCGCCGAGACGACATGGCCCGCTGTTGCAGAAACCGGAATGCGTCGTTCTCGCTCATGTTGTGGTCGTCGATGAGGCGACCTTTCGCACGGTCGATCAACTTTCGAACCTCAAGCCGTTCGGAAAGGTCGCTTACCTGGTCTTCGAGCAGCGAATGTTCACGGAATCTTGCCAGAGCGGTTTCGATGGCTGCTACCAGGTCACCCCGCTGATACGGCTTGACCAGATATGTCATCGCCCCTGCTTCGACGGCTCGTTCGACCAATTCGCGCTGGCTGAAGGCCGTGAGAATAACGACTGCGGTTCTGGTTTCTTTGCTGATTGTTTGAGCAGCCGATAATCCATCAAGGCCAGGCATTTTGATATCGAGCAGGACAAGGTCAGGAGTGTGGGATTTGACCAGTGCTACCACTTCGTCGCCGCGGCCAGTATCGGCTGGGACTTCGTATCCCTCCGAGCGCAGGGTTTCCACCAGGTCGAGTCGGATTATCGGCTCGTCCTCGGCGACAACGATGCGAACAGCATCCTCGCTCACGAGGCGCTGAGACGATCGAGAAGCATGTCCTGGGTAGCGTCAAGCTCGGCGACCCTCTCCACGACCCGATCACGATGACGGCCCAGACGCTCAACATGTCGAGAGACCCGGCGATGCTCTCGCTCTGCCAGAGGGGTCTCAGATACCAGCGCACGCACCCTCGCATCGTAGGCCTCATCGCGGAGCTGGTTAAGTTGCTCCTCCGTGACCTGCAGGTCAGCGCGAAGCAAGCGAAGCTGTTGACCGACACGCCGCAACCGACGCTCAATCTGAGGATTCGATTCAGACATCAGCGTTCAACTGTACCCCGAAGCCAGCAGAGCCCGAATTTTGTTTGCTAGACGTCCACTCTGGGATCTTGAGAGATCACCGGGGGCGCGGTCGATTTCGCGTCCGATTACCCGCGCTCACCGCCCTGAATCGGGATGAACCCTAAGCCTCGTGTGCGAGCCAGAGTGTTGAAGTCCCGAATCGAAATGCAACAACGGCAGGTCGTTCTTGATCGCAACTGATGCGACCAGACAGTCGATGAGCTTGGGGACGTTATTACCTCTACGTCGACACGTCCGGTACAGCACCTGTCTGTGTGTACCGGCCCGACACTGCGAGCTTCACAAAGGTAATAGAGAGTTGACAACAGGACCGGCAGACAACCAGCTCCTGCAGCTTCTCTCGGTTCCACTGTCGGCTGCACTTTCGCCAAGAGCCGCTCGGACGCGTCCCACCCTTGACCTTCCAGCCAAATCACTTGCTCGAAAGCCGCATCCCGGTCCGTTTGCACTGCCTCGACCATTGTCTCCACATTGGCGGTCAATCCAGCCATTGTGAGGTTGGCAGACCCCGCCAGCACCGCGATCGGCCGCCCTTTGGGCCCATCTACCGCAAACACCTTGGAGTGGGCGATGGCGGCCCCTTTCTTGTTTCTGCCTGATCGGTACCAGTTGAGCACCCGAACGTCGGGCCGCGAGATGAACTCGGCAGCATTCGCGGCATCGCTGGCGTTGAAATTGTCCATCCCGGTACGCAAGTCACCAATAACCAATGTCACAGGCCTGTTCACCGTCCTGAGCGCCAGCCAAGCCAGCCCTGCCATCGACGCGAACCCGGTTACGACACGGAGATGCCCATCCGGATGATCAGCTAAGAACCGCTCAACCCGCGCCATCGCTTGAATTTCAGAACCAGATCTCATTATTCCAACTCCCGAACGTCGTAGAGGCTTTCAAGGACAACATGGTGCTGACAACGGCGATGACTCTAGGTGAGTCCGAGCCAGGTGACGAGGTGGACATCGCTTTGGGTGATTTCGGGGAGGGGGTCAGGGACCCCTAACTGACACGCAAAAGGCACGCTCAAGGGAGCGGTCTTGCTCACCCGAGCCAGATGTATCATCGCCTGGCGGTTATTTGGTGGAATGATACCAATATTGTTTGCTATAACAGTACCGCAGTGGCAGTGTAGCGTCCAAGGGAAGCACAGGGAGGAACCAATGCCGGACACACACAAAGCAATGACGCTAAGGCTCACAGCTGAGCAGGCTGACGCCTTGGAGATGGTCGCCGAGGTTGACGGCGTAAGCATGTCCGAGGCGGTGCGGGACGCCATTGAGAGCCATATCGACAGCCGTCGCACCGACGACGGTTTCCAGGAGCGCCTCGCAGCGTCAATGGAACGCCATCGTCGAATTCTCGACCGACTGAGCGGTTAAGACCCATGAACTACCTCGGGCTTGATGACGTGGTGATGATCGCAGCAGCGGTCCTGCGCGTCGAGCCCGAGGTTCTTCTTCGCACGAGCCGCATCAATTCTGCTGAATCAGCTGTTCACGCCCCGGGCGCATCATTTGGTGGTACCGAGTTCCACCCTGGGTTCAAACGTAAAATCGGTGTCCTCGGGTACCGGCTCGTCCGCAACCATCCGTTCCCTGACGGGAACAAGCGAGTTGCGTTCTTGGCGATGGTCGAAATGGCAGAGCGAAACGATGCGTCGTGGAACGAACCTGCCGACGATCCCGATGGTGACGAGACGATCAAGATGATGGTAGCTGCGGCTGCGGGAGATATCGACGAGGCCGCTTTCATCGCTTGGGTGGAGACACGAGTATCATGACGGGACGAGACTTCAACGATTCCGAGCCCGAGCAGCTCACCTTCGAACTCTATGATCGACCGAAGACGCACATCTACGTGGCATCAGCGCTTACCGCCCTCGGCCGAACGACCGGACCGAGATCTCGCGTCGATGCGAGATCATCGACCGGACCATTATTGAGACATCCGGGTCACCAGAAGCCCCTTGGGAGGTGCACTTGCCCGTCCTTTGGTCGGTGCCCAAACCGGACGATCCTCGCTTGCCTCGGGAAATATATGAGCTGAACCGGGGTCATGCCCGACGCGCGTCGGGGCTCGTCCTTCTTGGTGACCATGGCGGAAGCTTGGGCGCCGGTCAAGAATTCGCTTGGGCCCTTGCGCGGCGATTGCCCGTGCTAGTGATTCTCGGTCCGGGTTCCACCCTGAGCCGCCAAATCGGTGGTACGCCTGCCCTGATGTGTGTTCGAAAGGCGGCCACCGATGACGAACTCTGTCATGTCGTCGATCACTGGGTCGCCGATTGGGACCCCACTGTCGAGTCGCGAGCGCGCAATGGAGCTGGTGAGCGCATCATCGCGATCCGTGCCGCGGAACGTCTCAGCAACGCCTTCGAGGCGTCATCCGACTCCATCGAGGCCATTTCGGCCGTGGCCGGACTCAGTACCGAACGTGTACTGGAACTCTTCGAGCCGGAGGCGCTGCTCGACGGATCCGTCTCAGAATTGATCGCGCTCTCACGCGCGATCGGGCTCGAACCCGGAGAAGCGCTCAATCCGAATCCGATTCCCGAGCTGTCCCCAACTCAGCAAGACGGCTTGGCCACGGCCGCTCAAGAGTACGACTGGGCGCCAATACAGATTCTCCAAGTCGAGTCGCGCGCTCGATTGGAGCTAACCAGAGGTGGCATCCGACGACTCTCGCTCGCGTCAGTGCAAGATTGGATCACCTTCGCTCGAAACCTTGATCTAATATGAGTCCGTATCCTGAACGGCTCGCACATTGGCTCTTTGACTCGTTCGGAGTCTCGCCTCGGCCCCCGATCGACTTGGAGACACTCGCGGCGCGCATGGGCATCGACCAAATTTTGGATACCGACATGGTCGAGGACGGTCGACTCGTACAGAGCAGTGATCGAGCAGTCGTTCACCTGCGGCGCAACCTGAACCTTCGGCGTCGGCGATTCACACTGGCCCACGAACTCGCTCATCGGGTCCTCGCTCATCCACAGGCACCAGCCGTCGCCTACAGACGCGCAGGCGACGGTGGCGATGAGGAACGCCTGTGCGATCAGATCGCAGCCTCGATACTCATGCCTCATGACTGGACGAGGAAGCTTTGCTGCGAGGCCGCAGAATCTGAGCACTCTGCGACTCATGAGCGAACGTGCCCAGGTTTCGCTCAGTGCAGCCCTTGTCAGGAGCCGTGAGATCAATCACTGGCGCAAATCGCTGCTTCGCTTCTCGCTTGACCAAGACCGGTGGCGGTTCCAAGGGGCATTCGGCGTGCCGATTGAATGGCATCGCAGGATTCTTTCGGCACCCGCAACTCACGACGCGATCGACTCCGTGCCCATCCGAAGGGATTGGGACTGTCAATTGCCTCTGCGTGCTGCGGAAAGGGAGACTCTAGCGCCCGCACAGATCGACCGTTGGAAGCGCACCACCGCCGCCTTAGTCGAGTTGGACGAATTGTTGGCTCATCGAAAACCGGTGTGATTTCCCGGCAGTGCCTGACCGATCGGTCGATCCCGAATCGACGGGGGTCGTGGTGTGGCAAGGTGGGGCATGGCACGAATCACGGTCATTCCTGACGACGACTGGGACGGTGAACTCGCCGAGTTGTACTCCCGTGTAGTGGACCCCACATGGGGCCGGGTCGACAACATCTTGGCCGTCCACTCGCTGAACCCCCGCGGCATGGCAGCACACCAAAGCCTCTACGAATCGGCCATGACCGGCACCGCCACGCTGCGCAAGGTCGAACGCGAACTCATCGCTTTGGTCGTCAGCCTCACCAACGACTGCCACTACTGAGTGGACCACCACCGGCGCGGTCTGCGCCGACTCATCAACGACGACGAACTCGTAGCGGCCATCGAGCACGACTGGAGGGCCGCCCCGCTGTCCCCCAAGCGCACCGCCGTGCTGAGTTTCGCCGTGAAACTCACCGAAACCCCCGCCGCAATCAGCGACGCCGACATCGACTCCCTCCGCGAAGCCGGCTTCAGCGACCGCGACATCCTCGACATCGTCGAAGTCGTCGGCTACTACGCGTATGCCAACCGCATCGCTGACGGGCTCGGCCTCGAAACCGAAGACTGGATCCCCGACTGACCGGTCCTGACTTTGAACAGTTTTTTGTGCCCGGGGCGGGACTTGAACCCGCACGCTCTTGAAAAGCAACGGATTTTGAGTCCGCCGTGTCTGCCAATTCCACCACCCGGGCAGGATGGTTGCGCCTAACTGTAGGGGGGCTGGCCGGAGCCTGCAGGCACAGCGTAGCCTCTACGAGATGTCGTCCGGCACTCGTTTCCGTCTCCTGCGGTGGCGTCTTCTTTGGGTGCTTGTTGGACTGGCCGTAGTCGGAATACTGCGAGAAGCTTCTATCCGTCGACACATTCAGGATCTATCCGACTGGCCCCGCAGCCCCCAACCAAGCTGATTCGACAGTCTCAAAGTGACACAGTTCACGATCACCAAAGCGCAAATATTGAAACCCTGCGGTGCGCCCGCGAGTCAGACACCCCACAGCACGAATAACGTATATCCCTCTCAGACACAGAAATTAACGCGCCCTGTTAGCCGGCCACCCCGGGAGCCTCAAGCCAAATGATCGTATTCACCTACCCGGGACAAGGTTCGCAACGCCCGCAGATGGGTGCGCCATGGGCTGACCACCCGTCATGGGAACTGGTGGAGGAAGCCTCTGAAGCCGTCGATCGCGATGTCGCCGCGTTGTTGCTCGACGCCGACGCCGAAGAGTTGACGATGACCCGTAATGCTCAACTCGCTACCTTCACCATGTCGATGGTGGTGCTCGACGCAGTCAGCCGCCTGGGGGCCGAAGCAGTCGCTCACGCCGGGCACAGCCTCGGGGAATACTCAGCACTCACCGCCTCAGGCGCTCTCGATTTCGGTGACGCCGTGCGTTTGGTCAACGAACGCGGCGATGCCATGCAAGCCGCTGCAGATGAGCAGACCGGCACCATGGCCGCCCTGCTCGGTCTCGAAGATGACCAAGCCGACATCGCTTGTCGCCGTACCGCAGGCGACGTTTGGATCGCCAACTACAACGCCCCCGGCCAAGTGGTCATCGCAGGCGTTCCCGAAGATATCGACGAAGCGTGCAAGATCGCCAAAGAGTCTGGAGCTAAGCGGGCCATGCGACTACCCGTTGGAGGAGCCTTCCACACTCCGCTCATGGCACCGGCACGACGCCGTCTGCACAAGGCCATTGACCAAGTTGAGTTCCGGCCACCAGAACAACCCGTGTACGCCAACGTCGACGCTACAGCCCACCATGATCCTGCTGACTGGCCCGAATTGCTCGGCGCGCAACTCTGCTCCCCGGTCCGTTGGCGCCAGACCTTGCGAACGCTCTCCGAAGACGGTTTCGACACCTTCGTTGAACTCGGACCGGGCAATGTTCTCACGGGTCTCGTGAAGCGAACCCTCAAGGAGGCCAACCGCGTCAACGTCGCCACACCAGCGGACCTTGACGGCCTTTTGGAATCGCTGGCCGTTCAACTAACTAGCGAAACCCCCGCTCTTGAAGGAGAGCATCTCTTTGCCACAGAACGACTCGTGGTATCGCCTAGTGCCGGTATCTTCAGCTTGGCCCCAGGCTGTGAACCCGGTCGTCATGTGTCCGTAGGAGACCTGTTGGGTACGGTTGGGGATCAGGAAGTCCTCAGCTCCTTCGCGGGAGAAATAGTCGGGGTACTTGCTCTCAAGGGAGAACGCGTGACTTCACGGCAACCGATCGCTTGGCTACGGGTCAACTGATGGCAATACGAATCGCCGGGATAGGTACAGCGCTCCCCTCGAAGGTCCTCACCAACCACGACCTCGCGGAAATAATGGACACCAACGACGAATGGATCCGCGACCGTGCCGGGATCACCACCCGCCACGTTGGCGGCCTCACCTCCGAGATGGGTGTCGAAGCCGGCAACAACGCTTTGAAAGCCGCTGACCTGACGCCCGACGACATCGATCTGCTGGTTTTGAGCACAAGTTCCCCCGATCAGAGATTCCCGGGCACGTCGGCACAGATTCATGCTGGTATCGGGCTGAATTGCGGTGCCTTCGACGTCAATGCCGCTTGCGCAGGTTTCGCCTACGGTTACGTAGCGGCATACGGAATGATGATGCTGCCCAGTGGACCGGATCGGGTTCTCAACGTGGGCAGCGACGCACTGTCGACCTTGGTCGACTGGGAGGATCGAGGAACCGCGATCCTGTTCGGCGACGGTGCCGGAGCGTGCGTTATGGAACGTCATGACCAGGGTGAGTTGCTGGCGTTTGATCTCGGTGCCGACGGCAACCTTGCTTCAATCCTCTACTGCGAGCATGGCGACACGATCAAAATGGCAGGACGCGAAGTCTTCAAGCGTGCCGTGCGCGCGGTTACGGCTTCGATCAAGTCGGCTCTAAAACAAGCCGGCCTGACCCCCGACGATGTCGACGTGGTCCTGCTGCATCAGGCGAACATCAGAATCATCGAGGCCGTCTGTGCCCGAACATCGCTACCGATGTCGAAGACTCACAACGTGATCGAAACTACAGGCAACACTTCGACTGCCACCATCCCGTTGGCCATGGAACAAGCCGCGTCCCAAGGAGTGCTGGAGCCCGGCAAGATCGTGCTGATGTCCGGTTTTGGCGCGGGCATGACCTGGGCAACTTTGGTGGTGCGCTGGTGAGTCGGGTTGTCCTCGTTACCGGAGGCAACCGAGGAATCGGGCTCGCCACCGCCAAGCGCTTTCAAGCCAGCGGACATCAAGTCGCCGTAACTGCCCGTTCGGGTACCGGCGATGACCTTGAAGGCCTGTTTGTCGTGAAATGCGATGTAACCGACAAGGACTCTGTTGATGCCGCGGTCACAGAGATAGAAGAGTCCTTGGGCCCGGTTGAAATTCTTGTGAGCAATGCTGGAATCACCCGCGACGGTCTCGTGCTTCGCATGAGCGACGACGATTTCAGTGAAGTCCTCAACGCCAACCTGACAGGTGGTTTTCGGGTAGCCCGGCGGGTCGTCAAACAAATGATGCGAGCGCGTTGGGGACGAATCATTTCTTCGTCTCCTCCGTCGTCGGCATCGGAGGACAGGCTGGGCAGGCAAACTATGCGGCTTCAAAAGCGGGAATCACCGGTTTGGCCCGTTCGCTCGCCAAGGAGTTCGCCGGGCGCAACATCACGGTGAATGTCGTCGCCCCCGGCCCGATAGACACCGACATGCTCGCGGCGCTGAGCGATGCCCAACGAGCCGCAATGTTGGATATGGTGCCCCTCGGCCGCCTCGGCGCGCCACAAGAGATCGCCGCGGCGATCGAATATCTCGCCTCGGAGGACGCCGGGTTCGTCACCGGTACGGTGCTTCCTATCGATGGCGGCCTTTCAATGGGCTAACCGCCTCAGGTCCATGGGCTAACCGCCTCAGGCTGGATAGCCTAGTAAATCCCCACAAAGCAATGGAGAAAGCAAGTGAGTGACAACTTCGAACGATTCACGGATTGTGCAGTTGAAGTATTGTCGGTTGACGCCGATCAAGTCGTTTTGGACGCAACTTTCGAGTCTCTCGACGCCGACAGTCTCGACCTAGTCGAGCTGGTAATGGCGCTTGAGGAGGAATTCGATGTCAACGTCGAAGAAGAAGAACTTGACGGGATCTTGACGATTCAAGGTGCATACAACCTGATTGTCTCCAAGATCTGATGCAGGGTCGCCGCGTCGCAGTCACAGGTTTAGGCGTCGTTGCTCCCTGTGGAGTCGGCGTTGACGCCTTCTGGGAAGGTCTCTGCTCGCCTGCGCCGGTCGGCCCGCGGGTGCTCGAAGATTGGGACGCTTCTCCCTATTTCGAGAATGCCAAAGAGGTCCGGCGCAGCGACCGCTTCACCCAGTTTGCAGTAGCGGCAGCAGACGAAGCACTGGCGCAAGCCGGAGAGTTGGGCGCGGACCCAGCCCGCCTCGGCACCTTCATCGGAACCGGTGTCGGCGGCATTGAGACCCTTGAGACACAGATCGAGAGGCGCCTTACCAAAGGCGAACGCAGAGTGTCGCCCTTCTTGGTGCCCATGATGATGACCAACGCAGCCGCGGCCACCTTGTCGATGCGCCACGGCTGGCAAGGCCCATGCGAAAACACCGTCACCGCATGCGCCGCGGGGACCCACGCCATCGGCAACGCGGCAAGACTAATCAGCAACGGATACTGCGACGCGGTACTCGCCGGAGGCAGCGAAGCACCCTTTACCCCCACCGCGATCGCAGGTTTCACCAACATGACCGCACTCTCCAGCAGCGGCGTGAGCCGACCCTTCGACCCACGCCGCGATGGATTCGTCATGGCCGAGGGTTCAGCCGTACTCGTGCTTGAGGAGTGGTCTCGCGCCGAAGCCCGCGGCGCAACAGTTTTTGGAGAGATTCTGGGTTCGGCCTCTACCGCCGATGCTCACCACATCACAGCACCCGCTCCAGGGGGAACAGGCGCAATCACCTGCATGCGCCTCGCCATTGAAGACGCTGGTATCGCTGCCGATGATGTAGTCCACATCAATGCCCATGGCACTTCCACAGACAAAAACGATGCCGCCGAGGCGGCCGCTATCGCCAAGATTTTCGGTACGCCGGGACCAGTGATTACCTCCACGAAGGGCGTCACCGGTCACGCGCTAGGCGGTGCCGGAGCGCTCGAAGCAGCCGCGGTTCTGCTTTCCATGAACCGCCGACTCATTCCGCCAACTGCAGGTCATGAAACGTTGGATCCTGAGATGCCAGACATTGACCTTGTGGTCGGAGAACCCCGTCCGTGGACTCCAGGCCCCTCACTGTCCAACAGCTTCGGGTTCGGCGGACACAACGGGACGCTCGTCATCGGCCCGGGCTGAGTTAAGGCCCGACGCGCTCAGTCGCCGTCAACGCGCAGTCGCCGTCAACGCTCAGCCACCGTCAACAATGACAAACATCAACTCGCAACTAGCGGCGAGCCCACCATCGACGGTGGCGCGCCCCTCACCTTTGCCAGCCCGCGCCGACAACCGTGTCATCTCCACTTCGATCCTCAGCGTGTCGCCGGGGACGACCTGACGTCTGAAGCGGGCCTTGTCGAGTCCTCCGAACAATGGGAGTTTGCCCTCGTATCGTTCATCAGTCAGCACCGCCAACGCCCCCACCTGTGCAATCGCCTCACAGATGAGCACTCCGGGAAGCGTTGGACGGCCTGGAAAATGACCTGCAAAGAAAGCTTCATCACCCGTGAGTTGCCAAATTCCGACGGCAGATTCGCCCGGGACAATGGCGCGTATCTCGTCTACAAACAGAAACGGAGAACGGTGAGGCAATACCTCAGCTGGCTTCGGCAGGTTCATTGCGATCTAGGCGCAACGGCTCGTTGGCAGCCGTTCAGCTTTTTCCCGCGCTCTTCAACTTCGAGCCAAGGGACACCTTGCAGCGGGTACCTGCGGGCACGTTAATCGTTTCGCCGGTCTGGGGGTTGCGACCAACCCGGGCGCTGGTGTTTGCACGCTCGAATTTGAGGTAACCGGTGATGGCAACTTCGCCGCCGCCGCCGATTTCCGACTCGATCGTGCTCATCATGGCGTCGAGGCAGTTCCCCGCGTCCTTTTGGCTCACGCCCGCCTTGTCTGCCATGGCTGCAATGAGTTCGCCCTTGTTCATGATTGCTCCGTTTGTTGTTGTCTGTTGGCCGCGACTTTCGCGGTCAAACGAATAACACGCGAGCCGATATTCTCAACAAAGTCAAGCATTATCGTCTCGCGCGCCTTCGATCGTCGTTGAAACTACAGGGATCTTTGCTTGGTGCCCACCTCATCAGTGAAATTACACGACCCCTGCCCTTGTCGCTGGGAGCCGGGCCAACGAAGCCTTCATACGCACCAAGCAGTCGAGATCAAGCAAGCAGCGACGACAGTTTTCAAGGTGCTCCAACACCACGACGACCTCTCTTTGGTCGAGCTCGTTGTCGACCATGCTGCCAATCAACGGTGCCCAGCGAACACGATGCAATCCTCCCACTGCGCTCTAAACCCACGCCAGAATCAAAGCATTCCGCGCAGGCGCTAGATTTCATCACTAATGGCCGAACTGTTAGCCGATACAAGCTCTCACGATGCCGCTTTCAACCGCTACGTGGTCCCCGAGATAGAAGTGCTCTATCGGGTGGCTCGGTCTATAACTCGCAACCCTACCGACGCGGAGGATTTAGTGCAGGACACCATGCTGCGGGCCTACCGGGCCGTAGACCGATTCGACGGGCGCCATCCACGAGCCTGGTTGCTCACCATCATGCGCAACGCTCAGATCAACCGGGTGCGACGCAAGCGACCTGAACTTTTGCACGACCCAGACACAGCCTTCGAACGACTCCAGGATCAAAGCAGTCGCCAACTCGGACCAGAAAACACGGTCGTTGAAGTCGTGTTCGACGCGGACACCGAAAATGCACTCGAAGCTCTACCTGACAAGTTCCGCACCGTGGTCGAACTGATCGACATTCAGGGACTCTCATATCAGGAAGCGGCCGAAGTTCTGGGGGTGCCAACTGGCACGGTTATGAGCCGACTTCATCGAGCCCGCACCCGCATCCGCAAGCATCTTGAGTCGAGCGGTACCTTCGTGAATGGACGTCGGACATGATCCGCCGACGTTGATACCGCCTCAAGAGCCGCAGCGTCAACTGCCGTGAACTCGGCAAGGTGCTGCAGAGTTACTTAGACGGCGATCTTGAGCCAGACTTCGCGGACAAGATCAGCACCCACCTCGAAAATTGCCGAAAGTGTGGACTCGATCTGGACACTTACCAACGGATCAAGGACTCGCTCGCCGCGAAACTGCCCGAGGTTGATCCCGAAGCCATGTCCCGCTTGCGTCAGTTCGGCAACGAACTCAGCTCAAGTTGAGCCACCAGCAGGTTTGCTGTGTCGCTCGCCTCTTAGGAAAGCGTCGCGGGCTTCGTCTCCCAAACCGTGCAAATTGAGTTCAAACGTGAACCCTTGCTCAAAGCGATAACCGCGGCTGGGATCATCGTCGATGCCGATCAGCGAGGCTTTAGCTGCCCGCATCACCGTCGGATGCTTTGAGGCGATCACCCCGGCGATTTCCCGGGCCGTGTCCATCAGTTGCGCCGGCGGGACAACTCGAAGAACTGTCCCCCACGCTTCGAGTTGCTCAGCGGACACGGGCTCGCAGCTGTACAGCATCCAGCGAAGGTGTTTTTCGGGGACCAAACGACCCAAGTAGGTAGCTGCCCCAAGAGCGCCGTTGTCGATCTCGGGAAGTCCGAAGCGCACACCCTGCGCCGCGACCACAATGTCGGCGCTCCCGGCCAGTCCAATGCCAGTGCCGAAGCAGAAGTCGTTGACCGCGCAAATCACCGGCACAGCGCATCCATAGACCGCGCGAAAGACGCCGAGGCAGGCTCGGTTGACTTCGATGATGCCCGAATTGCCCGGCATCTTCTGCATCTCTTTGATGTCGACCCCAGCCGAAAAACCCCGTCCGGTTGCTGTGAAAATGACCGCTGCAACCTCACTTCTCTGCTCGACTCCGTTAAGAATTTCAGCGAGTCGGTCGGTGTCGGCGATCGGCAAGGCGTTGACTTTCGGATTGTCCATCACCAACTCGAGGACACCGTTGGCGCTGAGGGATTCGTGAATCGTCATCGGCGCACCAGCACCGACGAACCATGGCCGAAGAGGCCTTGATTGGCAGTTATTCCGATCTTGGCCCCCTCGACTTGACGAGCCTCAGCATGACCGCGTAGCTGCCACGTCAACTCGCAAACCTGAGCGATTGCCTGGGCTGGGACTGCCTCTCCAAAGGCGCCGAGTCCACCACTCGGATTTACCGGAAGACGGCCCCCGATTGTGGTGACACCATCTCGAAGGAGTTTCTCCGCTTCGCCTACGGGACAGAAGCCAAGTTGCTCGTACCAGTCAAGCTCTAGAGCGGATGACAGGTCGTATACCTCGGCCACATCGACATCTTCGGGACCAACCCCAGCTTCCGCATACACGCGATCGCCGATGGAAGTCTTGAACCCCCGACTCAGAGGAGCAGTCTCCCCAGCAGAATCTGTCGCCAGATAAGGCAAGTCGATGACGGTGTCTGGAAAGGTCGGCGTGACCGTCGAGATGCCGGCGACCCGCACCGGGTCGCTAACACCGTGGGCTTTGGCGTAAGCCATCGACGACACCACCATCGCTGCGCCACCATCGGAAGTCGCACAAATGTCGAGCAGGCGCAGCGGATCGGACACAACCGGAGAGTTTGCCACATCGGAGATGTCGTATTCCTTGGTGAAGCGGGCTCTGGGATTGTAGACCGAATGGCAAGAGTTCTTGACCTTGACTTGAGCGAAGTCTTCGGAGGTGGCGCCATAGAGATCCATTCGGCGACGGGCATGCAGGCCGAAATACACCGGGTTGGTGGCACCGACAAGTTTGAAGCGCAGCCAGTCCATGTCGTCGGGGCGGTCGCCCTCGTTGGGTGCGAGAAAGCCTTTAGGGGTCGTGTCGGCACCCACGACCAGCGCTACATCGGCCGCTCCTGAGAGAATCTGCCCTCGTGCAACCGACAGCGCCGTCGCGCCTGAAGCGCAAGCTGCGTACGAAGACGCCACCTGTGCGCCGTTGAAACCCAAAGCACGGGCAAATGTCGACCCGGCAACGTAACCGGGGTAACCGCAGCGAACGGTGATCGCCCCCGAGACGAATCCGACGTCGTTCCAATCAACACCGGCATCGTCGAGGGCTTCGTTGGCCGCGGCCGTGCCGTAGTCGACGAAGTTCCGCCCCCACTTTCCCCACGGGTGCATTCCCACTCCGAGGATGGCTATCTCTTCCATCAGTACACGCCTTCCATCAGTACGCCCATCACGCTTGCATCATCTCTACCGGCTTCCATTTCCACACCATGTATTCGTGCTCATCATCTTCGTAGAGAGTGTCAATGACCAACTCAACTTCCGTGCCGATCACTAGATCATCAGGGGTGACTCCCGCAACGCACTGACCCAGAATCACCATCTTCTCCTTTTCGAGTTCGACCGCGGCGATGGTGATCGGTTCGTAGGGATCGGTCGCAGCCACGAAAGGTGGAGGGGGTGTGTAGTTGCTTGACGTGTAGGACCAAACTTTGCCACGCCTAGAAAGCAGGACCTCTTCCAACTCCGCGGTGCCACTAACCGCCGGATCACCCCCTGCAACGTGTTTGGGGAAGAAGTAGGTCTCTCGCCCAGGGACCTTTCCTCCAATGAGATGCGGTTCCCCCTCCATGGTGTGCAAGCCCTCAACAGCAGGCACTCGGGTCTTGACTGAGTCACCCGGGGAATTGTTTTGGCTCATTGAGGTCTCCTGATCTGACGCACAGCCAGAATACCGGTTACCTTGCCGGAGTATGAACGCAGAGAACCCCAACACTCAACGGTCGATCTCAAGTGCTGATGACTTCCCTTTGCATCAAGCTTCGGAATACATCCGCCACGCGGCAACTTCAGATCGGAACTTCTATGACCGCTACTACTTCAACCTGCATCCGTCCAGCGATCAATATTTCGCCATCTTCGGGCTCGGCCAATACCCCAACCTCGGCACAACCGATGCTTTTTTGGCGGTAACGCGTGACGGAGTGCAACGGATAATGCGAGCCTCGAAGCCACTGAGCAACCGCTTCGACATCTCCGTGGGACCCATGCGCATCGAGATCATTGATCCGCTGGAAAAACTCCGAGTTGTCGTCGAACCCAACGACGCAGACATCGCCATGGATATCACCTGGACAGCGTCACATCGAGCGTTCGAAGAACCTCGGCAGTATCTCCGCGCAAGAGGGACTGTGGTATTCGACACCCAACGTTTCGCCCAACTCGGTCGGTGGGAAGGCACGCTCAACGTCGCCGGCGAAGACATCGCAGTCACGCCAAAGAGTTGCGGAGGTTCACGAGATCGCTCCTGGGGCGTGCGCCCAGTCGGCGAGCAACAACCCGACGGTATCCGTCAGAACATCAGCGTGATGGCTGGGATGTGGAACTACATGCCGATGGACTTCCACGATCACTCAATCATCTACATGTGCCACGAAGAACCATCCGGGAATCGACCGCTCGAAGAGGCGGTACGGGTGTGGCACGACCGCCGCGGTCACGACTGGCTGGGTCGCCCAGAATGGTCACACGACACGATCACGGGCACTCGACTGCTCTCAGGGAGCCGCATCAGTTTTCCCGACGCTCCAGAAGGTCCGATCACCGTCGAGGCCAAGCCGTTGATCACCAACTTCATCTCGTTAGGCACCGGCTACGGGATGGACGCCGACTGGCGCCACGGTATGTGGCAAGGCGAAGACGAGGTAGTGCAAGCTCTCGAACTGAAGGTTGCTGAGATAGCTGCGCTGGCTCAATACGGCGTCGTCGATTCGGTCGGACAGTTCAGCTACAACGGCAACATTGGATACGGCCTCTACGAACACGGTTTCTTCGGCCCATTCGCAAAGCTGAACCTGCAAGACGCAGGCGACATGTTCTCATGAGCAGCGTCCCATGAGCAGCGTCCCATGAGTTCAATGGCACCGTGACTTCGTCGCTCCCACCACCGCCTGGCTCGCGCTCTGCTGCGGCTTCTTCGTTGCCGCCCCCTCCTCCCCCACCTGTCACGCGCGCGAAACCAGGGCGGTTCTCGGGACGGACCCCACCGAGATATCCCGAATGGTTGAGGTGGGGCCTCGGAGACTTCTGGATCGCTAGCGGGATTTTCTTCTCGGTCAGCATCGTGTTGTGGGTGATTCTCTTCCTCGACGATCTCGATAATTTTGCTTCCAGCGGTGCTCTCACTATCAGCGACGCTTGGCTTGTCGCGCTGATTGCCATACCCCCGCTGGTACAAGTCACCTATGTGGTCTTGGCTGTCCGACACAAGGGCCGAGGTCTCTCCGCAGACCTCGGCTGGCGCTTCAAACCGGTCGACTTGGCTATCGGATTAGTGCTCTTCCTTGTCGGTATCATGCTTGCCGCCCTGGTGACATTGGTGATGGATTTACTCTTCGGGATCTCTCCATCTGCTGCTTTGGTCGACATGATCCAAGACGGCGACGGCACCACCACGGGCATAACCGGCTGGATCGTCCTGCTGGCCGTACTTGCCGCGTTCTTAATACCCGTCATGGAGGAAATCGTCTATCGCGGACTGCTTTGGAGCGCGCTTGAAAAACGAGGCATGCGCGAGGAAGCAATACTGGTCGTTACCAGCCTGATCTTTGCCGCAGTGCATCTGGAACCGGCTCGCTTTCCGATTCTGTTTGTGCTTGGACTCGCGCTTGGTTATGGACGAATCCAGACGGGCAGGATCGGTCCGTGTATCACTACCCACATCTGTCTCAATTCCATAGGCATGCTTACTGTGCTCGCCACACTGTAAGAGTGCTTGGTGATAACCTGAACCTTCGTTTGCCTAGAACCTCCCGTTGAAAGCGCCGTGACTGCACACGACCATTGGACGCCACTCGTAGACCTTGAGGGCAAGAAAGCCTTCGTGGGTCGCCATATCGGGCCCCCAGCAGCCGAAAAAGCCCAGATGCTGGCTGCGCTCGGCGTCAGTTCGATGGAGGAATTGATCAACGCCACGGTGCCCGAAGACATCAGAATGTCTGAACCGTTGGATCTCCCCTCCGGTGTCGGCCAAACAACCGCCCAAAATCTTCTTCGAGCCATCGCCGGATCCAACCAGATCCGCACATCGCTGATCGGGATGGGTTACCACGAGACCATCACTCCCCCAGTAATCCGCCGCAACATCCTGGAAAACCCCGGTTGGTACACCGCCTACACGCCGTATCAGCCGGAAATCTCGCAAGGACGCCTCGAAGCTCTTCTCAATTTCCAAACCATGGTGGCCGAACTCACCGGCATGGACCTGGCCAACGCTTCGTTGCTCGACGAACCCACAGCCGTTGCTGAAGCCATGACCATGCTGCATCGGGTCAGTCGTGGAAAGACAGGTGACTGCTTCTTGATTGATGCCGAGTGCCATCCCCAAACGATCGCGGTGGTGGAGACGAGAGCAGAACCAATCGGCCTCTCAACCGTTGTCGGCGACCCAGCAAGCGCGGACCTCAGCGGGGTTTATGCAGTTGTCGTGCAATACCCGGGATCCACCGGAGTGATCCCAGACCTTGAGGCGATCATCGAACGGGCGCACGCCAACGACACCCTCGTGGCTGTGGCCGCTGATCCGCTGGCCTTGGTTGTGCTGGCGCCGCCCGGAGATTTCGGTGCCGATGTGGTTGTTGGAAGCACTCAGCGCTTCGGGATACAGATGGGTTTTGGCGGCCCGCACGCCGCATACTTCGCGGTGCGTGAGCAACACCAACGCTCGTTACCCGGCCGGCTCGTGGGAGTCTCTCGCGACACTGGGAATCGGCGGGCTCTGCGTCTGGCGTTGCAGACTCGCGAACAGCACATTCGCAGAGAGAAGGCCACATCCAACATCTGCACCTCACAGGTGTTGTTGGCGGTGATGGCCTCGATGTTCGCCATTCATCACGGTCCGACTGGTTTGCGTCGGATCGCCATGCGGGTCAACCGCTTGGCAGCCGTGCTGGCGGACGGACTACGTCGCGGCGGGATGGACGTAGTGCATGAGGAGTTCTTCGACACGGTATGTGTACGTGTGCCTGGTCGAGCCGACAAGGTGCTGACCATCGCTCTGTCACTGGGGGTGAACCTGCGTCGTGTTGACGCCGACACTGTCTCAATCACGCTCCACGAAACCACAACACGGAACGTTATTGAGATCGTCTGGTCGGCTTTCGGGATTGACGGCGATGTCGGTTACCTCGATGTCCATGTCCGAGACCCACGACCGGTCCAATACCGGCGTGACACTCCCGCGCTGCAACACCCGATTTTCACCGCATACCACAGCGAAACCGACCTGGTGCGCTACATGCGCCGCCTCGTCAACCGCGATATCGCTTTGGATCGATCGATGATTCCGTTGGGCAGTTGCACCATGAAACTCAATGCGGCCACCGAGATGGAACCGGTGAGCTGGCCAGAACTTGCGCGCATTCATCCCTTCGCGCCAGTGGGCCAGACCGTCGGTTATCAACGGATGATCGACGAACTCGAACGTTGGCTGACCGAGATCACCGGATACGCGGCGGTCTCGCTTCAACCGAATTCCGGAGCCCAGGGAGAACTGGCGGGGCTCTTGGCGATTCGTGCCTATCACCGGAGTCGTGGCGAGGCCCAACGTGATGTCTGTCTGATTCCTTCATCGGCTCACGGCACCAACGCGGCCAGCGCGGTGATGGCGGGAATGCGCGTCTCAGTGGTCAACTGCGACGACGAGGGCAACGTGGAGATCGCTCATCTCGACAAGCTCGTCAGCGAGCACCGCAATGAACTCGCCGCCTTGATGATCACCTATCCCTCCACCCACGGAGTCTTCGAAGTCGAGGTGCGTCGGATTTGCGAAATGATCCACGACGCGGGCGGGCAGGTGTACCTCGACGGCGCCAACCTCAACGCCATGGTGGGTCTGGCTCAGCCCGGCAAGTTCGGTGCCGATGTGTCGCACCTCAACCTGCACAAGACCTTCTGTATTCCCCATGGGGGTGGCGGTCCCGGAATCGGGCCGATCGGCGTCGGCGAACACCTGGTTCCGTTCCTTCCGAACCATCCGTTGACGCCGGTGGCGGGCCCGCCCACGAGCCCTGGGCCGGTGGCAGCCGCGCCGTGGGGGTCGGCCGGAATCTTGGCGATTCCCTGGATGTACATACGCATGATGGGCGCGAGAGGTTTGCGTCAGGCCACCGAAACCGCCATCCTCAACGCCAACTACATCGCCAAACGCCTCGAGGACTATTATCCAGTGCTCTACCGCGGCGCCAACGGCTGGGTGGCACACGAGTGCATCCTCGACACCAGGGTCATCTGCGCCGAAGCTGGACTACGCGTCGACGACATCGCGAAACGCCTCATCGACTTCGGGTTCCACGCCCCGACCATGTCTTTCCCGGTGCCCGAAACGTTGATGGTCGAACCCACGGAATCGGAGAGCCTCGAGGAACTCGATCGATTCTGCGATGCCATGATCGCCATCCACGCCGAAGCCAAGCGCATCGCATCCGGTGATTGGCCCGCGGATGACAACCCGCTCGTCAATGCCCCCCACACCGCCAGTGACGTGACTGCTGATTCCTGGCCCCATCCCTATTCACGCAGCGAAGCCGCCTTCCCCGAAGGCTGGGGGCGAGCCGACAAGTATTGGCCTCCGGTGAGCCGGATCGACGGTGTCTACGGCGACCGCAACCTGATGTGCTCATGCCCTCCGATGGATCTGCTCAGCGAGTAGCGACCAATCAAGGCCGTGGCAAGTTCGATTCTCATGGCGATGCCGGATTAGGTTCCGAGGATGGCAAATCCACGACAAGACCTCCTGGTTGAGCGAGAGGGCCATGCGATGGTTCTCACCATGAACCGTCCCGAGCGTTTCAATGCGATCACCGGGGCGATGTTGATCCGCATGTATGACGCCTACGAGGAAGCGTCCAACGACCCTGAAGTTCGCTGCATCGTGATAACGGGCGCTGGTGGCAACTTCTGTTCAGGAGCTGATCTCCGAGCCATGGCAGGCGACAGCCGCGAGGGTGATCCAATGGACACTCGAGCCCGCATGGCCGAAGACCCAGACATCGTCTACAAGGCTCTGTTTCGTCACTACCGCCCAACCAAGCCGATCATCGCTGCGGTGGAAGGTGTGGCAATAGCCGGAGGCACAGAGTTGCTCCAGGCTATGGAAATCCGTGTGGCAGGCGAGAGCGCTCGGTTCGGCGTCAGTGAGGCTCGCTGGTCGCTGTATCCGATGGGCGGTTCCGCGGTGCGGCTCCCCCGCCAGATCCCCTACACGCAGGCTGCTGAGATTCTGCTTACCGCAAAACACATCAGCGCTTCAGAAGCCAAGGAAATCGGCCTCATCGGTCACGTGGTTCCCGACGGCAGCGCTCTAGGCAAAGCGATGGAAATTGCTGAAGTGGTTGCGGCCAACGGTCCGCTTGCGACCGCGGCGATCACTCGTACGCTGCACGAGTGCGACGGGATGGAACTCGACGAGGCTTTGCGTCATGAGTGGGACTACGGCCAGGCCGTCTTTGCCTCCAACGACGCCTCCGAGGGTCCCAAAGCCTTCGCCGAGAAGCGTAAACCCAACTTCACCGGCACCTGACCTTGCACGCTTGTTTATCGTCCCCTAGATTTCATTTGTAGAACTTGTTCTAGTTACTAACTTCAGGAGAAAACACAATGGAGTTTGGCCTCTTTTTCAACGGGTACCTGCCCGGCCCGGCCGCACACGACACCGACGCAGAGCATCTGATGCTCATGCGCGAAGCCGAATACGCCATTCACGGCGACAAATACAACTGGAAATACGCCTGGTGTGGGGAACACCACTGTCTCACCGAGTACAGCCACATGTCCGCCCCCTACCCCTTCATGGGATATGTGGCCGCCAAAACCAACCGGATCCACCTCGGCTCCGCCATCACCTCGTTCCCCACCACCAAAGAACACCCAGTCCGTTTCGCCGAGCGAGCCGCCATGATGGACCACCTGACCGAAGGCCGCTTCGAGTTCGGCACCGGTCGCGGCGCCGGCAGCCACGAAGTCGCCACCTTCAACGGCACGATGCTCTCACAAACCAAAGCAATGTGGGACGAGGTGGCCCACGAGATACCCCGCATGTGGGAACAGAAGGACTACAGTCACGACGGCGAACACTTCTCGGTTCCAAAACCGCACAACATCCTGCCCAAGCCCTATGGCAAGGGTCACCCGCCCATCTGGGTCGCCTGCGGGAACCCGGCGACCTTCGCCAAAGCAGGCGCTCACGGTATTGGTGCCATCGCCTTCAACTTCGAACCGATCCACAACCTGAAGGGCAGAGTTGAGGCCTACAAGGAGGCCTCCGAAAACGTCGTCGACCAGATCGGTCAGTTCCAGAACAACAACGTGATGATGACCAACGCCGTCATCTGCCTCGAAGACCGCGAAGAAGCCCGAGCCATGGCCAAACGCAACCTTCGTGGCTACCGAGTCACCATGGTCAACATGTACCACGACTCAATGCCAAAGAGTCCTGATGCGGTCATTTGGCCGAACGCGCCCCAGCGATATGAATTGGACGACGAAATGCTCGACATGGCCATCAAAGGTGGTTTCATGCTGTGTGGCAACCCCGAAGAGGTATGCGAACAGGTTGTGGCCTACCAAGAAGTCGGATGCGATCAGGTCTGCTTCGGCACCCCCGACGAGGGCTACACCCACGAGCAGACCCTCGAAATGATCGAAGTTTTCGGTAAATACGTGATCCCCGAGTTCGACAAGGATCCCGTCCACTCGACCACCCGCTACCGCGAGAACGCCAAGCCCCAATTCTCCGTCTTCAACGGCGACGTCGACCCGATCGTCAACAAAGCCATCCCTCCCGCTTTCACCGTCTCGATCTGAAAGCGGAGATTGCAGCTATCGCTGCTAGAACGATCCGATGACACAAGCCAAAGCAAAGCTAAAGGTCGGTATTCAGATTCACCCCCAGGGTGTGAGCGTTGAGCAGATGCGCGCCGCTTGGAAGGCTGCCGACGACATGGGAGTCGACTCGATTTGGATCTGGGACCACTTCTATCCCCTGTTCGGAGATCCTGATGCCACCCACTTCGAGGCTTGGACTCTGCTCTCGACGATGGCCGCTGACACCTCAAGGGCACAGTTGGGCACGCTCGTGACGGGTAACAGCTACCGCAACCCCGAACTGTTGGCCGACATGGCCCGCACCCTGGACCATGTCAGCGGCGGGCGGATGTATCTGGCAGTGGGCGCCGGTTGGTTCGAACGTGACTACACCGAGTACGGCTACGAATTCGGAACCGTCGGTAGTCGCCTGCGCCAACTTGAAGCCGACCTGCCCCGAATGAAGGCCCGGCTCGCCAAGCTCAATCCCCCACCCCTAGGCAAAATGCCGATCATGATCGGGGGTAGCGGCGAGAAGGTAACCCTGCGACTCGTCGCTGAGCACGCCGACTCATGGAACACCTTCGGTCCACCCGAGAACTTCGCGCGGCTCTCAGGCATCCTCGATGACTGGTGCGCCAAGGTTGGCCGCAACCCCAGCGAGATCGAGCGAACGGCCGCCATACAAGCCGACGACGTAAACGACATCGAGCGTTACACCGATGTTGGCGCCGACCATGTCATCTTGATGAGCGGAGGTCCCTTCGACCTAGCCCCGCTGCAGACCCTCATCGACCAACGCGACTCTCTGGGCTGACTGAGGCTCAGCCTTCGGTCTGCACGCCGAAGCAATCAACGTAGAACTGCAAATCGGTAGCAAGTTGGCCGAGGTCGATACCGAAGTCTTCTTCGACGTGATAGCTAACGCTGCCATGAACGCCTCGAGGGTGCAGGGCCATGTAGTTGGCCACGCCTGCTTCGATCTGCGCTGACCACGGATGGTCGGCCAGTTCGTAGATGGTCTGGACAGTAGCTATGTCATTGGCCATGAACTCATGGAACTTCACGTCGATCGACTGCTCGCTTGGCACAAGTTCCCGCTCGTCCGCCATAGCCCGAAACATCCGCTGCATGCGGTCGATCCAATAGAGGCCGACATCACGGATCGTCGCAGGATTGCGGCTCATACGAGCGGTGTAAGTCAGCATCGTCGACATCGACTTGGCTACCGCGACTGGATCGCGATGAGTGCAGATCACCGTCGCGTCAGCGAACACCGACATGAGAGGCCCGAGTTGCTCCACGTGCTGGGGAGATTTGAGCAGCCAACGATCAGCGCCTGTGGGCCGCACAAACATCAAGACCTTGAGCATCGTTTTCAGATATTCGTAGTAAGGGGTTTGGTCGCTCGCCAGATACCAATCCCGATGCGACGGCATCGCAGCCATCGTCTCAGGAGCCATTCCTCCGTAGGGAATTGCCAGAAGGGCAATCTCCTCATGCACATGCTCCGGGGTCATATCGTGCATCTGCTTGAAGTGCGGGAGAGCACCGTTGAGGCCCGCAAGACCCTCGGCGCAACGCCCGAAACGGGGATCGTCTTCGACGTCTGGGCCATAGTCGATCCCCTGTTCTGCCAGCGGAGGCACCGGCTCCAGGCTCTCCCAATACGGCATCGTGCGGAAACTTATGTCCGACGACATCAGGTTGTGCAGATGAGTGGTCCCCGTGCGTCCCTGACCGGCGATTACCACGGGACGCTCGATCTCAATGTCGTGAATCTCGGGGTGTCGCTTCAATAGGTCGGCTACCAGCAGTTTCTGTTTGGCGTAACCCACCAGCGTCGAATGGTTGCTCAGCTGACCGAGGGTAGAAAGATCACCCTCGGTGGGCATGGCCTTCATCAAACTATCCAACGGTGCAACGTGGAGATCGTCGCCAAAATCGTCAAGCCCGGTTTCGGCGGCGGCTTGGCTCAAGATGGCTTCAGATGACCATTGCAGTATCTCGGCCATTGGCACCACCATCTCGAACGCCGCCGCTATTTCTTCGGGATACTCCGGGGCAACAAGGTCTGCGATGCGAACTGGTGCCGGCCTGGTGGATCTTGTCTGGTTCATCTGATCAGCGTTGCACTCACGCCTCAATAATGCGAAACGCGCTGCAGTCAGTTCTCAGGAAATCGAACTCGCCAACAAGGACCGAAGCACCACCCAAAGGGGTGCCGCGACCGGACATGAAGTGCTCGTAGTAACGCGTGAAACGACCTTGGAGATTTCGGTCGATCTGGGATTGGGAATAGTCGAGCGTGTAGAAGGTTGACACACCCAACTCTTCTCCAGCGGACTTCGAAGCATCAGCGTCGTCTACCGCCCAAACCACGCCAACGATGCCTTCGCCGCGTTCGTCGAGAATCTTCTCGATATAGCTGCCCTTGCCTTCAATGGGCGCAACGAGTTCGATACCGCCGTCCCAAGAAAAGAGCATCTTGACGCCAAAAGCGGCGGCTTCTTCGTCGTTGCCGGGATGAAACTCGCAGCCCAGCAACTTTTCGTAAAACTCTCGTCCGGCCTCGATATCCCGTACAGCCATAACGACCCGGTTAACTCCACGCTGCCTGGCGCTCTGGTTCCCGACGCTCTGCTGCCTGGCGCTCTGGTTCCCGACGCTCTGCTGCCTCACGATTGACGGTCCTTTCTGGGAAACAACTGTTTGGATTCGGACTCAACGCGTATTCGGCGCAGATACATCGAAGCGATCCGCCATTCGCCGTCTTCGCCGCGGCGGTAGCTTTCCTCGTACCAACCAGTCCCCCACATGTGGCCGAGGCCAAACTGTGGCGGCCACCAAAGATGATCCTCCATCGACCACACTCCAGAGGCCTCATCGCCATCGACGGAAATCTCGCTCATGTGACCATGATGCACCGTTATCACCTCACCGAGCATCGACGACAGCATGTCGACAAAGGCATCGTTGCCTCTGATCGGTGTGTCGTCGCCCGTGTCGTCCGGGGAGCGAATCTCCGCATCAGCAGTGAACACGTCACGCAACTCAGCCCAGCGTTTCTGATCCATGAGTCTGAAATAACGAGCCTTGAGTTGTCGTATCGCCTCAATGTCCACCAGTTGTTCCGCGTTTAGAACCATCCTCCGAACCTAACCCGCTAGGGCGATTGACTCACAAATGTGAGCGACCGAGCACAGCGGATCTTCAAGGTTGTTCCGGAGAGTCAAAGCCAAGTCAGTTGGCGCCGCATCAGCTACGAGCGACTGGAATTTGGCATCAAGCTGTTCTTGGCTGAGTGGATCATGCATCGAGCCTTTTTGTCCATGAACGGTCCGCTCAAGCACCTCACCGTTGGAGAGGAAAATCCGTACCCGACCACCCATTTTTTTGGCGTAAGTGTCGTCGAACTCCTTGACAGCGCGCAGCGACACGACCCTGGCTTGCAGATCGGCGAGCGCCGGGTTGGCAATCTGGTCGAGTTCGTACGTCGCTGGATTGCTGGGATCAGCCAGGATCGCCGCGGCGATGTTGAACTGGGCCGAATACTGTGCCGCCATAACCGACTCTGTGCCATCCATGTTGTTCTGAGTTGCTGCCTTCGTGGGGCTTTCAGCCTCGATCTTTTGGATCTGATCTGCCGTGAACTTGTGCTCTTCCCGCAACTCAACGGTGGCCTGAATCAGAGGATGAACGTCGCTGCAGGCGGCGTAAGGCTTGACCGTGATCTCGTCGATCATCCATCTATCCCCGAGCGCGTCGGTCAGGAGTTCGATCTGAGGATCACTACCGAACACATTGCAGAACCCGTACTTGCCAGCCAAGCCGTCGGCCGCTCCTTTGAAACCATTAGCCACTAGCGACACCGCCAGCAACCCAGCCTCCGCGGCGCGTCCGGCATGCATCCGCTTCGCCATCCCTCCCGAGGACGCGAATTCCATTGTCCCAGAGGCCAACGACACAGCAACACCGAACGCATGGTTCAGAGTCTCTGCATCGAAACCAAGAAGTCGGCCGGCCGCCGCAGTCGATCCAAAGACTCCCGACATCGAAGTGGGATGGAACCCCGACAGCATGTGGGTGGCCGGTCCCACCGCTATACCAGCTCGACCCATGGCTTCGTAGCCGATCACGATCGCTTCGGTGAGATCCAAGTTGGACACCCCTAGATCCTCGGCAAGCGCCAACGCAGCCGGAACCACGACTGCGCCGGGATGGCTGATGGCCTCCTCGTGTACGTCATCAAGTTCGAAAGCATGAGCACCCGCACCGTTGGCGAACGCTGCCATGCCTGGCGTGGTCTTGGCGCCTTGACCGATCACTGTCGCCGAGCCCTCCCCTCCCGCAGCCAGCGCATGGGCGATGGCAGCTTGCGACCAGGGTTGGCCTGCGCCGAACGCCATACATCCTAAGGTGTCGATCAAAGCGTTGGTCGACTGACCCAGCAGCCGCTCATCAACACGGCCCCGCAACCCGGCGAGAAAGTCTGCAAGGTCCCGTGTCAGCGACTCGGACTGGGCCACTAACCGTCTCCAAGCGCATCAAGCAACAGGGTTTGGAGATGCGGCACGGCGTTCTCGGCGTGCACGTCTGCGGTCCCGCTCGGGTCGACGATGAGCGGACCCGGTTGATAGCCACGGCTGGCGACGCCTCGTTGAACGGAGTCCAAGATGTCGAAGTCCTCGCTCACAGTCGTGTCCCAATCGAGCTCAATCAGTTCCAACTGTTTTGATGTTGGCTCAGTTCGGTGGAACCACCACTCACGGATCAGCAGGGTTTGATCAACAGCGAGAGGAACCCAGCGGAAAGTATTGAGCACACGCCCCGGATAGCACTGGATCGCAGAAACCGGCCAAGTGTAGAAGGCGCCGTATTCGCTGCTGTCGGCTTGGCGAGTGTAGGCCGAACGGTCAGGCGACGGCCCCTGCGCGGTGTGGTGGATTGTGAATCCCCTCGGGGTTATGCGGTAACTCCCTGGAGTGACCACTCCAGCGGTGAAGGTCTTGTGCACGTTGGGACAGTGGTAGCACTCGTTGTAGTTCTCAACAGCCACTTTCCAGTTGGCGGCCATGAGGTGACTGCGCCGCCAGGTCAGCATGCGTTCGGTGGAATCGGGAACGATCGCTTGCAACTCGGCTGCAATTCCGGGAACGGTTTCTTCCAGCGAGAGGGCGTCTGAGTCAAGGTTGACGAACAGGAAACCCGCCATGGATTCGACTCGCACCGAAGGCACGCACAGCTCACCCACATCCTCACCACGGGCGTTGGTCAAGCACCCAGACAGATTGTATGACCAGGCATGATAAGGGCAGGTGATGCTCGACATCGTGGCCGCGTCAGCAGCGATCAGTTGGTGGCCTCGGTGTTGACAGACGTTGTAGAAACCGCGGACGACCCCATCGTCGTTCGCCACGATCACGCTCTCATCGCCAATTCGGACGGTGAACAGGTGCCCGGGCTCCGAGACCTGCGAGGTATGCCCGACAAGTTGCCAGGTATGGGCGAAGATGCATTCAAGCTCGCTCGCGAAGATCTCGGGATCTGTGTAGTAGCGGGGGTCAAGGCCTTTCGGTCCAATCACTCCCATCGTCAGCACTCCCCCATCAGCACCCACCTACACCGTTAATCCAAATCCGCCAGAGCGTCGACGAGTTGATCCATCCGCTTTCTGAAGTTCACGTCACAACGTAAGAAACGGTCACCGAGCCCGCGCCACGAATCTGCGCCATCCTTCACGATGACTCCTCTTTCGAGCAGCCCATTGAACACCTTGCTTGAATCCGTATCGGGATCGAGTATCTCCACCAGAAAGAAGTTGGAGCGGCTCTCGGGCACCATTCGAAACCTGTCCAACTCGTCGAAACGGTGCTGAACGTACTGCTTGGCGTCGGTGATCGTGCCAACCGTGCGAGCCACATGTTCGCCGTCATCAACAGCCGCGATACCGCCGGCGATCTGAAGTTGCCCCATGTTCCAGGTGGGCTTCACCGCCAACAGGGCATCGATCGCCGGGCGGGCAGCCACTCCGAATCCAACACGCAACCCCGCCAGACCGAACGCCTTGGAGAACGTACGGAGCACCGCGAGATGCTCGTACTCCCGGGCCAGGTGGATGTAACCGGGCGTGTTGGAGTAGTGGACGTAGGCCTCGTCGAGCACCACCAAGGCCCGTGGCGCAGCCTCGATGATGCGTCGAACGTCTGCTTCGCTCAGCCAAGTACCCGACGGGCTGTGCGGATTGGTGATGAAGACGATGCGGGTGTTGTCTTCGATTGCGGCGATATAGGAATCGACGTCGAGCGCCATCGAGGTGCGGTCGGTCGCCTCATGCACCAACACCGGCACTCGGCCTTCTGCCTCGGCGAACAGGTGATAGATCGGGAAGCAGGGTCCGGGCATCTGGATCCTGCCGCCGGGTTCGCAAAAGGCGCGGATGGCAAGGGAGATGATCTCGGTCTCGCCGGCCCCGCAAATCACCTGCTCAGGGCTGTACCCATAGGTTTCAGCGAGCTTCTGGCGCAACGGTTCGGCGGTCCACGACGGGTACAGGTGCAGTCGATCCATTGCCTCGGCCACGGCTGCGCGTGCTTTAGGAGAAGCGCCATGGGGGTTTTCGGCTGAACCCAACTTGGCGATGTCGGCCAAGGCGATCCCGTACCGCTCCGCCACATACTCACCGGCCAACCCCGGCACGTAGTATTCGCCGGGCGTAGCCGGAGCCGCGGCAACGCCAGCCGGGGTGCTGATGCCGGGCGTAGCCGGAGCCGCGGCAACGCCAGCCGGGGTGCTGATGCCGGGCGTAGCCGGAGCCGCGGTGGTGGGTCGCGAGGGTATGGCCGAAGCCCCGAACAAGCGGCGCGCAAAAGAAACGGGCTGGGTTGAGTCGATTGCTACATTGTCGCACATGGCGATCTCCGAATCGGCTCAGGTGGTCGTAATCGGTGGGGGAATCTGTGGCGCGAGCCTTCTCTACCACCTCGCCCATGAAAGATGGACCGACACCCTGCTGATCGAAAAGGCCGAGTTGACTTCCGGATCGACTTGGCATGCAGCCGGCCAAGTGACCCATTCGGTGTCGAGCTATACCCTCGCCCACTTCCGAAAGTTCGGATGCGAACTCTACGCATCACTCGAAGCCGAAAGCGGCATCGCCACCTCCTGGCACAAACCCGGGAGCTTCCGGGTGGCCTTCGACTCCATTGAAGTTGACTGGCTTCGAAGTCAACTCGGCGTAGCCGACTACGTGGGCAACCACATGGAATGGGTCTCTCCTGACTTCATTGCCGCGCAGCACCCCTTCTATGCCGTTGACAAGATCATCGGCGCGGTCTGGACCCCCGACGACGGCCATGTCGATCCCAGCGGAGCCACCAACGCAATGATCTCGGTTGCCCGCAGCAAGGGAGCACAAGTCAGCCGTCGCAATCGTGTGCTCGAAATCAACCGCTGCTGTGACGGATCCTTCGACGTTGTAACCGAACAAGGCACCGTCCGTGCCGAACACGTCGTCAACGCCGCTGGATGCTACGCACATCAGGTCGCGCAAATGGTCGGTCTGTCGGTTCCCATGGCCAACGCCCTTCACAGCTACCTGATCACCGATGTCGTTGCCGAATTCGCTGATCTCGAGCAGGAACTACCGGTGATGCGCGACGACTACATCTCCGGTTACGTGCGCCAGGAACAACAATCGGGTCTAATCGGCATCTACGAACAACGCGACGCCGAAGCCGCCTGGCCAAACGGTGCTGACTGGACCCTCGAAAACCCTCTTTTTCCCGCGGACTACGACCGCATCGGATTCTGGCTGGCCCGTGCCCTTGAACGGGTACCGATCCTCGAACCCGTGGGGATCAAGCAAGTGATCCGAGGCGCGATCGCGCACACGCCCGACGGAGAGCCGATGCTTGGGCCATCGGGAATCCCCAACTATTGGATGATGGCCGGGGTGCAGGTCGGCATCGCCGATGGACCCGGCCTGGGTCGCGAACTGGCCCGCTGGATGGTCCACGGCGAAACCGAAGTGAACGTGCGCGGCTACGACGCCCGACGCTTCGGCTTCGTAGCGCCCGAAGACGCCATGCACTACGGGCGCATCAAAGGAACCGAGGACTACGAATACCGTCACCAGACCCCGGTTCCAGGACTGGAACACCCCGCCGCCCGGCCCTACCGGACCACCCCGCTCTATCAGCGTCTCGCTGACAAAGGTGCGGTGTTCACCCAGGTCTACGGATGGGAAAGGCCCAAGTGGTATCCCACGGTTGCTGGTTTGGCTCAACGAGACGTCGTCGCGTTTCGTCACACAGACTGGTTTTCGGTCGTTGCGCAGGAGTGTCGCGCGGTGCGGGAACGGGTCGGCATTCTCGACAGCACTGCTTTCGCCAAGTTCGACCTCGTCGGGCAGGACGCCGCGGCGGTTCTCGATCAGCTCACGACCAACACTCTGCCCGCGCCCGGGCGGATAGCGCTCAGCTATTTCCTGACCCCAACAGGCCGCATCGAAGGAGAGGCCACGATCACCTGCCTCGCTGATGACCACTTTTATCTGGTGTCGGCCGCAGTGGGCGAACAGAAGGACCGCGAATACTTCGAGACCCACTGGCCCGCTGGCGCACGAGCCGAGTTGCGCGTGCGCTCAAACGATCTCGGAGTCATCGCCATCGCCGGTCCCGCGGCTCGGGAGTTGCTCTCGAGATGCACGAGCGACGATCTACACAACCAAGCATTCCCGTGGCTCAGCGCAGCCAACTTCACAGTCGCCGGTGTGGCTGTGCGGGCACTTCGTGTGGGCTTTGTGGGCGAACTGGGCTGGGAGTTGCACGCCAAGACCGATGATCTGGGAACGCTGTATGACGCACTATGGGAGGCCGGTCAGGATCTTGGCGTCGCTAATGTCGGCAACCATTCGCTCGACTCGCTGCGCATGGAGAAGCAGTACATGATCAGCCGCGACCTGACCCACGATGTCGGCCCGGACGAGGCCGGTCTGCAACGCTTCGTCAAGGTTGACAAAGGCAACTTCGTCGGCAGAGATGCATTGCTCGCTAGGCGGGCACAAGTCGAATCAGGTCAACGACCATACCGGTGGCAACTCGCCTACCTCGCTATAGACAGCGACGACGCCGACGTGCACGGCAGCGACGGAGTGTACGCCGGAGATGAACCGGTCGGTTTGATCACCACCGGTGCTTACGGGCACCACGTCCGGCAGGGCTTGGGCTTCGCCTATCTTGCACCTGAACGGGTTGTCGCAGGGATCGAACTACATGTGCGGGTAGTGGGCGAACTGCGCCCGGCGCGAGTACTTGACAAACCCATCTACGATCCCAACAGTGCGCGGTTGCGCATGTGACAAACCGGAGTGTGAACGATGCCAACCACAGCCGTCAACCCCCGACACCGGCGATACCAGGCTTACACGGGATTCGTCACAACACCCCGATACTTCGACGACAGCCCACAACAGTTCCTTGATGTAGCACCGTCGGACACAGGCATCCTGCAACGCGTCCTGCACGTTCCCGACTACCAATATGACCTCAACGAACGTGCCGACAATTTCGGGTTGCTCGAAGAAGCCGCTGAGTGTCTGGCCCAGTCCCACTGTGAGGTGATCGGCCAGGTCGGCTCCAACTGGGTCCATTGTCGCGGCGCCACCGACCCAGATCAGATCGTCGCCTTCTGCGATGCTCTTTCGGCCCGGATCGGGGCCCGATTCTTTATGGCAGGTCAGTGCATAGTTGAAGGACTCCGCGCCGTCGGCGCATCCACCATCACCATCGCCAACGGCTACTTCCGACCCGACTGGTCCGCGGGGATCAACAGCTACCTCGAAGCTGCCGGATTCGAAATACTCTGGGCAGGTGACCTGATCGATCAAGGGCTGGTAGCAGACCACGAAGAAAAGTTGGCTATCGAAGCCGCAACCCTGTGGGACTATCCCAACCACTTGATGGTGGCGGCCGCTGTAAAGGCCCACGAAAGCGCGCCGCAAGCCGATGCCATTGTCCAGACAGGAGCGGGTTTCCGCATGCTCGGCGTGATCGACACGATTGAAGGACTCACCGGTACGCCGGTAGTGGCCTCCGACACCGCGCTCTATTGGGCGATGTTGAAAGAACTGGGGTTGGACGCCATACCCGGCTACGGCGTGCTCCTGTCGGAGTTCACATGACCCAGAAGATCCTTGCGCTTTGGGCAGTGCCCCGATCAACCTCCACAGCGTTCGAGTGGATGATGCGAATGCGCGGCGACATGACCTGCTTCCATGAGCCCTTCGGCGAAGTGTGGTACCAGGGCGAGTCGCCCGACTGGCCACGCCTGCAACCCGACAGCGTGAGAACCCCCGGACTGACTTACGAATCCGCATGGGCGGAATTACAGGCCTCGGCACGCCAAGGTCAGGTATTCATAAAGGATTTCCCACGCTACCTCGACGCTTTGTGGAACGATTCTGTGTTCGACTGTTTCACCCACAGTTTCTTGATTCGCGACCCCGCTAAAGCCATTACCTCGATGTACAAGCACTGGCCTGACTTTCACATCGCCGAGACAGGTTTCGCCGAACAACGGGCCTTGTTCGACTACTTGACCGCCAAGCAAAACCAACCGCCACCCGTGATCGACAGCGACGACTTGTTGGAGGACCCGCCCGCTGTCGTGGAGGCCTGGTGCGAGGCTGTCGGCATCGATTTCATTCCCGAAGCGTTGCACTGGACACCCGGTGAGCGCCAAGAGGTCAGCTGGTGGGACGGTGGATCGTTCCATGAGAACCTGCGCAACTCTTGCGGGTTCCAGCCTCAGCTCCGGACATCGATTGACCTAGCCAAAGCACCGCGCCGCGTTCGCGAGGTCTCAGAATTGCTGCGCCCTCACTACGACCACCTGTTCGCTCATCGGATCGGTTTGTCATGACCACGATCGCCGAGATCGTCGCCAACGATCTGTGTATAGGTTGCGGACTCTGCCAAGCAGTCACGGAGGGTCGAGTGCAAATGCTGATGACCCCGAGTGGTTCGCTGCGGCCGACACCGACCGATGCCTTCAGTCCACAAGAAGAAGCAACGATCATCGCTAGCTGCCCTGGTGTCGTAGCTGAAGCCCGATCTGCACCACACCTGCCACTGGACCCCATCTGGGGGCATCACGGCACCATGCGATACGCCTGGGCCGCCAAGCCTGAGGTACGATTCGAAGCTGCAACCGCAGGCGTGCTCACCGCACTCGGCCAGTATCTCCTGCACTATGAGATGGCGGCTTTCGTCTTCCACACTGGTGCCGACCCGGCCCAACCGATGAGAAGCCGATGGGTTATCAGCGAGACACCGCAAGAGGTTCAGGCCAACACTGGATCGAGATACGGCCCCACTGCCCCTCTGGCAGGACTTGAACGTGCTCTTGAGCGGAACGAACCGTTCGCGGTGATCGCCAAACCCTGTGATCTCGGAGCTCTGCACCGGCTGAGTACGCTCGATCCCCGCATAGATCGCCTCGTGGTAGCGCGGTTGGCCATGGTCTGTGGTGGTCAATCACGGTTGTCAAAGTCACGTCTGCTGCTGGAGGAGTTCGGCGTTGACGAGTCCGACGTCTCGATGTTTCGATATCGAGGCCACGGCAATCCAGGCCCGACCCGGGTGGAGACCACCGAAGGCGAAGTGTTCGAGGTCGGCTACCTGCAGATGTGGGAGGACGAAGGAACCTGGGATGTCGAAACCCGCTGCAAGTTCTGCCCCGACGCGTTGGGTGAAGCATCCGATGTCGCGGTGGCCGACGTCTGGCCGGGTGGAGCGCCAACCGGCGAGGACGAGGGGTTCAGCGGAATCATCGTGCGCAGCGACTACGGCGAGACTCTTATCGAACGTGCCCATGGCGATGGCTACCTGGTATTCGGCGAGACGATCAGCCCACGCGACTTCGACGGTTTGCAACCCCACCAAGTCCGCAAGAAGGTCGCTCTGGCAGCCCGCTATGAGGGCATGGCCGACGCTGGTGTTGATCCCATCATCACCCACGGGCTGCGAGTCAACGAACTCGGTAACCGCTTGAGTTCAACCGAATCTGCGGCGCAACGTAGCGGTGCCGCAGCACGCATAGCAAAGGCGCGCACATGAAGATCACCCGAATCAGTGTCTGGGCGCTCAAGTTGCCCCTAGCCCGCCCCTATTCCCTAGCGGGCGGTCGACTGCACTTTGACCACCTGGACTCCACCTTGGTTCGGCTCGACACCGACGAAGGGAGCGGTGGCTGGGGTGAGGCTTGCCCTTGGGGCTCAACGTACCTGCCCGCTTTCGCCCGAGGAATTCGAGCAGGCATTGAGGAACTGGCCCCTGCGATCTTGGGCCAGGATCCTTGTCGCACCGAGGTTGTGTACCAGGCAATGAACAAAGCCCTACCCGGTCATCCCTACATCAAATCCGCCATTGATATGGCGTGTTGGGATCTAGCCGCGATTTCGGCCGGGCGCCCACTGTGTGATCTGCTCGGCGGTCGCACTGCTGGGCGGGTCCGCCTGCACTCATCGATTCCGAGCGGCACTCCCACCGAGATCATGGACGAGATCGAGATCGCCCGCGACCACGGATACACGTTCCACTCGGTGAAGATCGGTGGCGATTCTGCTGGCGACATCGAACGCATACGCTTTGTCGATGAACGCATGGGTTCCAATGAAGAATTGACATTCGACTGCAACCGTTCCTGGCTGCCGGCTGAGGCGATCACTGTTCTCAACGCCACCCGTGACTTGAACCGAGTGGTAGAGCAACCGTGTGAAACAATTGAGCAGCATCTGCAAGTACGCCGCAATGTGTCGCAACCCCTTGCTATTGACGAGTCGCTAAAAACGCTGGGCGACCTGTTGCGGATAATCGAAACCGGTGCTTGCGAGGTAGTGGGCTTGAAACTGACCAGGGTCGGTGGGCTGTCTCTTGCCCGAAAAATCCGCGACCTGTGCATTGAGGCCGGCATCCAGTTGAACATCGAGGACACAGGAGGCACCACCTTGCAGGCGACTGCCGCGGTGCACTTGGCGCAGGCCACGCCTGAGCCTTTCAGGAGGGCGACATGGCTGTGCTTCGACAAGTTGACACACAATCCGGTTGACGCCGGTGCGGTGAATCAAGACGGTTGGACTGTCGCACCGGAGCTTCCCGGTATCGGCGCGGTGCCCGATGTAGATGCTCTAGGCGAGCCAATCGCCGTCTATAGTCCCAGCTAAGCTGCGAGCCACTGGCATCACGGCTCGCTTCGGAACGGACACGGTGAGGCTAGCCGCTTTGCTCGAGGTGGTTGCTTGCGAGGCTTTCCATTCACACAGACTTGCGGAAAGCAAGCTGACTAGGGTGTTGTGTGCGGGGGCACCCACAACCGGAACGCATGAAGATGTCTGCAACAGACACATACCGTCTAACTGATCGCTATACGCAAGACGCGGGAACCGTGTTCATGACCGGCATCCAAGCTCTCGCTCGGCTCCCTATCGAACAACTCCGGGTTGACAGAGCCAACGGGCTACGCACTGCCGCATTCGCCGCCGGATATCCCGGCTCTCCATTGGCGGGGATCAATGGGGCTCTATCGCAAGCAGTTGCACAGACGCCAGAACTACCCATCCACCTGAGGCCATCAGTCAACGAAGAATACGCAGCCACCGCGGTCATGGGCAGTCAACTCGCAACAACCCGAGATGATGCACGTTACGACGGAGTCGTCGGCATCTGGTATGGCAAGGCCCCAGGAGTAGATCGGGCGTCCGATGCGCTACGCCATGCCACCTTCGCCGGCACCGACCCGCTCGGTGGTGTAGTGGCTCTCGCTGGCGACGACCCCGCCGCCAAGTCCTCAACAATCCCGTCATCCTCGGCTGGAATTCTCGCGGACCTCAACATGCCCGTGCTGTTTCCCGGTGACCCAGCGGAAGCTCTTGATCTCGGACGTCACGCCATCGCTCTGAGCCGGGCAACCGGTCTCTGGGTGGGATTGAAGATCGTGGCTGACGTAGCAGACGGCTCCGGCACGGTCGATCTGGACCCATCTCGGATCACCCCGATGCTGCCCACCATCGAAGGCGGCTCCTATTTCCACCGCCCAGACGGCAACCTCATAACCCCCCACACACTCGACATCGAACGCGAAATTCTCGAAATCCGACGGCCCCTGGCTCTCGATTACGCTGCCATCAACCGCCTCAACCATGTAACCGTGGACCCAGCGGACCCATGGATCGGGATTGTCTCAGCGGGTAACACCTATCGTGAGCTTCGAGAAGCTCTGCGAGCGCTTGGCCTTGAAACGGACAGCGATATCGCCTCGGCAGGGATCCGCCTGTTGAAGCTAAACATGCCCATCCCCTTCAATACCTCGACTGTGCGCTCGTTCGCTACGGGGCTTGAGCAAATCCTCGTCGTAGAGGAGAAAAACTCAACAGTAGAGTTGCAGGTAAAGGATGCGCTGTATAACGCCAGCCATCATCCGGCAGTAGTCGGGCGCAACGACGAAGCCGGGAATCCCCTGGTCCCGAGCGGAGGAGCGCTGGTTTCAGACGACATCGTGGCTGCATTGCGGGTGCGCTTGGGACCGCGGATCGGCGGGCGTTTGCGTCCCATGACTCCACCGCGTGAGCGGCTTGCCCTGAGCGTGGCTCGCACCCCGTATTTCTGCTCGGGTTGTCCACACAATCGCAGCACCGTCGTTGACGAGGGCACCCTGGTGGGCGCTGGCATCGGCTGCCACGCCATGGTGATGATGGGCGGCGAACCCCGTTACGGCGATATCTCCGGTATCACCTGCATGGGTACCGAAGGTACGCAGTGGATCGGCATGTCACCCTTTGTCGAGACCGATCACGTAATCCAAAACCTTGGCGACGGAACTTTCTTCCACTCGGGTCAATTGGCTGTCACCGCAGCCATAGCAAGCGGTGCCAACATCACCTACAAACTCCTGTGGAACCGAGCCGTGGCCATGACCGGCGGGCAAGACCCGACCGGACAGATCGACCTGGACCGCGTATGCCATCAACTCCTCGCCCAGGGTGTGCGGCGGGTGATCATCACCTCCGAAAACCCCGGGCGGGCTCGTTCGCTTGCGCTGCCGGTCGAGGTTGAAGTGTGGCACCGAGATCGCCTTCCAGAGGCCCAGCGAATCCTCAGCGCAATTGAAGGGGTGACTGTGCTGATCCACGATCAGCGCTGCGCCGCTGAGTTGCGTCGCGACCGCAAGCGAGGGCGAGTCAAGAGTCCGCCGACACGGGTCGTCATCAACCATCGCATCTGCGAGGGCTGTGGAGACTGTGCCACGGTTTCCAACTGCTTGTCGGTTCAGCCAATCGACACTCCCTTTGGTCGCAAAACCACGATCGACCAGCACAGTTGCAACCTTGATTTCTCCTGCATGTCCGGGGATTGCCCGGCCTTCATCAGCATCACCCAAAAACCGAACCGCCCGTGGCGTCGCAACTCAACCGCAGTCAACGCCAAGTTTCCTGCCGTGCCCGACAAGATAGCCGACCCGCCTGCGTGCACGGTTACTGATCTCAATGTTCACATCACCGGTATCGGCGGGACCGGAGTCGTGACGGTGTCTCAGATAATCGGCACTGCGGCCATGTTGGAAGGTTCGGAGGTCGCCGGCCTCGACCAAACTGGCCTGTCGCAAAAGGCTGGCCCGGTCGTGAGCGACATTCGCATCTCCTCTCATGAACGAGCAGGCAGCAACCGTGTCGCTCTCGGCCAAGCAGATCTGCTTCTGGCCTTCGATCTCTTGGTTGCATCGTCTTGGACTGGTCTCGGAGCCACAGATCCCGGTCGTACCTCTGTTGTGGGTTCGCTTGAGTTGACCCCTCCCGGCATCAAGACAGCACATCCCGAAATCGACATGCCGACTCAGGAGGAGTTGCTGAAGCGAATCAGCGACATGGCTCGCGCTGATTCTTGTCATTGGGCCGCCTCCGCTGCCACCACCGCGGCTCTAGTCGGCGATTCCGTAGGGGCCAACATTTTCGTCGTCGGCATGGCCGTGCAATCTGGCCTCCTTCCCATATCGCCCAAAGCACTGAAACAAGCCATCGAACTCAACGGGGTGGCTGTTGATCTCAACCTCGCTGCCTTTCGCTGGGGACGTTGGCAAATTGCGGATCCTGACTTGGTGACCGCTGCGATGGACGCCCAAAATCCCCCAGCGAGCGCTCCCAAACTCACGGCTGCGCTGCAGCAACGGATTGGGTTGCTTGCCAACAGCGATGCTCAACTGGCTGAGGATCTAAGTCGCTTCAGCGCCGAACTCATAGCTTTCCAGAACCAAAAGACTGCGCTTTGGTATCTCGATCAACTTGACAAAATCGCTGCTAGAGCCGAACTTATCGACCCTGAGCAACGAGGCAACACCATCGCCGCCGTGGGGAGCGGTCTGTTCAAGCTCATGGCCTACAAAGACGAGTACGAAGTAGCTCGTCTAATGCTTGATGCCGACGGGCACCAGGTGGTAGGCGAAGTGGCCCGACCCGGCGACAAAGTTGCCTGGAGGCTGCACCCTCCTTCGCTGCGAGCCTTGGGCCGCTCGGAGAAACTCTCCTTTTCGACTCGTTGGCGTCCCATGTTTCGCTTGCTAGCAGCCGGTAGACGCCTCCGCGGAACGCCTTTGGATTTCTTCGGGTGGGCCAAAGTGCGTCGAGTTGAACGAGAGTTACCCCACGAATACCTGGCTGCTCTCTCCGCTTCGCTCGACGCCAAAGATTTGGCACATACCCAACAGGTTGCCGAGACTGCCGAGTTAGTACGCGGCTTTGAATCCATCAAGCTCCACAACGTGGATCGCTTCCGCAAGCGACTCGCCGAACTAGCCTCCTAGAACATCGACGTGGTCTTGCATAGTCCGTTTTCCGAGAGGGACGAGTCATTGGAGCAAGCGCAGGAGAGGTTCGGCGGTGGATCCCACCCAAGGTTCCGATTGATGACATCAATCAACCTAAAGGAGCTCACAACATACGACGATGTTGCTGAGGCCATTGCGCGGTTGGACGACGAAGTCGCTCGGTATGGCGTGATCGGTGTTGGAGAACTGCATGAAAAAGGTGCCGGACTTGGGCCAAGATCGACTTCGCACGGCATCGCCGACCCAGTTCTGGCACCGCTATGGGAGCACACGGCGGAGATGGGCTTGCCACTTCTGATACACGTTGGCGAACCAGAATGGGCCTTCACTACGCCTTCACGGACTTCGCCACACCTAAAGCGGTTCGGTCGGAGTCCCTGGAGTCACCGGTTTGCAGGCGGCCACACCAGCAACGCCCTAGCCTACGAAAGGCTTCGCACCGTCCTGGATCGAAATCCTGAGCTCGTGGTGGTGAGCGCCCACATGCATAACGTTGGCCGCAACTTCGAACAACTCGACTCCTGGTTCCGACGCCACCCCAACTTCCACGTCGAACTCGGACTGCGCCATCTGGAGTTGGGGTGGAAACCAAGGGCCGCAACCGGTCTTCTGGGGATGTGGGACTCCAGGGTCTTGTTCGGCTCTGACAGGGCGTGCTCCGTCGATGTCTACAACGAGATATTCCGAGTCCTTACCAGTGCCGATGAGCACTTCTCTCCAGTCGCCGAGTCCCGTGCCGAGCCGTGGGCACTTTATGGACTCAACCTCGACAGCGACATATTGGAGCGAGTTCTAAGAACGAACGCCCAACGAGTATATCAACTATAGGAAGTAGGCCAGAGCGCGATGACATCTCGGTTCAATGGAATGGACGAAGCTCCACCGGATCCCATATTCGGTATCAAGAACAAATATCTATCCGACCTTCGCGAGAACCGTCTCGACCTGACTGCTGGTGTGTACCGAGACTCCACCGGCGCTACGCCCGTCATGGAAGCGGTGTCGTTGGCGCAAGAATCAATTGTTTCCGAGGAAAAGACCAAAGATTACCTGCCCATTGCGGGAGACGCGAGCTTCTGCGAGTCTGTCGGATCACTCGTCTTGTCGGACCAACCTATCGATTCGTGGTTTCACACCCCATCGGGATCAGCAGCGATCTCCCTGGCGCTCAACGTGTTGTCTAAGAGCGGGGCAAGAGTCCTCTGGATTCCTGACGCATCATGGCCGAACCATCCGGCGATTGCCCTCCAGGCTGGCCTGGAGGTTCGCCGGTATCCGTACCTGGGCACTGGTCGGAAGCGTGCAGATAAAATGCTGGCAGCGTTCGAGCGGATAGACCCCCGGGATCCGGTACTTTTACACCTTTGCTGCCAGAATCCGCTTGGCGTCGACCTTTCACCCGAAGAGTGGAAGGCTGTGGCAGACGTAGTTGGGCGTCGGCGTTTGACGGTGATTCTCGATAGCGCCTACATAGGATTCGCCGCCGGAGTTGAGGAAGACTGTGCCCCGATTCGAATGCTCACCGATGTAGCGCAGGAACTGTATATCGCGGTGAGTTTCTCCAAGAATTTCGGTCTCTACCGCGAGCGTGTCGGTGCGCTCCACATTGGTATCAATGAATACCGAGACCGTACAGTTGCGCGCAAGATGGCGGAAGGCGTAGCGCGCTCGGTTTGGTCAAACCCTCCCTGGCTAGGCGCAGCGATCGTCGATCGAGTACTCCGTGACCCTGGTTTGCGTTCGGCTTGGCAAGGCGAACTCACTGCGGTACGAAGCCGAATGCATGCAATCCGTTCAGTCCTCGACAAGCGGAGTCATGATCTGGGATCGTCCTCACTCCGAGGTATCGCCGAAGGGAACGGAATGTTCCACGTTGCGAGTATCAATCCAGCGCAGGCGACTCGGCTAAGGACCGAGCACGCGATATACGTACTTGACTCCGGTCGACTCAACATCGCCGCGATTCTGGAGGACTCGATTGAACGTGTCATCGAGGCGTTTCGAGACGTTGAAACGGAGTGACCGGTAGGCCGCCACCCGACCACTCCCAGCTCCTTGAGGCAATCAGTGCCGTAATTGAAGAGAGAGGCTGTGTTGGTGGCGCTAAAGCCTTAACCGCGCTGGAGCGACTGCGGACCAGCGTGCCCTCGAACGTGGGTCACGCCGAGTCTCTCGCAGCAGAGTTCGAGCGGCACCTGCAGGGAGCAACTGGCGATCAGCATCTCAGGATCAGCTACTCCCCGGCCCACTTTGCCTTCTTGACACAGCAACCGTTCGTCGATCCGTCGGGGCTTCGACATTCCCCCGACGACTATGGCGACGCTTGGTACTCAGCGCATGAGGCTGTCAATTTCGGTGTACTAGGTTGTTGCTGGGAGGCTAGCGGGACTGCAGTCCTCAAGCTCGGCGCGTTTGGTCCTCCTGGCGACGCAGTTCCTCGGCTATCGGCGGCGCTCGAAATGTGCAGTGGCGCACGAATTCTCGTTATTGACCTGCGAGCGTGCCGCGGTGGATTCTTGGAGACTGGGCTATATCTCTTGGCCCGGACCCTCGGTAGCGACCGAGAGGTGTTCCTTGAGAGTTTTGCTGATGGCCAACGCGTCTTAAAAACGCCGAGCACGGAAAGACGAGTAGTTGCCCCGATAGTGGTCCGGGTGGACGAATCAGGATTCTCAACTGTGGAAGCGGTCGCCTATGCGCTTCAGCAGATGCATCCACAGGCCTTAGTTGTAGGCCAGTCCACCCGGGGAGGCGCCAACGCCGGACGAGAAGTGCCACTCATTGCTGGCTACACGGCCTTTCTGCCGGAGTGTCGAATCTCGCTGCCGGACAAGTCTTCGTGGCACGGGTGTGGGGTGCAGCCTGATGTGGTCATGACCGGCGAAGACGACTCCCTCCGCAGTCTGCTCAGCGAGCTTCTGTCGGAGACAACGGCGTTCCTTACGCCAGCAGCCCGTCGAGTCGCCGACTGGTGGGACAGGTACAATTCGAGCAGCGTTGCGGTTGTTCGTGACGTTCCAACTGAGTTCCTCCGCCAGTTCGTCGATCGCTCGATCTACGCCGATTCGGAAGGTGTCGTGTGGCACCAGATCCGGACCTGGGCGGAGCCTTTCCGCGTGGACAATAATGAGATGCTCATGGGTACCTTCAAGAACTCAGAACTCTTGGACTACCAAGCTGGCGACATGCCGAGCGTTCTTGATGCGGTCACCGGTCAATCCAGGCGTCTTCGGACTGTGCTTGATTGAGCACGCGTCGGCTTACCCATGAAGATCTCCTTTTCGACTCGTTGGCGTCCCATGTTTCGCTTGCTAGCAGCCGGTAGACGCCTCCGCGGAACGCCTTTGGATTTCTTCGGGTGGGCCAAAGTGCGTCGAGTTGAACAAGAGTTGCCCCACGAATACCTGGCTGCTCTCTCCGCTTCGCTCGACGCCAAAGATTTGGCACATACCCAACAGGTTGCCGAGACTGCCGAGTTAGTACGCGGCTTTGAATCCATCAAACTCCACAACGTGGATCGCTTCCGCAAGCGACTCGCCGAACTAGCCTCCTAACCCGTTCTGGGGGTGCCATGCGTTGGTTTCTGACGCATGGCACCGCCAGAACGCCAGTATAGAGAGACGATCAGCGACGCTAACCTGCGCCGATGCGCTCGTTTGATCTGATCATCATCGGCACCGGATCGGGAAACTCGATTGTCAGCCCCGAATACGACGACTGGGATGTCGCCATCGTTGAGCGTGCCCTGTTCGGAGGGACCTGCCTGAATGTTGGCTGCATTCCATCCAAGATGCTGGTGTACACCGCTGAAGTGGCCGAGATGGCCCGCAACGGTTCGCGTTACGGCGTCGACACGCGCTTCGAAGGAGTTGACTGGCCCGCAATCCGCGATCGAGTATTCAACCGGATTGATCCGATCGCGGCGAGCGGCGCACAATACCGCAAGAACCTCCCCAACGTCACCGTCTACCAGCTAAACGCCCAATTCGTCGGGCCCAGACAACTACAAGTCGGCGACGAGATCATCACCGCCGACAAGATTGTGCTGGCGGCGGGAGCGAGGGCTTTCGTTCCCGACATCAACGGCCTTGCGGAATCGGGCTTTCACACCTCCGACACCATCATGCGCATCGATTCGGTTCCCAAGCGACTAACGGTGATCGGCGGTGGATACATCGCTGCGGAACTCGGCAACGTGTTCGGCTCCCTTGGCAGCGAGGTGACTTTCCTGTTACGCAGCGACACGATGCTTCGCTCGCAAGACGCGGAGGTACGCAAACGCTTTACCAAGATCTACGCCGATAAGTACCGCCTGCGCACAGGGATCAGCATCGACGAGATCCGTCGAGACGGCGACGAGATCGTGCTGGAAACCTACGAAGGCGAACACCGCACCGACGAGCTGTTGGTCGCAACCGGACGCGTTCCCAACAGCGGCCAACTCGGGGTCGCAGCCACTGGAGTCGCAACCGACAACAACGGTTACGTGATCACCGATGCCCAGCTGCGCACCAATGTCGAAGGGATTTGGGCGCTGGGAGACATCACCAATCCGGTTCAGCTAAAGCATGTCGCCAACCACGAAGCAAGAGTCGTTTCTCACAATCTTCTCCACCCCGAGAATCCCACTGAAGTGGATCATCGCTTCATTCCCGCCGCCGTCTTCGGCGCACCGCAAGTCGCGAGCGTTGGCCTCACTGAGGAACAGTGCATCAAGGCAGGACTCCCCTACCGGACTCATATCGCCGAGTATGGGGCGGCGGCTTACGGCTGGGCCATGGAAGACAGCGAGAGCTTCTGCAAGCTCATCGTCAATACCGAGACACGCAGGTTGTTGGGGGCACACATCGTCGGCCCTCAAGCCTCCACGCTCATCCAACAGCTAATCCAAGCGATGGTGTTCGACCTGACCGTCGATGACATCGGCCGAAAGCAGTACTACATCCATCCCGCGCTGCCCGAAGTCGTCGAACAGGCTCTGCTCGAACTCTGATCAGTTCTCGTCAGTTCTCGTCAGTTCTCGGCCAACGACTCTGCGGTTGCTTTGGCCCACTGGTAGTCAGACTTTCCGTTGGGACTTCGCACAAACTCCTCAACACGAAAAATCCGCTTAGGCGCCTTGTAGCCGGCAATGCGGGTGCGACAATGAGCAATCAATTCCTCATCGGACACCTCTACGCCAGCTTCGATTGTCACGACAGCGTTAACCGATTGTCCCCATCGCGGATCGGGTAGCCCCACCGCATTGCAGTCGATCACTGCGCTGTGGCTCTTGAGTGCTTCTTCGACTTCTTCGGGGAATATCTTCTCGCCACCGGTGTTGATGCAGACCGAACCTCGGCCCAACAGCGTGATCGTGCCGTCTGCTTCGACGGTTGCATAGTCGCCCGGAATCGACCACCGCACGCCATCGATCAACGGAAAAGTCTCCGCTGTCTTGGCATCGTCTTTGTAGTAGCCGATCGGGTTGGCGCCCCGGTTCCCAAGACGGCCCACCTCACCGCTGCCCGCCTCAAGCAAACGTCCGTCGTCGCTAATGACCGCAGTAGTCGAACTCAACGAGAAGCGTCCCGTAGCTACCTGCGCGCTCTCGTCGCGCCGAGTTGTCTGCAAACCCTGGCCGATCGATTCGCTGGCGCCGAGGCTGTCGATCAGGGTCATCGACTTGTGCTCAAGAAACGCTTTCTTGGACTCCGCAGACCACATCACACCCGAAGAGAAGAGCTGGTAAACGCTCGACAAATCGTGAGGATTGCCCGCCGCTTCAGCGGCGTCCAAAGATTCGAGCATCGGACGAGCGAACGCGTCACCGACGATCACCAACATGGTGAGACGGTGTTTGGCCACCACGCTCCAGAGTTCATCGGCGTCGAAACTGCGCTCAACCAGTGTCGCCACCATGCCACCCATTGTGAGCACATGAAGAGAGTTGATCCCGGACGTTCCATGCATCAGCGGGGCAGAAGCCAGCAGCCGGGTGGTGCGCTTGCGTTTGTGCATTTCTATTGCTGCATCAATCGCCGTGGCCGCGCCGTCTGGAATCTCGCGTTTCAGTATCCGGTAATGCCCACCCATGTTTGCGATCATCTGATCGTGTGGCCACATCACCGCCTTGGGGTTGCCTGTAGTGCCGCCGGTATAGAGAAACCACAGGTCGCTACCGCTGCGCTCAATACGGGGCGCTGGTTCATAACTGGTGATCAGCTCTTCGTAGGCCACCGCACCGTCAATCAGTTCACCGCCGCCGACTTGGACCAGTAGCTGCAACTGTGCGCAACGGTCAACTACCTCGGCTACACGATCACCAAGCGAGCTGTCAAAGAAGATTGCCTTGGCGTCGGCATTGTTGAGCAGATACGCCAACTCCTCGGCGATATAGCGGTAGTTGACATTGCAGGGAATCGCTCGCTGTTTGAAGGTTGCGAACTGAGCCTCTCCGTACTCGAACCCGTTGTACAGGTAGAAAGCGACCTTGTCGTTGCTGCCAATCCCCGCGGCGCGTAGGGCGTTGGCAAGGCGAGCCGCACGGTTCTCAAAGGTTCCCCAATCGTGAGCTTCGGGGCCGTGCGCAATGGCCGGAGCTTCAGGAAGGGCGTCGGCTATGCCTTCCCAGATCGTCGCAAAGTTGAGCGCGTCGGGTGCGAGCGGAGTCATATCCCCAGCAGCGTACGCTGGCATCATGGACGCGCCCACATCGACGACAGCTGTGCCTCATGCACCTGTCCCAGGCTCGCTGAGTCCACAGCGGCGAGCGATCGATGTCGAGCGTCTAAGCAGCGAACATCTCGATATTTTGGTGATCGGCGGCGGTGTCACTGGAGTGGGCTGTGCCCTTGACGCGGTCACTCGCGGACTCAAAGTCGGACTTGTTGAACAACGAGATCTGGCCAGCGGCACATCGAGTCGGTCGTCGAAACTGCTCCATGGTGGTTTGCGCTATCTCGAACAACGCGACTTCGCTCTGGTGCGCGAAGCCTTGCACGAGCGTGGCTTGTTGGCCCATACCGTTTCTCCGCATCTGGTTCGCACGGTTTCCTTCATGATTCCTCTGACCCGTCGTTTCTGGCAGCGTGTCTACTACGGTGCCGGGGTGTTGCTATACGACTTGTTGGCTCGTACCGGGAAGAACCCACTTCCATTGCACCGCCATCTGGGTCGCAAGGCAGCTCTCAGGCTCGCACCAGGACTGAAGCGCTCCTCGTTGATCGGTGCGATCACTTACCAAGACGCTCAGATCGACGACGCGCGACACACCCTGGCTATTGCTCGAACAGCTTCCCACCACGGTGCCTCCATCGTCACCAGCACTCGTGTTACAGGCTTGCTCATCGAGGATCTCGACGGTGTGGAAACAGTGGTAGGCGCCAAGCTCCTCGATCTGGAAACCAACACCGACTATGAATGCCGGGCCACCAAAGTCGTCAACGCCACCGGTGTTTGGCTAGATGACATCCACGACATGGTCGCGCCCTCCAGTCTTGCCGTACGCGCGGCCAAGGGCGTTCATCTAGTGGTGCGTCGCGACTGCATCGACAGCGATTGCGGGATTGTGCTGCGCACTGCTCGCAGCGTCCTCTTTTTGATCCCGTGGGGTGAGCACTGGTTGCTCGGCACTACCGACACCGAATGGGAGTTCGATCGAGCTCACCCGGCCGCGTCGAGTGCTGATATCGACTACATCTTGGATCATGCCAACGAGGCTCTGGAAAGGCCCCTGACCAGAGCCGACATTCTGGGTGTGTACGTAGGGCTTCGCCCACTCCTCGACGCTTCCGCTGACGACACTGCGACAGTCAGCCGCGAGCACGCTGTGGCCGAGCCGATCTCTGGACTTGTCTCGATCGCCGGTGGCAAGTACACCACGTATCGCATTATGGCCGCTGATGCCATCAACGCCGCTGTAGACGGTTTGCCCGGCAATGTTCCCCCATCTTGCACCCAAGATGTTGTGCTACTCGGTAGCGATGAGTGGCAACACTGGTCGCAGCACGCTGATGCACTCGCCAAGGTCAGCGCATTAGACCGTGACATCGTTGAGCGTCTTCTGTGGCGTCATGGCAACCGCATAGTTGACGTCCTGGAGATTGCCGAGTTCGACCCCTCACTTGCAGCGCAGGTACCGGGGGGCACCTATATCGCCGCGGAGGTCGTGCACGCGGCACGTCACGAAGGGGCTCTGCATCTAGACGACGTGCTAGCGCGTCGTCTACGTATCTCGATTGAGGGTGAGGAGCGTGGCAATCTCGCAGCCGAGAGCGTCGCTTTATTGCTTGCCGGTGAACTCGGCTGGAGCGATCAGCGAAGGTCCGAAGAAGTGCAACGTTGGTACGAGCGGGTAGAAGCTGAACGAGCCGCCAACGCTGCACCCGATGACAGCACCGCTGACAGTATCCGCCGCCGTGCTGCAGATGCCCGCGGAATCATCGAAGCCTGACCGCTGCTGATTGCCAGTGCGGTCCATCCGCTTCTTCTAAACATCCTGCGAGCGGAGTACCGCGGCCCGTACACTCGCCTGTGATGTCCAGTTCATTCGGCACGCTCTTTCGAGTCACCACATTCGGCGAATCCCACGGCCCCGGTGTGGGAGTCGTGATCGACGGCTGCCCGCCGCGCCTTGCGCTGGCAGTCGACGACCTGCAGCGTGACCTCGACCGTCGTCGTCCAGGCCAAAGCCGTCTCGTGACTCAACGCGACGAAGCTGACCAAGCAGAGATTCTCTCGGGCGTGTTCGCCGGCTACACCACCGGCACGCCGCTCGCCGTTCTAGTCCGCAACTCCGATCACAACCCCGGCGCCTACGAACACCTGCGAAATGTCTACCGGCCGTCCCATGCCGACTTCACCTACGATGCCAAATACGGCTTTCGGGATTGGCAAGGAGGGGGCCGGGCATCGGCGCGCGAAACGGTCGGTCGGGTTGCCGCTGGCGCTATCGCTCGCCGATTGTTGACGGTAGCTGCTGGGATTGAGGTTCTCGCGTGGGTACAGAGTGTCGCTGACATCGAAGCTGAAGTCGTCGAGGATCAAGTGAGCCTCGACGATGTCGAGAAACAGCCGACTCGCTGTCCGGACCCGGCCGCTGCGGTCTCGATGACCGAAGCCATCGAGACCGCCCGACACAACGGCGACTCTTTGGGCGGAACCGTCACGTGCATTGCCCGCGGAGTCCCCGCTGGTTTAGGAGAGCCGGTGTTCGACAAGCTCGACGCAGACCTCGCGGGCGCTTTGATGTCGCTTCCAGCGGCCAAAGGCGTAGAGATCGGCAGCGGTTTCGCCGGAACGCTGATGAGCGGACTCAGCCACAACGATCCCTTCACGGGCGCCGATGGGATCCGCACTGCCAGCAACCGGTCCGGAGGCATCCAGGGCGGGATCTCCAACGGCGAGAGCATCGTGACTCGGGTGGCGTTCAAGCCCACCGCCACGATCGCCAGCGAGCAAAAGACCGTGACCAGAGACGGTGAAGCGGCAACTCTCGCGGCCAAGGGGCGCCACGACCCCTGTGTGCTGCCCCGTGCTGTGCCCATGGTCGAAGCAATGGTGCTGCTGACCCTCGCCGACCATTTCCTGCGCCAGCACGCAATCAACGTTCTGCCGATGCTCGACGAGCGTCCGTGAGCTGACTTTCACCCGGTTATGGACTTTCAACTGTTCTTGCCACAGATGCGGATGTCGTTGCCGACGATGACGGAGCGGTCCAACGTTGCCGTCGATTCGGGATTCGGTGGGGTCGCGTTGATGGACCATCTAGCCCCGCCGCTGGCCGAAAGCCAGCCCATGTGGGACGCCATGATCACCGCCGCATGGCTCGGAGCGAATACCACCGGCACCGTCGGCCACCTCGTATTGTGTGACTCCTTTCGCCACCCCGCAGTGCTGGCCCGGCAGGCTGTCACTCTTGACCACGCCACTTCGGGCCGCTTCGAGTTGGGTATTGGTTGGGGTAGCGTCCCAACCGAGTTTCAGACTTTTGGCGTGGGTGACACCGCTCCTCGCGCCCGCGTCGAGCGCCTAACCGAGACTCTTGAGGTTGTGACGGCTCTTTGGTCTGGTGAACAAGTCTCCTATGCGGGTCAGCACCACACACTGAGCGAAGCGCAGCAAGTGCCAGCACCGATGGGTCGCATCCCTATTGTCATTGGTGGGAGCGGTCCCCGGACACTCGCACTCGTGGCCCGCTTCGCCGATTGGTGGAACTGCCCGATACATCGTCTTGATCGCTATTCGGAGATGAGAGAACGGATCGGCGATGCCCGAAGTTCAATTCAAGAGCGGGTTACATTCATCCCCCACCGAGGCGACCGGGTCGCGATCACAGAGACGGCCCTTCGGCGTTTCAGCGATGTCGGTCATGTCATAGGCGACGCCGAAGAACTGACCGAACATTACGCCGCGCGAGCAGCCTCAGGAATCGAGCGAATCTACGTCTGGATGAGCGATTTCGCAGTCCCCGATACCTTGAGCGAATTCGGAGAGACAGTCATCAAGCCGATGCGTCTCGGGCAATAGCTGCGAGCTTGTTCGCAGCCGCGGACTCACACGAAGGGTGGGGACGTGACCACCGCGGCTACTTCGGTACCGCGGACATCGATTGTCACCTCGTCGCCAGCCGCGATATCGGGGCGCAAAAAGGCCAGGGCTATACCTCGCTGAAGGATCGGTGAGAAGTTGCCGCTGGAAATAAACCCGATTTCTGCTCCGTTGCGCCAGACGGTTTGCCCCTCACGGGGAGGGCGGCGACCATCTACCAGCAACCCCTGCAAAAGCCTGCGCGGGCCGTCTCGCTGTTCAGTCAATAGTGCCTCGCGTCCTCGGAAGTCTCCTTTGTCGAAGCGCACGACCCAGCCAAGGCCCGCTTGCAGAGGAGAGATACCGGCGCCCAACTCGTGCCCGTGGAGAGGTAAACCGGCCTCAAGGCGCAATGTGTCGCGAGCACCGAGACCCGCCGGGGTGATCCCAGCGGCAACGATCAGGTCCCAAATGCTGGTTGCTGCCTCGGCTTCGACAGCGATTTCAAAGCCGTCCTCCCCTGTGTAACCGGTGCCGGCGACGAGTACTTCGCAACCAGCAATTTCAACTTGGGCGACACGGAAACGTCCAACGGCGGCCGCTTCGGGAGCAACAGCTGCGAGCCTGGAGCGAGCCTTTGGGCCCTGCACAGCGACTACGGCACGGGTGCTGGTCACATCTTCGATTTGGGGCAATGTGGGGGCTTCGCTGAGCGCCTTGTCAACTCGGCTGGTATTCGACGCGTTGGGCATGACATCGAACCGGTCGTCTGAGACCCACCACACGATGATGTCGTCGAGGACTGAAGCGTCTGTTGCGTCAAGAAGGTGGGTGTACTGCGCTCGACCCGGCCCAATGCGATTCAGATCGTTGGAGAAAGCCCATTGCAGGGCATCGAACGCTCCTAGGCCGCTGACTCGTACCGTGCCCAGGTGTGACACATCGAAAACGACGCTTTCCGAACGGCAAGCCAAGTGCTCAGCCAGAGTGCCGCCGGGGTAGGACAAAGGCATCTCCCAACCGCTGAAGGGCACCATTTTGGCCCCAAGCGCCATATGGACATCGCACAGCGGCGAGCGCCGACTACCGGTCATGGTTGCTCCAGCTTCGGTCATAGCCAACCTGAGACAGGTTGTGGCCTCTATCAGTTGGTGGCTGCGGCGTCGGAGTCGCCGAACTCGTCGCTATCGGGGAAGAGTTCGACGATGCGCTCATCAACGGTATCTTTGACGCCACCCAAAGGGAGGACGTTGAGCACACCCTGGCCGTTTTGGAGGATCTCTACGAGTTCCTCCCCGGTGTTGACCACTACCGAACTCGTACCGCTGATGACCAGATTGGCCGAGGTGACATCTTCGCCCAGTTGGTCACGCATATAGTCAAGACCCTTGCGAACCTGTTGGAGCTTGATACCGGAGTCAAGCAAAGTCTTGATCACTCTGAGTTCAAGCAGATCTCGGTAGCTGTACAGGCGGCGGCTACCGGAACCGCTCGCTTTGGTCAGCGAGGGGCGGACAATATCCTCGCGAGCCCAGTAGTCAAGCTGTCGATAGGTGATACCGGCGATCTCTGCGGTGCGTTTTGAACTATACCCTTGCTGATTCATCAATCTCTCCCGTCGTGATGACACCAACGAAATTACGTCTTTGTCAGTGTGGATTACTCTACGGGAGCGCGAAGCAGAGGTCAACGCCACGATGTTCTGCGCCTCGATGTTCTCAGCCTCGGTCCTCGAAGTCTTCTGGTGAGATGTTGTCGAGAAACTCCTTGAACTCTTCCACGACTTCTTCGGACTGTTCAGCCTCTTGGGGATCCGATTCACGAAATCCCACTTCTTCGACAACGGCCTCTTCGGCGAAAATCGGTGTGTTGGTGCGTACCGCCAGCGCGATCGCGTCGGAGGGTCGGCTAGACACCACATGAGTCTTGCCTTCAACGTTGAGATGCAACTCGGCGAAGAAGGTCTTTTCGTGGAGGCCGGTGATGACCACGCGGACCATATCGACGGACAACTCCTCAAGCAGGTCACGCATCAAGTCGTGAGTCATCGGGCGTGGTGTGTCGACGCCATCAAGCGCCAGAGCGATCGCGGTGGCTTCCTGCGCGCCGATATAGATCGGGATTATCCGTTCCTCGCCGGCACGTTCGCGCAGCAAAACCATCGGTGCGTTGGTTGGCATTTCGACGCGAACACCGATGAGATCCATTTCCTGCATGCTTCTACCCTAGACCGTCCACTTTGAGGGTCCGATGTTGGCAGCAAACCGAGTCTTCAGATTCGATACAAGGCAGCGATGTATGCATCGGGGTTCTCCCTCAGAACGGCAGGGTCAGCGGTGGCCAACATCCGTAGATTCCGGTATCGGCCCTCATAGTCGAGGCCGTAACCAACCACGAACTCCTCGGGAATCTCAGTACCGACGTAATCGAGTTTGACCGGGGCCACGCGACGCGCCGGCCGATCCACAAAAGTGCAGACTGACAGACTGCGAGGATTTCGACGGCTCAACTCTGCAGTTAGAAACTCGCTGGTAAGACCGGTGTCAACAATGTCCTCCACGATCACGACATCGCGCTCTGTGATATCGATGTCTAGATCCTTGAGCAAACGAACTCGGCCGGTACCGGGCGAATACGGAGTGATCGCCAGAAAATCGATCCTGACACGAATCGTCATCGCCCGAACGAGATCAGCAAGAAACGGCACACTGCCCCGTAGCACCCCAGCAAGCACGACCCCATCGGTGTGGTCGGCGCTTATGTCGGCGGCGACGCGCTCGACAGTGGCCTCAATACCTCTCGAATCGAGAAGAATCTGGAGGTCCGAGTCCTGGAGATCAGTCAAGACTCTCGCCGAAACTCCTACGCAGGATCGAGCGTTGAAGCACCTCGCCTAGTCGCACAAGCTCGTTCAGTTCATCACGTGCCCGCTGCATCGATTTGCCGCCCTTGGCCAAGCGCGACGAGAAAATCTGTTCAAAAACTCCGGCCTGGCGCTCTGCGGAAACCTTGAACATACGCATGTGGCGGGGTTCAAGCCCGTATTCTCCAAAGACCGCTGCAGCTTCGGCCACGACCAACGCGTCTGGGTCATAGACGGCGCTACCGGAGCGTCCAATCGACTCTATAAGGCCTAAACGATCAAGCTCGCGAACGATTCCCACCTCGATTTTGGCAGCTTCGGCTAGCTCGGTTGTCGAAAGACCATCAATGGGCTCCAAATATTCGTCTTCTGCTTCTTCGGCCTCAACCTCAGATGCAGCTTCAACTTCAACTGCACCCGAACCCGAACTCGCAGGCGCTTTGTCGCGTTTACTGAACAACGTCGGTTCTGCAGCTGGAGGTGCCTCACTAGTCAGAGGTTCAACCTCAAGTGTAAATCCAGGTTCTTCGAGACGTTTCTTGATTACTTTCAGGGGAAGAAAATGGTCGCGTTGTTGGGCCAGGATCCAACGCAACCGAGCAATGTCGCTTGCATAGAACTTTCGATAACCCGAGGGGGTTCGCTCGGGCGCAATCAGTCCCTGGCTTTCCAAAAAGCGGATCTTCGAGATCGTCACATCGCTGTATTCGGCTTGGAGCAAACCCAATACCTCACCGATTGAGAGATTCGGTTGCGCAGCCATGCCCCTCCCTTCAGTTCGTCCCGGTGCCATGTACAAACACCAACTTGAATCTGCCGATCTGCAACACTTCGCCGTCCGCCAACTCATGCTCATCGACACGTTGACGCTCGATATACGTGCCGTTCAGCGAACCGACATCACGCACCAAATAGCGCGACCCGACGCGCCGAACTTCCGCGTGCCGACGGGAGACCGAGATATCGTCTAGGAAGATGACGCTGTTGGGGTGCCTCCCCACTGTTACGACATCGGAGTCGAGCGCATAACGGGCTCCCGCTTTCGGTCCTTGAAGCACGACAAAAAGTCCTTCGTGAATCCCGAATGCCGAACGATCAATGCTCACACCGCTGCCATCCAAATCGACTGCAACATGATCTGTCGTCACCTCATCTCGAGAGAGTGAGTCTCCACACGACGAGCAGAAGCGAGCGCCATCAGAATTGCGATGTCCACATTTGGTACAGGCTCGGTCAGTCACGCTGTTTACTCAACTCTAATGCTCAACTCTCGATAAGAGCACCATAGGCCACGGCATCTAAAAGAGCATCTCTCTCGGTCGCCGAAGACATCGAGACCACGACTATCCAGCCTTCGCCGTAGGGGTCTTCGTTTATTCGTTCCGGGGCGTCAGCCAAGTCGTCGTTGACGGCGGAGATTGTTCCCGAGACCGGCGCGTAGAGCTCCGAAACTGATTTGGTCGACTCAACTTCAGAAAAAGAAGAGCCGGCTTCGACCTGGTCACCGACCCGTGGAAGGTCAACGTAGACCACGTCACCAAGCGCGTCCTGTGCATAGTCGGTGATTCCGACCCTCGCAGCATCGCCATCGATTGAGACCCATTCATGGTCCTTTGAATAAAGAAGATCGTTAGGGATATCCATAGTGAAAACCTATCCGAAACCCATCGCCTCGTGGGTCTCAGTCGCTCTTATCAGCGCGACCGTTGCGAAGGGCCTCGAGCCCCAAAGGAATGTACTGGGCCGCTGAAAGGTAGCTGTAAAGCAACGAAGGTGCTGCGCAGATCCATCCCGCCCACCAAAACCAGTTGGCCACGCCAGCATCTGAAGCACCGGCCAACAAGAACGGAAACGAGAAGTAGAGACCGAACGTTGCGCACTTTCCCCACCAGGTGACATCAATTCGCCGAGCGCCCAACGCCTGAAGCACAAGTCCAGCCACAGCCACGATCACCTCCCGCGCAAGCGTCAGAACGACCAACCACCACGGCACCGCTCCATCAATACCCACCGCAGCGATTCCCACGATCAGGACTGCACGGTCGGTCACCGGGTCGAGGACTTTGCCGAGTTCGCTGACCGCATCGAACTTTCGGGCCCACCAGCCGTCCGCCCAATCAGTTGCACCAACCGCACCCCAAAGCCAGGCGGCTGCCCAGCGATCATCAGCGGAAAACAGCAACCACAAAAACACTGGAATGGACACCAGCCTGAGCAGTGATATCAAGTTCGGAACTGTGAAAATCCGGTCTTCGAAGACTCCGAGGGGCGGCTCGCGAGGTCCCGTGTGGTCAGCGTCATTCATATCTGTTCCATTGCCAGCCTACGATCTGGACATGCCCACCATATTCACTCGAATCATCGACGGCGAGATCCCTGCCCGATTTGTATACCAAGACAGCGTTTGTGTCGCTTTTCTTGATGTTCGTCCTCTTGCTCGCGGCCACTGCCTAGTGGTGCCCCGCAGCGAGATTGATCAGTGGACCGATCTCTCCTTAGGCGAAGCCGCTCACCTCACCGAGGTAGCCCATGCCATCGGCAATGTACAAAAACGGCTCCTGAACCCGACACGAATCGGTCTCATGATCGCAGGGTTCGAGGTCCCGCATGTGCATGTCCATGTGGTGCCGATCAACTCAATGGCCAACCTGGATTTCGCGCTGGCCGACACCACGCCAGACTCTGAAGATCTTGACCAACTGCGAACACGGATCGCTGACGGGTTGGCCGGCACCGGCCATCAGGGTGCAGCGACTTAGCAGCGGTGGTCACTATTGCGGTAGATCTCCGGTGACCGTGCAGATACCGACCTGATCGCTGCCAAAGTTGAAGATCAGTTCATCGCCGGGTGCCGCGCCGAAGCGAGGGACAACAACCTCATCTTCAGCCCCCACCTCAATTGTTGCCCGGATCGAGAGCGCCTCATAACGCTCATCGTGACCCACAAGTTGAACCCGCAGCGCCTCGACGAATCCGCTCCCTCCTTCTGGCAATTCGACGGCTCCGGTGGGCACCTTCAAATCGACGAGCACCGCCGTCGGTCCCAAGCAACCAATCGTGGCTGCACGCCCAACTGGGTCTACGCATGGTCCGGTAGTTACGACGTCCAGGGGCCGAAGGTCTTCGGTGACAACGCTGGCTCGCAAGCAACTGTTAAACACGAAACCACTTGGACCCACGAACAGCACATGTCCACTGCCCGCGAATTGGAAGATGGTGGCACTCAGCGATCCTGCTGGATACGGGAAACTACCTGCGGGTGCGGTCGTGACTCGCTCAGAAAGTGGAGCGTCACCTGCCAACACTGCCACAATCGTGGAGAGAGTCGCCGTGAGTGTGGTCTCAACCACGGGTGGACCACCGACAAGCGCTGCTTCATTCGAAGCCTCGTTGAGTAGACCAAAGTTGAGGCTTCCGCTGGAGCGAGCATCCTCGGTGACCAATTCGTTCCAAAGAGCGACGCCAACCATCACCAGCGCCACACCTACGACAGCCGATACCAACGCCGAGACGATCCGGCGGTTACGAGCAGCTTGGAGGCGCGCCCCGATCTGACGCTCATCTACTCGTTCTTGCAGCGTCAGAGGGCCGAAGACCTCCGAGCTGACACCGCCGGAAATAAGTTCGCGCCAAGCTTCGGCGCGAGGCTGGGGCATACGCACCAAGAAGGTCCCGAAGGCTTCGGTGACTTCCTCGTTGAACAAAAGCATGAGGGAGTTGACACGAGCGTGCTCAACTGGGTCTTCGAGGTACTCGTAGATGTCTCGTTTACCCGCCACCGCGGCCAAGAACTCGTGAGCTCGGACATCGGATTCTTCATAACTCCAAATGGGACCAGCATCTACGGTAGGCAGAGAGCGTGGTGCTGTACCCGCGCGCATGAATCCTGCGGTAGCCAGGAATGTGGGGGATTTCTTGGTTGATTTGGATCCCGTAGCTGTCGTCTCAGCCGGGTCGGAGTCTGGTTTCTCGTCGATCCCCGAAGGGTAGGCGCTAGAAGCGGGTGTCTGGTGTCATCGGCCACTGGCAGACGTTGCTTCCCGCTCTCGTTCGCTGCGCTCACGGGCGGGCCGCTCGGGCCACGGTCTCGCGACACGAGCCGATTAGAGTCTCTGAACGTTGCCTATTCGCTCGGCCTCCAAGACAATGGATCAAATGCGTTTAGTGTTGGCTTCGGCGTCACCGCGTCGCCGAGAATTGTTGCGAGGGCTTGACCTCGTTTTCTCCGTCTCTCCTGCCGACATCGACGAAACGCCTCAGTCCAAAGAGATGCCTGCGCACTATGTGGAACGTCTAGCCCAACAGAAAGCGCAAGCGCTCGCCGCGGTGGGCACAACCGTCATCGCAGCGGACACTGTTGTGATCATCCACGGTGAAATATTGGGTAAACCCAAGGACCGTGCACACGCTGTGGAGATACTCTCACGACTCGCGAATCGTACCCACGAGGTAGCTACCGGAGTCGCGGTGATTGCAACTTCATCCAACGGCGAGCGGCGCGAAGTCTCAAGCGTGGAAACCACCAAGGTCACCTTCGGTGACGTAACCCCCGGCCGAATCGGGTCTTTTCTTGACGTTGGCGAGTACGCCGACAAAGCGGGAAGTTACGCGCTCCTGGGTGCTAGTTCGATATTCGCCGATCATGTCGAAGGATCAGTGAGCAACGTGGTCGGCCTACCACTCCCCCTGCTTGATCGCCTCTGTGCGCAGATAGACATTGATCTTCTCTCGTTTCGAGAACCGCTCGTTTAGACAAGGCCGTCAGCAACCATGACCGATACATCTGCATCTCCTACGGAACCTCCCGCCGCGCCCGGTGAATTCGCGCCTGTGTTGATAGGTGATCTCAAAGTCTGGCCTCCCGTTGTGCTGGCACCAATGGCCGGCGTGACAAACGCTCCGTTTCGCACACTTTGTCGCAGCTATGGAGCAGGACTCTACGTAAACCAGATGATCACAGCCCGAGCAATTATTGAAGAGAACCCCAAGACCCTGAAGATGGCTTCGTTTGCTCCAGGCGAGTGGCCTCGCAGCATCCAACTGTACGGAACCGACGCCTGCTCGATCAGAGAAGCCACCCGCCGCCTAGTCGACAACCAAGGCGTTGAACACATCGATATCAACTTCGGCTGCCCGATGAAGAAAGTGACAAGACACGGAGGCGGCGCAGCCCTTCCCTGGAAACGTTCGCTTTGCCGCTCGATCGTTCGTGCCGCGGTATCCGCTGCCGGAGATGTGCCCGTAACGCTGAAGTTCCGGGTGGGCATCGACGACTCAACCACCACGTTCTATGACACTGCTCGCATCGCGCAAGAAGAGGGATGTCGGGCTGTGGCTCTTCACGCCCGAACCGCAAGTCAGCTATACAGCGGAGCGGCTGACTGGCAACGAATCGCGGAACTCAAATCAGTGGTGACCGAGATTCCGGTGTTCGGAAACGGCGACATTTGGGAGGCTGACGACGCGCTCAAGATGATGCGTACCACCGGCGCGGATGGCGTTGTCATTGGACGCGGCTGTCTTGGCCGACCCTGGATTTTCGAAGACTTGGCGCGTGTCTTTGACGGTCAACCACTCCCGGCTCGCCCCAATCTCGGCAAGGTTGTCGACGGCATGGCAGACCACGCAGAACTTCTTTGCGACTGGCTGGGTGAGGCATCAGGCATCCGCGACTTTCGCAAACACACCGGCTGGTATCTCAAGGGGTTCGCGATCGGTAACGAGGTTCGCCGCAAACTCAACAAAGTAGGATCACTCGACGAGTTGAGGGCTCTGCTGGGCGGTCTGGATCGTACACTGCCCTTCCCTGAAGGGGGTATGCGTATGGTTCGAGGTCACCACGGCTCAGCGCGTAACGTCCACCTGCCCCAAGGTTGGCTTGAAGATCGAGACGACGAGGTTGTGGTGTCTCGGGGTGCTGAACAACTCGTCAGCGGGGGCTGATCAATCAGAAATCGATGCCCTTTTTGGCCAAGACGCCTGAGTCATATGCATGTTTGGTCTTCACCATCTCTGTTGCGGTGTCGGCCAGCTCAATCATCCAATCAGGCGCGTCACGCCCGGTAAGCACCAACGAAACCCTCTCCGGTCGATTCTTGAAGGTAGCGGCAACCTCTTGAGCGTCTATCCAACCCCAGTTGAGCGGATAGGTGATTTCATCAAAGACCACAAGCCGGTATTGGCCGGACTCCACGATCTGCTTGCCGTGTCGCCATGCTTCTTTCGCTTCAGCTTCGTCTTTGCTCAAGTCGTCACTGTCCCAGGTGAAACCCTCCCCCAGCGACCACATGTCGATATCCAACGACTCGGCCATCATCTGTTCCCCGGTCACCCAGTCCTCCGACTTGAGAAACTGCACAACCGCTACTGGCCAATTGCGAGCTCGAGCTCGCAGCGCAACTCCGAAGGCCGCCGACGACTTACCCTTACCTTCACCAGTGTTGAGCACTACCAGGCTCTTTGCGACGCGGAGCCCGTCCGGACGGGGATCATCGGTCGGTGGCACCGCAGTCATGGCGTCTCCCGGTGGGATCGGTTCGCCACCGGAACGATAACCGGACCGGCGGGGTCGTCGATTATACGAACGTTGGCGCGAAAATGCTTCGCGATCAAGGGTACGGTCAAGACTTCCGCCGGTTGACCGGTAATGGCAACCTCGCCGTCGGCCAGTACTGCGATCCGCTCTCCGTAGCGGGCCGCGAGAGTAAGATCATGCAGAGTAGCCAGGACTGTCAACCCCCTCTCATGGCGCAGTTCATCGATCAGGTCCAGCACGTCCTGTTGATGTCCGAGGTCAAGGGCAGTCGTTGGTTCGTCCAACAACAGAATCGGAGTTTCCTGGGCCAAAGCCCGCGCCATCACCACTCGCTGGCGTTCTCCTCCCGACAGCGTGTTGACTTCGCGATCAGAGAACCCGTGAAGGTCAAGTCGATCAAGCACCGTTGCGGCCACCGACAGGTCCTGCTCGCTGTCTGCGGCGAAAGCTCCCCTGTGTGGAGTGCGACCAAGCAACACATAGTCGATCACGGCCATTCCGGGCGGAATCACAGGGACTTGAGGCACGTATGCGATCATGCGAGCTCGATTCAACGCGCCATCCTCGCTCAGTCCGACGATGTCTAATTTTCCCTCGTAGTCAACCGAACCGAGAATGCAACGCAGCAGGGTTGTCTTGCCAGCCCCGTTCGCACCAATAACGTTGAGCCACTCTCCCCGCTCAAGCTCAAGGTCAACAGCGGTCAATACATCTTTGTTGCCCAACCGAACCGAGAGTCCCTCGATTGAGATCGCTTTCACCAGACAACTCTGCAACTCATGCACAAGCATCAAACCGCTCTAGCGCTTCGGACACAGTCCGCGAGATTAGCTCTTCGCAGCTTGGCAGATCATCGACAACTCCGACGCATTGCCCAGTGGGGAGAATTCCCACTTCAAGGCGCCCCTCGACCATTGTCGCCCGCGTCAACATCGCCGCGTTGGCCGCCATAGCAACCTGCGACCAAGTGAGGTCCTGGTTCTTCTTCATCGATAAGCCCTCTTTGAGCAAGTCACGAAGCGAGGTGTCGGTGAGCTTGCGAAAGCGCAGGGCATTGAGTCCGGCACGCGGCAGTTTGAGGATCCCTGTGCGTTCAAGTGTGTTGATCACCTCGGTGCGAATCACTCTCTGCGGAGCTCCGTCGATAGCAGTCGACACCACCGTGCCTGTCACCGCGGTGTTGAGATACACAGCCTTCACCTCGCCTGGCACTCGACTTTCGGCTGTGAGCAGAAAACGGGTGCCCATGGCGATGCCGTCAGCGCCCCATGCCAGCGCCGCAGCCAGACCACGGCCATCATGGAATCCGCCAGCTGCGACCACCGGTATGTCGACCGCGTCCAATACCTGCGGGAGTAGCAACGACGTTGGCACCGTGCCGGTGTGACCACCGCCTTCGCTTCCCTGACACAAGACCGCGTCCACTCCCCACTCGGCCACCTTCTCGGCGTGGCGCCGAGCCCCGACTGTCGGCATCACCACCACGCCGTTGTCCTTGAGTTTTTTGACCATGTCTGGCCGGGGGGCCTGAGCGAAACTGGCGACCTTCACGTTCTCAGAGATCAGATGATCGACTCGCTGCTCGACATCTGCAGCATCGGTGCGCAGATTCACCCCAAAGGGTTGTTCGGTGCGCGACTTCACTTCGGCTATGGCGGTTTTCATCTCCTCAAGGGTCATGGTGGCCGCCGCCAGGATGCCCAGGCCACCAGCATTGGCAGTGCCAGTCACCAACGACGGCCCCGCAACCCATCCCATTCCCGTTTGCACTACCGGATAATCCACCCCGAACAACTCCGTCGCCTTCGTTTTGAGACGAGGATCAACACCAGACGACATCTCCACATTCATTCGGCCACCCTAGGGCCTGAGCGGCCTAAGGTACGCACACGAATGTTTCGCCCAGAAAGGAGACCGCAGATGACTCGGAGACTCACTGAGTTCAGTCATGGCGCTGGTTGAGGCTGCAAACTCGCTCCAGGCGAACTGGCGCAGGTCGTGCGCCAGCTATCTGATACCGAGAGTCCCGATCTGTTGGTCGGGGCGCTCAGCGGCGACGATGCCGCTGTTTGGCGCTTGACCGACGACCGCGCCCTCGTTGTCACCGCGGATTTCATTACGCCCGTCGTGGACGACCCCTTCAACTGGGGCCAGGTGGCCGCCGCCAACTCGGTATCGGACGTCTATGCAATGGGTGGTCGCCCGCTGTTGGCGCTGAACCTGGTGTGCTGGAACACAGATGAGCTGCCCCGCGAACAACTTCAAGAGGTGCTCGCTGGAGGACACGACATCGCCAACAAATGCGGCTTTGTCGTCGCAGGAGGGCACACCGTTGACGACCCCGAGCCCAAGTACGGAATGGCGGTAGTCGGCGAGGTACACCCGGACAGGATGCTGACCAACTCGGGGTTTCGTGCCGGCCAGACGCTGATCCTCACGAAACCGTTGGGGATCGGCGTAATCACCACCGGTCTCAAATGGGGCCGCGCCAGCGCGCAGTGTGTAACCGCAGCGGTCGCCTCGATGACCGCCACCAACGCCACCGCAGCCGAGATCGCAGTTGCCTGCGGGGCCACCGGCGCCACCGACGTAACCGGATTCGGCCTGCTTGGTCATGGCGGGCGTGCCGCGCAGGAATCCGCTGTCGACCTTGAGATCATCGTCGACGACGTGCCGATCATCGACGGCGCCAGAGAACTGGCAGCGTCCGGTGTGGTGCCTTCCGGTACGGGCCGCAACCTCGGCTGGATCGATGACCGAGTCGACCGCGGCAAAGGCGTCAGCGAATTGGATGTGACACTCCTCGCCGATGCACAGACTTCGGGAGGCTTGGTGTTCGGCGTTGACCGCGCAGAAGCACAGAACGCGCTCGACACCCTGTTGTCAACTGGTCACACCGCTGGAGCCATCGGCACCGTGCACGAAGGCACAGGCCGGATCTCCCTCAGTTCTCGGACTGCTTGAAGCTCAGTTTCGCTCGAAAATGTTGGACAGCCCGCCGACCACCGATCCTTCGTCATCGGAGCGGCCCGGTTGGAGGTTGGCCAGCACTCGATCGGCAAGCCGGTTGAACGGCAAAGACTGAAGCCAGACATCGCCTACGCCAGTGAGCGTGGCCAAGAACATTCCTTCACCACCGAACACCATTGACTTCAGATTACCTGCCCGTTCAATCGAGTACTGAATCTGGGGCTGGAAGGCAACAAGACAGCCGGTGTCAACCCGCAAGGTCTCGCCCTGTAGGCGCTTGCGCACGATGGTCCCGCCCGCGTGCAGAAACGCCATACCATCGCCGGAGATGTCTTGGAGAATGAAACCCTCTCCGCCAAACAAGCCAGTGCCCAGTTTCTTGTTGAACGCGATGTTGAGTTTGGTTCCAGACGCCGCGCACAAGAATGCGTCCTTCTGGGCCAGGATCTGACCGCCCACCGCTCTGAGATCAACCGGCAGGACCTTGCCTGGATACGGAGCTGCCATCGCCACTGTTTGGCGGCCCGATGGAGCGCTATTGGTGAAATGAGTGAGAAATATCGATTCGCCGGTGACCGATCTCTTGGCAGCCGACTTTAGTTTCGACCACTTGCCTTCATCAGGGTCAGAGCCGTCGCCCATCTTGGACTCGAAAGTGATCCCCTGCTCGATGTACATCATGGCCCCCGCTTCAGCGATCACCACCTCGCCGGGGTCCAGTTCGATCTCCACAAACTGAAGGTCGTCTCCGTGGATCTGGTAGTCAATTTCGTGGCTCTGCATTTTGAGGTCTCCCGAAGGTAGTTGGGTTGTCTGCCCCCGCAGCATCATCGCACAACCAACAACCCCCAAGCGGTTATTCAGGCCGCGGATGTCTGCTCGGAGCGCGACGCCGTGCGGTCCAAGATCAGTGACGCAGCCAACAGGGCCAACATCGCCACCGCCACCGCGTTGGCGCGGTCGTGTACAGGATCTTTGGGCCGTTGTGTTCGTAGAGAAATCCGGCTACAAGGGCGACCATTCCAGAAACCAAGGTTCCGATCCCCGAAAACAAGCCTTGACCAGCGGCTAGTTGTTCTGGAGGACTGGCCGTGGCGATAGCAACCTGGTTGGCGGGCAGCGTGAAGGCGTCCGCCACTGCGTGGACCAACGAGATCAGCAGCACCGGCCACCGCGGTGACCACGTAATACGGGATATTCGGATCGTCGCGAACTGAAGTGGTCGATACAGCCAAGGACCGCAAGTTCATACCAAGAATTCAGTCGCGGTCCAATTGGCTCGTAGTACCCTCCGTCCAGAATCCAAACCTAGAGAGATGAGAGAGCCATGCAACCAGACACCTCCCCCGAGAACAGCGACCATTACGTTCTGGACTCGCCCTACGAAGTTGCCCGTTGGCGGCCACTTGTCAACTGGCTCTTAGTGATCCCCCACTTGGTGATTTCCATCATTTTGGGCCGTTTGGCTATGGTCGTCTTCTTTTTCTATTGGTGGGCGCTGCTGTTCACCGGAAGACTCAATCCGGGAATGTACGGACTTCTCGCAATGCTCGAACGGTACAACGTTCGTCTAGACGCATTCTTAGTGGGGTTCTCTCAGAAGTACCCACCGTTCGCCTTCAATACAGGTGCTGCTGACGACAACAGCTACCCCGCCGTGACACTCAACCTGCCAGCGCCACCGGCCAGCACCCCGCGAAGTAACCTCTTCAACTGGATCTTGGCGATCCCGCACTACATCGTTTTGTTGGTACTCAGCATCGGAGCATGCGTGGTGTTGATTCTCGGCTGGTTCGCGGTGTTGATTCTGGGCAGGTGGCCACGCGGCATGCGTGACTTCCTGGTTCGCTTAACCAACTACAACTACCGGGTATGGGTCTATATCGCCATGGTCGAGACCAGCTACCCGAAGTTCGGCCTCAACCCTGAACCCGTCAAACCCTGAACCCTCTAAAGGGTGCTCCCCAATCGCGTGTGCGTTCAGTTCTTGGGGAGATCCTTGAAGGGGGTGTCGCGTGCGGGGCCGGGTTCTCGGGGCAGGCCCAAGACCCGCTCACCGATGATGTTGCGTTGGATCTGGTCGGTGCCACCGTAAATCGACGGACCGGGCGAGAAGATCGCGATCTCGCCGAGAAGCCCGCCACTACCCCTGTCGTCTTGGCCGCTCAACATTCCGTCCGCGCCGAGAACCGACATGCCGACCTCGCGGAAGGACCTGAACATCTCGCTTACATGGAGTTTCCCGATGTTGGGCTCAGCACCTGTTCGCTGGTTGGGGTCTCTGGCACGCAGAGCCCCCAGGCGATTGATCTCTATCAACGACCAGAGCTTCACGAGTTCCTGACGGAAGTTCGGATCTTCGTTCCTGCCGGACTTGGCGGCCAACTCCGCGAGGAACTGCCACAATCCGGGACCAACCGCCGGCACGCCCCCTTCGCTCGTCGCCGAAGTGGCGGAGTCGGAAACCGGACGGTCAAGAGATCTACCCAGGATCCCGGGGGTTGCTGTTCGGGGTTTGCGACCAGAGGAACCCAACGACTCGCGTTCAAACCGGAGCGTGGAGTTCGCTACCGCCCAACCGTTGTTGAGCCCGCCGATGATGTTGGCATCGAGCACCCGAGCCTCATCAATGAACACCTCGTTGAACATCGCCCGACCGGTCATTTCCTTCAAGGGACGGACAGTGACTCCAGGCTGATCCATTTCAAGAGCAAACCAAGTAATGCCCTTATGTTTGGGCGCGCCGGGATCGGTCCGGGCGATCAGCATTCCCCAATCGGAAACCTGCCCACCCGAAGTCCACACCTTCTGTCCGCTGACGATCCACTCATCGCCGTCGCGCTGAGCCTTGCAAGCCAACCCGGCCAAGTCCGATCCCGCCCCGGGTTCGGAGAAGAGCTGGCACCAGCCGACCGATCCGTCAAGGATCGGCGGGATGAGCCGTTCGATCTGTTCGGGTGTGCCGTGCTTAGCGATAGTCGGCGCCGCCAGCATCCATCCCAACCCACCGATCGGCGGACCCATCACGCCTCTTTCGGCCATCACCGAGTTGACCACCGCGGCCAGATCACGACCCCAACCCCTCCCGCCGGCGTGCTCAGCAAGCGTGGGATGTGCGTAACCGGTAGGGGCGATTCGCTTCCACCATTCGTGTACGGTCAGGTTCTCGTCCCAGTTCTCGTCGAGCCAGGTCTCAAGTTCGAGCCGCACTTCCTCGGCGCTAGGTGTGCTCATGGTTTGCCCCGATCAGGCAGCTATGGGTGTGTTGAGGTAGCTGACGTTGTCCAAGAGAATCTTTTTTCGGTCCGCCGGGTCGAAACCCTTGAGTTCAACTACATAGTCAAGCGGGTGGGGCAGACCTTCAATGTGGGGCCAATCAGAACCGAAGATGACATGGTCTGGACCCATAAGCTCGGAAACCTCGGTGACGTCGTCTTCCCAGAACGGGTTCATCCACACCTTCTCCTTGAAAGTGTCGATGGGGTGATCTTTGAACCAGCTGAAGCTCTTCTTGGCCGTCTGTTCGAACTTGCGAAACATCGGCACCAAGAAATCCGAGCCGTTTTCTACGCTCGCCACGCGCAGACGAGGAAAACGGTCATACAGCTTCTCGAATACCGATTGAATCAACCAGTCCTGCGCAGCCCGCTCAATCGCGAAGCTCGCCAGACTCGGCCCCATGTATCCGCCGGTGCGGCTGAGTCCACCCGCAGAGAATCTGGTGTCAGCCACGTAACCCATCGACGAATAGCCGCTGGCTGCCGCATGTACGACCACGGTGATGCCGGCTTCGTTGATGGCTGACCAGACAGGGTCGAACGTCTTCGAGAAAGGAGAAACCTTTCCTGTTGAGATCGTGACTGGCGCCGGACGCATAACGACCACACGAGCGCCGAGTCCCACAACTTTTTCAACTTCAGCGGCTGCGGCCGCGGGATCGCCGAAGCAGAGATACGGCGCACCGAAGATCTTGTCTTGGTAGGCGTAGCCCCAGTCTTCGGCGAGCCAGCGGTTAAAGGCCTGCATCATCACCGTGCAAGCCTCTATATCGGTTCGGATCAGTTCTTCATACAGCACGCCGAGGGTCGGGAAGAGCCAAATCCCAGACAATCCCTGCTCGTCAACAACCTTTAAGCGGGCTTGGTTGTGCATGTAATAGTCGGGCAGTGGCTCGCGCTCTTTGAGCATCTCCATGGGGTTCTTACCCTCGGGGTTGCCTTTGAAGAAGGCGTTGAGCGCACCCGGCATCGCCACTGGGTCCCACGTCGGGTTGACCACGGCGTGTGAGATTGTCCCACCTACGAGGTTGTACTTTCGTCCGTTCATCTCAACCCACTGCACGACCCGGGGTTGCATTTCCTCTGGGACATAACGAGTGAAAGCATCAAGTGCTTCGTAGTAGTGGTTGTCGGCGTCGAAGGGCTTGTAACCGAGGTTTTCTGAAGTCATTGCCGCTCCCCGCGGTGTTCTTTGCGGTGTTGTGCGCGATGTTGCGCGCTTTTGGAGATGGTAGCGCTAGGAAACTCGAGAGCACAGTTTGGCTCGCGTCACTCGCGAACGCCGCGCGCAGCGCTACCTTGTGTACTCGTGTCCAGCACCGCGCAACTTCAGGCGAAACCCTTCGTTCGAGGCACCAAGGTCAGACTCGTCGATGACATACCCGGCTACCCGGCCGGCAGCACCGGGAAAATCGCGGTGGCCAACGGTTTTGCCTGGATCCGCTACTGGGTTCGCTTCGAAGACGGCAACGCCGTCGGGTACGTAGACCACCATTCTCTCGTGAAACGACGCGACTACGACGAGTTCCTGTCAGCTCGCGAGCGCGAAGCACTCGAAGCCATTGAGGCCGCAGAACAAGCCGCAACCGCAGCGACCGAAACACCCGATCCCGCAGAAGCTCCCGCTGTCGGCGCAGGCGGTGCAGGCGGCGCGGTGCAGGTCAACGGAGTGACCATCCCCCAGCGTCTCCTCGATATGAGCGCCGCGGCACGAACACGCCTCGGCGTCTAACCCGCGCAGCTCGAGTCAACGAACCCGCGAAACAACAGATCAGCGGATCTGGGGTTTGATCCGCTTTGAGCCGGAGAACGAGTCGACACCTGCTGACATGGCCGCTTTGTCGAATCCGGCGGTGAGGATGGCAGGGGCGACAGCGATGGCATTGAGGCGTCCCATGTCATTTGCTGCCCAAATAGCGCGCAGCGTCGCCTGCACCGCCCAAGCTGACTGCGAAGCGATCGCCTCGGCAATCCAAGCTGCTCTCGAAAGCAGATCCTCGGCAGCGCACACTTCGCTGACCAGGCCGATCCGCATCGCCGTGGCCGCGCTCATCCTCTCATGGTTGCCCAACAATGAGATCCTCAGAATCTCGCCGAGAGGCATTCGCTGCAGCATCTTCATCGGCTCATATACAGCAGCCATCCCGTAGGTCACATGCGGGTCGAAATACGTCGCGTGTTCGGCGGAGATGATCACGTCCGACTCAGCCAGCATGTAGAACGCTCCGCCAGCGGCCATACCGTTGACCGCGCACACTACGGGTTTCCAGAGATCACACGACTTTGGGCCTAGATTGTCGCCTGGATCGTCGTACATGAAGTTGTTGGATGTGCCATACAGTCCCGGGGAGTCATCAAGTGCTGTGAATTCGCCTTCCTCGCGGTCAATGCCGACGCAGAACGCCTTCTCCCCCGCCGCTGTCAGAACAATCGCGCGAACTTCATCGTCACGACGGAAGGCCTTCCAAGTGTCGCTTATCTCCCGTTCCATTGTCGGGCTGAAGGCGTTGTAGGCATCGGGGCGGTTGAGAGTGACCCACCCGACATGATCGCGAATCTCAACGATGATGGTCTCGTAGGAGTCGTAGTTGGTCGTCATGGCTCTGGGGCCTCCGTCAGTTCAGCGTGTATTCCGTTTTTCAAGCCAGTTCAGGACAGCGGCCGCTACAGCCTCGGGCTGTTCGGGCAGCAGTGCGTGTCCCGCGTCGGCGATGGTCACCATTGATCCTCGGTTCCCAAGCTCTGCACAAAGTCGCACGGCGTTCTCAGCTACTGCCATCACGTCATCTTCTGGTTGGATCACGAAAATATCTTTGCCGCCCGTTCTCCACCAGTACTCGACAGGTTGCGCCACGGTCGCCGCTCCCTGCACGGCTGCGACTATCCCGTGCCAACCATCGAACCAAACTGAGGCATCGTTCCCCGGAGCAAAGAAAGCTTGGCTCACGGCTTGGAGATGTTCTTCCTCCGATAGCTCTATGTCGAAAACTCGTTGCAGTGCAAGAGCGTGCTCCGGAGCCGGCGGAATCAAGCCGCCGCAACACAGCAACACGACGCTGTCGATCAGGTGGGGGTAGTTTGTTGCCGTCATTCGCGACACGCGGTTCCCGAATGCGTGACCGATTATCGTGACCGGTTCAGAAACCAGGGCATGGATCACTGCGGCGACGTCGCCGGCTAAGTCGCTCATGGTAAGGCCTTCGAGTTCACCCGTTGAGTTGCCGATACCCCGAGGCTCAGGCGCTATTGCGTGATAACCGGCCTCAGCCAACTGACTCGACAACAGATCGAAGTCGCTCGCGCCCCGGCCAAGCGACGGGATCAAAACCACCGGCGTACCCTGGCCGTTCTCTTTCACCTCGATTGGGCCTGCGGGGCCATCGACCATTGTCATCTTTGCTCCGTTGGCTGAGCTGCCGGCATATTGACCGATTCTGGGATGTCTTTCGATTCTGGCACGGAATGAACCAGGGTACGGTGTGCAGTCGTGGGAATCATCGTCGGGATCTGCGGCGGCTCGGGAGCAGGAAAGACGACTCTCGTCAACGAGTTGAGCCGCTGCTGTGGCCAGGACCGGCTCTCGTCTGTGGCCTTCGATTCCTACTACCGCGACTTGTCGCACATCTCGATGCAGGAGCGGATGCAGGTCAACTACGACCACCCCGATTCGCTCGACCATAAGTTGTTCATCGAACATCTGCACGACCTTCGCAGTGGTCGAGTTGTTGAGATTCCGAAGTACGACTTTGCCAGCCACATACGCACCGGCCAAGTGACTGTGACACCCAAAGCGGTGGTCATTCTCGATGGGATCCTGCTGTTGAAGTTCACCGAGATCCGCGATCTCATCGATTTGGCAGTATTCATCGACATCCCCGAAGCCGTGCGTCTTGACCGGCGAGCGCAACGCGATGTGCGTGAACGCGCCCGAGATTTAGATGATGTGCACCGCCAGTTCTGGGCGACTGTCGCGCCCATGCACGACAAATTCGTGCAGCCATCAGCGAAACACGCCGACCGGGTGGTCGCAGTCGATGAAAGTCTAGAAACCGTAGCCCGTGAACTGGCAGCAGAAATTACTTCCCTGCAAACCCACGCTGGATAGGCTCGCAACGGCCCGTGCAGTTTTCCCTTATGCCCTCACTTTCACCTTCGGTGCGCAAGAGCATCACGCTCATCTACAACTTTGCCGAACGCGAGTCGAAGTCCCGTTACAAGCGCAGCGTGCTCGGCTGGTTCTGGTCCTTCCTCAACCCGCTGGTAACCGTGGCGGTCTATTGGTTCGTGTTCGGTAAGATCTATGGGGCCGAGCCTCCCAAAACCAGCAACCACAACGCCGAGAACTTCGGCCTGTACCTCTTCACAGGCCTCGTCATCTGGACCTTGTTCACGGGTTTGGTCGACGGTTCGATGGAGTGGCTGAGTTCAGTCAGCGACTTGCGAAAGAAGATTTATTTCCCGACTGAGACAGCTCTGTTGGGCGGTGCCGTCTCCAACCTTGTGCAGAGCACCCTAGAAGTCGTGGTGCTGCTGGTCATCATGGCAGCGCTCTCCAATATCGGTTGGACGCTCGTGTTCCTGCCGGTTGCCATGGCGCTGGCGTTGGGATTCGGTTTGGGTCTCGGATTCATCGTCTCAGTGTTCAACGCCCGTTACCGCGACGTCAAGTATCTGGTCGGCATCCTGCTGAACGTCGCATTTTTCGCGGTGCCCATCGTTTACACACCGAAACTCCTCGAACGCGAAGATGTACCGGAGATCGCTCGAGTCCTCGTGGAATGGAATCCTGTCGCCCTGTTCATTGAGATTTCCCGCGATGCCGTCTATTTCCTGCAGGTTCCACTATGGAATCGTTTCCTCGCGGCGTTGATCTGGTCTGTCGTAACCTTCTCGATCGGCTGGGTCTTCTTCCGCAGGCAGAGCATGTCGATCAGCGAGGAACCATGACCATCGGCGCTATAAATGTCGACGCTGTTTCCAAGCGCTTCCGCCTTGAACGCAACCGTCCGAGTTCGCTCAAAGAAGCGATCCTGCGCATCGGCCGAGCCCGTGATACCGACGAGTTCTGGGTTCTGCAGAACATCAACCTCGATATCGCGCCGGGTTCGTTCTTCGGCCTCATCGGCCACAACGGCAGCGGCAAGTCAACCTTGCTCCGTCTCATGGCCGGTATCCACCGACCGACGCACGGCTCAGTTGAAGCAAGGGGCCGCCTATCGGCCCTGCTTGAGCTCGGGTCGGGATTTCATCCTGATCTGACAGGCCGTGAGAACGTCTATCTCAACGGTGCCATGCTGGGGATCACCCGCAAACAAATGACCGCGTCCATGGACGACATCATCGAGTTCAGCGGAATCGGAGACTTCGTTGATGAACCCGTCAAGATCTATTCGAGCGGCATGTATGTCCGGCTCGGGTTCGCGGTGGCGGTGAACGTCGAACCCGACATCTTGTTGGTCGACGAGGTGATGGCGGTCGGCGACGAAGAGTTCCAACGAAGGTGCTTGAAGCACATGGACATGCTTCGCGACAAGGGCACGACCATCGTGTTGGTCTCACACAGCACCGACCTGATGACCGAGTGCCACCATGTTGGCTGGCTCGACCACGGCAGACTGGTCAAGGTCGGCGACCCAGACGATGTCGTCTCGGCTTATATGGCAAAGGTCGACTCGACCGACAACACACTTCATACCCGCAACAACTAAGAGCGATCCATCGCCTAGCAACTAATCGGCGAGGCTGCGCTCCACCAGTTGTCGTAGCGCATCGTGGTGCAACCCAAGTCCTTCGGGAACCACTGGAAGGCCCGGTTCTGCTATCTCGCAGTCTGACAATGCCGACCAATCGTCGATCTTTGTTACGAGCGGACTAGCCAATTGAGCTACGAGCGAAACGAGTTTGGACTCAGTTGAACACACGATGGTGGGAGTGCCGCTGCGTGCCGCAACCACTACCGGGTGGTAACGGCTGCTGATCAACAGGCGAGCAGAACGAATTCGATCCACCTGAGTAGCGATATCGGGTGCTAGGACCTCTGTGTCCTGCCGACTACGGGAGGCGAGAAGTTGCGCGTAGTCGAGATCCCGCTTGCCGCGGAAGGCAGCCAGGGCAACCGAAGCGTCGAGTCGCTTGGCGAGCGCGCCGACCGCGGCAACGATCAACGAAGGATCATCGGCGCTCAGACGACGACTGGCGGGACGCAACCGTGCGGGAGCAACGCCAGGCCCGAGCGCCACGACAATTTCTGTTCGTCGCGCCAACGGTCCAAGGTCGAGACCAAAAACCAAGTCACAACCAACCGTCGCCTCGACGCCGGCAGCAGCCAGCGACGCTGCCGAATCAGCATCGCGTGCCACCACCGCAACGTCTTTCAGCACTGCGCGAAGCAAACGTCGAGACGAGGCACGCTTCAATGGCTCGGCACCCAAACCCACGCCAACCACCGGCTTGCCCATGCGCCGCAGCCACCTCGGAGTGGCCAGGTGGCCAGGCAAACTCCAAATGCTGCTCGAATCCTGAATGATTCCACCTGGGCCGACACATACGCCATCCACCCGTGCCCCCCATTTGTCGCCCTTGCCCCCTTGGGCCAATGCACGACGCCACCCTCGCGGTCCCCAAGCGACGGCCTCCACTTCGTGCAGAACCGACGTAGTTTCTGGGTCACGGGAGACCACAACTGGGATAGCTCCACTGGCCCTGAGAGCCTCGACGACAACCGATGTCAACAACTCGTCGCCTATGTTGCCCGCGCCTGACCAGCCACACACTAAAATACGGGGTACACCACGAACGGCAGGGTCGCGCGCGCTCTGGTTCATGTGGCGGACGCTAGCGCCACTGCTAGCGTTATTCGCCCATGGACGAAACCCTTGGACCTCGACTTTGCGTCGTGATGCCCTGTTACAACGAGGCCGCGACGGTTGCGGAAATGGTAAAGAGAGTGCTCGCCAGCCCTCACACCGCCGAGTTGGTCATCGTCGACGATGGCTCAACCGATGGCACCCGCGAGCTCCTAGACAGCTTCGACGATTCCCGAGTCCAGATAATTCTGCAGCCTTTCAACCGTGGTAAAGGGGCGGCGATTCGACGCGGTTTCGAAGTCGCTTCGGCGGAGTTTGTGATCGTCCAGGACGCTGATCTCGAATACGACCCGAACGACTACGACATCGTTCTCGAACCACTGCTGAGCGGCTCAGCCGACGTCGTATACGGCAGCCGATTTCAGTCGGGCCGCCCTCGTCGAGTGTTGTACTTCTGGCATTCTGTCGGGAACCGGTTCCTGACCCTGCTATCCAACATGTTCACCGATTTGAACCTCACCGACATGGAGACCTGTTACAAGGCTTTCCGCACTGAAGTTGTTCAAAGCCTCGACCTACGCGAGAACCGATTCGGCATTGAACCTGAGATAACAGCCAAAGTTGCGGCCGGAGGTTGGCGAATCTGGGAAGTCGGAATCTCCTACTCTGGACGCACCTACGCTGAGGGAAAGAAAATCAACTGGCGTGACGGTGTTGCAGCTCTTGGGTGCATTGTGAAGTACGGGGTCTTGACACGGCGTCGCCAACGCCGGTTGGAGCGGTGACTCTAAAGACCAGCCACAACGCGGTAGAATTACGTTGCCTTCTATAGGCGCGCGCCCAGTTAATCCGCGACACATGAGAGTGACCATTGAGATTCTCACGAACAATGCTGTGTTGTTTGCTCGCTTCTTCGTTGGCGGTATCACCGGTTCTTGCCCAGGACAACAGCTCCGACAACACTGAGCAGAACCTCGTTGTGCTAAATGGGGGCGGATTTGGACACGGTGTGGGGCTGAGCCAGTTCGGTGCTTACGGACGCGCCCTCGACGACCATACATACGACGAGATTCTCTCGTTCTACTACGACAACACAACCCTTGAACCGATCACCAATTTCAAGGAGTTCGACCCTTCGCACGTTCCCGAGAACATTGAAGTGCGGGTCGGAGTGCGGGAGTTGATTGCTATCTCCACTCCTCTCGATGAACTCGGACCCAGTGAGTGGGAACTTTCTGTTGAGGTAGGCGGTGAGGTGATCGGTGTAAGTCATTTGCCACTGACGACCCACTACGACGGAAGCCGCTGGCATGCCGAATACACCGACAAATCAATCGGGGTTACCACAGATCTTTGCGACAACGACTCACGCTGCCAAAACACGGTACTTGAGGTGGCCCACACAATCGGGACGAGGGCGGTGGTCGAGGAATTCGAAGACGGCCCAAATCTCGGCTCCTATTTTGGCGGGCGATACTTCCTGCACCCGTCGAGCGTGGCTATTGATGGCACCACACCTGATGACTGTGGCACCGGAGTGCAGTTTTGCGTGACTCATTCACGTCTCAGGCCCTTCCAGGCGGGCAGTCTCAATGTTCTGATCGGAGTGCGGGAGTGGATTGCTATCTCCACTCCTCTCGATGAACTCGGACCCGGTGAGTGGGAACTTTCTGTTGAGGTAGGCGGTGAGGTGATCGGTGTAAGTCATTTGCCACTGACGACCCACTACGACGGAAACCGCTGGCATGCCGAATACACCGACAAATCAATCGGGGTTACCACAGATCTTTGCGACAACGACTCACGCTGCCGAAACACAGCTCTTGAGGTCGTTCAAACGATCGGCACCAGGGCTACGGTCGAAGAGTACGAAGACGGAGACAACCTCGGCACGTACGCAGGCGCGCGCTACTTGCTCCACCCCGCTGCTGTCTCGCTTGCTGGCAGCACGCCTGACCGCTGTGGTACAGGTCTCAAGTTTTGCGTAGTCGTCGCGCAACTCGATGTTGAAAAGTATCTCTACGGACTCCAGGAAGTGCCTGTCAACTGGCCAATAGAATCTATGAAGGCACAAGCAGTGGCAGCGCGCAGCTACGCCGCCACCACAGTCGTGAACCGAGCGGCAAACAGCGACTGGATCGACGAGCCGTTCAACCTCTACGACTCCACGGTTGATCAAGTGTTCACTGGTTGGGCGCGAGAATCGGGATGTGATTGGCACGCATGGTGCGACGCGGTAGACGCCACTGCAGGTGAAGTTGTTGTCTACCAGGCCGAAATAGAGCCAGACGAGGAAGCAGAAAGCGGCGAGGGCAACGCAGAAACCGATGAGGAAACAGAAAACGGTGAAGATGCCACTCTGTACGAACCCCGAATCGCTCAAGCCTTCTACTCGTCAAGCAACGGTGGGCATACTGCCAAGCCGTCCGACGTTTGGACGGGCGGCATCGATTTGCCGTTCCTGGTGCCGAAGCCTGATCCTTACGACGTGGCTTTCGATCCCCAGACAGGCCGCGAACGAAACCCCAACTCCACTTGGACACGTTCCTACTCGCTCCCCGATCTCACACGCTGGCTGAACAATTACACGGTCCGCGGTGAAGCACCGCTGAACATCAGTTCCTTGAGAGGGATCGACATTACCGAAGCGCCGATGTCGGGTTACATCAACTTCGCCACGATCACCGTTCGTGATGTAGACAGATCGGTAACGCTCACCCGCGACGGGGAGCCTTACGGTGCTTGGCTGTTTTTTGCGATCCTCAACGGTTGCAAGACCGCTCAGGGGTGTCACCCCCCTATCGGTGCCAAGTTTGTCATTGATTTCCCCGGCCACCCAGGAACAGACGAACCAGGAACAGACGAACCAGGAACAGACGAACCAGGAACAGACGAACCAGGAACAGACGAACCAGGAACCGACGAACCAGGAACCGACGAACCAGGAACCGCCGAACCAGGAACCGACGAACCAGGAACCGACGAACCAGGAACCGACGAACCAGGAACCGACGAACCGGGATTCCCCGTCATAGAGTTCGGTGATCTATCTCCTGACGACTATTTTTACGAGCCAGTTCTGTGGTCGGTCAGTGAGAAGCTAACCGATGGCGCGACCCCGGAACTGTTCGGGCCCCACGATGAAATCAACCGATCCGAATTCGTCGAGATCCTCTGGCGCTTCGAGGGAAGTCCGCTCCCGAACACTCGCGCTGACTTCGACGATGTCGCCGAGGATGCGTCTTTTCGCGATGCGGTGGACTTGCTCGCAGAATACGGCGTAACTAGTGGAACCTCTTCCACGACCTTCTCTCCGAACATGACCCTGTCGAGAGCGCAAGCGTCCACCTTCCTGTGGCGCTTTGCGGGCACACCTGCCCCGAACCTTGACCAAACTTTCGACGATGTTGAAACAGGCTCCTACTACAGCGAAGCAGTCCGTTGGATGTTGGAGCACGGAATAACGACCGGCACCTCTCCAACCACTTTTTCTCCAAACACATCGTTGACACGGGCAGAGGTTGTCACCTTCATCTGGCGCCTTGCCGGTCTCCCCGAGGCATTCGCGCCCTCGGTGCTGCCTGTGCTTCCACCCAAGATGCGAATCCTGCCAAACACCTGACGGCGCGGTAGGTTCGAGCGATGCCGTTTGCGCCGGGCGCTTCCCGTGCTCCTCGCCTCTTCGGGGCAGTCGTGGCGGCCGTCCGCCGCCTTGGGGAACAGCGCGCACAGCCCTTGAGCAAACCGCTGAACACCGTGATCGGTATTGCAGCAGCAGTCGGGGTGTGTGCTGCCACGGTATGGGCCTGGCAGTACGCCGAGTTGACCTTGGCTGAACTGTCCTGGTGGCCGGTAGCCATCGCTTTCTTTGTGACCGCTCCCGCAAGCCTCCTCTTTAGAGCTGCGGAGTATCAACTTTCTGCTCGCATCGCCTCGCAGAAACCCACGCAATCCAGGAGTCTGAGCGTCGCCGTCGTATCGTCGGCCGCGAACCTGTTGCCGCTGCCGGGTTCGATGATTGTCACGGTTCGCTCGCTGTCAGAAGACGGCAGCACTTACGGCTCGGCTATCTCCGCTGGTGCCGTACCCGGTTTGAGTTGGCTCTCGATCACAGGTCTCGTCGGCGGGACTGCAATTGCCGTTGAGGGTCCACCCGCACTGGGCGCTATCACGGTACTCGGCGGCTTGATTGCGGGGATCGCCGCAATCAAGCTTTTCCGAACAACCGCGCCGGACGAGCGATCAGCTTGGTTGGCTGTCTCCATCATCGCAGTGGAGGCTGGTTGGCTGCTCACTAGCGCACTAAGACTCGGATTGGCGGTAACGGCACTCGGCGTCTCAATCAGCCCAACTCAAGCAGTCGCCCTCTCGGTCGCTGGTGCTCTGACAGTAGCAATTGGGTTCTTCCCCGGAGGACTCGGACTCCGTGAAGCGCTCCTTGCAGGACTCAGCCCGCTCATCGGTCTCGAATTTGACATCGGTGTCTTGCTCGGGTCTGTCGATCGGATGGTTTGGCTCAGTTTCTTGACGATCGCCAGCGGCGTACTGCTGCTCCACCGACGAACTTGACCTCTAACGATTCCCTTCTCCACGAAGCCGACAGATGAGTTCGGCCAAAGGCTCTCGGAAGTCGCGTGTTTGCGCGAATCCAGCTAGTCGCAAGGCAGCATTGTCGAGTACCGAGTTGGCGGGTCGTCTAGCGGGTCGAACAGGACGAAGATCAGCAGTCGAGCACGCTGTCACTCGCTGAGGATCCGCACCTGCGGCGGCTGCAACCGCGCGGGCAAACTCAAACCAAGTCACAGCACCCTGATTCGTCACATGGAATATTCCGGGACGACGTTGCAACGCTAGATCTCGAACTACGGGTGCAAGGTCGGCCGCGAATGTCGGGGATCCGATCTGGTCGTCCACGAAACACAATGGGGCGTCTTTGGCGAGCAGTTCCAGAATGGTCTTGACCATATTGTTTCCGAACTCGCCGCAGAGCCAGGAAGTACGCACGATCGTCGCGCTGCTGCCGGCATGGCGCTCGCCTGCGGCCTTGGATCGACCGTAGACAGAAACAGGTGACGGTGGATCCCACTCGTTGTAGGGACCGACTTTGGTGCCATCGAACACGTGATCTGTAGAAATCGTGGTCAGATGTGCGCCGACCTGCCGACAACCTTCCGCGAGGTACCCGACAGCTGACGCGTTGACGGCAAAGGCACGATCAACCTGTGTCTCGCAGTCATCGACTCTTGTCATGGCCGCGCAGTTGATGACGATGTCGGGCTTGGTCTCGTGTATAACTCCGAGAACCGAGGCGTGGTCGGTGATGTCTAGTTTGGTTCGGTCCGGTGTTACTACTTCGTGAGGGTCGAGCAACGGCACCAGATCCATTCCGAGCTGTCCGCTAGCGCCGGTGACCAAGATCCTCATGGCCGCTCCACCACCCCGTTCTTGAGTGCTTCCCACCAGTTGCGGTTCAGGCGATACCACTCGACCGTCTTTTCCAGCCCTGCCGAGAATTTCTGTTGAGGGACCCAGCCAAGGGTCCGCAGCTTGGTGCAGTCGAGCGAATAGCGACGGTCATGCCCTAGCCGGTCCGGCACGTACTCAATGGCTGAGGAATCACGTCCGCACAACCCGATGAGCCGTTCGGTCAGGTCACGGTTGGTGATCTCGTTTCCAGCCCCAACGTTGTAGATCTCACCATTGCTGCCTTTGCTCAAGATCGTGTCGATCGCAACACAGTGGTCATCCACATGGAGCCAGTCACGAACGTTGAGTCCATCACCATAGAGAGGCACCGAACCTCCATCGAGAAGATTCGTTGCGAACAACGGGATTACTTTTTCTGGAAACTGGAACGGGCCGTAGTTGTTGGATGCACGGGTGACGATGACCGGCAGGCCGTAGGTGCTGAAGTAACTGAGGGCGATGAGATCTGATCCTGCTTTGGAAGCTGCATACGGAGAACGAGGCTCAACCGCATCTGTCTCCAACGATGAGCCAACCTCGACCGAACCATAAACCTCGTCCGTCGAGACGTGAACAAAGCGTTCGACACCGACTTGACGAGCGACATCACACAGCACGTTGGTACCAAAACAGTTGGTGTACACAAATGCGTCGGGTCCCGAAATTGAGCGATCAACGTGGGATTCGGCCGCAAAGTGCACCACCTGATCACAGTCCGTCATAGCAGACCGAACTGCTGAACGATCGGTGATGTCTCCGTGGACGAAAGCTGCCCGATCGCCAAGCACTTCCTTGATCGAGTTGAGGTTTCCGGCGTAGGTCAGAGCGTCGAAAGCCACCACAGTGTGGTCGCTCGTGGCGAGGACATGACGCAAATAGTTGCTACCGATGAACCCGGCCGCCCCGGTGATGAACAGTCTCATAGCGGACGAGTTTCCCTATGTGGCGCGTAGCCGGTAATGGGGCTGGCGGTTCGTCGGTAACTCGCAGCGCAGCGGGTTGCTGCTATCTCGCCTTGACAAGATCGGATCGTTGAGAATCCAGTCAGCCCCAATCTGGGGGTCGTCCCAACGCACGCCAAGTTCGTCAGCAGGGTTGTAGTAGGCATCAACGAGGTAGCTGAGGGTGCAGTCAGTCAACGCAGCAAAACCATGCGCTACTCCGGGCGGAATGTAGATCCCGTCGTGGCAGTGAGTGCCATCGGCGCAGGTACCCAGGTCGTATTCAAGAGTGGCCCCGTCTGTCGGGCTCCTCTCTCTGAGATCATGCAGCACCACACGAACTTGTCCATACGGCACGTACCAATAGTCGCTTTGATGAAGGTGATAGTGAAGCCCCACCACCGTGCCGGATCGGCGGTCGGAACGATTGGCTTGGATCATCTCTCGTTGCCCAACAAACCATGAGCGCCGATACGTCTCAATGAATGTGCCGCGTTCATCACCGAGAATCTCGGGACGCACCACAAATACACCCTCAATATCGTCCGACGGCGTGATTGATGCCATAAGAATCTCCAATCACCTCAGCGGCATTGCCACTATTCGATCTCGACTCGGCAATGGTCACCGACCATCACTCGAACGGCGGTCGGGCCAGTGTCGTCACGCCCAAACCTCTCCTTGGCGTCTGTCTCGTCAGAACGAATGGATCTCGACAGCACCGTGTCACGACCAACCAACGAGTCGGTGAGCCGTGCGATATCGGTGACCGTACTGCGACGCAACACCACCGAGTTGTCTATCTCGCTGCCACTGATCCGACAGTCGACCGCGATCGATACGTAGGGACCGATCTCGCTGTTCTCGACCGTGGTTCCACTACCGATGATCGCCGGTCCTCGCACTGTGGAGTTGATGACCTTTGCACCCGCTTCAAGAACTATTCGCCCTTCGATGGTCGACGCCTCGTCGACGTCACCGTCGATGCTGCGGGTGAAGGTGTCCAAAACCAGTCGATTGCACTCCAACAATGGGTCCTTTTTCCCGGTATCGATCCACCAACCGGTCAACACTTCGTGATCGACCCGGTAACCCTGGCTGATGATCCAGTCGATGGCATCGGTTATTTCGAGTTCTCCTCGTGCCGATGGCTCAATCTTCGTCACCGCCTCATGAATCGTTTGATCGAACAGGTAAACGCCGACTAAGGCGAGATCTGATGGAGGGTATTCAGGTTTTTCAACGAGTTGGATCACCTGACCATCCGCGCCGATCTCAGCGACACCGAAAGAGCCGGGGTCCGACACCTCCGCAAGAAGAATCTGAGCAGCAGGTGGTTTGGAGCCTTCAGCAGCCGCCCGTTCGGAAACGAATCTCTCGACAAAGGCCGCCAAACCAGATTCAAGCATGTTGTCGCCTAGGTACATGACGAAGTCGTCGTCACCAAGAAAGTCACGTGCCACAAGCACGCAGTGAGCCAGACCAAGTGGTTCTTGTTGGCGGATCCAGGTGATACGCACGCCAAACTTCGCACCGTCACCGACAGCTTGTTTGATCTCCTCGCCGGTTGTCGGCGCGATAACGATGCCGATGTCGGTGATCCCGACCGACGCCATCTCTTCTATGCCATAAAACAGGATGGGTTTGTTGGCTACGGGAACCAACTGTTTGGCGCTCGTGTGGGTGATCGGGCGCAGGCGTTTTCCAGCGCCGCCACTGAGAATCAAGCCTTTCATGCGCTGCTTGCCTGGAGATAGCCCACACGGGCATCGTACCGGTCACCCTCGATGCTGCGATGCTTGCCCGATCAAGGGGAATTCGAGTCGTTGATGTCTGATTCGGGAAGGCGACCCGCGCGAGCATGCACTGCGTACTCGTAGCGCAACAACCCCGCGGTAACGACCGCTCCGGCGGTGACGGCTACAACCAGCGCCAGCTCGACTCGCAGGAAAGGCTCATTGGCGAAGGTGAGCGCTATCGGAAACATCGCCACGCCCACCACATAGCCGATCGCCGCCAGACGAGTGTGATCGAGTGCAACGAGCCCCAGCGACAGCGACAAAAAGACCATGAGTCCACCGCCGCTGGCCGAAAGCAGAGCCATGTCCAATGAACCAATCTCGTCGCCGAACAAGAAGTTCACCAGCCAGGGACCAACGAGAGCCGTCACCACCACTGCAAACGCCGCGACACCCACTACCGCAGCCACAAGTCGGAGCTGCAGACTTCGGAATCCGTTGAGATCATCGTCGTCGGCAAGGCTGGCCAGGTTGGGAAGTAGCGCCGCGCGGACCGCCTGGAAAAAGAACAGCGGAACCCTCGAGATGATCAATCCCTCGAGAAAAACACCAGGTAACTCTTCTCCCAGATCCTTGCCAAGGATTTTTACGGCAACGGGACCAATGTTGAGCAGGAAGGCTTCCGACAACGAAGCGATCAACAGCCAACCCAGTGCGGGTGTCACCTCACCCAACGGAGCAGGCGGTCCCGGCTTGACGAAGGGCCGCAGTGACCCGACCGCGACGACTGCGGCCACTGCGAAGGCGACTGCGATAGCTGTGGCGTAGGCCCCCACAGCCTCGATTCCGACAATCGCGAGCAAACCGGCCAACAAGAATCTGGTGCTGCCCTCTGCGGCAAAATACAACCGGTAGCGATTGAACTCGTGTCGTCCAGACAACACACCGCGAACGCATTCGGCTCCCATAAAGAAAGCCAGAGAGAGTAGTAAGGCAACCAGCAAAGAAATCTCGTGGTCCAGTAGTCCGTCGAGGCCCAACGGCCATGCCAGGATCACCGCGGCCTCAACCAGAACCAGCTGGGCAAGGCCAATACGTGTCGCCTGGCGAAGCACCGGCGCGCTTCCTTGGTTCCTGCTCGCACGATTTGCGGTGGCACGCGCTATCTCCTGTTCAAGCGGTTGGAACAGGCCCGGACCGAGGATGTAAACCAGCCCCCACAGAACGGCGAGACCTCCGTAGGCCGCGTCACCGAGCGCACGTCGGGCGACTACCAGAAAGGCGTAGGTGGCGATTCCATTGATCACCAAGCCGACACCGATGGCGGTTGCACCCTCAGGGAGTGGGCTGCGGTCCCGAAGGCTCACAAAATACTGACGGATGGAAGGCTCCTGAACTCGATCACACGGCGCAACGGCGCTCAGAAGCGTATCTGCGCGTCGAGCTGAGGTTGCACATCGGCTCGATTAGCCTGATCAAGCGCTGGTGTTCTCCGTGAACGTGGGCATGCAAAGCCCGTCGAGTTCGGTGACCTCAATCCGATCTCGGTTTTCCCAGGTGACTTCGTTGTCTGGATCGACCCGTAGTTTGAACTCGCGAAAGCTCATCTCCAAGGCATCAAAGGCCACTAGGCGACCGCGCAACGGCTCGCCTACTCCCAGTAACAGTTTGAGTGCTTCAAGGGCTTGAATGCTCCCAACTATTCCCGGCAGAACGCCCAACACGCCTGCTTCTGCACAAGACGGCGCCATTTCCGCTGGGGGCGCCTCTGGCAACATGTCCCGATACGTCGGTCCGCATCGGGGATCAAAGACGGTGATTTGACCTTCAAAGCGAAAGATCGAACCGTGGACAACTGGGATTCCCAGTTTCACGCTGGCGTCGTTGAGTAGATAGCGACTCGGGAAGTTGTCGGCCCCGTCGACTACGACGTCGTAACCCGCCAGAATCTCCATGATGTTGTCAGCACCGAGGCGGACGTCGTAGGTGACCACATCGACATCGGGGTTGAGACTGGTGAGCGTCTTCTTGGCGGAGTCAACCTTACGCTCCCCAATCCGATCGATGTTGTGGAGGATCTGTCGCTGGAGATTCGACTCGTCAACCACATCCATGTCGATGATGCCAAGCGTTCCAACGCCCGCCGCGGCCAAGTACAACGCCGCTGGGGAACCAAGACCTCCAGCTCCGAGCAGCAACACTTTCGAGTTGAGCAGCTTCAGCTGGCCCTCTTCACCGACCTCGGGGACGAGCAGATGCCGCTGGTAGCGGCTGCGTTGTTCGGGTGTGAGGGTCCGAGGCCTCGACCATGGGCGACCTTCGTCTTTCCACTTGTTGAAGCCTCCGTCCATTGAGACGGAATTGTCGTAGCCGAGTTGCTCCAACGTCTGTACGGCAAAGGCGGAACGTACACCGCCCGCACACATGACCACCAGCTTCGTTTGGCGGTCGGGTAGACGATTCTCGATGCTGGACTCAATCTGTCCTCGGGGAATATGAATTGAGTTGGCGATCGCTCCTTGTTCGTATTCGTCGGGCTCGCGCACATCTAAGAGCAGGTAACCCCGGTCAAGAAGTTCTTGCCCACTAGCAGTGTCAACCTCTGTGATCGACGCTTTTGCTTGTTGGAGAAGCTCACGGAAACTGGCCATAACCTAAACCCTACCTTATGAGTCGGGATTTGGCATTCTGACGATGATCGGGAGCACTTCGCTGATCGATTCCTGTAGCACGACGTCAGCGACGCTGTCATAAGGGGTCGCTTCAGCGTTCAAGATCACGATCCGCGCGCCGTTGTTCTTGGCGATCGTCACGGTTTGGTTGATGGGGTGCACGGTGAGCGAAGTACCCACCGCCAGAAATAGCTCCGCTTCGGTGGCTGCCTCTTCTGAGCGGTGGAGATCAACCGGGTCCAGGGCCTGTCCAAACGAAACTGTCGCAGACTTCAAGATCCCTCCGCATTCTGGGCAGGGAGGGTCTTCTTCTCCGGCCCTCACTCGGTCGAGAACGACTTCCATCTCTGCACGCCAGCCACATGACAAACATGCCGCTTTGCGTGTGGTGCCATGGATCTCGACCACCTTGGCCGGGTCGCTGCCCGCCCGCTGATGCAACTCGTCGATGTTTTGAGTGATCAGCGTGTGGAGTTTCTGACGCCTCTCGAGGTGTACCAGCGCCCGATGTCCGATGTTGGGTTCGACATCGGCCCACAGTTGGCCAGATGCACGGCGCGCCCAGTTCGTCTTGCGAACTTCCGGATCGCTGACGTAGTAGCGGATGTTGGAGGCTTTCTCGGCCTCCGGGTTCTTGGTCCAGAGCCCCTTCGGGCCCCGGAAGTCGGGTATTCCGGAGTCTGTGGAGATCCCGGCTCCAGTCAGCACCGCGATCGACTCTGCGTCGTCAATCATCTCGCGAGCACGATTGACCCGGTCTTCAGATGCAGTCTCAGCCATCGTTCAAGACTAGGGCACCCGGCCGCGCGACTCCGCGAATCCAACTCCGTGAATCTTATGAACAATATTACTTGACATACATTCAAATGTAGTTATACTGCTGCTGGCGTTGATAACTGGCGGGAGTATTTCATGGAACCACCAACACTATTGTTGGCACCAGCATTGGATCAGCTTCGTGTCACCCCTTGGGGGGACCCGATCATTGATCGGCTCGGACACGATCCCAGGTCGCTCTACGTTGAGAAGTTCTGGCTCGGTGTGCTTGGTCCGACCACGATCCTCTTGTTGAGGCACTGTGCTCAGTCCTTGGAGGAATCCCCGGAGGGGTTCGACCTCAACTTCAAGGCCACGGCCTCAGCACTCGGATTGGGACGAAGAGTAGGGCGAGCCGGCCCCTTGACTAGGAGCTTTGAGAGAGCGTGTCGGTTCAGCGCAGTTCGCTCGCTCTCGCCTACAGAGATTGAAGTACGACGAAGGCTTCCCCCGCTCAACCGCAAGCAAGTGAGCCGTTTGTCGCCGCGCCGTCAGCACGAGCACGCCATGTTTCTTGAAGGCGAACTCCGTTTGAATAACGAGGCCATTCATCGCCGGGCGCGCCGCTTGGCTCTCGGCTTGGTCGAGTGTGGCGATGCTGTTGACGATGCCGAATTACAACTCGGGCGTTGGCGATTCCATCCTTCGATAGCCGCTGACGCGGTTCGCTGGGCTTGGGAGCAGCATCACGGCCCGCTCGACGGGCTAGCCAACAGTTCCAACTGATTTTGAAATCAACCAGTGGAGGGCACGAAGTTCTTTGCCAACTCGATCAGGAGCCGCACACCAAATCCTGTGCCCCCCTTGGTGATTTCGGCATCGTCTGAGTCGCTCCAAGCCGGACCGGCAATGTCGAGATGAACCCAGGGGATCCCGTCGGCCACGAACTCTTGCAAGATCAATCCGGCGGTGAGCGCACCACCGTGGGGCGTGCCGATGTTTTTCATGTCTGCGACTGACGACTCGAATTGTTTGGAATAGTCAGCCGGCAACGGAAGCTGCCAGACCCGTTCACCCGAAACGTCAGAAGCTCGCTTGACCGCAGCTATCCACTCCTCGTCGTTGCCCATGAGTCCTGCAATCTTGGGACCGAGCGCCACCATGCAGGCACCGGTGAGCGTCGCCAAGTCAACGATTGCATCAGGTTTCGCTTCGCTTGCCAGCGAAAGAGCATCGGCCAGGACCAGGCGACCCTCGGCGTCTGTGTTGAGCACCTCGATGGTCTTGCCGTTGCGGATTTTCAGCACGTCGCCAGGACGCGTGGCATCCCCTCCGAGCATGTTGTCGGTCATGGGAACGAAAGCTCGGATCTGAGCGGCAGGCGCCACTAGCGGCATAGCCGACATGGCACCGATCACCGCGGCGCCACCACCCATGTCGCACTTCATAGTCATCATGCCCTGACCGGTTTTGATCGACAGACCGCCCGCATCAAATACGATCCCTTTGCCGACCAGCGCCAACGTGCCTTGTTTGGGTTCTGGCGGGTCGTAGGTCAGTTCCAACAAGCGCGGAGGAAGTGTTGAGCCGCGGTTGACACCGAGGAGTCCTCCGAGACCGCCCTCGGCGATTGCGTCTTCGTCCCATACTTTGACCGACAGGCCGCAGTCACGCCCCACCGTGGCGGCACGATCCGCGAACTCTGGTGCCGTGAGGGTTCCTCCCGGCTCATTGACTAGGTCTCGGGCCAGCATCTGTGCGGTGGCCACAGCCTTGCCCAGATCGAGCGCTCCCTGGTTTGTCGGACCAACTCCGCCCGCTACATCAACTCGCGTCAACTTCGCCGGCTCACCTTTGGACTTGTACGTCAGGAACTTGTAGCTTCCAAGCGCGATCCCTTCGACCAGGGCTTGACGGCAGATTGCACCGTCGAGATCAACTTCCGGCAGAGCCGTACCGATCCAAGTGTGGTTGCCCAACTTCCGTCCGATTGCCGCTCCGGCACGGCGAAGGCGGTTGGCGTCCACATCGGCACGGGGGCCGATCCCCACCAGCGCGGCTACCCGACCACTAACGGGCCAGGTGTAGGTCTGCCCGACCTTGCCGCTGAAGTCAGCATTGCCGAGGTCGCTGCTGTCGATCTGGTCAAGGCCGGCGGCAACCGCTTCTGAGGTGACGATCCATACGTGCGCCTTTGCCCTTTGGGGCAGGACGCGAACTGCGCGATAGCTGATTGGCATGCGAGCACAATACGGGATTGCGCGCCGTTCGGGGCCTAAAAGTCAGCTTGAGGGACCCGGTGAACGCCGATATCGGCTTGGTGCGGGTTCTCTAGTCCGGTCTCATGCGACCCTGCGGCAACACCTGGATGTCGAACTCGGGAACTTCACCAGCGAACATCGAGAACTTGGGTTTGGCTCCTTGGCGGAACCGGGTTGAGCGGTGCACCGGATCGGTGTCATATTCGGGTATCACTTGGGAACCAAAAAGTTCGATGCATTCAAGGGCCTGCTCGTGGTTCATTCCATCTTTCGGGAACGAGAACGCCACCTGATCGGTGCCCACTCGCTGGTACTGAGCTAGTTGTTCGCAGACATCTTCAGGTGTCCCGCAGAGCATCCCGCCCGTCCGAATCACCGTATCGAGGGCTTCCTCGTTGGGCACGCCCATGTCGGGTGGAGACGGCCAAGTCGTGCCGTTGCCCATCTTCGGAAAAGTGTCGTGGTACAGGTGGAGCAGAGTGATCAAATAGCCATTGCCCCGCGCGGTGGCGATACGACGCGCCTCATCACGATCCTCGAGGCAGACAACCTCGTTGGTCAGCATCAGATTGTTGTTTTGGAACTGTCCGATGATCTCTTTGGGATCGGCCGCAGCGTCTTTGTAGGTGTCAACGAGTGGCCCCATATCGTGGATCGGCTTGAAATTGAAAGCCACCGCTCCGATCCCCATCTCGCCCGCAGTGACGAACGGACTGGGATTCCCGCAGGCCAACCAGATTGGAGGATGCCCCTGCAGGTATGGCTTGGGCAGGACGTTGTGGGGTGTGGGCACGTCAAAAAACTCGCCGTCGAAAACGTAGTCTTTTTGTTCCCACATCCTTGGAATCTCGCGCACGACCTCGTGCCACATTGCCTTGGTTTCGGTTATCAACGTGCCGTTGAAGCTGGCAACTTCGTGGCTACCAGGGCCGCGTCCAGTGCCGAACTCGAATCGGCCTTCGCTGATGTGGTCGAGCATTGCGGCCCGTTCTGCGATCCGAACTGGGTGCTCTTTGGTGGTTGGAAGGCTGGTTATGCCGCTGGCGAGATGAATCCGTTCTGTGCGGGCCGCGATCGCTCCCATGACCACCTCGGGAGCCGACATATGGCTGTACTCCGAGAGGCAATGATGCTCACCCAGCCAGGCGTATTTGAAATTGTTCCTATCCGCAAGGACGCCGTAGTCGATCTGTCGCATCAACGACAAGTGCTCAAGTTCTGGGTCGTGTGCAGCCGGTCCAGGAATGTAACCGTTAAGAAAAAGCCCAAATTCCATAGGGGCCGACCCTAGGCCGGACACTGCTACAAGGCGAAACCCGCTGACCGACGATGCGCCAATACGGGGCAACCCAGCGATTAGGGGCGCGTTTTGAAGCGGCGTAGGCGCAGGCTGTTAGTGACCACAAAGAGCGACGAAAGGCCCATGGTTCCGGCTGCGATCATGGGGTTCAGCACACCAGACGCCGCCAACGGTATTGCCCCCAGATTGTAGGCAAAAGCCCAAAACAGGTTGCCCTTGATCGTGCCGAAGGTTCGCCGAGCCAAAGCAACGGCATCGGCGACAGCGAGGAGATCACCCCGTATCACTGTCAGATCAGATGCTTCCATAGCAATGTCGGTTCCGGTCCCTACCGCGATTCCCACATCGGCTTGGGCCAAAGCCGGAGCGTCGTTGATGCCGTCGCCGACCATGGCGACTCGGCACCCTTCGCCTTGCAGACGAGCGATTTCCGCGGCTTTGGCGTCGGGGAACATGGCCGCGCTCACTCGCGTTATTCCCACGGCAGCGGCAACGCTTTGCGCGGTCCGTTGGTTGTCGCCTGTCAGCAATACGACATCAAGGTCTTGTCGGCGTAGCGCGGCAACAGCTTCAGCCGATGATGGCTTGACCTGATCTGCGACCACCAGAGCGGCTTGCGCTACGGGTCCGCGTCCCACAAAGACCACCGTGTGTCCTTTCGCTTCGGCCTCGCCCGCGAGCCTCTCGATTTCAGCGGGGATTTCCGAGAAGAGTTCTCGACGACCGACCTGCGTTCGAACGAAATCGACCGACCCGACAACGCCAAACCCAGGACGATTTTCGAAATCGGTCACCGACCGCGGCGATTCGACTGAGTTGGCTATGGCTTGGGCGATGGGATGTTCGGATCGTGCTTCCAGCACCGCTGCAAGACTTAACAACTCGTCGCCGTCGCCGTCCGGTGAGATCACTTCGACGAGGTCCATCCGCCCCTCAGTAACTGTGCCGGTCTTGTCCAGCACGACCGTGTCGAGGCGTCTGCTGTCTTCAAGAACTTCTGCGCCCTTGATGATGATCCCCAACTGTGCGCCTCGTCCGGTACCGACCATGATGGCGAGCGGTGTTGCAAGCCCCAAGGCACAGGGGCAGGCGATAATCAGCACGGCAACCGAAGCGGTGAACGCGTCAGAGCCGGAGTCGCCGATGATCAGCCAACTCGCCAAGGTGACGCCGGCGATGGCGATGGCGATGGGTACGAAGACTCCGGCAATCCGATCAGCGAGTCGCTGGATGGGAGCGCGACTCCCCTGCGCTTCGTCAACCAGGCGAATTATCTGGGCCAAGGCTGTGTCGGCGCCCACCCGCGTTGCCTCTACCACAACCGAACCGTTGGCGTTGACCGTTGCACCGATGACCTCATCGCCTGCTTGCACTTCGACGGGTACCGGTTCTCCGGTGACCATCGATACGTCCACCGCGGAATGCCCTTCTACCACGATTCCGTCGGTGGCGATTTTTTCGCCCGGTCGCACCCGGAATCTCATGCCGACCGCTAAATCGTTTATGGCGATCTCTGTGCCATCTTCAAGCAACGCGGTACGGGCACCGAGATCAGCGAGCGAACGGATCGCCTCTCCAGAGCGACGAGTGGCACGAATCTCCAGCCATTTTCCGAGCAGGATCAAGGTGATGATCACTGCGCTCGTCTCGAAGTAAACGTCGGCTTCGAGACCGCCGAGCAGCACCACTGTCGACCATGTCCACGCGGCCAGCGTGCCGACCGAAACCAGGGTGTCCATGGTGACCAACCGATGCCGCAAGTTGGCAACCGCGACCCGGTGGAATCTCCAACCCGACCAGAAAACGATTGGAGTGGCCAATATCAGGGCAAACCATTCCCATCCGTCGAAGCGAAGAGGTCGAATCATAGAAACCGCTGAGACGAGAACTGTGAGCACCGCGGCGAGACGAAATCTCAGCCATAGATCGGCTTGGCGTGCTGCTTCGGATGCGTCTCGGTCCATGTGAATCGGAGCGCCATATCCAAGTGACTCGATCGTGCTACGAAAGTCATCGACCGTCACGGCGTCACTGTGAAAGACGGTGGCCTTGCTGGTCGTGAAGTTCACTTGAGCGGAGGCGACCCCTTCGAGACGGGTCAGACCTTGTTCAATCGAAGCCGCGCAGGCCGAACAGGTCATGCCGTCAACCGCAAGTTCCGAGCGAACTTCGGTTTCCATAAGCCCAGCCTAGGCTTGAGGTTGATGACAGTGACAGGGTTTGCCGATCTTGTCTGGGACAACTCGTTCACCCGCGAGCTTCCGGCCGACGAGAGCATCACGAACAGCGTGCGCCAAGTCCACGGCGCGGCCTATTCGCGGGTCACGCCGACAACCACAGAGGCTCCGTCGCTGATAGCCCTCTCCGCTGAGATTCTTGAGATGCTCGGGCTGGACCCCGACCTTGGCGCCGATGAGTCGTTTGTGCGCGCAATGACCGGGAATGCGGTCGTTGCGGGCACCGACCCGCACGCAATGTGTTACGGAGGTCACCAGTTCGGCAATTGGGCCGGACAACTCGGAGACGGCAGGGCTATCAACTTGGGCGAGGTGCTCACCGAATCCGATGGCCGTCAGACACTGCAGCTCAAAGGAGCGGGCCCCACACCGTATTCCCGCACCGCGGACGGCTTGGCGGTACTGCGCTCGTCCATACGGGAGTTCCTGTGCAGCGAGGCTATGGCTCATCTCGGCGTGCCAACTACGCAGGCGTTGAGCGTGGCCCTCACCGGCGACAAGGTCATGCGTGACATGTTCTATGACGGTCGTCCGGCTCTTGAGCGGGGGGCGGTGGTTTGCAGGGTTGCTCCTTCGTTCATTCGTTTTGGGAACTTCGAGATCTTCGCGGCGCGTGGTGATAACGACAACCTTCGCCGCCTTGCCGACTACACCGTCAGGACTCACTTCGGTGAACTCGTCGATTCACCGGCGGGTCCCCTATCCAAAGACGTCTACGTGGATTGGATCGCCGAGGTCGCCCAACGCACCGCAGACATGATCGTGCACTGGCAGCGTGTCGGCTTTGTCCACGGGGTGATGAACACCGACAACATGTCGATTCACGGCCTCACCATCGACTACGGGCCTTACGGCTGGGTTGAGGATTACGACCCCGGTTGGACGCCCAACACGACCGATGCCTCGATGAAGCGTTACCGATTCGGCGCCCAGCCCCATATTGCGAGATGGAACGTCGAACGCCTGGCGAACGCCATCTACCCGCTGGTCGAAGAGGTTGAACCGCTTGAGGATGCGCTCAATTCCTACGTCACCCGTTTCAACGAACAGTGGCCGCAGATGATGGCCGACAAGCTCGGGATCGTCGATTTTGATCCCGAGTTGGACCAGTCGCTGATCGAGGGACTGCTCGAGTTGCTGGTGCGAGCCGAAACCGACATGACCTTGTTCTTCCGGGGTCTGGCCGATGTCGACACTGCTTGCGCCACGATTGATGACGACGAGCTGGTCGCTCCATTGTTGGGGGCCTATTACGTGGCCGATCAGTTCAACGGCGATCACCGAGCCGACACGATCGCCTGGCTATGCCGCTACCGGGAGCGGATCGCGGCGGGCGGTCAGCCCGATGTGGAGCGTCGGCGTGCCATGAACTCAGTGAACCCCAAATACGTGCTGCGCAACTATCTGGCCCAACTCGCTATCGACGATGCAGACCAGGGTGACTTTGCGTTGACCAACGAACTGCTCGATGTGCTGCGCAACCCCTACGACGAACAAAGCGAGCACGAGCACTTGGCCGCCAAGCGCCCCGACTGGGCCCGCACCCGCCCCGGTTGTTCCATGCTCAGTTGCTCGAGTTGACCAGCTCATCAGTCGAATCTCACGCCGAAGTGCGCTCTGAGCAGTAAACGGGACTCGGCGCTCGCATGTAGCCTCGCCTCTGTGCACATTGCCTACGTAGGTCCCGTGCCGCCCCACCGAGGGGGCATTGCCCAGCATGGACAACGAACCGTCGAGGCCTTGCGCGCCTGTGGCCACACCGTCGAAGTGATTTCTTGGCGGGCGCTGTACCCGCGGATGCTCGTGAAGGGCAAACAACCGCGGATAACCGTGACCGATCGTGACGAAGCCCGCTTCTGTCTGCAATGGTGGAACCCGCTCAGTTGGATAACCGCAGGCAGATTGGCACGAAAGAGCGATCTCATCGTGGCGAGTTGGGCCACGCCGGTTCACGCCATTCCGCTGCGGGTACTTGCCGGTGCCAGCGGAGGTGTCACCGCTGTCGCCATGCTCCACAACCCTGAGCCGCACGAACCCATGCCGTTCTCTCGACCACTGCTGAAGCTTCTGCTGCGGCGGATGCACGGCGTGGTGGTCCATAGTGAGGCCGTCGCCGAAAGGGTCCTCGAACTCACCGGAGTCACCTCGTTGGAGGTCACCGCCCATCCACCCAACTTGAGGGTCAGCCAGACTGCATTGCCCCCGACCCCGCCGCTGCGGCTGCTCATGCTTGGTTTCGTGCGGCGCTACAAGGGTGTCGATCTGGCTATCGAGGCGGTCGCCCTCGGCGTCGATCGGGGAGTTTCACTTGAGCTGACGGTTGCCGGGGATTTCTGGGAGCCGCCAGAGCCTCTGTTCGCGGAGCTCTCAGCCCGGGGGCTCAACAATGTGGTGACCCTGCGACCCGGTTATGTCCCCGACGATCAGGTCGAGGGACTGCTTTCGGCTCATCACCTGCTGATCGCCCCCTACCGATCAGCGACCGTGTCCGGCCTTGTCCCATTGGCCTTCTCAGCAGGACGACCAGTAGTCGCAACTCCAGTTGGTGGGCTCCCCGAGGCTGTGACCGACGGGGTGAACGGAACCGTTTCGGATGCGGTGGACGCCGAGTCGTTCCTAGACGCCATCGAACGGGCAGCGTCGGATCTTGACGCTCTCGCCAACGCTGCAACACAAGCCGCAGGCGACTGGCTCGACGTGGCCAAAGCTCTGCTCTGTGCGGGTGGCAAAGACCCTGGTTAGTCGGGCTGACCGGCTAGTCGGCGAGCTGCCTACTGCGTGTCCAAGATGAACACGCTCAGTCGCCCGAGAGAGAATTCCTCGGTCGCGTCGGTCACCGTCGGCTCACCCAAACGCACTGAGTAGCTTGAGTCAACGAGCACAATGTCGGCCTCCTCCGCGCTCACAGGATCGTTGCCGGTAGCCACATTCCATCCCGGGAGATGATGCGACGCTATATGGAGCGGTCCAAACAGTTCGATACGAGCGTCGGAGTCGAAGCCGCGTTCAAGGAACTCTGATTCAAGAGCGGAATAATCCTGCGGTTCCAGCGTGGCTAGCCGAAAGAGAGACAAGGATCCGGCGACCACTACCACAAGCAGACTCGCCACTCCCACGACACGCCAAACCCTTGAGATCGAGCCGAACACCGTTGTGGCACCGGCCGCCAACAGCAGCACCAGCGGCGGCCACACCACGTAGCGGTAGTGGCGGATCTCAATAGGTAGGAGCGACAAAAAGACGTAGATTCCGACGACCGACACGAAGCAGAGAACAACTGCCTGGCGTCGCTTTGGATCAAGAAACGCAAGGCAGATCAGCCCGAGCGCTGCCGCTGTCAGCCACGGTCCCTCCGCGTCGAAATGGTACCAGAGTTCTGTGTACCAGGGGGGATGCAACGTCGACTCTCCCCGCACAAACACGAGGTGACCCGCATCCGCGTGGTCACGTTGAAACTCAATCATCGACGAGACAGCCTCGTTGGCTGTTCGACCGAACGGGGCAAAGGTCAAAAAGAAGGTGCCGACCGAAACCGCAGAAGCCACCACCAATGGGCCGACCATGCGCCGCCTTTGACTAGCAAGGAGAAAAATGCCAACCGGAATCGCAATGGCCGCGCCGGAGAGTTTCGATCCAGTGGCCAAGCCGATCGCAACCCCGAGTCCGATCACGTCGAGCCATTCGAAACGTCGGCTGAGACGCCACCCGAACCACAATGCCAACAACATGAACATCGCCGTGACTGGCTCAAGATAGGCAAAACGTTCCAGTCGCTCGCCCGGTGTACCTGCTTCGTTGGAACCGATGGAACGAGGCAGGGCAACCCACAGCGCGGCAGCAACAACGCCTGTGACCGGACCCAACATCGCGGTGCCCAAGCGCCAGAGCAGCACCGCGATCACTACCGATGCCAACGCCGACACGACACGGGCGGCGTTTACTCCATCTCCGAGCAATGCCTGCGCTGAACCGAACAAGTAAGGGACGATCGGGGGGTGTCCCACAGTGTCGGTGAAGTTACCGTCAAGGTAGTCGCGTCCGAGCGACGCATAGATCGGTTCGTCGAACAGGATCGTCGTGGTGCCGATCCGCCAGACGCCGGCCCACACCGCCACCAAGCCGATCACAATGCCTGTCAGCAGTGAGCGGCGGTTCAGCGTTGAAACTAGGCCGGACTCGTCCTCAATGCCCTCTAGACGCGGATTTACGATTGCGATCATCCCACAATACTCGTGAATTTTAGGGGCTTGTCGACCTGCGAACCTCAGCGATCAACTCGGATAATTCCGGCCGGATTCAGCCGAGCGGAGGCACTCCGGTCAGATTGACCTCGCAAAGCAGGCCGCCGTCGATGGTGATGGCCTGGCCGGTGATGGCTGTCGACTCATCAGAGCCGAGGAACAAGACCAGATCAGCGATCTCCGACGGCTGAATCGTGCGACCGATGGCGTGCTTGGCTGCGATTTCATCTCGGGTGGTGAGGCCGATCCCGAGGACCGATTCGAACATCGGGGTTTCGACCACACCGGGACAGATGGCGTTGCAGCGGATACCCAATCGGCCGTACTCAATTGCTGTGGCTCGGGTGAGGTTGATGAGTCCCGCCTTGGCCGCACAGTACGGCGAGTTGCCCGCGCCGGCTACCAGTCCGTAGACCGACGAGGTGCTGATTATTGATCCACTCCCCTGCTCCACCATGTATGGCAGTGCTGCCTGCATTCCGTACAACGGCGCGCTGAGCATTACTTTGATGCTGTCGTCCCAGCCATCGAGGTCGAGGTCGGCAACGTACCCTCCAGTTGAGGTGGCTGCGTTGTTGAACAACACGTCTATGCGACCGTGGTCTGTTACGCAGCGATCCACCGCGGCGCGCACTTGCTCGGGTGAGGTCACGTCGCACTCGATGAAGGTTACGGCTGTTCCTAGGTCGTCTACGAGCGCCTCCCCCCGCTCGGTGTCGCGGTCCACCGCAATGACCTTAGCTCCTTGGTCGACGTATCGCTTCGTTGTCGCCCAGCCGATCCCGCCGGCAGCGCCGGTGATGACCGCGGCCCGTCCATCCAATCGCCCCATGTCTTGAGTCCTTTGTGCTTCGAGGTTGGCCCGACACTACTGTCATGTCCCTAGTAAGCGATAAGTCGACAGCCCAGTCAGCAAACCGTACGCTTGCACGGGTGGCAACAACATCTGACGTGACTCCGGCCGCTATCGACAGCTTCCACAAGAACGGTTGCTTCATCGTGGATGGATTCAGCGGTGTTGACGTCGGCCAGAGAATGCTCGCCGATGTCATCGAGATCGTCCGCGACCCCGCTGAGGTCGTGTTGTCATCTCCTGGAATGCTCGTCGTTTCAGAGGCCCAAGAAGACCTGACCGGAGTCAACCCCGAAGACACCATCTCCAAGGTGTTCACCGTTCACGATCGGGTTGCTTTCACCTCGTTCTTGGACGATGAGCGGATCGCTTCGATGTTGTGCGATCTGATCGGGCCCGACGTGGACTGCTTCTTGTCACAGTTCATCTTCAAGAACCCCGGTGCCTGGGGCCAACCCTGGCATCAAGACAGCTACTACTTCCCGTTCGATCCACCCCGGCCCATCGTTGGACTGTGGCTAGCGGTGACCGAGGCGACCCTGGAGAACGGATGCCTGCACATCCTGGCCGGTAGCCACACCGAACCGGTCCACACCCACGTTCCAGACAACCGGCCCAAAGCCAACCACGGGTACATGGAGATCGTCGACCACGACATGTCCGACCAACAACCCGTCTTCATGAATGCCGGCGACCTCTTGGTGTTCGACAGCCACTTGATGCACCGTTCGATCGATAATCGCTCATCTGGGATCCGAGCCGCGATGGTGTTCCACTGTTGCATCGCCGACACCATTGATCTCGGTTTCGAGCAATACAACTACTTCAAGAACCCGACGCACAAGTTCATCGCCTTGATGCGCGATGGCGACCTAGTGATACAGCCGCAGTGACTCCCGACAACCCACCCAAGCCGACACAACCCAAGCCGGTGCTGTTCGTCTCGAAGAAACGGCGATGAGCACGCCGAGTGCGACGGTGCTCGTCGACCAGCGGAGGACCACCGGGACAATCGACGACCGGGTGTACGGGCAGTTCTTGGAAAACATGGGACGAGCCATCTATGGCGGCGTATTCGAGCCTGGTTCCCCCTTGGCAGATGCCGACGGGTTCCGAACCGACGTTCTCGCCGCTGCGCTGGAGCTGGCACCCCCAGTTCTGCGTTGGCCGGGCGGGAACTTCGCTTCTGGCTATCACTGGCGCGACGGGATTGGCCCGGTCGAAGATCGCCCCACGAGGCTGGACTTGGCCTGGTCAACCCTTGAGTCAAATCGCTTCGGAACCGAGGAGTTCCTCCACTACGCCCGTCAGCTCGGATCGACCCCCTACCTCAACTTGAACGCATCTACCGGCTCGATCGACGAGGCGCTCGAATGGCTGTTGTACTGCAACAGCGACCACCCCGTTCCCGAAGTGGCCTTGCGCCAGAGCGGGCCGCACCCAAATCCCCACAACGTGCCGATCTGGGGCATCGGCAACGAGAATTTTGGTTGGTGGCAACACCTCCACACGACCGCCGATTCCTACGCGGAGACAACCCGTGAATGGGGAAAGCTGCTGCGCTGGGCCGACAACCGCATTTCGCTGGTGGGCGTGGGCTCCGAGGATCCAGATTGGAACTGGACGGTGCTCAACGAGGCTGGCGTTGTACTCGATTGGCTATCGCTGCATTTCTATTGGAACGAGGCCAGCTACGAGGGTGTTTTGGCCGGGCCGCTGCTGTCGGAGGCGGAAATATGTGAGACCTGGGGGCTTATCGGCGCAGCCAAGCGACGGTGCCAGTTGCACCATGAATTGCGTATCTGCGTCGACGAATGGGGGGTTTGGAACGAGCCGTATCTGTCAATGATCAACGAACCTGCCGTCATCAACCGGCGAGTTCGTGGCGAAGTCGGGATGCCTGTCATGACCGAACCCGCTCCCCTCGTCGAGCAGCGCTTCGACCTCAAGGACGCCCTAGCGCATGCCTGTTGGCTACATGTCTTGTGGCGCCATCCCGACAAGATTTCCTTGGCCACCCAAGCGCAGATGGTCAACGTCATTGCGCCGATCCATACCACGCCCGACAGCATGGTCCGCGAGACCACATTTTATCCATTGGCTGTTGCCCGCCGTTGTGCACAGGGCACCGGGCTGAACGTAGAGGTGATAACGGAGGCCGGCCTCGAATCTTCGGCTGCTCCTGGAGGCTCGCTACCGGCTCTCGACGCGGCGGCGACCTACGATCCCCCATCGGGTCGCTTGCACCTGTCACTGGTCAACCGGTTACCCGACAGCGAACTGCTCGTCGACCTCGACGGGATCACGGGACCCGTGCAGCGCATCACGTTGTGGGCAGACGATCCAGCTGCCGTCAACTCCCCTGATGACCCGGACCGGGTGGTGCCAGTCGAGGACCATATCGAACTTGACGGCGCGCTGACCCTGCCGCCGCACAGCCACGTCACCCTGCTGTTTTCATGAGCAGCAATACCTTCAGCCTCCATCGGTGGAATCGGGACTTCAGCTGGCGCCCGGTTACTGCATCGCCGAGGGCGCTCAACCCAGATCAAACCGATGCGTTCAACAATCAGGGGTTCTTCGTGATTGAGGATCTTCTTGACTCGGTCACCATGGCCGCAGTTGTCAAGGAGATCGACGCCATCGAATCTCAGACCGAAGAATCGCTGCGCGCCTTTGAGGACGAGCGCTTGATGATCGGCGAGGCTGGCGCGATCACCTTTTCTCCTCATTTGGTGGCCCGCTCAAACCTCCTGCGCCAGGTTGCTGCCGACCCCCGCATCGCTTCAATCTGCGTCGACCTCATCGGTCCAGATGTGAATCTGTACTGGGACCAGGCCGTTTACAAGAAGCCCGAAAAACCCCGACGGTTCCCGTGGCATCAGGACAACGGCTACACCTATGTGAACCCCAGCAGTACCTCACAATCTGGATGGCGCTCAGCGACGCCACGATCGACAACGGTTGTCCGTGGGTTGCACCCGGGGTTCATCGCTCGGGCACGCTGGCCCACAGCTACGTCGATCCGCTTGGTTTTGAGTGCTTCAAGCAGTTTGAAGCCGCCGAACCCGCTCCGGTACCGGCGGGAGGAGCTGTGGTGTTCTCTTCGCTCACCCCGCATTTGACCGGTCCCAACACCACCGACGAGGTCCGCAGGTCCTACATCCTGCAATACGCACCGCAAGGCGCTGAGGTGCTCACCGGTGATCCCGCTTCGGGTGCGCCCACCGGGCGAGTTCGGTGCGATGCCCCCGAACGCCAGTTCCCGATAGCCCGCGACGGTTCTCCGGTAGTGCCAACACAAATCTGATCGTTGGGCGGTGGCCTCGTTTTGTGGCAACTAGCGGCAACTAGTACTGCCACAACTAGTACAGGCCCCACTAGTACAGGCCCAACTAGTACAGCCCCAACTAGTCCAGGCCCAACTAGTACAGCCCCAAGAGGCGGCCGGCCATGACCACAACCGCTACTACTAGGACCGGGCGCACGACCTTCTCGCCGCCTGAAACGGTGATGTGGGCACCCACAAAGGACCCCACGCCTACGCCTACCGCGAGGACGATCGCCGGCAGCCAGTAGACGTCGCCATTTGCTATGAACACTGGCAACGCAAACACGGTATAGACGAATGTGACGATCGCCTTGATGTGGTTTGAGGTCACGATGTCGACACCTGCTCTGGTAAGGGCGACGATCAATATCAGTCCGACACCTGCCTGGATTGCGCCCCCGTAAATCCCGACCGCGAAGAACACGACCGTGCTGCTCCATGGGGACCATTGAGGACGCTCTTGTAGCTTTTCGGGGTCGGGGCTGCGCAACGACAAAACCAGGATCGGGATCATCACCAAACCGAACACACGCTCAAAGTCGTCGTCGGTGAGTCGTGATATGAGGATCGAACCGACCAGTGAGCCAGCCACCGCTGGCACAAGAATACGGCCGATACCAGCCCACCCCGCCACCCCCAAACGGCGGAAAGTGCTCATCGCACTCAGCGAACCCGCAAGCACTCCAACCCGGTTGGAGCCGTTGGCAGCGTTTCCGGGCACATCGGCGAACACCAGCAGGGGAACCGTCAGCAGCGAACCCCCACCAGCCATCGTGTTGATGATTCCTGCCAGGAAACCACCACCGAGGAGAAGCACGACATGGATGGCCTCCATGCGCTTTACGTTACGCCCTGCTCACCACGCCGTGCTCACCGACCGAGTTAAGTTCCGGAGGGCGCCGTTCGGCGGTCACGGTTCAGAGGTCGTAATTCGGCGGTCGGGCAACGGCTTTCTAAGGATCAGGATTGAAGGGGCCTCGGTTCATCTGTTGGCGGATCGGGACCACAGTCGGGTTCGTCATGAAGCGGCGTTGCCAGTTCGCGCCATCGACAACGAGCGTGTGACCGGAGATGAAGCGAGCGTAGGGGCTGGCCAGGAAGGTTGCCGCCCAGCCGAACTCTCGGCGGGTGCCCACTCGCATGGCTGGTTGGAGCAGGTCCTTATTGGGATCGGCTCGTTGCAGGTTGGCGGTGATGTCGGCGGTCATGTCCTCATGTGGGATCAAACCGGGCACCAGACCGTTGACCTGGATGCCGTAGGGGCCCCATTCCACGGCGAGGCTCTCGACCATGTTCTTCACGCCCGCTTTGGCGGCTGCGGAATGGGCGAAACCGGGGCCACCGGTCCAGGCGTAGCTCGCCCCGATGTTGATGATGCTCGCCGGGGTGTTCGCCGCGAGGTGTCGGCGAGCGAACTCTCGGGCAACGAAGAAGGTCCCGTTGAGCGTAATGTCGACCACCGTGCGCCAGGCGTTGGGCGACATGTCCTCGGCCGGCACCGGAAAGTTGGCGGCCGCATTGTTGACGCACACTTGAGGGGTTCCGAAGGCTGCTTCGGCCGCGTCGAGCATGGCGACAATCGACTCAGGGTCTCGGATGTCGCAGATGACCGTTTCGACCGGCGCGCCGAGTTCTTCGATCGCGGCGCGGCCCGCGTCGAGGTTCTCCTGCTTGCGACTGGCGATCACGATGCTCGCCCCGAGACGGGCGAATTCCTGGGCGATCCCCTTGCCCAAACCGGTCCCAGCGCCGGTAATGAGCACCGCGGTACCGTCGAAGGTGCCCGCCGGCAGAGCTGACGCCCCCAGTGGCGGCGGCGCTGGTAGTCCTTGTGGCCCATCGTCGTTGCTCATCACGATCCTCGGTAGTTCGGCTCGCGCCCCTCGGCATGGGCAGCTTTGAACTCGGCGAAATCCTCTGATTTGTTGAGGAAGGTCTGGTAGAACAGCTCATCTTCCATCGAGGAGCGGACCGGAGGGCGTGACAGGTGGCTGATCACGCGGCGCGCGAGTTTCACTGTCACCGCGGGCGACGCCGCGATCTTTTTGGCCATCTCTCTGGCGGTGCTGTCGAGGTCTTCGGGCTTCACGACGCGGCTCACGATGCCGTGGGCGAGCGCTTCTCGGGCATCAAGGACCCGCCCTGTCAGGACCATGTCGCTCACCAGACCGTGCCCGCACATTTCATAGAGCACTCCCGTCCCTCCGGTGTCGGGGATCACGCCGTAGTTCGCTTCGGGCAACATGAAACGCGCCCCTTCGGCGGCGATGCGAATGTCACACATCAAAGCCCGTTGGAAGGAGCCACCGATCGCCCAGCCGCCGATAGCGACGATTATCGGTGCCTCCAGTTCCCAGATCTTTTGAATCCCCTTGTGTCCCCGGGTCATCAACTCGTGGTGGGTCATCTCGGTGACGTTGGTGCCGATAGCAGCGACATCGCGGCCCGAGGACCAGTTCTTGCCCTCCCCACGCCAGACCACCGCTCGCACTGATGGGGTGGCGATGAGTTCGTCGAATATCGCGAACAGGTGGGCGTCCATGTCATCGTCGAACGCGTTGTGCTTGGCGGAGTTGTTGTTGGTGATGGTCGCCACCGAGCCATCGATTTCCAGGATCAGCTTTTCGGTCACGTCTTGATTCTGTCTGATTGCGGGCCTTGGGGCACATTGGCTGGCCTTACCGTGTGGTTGCCGATTGGATAAGGGCCGCTGAATTGACGAAACTCCTTTGATGAAGATCGATTCACTCGGCAATTGTCCATCCACGCTGCTGCCCGATCCGATGCGGGTCGATGCCGACTCGTTCAGGGGATACATCAACGCCACCGCCGAAGCAGGGTTCGATTCGGTGAGTCTTTGGGCTTTCCATCTCATGTTCGCAGGCCCGCAAGCAGCCAACGTGGTACTCGAGTCGGGACTGTCGGTGAACGCCGTCGAGGCCGCCATCAGTTGGACCACCGGGCCTACCGACGCGGCCCGCGCAGAGGTCGCCGGATTGGTCGAGACGGGTTCGCAGTTCGGCACCCACATTGTCGGAGCTGCCTGTTTGGGGCCTATCGACGATCAGGGCGCGGCAGCCGAGGGTTTGGCGATGCTGGCGGATGTGGCGGGCGGCGCTGACATGGTCATTGCCCTGGAGTTCCTGCCGTGGGCCGGGGTTCCGAGTTTTTCTGCCGCCAACGATCTGGTGGTCGCCAGCGGTGCCGACAACGCCACCATTCTGCTTGACGCTTGGCATTGGGTTCGTCAGCCGGGTGGCCCCAACCTCGACGCGCTCCGCTCGGTTCCCGGCGACCGGGTGGCGTACGTGCAGATGTGTGATCCCGGGCCAGCACGAGGCGACGACTTGGAGGCAGAAGCAATGACAGACCGCCGACTCCCCGGTTCCGGATCGGTCGACTATGCCTCGATCTGGTCGGCGCTCGACGACATCGGCTCTTCTCCGTTCGTGGCTGCGGAGGTGTTCAACCCTGCAATGACGGCCAAGGGCCCAGTACCGATGGCCGCCGCCATTCACGACGCCTGCTGGCTCCAATTGCCCTAGTCCTTCTGTTCCTTCTGTCATGACTGCTCATCGCCTAGTACTCGCCGGCCAATACGGGTCGCCCTACACCCTCAAGATGCGCGCGGTCCTGCGCTACCGCCGCGTCCCGTTCCGCTGGGTGCTGCGCGACTCCAAGTGGGACGACCTTCCCGACGTAGCGGTGCGGATCATCCCGGTGATCGTGTTCCCTGATGCTGATGGCCACTGCGATGAGGGCCGGGGCGCGGCCATGGTCGACTCGTCGCCTCAGATCATGCGCCTGGAACGCCAGTATGAGGGACGTAGTGTTGTGCCCGGCGATCCGGCGCTGGCGTTCATCGACGCCCTCATCGAGGACTTCGCCGACGAGTGGCTCACCAAGGCTATGTACCACTACCGCTGGGCCTACGAGCCCGACATCGACAAGGCCGGCAAGCTGCTGCCGCTGTCGCAGGATCTGCAGATGGACGCTGAGGAGGCGGAAGGTTCCTACGAATTCATCACCACTCGCCAAATCGGCCGACGGGCCCTAGTCGGCTCAACTAACAGCAACCGGCCCGTTATTGAGGACTCTTATAGGCGTGTGCTTGACATTCTCCGACGTGTCTTTGACGAACGCGACTTTCTGCTGGGAGATCGACCTGGTCGCGGTGACTTCGCGCTCTTCGGCCAACTCAGTCAATTGGTGAGGTGGGATCCGACACCCACGGCCATCGCTGTGGATCGAGCGCCCAAGGTCATCAACTGGGTCGACCGGGTCGACGACCTGTCATGGCTGTCGGTGCCTGACAGCGAGAACGGAGGCTGGCTTCAGGGCTACGGTCTCGGTCCTAGCATTGAACTGCTGCACGAGGCCGGACGCACCTATGCCCCGTTCATGCTCGCCAACGAAGCCGCGCTCACTCGCGGTTCCGATGAGGTCGTATGCGAGATCACCGGGCACCAGTATCGCCAAGCCCCGTTCAAGTACCAGGGAAAGTGTCTCGGCTGGATCCGCGACGACTACAACGCGCTCGCCGAAACCGACCGCGCCCGCGTCGACACGATCCTCACCGGCACCGGCTGCGAGACCCTGTTCGCGTAAGCGGAGAACCACCACCAGCACCAGCGTCACAGAGGCTCGCACTGGGACCGGGCCGGTGCTCTCGCGCTGGCGGTGTCGATCCGCCACGCCTACCGTGACGGGGTCCGCCTCGATGCCGGAGGAGCGCCATTGGCTGACCGAAAATCCTTTTGGGCGTGGTGCCTCGAGTCCGAGGAGCCCTCCGACGCGGATCGGGCCGCGCTGGCGGCCAAGCTGTCAAAGCGGTACGGCACCGAGATCACTGCCAAGCCGGTGCCCTCGCTGGGCGATGCCGAGTTGCGGACCCCTCGCATCGCTGTGCCCGACTCGGTGGCCGCCTGGTGCTCCACGACGATCTACGACCGGGCCCGCTACGCCTACGGCGCCCACTTCACCGAGCGGGTTAGGGCCTTCAACCTTGATTTCGGTAACCCGCCCGACGTGGTGGCCCACCCCAGAGACGAGACCGAGGTGGAAGCCACCCTCGACTGGTGCGACGCCAACGGCTATGTAACCGTCCCCTACGGCGGCGGATCGTCGGTGGTGTGGGGTGTCACCCCCCACGACGACCTGGGTCCGACGGTGGTGATATCGCTGGACCGGCTCGACCGCGTGCTCGAGATCGACGACGTGTCCCGGGCCGCCCGCATCCAGGCCGGAGTGTTCGGCCCCCACCTCGAGGAGCAACTGCGGCCCAGCGGCCACACCCTGCGACACTTCCCGCAGTCCTTCCGGTTCTCCACCCTCGGCGGCTGGATCGCCACCCGCTCCGGCGGCCACTACGCCACCAACCACACCCACATCGACGACTTCGTGGAGTCGGTGCGGATGATCACTCCGGCCGGCTGGTGGGAGTCCCGCCGCCTGCCCGGCTCCGGCGCCGGTCCCAGCCCTGACCGGATGGTTGTCGGCTCCGAAGGGATCTACGGGATCATCACCGAGGCCTGGATGCGAATCCAGCGCCGGCCTGTGTTTAGGGCCACTGCCGGTGTCACGTTCGGGTCGTGGCAGGACGGCTGCGAGGCCGTCCGCCACCTCGTGCAGGCCAAGCTGTGGCCGGCCAACCTGCGGATCCTCGACCCCGCGGAGGCCCGCCGTGCCACCGGGCTCCACGGCGAGCAGGCTCTGGTGATCGTGTCGTTCGAGTCGGCGGAACTCACCCAGCGCCACAACATCGCGGCCGCGGTCGAGATCGCTCGGGACCGCGGCGGCAACATCGCCGACGACGACATCCGCGTCGATGACGGGACGGGCGCACCGACGGGACGGGGCGGAGCGGTGGGCGCCTGGCGCAACGCCTTCATCGGAGTCGGCAACGGCGTGGAGACGTCGCTGGGCCTGGTCAACGACACGTTCGAGACGGCCATCACCTGGGATCGCTGGCCCGAATTCGATGCTGAGATCCGTCGCCGGGTGGGTGCCGTGCTCAACGACACGTTCGGGTCGCACCACTCGCTGTCGTGCCGGTTCACCCACGTCTATCCCGACGGCCCCGCCCCCTACTACACCTGGTCGGGCATGGGCGCTCAAGGTAGCGAGATCAGTCAGTGGCAGGCCGTCAAGGACGAAGCCAACCGGGCTGTGGTCGACGCGGGCGGCACCGTCACCCACCACCACGCAGTGGGGCGCATGCACCGGCCAGACGGCTACGACGATCAGCGGCCAGAACTGTTCGCCCAGTCCGTCCGGGCCGTCAAGAAGCGCCTCGACCCCAACGGCATCCTCAACCCTGGTGTTCTCGTCGACCCCTGATCCGAATCAGCGCGCGTGGGTCCGGGTCTTGTTTGGGTCGTAGAAGGGGATCCGCTCCACCGTGGCGCGGTCCGAGGCGTCCTCGCCGACGACCTCCAAGGCCGTTCCAAGCTCGGCGGCATCGGGCGCGAGGTGAACTAGAGCCAGCGACTTGCCCATGCGATGCGACCAGGCCGGGCTGTTGACAGTGCCGACGTCGCGACCGTCGAGCCGCAGAGTCTCGCCCCCGGCGACCATGTCGCTGTGGTCAATCGAGACGCCTGCAAACACGAACCTCTCGCTCCCCACCGCCGCTAAGGCCGCATCCTTGCCGCGGTAGTCCGCTCCCGAACGGCTCAGAGCCCAGCCGAGCCCTACCTCCGACGGGAAGTGGTCATCGGTCATGTCGTAGCCGTAGAACAGCAAGGCGGCCTCTACACGCACCTTGTCCAGCGCAGTGAACGACGCAGCCATCACACCGTCGGCCTTACCCGCGGCCAGGATCTCGTCCCAGATGGCGCCTATGTCGTCTGCGGCCGCAAAGATCTCACAGCCCCGCTCCCCGGAGTACCCGGTGCGCGAAACCCGCACATCCCTCCCGAACAGCTCCGTTCGCAGGTGGTGGAAGTAGGCCAGCGACGAGAGGTCGGCCGTAGCATGGGCGTCTAGGAGCGCCAGAGACTTGGGACCCTGCAACGACACGAGGTGGAGATCGTCGTCGAGGGCCATCTCGATGCCGCGCCCGGTGGCCGACTCGGCGAGAAGCTCCATGGTGGAGCCGGAGCCGTGCACCACGAGCCATCCGTCATCGCCGTTGTTGAAGGCGATGGCATCGTCGGCGACGGTTCCGCGGTCTGTCAGCACCGCTCCGTAGGCGGATTGGCCGGGGACCAGGCGGGACAGATCACGGGAGTGGAGATGATCGATCGCTGCGGCGGCGTCGGCGCCCCGAACCTGGATCTTCTTCAACGGCGACATGTCGAACATCCCGGCCGCTTCCCGGATGGCGTCGTGCTCGTCGCAGGGATCGGTGTCGTACTCCCAAGCCGTTCCCATCCCGTTCCAGTCCTCTAGGCCGGACCCGAGAGCGGTGTGGCGACTGGCGAGCTCCGAGGTCCTAGACAGTGGTTCAGTCATGTTCGCAGTCCCTTCAACTCGTGGTCTGGGCGAGGTTAGGTCAGGTTGCTGTTCAATACCAGGAATCGGGCATCGCTTGCTTGCGTTGAGCCATGAAGGCCTGTAGCTCCCGGTCGAGGGCCTCGTCGAGCGGCGGTGGCGGGTAGTCGGACAGCATCTGTTTCCATACCGCGTTGGCCCGCTGCTGGGCGTCGAGGCTGCCGCCCTCTGTCCACTGCTCGTACGACCGGGTGTCTGCCAGCCGTGATTCGTAGTTGGCTGTCTCGAAATGGGCCATGGTGTGGTCGGTGCCCAGGTAGGCCTGACCCGGACCGGCCTGGAGGTAGGCGTCGGCGGCCAGTTCGTCGTCGTCCACGGCCAGACCCCGCACCAGGCGGTGGATCATCCCGCAGCGGTCGAGGTCCATCACGAACTTCTCGTAACCCATGGTGAGCCCGCCCTCGAGCCATCCGGCTGCGTGGATCACATAGTTGGTCCCGGCCAGTATCCCGGCCGACATGGAGTCGGCCGACTCCTGCATCGCCTGGGCGTCGGCAGTCTTCGACGCCGTGTAGTGGGCACCGCAGCGCAGCGGCAGCCCGAGGCGGCGGGCGAGTTGGCCGATGGCGTAGGTGGCCAGCACCGACTCGGGTGTACCAAAGGTCGGCGCGCCCGTCTTGAGGTCCATGGTGGTCAAGAAGTTGCCGAACACCATCGGCGAGCCCAGCCTCACCAATTGGCTCAGCGCGATCCCGGTCAGGGCCTCGGCTAGGGCCTGGGCGATCAGCGCCGGTTGGGTGACCGGCCCGATGGCTCCGCCGATGATGAACGGCGAGATCACGCAGCCTTGGTTGGCCCGGGCGTAGGCCTTCAGGGCCCCCGACATCACGTCATCCCAGACCAGCGGCGAATTGACGTTGATGTTGCCTTGGATGACGCAGTGCTTCTCGAGGTAGTCGGCGCCGAAGACGATCCGGGCCATTTCGATGGAGTCTTCGGCCCGCTGCGGCGCAGTTACCGACCCCATGAACGGTTTGGTCGACCAGCGCAGATGGGCGTACGTCATGTCGAGATGCCGCTTGTTGACGGGCAGATCCACCGGCTCGCACACCGTCCCGCCCGAGTGGTGCAGCCACGGTGTGCTGTAGGTGAGCTTCACAATGTTCTCGAAGTCCTCGAAGGTGGCGTAGCGGCGGCCCCGATCGAGGTCGGTGACGAACGGCGGGCCGTATGCCGGCAGCAGCACCAGATGGTCGCCGCCGATGGGAACGACCCGGCCATCGCGGCCGTGCATGTCGAACTGCGCCGGGGCGGTCGCGCAGAGATCGCGGGCGAGGCCGGGCTCGAACCGCACCCGCTCACCCTCAACAGAAGCGCCCGCGGTGCGGAACAGTTCCAGCGCCTCGTCGTCGCCCCGGAACTCCACCCCGACCTCTTCGAGGATCCAGTCGGCGTGGGCCTCCAGCCTGCAGAGATCGGCCTCGTGCAGCAGTTCGTAGGTCGGGATGCGTCGGCGCGCAACAGGCGACACGCCGGCCGCGGGCCCGGCTGAAGCAGCCCGCCGCGCTACTCTTGATCCGCGACCCCCGCGCCGCCCCGGCGTGGACGCGCGACCGTTCACCAGCGGTCACGGCCGTGGATGGCGGCGACTGCCAACGGCACATCAACGCAGTCACCGGCGACGGTCGTCATGGACCGCAGAGTAGTTCAGCAACGGATCCATCTGGGCTTTTGCTTGCAGAGCCACGCCGACGCAATTGATACCGCATTGGTCGCACTAGGCCAGCGCACAAAAGTCGGTGCCATTTCTGGACAAAATCGGCCCGAGAACGTTCAAAGTTTACGTTTTTTCGATTTAGTGGCAGCAACCGGTCGGCTAGATCGGGGCAATGCGACAAATCTAGTCGAAAATCGTTCGTAAGGTCTTTCTTCGCCTTGGTCCACATCAAGCGCAGCCTCAATCGCGGGGACAAGGTCCGTATCCGCAGACACCACCACGGCGACATCACACGGCCGCTCTCGTTCACCGAGTTGCCTCCCAAAATAGACATCCCCCGCCATTCCCAGCGAAACCGGGAAGGCGGGGAGAAGTGCATGAACTCTAGCAGACCCGACAAACACACGGTCGGCTTCTGTGCGGACCTGTTGGGAGGCTCGCTTGGTCCGACCCCTGTCACACGGCGTGCCTAGGGTACCCCTCCATGAAATGGCATTCATGTAGTTTGAGCGGTACGGGGTGGTGCCGGTGACCCGGTACCGTCAGCCCAAGTTGATGGAGGTTGCCAGGGCGATGCCGAGTTGGACTATCGATCCAGACGGAACACACGGTGAGGTGTTCACGCGCCGCTGGGTGGTCGATCTGATTCTGGACCTAGCCGGCTACCGGGCAACTGAAGACCTCGGGGCTTCGGTGATCGTCGAGCCTGCATGCGGCACTGGAGCCTTTCTGGTGCCAATCGTTGAACGGTTGGCGGAGTCCTGTACGCGACATGGCCGGCCGCTCGCCGATTCGGGGCAGGCAATCAGGGCGTTCGATGTGCTTGCACGGAACGTCGACACAGCTCGGGAGTGCGTGGCCACCCGGCTTGTCGAACTCGGCCAGCCGGCCGACATAGCAGAGAGCCTCAGTTCGCAGTGGATCGCCCAGGGGGATTTTCTGCTGGGCGCCGGGTCCGACGGCTCATTGCAAGCCGACTTCGTGGTGGGGAACCCGCCATATGTGAGGCTCGAGGACGTTCCTGCCGAGGTGAGCGCTGCCTATCGATCCGAGTGCTCCACGATGCGGGGCAGGGCCGACATCTATGTCGGTTTCTTCGAGAAGGGCCTGTCGATGCTCGGCCCCGAGGGAAGGCTTGCGTTCATCTGCGCAGACCGCTGGATGCACAACCAGTACGGCGAACGGCTTCGCGCTCTGGTCGGTTCCGAATACGCGGTGGACACCGTCGTGGCGATGCACGACGTAAACGCGTTCGAGGACACGGTGTCGGCCTATCCAGCGATCACCGTGCTGCGCAACGGCCGCCAGGGTCGTGCCCATGTCGTGGAGGCCATTGATGGATTCGACGCGGCGGACGGTCGCACCGTTGCCCAATGGCTCGCCGATGGGCACGAGGTCGCTCCGGACGAAGGTTGCTTCAATGCTGCGAGACTTGATCGATGGTTCGTCGGCAGCGGTCTCTGGCCATCTGGATCGCCCATATTATTGGAGCTGCTAGCGGATCTGGAGGAGCGCTTCGATCCGCTTGAGGACTGGCGTACAGGCACCCGTGTCGGGATCGGCGTGGCAACCGGCTGTGACGATGTGTTCGTCGTCGAGGACGCGCCGGACGTCGAGCGCTGTCGCTTGCTGCCTTTGCTGACCGCGCCGGATATCGCGTCGGGCAAGCCGCGGTGGAGCGAACGGTTCCTCGTGAATCCGTGGGAAGACGGTCGCCTCGTCGATCTAGCGGAGTACCCCGGCCTTGCTTCATACCTGCAGCGCCACGGCACCCGGGTCAGAGCGAGGCATGTGGCCCGCAAGCGACCAGCCTCCTGGTATCGCACAATCGACCGCGTCGATCCTGCGCTGCAAGCGCGCCCGAAGCTGCTACTCCCCGACCTCAAGGCGGCGGCTCACCCCGTGCTGGATACGGGCGGGTTTTACCCCCACCACAACTTGTACTACGTCGTATCCGACAAGTGGGACCTGGAAGTGTTGGGAGGGTTGCTGTTGTCGGATATCGCGAACCTGTTCGTTGGTGCCTACTGCGTGAAGATGCGCGGTGGCACGTACCGGTTCCAGGCCCAGTACCTCAGGAAGATCCGAGTGCCCACACCGGACGCCATCGACGCCCCAACCGCGGCTGTCCTTGCCCACGCGTTCAGATATCGAGACCGCGCCGCTGCTACCGACGCAGCCGCGGCGCTATACGGAATCAGCAGCTCTGACCTTCTCGGCGTTGCGGCGTAGCCCGCGCCGACGAATGAGCCTGGTCGCTGCCGTTATCCGCGACCCGACCAGTCAATGTCAGGGTTGGTCGTTATGAACTGAAGGCACCTGCCATGGATTGCAGCCGCGAACGTCTGAAAGCTCACCGAGTTCGATGGGAAGCGGACCGTAGCGGAATCCTTGTCAGCGAGAACCACGCATGCTGCGTCCAGCAGTCGTTCTCGGACCATCCGCTCGAAGAAGATCACATACCGGTCCGCGTAGCTGGCACCGTCGAAGGCTGGATCGGGTTCCCACACCGTCCTGCGGGGCTTCACAGCAGTCGTGAAGGCAGCGTTGTCCTCCAACAGCATGAAGTAGCCAAGCCACGGCCGCTGCGGCCCGACAATGTCGCGCTCTACTGCTTTCCAGACATCGACGGCTTGACCTAGGGCTTCGTCGGTGCGGTTGTTGTAGTTCTGGCCCGGACTGCCGCCCGCCATCGACTTCAACTCGATGATGCCCACCACCCGGTCAGCCACCATCACCACTACATCCCAGCTCTTGTCGCGGCGGAAGTACCCGGCGATCGGACGCCGTTTGACGTCGATGAGCCCAGCCGGTATCCCCGCGTCCACGAACACGCTCACCACCAACTCCTGGAGAGCATGCAGATGGCGGCCTCCAGTCACCTCGGCACGAATACCGGTGTTGAACACGCCCCTGCCCTCTGACTCGTCCGCTTGCGAGCGTCGCACATCCCAGTAGTCGGTGACGGCGGCTCGGACATAGTCGCTGTAGTCAGGAAGCTGTGAAGGCATACGACTCCTTAGATTCAGCCCAAGTAACCCAGAGCCTTCCGTAGGATAGGTGGACTCGACGAAGTGCCCAAACAGGTACAACCGTGTGAATAGGTGATCGTCCGAGTTACCCGTAGAACTCCGTTGCAATCGGAGGCTTTCACGGGTGGTTTCAAACGCCGCCCTGCTGGAACTGGCCGAACGATTCAGGCACCTAATCGACGAGTACAACGCAGGCACTCACAAACCTTGAGGAGCTATTGCACCGGCTTAAAGCCATCAACGACGAGTTGACCGACGAAGAGCATCGAGCCGTCCGCGAAGACGCTCTACGTCGCTTACAAGGCAGAGACCAACTTCGTCGACATCGTCCCGCAGGCTTCCCAGCCGTGAGATGGTGTGCCGACCGGTCCGTGATTGACCCGCCAGAGGCCACCTAGCCGCCCGCCGCGCGTGGCGCGAGGATGTACCCGTTCAGATCGCCGATCATCTCCCAGGCGTCGGGAGTTCTCCAAGCGAGCCACGCGGCCAGTGCGTAGGTGAGCCCGTTGTCGCTGTTCCCGGCGGTCTCGTCTGCTCATCGGCCATCTCCTCTTAGCGACAAGAACGTGCCGTCACCATAATTTGTCGGGGTAAGAGTGTTTTGGTTCAGGACATAGGAAAGGTATGTGTCAAGACATAGGAAAGGGTCTGGTCGGCTGATGTTGGGGCATGTCGAAACGTCGATCGGTTGTCTTGTCGGTGGTGTTGGAGGGTCGGACCCAGGCCCAAACGGCTAGGCTCTATGGGGTGTCTGAGGGTTGGGTCTCTAAGCTTGTGGCCCGCTGGCGTGTTGAGGGCGACACGGCTTTCCAAGCCCGGTCGCGGCGTCCTGGTAGCTCGCCATCCAAGGTCTGTGACGAGGTGGTCGAGTTGGTGGTGAACCTACGCTCAGAGCTGTCCGCCCGAGGCCTCGACGCCGGCCCGCACACCGTCTGCTGGCACCTCCAGCAGCGCCACCAGATCACCGTTTCGCCCTCGACGATACGGCGCCGCCTTGTTGATCTGGGTCTCGTGGAGCCCAACCCGAAGAAACGCTCGAAGTCGTCCTATGTCCGGTTCGAGGCTGATCTGCCCAACGAGATGTGGCAGTCGGACTTCTGCCACTGGCGCCTCGCCACAGGTGCCGACACCGAGATCATCACCTGGCTCGACGACTGCTCCCGTTGCGCTCTGTCGGTCACCGTGCATCGGCGTATCACCGGCCCGATCGTTGTTGACACCTTCAACCAAACCTGTGTTGACCACGGGGTTCCTGCGTCGGTGCTCACCGACAACGCCATGGTCTACACGACCCGCTTCTCGGGCGGGAAAGGCGGACGCAACGCCTTCGAGGCCCGCCTCGCCGCGTTGGGCGTCACCCAAAAGCACTCTGCACCCAACCACCCAACCACAACCACCTGCGGGAAAGTCGAACGTTTCCAACAAACCCTCAAGAAATGGCTCAAAGCCCAACCCTGCGCCAACAACCTCAACGAACTCCAGGCGCTCCTCAACGAATTCGTCGACACCTACAACCACCACCGCCCCCACCGATCCCTCGGACGTTCAACCCCAGCAGCCGCCTACACCCGACTACCCAAAACCGGTCCTGAACACAACGGTGCCGACATCCACTTCAGAGTCCGCCACGACCGCGTCGACAAAACAGGCTCCGTCACACTCCGCCACAACAGCCGACTCCACCACATCGGCATCGGCCGAGCCCACAAACACACCCCCGTAACCCTGCTAGTCGCCGACCTCGACATCAGAGTCATCGCAACCCAAACCGGTGAACTCCTCCGACACCTAACCCTCAACCCCAACCGCGACTACCAACCCCAACCCCAACACCAACCCTAAAAACCCCGTCCCGCGCAGGTTCGCACCTTGCACATGTCTCGACACATCACATTGTCGGGCTGAGAGGATTTGAACCTCCGACCTTCGGTCCCCCAGACCGACGCGCTAACCAAGCTGCGCCACAGCCCGTGAATCAGTGACAATACCGGCCCGCGCCGGTCCTCACACACCCCGTCACAGAAGTAACCCGCTCAGTAGATACCGGGGATAATCCTGTACTTGACCCGTGCCTTGTACTCCGCCCACTTCTCAGCGCCGTACTTCTCCTCGCAATGCTCCTCGTCATCAAGTTGACGGTAAGTGAACAGCGAGACGATGGTCACGAAATAAGTCCAAGCCCAAAGATTGGTGAAATGGCCGAAGACCAGAGCGACCGACAGGCAGAAGAATCCCTCGCCCAAATAGTTGAAGTGGCGAGCGGCGCCCCACAGGCCACTGCAGAGGATCTTGCGGTCACCGACCTGAATGTACTGGGGCTCCATGAACCCCAGAAACTTGCGCTCCGGCCAGCGCTTGAACGTGTATTTCTGCATGTTGGCACCACGCGAGATGCACCACCCGAAGAAGAACATCGCCGGCGTACCGATCAGCCATACCCACCGCCAGAAGCCCGTGAATCCCGGGTCGGGATGAACAGCCAAACCCCACAACGGGAGGATGTAGAGCCAGCCATAAACAATCAGGCCACCCCAGAACAGCTTGAAACCGACATTCTCATGGATCAGGTCGTAGGTGTAGAGCTGCACCCGCTCGAAGACGAAGTAGTCCAGCACATAGAAGGTGAAGAACCCGGCATACAGGTAAACACCCAGATTGGCGTCGTCACCGAACTCGCGATAGTGCCACACCGCGCCGGACAGGCAGTTCAGCGAGAGCATCGTCCCGCCGACGACATAGAAATACATCTTCACGTCGAAACGCCCGTTGAAGAACTGAATCTCTTGGACCCGCCCGAACCACCACGCCAGGAAAGGGTTCTTCACCTTGCCCTCCGGCTGTGTGAAGACCGCGATCGAGGTCATGATGATGGTCAAGACCGTTCCACCCGCGACCGCATACACCGAGGACCGGTAGAACCAGTCACGTGGCAACCCCCCGATCTCAAAAACCCACACGATCATCGCCACCGCAAACACCAGGATGCCGTTCAGCCGATACGAACGCGGCTCACCGGTCTCAGAATCGACTACATAGCCCGGAACCCGCCTACCAGGCAGGATGAGTTGCACCACGAAGAAAGCAATAAACACGAACAACGGGGTGAGGAACCCCCAAATTGCTTCCGATGCTGACAACTCAAACAGATGCTCGATTCCAAGCCATTCGTCCATGAGCAGGTACCCCTCCGGTGGTCGATGCCGTCATTATGGCACAACCGCGACAAGCGACCCGCAACCCTGGATCTGACCGATGACCGCGTAACGGTTGCGTGAAACTGCGCGATCTCTTCCAATTTCGGTTTGGCGCAGCCGCGCTCCCAACTACAAAGACGGTTATCAGCAACAGTTCGCTGGCCACCGGGAGGAAATGTGACCGAGTCCGTATTCCGCAGCGCTTGGACCAAGACCCGCTGGGCGCTCATGTTGTTATTCGTTCCATTGCTGTTCGCCGCCTGTGCCGACGACGACGAGGAGCCGCCAGCAGGTCTCACGCACTCCGATGTCGCCGGAATCGTGGAAGCCGACGTCCAAACCGCCGTTCAAGCCGCCATCGCAGACTTGCCCGAGCCCGAACCGGGTTTGACGCGTGACGACGTAGCCGAAATCGTCGAGGAAGCCATCGCTTCGATCCCCGCTCCAGAACCGGGACTCACCGCAGCCGAGGTGGAACAGATCGCGCGCAGCGTGTCAATCGCCAGACCCCCCAGGGCCGACGCCGGTGAATTCACCCAGTTCTTCGTTGACAGCGCCATCGCCAAATACGAAGCAGAAGGACCCGAAGCCACATTGGACTACTACAACTCACTCGAGAGCGTCGACGGCCAATGGTACGTGTTCATCATCGACTCTGACGACACGGTAATCGCCCACTACGACAACGAGCGTCTCGGCCGCGACATCAAAGACCCGGTGCACCACAGCGACGTCAACGGCTACTACTTCGGAGGTGAGTTCTCCACACATAGATGACGTGTTCGGTGGAGCCGAAATCAGCTTCTCCCGAGGCGGCAACTGGGTGAACACCGAAGGCACCGATTCCCAAACAGGGAACACGGTGACTGCACGAGTTTGGGGTGTCGATTACCAGGGCACCATCATTGCTGCAGGTTGGCGCAACGACGGAACCGGCTGACAATCAACGGGTCCAACAATCACTTGACTAAAGCGAACACAACACAGACACTCGCACAATGGAATCCATAGCAATCATCGTCGGTTTCGTAGTGCTGATTGTCGGTGCCGCCATCTCGATGCGCCGCAACCGCCACCAGCGGTAGCCCCAATCGGTGCCACGAGTCGAGGTGGCCGCGGCGCTTGCTGCCGGTCGCTCGGTTCTGAGGGTTTTCTGTCTCTGCGGGGTTTCCTGACAGGCCCGACAAACCTAATGTTCACGCTATGGCAAGCGCTGCAGCAGCTTCGATGTCGCCTGGATGGAACAAGGCGGTCCCGCCGAACGGGTTCCACAATCGAGCCGTGGTCGAGTCGCCGGAGTCAAATAGCAACCCGCTCGGGCTGGCGTCACCGGTCGGTGAGATCGACATCGAGACGACTCCTGAGCACCGCAACCTCGTGAGAGGCGATCCCAGATGCGCCACCTGGACTCGCTCCTATGACGATCCCAACGTGGTCGCGCTGCGGGAGCGACTCCGGGAACATAACGGTGTCGAGGGCTTCGAGGTGGTCGACAGCAGCGATGTCGAGCGAGCGACGACGATCTTCCATCGTGACGGGTTCGTCGCGGTGGCTGACGCTTTGCAACCCGAGCAACTCAAATTGCTCCGTCGAGGCGCGGACGAGATCACGGCCGCCTTGCTCGAGGCCGATCCCGAAGGAGCCATCGGCGGCGGGGCCGGAGGTCTCCCCCACCGCTACTCCTTCGGCGGCACCTCGGTATCGCGGCACATGTTCCACCGTCCGGAGTGGTCCGAGCTGATCGATCTGCCCACGACGACCCCGATCCTGTCGTCGATCTTCGGCAGCGCCGACTACATCGTCTATGGCTGCGGTGGCGACCTGGTGCTGCCGGGTGCCATCGAATACCAGGGCCTGCACTCCGACTCGGTATGGAGCGAGATACACGACCCGCGGGGAGCCATCACCATGCGCGACCTCCCCACCCCGGTCCTCGCCATCAACTTCCCGACGACGGATCTCACTCCGATCAACGGACCGACTCGATTCATCCCCGGAACCCACCGATCACGCGCTCCGATCCCAACGCTCGCGGATGAGCCCGAATGGATGCGACTGAGCACCGTCTGCCCACTCCCTGCCGGCTCCGCGATCATCCGCGACGCTCGCTGCTGGCACGGGGGAACACCCAATCTGTCGCGAGAGATCCGGGCGATGCCAGGCGTCGAGTACATGGCCCCCTGGTTCCGCAGCGAAGCACTCGTGCGGTCGATGTCGTATGAGACTTGGTCGACGCTGTCACCCCACGCGCAGCGCATAAGCCGATACGTCGTCTGCGACAAGGGCGAGGCGGTGATCGGCCAAGGCGTCAACCATCCTCGCCGCGCCGACCGAGAACACATCCACGATCAACAACTGAACACCCTGTCGCCCGAAGAAGCCACCGCCTACCAACACCTCACCTGACGCCCCGTCCAGTCCTCACGCCCCCTCAGAAGAGCAGCAACAGGCCCTGAACTGCTCGCCAGCCTAGGTAGATGATCGCCGCGGCCAGGCCGAGCCAGAAATGCCAAGGCGGTCGGTAAACCTGGGGGGCATGGTCAACACCCGGTGTTGGTTCGACAACCTCGCCACAATCAGGGCAGGTACCGGCCGACGTCAAAGAAGTGGGCGTCCAATTCTTCTCACACGGCGCGCACCACGGCATCAGAATCGAGACTAGGCCAGCTTGTCGATCTCAGTCGCGGCGAATAGCCATGACCGCCGTGTCGTCGTCGATAATCCCGCCTGCGTGATCCTTGGCCGCGTCGAGCAAAGCCTTGCACAACACATCAGTCGGTGCGTTCAGTTCCCGTTCCGCGGTCTTGATTATGCGCTCCTCACCAAACAGCGAACCCTCCGCGCGTGCCTCTGCCAAACCGTCTGTGTACATGACGATCATGTCGCCGCTCTCCATCGGAATCTCCCGAGAGAAATAGGTTGCGGTGGGGTCAAGCATCAACAACGCGCCAGTGGACCGCAACGGCTTCACACCATCTTCTTGGAATAAGAACACCGCCGGGTGCCCCGCAGACGCACAACGCAAGGTGCCGGCCTCCGTGTCGAACACAACCACCGCAGCCGAAATGAACTCCTCGTGCCGGTCACCAGAAGCAAGCTGCTTGTTGAGTTCCTCAAAGGCCTGTGCAGGATCACGGAACTGCCGCAAAAACACCCTCAACAAATACTTCGCCTGAAAAGCAGTGATCGAAGACTCGATACCATGACCAGCCACATCACCAATGACTGCCGCAACCCGCGTGGGTCCCACTCTGTGCACATCGAAGAAGTCCCCCGCCATCAGCCCCGAACCAGCCTGATAAACACGACCGATCTCAAAGCCCGAGAAATCCGGCACCTGCTCAGGAGCAAGACGAGCCGCCCAAGCCTTGGGCGCCAACTGCTCCTGCTCGAGCGCCTCGCTCGCACGACGCTCAAGGTCGTAGCGGTTGCGGGCCATGCGAGCCTCGCGAGCCAACGTGCGGGACCACCACAAAGAAGCACCAGCAGGCAAGACCAGCAAACCGAAAACCGCGGAGGTCACGTTCGCTCCGTCGAATAGCGCCACAACCGCGGCGGCCGGTGCGATCAGGGCATAGACAATCGACGTGTGGGCTTCCTTGCGAAACGCCGCAAAAGCCAACGAATGCCCTTCCCGATCGTCGGTGTTGTCAGTCTCGATCAAACGCGCGAGCCGCAACCGGCGACGAGCCGAGCGAGCGTATACGACAGACGTCGCCAAGCTGAGAACTGCGAGAGTCGCGAGAATGATAGTTGTCATCGTGGCTCCCGTTGCGTTGAGCCGGTTCCCCTCCAGGAACTCGCCCTAGCGGCCGAGCAGGTTTCGCCCAGCACAACTATACCCGACCAGTACACCGCATTACGACGGTTAATCGCTGCGTTTGCGGACCCGCAGCTTGATCGGAGTCGAACCCAATCCGAACTCCTCGCGCAGCCGACGCTCGATATAGCGCATGTAAGTTCTCGGTAGTTCTCTGTTGACAAACAAGACAAATGTCGGCGGGTCGGTAGCCCCTTGCGTGGCATAGAGCACCCGAGCCCCACGCGGAGCGGGCTGCGCCGCTTGTGCTGAACGGATGACTTTATTGACATCACGAGTTGGGATCCTCGTGCGGTACTCAACGACCGAAGTCTGGATCGCCGGCCATAAACGATTGACCCCCTTGCCGGACAAGGCACTGATCCGAAGAACCGGCGGGTCGCCAAGAAAGCCCAGTTTGCGCTCCACATCCACAGCGATCTTGGTTCGCTTCGTAGTATCGAGCAGTTCCCATTTGTTGAGCAGAATCACAATCGGGCAACCAGCTCCGTCGACCCGCTCAGCGAGACGCTGGTCTTGGTGTGTGACGCCGACAGTTGCGTCAATGATCAGCAGCGCAACATCAGAACTGTCGACCGCTTTGAGGGCTCGAACCAAAGAGTAATACTCGGTGTCCTCGGCTATCCGCGCTTTGCGGCGCATCCCGGCCGTGTCAATGAAACGGATCGGACCGTTGTCGGTTTCCACAATGGTGTCGATGGCATCGCGGGTCGTGCCGGGCCTGTCGTGGACGATGGCACGTTCCTCCCCGATCAACCGATTGAACAGTGTTGACTTGCCCACGTTTGGGCGCCCGACCAGCGCCACCGCGAACATGTTGGGATCGTGGTCTGCGGGATCTCCGGGTGTGTCGCTCGGATCACCTGGCAGCAGGCGAACCACTTCGTCGAGAAGATCGCCGGTACCTCGACCGTGCAGGGCGCTGACCGGGAACGGATCACCCAAGCCCAGCCCCAGCAACTCCCAAATCGAGTGCTCGTGGCTGGCATCATCGACCTTGTTGGCTACTAGCAGCACGGGTACCTTGGAACGTCGCAAATGCTTGACCACCTGCTGATCATCGGGAGTAACTCCGACGGTCGAGTCAATCACTAGGAGCACGACGTCGCTCTGAGCCATCGCCAACTCAGACTGCTTTGAGACCTTGTCATCGAGCACATCTCCGTCGGCAAGCCAACCGCCGGTATCAAGCAGACGGAAATGATGACCAACCCATTCCGCTTCGACCGTCTTACGATCCCGGGTGACCCCCGGACGCGGCTCAACGATCGCCTCACGGCGTCCGATAATGCGGTTGACCAGGGTCGACTTGCCGACGTTGGGACGGCCCACCACAGCAACAACAGGAAGCTTCATGCTCCTACCGCCACTGCCTGACCGCCGAGGGTCAAGGCCTGGCGCAAGGCCGCGCCGTCAGTCGGGACAACTTCAACGGTGCGAGGCAAATCCTGCGGCGAAGTGCCGTCGAGGAACACTCCCCGACTCAGGCAAACGTCGGGCAGAAGATAGCGATGGCCTTCGGGTTCGGCCGCCAGCACCCTCGCCAAATCCTCGCCCACCATCAGTCCAGTCACCCCGATGTTGCCCCCGAAGTAATGGTTGGGCACCGGAATGACCCGTACGTCTTTGCGGTTCAGCGAGTTCGTCAACGACTCAATCACTGGCGCCGACATTGTCCCTGTGAGCACCCCGACAGGAGCACGTCTCGCCGCACCAAGCGACACCCTCGTCGCCGATGACACCGGAGCTTCGCTCGACGCGCCAGAGCGCAAATCTTCAGGAGCACCAACCGAGTTGGCTGGTGAATCCAACCGAGGCGATCTGTAGCCGTCAGCGGGGGCGCCATCGACCCAAGCAAAAAACCCGGATCTAGGGCGTGTTGGCACCGCGGTGGGACTCTGAAACTCCGACTCAAGGGTGCGAGCCATACCGATCCCGTCCTCATGCATCGGGAATCCCTCGTAGCTGTCGGCCTCGGGAAACGGCCTGTCGGCCATCAGGTAGTACTCGTCAGCCGCGAACACCAACCTTCTGCCTAGAACTTCGAGAAAGATCTCCTGCCAATCGCTGACAATATCGACGACTCGCTGCGCCTCGGTGAGTGTGTGGGGCCTCATCCTCTTTTGCTTGTTGAAACGCGACACTCCCAGCGGCACCACGCAGATCGTCGCCAACTCCGAGAAACGTTCAAGCACCCCAGTAAGGGTGTCGTTGAGCACATCGCCATCGTTGACACCCGGACACACGACCACTTGGCCGTGCACCTCAATCCCATGGTCCAACAACGCCCGAAGCCACCGCAACGACACCGCCCCTCGACGATTACCCAAAATATCGGCGCGGATCTGCGGATCCGTGGCGTGAATCGAAACGTTGAGCGGCGATAGACGCTCGGTAATGACACGTTCCATATCGAGTTCAGAAAAACGGGTCAGCGTGGTGAAGTTCCCGTAAAGGAAGGAAAGTCTGTAGTCGTCGTCCTTCAAATACAGCGAGCGTCGCATGCCACGAGGCAGTTGATGTATGAAACAGAACTCGCAGTGGTTGTCGCACGTCTGCACCTTGTCGAATACCGCAGCGTGGACCTCGGCGCCAAGTGGCTGACCGTGGCGTTTCGACACAACCACATCAAGACGCTGCGCTTCTCGCTGCACCCTCAAAGGCACGACGGCGTCATCGGTCAAGATCTGCCAGCGGATGACATCGCGCGGGACTTCGCCGTCAATCATCAGGATCTCGTCACCCACCATGAGTCCCGCCTGTTCGGCCGGTGACCCCGGCTCTAGAGCGACTACGCGCGGAGACGACATCACAACAAGGCTACCGGCCCAACCTCTCCTCAAGCCCATACGATTTATGGTTGCAATCAATGATTTTTCATGTAATATCAATATTCATGACAGGCATCACAGTCACCCGAAGAAACGGGAACCTGTTGGCTTGCAAAACCGCACAACCAGAAGACTCAGAGCGGATTCGACACGAGGCACAACTGCTCAAACGCTTAGAGCACCCCGGAATCGTGCAGTTCGTTGACTTCATCGAAGAATCCTCCGTTGAGTTGTATCTGGCGTTCGTGGGTCCTGACTCCTGGGCAACCCAGCCTCCAAGCACTCCCTCCGAGTCGCTGGAAGCCTTGGCCTCAGCTGCGTCAACGGTCGCTGATCTCCACGGCCTCGGAACCGTGCACGGGGCACTGTGTCCTGAACACGTGCTCGTGGCACCCGACAGGCGACCCGTCTTGTGCGGACTAGCCGACGCCACGGCGTTGACCGAAACAGGTTGCGCACACGACCTTGCGGGGCTCGCAGCGCTGATCGATCATCTTGGGGCGGCCTGCGAAGAAAAAGAGCGCCGCCAACTTGATGCCTTGGCGCGACGTGCAGAGCGAGGTTCAGTGACCGCCAGCGACCTCACCGCCGAACTCGACCGTCTGCACGGCGGCCCCCACAATTTCACCAGCCGACCTAAGCGAACAGTAATCCCGACGCCAAGCAAACGGGCTTCAGCCATAACCACTGCTCTGATTGCACTAGCCGTGCTGGGTTGGTTAGTGCTCAAACCCGAAGGCCCAGCCAACCCCGTGCCAACCAACCCAGTACCAGCCAACTCAGTACCAGCCGGCCAGGTGTCAACCAACACCGTGCCGGCCAGCGAAGGTAGCGGGGCTCCTAGCGGACCGGTTGCGGCGCCTGCGACTACCAATGCAAGCGCCGTCGGTTCGGTCGACACAACCGAACTGGCTGGGAGTCAAAGCGAGATCGACCACGAGGATCGCTTGATCATCACCCATCAAGGCCGCCGCTACGGAGTCGGTCGGCTAGGTGATGTTGCGATACTTGGCGATTGGACATGCGACGGGGACATCACGCTGGCGCTGCTTCAGCCAGGCACCGGAGTCATCGCGGTGTTCGCAAACTGGCCTGCGCCATCACAGCGTCTCGAAGCCGATTTCGTGACCGTGGTCGAGGGGGCCACCGACCTTCGCAACGACCCATCCGGCGGTTGCGATCAACTTCGAGTCACTCACGCCGGTGGATCAACACTTATTGATACGGAGTTTTCATGAACACCAACCGTCCTGACCCACTGCGCTGTGCCGCGCTCGTATTGCTATCGCTTTGTTGCGCGGCTTTCCTGATCGAACTCAACAGTTCAACGCCTTGGCCTTCCACAGACCCAAGCGCTTTTCTTGACTGGTGGGAACGACACGGCACAGCCACCGCGGCCATCACCCTGCTTCGCATCGTCGGCACCACCCTTGCCGGCTGGGGGATATTCATCGGCACTGCTGGATTGTTGGCGTCCATCCGTCCAAGCGGCCTGTTGCACGGCGTCTGGCGTCGTATAACGCCGAGCTCGTTCAGACAGATCCTCGCCGCCAGCGCTATCACGATCACGCTTGCCGCGCCCACGGTCGCCAGCGCCAGCACTCAAGGCGTCCAAGCACGCATCGTGTTAGAGGATCTTGGGGCGTTGGAGGACTCAAGGCAAAACATCGAGGCAGCAGGGTTCACACCTGTGCTGACCGACCTCGGCCCTCTCACAGTAGAAATGTCAAGCGAACCCAATGCAGAGACCATGCTCCCCTACTCCGATACGACAGCCTCCAGACTCGCCGACTCCGGGGATGCCTCCCCAGCAAGCGACTCCCGCGACACCTCAGATGCACAGCATTGGACCGTGACCGAGGGGGACCACCTTTGGAAAATCGCTATGAAAACCCTAAGCGATCAGGGCTACCAGACTGAACCCGCCGCAGTAGTGGACTACTGGCACCAACTCATCGACGTAAACAGCGAAATCCTCAACGGGAACCCGGATTTGATTCATCCGGGGACAGTCCTGACTCTGCCTCCAGTGCAGCCGCAATCGTAGACAGGAACCTTTTGAGGGTCTGAGCTTCAGAATCAGACAAACCCAGTTTCTCGACCAGGTTGCCGAACACCGGATCGGCGGTGTCTGATCCGCGATCGGAAGCGCGCGCCGGTTCATCAACCGGAAGAAGTTGTGCGATCTCTACACCGTAAAAGCGAGCCAGTCTCCACAAACGCGGAACTGAGACAGCGCGTTCGCCGCGCTCATAGGCCCCCAGAACAGAAGCCTTGAACTCCTGGTTCGACAATCCCTCAACTTCCTGTAGCGACATCTTTTTTTGGCGTCGAGTGGCCCGCAGCGTCTCACCCACTCGCTTGTTGTAGTCACCGATCGCCTTCGACCCTGGCACTGGTCTTCACCTACCAGTCCGCTCAAAGATCATGTGAAAGCCGATTTGATTCGTGAAAACAAGCCCTGGCCAGGTTCCGCGACCTCCTCGCCGCGAGCCTCGGCCAACTGGCGCAGCAAGCTTTCTTGCTCTTCGTCTAGTTCGTCAGGAACATCAACGACGATTTCAACCCGCAAATCACCACGTCCCCTCCCCTGAACATGAGGCACGCCACGATTTCGGAACCGAAACTCCGAACCGCTCTCAGTGCCACGAGGAATCATCAGAGTCTCCACACCATCGAGAGTCTCATACTCGAGTTCGGCTCCCAACGCCACCTGAGTAAAGGGCACATACAACCCATGAACAAGATCGTCGCCGTCTCTGTGAAATATCGGATGCGGACGCACACGGACGTGTACATAGAGGTCACCTTGGGCGCCACCGCGCATCCCCACAGCACCACGACCCCCGAGACGCAAAGTCGTCCCATCGTCTACGCCCACCGGAACCTCGACTTTGTAGGTTCGTTGCTCGATCGTTCGGCCGAGACCACCGCATTCATCACACGGTGTTTCGATCCTCTCGCCCGCACCACCACAAGTCCTACAGGCTGACGCCGTTACCATTTGGCCCAGCACGGACTGGCGAACTCGCCGAACTTGTCCGGCTCCGCCGCATTCATCACAGACAACCGGTCGAGTATCAGGCGCAGCGCCACTCCCATCGCAAGGTTCGCAACGCACCGCAGTGCGCACCTTTATGTCGCGTTCCCCGCCAAACACAACGTCTTCAAGATCAAGGTCAACATGCGCTTCAATGTCTTCGCCGCGGGGACGGCTCGCCCGCCCCTGTCCCTGGCCACCGAATCCCGTTCCGCTACCAAAAAAGGCTTCAAAGATGTCACCCAGGCCGGCGCCGAAGGAGTCACCAGCACCTGGTGTATCGGTGCCGAAGCGGTCATAGCGGGCTCGTCGGTCACGATCAGCGAGCACTTCGTAGGCAGCTGCGACCTCCTTGAAACGCGACTCGGCAGATGAATCTCCTGGGTTCAAATCGGGGTGGTACTGACGAGCAAGTTTCTTGTAGGCGCGCTTTATCTCCTCGTCGGTCGCATCCGGTTCAACTCCCAGAGTCTGATAGTGGTCAGCCATCTCAGCTCTCGCTCAGCACACGGCCAAGACGGCGACTCACCACAGCTACCGCCGAGAGTGCCTGCTCGTAGTCCATGCGTGTCGGACCCAACACACCAATCATTCCGGTTGTCTCTCCCTCGACTGAGTACGGTGCCACGACGAGGGAACAGTCTGCCAAAGGCTCGACACCGGTCTCCTGACCGATTGCGACTCGCATGCCACGATCAAGCACGTCACGGATCAGCGACACAACCACAATTTGCTGTTCAAGGATGGCAAGCACATCGCGAATCTGTTCGACCGCGTCAAACGCAGCCGCAACCCGCGACGCCCCACCAACAACGATCTCCGCGGTATGACTAGCAGCACGCAGGGCCTCAACAGCGGCGTTCAAGAGCGGATCGTCGTCTAGCGCTTCGGGCTGGATCTCCACCAAAGACTTACCGACAACCGCTTCAGTCAGCCTTCGACTGGCGTCTCGAACAATCTGCGGTGTGAGTTCGGTGGCTACCTCAACGGTGCGCTTCTCGATCAACCCATTGGACATGACCGCGACGACCATCACCACATGCGAAGAAAGGTCGACCAGCTGAGTGGAACGCACGCGGGCAATGTCAACATTGGGACCAACCACCACAGCTGCGCAGTCCGTCAACGAAATAAGCAGATCAGAGGTACGAGCAAGAACCGATTCGAGTTCTCCGTGAGCGTCGGCAAAAAACTGGCGCACCATTCCGCGGTCGGCCGCAACCAACGACGGTTCACGTTTGCGCAAGGCGTCAACAAAAAAACGGTAGCCCTTGTCGGTCGGGATCCGCCCGGCGCTGGTATGCGGCTGGGTGAGGTAACCCTGCTCTTCAAGCACCGCCATGTCGTGACGCACAGTTGCCGACGACACGGCCACACCCGGAGCGTTCGACACACGGCTCGAGCCCACCGGCTGCGCCGTTTCGATGTACTGCTGAACAACGGCTGAAAGGATCGCTGCCTTACGGTTGGCAAACAACATGCGTCGATCATCGATCATGGACAGAATTGTACCCCTCTGCCTTCGTCTCAGTCGTGGAGTTGCAGAGCAGAGATGAACGCTTCTTGCGGGATATCGACCCGGCCGATCGACTTCATCCGCTTCTTACCGCGCTTTTGCTTCTGCAGCAGTTTGTTCTTGCGGGTGACATCACCGCCGTAAAGCTTGGCGGTCACATCCTTGCGATAGGCGCGCACCGTGCAGCGGGCAATGATCTTTCCGCCAATCGCAGCCTGGATCGGCACCTCGAATTGCTGACGAGGAATCAACTCCTTGAGTTTTTCCGCCATTTTCTTGCCGTACCCATAGGCGTTGTCCTTGTGGACGATGGTGCTGAAAGCATCGACAGCTTCGCCATGAAGCAACACATCAACTCGCACAAGGCTGTTGACCGCGTAACCGTCGGGTTCGTAGTCGAGGCTGGCATAACCCTGCGTGCGACTCTTAAGTTGATCGAAGAAGTCGATCACCACCTCAGCGAGAGGCAACCGATAGATGATCTCCACACGCTCAGGTGACAGGTACTCCATTTTAACCATCTCGCCGCGACGACCTTGGCACAGGTCCATAACAGTTCCCGTGTACTGCGAAGGTGCCAGCACACTGACCTTCAGGTAGGGCTCCGCGATAGAGCTGATCTCGCCTGCCGGTGGGAGATCAGACGGGTTTGACACAACGGCGGTGCTCTGGTCGCTGCGGGTGACGCGGTACTCCACTGACGGCGCCGTCGAGATCAGCGACAGCCCGAATTCCCGCTCAAGCCGCTCGCGGACAATCTCCATATGAAGCAGGCCCAAGAACCCGCAGCGAAACCCGAAACCCAGAGCACCGGATGTCTCTGGTTCATAGGTGAAACTCGAGTCGTTGAGGCGCAATTTCTCCAGAGCGTCTCGAAGATCGGTGAACTCGTCTCCCTCAATCGGATACAACCCTGAGAACACCATTGGTTTTGGTTCCGCGTAGCCATCAAGTGGTTCAGCAGCGGGGTTCTTGTCGGTGGTGACTGTCTCACCCGAACGAGCTTCTCCCACGTCTTTGATACCGGCGATGAGATACCCGGTCTCTCCTGGACCAAGTTCGTCAACAGGTTGACTATCTGGTGTGCGCACACCGATTTCGTCGGGATCGTGCGTAGTCCCCGCATGCATGAACCGCAGCTTGGACCGAGACGACATGACACCGTTGACCACCCGCACCGAAGACACCACACCGCGGTACTGATCGAAGTGTGAATCAAATATCAGCGCTTGAAGCGGATCGGTAGCGTTGCCTTGCGGGCAGGGAGTCGTCGCCACCACGGCGTTGAGAAGCTCTGCAACCCCCTCGCCGGTCTTGGCCGAGATGTGCAAGATGTTTTCGGCGGGAATGCCGAGTACCTGCTCTATCTCCGCGGCGTACTTGTCGGGCTCAGCCGCGGGAAGGTCGATCTTGTTGAGACAAGCGACTATTTCCATGTCGTTCTCCATCGCCAGATAGCAGTTCGCCAAAGTCTGAGCTTCTATTCCCTGCGCCGCGTCAACCACCAGAATCACGCTCTCGCAAGCCGCCAGCGAACGGCTCACCTCGTAACCAAAATCGACATGGCCTGGTGTGTCGATAAGGTTGATGACATGGTTGCCCCACTCCAGACGGACCGATTGAAGCTTGATGGTTATCCCCCGCTCCCGTTCCAGTTCCATGGAGTCGAGGTACTGATCTCGCATGTCTCTAATGTCGACCGCGCCTGTCAGCTCCAACAAACGATCGGCGAGGGTGGACTTGCCATGATCAATGTGGGCGATGATCGACGTGTTACGTATGCGCTCAAGGTCCATCTGCCACCGACGATATCTGCGAGCGGGTGCGATCCAGTGCTTGCACCCGATACGCTTGCCCGTCGTCCAATCGTGATCACCAGCAGGTAACCGTGGCAAATATCAAGTCGCAGATTAAGCGCAACCGACAGAGCCTGAAGCGCCATCAGCGCAACCGAGGCGTTCGGTCCGAGATCAACACCCGTACCCGTACAGCGCTTGACGCCATCAACGATGATGCTGAGGATTCCGAAGAGGCGGTCCGGCTCGCCATCCAACGCATCGACAAGGCTGCCCAAAAAGGTGTGCTCCACAAAAACACTGCGGCCCGCAACAAGAGCCGCTTGGTTCGCAAGCTCAACGGTTGGAGCGATGGCTGAGGTTGCTCAGCCGAGCCACTAGTACTTCCATCACCAACTCGGGAGGCCAGTCAACGGTGCCCCGAAGTTGCAGGTCGGCGGTTGCCAGCAAGTCAATGGCACGGGCCAGTTTGACAGTCCCAAGCTTGTGGCTCTGTTGCATCGCTTTTTTGGCGGGAAACGTCGACCCCTTCATTCCCAGAAGAGTCGCTGCTTCGGTTTCGTTGAAGACGCCAGCGCCGTCAAGGCGAAGCATGTTGGAGTAGCGCTTGTGAAGAATGCCCACTAAGCGAAATGCCGCACCGTTACGTTCGCTCGGAGTTCCCTCATAGGGAATGAGCCGAGGCAGCAGCTTCAGTGCGGCCGCGATATCGGCGTTGTCGATGGCATCGTCGAGAGCCCACGGTACGGCTGAGCCAAGATTGTCTCCGCCATATACAGCCACATCGTCGCTGGTGACAGTTGCGCCAGGGCCTAAAGCGCCTTCGAGTGTTCGCAAAAGCCCCACGACACGGCCCCGGTCCTCTCCGATGAGGGCTTCGATGGCGGCAACTGCGGCCCGATCAAACTCAAGTACCGAGGTGCCCAAGTGCTCACGCAACCAAGCCGACCCACCCTTACCCCGAGGGGCCGAAGTCTGTTGGATCGTGCCTCCCGCAACCTCCACAGCCACCTTCAACGCCTTGGGAAGCGAAGGCATCCTGTCTACTTTGGGATCAACACCGCGCTCCCACACGATTACCAGGTCGGTGGAATCGAGCGGCTCAGCGAGTAGAGCGGTGATCGCGCCGAGATGTTCTGGTCGTGCCCACCGGCTCGCGTGACGGCCAACTACAACACGCTTGTCGGTCAAGAACGGTGGAGTCCGCGCAGCGTCGATCAGGCGCGCAGGCTCGAAAGTACCTTCCTCAGTGCGATATTCAGCTTCAGTGAGTGTCTCGAGCATCAAAGAACGATCACCGTCGCCTATCAACTCGTCGACGGCCTTGCTTACCGCCTCTCCGACCAGAACCGGATCGTCACCGAGTATGAGCCGAAGAGCCATTTGCGCTCTATCTCCCGCTCTCGTTCGCTGCACTCACCGGGCCACGGGACCGCCGATTCTGCAGCATGGCGCTCATCATGTCTGCCACGCGACGGCTACCGGCCACGTCGTGGGCTCTCAACACGCGACAGCCGAGCACGATCCCCAGGGCGTGCGCACCCAGCGTCGCATAAGTCCGGTCGTCTACCAGAGTGCCGGTCAACTCACCAAGGAAACCCTTGTTGGATGCTGACAAGAAAACCGCAAACCCCAAATGGACCAAATCGTCGCTGTGTCGCATCAACTCGATTGACATCGCCGGGGTCTTCCCCAAGTCGAGTCCCGCGTCGATCATGATTCTCTGACGATCGATACCAGCCGACATAGCGGCCTCCGCCCGCACCCGTAAGAACTCAACGACCTCAACTCGGGGATTGCCGTAGCAGGGTTGCGGGTCAGCAATACGAGGGCCTATGCGCACATGTGTGGCGACCACCGAAGCGCCGTGTTCAGAGGCAACTTTGAGGTAGTTGGGATCCGCGAAACCGCTGATGTCATTGCCGACCACAGCCCCCGCTTCAAGAGATTCTTCAAGCACCGAAGCACGGAAGGTGTCAACCGAAACGGGAAGATCAAAACGGGCTCGGAGGGCCTCAATGGCAGGGACGACACGTTCGATTTCCTCTTGCGGAGTTACTTCTGGTCCGGGACCTGCTTTGACTCCACCGACATCCAAGAAGTCCGCTCCTTGGTCAACCAGCAGTTCCGCTTGGCGTAAAAAACTGTCGAAATCCCAATATCTTCCGCCGTCAAAAAAAGAGTCTGGAGTTCGATTGAGGATGCCCATCACGAGCGCACGAGTGGTCACATCAAAGCGCGTATCGCCCAACTCAACGAACATCGACCGGACCCTACACGCAGACTACGACAACAAGCACTCAGTCCGGCTCCTGGGAGGGTCCACGCTGCACACTCAACTCCAGTCGAGGCTGAACTCGTTCGAAACGCACCGTCAAATCGTCCAACTCAACGGTCTGCCCCACTTGCACGGTTCGTCCGCCCGGCACCCGGTGCATCGGCGGAGCCGCCACCGGAAACGCACCAAAACGCTCGGTGAGCGCCAGCACAGCCTCCGCGTCGGAGCGATCACCATCAAGGGCCACGGCCAGTCCAGGTTTCCCGCCACCAATGAGTCTCAACGACTCGATCAATCCCCGTGTCGGCGGATTATCGAGCACCAACACCAGATCACCACCCCCGGACACGATCACCCGCGACTCCCCAACCAAGGAGTGCTCACCCGGCCCCAAACTCGGAGCTGTTATCAACGCAACCAGACCAACCAGAGATGCCAACCCCGCGGCCACGACCATCGATGACCGCAACCTCGACACCGCCAGCAATGCAGCGGCCCCCAACAACAAGATCGACGCCACCCCAAGCGTTGCCTGAGGGCCACACGCAGCCCACGAAGCCACACCCCCTATCCACCAGAGCATCACCTTGCTGGGAATATGCACCAGTTCCGCGACGAATCCACCGAAGAAGCCTGCAAACATTCCACCAGTACAGCCCCAAACCATCACCGCGCCCGACACCGGACCCGCCAACAGATTGGCCGGAAGCGACGCCAACGGCAGCGGCCCGAACAACCCCAACAACACCGGAGACACCGCCAACTGAGCAGCCGCCGTGGTCGCCATCGGCACCCGCAACCAAGCCGGACCCACAAGCCGCTCGGCGAGAGGAACCGACCACCAAACAATGCCCGCAGTCGCGGCCACCGACAGTTGAAAAGCCACAAGGTGAACCAGAAACGGATCGATCAACAGCAACGCCGCCACTGCCCAGGACAATGCCCGTTTCCCATCAATAGGAGTACCCATAACCGAAGCGCCGATTCCGGCCCCGGCCATCGCAACCGCACGCAGCACGGAGGGCTCAAATCTGGTGATCACCGCGAACAACAACAAGGTGGCAAAAAGCCACAACGCCCGAAACGCCGGACGGAAACGCCCGGCGAACGGGGCGACCACAGCAAGCACAAACGCCACGTTCTGCCCCGAAACGACTAACAAGTGACCCAACCCCGCAGCTCGAAAGTCGTCTGCAACCACCGCGGTCTGGCCTCGATCATCGCCGATCACCATCCCCAGAAAGATCGCTTGGTCGCCGCGGCTCAACGATCCCGCCCCGCTCACCAGGGTTCTGCGCACCGTGTTGGCGAATCTAAAGACCGGCGATCCCGGTTCGTGACCATCAACAGAACGAACCGTGAGCCTGCCAACCACATGACGCCAGCGGGTAAACCCGTCTTGTGCGCTCGCTGGTGCGATACGCCCGCTCAACAAAACCCGCTCACCTGCCAACGCATCATCAAGCCGCGCTGCGGGTGCACCATGCGCCACAGCGGTTAGCCGTTTGCGATCGTGGCGCACTGTCGCAACCACACCAACCGGACCCACAGGACGGGGGTCGTCAAGCAGCGTCACCCAGCCAGAGAATGAGTCAGCTTCCGGGGGATCGAGTGCGTCTACTGCCGCGGCCCCACGGGTGCCGACAGCAACAAAGGTGAGCAACACCACCAGAGCCACATGTCTTCGCCAACTCGTCAACAAGACCAGCACAACCAGAACAGGCACAGAAACCGAAAACATCCACCACGCCCCCAACGCCGCGGCCAAAGCCACCGCGTGCGCCGTCACACCGATACCAACGGCACGAGTTGCTCCAGCTTGGCCTCCCCGATTCCCGGAACCTCGAGCAGTCCCTCCACTCGGCTGAACGCACCGTGCTGCTCCCGATGGCGAATGATCGCGGCAGCAATGCTCGGCCCGACACCTGGAAGTGTCTCCAGGGCCGCAGGATCAGCAGTATTGAGGTTCACCCGAGAGCCGGACAAACCGCTGCTGATGCCGCCACCAGGATTCGTAGGACCGACCACCGAGGGCTCTGGCTCTCCTATCACAGGTACCCAGACCCGCTGACCATCAGCCAACGGCGCCGCCAAGTTGAGCCGTGAACGATCCGCGTCCACGGTCAACCCGTTCGCGGCGTCTATGGCATCGTGCACACGGGACCCCTCGGCGAGGTCGTGCACCCCGGGGAACACGACGGCTCCCTCAACGTGCACAACAATCCGCGCGCTCGAACCCGGCGCGGATTCAGTCGCCGCCGGAGCGCCCGGCGCGGTCGCTACTCTCGGCAACACCTCTTCGACCGGGGTCACCTCCGGCGACGCCAACGCCCACCAGCCCCCCACAGCCGCGGCAACAATCGCCGCCATACCCGCGACAAAACCCCAGATCGTCACCCCGAGCCGGTCCGCGACCGAATCAGCCCAACGCTGAACCGCCTCGCCTCTGCCCACCGCACGCCGTCCTTTGTGAGGTCTTTTTGCGGGGGAAGCGCCTCGCCGAAGCGTTACCGAACCCTACCTACTCCCACCCCCATATTGACAGCGCCCCAACCCCATTTCGCCGCCGAAGCTCTCCACTGCCCCCGCCAGCTCCCCGCCATGCAGTGTTGATCTGACCAAAGACAACCGAACAGAGGATTTCATGGCCACAGTCGCATTCGATCAAGCCACAAGGCTGTACCGCGACGGAGACCGCCCCGCCGTTGAACGTCTTGACCTGGAAATCCAAGGGTTCTTGGGAGATCCGAGCATGGTTAGGTCGGTTCTCCATGGTGTTTGCGCAAGGGTTCCGGGATGAAATCGCCGTGACCTTCGATCAGTGCGTCTACCAGCGACCAGATTTGTTCGAGATCCAATTCGGCGGCGGTGTGCGGATCAAGCATCGCCGCGTGGTAAATGTGGTCTCGGTGGCCGGTCTTAAGCGCTTCGACGGTGAGTTGTTGGGGGGCAATGTTGGTTCCCATCAGCGCTGCTAATTGCGGTGGCAGTTTGCCGATCACCGAGGGAGTAATGGTTTTGCCATCGACGGTGGCGGGAACTTCGACAATGCAGCCGGTGGGCAGGTTGTCGATCAAGCCATGATTGGGCACGTTCACGTACACTTCGCGTTCTTTACCTGTTTCGAGGCTGTGAATTATCTGGGGAGCGAACTCGTCGCTCTTGGGGAGTTCCATCAGATCGGCACCCGCTTCAAGTCGGGCCCGCAACCCGTCCCATTCGGCAATCTGGTTTTCGCAACGGCGCACGTATTCGCGCACAGGGACTTCGAAGCGTTCAATCAAATCGGGGCGGCCTCGCTTGAGAAAATACGGCGTGTACTCGGCGAAGTGCTCGCTTGATTCGGTCACGAAATAGTCCAACCGGCGCAACATTTCGTAGCGGACTGCGTCAGGGAGTTGCCATTCGCTCCGCTTCGGCGCACTGGCTGGATCAATGTGGAGTTTCTTGAGTTCGGGGTACAGGTCTCGGCCTTGATGTTCCAACCGCAAGAAGAAAGCCATGTGGTTGATTCCGGCCACCAGGTAGTCGAGTTCTTCGACCGGCAAACCAAGGTCGGACGCCAAATGTTGTGCTGTGATGGGAACGCTGTGGCAAAGCCCGTATGCGTCAACTTCGCAGAGTTCGGCTAGACCCCACATGTTGATTGCCATCGGATTGGCGTAGTTGAGCAACACTGCGTCTGCGCAAAGTTCGCTCATGGTTCGGCCCACTTCCACGAGGACCGGAACAGTGCGTAGACCTCGCATAATGCCACCGATGCCGATCGTGTCGGCGATGGTCTGCTCCAGCCCGAATTGTTCGGGTAGGTCAAAGTCCAGCACGGTCGCTGGTTCGAAGCCGCCGACCTGGAACATCGTGATCACATAGTCCGCACCGTCGAGGACGGTTCGTAGGTCGGTGCTGGCACTGACCTGCGTCGCCCCACCGTAGCCATCCACCAGTTTCCGCGCGACAATTTCCGACGTAGCGAGCCGCTGCAAGTCAATGTCATGGAGCCGAAACTCGAGGCAGTCCCGAAGGTCCTCGTAACCCAGTAGGTCGTTGAGGAGATTCCGGGCGAATACCGTGCTGCCCGCTCCGATGAATGCAACTTTGGCCAACTTCGCTCCCGCAAAAATCTGTGGCTCACCATAGAACAAGTTTTGACCAACTAGACGACCTGGATCGGCTACCGACCCGACTCGGAATCGAACGGCGTCGAGCTCACCACGTAATCACCGAAAACCAACGCACTCTCGATGCCGCGAATGCAATGTCGAACGGCGATGCCGAAACCCTCGGTGCCCTCATGAACTCCAGCCACGAGAGCTTGCGTGATGACTACGAAGTATCAGGACCCGCCTTGGACCATATTGTGGAGATTGCCCGAGAAAGCCCCGGTTGTTTCGGTGCTCGCCTTACCGGAGGCGGTTTCGCAGGTTGCGCGGTAGCGCTGGTGCAGGCCGACCAAGCAGTCGAGTTTCAGACCCGCGTCGAAGAACGTTACCGAAACGAGAGAGGCATGGATGCCGAAATCTGGCTGTGCGAACCCGCGGCTGGCGGGTCTGTCACATCCGCCACAACAGGCGCCACCAATCCCTAGAACCCGCCAACACCTAGAACAGAGCGGTGCTCAGCTTTCGACGCCACAGAGCGCTGCGGGCGTCTTCGGGGCCGATCACCTCAAGTAAGTCAATGAACTTCCGCCGTGCCTCGTCATCGGTCTTCACAGTGATCAACAGTTCGGCCAGGGTCGCCTCAATGTCGTCGCCGATCCCGCCGGTGCGAGCCATCGCGGTGATCCGGCGCGTCTCGGCCGATTCCGGGATGCGTTCGAGCAGCTTCAGCCCAGTGTCAACTTCACCCTGCTCCACCAATAGTTGTGCCAGAGCAGTAACCGCAGCTGGATTGTCGGGTTCGATCTTCAATGCCGCCACCAAAGACTCCTCGTCTCCAATCGCAACGAGCGTGTCCACCTCGCTTTCAGCTGGTGCGGGTGCCAAGCGCTGCACGAACTCACGTACCTGAGCTTCTCCTTGGGCGCCCATGAAGCCATCGACGACCTGTCCGTCGGCCATCGCATACACCGCGGGAATCGATTCCACTTTGAAAGCTTGTGCGACCCCAGGGTTGGCGTCGATATCGACCTTGGCCAATTCGACCGCTCCGTTGGTCTCGGCGATGACCTTCTCCAGTATCGGAGTGAGCTGCTTGCACGGCTCGCACCATTGTGCCCAAAGATCGACAACGACCGGTATCGTCTTGGAGCGCTGCACCACATCGCGGTCGAAAGTCGAGTCCGTTACGTTGGCCATAGTGACGTGCAACGTAGCGCAACAGCGATCGATTCCCTTCCCCGGCAAGTTTCAGGCCATCATGTGGGGCCACGACCAACTCCACGAACGCTCCCACCGACACGGAGGCAAGCAACACCCATGAGTTCTGCTATCGACCCTGAGCGACTGTATCGAGTGCTTCGCACACCCGATGTTGTCGATCCTGTTCTCCTAGTGCATTTTGATGGCTGGGTCGACGCGGGGCGCGGCGCCAGAACCGCTATCCGCCATATCAGCAACGTCACCGGAGCCGAGAAATTGGCAGAGTTCGACACCGAATATCTTCTCGACTATCGGGCACATCGACCAACGCTGCACATCGTCAACGGCATCAACGCCGACATCGACTGGCCAGTAATCGAACTCAGTGCAGGAAGCGACAGCGACGACCGTGACGTGCTCATCCTCAGCGGAGCTGAACCGGACCACAATTGGCGTGCGTTCGTTGAGGCGGTACTTGGACTTGCCAAGCGCTTCGGAGTGCGTCGGCTTGTGAGTTTGGGGGCCTACCCGGCCGCAGTTCCCCACACTCGCGATACCCGCCTGACCATCACCTCGCCCACTCCCGAACTTGTCCGCGCCAACCAGTCGGGAGCCACACTTGACGTGCCAGCGGGTATGGCCGCAGCAATCGAAGCGGCCTTTACTTCGGTCGGTATTGCCTCTCTCAGTCTTTGGGCTCAAGTCCCCCACTACATCGCTGCAGCCCCTTACCCCTCCGCGGCACTGTCGCTCATCGAAGGACTCGTCGACGCCGCGGGGATCAGAATCGACAGCGGGGCTCTCTCAGAACACGCTCTGACGATCCGCAACCAACTTGACGCTCTCATTGCTGAAGACGCAGATCACAGCCAGACAATCGCCCAACTCGAACGTCACCATGACGAGTTCAACTCCGGCGCAATCAGCACCGAAGGCGCTCTTGCCATTTCCGAAGAACTTGGAGCCCAGTTCGAAAAGTTCCTGCGCGCCCAAGACGATGCCGCTCCGGGCGAAGACACCCCTGAGGGAGACAACGTCGAGGGTGACCCAGAATGAAACTCGATGCCAACCTGATGGGCCCACTCGACAGCGTCGCTCAAACAGCCGCTCAATCGTCCTACCGCTGCAACGCCCAGAGTTTTCCTTGTCCCACATCTGTGACCAGCGCGGCACCGGCGGGTGCCGTTGCGTCGGCTCGCAAAAGCAAATGAGACGTGTCCGAGCTTATCTCGTCTGGGCTGATCTCGATTGAAGTGTTGTCAAATCCAACTTCCCAGGCGACCGCACCAGTCAGGTTGGGAGACAATCCTTCGCTATCGACAGCGATCTGGCTTATCTGAACATCGCCTAGAGCTTCTTGAACGGTGCTCAAGGTAGCTGTCTCAAATAGCTGATCGAGAGCTTCGAGGTCCGAAGCGGTTCCGAGCGTTATGACCACTAACGCCAAGCCCAATCCCAGCCACGGTTGTGGTCGCCGGAATGCCATGAGCAACACAGCAGCGACCGCGAGAGCTACGAGGGCCGCCGCTCCCGGTTCGAACACATCATTACCAAACGGTGCACCGCCCGCTTCGGTTCCGAGCATCATGATCGGAGAACGGACCTCATTCCAGTTGTCGCCGGGGCCGGCCCAGGCACCCCACACTCCCGAAATCACAATAGCGACGGCCATCGCGACACCCGCCCAAACAGCACGCATTCTCGCTAGACCAATGATCCCCGTCGCAACCAGCATGGGAGCCATCACTTCTATGTAGCGCCCGTGAAGATATGCATCGGCGCGTTCAACACCGGTCAGAAACCAACCCGCAACAACAACCACGGCAAGGGCTTCGAGAAACACCCACGGCCCGACTGGCGGCGAGCGAAGCAAAACCACCACACCGATAATGGCTAGACCCGCGGTGGCAAGCACTAGGTAGCCAACAGTGCCGGTGCCTCGTACAACCATCTCGGGCACTTCGTCAAGACCGCGACGCTCAGCCAGATCAGCAATGTCGTAGGTGCCACTGCTCCCAAACGCGGCACCAGCCACAAACCGACGCACTCCCTCCACCGCTGCCAGCCCCAAAAGACCGACTCCTCCAACAACCAGCGTGCCGCGCCCGCCGAATCGTTTACCGCCGCCCGCAATGCCAGCGGCTGCTGTGGCGAAGATGGGGCCGGTCTGTTTGCGTCTAACCAGCCGATCAAACCGGGCGACACAGGGAACTGCCAGAACTATCACCAGGGCGCAAGCACCCATCCGCGGGTGGCTGGAATATAGAGCCGCGGCGACGCCTGCCACCGCGATTGCTCTGCCGTTTGACGGACGGTCCACGAACCGGATCAAACACAAAACACTTATCGCCACCAGCAAAGGCAGCAGTCGCTCAGTCCACACGATTGAAGCGGTTGACATGTGCGCTGGAAGCGACGCGCCGACTACAGCTGCGACCAACGACCAGCGATGGGTCGCCCCGGTGAGCCGTCGAACAACCGAGTAGAGAACTGGCACCAGGGCAGCACCGAGCAGCCCGTTGAGAATCCGAGCCCAGATCAGCATCGACGATTCATCCAGTCCAAGCGCCCAGCCGGGCGCCAAAAGCGCCGAATAGAGCACACCGTAAGGGGGTTGCTCCGCCAGCGGTGCCGCTCCCTGGCCTGCTAATGTCCTAGCCATGCCGAAATAGGCGAGATCGTCGGAAACAAGCAGTGGCCCGGGCGTGAGCATGGCAACCCAACTTCCGACGACAGCATGCAACGCGGTCACCGCTGCCAGAGTTCTGCGTTCGTTTCCAATGGACACAGTGGGCACCACCACGACGTTACGCGCCCCGCGCCATCTGTAGTGGGAGGGGCCTACTCCACTGCTACGATCCACCCCTGAAGAACGCGGGGCTATAGCTCAGTTGGTAGAGCGCTTCCATGGCATGGAAGAGGTCAGGGGTTCAATTCCCCTTAGCTCCACAAACCGTCTCACTCGGGGCCAGATGGGACTGCAGTGGTCCAATCAAGGCGGGGACGGTCACCCCAGAGACGTTCAAGCTGATAGAAGTCGCGTTGGTCCGAGCGGAACACATGGACGACGAACGCTCCGTAATCCAACAGCACCCACTCCCGCTCCTCTTTGCCTTCGACACGCACTGGAGAGGGTCCACCCGCAGATCGGATCTCCTCCTCGATCGCATCGATAACAGCATTGACCTGCCGGGAGTTAGCGGCGCTGGTGATCACAAAGTGGTCTGTAACCGCAAGCACATCTCCTACATCAATGATCAGTGTGTCGATCGCTTTCTTGTCATCCGCGGCCACCGCTGCTTGCCGCACCCACTTGAGATGATCTTCGCTGCCTTCGCTCACAAGCCGACCCGGTCCAAACCGACGGTAACGGTGAGGTCAACTGGTTGGTCGGAGTCCTCAACAAATCTCGCGGAAGCTCCTATCGCATCAGCCAGAACAATCGCCGCTTGCTGGCGATCAGCGATGTGATAGGCCACTGTCGTCTCGGCTACCCCAAAGGCTTGGGTGTTGCCGATGACGGTGACTTCAGCGCCTGCATCAACGAGAACCGAGAGCATTGCATCGCGCGGAACACCCGCACCAGTGCCATCAAGCAAACTCACAGTCGGACGAGCCCCCAAATGCGAACCAATCGGAAGTGGCACCATCTCGCGAGCAAGGCTGTCGAGTTGCTGCTTCTGCTGATCGTTCTGAGCATAGAAGGGAGGATTATCGCCTCCGAACGACACTGCAATCAAAGGCAACGCCTCCAAACGTCGAGTTCCGGCACCCAATGAGCGGAGATAACCCGATAGCCCGTCCTCAAATGGCAATGTGGCCGTTAGCAGATCATCAGCACGACCAACCTCTGAAAGCCACGACTCCCATAGTTCGACTTGTCGCTGCGTGCGATTCGAGTCGAATTCTCCATCGTTGAGCCACCCGTAGACATTGGCGGTATCTGCTCCGGTCAACTGATTTACACCCGCTTGATACCGGATCTCCGCAAGTCCGGACGCGTCGACAGAAACGAGGTCGTCATTCAGTACCACCGGTAGCGGTTCGACGAGGCGCAACCAGCCGCTCAGTTCTGAGGTTGTCATCTCCAGCGTTTCTCGGAAACCAAAACCAAAGAGATCCCCCACCCCCCGACTCAGTCCGTCCAACCCTTCGGTTGCATAGAGTTCACGCACAAAGACGGCGTCGGCTGGATCGTCGCTGGGTTCAAGAAGCAACTCAGCGCTGATCAACACCGCGGTGCCGCCCTGATCCAACGCTGTTTGAGCCAGAACTGTTATCCCGACTAGTTCACCGGCATCGGTGAGATGGGCGATCAGCATGGTCGGCGTGGGATCGACGAACGCTCGATATCCCGGCGCTGCCGGGTCAGTGATGGTCTCGATCCGCTCACCACCATTGGAGTCAAGGACCAGTTTGGTTCCGTCTCGCCATACCGCGAATACCAGTGCCGCGGCAGCAACCACTAGGAACGGAAAGACCAGACCCCAGAAAGGGTGAGGACTCGGTGCTGGCCGCTTGCGCCCGCTGCGAACTGCGGGGATCTCATTTCTGTGGTTGTCATCCAGATCGCGGAGTTGCGGTTCCCGGTCCGCTGTCTGAGTAGCAGAACTCACCGAGCACTCCCATAGAGTTCATGTGACCTCACGTATTCGACTACCCGGGGCGGAACTAGTGCTTCGACCGGCCGACCGTTCCTGAAGCGGTTACGAACGTCGGTGGAGGAAATCTCCAAGGCAGGCACCGTGACCACCACATGCTCCCATCCTATTGGGGGACGGCCACCGGTGTTCCCACCGCGTTCTGCCACAACCGTTGTTGCTAATTCACGGACCTCGTCGGCCCGCTTCCAGGTGTCGAGACTCGCAGCGATATCCGAACCCACGACAACAAACAGTTCAGCACCGTTTGTTTCGGAGGCCAGGGTGGCGAGCGTGTCAGCGGTGTAGGTTTCACCACCACGTCGTATCTCGTGATCACTTGCCTCCAAGGCAGCCTCGCCCATCGACTCGTTTGCAGTCGAAACGGCGGCCGCGACCATCTCGAAACGAAATCTTGCGGGCGTTACCGTGTTAAAGACCGTTTTTTGCCACGGATCGTTGGCCACCACCAGCAACATGCGGTCAAGCTTCAGTTGATGCCGAACTTCGAAAGCAATCGCCAAGTGACCGAAGTGAAGCGGGTCGAACGTTCCGCCAAAAACGCCGATTCGCTGCGGTGTCGCTTGCTCCACGCCCCAGAGTCTAGGGTTGCGCGCCCGCGGACAGTAGTCGGGTCACGAATCTATGCGCTACAGTAGACGTGACAGAAGTCATACCGGTACTTCGTGACATCTCGGCCTGAATGGTGTCTAATAGCGTACGGCTAGGCTGGAACGCGGCGCGGATTTCAACAGTAATCGCGAGCAAACGGTACCTCAGCCCGCCCCCAATACAATCCCCAGGCCTTTGGCCTGCACAACCGGGAAAAGCGCGTGCGCCGATCCCATCGAATGAGTTTCATGAGTGATTCTGTAGGACAATATCTAAACGAAATCGGCGCAGTCGGTCTGCTGAATGCGCAAGAAGAGCGCCAGCTCTCCCAGATCATAGAAAAAGGCACCGAAGCACAAGTCCGTAAAGACAACGGCGAAGTAGGCGTAGAACTTGACCGGGCTATTCGCAAAGCTGCGGCTGCAAAAGATCGCTTCATCCGAGCAAACCTTCGCCTCGTTGTGAGCGTCGCTCGCCGCTATCCACTGCCTCCCGGCATGGAGTTGCTCGACCTTATCCAAGAAGGCAACCTCGGACTAGAGCACGCGGTCGACAAGTTCGACTGGCGCAAGGGGTTCAAGTTCTCGACTTACGCCACCTTCTGGATCCGTCAGGCGATCGGCCGTGCACTTGACCAGAAAGCAAGCCTGGTTCGCCTGCCTGGTGACCGCTCTGCCAGCTTGCGTGCCGCCCTGCGTGCGGTTTCCGGCGACGGCGACGAACTTGATGACGAGCATGCCCGTCTACATCGGCTGACCACCCCCACCAGCCTCGATCGCACCATTGGCGACGATGACTCCAACGAACTCGTCGATCTTCTTCCCGACTCGAATCCCGGTCCCGAGGTTGAGGTCATGGCGAAAGCCGAGGAGGAGATGGTCACCGGTCTGCTCGACATTCTCGATGAGCGTGCAAAGTACGCTGTTGAGCAACGCTTCGGCCTCGGCGATGGGCGCAAACGCTCCTATCGCGAGGTCGGCGAAGACCTCGGTGTAACCGCCGAAGCAGCCCGCCGACTTGTCAAGCGGGCCCTCAATTCCGTTCGGGAACACGCCGCGAATAGCGTAGACGCGGTGGGCGTGGCGTAGTATCCTGTTTGAACAACCCAACAACCCACTGGGGCTCTCGCCGATCGGCGGGAGTCCCGGTTTGTTTTTCGGAGTTCTGACGCGTCGTCGTCGTTCTAACGAAATTGGTTGGAACTTTCCGGTCAGCTACAGCAGACTTGTTACGTGAACAACACCTGGAACCCCGGTAGTTGGCGGAACTTCCCCGCCAAGCATCAGCCCTGTTGGCCTGACGACGCCGAACTCGAACAAGTGCAAAAGATTCTGGCAGACCAACCGCCGCTCGTTTTCGCGGGCGAAGCCCGCCACCTTACGAGCCAGCTTGGAAGGGTTGCTGAGGGCAACGCTTTTTTGCTCCAAGCTGGCGATTGCGCCGAGTCATTCGACAGCTCAACAGACTCGATCCGAGACAAGCTTCGCGTCATTCTCCAAATGGCAATCGTGCTTACTTACTCGGGTGGCACTCCCCTGGTGAAAGTCGGTCGGATCGCCGGGCAGTTCGCCAAACCTCGCTCCAGCCCAACCGAAACACAGGGCGAAACCGAACTCCCATCGTTCCTCGGCCAGATTGTCAACGATGTCGGATTCACTTTGGACGAACGCCGTCCAGACCCCCAACGCCTCCTCACGGCCTACAACCGAGCCGCTTCCACCCTGAACCTCTTGCGCGCATTCACACGCGGCGGCTACGCAGACCTGCAACAAGTGTCCAGTTGGAATCGAGACTTCGTTGCTTCCTCGCCAGCGGGTGAGCGCTACGCCCAGATGGCCGATGAAATCGATCGCGCGCTGCGCTTTATGGCGGCTTGCGGGCTTGACTCCACGACCGTTCCTGCCCTTCACGAGGTTGATCTCTTCACCAGCCATGAAGCCCTGCTTCTCAACTACGAAGAGGCGTTAACCCGACGCGACTCCCTGACGGGCGACTGGTACGACTGCTCCGCGCACATGCTCTGGGTTGGTGAGCGCACCCGCGAACTAGACGGCGCTCACGTGGAGTTCCTGCGCGGCGTAGGTAATCCGCTGGGATGCAAGATCGGACCCACAGCCACACCCGACGAAGTACTAGGACTCTGCGAAGCTTTCAATCCCGATCGTGTACCGGGGCGACTCACCCTTATCAACCGCATGGGTGCCGACAAGATCGCGGAAGCTCTCCCCGCATTGCTCGCAGCAGTGCGCGAAGCGCGCCACCCCGTGGTCTGGGCCTGTGACCCGATGCACGGCAACACTTACACGTCAGAAGGTGGCCGTAAGACTCGCCATTTCGACGATGTGCTCAGCGAAATTGTCAGCTTTTTTTGTGCTCACGAATCCGAAGGCACCCATCCGGGAGGAGTCCACGTCGAGTTGACCGGCGACCCGGTGACCGAATGTCTGGGAGGATCTGATGATCTCGTTGATGAGGATCTGGACCGTGCCTACGAAACGATGTGCGACCCTCGGCTAAACGCCCGCCAATCTGTTGACCTAGCGTTTCGAGTGGCTGAACTTCTGCGTTCCAACGTGACGCCGACGCTCAGGCACTAAACGAGGTTTTCTACGAATCCTTCGAGTTGCCGGAGGTTTCGAACCTCGAAACTGCCATCACAATGCTGGGCGTATTCGCCGACGATTGAGTCACCAGTATCCCAGTAGCTCCTCGGCTCTGGATTCAACCAATAGACATGGCGGGCCTTGTCCTGCATCTCTTTGACGATCCAGCTTTCCGCAGCGTGGTAATTGTTGCGCGCATCACCGAGAATCATGATCGACGTTCGGGGTCCTATGTCTTTGCCATATTTCTGCCAAAACACACCCAGTGCGTGACCGTAATCAGAATGCCCATCGACCCAGACCACATCGGCTTCGGTGTTGACCCGGTGAACCGCTTCATTAATGTCCTCAACTCCCTCAAAGTATGAGGTCACCTCATCGAGCCCATCGATGAACACAAACGAGCGGACCTTGGAGAACTGGCCAGAAATGGCATACACGAGATGCAGAGTGAAGCGAGCGAAGGCAGCCACCGAACCAGAAATGTCGGCGACGACAAAGATCTCGGGCTTGTGTGGATTCGGGTTACGGAACTTCGGTTCGACGGGAACTCCGCCGTAGCTCAGCGAGGCCCGAACAGTGCGACGAAAATCGAGTGGTCCTCTACGCCCGTGACGGCGCTTGCGCTGTAGTCGAGCTGCGAGCTTGCGCGTCAACGGGTAGATGGCTTTGCGCAGGTTCGCCATTTCTTCGCGCGAAGCGTGCATGAAGTCAACGTCTTCGGGAAGCGGTTTGCGGAGGGTCTTGGCCATCGCTTCGACGCCACGATCGGCCACCAGACGCCTTCGAATCTCCGCTTCGATCTCTTTTTGGAGTTGGTCGATTCGGTGCTGATATTCGTCGCGCCAGAGACGCTGCTCCAACTCCGATGCTTCGCCCTGCGTTTCCTGCGCCTGTTTCAGAAGTCGCTCCAACACTCCATCGAGGTCGAGGTTGCGCAGCGTTCGGTAGAGGTAGTACGTGCCCCCGACTGGCCTACCCGGCTCCATCCCGGCAAAGCGGCGCACTGCCTGGCGTGCAACGCCTTTCATCATCTGCGCGTCACCACGCATCAGCGACTGGAACAGCATCTCAGCAAGTTCTTCGGGGCTCAGGTTCTCTCCTGCGCCACCCGCACCTTGTTGATCTCCAGCTTGGGAGTCATCGAACTCGCCGTCTTCGGGGTCGAGAAGTTCGCCGTCTTCACCAATGGCGTATTCCTTGCCACGTAACGAGAAGTACACCTCGAAAACGGTCTCAAAGGCTTTCCAGTGGTTGTAGTGCTTCACCAACGTGGCGCCCAGGGCGTATTTGAAGGACTCGCGGTCACCGATGGGAACGTGCTTCACTGCTTCTAGCGCGTCGAGATTCTCGGTGAGGCTGACCGGTAGTCCCGCAGCGCGCAACTCGATGATGAATCCGTTGAGCAGTTCCAAGATGGCGTCACCCAACTCCAAAGGAACCTCCTCAGCGCTGCGGCCGTTTCCTTCAGAGGTGCTAGTCGCCGTCATCGCAAAATCAGACGCTCACACCGTCTGCGGTCACTAATTCCTTCGCCGCCTTTTTTATGTCGCTTTGATACTTGAGAAGAATGTTGAGCGTGTCGCTTGCGGTCTGCTCCTCAATCTTCTCAACACCTAGCAACACCAGAGTCCTGGCCCAGTCGATCGTCTCCGACACCGACGGCGCCTTCTTCAATTCGATCTGGCGAATCGAACGCACAACCCGGGCAACCTGATCGGCCAGATTCTCTGTGATCCCGGGAACTTTGGTGAGCACGATCTCCTTTTCCCGTTCAAGGTCTGGATAATCAACGTGAAGGTAGAGACAACGTCGTTTGAGTGCCTCGGAAAGCTCGCGGGTGTTGTTGGAGGTGAGAAACACCAGCGGGATTTGTTTGGCTTCGATAGTTCCGAGTTCAGGAATCGAAACCTGGTAGTCAGACAGAATCTCGAGCAACAGAGCCTCAGTCTCGACCTCGAGACGGTCGACCTCATCGATGAGCAGCACCACCGGGTCGGGCGCGCTTATCGCCTCTAGCAAGGGCCGTGTGAGCAAAAACTCGTCGGAGAATATGTCGTCTGAGACTCCCGCCCAGTCGTGCTCATCGCCACGGTCGCTCTGAATGCGTAGGAGTTGCTTTTTGTAGTTCCACTCATAGAGCGCTTTGGCCTCATCAAGGCCCTCGTAACACTGCAGACGAATCAGCCGTGTTCCGAGAACTTCCGAGACGCTTTTGGCCAGTTGCGTCTTACCGGTGCCTGCCGGTCCTTCGACCAGAATCGGCTTTTGCAGTCGATCGGCGAGGTAGACGACACCGGCGATGCCCTCGTCAGACAGATAGTCGACCCGCCGCAGGTCGTCTCTCAGAGACGCGGCATCTTCGAAACGAAATGACATAGAGGTTTAAGGTTAGCGGCCGTTAACAGCAGTACCCGATTCGTTATCACCCGCTCGGGTCACGGGCGTACATGGCCGTCGCCACGCACGACAAACTTGCAGGTCGTCAGCTGCTCAAGCCCCATTGGGCCGCGGGCATGGAGCTTCTGGGTTGAAATACCGATCTCAGCGCCAAAGCCGAACTCTTCACCATCAACGAAGCGGGTCGATGCGTTGACCAACACCGCCGCGGCGTCAACCTCACGAGTGAATCGATCCGCGGCGCGGACATCGTTGGTAACAATCGCTTCGCTGTGTCCGGTCGAATTTTCTGAGACATGGGTGATTGCCTCGTCGAGGTCGTTTACTACCTTGACACTCATCTTCATGTCGAGGAACTCTGTCGCGAAGTCTGTTGGCTCCGCAGAAGCAATTGTTGGGGAGATCCGGCGGGACGCCTCGTCACCCACCAGCTCAACACCGTCAAGGGCCACCACCATCCGAGGCAGGAACTCTGCGGCGACGTCGCGATGAACCACGAGCGATTCCGCTGCGTTGCAAACCCCGGTTCGCTGAGTTTTGGCGTTGAAGACAATCTCCAGGGCCATGTTGAGATCGGCCGCCGCGTCAACGTAGACGTGGCAGTTGCCAGCCCCATCAATGACATAGGGAACTGTAGCGTTGGCGAGGATCGACTGGATCAGGGAAGGCCCACCACGCGGAATGAGACAGTCGATGTAGTCGTCTTGTTGCATGAACTCGATCGCTGCTTCCCGACGCGTATCGTCAACAACCACCAATGCATCAGCCGGAAGTCCCACTTTCTCCAGCGCTTCGCGTAGCACAACCGAGATCGCCAAATTGGAATTGATCGCCGACGAAGAGCCCCGCAGGAAAGCCGCGTTCCCAGACTTGAGGCAAAGACCGAACGCGTCGCTGGTGACATTGGGGCGACTCTCGTAGATGATTGCCACAACCCCCAACGGCACATGCACCCGTTCAATACGAAGGCCGTTGGGCCGCACCCACCCACCGCTGATCCGAGCGACGGGATCATCGAGGGCCGCGACCTTACGAAGCCCGGTGGCCATAGCTTCGATACGAGACTGATCTAGCCGTAGCCGATCAACCAGAGGGGTAGCCATACCTTCGGCGGTGGCTCGTGCCACATCAACAGCGTTGGCTTCCAATACTGTTTCGGCGTTGGCAACGAGCAGATCTGCAGCCGCAAGCAGGGCTGCATCTTTCTCTTCAGTACTAGCGACGGCCACAGCGCGTGATGCGGTTTTGGCGCGCGCCGCGAGTACCGGGATGGGAGTGGTTTGACCGATCACTTTTTCAGCGTACCGGGCTATCGCAGTAGTCTTGACAGGAGTCAAAGCAGTTCAATCGGTGAAAGGACCATTTGGAGTGTCGGCACCGAAACGAAACGGGTCTGTGCTAGTTGCTTTGGGAATCGCCTTGTCGAGGGTGTCTGGATTGTTGCGTGAGTTCGTCGTGGGACGCGTGTTTGGCCTCGGACTCGTCGCTGACGCTTTTGCTACCGCTTCACAGATTCCCAACTTGTTGCAGAATTTGCTTGGCGAAGGGGTGCTCTCTGCTTCGTTCGTGCCCGTCTACAGCAAACTCCTCGACGACGAGGATCCCAAAGAGTCGATCCGTGTGGCAGGAGCGGTCGGGGCGTTGCTGTTGGCAATCACCGGTATCTGCGTGGGCATCTTCGTGCTCGCAGCACGGCCTATCACCTCAGTGTTGGCATTCGGTCTCAGCGGCGAGAAGTTCGAGATCGTCGTTGATCTGGTGCAGATCATGGCCCTGGGCATGGGCTTTCTAGTCATGTCAGCGTGGTGCCTGGGTGTACTGAACAGCCATCGACGGTTCTTCTTGCCCTATGCCGCTCCGGTTGTCTGGAACGCCTGCCAGATCATTGCTCTGTACTTGATGTGGGCCCGGGACTGGGATCTTGTTGACGCCGCGCGGGGCCTGGCCCTCGCGGTCACGATCGGTGGCCTGCTGCAACTGCTGATCCAGTTGCCGACAGTGTTGCGTTTGGTCAGGGGAATGAAGTTTCGGCCCACCACACAAGATCCGTCAGTGCTTGAAATTCGGCGACGTTTCGTGCCTGCGGTGCTTGGACGCGGTGTCGTGCAGATCTCGGCCTATCTGGATCTAATGCTCGCCACCCTGTTGGCAACCGGCGCAATCGCCGCGTTGATCAAGGCGCAAATCCTCTACACGCTGCCGGTGAGCCTTTTCGCCATGAGCGTGGCAGCGGCGGAACTCCCCGAATTGTCACGGCTTGTGACCGATCCTCAGAGTCTGGCCCAGCGCTCCCAGCGAGGCCTGAAACAGATTGCTTTTTGGATGCTGCTCGCCTCGTTCGTGTCGATCGCGGCAGGTGATCTGATTGTCCGGGTCTTGTTCGAGGGCGGCAAGTTCGATAGTACCGATGCCGTTCTGGTGTGGTTTGTGCTGGCTGCTTACGCTGTCGGGCTGCCCGCCATCGGCGCGAGTCGTCTACTCCAAAATACCTGCTACGCCGTTGGCGACACCCGTGGACCAGCGCGTATTGCCGGCATTCGAGTGCTCGTATCGGCCACGGTTGCGCTGGCAATAATGTTCTCGCTGGACCGAGTGATCGTCGGGCCTGACGGTCTGATAACGAACGGGACCTGGATCTCTTCTTCGCCACTGCCAGCGGACCTTCGCGCTATCGAAGGCCCAGTGCGCTTGGGAGCAGTTGGTCTGGCCGCCGGTTCTGCGCTCGGTGCTTGGGTCGAACTCATGGCCTTGTCGGCTCTTTGCCGCCGCCACCTACCCCATCTGGCCAGTCCAACCCGGTCGCTCTACAAGCCCGCGGTGGCCGCTGCGCTCTCCTTTGTGCTTACTGCTGCAGTCAGACTGTTGCTCGCGGATCTTCCGTTGCTAGTCGCCGCACCCGTGGTAATCGGAGTCGCTGTGGTCAGCTACGTGGCGATCGGCTCTCGCATAGGTGTGCAAGAAACCCGTCTCCTTTTGGACCCCGTTCGCAAGGTCTTCTCGCGCTCTGTCTGACTACGGACACCCCGAGACACTACGATTAAGCCATGCTGGACTATCTGAAGAAGCGTTGGAATTACTTCATCGCAAAACGAGACAGTGAGTTTGAGGAGTCCGCCGACCCGAAAGTCCAATTGGAGCAGGCCATCAGCGAGGCCAAAGACCAACACAATCGGCTTCGCGGCCAAGCGGCCAACGTCATCGCCAACCAGAAGCAAACGGAACTTCGACTCAATCGTTCGCTCGAAGAACTTGAGCGCATCAACGGCAACGCCCGCCAGGCCGTGAAGATGGCCGACAACGCCACCCGAGCCGGGGATCCTGACCGCGTTGAGCGCTATACCGACGCCGCTGAACAGTTCGCCAACCGGCTCCTCACTCTTGAGGAAGAGATCGAGAGCTTGAAGAGCCTGTACTTTCAAGCATCCGACGCGGCTGATCAAGCCAAAGCTGCGGTAGAGCAGAACGCCGGCCTGCTGCAAAAGAAACTCGGGCAACGCCAGGCATTGTTGAGCCAACTCGACCAGGCCAAGATGCAGGAGACCGTCAACTCGGCGATGCGCACATTGTCAGAAGCGGTCGGCGAGGATGTTCCAACCTTCGACCAAGTACGCGACAAGATCGAGGCTCGCTACGCCAAGGCCAAGGCCACCGCTGAACTCACCGAAGGCAACCTTGAAGCTCAGGTGTATGAAGTTGAGAAAGCGGCTCGCAAGGTTGAAGCACAGTCACGGCTCAACACGATCCGCGCCAACCTCGGAATCGAAGCGCCCGGCGCACCCGAAGCGATTCCCGAGTCCTCCAACAACCCTGACAGTCCTTAGGCAGGCACAGTCACAAGGTCATCGGCGTGAATGACCAGATGTAACGCACCTCCAGGAAGATCGTCACTTCGGTGCCCCGCGACCGCGCGCAGATCATCAGAGCCGTGACGAGTCAAACCTTTGGCAAAGACGACCGCGTTGTCGTCAACTACCTCAACTGGTGAACCAGCTGCAAACGAACCGTCGACTTGGCGGACACCAGCCGACAGAAGCGACTTGCCTCGTTCGAGTGCCTTGCGAGCGCCACCGTCAACTGTGATGGTCCCCTGCGCACCGACAGCGAACGCGATCCACAGCTTTCTCGCTGGGAGGCGGCTCTTGCGGGCGTGAACCATTGTGCCGCTACCGGCCACACCCTCGACCGCGTCACGCAACACGTGATCACGATGAGCGTCCGCAATCACCGATGAGACACCTGACCAAGCAGCGATTTTGGCCGCGTTGAGTTTCGAAGCCATGCCGCCACTTCCTCGCGCTGAGCCGGCACCACCCACAAGCGCCTCGGTCTGATGGTCGATCCGAACGATTTCCTCGATCAGTGACGCATCAGCATCGGTGCGGGGATCCGCTGTCAGCACACCAGGAGTGTCTGTCAACAGCACCAAACGGGCGGCATCAACCAAATTGGCAACCAAAGCGGCGATCCGGTCGTTGTCGCCGAAACGGATCTCATCGTCTGCGATGGCATCGTTTTCGTTCACGACCGGGATAACGCCAAGTTCAAGCAGCCGCTCCAGAGTCTGCCGGGCGTGTAGGTACTGAGAGCGCACGATGAAATCGAGAGGGATCAATAGAACCTGGCCGGCGATTAGACCGTGCGAGGCGAACTCTTCGCGGTAAACCGCCATTAGCGCACTCTGTCCGACCGTCGCTACGGCTTGCAGCGTCCTGATGTCTCTAGGTCGCTTACCTCCTCCCAATCCCAGTTCCGGCAGACCTGCAGCAATGGCGCCAGAGGTCACCACCACGACCCCATAGCCGGCTGCGCGCAAATCAGCTACTTCGGCGCACAACTTAGCGATACGAGATCGCTGCACGACTCCTTCATTATCGGTGATAGACGACGTTCCGATCTTCACCACCACGGTTTTGTTGGCACTCATAAATCCTCTTCGTACTCAAAGCTGAAGTCGCCGATGCGTACCTCGTCACCGCTTTGTAATCCTGCCCGCGCCAACGCAGTGTTGACCCCAAGCTGCTGTAGCCGTTCGGTTGCGTAGACCAACGCCTGTTCGTCGGTCAAGTCACTGAGAGCAACCGCGCGTCGAGCAGCACGACCCATCACTTCCCAGGATCCGTCATCATGACGCCGGAGTTGGATCTCAGCCGAGACAGGCCGATGAATCGTGGTTCTAATCGCTTCTGGTTCTGTGGCCCTGCTCTGGGCAACCAGACCAACAAGTGCACCTATTAATTCCGAGATCCCCGCACCAGTAACCGAGGAGACAGCGGGTCCGTCATAGCCGTGGCCGGGGGCCATATCAGCGCGGCTTCCGACCACCAGACGCGGACGATCCAGCAGTTCTGGTTGGTAAGAACCCAACTCGTTGAGCAAGACCTGCAGTTGCTGGTCAGGCGCAACTCCATCCCACGGTGCCAAGTCAAGCAGCGCCAGCAACACCTGCGCCCGTTCGACATGGCGCAGAAATTGATGCCCCAGTCCCTTGCCTTCGCTTGCTCCTTCAATCAAGCCGGGGATATCGGCCACGACCATCTCGTAGCCGTCATCTGTGCGGACAACTCCAAGATTCGGTTCAAGAGTGGTAAACGGATAGTCGGCGATCTTGGGTTTGGCCGCTGAGATGCGACTGATCAGCGTCGACTTGCCGACATTTGGAAATCCAATGATCGCAACATCGGCGAGCAGCTTGAGTTCGAGTCGTAGCCAGCGCTGTTCTCCATGCTCACCCTGCTCAGCGAAAGCAGGTGCTCGCCTTTGGTTCGACAAGAAACGGGCATTTCCCCGGCCACCCTCGCCAGCCTGCGCTGCCAGCCAACGGTCACCGTTGTTGACTAGATCGGCGAGCGGTTCACGGGTTTCGTGGTCTAGCACCACTGTGCCCATCGGCACTGCTACGTCGAGGTTTGAGCCTCGGGCCCCGTGACGCTTGGATCCTCCGCCATGGCTGCCGTTGGGTCCCTTGCGATGGGGGTAATCACGAAAAGCCAACAACGAAGCTACGTTACGGTCCGCGACCAACCAGATCGATCCGCCATCACCGCCGTCGCCACCGTCAGGTCCGCCCTTGGCTACATGGGCTTCACGTCTGAAGGCAACGCAACCCGCGCCACCATCACCGGCCTTTACATGCAGGTTGCATTCGTCGATGAAGCTAGACACTCTGCCAGCCTAGACACTGCCAACCTAGACACTGCCAGCGTGCGGGATGCGCTCGGCCTCTAAGCGGGAATCACATCGACAAGTTTGCGACCGCGGCGTCGGCCGAACTTGACCATGCCGTCGGAGGTGGCGAAAAGAGTGTCGTCCCCGCCCCTCATGACGTTGTTGCCGGGGTGAAACTTTGTGCCGCGCTGACGGACGATGATCGCTCCAGCCAGAACCTGGCCACCATCGTAAACTTTTACACCGAGGCGCTGGGCGTTGGAATCGCGGCCGTTACGGGTCGAGCCGCCACCTTTGGTCTTGGACATTAAACATCAACCCTTCGATATCGCGGTGATTTCGATGAGAGCTAAAGTCTGACGATGCCCCCACCGCTTGTGGTTGTTTGACTTGTTCTTGTAGAGGAACCCGTTGATCTTGGGACCTTTGTGTTCCTCAATAACCTGAGCGGTCACCGACGCGTTTTTTAGCTGACCGGGCGTCGCGAGAACAGTGTCGCCGTCGACGAGCATCACTGGGGCAAGCTCTACATCGGAACCGGGATCGCCCAATCGTTCCACCGAAAGGGTCTGGCCCTGCTCGACGCGGTACTGCTTACCGCCGGTCTTCACTACTGCGTACATAGGCGGAGGATTCTAACGGGCTGATCAACCGATCAGACCATCAATCAGGACATGTCCATCGCCGTCACAGGTCCCGCAAAGATCAGAAACAGACTCCAGCAGACCCTCGCCGATCCGCTTCCGGGTCATCTCGACCAGACCAAGACCCGAGATATCGAATACCTGCGTGCGGGTCTTGTCCCGAGCCAAAGCAGCCCGGAAGACTTTCATCACCTCTGCTCGGTTCTTGGCTATCTCCATGTCAACAAAATCGATCACGATGATCCCGCCGATGTCGCGCAGGCGCAGTTGATTGGCGACCTCCTCGGCGGCTTCTAAGTTGTTGCGGAAGACTGTTTCTTCGAGGCTTGAACTGCCCACATTTTTGCCTGTGTTGACATCGATCACGGTGAGCGCCTCGGTGGCCTCAATGATCAACGAACCACCAGATGGCAGCCAAACTTTGCGGTCAAGAGCCTTTCGCAATTGCTCGTGTACGTGATGGCGCTCAAAGAGCGGCAGCTGTTCGGCTTTCGGGTTGTAATATTCGACTCGTTCTGCCAACGCTGGCGTGATGCTGGATACGTAAGCCCTGACCTCGTCGTAGAGTTTGCGGTTGTCAATGATGATTCCGCGGAAGTCCTTGGTGAACTCCTCCCGGATGATTCGCACTGCCGCTTCGGGTTCGCGGTACACGAGCGCTGGTGCAGTTGTTTTCTTGGCGAGTGTTTCAATTTCTTTCCACTGGGTGACGAGTCGAGTCACATCGCGCTGAATCTCTTCAGCTGTGACGTTTTCGGCCGCGGTGCGGACAATCACCCCGTGACGTTTCGGCTTTGCCTTGTCGAGAATGCTGCGAAGCCGCGCTCGTTCGCCTTCTGGAAGACGTTTCGAGATGCCGTACGTGGAGGTATTGGGTACCAGCACCACGAATCGACCTGGAAGCGATACTTCCTGAGTGAGCCGGGCACCCTTGTGAGCTATCGGGTTCTTTGTCACTTGGCACAGGATCGTCTGGCGGGCCTTCAGAAGTTCTTCGATGCGGGGCTGTTCGGTTCGTCTGCCTTCTATGTCCTCGGGGTCGTATTGCACATCTCCGCGGTAGAGCACCGCGTTCTTGGGCGTGCCGATATCGATGAAAGCCGCTTCCATGCCCGGTAGCACGTTCTGGACTCTTCCGAGATAGATGTTCCCGTGAATCTGGCTCACGTCGTCGGCGGGACGGGACACCTGATGTTCAACAAGTTTGCGCCCTTCAAGTGTTGCTATCTGTGTCGCCTTCTCACCGACCGATACGCACATCATGTAGCGGCCGACCGCCTGCCCCTTGCGCGTTCTCCCACGACGCTGTTTGAACGTCTTCTCATCGAGTTCAACCGCGTCGTCGACAATCGATTCGACGGGACGGTGCGATTTGTCAGCGCGGTCAGAACCTTGACGAGTCTGGGGAGTTCCGGTCTTTTGGCGATTGCCGCCCGCAGTCTGTTCAGCAGCGGATCCTTTACCTCGACCTCGTCCTCCGCGCCTGCGGCGTCGGCGTTTTGATCCACCCTCGCTTGGAGCAGGGCCTTGGGAGTCTCGTTGGTTCCCGCCCTGGTTTGAAGACCTCGAACTCTGAGAACTGCCACCCTGGCTTTGTTTCGTACCCTGGCTTTGTTTCGTACCCTGGCTTTGTTTGGCACCCTGGCTTTGTTTCGTACCCTGGCTTTGTTTCGTACCCTGGCTTTGTTTGGCACCCTGGCTTTGTTTGGCACCCTGGCTTTGTTTGGCACCCTGGCTTTGTTTGGCACCCTGGCTTTGTTTCGTACCCTGGCTTTGTTTGGCACCTGCAGTACCGGGGTTGCCAGACTTAGCTCCGCCGTTGCCCGGCGGGGCTGGTCGTGTGTCGCCTATACGCGGAGCTCGATTCGGCTCCGGCGCAGGACGAGTGTCACCGATTTTTGGTTTTTTCTTGTCTCCGGGGGGAGATTTGGGGGCACGACTTGAGGTGTCGCGGTTGTCGGCCTGTGATTCGGCCATAGTTTCGTTCCTTCGTTGATGGCACTGGGAAGCAAGCGATCATGTCGCCCCCACCAGTGCGGACGCGGCAGCGTCCAGAGGATTGCTGCGCTGCCGTTCGTCGGTTTCGTTCGCTGTCCATTGATGAAGCCTTAGCACCCGGTGCTCAATCAACTGTGGATCGAGCGCGCCCAAGAGTTCAGAAACTCGTAGCGCACGAGGTTGAGTGGCGAGTTCAGCCAAAAGCCGTACTCGAGAACCCTCTTGCTCTTCAGCTTCGATTAGCCCTTCAACATCGAGACTCAGGACACTAGGGCGCAAGTCGTCTACGACTTTTTTCCCCTTGCGTTCTCTGGCTACGACGAGAGTTTCTGCGGCGAGCGCTCGAGCCACCGCGCCGGCCACGGTATTGGCATCAATGTCGATGACATCGATCTGCCAGGTACAACTAGTGACTGCTTGCTGCAACGACGCAGTCCGTCGATCAATAATCACTGCAGCAGTGACTGCCATTCCTTCGGGAAGTTCGTTTGATAACCGGGCTGGCAGATCGCCCATTTCAAGTCCATTGATTCGTTCGGGATCGAGATCAATATCAAGATACTCGGCTTCAGACTCATGACCTGTGGATAGGGCAAGACCAAACGCAATTTTCGGACGTGGCGAGAATCCCTGGCTGTAAGCGACGGGGAGCCCAGCACGCCGCAGAACCCGTTGAAAAATCCGAGCCACATCACGATGCGACGTAAAGCGCACCTTGCCATGTTTGGTGTAGCGAATGCGGATCCTCATGACCTCGCTCCAGCCAATTGACGAGCTTTTGGATCGTTGACTGACGTCACCGATCCCGGTCGCGCGCCCAGTACCACGGGCACTGCCCCGCCTCTGGTTAGATCGACACCGGTTCCCTGACTCCCTCCGGCTGGAGGCGAGGCCGATGCCACAACATGTTCGATTCCGTAGCCTGTGCAAGCTCCGCAGTCATAACACGGCGTCCAGCGGCAGTCTTCGAGGCCCAACTCATCTAGTGAGTCCCGCCAGTCCTGCCACAGAAAGTCCTTATGCAGACCCGCGGACAGGTGATCCCAAGGAAGTACCTCGTTTTCGGTGCGATGGCGGTGAACGTACCAATCAACGTCGCAACCGTTGGCTGCCATCGCTTCAAGCCACAGGTCATAGTTGAAGTGCTCGGACCACTCCTGGAAGGTGCCGCCTTTGCGCCATACGTACTCAATCACGGGACCTAGCCGACGATCTCCACGACTGGTTATCCCCTCTGCAAGTGTTGCTTTGGGGTCGTGCCATTTGAGCTGCACCCCCTTGCTTCTACGCAGGTCATCGCGCAACAACCCGATCTTGCGCGAGAGCTCAACCACCGTGTTTTGACCGAACCACTGGAATGGCGTGAACGGCTTAGGCACGAATCCGCCTACAGAAACCGTCACCGACGGCGAAGAGTGGTGACGTCGGCCGAGTGCGGCACAGTTTCGGGCGAGTTCGGCAATTCCAAGCGTGTCCTCGTCCGTCTCGGTGGGAAGACCTGTAAGGAAATACAGCTTCATGCGCCGCCAGCCCTGGCTGTAAGCGCTCTCTACCGCTCCATAAAGATCTTCTTCTCGAATCAGCTTGTTGATGACCTGGCGCATCCGCCAGGAACCGGCCTCGGGGGCAAATGTCAGGCCAGTGCGGCGAGCCCGCTGAATCTCCGCGGCTATGCCGACCGTGAACGCGTCCACCCGTAAACTCGGCAGTGCCACGCTTACCTGGTCACAACCCGCGTCGGTGATCGTGTCGCCGATGACCTGTTGGATACCACTGAAATCTGCAGTCGAAAGCGAGGTAAGCGCCACTTCGTCATATCCGGTCCGGGCCAGACCGTCACTGATCATGGTGCGCACTTGCTCGGCTGGACGCTCGCGAACAGGCCGGGTGATCATCCCCGCCTGGCAGAACCTGCAGCCTCGGGTACACCCCCGAAAGACTTCAACTGACAGGCGGTCATGTACAACCTCGGTCAACGGCACGAGTTGCTGTTTGGGGTATGGCCAATCCGCGAGATCGGCAACCGTGCGTTTCTCTACCCTGGCCGGCACATCCGAGTAGCGAGGTGTCACCTCCGCGGTGAATGCACCGTCGTATACGACCTGATACATCGAAGGAACATAGACACCGGCGATCTTCGCCAATTCCCTCAACAATGGTCTCCGAGAACCCTTGGAGCGCCCCATGCCCTTCCATTCGCGCAGAAGTTCCGTAATCTCACCGACGACCTCCTCGCCGTCGCCCAGCGCAACAAAGTCAACGAAATCGGCGATGGGCTCCGGGTTGTAGGTGCAGTGACCACCCACGCCTATCAGCGGATCGGAGTCTGCTCGGGCTGCCGAATGAATTGGGACGCCCGCAAGGTCGATGCAGTTGACGAGGTTCGTGTACGTCAATTCAGCGCTGAGGTTGAAAGCAATGACATCGAAGTCACCGGCAGGGCGGTGACTGTCGACCGAAAACAGCGGTATCCGTTCTCGTCGCAACAACACTTCAAGGTCAGTCCAAGGCGAATAGGCACGTTCGGCCGCCGCATCGTCACGCTCGTTGAGAATCTCGTAGAGAATCTGCAGACCCTGATTTGGCAACCCGATTTCGTATGTGTCCGGGTAGGTCAACAACCAACTAACGATGGCAGCGCCGTGAGTTGGAGTTTGTGCACCTTGCTCACATCCGATGTAGCGGGCCGGCTTTTGTACCTGCGGGAGCAGGTTCTCAAGACGGGGCCACAGCGAACGAGACACTCATTGAGGCTACCGGCACGGTCTGCCTATTGGCTGCTAGCCACGCTCCACCGGCCACGCTCCGCCCAGCTAGCCACGCTCTGCGAAGTCGAATCGACGTCGATAGACGCCCATAACCAGGCCCAAGGCAACCATTGAGGTGAGCATCGACGACCCTCCGTAGGAGACAAGCGGGAGCGGTATACCGGTCACTGGCATCATCCCCATGGTCATCCCGGCACTCTGGAACACCTGGAACAGGAACATCGCCATTACGCCGATTGTCAGCAACCGATCAAACGAGTCAGTTGCTCGCACCGCGATCCGCCAGATCCGAAACAGCATCAGCGCATATAACGCCAACAGCACGCCCGCACCGCGAAACCCCAACTCTTCACCAGCTACCGAAAAGATAAAGTCAGTTTGCTGCTCCGGAACCAGATTCGAGCGGGTCTGCGTACCTTGAAACAGCCCCTGACCGGAGAGTCCACCGTTTCCGATTGCTATCTGAGACTGGTCCACGTTGAACGCGGCACGAACCGCTGCTGGACCAAGTTCGACAATAGCTTCCTCATCGAGGACAAAGACCTGAAGCCGGTGTTCTTGGTACTCCGCAAGCCGATCGGATTCGAAGATCCCGACCACCACAGAGATGCCGATGACTGCCAGAGCGGCGATATATCGGAGTTCTACTCCGCTCATCGCGATCATTGCCGCGACTATGACGACGTAGACGAGGATGGTTCCCACGTCGGGCTGCCTCCAGATCAACAGCAGCGGCAGAGCAGCGAGGCTCAGCGCAAGCAACAGCCGCTTCGTCCTCACTTCATCAGCGGAAAGTACCGCGGCGAGAACAACAATGAGAATGACCTTGCCCGGTTCCGAAGGCTGGAAACTGAACCCAGCAGCGGTGTACCAGGCACGAACTCCCCTCACGCTGTCCCCGAAAACCAACAAGCCGCCGAGTAACACAAGCAGTCCAAGGTAGACCGCGGGCAACCACGCCCGAATAAGGCGAACATTGAGGTGAGCAATCAACACTGCGAGAACCAGGCCAAAAACCGCGAATGCGACCTGCCGTTCAAGGAAGGAATAATCGAGCGGGTCAAACCGTGATGCCGGGCCACGGGTTGCAGAAAAGACAAGCACCGCACCCAGAGCCGTGATCAGGAACACAGAGGTTATGAGCACCGGGTCCAGGACGAACCACCAGCGCTGATCGTCGTCTTCGGTCAATGGAGGAGGACGCGAGGCGAACGTGCCAGCGGTTGTCACTGCGTTTCTCCGTCCCCTGACGCGGTTACTTGTTCTAGAGCATCTCTAGCATCTCGCGCCGCCAGCAGAGCTTCAATCCGAGCGAGATGCTCAAGGTCCCGTTCGTCAAGCGTGAGTGCGGGCGGCATGTTGTTCCGTGCGATGGGTTCAAGTATCGCGGCTGCGACCGGTGCAGCAGCAACACTGCCAAATCCAGACTCCTCCATCACCACTGCAATGGCGATCTCTGGAGGCCCCGCAACGTCAATTCCAAGTTCAGGGTAATCGTTGGGGCCCCATGCCACGAACAGACTCGTGTCGGCTTTGTCATCCACCTCCGCTGTGCCAGTCTTTCCGGCTATCGGCCACTGATCAATAGGAAATGTGCCGCCTTGGAAGGCGCTGGCAGCGGTACCCCTGACACCGCCGAATCGGGGAACTCCCAATAACCCTTTGGTTATCGGCTCAGTTACCTCTGGACCGAAATCAAGCTCGCGCAGCACTCGCGGTCCGAACTCAATGATCGGCTCGCCATCTGCGCTCGCGACCTTCAACGCAACGTTTGGCTGATGGAGCAAACCACCGTTGGCAAAGGTGGCGTAAGTGTTGGCGAGTTGGATTGGTGTTACCAAGAGGTCACCTTGACCGATCGACAACAAGATGGTGTCACCGGCAAACCATTGATTCCCGTCTCGGATGAAGACACCCTGGGAGAACCTTAGATCGAAGTAGTCACGATCCGGTACGACCCCTGCGCGCTCGTAGGGAAGTTGCACTCCTGTTGAACTGCCGAGCCCCATGGCTTTGGCTGTTGTCTGAATCCCCTCATCTCCTTGCGGACCACGATCGCGGGTAAAAAATCCCTCCCCGCCGAGCCGATAGAAGTAGACGTCGCTTGACACGGTTAGCGCGTCAGAAAGGTCGACGTGACGGGATCCCACGAAGGGGCTGTCAAACGCGCAGGTTCCTTCCAACTCAGTTCCGGTTTCGCAATTCGGATATATGTAGCTACCGACGTCACTAATAAACTCGTCGGTTCCACCGTAGAGTTCGTCTACTACACCGTGCTCAATAGCAGCTACCGAAGTAACCAGCTTCCAGGTCGATCCCGGTGCGTAGGAACCCTGGATAGCGCGGTTCAGAATCGGCCAATAGTTGTCATCCGACGTCAACAATTCGAACTCCTCAGTGGAGATTCCGTTGGCGAACTGCGATGGGTCATATGTGGGAAACGATGCCGTCAACAGCACATCGCCGTTTTGGGGATTGATAGCAACTACAGATCCTGCCGGGGCCAATACATCGGGCTCATCTGACTCAACGCGGGTCGTCATCAAGCCCAGTGCAAGTTGCTCCTCGGCGCGAGCCTGCAGGTCGATGTCGATCGTCAGCCACACATCGTTGCCGGGTTTGGGAACGACACCGGGATGTTCGCGAATGACCTCGCCAACATTGTTGACCTCCAACCGACGGATACCGGGAACACCACGTAATTCACGCTCAAAAATCTGTTCGATACCCGTTTTTCCTATCTGACTGTTGAGTTGGTAGGTCTTGTCGTCTTCGGCGTTGGGGTCAAGGTTGGCGTTTGCTTGTTCTTGTTCTGCTCTCGTGACCGGACCTACGTAGCCAAGAAGATGGGCCGCGAGACGGCCGTATGGATAGCTGCGAATCGTGCGCTGTTCCACTCGGACGCCGGGGAACTGGTCGGGGCGTTCTCCTAGATACACCATGAGCTTGGAATTCACATCGACCGAAATAGGAATTCGATCGAAGGGCCCGTATCGAGGATCAGCTATTTCCGCGGAAATCGTCGAAACCTTGGTCGGCCAACCTGAGCGGCTGATCGCCAAAGCCAGGTTCTTCAAGACCTCGAATGTCTCTTCTTCGTCGAGGGTCTCCAGTTCCTTACGGTCGAGCGTTATTACCTGTACGACCTTGTTATCGACAAGAACTCGACCGTTGCGATCAAGGATGCGTCCCCGCGGTGCCTCTTCGTAAACCAGTTCAAGCACGTTCGTGAGAGCTTCATCGCTCAACACCTCGTGCTCAATTCCCTGGAGAAACCACAGACGAGCTACTAGAGCGCCAAAGAGAACCAAAGCCACGAACGCGAAAATTCGTAGACGCAGTTTCGTTTGGTCGTCGTCCATCGCTATCTTTTCAGCCCAAAGAAGTCATCGAATGTCACCCAAACCGCTGTATCCGAACGTGGGTCCAAGGGCCCACGTCACCAAAGGCTTGGTCAACGGTGCCAGTAGCGAGTTGATCAAGCCCGCGATCATCGCCACGCGCAGCATCTCCAAATCTACCAAACCACGTTGTCCCATGACCTCCCCCAGCAGCGCATAGCCGGCCACCGCACCGAATGTCCCGATGCCTGCTATCGCGGCTAGTTGCAACTTCGAATCTCGAAACAGTTCTGCTCCCCCGGTACCGATGGCAAAGGCCACCATGGCGAACACGATCGCCGACAGACCCAGAGGAGTGGGAAGGTAGATATCCCAAAGCAGGCCGATGACAAACGCGGCCGTTGGGCCGCGCCGAGGTCCAGCCCAATACCCGAGCATCACCGCGAGCAACACCAGCAATTCTGGAGCCACGCCCGAAACCCTGACGTCGGCGAACACCGTGACTTGCACGACAAGGGCGAGAAGAATCAGTACACCCAGCCTCAAAGCGCTCATTGGATCACCTCACCGCTGGGGTCACTGGAGTTGGGATCATTGAGAAGGTCCGGGTCCAAATCGAGAGGCACGCTGGTACTTGGCACAACCGGCAGTAAGGGCGGTTCGTCTCTCTGTTCGGTAATGAGGACCGACACAAAAGCTAGATCTTCGACATCGTTTGCCAACCGCACAAGAACTTCCAAAGACAGTTCATCTGAAGCTGGGCGGACCTCGACCACCCGCCCAATGGGAACATCGGCGGTGTAGCGCGAGTCAGCATCGGTGACAACCGCGGAACCGACCTCGGGGAGCAGTGCGACATCTCCAATCTGGGGCCAGTTCGGCCCTTGATTGATGATGAACACCCCGGGTTCACCTGGAACCGCATGGCCCAAGCCTACGTCGTACGTCGAAACCATCCGCACGCCAACCAACAGACCGGGATCGCTAAGCAACTGGACCGTCGACGTCACGCCGTCGACTCGCTCCACACGACCAACGAGTCCCGCTCCGGTCACAACCGTCATGCCCTCCGTCAGACCGTGGCGGTGTCCTTTGTTGATCGTCACGACATCGCTGGCGAAATTCCCTACCGGTCCTCGTTCAACGCGCGCGGTGACAGTTTCTATATCCGACGCGTAGGGCAACTCAAGTGACTCGAGGAGTTGCCGGTATGCGGAGTTGTCGGCTTCGGCTTGTATCGCCGAACCTCTGAGCGCATCCAATTGTTGCTGCAGTTCAGCGTTTTCTGCTTCGAGCTCGTCGTACTGGAACAGTGAATTCCAGATGTCACCAACCGGTGAGAAGATCAATGATGCCAAAGAGTTAACGGGATGAAGGACATCTCGGACATATCCCTGAGCCACTCTCGCGCTCTCGAAGCCGCGCAGATCAACGGTGAGCAAAGTGATGGCGACAAGCGTGAGAAGAATCAGACGGTGCCGAACCCGCCCTGTCCGCTGAGCCAGCGCCATTAAACCGACTTGCGGTTTACAGCTCGCCGGAGCTGAAGACTACGTCTCTTAAGGCCTCGAACTCCTCAAGAACTTGACCCGACCCGATGGCAACGGCATAGCGAGGATTTCTAGCGATCCGAACTGGCATCCCGGTTTCGTCGGCCAGCCGTTGATCAATATTGCGCAACAGGACTCCCCCACCCGCGAGGGTGATCCCACGCTCGATAATGTCCGCGGCGAGGTCGGGCGGGGTCTGGTCAAGTGTCGACTTGACCGCATCGCAGATGGCAACAATCGGCTCGTCTAGCGCAAGGCGAACATCCTGTGTGCTCACGACGATGCTGCGAGGCAAACCAGTCACGAGGTCTCGCCCACGGATCTCCGCACAAAGTTCTCGTTGCAGTGGAGCCGCGGATCCGATCTGAACCTTCACTTCCTCTGCGGTGCGCTCCCCAAGAACTAGACCATGTTCCTTTTTGACATGTTGGGCGATCGCGTCATCAAGTTCGTCACCGCCAACGCGGACCGATTGACTCGCCACAACACCACCGAGCGAGATGACTGCGACTTCTGTGGTCCCACCGCCGATGTCTACGATCATGTTCCCGGTCGGTTCTTGAATTGGAAGACCTGCTCCGATAGCGGCGGCCATCGGCTCTTCGATGATGTACGCAGGCTTGCTTGCGCCAGCGTATTCGGCTGCCTCTTGAACGGCCCGCTGCTCGACACCGGTGATTCCCGATGGTACCGCGATAACCATGCGCGGCCGGGCCCATTTGCGCTGATGCACCTTGCGAATGAAATAGCGTAGCATCTTCTCGCATATCTCGAAGTCTGCGATAACACCGTCCTTGAGCGGCCGGATCGCCTGGATATTGGCAGGGGTTCGTCCAATCATCCGTTTCGCTTCGGAACCTACCGCGAGCGGCCTGTTGTCCCTGGTATCGATAGCAACAACAGACGGTTCGTCAAGCACGACGCCTTCGCCTCGAACATATACCAGTGTGTTCGCGGTTCCGAGATCGACGGCCATGTCTCGCCCCATAGCAGCCCGCAGTCCACCACCCAACATGTTCATGAATGAGTCTGCAGCCATCAGTTCGATGCCTCGTTCCGGTTGGCGAAGTTGGCCGAGGAGTGCGCAGCACGCGTGGCGCTGCTCCCCCATGTCCTAGTGTACGCAGAAATACCGTCTCGATGCCAAGAATGGATCACAACAGGTGGCGTATGGGCCCAAGAGCAGCGCGGGGATCTTGTCATTGTTGATCAGTCTTGTTCAGATTCGGGAAGAAAATCCCAATTTCACGCTCCGCGGACTCAGCAGAGTCGCTCCCGTGAATCAGATTCTCGGTGAATTCGCTACCTAGATCTCCTCGAACCGTTCCCGGCGAGGCTTGTAGAGGGTCTGTCGCGCCGACCATCTGGCGAACTACTTTCCATGTGTCGGGCACACCCTCGATCACCGCTACTAGGACTGGCCCCCGACTCATGAACTTGACCAGGTCGCCATAGAACGCCTTCCCCTGATGCTCCTCATAGTGGCGGGCGAGAGTCCCTACGCTGAAAACTCTGAGTTCGGCGGCCGCTAGTTTCAATCCTTTGCGCTCAAAGCGCCCGATTATCTCGCCCACAAGACCGCGTTCAACCGCGTCCGGTTTGCAAATGATGAGAGTTCGATCCATGCGCTCGAAGGCTACCGTTTCGATTTCGCGTCAACGCTTCTGGCTCGGTCTCTACAGTTCCACGGCGAATTCCCGGGCTACTTCAAGCACGGTCACCGAACCCGCTACCACAATCAAATCCTCGTCATCAGCCTGGTCGAGTACATAGTCAATAGCGGTAGCGATGTCTGCAATGGCTTCAACTCGGGCCCCCAACGAAACTGCGGTGTCACGGAGTTCGGCCGCCTCTACACCGCGAGCCGTTGGCGCGGTGCAGGCAACCACCATGTCGAAAGTAGACACATCAAGAGCTGTCAGAACTTCCGCTGGATTTCGGCCGTCCTGAATTCCGAAGACCAAGAAACGACGGTTGAACCCGCCAAAGTCCTCGTCGAGTGACCTTGCCAGCGCCTCAGCGCCAGGCGGATTGTGAGCAGCATCAAGCAACATCAACGGTGAACGATGGACTACCTCAAGTCGACCGGGGGCCTCAACGGTGGAGAACGCTTCGTGGATCACGTCTGAATTGAGCGGCGCGTCGAAGAACTCCTCTACCGCCGCGATCGCGACCGCGGCATTGTGCGCCTGATGCGCGCCATGCAGTCCAAGAAACACTTCAGAATGAGTGGCGCGTGGCGTTTGCAAACTCAACAGGCGACCCCCTACCGCCACTTCATTGCTCAGCAACGAGAGTTGTTCTTGCCGAGCGTAGCCTGAGTCGCGGCTGGGAGTCGCGGGGGAGTCGCCGGAGCCGCGGGAATTGGTCGCGAGGCTGTGGACGACCGCTGGGGACAGTACGGCAACTATCTCAGCCAACTCTGGGGCCGTCTCGCCAATGACAACACTTGCGCCTGGCTTGACAATCCCCGCTTTCTCTTCGGCGATCCGACGCCACCAACCCGGCGCGCCGTCGGTGTGGTCACGCCCAACATTGGTGATCACCGCGATCTGACCATCGACCACATTGGTCGCGTCAAATCTCCCGAGCATGCCGACTTCAACCACCGCCACTTCGACTGCCTCGTTTGCGAAGTGCAAAAAAGCAGCTGCTGTGACGGTCTCAAACCAGCTGAGCGGTCCGAGTTCCGCTACCTCCACGAGGCGCGCTATATCACCGATGGCCCGACCGAACGTTGGTTGGTCGAGTTCTACGGCCGCTACCCGGATTCGTTCACACGGAGAAGAAACATGTGGGCTCGTGTAGAGCCCAACCCGCAGCCCCATCGATGCCAGAAGCGATTCAATCATCCGTGCGGTTGAGCCTTTGCCGTTGGTTCCGGTGATGTGGATCGCCGTACACGCGTGCTGAGGGTCACCCAGAATCTCCATGACTTGTTGCATCTTGTCCAGCGACAAGCCCTTGATAGCGCCGGCGCGCGGTTGGACCTCGTAGTTGATCAGCCGATCAAGATGATCTAGAGCTTCCAGATAGTCCAAGATTCAAGTTCCAGAGACCACGTAGCCTTAACTGGCGCGCAGATCCTCTGCACGATCAAGGAGCACCGGAGGGACTTTCTCCAGGACTGTGTCTCCGTCGATGACCACATGGCCAACGTCGTCGCGACCGGGGAGGTCGTACATGATGTCGAGAAGCACCTCTTCGAGGATCGCTCGCAATCCACGCGCCCCGGAGGACCGCTTGATCGCTTCTTCGGCAATCGCCAACAAAGCAGACGGAGTGAACTCCAATCCGACGTTCTCGAATTCGAAAATCTTCTGGTACTGCTTGATGAGGGCGTTGCGGGGTTCGGTGAGAATCTCCACTAGCGCTTCTACTTCGAGGTGTCCCACAGAACCCTGCACGGGTAGACGCCCGATGAACTCTGGGATCAAACCGAACTTGGCAAGGTCTTCAGGGAGTACCTCGTCGAAGATGGCTCCGAGATCTTTGTCTTCAGGGCGCCGGATATCAGCACCAAAGCCAACACCGCGCGTGCCTACTCGATTCTCAACAATCTTCTCGATACCTGCGAAAGCGCCTCCGCAGATGAACAGCACATTGGAAGTGTCAATCTGGATGAACTCTTGATGGGGATGCTTGCGTCCGCCTTGAGGTGGTACCGCGGCGGTGGTTCCTTCGAGAATCTTCAGCAACGCCTGCTGGACTCCTTCGCCCGACACATCGCGGGTGATTGATGGGTTCTCGCTCTTGCGGGCCACCTTGTCGATCTCGTCGATGTAGATGATTCCGGTTTCAGCTTTCTTGATGTCGTAGTCGGCTGCTTGAATCAGCTTCAGCAAGATGTTCTCAACATCTTCTCCGACGTATCCCGCTTCTGTCAGTGCGGTGGCATCAGCGATCGCGAAGGGGACGTTGAGCATTCGAGCCAAGGTCTGCGCCATCAGTGTCTTGCCGCACCCTGTCGGGCCGATCAACAAGATGTTAGATTTTGACAGTTCGACTTCGGAATCGAGCTGGGATCCCAACTCCACTCTCTTGTAGTGGTTGTAGACCGCGACCGAGAGAATCCGCTTGGCATTGTCCTGCCCTACGACGTAATCGTTGAGGAACTGGTAGATCTCACGCGGTGAGGGCAGCACACCCAAGCTATTTTCGGAACCTTCCGCCAGTTCTTCTTTGATGATCTCGTTACAAAGACCAATGCACTCGTCACAAATATAAACACCAGGGCCTGCAATCAGCTTCATGACCTGCTTCTGCGACTTACCGCAGAAGGAGCATTTCAGAAGCTCTCCACCTTCGCCGAATTTGGCCACTGGTTTCCTTTCCTGCTTGCTGCTGTTAACCGATCACTGAAATCGCACCACTGCCCTCAACAGTATTGCGCGTCTCAATCACCTCATCGATTATGCCGTACTCTTTGGCTTGAAGCGCGGTCATTACGAAGTCTCGGTCTGTGTCGGCCGCGATCTTCTCGACTGTCTGACCGGTGTGATGAGCGAGAACTTGCTCCAGCGAGACCTTCATGCGCTGGACCTCGGCGGCTATCAACTCGATATCGCTGGCTTGCCCGCGCGCCCCTGCGTAGGGCTGATGAATGAGTATCCGAGCATGTGGCAGCGCCAAGCGCTTACCTGGGGCGCCAGCCGCCAGCAAGACCGCAGCAGCCGACGCTGCTTGACCGAAACAGATCGTTGTGATGTCGGGCTTGATGTAGCACATCGTGTCGTAGATGGCGAACAACGCATTGATATCGCCCCCTGGTGAGTTGATGTAGAGGTTGATGTCTTTGTCGGGGTTTTCTGACTCAAGGTGCAGAAGCTGGGCACAGATCAGGTTGGCGATGGTGTCGTCAATCGGCGTGCCGATAAAGATGATGTTCTCTTTCAACAGGCGGCTGTAAAGATCAAACGCCCGCTCTCCACGGTTGGTTTGCTCAACTACCGTCGGAACCAGGTAGTTGCGAGGGTTGATATCGGTCATTGTGGCTCTCCATCGTCTTTTACTGAGTCGTCTTGGTCGCTGGCACCGTCTTGGGATGACTCCGGTGTTTTCAGATCAACCGCAACACCGGTTTCGTCAACAAGATCAACGTTGTCGAGCAGCCACTCTAGGGCCTTGGACTTGGCGAGATCGGCTCGCAACGATGGGAGTTGTCCCAACTCTTTGAGACGGTCCATGTGCGCAGAGCCATCCGTTCCCATACGTTCTGCCATTTCGTCGATCGTTTCAGCGAGCTGATCATCATCGGGGTTGAGCCCCTCAACCTCGGCGATGGCCCGCAGCGCCAGATCAACCTTGACAGCGTTCTCGGCCGTTCCCGCGAGTTCGGCACGGAGTTGTTCTATGTCCTGACCTGTTTGGGCTAGGTACTCGCTTGGATCAACACCTGATTGTTGTAGATTCCCAAAGACTTCTTGGAGACGGCCATTGACCTCGTCGGTGACCATAACGTCCGGAATCTCTTTAGTCACCAAAGCGGCGAGCGCCTCGGCGATCTTGGCATCCGCGGCCCGGCGTGCCAACGATAGTTTCATCGAAGCCAGACGTTCGCCGATGTCAGCGCGTAATTCGTCAAGCGTCTCAAATTCTGTCGCTTGGGCAACCCAGGTGTCGTCCAGCTCAGGCAAAACCGCTTCTTTTACGTCCAGGAGGGTGATTTCAAAGTGAAGGGGTTCTTCTGATTCCGGGTCTGGATGAGCGGCTTGGAAGTTCACCACATCGCCGGCGCTGGCACCTCGAAGGTTCTCGTCGATCTCCGCTACCACGGTGCCCGTTCCCACCTCGTAGTCGTAGTCGTTGGCTGAGAGACCGGGCAGTTCCTCACCGCCATGACTCCCAACAATGTCGATGTTTACCTGATCACCGTCTTGGGCTGGCCGCTCGACTGTTCCGAACTCGGCGTGCTCAGCGCGCAGCCGATCAATCTCTGAGTCGATGTCTTCAGCTGAGGGTTCCGGGCTGGGGACCTCAATACGAAGGCCGTTGTAGCCAGCCACTTCAATCACCGGTCGAATCTCGACTGTGGCGTCAAAGACAACCGCCCCTTCTTCTTGTCCAGCCAGGATCTCGATATCAGGCGAGTCGATCACGTCTACGTCGTGTTGGACAACGGCCAGCTGGTAGTAGCCGGGAAGCTCTTCGCGGAGCGCTTCGGAGCGACCGTACTGATGACCAAGCTGAACCTCGAGGATTCGACGCGGAACCCGGCCGGGGCGAAAGCCTGGTATTCGAACCTGTTTGGAGATGCGCTTGAAGGCGGCATCAACCGCAGAGTCGAACTCTTTTTCGTCAACCTCAACCGTTAACTTGACCTTGTTGTCGTCAAGGAATTCGATACTGCTCGTAGTGCCGTTGTTGTTCACTCGACAAAGCCTAACGGCCTACGAGATCGACGCAGATGGCCAAACCTCTACGAGAGCGAGTTCAATCCCAACACGGTTCAATTTCGGCGCGGGCCGCTAGCCTCAAAGCCGCCGCGGGTGTAGTTCAACGGCCAGAACCTCAGCCTTCCAAGCTGATGATGGGAGTTCGATTCTCCTCACCCGCTCGATTCACACGCTCAGGACGGGTATCCGCACTCAATCGATTACACGGTCTCGATTACACGATGCGTAAAACTCGTGTATTCCCTTGTCTCGAATATTTTGTTAACTAGCCGGCGGTTGACGGATACAGGTGCGCCATCGTGCCGGGTTCCACCCGGCAGGTCTCAATGAAGCTGTCCACATCATCTCGTTTTAGTCGAATCACGCGACCGAACTTGTATGCCGGTATCTGACCCTCATCAATAAACCGGTACAAAGTTCGTGGTGTGATGCCCAGCCGGTCAGCAGCTGCCGGTGTCGACAACCAAACCACATCATCTGCTGGTTGCTCGGGCATTTTACCTCCCTTTCGGAAGAGATTTCTCTTCGTCGTTCCCGCTAATTTACAGGGTTTTTGAGCCGATGACATCGGTTGTGGAGTATCAACATCGAAATTAGTGCTGGAAGTCTCATTTTTCTCCTGTTATGGTCTCCCAGCGAGTTGACCACGAGCGGGAATTTGTTGGTCGGCTAGGCACGGCGAGCGTCACAGAGGCGCACGCCACAAGGCGGAGGAGACCCAACGGCGATGATAGATCCACGGACCGAAGGCCCTGACGCGGCCGTGTCGACGGGGGCCAAACGTTCAATAGTCTCGCGTCGGAGCCTCCCCAACGGGCGAGCCCTTGTCGGCGCGCTGTTGGTGACGGTCGCGGCTGTCGGCGCATTCGTATTCGCCAGCGGAGGCGATAGCGGCCCTGGCACCGAATATCTCGTGCTGCTCCGCGATATCGACGCCGGTGATTCCATCAGCGCCACGGATGTGGCCTTCGAACCTATGACGCTCAGCCCCCAACTGGCCGATATCGCCTTTGAGTCGGCGAGCACGGGCTCTGCTGGCGCTCCCTATGGTGCAACAGCCTTGCGTTTCTTGCACGCCGGAGGATTACTTCTGGCCCCCGACGTGCGCGGCGCGGTCCAGATCGACAACACAGACGCAACTAATTTCCATGAACTGACTTTGCCAGTACCCCTTGATCGAACTCCTGAATTTCTGACTAGGGGCGATCGGGTCACAATTCTTGCATACGACTCGCGCAATGAAGACACCTGGGTCGCCTTCGAGGACGCCTTGGTTCTGGAATTCAATACTTTTGGCGACAGCATCGGTGCAAGCTCTGAAGGTCATCTCACCCTGGGACTAAGCGATTCTGGGCGAGTCCTGCGTGGCACTCATTTGTCTTTTTTTGAACTCACCGTGGTGTTGACGACTCGAGCCAGTGATGACTACTTCCCCGGACATTACGACGGGCCGCTTCGCACTGATCGCGTCACCGACGACGGAGAAACCTTCAATGAGTGACGATCGCTGGCTAATTCTTGGGCTTGCCCATCCACGAGTCGAATGGTTTAGCAAACTGTCCCACTGGTCCACCGCTGCGGCCATCCCGGTCGACTTCATCAAGTGTGTTTCGAGAGACGAGGTTGTGGCCCGTCTAAACAGCGGAAGGTCATACTCAGCTCTGCTCGTGGGAGGCGACGTTTCTGGACTTGACCGCGACCTGATCGACAGTGTTCGCATCGCTGGCGCAACAGTCATCGTCGTTGGCTCGGTCGTTGAGCGAGATTGGAACGAACTGGGCGTAGCTGCACTGCTACACGAAGAATTCGAGCGCTCAGATCTGCTAGACGCACTCACCGACCACGCCCCGCCTATCGCACAGATCTCTGCGGTCGTCCGCGACTCGCCGACCCCGCACGACTCAACTTGGCGCGGTCAACTCATTGCAGTCACCGGACCAGGCGGAGCCGGATCTTCGGTTGTTGCGATGGCAGCAGCTCAATCGTTTGCGAGCGAGCCAAGCAACAACTCGATGGTTTTGCTGGCAGACCTAGCCCTCAACGGCGAACAAGGAATGCTTCATGATGCTCGCGAAGTGATCCCCGGAATACAGGAACTCGTTGACGCTCATCGAGCAGGAAGGGTGCCCACTGAGCAGCTGCGTTCGCTTGTATTCGAGGCCGTTGGCCGCGGCTACCACCTCCTGCTCGGCCTTCGACGCCATCGGGACTGGACTGCGATTCGTCCCCGATCCTTCGAGACCTCGCTCGACGGGATGCTCCACTCATATCGATTGGTTGTCGCTGACATTGACCACGACTTCGAAGGAGAGAAAGACACCGGTTCGCGAGATGTTGAGGATCGCAACCACATGGCCAGAACGGTTGCTACCACCGCTGATCTCGTTGTTGTGGTCGGCGTCGCAACTACCAAAGGAATCCATTCGCTAACTCGCACAATCCGCGAACTCGTTGCCGTAGAAGTTGAATCGGAACGAATCGTCGCTGTTTTGAACCGAACTACTCGCAATCCTCGTCGCCAGGCCGACGCTGCAGATGCCTTGGCGGCGTTGCTGGCACGAGACAAAAGCGTTGGCGACATCGGAAACCCAGTCTTCGTGAGCGAGAGACCCGACATCGAAGATGCCCTGCGTGACGGTGTTCGGCTACCGAATAACGCTGGCAAAGCACTACACCGCCAACTCTCAAATCGACTCGGATCATTCTCGAGTCGCAGCAACTCCAGAGATGCCCTCAACAGCACCCTTGAACCTGTGCCGGTAATACCAGGATCACTCGGACACTGGAGCGACCAAACACAATGACCATCACCGAGGAGCTGACACCGCTGGCCGAGATCGAGATGAGAGTCAAGGAACGTGCAAAAAATGAAGCGCTCGATCTAAACGCAGTTCAGAGCACTCACGCCCTCTCGGTGCTGGTCGCTGAAGAGATCCGACATTGGAACGACGATCATCGCCGTGGCATCCGTCCCTTTCCGCTCAGCTATCCCGAGATTGTTGCTGAACGTGCTCTTCGCAACCTCACCGGTTACGGCCCTTTAGGTCCATTGCTGCACGACGACGACGTCTGGGAGATCATGATAAACGCACCTGACGCCATCTTCGTGAAGCGTCATCGTGGCATAAGCGGATACCACGACGAGGTGTTCCACAACGACGAGCACGTCATACGTACCCTCACCAAAGTGCTCGACGATGCTTCCAGCGCGCACCGAAAACTCGACCCCAGCGAGGGTCTTCAAGATGCCCAGCTTGATAGCGGAGCTCGCCTCCACATCGTTCACGGTGATGTGGCCCGCGGTGGTCACATCATGGTCAACGTCCGTAAGTTCACCGGTATTGCTTTTCGCAACCTCGACGAACTCGTAGAGCGGGAAATGCTCTCGGCTGCGGTTGCTGAGTTCCTGCGTTGTTGCGTCAACGCGAGGCAAACGATGGTCTTTGCGGGCGCTCCTGGGGCGGGAAAGACCACCATGCTCAACTGTTGTGTAGCCGAACTCAACCCTTCGTTGCGAGTGGTAGTGGCCGAGGAGGTATTCGAGGCCGATATTCCTCTGCCCAACGTTGCCAGCATGCAAACTCGAGCGGCTCGCTCAGATCGCCCCGAGGTCGACCTCCGCAGGCTTGTTGCCGGGTTCTTGCGAATGGCCCCCGATGTGGCGATCGTCGGCGAAGTGCGCGACCGAGAAGCGCTTCCCCTGTTGCTCACACTCTCTTCAGGGGTAAAAGGCTACACCACCATTCATGCCGGGTCTGCGCGCCAGGCGCTTACTCGTCTCCGCTTCATCTGCCAGCTCGCCGATACCAGCAACGAACTGCCAATGAGCGCCCTCAACAGTCTCGTGAGCGAAGCAATTGATCTCGTCGTTCACCTTGTTCGAACCGACAACGGACCCCGAATCGGTTCCATAGTCGCGGTAGAGGACCTAGCGGGAACCATCGACGGCACCGCGTTCACCGCCACCGACGTTTTTGTTCGTGACAATCTTGACTGTCCCCTTCGCTGGTCGGGAGTTGTACCGTCCCGCCTGGACCAAGCATTCGCCGCAAACGGACTCGACCTTCGTTCCGTTCTTGACCCGACGGGGGCAGCCCTGTGATTTCGCTGCTCTTGGCAATCACTTCCGGTATCGGTGTGTTTTATGTTTTTTCGGCTCTTTCGCTGGGTTGGAACGGACTGGGATTCGGACCCCGGATCCGCTCTTCGGATCGTTCCCGAGCACGTCTTGGGACTATCGATATAGATGTCTGGCTGCAACAGGCCGGTCTCGACGGGATCGACAAACGAGAGTTCGTCGCAGTGGTGGCAATGTTGTCTGTTGCGGGGTTTTTGCTCTCCTTCGCAGCTTTTGGCGGTCTTTTTCCTGCCTTGACAATCGGTGCGTTTACGGCATCGTTGCCGATTGCGTCGTATCGATTGCGCAGAAACAACCGCCGACAACGGGCCCAAGAGGCATGGCCCCGAATGATCGAAGAGATACGTCTCCAAACCGCATCGCTGGGCCGTTCCATACCGCAGGCGCTCTTAGAAGTTGGGCGACGCGGCCCTGAAGAACTGCGGCCTGGATTTGCGGCAGCTCACCGCGAGTGGTTGCTCACCACCGACTTGACTCGCACGATCACCGTTTTGAAGCACCGCTTGGCCGACCCAACTGCTGACATGGCCTGTGAAACTCTCCTAAGTGCCCACGAACTCGGTGGTACCGACCTTGACGGGCGGCTTGAAGCGCTGGCCGAAGACCGCCAGACCGATGTGCAGGACCGCAAGGACGCGTACAGCCGTCAGGCGGGAGCTCGTTTCGCTCGGCTGTTCGTTTTCGCAGTGCCTGCGGGAATGACCCTTGCCGGAATGTCTATCGGCAATGGCCGGGCCGCCTATCGCAGCAGCACAGGCCAGCTCATTGTGATGGTCGCCATCGCCATGGTCGTCGGCTGTTGGATTTGGGCTGGCCGAGTGATGCGCCTGCCGGACCAACAACGGGTCTTCAAGGACTGACGTGCGTGCACTTGCTGCTTTGTCTCTGCCGGCGTTTGTCGGAATGGCCCTTTTGTTGTCTGAGCAACGCTGGGTCAACCGGCCGAAATTGACTGATCGGCTAGCTCCGTACGCGCCGGGTTTCGCAGCGGCCGGCAGAGGAAGTTTGCTCTCGGCCGCTTCCTTCCGCGAGGTCATCGCCCCCCTTTCGCGAGTTGTCGGTGAACGGATCGCTCGCTTTTTTGGGATCCGCGAAGAACTCGGGATCCGACTTCGTCGGATCCATTCTCCTCTGGACGTCACTACCTTTCGGGTGCGTCAAGTCGGTTGGGCGAGCGCGACGTTCATGGTTGGAACGTTGAGCGCGGTTGGGTTCGGGCTGCCCACATTGTTCGCAGTCCTAGTGGTGTTGGGAGCACCGATCCTCACCTTTCTGATTCTTGAACAGCAAGTCGTGGGAGCTTCGCTGGCGTGGCAACGACGACTGTTTCTGGAGTTGCCAGTGGTCGCCGAGCAACTCGGCATGCTGATGTCAGCGGGATGGTCTTTGAGCGCGGCCCTCAATCGGGTCGCTGAACGAGGCAGTGGAAACTGCTCGAAAGACCTGAAACGAGTAATTCAGCGAATGCGCCAGGGCCTCACAGAAGCTGAGGCTCTGCAAGAATGGACAGATCTAGCCGGTGTGGATTCCTTGGAGCGCCTTGTATCGATTCTGGCTTTGAATCGTGAAACAGGCGATCTTGGACGTCTGATTTCAGAGGAAGCCCGCGCCATTCGCCGGGAGAGCCAGCGCAAGTTGATCGAAGCCATCGAGAAGCGCACTCAACAGGTATGGATCCCGGTTACCGCCGCCACTCTGGTCCCCGGTCTCTTGCTCATGGGTGTCCCCTTTTTGGACGCCCTCAGCCTTTTCTCCGCAACCTGAAACCGCTGCTGTCGGCGTCTTGACCACGCCACAGCGAGTCTTCCCCCCTGGTCAACAGGCCTGATCACAGGTCCAACGAACTGCACTGCAAATTGCAGCTACCACTCAAGGAATCACAACCATGAACATGTTCGCCTTTGCCTGGATGCAACTCCAGATGCTCGTCAGCTACGCCAACAAGCGCACCAGTCGCCTGGTCGGCGACCGCGGCGAAGGGGTGATAAGCACCGCCATCGCAGTGTTGATCACCGCCTTCCTGGGTGCCGCCATGTGGGTCGGTTTCAACACCATTTGGGACGGCGCGGAAACAAGAATCAATACAGAAGTCAACAAGATCGGCCAGTAGAGGCTCGACAGTTGCGCCAGCTTCAGCCGCACAGCCGTTTGACAGATCCACAGCGGGGCGCGGGGTTGGTCGGGACGAGCGCCGGGTTCTTGGTGTTCATGTTGATGATGCTCGCGGCGGTACAGATTCTGTTCAACCTGTATGCCACTTCAATGGTCACCGCAGCCGCACATGACGCCGCACGAGAGGTAGCAAGTCATGACGCTGCTGCAAACCGCTGCGGGGCGGTGGCCGCGGCTGAAGCGTCATTCGTCCGTTCGCTCGGTGAATACGGCGCAGCCGGTCATGCCACGCTGCAATGGACCTGCAACAACCCCAACGTGGTGCGAGTCAGGGTGTTTGCCCAACACCCATCAGTACTGCCAGCACGATTCGGAGCGTTGTCTTCACTGACCAACCTTGATCGAACAATCGAGATTCGAACCGAGAGCCTGCGATGAGCGCTGCGCTCCGCAAGCATCGGGCCTCAGTCCGGCTACGCGGTGACACCGGACAGGTCGGTGGTATCGAAGTGCTGCCATTCGGCTTCCTGCTTTTTGTCAGCGTCACATTGCTGTTCGTCAACGTTTGGGGGGTAATCGACACCAAGCTCGCCGTTACCTCAGCAGCACGCGAAGCAGCGAGGGCCTACAGCGAATCAGATGATGAGAACAGCGCTCGCCTAGCAGCAACCGCTCACGCCACCGAGACGCTCACTGCGTACGGCCGGGGCGGCGACCGAGCGGTTATCGAACCGCCGGTGTTGTCACGTCTGAAGTTTGAGCGTTGCGCGCGGGTGACAATCACGGTGAGTTACCAAGTACCCGCAATCGCCATCCCCTTTCTCGGTGGTCTCGGAGGATCCCAAACCGTCACGTCATCTTTCACCGAAGTCGTTGATCCCTATCGCGATCGCCTGGTGGGGATTGCTCGATGCTGAACAAAGACCGAACACGAACTGGCGACCGAGGCACGGTGCTGTTGATGTTCCCCGCGGCGTTGATGGTCATGGTGGTCATGGGGGCCATCGTCATTGATGTCGGTTACACAGCGATCCGCGGCCGCGAACTCCGAGCCGTCGCGGCTTCCGCGGCCAACGACTCCCTAGCAGCCCTCGACGTCGCGGTGTTGCGTGCCACTGGCGATGTGGTGATCGACCAGAGCACGGCACGCAGGATTGTCGCTCAGGCGATAGCGCTAGGTCCTCTCCCGGACGCGCAAATAGTAGGCATCGACATCAATGGATTCGAGATTGCCGTGACCCTGCGACTCGAAATCGAGTTGGTGATGGCACCTGCGCTGGGAGATCTCAACCGAGTGACGCTCATCCGAACCGAAAGAGCCGTCGTGCTCACCTGACGGCAAACAAACCACCTGAATCAGAAGTAGATCGTGTGCTTGGCTCTCTCGACCACGTCGTCAAGGTCATCGGTCCAAGCACCCAATGACAGGTACTTCCAGCCACCATCGGCCGCGATAGTCACGATCGTGCCTTGCTCAATCCGCTCGGCGGTACGAATCGCTCCTGCCATTGCCGCTCCAGTGGAGATCCCGCAGAAAACACCCAAGTCAGCCAATCGGCGAGTCCACTCGAGAGATTCACGGGGGCGCACAATGCGCTTGCCGTCGAGCAGGTCCAGACCACCCCATCGTTCAAACACCGGCGGAATATAGCCTTCGTCTAGATTGCGGAGTCCTTCCACGAGTTCGCCGACGGGCGGCTCCACGGCCAGCACTTCGATATCGGGATTCTGCTCTTTGAGAAAGCGCCCAACTCCCATGAGCGTGCCGCTGGTACCCAACCCGGCAACAAAGTGAGTCACATCGGGAACCGCGGACCAGATCTCAGGTCCGGTCGTCTCGTAGTGGGCTCGAGGGTTGGCCTCGTTTTCGTACTGATACAGAAAGACCCATTCTGGGTGCTGCTGGGCTAGGGCTTGAGCACGATGTACAGCACCGTTGCTGCCTTCGGCGCCGGGCGATTCAATGATCTCAGCACCATAAACCTCAAGCATCTGCCTTCGTTCAACCGAAACGTTGTCCGGCAGGACGATCTTGACCCGATAGCCACGAGTACGGGCGATCATCGCCAAAGCAATGCCCGTATTTCCCGAAGATGGTTCGATGATGGTCGCTCCGGTAGCGAGCGTGCCGTCGGCTTCGGCGGCCAACACCATTGATCGAGCTATCCGGTCCTTGACCGACCCTCCAGGATTCTCACCTTCGAGCTTGAGCAGGATCTTGGCTTCGGGGTTGGGACTCAGAGCACTGACATCAACAATCGGCGTGTTGCCGATCATGTCGATCACCGATGGGTAGATAGTCACTCGTCGACTCCGCTCCCAATCAGGACCACCGGCTCCTCGGTGATCGTGTCTCCCAAGATCTTGTAGCAGCGTAACGACGGATCCGAATGCTTGAGCGACACGATTATGAACCGCCATACACCAAACGGATCGAATCGAGCAGCGTCGGCCACATCGGTCGGCGACGGATAGTTGGTCGTATGGGTGTGGGAGTGCATAACCCCAATGACCGCCAACCCTTTGTCATCGGCAGCGCGTTCAACGCTCATGATTTCGGCACTGTCGAGTTGATAGATCCGACTTGAACTGGCGGTATTCGTCATCGGAAAGAACCGCTCAACACGATCACCATCGAACTCGCCCGCAAAAAGACCGCAAGCCTCATTCGGCAACCCCGCGATCGTATGGCCAAGCATCTGCGCATGAACCGAGGCGGGGATCTCCAGCACGCGCGCCAAGGGTAGCGCGACCCGCACTTCTCAGCATTAGCGTTGCCGGAATGGCGAAGTCGAACAAGCCACGCGATCTTCCCGCCGAAGCTACAGCGGTGGCCACCAACCGCGTGGCGCGCCGCGACTACACGATTCTGGACTCCTTGGAAGTCGGAATCCAGCTCCGCGGCAGCGAGGTCAAGGCTCTTCGCGAAAGCAAAGTACAGCTAGCAGAGAGCTATGCCCTCGTTTACCAGGGGGAGCTTTGGCTCGCCGGTCTCCACATCTCGGCCTACTCACATTCCGCCGCTGCTTTCGCGCACGAACCCGACCGGCGCCGCAAGCTCCTCGCCCATCGCCGCGAGATTGACCGCTGGGCTTCAAGGCTTGAGAGCGAGAGTCTCACCCTGGTGCCCTTGGCGCTGTACTTCGTTAAGGGACGAGCGAAGCTCAAGTTGGCGTTGGCCCGAGGCCGAAGTCAGGCGGACCGTCGCCAAGACATCGCCAAACGCGACGCCAACCGTGAAGCTCAACGAGAGATGAACCGTTCCCGCCGCCACAGACCAGACACCTGACACCGAACCAAACTGATCAGCATGGTGCAACTCCGTCGTCGGCGCTGGAGTCCGGCGGTGGCCGACGAACGCGGACCTGACCGGCGACGACCTCCACCGGGTAGGTTGCCAAGGGCTGACTCAGGCCCGGTGTCGAAGAGGCCGGGCGAAGACCTCGGTAAGTAGCGGTACAAAATCTTCGAGGGGCAGTTCGTCGTAGTCAGGGTCGAAGCAGTTCTGATCATAAGAAGCGCAAAAGTCGACGCAGCGATCGTAATGCGGCGAATCGGCATAGCGTTCGCGTTCATCGCGGTCACCGCCGAGGTGATGATAGTAGTAATACCCCTGGAACAAGCCGTGGTGGCGAACCACCCAAGCGGTCTCCTCGCTCACGTACGGGGTGACAATCGCCGCGGCCACTCTGCTGTGATTCTCTGGCGCGAGTACGTCGCCTAGGTCGTGGAGCAGCGCCGCGGCCACAAACTCCTCAGGTTCGCCGTTGCGCAGTGCTCTGGTAGCGGACTGGCGGCTGTGGCGCGCTCTGTCGATCTGATACCCGAGCGTGGGGCCCTCAAGCAGACGGAACGTAGTCAGCAGATGCGGGACAAGCATCTCCACGGTGTGGTCCCGGTACAGCTTCTCAAGCTGCACGTAGTCCTCGGCGATGCCATCAGCCATCTCCGTCCAATCCACAGTGAATGTCTCGGCCATCTGTTTCCCTCCTCTCTATGGCTCCAGTCGATCCACTGCGTGTGGCAGCTGATCGCAGCTAAGTGCGGGGCGAACCCACAGGAAATGAGACTTGCATGATTCGCGGGCCTCGCACTTGACCACCTGCCCACTTCATGGAGTCGGGATCGCTTACGTGGAACTGGGGAATCCGTTCGAGCCAGACGCGCAAGGCTACGTTCATCTCCAGTCGGGCCAGGTTCGAACCCGCACATCGGTGAATCCCAGATCCGAACGCAACATGGCGGTTTCGTTGACGGTCGATGATGAACTCGTCGGGGTTGTCAAAGTGCTCCGGGTCATGGCAAGCCGCCGGGAAATTCATCAGCACTTTGTCCCCCTGTTGTATTCGGACGCCGCCATACTCAACATCGACATCAGCGATTCGAGCCATGGTGACCGGGGCGTAGTAACGCAAGAATTCCTCTACCGCGGTGGGCAGCAAATCAGGTTCTGCGTTGAGACGGGCGAGATCGTCGGGGTTGGTCCCAAGGTGCCACAGAGCCGACCCGATGGAACTCCAGGTTGTGTCGATGCCTGCGATCACCAGCAGGTTCGCAATTCCTATGACCACCTCCGGCGTGACCTCGGCGTTCTCGTCGATGGGTTCCATATGGAGCAACTCGGTCAGCAGATCGTCTTGAGGGTCCTGAACCCGCTGCTGGACCTCCACGGCAAGAAAGTCAAGAAGTGCGTCACGGGCCGCCATTCGCTTCTCCGGATCCAACAGACCCTCGCCGAGAAGGTCGTTGACCCAGCCCACGAAAGTGTCAGCCATCTCGGGATCGACACCCAACAGATGGGCGATGACCCTAGGCGGGATCTGCTGGGAGAAATCAACAGCAGCATCACACTCACCATCGGCACTGAAGCCATCAATCAGCGAATGGGCCAACTCCTCGGTGTAATCGGTGTAACGATTCACGGTCTTTGGCGAGAACGCCGGCAGAATCATGCGACGGGTCCAGGTGTGGATCGGGGGGTCAGCGGTAATCGGTGCCCCCGCGATCTGCTGTTCGTAGAGCGTCTGCTCAGGGAAATCTGGCGGTGGCGGCATCACCAACGGCGCCCGTGAGGACAGCTCAGGAACCAACTTCGCCAGTGCACGGATGTCGTCGAAACGGGTCGGGTTCCAGGAGCCCGCAAGTCGTTCGGTGTGGGCGATCGGGCACTTCTCACGCATCTCCCGCCAGATCGGCACGGGATCTTCGATGTATCTGGGATCACTGATGTCGTAGTCGGTGGTCCAGTCTTTGACTGGTGTGGGCTCGGACATGTGCAAATGGTAACGCATCGAACTCGTTGTTCGGGACCGTTGCGCAGGTCTTTTTCCGCGGCAGATGTCATCGGGGTGGGTTACGCTTGGGAGCCTCCCTCGGGAGGTCCCCTCGGGGAACGCATTTTGACAATCGACAACATGCACAATGGGGCTGATCGGTTTCGACGTTGGGACCAGGATGTACCGACGTGCGACCGGAGTTGCTCAGACTCCAAAAACGGGGCACCAACAGAGACGCCAAAACGGACGATCTCGTTCTCGCCGCCTGATTTATCAGTAGGTGGAGAATCATCGCGACCAGCAATGGCACGCGGGGCCTGACTGCCGCAGCCTGGCACCAGAAGCGGTAGTGGACAGCAGGGAGAGACCGCTGACAGACGGGAAAGACCCCTGACCCCGGAGAAAGGTCCGGTGGCAGGCCCTATTGGGGCCTAGCTCACCCGGGAGCGTGGCAGCCATAAGCCACGAGCACGGGAATGGTCGTAGCGCGGCGGGCAACCACCCGACGGACGAGGGTTCGATTCCCTCCAGCTCCACCATTTTTTCGACGTACAACTCGTCTCTCCGGGGTAGCCCCCCGGAGAGCAGGTTCGACGCGTGGAGTGACCAAAGGATGCCAACTGTAGTTAAGATTGCCAACTGTAATTAAGATATTAGGAAAGCATATTAGGAAAGCCTGAGTCGAAAGCTGCTGGCATAGCCCGACTGGCGAACAGTAGAGTATAATATCGGCGAAAGTCGAACATAGCTAACGGCATATCCCACTCCGTTGCGCCCCACACCAATAACAGCCAAAGCTCCAAATTCTCGGTGCCATGTCGAGCCTTGGCGCAGGCGGAAAGGCGATTGCCATGAGAACTATTCCGGGGTCGAAAATCATCGGCGCAATCTCGTCGCCTCCGGACGTACAATCGAGCCCGCCTATGCCGGATGCCGAAGGGGCGCAGTCCCCTCCGGTGGCGCACAGAGACGATTCTCTCGCTACCAATCCATCGGCGGGGCTGGTTGCCGAAGACCATCCCCCAAAGCGCCGTGGCGGCTGGAGGCGTGCAGGTGTTTTCGCCGTCGCCGCTTGGCTTGTCTGGGTCGCCTGGCCGACCGCGGCCTTCGCGGTGGACCCTCCGGAGCTGGAGGTGAACGTCGTCGCGGGCGACAACACGATCAATAGTACGGAGAAGGAGAACGGCTTCTTCATCACCGGCAACACGGGTACGGAAGAAGACGTGGAGGTCAAGGTGACCATCGGCGGTACACTGGTGGATACCGTTGACTCGGACACCAATGGGAATTGGTCGGTGGAAGTGGGTCAAGATGAGAGCTACATCGTGGAAACGGTGGAAGGGTACGTGACGCTTTTGGTGACGGCCACCAACGGTGGCGGCACCACGACGGTTTCGCGGGTAGTGCCTGTGGATTTGACGGCGCCAACGGTGACTTACACGGCGCCCGGGAGTCTCGAGGTGGGCAACGGGATCGAAGCTATCAATCCGATCAACCCTAGCGACGACATTGAGTCCTATGCGATTGACGTCGATTCCTCCCTGCTGCGGGGATTGTCGTTGGCTGGCGACACAGGCGTAATCAGCGGCACGCCGACGACGGGCAACCCCGACCCGCAGACGACGCAGGTGCTGGTCACCGACACAGCCGGCAACACCGGCATGGCTACTATCAACTTCCCGCTGGTGGTGGGGAATGTACCCAAAGTGACGGTCGCCCCGTCGGCGGAGGAACTGGCGAAGGACTCGGACGAGGGCCTGATAGTGCGGGAGGGCGACTCGAAGCCATTCACGGTGGTGCTCGACACCGAGCCGACGCACAACGTCACGATCGAAGTGACCCGGGCGTCTGGCGACACTGATCTGACGGTGACCCCGGATACGTTGCCCTTCACAACCGAAGACTGGAATACGCCGCAGACGGTGACGGTCCGGGCGGACGAAGACACCGACGGAGTGCGCGGCACTGCCAATTTTAGACTCAACGCGGTCAGCTCCGACACCGTCTATAACGGCATTTCGACCCCTGGCGTCAAGGTAACCGAGGACGACGACGACACGATCGACGTGATCATCTCGACGGAGACACTGACGGTGCCGGAAGGCGGCTCGGCGACCTACACGGTGAAGCTTGGCACCAAGCCACTGGAAGACGTCACGCTCCAAGCGACCCGGGACCAACTGAGTGACGAAAACCTGACGGTGAAATCGGGTAAGGATACGGATACGACGACAGATTCGGTTACGTTGCCCTTCACAACCGAAGACTGGAATACGCCGCAGACGGTGACGGTCTCGGCGGCCGAGGACGACGACCAGGTGAACGGCGTCGCGATCTTCAGCCACCAGACGGCAAGCGGCGGCGTTGATTACGACGAATTCACGGCCGATTCAATCACGGCGACCGAGGCCGACAACGACAAGGACGTGATTAGACCGAGAGTAGAGATTCAGACGGAGGTGTCGGCTTTGGTGGGCGGTGCGTTCGAGGTGACGATCCGCTTCTCCGAGATCGTGCGTGGCTTCACCCTCGCGGATATCAGTGTGAGCAACGGGACAGCGTCGGATCTGAACAGTGTGCCCTTTGTCAGTTACACGGCCAAGATCACTCCGGAAGAAACCGGCGAAGTAAGGGTGGAGGTGAGATCGAACGTGACCCGGGACGGGGCCGGCAACGGCAACCGGGCGGCGGAGCCTCTGGTGATCGAGGCAGACCTGGAGCGGTCGGAGGTAACGATCGAAGGGCCGACGGAACCGGTGGGAATGGCGGGGTTCGAGGTGATGATCACCTTCTCGGAGCCGGTGGAAGGCTTTGAGCTTGGAGATATCCGAGTCACTAACGGAACGGCTTCGAACTTTACCAAAGTCTCGCCGCGGGAGTACACGGCGACGATCACGCCCGAAGGGACCGGTGAAGTGAAGGTAGAGGTGAGATCGAACGTGGCCCGGGACGGGGCTAGCAACGGAAACCGGGCGGCGGAGCCTCTGGTGATCGAGACGGATCTGGAGCGGCCGGAGGTTACTTATGGCAAGTATTTTACTGAGGCTGTTCAGTGGTCGGTCGACAACAACATCACCGGTATTGACGGTGATTGTTTCTCACCGGACTCCGGGGTGTCACGCGGAGACGCCGCGGTCTATCTGTGGAACATGGCGGGCCGGCCCCCTGCACCCGCGCATTCGTTTGTCGACGTAACCGACGACATCCAGGACGCGGCGGTGTCCTGGATGTCTCACCACAACATCACCACCGGAACCACCGAGACGACCTTCGACCCTGACGCGACCTTGACACGAGCGCATCTCGTCACGTTCCTGTGGCGGCTCGCCGGCGAACCTGAAGCACCTGCACATCACTTCGTCGATGTGCACAGACCGTGGCAGCAAGCCAGCGTTTCGTGGGCGTCTCACACTCAGATCACCACAGGTACGTCTGCGACAACGTTCGCGCCTGAAACGACACTGACGCGAGCACATGTCATCACGTTCCTGTGGCGCTACCAAGGCAAACCCCAAGTAACAGTCGATGCCGACACGCCGATCTGCGACCCCACAGACACGACCGAACCACAGCCACCAGACACGATCGGAGAGTCCGTAGCAGTCTCTGTCGGCAACAATACTCGTATGGTTTAAAACGCAACGGCACTATCGGAATTGGCTATAGCGGAGCAATCGTGATCATCCTCGCAAACGGCAAAACGAACGAAGTCGCCCAGCGGACTGACGACACGGAGGTTCTGTGGGTGCGACTCGGCGAACTCCCCGACGCCACCGGCTGGCAGATGAAACCGCAAGGCGCATGCCTGGGCGAGCTGTGCGTGCCGCTGCCGCCGAACAAGCGTGAAGCGTGGATCGCCGACGCCGACGACTGGGTGTGGTTCTGCTACTCAGAGTTCGCGGACATGCTCGGCCAGAAGTACGTGCGCGACGGCGACGTGTGGAGCCTCGGCTCGGTGCCCGAAGTCCGTCGGTCTGGGCTGGAATCCGCAGTTTGCCCCCGACTTCGAAGTGACCGAGCGCAACGGCGACACACTGAAGCTCTCAGACTTGCGTGGCCACAAGGTGGTGTTGTTCACCTGGTCATCGTGGTGAGGGTGCCGCATTAGCCTGCCGGTCTGGCAGGAACTGTACGAATCCATCGGGCCGGACCGGTTCGAGCTGATCAGCGTGGCACAGGACTCTGGAGGGTCCAACGCTGTGGACAAGTGGTTCAACCGAGCCTCCCCGACCTACCGATGCGTTGTCGACCCAACCCACGAGATCAGCTCGCAGTTCGGCTGGGTGAACGTACCGTCGGCCGCGTGGATCGACGAGGACGGGCAGATCGTTCGGAGCAACGAAGGGGTGTACCCGGCTGAGATGACCATCAAGTTCGGCATCGGCAAGGTTCGCATGGGCGACAACGCATTCGCCGAGGCGACTCGCGACTGGATCGAACGGGGAGCTGACAGCGAGCACGTCTGGTCGAGCACGGAACTAGCCGAGCGGCTCAAGCCCGTCGACGATGACGCCCTTCTGGCAGAAGCGACGTTCAAGCTGGCCTTGCACTTCGAAGCCATCGGTGACAGCGAGCGTGCGCTGAGGCACTTCACCGCGGCGCAGCAACTGGCGCCCGACAACTGGAACTACATGCGGCAGGGCTGGACTCACAAGGGGACGGCCTATGCCCACCTGCAGGTTCTGAAGCGGACGAACAACCTGAGCAAGAACTCCGACAACCGCTACTACGACCCCATGGAGTTGCCCGGCCAGAACTATCGCCGGTTCACCGAACCCGAATGGCTGTGGACGCCAGCGGTCCGGCGGGTCAAACAACTGCTGCGCCGCTAGCGGGACGCGACAGAAATAGAACGCGACAGAAATAGAAGGGGCACTGTCAGCCCTCGGGCGGGCCCAAGAACCGCTGGCAACGACTCAGGCAACAGTGAATAAAGCTATCTGAGCCATGTGATTTGGGTCGCTGCCGTCGGCACCCTCGTACACCTGGCGCAACTGGACCTCAAGACCGTCGATCGCACCCTCGGACGCGTAGCGTTCGAAACGATCCTTGAAGCCGTCCGACTCGAAAATCGAGGCGTTGACACCGATCACGCAGCGGGCATCGGGGCGGGCTATGCGCAAAAGTTCGTCGATGCCATCAGGTCCGACGTGGCCGTGTGTGAAGGTGCCAGTGCTGATCATGCCGCTATAGGTGTCGCTGGCGATGTCGATGGGGCCGGTGAGGTCGACCTCGACGGTCTTGCGGTAGACGGGTCTGCCGTCAGCGGCGGTCTTGGCCCGAGCCTTGGCCAGCATCTCCACCGAAATGTCAATACCGTCGACCACGGCGATACCACGATCTCGGAGTTGCTCGCCCACAAGCCCCGTGCCGCAGCCAGCATCGAGCACCGGTCCCGAGCCCGAGAAGCCCTCAACCAGCAGTTCGGACGCAGTGCGGGGGTAAATATACCGCCGAGGGACGGTGAACTCGGACTCGTAGGTGTCGGCCCACTCCGCATACAGGGCACGGTTGTCATCGGGACTCTCGACCGAGTACGCCTCAGTCAACCCGATGGGTTGGCTGGCCTCTGTTTCATGCGTAGCTGGGTCACCCGACATAGCCCCTGAACCTACCGCCAACCTTCGGAATCCACATCGTGTCGTCGACGACTCGCTGTCAGCGTTCAAGTTCCGGGTCGGGCCGCGCCGCCCGCGGCTTCCAATTCAGCGCCTCCGAACAAACTCGACAGAACAATCCCATCTTCAGCGAGAATCTCAGAACCGCCCTCTTCCCGGTCGATCACGCAGATCGCCCCAACTATGAATGCGCCCAGATCTCGCAAATCGGAGGCCGACAGTCGAATCTGGCCTCCCGAGGTCACAACATCCTCAACAATCAACACTCTCTTGCCCTCAACCGATGGCCCTTCCGCTAGTCGAGCAGTCCCGTAAGTCTTCGCGACCTTCCTGACGAAGACAGCAGGAATGCCCGTCGCCGCAGAAAGCGCCGTAACGACTGGGATTCCGCCCAGCTCTAAACCCGCCAGCAACTCAGTCTCGTCGGGAACAAGCGCCACCATCTCCTCGGCTAACGACCTAAGGAGTTCAGGGTCGCTTTCGAATTGGTACTTGTCGAAGTATCGGCTGGCCGAACGCCCGGACCTCAATGTGAACTCACCAACCAAATAGCAGCGAGAGAACACCTCGCCCGCCAGAACTCCTCGACGCTCAGGGTTCGAAAATTTCATCACTCATCTCCAATTGACTACAGAACACTTGCTGTTTGCCGCGCTCGGCGGCTACCTATCTACCGACTCCACCATCGCTACGGCGGCTGCTGGAACCCGCCGCGGACTTCGGAGAGGAGTTCGGCGAACTTGATGGTGGTTTGGTCGTCGAGGTAATCACCGATGATCTGCACGTCCACCGGCAGACCGTCTGGAGTGACTCCGACGGGTGCGCTCGTGGCCGGGAGGTGGGCAGTTGTGGCGAGTGCGATCCAACAAAGATGGTCGGTGTAAGGGCGTCGTTTGCCGTCAACCCGAAGTGACCTCGTGTAGCTGCTGCCTTTGGTGTTGTGATGGGGTGCTGTGAACGTAGCTGCTGGCGTGAGAAGCACGTCAACTTCGCTGAACAGCTTGCGGCATGCCCAGCGCAGTCTCGTTCGGCGTTCGTTGAGATCGAGCCATTTCCTATGCGAAAGTCCCGCCCCGGTCAGTGCACCGGCTCGTATCGGGTCGAGGTTGTAACCCAACCGCTCGCACAATCTCAACACGGGGAGGGCGGGGCGGGCCGCTCTCGCGAGATAACGAGCCGGTGCCGGCATTACGTGGGAGAAGATCGGCACCAGGAGTGGCGCGTAGATGTCCAGGACTTCGTCGAGGGTGAAGGGGATGTCGATCTCCACGACGTTTGTCCTGGATCTGAGCGCAGCGACGGTTGCTTCGAGTTCGGCGCGTACGGCTCCCTCCAGCGGAGACCGGGGATCGTCGAACCAGTATGCGACACGCAGATCTCGGAGGTCGCGTCCACGCGGTGGAGGTAACCCCAGGCCCCAGCCGCTTGAGTTCATTGGGTCGGCACCGGCCATCACCTGAAGCGCAAGGCTCAGGTCTAACGGTGAGCGCGCCATCGGGCCGGCCACGAGGAGGTCGGGAGCCGCCAGTGTCCCCGGCGGACCCATGAGGTGTCCGTCTAGGGGGATGATGCCTTGCGACGACTTGTGGCCGTACACGCCGCAGAAGTGAGCAGGAATGCGGATGGACCCGCCGACATCGCTGCCGATCTCAAGAGGAACGAATCCTGCGGCGAGCGCGGCCGCCGCGCCGCCCGAAGAGCCACCCACGGTTCGTTCTGGATCCCATGGGTTCCTGGTCAAGCCGTAAACGTCGTTATAGCTCTGCCAGTCAACTAGGAACAGCGGAACGTTGGTCTTGCCCAACACGATGGCACCAGCTTCGGTGAGGCGATCCACCACCACAGCGTCGGTGTCCGGCACGTGATCGCGGAGCTCGGGCGCTCCACAGGTGGTGACCAGGCCAGCCGTTTCGAACGAATCCTTGACTGTCATCGGCAAGCCGTGGAGTCGGCCAACAGATTCGCCCGAAGCGAGTGCTGCATCCGCGGCGATTGCCTTCGAACGTGCCCGTTCGAAGTCGGTCGCCACCACGATGTTGAGGCGAGGATTCAAGGCCTCGATACGTGCAATGGCATCATCAACGAGTTCGACGGCACTGACGTCGCCACGACGCAGGGCGGACAAACACTCGGTAGCGGACCAATACTGGCTGTCACCCACGGCTTGCCTCTCGTCGGGGAGAACCAATGCTAACAAGTCATACATCAGCTAGCCGTCGCCTCAACCAAGGTGGCAGCGTGCTCCGACTGCTTCTTGGTGTCAGCTGGTGCAGCCTCGGCCGTCTCGGTCTCGGTCCAGACGGTAGGGATCAACATCAATCGTGCGCACCTGAACCGGTTTTTGAGCACTTGACAGGTCGCCACAGTTCATGGCATCGCCCGGCAAGTTGGGCAAGCACGGGATGTAGGCGGGATGGCACAGATCGTCCGCCACGGTGAGAGTCGTAGTCGTCGTCGGTGTTGAATCCGTCGTGGACGCGGCTATGACCGGCGATCCGGATAGCGGGGCGCTACCCAGTTCCCAGTCCTCGCATTGCGCAACGAGCGTACGCAACGCCTGCAACTCGCCCGCGTCAACCGAAAGTTCCCAACGAGTCTTCACTGCGATCCAGGCTTCGGCATACCAGCACCGCGCCGAGACATCGGGCGGCAACCACTCTGCCGGGTCTGCGGCACCCTTCTGGCGGTCTGAGGAACTCGACACGGCCACCAACGAATGCGCATAACCCAGGTCGTTCGCATAACGACGACGTGTGTCGCTGTCCCACCCATAAGCACCCGAGTCCCACGCCTCAGCCAGTGGCACCAGGTGATCCACATCGAACCCCGATCCCGTGCCCGTCTCGGTGGCACCGTCATAGACGCTGAACCACTTACCGCCTGACAGAGCACAAGAAGTTCCAACACGTGGGACCTCAATGGCCTCGGCAATCAGCACCTCTCGGCGCGCATCGCAGCGGTCGCCATCTGCATCAACCCAATGCTCAAACAGATCACGGTCATAACCGGAACGTCTCTCCGGTTTAACCGTCAACGCTTCAAGGCGGCGCTGCAACACGGCGACCACGAATTCTGGCCGATCAGTGACTTGAAGGTTGTCCGACGCTGAACTGCTGCTATCACCCTCGGCCTGCTCAACGCCGCTCGTGCCTGGTTCAACGACCTCAGGTACCACAGCTGCGAGCGTGGTCGTAGTCACAGGCTCAACCGAATCCAGTTCCACAGTCGTCGGCCAGGCTCATCCGAATCCAGTTCCACAGTCGTCGGTTCCGGTTCGCTGTGATCGGACTCGGGCACCTCAACGCTGCCCACACTTGGCTGACTCGTTTCCGATACCAGTGTGGTTTCCGGAACGGCACCACTCCCGGTCGTTGACGGTGACACGGATTGTTCGCTTGAGGCACAGCCGACAGCAATCATCACGGCAAGCGCTATCAGGACGTGGCGGGGATCCACAGCGCTGAGAATACCCCAACCACAGCGTCTGATAGCAACGGGTGTTAGCCGCGCTGGCCCCTCAGATTGATTTCGCTGGCAGGTTCGGGGCCAGACGTCAGGCCGAGGCGGCAACCGTGAGGCGGGCCATTTCGCGACGTTGGGGATAATGATCGGCGACCGCGAAATGCTGGGTGCAGCGCTCATCCCAAACGATCAGGTCGCCCTCGGACCATTCGTAGCGAATCGTGTAATTCGGTTGGGTTGCGTGGTCATAGAGGAAGTTGAGCAAAGCATCGCTCTCGCCCCGGTGAAACCCCATCAGGTGGCTGGTGAAGTTCTTGTTGACGTTCAGGTGACGGCGACCGGTGTCGGGATGAACGGCGACCACCGGTCGCTCAGCCCCCGGGAACTGCGCACGGGTGCGCTCGACCAACTCCCCGCCAGCTTTGGAGATGAACGACTGTCCGGGTCCCATGTCATGCCAAGCGGTCATGCCATCGAGCCGCTCTTGCAAGGACTCCGAAAGGCCGTCGTAAGCCGCATACATGTTGGCAAAGATGGTGTCTCCGCCCCGCGTCGGCATCTCAATAGCTCGCAGAGACCCCAAAATCGGAGCATCAGGGTCCCAAGTCACATCGGTATGCCATTTGTCCTGGTAGGGAGGCCGATCTTCATCGTCGACTATTCGCTCAACCTTGGCCTCGGTCAGCCCAGAAGTCCGGCCGATCTGGTGAATATATGGGCGCCCCCACGCAGCCAGCAGGTCCATCTGGTGGGAATCTTCGATTGATTGTCCCGGAAACACCAGGACGAGATGCTCAAGCAGCAGCCCATACAGATCAGCGCGCTCGCTGCCACTCAGCCGAACCCGCAAATCTATACCTGATACTCGAGCCCCGAGCACACCACCTATCGGCTTCACAATCCATCCGTTCATGGCACCTCACACTACTGCTACTACCCACCAATGGCCGCTTCAGAACAGGCCGGCTGATCGGCACGCACGCCCGTTTTCTGCATTCGGTGGGGCGATCTAGTGGCCCTTATCAGCGAGTTCGGGGGACGTCGCGGAAAGGTCGGTTGCGGTCCTCGGAACGCTCGCGGGGCATACCAAGCAGGCGTTCGCTGATGATGTTGCGTTGCATTTCGGTGCTACCACCGCCCAAGCAGTGCGCTTGGCGGAACAGGTAGTCGTTGCCGTACTCGCCTGTTGGGTCATCCGTTCGCCAACTGACCGACGATGTTGTCGCGAGTTCCATGCCGATGGTGGCGCGTCTGGCACCAAGCAACCCAACCGACATTCGAAGCAATGCTCCCGCAGTGGCAGGGTAATAACCCGTTTGTATTCCCGTGGAAACCCGTGCTGATACCTGACGATGGACCATTCTCAAGGTGTGAGCCTCACCGAGCAGATCCAGATGATGCGGGTCGATTGGGTCAAACTTCCGGGCCAAGTCGACAAGATCGTCTTCACCGACGTCAACTCGAGCCCCTCCCCCGTCGTGGGCGAACCGAGAGCCCCCACCCGACGCCCGCTCATGGTTCAACAAACCCGACGCCACCGCCCAACCGCCGTTCACCTCACCGATGACACTGTCGGCATCAAGGCACACATCGGTAAAGAACTCTTGACAGAAATCGCGGACGCCGTTGGACTGTCTGATCCAGTCGACATCGACTCCAGGCTGATCGATCTTCATCAAAAACACGGTCAGTCCACCATGTTTCGTTGCACCCCAATCAGTGCGGGCCAAACACATCGCATAATCGCAAAAAATGGCGAAAGTGCTCCAAGTTTTGGCCCCGTTGAGCACCCAGGTATCGCCGTCGCGCTCGGCTCGGGTAAGCGCGCCGGCAAGGTCTGAACCGCCACTCGGCTCAGAAAGAAGCTGCGCCCAGAGTTCATCGCCGCGCAAGATACCTGCGATGTAGCGTCGCTTCTGATCTTCAGTGCCGAACTCAAGCAGGGTCGGGGCAATGATCGACAAGGTCGGAACGTTGAAAAGTGTCGGCATCTCATAGCCAACGGTCTCTTCATTGAATGCGTACTGATGAGCGGGCGTGAGACCCTGCCCCCCGTACTTCCTCGGGAAAACCAGCCCGGCAAAGCCGCCGTCAAACAACCGACGCTGCAAGAAGCGAGCCCGATCAACCACTGGCTGATCAAGCTCCGATGACGATACTTTTGGTGCTTGCGAGCTGAGCAGCGACATATTGTCGGCCAACCAGGCACGGGCTCGCATCCGAAAAGACTCGCTGTCTTCAGAATCGATGTCTTCAGACTCGGAGGATTCAAGTTGCCGATGCTCGTCCACAGTCATGACGCCTCGCTGGTCTGCGCCAACAGACCCGACGCCAACGCCATGCGGTGCTCGCGGGGAGTCCCATAGAGATTGCGATTCACGGTCGCCCGACGCAGGTAGAGGTGGAGGTCGTGCTCCCAAGTCACACCCATCCCACCGTGGAGTTGAACACAGTCTTGAATCAGTTCAAGCGCCCGGTCGCCAACATAAGACTTCGCGACTCGGACTAGCTGATGAGCATCGTCGGCTTGCTGCGCGACTGCGATCGCTGCTGCTTGGGTAGTCGCCTGGATCGACTCAGACCAAAGCTTCAGGTCTGCGAAACGATGCTTGAGCGCTTGATAAGAAGCCAAAGGCCTCCCAAACGTGTAGCGATCAAAGGCCCACTCGATCGTGAACTCCAAGACGCGATCCACGATCCCCGCAGTCTCCGCGCACTGCAGCACGAGAGCCAACTGAAGCTGCGATTCGATCGCATCGGCTGCTCTTCCCACCTCTCCCAAGAGGCACTGCTGGCCAACCTCAACGTCGTGAAACCGAACCCCAGCGAAGCGTCGCACCAGATCCAACCCTTCGAGAGTTGCGATCTCCACCCCCGGAGTGCCAACCGGCAGCAGGAACTGGCTCGGTCCCTCAGTCCCCTCGGAGCTCACCAACAACCACTGAGCCTGCGCTGCGGCTTCAACCACGGGACTAGTTCCAGAAAGCACAAAACCACCGTCTCGCTGAGCCACACGGACCGCAGATGCCGCGCCGAACATCGGCGGACACCAAGTCGCCACGAGATCACCCCCGGCAAGGCCGCCGAGAACCGCTGAGCGTTGCTCGTCGGAACCCGCCGTAGCAAGCGCCGAAGCCACCACGTTGCAGGGCAGAAATGGACCAGGCGACACCATCCGGCCCAACTGCTCGGCAAGCGTCGCAAGCTCAACGGCGCCTGCTCCACCAGCAGAGGCACCCCCATACTCGTCAGGAATCAACAAAGAGGTCCAGCCAAGTTGTGCGCCCTGGTGCCACCATTCGGGAGAAAATCCCCCCGGGTCATCGGCCAATTCTCGCACTACCGCCAAATCGCAGGTCTGGGCCAGGAAGCGCGCAGTGGTCTCACGCAGTAGTTCCACATCCTCAGTTGCCTCGAGGTTCAACACCGGTTCAGTCTCGCACGAGAACAATCACCGCAAGCCACATCGACTAAACAACATCGCAAGCTCAGTCTGTTCGACGCTGCCATCACGGCCATCACATCGCCGAAACAACATCGCAAGACTGTCCAACTGGACATCTGGCCAACCATGACCAACAACCAGTCAACAATCGGCCGAATCGCAGCGAAAGCCGTTACACGGGTAGTTTTAGCGCCAACCGCTCGCCTAGGGGAGGATTGATGTCTTCGGACACTGTTACTGAAACTGAACTGGCTGAGTTCGAGCAACGCTGCCGAGCCTTCCTCGACGAACACGCCGTCGGAGTGCACAGCGAAGGCACTCCAGATCCTCGCGGTGTCAAGCGACTCGCCGCCAACAAGAAGTTCCAGCGAGCGCTAGCCGAAGCGGGACTCGCCGGCATCGTTTACCCAACCGAATACGGAGGAGCCGGACTCACGCGAGCACACGATCGAGTTTGGCGCGATACCTACGCCGAATACCCGAATATGAGCTTTGAGTTCACAATCTCGCACGGTATGTGCCTGCCGATGCTGGCCGAATACGGCACCCACGAACAAAAGACCAAATTCTTGGCGGACAACATCAGTGGGCGCACCGTCTGGTGCCAGATGTTCTCAGAACCAGGGGCAGGATCCGACGTTGCCAGCCTCCAGACCAGAGCCGAACGCGACGGCGACACCTGGATCATCAACGGCCAGAAGGTATGGACCACCCTCGCTCACGTCAGCGACTACGGCGTGGTAATCGCCCGCACTGATCCAAACGTCGCAAAACACGCTGGCATCTCGATGTTCATTGTGCCGATGGACATCCCCGGAGTGGAGGTTCGCCCCATTCACCAGATCGACGGCGGCACCCACTTCAACGAAGTGTTCTTCACCGATGTGGAGATCCCCGCAGACTACCTCCTAGGTGATCTCCACAACGGCTGGAACATGGCCACCGCCATGCTGATGTACGAACGCGTCGCCATCGGCACCGGCGCCACTGGAGGCGTCCGACATGATCGAGCCGACCAGCTCATCGCAGAAGCCACCAAACGCGGTCTCATCAGCGACCTGGTGCTGCGCCAGAAGCTCATGCGGATCTACGCCATGGAGACCTGTCAGTCGCTCGTTTCGATGCGTACCCGAGCTGAGATGAAAGCGGGTAAGACCCCCGGACCCGGCGGTTCCATCAGCAAGCTCGCCACCACCACCATCATGGACCAAGTCCGCGACGTCTCCATGGAAATCGTCGGTGCCGGCGGAGTGGCCTGGGAAGACGAGTCCGATGGTCGCTGGCAGCGTGGGGCACTGACGAGTCTGCAAGGTGGAATCGCCGGAGGCACCAACGAGATCCAACGCAACATCATCGGAGACCGGGTATTGGGCCTCCCCCGCGACATCAGCGTCGACAGGGGCATCCCCTTCAAAGACCTCAAGGTCGGCACGCAACAGAGTTCCGCCTGAACCCGAAACGACCCGACATGGCACACCTATGAACTACGAACCGACACCGGAAGTCACACGGATACTCGACGAACTTGACCATCCCGTCATCGACACTGATGGACACGTCATCGAGTTCCTTCCCTGGGTACGTGACCTTGTCGTCGACATAGCAGGTGACGATGTCGCCAAGCGCTTCGACCAAATGGTCAACGGGAACGCCAACATTCGCCAAGTGCCAACTGAGCTTCGACGACAGGCTGGCGTCACCCGCAGCGCTTGGTGGGGACTACCGGCACGCAACACGCTTGACCGGGCCACAGCAATGCTCCCAGAACTGCTCTACCGGCGCCTCGACCAAATCGGCGTGGACGTAGCACTCCTCTACCCGACATATGGATTGACCGTCACCGCCTATCCCGACGATGAGCTACGCCAAGCCATGGCCCGGGCGTTCAACATCTATATGGCACAAGCCTACGAACCATACCGCGACCGCCTGATTGCGGTGGCCTCGATCCCGATGTTCACGCCAACCGAGGCACTCGCCGAACTAGACCATGCCGTGGGCACTCTCGGCCTAAAAGCCGTAATGCTCTCGGGAGTGATACCCCGACCGTTGCCCGGCGCACAAGACCATCGTGCCGCGCGCTTCATGAACGGTGTCGGCCACGACAGCGAATACGACTACGACCCGGTCTGGAAACGCTGCGAAGAACTCGGGGTCTGCCCCACCTTCCACGCATCAGGACAGGGCTGGGGCACTCGCGCGTCACGCACCAACTACGTCTACAACCACATCGGCAACTTCGCCACAGCCGGAGAAGCCGCGGCCCGTTCATTGCTCCTCGGTGGTGCCCCCATGCGCTTCCCCAACCTCCGCTGGGCTTTTCTCGAAGGCGGCGTGGGGTGGGGAGCCAACCTGTTGGGCGATGCCATCGGGCATTTCGAGAAACGCAACGCCGGCGGAATCAAACACTACGACCCCTCAGCAATCGACCGAGACCAACTCCAAGCCCTCTTCACCCGGCACGGCACCGATGAGCACTCCAGACGAATCGAGCAACTCGACTACGCGCTCACCATGCTCTCAGACCCCGACGAAGATCGCTCAACCATCGACGAATGGGCCGAAAGCCAGATCACCACCGTAGATGAACTGATCGAGATCTTTCGAGACCGCTTCTATTTCGGCTGCGAAGCAGACGACCCCATGAACGCGCTGGCCTACCAAACTGACCTGCTTCCCGGCGGTATCGCCATGCGCGCCATCTTCGCTTCAGACATTGGACATTGGGACGTGCCCGACATACGAGAAGTGCTGCCCGAAGCATATGAGTTGGTGGAGAAGGGACTCATCAGCCCCGCAGATTTCCGGAGGTTCACTTTTGAAGACCCGGTAAGGCTCTTCACGGCTCAGAACCCTGATTTCTTTGCGTCAACAACAGTCGCCCGAGCGGCCGCAACAATTATCGCGTCTTAGACCGGAAGGTTGCCCGTAGCAGACTTCGTTGTGCCGTGGTCCTTGTAGGCAGCAATCGTGCGTTGAGCAATCCGCATCTGATGGACCTCATCAGCCCCATCGGCAAAGCGCGCCCACCGGGCATGTTGAAACATGTGAGCCAGAGGAGTGTCGGTTGAGTAGCCCAGAGCTCCGTGCACCTGAATAGCGCGATCAATGATCCGGTTCAACGAATTCGCCACAAAGTGCTTCGCCATCGACACTTCAGACTTGAAATCTTCGTTGGCGTCGATCTTCGAAGCAGCGTGCAACACCATCAACTTGCACTGATACAACTCCATGGCCGAATCGGCGATCATCCACTGAATACCCTGTTTCTCGGCCAGAATCGAACCGTGGCTGTAGCGATAAAGCGAACGGTCCACCATCATGTCGAGCGCTGTTTCGGCTTGAGCGATCCAACGCATGCAGTGAGCTAAACGGGCTGGGCCGAGGCGGTACTGGCCAAGCAAGTGTCCCTGTCCCCTACCCCCGAGCATCTGACTTTCGTGCAACCGCAAATCTTCGATGAGGATCTCAGAGTGTCCGGTGCCGCCATGCATCGTCTCGATCTGTCGAACTTCTGTCCAGCCGGGCGTGGGAAGGTCAACGATGAAAGCGGTGTTCGCTGCTTGAGGAAGATCCGGGTCGTCTTCGGTCCGAACGATAAGGATGGCGAAGTTGGCACGATGAGCGTTCGAGATAAACCACTTGTGGCCGTTGAGAACCCATTCCTCGCCATCTTGGTAACCGTTGCTGCGGATCAGGGTCGGGTCAGAACCGGCTACCTCGGGTTCAGTCATCGCGAAGCACGACCAGACGGTGCCCTGACACAGCGGTTTCAAGTATTTCTCTTTCTGGGCGGGAGTGGCCCAATGCAGCAACGTGTGCATGTTGCCCTCATCGGGAGCCTGACAATTAAGCACCCACGGGCCGTAATACGACTTGGCTGCCTCGGCTTGCACCATCGCCAACGCCACATGGCCGAGACCCATCCCACCCCACTCGACTGGCATGTGCGGAAGCCAAAGACCCTGTTCGTATGCCTGCTTACGCAAACTGATCAGCCGTTCGACCCGTTGCTTGCCCTCAAGCGCCGGAGCATCGCCATGGCCTTCGATCTCTGACTCTCCCGGCTTCACCACGTCGTTGATGAACTCACGAACCCGACCCCGGATCGCTTCGTGCTCCGGACTCAAAGTGAAATCAATGGCCACAACGGTCCTCAGACGTCCAAATAGCGAGTCACAGCCACCGCAGAACCAATGCCCGACACAACTACTGCGATTCCCAGCACAAGCAGGCTGGTGGAGTAGAACTCGCCCTGATCAACCCGAAAGCCCTGCATGAGCTGAAGGCTGTCCGGTTCACTGAGCCCCTTGATGACCGTCTCATCCAGAACCCTCAAACCCACCCAAGCTCCCATAGCCCCAATAACCGCTTGGACCAAACCCTCAAGCATGAACGGCACGCGAATGAACCAGTTGGTAGCGCCAACCACCTTCATGATCTCGATTTCAGCGCCGCGACTACGGATCGCGCTCACGACGTTCGTCAGGATCAACAGCGTGGCCGCAGTAAGCAGAATTACCGAACCCACCAAGAAAACCCTGGTCACCTTGTCGGCAAGCCGCTGAATATCACGGATCGTCTTGTCAGCCGAAACAACCTCTTCCACACCGGGGCGTCCGACGAACTGATCCGACAGTTCGGCCACAACATCGGCATCGGGATTCTCAGGAACCACCCGATACGACGGCGGCAGAACATCTGGAGAAACAACCTCGATCAACTCTGGCGTGTCGGCAAAAATCTCCCGGAACTCTTCATAAGCCTGATTTTGATCGACATAAATCCATTCCCTGATTGCCGGACTCTCTTCGATGCTGTTGCGAATGTTTGCGTCTTGTTCGGCAGTGGCTTCAGGTTGCATCCAGACTACGAACTCAATCCCGCCCTCCCAGCGAGCAGTAGCATTGTCAACCGCATAGTTGAACAAAAAGAAGCCACCAAAAAGCCACAGCGAAACACCGATCGTGATGATCGCCGCCGCCGAAGACAAGACGTTGCGCCACAGGTTCTGGCCAGTTTCACGCAGAACATATGTCGGACTCAGTGCCATCAGAACCTACTCGTAGACGCCGCGGGCCTGGTCGCGCACAACCACACCCCGGTCGAGTTCGATGACCCTGCGACGCATCGAGTCGACGATGCTGCGGTCATGAGTGGCCATCACCACAGTCGTGCCCGTGCGGTTGATCCGATCAAGCAACTTCATGATCCCAACCGAGGTTTGAGGGTCGAGGTTGCCTGTCGGCTCGTCCGCCAACAAAATCGGCGGGCGATTGACGAACGCGCGCGCCACCGACACCCGCTGCTGCTCACCCCCCGAGAGTTCCTGGGGAAAGTTTTCCATCTTGTCTGATAGCCCAACGAGTTCAAGGATGGCGGGCACCTGCTTGCGCACCACATGTCGGGGTTTGCCGATCACCTCCAGTGCGAAGGCAACGTTTTCGGCCACGGTCTTCTTGGGTAGCAGCTTGAAATCCTGAAAAATGAAGCCGATGTTGCGGCGCAAGAAAGGCACCTTCCAGGCACCAAGCGTGCCGATATCTTTGCCGGCCACATAGATGGTCCCGTGTTCGGGGAGTTCCTCACGATTCAGCAATCGGATGAAAGTCGACTTGCCCGATCCCGAAGGGCCAACGAGGAACACGAATTCGCCCTTGGCGATATCCACGGTGACATCACGGACCGCAACAACGGTGCCCTTGTAAACCTTGGTCACGTTGTTGAGTTTGATCATCCCGATCCGGTCTTTCTCGTTGCTGTGATCTGCCGCGAAGCCCACATCAGCCGACCGCGGGACACTACCAGCGGGCAGGGAGCAAACCGAGTCAATCCGTGGAGTTCCGTGCTCTCGTCCAACGAAGCCAAGCTTCCATGAATACTTCGATCTCTCCGTTGAGAACTCCTTCAATCTGCGAAGTCTCGTGGTCGGTGCGTAGATCCTTGACCATCTGGTACGGCTGCATGACGTAGCTACGGATTTGGCTGCCGAAACCCACGTTGTGCTGTTCGCCAGTAATCCCAGCAATTTCGGCTTCGCGCTTCTTGCGCTCAAGATCCAACAGTTTGGCTGCCATCATCTGTGTGGCACGGTCTTTGTTCTGGTGTTGACTGCGCTCATTTTGACAACTCGTCACCAGGCCCGTGGGGAGATGGGTGATGCGCACAGCCGAATCAGTAACGTTGACATGCTGACCGCCGGCACCAGAAGAACGATAAGTATCGACCCGAAGCTCCTTTTCGTCGATATCGATCTCATTGGCCACCTCTTCAAAAAACGGAGCGACCTGTACTGCTGAAAAAGCAGTTTGGCGCTTGCCCTCGTTGTTGAACGGCGAGATCCGTACCAGCCGATGCACACCATGCTCAGCCTGCATGAGACCGTAGGCATGGCGACCCTTCAGAATAAATTCGACACTTGAAAGACCGGCTTCGGTACCTTCCGAAACCGCAGTGATCTCAACTTCGAAACCCCGTCGATCAGCCCAGCGGTTGTACATCCGCATGAGCATCTCAGCCCAATCTTGAGCGTCTGTGCCTCCCTCCCCGGACTTGATTTGACAAACAGCATCGCCCTCGTCGAACTCACCGGTAAACAATGAGCGCACCTCCAAGTCGGCGAGCTTGGCTTCAAGCACCGCGGAGGCTTGTGCGATCTCATCGCTGAGCAAGTCGTCTCCCTCCTCACGGGCAAGTTCGTGCAGCGTCTCCACATCGTCAAGATCAGCGCATAGACGGCTGAACAGTGTCAGGTCTTCGTTCACGGCCGCGAACTCTGAGGTGATTCTGCGGGCCAAGTCTTGGTCATCCCAGAGATCCGCTCGTGAGGCTTCCGCCTCAAGTTGAGGGCGGCGAGCCTCAAGCTCGGCGATCCTCAGGTATCCGGACGCTTCTTCGACTCGACTTCGGATCGCGGCAAGTTGATCAGTGAAGTCCTGCATCGTTAGCGTTACAGAGTAGCCCTTGCCGCTGTTCGGCCATGACACATCTTGAACTTCTTGCCGCTGCCACACGGACAGGGTTCATTGCGGCCGACTTTTTCGAGGTCGCTTTTGACGATCGGCGTCCGCGAAGGGGCTTGGTTCGGTTTCACGAGAGGTGCAGCCGCAGAGGGGATCTCAGCCGCGGGTGTTCCCGCGGCAGCGGCCTGCTTCTGCTCAGTCACACCGACAAGTTGTTGCTCGTCAGGTTCTTCGGTTTCTTGGTCATCGGTCTGCTTTGCCACCTGCACATGCATGACGTACTTCACAAAATCAACTGAGATGCTCGTCATCATTTTGGAGAACATCTCGAAACCTTCACGCTGCCACTCCATTGCTGGGTCCTTTTGACCCATGGCACGCAGGTGGATGCCTTCTCGCAAGAGATCCATCTCTGAGAGATGCTGTCGCCAACGTTGGTCGATGACCAGAAGCATCACTTGTCTCTCGACTTGGCGAAGAACCTCTTCTGTGAGTTCAGATTCCCGAGCTTCGTATATCTCAATGGCCTCGTCGTAGATCAGTTCGAACAGTTCGTTGCTGTCGCGAACGCTGGCAAGCGACAACTTGGTGATCTTGGTGGGCCATAGGGTGGATACTTCAGTGATCAGCCCTTCGAGATCCCACTCTTCGAAGATGTCGGATTCGCAGTGGGTGTCAACCACGCCTTCGACGGCTAGTTGAATGTACTCGAACGCCTCGGTGCGAAGATCAGCGCCGTCAAGGATCTGAGAGCGGCGTTCGTAGATCACCTTGCGTTGCGCGTTCATCACCTCGTCGTATTTGAGAACGTTCTTTCGGGTCTCGGCGTTGCGCTGCTCAACGGTGTTTTGGGCACGCTCGATGGCTTTGGTAACCATGTTGGCTTCGATCGGTTGGTCCTCTGGAAGAGCGCGATCCATCACCCAGTTCATTGCGCCCGTCGCGAACAGGCGCATCAGATCGTCTTCCAGCGACAGATAGAACCTGCTCTGCCCGGGGTCTCCTTGGCGACCGGAGCGACCCCGAAGCTGGTTATCTATACGACGGCTCTCATGTCTTTCAGTGCCGAGAACGTAGAGGCCCCCCAGGTCGATGACCTCTTGACGCTCACGCTCGGTCTTTTCGGTATGGACTGCAAGACGCTCGGCGTAGAAGGCTTGACCTTCTTCGGTTTGGGGGTCGTGACCCTTGGCACTCGTATCACGCTCAGCAAGTCCCTCGGGGTTGCCCCCCAACAACACATCGACACCGCGACCAGCCATGTTGGTAGCCACCGTGATCGCGCCGAGCCGCCCGGCCTGAGCAACGATCTCGGCCTCGCGATCATGTTGCTTGGCGTTGAGAACCTCATGGGGTATCCCACGCTGCTCCAGCGCACGGGAGAGTTTCTCAGATTTCTCAACCGAGATCGTGCCAACCAGCACAGGCTGACCCGACTCATAACGAGCGGCCAAATCTTCGATGCAGGCCGAGAACTTGCCGTCTTCGCTCTTGTAGATCAAGTCGGCGTCATCAGCTCGAGCGAGGGGACGATGAGTGGGAATCGGGAACACCTGCAGCCCGTAGGTGCCGGCGAACTCCGCTGCCTCCGTCTGGGCGGTACCGGTCATTCCCGCGAGGCGGTCATAGAGTCTGTAGTAGTTCTGAAGCGTGATCGTGGCGAGGGTTTGGTTCTCTTCTTTGATCGCAACCCCCTCTTTAGCCTCCACCGCCTGATGTAGGCCGTCGGACCAGCGTCGCCCGTCAAGGATCCGGCCAGTGAACTCGTCGACGATCTTCACCGCGCCCTTCTCGACGATGTACTCCTTGTCCCTCTTGTACAACTCCTTAGCGCGCAGTGCCGCTTGCAGTTGATGCACCAGGTTGGCCGAGACCTGGTCGTAGAGATTGTCGATTCCAAGAGCCCTCTCAACGGCGTGAACCCCCTCTTCGAGAGGGGCCACGGTGCGCTTCTCCTCGTCTACCTCGTAGTGGAGATCGCGGCGCAGACCTCGAGCCACCGAAGCAAACTTGGTGTACAGCTTGGCCGCATCAGCCACACGACCCGAGATGATGAGCGGCGTGCGGGCCTCGTCGATCAGGATCGAGTCGATCTCATCGACGATGCAATAGTGATGTCCCCGTTGCACCTGGCGTGCACGGCTCGTGGCCATGTTGTCACGCAGATAGTCGAAACCGAACTCGTTGTTGGTCCCGTAGGTGATCTCGGCGGCGTACTGAACTCTTTTGAAATTGGAATCGCGGTTGCCGGGGACTATCAGTCCGACTTCGAGTCCGAGCCAACGGTAAATTTGGCCCATCCATTCCGAGTCGCGGCGGGCCAGATAATCGTTGACGGTGACAATATGAACTCCGTTACCGGTCAATCCGTTGAGATAGATTGGAAGCGTTGAAGTAAGGGTCTTTCCTTCGCCGGTTTTCATTTCCGCAACCCCGCCGATATGCAAAGCCGCTCCGCCTACGAGTTGCACGTCGTAGTGCCTCTGGCCGAGCACCCGTCGCGCCGCCTCACGCACCACAGCAAAGGCTTCGAACAGCACATCATCGGTGCTCTCACCGTTGTCCAGCCTGGTCCGAAACTCACCGGTTTTGGCTCGCAGCGCGTCGTCGGACAACACCTCTGTGGAGGGTTCAAGGGCGTTGATGTCCGGTACCAATGCCTGAAGGAACTTGAGTTTGCGGCCCTCGCCGCTGCGAAGAACGCGCTTGAATACACTCATAGCTACCCAAGACTCTACCGACCTCTGGTCCCACAATTGGGACAGAATGACGAGACTTGCCGTTGCTATCCGGCTTCGTCGATCAGGCCGACATCGCCGTCATCACGACGGTACACAACGGCTGAGCGCGCAGTTTCTTTGTTGATGAAGAAAAAGAAGCCGTGGTCCATGTTTTCCATCTTCTCTACTGCTTCATCGGGGGTCAACGGACCGAGATGAAATCGTTTCGTCTTGACGATCTGGGGAATCCGCTCCTCTGTAAAGTCAAGATCGGTTACCTGATCGGCCACGGCGACGTTGCTCAGCTGTGTGTCCACACCTGAGCGGATGGTTGCTCCAGTGCCATGATGTCGGCGGTGTAGTTTCGTTCGCAGTTTGCGAATCTGCCGCAGCAGCTTGTCTTCAGCCAAGTCAATAGCAGTAAACGGGTCAGGGGCACGTACCTTGCACCGCAGGTGGTGACCTCGGCCTTTCAAGACAATCTCACAGAACTCTTTGTCCGCGATCCGAGGATTTCGTGCTTCGTCAAAATGAACGGTCGCATAGTCGAGCGCGTCAAGGTACCTGTCTAGCTGGCCGATTTTCTCGTGGATCACCTCCTCCAGTCGCGGCGTGACATTCACATGCCGAGCGCTGATGGAGACGTCCATGCCCTACCTCCTGATTGTGGTGTAGTCCGATAGTAGATCGTCGGACCACCTCTGATGCAAGCCGATGTTAGGAGACCGAGCGAAACCGGGACGACATACTGGAAAATAACTCCGGTCCAAGTCGCTCGCAGCGCGCTCACGGTGACGTCGACCGCGTGGCGACCAGACCATATACCGTGCCCGCTCCCCGAGACCGCAGCACCGACGCAGCACAGCGCAGTGTCGTGCCCGTTGTCGAAACATCATCAACAACCAGAACGGTGGGCTCGGATCGTAACGCCGGACCACATGATTCGAATTGAGGCCCAGCAACTCGACCTTCGCGATCACGACCGGTTTGAGGATCATCATCGGATCGCCGCAATAACCGCCGGACGCGAACGCGCCGACGGCGCGCCAGCGCGCGGGCAAGCAACTCGCCTTGATCAAACCCTCTCTGGCGACGACGCGAAGGGGACGCCGGAACCCAGGTCACAAAATCAACTTCGGGGGCTACGTCCGCCATAGCCTGCGCCAGTTCTGAAACCGCAACGGTGGCCCGGCCATATTTCAGCTTGCACACCAACTCCGCGGCACGGCCTTCATGGGGCCACACCGAAATCACCTCGTGCAGAGAATTGTCGATTGACATAGGCGCACCCTAAGCACGCCCTGTGACAGGCCCATCTAGTCCCGGGCGAGAAACCCTACTTTTTCACCCTGCACGTGACCGGCTTCATACATCCATCGAGCCATGTCGCGAAAGGTTTCCACCAACGGGCGGAACTCCACACCGGTCGCCACGGAGGTCGCAGAATCATCCCCAGGCTTGCAATTGAACAAATAGTCGTAGCCATCGCTGGTCATCACTATGTCCTTGTCAAAACGCCTGGTGATATCGCCGAGTTGCGCCCAAGTCCACATGAACCAACGCGGCGTCGGGAAGGTCTTGATCTTCGCTCCAGTCGCTTCGGTAAGTGCCGCTACATGTTCTTTGGCATTCACATGGCTACCGAAGGCCATCAGCCGCATCGGACCCTGGCCCGGTTTCAGCGAAGCTGAGATAACAGCCGCAACGTCCCGGACATCGACATAGTTGCCGCTAAGCCCCTTGGCTATCGGAAAACCCTTCTCAAACCACATGATCGCAGACGACAGATTGATCGATTCTGTCCAGTCATCTGGACCTATTACCCCGGACGGATACACCGTCACAATGGGCTTTCCCTCATCTTGAAGACTGCGGGCATAGCGTTCGCAATCAGCCTTGCTCCGGCCGTAAGCCTCGTCGTTGCCCATGACCGGATGATCTGCGGTCACCGGATCGGTCTGGAAGGGGAACAGTGCAGCAGCCGACGAAACGTGCACAATCGGATCGCAACCTGCTGCGACCGCGGCCCCGAGAACATTCTGAGCACCGGCCAGATTGGTTTCGTCCATTGCTTTCGCCTGCGCCGGGTCTGTCGCCACTATCGCCGCACAATGAACCACAGCTTCGCAGCCATGCACCGCAGCGCTTACAGAAGCAGCGTCGGTGATATCACCGGTCACCACCTCAAGCACCGACACGTCAACAGCCAGCTTGTCCATCAACGGGTCGACCTTTGTCGGAGTTCTCACCAAGAGTCGCACGTCGTGACCATCGGACACCAACCGCTTGGTTACGAGGCTTCCCAGGTACCCCGTCGCTCCCGTCACCAAAACCTTCATGAGTCTCCTTTGAGCATCATCAGCTCCACGAGATGTGAACGCTGAGTCGGCGTTGCCTTCCGTTCGATGTCGGCGTGGCGCTCTCGGATCATACCGTCTGCCAGGTCATCGGTGAAAAGCCAGAACTGGTTGGACTTGATCGCCAAAACAACTTGCTCTGCGACTATCGCTGGGTCCATCTGTGCTGCATATAGATCCGCGATCGCAGAGGACGCATCTCCCAACGTCGCACCATCCAAATCGTCGCCCACATCCAGACTCAGGTCCGGACCGGCCTCGCGGTATCGCTCTTGCCGGTTCCTTTCGCTGTTGATGATGTTGGTGGCGACGAATCCGGGGCACAAACAAGTCACACCGACACCGGTGTTGCCCTCAAGCATTTCCTGTTGCAACGTCTCACTGAAACCGACTACGGCATGTTTGCTGGTGTTGTAGGCGCCCATGCCCATCGACGTGAGGTGACCGGCGATCGAGGCGGTGTTGATCACATGGCCTGACCCTTGCTCGATCATCGCAGGTACGAAGGCTTTCACGCCGTGGATGACGCCCCAGAGATTAACTGCCAGCGTCCACTCCCAAGCCTTGAGATCGACCATGGAGATCGAACCGCCACCAGCAACACCAGCATTGTTCATCACCACATCTGCAGGCCCGAAAGCCGTCTCACAGCGTGCTCGCAAGGCATCCACCGATTCCCAGTCGGAAACATCGCAGAGCACACCCAGAGCGACACCACCGGCCAGTTCCATCTCGGCAACGGTGGAATCGAGGGGTGGTTGCTCAATATCGGCAACGACGACCTTCATCGACTCGGCTGCCAACGCCAGCGCCACTGCCTTGCCTATACCACTAGCTCCACCGGTGACTACCGCGACCTTTCCGTTCAACTGCTCCATGATTCCGCGCTCGCTTTCAGGTGGACAGCTTGGGTGTTGGAGCGAGCGCAGCCAACACCGCATCGTCAACGGCACCTTGGCCAGAGTCGGGATGAAGAGGATGGATACAGATGTGCGACGCACCCGCCTCAGCGTGTTCCGCGAGACGCGCTTCGATGGCGTCAACATCGCCCCAAGCCACCAAGCCGTCAACAAGCTTGGCGCTGAGACCATCGATATCTTCTTCGGAGAAGCCCATCTGCAACCAGGCGTTGCGGTATCCCGGCGCCCGGGAATAGAACTTCAGCACCTTCGCACCAGTTTCACGGGCTACAGACGGGTCTGTTGTGAGCATCACCTTCTGCTCAACATAGAGGCCCGATTCCGAGCCGATTATCCCACGGGCCCATGCGGTGTGTTCTGGTGTGGTGTTGTAGGGATGCGCGCCCGCACAGCGCTGCGCTGCGAGTTCAAGCATCTTCGGTCCGAGCGCAGCAAGCACGCGAGGCACCTCCTGTGGCGGCGCAACGGAGGTGTAGAGAGCGGCGTCCATGGCTTCCAGGTAGTCGCGCATGAACGACAACGGCTTGCCGTATTCGATGCCGCGTACCCTGCTGACAATCGCCGGACTCGAAACCCCCAATCCCAAGATCATGCGGCCGCCGGTTTGTTCGGCGACAGTGTTGGCGCCCTGGAGCATCACACCTGGATGCCGGTTGTAGATGTTGGCGATACCGGAGGCCAATCTCAAAGAGGAAGTCGCTGCGCCAATCGCCGCCAACTGAGCAAACGGGTCACGTCCGAAAGTCTCCGCCACCCAAAGTGTTGAGTAACCGAGTTCTTCGACCCGCCGACCAAAATCAGTCAGCTGTGAACCTGTCAACCCCTCAGGCGCGAACCAGACACCTCTGTCACATGAAGTCATCCGGCGAATCTACTGCTCTACGCGGACGGGAACAGAATTGCCAATTCGATACGGGACATGACTATTCGACTAGTAGCGGTAGTAGTCGGGCTTATAGGGACCGCCGACCGGTACTCCCAGATAGTCAGCTTGGTCCTGGTTCATCGTGGTCAGCTTCACACCCAGCGCATTGAGATGGAGTCGTGCCACCTCTTCATCGAGTGTGCGAGGCAACACATGCACGCCCATCTCAATAGTGTCAGCGTTGGTGTGCAGTTCCAGCTGCGCCAGCACCTGATTGGTGAACGAGCAACTCATCACGAAGCTCGGATGGCCGGTGGCGTTCCCTAGGTTCAAGAGCCGACCCTCGCTCAACACGATGACCGAATGGCCGTCAGGAAACACATACTCATCGACCTGAGGCTTGATGTTGACTTTGCGCACGTCAGACATTCGCTTGAGTCCGGCCATGTCAAGTTCGTTGTCGAAGTGTCCAATGTTGCCGACGATGGCCTGATGTTTCATTCTGGCCATATGGCCGGCCAAGATAATGTCCTTGTTGCCAGTGGCCGAGATGAAGATGTCGGCTTTGTCAACGACAGCTTCGAGCGTGTTGACTTCGTAGCCGGACATGGCGGCCTGCAGAGCGCAAATGGGATCGACTTCGGTGACGATCACCCGAGCGCCTTGGCCGGCGAGTGACTCCGCACATCCCTTTCCCACATCACCGAAACCGCAGACAACCGCCACCTTGCCGCCAATCATCACGTCGGTGGCACGGTTGATGCCGTCGATCAAGCTGTGGCGAACACCGTAAAGATTGTCGAACTTGGATTTTGTGACCGAGTCGTTGACGTTGATCGCCGGAAAGAGCAGTTCGCCGCTTTCCATCATCTGGTAGAGACGGTGAACACCGGTAGTTGTCTCTTCAGAAACACCGCGTATCCGGGGCGCGATTCGGGAGAAGAACCGCGAGTCGCGTGCCGCAATATCACGCAGGCGATCCAAGAACACCTGCCATTCCTCGGGGTCGTCTTCAGATGCATCTGGAATCGCGCCGGCGTTCTCGAACTCCAAACCCTTGTGAACCAGCATGGTGGCGTCGCCGCCGTCGTCGAGAATCAGGTTGGGGCCTTCACCATCGGGCCACACGAACAGCTGCTCGGTTGCCCACCAGTACTCTTCGAGGGTTTCACCCTTCCAAGCAAATACAGGAGTACCGCGGCAGTCATTTGCTGTGCCGTCAGGGCCTACCGCAACAGCGGCGGCAGCATGATCCTGGGTCGAGAAGATATTGCAGCTCACCCAGCGCACATCGGCGCCCAAAGCAGTGAGAGTCTCAATGAGCACCGCTGTCTGCACGGTCATGTGCAACGAACCAGCGATCCGCGCTCCCTTCAAGGGGGCATCGTCTGCGTACTTGCCCCGCAACGCCATGAGACCCGGCATCTCGTGCTCAGCCAAGCGGATTTCTTTGCGGCCGAACTCTGCTAAATCCAGATCCGCGACCTTGTAGTCAGGGGTATGGGTCACCGAACAACACTCCTAGAAAATGACGGGAAGAGGCGGGCACGGGTCGACTGACACCATCTCTGCTGTGCCCGCGCCCCCATCCTAAGGCCCGAAATTCTAAGAGGGACCGAGACCCGCGCGGAACACAGTAGCGGCGCCATTCAGCCGTGCGGTTCCATCACAGGCCGGCATCCAGGCCGCGGCACCTCGCGCCAGTGGGTATTCGGTGGCTTGGCCTTCGAAATGCGCATGACCTGCTGTACACAGCAGGATGGCGGGTCCCTGTTCGATCTGGACTACCCCATTCAGATCAATCCGCTGCAGTGAAAACTCTGGGACGGCGCTTCGGTAGCGGACCACCCCGTCAACTGCTGACGGACGCTGCACATCAACGGTAACCGGGGTGGTTTCAACTATGTCTAGAAGGGTCACTACGTCCACGTGTTTGGTCGTCAAACCGGCGCGCACAACATTGTCGGAATTGGCCATGAGTTCCACCCCCGTGCCCCGCAGGTAGGCGTGAAGGTTGCCCGGCCCAAAGAAAATCGACTCGCCCGGTTGCAGCGTCACCAGATTCAACAGCAATGCGATCACCACCGCCGGGTCTTGGCGATACTGGCGGCCGAGTTCGACCACCATCTCCCGCTCCGCCGCGAACGGCATCGAAGACTCTCTCGAACAAGCCGCTACCACCGACTCCACCAGATGCGCAGCGGCCTCTCTACTTTGCAACAGCAACCATTCCAGAAGGCCACGAACACCGCTAGCTGATGGCTCAGCAGTGAGTTTGGCTCTTACCGGCTCAAGAGCCTCGGTCGGGATCGTGGCGAGCAGCTCAAGCGACTCTTGTGGCTCACGGAATCCGCAAAGAGCGCTGAACTCGGTTAGAGCACAGATCAACTCCGGTTTGTGTCGCCGATCACGAAAACAGCGATTCTCGCCATCGCGGTCAATGCCCTGCGATTCTTCCCGCTCGTATCCTGCAAGAGCCTGCGCGGTCGAGGGGTGCGTTTGCAAAGAGAGTGGGGCCCCAGCAGCCAACACCTTCAACAAAAAGGGAAGCGAACCGAATTCAGCCGCAACCGCGGCGCCTAAAGCGGCCGTGGGATCGACCTCTATGTGTTCGTCGAGCGGAATGTCCGATTCACGCAACACCGCCGGCCCAAACGGATGTGCGCCAAACCACAACTCCGCCACCGGCTCACCAGTGGCACGCCATCCCAGCAACTCGGGGATCGCCGTGACCGAACCCCAGTCGTAGTCCTTTACCGCGCCATCGATCAACACCATCCAAGCGAGCCAATCAACTTCTTAGCCGGCGCTACTACGCGCCAGCCGAGAACCGACGGCGGCTGCCAACAAAAGCAGATCAAGCATTTGTGACAACGGGTCGTTGCCGTTGGCCGAAAATGTGTGGACCTCGTCAAAGGAGTCCTCAAGCAAAGAAACTCCACCATCAAGTCCTTGGGGTTCGAAATCATGCCGCAACACGATGACCACCACTCCGTTTTTGCTCTCTGCGGCCAGCCTGAGGCTCGTGGAAACGTCTGAAGGATTCCTTGGGAGAGAACGGCGAACAGCAGGAGTATTGCCTACGCGGTCAAGTTCCATAACCCATCGACGCGCCGCGTGTTTACCTACAGCCCCCGCTCCCGTCACGATCGCGATCCTGCCCCGCAGAACCTCCCCAAGCCTTTCGATAGCGTCAGCTTCGTTGTCAAGTGACCGATGGCGGTCTTGGAACTGGGCTGCAACGTTTGAGATCACTCGGTTGACTCCAGTTGCAACACCTAGACGTTCAAGAAGCACCAAGACAGGCACAATCAACACGCCCAACCCGACAGCCGGACCCGCTTGAGGATCAACGGGCACAACCGGCACGCCCCTTTGGGCGCAGACCTTGCCGAGTTCACCGCCGGAAGTGACGGCGACCACTCGTGCACCAGCTGCCAGCGCATCTTCCAAGGCCGGTACGGTCCCGGCCTCCTCGCCCCAAGGCGACAGAACAATCGCCAGCGTGGAGTCGTCGATCCATGACTGAGTCATAGCTCCAGCGGAAATCACCGGAACAGACGCGTGAAACTCCGAGAGTGCCTCAATGACATCTCCGGCAACTCTGCCAGCACCCACCCCGAAGATCACGACCATCCGGATGCCCCGCCTGTCGGGGAGGCCTTCGGTGTCGGCGGCCGCAACAGCTACGTCACGCACTTGATTAGGCAGACGGCGCACAGCCTCAAGCAATCCTGGAGATGGCATGGCTAGACGTCAGTTCCGCGAGGTCGGAGCGATGCCGTCCGCTTCGGCTTTCGCCAATAGGCGAGAATGTTCCTCAGCATCCACATCAACTGCTTCCTCTGGCAGCATCACCGGAATGTCACCGGTGTGAATGCGATAATGCTTGCGAAGGCGCGGGTTGTAGAGCATTTCTTCATCGGCGAAATAGAGGAGCGGACCGCGGTCAATCGGGCACGCCAGAATCTCAAGGAGGCGGATATCGAGGGTCATGTATCCCAGTCAACCAGAAACCGACCGCAGACGGACGCGCCTAAGCGAACAGGGCCAGAACTTCTTGCACCCGAAGATCAACTTCGGCTTGGGTTCTTGCTTCGAGGTTGAGACGAAGAAGTGGCTCAGTGTTGGAGGGACGTAAGTTGAACCACCAGTCACCGAGATCGACGGTAAGACCGTCCATCCGATCCTGCTCGGCCGCAGCAAAGGCACCGGCCACTTTGTCGATCACCGCGGCCGTGTCGGGCACTTTCGTGTTGATCTCACCCGAGGCGGCATAGCGATCGAGCGTTGAAACGAGATCAGCAAGACCTGCGGAATGCTCACTCAACGCTTCAAGCACCACTAGTGCGGCAATCAAGCCACTGTCGGCTCCGAAGTTGTTGCGGAAATAGTAGTGCCCGGAATGCTCACCACCGAAGGCGGCCCCAGTCTCGGCCATCACCTGCTTGATAAACGAATGACCGACTCGCGTTCGTACAGCTGTTCCATTGCCCTCGGCGATGACCTCAGGCACCGATTTGGAGCAAATCAAGTTGTGGACAATGACCGCGCCGGGTTCACGGGCCAGGATCGAGCGAGCGACCATGGCGGTGGTCAATGATCCCGACACAGCCCGAGCGTTTTCGTCGATCAGAAACACTCGATCTGCGTCGCCGTCGAACGCCAGACCGATATCGGCACCGTTCAGCAGCACTCTTTCGGCGAGATCCTTGCAGTTCTCAGGCTGTATGGGGTCAGCAGGATGGTTCGGGAATGTGCCGTCAAGTTCAGGGTACATGTGGTCAAGTTCAAACGGAAGACCCACGAAAACCGGCGGGACGACCAAGCCCCCCATGCCGTTGGCCGTATCGGCCACCACTCGCAGCGGTTTCAGAGAACTGAGATCGACGAAGGAGCGCACATGGGTGACATATCCGTCAAGAAGGTCGACCTGTCTGCGGCTACCGGATCTGCTTGCAGGATCGGGGCCGGAAATCGCCATCTGCTTTATCTCGGTGAGCCCAGAATCAGCACCAATGGGCGCTGCATAGGCGAGACACATTTTGATTCCGTTATAGCCCGCCGGGTTGTGCGAAGCCGTAAAAACCGCCCCTGGCATGCCCAGGTGACCCGACCCGTAATACAGCATGTCGGTGGCGCACAGCCCCACATCGACCACATCAACTCCGTGGGACATCGCGCCGTCACCAAACGCAGCAGCCATCTCCTCACCGTCAGGCCGCATGTCACGACCCACTAGAATCGACGTATCCCCCAAGGCCCGCACAAATCGGGCAAACGCCCCGCCGATAGCTCTCGCCCCGTGGGCATCGAACTGGTCCGGGACTATGCCGCGAATGTCATATGCCTTGAAGATCGCATCGAAGTCTGTGCCCACGCAGCGAAATCTAGAGCATGCGCGGGTAGGCAATCGTATTGGGGCACAAGACTTGGAACTCAGTACTTCTCGGGCACAAACGTCTGATCCGAAATCGGCGGCCTCACGTAGCCCACTGCCGACTGTCGTTCGGGCAGTTCGACATCCTCCCACGGGACCGCCTCGTAGGGGATCTGCGACAGTAGGTGAGAGATGCAGTTCAATCGGGCCTTCTTCTTGGAGTCGGCGTTGACCACATACCACGGGGCCTGCTTGATATCGGTGTGCGCGAACAGCGTGTCCTTGGCCTTGGAGAAGTCAACCCAGCGGGATCGACCCTGCAAATCAACCGGTGACAACTTCCAGCGCCTGACCGGGTCAGAGATCCGGCTCTGGAAGCGACGCTCTTGTTGGGCGTCGCTCACCGAGAACCAGTACTTGATCAAAACGATCCCCGACCGGATCAGCATCCGCTCGAACTCCGGGCATGACCGCAGGAACTCGCGGTACTCCTCATCGGTGCAGAACCCCATCACCGGCTCTACCAGACCACGGTTGTACCAGCTACGGTCGAACAGCACCATCTCCCCTGCCGCGGGCAACTCGGCCACGTACCGCTGGAACCACCACTGGGTCTTCTCCCGGTCGCTCGGCGTACCGAGAGCCACCACCCGAACCACCCGCGGATTGAGCCGTTCGGTAATCCGCTTGATCACCCCGCCCTTGCCGGCCGCATCGCGCCCTTCGAAGATAACCACCACCTTGAGACCCTTATGGCGGATCCAGCGCTGCAATCGCACAAGTTCCTCTTGCAGTCGGGCCAGTTCGCGGTTGTAGGCCTTCGTCTTCATTTTCTTTGGTTTTACGAACGTCTGCTCTCCCAGTTCTGACTCAATGGGAGTCGGATGCTCATCCATAGTGCTCGACACTAGCCGAGCGCAAAGTTCCCGTCCCGGCCACGAGAAGCATGCACGTTAGCTAGTCGAATTGCTGTCCGGTGAACTCACCGGCGTGACGTGAACGGTCAAGTTGGAGTCAGTCCTTCGACCGCTGGTGGTGCTTCGTTGTCCAATTCCGTCGCTTCAAGACTCAACTCGTCTTGCAACTCCGGCAACTCAAGACCAGACGCACCAAAAAAGTCCATCAGAGTGGACGGATCATCTGAAAACGGCAGGATGTTCGGTAGCAGGCCACGGGGTCCGACCCCACCTCCGCCGAATCCGAAGCCTTCTGCGTAACCCCAGTCCCCTAGACCTCCACCACTGCCGAGACCTGCACCACCGAGAACGACAACCACAACGGGACCCGTGCGGGCTCGGGACCCGAAAGGCATCCCGCAAGCGCCATCTTTGGTTGCGAAACCTCGGCTGTCAGAGTGATCCTTGTCGGGCCAAATCCATTGTTCGTGAGAGGCGAACGGACCCTTCCCGTCGCCGCCCCACAAAGCGTCGGGTCGGCAGGCACTGTCGCCGTCCTTGAGGGCCGAGGGCTCAACGTATTGAAACCATGCGTCGTCTGAATCCTGCGGTTCATAATATTCGTAATCGTCGTCGAGGATCGCGTCGACGGCCCAGAGCGCGGCAACGACAATCACCGCGACCAGAAACGCAGCTAGCACTCCGATACCGGCCAGCTTGGCCGCTCGATTCGGAGTCAGAGGCTCTTTGTGGTCAACGGGCATCTCCGCGGACTCACCTGAAGGCGCCTCGGCGGCGTCTTGATCAGGTGAGTCTTCGTTGCCGCCGTCACCCGTTTCGGGAGCAGGGTCCGACGTCTCTTCGGCTGTCTCGTCATCTGCCATACGACGAGTCTACGGCGGCTGCGTACTGTCCACGCTTGCCAAGACGTCGGATCAAACTGATGTCGCGCGCGACTCTGATTCCGTCGCTCAACGCCCGAACCGTTGAGGAATCGCTGTTCACCACCGTCACCGGAACTTCCGATATTGCAAAACCGGAACGCTCAGCAAGAAATAGCATCTCGAGGTCGAAAGCGAAACCATCGATCTGCCCGGATTTCATCAGAGTCTTGGCCACATCTGAACGAAACGCCTTGCAACCGCACTGGGTGTCTCGATAACGGATTGACAACAAGATTCGCGCAAACAAGTTCACTGCCCGGCTCCCCAAACGGCGCAAACCCGAAACCTCACCGCGGGTTACGGAGTGTTCTGCGTACCGATTGCCGATCACCACATCGCAACCAGCCTCCACCGCGTTGAGCATCGGCAACAACTGACCTGGTGAGTAAGCCAGATCAGCGTCGGTGAAAGCCACCGTGCGCCCCCTGCTTGCCAGCACACCCGCGCGTACAGCCGCGCCCTTGCCCCGATTCATCGGCAATTCGATGACGAGATCAGCACCCCCATCACGAGCGGCGCTGGCGGTTTCATCCGCTGATCCATCGTCGACCACCACGATCTCGAGATCTCCAGTCTCATCTAGAGAAACCAACTGGGTACGGATCTCAGAAATCGTCGATGCGATTCGTTGCGCTTCGCAATACGCAGGTACCACAACCGTCAGGCGCAAATCACTTGTCGGGACTGCTCCAATATCTGACGACATCTCCAACCCATGGGGCGCATCATCGTAGGTCCGCAACGCCGGAGTTCTTGGGGTACGAGGCGTCGTGAGATCCCAAAGTGGAGCCGAGGCATCACCGGGGCCATCCCACCTTCGCCGGGTCACAACCACAAGCAGAACGATTCCGAGCAGAGTCGCGAACCAACCAACCCATTGAACAGGCGAGCGGGTATAGCTCAACGCCACCGACGACTCGGTTGGTACAACAACCATCAGATTAGGAGCCACCCGGAACGGTCCATCGGCACCAGTTGCCTTCCAGTTGGGGAAATAGCTGGCTCGGACCAGCACAGGCGTCCCAATCCTGTCGACACTGAAACTGATCGAATCGTTGTCGACAGCAAGGTCAACGATTTCTGCTGACTCGGCAGGTTCACGTGGCAGCCAGTCAGGCAGAACTGTAGTCAGCGCGCGCATCTCCGCCACTCGTTCGCCGCTTTCTACAGCGGACCCGAAATCAACGTTTTCACGAGCCAGATCGTCAAGCGACATGCGCGGCCACCCGTCAGGTCCGTCGGCAGCAATCAGTGGGATGTCTGCGGCGGCTTCCCAAGCGGCAACACTAGGTACCAGCCACTCCTCGCCTCCCGCGTCCAACCCTTCGATCACAACCGGCAGTTGCTCAAGACCCACGGCGATTTCCTGATCCTTGACCAGAAACACAACCCAAGGCCCGCTGCTGGCGATCTCCTCGAGTGCTTCGATTTCACGAGCCTGCGCTATCGCCGACTCAGACACAGCCAAGTAGTAACGCACGCCCAACGTTTGGAGCCCAGCCACGCCTTTGTCAACGTTGAGTCCCGAATAGGGCAGATCGCGTTGGGCTCGGGAAGGACTCGCAGAAAGTTCTGATTGGAGCAGGAAGTGGTAAGGGGTTGTGGCTGACGCCTCGAAATAGAGTCCCTCCATCGAGCCAATGCATCCATCGGTCCAGTGAGGTAACAGCATCGGTGCCATCGTCGTGCCGTAGGTTCCGAGACGCTCACTGTCGAACTCCCAAAGCGACCGCCCGCACCCGAACTCTTCACCGACCCCCGCCATGGTCGACACCAACTCGTTGTACTCGACGGTCCCCGACTTTTCCTCGTAACCCGTGTAGTTGTATCTCACCCAACCGGGTCCATGGTTGAACTGGTCCGTAGCGAAGCCGTTCCACCCGCCCACGGTCTCGATACCAAAAACGCTCGAAAAACCGTAGAGGTGGGTGGCCTCACCAGCAGCGTCGACCCGCTGAAAGTTCGTGGCGAACGGTACGGACCTGAGCGGAAACGCCAAGGCAATCAGGATCAGCACTGTGAACAGCCCGGCAGGAACCGCTGCCCATACTGCAGGGTCAGACTTCCCAGACTTCCCAGACTCCCCGGACTCCCCAGACTCCCCGGACTCAATGTGGTCGGCGCGCTCGGGACGAAGCATCTGAACCCCGAGTCGACTGAACTCGGCGACCGCAATCCCGGCCAGCAGGTAAATCGACAAGTAATAGAACGGCAAAATTCGCACGTTCCAGAGCCGACTCTCGGGCAGCAGAATAAAAGCAGCCGCGAAGATCACCGCCACGACACCAAGAATAAGCCCGAGGCGAACCCGGCGCAGGATGCAGATCACAGCCCCAGCGACCGCGAGAACAACGAACACTTGCAACGGCAAGTCGTTAACAAGAAAACTCTGATTCCCGAGATCGTCGCCCCGATGCCAAAGCGCCGCGGCGTAGCGACGCTCCTTCCCCCAACCCATGTCGTTGAGGTAGCGGACATTCCACGCAAAGGGCAACACCCAAAACGCCGACAACAGCCCGGCGAGAGGGCCGACAACCGCCACCCACCAGATCTCGCGCCGCCCAACCCGCAACAGCAGCAACGCGAATAACGCGACGAGTGCGAAAAATGCTGCGAACAAATGAAGAAGACCTGTCAAAGCCAGCAACACCGCGGCCACGCCGCGGTCCCGGCCACTGCTCAGTCCCCGCACCGCGAACCCGATGAACAACAAAGCAGCCGACAAAGCGAGGCTGTAGGCGAACTCACCAGCCATCGTGGACATCAGATTTCCGCCGTAGATATTGAACGACCGATCGAAAATAAACGGCAAGGTCATCAGCGACAGCAGTGCAGGCCCCGGATATGCCAGATTGCTCAAACGACCCGCAAGGTAAGCCGATACCGGAAGAGCCACGATCCCCGCGATCACCACCAACTTCATGGCCACGCCGTACGGGATCGGAACGGCTAGGACTGTGGCTGTAACCGCGGCCGCGGTGATAGCAAATCGCCAACGCTCAACTGAAGCCACAGCAGACCACACAAGCGTGCCAACCGCGGCCGGAAGCAACAGTGCAACGATCGCCAGATCGACCGATGTGTCATTGAAAGTGAACGGTTCGAGCGGCGACCACCCCAACCAGTCCGTGACAAAGACGCGGCCTTCTGCAACCTCCCCGAACAGGGCACTGCCGACGCCGAATCCAAGCGCCACAATCGCCTGCGAACTTCGCTCAGCCCAAAACCTGCCAGAAACTACGAACACCGCAACAGCAACACCGATAGCCGAGAGCAAGTCGATCGAGATGTCCAACCCGACGTTGACGATCACTACCAGCAACGAGGGAACCACCATGTAGAACGTGAAGGCCGGAAATCCCGCATACCAATCAGGCGACCAACCCGTCAGCCGGAAATTCGGTAACAGCTCATTACGCAGATAGGCCGGCGACCACACATGGGCCCCCAGGTCTCCACCAGTCGGCGTCGTGTCTGTGAACCACAACCAAGGTGAGACGTTCCAGACGACGAACAGAGTGACCCCACCCACGACCGTGGCGGTGAAGATCGCTCGCACCTCAAGTGACCATCTCGAGATCGGCGAACGCGAGAGCGGCGAACGCGCAATCAGCGAACGCCCCACCTCAGACAACCGCGCCAGTGGCGAGGGACGCGCGGACTCATCGTTCATGGCGCTTCATTGTGCCATCTTGTTCGCTCCGTTCGGCCTCTAGGCGACTTGCCGTAGCAAGACAACCACACTGGTCGCGTTGAATCCCACGTGGATCCATACCGCGGTGCCCAGACGACCCGTCAGCTGAAACGCCACCGCGGCAACTATGCCTACCGCCAACAAGCCCGGAAACTGGAGAAGTTGAAAATGCGAAGCTGCAAACACAGTTGAAGACCCAAGAACCGCTAGTGCCGTGCCTATTCGGCCACGGTGCGCCAACAACTCCGCTAAACCCCGATGTAACAAACCCCGATACAAGAACTCCTCAGCAATCGGTGCCCCCACCACAGTAAGGACAACCAAAGCCAAGATCCCCAGCGACGAGTTAGCCGAAGCGACGAGATTACGTGCCGGAGCTTCCAGGGCATCGCCGTCGACATACCGAAGAATCGGCATGTAGATCAACGGTAGAAGCAGGGCTTGCGTGCCAACCCCGATCGCGAGACCCACACCAACATCACGCCTTGACATGCTCCAGCCGAAATCTCGACGCAAATCGAGTTTCTTGTTACGAGAAGCAAGCCACGGAACTCCCAGCAGACACGCCCACAAAGGCACCGCCAGCAACATCCGAGCCATAAGAGGAACGCGCTTGTGGTCAAGGGGAACCTCGGCTGCCAGTTGCCCCGCGATACGGCCAAAATCGTCGCCCAGACCCGAAGCAACATCGAACTCCCAGCCAGAGGCGTTTACGACCGTGCCGCCGATCAAAGCGGACACCACGATCCCTACGAATATCGCAACAAAAGCCAGCAACACCCGACGGCCCGGCGTCGGTGGTGAATCCGCAACCGACACCGCGGACCCTATCCAGCCCGACGAAGTCGACGCGGTCCGTCGCGCAACGCGGGTGTATCCACTTGCGGTTTCGCCGCCGATTTCCTACTCAACCGTCGGTCGTTCAGATCCCAACCCCGCGGCGGTCTTGTCCGATCAGCGTGGACCGTACACAGATCATGGTTGGCGGGCGAGTCCTCAGCATGAAGATCATCAATCCACACCATTTGTTGCGCGTACAAGAATGAGAGTGTTGTAGCAGCGAGATGACGACAAGCAGGTCGGGCGCAGCGACGATTCACGTTCGGCACAGTACCCCGCACCAACAAGCAAGACAGGGATATCTCGCAACGGCGTCTACGCTTGACACATGGCGTCCAACCCCCCTCCACCGCCTCCACCACCGCCAGTGTCGGACGATCGCGAAAAATCCGACGACAAGAGCGGAACCCAACGCGAAACACCAGGGTGGTCACGCTACATATTGTGGATACTCATCGGCACCCTGCTAACGGTGATGCTGGTCAACTACTTCACGGGGGGTGAGTCCCGAGAGCAGGTCACTTACTCCAATTTCTTGGAGAGGGTCGCTGAGGGCGAAGTGACAGAAGTCAAATACAACAACAACGACGGCGGCATCACCTTCACCAGCGAACTAGGAGAGTTCGAGACCACTGGCCCCACACCGCTACCCGACGCTGACCACGATCTGATCGGCGAAAACACCAAACTCGAATTCGACACCCCCAAGCCCAACTTCTTCACCTCAATCTTCCCGATACTGCTTCCGGTTCTGCTCCTCATCGGGTTCTTCTTTTGGATGCAACGCCGAGCGCAGGGGCAATTGGGCAGCATCATGTCGGTTGGCCGAAGCAAAGCTAAGACCTATTCGACCGAACGTCCCGGGACCACCTTCGACGATGTGGCGGGCTACGACGGCGTCAAACAAGAGATCACCGAGATCGTCGAGTTCTTGAAACACCCCGCCCCCTTCGCCGAGATCGGCGCGCGTGTCCCCAAAGGAGTGTTGCTGGTCGGCCCTCCAGGCACCGGGAAAACCCTCATCGCCAAAGCGGTCGCAGGAGAGGCAGACGTTCCCTTTCTCTCCGTCACCGGCTCGGACTTCATGGAGATGTTTGTGGGAGTCGGCGCGAGCCGTGTGCGAGACCTTTTCGACTCGGCTCGCAAAATGGGTAAAGCAATCATCTTCATAGACGAGATCGACTCCATCGGACGCAAACGTGGCGCCGGCCTTGGTGGCGGGCACGACGAACGCGAACAAACCCTCAACCAGATGCTGGCAGAAATGGACGGCTTCGAACCAACCGACGGAATTGTGATGATGGCAGCCACCAACCGGCCCGACATTCTCGATCCGGCACTGTTACGCCCGGGCCGCTTTGATCGACAAGTGGTCGTACCGCTGCCAGAACTCGACGACCGCAAGAAGATTCTCGCAGTGCATCTCAAAGGCAAACGCACCAGCGACGACGTTGATGTCAACTTGATCGCCCGAGGCGCCCCCGGCATGAGCGGCGCCGATCTCGCCAACCTGGTCAACGAGGCGGCACTGTTCGCGGTTCGTCGTGGGCAAGACCAGATCGCTGCTGAGGACTTCGACGCTGCTAGAGACCGTGTGATCCTCGGAATCGAGCGATTGTCAGTAGCTCAAAGCCCAGAGAACCTGGAGCGCACGGCCTACCACGAAGCTGGCCACGCCCTGTGCGCGGCGGTGCAGCACAACCACGATCCCGTCCACAAGGTCACGATCATTCCCACCGGCATGGCCCTCGGCGTGACCATGACGCTCCCCACCGAAGATCGCCACACCCTCGACAAAGCCGAGGCTGAGGCGCGCATGGTCATGGCCATGGGCGGCAGAGTGGCGGAATCTCTGGTGTTCGACGAGTTCTCCTCAGGAGCTGCCAACGATCTCGCTCAAGCAACCAGCATCGCCCGTCTGATGGTCACCGAATGGGGCATGAGTTCTGCGGTCGGGCCTATGTCTTTGGCCGACGGTGGACCGGTCTTTCTCGGTGCCGACATGATGCAATCGAAGAACTACTCACCCGACACCGCCAGGCTTGTCGACACCGAGATCCGCCGGATCCTCACCGAGTCCGAGGATCGCTGCCGTGAGATTCTCATCGAATACCGAAAGAGCCTCGACCTCGTCGCCCGTGCCTTGCTTGAACACGAGACCATCTCAGGCCACGAAGTGGAGCGCCTCATCGCGCTGGCGAGTTCAGGACCCCTTATCGAAGCCAACGCCAAAGCGGAGCCGAGAGTCGCCGAGCCGATCCCGGCTGAAGTGACTGTTTCCGACGACTCCTAGCAACGCTGCGCATGGACCGCCTACTTCTAGTCTTGGGTGGTGTCGCTATTGCTGGAATCGTCGCGGCGCTGTTGAGTCGAGGGCATAAAGCGACACCCGCAGCCAACACCCACACCATTGTGCGACAACTCGACCGTAGCGACTTCAATGGCGCAACTCGACCATGGCTCGTTGCTGTATTCACCGCGTCAACATGTGCTACATGTGCCGGAGTAATGGAGCGGGCTGGACACTTGGCTAGCAGCCAAGTGTCTGTACAGGAGTTGGAACTGAGCTCCGAGGCAAAGCTACACGAACGCTATGGAGTCGATTCGGTACCCATGGTTCTCATCGCAGATGAAACCGGTGCCGTGCAGAGGGCGTTTCTGGGACCGACCACCGCCACGGACCTTTGGGCCTCTTTAGCCGAACTTCGCGATCCGGGCACGGTGTCCAAAGAGTGCAACCTGGGAGAAACGGCTTTCAGCGCTGACTAAGGGCAACGGGCTCAGCTGCTACGACTCCCGGGAGCAACTGGTGCTGAGACACACCGCTCAGATCGCGGCTCACCACCACAGGCGACAAAGACACAACTTCGGTGATCGGGCGTTCACCCCCTAACTCCGAAGCGCTGAGCGAGGCACGGCGAAGTGGAGCGATTTCTATCTGAGTAACTACCCTCCGACCCTGCCCGTCAACGACCGCCACTTCAACTGTGGCGATCGACGTGGGCGAAGGGTTGAAGATAACAACGCGGTGCGAACCACTCCCCAACGGTGCCAGCCATCTCGTAGAACTCACGTCTATACCAGTGGTTGCCGCTACCGAAACGTTCTGTGGCCCGAGGTCGGAGTCAAGCAAACCCTCAGCCTCAGACACACCCTCTGTTTCAGTCTCACCCTCAACTGAAACGTCACCCTGGCCCTCTGCGGACAAGTCGGTGCTTTCGTGCATCACCGCTATGGGAAGGCCCGTCAACGACCGAGCAGTAATGCTGTACGAAGCCAATCCAGAGAGCCTGCTCACTTCGCTCAAACGAACCTGACTTGCAGCACCGGGGCCGACAGTCAGCTCAATTGGATCTCGTCTCAGTTGTTCGTCGGAAATGATCACAAGATCAACTTCGGCTGTCTGATCTGGAGAGGGGTTCACCACGCTCACCACATCGTCACGATCGGTACTGCTGAGGTTCAACAGATGCCAGACAGGAGCTGTACCCGAAGTGGCCGGAGTTACCGACAACCCGACGGGCTGACCCTGTTCTGACGGCGGAGCATGTCCTTGGGACTGCACACGCGAAGTGGCAACCCGACCAACGACGACATCGATCACCGCACTAACCCGACTGGCCACCGGTACCGCTTCGGTGACGTCAAAGGCGACCACGCGACGAGCCGGAACCACAACACCATTGAGAGTGTCGACCCCCACATCAGAGTTGAAACGAATGTTGAGAACCGCGTCATGAGGAAACGGGTTCAGAAACAACAGAATCATCTCCTCGCCCAGCGCAGCGAACCGGGTAGCGCCCGAGGCGACCACCCACTGATCAGAGGTTCGAGTGTGACACAACGCGCGATCGGTAGTCCCGGCCGCACCCAAATAAGTCTGCTCCACGAGCACGTCGGCTGAGTCAACCTCAACGACGGCTCCCATCCACGGTGAGTCAGTTACGAGATCAGCCAACCGCACGCGGGTCCGCCCACCAGCGGAGATCGTCACCAACGCATCCGTAGGCTCAGTACCGAGACCGCTTCGAATACCGGACACAATGGCCTGTGCAGGCTCCGCGGAGGCGTTGGTGATCTCCAGCGCTACATCAGCGCGTCCCCCCGGAGCGGACCCACCGGGACAAAACCAAGTTCCGTTTTCTCGCCAGGACACTGGGATCGAATAAGTCATCGGAACCACCAACTGTTCGATGTCTCTCTCGAAGGTCTCCGAAACGCCGGCCCCATCAAACAACTCGGACCCGTCAAGCACCACTGCGGCCGCGAGCACGCCAGTGAGGAGCAAGCCAACGAAGACGCGCAGAAAGCTCACCGTCTATGCCCAATCACCGGGCGAACCACGACCACGCCTATCAACAGCAGAATCGCAGATACCTGCACGATCAACACCCATCGTCTCCACGGCACCGTCAAGTAGGTCAATTCGCCGGTACCACCATCTTGGGGAAGAAACGTGGTCGCATATCCAACCGAACGACGCTGTGCCACACGGGAACCGTCGACCTCGAGCGTCCATGAGGGATCGCTAGTCTGCGCCAGAAACACTTCGGTACCGTCGGGAATCACACCGGAAATCTTGTCGCCGCGTCCTGACATCACACCTGCCGTCCCCGTTATCGGCATCGTCGACAAGTCGGATATTTCGTTGACTTCGTTGTCGAAACCCGGAGTTGCAGCAGCGCGAACTGAGGTCCAATCCGTGTTCGCGTAGACCTCCACGGCACTGTTGATCCCTTCAAGACGCCGGAAGTCAAGTTGGGAAGCAATGGCGTCTCTAAAACCCGCCGGAATCGCAACCGCATCGTCTGGATCACTGAATGGAGCTGGGGCAAGCCGGTCCAGCAAAACAACGTAACGAAAACCGAGACCGCCGAGTTCTCTGCCGAGACGTATCGTGTCGCCATTGATCGCACGCGACACAGCCTCGTTCACCAGCGACGCTGACCCGGGGTCTACCGTCGGAAGGCGGTCAGCCAAGTTCGGAGGCCCGTCGATAGACGCAATCCAGGCGAGATCAGCTACCAGCGGGCGGCCATCACCCAAGATGGTTTCGGGGACCCCAATCCACAACACTCGATAACTTCCGTGTCTCAGCGGATCAGCGAAGGGCAGAACGTCCTCATAATCGCCATGAGGCATCTCCCAGCGGCCGGACTCTGCCAAAGCAAGTCCAGGAATCGAACCGGCCGCCGCGGCGACGACCGCCAACGGCAGCAGTGCCTGTCGCCAGCCGAACCCTGCAGCCGACAAGTCATGTTCGAACGCCACGATCGCAACGCCGCAGGTCATCGCCACGCCCGCTGCGGCGGTCGCCAACATAACACTGTTATCGGGCACACCGAACGGCAGCCAACCCAAAGCCGCAACCCAAGTCAAACCCCAACTAACAATCGCCACCGACCAGCCGCGTACCGCCAAAGCAAACCTCCACGATCGTCCGATCGCCATCGGGATGACCATTAGAAAGCCGAAAGCCCAAACAAAGACACCCGGTTCAGTTGGCCCGATATCAAAACTAATGATGTCGACCAGCGAGATTGCCGACGCTGAGCCGTCACGCCCACCAGCGAGCGGCACCCAAGTCGGACCAGCTACGAACAAGTCCACCAGGAACGGCAAGACAAGCGCCGCGACGACCGGTACCGCCACAATCACACAACCAAACAGACGCAGTATCCCCTTGAGGTTGACTGTGAGGACCGCCGCTAGGAACAAACCAGCGATCATCGGAACAGCGATCAGAGCCGCAGACAGATCAAAAAGGGCAGTCAAACCAACAGCCGCGCCAATTATCCCTCCAGTACGACTTACCGAATGCCGCGAATCATCGGCCCGCTGAGTTGACCATGCCGATTGCGCGCTCAGCAGCGCTGTGAGCAACCACGGTGCAAGCGCATAGGCATAAATCCCGCCAATACTGGCACTAGCAACAGCGGCCCATGGCAGCGGAATCACCGCATACACGAACAACGAACCAAGCTGAGCACGCCTCGAGCCAGTTGGCCGGAGCATCCGCCAAGCTCCCCCCAGACCCACGACGACAGGCAACAACACCCACAGGGTGCGCACCAAGCCCATAGCACCGCCCGAGAGAATCGACAGCAAACCGAGCAAACCCACCGCGCCGGAGGCTGCGCCTGTACTGCCCATGTCGCGCTCGCGCCATCCGCTCCACCAGTCGCCGATCATATCTGAGCCCGAGTCGCCGAACGGGAGGTAGTCGCCGATCGCGGGAATGCCATCGGCAATCAGCGACCGCGAACCGAACAGCACAAACAACCCCACCAATCCGCAAACCACAGCTGCTATCCGAGCCGTGCCCGTGCGGATCACCGACGCCAACTCCTGTCCCACCGCATGGGTGCCATCTGGACCGATCTGCCCCCGCATCGCGGCATTCAGCCGAACGCTCCCCCTCTGTTGGAGGGCTTGGACATCTCTGTGTCGGGTCCGACTAATGCGCCGCAACGCTTTGCGTCGGCTGTGGATCTCTCCCAATCGAGCGAGATTCCAGAGCCAAGCCCCCCAAATGTCACGGAACTGACCGAACCGCCTCGCCAACAAGGCGGCCAGAGACTCCCCGAACGAGAACAAGAAAGCGACGGGAAGCAAGTAACACAGAGACGGATAGCTCGATGTGACCATCACCGTGCGCAATTGGTGACGGGAGCGACGGAGATCGTCGTCGTCGACCCCGGTACGTGTCGAAAGTGCCTGGCGATGCCGCACTCTCGCATCGGGAACCGCCATTACCCGTGCCCCCGCGAGTTGCGCCCGAAAGCAAAGATCAACGTCTTCGCAGTGGTAGGGCATTCCGGGATCAAACCCATCGAGGCTCCGGAACAGATCAGTGCGGATCAAGATGCACGCCGAGGGCACCGCGAAGACATCCACCACAGCGTCATACTGCTCCTGGTCGATCTCTCCGGGTTCGACAATGTCGGCAGCCACCGCCAAACGGTCGACAATGTAAGCCACATGTTGCAATCGGTCGGGGTTGTCCCAATCAACTAGTTTCGGTCCAACTATCCCCGCGTTGGAGCGCAGCGACTCAACCACGAGCAACCGAACCGCATCGGGTGCCAAGGCAATGTCATCGTGGCAGATCATCAAGAACACGGGATCGACGTGAGTGTCGAGAAGCGCATTAGCGGCAGCAGAAAATCCATCGGTGTCAGACGCGTCCAGTACCGAGGCTTCGGGCAGATGACTCTGCACCCGAGCAGCTAGGGAAAGATCACCAGCAGAGTCCACCACCATGACTTCAAGACGCTGGTAGTCCTGGTTGGCGAAACTCTCCAAGGTCTCGTCGAACCAAGCGCCTGGGTTGTGGGCCACAATCACCGCAAGAACCGACGGGGTCGTGTCTCTGGCCCCAGGCGTCAGAATCTCCGAACCAGTCTCGGCTCCTGTAGCCGGGCTTTCAGCACCGCCCGAAGGGTGTTCTATACGGTCAGCCACAATCGCCCGAGGTTACCGCCGTCGGGGCTACCGTGGGCGACAGCCGAGCCGGCCATGTTGAGAGCGAGGCCAACCGGGCATAGAGTCTACGGCGATGAGCGGCCAACCGGGGAAGACCAATGGTGGGCCTATCACTGCAATTGGTGTGACTGAGGACGCAGAATGCGTGCGGTAGTGACCGGTGCCAACGGCTTCGTTGGGCTTCATCTCATGGATCATCTGACTTCCTGCGGTGACGAGGTGATCGAGTCGGACACCAACATCTTGGATCGCCAAGCCATCACCGCGACGATCACCTCAGCGAAACCTGACGTCGTGTACCACCTCGCCGCCCAAGCCGATGTGGGTGGCTCGTGGGACTCCCCCGTCAACACGCTGCGAGTCAATGTGGAAGGCACACTCAACGTCTGTGATGCCTCCCGACTAGCCGGCGCCCAACGCGTGTTGGGAATCACCAGTGCAGATGTATACGGCCACGTCTCCCAAACCGACCCCGAGAGATACGCACTGGAGGAGACGACGCCGCTACGGCCCGTAAGCCCGTACGCAGCTAGCAAAGCAGCCGCAGAAAGCCTGTATATGCAGGCAGGACTCGGCCACGGCCTCAACGTCGTCCTGGCGCGCAGTTTCAATCATCTCGGACCGGGACAATCCGACCGTTTCGTTGCTTCAGCGATAGCCAGCCGGATCGCGGCCAATGAACGCAGCGGAGCCACAACCGTGTCCGTTGGCAATCTCGAAGCTCGCCGCGACTTCACCGATGTTCGAGATGTCGTACGGGCGTACCGGCTGCTGATACAACACGGCACTCCCGGCGAGGCATACCACGTCTGCTCAGGTCAAGATCGCGCCATCCGAGAGATCGCCGAACAACTCGTAGGCTTGGCGGCATTTCCCATGACTCTCGAACTGGACCCAGATCTGCTGAGACCCGTCGACCTGAAGGTACTGTGCGGCGACAACACCAAGATTCGTACCCACACCGGTTGGGCACCACAAATACCGATCGAAACCACCCTTTTCGACTTACTCGAATTCTGGCGCCACAACCCCGACGGCGTCGAGACTCCCCAACCCCGCTGAGACAAGGATCACTGTGGCCAAACGCGCGCTAATCACCGGAATCACCGGCCAGGACGGTTCATATCTGGCCGAACTGCTCCTCGCCAAGGGTTACGATGTCATCGGCATGGTGCGTCGCTCAAGCACCGTCAACTTCGAACGCATAGCCCATATCCAGGACCAACTGCGCTTCGCGCCCGGCGATCTGCTCGACGGGGTATCGATGATCGAAATCCTGAGAACCTACAGGCCGGCTGAGATCTACAATCTAGCCGCCCAGTCGTTCGTGCAGACATCTTTCGGCCAGCCGGTCCTGACCGGTGAGACGACGGCTCTGGGAGTAACCCGCTTGCTCGACGCGGTTCGGCTCGTAGATCCGGAAATCCGGTTTTATCAAGCCAGCTCATCAGAGATGTTCGGAAAGGTTCAAGAGGTCCCGCAGACCGAGGTGACACCCTTCCATCCACGCAGTCCCTACGGAGTGGCCAAGGTGTATGGACACTGGATCACCGTCAACTACCGCGAGAGCTACGGCCTGCATGCCACCTCCGGCATCCTCTTCAACCATGAGAGCCCTCGCCGCGGGATGGAGTTCGTGACCCGCAAAATCAGCCATGCCGTAGCGCGGATCAAACTCGGACAGGCCGACGAACTCCGCCTCGGGAACCTTGATGCCAAACGGGACTGGGGATTCGCGGCCGACTACGTGGACGCCATGTGGCGAATGCTGCAACGAGACGAGCCTGAGGACTATGTGGTCTGCACAGGGGAAACACATTCGGTTCGTGAGTTCTGTCAACTCGCCTTCGATCATGTCGGTCTACGTTGGGAAGACCATGTCGTAATCGACGAGTCTTTCATGCGACCAGCAGAGGTCGACCTGCTCGTGGGCGATGCCTCAAAGGCCAAAGCTGAACTCAACTGGGCGCCGCAGACCTCGTTCGGTGAGCTTGTGCGACTCATGGTTGACGCCGACCTCGCCCTGCTCCAAGGTCGCCTTCGAGGATTGGCTTGAGACACACGGTTCTAGCCGGGGGGGTCGGCGCGGCACGATATCTACAGGGTGCCGTTGAAGCGTTCGATCCCGCTGATGTCACCGCTGTGGTCAACGTCGCTGACGACGTAACGCTCCACGGACTACGCGTCTGTCCTGATCTCGACACCTGCACCTACACGCTCGCCAAGGCGATCGACCCAAAAAGAGGCTGGGGCCTCGTCAACGAGAGTTTCAAGGCGATGGCCGAACTGGGCCGCTACGGAGGACTCGACTGGTTCTCGCTCGGCGATCGAGACCTCGGCACACACCTCTACCGCACCCAGCGCCTGACAGAAGGTGCCACATTGACCGAAGTGACCGCCGAAATCAGCGCAGCTTGGGGAATCAAAGCAACGCTGCTCCCCGTCAGCGACGACCCGATCGAGACCAGAGTCACGCTCGGGTCCGGCGAAGAAATCGGTTTCCAGGAGTATTTCGTCCGTCTGGCTCACAGCGTTGAAATTTCGTCTTTGCGCTTCGTCGGCGCGGAACAGGCGGAACCCTCAGCTGAGGCACTCAAGGCAATCGAGTCGGCTGAAACGCTGGTGATCGCGCCGAGCAACCCGGCCGTGTCGATTCAGCCCGTGCTCGCCGTGCCGGGAATTGAAGCCGCCGTACGCGCCCGTCGCTCACGAAATGTTGCCGTCTCGCCAATAGTCGGTGGCAAGGCGCTGAAGGGTCCCGCCGACCGGATGTTGCGAGAACTAGGCGAACAAGCAACCGTCGTCGGTGTGGCTCGCCGGTACCAGGGCTTGGCCGCAACTCTGGTGATCGACGAGATCGACTCCGAGTTCGTAGGCGAGATCGAGGATCTGGGAATGCGGGTGATTCCGGTACCGACAGTCATGTCAGAACCGGGTGTTGCGCGGGCTTTGGCCGAGACATGTCATCAAGCAGGAGTATCACGGTGAGCGATCTTGAGATCATCGCCGTGGAAGGAATCGCAGAGGTGCAGCCGGGAGATGACTTGGCCACTTTGATACTTGCTTCTGCCGCAGAGCTGAGAGACCGCGATTGCTTGGTGATCACACAGAAAGTTGTCTCGAAGGCAGAGGACCGGCTCGTCGAAGTCGATGCGGAGGACCCGCTGTCGCACAAACCGTTGGTGGAACGCGAGTCAGTGCGAATCTTGCGAAGGCGAGGCGACCTGATAATCAGCGAAACCAGTCACGGATTCGTTTGTGCCAACGCCGGAATCGATTTGTCAAACGTTGCGCGGGGTCAGGCTGCTCTGCTACCGATAGACAGTGACCGCTCGGCGCGAGGGATTCGCGACGCGCTTTTGGCCCGCGCCGGGGTGGAGGTGGGCGTGGTGATCAGCGACACCTTCGGACGCCCTTGGCGGCGGGGGGTTACCGACGTGGCCATCGGCTGTGCTGGTATCGCCGCAGTTGTTGATCTCCGCGGCTCAACCGACACTTTCGGGCGTGAGCTGATGGTGACCGAAGTCGCCGCGGTCGACGAAATCGCAGCGGCAGCGGATCTCGTCATGGGCAAAGCCAAAGGAATCGCCGTTGCTATTGTGCGAGGGCTTGCCGAGGAGTGGTTCAGACCCAGCAGCGTTGCTGCGGAGATTGTGCGTTCCCCCGCCGAAGATCTGTTCCGCTAACGACGGTAACCATCAGGGTTTTGGGATTGCCAACGCCAGTGGTCTCGCATCATGTCGTCGATGTCTCTGGTTGCCTGCCAACCGAGAAACTCAAGCGCCAGATCCGTAGCGGCCCAGGTCTTGGCTATATCTCCGGGACGGCACCCACGAATCTCGTAGGGAATCGGCTTGCCGGTCGCCCGTCTCGCCGCTTCAATCACCTCCAGCACACTGGTTCCCTTACCGGTGCCGACGTTCACAGCAATCACACCATCGTGTCCCGCGATCAACACATCAAGAGCGGCGACATGTGCTTGCGCCAGATCGACGACGTGTATGTAGTCACGCACTCCAGAACCGTCGGGAGTGTCGTAGTCGTCGCCGAAGACGGGCAGACTTGCGCGGCGACCGCTAGCCACCTGCATCACCAACGGCACAAGATTGTTGGGAATGTCATTGGGGTCTTCGCCGAGGGTTCCAGAAGCGTGCGCCCCCACCGGATTGAAGTAACGCAGCATTATCGATGCCAAAGGCCGCGCCGCGCAGACATCGCTGATGATCTGCTCGCTCATCAGCTTTGTCCAACCGTACGGGCTGGTCGCCCCAACGGGTGCCGATTCAGTGACCGGCAAGACTTCGGGCTGTCCATACACCGTGCAAGAGGAAGAATGGACCAACTTGTCGACACCGTGTTCAAGCATCGCCTCAACAACGCCGAGCAACGAACCCAGATTGTTCCGGTAGTACTCAACAGGTTCCTGAACTGACTCGGCAACGGCCTTGTGAGCTGCGAAATGCACCACTTCAGTTATCTCGTGCTGCTCAAAGACCTTCCGCACCCCATCGCCGTCAAGCAGGTCCGTTTCAACGAAAGAGATCTCAGGAGCAGTGAGCGCTCGTATGGCGTCCACCGCAGAGGGCGCAGAATTTCCGAAGTTGTCGACGATCACAACGTCACGACCTGCTTCGTGAAGAGCAACCGCCGTGTGGGAACCGATATAGCCGGCCCCGCCAGTGACCAGAACAGCCATGTCAGTCGCTCGTCGGGATCTTGGATCCGTCGACGAGTTGGCCCGCGCCGACACTCACCCGGTCACCGACTATCGACATACCGGTGACTTTGGCACCTTCCCCGATATGAGCCCCAGGGCCGACGACCGACCCATCGATCAAGGCATCCTTCTCGATCACCGCGCCTTCCATAATGATGCTGTCGCGCGCGACCGCACCGGCGGCCACAATCGCACCCTTCATGACCACTGATCTCTCAACCTCCGCGCGATCATCGACACGCGCCTCGGCGGCCACGGCAACCATCGCGGTGTCACGAACACCATCGATCAGATCCAACTGTGCCTGCACATAAGTTGACGGCGTTCCGATATCAATCCAGTAAGCCTCAGACTTCACGGCCCACAGTCCGCTTTGTGCGACAACCGCGGGGAACACCTCTCTCTCAATGGAAACCCGACGACCACTGGCGATACGTCCCAACATCTCCGGTTCAAGCACATAGATGCCAGCGTTGATCCAGTTCGTGGGAGCTTCGTCACGACTGGGTTTCTCAATAAACCCCAGCACCCTGCCCCCAGCGTCGGTGGGTACGACACCAAAGCGCGACGGGTCTTCCACTCGGGTGAGCGCGATGGTGGCCTGCGCCCCCGTTTCGTGGTGACGGTCCCACAGCGACCGCACGTCAAAATCGGTGAGCACATCACCGTTGACAACCAGGAACGTCTCATCGATGCCCACCGCATCGGCCGCGAAACGAACTGCACCCGCGGTGTCCAACGGTTCAGGTTCAACGGCATAGCTAAGCGAGACACCGCCACAGACAGCATCAGGATAGGCAGCGCGAAACAAGTCCTCCTTGTAACCAAGAGCGAGTGTCACGTCGCTGACGCCGCCACGTTTCAGTGTGCTGATGACATATTCGATCATCGGTCTGTCTACGACCGACAACATCTGTTTCGGAGTTGTCACCGTCAGGGGTCGCAGCCTCGTTCCAAAGCCACCAACCAATACAACGGCCTTCATGACATCTCCCCTAGCCGTCGCTCCCGTCAGACTCTTCAACGTCTTCAACGTCTTCAACGTCGTCAACGTCGTCAGGAACGTCACCCTCGGTGTCCTCGCTGAGCGGAGCCAGTGTGGTGGTCGCCAACGAATCAAGATCCAGCGGTTCGAGTTCGGTACCTACACTGGGCAGATAGGCGACAACCGCTTGTGCAGGAGGCGGCGGATCGTCGCCCACCGCCACCAGAGCGAAGCTGAACCCCTCGCTATCTTCAAGCAGACGAATGTCATCAAAGTCGTCTTCGTAAACCTCAACAAGCTCATGGTCGCCAGAGGTTTGCAGGTCCCAACGCGCCACCTTGATCACGCCCGGCTCGCCGTCGCAGCCGTCCTCAGCCAGGATCGGGGCGAACTCCCCGTTATCGGCAAAAATCCCGTCAGTTTCGATAGATGCGTCCATTGCCTCAAGGAACACCCCTAGGCGGGCGTCTTCACCGGTCGCTGAACTGTTGTACGGGTGAATATGAATCACAGAGTCAGCATTGTGGCTATGGATACCATCAGAAGTAACCTCGTTACGGAAAGGCTGCATCGGTTCACCACAGTTGTAGGTGGTGTAGGCCGAGTGCCAATGGTCCTCTGTCGTTGGCGACGTCAACGGGTCACGCGAACCGCGAGCAACAACCACCAGAACAACGCCGAGCACCACCACTAGGACCACGACCAGCGGAAAACCGAGTTGACGACGCTCCGAGGCACCTCTCGAAGAGGATGCGGCCCTAGCCGCGCGTTGAACCTTTTTGGATGAACTTGCTTTCGCCACGAGCGAATACGCTAGCGCTGAAGCAGCGACGAACGGCGCGCTGAGTGCCCGATTCGCCTGTTGCTTTCAGACCTCACCACCGATTTTGACCTCAGCGGGCGCGTCTCAGCTCCTCAAAGAGATCCGCATACGCCGCGGCCACTCCATCGGGCGATGCCCATTGCAGCACAAACTGCCTCCCTGCCGAACCCATAGCAGCCAGGTCGGAATTGTCAACCAGTTCCAGCACAGCCGCCGTGAAGGCCGCCTGGTCCTGGGGCGCAACCGCAATCCCTGCTCGTTGCGACGACACCACGGTCGCCACCTCAGTCCCGGAATCAAGCGAAGCCAACACGGCGCGGCCCGCCGCAAGGATCGAATAGAGCTTCGACGGCACCGAAGACCTAGCAAGACCGCGGCGCAGCGCGATGACGTGCACATCACCTGCGGCAAGAACTTCGGCGAGCCGTTCCATCGGCTGGAAATCAGCAAAAACTACGTTGTCGAGTCCGCTAGCCAGCGACTCGAGTTCTTGGCGTCTCGAGCCATCGCCATTGATCACAAACACCACATCGTCGCGATGAGCAAGTTCCCGGGCTGCCTCGACCATGAGTTCTAGCGGCTGAGAGAACCCCAGATTGCCCGCGTACATGACAACGGTTCGAGTGCCGAGTCCGAACTCGGACCGGTAGGAATTTTCACGGACCTGTGGCCGGATCTGCTCGGTATCGACAAAGTTCGGGATGACACGAACCTTGTCCGCAGCACGTTCGCTGGTTTTTGCACGGACGATCTTCGACTCTACGTTGCTGCGGAGATCCTCAGAAAGCACCGTTACAGCATCAGCGCGGCGGTACACGAACCGTTCCAACCCCTCCAACAGACGGATCACACCTTGATTCGAAATCGCTCCGACCTCTACAGCAACATCGGGGAAAACGTCCTGGACGTTGAACACGATAGGTGCTCGCCGCAACCGCGATGTCAGCCAGGCGGCCAAACCAAGCGTGAGCGGTGGCGACATCGCCATGATCACTTCGGGGCGTCGCCGCCGAAGTAGCGAACAGAGACCAGCCAACGCGGTGAATCCACCGTAACCCAACGCCCGCGCCAAGATGTTGCGCTTGTTGGTCGGGAAAGGATGGACGCGAGTGATCGAACCCCAAGTCGTCGTCTCTTTGCGAATGATCCGACCCTTCCACGCCTCATCCACCGCATGCGCGGCATACCACGGGAGCGAAGTCAGCACGTCAACTTCGTGCCCCCTTGACACCAAACCACGAACGATCTCGCTTATCACCACCCCGGTCGGAGCTACATCCGGCTCAAAATGGGGACAGACGATCTGAATCCGCATTAGAGGCTCCGCCAAGCATCGATCAGTCGAGCGGCAGCAGACGTCGGGGCGTAGTATTCGGCTCGCGTTCGTCCGGCGACGCTCAAGCGACTCGCCAAAGATCCGTCCGAGACGATCTCGTCGATGGCTTCGGCCCAGGCGCCCGGTTCGTCGGCTTGAAGAAGCAGGCCGGCATCAGCCACCACCTCTGGCATGGCACTGTTGTCGCCTGCGATCACTGGAGTACCCGCATGCATAGCTTCGAGCAGTGGCAGACCGAAACCCTCATAACGCGATGGGAAAGCCAGCACATCAGCTCGTTGAATCAATGTTGACAACACTGAAGGGGTGACTCGACCGAGGCGAAGCACCCGGACCCGTGCTCTTGTGACCCTCGATGCAACCAATGCTTCGGCTCTGCCCTCGCCGCCCGTGAGCACCAAGCTAAGACCGGTGTGGCGTTGCGCAAGACGATCGACCGCCTCAAGCAACGTCAAATGGTTCTTGTGGGGATGAGTGGCGGCCGGATAGAGAACCACAGGGCCTTCTCCAAGCTCTTCAATCTCAGCTGGGTTGTTATGAGGAAGCGGTGCCGGATCCCAAGTCGATGACACCACCCGAATCTTGTCGGGGCTAACGCCAAGTCTTTCGACAACGGACTCCGCCACCCAACTCGAAGGAGTGCAGATCAGCGAAGCGGCGGCTGCCGAGCGTTGCACAGCCCAACGCAAATACCGTCGTTTCGCTCGGCTGAAATTGGCAGGCATATCAAGCGGTTGCAAATCGTGGATCGTCAAGATGGCACGACGGTTTCGCACAGCCGGCAAGCGCCCACCGAAATGGTGCACGATGTCGGCCTTGCGAGTGGCTCGATGAACCTGAGTCGATTCAGCCAGTATCCGATACCCACGGTTACTCAAGGGACCCGCGATCGAAGCAAACGGCAGCGCCGCCATCCACGGATAGTTCTCCTTCAATCGTTTCGAAGCGACGATCTCAAGTGCAATGTCGGGCGGGGCGGTACGAACTACCGAAGCGAGCAGACGGGTCGTGTACTCCTCACTCCCTCCAACACCGCCCGGCACCAACCAGGCGAGATTCACCGCAACCGAGATCACGGGCGCACCAGGTTGTAGACGGCCGCGATCTCTGAGGCGGTGCGCTCCCAAGTCATCGTCGCGGCTCGTTTTGCACCGGCAACCGCCAGCTTCTCTCGACGCTTGTCGTCGGCAACAAGCGAATCGATACCCGCTGCGATCGAATCGACGTTTTTGGGGTCAACCAGTACCCCGGCAGAACCCGCAACCTCGGCGGTGGAGGTGCCTGCACTGGTGACCACCGCCGTGCCCTGAGCCATTGCCTCAAGCACAGGCATGCCGAAACCCTCCATGAGACTCGGGTAGACGAACACATGGGCCAGGTCATAAAGAACTCTGAGATCGCCGCTCGGAACCGGTCCAAGGTGACGCACGTCAACAGTTGATCCAGTTATCAATTCACCCACATCGACTCCCCAACCGCCGGGTCCGACCAGAAGCAACGGCAAACGCTTCTCAGTTTGCGCCACCGCTGAAATCAGAGACTTGAGGTTCTTGCGAGGCTCGGTAGTACCAACCCACAGCAGAAACTGCGAAGGAAGGCGATAGCGGGTTCGCACCTCCGAACGATCTCGTTCGCTCACCAACTGCGGAGTGACACCCCACGGCACAACACAGAGCCGGTCGGTCCCAAAACCGTGCGAGACACAATCCTGGTGCGTGTTCACCGACGGCACCAAGACCACGTCGGCGTGTCTTTTCGTCAACGCAAAGGCCCGGCTCATGAAAGCTACGCCTCGTTTGTTGAAATGTTCCGGGTGGTGAAGAAACGCAAGATCATGGATGGTTACCACCAACGCCGCATCGCCTGGGGGCGGAATCACACCGCCGGTAGCGTGAACAACATCAAGATGTCCGGTCCGCGACTGGATATTCGGCCTGCGAAACCGATGCCAGGCTTCGTAGAGCGCAACGCGGCCCAACCGCATGTGGCATACCTCGACGGGCGGAACTGCGAACTCGCTGGGAGGGCCGCTATGCGAGGCTGCTATCCCTACGACCTCCCAGTCGGAGTGCCGCGCCAAAGCCGCCAAACTACGGACCGTGGAGATGGCGGTGCCACCCGGAACACGATGCCAGCATTGTTCGACGATGGCACCGACGCGACCATCCACCATTTATGTGGCCGCGGCCGCGTCGACTTCTTGGGAAGGAACCGGGGTTGGTTCTTCTGGTAGCTCCGTGGGCAAGGTGATGAGCATTTCGGTGTACTCGCCTATTTCGGAATCCACGCTGATAGTTCCACCATGTTGACGCACAATGTCGCTGGATATGGCAAGACCGAGGCCCGTGCCCCGATCGGCGGGCTTCGTTGTGAAGAAGGGGTTGAAGATCTTGTCGGCGACATCGGGGGGAATACCGTTGCCGTTGTCTTTGATTCGGATCTCGACTTGCTCTTCGGTGCGTCGAGTGCTGAGCCACAGCATTGGAGAATACGACTCTCCGTAGGGTTCATTTTCTTCCGCGGCACCCCAGATCTGGCGCCGTTTTTCATCGGTGGCATCACACGCGTTACCCAACATGTTCAAGAACACCCGGCTTAGATCTCGGGGAATCACCCTCATCTCACCCACCTCCTCGTCAAGATCGTGTTGCAGATCAAGCTGGAACTCTGAGTCGGTGGCGCGCACTGAGTGATAGGCCAGACGAGCCTGCTCCTCTAAGAGGTTGTTGATGTTGGCCAACTGCCATTCACCGGTATCTCGACCCATTGAGAGCATGTCTGTCACGATCCGGTTGGCACGATCTCCGTGGGAGCGAATCCTCCCAAGGTTGCCGCTGAGATCACCCTGTATCTCTGCGATCCAGGACTTCTGATCCTCTGAGATACTGTCGCCGATTTCCTCAAGAATCTCGTTTAGTTCCTCAATCAATTCCTCTGATGCCTCCGAGAAGTTCTTGACGAAATTCAGAGGATTCTTGATTTCATGTGCAACACCCGCCGTAAGCTCACCGAGTGCAGCCAGTTTCTCCCGCATAACGATCTGATCTTGCGCCCGTTGCAGGTCCGCGAGCACATCTTCCAACTGAGCGTTCTTCTCCTGTAATTGCTCCGCCATCTCCTCGACCAGGTTGAGGCGTTGCACCTCTAGCGCGTGTCGGCGAAACACCTCCAATGCCGCGGCCATTTCCGCGACCTCGTCACGTCCCCCGACATCAGCCGTGAACTCCAAATTGCCTCCCGCCATCCGCCGCATCCAATCCGACAAGCGAGCCAAGCGGCGCAAGAGCAACCGACCCACCTGCAAGATGATCAACAAACCGCCGCCGATACTGATCGCACTAATCGCCAACAGCAGTGCTCGACCTGTCAATATCGCCTGCTCAGATGCCTGGGTCGCATCCTGAACGCTGGTCTCAGCGGCTCTAACCAGCGAATTCACATGGTCGAGAAGATCTGCAGCGACCTCTCGATTGCGTTCCAACAGGTCCTCCCGCAACAGCAACAGCTGTAGTTCCGATTGGCGTAAATCGAATCCTCCCTGTTCCCCTCCCAAAATGAACAGCCTTTCGAACAGCTGATCAAACTCATCAGCCAAGAGCGGATCACTTTCCTTCAGCTGAGAAATATTTCGCTGGATACGGGCGGACGATGCCTCAAACCGTTCTCGCAACGGCTCAATGGTTGAGGCATCCGACAATCCAAAGGCGCTCGCTAGCAACTGTGTCGATATGTTGGCGTTGGCTTGTAGCTCTGCGAGGAAACGGTAAATTCTGAGTTCCTGTTCCGAAAGGTGATCGGAGCGAGAACTAGGTGGCTCCTCAATATCTTGAAAGCCCGTCATGAGGTAGAAGAACTGATCGTCCAGAGCGGGGATGAGCGCCGCGTCGATTTCAGCGCGCAATTCGGTGAGCTGTGCTTGGAGGCCAGATTTCAGTTCCGCGAGCCGAAACAACTCGATCCGGTCCATCTTGATTTCTTCGATGTTCGAACGGAGCGTGACCCCGAGACCGCGAACGAGTTGTTCTTGGCCAGGGCTCGTTGCTGCCGATTCCAAAGCAACAACCAATTCCGAATCGAACGCTGAGTACGTCTCGTTGATATCGGCAGAAATAGAGTCCAAGTCTTCTAGCGTGGCTGCCGCGATGCGAGGAGCCGCCGCGACCAACTCGCTGTTGTACTGAGCGACACCGAGAGCCACCACCATTGCCGGAACACTGCCCTCGTTAACCCGTTCCTGGACATCGCCCACTCGATTGATCGAAAACCAGCCGACCAAGCTAGCTGCGACGGTGAGCACGACGGCTGAGCCGATCCCCGTATAGAGGCGAGTCGAGATGCGAAAACGGCTCTCAGCAATTCGTTTGAGCCAGTCTCTCATGGAGCCACGTCCTGCCAGATGTTGAGTGGGCGATAGTCGCCGTTCTCATCGATCATGGTCCAAAAAACTTGGTCTGAACCCTGATTGTCTCCTTCCCCATAATTCAGTACGAATCCGTCGATATCTATGGGTTCAGAAGAACCGAAACGATCCGAAAAGCAGTCCCTGTCGACGGTTCGGCCGCAGCTTTGTAGACCGGCAATAGCCAAACGACCCGCAAGGTATCCCTCCAAAGAAACGAATCCGGGCACGGCTTCTGAATGATACGCCGACAAGGCATCAAGATAGGAAGACACCACAGGGACGCTGGGATCAGACGGGAAAGGCACAACCTGCGTGGTCAACACTCCAGCACCATTGGGATCCAGTTCTTGCGCTAGCGCATTGCTGCCCACAAACGAGATCGTGACAAACACCGCGTCCATGCCTATTTCACGCGCCCAACGAATGAGCCACGCGACTGGCTGGTAGGCACCAATCACGATCACCCCTTCGGGATCACCCTGCTTAAGGTCCAATAGACCGGTCTTGACGGCTGTCGTGTTGCGTGGGTACAAGCCCACAGACACCGCTTCCATTCCGCGACGGTCAAGGGCTGCGCGCGCTCCGTTGTATCCAGCCTGTCCGAAGGAGTCGTCTTGATACATGACCGCGATCCGTTCAATCCCCAACTCCGAGACGAGCCGTGCCACCATTTCTTCGGTCTCCTGGTTGTAAGACGCCCGAAGATTGATCACGTTGCCCCATTGCGGATCTCGGAGGAACGCGGCACCGGTGAATGGCGCCATGTAAGGAATCTCGGCAGCCGCGGCAACCGGTACCGCAGATCGCGAGGTGGGCGTGCCGACCGCACCAATCAACGCGAAGATGTCTCCGTTGTTGATCAGCCGCTGGGTGTTGTCAATAGCGGCTTCTGGTTCATAGGCGTCGTCGAAAGACACCAGCTCCAGCCGCCTCCCATGGACTCCCCCACCTTCATTCACCTCTGCAAAGGCGGCCTCAATGCCCAGACGCATGCCATTGCCAAGGTCCCTAGCCGGGCCATTAAAGGCCGCGGACTGACCGAACACCACACGATCGTCAAAGACCCCCGGTGACGCGCCTGAGCCATTCTGGGCTGGGCTGTTGTCGTCGGGGAGGCTCGACGTCGTAACCGTTGACCCCGCAGTGGTAGGTGTGCCATCACTTAAGTCGTTCTCATCGAGCGACGAGGAACAGCCGGAACCGACCAGCGCCAACGACAAAACCAGGACAACGATCTTGCGTCTTGATGAGCGGCAATTCTCCTCCATCACCAGACCACCATCGCAATATCGGTCTAGTTTCTTTGGGTCGTCATAGTCAGAAGATTCCTGCCGCGTTCTCGCCTATAGCTGAAATTATCTATCATCGTGCGCACCAAATGGACGCCCAACCCACCGACGTGACGGTCTTCGACCGAACCCGTCACCTCAGGCTTGGGGGCGTCAGTCAAGGGGTCGAAAGCCACTCCATTGTCCGAGAGCCGTATCGAGACAAGGTCTTCGGACGAGGTGACGGTCACCTTTATCTCTGCAAGCCCCTCATGGCTCCCGTGAGTCATCACGTTGATGATCAACTCTTCAAGCACAAGGTTGACTCTGAAGACAACCTCAGGGGCCCAACTCTCCCGCTCTGCAAATTCCTCGACGGCGCTTGCGAGCCGCTCCAGCTCCGCAGGATCGTTTTCCAACTCAAGAGATAGGACGGTGCTAATGGTCTTACCCTTCTGCTCGCAGTGTCATGCAAGTAATGTCGTCGGACTGTGCGGCGTCGCCCGCAAAATCCATGACTGAATCGAAGATGACATCGTTGACCGCGCGTGCTTCCGATGGTCGAGATTCCGAGAAGAGGTTCTCCAGACGGTCCATCCCGTACTGTTCTTCACTCTCATTCATGGCTTCGGTCACACCGTCCGTGTAGAAAATGATGTGGTCTCCAGGCGAAAGGGTGATCGTCATTTGCTGATACTCCAAGTCGGGCACCAAACCCAGGGCCACGCCCCCAGTCAGGGGTAGACGGGTGGCGTTGCCGTCGGCGTCTATCAAGACAGGTGTGTTGTGACCGCCGTTAGCGAAAGTCAGCACGCGGTTAGAGGGGTCATACACGGCGTATATGAGGGTCACGAACATGGCTGTCTCGTTGTCTTCACACAGCAGATTGTTGACCTCTGCCAACACCTTACTTGGGTTACCGAGACCTATCGCAGCTCCCTTCAGCAGGGTCCGGCTAGACATCATGAACAGCGCGGCCGGTACGCCCTTGTCCGAAACGTCCGCTACGGCCAAGCCAAGCACTCCTCCTTCAAGACGCATGACATCGAAGAAGTCTCCCCCTACCGAACGCGCCGGCTTCATGCTGGCGTATACGTCGAAATCGGAACCTTGGGGAAAACTCTTCGGAAGGATCGACTGCTGCATCTGACTGGCGACGTCAAGTTCGTTTTGCAACGCAACAAGCCGATCTCGTGCACCTAGGGCATCGCGCCATTCCAGGAGTTGTTGCAACGTCCGATCGATGGTGAGTTTCAAGTCGTCGAAGTCGACTGGCTTGGTAACGAAATCGAACGCTCCCCGATTCATAGCTGTGCGAATGTTCTTCATGTCGCCATATGCGGAGATGATCACAGACCGGATATTGGGATTGACCTTGGGGATCTGCTCAAGTAACGCCAGTCCGTCCATCTTCGGCATGTTGATATCGGAGAGGACGATGACAATTTCATCGTCCTCTCGTAGGCACTGGAGTGCCTCCACACCATTCTGAGCAAACACGAACTGATACTGACCGGTGCGCACATAGCGGCGCATTCGCTGCTGTACAAGTGGCTGCAGATCCGGCTCGTCGTCAACGACGAGAATTTTGTAGGGGGGTTGTATGCCACTCATGCTGTTCTGGTCCAACTCTTGAGGTCAACTTTCAACACGCGACACTCCCGAGGAGTGATTCAAGCAGTCGTTAGCTCAGGCAGGGGTCACAGCCCAAGACCGGACGTGGCGTCGCCGGTGTCGGCGTATACGGGAACGATCTTGTCGAAGCCGCTGATCTCGAAGACTTCCCGGATCGAGTCCGAAAGTGAGCAAACCACCAGCTTGGCGTTCTGTTGTTGAAGTGTCTTGGCAACAAGCAGAACCACGCGCAGACCAGCACTGCTGATATACGACAACCCCTCGAAGTCAAGGACCATCGACTCGCCATCAGCGCCGATACTTGCTTCCAGGCCTTCATGGAAGTCACGGGCGTTGGCACCGTCAACTCGGCCAACGGCCTGTACGATCACCGCTCCACCCGTATTGTCACTTGTTAATTCCATTAGGTTTCATTCCCTCATATCGCTGACTGATGATCGGCTGGATTGCGACTGACGGCGCTCTCATTGCCGAATCGCCGCCAATCGTACACGGGTCTACCGACCGATGTCATGCTCGAACCAAGAAAGCCTGCCAAGCAATCAGTCCTCCTCGGGCATGAGAAGAAACTCGGGGTAGCTCTCGATTCCCAGTTCTCCCGCATCTTGACCCAGGCGTTCAACTTGAGACGAGATGCGTATGCCCAACAGTCCATCCATCGCTCGCCACAGCACGTAGGAGGTGACAAAAACAAACACCCCGATGGAAACGACGCCAAGCAACTGAATATGGAAACGGCCGCCCGCGGCGATTGAGACTGCCAGCGTTCCCCAGATACCCGACACGAGGTGGGCAGGAATAGCGCCGACAACATCGTCGATCTTCAACTTCTCAAGCAATTTCGTTGCCAACGTGCAAACCAGACCTCCTACCGCGCCGATGATGATCGCCCACCAATGGTCGGTAATTGCAGGACCCGCGGTAATCGCTACAAGCCCGGCGATGGCGCCGTTCATCCCTGTGACCAGGTCGATTCGACCCAACAAAGGCCGTGACACCGCCAGCGCCGCCAACACGCCCGCTGAAGCCGACAAGTTTGTGTTGACCAGGACGTTACTCATCGACACTGCGTCGGCTGCGGTTCCCAACGCCAACTGCGACCCGCCGTTGAAAGCAAACCATCCGAACCAAAGGATGAACACTCCTAACGTAAAGATCAGGACGTTCGATGGTGGTGTCGGCTTGACGCTGCCGTCTTCGCGGTACTTGCCGAGGCGCGGTCCCACGACTAGGACACCGGCGAGCGCGGCCCATCCGCCAGTTCCGTGAACGATCGTCGAACCCGCAAAATCAATAAACCCTTGTTGATACAGCCAACCTTCTCCCCAAGTCCAAGCACCGACCACCGGGTAGATGAACGCGGTGAGCACGAGCGTGAACAAGAAGAACGGCCACATCTTGATCCGCTCGGCAATGGCACCGGAGACAATCGAGGCCGCGATTGCCACGAAGACCATCTGGAAGAACCAGTCCGACATGACTGCATAACCATTGTCGACGACAGCAGCCAGAGCAGATTCGTTCCCATCAAGCAGCGATACCTCATCTGCAGACGTGGAGTAGAAGAACTCGAACGTGCCTATGTAGTCGCTGACATCCACATACATCAGGTTGTAACCAACCATGAAGTAGGCAAGACCCGCTATCGAGTAGACGCCAACGTTCTTCAAACAGATCATCGACGCGTTCTTGGTGCGCACCGCGCCGGACTCCAGCATGGTGAAGCCCGCAGCCATCCACATGATCAATGCGCCCCAAACGAGAAACGCAAACGTGTTGAAGATGAACTGGGTCTCAAGGTTGACAGCGGAGTCAGCCGCCGAAGCAAGACTTGGCATGATGGCCAAGAACGCTAGCGTTAGCGCCGCGAGACCTACTACCTTGGTGGTCCTCCGACGGCGAAAAAGATTCGACACATTGCTCCCTATGGTCGAAATCGATCAAAGCCCAAGCAACTTTTGTCTCAATCCCTGACACACATCAGTGAAACGCTAATGTCTGTCGCCTCGCAGAGGGCGGCTACGATCACGAAGATGCTCCGTGACTCCAACGCTCAGCCAGAATTCGAGCATCAGCGGGTCTTCCTTACCGGTGGCAGCGGGTTTCTCGGGACGTCAGTTCAAACCGCATTGGCCCGGCGCGGAGTTCTTGACGTGGTCGCCCCCACAAGTTCCGAGGTCGATTTCTTGGACCAGAATGAAGCCCAGGCTGCTATCGCCGATCACGCGCCCGACATCGTGATCCATCTGGCCGCCCGCGTCGGCGGTATCGGCGCCAACATGGTTGCCCCGGCTCAGCTGTACATCGACAATCTGATGCTCGGCACCAATCTGATCGAGGCATGCCGCATCGCCGAGGTTTCAAAAACCCTGGTCATCGGAACCATCTGCTCATATCCCAAACACACCCCGGTTCCCTTCCACGAGTCCTCGTTGTGGATGGGTTACCCCGAAGAGACCAACGCCCCTTACGGGATCGCCAAGCTGGCTCAGCTTGTTCACCTTCAGGCCAACCGAGCTCAGTACGGGCAGCGCAGCGCCTACCTGATGCCCACGAATCTCTACGGTCCGGGCGACAAGTTCCACCCAGATGTGTCGCATGTAATTCCCGCGTTGATTCGAAAATGCGTAATCGCTCAGGAGGCGGGTGCCGAAGAAATTGACGTGTGGGGATCTGGTGGCGCTAGTCGGGAGTTTCTATATGTTGACGATGCCGCAGAGGGCATAGTTCTAGCTGCGGAGTTCTGGGAAGGACCTGAGCCGGTCAACCTTGGCGCAGATCATGAGATGTTGATCAAGGAACTCGTGGAGACCGTCGTTGAACTAACCGGCTATGAAGGTCATATCCGCTGGGACAACAGCCGACCAGACGGCCAACCGCGACGCGGCGTTGACGCCGGTCGTGCTCGCGAACTCTTCGGCTTCACCGCCAACACCGATTTCAAAGATGGCCTACAAGCCACAATCGACTGGTATCTGGCCAATCGCGAGCTAGCCGAATCCCGGCGTAGCTAGAGAGCGGAAGTAATCAGCCGTTTCTGCTACACCTTCACGCAGCGCAACGGTTGGGTTCCACCCCAATAGCTCTTGAGCGCGTGTGGTGTCGGGGCGACGACGCCTCGGATCATCGACAGGTAACGGGAGGTACCGAACGGGTGATCCAGAACCGGTGACCTCCAAGACAATCTCAGCCAACTCTGTGACCGTGAACTCTTCAGGGCTGCCAATGTTGACCGGATCGTGTTCGCCGGACTCAAGCAAAGCGACAATCCCGCGGACCTGATCATCAACGAAACAAAAACTGCGTGTCTGTGTGCCATCGCCGTAAACAGTGATGGGTTCGTTGGCAAGCGCTGCCACGATGAAGTTCGATACGACGCGCCCGTCGTTGGGGTGCATACGCGGACCGTAAGTGTTGAAGATCCGCACTATCCGAGTATCAAGGTCGTGATACCGGCAATAGGCCATTGTCATTGCCTCAGCGAAACGCTTTGCCTCGTCGTAGACCCCACGAGGTCCTACCGGATTGACGTTGCCCCAGTACTGCTCCACTTGCGGGTGGACCAAAGGGTCGCCATAGACCTCTGAAGTCGACGCCAACAAGAACGTCGCCCCTTTCGCCTTGGCCAAGCCAAGGGTGTTGTGAGTGCCTAACGAACCAACCTTCAGGGTCTGAATCGGCATCTTTGAATAGTCGATCGGTGACGCCGGGCTAGCGAAGTGCAGCACTGCGTCCACCGTGCCCGCGATATCCACATAACTGGAAACGTCGTGCTCAACAAGCGTGAACCCCTGATGCTCGCGGAGATGAGCGACATTTGACCAAGTCCCGGTCGAGAAGTTGTCGATACAAACAACATCATCCCCGCGGGCAATCAGCTGGTCGCACAAATGCGAGCCGAGGAACCCTGCACCGCCGGTGACAACGACGCGCACCGTCTTAATTCCTTCCGATGCCCTGATAGGTGAAGCCCCTGCTCAGCAAAGATTCGCGGTCCAGAATGTTGCGCGCATCGACCACATGAAGCGAAGCCATGGATTCTGAGAGCTTGTCGAGATCAAGCAGCTTGAATTCGTCCCACTCGGTCAGAACAACGAGAGCCTCCGCACCTTCGCAGGCAGCATAGGGATCGTCCGCCACGACGATCTCATCAATGTCGACCGTTGCAACCGCCGGGTCGTAAGCCCGAACCTTGGCTCCTTGGGCTAACAACAGGTCTGCCACCTCCAATGCCGGAGAGTTACGCGTGTCGTCGGTTCCGGCTTTGAAGGCAAGTCCGAGCAGGGCGATGGTGGCTCCGTTCAATGAAACCACAGACGCAACCTTGCTCACCACACGCTTGAACTGTTCGTCGTTGGCCTTGAGCACTCCTCGCATCAAAGAGAAGTCGTATCCAGCATTCTCGGCCATTGAGATGATCGCCCGCGTGTCCTTGGGAAAACACGAACCACCCCAACCGGGGCCTGGACGCAGAAACTCACTACCGATGCGCTTGTCGTAGCCCATTGCCAACAACACGTCACTGACATCGGCGCCGACAGCTTCACATACCGCGGCGATGGTGTTGACGAAACTGAGTTTCGTGGCAAGGAAGGCATTGGCCGCATATTTGGTGGTCTCGGCCGAAGCCGGATCGGTGATCATGACCGGGGCAGAGATGCTCCCATGCAGGTGCGTCACACGATCGGCTGCGGCTGGGTCGTCCGCACCAATCACCACACGATCGGGGTTGAGAAAGTCAGCAATGGCGGTCCCTTCCCGAAGAAACTCCGGGTTGGACACGACCGCGATATCGGGCCGACCCATCGCCTCTTCAACCAGGCGCGTCGAACCGACTGGAACCGTCGATTTGTTGACGACAATAGCCCCATGCCGAATATGTGCGCTGACCTCCGCCGCGGCAGCTCTCAGATGGTTCAGATCAACCGAACCATCATCTGATTGAGGTGTAGGTACGCAGAGGTAGACAAAATCGGCATCACCGACAGCTTTGGCGGCGCCCACAACAAATGACAGACGCCGAGATTCAAGTCCCTCGGCAACCAACTCCGAAAGACCGGCTTCATGTATCGGCACGTCACCAGATTGCAGGCGTTGCACCTTGTTGACATCAATATCAGCACACACCACATCGTGGCCCAGGTGTGCAAAACAGGCCCCAGTGGTGAGACCAACGTACCCCGTGCCGATCACCGCGATCTTGCTCATAAAGAAGGCCAAGTGTAGAGGGGTGTTGCTACCAACGCCGGGCGTAGCCGGAGCCCCCCGCACGTTGCAGTAGCCGGGGGTAGCCGGAGCGCCCGATAGATCAGCCGCATGATTGGCCTTCGGGGGGGCGACCGATAACGCGCTCAGACCCTGAGGAGATGTCTGTGCTCGTATCCGAGGCTCCAGTCGTTGCGGGAGCAACTTGATCAACGCTTGACGACCGAACGACCGCAGACGACAGATCTGGGATATCCAAGGTCCCGTGAGCCGCCACTTCCTCATGCATCTTTGAGGGGTCATGCGGGAACAGGAACGAAATCTGCTCATGGTCGACACCCAACAAAACACGGAGATCACCAGTTGCGCCAGCATCTTCCACAAGCGCTGGAATCGGGATCAAGTAACGCGCAACTGTTTCAGCTTCCGAACGACGATCCGGCGGGTATACGACCACCGAAATCCCCTGGTCGGTCCCATAGAGATACCTGGAGGTTACGCTGAAACCGAGATCGGCCAGAAGGTCACCGTCCTCATTCAGCAGCGTTTCGTCTGTTGCGTAGAGATCCAAAATCACGTCGCGTGGATGCGTTTGGTCGACTGCTCCTCTGAAAATATCGAAGATCACCTCGTGAACGCCGGGTACGAGTTCTTCACCGACATACACACCGGCCTCGTCATGAATTGTGTTCACTTGAAGTTCCAAGCGCGTGAGATTGTCGGGGTTGAAGTCGATAAGCGCCTTACCGAGATCAATCAACTCCGAAGGAGTGAGTTCGCTGTCGAGAACTACACTGCTAGCACCCGATTCGATCAAGCTGGCCAAAGCAGTTGGATTGCGCGCACCGCGGCTGACCGCACGACTCAGCGCAAGAACCAGAAAATCCTGCTGACGTTCAATGCGTCCGAAGTCAGAGTTGCCCACCATCACCCAGCGATCATCGATGAATTGTTCATAGGATCGAGATCGCACGTAGGCGAGAGCCGCAACACCATCAAGGACATGGCAGCCAGGTTCGACGATATCGAGACCGGTGTTGCGGTCACGGGTGGGATGATCGAACCAGACCGGTACACCGCTCAGAACATCAACTACCTGCCTGAATCCTAGGAAATTGATCTCCACGTAGTGATTGATTTCGATGTCGAACTGAGAGGTGATCGTCTCGACCAGGGTCTGCGGACCGCCAATCAACAGCGCCGCGTTGATCCGGTATTTTCCGGCTCCTGGGATGTGGTCTGTCAACAGGTCACGCGGAATTGACAGTACCCAGGCCTGACCAGAGGTTGGGTCAACCCGCAAGATGGTGATGCTGTCGGCGCTGAAAGTGCCGCGGGCGTCATAGGTTCGCCCGATGTGAATTGGGTCGTTGGGATCAATGCCCAAAGCGCTGTCGTTCCCGATCAATAAGAAGTTGACCGGATCCCCTTCAGCCGTGTCGGTGATCAGAACTTCACCAGAGATCTCAACGCGGCCAAAGCCCGACACAGCATCGGAGATGTTCTCAATCAACCACGCGGCGGCGATGGCTGAAACGATCACCACACCGCACAACATCATCACGATGCGTTGCGGCCAAGAACGCCGCAGAACAACTTTTCTCTGAGTAGCTCCAAGCGCTGGGACCTCTGACACATTGCGGAGCGTAGTGGTCTAATAGCCGACCGCGATATCACCAGTGGCTACGTTGCCGGTCGCAGGTGGATCACGTCTCCGGCTGTGATCGTCAGACTCGTTGCATCATCGCAGCGAAGGACGAGATGCCCTTTGTCGCTCAGACCGACCGCCTCTCCCAGAAAAAAACGGTTTCCCGGCAGTTCAACCCTTACGCGGGTCCCAAGGGTCGCTGAGTTGGTCCGCAGTTCCTCCATCACCAACACAGGGTCGGCGAGCCGTGGCGCCAACGCGCTCAGCAGGCCGGACAGCAGCAGATCACGGTCAGCGAGGCTGCCCCGTTGCACCATTCCACACTCAACCATCGAGGTCGCTGCCATTGAGGTGGCTCCTTCCTGACGCTCGATCGCGGTGATATTGATTCCTACTCCCACCACGACGGATTCGTTCGGTTCAGCTACGAATTCCGCTAGCACACCACCGAGTTTTCCGGGAGCAGCGCCATCTTCGACCACTAGGTCGTTCGGCCATTTTGTCAGCACGGTAGCGGTAGTCAACTGATCGGCAGCCAGGCGCGCCGCTGCGCCCACCGCGGCGACGACGCCAGCACCCTCGAGCGATACAGGCACGCGAATGCTGACCAGCAGCGCATTGTTGGGGTCGTCGTCCCACTCCCGTCCCAGCCGACCTCTTCCTGCAGTCTGGTGGTCAGCTACCAGCACCGCCGGCCCAAAAGTACCATCACGTGCTTCGGCAACGAGGTCTGCATTGGTTGACCCGGTAACCTCTACGTGGCGCAGGAGTCCAAGTCCCGTAGCGTTGGCCACGCGGCTGCTTGCCGCAAACGGATCTCCCGCCGATGTCGCAACCTTATGGCTCATTCGACTAACCATTACCCTGTGTTTTCCAAAGTACTTATAGCAAACCGTGGTGAGATCGCGGTTCGAATCATTCGTGGATGCCGCGAACTCGGCATCGCCACTGTGGCGGTCTACTCCGATCTTGATCGCGATGCGCTCCACGTGCGCCTTGCCGACGAGGCCTACAGCCTGGGCGGAAAGACCAGCGCTGAGTCCTACCTCAACACCGACGCAATCCTCGACATCATTGAACGCAGCGGTGTCGATGCTGTGCACCCTGGCTACGGATTTTTCTCCGAGAACGCCGATTTCGCGCGCGCGATAACCGAACGCGGTGTCACATTTATCGGACCGGACCCCACCGCAATCGAGGTTATGGGCGACAAGATCTCGGCCCGCGAAGCCGCCGAGAGAGTCGGCGTGTTCGGCGTTCCCGGTACTACCGAGACGATAACCGACGCCGTCCAGATCATTGATTTTGGCGATTCGCAGGGTTGGCCGGTTGCGGTAAAGGCAGCTTTCGGCGGCGGTGGGCGTGGCATGAAAGTCGTAGCCAGCGCCGAAGAAGCCGCCGAGCAACTTGAGGCTGCCCAACGAGAGGCTCTTTCGTATTTTGGGCGCGACGAGTGTTACATGGAGCGCTATCTCACCAAGCCACGCCACGTGGAAGTCCAGATTCTGGCGGACAAGCACGGCAATTGTGTCTACCTCGGAACTCGCGATTGTTCCGTTCAACGCCGACACCAGAAGCTGATTGAAGAAGCACCCGCTGCAAACATCGACCCGGACATCATCGCCGCGATGGGCGAAGCGGCCGTCAAGGTCGCTCAAGGCTGCGATTACGTCAATGCAGGAACGGTCGAGTTCCTGTATGAAGACGGCAGTTTCCACTACCTGGAAATGAACACTCGTCTCCAAGTCGAGCATCCAGCAACTGAGATGGTCACTGGCATTGATCTCGTAGAACAACAGATCCGCGTTGCTGGTGGTGAAAAACTGCCGTTCACCCAAGACGACATCGAAATCGACGGGCACGCGATCGAGATTCGGATAAACGCCGAGGATCCTGCCGGAGGAGCGTTTCTGCCTTCGCCAGGAACTATCACGGCACTCAGAACCGCCGATGGTTTCGGTACTCGTTTCGACACCGGCTACCAAGCGGGTGACGAAATCAGCCAGTTCTATGACAACTTGATCGGAAAGCTCATCGTCTGGGGCAAAGATCGTCCGACCGCAATTGCCCGGGCCCTACGAGCGCTCAACGAAACCACCATTGAGGGGGTCGCGACCACCACCACGGCCGCGATAACCATTCTGGAACATCCAGACTTCGCTGCCGTCACCCACAGCACCAAGTGGCTGGAAGAGACGGTCGATCTGAGCACCATCAGCGTCGCTGCTGTAGCTGAGGTCGAAGACTCAGACGAACCCAAAATCAAGCGAGATGTCGACGTTGAGGTCAACGGCAAGCGATTCTCCGTCTCAATGTGGGTTCCCGAGAGCGCCGGAACACCTAGCGGAGCAACTGCCCCACGGGCACGCCGCTCCGGCCGCGGCGCGTCCAGCGGTGGGTCTGGCAGCGGAAACGTCACCGTGCCTATGCAGGGGACGATCGTCAGCGTGCTCGTTGATGTTGGCGACACCGTTGATGTTGGCGACACCATCGTCGTTTTGGAGGCGATGAAAATGGAGAACAACGTCGCCGCGGAGAAGGCAGGAACGATCAAAGAAATTCGAGTCGTTGAAGGTGACTCCGTCGGCGGTGGAGACATCGTCGCTGTAATCGAGTAACGAACCTCACCTTTCGGCGGCTCGGCTATTCGGCGGCTTCGCCCTACTCGGCGGCTTCGCCCTACTCGGCGGCTTCGCGGAGCGCTTCAGCGAGAGTCGGATGCACGAGCGCACTCTCGTGAATGTCCGCAACAGTGAGACCATTGCTGACCGCTACCGCCAGCACTGAAATCAGTTCAGCAGCGTGCCGACCGACAATCGACCCACCAAGGACAACCCCAGTGGCGGGATCCGACACGATCTTCACAAAGCCGCGAGGATCATCGTTGATCTGGGCCTTCGCCGAGGAAGCAAAAGGGACCTTAGTTACGCGAACCTTGCGACCTTCAGAAAATGCGTCTGCCTCAGCGAGTCCGACATCGGCGATTTCGGGTTCAGTGAAAATTGCGGACGCGGCTTTGTCGTAGTCGATAACGCGGCGCCGAGACACCGAGAGTGCCCCGAGCGCGTGTTCCGCAATTTTCTGTCCTTGGATGCTCGCCACCGAAGAAAGCGGAAGGCGTCCACTAAGGTCGCCGGCTGCATAAATGTGGCTGATGTTGGAGCGCAGGTTCATGTCGACCGGCACATACCCGTCTTCTGAGTCCACACCAGCATTGTCCAGACCAAGCGTTTCGCTATTGGGAACCGAGCCGATGGCCAAAAGTGCGTGCGATCCCGTCACCACCCGGCCATCGTCGCAACTGACGGTTACTTCCTCGCCTTCTCTGCATATCCCGATGGCGCGCGCCCCTTTGAGCAGATGAACCCTCCGACGTAGGAAATCCTCCTCTAACGCGGCCGCAACTTCAGGGTCTTTGGCTGGGAGCACTTGTTGACGACTGACTATCAAAGTGACTTCAGACCCCATCGACTGAAACATGTGGACGAACTCCACGCCAGTGACGCCCGAGCCGATCACGACTAGGTGCTCGGGCATCGTTGGAGGCGGATAAGCATCTCGAGTGGTAAGCACCCGGACGCCGTCGACTGGTGCCCAATCAGGGAGGCGAGGGCGGCTGCCAGTGGCCAATACGATCACGTCGGCTTCGAAGTCAATCGTTTCGTCCGCGGTAGTCGCCCTCACAGTATGGGCATCAAGCATCGTCCCCGTGCCGTGAGCGAATTGAACGTGCTGGCTGGCGAGCAGGCTACGAATTTGACTCTCTAAGCGGCGTTCGAGAGTCGAGAGACGATCTCGAAGTTGGTCAAGATCAACATCGGTTGCAACCTCAGAAAGCCCCATGCGCATGGAGCGTTGCACGAAGGATCGGGCGTTACCTGCTGCGATCATCGCCTTAGACGGGATGCAATCCCAGAGATGGGCAGCTCCGCCGATCGTGTCTTGCTCCACAAGCACGACCTCTGCGCCCAATCGTGCCGCTGTGGTGGCGCAACTATTGCCCGCGGGACCCCCACCAATAATTACCATGCGAGTCGTCATCAAGCGCAGATGCTAGCTGTCCGTTTGTCGCATTGTCGGTACATCGGCGAGTATGACCGCGCTACATGGGGGCGCTATCGCCACTGACGGCTAGATTCAGCGGCTGTGGCCCTCGCCGCTTCTGAAGCTGACCCCGCTGATGACGCCGTTTGCGACCACGCGCCTGCGCCATTGAATTGGAACCCAATCACGCTAACGCTCGCAGCGATCGCCGTCGCCGTTGGAGTTGTCCTGCGCTTCGTTGCTCCCTCGCCGTTGTGGCTGGATGAGGCGCTTTCGGTCAACATCGCGCAGCTGGACTTCGACCAGTTGGTTGAAGCGCTCCGACATGACGGCCACCCCGCTCTCTACTACTTGCTACTCGGTTGGTGGATTGATGCCTTTGGCGACAGTGACCTGGCGGTGCGCTCGTTGTCCGCGGTGTTTTCTTTGCTCTCGGTCTGTGTGCTCTACAGAATCGCCCGCCGATATGGCTCCACAACCGCGCAAGTAACGCTGCTGATCGCTACCACCTCCCCGTTTCTGATCCGCTACGGAACCGAAGCTCGGATGTATGCCCTGTTGGCCCTGCTGTGTTGCGTTGGTTGGCTTTGTGCAGAACGAGCAATAGAACGTTCGTCACTTGTTCGGCTCTTGCTCTTGGCGCTCGCCGTCGCCTCACTGATACACACTCACTACTGGAGTTTCTGGCTGATCGGCGCGGCGCTGATTGTGGCGGCAACCAACATCGCCTTCGGAGATAGCAACACTCGGGCGGTTGCGGTGCGTATCGGAGGTGCAATCGTTGCGGGCAGCGCCACATTGCTCGTTTGGTTCAGCGTGTTTTTGGAACAGCTTCGAACCACAGGAACGCCGTGGGCCGACCGAGCGCGACCCGCAGAAATCGTTGTTGAGACGATTCAGGCAATCGGTGGAAACAACCGGTTTGAGGGCGAACTCTTGGGGATCGTGCTAGCTGTCCTAGCGATACTGGGCGTGTTGGCCTGCCGCATCGACGGACGCAATTTAGTGCTTCGGTTCGCTGCTGGGAATTTGGATCGTGGGTGGCTGTGCGTGCTGCTAACACTTGGTATTGGCGGAGGCGTTGCCTTGGTAATGGCTGGTGCTTTTGAAGCGCGTTACGCAGCTGTCGTGGTGGGTTTTTTGTTGGTCCTCGCTGCTAGGGGAATAGCAATGCTCCCGACACGGCCAAGGCTTGTGGTGCTGGTGCTTGTCGTAGCCTTCGGACTCGCGGTAAGCGTCGACGAAGCACGACGCGACCGAACCCAGGGTGCCGATGTCGCAGCTCTAATCGACGAAGGCTTCGAAGTTGGCGATGTGGTTGTCTTCTGCCCTGATCAGGTTGGGCCGGCGACCCTCCGTTCGGTTGTTGGGTCGCCCGCTTCGTTCGCTTATCCCCGTGGTGATGGCCGCTTCGTGGACTGGCAGGACTACGCCGAGACCATTACCAACACCGGCGTCGATAGTTTTGTCGCCGAAGTGCTCGCCGAAGCTGGCGACCACAATGTCTGGTTGGTGAGCGGATTCGGATACCAGAGTTTCGGCAACCGTTGCGAAGCCATGATCAACGAGTTGGAACGAACCCACCAAGCACAGCAACTGCTGGCACCCAGCGACGTTTTCGAACCGATGTTGCTTACTCGTTACGAGGCCTTGTAGTGACCTTCTCGCTCAACTTGGGGCAGGACTTCAAAGCCGCCTTGGCTGGCTGGGCTGAGGCCAGGATCTACGTTGCGGTCGCGTATATCACCACCTTGGCCATCGTTGATCGCCTTGAACCGTCGCCGGCGTTTTCGCCGGTCGACGATGGGCTGATTCCGTGGGACGGAACCTGGTACCGCGACTTGGCGAGCCAGGGCTACGACTCAACCGAACTCGAAGGGGGCATTCGCTTCTTTCCGCTGTGGCCGCTGTTGGGTCGACTTTTCGGAGCCCTAGGAGATAGACCCGATATCGCCCTTGTGATCGCAGCCAACCTGCTCGCCCTCGTTGCCGGAATGTTGATGTACCGGGTGGCGATGCAAGAGACCGATGACCCCGAAGTCTCCGGACATGTGGTCCGAATCTTCTCGCTTTTCCCGTCGGCCTTCGTCTTGGTGCTCGGCTACAGCGAAGCGCTCTTTTTGACCTTGGCTCTGGGATTCGTTCTTTGTGCCCGTACCCGCAGCTGGTTGGCGGTGGTGGTGTTGGGCTTCTTGGCCGGTTTGACACGACCGGTCGGGCCACTATTGGCCCTGCCCGCGCTCCTGAGAGCCGTTGCAAGTGATCGGCGCTCTCCGCTGGCGTGGCTAGCCGTGGCTTCGGCACCATTGGGAACGCTCACGTTTCTTGTGTGGGCCGAACGCGCCCAAGGTGGTTGGCGTGTTCCAATCGACGCGCAAGAAGAGCTCCGGGGCTCCGTCCGTGAGCCCGTAACCCGGATCATCAAGGCGTTCATTGAGGGAGCCAAGGGTGATCTGGGTGAACTGTTGCATGCTGGCACGGCAGTGATCCTGGTTTTTCTCTTGGTGGTTGCAGTGCGCAAGCTGTCGACCGATTTATGGGTGTACTCCGTCGTCTCAACACTGTTGCTCTTTGCTGCCGAAAACCTGAACTCGATAGAGCGCTATGCCTTGGCCGTTTTTCCACTTGTGATCGCTGCTGGGATTGTAAGCCATGCAACGTTACTGCGGCGTTGGCTACCAACAGCTTCCGCTGTTGCCTTGACGGTCTTCACTATCCTGGCGCTCAGCGGCATCTACGTCCCATGAGTGCAGCCACATGAGCACCGCCGCCGCTCCGGCTACGCCCGGCGACAGCAAAGTGCCCGGCGCTACCGCGGCTCCGGCTACGCCCGGCGACAGCAAAGTGCCCGGCGCTACCGCGGCTCCGGCTACGCCCGGCGACAAGCCAGTGCGTGTCGGTATTGATTTCACCGCTCTGGTCGGACCACCCGGCGGAATCCACCAAACAACACGGGCTCTAGTTCGTGCACTTGCAGAAATTGACGGGATCGATGTCCGCGGGTGGCTTTTGACCTTTCGCGGTAAGCGGCCGGACACAGACATCCCGATGCGTCGGTCGCGTGTGCCCGCCCGAGTCGCCCATCATCTATGGCAGCGCAACGTCCGCGGCCTCGACAGACTAATTGTCGGATCCGTCGACATCGTCCATGGAACGAACTTCACCGCTCCACCCACCCCCCGCTCGGTCATCACAATCCAAGACCTTTCTTTGGTTCACCACCCGCAATGGTGTCGGTCCGAAGTAGTCGCCATGGTCAAGCCGTTGCAAACCGCCGTCGACGCCGGGGCAACGATCCATGTGACCTCAACCGCCGTCGCCGAGGAGGTGTACACCCATTTCGGTGTGCCAGAAGACAGAGTTGCGCTGATTGCCCACGGAGTCGGCCCCATCGGCACCGGTGACGCCGAAGTTGGGCGGAGACTTGCCGGTTACGAGAAATACGTTCTCGTGCTGGGAACCGTGGAACATCGCAAGAACGTCGCACTAATCGCCGATTCTCTGAGTTCGTTTCCCAACGATGTAGCGCTCGTGGTAGCCGGGCCGCCCGGAAATGCTGAATCGACGCTCAGCGACGCGGCCAGCGACCGCAGGCTCGTGAGGCTCAATACAGTTGACGACCAACAAAAGGCGTCGCTACTGCGGGGAGCCATAGTGCTGGCATTTCCCTCCCGATACGAGGGGTTCGGACTACCCCCACTCGAAGCGCTATCGGTGGGCACTCCGGTCGTGGCCAATTCGGTCGGAGCGTTACCGGAGTTGATCGGCGACCAAGTAACGCTGGTGCCCAACCACAACGACAGAGCATTCGTCGAACAGCTTCGCGCCGCGATCACCGAACCGGACACGGTGTCAGCAGGTCTCCAAGCTCGTATCGTGTCGCTGACCTGGGAAAATGCGGCCCATCGAATGGCCGAGGTGTATCGAAGTATCAAAGCACGGCGCTGATTCACCGGCATTGAACCTGTGTCTTTTTCGCTCGGCCTCTAGGCTCAGACGGTGGCCACTGAACCGACGCTCGATGTCAGCATCGTCTTACCCGTCCACAACGAAGCACCACACCTGGCAGACGAACTGGCTCGAATCAGCGCCTCCATGGACGCCTCGGAATATTCCTGGGAACTCGTCGTCGTCGACGACGGTTCCACCGACGGATCATCTGATGTCTGCAAGGGCGTCCCCAAGGTCCGCGTCCTTGCCACGCCACGAAACCGAGGCTCTGGGGCGGCGCGGCGGCTCGGCACCGAGGTTGCACGGGGACGTGTCGTGGTGTGGTCCGACGCAGACATGACCTACCCCAACGACCAGATTCCCCAGTTGGTCGCAGAACTCGGCAGCGGGGATCACATTGTCGGTGCCAGGACCTCCGAACAGGGCACCCTGAAGTTCTTTCGGGTGCCGGCAAAGTGGGCCATCCGCCGCCTCGCCTCCTACCTGACCCGTACCAAGATCCCAGACCTCAACTCAGGGTTCCGAGCTTTCCGCCGCGATGTCGGCCTTCAGTTCACCCAACAGTTGCCGACGGGGTTCTCATGCGTCACCACTATCACGATGGCCTTCTTGATGAACGGCTACGAAGTCCGCTACGTGCCCATTTCGTACAAGGCACGTGCCGGTCGTTCGAAGTTTCACTGGTTCCGCGACACCAGCCGCTATGTGCTGCAGGTCATCCGCATGATGCTGACCTATGACCCGCTGCGGGTGGCGTTGCCGATCGCTTCAGTTCTGGGGGTCGTGTTCACCGCCAAACTCGGATACGACATTGTCGGCAAGAACTTCCGTCCCGCGGCCAACACTTTGCTACTGGGGTTCGCGGTGCTTCAGGTACTAGTCGTGGGACTCCTAGCAGATCTGGTGGTGAGGTTGAACCGTTCGACAAAGCTGATCCCACCAGGCGATGTGGAAGAATCTCCCTAGGGACTCACTTACTAGCTGATCTGGGAGAGCAGCGCTTGATAACGCCGTCGCACGGCGGGCCAACTGAACGAACTCTTCACGTATGACTGACCGGCTAGGGCCAACCTGGAGCGGAGTTCGGCGTCGTCCAAGAGACGGTCCAGTGCCACCTCGAACTCACCGAAGTTGCTGTACCACAGCCCACCACCGGACTGCTGACAATGATCCCGGATCGGGCCACACCAACCATTGACCAGCACAGGCGTTCCCGCCAACCAGGCTTCAAGAACAACCAGCGAGAACGACTCCAAAGGTGACGGGTTGATAAGCACATCCGCAGCAGCGAGCAAACCGAACTTGTGCTCTTCAGATACGGGGCCAACGCACACGACCCCGTCAGTAGCTGGTAGCGCTTCAGCAACCGGACCCACGAAGATCAGTTTTCCGCCCCCTCTTCGCGCTCGCATCGCCGAAAACCATTCCGCAAGGTCGTGGGCACCTTTACCCCTACCTACCCGTCCTAAGCACATCACAAAGGATTCGTCACCCATACCGAGCGCTTCACGCGTCACCCAAGGATCAACGTCGAATTCGGGGGGTTCAACTGGTAAGCCCAACACATTCTGGGGGGTTGTGACAGTTGTGGGAAACCGCGACAGCACCAAGTCCTGCTCGGCGCGACTGTAATGGGCGATGGCAGATACCTCCGCGAAGACCTCAGCGAAGAGCGACAACTCCATGGGTGGCTCCGGGTGTGCCGCAGGGTGCAGAATCGTCGGTATTTTGGCCGCCGGTACACCCCGCACCGTCGGGTGGTAGAGATAGGGAGTGAAAGCCAGCACACCGCTCTCAACCCCGGCAACAGCGTCAATCAAAGCCTTACTTGTTGGACCTTGATGATCTATCCACGCTAATCCCTCCGCGATACCAACTTCTGTTGCCCGGGTCAGGACCCGTTCACTAATGGCATCAAAACTGGGAGAGCGGGGATAATCGACGCTGAATCGTGACACCGAAACGCCCTCTTCGATGGTCGTTCCTTCGGGATAGTCATCAGCCCATGTCAAATAGGAGCGAGCCCGTGAAGTGAGGACCGCGACATCAAGACCGTCGCTACTGAGTCGCGTCGCCAACATCCGAGCCGCTGATTCGGCACCTCCAATAACGTCATTTCCATACCGCGGCGAAACGAAGGTGATGTCGGTCATTGGCGGGACTGACTCCCTGCCAGAAGCGCTGTGAAGAGTTCGTGCAAGCGGTCGCGTGTCGGGCCGGGACCCAACTCCTGTGCACGTTCCAAACCCCGATTCACCATCCGCTCCCGCAAACCAACATCATCCAACACCCGCTCCACCGCCGCGGCCACAACCACCGGCGACTTATCGGTCAACAACACACCTGCTCCACCCAGAGTCTCTGGTACCGCAGCGGCCGCAGCCGCCACCACCGGCACCCCCCACGCCATCGCCTCAACCAGCGGAACACAGAAGCCCTCATGCTCAGACAAACACACAAACACATCAGCTTGCTGATACAACCCCACCAATTCAGACGACGACACCGAACTCACAAACCTGACCGCGTCACCAACCCCGAGCTCCGCAGCAAACTCCCGCAACGCCGCCTCATACACATCAGCAGAAGAAGCCCCCACCAACACCAACTCAACACCCGGACGCCAGCGCCGCAACACCGCCAATGCCGACAGCAAATCCTGCTGACACTTGTTCGGCGCCAGCCGGCCAACAAACAACAGCGTCACCTTCGACCCAACGCCAACCGACCCAACCGACCCAACAGCACCTCCGAACGGAAGCACGGCATCGTCCAAAAGAACAGGAACAACCTCCACGCAACTCATACCAGCAGCGCGAAGATCACGAGCATTGAACTCCGAAACGGCCACGCCGATGCGGGTGATCGGAGCGAGGCGCAGGAGCTGATCACGGCCCCGCAGCAAGCCCTCAACCTGTTCGTATTCCCACAGTTCAAAGAACTCTGGAGGGGTAACGTTGTGGTAGTTGACAACCACCTCCAACTGACGGCTAACAATCTCTTCTGTCACAACCGATCCAACCGCATGCTGCAGAATTGTCAGATCGGCATCGGATTTCCATTCTGAAAGCAGCACCAGATCATCACCATTGCCCGAGCTTCCCGTTGTCGGGGCGGCGACAGGCAACCGTTCCACCACAATGGAGACATCGTGCCCACACGACTCGAGCAATTCTCTCAGGGCCCGGGTATGAACACTCGTCGCGTCATAACGCGCTAGTTCCGGCAAGACGATATCGATCCGTTTCATGGTGCCAACAGCGGTGTGAGGATTTCACGTAGCCGCTTACGCGCCGAGTCTGGACCCAACTCCATTGCGCGTACCAATCCCCGACTCACCAACCCCTCCCGCAAACCAACATCATCCAACACCCGCTCCACCGCCGCGGCCACAACCACCGGCGACTTATCAGTCAACAACACACCCGCACCTCCCAAAGTCTCAGGCACAGCCGCCGCAGCAGCCGCCACCACCGGCACACCCCACGCCATCGCCTCAACCAACGGGACACAAAACCCCTCATGCTCAGACAAACACACAAACACATCAGCACGTCGATACCAACGCACCAACTCCGAAGACGACACCGAACTCACAAACCTGACCGCGTCACCAACCCCGAGTTCCGCAGCAAAATCCTTCAACGCCGCCTCATACACGTCAGCAGAAGAGGCCCCCACCAACACCAACTCAACACCAGGACGCCAGCGCCGCAACACCGCCAATGCCGAGACCAAATCCTGCTGACACTTATTTGGAGCCAACCGACCAACAAACAACAACCTCACCTTCGACCCCAACCCTTCACCCGAACCAGCCGAAGCCGAAACCCCACCAACCGGAAGCACCGCATCATTAACAAGAACCGGGGAAACCTCCACACTATTCAACCCGAAGGAGCGCAACTCCCCGGCGTTGAACTCCGAATCGGCAATTCCAAAATGTGCTTGTCGACACAATCGAGCGAGTTGACGGCGACCGTGGTCTAGTTCAGCACCGAGATGAGGTTTCCACGGATAGTAATACCCTGCGGGGGTCATGTTGTGATAGTTGACCACAACCGGTTCTGGCCGTTCCAAGAGGTAGTCGGCCACTGGCGTGCCAGTTGAGGCCTGATAGATGATCAGGTCTGGCGCGGGAGCGTTGACGTGGTGCCGATAGTGGGTCACTCGATCCTTCAGCGCGGGGTTCACATGAGCCGCATAGATGGTGGTGTCTGCGCCGATTTCGCGAAGCATCCCGTCTACTGCGAGGGTGTGATGACCAACCGCGTCCCGCCCGCTGAGCACCGCCGTGAACTGATGTACTACGGGTCGTTCGGTCACGCGGTTCGCGCTACGACTAGGGTCTCGACCCGCGAGCCGGTGATCTCAACTGATTCGATTGCGCACCCTCGCTTGGCTAGTAGATGAGCCCACGTCTGCGGCGATAGACCGCTGCCGCGCAACAGTTCAGCCTCCATTGGTGTCCGGTTGCTCGGATCAGTCACCGCCACGACGATGATTCCCCCAGGAGCGAGGCCGCGCAGCGCCTCGTCGATCAGCAAGAGCAGGTCAACGACCCCCCGACGCTCCACAAACTGGGTGAGCACAACCGCTCCAAGCGTCGAGTCGGCGAAGGCCCCTAGGTGCTCCAGTGGTGAGCCAACACGAAGATCTAGTCCGTCGTTCGCACCAGCCATGATAGCTGCACCCATTTCGTCGACGCCGTGGGCGGGAATTCCCGCGCTTTCCAAGGCAGCAACAATTGCTCCACCGCCGCATGACACTACTGCTACTGGTTTATTGACTAACAGCAAGCTTCGCGCTACCTCCGCACACAGATCGGCGTCGGCTTCAGGAAGTGGATCAACAAACTCGTTGACCGTCCCGAACAAACGGGAGTCGCGTTCCAGTTTGGTCAAGCGTTGGTCCATGCCACGCAGGAGACGACCCTGAAAATAGTGAAGGGAGTTGAGTTGGTCCACCACGAAGCGCATATACCAACGTGTGAATTTTCGTACCGCCCGTTTTGTGTGACTTACACCAGGGCGATTCCCGGTTGGCGCGTGAACATCGATCAACGACAACTGCTCGACGCGATCAAGCAGACGCTGCTGGGTTGACCCGGCGGCACCCGGAGCGACACCCAGCCAAGCTCGCTCTATCTCTTGCTCAAGGAGTTGGAGTTCAGGGTCGCGTTGCCTACGCATCTCCGCTTCGGCTTCAATCTCCGCCTGAATGCGGCTGACATATTCTCGAGCATCCGTTGCGTCATTGTGCACCCGCAGAAGCCTAGCTAGGAACAGAGCCCGAAGGGATTGCCCGACGGTGTTGGCGAAACCCTCCAACAACGAGCAACCCGGCTGCCAGCACAATCCCAAACATTGCTAGGAGCAGGCTGATTCCCAGATGACGCGGTCGGAATTTCAAGGTGACCAAGTGTTCACCTTGAAGCACGGCGACTCCCATGAACGCCGCGTCTGCGGTGACGATCTCGGCCGCTCGACCGTCAACTGTTGCGGACCAGCCTGGATAGTCAGACACCGAAATCATCACGATCGCCGCTCGGTCGACGCGTACGACGGTGTCAATGCGATCGCGGCTGGACGACACGCTAACAACTTCAAGTTCGGCACCTTGTGCTGGTACTTCGGGGAATCTCAAGTCGGTATCGATAACCACGGTTCGCTCCCCCACATCCCGAGCCGCCACCGCTTCAGCCGCACGTTGGGGTTCGGGCTCAACCACAGCAGCGTCGGCGAGACGGACGAACGTCGCGTTCGGGCGTTCGATCAGCAAGACGTCGCCGGTGTGTGCAAGCCGCAAATCGTCGTCACCAGCCACCATCCCGGCCACCAGTTCTGAGGAGGCGTCTACCGCCACCAGCAACGCGCCTTTCGGCGAAGGAGACGTGACTTCTATCGACACTGGTGTTCCTACTTGAAGGTCTTCGCCAGGAAACGCGAATGACTGTTGACCGGAGTACTGGGGAACAATCCGGCGGCTCTCGGTTCTGCGTTGGCCCGCTGCCTCAATCCGCACATCAAGATCGCCACCTACGCTGGAAGCCACATCGATCAGCACTGCCCGCAAACCCCCAACGGGTGATGACAAAGTGGTTCTATGTGGTTCTGTAGCAGCAGGGTCGGACCCTTCGGCCGCCGGTGCTGGTGCAATCACGGTGCCCGGAGGGCGACTGTCTGGAAACTGTGCCCACACTCCAACAGCCATCGCATCCCAAACAGTCGATGAGATGTCGGCATCAAAGGGTATGTAGGGCCAGGTTGGAGTGGCGTGACCCTTGCCAAGGGTGAGCGCGTCAGGGGTAACAGCTCGAAACAGCGCGTTGTATGCCGGTGACTTGATCACGTGGCCGCGCGCATCGTCAATGTCGAACAGTGAACTCGTCGAAGGAAAAAAGGTCCAACCTTCGCCACTGAGCCGCTCTCCTGGATCGAGCAACTCAGTGACCACCGCATGCGCTGGTGTGGCGGTTAAACGTTCGTCTGGCTCGGCGAAAGTATGCACTGGCATCATGAAACTCAGCATCTCGAAGCCAACTACCCCAGCGAGAGCCCAGCTTGTGGCCTCGACAGTAAGCCAGCCACGAATTCGGGCCAGGACAATCGCTGCCACAGCAACGGCTGACAGCGCCGGCACTACCGATACAGCCAGCACTTCGCGCAGTACATCCTCAGCGGTGACCGCTTCAAACCAAACTATCCCGGAGGGGATCATCGCTATCGCTAGGGCAAGGCCAACAAGCGATGCGACCCCAACACTGCGACTCAGTGACCACGACGATCCCGAGGAGCGACTCGTAGCGAGGCGTTCAACGCCAAACGCCGCGCCCAACGCTATACCCAAATTCCACAGGACTTTGGCCCGCGTCATGGCCCCAATTTGATCACCGGCTAGTGCGCGCAACGGCACGGTAAGGGGTCCACCGATATAAGCGATCAAAACACCAATCCCAGCTATTGCTGATATGGCGAGAAGCACTGAACGACGGCGTTGATCGGTGTGACGAACACCGCTAACGAATCCCAACAGAGCAAGCATCAGAACCGACGCTCCAACGTAGGCGTGAGGTTCGTTCCAACCAGCCTCGCCAAACCAAAGAGGTCCGAATGATCCGTGGCCCCAGATTGCTGGTGCCACCGCGGTCAGCAGGTATCTGACTCCAGCCGAGGAGTCCATGCTGCTCCAGTTTCGGTAATTCGTGTCACCCCAATCCAAGTACTGGGCGAACCCAATCAGGTGAGGGGCAGCCAATAGCACAGCCAGAACAATCGCCAACAAACCAGCGGTCACAACCGCGGTCAATCTGAAACCATCGCCATCGGGTACATGGCCTTGGGGGGCTCCGTCGGGGGTGGCACCAGTCCTTAGGCGAAACTCGACCGGTAAGCGAATCGCCACGTAAATTGCCGCTCCTAGCAGTGCATATAGCGTTACCTGCGGGAAGTTTGTCCAGGCCATGGCGGCCGCGACCCCACCTAAGGGAACGGCCCGCCACAACCTCGGATCGCGGATTAGACGCTCTAGTGCCCACACCAACCCCGGCATCAACGCGGCTGTCGAGGAATGTGGCCAGTTCATCCAGGTCAACATGAATCCGCAGAACGCGAATGCGATTCCGCCGACCAGCGCAGACACGGGCAACAAACCCCAGGATCGGATCAACCCGTAAGTCAGCCCTATCGCAGTGAGGGTGCGGATCGCCGCGACCAAACCTGGAGCGAACCAATCTGGCGCGACCAGGTATCCCAGATTGAAGATCGGCAACCCACCTTTCATAGTTGGCTGACCACCAGCTAGATCAGAGTTCCACCAGCCAACGTCTCCGGAGCGAACATCGTTGGCCAGCGATGCCCAGTGAGCGTGGATATTGATCGGATCCGTCGAATCCGTCTCGAGTGTGAAATCTTCGGGTAGATAGGCATCGTAGGGGGCTGAGTGCTCAATGACGATATCTGTAGCTACGAAACTCGCACCACCAAAAAGTGCTGGCCAGAACCCAAAAAGCACCACGCCGACGGCAACTAAGCCAGGCAGTCTTGAAGCCGAGAAAACCTTGGCCATGGCCGCGCAGGCTATCGTCGCCGCAACCCATGCGCTTGCTTCACGTCGTCTCCTCGCCTGCCGATGGGTCACTATGTGACCAAAATTGCGAAGCTGTTGCCATCAATCTGGGCACCACGGGACAACTCAGCGAAATTGCTGAAAGCGCAATACTTGATGCGTTGGCGCAACGCCTTGATGCCGACGCTGTGTACGGGGACATTGAGGTAGGCGGAACGGTTCGGTACCGAAGTGCCTTCTCACCGACACGCCTGCTTAGCGAACCCAATGCGTGTCTCCCTTTGGCGGTTCGCTGCAAGACTCTGAATCAACTCGGTTGCCGGATCGTTGATCCACACTTGCCACTGCATTTGGCAGAACGCGAGTCTGTGGTCCTGCATGTTCCAGCAGTGTTGAGCAGGCATTCTCAAGAACCACCTGGGTGTGATACCTCTGCGCTAAACGCTCACCTAGCCAAGATCGGGATCGCAGCCACCGCGGTTACAAGCGACCAGCCCGGCCGTTATCGTCTAACACCCGACCCAAATCAACAAGCTCCCGTTTCGATCATCATCCCCACCGCAGGCAAAGCTCTAGATGAGGGGCTTGGAGGTGAACTCGCTGTTGAACGCTGCTTGGCGAGCATCGCCGCTACGGAACACTCAAACCTAGAGTTGATTCTGGTTGTGGGCGAGGAATACCAAGGCAACCCAGAACAAATTGCCCGGGTTGACTTGCCGATACGACTTGAGCGGCGCCCACCAGGACCTTTCAACTTTTCGGCCGCCTGCAATCAGGGCATTCTCGCCGCACGCAACGAGCTAGTGCTTCTGCTGAACGACGATACCGAGGTCGACGCGGGTGCCGTCGACGCCATGGCCGTCCATTTCGGTGACAGAACGATCGGCGGTGTTGGAGCGTTGCTGCGCTACCCCGACGGTACAATCCAGCACGCAGGAATGGTCATCGACGACGCCCACCCTCTTCATCCCTTCGTTGGCTGGACCCACGATGCTACACAACGCTTCGGTGGCACAGTGGCTCGTGACGTGATCGCTGTCACCGGTGCTTGCTTCATGTCGCGCCGATCATTGCTGCTTTCGCTCGGGGCATTCTCCAGCCACTTTCCTTGGTCTTTCAACGACGTCGATTTGTGTCTCAAAATCCGCCGGTCGGGCTACCGCGTGATCGTCGAACCCCATGCGTCGCTGGAGCATCGCGAGTCCTTCACCCGCGAACCGCTCATCCTCGAATGGGAGTGGGATCGATGGATTGATCGCTGGGGCGAGGTACTCGATCCATGGTACCACCCTAGCTACCACCGACCCGACGATCCCGAGCGACTCCACCTCAACGCTGACCACCTGGAGCCGTTGGAACCAAGCGATAATTTAGAACCTCGTGACACATCAATCACGCCACGCGTCTATCGCACTCGGTTGGGAAAGTGACAACAATCATCAGCCCTTACCGGCTGCGCGCCCGTCACGGCACTTGATCTACAATTCACCGCATGTCGGAGCAACGATTGATTCCCGAAGGCCCCGACCCCATCAACAACACCACCCTTGAGGTTCTTCGCTTAGAGATTCTCAGACTACGCGACCTGAACTTGGGTCTGAAGAGCCAAACGGAGGTGCTTGTTGACAGAGTGGCAGAACTCGAAACTCAAAATGACGAACTTGATCGCGCCCTTAGCGAACTAAGCCGCAACGCCGAAAGCACCATCAGCGAACTTGGTTTCCACAACCAAGAACTCAGTGTCCACAACCAAGAGCTCAGTGTCCACAACCAAGAGCTCCATATTGAGTTGGGCCGGAGTCCCCTCATTCGTATCGCCCGCGCCATAGCCCGGCGACTCAAATTGCGCTGAACGTAGCACGCTTAACCGCTGAAACGTTCGGAGGCTAAATAACGTCACGATCCTCCACCAACGGTCCCACATACCGTGAGGCCCCAACAGTGCGCAGGGCCGCGCTCATCAGCAGGACCCAGTTATAGGAGAACCACAGCACAAAGCTCAACGTCAGGTTCACCACGACCAAAAACACCACCAACGCGAAGTAGGTCCACGAGTCGGCGCTCGGGTCACGCCACAAGGCCTGACCCGATCCCCAAAGTGCAACCACAATGATCACCAAGAACGGGACCAGCGCCAGCAACCCGGCACCCAGCCAAACCTCCAAGAAACTGTTGTGGGCGCTACCGGCGCTCCACAGTTCATCTGCGCCGCTGAAATCTCCAAGGTCCCAGACCGTGAACCAGCCTTGCCCAACGATCGGACGCTCAACGATCCTGTCCCACACAAAGTCCCAGATGGCGCGCCGCGAAGCCAACGTTGACCTGTTCCAAACCGCTGCCGCCGCACCCGCTGCCGCGACCGCACCCATGGCCCCAGCAGCTGAAGCGAACTGCACGGCCCGCGGACCGAACCGGGTACGACCAACCGAAGCGAACCACACCAACGAAGCACAAAACACCGCACCGAACAGGCCAACCCAGGCGGTGAGACTCCCGCTACCCACCAACAACACCAACCCCATGACCCCCAACGATGCTGGCAAGACCCGGCCTCTGCCACGAGCCCCCACCAAAGCCGGAAGTCCAACGAGCAACCCCAAAGCGGCCAGCGGGGCGAGTTCGTTGGGGTTGAGGAGCAAACCTCGCCAGTTGCCGCTGGGGTCCCGACCGATCGAAGCCGACAGCACCACAACCAACAAACTCCCAGCAAGCACCGATGCAAGCGTCACCGTCAGCGCTCGCCGAAAACGGGCAAGATCCAAATCCGCGATGATCCACGCCAAAGCGGCCAAGCCGATATAGATGACCGACCTCGCTCGGGTCACCGAGGGGTCCAAGCTCCACAGACTTGAAGCGACGATCACCACGGTGAAGGTGATCACCGAGACACTGCCCACAAGCGACGGCACCCCCAACCGTCGACCGGACACCCGTTGAGAGTCTAGAAAAACCGCCAGCACACAAGCGCCCGCCATCGCCGCGAAGATCCCTCGCACCGCCGGGTCTTCCCACAGCGGAGCACCGTGGAGGACATGGGACGCCAAATACATCAGCGGGCCATTGGTGCATACCAACAGTGCGGTGACTACCAAGCCATCGCGAAGCGGACTGTGGAGTGCTCCCAGATCGTCGCTCACGGGCTCGTCCTAAGCGACGAAAGCAGCGACTGTCTCAACCTGAGACGTGCCCGGGAACATATCGAGCACCGTGTAGCGGTCGAGGCTCATACCTGCGTCTTCAAGCAGCTTTGCGTCGCGAGCGAAAGAACTCGGGTCGCAACTGACCAACACGAAGACATCGGGCTCGGCTCGAAGCAGTGACTGCACGCCGCGAGCACCCAGACCTTCTCGAGCTGGGTCAGCAACAACCACCGCCGCCGGCGACGGACGCCAGTTTTCGACCGGAGCGGTAATGACCAGCGCATCACTGCCATTCAGGTTGACCCGGGCGTCGGCTGTGCAATCCTTGGTTCGTTCGATCACATGAACCTTGCGACCCGCTCCAACCGTGCCCGCGAAGATCCCAATTCCGGCATAGGCGTCCACCATGACCCCATCATCGGCCAAGTCGTCAACCATCGCGGTTACCTCATCGACCAGAGCGTCGACTCCGGCCGGGCGGTTCTGGAAGAACGACCGCGCCGACACACGCCAGCGGCGGCCGGCGGCCTCCTCGTGAATCCAGGCGCGTTTACCGCCACGCAATTCCGCAATGGTCACCACCAAAACATCTTCAGGAACCGAGACCCCGAAGTCGCTGCCTTTGACAACAACCATGCGTTCGCCTGTGCGATTGCCGATCCGGATCGTGACCTCGGTGGCTTCGCCAAAACGTCCATCAACAAGCAATTGTTCCGCAGCAGGGTCAACCGCATCGCAAACATCAGGAACGATCACATCGTGTGAGGATCGAACCCGATAACCAGCTCGACCCCTGACCACCGCTGCTCTGACGGTTGTCCGCCCTTCGTCATTGTCGAGCGAACGCAGCGACGGGTTGGGGGTCTGCACTCCCGCTCGCACCAATTGATCGACAACCATGGACTGCTTCATTCGCAGCTGCGCGTCTGGAGCAACATGCAGGAGATCACAACCCCCACAGCCCTCCAGCTGGTGAGAGCAACGCACCGGTACCCGATCCTGCGATGCTTCAATCACCGAAATAATCCTTGCCCTGGACCAGCGACGGTCTATCCGCAAGATCTCAGCGGTAACCGTTTCGCCGGGGAGCGCGCCTTGGACAAAGACGATTCTGCCGTCGTCGGCCCGAGCTACCCCGGCACCATCCCGCGCGGTGGCGGTCACGCGCAATTTCATAATGGAACGGTATCGGCGCTATCGCGATTAGTGTCGCTGTTGTGCACCGTCCAATCGAAATTGCCCCGTCCATCCTTCCTGCCGACTTCTCGCGGTTGGGTCAGGAGTGCGTTGATCTCGAGAACGCGGGTGTCGACCGCATCCACTGGGACGTGATGGACGGCGTGTTCGTCCCCAACATCACCATGGGTCCCGACATCGTCCAAAGCCTGCGCAGCCATCTCACGATTCCCTTCGAAGCCCATTTGATGGTCGTCAACGCGGATGAGTTCGCTCCACTATTCATCGAAGCTGGATGTTCAACGGTGATGGTTCATGTCGAAGCATGCACTCATCTTCACCGCTCACTGAACAACATCCGCAAGCAGGGAGCGCGTGCGGGAGTGGTTCTCAACCCTCACACGCCAGCGAGCACAATCGCCCACGTCCTTGAGCAGACCGACCACATCTTAGTGATGACAGTAAACCCCGGTTACGGCGGCCAAACCTACATTCGCTTGCTCGACAAGATCTCAGAGATAAAGGAGATGGTCGATTCCCGTGGCTGCGAGATCGACATTGAAGTCGACGGTGGGATCAGCGCTGACAACATCGGAGAGTGCGCTGCGGCAGGCGCCAATGTCTTCGTCAGTGGATCGGCGCTGTTCAAGTATGACGACCGCTCGGCAGGTACGGCCGAACTTCGTTGCCTCGCCGAAACCGCCCGCAGCTAGGGGCCATCGGCCAAGAGCCGCTAAAGCATCTCTCCGCGCTTGACGATCACATGATCGATGATGCCGTACTCCTTGGCTTGTTCGGCAGTGAACCAGCGGTCGCGGTCGGAGTCGGCTTCGATTTCTTCATACGTACGGCCCGTGTGTAGAGCGATGCGTTCTTGCAGCAAACGCTTGGTATATGCCATCTGCTCGGCTTGTATGGCAATATCGGTCGCCTGACCCTCCACACCGCCGAGCGGCTGGTGCATCATGATCCGCGCGTGGGGAAGCGCATAGCGTTTACCCGGGGCGCCGGCGCACAACAGGAACTGGCCCATTGAAGCACCAAGGCCCATGCAGATAGTGCCAACCTCGGGCTCCACGAACTGCATGGTGTCGTAGATGGCCATTCCAGCGGTAACTGATCCGCCGGGTGAGTTGATGTAGAGCCAGATCGGCTTTTCCTTGTCCTGACCCTCAAGGTAGAGCAACTGGGCCGTTATGTAGTTGGCGATCTCGTCGTTTACGTCCGTGCCGAGCACGACGATGCGGTCCTGCAGCAGTCGGTGGAAAATATCGGCCTGCGGGTTGGCGAGTTGGGTGGTGGCCAGGTTCGGGGGCTGAGTCATCGCTCGTAGGCTACCGCCGCCGCAGCTAGGCTCAATCACCGCAGCTACGCTCAATCATCGCAGCTACATTCAATCATCGCAGCTACGCTGTGCCATCCACGCGGACGTGGCGGAATTGGCATACGCGCCAGGTTTAGGTCCTGGTACCCGAAAGGGTGTGGGGGTTCGACTCCCCCCGTCCGCACCACGCGACGTCACAAGACATCGAACATTGTTGAACCTGCGCAAAGGTGTGGGCCTGCCAGCAATCGGGCGGATCAGGTTGGGTTGGGGGGTGTGAGTAGGTGTCGGCCGGCGAAAGTCTTGGGGGAATGGATGCGGCCCTCGGAGTGCACCAACTCGCCATGCACCCACACGGCGTCGATCCCTTCGGGATGAACCATTGGCTCGGTGTAGCTGTTGTGCTCGGTGACTCGATCCCAGTCGAACAGCACCAGCGAGGCGTCGGCGCCGGGCCGCAACACCGGAGAAGGCAATCCCATGAACTCACACGGCAGCGCGGTCATCCGATAGACAATCTCGATCAGCGGCACGCCCAACTCTCGGGCCATCCGCAAGGCTTTGGGAAAAGCCCCCAGCAAGCGTGGATGGGGCTTCTGACCAGGTCCGGGCATCAGTCCGTCGGTGCATAGCGCCATATTCGAACGGCGAAAGAACCGCTCCACCGTGGCCTCGTTGCCGTAGTGACTGATGATGGACACCTCGCCGCGGTTATGAAGGAAAAAGTCGCAGACCGCGTCGTGGGCCTCGACCGAGTTCATATCGGTCACCCCGGCCGCTAGCACGACATCAGAGAAGCGCTTACCCAAGAACTCGTCACCCACGCCTTCGAGAACACCTGCTACTTGAATTCCCTCCAAACCGCCGCTGAACGCCACGAAGTTGTCCCAACCAGACCCCTCGCCGTAGATCTTGTCGAAAGCAAAGCGGCGCACATCCTCGTCACGCAACCGGGCCATAAACTCGGCTCGAGTGCCCGAACGCACCTCGGGAGGGAACAAGGCATCCGCGGTGGTGCTCCCCGCGGTATATGGATACATGTTGCCCATCGTCGGCACGCAACCAGCAGCGTCATCGAGACGGCCCGCCACTTGCTCATAACGATCCCAGTTACGACGCCCGGCGATCTTGGTGTGCTCACTGCAGTACCCACCACCGCCGTCCACCGCCGCGGTGATCACCTCGCCGAGAGCATCCTCGATGTCATCGCTCTCCGAACGAAGATGCGGGTACAACGCGCCAGGCTTCACGTCGTTGAAGGCTCGCACCAGCGCGGTGATCTCCCGTTGGTCCGAGTACACCGCCGGGTTGTACACAAGTCCCGTCGACAGCCCGAGGCACCACGGCGCCTCGCGGCGCACGACCTCTGCCATGTCTCTTATCTGCTGGTCATCCGCAACACGATCAAGGTTGCCCATCACCGCGCGCCGCACCGCGCTGTGGCCCAGATGCAGGCCCATGTCGGTGACCGAGCGACCTCGATGCCAATCCAGAAACTCCTCGGTGGTGGTCCACGGCCAATCAGCGCCTCCGGCTGGGTCGTCACTGTCTTCCGGGCTACCCCCAGCCGACGAACTGATAGTCCCATCAAGTGGGGCAAGCTGCATGGCGTACTCGGCGCGCTGGTCGGCCACCACTGGAGCTGGCGACAGCCCGTCCACCCCACAGATGCGTTTGGTGACACCGCCTCGCACCGCCATCTCGCAACTCAACGGTATGCCATGAGCGCCAATGCGGGTGCCGCCGAGTGCGCCGTGATTGTGGGTGTCTACAAATCCGGGGGCCAACACTCGTCCGCAAGCGTCGATCTTGCGGTCCGCGTCGGCCGCAGCGCTCGCTGGCACCTGTCCGAGGTGCGCGATCCGATCGCCCTCAATCAACACATCGCCGCGGTAGGAATCGGTCGCCCCATCGCCGCTGACAATAAGGGCGTCGGTTATGAGTTGCCGCACCCTCTAACCGTATCTGAGAGCAAGCCACCAACATGTGCCTGAGCACAAAGCAGAGCACTCCGCTACGAAGTCCAAAATGCTGCCTAGAGGTTCTGAGCGGTCAATGGTGCCGTTTACCGGCAGCGACCGTGCCGTACAGCACGCCGGCGACAATGATCGCCGCGCCGATAACGGTGCCCACTTTGGGCACCTCGGAGAAAGCCAACCAAGCCCAGAAAGACGCTGCCACGGTTTCCACCGGCGTGAACAACGCCACTTCGGCAGCAGGCGCATACCGGGGTGCGTTCGTGTGCAGTAACCGCCCCAACGGATTCAGCAAACCCATGCCCAAGCAGGCCAGATAAGCGCGCCTGTCGAGTGAGAAAGGAGATGCGAAAAAGGACGAAAGAACCACCACGAAAATAGCCGCTATCGACAGACCGACAATCCGACTCATCTCAGGCCAACGCCTCCAGATGTTCATTCCAATAGAGAACGCCAAGACTGCCGCCACCGCCAACAGGTCGCCGTCAAGGTTGGGTTCACCGATCGAACCAGCGACGATCACGGTCATTCCAGCGAAGGTCACAGCAATGGCGGTCCAAATCCTGCGAGAAGTCTTCTCGCTAAAGAAAATACGGCCAACGAGGGCAACCATCACCGGGGAAGCACCGACGATAACCACGACGTTGGAAACCGTCGTACGAGTCACTGCGGTGACGTAGCTGATCTGGCTGACAGTGGAAAGCACAGCAATCGCCGTTAACGGAATCGGGAAGCGACGCCAAGATCGAATCGGGTTCATTGACTCACTTCGCGACCCCGTCACGAGGTATGTCACTAGGGATATCAACGCGACCCAGAACACCAGGTCCCAGACCTCCGCGCGCGACCAGCGCACGAAGAAAGAGTCAGTGGAGACGACCAACATGCCGCATCCCGCGTACAGCCATCCACGGCTCCGGCCTTGCAACCTCAGCCGTTCCGTCACCGTCACGCCCTTTGCGGTTCGAAAGCCAGAGCGTTCAATGCCTCAGCGAGAGAGCGCAAAGCACGTCCGCGGTGGCTGATGACGTGTTTCTCATCGCCCATTTCAGCAAAAGAACGACCGCCAGCTTCCACAGGAACAAAGATCGAGTCGTATCCGAAACCGCCCGTTCCTTTGGGACGTTCGGCGATCCAACCTTCAACGCTGCCCTGCGCCAACAGTTCCGAACCATCAGGCCACGCCACCATTACCACGGTGCGAAACCGCGCCGTGCGCTCCTCAGCGCTGGTAGCGCCGACCCTTTGGAGTTCCGATAGCAACTTGTCGACGTTGTCGGCGTAGCTGGCTCCCTTCCCCGCGTAACGGGCCGAACAAACCCCGGGAGCGCCAGCGAGAGCATCAACCTCAAGACCCGTGTCGTCGCTGACCGCCGCGGCACCAGCAGCGGCGCACACCGCCACCGCCTTGAGTCGGGCGTTTCCCTCAAGGTCGTCCGCGTCTTCGACAACATCTGCCAACCCTGAAGGACGCGGCGACAGTTCGACTATCCCGTCGAGAACCGACGCCATCTCGGCAACCTTGTCGGGATTGGCGCTTGCGCACACGAGCCGAGGCAAATCTGACATGTGCTCAGGAGCTTGTAGCACGCGGCTCAGGGGGCGTGCGCAGAACAGCTCGTTGAGCTTCGTTGATCTCAGCAATCCCCTTGGTGGCCAGATCAAGCATCTGGGAAAGTTCTTCGCGGCTGAATGCCTTTCCTTCAGCAGTACCTTGTACCTCGATCAGCGCCCCGTCACCGGTCATCACTACATTGAAGTCGACATCGGCGGTCGAATCTTCTCGATAAGGCAAGTCAAGCAGCACCTGACCATCAACGATCCCCACCGAGATCGCCGCGCATTCCGTCAACACCGGGTTCGCGGGTATCTCGCCCGCCAAGACGAGACGCTCACAGGCGTCGTGAAGAGCGACATAACCACCGCAGATGGAAGCCGTGCGAGTGCCGCCGTCAGCTGAAAGCACATCACAATCGACGGTGATGGAACGCTCACCCAGCGCAACCAAGTCGATCACGCAGCGCAGCGACCGTCCGATGAGTCGCTGGATTTCCTGGTCACGACCCGATGTGCGGCGCCGAATCCGCTCGGGCGAAGACCCCGGAAGCATCGAATACTCTGCCGTCACCCAGCCCTTTTTGCTATTGCGCATCCACCGTGGCGTGTCAGCCTCAACCGAAGCCGTGCACAGCACTTGTGTTTCACCAAACGAGACGAGCACCGATCCCATCGACATCTTCGTATAGTCACGAACGAACGACACGGGCCGCAACTCATCGAACATGCGGCCGTCATTGCGAGAGGTAGTCACGAGCACTCCAGTGGGGTTGAGTCAGCTTTGATGGGGATGTCTTTTGACAGCAATGTCTATTCACCATGTGTGACATTCAACATGGTTGAGTTCGGGACCGAAGAGGTCTCTTCCGAGTCGGGCGAAGGTCGCCACATCACCGCTGGACACGAAGCGGTGAACTCCTTGGCCCGCTGCATGGCGGCAATCGTCGGAAGCTTCAAGAGCACGCCACACTTCAAACGCGGTCTCATCAGCAGACGAGACCAAAATCACGTCGCGTCCCATCACCTCAGCAATAGTGCGAGCCAGAAACGGATAGTGGGTGCAACCAAGCAACAAACCATCGATCTTGGCTTCAAGCAGCGGTGCCAGAAGGCGCTGAGCAAGCACCCGGACCTGATCCGAGCCCGTCTCACCGCGTTCAACAAACTCCACGAAACCTGGGCAGGCTGCACATCTGAAGTCGACCCGTGGCGCAATTTGAGCTGCTAACCGCTGGTAGGCACCGCTAGCGACTGTTCCCACCGTGCCGATCATTCCGACCCGGGAAGTGAGCGTTACTTTGAGCAGGGATTCCAGTCCTGGTCTGAGAACCCCAATAACGGGAACATCAACTTGAGCCGCCAAGTGGTCTAAGGCAACCGCCGAGGCTGTGTTGCAAGCCACAACGATCATCTTCGGGTCGTATTGTTCAATCAGAAGGTCAGTGATCTGTCGCGCAAATCTAGCCACTTCGTCGTGACGCCTAGACCCGTAGGGATAGCGCGCGGTATCGCCGAAATATACAACGTTCTCGTTGGGCAAAAGGTCGATCACAGCCCTTGCAACGGTCAGCCCGCCGAACCCCGAATCAAACATGGCGATCGGGCGATCGCGAGAGTCTGAAGCCATCTGATGAGTCTAAGGCCCCTGGCAGCTGGCTGAAGGGATCGATCTTGGGCCGAAGCGATTAGTGCTGGCGCTGATGCTCAGCGTTCTTCTTTGAACACAACGTGTTTGCGGACGACTGGATCGTATTTCTTGATCTCAATACGTTCGCGCGTGTTGGTCTTATTTTTTGTGGTCACATACGTGTAACCGGTGCCCGCGGTGGACCGCAGCTTGATGATAGGACGTTTGTCGCTTGCCATCTTTGACTCAGACCTTCTTGCCCTCGCGGCGCATGGAGGCCACGACGCTTTCGATGCCGCGCTTGTCAATCGTCTTGATGCCTTTGGCGCTGACTTCGAGCTTGATCCAGCGCCGCTCACTCTCCAGGTAGTAACGCTTGGTCTGAACGTTGGGATCCCAACGACGGCTGGACCGACGATGCGAGTGCGAGAGTTGCTTGCCGAAGCGAGGTTTGCGACCCGTGACCTGGCAAATCTTGGACATCGTGCACGACTCCTGAGCGAAACTGGACACGAAACTGTACCAGCACCCGGTGCAGCCTCCACCCTACGTTCACCGAGTGTTCGGCCCCACAACCACCCTGGGTTGCGGCCGCATCACAACCGGAGATCAGCTACAGACAGGCACTCGGCGCTAGTCTCAGCTTGTGTCGACCGATCATGTCGCGAAAGTCCTGCTGGCAGCGCCTCGAGGATTCTGTGCCGGGGTGGAGATGGCCATCAAGGCCCTTGCCTGGATGGTAAGAGCTTTTGAACCGCCCGTGTACTGCTACCACGAGATCGTCCACAACCAACTCGTAGTTCAGCGTTTCGAAGCTTCGGGCGTAGTCTTTGTTGATGACATCAGCGAAGTGCCCGAAGGCCGCCCGATCATGCTTTCAGCTCACGGCTCGGCCCCCGAAGTCGTGACCGCGGCTATCGGTCGGGGCGGTTACGTGGTCGACGCGGTGTGCCCGCTGGTGACGAAGGTCCATCACGAGGTCAAAACTCGAGTGGGAAAGGGCTACCAAATCGTCTATGTCGGTCACGAGGGCCACGAGGAAGCAGTAGGCACGATGGCGGTGGCACCCGCTGCCATCCACCGTGTCGAGACAGCCGACGATGTGGCGGACCTTCCCGAGTTCGACTCCCCCGTCGCGGTCCTGGCCCAAACCACGCTGTCGCACCGCGAATGGGCTGGTGTGCTCGACGCTGCCCGCGAACGATTCCCTCAACTCTGGCAGCCTGAACGCTCCGATCTCTGCTTCGCCACAACCAACCGGCAGTCGGCATTGATGAAGATCGCTCCGCGGGTAGACGCAATGGTCGTAATCGGCTCGTCCAACTCCTCGAACACCAAAGCACTCGCGGCACTGGCCCGCGAAGCCGGATGTCAGCATGTATTCCGCATCAACGCAGCCGACGAACTTCCCGAGGATCTGTCCGGCACCGTCGGGGTGACCGCGGGAGCTTCGGCACCCGAGGACCTTGTGCTTTCGGTGATCGACCGGCTCGCGCCGACTGACGGAGTCGAGGAAGTGCGGGTAACCGACGAAGACGAGTACTTCCCGCCTCCGCGCAACCTTCGCCAACTGCTACGCGCCATCGACGCAGCAGCGACGGTCACGCTCGGGCTCACAGAAGCTCGGCTTCCACTCGACGACCGCGACATTGACGCAAGTGAGGTACTTGAGTCGCTTCCAGCAACCATCAGCGACGCGTGAGCGCAGCCAGACAGGTTCCGCTCTGGGGACTTGCTGTCGGTGCCGCGGTTGCTGTGGCACTAGGCGTCTACAGCGTGCTGCACCAACCAACTGGCCGAGACTTCGTCCTCTACGGCTTTGAATCCGCTGCTAGTTGGAAGAACGCGCTCACGCTTGTCGTCGCTTTGCTCTTGGTTGCTCAAGCTGCTTTGAGCTTCAAGTTGGCTGGGTTGTTCGGGCTTCGCGCAACCACTCGGCCATGGCTGTCGGAGTTAAGGTGCCTGCTCGCCACTCTCGCCGTCGGCTTTTCGCTTCCAGTCGCTTTCCATTGCGTTTGGGTTCTGGGCTTTGGCAGCGACAGCCCCGCTATAACGCTGCATTCGATCCTCGCCTGCGTCGCGTACGGTTGTGTCGTCGCGGCCCTCTGGCCAGAGCGCTCCGAGCGAATCCACGCCAACGCCCGGCGCGGCCCTTGGGCAAGTGTTGTCGGAGCGACTCAGTACGTCGTTGGCGTGGGGGCGGCTACCGCGGTGGTGTTGTTGTTCACGCTGCAAGGGGCGACACCACAAGCCGACGCCCGACAAGCCCAACTCGCGGCGTCGATTGACGCTGAGCAGCTTTACGAAGAGCACTGCGCCAACTGCCACGCCAGCGACGGTAGCGGAGGACTCGGAACCCGTCTCGAGGGCCTGGTTGTCGCGCGATACCCCGATCCAGCGGATCAGTCAGCCGTCGTCGCCAGCGGCCGCAACACCATGCCCGCTTTCGCAAAGGTCCTCACCCCAGCCGAAATTGCCGCCATCACCACCTACACCCGCACAGTCTGGCAGCACCCCGACGGTCGTGTCGGTCAGTAACCGGTATCGCCCCAACATTCGATCGTTGTGGAAATTGCACAGGTATGAAAGTAGCTCGTAGTGACTGATTCGAATTGTCCCAATGGAGAATCCAGTTGCCCGTGACTGTTCGTGCCCCAGCACACAACGGCACCGTCGACACGGACAGCACACGAATACCATTTGCCCGACGAGACTTCCATGAATTCGCCTTGCGGGACGTTGCGTTGGCCCGCTCTGAGGACGGTACCCCAACACTCAACAGTTCGGTCCGGACGCAGTCCGCACGCTCGCCGATCTCCGACGCTAACCGCCTCGAATCGTCCAGAGGGGTTGGACCAGTTAGAGAATCCCCAGCATTTCAGCGTGCTGTCAAGGAGCAGGCCGCAAGTATGGAATTCGCCGACGCTGACGGCCATGAACTCTCCATCGGGAGCGTTCGATTTCTGGTGCCTGTTAGAGCCCCAACAATCGACGGAACTGTCGATGCGCAGCCCGCAAGCGCTGTCGGCACCTGCCGAGATCGCTATGAATTGCCCCTCGGGGGCGTCGGTCTGCCCAGAGCCATTGTCACCCCAACACTGGATCGCGGCACCGGCGTTCAAACCACACGTATACTCCTTACCGGCGCTGATCGCTTTGAATTGCCCCTCGGGGGCGTCGGTCTGCCCAAAACGATTGTCACCCCAACACCGGATCGCGCCCCCCGCTTGCAAGCCACATGTGTGCTTTCGTCCTACTGCGACCGCGATCCAGTTCGACGAATCGAGCGAGTCGGAAGTAGGTGTTGGAGAGCAATCGTTGCTGGTGGGGTCGAATTCGACGGATGGGCGGTCTACGTATCGGTACAAGAAAGTTGCTAGCTGACCGCGTCTCACCGACAGGTTTGGTGCGAAAGTGGTTGCCGTGGTGCCAGTGGTGATGCCAGACGCATACAGCCACGCAACTGCTGCTCGTTGCCACTGCGCGGTCAAGTCGGTGAAGGGATGGCCTGCCACCTCGGGAGACCCCCTGAGGCGATACAAAAAAGCTGCTACCTCAGCACGGGTGAGCCGATCACCTGGGGCAAAGCTGGTTCCCGACTTGCCAGTGGTGATCCCGCGGTCATACATCCATGCAACAGCCCGGTTCAATTCGTCGCCGGACACGTCGCTGAACGGGTGGGGACGTGCATCTGGTCGACCTTGTGTGCGCCAAAGGTACAAGGCCGTCTCTCCGCGGGTCGCCGGAGTGTTGGGCGCAATGCACGCTCCCGAGCCGGCGTCAATGATGTTGGTTCCAACCATCCACTGAAGCGGCTCGGCAAAAAACGGAGTTGCCCCAGCCATCGCGTTCTGAGCCGAGTGGCCAGCCCTTGAGGTTGACGCCGTGCCCACGCGGGTCGGACCGTGGCGAAACATCGGCCAGGTGTCGCTCGAACCCGTAGGAGGGAGCTCGTAGGCGGCTACACGAGTTCGCTTCAAGTCTGGGGAGTTGGCAACATAAACGAGATAGCGCTCACCGTTGAGTTCTCCCACCGCAGGCGAAGTATTGTGAGAGGAGGCGAAACTCATGCGACCGCGCCAATACACGTTCGCCTCGAGTTCGGCACCGGTGGGACCATCGAGCAGTGCCAGACCACCTGCCGTCCCGATGGCCACATCCTGATCTTCGTCGCCGTCGAGGTCGGCGATCACCGCAGAACCTCTCACAATGTCGCCGTCTCTGAGATGGCGAATCTGGGCGTTACGCTCCACAACTCCTTGCCGTCGCCTTTCCAGGCATAGACCTTCTTGTCGTCCGAACCCGCTACAACCTCGGGCAAACCGTCGCCGTCCAGATCACCCAAAGAAGGCGACGACCAGACCGTGTCAGCAGCGCTAACCGGCCATCCGGCGACATTTGTTCCGTCGTCAAGATGGAATGCCCAGACCTTCGAGTGGTCGCTGCCGTCGTTTGGTCCGCACAACTCACTTGCTCTTTGATTACATACGATATGCCAGTTGTCACCTGTCCCGGTTACGGCCTCAAGACGACCGTCGCCGTTGATGTCACCAATGGCAGGCGACGAATGAAACACATCGTTCGCCCTCCGAGTCCACATCGTGACCGGCTTTCCATCCTGATAGTCGATAGCTCGGAAGATCCCGCCTAGATGATCGACATAACCGCCGGGAGTCGAATCTCCTCCTATGAATATCTCCACATCCCCGTCGTCGTCACTATCGAACAGCGCTGGCGAAGACCAGACAGTATCATCGCTGTTAATGGGGAAACCTGCGAGTGGCTGTCCGTGCCCATCGATCGCCCAAATGTAGAAGTCATAACTTCCAAAGACGATGTCGACAGCCCCATCACCATCGACGTCACCGATAGCGGGCGTCGCGTAGGTGGCTTCGCACCAGTAATCCAGTTCCGGGGTTTGGCCGTCCCAAATATTGCCGGTGTCGCGGCTCTGGTTGAAAGACCACTCGATGGTGCCGGTCCGGCCATCGAAGGCAATGACGCTGCCGTTCTGACCACGCGCCTCCAAAGATGCAGAACCGACGCCGACCACTACCTCAAAAACCCCGTCGTTGTCGATATCGGCCACAGCAGGACTCGAGTCGATCGCCGATGGCGTCGATTGAGGCCAGCACAGCTCTTGGCTGGGGCCGGGCACAGCAGAAGCCTCCCACTTCAAGCTGCCGTCAGACTCGTACGCTCGGAGTTTTCCATCGCGATGGCCGAAGACGATTTCGTTGCGACCGTCGGAGTCAATGTCCGCGATTACCGGCGATGAACTCAGATTCAAGCCTGGAAGCTCAAACTCCCAAGCCAACTCGTAAGGCACCGACCGCGCCGCTTGCACCGATGAGCTAGCCGCAAAGCCGACGACCATGGAAACCAACACCGACAGAACCAAGAACACCCTTAGAGATTTCACTTCCGCCATCCTATTAACCCCATAAACGTGTGTAGTCACCTGCCACCGGAAGCGGTTGCCTTTCAGCGCTCCAAATGAACCTACGGTGCTTACAACACAGGCCGCGACGAACCTCTGCAGCCGACCAAGTTTGAGGCCTGCCCCTTGATGGGCAGCTAGCGGACTGCAGACCGGGTTTAGTCCGCTGGGGGCGGTTCGTCGCCGGCGGCTACCCGGGCTTCTACAAATAGGTCGTTCAGTTCGCGGTACAGGACTTCGGTGAGTTCGCGCACCGCGCGGCGAGGGACCTTGCCGTCCACCTTGGCTGGCGGTGGGATCGGCTCGCCGATGATTGCGACCACCTTGGCGAATCGGGGGATCACCGAGCCCACTGGAAGCGCGCTCGGCGTTCCCCCGAGTCCTACCGGCACAATCGGCACACCGGCACGAGCGGCCACGAAAGCGGGCCCGTCCAGCACCAACTTGCGGTCAAGTCGAGGGCCATGTTGACGAGTGCCTTCGGGGAACATCACCAGCGGTTCACCCAGGGCCAACACGTCTCCCGCAGCCCGAAGCGCAGTGCGATCCGCGGATCCTCGCTCTACTGGAAATCCGCCCATCACCGTCAGGAATGTTCCGAGCAGCTTTGAATCCCAGAGACTTTCCTTACCCATGAACCGCATGCGCTTACCGGTAATGACTCCAACAATCGGAGTGTCAACGAAAGAACGATGAACAGCAGAAAAGACGAACGGGCCGTCGGGCAAGTTCTCTTTGCCTTCGACCCTCAGGCGGAACAGAAGCTTGATCGGAACATAAACAACCACCCAGAAGCAGCGATAGCCGAGGCGACCAGGCCACGACTGGCGACTACGGGCTGGAGTATCGCCGCGTTGGGAACCGTAGGTCGCTGCCCCGCTCATCGCTTGCTTGGTCACCTCTTTGCGTCCCTGTCAGGCAACAATTCCACAATCTGGGTGACGACCTCTTCGACCGTCAGCCTGGTGGTGTCAACAATGATCGCGTCTTGGGCTTCGGTCAAAGGAGCGACATCTCTGGTGGAGTCCACGGTGTCGCGTCTCGTCAGGTCGGCAGCGACCGTCTGGTAGTCGAGATCTGTTACCTCTTTGGCGCGGCGCTGGGCCCTCACTTCCTCGTCAGCAGTGAGGTACACCTTCAATTCGGCATCAGGAAAGACAACCGTGCCGATGTCGCGCCCCTCAAGCACGCCACCACCTCGGCGCTCGATCCATTCGCGCTGCCGAGAAACCATCTCGCGGCGCACCTGCGGATTAGCGGCCACTGCACTCACCGCTCTGGTGACCTCTGGGCCGCGAATCTGCAAGGTCGCGTCGACTCCGTTCACCACCACCTGACTGTCGCTGAGATCAAGTTCCATCGAACGAGCGGCATTGGCCGCGAACTCAAGATCGTCAGGATCCCCAGCAGCGCGCAAGACCGTGAACGCCACTGATCGGTACATCGCGCCGGTATCGAGATACGGAAGACCAAGCCGATCAGCAACCGCACGGGCCACAGTGGATTTTCCCGACCCTGCCGGTCCGTCAATGGCGATCACTCTCATAGCAGAACCATAGAAGAAGCATCCCGAGCAATCATCGAAGCTGTTCCAACGCGCCAAAGTAACCGGGAAAGGTCTTTGCCACGCAACCCGGATCACAAACCGAGACTCCTTGGACAACCAATCCGATCAGCGCGAAGGCCATAGCCATCCGATGGTCTTGGTATGTCTCAAATGCAGCTGCTGTCGGAGGGCCCGAAGGCCGCACCACAAACCCGTCGTCGGTCTCTGCTGCTTCGATACCGCAGCGATTCAGTTCAGTGACTACCCCAGCCACACGATCACTTTCTTTGTGTCGCACAAACCCGATTCCCGACACGTTGGTAATGCCGGATGCGAAGGCGGCGACAACCGCAAGAGTCGGGGCCGTATCGGAGATATGCCGAAGGTCGATATCGACACCCCGTAACTCCCCGCCAAAGACTTCAATGCTGTCGTCGCCAACCTCAACTTCTGCTCCCATCTCCGAGAGAACATCGGCAAAGGCCACATCACCTTGTATTGATGAGCGCCCAAGTCCCTCAATTCGCACATGGCCACCGGTAATGGCAGCGGCAGCCAGAAAGTACGATGCCGTGCTGGCGTCTGGTTCGATTCTGTAGGTACCCGGACTCTCATAATTCCCGCCAACAGTCAACACTCGTCCGTCGGCGGAACTGTCCGGTTCAGCTATACCCACTTGCGCGCCGAAGGCACGCATGACCGCGATAGTCATCTCCAGATACGGCCAACTCACCGGGTCAGCCGCGAGCTTGACCGACAAACCTGCCACACCACCAGCGAGCAGCAGACCGGACGCAAACTGGCTGCTGGCATGGCCTTCGATACTGCATTCCCGGCCGCTGATCGGCCCCTGGACGCGCACCGGTAAACGACCCCGCCGCCCTAGTTCCTCCACTGACACAGCCAATTCACGTAAAGCGTCGATTTGGTGATCCATCGGCCTGCCCCGAAGTTGGCGGTCACCGTCAATCACGGTCGACGCGTTTCTCAAAGCGGCTACGGGCATCAGGAAACGACTCGTAGTGCCAGAACGACGAGCATTCACAAGTGCTTCACCCGACTCTTTGAACTCAGCGCCGCAACCCTCGACTGTTATCGAGCCGTCGGCACTGTTGGGTACACAGCTGACACCAAGGGCGCCGAGGCCGTCGATCATTGCCAGGGTGTCGTCAGCAAACAGCGCCGAGGAAAGCCGCGTCACACCGTTGGCCAACGCCGCAGTCACCAAAGCGCGATTGGTGATGCTCTTCGATCCCGGCAACACCACTGTCGTGTCGGGCGGACTGGCAAGCGGCGCAATAGAGAGTGATTCGCTAGATTCAGGATCAGCAGGCACAGCTTCTAGCATCGCATCAACCCAACGGTTGTATCGACGGACGGTAACCCTGCTCGCTCAAAGCGATCTGCAATCTCTGGGCCGTTTCGGACTCAACCAACAACACCACAACACCGCGTGGTCCTTCGGGCGAATGGGCAATCTCCAGATCGTAGATGTTGACATCGAGTTCGGTGGCCAGCACGGCAATAGCAGCCAACTCGCCGGGACGGTCCAACACCGGCACTCGCATCTCCGACAAGGCCTCGGCGTCGGGCGCTGTCGTCGGCAAATTCCGACGGGCAACTCGTGCGCCTTCGAGATGGGCGAGCAACTGCAACTCGTCGCCATCAGCCACGATCTCGCGCAGCGAGGCCAGTTCCGAAATCAGATCATCAAGCACACCGACTATGGCATTGGAGTTCTGCGCACAAATTGCCGGCCAAATCGTCGGCTGCCCTGCAGCTATGCGGGTCATGTCACGGAATCCGCCAGCGGCAAAACGAAGCAGGGCGCGGTGCTGCTCGGTATGTCCAACTGCGACACGCATCAGCGTTGCCGCGGTCAGGTGTGGCACATGCGAAACCACTGCAACGAGTCCGTCATGCCGTTCCGGTGAGACAACCATCACCTGAGCACCCGTTGCGGTAACGATCTCTTTGACTTGCGAAAACGCCGCGTCGTCGCTGTCCGCGGTGGGGCACAAGACCCAAACAGCACCGCTGAACATGTCGGCCGAGGCCCCAAACACGCCATCCTGCTCGCTGCCCGCTATCGGGTGGCCCGCAACGAAACGCCCATCAGTCACCTCTGCGGCGATTCGCGCTTTCACGCTGCCCACATCAGTGACGACCGCGGCACCAGCGTCAAGGGCGGCCTGGGCCAGATCTGGGATGGTATCGACCGGTGTGGCGATAACGGCGAGATCACACGACCGCATCTCGCCCATTTCATCAACCACTCCGGCAGCCAATGCCTCGCTCGCGCTGGTCTCATCATTGTCAACACCGACGACATACCAACCCAAACGACGCAAAGCCAGGGCCACTGAGCCCCCCATCAACCCCACACCAACAACCATCGCGGTCCGCGCCCCGTTCACGGACCGCGATGCTACCTGTAGCGTTTGTGATTATGTAACGAATATGCCCTAGTAGCAAACCAGCCCTCGCCCCGAACAAGCCCTCACCGACTATGCATCAGCGCTGCCGACCGCCACTTCCAGGCTTCTCACCTCAGCCGTAGACAACTCCCGCCACCTCCCCGGGGCGAGGGATCGATCCACCAAGGGTCCGATTCGAGTGCGAACCAGTCGAACCACCGGGAAGCCAACCGCCTCGCACATTCGCCGAACCTGCCGGTTCCGTCCCTCGTGAATGATGATCTTGACCAGGTTGGCTTCAACGACGTTGACCCGAGCAGGCGCAGTGGGTCCATCGTCGAGGGAGACGCCTTCACGCAGACGGCGAATAGCTGAGCGGCTGGGGTTTCGGTCAAGTTGAGCGAGGTACTCTTTCTCTACGCCGTAGGACGGATGAGTCAACCGGTGGGTCATCTCCCCGTCGTTGGTGAGCAACAACAGACCTTCAGTATCGGCATCAAGACGACCAACCGGGAAAACCCGTGGTTCTGAAGGAACCAAATCGATCACGGTCCGACGGCCGTGCGTGTCCTCAGCGGTGCTGATGACTCCTTTTGGCTTGTTCAACAGATAATGCACGAGGCCGGGGCGCACGCCGACAACGACACCGTCAACAGCAACCTTGTCGCAAGCCACATCTACTCGGCGGCCGAGGACGGCAACGTCACCGTCTACGGTGACACGACCCAAAGCGATCAGCTCTTCGCATGCCCGTCGGCTGCCGAACCCAAGACGAGCCAAGACCTTCTGAAGCCGCTCACCGCCTTGGATCATGTGATCGCCATCATGTGGTTTCGGTGCCGCTTGCTCCATTTGGCGCAGCGCCATGGCCCTCGTCATGGTTCTCGTCGCCGTCATCAAACTGTTCGTCCTCTGGCACCACATGAAGACTCCGCTCAAGGGCCTCAACGACTTCCGAAGTCGGAAAGAACTCCCCCAGTGGAAGTAGCTCGGTCACCGAGTCAAGGCCCATCCGTTCGAGGAATGCAGGGGTCGTCCCATAGAGAACTGCCTGACCTGGCCCCGGGTCACGGGCAACCTCGTCGATATAGCCCCGAACTTGAAGGGTGCGCACCACGCCGTCGACGTTGACGCCGCGGATCGCCGCGATCTGATTGCGAGACACCGGCTGCTTATATGCAACAACCGCAAGAGTTTCGAGCGCAGCCGCCGACAAGCGAGACGATTGACCTTCAAGCACATAGCGCTCGACATAGGGAGTTTGATCAGCAGCAGTCTGATAGCGGTATCCCCCCGCTACCCGCTTGAGGACGAAACCGCGGCCTTCGGCCTCGTACTGCTTGGCCAGATCGTCGCACAGTTCTTCGATCTCGAATGGTGTGGACCCCACCAATTGCGCCAGCAACTCGGGTGGCAGCGGATCTTCTGCCACTAGCAGGATCGCTTCAACTGCTCCAGGGATGTGTTCTGGGACCATTTCGACCTTCCGACCATTCAACCTTCGTAGTCATCGACGCCGATTACACCAGCGAACTCAGGCGCGCCGCCTTTCCAAACAACTGCGATATCACCGAAGGTCTCTGGTTGTTCGAGTTCAACGAAGCCCCGTTTGAACAGTTCCAACACCGCCAAGAAGTAGACGACAATCTCAATGCGATCAACTAGTTCAGAGGTGAGTTGACGAAAGGTCATGCGACCAAGCTGCGGTAGTTCTTCAACGAGGTCCCCCACCACTTTAGCAACGGTGATGTTTATTGGGCTGACATGGGACAGGTCGACTCGCACCACAGGCGAGGGCGCGGTGGCTCTCCCGTAGGCTGCTCTCAGATCTTCAAGGGTGGTATTGCGCAACAGGTCCGGAGCCAGACCGATGAAATGATCCTCGACCGGACCGACACGGCGCGGATAAGACCTAGCGGCCTCAGCCGAGAGTCGGCGCAACACAAGCGCCGCGTCCTTGAACACCTTGCACTCGACTAGTCGCGCCAGCAGCAGATCGCGCTCCTCCCAGAGGCTGAATTCATCATCGAGGTCGATCTCTGCGTCTTCGGGGAGCAAGCGACGGGTCTTCAACTCCACGAGCGTCGCCGCGATCAACAGAAACTCCGTCGCCACCTCAAGGTCGAGTTGCTCCATAGATTCGATCTGTTGCAAATATGCATAAACAATTTCGCTCAGGTTGATGTCGTACAGTTCGACTTGTTGCTTCAGGATCAGATGGAGCAACAAGTCGAACGGTCCTTTAAAAATGGGAGTGTGAACCTCGTACGGCATCAAGCTGATCTTAGAAGACCGCCTAGCAGATAAGCGGGTCATACCGACGGTTGCCATGGCGAACAAGCCTCGGGCGCGTAGCCTGCGCTCACATGAGACGCGTTTTGTCCGGCATTCAGCCCACGGGCCAGCTCCATCTCGGCAACTACCTCGGCGCGGTTCGCAACTGGTCCAAGATGCAACACGACACCGACGCCTTCTTTTGCATAGTCGACCTTCACTCAATCACCATCCCCCAAGAACCTGGTGCGCTCGGCACCGAGTCGTTGCGGCTCGCCCAGATGTTGATAGCAGCCGGGCTGGACCCCGAGGTATGCACCTTGTTTGTGCAAAGCCATGTGCGCGAACACACCGAATGTTCCTGGTTGCTTGAGTGCACCACCTCTTTCGGTGAACTCTCCCGAATGGCACAATTCAAGGACAAATCCGACCGACAAGAATTCATCTCTGCGGGTTTGTTCACGTATCCGGCGTTACAAGCGGCCGACATCCTGCTCTACGACACAAACGACGTGCCGGTAGGTGCCGACCAACGTCAACACATTGAACTCACCCGAGATATCGCCGAGCGATTCAACTACCGCTACGGCGAGACCTTCGTTCTGCCCACCGCAGTCATTCCCAGCGCAGGGGCACGGGTCATGGATCTCCAACGACCCAACGACAAGATGTCGAAATCGCTTGACTCGCCGAAGGGAACTATCGACCTGCTCGATGAACCTGCGCAGATTCAAAAAAAGATCCGCAGCGCGGTCACCGACAATGACGGTGACGTTCGCTTCGATGTCAAACACAAACCTGGAGTCAGCAACCTGCTCTCAATTCTCGGCGCCGCTACCGACCGCGACCCCGAAGCAATAGCCGGCGAGTACCAGCAGTACGGGTCTCTCAAAGCAGATACCGCCGAAGCGGTCCTGGCTTTGCTCGCTCCGCTGCAGGTCCGTTTCGCCGAACTCGAAGCCGACCCAGCAGAAACCAAACGACTTCTGCGAACCGGTGCGGACAAGGCCCGCGCGATCGCCAGCAAGACATTGGCCCGCGCCAAATCCAACATCGGGTTCCTTCCCGACTCTTGACAGCGCACCAGCAATCCCCGAGTCGACGACTCAGTCGTTGTCGAATTCGCGGAGCACTTCGGCGAACTCGGGGGGGATCGTCCACCTGTCGGGTTGTTTGTGATGCTCGGCGGCCCAAGCGATGGTGCGGGGATCGCTTTGCGCGCCACGCAACAATTCCGCGCCGATTTCGGGATGGCTCAGATAGCTGCTGACCCTGGCGCGACAGCCATCGTGGTGAATCCACTGGCGGGTACGGTTCGACCCGACGATCTTGGCGGCAACGGTGGCAAACACACGGCCCCAGGTACCAAGGCCGGCCTCGATCTTGCCGATGTCATGCAGCAGCGCCGCGGCCAGCACCCATCTTGTGTCGTCGTCTAGCGCTGATTCGTCGGCAAGCTCACCCTCAACTCGACGAGCTATGGACGCGCTATGCCGACGATCGGGCGGGTACTGGCGCGCCCACAGCGCGTACTCCGCCGCAGACAACACCGACTCAACCCAGATGCGGTCAATTTCGTGAGGGCCCCGGTTGGGCAATGCCGCAAAGAAGCGACGAATCAAGTGCCACATTTCGCGCATCACTCGCCCATCAGCCAACACCGGTGGCCCGTGGGTGAGCCGCGCGATACACGTTCATCAAACGCTCAATAGAGACCTTCGTATACACCTGAGTCGTCGAAATCGATGCATGCCCGAGCAACTCCTGGACGGTTCGGATATCCGCGCCGTGATCCAACATGTGCGTGGCACATGAGTGGCGCAACACATGGGGAGAGAGTTTGGAACCAAGACCCACCTCGGTTCCGTAACGGCGCACAACCCCCCAGGCGCCCTGCCGAGAAAGCCGAGAGCCCCTTTGATTGAGAAATACTGCATCGGCATCGCCACGGCGAGTCCAACGCTTCGGTTCCATCGCCGGACGACCCTGGGGTTCAAACCACTGCTGCAACGCCAGCGCGGCGTGTCGTCCCACCGGCACGATGCGTTCTTTGCTTCCTTTGCCCAACAAGCGGATGAGTCCATCGTGCAGATCAACGTCGGCGAAAGACAGACCCACCAACTCCGAGACACGCGCTCCCGTGCCATAGAGCGTCTCAAGGATTGCACGATCGCGTCGCGCCACACGATCGTCTCCCGCTACAGCATCGATTACCGAAGCGACTTCGGCAACAGTCAGAGCCTTGGGCAACCCTCGAGGCACCGGAGGTATCTCCACATCTACCGCAGGATCATCAAGCCGCTGTTCCTCGGCAACCAAGAACCGGTGCAAACCTCTTACCGCGACCAGGGTTCGGGTCACCGAAGCAGCCGCCAGCCCCGACCCCTGCAACACGTGAACGAAGGCCACAATGTCGTCGCCGCTGACTGTGAGTATGTCCACACCTCGACGACCGAGGTGATCTTGGTAGCGAAGAAGGTCGCGGCGATACGACTCGAGGGTGTTTGAAGCCCGGCCCTTCTCGATCACCAGCCAAGTAAGAAAATCCTCAGCGCTTTCGTCAAGAACCACCGACTGCGCAGCGGGTGTGCCGTTTCGCCCGGTGATGCTTGGCGAGGCCATTAGTCACCGGCCCAAATAGCGCAGCGCCATCATCAGGCCGATCACCGTCTTGGCATCCTCGATTTGTCCCGAATCGATTGCGGCAGCGACTTCGTCGAGCGCCAAACGCTCAATGGTCATGTGTTGTTCCTCGGGACCCTGCCGATTGATTGATGCCTTCTCAAGCTTGGTAGCCAAATAGACGTATGAGTATTCGTCGGAGAAACCAACCGAGTTGTAGAAGGTGGCCAACTGCACCAAAGAGCGGGTCGAGTATCCGATTTCCTCGATCAACTCTCGCTTGGCGGTCGTTTCTGGAGGCTCACCGGGAATGTCCCGTTTCCCCGCCGGAAGCTCCAACATCTCTTTGTCGGCAGCGGCTCGATACTGGCGTACCAAGATCACCTCGTCGCCAACCACAGGCACGACCGATACCGCACCCATATGACGGACAATATCGCGCTGTACTACCTGGCCGTCGGGAGTTTCGAAATCTCCAGAAACGACCTTGAAGACAATGCCCTCATAAATGATCCGCTCGCTCAAACTACGAAATCCCGATGGGGACCGTGGCCCCAGATCGGTCACGACGTCTCAGTGGCAGCTAGGTCGGCGTCGACATCGGGCAACTGCGGATTGCGACCCGCGGCACGCTCCAGAGCCGCAGCGACAAACGCGCGAAACAGCGGCGCAGGACGATCCGGGCGACTCTTGAACTCTGGATGGGCTTGGGTGCCAATCCAAAACGGGTGATTCTCCAATTCGACGAACTCGACGAGCCGGCCATCAGGGGACTCACCACTCAGCGTCAGATCGCTCTGCTCAAAGCGCTTGCGGTACTTGGGGTTGAACTCGTAGCGATGCCGATGCCGCTCTGACACCACTTCTTCGCCGTAGGCTGCAGCAACCCTTGAACCACCCTTGAGTTGAGCCACGTAGGCACCGAGGCGCATCGTGCCTCCCATGTCGGTCACGTCACGCTGGCTATCCATAAGGTCGATTACTGGATGACGCGTGCGTGAATCGAACTCTGTGGAGTTGGCGAGAGCAAGGTTGAGCGCGTTGCGAGCGTATTCGATGGTCATCACCTGCATCCCGAGACACAGACCGAGACACGGCACGTCGTGCTCGCGGGCGTACCCAGCGGCAGCAATCTTGCCTTCGATGCCCCGTTCGCCAAACCCGCCTGGGATAACGATGCCATCAAGGTCTCTCAGTCGGCCAGCCGCCAACAACCCCTCCGCTTCTTCGGCTTGCACCCACTCAAGTTCGATTTCGGCGCCGTGATGGATCCCTGCGTGGTTGAGTGCTTCGACAACCGACAGGTAAGCGTCGGGAAGGCTGACGTACTTACCGACAACGCCGATACGAACCGGCGTTGTAGCCGCTTGCACCCGAGCGACAAGCTGACTCCAGGGTTCTAGATCCAAGGTGTGGTCAGAAAGACCGAGGATCTTGCAGACATGGGCGTCGAGCCCCTCGTTGTGAAGCACAATGGGAATTTCATAGAGGCTCGACGCATCGGCCGCGTTGACAACACCCTCTAGAGGAACATCGCACAAGTTCGAGATCTTGCGCCGCAAATCAACGCTGATCGGGTCATCAGAGCGGCACACAATTGCATCTGGCTGTATCCCACGGCTCCGAAGTTCGGTCACCGAATGCTGCGTGGGCTTGGTCTTCTGCTCCGCTGACGGGCCGATGAAAGGAACCAGGGTGACGTGCACGTAGAGCACATTTTCGCGGCCCACATCGAGACGAAACTGCCGGACCGCTTCAAGAAACGGGAGGATCTCAATGTCGCCGACGGTGCCGCCGACCTCTGTGATCACCACATCCACTTCATCAGATGCGAGACGGGTGATCCGCCTCTTGATCTCGTCGGTGATGTGGGGAATTACCTGGACCGTGCGGCCCAGATAGTCGCCACGTCGTTCCGCGGCAATCACCGACGAGTAAATCGATCCAGTGGTGGAATTGGAATCCTGGGTGAGGTTTTCGTCAATGAATCGCTCATAGTGCCCGAGATCTAGATCAGTCTCTCCCCCATCGTCGGTAACAAACACCTCTCCATGCTCGAAAGGATTCATCGTCCCGGGATCGATATTGAGGTACGGGTCCAGCTTCTGCATGGTCACCCGCAGACCTCTGGCCTTCAAAAGGCGACCGAGGGAGCTTCCGGTGAGTCCCTTGCCGAGCCCACTGACCACTCCTCCCGTTACGAAGATGTGCTTCGTCATCGGGAACCCAACTTATCCAAATTCAGACTCAAAGGCGCGCACCCGACCCCTCTATCTGCCGCGCGCACGGCCCTCAAGAAGTTCGACAGCGTGCCCCTGAGCCGCTTCGGAATCCGGAGAACCCGAGAGCATCCGGCTCAACTCAACAATCCGTGACTCGTGGTCGAGGAGTTGGGCGACACTAACCGTTGCACCCTCAACTTCGGTTTTGCTCACAGAAAGATGCTGATCGGCAACTGCGGCAATCTGCGCCAAGTGGGTCACTACCAACACCTGATGATCGCTCGCCAAAGAAGCTAGAGACTCCGCGACCGTATTTGCCGCTTGGCCACCAATGCCCGCATCAACCTCGTCGAACACCAAGGTTGGCGGTCCGACCGTTAGGACCATCCGCAACGCCAACATGGCACGGGCCAATTCACCGCCCGAAGCCACTTTGGCCAAGGGCAGCAGATCATGGCCAGGGTTGGCCGCGAGCCACAACGAAACATCATCGCCGGCCGGCCCGCTGACTCTCACCTCCAGCTTGGCATCAGACATCGCCAAACCGGCGAGATTCTCTTCTACAGAGGCTGCTAATTCAGGCGCCGCAGCACGCCGGGCGTTCAACACCTTCGACTGCTCTGACACCAGTTCTTCCAGTAAAACAGCACGCCTCTGATCAAGCGCCGCGGCACGCTCATCGTGTCCCCGAAGCTCCTCCAAGCGTTGAGCAACAAAACGGCCGTAGCTGCTTACCTCAGCCAGATCGGCGCCATACTTGCGCCGTAGCTCGCGCAGCAGAGCCCGCCGTTGCCTCACGATCCCAAGCTGTTCGGGGTCGTCTTGGATTGTCTCGACGCGATCACGCGCCGCGCCGGCGATGTCGGTGAGTTCTGCGATAACCGAACGGAGACGTTCTTCGAGATCGGCAAATGGTCCACGACCCTGCACTTCCACAAGCGCTGCGGAGATCGCCTCGAGCGCCGTTGAGTCGGAGTCAAGCAAGCCGCTTGCTTTCGCGGCGGCGGAGCGGTGAGCACTGGCCGCGGCCAAGAGGTCTTCTTCTTGGTCAAGACGAACATCTTCATTTGCGTCCACAATGTTGGCTGCTTCGATCTCGCTGAGTTGATACGTGAGCAGATCAATCTCTCGTGCTCGATCTCGTTCATCGCCGCCCAACTCAGCCAGCGCGGCATCAGTGGCTCGCATGTCGTCAAGCAGAGACGCCATAGAGGTGCTGTCGATGCCTCCGAAACGATCAAGCGCGGCTCGTTGTACAGGGCCTTTCAACAGAGACTGATGCGAGTGTTGTCCGTGAAGATCAACGAAATCGACGCCGTGGTCAGCCAAGGCACCCACCGTTGCGAGACGACCATCGATATAGACGCGGGAGCGGCCGTCGCGAGGAATAACCCGTCGCACGACAAGTTCCTTGTCGCCATCAACGAATCGGCCCTCAATCTCTGCTTCGGTGGCAACGGGCCGCACCAGCGATGCGTCTGCTCTGCCCCCGGTCAACAGATCGATCGCACTGACGATTAGAGTCTTACCCGCGCCGGTCTCACCTGTGACTGCTGTCATTCCGGGGCCCAAAAGCAGCGTCACTTCGTCGATAACACCAAGGTTTCGTACCACCAATTCGGTCAACACAACTGCTCTCCGCCTTGTTCGCCTTCTCGACCTTTGACGCCTTGGACACGGGTATTCATATCAGCAATGGATTTCAAAATGTTGCTCTAACGGTCATTGAGACCGAATTTTGCTTTGAGTACCCGCTGGAATCGCCGAGGCCCTAACGTGACGAGATGAACCGTTTGATCTGCCGCGGTGCACTCGATCGCGTCACCATCTCCGATAACCATCAGCCTGCGACCATCCACTGACACCGCTGCCGGGCGGTGCCCGTCGATGGACAGGCGCAACTTGGTCGCAGGGGGAAGAACCAAGGCGCGGTCAAAAGGCATGTGCGGAGCTACCGGCGTGAGCAGAAGCGCTCGGTGGGTTGCGTCTATGATTGGACCTCTCGCTGAAAAGGCATAGGCCGTGGAACCCGTCGGGCTAGCAACGATGAGGCCATCGGCCGCGTAGGTGGTGAAGAACTCACCGTCGATAGACACCGCGAGCCGAACCGTGTTGGCTTCGGAGGTTCGTTCAATCACCGCCTCGTTCAGGGCCAAATGCGTGCTTGTCTTGCCCGCGACCGTCAACTCCGTTCGCACCAACATCCGTTCTTCGATGTCGTAGCGGCCGTGGAGTGCTCTGGCGATCGCGCTTTGAGCTTCGTCGGGAGCGACCTCGGTCAGGTACCCGAGCCTGCCATGGTTGACGCCCAGGATTGGGATCTCATCGCCTGCTAACAACTCCACCGCGCGCAAGATCGAACCGTCGCCGCCCAAAGTCACTACCAAGTCAAGGCCCTCGCAGAACTGTGACGCTGCAACCACTTGAGGACCCAGAGCCAAATCGCCGGCGTCATCGGGAGGCACGCGCACTTCGTGGCCTTCGGCGATGAGCCATTGCGCCAGGTCACGGGCGTGCACGGCAGCCTGATCTCGCCCCAGGTGAACGATCAGCCCGACAACACTCACAACAACCGCCTGTGTTCGGCTAGAGCTTGCTCTACAGCCGCGTCAAGCAAGCCGGCCTCGCGTCGGCCGACGCCCGATCGAGGGGCGGTTCCATCTAATAACTCTGCTGCATCAGGTGTCTGCCGTGCGTGGAGAAGAAACTCAACGTTGCCGTCGACGCCCGTAATCGGAGAAGCCATAGCACCCATGATGGCCGCTCCGTGGAGCATTAGCGCTTCACACACCTCACCAAGTGTCCGACGCCAGATCACAGGGTCGCGAATAATCCCTCGCCCCTTGTCGGCTTCAGCCTTTCCTGCCTCAAACTGAGGCTTCACCAACACCACAAGATCACCGCTACGACGCACCAGTCCAACCAGCGCTTCAGCAACCGTACGCAACGAGATGAAGGACAGGTCCGCGACGACGACATCAGCGACCCCTCCAACATCGCCGGGCTGAACATGGCGAATATTGGTCTGCTCATGCACCACAACGCGCGCATCGGTACGGAGTCTCTCATGTAGCTGATTCCTGCCGACGTCAATCGCCACCACGGTCGCGGCTCCACGAGTGAGGACACAGTCAGTGAACCCACCAGTCGAAGAACCGGCGTCGATTATTCGCCGACCATTGCAATCCACTTCGAATCCGTCAAGCGCTGCAGCAAGTTTGTAGCCGCCGCGCGACACGAAACGGGAGGTGTCACCCGCAACTTCTATTGGCTCGCTCGCACCAACTTGTCGCGCTGCCTTTTCTGCGAGCGCGCCGCTTACCGTGACTCGACGTTCAGCAATGACCTGTTGAGCCCGGGTACGGCTTTCGGCTAGCCCCCGCCTTACCAGCTCAGTATCGAGACGACGCCGAACCATCACCACCCTGCCCATTTCAAGACAATCATTGCTGCACCTTTGCCAGCAGTGCGGCTAGGTCGTTGGCGATGACGTCTGGCGTGGGGTTCACCGGTAAATCCGCTTGCGACGTGACACCGCTCAGAACCAGCCCGAACCGATAGCCCAAGGACCGAGCAAACATGCCGTCAGTCTCGGGACGATCACCCACCACAATTCCGCTAGAACCCAGCTTGGCACGTACCAGTTGAGCCATGGCCTGATGTGGCTTTCCCGCGATTTCGGGCTGAACCCCGGCAGCCGTCGCGACGGCTGCAACGATCGCTCCGTTACCCGGGAGTAGTCCGTTTGCGTCGGGAAAAGTTGAATCGTCATTGGTGGCGATGAAACGAGCACCCGCTCTGAGAGCACGCATTGCGCCCGTCAGTGCTTCGTAGTCAAAGTCGGTACTGATCCCGACCATTACGACATCCGCAGGGGCTCCTGTAGCAACCAGTTCGACATCACGAGCTTGCAGCGCGGCGCGCAGTCCAGGGCTGCCAATAACGTATGCCCGAACCCCGGCGGGAACCATCGACGCAGCAGCCATCCCTGAGGTGAGAACCAAATCGGCGGCATCACCAATCCCGTGTCCAGCCAACTTCTCAGCCACCTCGGCGGGTGAACGAGCGGCCGAGTTGGTGACAAAAGCCAACCGCTCATGGTTGGCACGGAGGTGCGCCACAGCTTCCGGCGCTCCCGGCACGGTGAGTCGGCCTCGCCAAACAACACCGTCAAGATCAATTGCCCAGGCGGTCAGTTGACTTCCCAGGTCGGCAGACTGTGCAGCAACGCCTCAAGATCACCGGGTCCGCGGTCAGCTTGTGCCGCGGCGATCTGAGAGTCGATCCCGCCTCCATACTCAAGCCGATCTACAGCACAGTAAACGCCGATAGGAGTTGGACTCTGCCGGTCGTCGGCCAAACGGCTGAGCGCGAACGCCACCGACAGGTCCGCTGCCGTTTCGTCGTGGACGTGGAGTGCTTCGACACCAACTTCGGCAACCGACACAATCCGAGCCACCCCATCATCAAGCACGACACCCCGTTCGCCCTCTGGCCCAAAGCGAACAGGTTTGCCATGCTCTAGAGGAATCAACATCTCGGCGCGGGCGTCTTTTTTGGTTAGAGCCGCGAAAGCACCGTCGTTGAAGACATTGCAATTCTGGTAGACCTCAACGATCGCCGCGCCCCGGTGGTCATGAGCCCTGCGGAAGATCTCCTGCATGTGCGCGCGATCCATGTCGTGGGTACGGGCGACAAACGACGCCTCCGCTCCCAACGCGACCGAGATGGGATTGAAGGGCGTGTCGAGCGAACCCATCGGCGTTGACTTGGTTACCTTGCCGACTTCGCTAGTCGGTGAGTACTGCCCTTTGGTGAGTCCATAAATCTGGTTGTTAAAAAGAAGAATCGTCAGATCGACATTACGACGCAGTGCGTGGATCAGATGATTGCCTCCGATCGACAACATGTCGCCATCACCACCGACCACCCAAACATCAAGATCGCGTCGAGCCATGGCCAGCCCGGTGGCAATCGCCGGAGACCGCCCGTGAATCGCATGCAAACCGTAGGTATTCATGTAGTACGGAAAGCGAGCCGCGCAACCGATGCCGGAGACAAAAACGGTGTCTTCGCGACGGGTACCGATCTCTGGCATAAGGAGTTGCATGGCGGTAAGGATCGAATAGTCGCCACATCCCGGACACCAGCGCACTTCTTGGTCGCTGGTCCAGTCTTTCTTGGTGGTGACTCCTGCGTCGGTCACCGGGTCATCTCCTGAAACTGTTTATGGAGTTCCGCCGCAGTGAACGGTTGTCCCTCCACCTTGCAAATGGACTTGGCGTCGACAAGATATTCGGCTCTCAAGATCTTGGAGAGCTGGCCCAGATTCATCTCAGGAACGATCACATGGTCGTATTGTCGGAGAATATCGCCGAGGTCCTTAGGGAGCGGATAGATGTTGGTCAGATGCACCCGAGCGACCTTGCCGCCTGCGCGTCTCATGCGCCCCATGGCACTAGTGATCGCTCCCCAAGTTGAACCCCAACTCACTATGACTACATCGGCATCTGAATCGCCTTCGACCACGGTGGGCGGGTAGGAGTCGGCCACCTTTTTGATTCGCTCATCACGAATGGCGACCATCCGTCCGTGGTTTTCTGGGTCGTAGCTGATGTTGCCGGTGCCGTCTTCCTTCTCGATCCCACCAATGCGATGCATCAAGCCTTCAGTTCCCGGAATCGCCCAGGGACGAGCCAAATCGTCGTTGCGGACGTATGGCCAGAAGACCTCTTCGCCGTCTTCGTTGAGTGCATTGGCGCAGGACGCAAAGTCAACTGAGAGATCTGGAAGATCCTCTACCGAGGGTAAACGCCACGGCTCGGTACCGTTGGCCAGGTAGCCGTCGGATAACAAGATCACCGGTGTGCGATATCGCACCGCAATACGTACCGCTTCGAAGGCGGCGCGAAAACAATCCGACGGCGAATTCGCCGACACGATCGGCAGCGGCGCTTCTCCATGGCGACCGTAATGGGCCATCAGCAGATCGGCCGCTTCGGTCTTGGTCGGCAGACCCGTGGAAGGACCACCTCGTTGAATATCAATGACCACAAGTGGCAACTCGAGGCTTACTGCCAGGCCCATGGTCTCGCCTTTCAACGCCAACCCAGGACCGCTGGTTGCGGTGACCCCCAAATGGCCCCCGTAGGAGGCCCCAAGCGCCGCGCCGATAGCGGCGATCTCGTCTTCGGCTTGCAGCGTACGGACCCCAAAGTTCTTGTGTTTTGCTAGTTCGTGGAGGATGTCGCTCGCTGGCGTTATCGGGTATGAGCCCAAAAAGATCGGTATTCCAGCTTTTTGGGAGGCGGCCACCAAGCCCCACGACAGCGCGGTGTTGCCGTTGATGTTGGTGTAAGTACCTGGTTCGAACCGAGCGGGACGCACCGCCAACCGACTCGCCGAAAGTTCGGCGGTCTCTCCAAAGGCATGTCCGGCTTTGAAGGCCGTTTCGTTCGCTGCGATTACTGCATCCCTGCCGACGAATTTCTCTCGTATCCAGTGCAACGAGGGATCGGTAGGACGGCTGAAGAGCCACGACACCAAGCCCAGCGCGAAGAAGTTCTTGGACCGCTCAGCATCACGCGGTCTAACACCGAGATCCTTGCAAACTTGTTTCGTCAGATCTGTCATCGGTGCGGTGATGACCGAGTAACCGTCCAGCGAGCCGTCTTCGAGGGGATTCACTTCGTAGCCGGCTTTGGCAAGGTTGCGCTCGTTGAAGGCGTCAGTATTGACAATAATCGTGCCGCCTGACTCCAAACGCGGCAGTTCAGCCATCATCGCAGCCGGGTTCATCGTAACCAGAACGTTGGGCGCATCTCCCGGGGTCGTAATGTCGTGGTCCGATATGTGGACCTGGAAAGCCGAAACCCCCGCCAACGTGCCGGCGGGAGCGCGGATCTCGGCAGGAAACTCCGGCAGCGTAGCCAAGTCGTTGCCAAACAAGGCGCTCGCTGAGGTGAAGCGATCTCCCGCGAGCTGCATACCGTCACCAGAATCGCCCGCGAACCGAACAATTATGCGCTCGACCTCGCGGACCTCCGGCAACAGTTCCTCAGTGTTGATCAAAACGCCCCCTTAGCTACTTCGAGTGTAGCGACATGAACCAGATGTCAGGTTAATGCTGCGACCTCGATATTGATGAATCGACCGGACTGCGAAGTTCAGCGCATGCCCTAGCTCAATGCCCGGACTCTGGCTGCTACATCGGCGAGCCTGGAGTCGTGATGGGCCACCCACTTGAACAACTCGCGCGCCCGCGCGGTCTTGCCGGCGCGGTCGTACAGGTCCGCTAGAGCATAGGCACGACGGAGTTGATCGGGGCGAGGCTGTTTGGGACGTTTCCAACGGTCCTCAAGCGTGGCAATAGCGCCTCTGAGGTCATCTCGGTCGGCTTTGGCGCCGGCAAGCACGATACGACCTTCAGTTACTATCTCGGGGCGGGGAGACTCCTGTCCGAGTTCAACCCACAACTCCTCTACGTCCGCCCAGCGGCCGAGCGCTCGATGGCAATCGGCTAGGACTGGATGTTGCTCGGTCGACGAAGTCATCTCGCGGAATCTCTCCAAGTGTTCGATCGCTTCTTTCCACTGTCCCAGCCGATAGAGCACGATCCCCATCAATTCTCGGGCCTCTACTAGTTCGGGGGCTTCCCGCACCACCGGCTGGAGTTGTTTACGCGCGTCGTCGAACCGTTCGGCTTCAAAGGCTCGTGCCGCTTTGTTCAAGCGATTCAACAGCCAACGGTCGCGGGGTTCGCCCACCGCTCGCTTCAGTACCACCGCGGGGTCTTCTGAGTGCTGCGCGCGGCGCCGAAGAGGTTTGCGGTCGCGCACAGGCGGCGTCCGAGCACGGCCGACCGCAGCCGATGCGGTGCGTTGCAGGACTTCGGCGTTCGGTAAGTTCCGCTTTGACGAAGATGCCGCAGAACCCATAGCCGTTGACTCTAGCAACAGGGGTCGAAAACGAGATCGAGCCTCGCTAGCCAGCGAGGCTCGATCAAATAAAGAAATCCGGCGGCGTCCTACTCTCCCAGGGCGTAACCACCCAAGTACCATCGGCGCTGACAGGCTTAACTTCCGTGTTCGGAATGGGAACGGGTGTGACCCTGTCGCTATCGCCACCGAAACTGTTGAGTCCTCTGCTTGCGCAGAAAACGAAGCGGAGTCAGTGAACTCCTGCCTCTTCAGAACTCCATAGCGAGCACGAACTATCAATAATTGAAATGTGAAACCAAGCCCTCGGCCGATTAGTACCGGTCAGCTGAACACATTGCTGTGCGTACACTTCCGGCCTATCAACGTGGTGTTCTACCACGGGCCTTACCCGGTTAACCCGGTGAGAGATCTCATCTTGGAAAAGGCTTCCCGCTTAGATGCTTTCAGCGGTTATCCCTCCCGTAGGTCGCCAACCAGCCATGCTCCTGGCGGAACAACTGGCACACGAGAGCTACGTCCATCCCGGTCCTCTCGTACTAGGGATAGCTTTCCTCAAATCTCTTCCGGCTGCAGAGGATAGGGACCGAACTGTCTCACGACGTTCTAAACCCAGCTCGCGTACCGCTTTAATGGGCGAACAGCCCAACCCTTGGGACCTGCTTCAGCCCCAGGATGCGATGAGCCGACATCGAGGTGCCAAACCTTCCCGTCGATATGGACTCTTGGGGAAGATTAGCCTGTTATCCCCGGGGTACCTTTTATCCGTTGAGCGACGGCGCTTCCACACGCAACCGCCGGATCACTATCTCCTACTTTCGTACCTGCTCGACTTGTTAGTCTCACAGTCAAGCTCCCTTGTGCGATTGCACTCAACGACTGATGGCCGACCAGTCTGAGGGAACCTTTGAGCGCCTCCGTTACCATTTAGGAGGCGACCGCCCCAGTCAAACTACCCATCTGGCACTGTCCCTGACCCGGATAACGGGCCGAGGTTAGATTTCCAGCATGAGAAGGGTGGTATTTCAAGATTGACTCCACACGAGCTTGCGCCCATGCTTCCTAGTCTCCCACCTATCCTACACAACTCAGACCAAAAACCAATACCAAACTGTAGTAAAGGTCCACGGGGTCTTTCCGTCCTTCTGCAGCTAACGAGCATCTTTACTCGTACTTCAATTTCGCTGGGCCTATGGTTGAGACAGTAGGGAAGTCGTTACTCCATTCGTGCAGGTCGGAACTTACCCGACAAGGAATTTCGCTACCTTAGGACCGTTATAGTTACGGCCGCCGTTTACTGGGGCTTAGGTTCAGAGCTTCGCCCGAAGGCTAACCCTTCCCCGTAACCTTCCAGCACCGGGCAGGAGTCACAGCGTATACAGCGCCTTACGGCTTCGCACGCTGCTGTGTTTTTAGTAAACAGTCGCTTCCCTCTGGTTTGTGTCACCTCTTCAGGCTCGGGGAGTAAATCCCGTCACCATCTAAAGGTCGTCCTTCTCCCGAAGTTACGGACGCAATTTGCCGAGTTCCTTAACCATAGTTCTCCCAATCGCCTTGGTATTCTCTACCTGTCCACCTGTGTTGGTTTGGGGTACGGGCACCACACGTGCTAACTAGCGGATTTTCTTGACAGCATAGGATCGGTGACTTCGCCTGATTCGGCTCGGCGTCGCGTCTCAGGACTAATGAGGGCCGGACTTGCCTGGACCTCTCCCTACACGCTTACCCCAGGACTACCATCGCCTGGGATCACTTACCTTCCTGCGTCCCCGCATTGCTTGCCTCAACGACCTGGATCGGATCGTCCTCAAGCCACAATGGCCTGAGGCATCCCCTCACCAAAATCGCCTTGACATGGGCGCATAATGTGGTGGTACTGGAATATTAACCAGTTGTGCATCGACTACGCCTTTCGGCCTCGCCTTAGCACCCGACTAACCCTGGGCGGATAAGCCTAACCCAGGAACCCTTGGACTTCCGGCGGAGGGGTTTCTCACCCCTCTCTCGCTACTCATACCTACATTCGCACTCGACCACGCTCCACGACGGTTCACACCGACGCTTCACCGCGAGATCGACGCTCCGCTACCACTCCTACTAGGTAGGAATTCACAGCTTCGGCTCTGTACTTGAGCCCCGTTACATTGTCCGCGCAGGACCACTCGACCAGTGAGCTATTACGCACTCTTTAAAGGGTGGCTGCTTCTAAGCCAACCTCCTGGCTGTTTGTGCAATCCCACATCGTTTACCACTTAGTACAGAATTAGGGGCCTTAGCTGGTGATCTGGGCTGTTTCCCTTTCGACCATCGAAGCTCATCCCCCGAGGTCTCACTGCCGCACTCTGGAGTCATGGCATTCGGAGTTTGGTTGGGGTTGGTAACCTTGTGGGGCCCCTAGCCCATCCAGTGCTCTACCTCCATGACTGAACGTGCGACGCTGCACCTAAATGCATTTCGCGGAGAACCAGCTATCACCGAGTTTGATTGGCCTTTCACCCCTAACCACAGGTCATCCCCTCCGTTTTCAACCGAAGTGGGTTCGCGCCTCCACGGAGTCTTACCTCCGCTTCACACTGCCCATGGCTAGATCACTCGGCTTCGGGTCTACAGCATGCGACTGAACGCCCTATTCAGACTCGCTTTCGCTCCGGCTTCCCCTCACGGGTTAACCTTGCCACACACCGTAACTCGTAGGCTCATTCTTCAAAAGGCACGCCATCGTGGCCACTGAGTGTAAACACTCTGTGACGACACTTTGACTGATTGTAAACCAACGGTTTCAGGTACTATTTCACTCCCCTCCCGGGGTTCTTTTCACCTTTCCCTCACGGTACTTGTTCACTATCGGTCACTGACATATACGTAGCCTTGCGAGGTGGTCCTCGCAGATTCACGCCGGCTTTCCCGGATCCGGCGCTACTCGGGAGACTCGATCGGAGGCAAGAGACGTTTCGTGTACGGGGCTGTTACCCACTGCGGCTGGCCTTTCCAGAACCATTCCACTACATCCTTGCTTTGTAACTCCGTGAACCATCTGACGCTGGTCCTATCGGTTCCCACAACCCCCATATGGCAACGCCGTCAGGCTTTCCACCACACAGGTTTAGGCTGATCCCGGTTCGCTCGCCGCTACTAAGGGAGTCGCTGTTGCTTTCTTTTCCTCGGGTTACTTAGATGTTTCAGTTCACCCGGTTCCCTCTATCCGTCCTATGTGTTCAGACGGAAGTAATACCCCATTACGGGTATTGGGTTTCCCCATTCGGTCATCCGCGGATCGACGCTTAGTCGGCAGCTTCCCGCGGCTTATCGCAGCCTCTCACGACCTTCATCGGTAGTCAGTGCCAAGGCATTCACCGTTGGCTCTTCGTAGCTTGGGTTATCTACATTGTAAAAATTGAATTGATCATTTGATCATCTATAAAAGATGCTCGTGCTCGCTATGCAATTCTCAAGAGGCGTTTATACGACGGTGCGCTAGCCCAAATGAGTACCAACTCAAATGAATAGCGAATTGCGTCGCAAGGTGCAGACCAACGGACTGCTCCCTCAAAGCGGAAGAGACGAACACTAGCTGTCAAACAATAAAGCAATGCTTCGTTGCGACGACAGTGTTAAACGAGTGCCTAACTGGGAACCTACTCGAGTGGCTGGCTCAGATGAGCCAGTTCTTCGAGAGGAGCTCCTTAGAAAGGAGGTGATCCAGCCGCACCTTCCGGTACGGCTACCTTGTTACGACTTCACCCCAATCGCCAACCCCACCTTCGGCAGCTCCCTCCCCTAAGGGTTAGGCCACTGACTTCGGGTGTTGCCGACTTTCGTGGTGTGACGGGCGGTGTGTACAAGGCCCGGGAACGTATTCACCCCGGCGTTGCTGATCCGGGATTACTAGCGACTCCAGCTTCATGGAGTCGAGTTGCAGACTCCAATCCGAACTGAGACCGGCTTTGTGGGATTCGCTCGACCTCTCGGTCTTGCAGCCCTCTGTACCGGCCATTGTAGCATGTTTGCAGCCCTGGACTTAAGGGGCATGAGGACTTGACGTCATCCCCACCTTCCTCCGAGTTAACCCCGGCAGTCTCCTACGAGTCCCCACCATTACGTGCTGGCAACATAGGACGAGGGTTGCGCTCGTTGCGGGACTTAACCCAACATCTCACGACACGAGCTGACGACAGCCATGCACCACCTGTGTACCGCCCCGAAGGACACCATATCTCTATAGCTTTTCGGTACATGTCAAACCCAGGTAAGGTTCTTCGCGTTGCCTCGAATTAAGCAACATGCTCCGCCGCTTGTGCGGGCCCCCGTCAATTCCTTTGAGTTTTAGCCTTGCGGCCGTACTCCCCAGGCGGGGCACTTAATGCGTTAGCTACGGCACGGAATCCGTTAGAAGACCCCACACCTAGTGCCCAACGTTTACGGCATGGACTACCAGGGTATCTAATCCTGTTTGCTCCCCATGCTTTCGCTCCTCAGCGTCAGTACCGGCCCAGAGCACTGCCTTCGCCGTTGGTGTTCCTCCTGATATCTGCGCATTCCACCGCTACACCAGGAATTCCATGCTCCTCTACCGGACTCTAGTCATCGCAGTATCAGATGGCGTCTCAGGGTTGAGCCCTGAGTTTTCACATCCGACTTACGAAACCGCCTACGAGCTCTTTACGCCCAATAAATCCGGACAACGCTCGCTCCCTACGTGTTACCGCGGCTGCTGGCACGTAGTTGGCCGGAGCTTCTTCTGTGACTACCGTCATTTTCGTCATCACTGAAAGAGGTTTACAACCCGAAAGCCGTCATCCCTCACGCGGCGTTGCTGCGTCAGGCTTTCGCCCATTGCGCAATATTCCCCACTGCTGCCTCCCGTAGGAGTCTGGGCCGTGTCTCAGTCCCAGTGTGGCTGATCGTCCTCTCAGACCAGCTACCCGTCGATGCCTTGGTAGGCCGTTACCCCACCAACTAGCTGATAGGCCGCGAGATCCTCCTAGAGCACCTGAGCATTTCCTCACTCGGCCATGCGACCGGCTGAGGGTATCCGGTATTAGCCATCGTTTCCGATGGTTGTCCCGGTCTCTAGGACAGATTTCTCACGTGTTACTCACCCGTTCGCCACTTTCCACCGGAGCAAGCTCCGGTATCTCGTTCGACTTGCATGTGTTAAGCACGCCGCCAGCGTTCGTCCTGAGCCAGGATCAAACTCTCCGTCGAGATCTTTCGACCGGTCGAAACCGGTCTTTAGATCGGGTTGCGGATGCCTTAGTCACATAGGTGATAGCACCGAAGTGATCGCGTAAGGCATCCAGCGTTTTACGTAGAGCCGGTCACCGCTGGCTTGCAGTGACCAGTTTTCCTCTCCGGTCACCAGATGGTTTCCGGAGGGGTTCGTCCATCCAACCGAAGTTGAATGAACTGGCTCACCGGGGCCGTTGAGAACCCCGGCATTGAATTGACAGATGCCGTTTCAGATCGCGAAATCCAAAACGTCACCCGCACTCGCTTTGCGTCCGTCTCTTCCGTTTTCAAGGAGCACTCGACACCGGAGTGCCAGGCACGCTGACCAGATGAACCGGCCTGTTGATGCCTCACAACACGCTCGTCAGACCTAGCGTCCACAGAGGCGAATCCCTAAACTACCGAAGCCGCCTGGATGCGGCAACCCAAACGAGCGAATATTTGATTAATCGGCCGGGTTCTGACAGCGCTTGATCAGACTAAGCATCGAATACCGCCAAATATCGCTGTTTTTTACCACGTTGCACTAAAGCAAAGCGGCCACCGATCGCCTCAACGGATTCAGAGTTGGTCGTTACCAGTTGGCCGTTAATCCGGATCCCGCCCTGTTTGATAGTGCGGCGGGCGTCGCCTTTCGAAGCGCACACGCCGGTCGCCACCAACAGATCCACGACTGGTTCATCAAGACCGACCGAATCGGCTGCTACCAGCGTCTCCGGCACGATCCCGCGCAGCGACTCAAGACCCTCCAGGTCAAGCTCGCCCCCACCAAACAACGCCGCTGCGGCTCGCTTGGTCCGACGCAGCGCCTCGGACCCATGGATAAGACCAGTAACTGAGTCCGCCAGTTCCTGTTGTGCCAGTCGCTGCTCGGGGCTCGTCACATGCTCTTGCATAATCTCTGAAATGTCGCCAACACCGAGCAATGTCAACTGCATGAGTGTGCGTTCCACGTCGGCATCACTGACTCGCAAGAAGTACTGATGAAACTCGTAAGGCAACGTCATCTCAGGATCCAGCCAAACGGCGCCTTCGGCAGTCTTGCCAAACTTGCTGCCGTCGCTGCGGGTCATGAGCGGCCAGGTGAGGCCGTGGGCACGAACACCACTGCGTCTGCGGATCAGATCAATTCCGGCGGTGATGTTGCCCCACTGATCGGAACCGCCAATCTGTAGCTTGCAGCCACGATTTTCATGCAGCCACCAGAAATCGAAAGCCTGCAACAGCATGTAGCTGAACTCCGTGAACGAGATGCCCACATCGCTGGTCATTCTTGAACGGATCGAGTCCTTGGCAACCATCTGGTTGACGGTGATGTGCTTTCCGGCGTCACGCAGGAACTCGAGCAGAGTGACATCGCGCGTCCAGTCGTGGTTGTTGACCAACTCAGCCCCGCTCATGCCGTCGAAGTCGAGCAACCGCTCCAACTGGGCTCTGATCCCGGTCAAGTTGGTGGCCAGTTCAGCCTCGTCAAGGAGGTTCCGTTCACCGGAGCGGCCACTGGGGTCACCGATCATCCCCGTCGCGCCACCTACCAGAGCAATCGGTCGGTGCCCAGCGTCTTGAAAGCGACGCAGGACGAGCACTCCGATGAGGTTGCCGAGGTGCAGGCTCGGAGCCGTCGGGTCGATGCCGTGATAAAGGGTGACCTGGCCCGCCTCAAGCAACTCCCGTAAAGCAGCCTCGTCGGTGTGATCCTGCAGCAAGCCGCGGAACCCAAGATCGTCAACAACAGCCGCTCCAGTCATGCCGCACCACGATAGGAGATCAAATGGCGAGCCGCGTTCCAAGAGTCCCCGCAAATTGGCTATCTGCGTTCGCTTGAAAACGGTGGTGAGGATCGAGCGTCGTTTGTGAGCAGAATGGGGGCCATGCGCCGCCTCCGACGCCTCGTTCGACGCCACTTGGCAGCGCTCGCAACAATCGCCGTCTTCACAGCTGGATGCAGCTTTGAGACCAAAGACTTCGACAGTTTGTTCGGTTCGGACTTTTCGGTCGAAGATCTCGAAACAGCACAGTCTTCCGTCGTGCTCGACCGCAACGGCAAACTCATCACAAGTCTGCGGGGAGAACAGAACCGCACCGACGTTCCCATCGCCGACATTCCAGAAATCGTTCAAAACGCGGTAATCGCCATTGAGGACGAGCGGTTCTGGGATCACAACGGCATTGACCTCAAAGCCATCCTGCGAGCGGCGCGATCCAACGTGAGTGCTGGAGGGATCAGCCAGGGCGGCTCCACCATCACTCAACAATACGTCGGCAACGTCTTCTTGGATCGCAGCGACAACACGGGCAGTCGCAAAATCGAAGAACTATTCATGGCTCTGCGCTTCGAACAGCACTACATCAAGAAGTTCATCCTTGAGCGCTATCTCAACTGGATCTACTTCGGCAACGGTGCATACGGCATCGAAGCCGCCGCTCGCCAATACTTCGGTGCCCCCAACTGCGCGCTGCAAGGCATCCAAGGCGACGACTGCCTCAAAGTAACCGAACTCAGCCTCGTAGAAGCAGCGACGCTAGCTGGGTTTATCCAGGCACCGAGCCGTTACAACCCCTATCAGAACCCGAATGAAGCCCGCGAACGACGCGACCTCGTGCTGTTGCGCATGTATACCAACGACTACATAACGCTCGACGAGTATGAATTCGCACGCTTAGAGCCGATTGAACTCGTCGATGACGTACCAATCCTCGAAGAAAAGTATTCGGCCGCTCACTTCGTCGAAGACGTGAAACAGTGGTTCCTCGACAACGAAGAATTCGGCGAAACCCGCGATGAGCGCGCCCGCCTCCTCTTCGAAGGCGGGCTGACCATCCATGCCACCATCGACCTGGAACTTCAAGCGCGAACCGAGGCGGCAGTCGAGCGGGCGCTACCCCGTTTTCGCGAGGACGGCAACGAAAATCCCGACGCTGCCGCGGTGGTGATGGGAACGACCGCAAGCGATGACGGCCAGATCCTTGCCATGTTCGGCGGGAGAGACTTCTTCGGCGAGCGCGACGACGCAAAATTCAATCTCGCCTCCGGATCGGGACGCCAAGCCGGATCAGCCATGAAACCGATCGGACTCGCCGCAGCTGTTCAAGGCGGCATCCCAGTAACCAGCGTTTGGGAGGCCCCCAGCGAAATCGAAATCGACAACTTCCCCGTCTGTGGGGAGCCATGGGAAGTGGAGGGCGGCGCTGGCGATGAGAGCATCACTTTGATTGAGGCGACCCGCAACTCGATCAACACTGTCTACGCCCAGTTAATCGAGCGCATCCGCCCACCCAGCTTCGTCCAGATGGCCGAAAAGTTAGGCATCGGGATTGGCAGAATCGCACCTTTGTGCGCTGCTGTGCTCGGCACAGAAAACGTAAACATGGTCGAATTGGCCACGGTGTTCTCCACGTTCAAACGTTCTGGGGTGCGGGTCGATCCAATCATCGTCACCCATATCACCAACCCCGACGGAACGCTGTTGCACGAGGCGGCTCCGAAACCAGCGCCAGTCCTGAGCGCTTCAGTCGCCAATCAGATCTCCTGGGTGTTGACCGGGACCATCGCCAGCGGAACCGGTACCCGCGCTCGACTCGACGGCGGTCGCACCGCAGCAGGCAAGACTGGGACATCCCAGAACAACGCCGACGCTACGTTCGCCGGCTACACCGCTCAACGCACAGCAGCGGTATGGGTGGGCTATCCCGTTGGGCAAGTGCCGATGAGCTTTGAGTTTGGAGGGCGCCCGGTTGCCGGCGGCACGTTCCCGGCGTTGATCTGGAAAGAGATCATGGATGACATGCACGACGAACTACCCCTCGAACAGTTCCCCACGCCGCCTACCAGTTCAACTACCACAACGCTACCGAATGCACCCGATGAGATCGTTGTGCCGGACTTGTTCGGTCGCACCATCGACGAAGAACTCAGACTCCAGATGGAAGAAGAGTTCTTCACCATCGCAGTCGTTGAGCGAGACACCACTGACTACGAATCAGGGACAATATTCATGCAGGTTCCCGCGGCGCGATCCGTGGCGCCCGGTGGCGTGATAATCACCGTTGAGATAGCAGTGGAGCCCAGCCTTGACCCTGTCCCGAATGTCGTTGGCCTACTTGAAGGCGAAGCCAAACAGTCACTGACGAGTGCAGGACTAGGTATCTTCACCAGGGTGATCCAGAACCCCGATTCTGGCGGTGAGACGCTCCCTGGCAGAGTCTGGGCCCAGAACCCAGTTGCGGGAACGACAGACGTCGGCGACCAGATTGCTACCATCTGGGTCAACCCGCGGGCTGAACCAGTAAGCCCCTAATGGCTAGACCAACGAATCTGAAACGTACGTCAACCAAGGTCGCTTTGACGCTGGTAGTGCTGGCCATCATCGCCATGTGGGTCTGGATCTACCTGTTCGCGCCCCGCGACAATCCAGACCGCCTCGAAAGCCGGGATTTCGTGGTCTCTGCCGAAGCCATCTGCCTGCCCCTGCAAGCTGAGATCAACGCGTTGCCCACAGGTCGCGATGTCGACACTGTGGCCGAACGCACCGAGCAGATAGCCGCGGGTACAGAGCTGACCGAAACCATGGTCGCCACCCTCAAGGAGGCCTTTCAGGATCACGTCACCGATCAAGGTGATGCATTGATTCTCAACGCCTGGTTCGCTGACTGGGACGCCTATCTAGAGGACCGTTGGCGTCATGTGTCCAAGCTGCAGAGCCTGGGCGAAGACGCCACCGGTTCGGACCTTCGTTTTATCTTGCGCGAGCGAGCCGAAGGTGGCATCTACACCCGTCGCATCGATGGCCTTGCAAACGTGAACGACATGGGTAGCTGCCACACACCCCTCGACCTCTAGCAGCACGCCGCTAACCGAGTCTGCGGGCTAGCGCTAAACCGGTTTCGGCCAGCCGTTGAAGTCCCGGGTCAACTCCCAGAGACGCCAATTCTTCGAGAGTCGCCCAACGTTGAGCAGTTGATTCATGGTTGGCCTTGAGCACGGCCGAGCTTGGTGCCAACGCCAAGAACCGCACGTCGTAGTGGAGATGAGCGTCCTCTTTCGGGGGATCCACCTCATGGATGTCGAGGTCGATGGCCTCACCCCAGATCCGTAGCCCGGCGATACCGGTTTCCTCTGTCGCTTCGGACAGCGCTACGGCCAGCAGGTTGGCGTTGCCGTCTGCGTGACCACCCGGTTGCACCCAGATCCTGAGTTTGGTGTGATGCAGAAGCAACACCCGGTCCCGCCTGGCGTTCAGCAACAAAGCGCTCGCCGTGAAATGGCCTGGTCGTTCCCGACGATCCAGCGGTGCCGGACGCTCAGCGAGTAACAAACGCATGGCTTGGAGCGCCTGTGTCTGATCGGGGCTGTCCAGTGGCTCGATCGTCTTTGAGACATCACCGAGACGCGACGAATACTGCAAACGTTCATCGCTAGCGGTGATCCACCCTGTTGGCATTGGGATTTCGACGTTACAGCTCACTCCAGCCCTCGAGCCAGCCCACCAACTCAATCACGCCATCCGCACCGCCGCCATCGCCCAGATCAGCCGACCTAGCACCGAAGACTGCGTCTGGCATCAGGCTCGGATCAGCAGCGGCCCTTTCGGGTGTGGCTATTCCATCCAGACGGCGTGGGTGATGCCGTCGGCGATCACAGAGAATGCACCAGTCGTAAAATCAATGGTGCCCATCCGACCGTCAGTCAGAGTAATCAGCAGCCATCCGCGTACCAAGTCCATGTCTGCGATCTCGCCATCTACTTCAAGTTCGTGGATGGCGAGGGCGACCTCCATCGGTGGTTGCGACAGATCGGCCATGATGGTCGGTGAAGAGTCAGCAACCGAACCGATGGAGGTTTTCAGTATGGCACAGCGTTTGTGTTTCGATGAGCGGACACGGATCGAGGTGATGTCTGAGGCGGGGTTGAGCGTGGCGGAGATGGCGGATCGGTTGGGTCGTTGCCGGTCCACGGTGTATCGCGAGCTTGGCCGTGGCGGCGGGCGTGATGGTTATCGGGCTGGTCGCGCTCATCGCCGCACGGGTGTCGACGCGGCTCGACCGAAGGTTTGAGCTTCCCCCTGTTGGCTGGACACTTGGTTTATGCTGCTTGTTCTAGTCGTTGTTGTTGGTGGTTCTCCCATTCTGTGGGGGTCAGGTAGTTGAGGGTGGAGTGGATTCTGTGGGTGTTGTAACGGCCGATCCAGGCGAAGATCTCTCGTCGTGCTTGGTTTCGGGTCGCGAACCGGGTTTGTGTGACGAGTTCTCGTTTCAACGATGAGAAGAACGACTCGGCGATGCTGTTGTCCCAGCAGTTGCCGACCCGGCCAACAGATTGGCGCATGCCGTGTCGGCGTAGCGCGGAGGCGAAGTCACCGCTGAGGTATTGCGAGCCGCGGTCGGAGTGGAAGATAACCCCGGTAGTGCGGCCGCCTCTGGATGCGGCGGCTGTGTTGAGAGCGTCGATGACGAGACGGGCAGGCATATCCGCGGCCATGGAGTAGCCGATGACCCGCCTGGACCCGATGTCTAACACGACAGCAAGGTGCAGCCAGCCCTGGCCCGTTGCGATGTAGGTGATGTCGCCCGCCCACACCGTGTCAGGCCGGCCGGGACCGAAGTCGCGGCGCACCAGATCATCAGGCGTCGAACACACACCAGCGGCTGGTCTGAAGCGGGGTTTGCGCCGCTTATAGATACCGCAGATCCCGTTGACCCGCATCAACCGCTCAACACGTTTGTGGTTCACCCGCCGGCCCTGCCGACGCAGCACGGCGGTCACCCTCGGCGACCCGTAAGCCCCACCGGAGTCGCTGTGGATGCGACGTATCTCATCGACCAGTTCGGCTGTGGCCAACTCTTTGAGGCTAGACCCCCGCGCTTGGCGGTCAGACCAGTCATAAAACGCCTGACGGCCCACACCAGCGATCCGACACGACACTACAGTCGGGAACCCTTCGGCCTTCCGAGAAGCGACCCACAAATAGCGGGTCACTGCCCCGACTCCTGCACCCAGAAGGCCGTCGCTCGTTTGAGCAGTTCACGCTCCATCCTCAGCTTCGCGTTCTCCCGACGCAACCGCGTCAGCTCCACACGCTCCTCAGTGGTGAGACCTGGTTTGTCGCCTCGGTCAATACGGGCCTGACGAACCCAGTTCCCCAGATTGTTCGCACCGATCCCCAAATCACGCGCGACTCCAGCGATCGGCCTTTCCCCGTCCAACACCAACGCCACAGCGTCAGCCTTGAACTCTCTACTGAACCGCCGCCGAGTCCTAACCGACAGCTTGTCTTGTTCCATCAATGACATGAATACCTCCTAATCGAGGTGTCCGGCCAAAGGGGGGATGCTCAGTTCACAGACTCGCTGGTGACGCGGTTTTGGCTGGTGAGGTCGCTGAGGGGTTGAAACTGCGTTGGTCGCCGCATGCGATCTCTGCGGACCTGCACACTAGAGGGATGGCGGTGTCCGCCGAGACGATCTATCGGGCCTGTTACGCCAACAACAACAACACCAGCGGACTCAAAGCGGGTTCGTGGCAGAGCCTGCCCCGCGGTCGGCGCAGGCGTAAACCCCGCAGCCGTTGCGAAACCGCCAAACGCAGCGCTTTAGGCCCGTACCGGCCCCTGACGCAACGCCCCCAGCAAGCAGACGACCGCAGCGAACCAGGACACTGGGAAGGCGACTTGATGATCGGCGCCAACAACGCCAGCGCGATCGCCACGCTCGTAGAACGCGTCAGCCGGCTCACTTTGGTGGTGCCGCTGCCGCACGGTTACAGCGCCGACAACGTGACCCGAGCCGTCACCGCAGCGTTTGGTCGTCAACCCGCTGAGATGGCCAAAACCCTCACCTGGGACCAAGGCAGCGAAATGGCACGCTGGGCCGACATCGAACACAACTGCAACATCGAAGTGTTCTTCTGCCAAGCACGATCCCCGTGGCAACGCCCCAGCAACGAACAAACCAACGGACTGCTACGACGCCGGCTCCCCAAAAGCACCAACCTCAACCTCAACCCCATACAACTCGCGTTGATCCAAGACAACCTCAACCACATGCCCCGCAAACTCCACAACTGGAACTCAGCCCAACACACCTACACTGCACTCTGTCGCAACCACCAGTAGAGCTTGCCGAGGGATTCGATGTCATCGCCCCCACGCTCTATCGAAAGCGCGAGCTGCGCTTGGCTCAAGCTTTTTGAGTTCAATATTGATCCGCGTTATCAGTCCTTCAAGCTCGCTTGATAGGTACCTCTGTATTGCCTCACGATTTTCAAACTCGTAGCCGCTGCCCGCAAGGCACTCTTGCCACAGATCCACAGCGAACAACATCTCGGGTTCGTTCTGAAGTCTCGTATATCCTTGACTAAGCGCTGCCTCGAAATCGTTCAAGTCTTCCGATATTGCTGCGCCACCATTATCGATAATCGCCGCACCAGCGCAGCCTTGGTTTGCCAATGGAGGAATCTCCTCAACGAACTGGACGACAATCTCGGCAGCGTCTCCAAGTAAAGCCGATTGGTATGCCTGCACTTCGTTGGCATCCAAGCTCGATAGGACGGCCAAATTCGGGTCAACAGCTTGCGAAGCGACCCGCCCGAAGAGCGACTGAGCGATTCCGTATCCGTACAGCCCACGAAACTCGCTGGGTGCAAGCTCGACTCGTTTCAGGTCCAGACTGCTTTCCGCAGTCACATGCTCATGATACACAAAACCCTCTTTCCGCATGCACTGAGCGATGTCCTTTTGCACGGATTGCCGCCATGCCGACATTGCTTCACGAGCGCCTGAATCGAACCCAAAAAATCCTCAAGGCTGACCGGCGATTCATCGGTTGATGACTGAACTTCGAGTCCGCTGTCTGAACCGCACGAAGCGCAGACTAGCAACAAAGTCATACAACGGACGATCAATTTCAATATTCTGGATCAGCTTTAGCTATTTCGGAATCGCGTCTCGCGGCGACTTGCCCAGATCAGGAAGCCAAGCCCGATCACGAGAGCAATGCCTCCAATAATCTGTGGAATGCCATCTACTACGAAAGATGCAAACTGCAGCGTAATTCCGAGGATCGCAACTACAAGCAAGCCATATTGAAGGTTGTCTTGAAGCTTCATATAAATATATTCCCTTTCATGTATATCTTAGTATTTACCGTGAGAGCCAGATCGGCAAGTGGGGTACGAGCGCAAGGCCCGTGGCCCTTTAGTAGTATCCATAGGCACTCAACCAACCATACGAGGCACCAGCATAACCGACTACGGCTATGCCGCACAACACGGTGCCTACACAGGTAGCCACCCCGACAACAGCGACGGCCAGACCTACGCCAGCAACTACCTTTGAAAGCCATCCTGCTGACGCATCGCCTGCAGTGAAGAACTCTTCAATCGTGTCTGGCACCACGCTGGAGACCGCAGCGGACACTGGTTCCGGTACAACCCCGCCGCGAACGCTGGCACCTCCACTTCACCCCCACCAGCACAAGCTGGGCCAACCTCGTCGAGTCCTGGTTCTCCATACTCACCCGCAAAGCCCTCAAAGGACGGGCCTTCACCTCCGTCGCCCAACTCGACGACGCCATAGAACACTGGACCGCCCACTGGAACCACGACCCCAAACCCCTCCGCTGGACCAAAACCGCCCAACCAATCCTCACCAAAATCAAACGAGCACAAACAGCACTCAACCACGCAAACAAACCCGCGACGCACCACTAGACTGTAATCGGCCGTTTTGAACTGACATTGGACGAAGCCGGACCTCATCGGCCCCCACAGCAACGACGCCCACTGCCGAGTTTTTGCCGGTCCATGTGATCGCCCGCAACGATCCATCAACACGACTACCCTGTGACACAGAAGCCCCTGCCGCGGCCTGGTCTCTGATTCCGACACCGATCGTCGCCACCCCAATACCAGCGACCGCCCCCTTGACAAACCCCCTCCGCCCAACATTTAGGGAACTGCCCACCTCAGGGATGTTACTCGCTTGGCTTTCGCCGCTGTTGGAACCTGGTTGTGAAGACATCACGAAAACCTAATGAAAAAGTGATGAAAATGAAAACCGGCAGTGAAATTGACGCGGGATGATGGTACCGAGGAAACCGGCTCTTCGGATTTCAGCGTGCACTGGGTCCGCGGTGAAATGGGTGAGGGGTCTCCAGAATCGGGGTTAACAGGCATTGGGTTTCGACCGCGCTACTCCCACAACTCAAGGAGGGCTGACAGGCAATCCCAACAGGGTCCGGAAGCGTTGGATCTGGTCAGCGACAGCGGCAGGCGAACCGCCACCGTGAGTATTACGGCGGGTGACGGACACGCCTGGTTCAAGTAGCTGCGCCGCTTGCGCACCGAGTTCATCGCTGGCAGCAACCAAATCGCTGAAGGTGCCTTCACCCTCAACTGACCGCCGCACAAGGTTGCCGACAACCTCATGCGCTTGGCGAAACGGCATCCCCCGAGCCACCAGCCACTCGGCAAGATCGGTGGCCGCGGCATATGGAGAAGCAGCGGCTTCAGCCATACGGTCAGTGTTGAACTCGAGTGAATCGATCATGCCGTTGAGAGCAGACACGGTAAGCAACACCGTGTCGACCGCGTCGAACAAAGGCTCCTTGTCTTCCTGAAGGTCTTTGTTGTAGGTCAGGGGTAGCCCCTTGAGCGTGGTCAGCAGCCCGGTCAGGTGACCGATCAAACGACCGGCTTTGCCTCTAGCGAGTTCTGCGATATCAGGGTTCTTCTTCTGGGGCATCATTGACGAACCGGTGGAGAAAGCCTCATCAAGGGTGACGAAACCGAACTCGCTCGAAGCCCACAAGATCAGTTCCTCGCCGATCCGGCTCAGGTGAACGCCGAGCAGCGCCAACCCGAAGAGCGTTTCGGCCACAAAGTCGCGATCGCTTACCGCATCAAGACTGTTGTCGAACACACCCGCAAAACCGAGATCTTCAGCACACATCTCGGGGTCGAGCGGAAGTGACGAACCAGCCAGAGCCCCGGCTCCGAGCGGAGAGACATCAAGCCGTGCTCGGGCGTCTTTGAGCCGTTCGACATCACGGGCCAGCGCCCAGCCGTGAGCCAACAGATGATGTGCCAACAGCACCGGCTGAGCGTGCTGAAGGTGGGTGTATCCGGGAAGGTACGCATCGCCAGCAGACTCTGCTGACCGAAGCAAGGTCCTTTGCAAGCCTTGCACGAGCGTGACGATCTCATCAATGGCGGTTTTTGTCCACAGTCGAAGATCCGTGGCGACTTGGTCGTTACGGCTCCGGCCGGTGTGGAGTTTCGCTCCCGCCTCTGCCAACTCACACACCCGCCGCTCTACCGCGGTGTGGATGTCTTCGTCACTCTCGTCAAAGGAGAACGATCCGTCATTGAGTTCTTCAGAAACCTGATCAAGGGCTGCGGACACCTCATCACGCTCAGCGGGCGCCAAGAGACCAACCTCGCACAGCATCCGCACATGCGCGCGCGAACCAGCAATGTCTTCTCGAAACATCAGCCGATCAAATCTCAACGAGTCATTGAGCGCCTGCAATGATTCCGAAGGGTCTGCTGCAAATCTCCCTTGCCACATAGTTGCCATGACTCAACCCCGTTTCCGTGCAAGGTTGCGCAGCCGCAAGGCATTGAGCTTGATGAAGCCCTCGGCGTCACCCTGGTTATAGACACCCTCATCTTCTTCGAAGGTGGCGATCTTCTCGTCAAACAACGAATCCGGCGACCTGCGGCCGACGATATCGACGTTGCCCTTGTAGAGCTTGACGCGGACTTCGCCGTTGACGTAACGCTGGCTGTGGTCGATCGCGACTTGAAGCATCTCGCGTTCGGGACTCCACCAATAGCCGTTGTAGATCAACTCGGCGTATCTCGGCATCAGCGAATCCTTGAGGTGGGCTACTTCGCGGTCCAGCGTGATTGACTCAATCCCACGGTGGGCCCGCAACATTATGGTGCCACCTGGAGTTTCGTATGCCCCGCGGCTCTTCATTCCGACGTAGCGGTTCTCGACAATGTCGAGCCGACCGACGCCGTTGGCACCGCCGACCTCGTTGAGGTAGGTGAGTACCGCAGCTGGACTCACGGCTCTACCGTCGATGGCAACGATATCGCCACACTCGTAGGTGAGATCAACACAAGTCGCCTCATTCGGCGCTTCGGTGGGGCTGACCGACCAACGCCACATTTCCGCGGGCGGCTCGGTCCACGGATCCTCCAAGGGACCGCCCTCATAGGAGATATGCAGAAGGTTGGCGTCCATCGAAAACGGTGACTTGGTGCCTCTGGTCATCTCGATTCCGATATTGCGCGCCGCCGCGTAATCCATCAGCGACTCCCGCGAGTTCAGATCCCAGAGCCGCCAGGGCGCGATGACCTCAATGTCGGGCGAAAGTGCATAAGCGCCCAGCTCAAACCGAACCTGATCGTTACCCTTGCCGGTCGCACCGTGGCTGATGGCGTCGGCTTGATGCTCTGCTGCTATCTCCACTAGGCGCTTGGCGATCAGCGGCCGAGCGATCGAGGTGCCCAGAAGGTACTCGCCTTCATAGATTGTGTTGGCCCGAAACATCGGGAAGACGAAGTCACGAGTGAACTCTTCGCGCAGGTCTTCGATATGGATGTTGTCTTCAGCGACACCCATCGCGAGCGCTTTGGCGCGCGCCGGTTCAACCTCCTCTCGTTGACCCAGATCGGCCGTGAAGGTGATCACTTCAGCGTCGTAGTTCTCCCGCAACCAGTGCAGGATGATCGACGTGTCAAGCCCACCGCTGTAGGCCAAGACAATTTTCATGTCAGCAGTTCTTTCGTTTCGGTCATGGCTTCTCACAGTCCGGCGAGGTCACGCAAGCGAACCTCAAGGCAAGCACCGCCGATTTCTTCGGCGGCAACAACTAACAAGGTGTCGTCTCCCGCGACCGTACCGAGAATCTCAGCAATCCCAGCCCGATCGAGCGCAGACGCAACCACATGGGCAGACCCGGGTGGTGTGCGCAGCAGTACCAGGTTGAGGGAGTGCGAGACATCGGCAACCCAGTCCCCCATTACCCGGCGAAGATGATCCTCCGGAGCAATGCGGTCAACAGAGTGCTCGGGAATGGCATAGACGGTTTCACCGCCGGCCACACGCACCTTGACCGCGCCGAGTTCATCAAGATCACGCGAGACAGTTGCTTGCGTGGCTTTGAGATCTTCGCCTTGCAGTAGTTCCACGAGTTGGCTTTGGTTGGTGACGGCGTGATCCCCCAGCAACGCTGCGATGCGGTGCTGGCGCCGGGCTTTGCTCATCTGTTCGCCTCCCCCAAGAGCCACACGAGTAGACCTCTTGCGGCATGCATCCGATTTGCGGCCTGAGGCCAGATCCTGCTGTTTGGGCCATCCAGCACCGCGTCGGTGGCTTCTTCATTTCGATGGGCCGGCAGGCAGTGCAAGAAAATGGCCTGATCTGAGGCTGCTTCCATCATCTCCTCGTCAACCTGGAAGCCCTCAAAATCGCTTCTGCGCTGCGCAGCCTCATCCTCTTGGCCCATTGATGTCCAAGTGTCGGTGTACACCGCATCGGCACCGTCGACAGCTTCTTCGGGCCGCCCGAACACCTTTGGCCCGTTGACTTTGGCGATCCGCTCAAGATCGGCTTCGCTGAAGGCGTAACCAGCGGGGCTGGCGATACGGAACTCCATGCCTGCCAGACCAGCACCGAGCGCCAATGAGAACGCCACGTTGTTGGCGTCGCCGACGAAGGCGACACTGCGACCTTGGAGGCCTCCGAACTCTTGCTGGACGGTGAGCAGATCGGCCAGAGCCTGCATCGGGTGACCCCGGTCGCTCAACAGATTGACTACGGGAACCAGATCGACCGCGGCCATCCGCTCCACAACAGACTGGCTGAACACCCGCGCGCCGATCGCCGCGTGAAATCCGGCCATGACTCTGGTGACGTCCTCTACCGATTCGCGCCGATCCAACCCGACCTCGGAATCGGTGATGTATACGGGATGACCACCTAGTTGAACTACCGCCATCTCCATTGAGTTGCGGGTCCGAGCCGACGGCTTCTCGAAGACGAGCGCCATGCCCTTACCTGTCAATACTGTTGGTGGCCCAGCTGCCGAAGCAAGTTCAAGCACCCGCTCAAGCTCGGACGAAGAGAGATCGTCTATTTCAGTGAAATGTCGCATCACCGAGCCCCCAACACTTGCGCGACAACAGCTACCGCTTCGTCGATCTCATCGTCGGTGACGGTGTAGGGAGGAGCGATTCGCAGTGCTGTCTTGGTGATCCCATTCAGGATTAGACCCTCGTCGAGGCAGGCACTGGCAATCTCACCACCGGTCCGTCCGGCGCGGCTCTCATCGCTTAGTTCAATGGCCAGAAGCAGGCCCCGGCCCCTCACATGATCGACTCCCGCAACGCCTGCGAGTTTGGAGCGCAGCTTGGCTTCTTTTTGCTGCACCACCGCTGGGGCGTCCATCTCTATATAGCTGTTGATCGTGGCTCTCGCCGCTGCGAGCGCCAGAGCCTGGCCGGCGAAGGTCGAGCCGTGGTCGCCGGGGCCAAACGCAGCGGCCACATCGTCGCGAGCCCACATGGCGCCTGCAGGCACGCCGTTGGCGATGGCTTTGGCCAGCGTGACGATATCGGGGGTGATACCGCTGTGTTGGTACCCGAACCATTCACCTGTGCGTCCGAAGCCGGTTTGTATCTCGTCCATGATGAGCAGGATCCCTCTCTCATCGCAGATCTCGCGGACAGCTTGGAGGTAGCTGTCAGCGGCGGGGTTGACGCCGCCTTCACCCTGCACAGCTTCGAGCATGATCGCGCCCACCTCGGGGCCCAGCGCTTTCTCCAATTCTGAGACATCGTCGAAAACGACGTGACGGAAACCTTCCGGTAATGGTTGAAATGGCTCATGCTTTTCTGGTTGTCCGGTGGCTGCCAGGGTCGCCAGGGTGCGGCCGTGAAACGACCTGAGCGCGCTCACCACCACATGGCGGCCCCTGCCTTGATACTTGCGCGCAACTTTGATGGCGGCTTCGTTGGCCTCGGCCCCCGAGTTCTGGAACAACACTTGGCCTGAACCTGCAGCAATCAGTTCGCCGATCAGCTCCGCAACCGGCGCCTGGTGTTCGTTGCCGAACAGATTCGATGTGTGGGTCAGCGTGGCAGCTTGCGCGGTTATTGCTGCGGTCACAGCAGGTTGGGCGTGGCCCAGGGAGGTGACCGCGAGTCCGCAGAGAAAATCGAGATGCCGCCGACCTTGGTTGTCCCACAACTCGGTACCCCGGCCGCGGACGAAGATACGCGGCGGAGAGCCGTAATTGTTCATCAAGGGGCTGTGATCACCTGTGGCGCCCCATGCTTGGGCTTGCAGACGAGTCATGGCGTCACCATTGTTCCGATACCGGCGTCGGTGAATAGTTCCAGGAGCATTACATGGGGGATCCTGCCGTCGAGCAGATGCGCCGAACCTGCCCCCGAATTGACTGCGTCTATACAAGCCCGGACCTTGGGGATCATCCCGCCTGAAATCGTTCGGTTGGCGACCATCGCCTCGAGATCTTTGACGGTGGCGTGGGGCACAATCGAAGAGGGGTCATCGGAGTCGGTCAACAAGCCGGCCACATCGGTGAGATAGATCGCCTTTTCAGCTCCGAGCGCGCCTGCCAGCGCACCCGCAACCGTGTCCGCATTGATGTTGTAAGCCTGCCCGGATGCATCCGCGCCGATCGTCGAAACCACCGGGATCATCCTCTCAGCCAACAACCGCTCAAGTATCCCGGGTTGCACAGAGGCAACGTCGCCAACGAAACCGAGAGCCTTACCGGCCGGTGCTGCGGTAATCAGGCCTCCGTCTTCGCCGGAAACTCCCACAGCGAACGCACCATGGACGTTGATGGCGCCCACGATGTCTCGGCCAACCTTGCCGACTAGCACCATCCTGGCCACATCAAGAGTCTCAGCGTCGGTAACCCGCAGGCCATCGACAAACTCAGTTGATTTTCCGAGGCGTTTCAGCAGCGCGCCGATCTGGGGGCCGCCACCGTGGACAACCACGGGCCGCAACCCTACCGAACGCAGTAGCACGACATCCTGGGCGAACATGGCAGACAGGGCGGGTTCGACCATGGCGTTGCCACCGAACTTCACCACCACAACTGAGTCGCGAAACTGCTGTATGTAGGGCAAGGCCTCGATCAGCGCTGCAGCGCGCCGTTTTGGAGCGAACCCGCGCTCAGATATTGCTTCTAGTGCTGATGGATCGGTCATGAGCGGTACCCCGCGTTGATCTCGATGTACCCGTGAGTCAGGTCGCATGTCCAGATGGTGGCTGAGCCGTTGCCGATGCCGACATCGACCCGCAGTTCAACTTCGTCTTGCTGCAGATGTCGGGTCGCCCGCGGCTCGCTGTAACCCCGATGTGCTGCACCGTTGGACGTAACTTGTTCCGCGCCGATCCAGATCGAAAGCTGATCGCGATCGGCTTTCTCTCCGGCTTTGCCAACTGCCATCACTATGCGCCCCCAGTTGGCGTCCTCAGCTGCTAAGGCCGTTGAGACTAGGGGCGAATCTGCGATCGACCGTGCGATTTTGGTTGCCGAGTCGTCGGACTCAGCGCCGGTTACTTTCACCTGCACGAACTTGGTGGCACCCTCGCCGTCGCGCACGATCTGATGAGCCAGATCCAACAGGACGTGGTCGAGCGCCGCTTGGAATTCACCAAGCCGCGAATCTTCGAACGAACTGATCTCGTCGTCGATCTGCTCGCCGGTCGCGAACAGCAGGACTGTGTCGCTGGTGGAAGTGTCGGAATCGACTGTGATGCGGTTGAAGCTCGCAGCGACAGATGACGACAAGCAGCTCTGAAGAATCTTCGGAGCAACTGCGAGGTCAGTGAAGACGAAAGCCAGCATGGTCGCCATATCCGGCGCGATCATGCCGCTTCCCTTGGCGATTCCGGCGATGTGTGCCGCAGTTGTATTGATGCGTGCTGCTGCGCCCTTGCTGAAAGTGTCGGTTGTGCATATTGCCGCCGCAGCGTCAGCCCACGCCTGTGTGCCAGCGACTCCAAGATCGTCGACCAACACAGGGAGGCTGTTGCTCAAGATGTCGTCTGGGAGCGGCTCGCCGATGACTCCGGTGGATGCCAGATAGACCCGGTCCGCGTCCACTCCAAGGGATTTCGCCACTACCTCGGCTGTGAGAGTAGCGCTGGTGGCCCCTGCGGCCCCGGTGAAGGCGTTTGCGTTGCCCGAGTTGCACACCACAGCCCGGGCTGTGCGGTTTCCTTCGTTGAGGATTCGCAGGCACCATTCGACGGGCGCCGACGGGCACTTCGAGCGGGTGAACGTACCGGCCACCGAGGTGCCTTCTGCCAGCGAGGCAAGAAACAGATCCGCTTTGGAGTCGTCTTTGATTCCAGCGGCATAGGTGGCCAACTGGACCCCTGCGATAGGCGGCATATCGGGGAACGACGACGGCGCTAAGGGTGAAACGGATTCAGACATACACAATCAGGGTTGCTTAGGGGAAGAGTCCAGCGGCGGGTAAGCCAGTGTGTTCGGGAAGTCCGAGCACCGCGTTGGCGCATTGGATACCCTGTCCCGACGCGCCCTTTACAAGGTTGTCAAGGGCACCGATGGCCATCACCGTCTGTGTCCGCTCATCAACTCTGGCGGTGAGGTGGACGGTGTTTGATCCAAGCGTCGATTTGGTTGAGGGAGACCGCTCATCAACGACCACGAACGGTTCCCCGGCGTAGGCCTGCGCAAGGCACTCGAGAGCCGCTTCGGTGGTTACTGCTGTTTCGTTGAGGGGGCCGTAGCAGGTGGCGAGAATCCCGCGATTCATCGGCGCAAGATGGGGTGTGAAGAGAAGTTGCGTATCGGTACCGGCATAGCCCGATATCGCCATCTCAATCTCAGGCGTGTGACGGTGGTTCAGCAATCCATAGGCGCTGAAGTCTTCGTCGACGGCACAGAACGAGGTGTTTTCTTTTGGTGGCCGCCCGGCACCGGAGACACCGCTGGCCGCATCGACAATAATCCCGGTTGGCTTGATGATCCCGGCCTTCACCAACGGCGCCAGAGCCAACGAGGCGGTGGTGACATAACAGCCGGCTACCGCGGTCAGTTCTGCGCCACTGAGCTGATCCCGGAACAATTCTGGAAGTCCGAACACGAACTCGCTCAGCAGATCCGGAGCTTGATGGGTTTCGCCATACCACTTCGGGTAGACGCTGGGGTCGTCAAAACGAAAATCAGCGGAGAGATCGATGATGTGTTTGACCTTGCCCCGAAGCTGCGGCACCAACGTCTGTGCGTGCCCATGGGGAAGTCCCATCAACACCAAGTCCACTGATTCTGCAATGGTGCTGATCAGTGCGTCGTTGTGCGGCACGAAGGCCATGTCGCCGTAAGCCGAAGCGAGACTTGGATATAGGTCTGCGATCGGTTTGCCAGCTTGGGATTCCCCCGTCGCGATGACCACCTCGAAGTTGGGATGAGCCGCGCACAAGCGCAGGAATTCCGCTCCGGTGAATCCAGAAGCGCCAATGATCGCGAGCTTGTACATCTTGTTGACTATATCAAGAACGTATGTTTATGCAACATCTTGCAAGTTTATGAGGCTATAGATCAGGCGAAGAGTTCCGGAACGATCGGACACTCACGGCGAAACCGAAGCTCACTTACCGGGTGCCGCCCAGATGGACCGACAACGGTGTCGACGCATTCAAGCGAAATCACTTCAAAGTCATGATAGCTGCGGCTCCCCCGCCGGTCGCGCACCGCTAGCTCTCTCGCTCCAATCCACATCTGGTCCAGCAACACCCGGCCCAGGCCGACAACAAGCCACACCGGGATCTCCATTTGCTGCGCAGCCGTCGCTGCAGACCTTGCACCCAACCGAAGTAACGCTTCACCATCGCTGGCCGCCTCCGCCTCCAGAATCAACAAGTCCACGGTTTGCTCAGGCCAGGCAAACGAGTGATCTTCTGCGCCAACAGCTTCGGCCGTCGCCAAATCAATATCTGGCCGCCACAAAGCCGCCTCGCGGCTCGCCTCGGCCAACCCCACCACGAGTACCGACGCTTCACTGGGAATCTGATTGGTCAACTCTTCAAAGGTGCGGTCTCGCTCTAGAGCAGCAACACAGTCATAGGCCTCCGTCACCGGATCGCTTCCCGACAAAATACGGGCGCAAACCCACACCAGCGGCGCGCAAGCTGGGCGACGTTCAACTAGTCGCTTGCAGGCGATCAGCAGTTCCATCGGATCGTAGGCAAAATCGGCGAGCGCGTACGCGGCCTCTCGCACCAGCGGTACAGTCGAAGTATCACCAGCTTGAGCTACATATCGGAGGCGCTCAACCGGATGCACAGAGTCAATCGTAGCCTGCGGTGCTGGTCAGCAACTTCTGCGTCCCGATGTGACCGGCCTGGGCCGCATAGCGCTAACGTTGCGGCGTGATAACCACCCCTGAGCTTGAACTCGATCCTCTCAACGGCGATAGACGCCCTCTTTCAGATTGGCTCACGACTTTTCCCCTCGCCTGCGTGGTGCTTGACCCTTTCACCCACGAAAGCGCCTGGATTCTCGACACCTCAAAACGGATCCTGCAGGGCTTTCGCGAAGCCGATTGTCGTCCCTGCTGGATTCTCACCTGCTCACCCGACGACGCCAAGCGGTTCCTCGGGCCGTACGCCGAGGAAGTGTTGACTTTTGTCGACCCGTCACGTGCTATTGCCAAAGGCTTGGGAGTCGAGTCCGCGCCCGCTTTTTTGTTGGTGCGCCAAGACGGAATCGTGACCGCCAAAGCCGAAGGGTGGAACCCCGACACTTGGCGTGACGTAGCCGAAGCAATCGCTGATCTGACTCACTGGTCCCGACCAGCGATCCCCGCCGAAGGCGACCCCGCCCCCTACCCCGGCACCCCGATCGACGGAACGGTATGAGCCGATGAGTCCAATGACGAGCAGACCATATGACCGGTTGTCCACATCGGTTGTGGCCATGCTCCAATTCATCGCTGCGGAGACCGCCATTGCGGCAATCGGACTCTAGACACCGTTACATCGCCGCTATGGTCTCGATCCTTGTGGCCGTCTGCCTGCTGGCGTCAGCGTGCGGCGACTCCAAGGACCCGGCACTGGGGGACGGATCCCTCGGCATCGTCACCGTGGAGAGGGGCGATGCCGTTCAGATCCGGTCAATCAGTGCGTCCGACCTTCCCGATGCCGGAGCGCTGGACGCCACTGCTCAACTCGGATCTGGCCGGCACAACGGCTGAGTATTACCAACCGGGGTACTACCGCACCGCTCACAACGACCTGTACCAGGGTGAGGCGGTGTCGGCCTTCCTGCACGACTCTCTGGGACCCCAGAAGGTGGCGGTCGTCCACGAGGGCGACGCCTACACGCAGGGGCTGGCCCAAGCATTCAGCGACGCATTCAAGCGCCACGGCGGCACTGTCACCGACTTCGTTGACATCAACCCGGACACAACCGACCTGGCCGGAGGTGCTGACCCGGATCGCGACCCATGAGCCGGCTGCACTGTTCTTCCCGCTCAATCAGGACGCAGGGGTCGAGTTCACGGAGGCTGTGAGGCAGCATGGCGGCTTTGAGGACGTAGTGCTGCTCTCCGGCGACGGAGTCCTCCACTACTCGTTCTTGGAATTGGACTCCTCTGCTGGGGTGTTCATCTCCGGCCCGGACCTGGACTTCGCCGACAACACGAACCAGGCCACCGGCATGAACGCCGAGCAGGTGACGGAGCGGTTCATTGACGTGACGGGAGAAATCCCCGTCCGAGCATTCTGGGCCCACGCCTACGACGCCGCCACACTGCTGTTGGACGCCATCACAGCCGCCTCAAGGGTAGATGGCGACAAGCTTGTGATCGACCGGGCGGGAATCCGCCAACACCTCGACCAGGTTCAGGATTACCGGGGCATCATCGGCGAAATAGCCTGCGACGAGTTCGGAGACTGCGGCCCCGGAAAGGTGTCCATCATCCAACACCTCGACCCCAGCGACCCAGACGCCTCGTGGGACAACGTGGTCTACCGGTTCTCTCCGTAACCGAGGCGATAGGAGCCGCGGAAGGCCACTGGAACTAGTCGACGATCAACCTATTGTGCTTACGGCGTTTGACCCAAGACACAACCGAAATCCAGGTCAACACAGTTCCGCTAGTTGCGACAGTGAACAAGAACACCGGCGATACTGATGAACCGCTCCAAAAACGCCAAGAATAAGCCACTGCGAAAAATACATGAACTACGGCCACGTTCCGCGCCGTGACAAGGGTCGTCTCTGACAGCCAGAATCGCTGTAGGCGGGTCTGTTCTTCGTATTGCGAGTCAGTCATGGGCTGACTGTATCTCCTTGGGAAGCGCAGCTGGAGAGCCACAGGTGTGTGAGGGGGCCTCCCATGGGTTGATCAGATCGACCCCCATGCCCTGCAAGTCTTTGATGTTGTGTGTTGCCACCGCCATGCCGCGCGACCGGGCGATGGCTGCGATCTGGGTATCGGCTTGGGCGGCTGTCCGACCAGTTGCGCGTCGCTCGGAAGCAATAGTTGCATAGGCATGTGCCGCAGCACTGTCGAAGGGGAGAATGCGACCCGCGAGATCCTCTCGAAGCATCAGATCAACTGCCGAAGCCAACGTTTCCCGGCGACGGCCTGCGGGCAGAATGGCTACTCCATAGCGAAGCTCGGCCTCACCGATTGCCGTCACAAACAGCGTCGCTGCATCGTGGTCAGCCACCCAGGCCGCAACGGCCGGATCAGGAGTTCGTCGCATCAACTCCGAAACGACGTTGGTGTCAAGGACAATCAACTGTGCCGCTCAATCGAAACGCGGTGGTTCTGACATTGGTGCACGTTGCGGAATCTCCAGTTCGACCCCACCCAAAGGCGCGAATCGGTCGCGAAGTGTCGTTGCGAGGTCTGTTGAGTTCTTCTTACGCTCAACGGCCTCGCGGATGATCGAACGCGCTTCTTCCTCCATTGAGCGACCGTGACTAGCCGCCTGCAAACGCAGAAGCGTCTTCACTTCGTCATCAAGCTTCCGAATCGTGATACTCGCCATCGTGTATTCTCGCTATCTTTCATAGTTCTTTGGCACTGTGCCTACAACCTACCAAGAAAGTGATTGCAATGCAATCACTATTGTTCTTGGCAGAAGCTCTGACCGTCGTGTGATCCGCTCGGTTTTGACCGACACCATCGGTTTTGGCCGCGCCGCGCGCGTCGTAGTTCGCCTTGTGCACCCTGGCGATCATCGGGCGCACGCTGAGAGCATGTGGGGCGAAGCACTGCAAGCCCACAACTCTGCTCACTCCGAAAGCCACGAGTACGGCAACCACGACGAGCTGATCGCGCTGCGAGTGGGCGTTATCATCGCTGAAGCGGAGATGAGGAGGGTTTGCGGTTAGTAGGCACCCGTGCGGAACGGGGCTAGTAACGTGGAGCTATGACCGAGTTTGCTTACTCTGATCTCCTCCCGCTCGGACCCGACAATACCGAGTACCGTCTGATTTCAACCGAGGGAGTCTCCACCTTCGAAGCCGACGGACGCACGTTCCTCAAGATCGAACCCTCCGCGATCCGTTTGCTTACCCGCGCGGCGATGAACGACATTGCCCACTACCTTCGCACCGAGCACCTTGAGCAGTTGGCCAGCATCCTTGAAGACCCCGAGGCCTCCGGAAACGACATCTTCGTTGCCCATGAACTGCTGCTCAACGCCAACATTGCCGCGGCCGGTGTTCTCCCCATGTGCCAAGACACCGGCACCGCCATTGTGATGGGGAAAAAGGGCGACCAAGTCGTCACCTACGGAGATGACGGCGAGGCGATCTCTGCGGGAGTCTTCGATACCTACACCGAAACCAACCTGCGCTATTCACAATTGGCGCCGCTGTCGATGTTTGAAGAAAAAAACACCGGCAACAACCTGCCCGCACAAATCGAACTCTACTCCAAGCCTGGAAGCAGCTACGAGTTCCTTTTCATCGCCAAGGGCGGCGGATCGGCCAACAAATCCTTCCTGTTCCAAAAGACCAAGGCCCTGCTGAACGAGGAAACGCTGCTGGACTTCCTTGATGAGTCGCTGAGAGCCGTCGGCACCTCCGCCTGCCCGCCGTATCACCTCGCGCTGGTGGTTGGCGGAACCTCAGCGGAGTTCAACCTCAAGACCGCCAAGCTGGCCTCCGCCCACTACCTCGACACGCTGCCAACCTCAGGCAGCGCCGACACCGGCCACGGTTACCGCGACATCGAATGGGAAGCCAAGGTGCTGGAGCAAACTCGCGAATTCGGTATCGGAGCTCAATTCGGAGGAAAGTACTTCTGCCACGATGTCCGGGTGATCCGCCTGCCCCGCCACGGCGCCTCAAACCCGGTTGGGATCGCGGTTAGCTGCTCGGCTGATCGCCAAGCCAGAGCCAAAATCACCGCTGAGGGGATCTTCCTCGAACAGCTCGAAACCAATCCGGCTCGTTTCCTGCCCGACGCAGCCGAAGACGATCTGTCGAGCGAGCTTGTCACCATTGATCTCGACCAGCCAATGGACGAGATCCGCAATCAGTTGACCCAGCATCCAGTGAAGACTCGCCTATCGTTGAACGGCACACTCGTGGTCGGTCGCGATATCGCCCACGCCAAGATCGCCGAGAGGCTGAGTCGCGGCGAGTCGATGCCGCAGTACCTCCGCGACCATGCGATCTACTATGCGGGGCCGGCCAAGACACCTACGGGGTACGCCTCGGGTTCCTTCGGGCCCACAACTGCGGGTCGCATGGACTCCTATGTCGACGAGTTCCAGGCACAAGGAGGCTCGATGGTGATGCTCGCCAAAGGCAACCGGTCCCGTGAAGTAACCGAGGCGTGTGCTCGCCACGGAGGGTTCTACTTGGGATCTATCGGCGGGGCCGCGGCTCGCTTGGCTCAGGACTCAATCCGCGCCGTGGAAGTTCTCGAGTACCCGGAACTGGGCATGGAAGCGATCTGGAAGATCGAAGTTGAGAATTTCCCCGCCTTCATCGTTATCGACGACAAGGGCAACGACTTCTACTCCGAAGTCAGCACCCCCGTAAGACTCCGCTAGCGCCAAACCTGCCCTCCGATTCCGGTGGCGATGAGGCTCCGCCCCATCAATCCTCAACTGCGTGGGAGGCGAGTGAGCGAACCGTAGCCCGAATCGCTGCTATTGCCCCGATCAGCCCCGGTCGGCGAGGTCGTATTCGGCCTTGTAGCAGGGGTGGTCATCAATGATATCGACCACGCAGACATCTCCGGGAGGTTCAATCGCGGTGAGCCGATGCCTCAATATCGCACGGATCACTCGCGCTGACCGTGGAGTGCAGGGCAACCGCTGTCGATATAAGAGGCGAGGCGGCGGGTTTGTGAGCGAGGCGATTATTCCCGTCATCAACGCCCTTAGGCCGCGGCGTTCAGTTGATCGGTTTCAGACCGTCCCGCGGCGTTAGCGACCACAGTGACGGTCCGCTCGAGACGCCGACTTTTTGCACGATGTGGTCCCAATATTGGTCGATGAGTGCCGCCATCTGGGACTTGTTCATGTTCTTGGTGCCCGTGAGGAACACCGCTCTGACGGTAGACCGCATCAGGTGTTCGCGCTCGACTTTGTCGCGACGGATCCGCTTGTCCCGCGTGATGAATATCAGGTTACGTCCATTGCTGCCGAGCGCGTCAAGCAGGTCCGGGTCCTTGGTGGAAAGCGGGATCTCGGGGATCTCAGTGTGGCCGACCCAGTACACGACTCCCGGGTGGAGGGAGTCGAGCTTGTGGGCGACCCCCAAGATGTTCTCGTCAATGAAAACCCCGCCGAAAGTGCCGCCTTGGACCATAGGAGCAAGAATTCATGCAATCCGCGAGCATCGGAGAGCATCGGCGACGTCTCTTTCGCTGATGTTCCATGTCGCCGTTATGTCATCGTGGGCTTCGCCTGCGGCTATCGCTTCGGCAATAGCCGAGACCCGCAACCGCCGACCCCGGATCGTGGGTTCGCCGAAGCCGTATTCGGGGTCGAGCACCACGTTGTGAGTGCCGAACAGGCCCAAGCGACGCACCTCATCGGTTTCCTCGTACTCTGCGTCTTGTTGGAAGCGTTGGACTTCCATCGAGAGCAAGACGTTCTGGTTGGTGCGCAATACGAACCGCAGCGACGGGCTCAGCACCGTCTCGTCTTGGACTCGCAACACCAGATCCCGGCCGTCTTCGCTGAGAAACGGCCGAGCAGTCGCGAGCGGGTAGTCGGTCTCGAACTCTCTCCGCAGAGCCATGATCGCTGGACGCATCCGTACGATCCCGACACCGCGGCTTCGGTATTCGGCGATCAGGCGTGTTTCGACGAACTCACCCCATGTGACCACATCGGAGCCGGTTGTCTCCTCACGCACCAGCGGCTCATACCGGCGACAGCGACGCTCATAGCCGTCGATCCAACGCCGTGCCGTGCCGACGCCCAAACCGAGCAGGCGATCTACCTGGCCCAACACGTACACCTCGCGATGAAGCAGGGACGTGACTTGAACCATAAGACCTCCAGCGACGAATACTCGCCGCGAGAGTACCACGGGCACGACCACAGGCGACGCCGGCCGGAGTGGACCGATGAGGTTCCCCCGCTGGCTTGAGCGGCTGTGCACGCCGGCCAAGGGCAACCGGTCCCGTGAAGTAACCGAGGCGTGTGCTCGCTACGGAGGTTTCTACTTGGGTTCAATCGGCGGAGCCGCGGCTCGCTTGGCCCAAGACTCAATCCGCTCCGTGGAGGTTCTCGAGAACCCGGAGTTGGGCATGGAAGCGATCTGGAAGATCGAGGTGGAGAACTTCCCCGCTTTCATCGTTATCGACGACAAGGGCAACGATTTCTACTCCGAAGTCAGCACCCCGGTAAGACTCCGCTAGCGCCAAACCACGCTCGTCGGCGCGGCGCGAGAAACTGCCCGTGAGCCCAGCTAGGCCAGTTCGCTCGTCACCAACTCCACGATCAGAGGACGATGCGGTTGGCCCGTGGTCTGCGTACGGGGAATCTCATCGACCAACACCAGTCTCCGCGGGTGCTTGAAGCTGCTCAGCCGCCCCTCGCATTGGGACTGGAGATCGGCTAGTTCAGGGGTGTGCCCCGGTTCGGCCAGAACCACCGCACACACCACTTCACCCCAGCGAGGATCGGGGACCCCGACCACTACAACGTCAGCTACGCCTGCGGCACCGGCCATCACGCTCTCAACCTCGCCTGGGGCAACCGCCTCGCCGCCAGAGCGAATCAAATCCGACACTCTGCCGACGATGTAGAGATAACCCTCGTCGTCGATCTCGGCGAGGTCACCCGTGCGGTACCACCCTTCGTCAAAGGCGGCCTCGGTTTCCGACGGGTTGTTGAAGTAGCCACCAAAAAGCAGAGGACTCCGGACGAGAAGTTCGCCCGTCTCGTCGAGACGCACGTCCGTCGATACGCTCGGCACGCCAACGCTGCCCGGTTTGGCATCGACGTCTCGGTCCTCTAATCCGCAAACGTTGCCGGCCTCGGTGGAGCCATAGAAGACCCGGACGTCGGCGTCAGCAACGAGACCTCGAATCGTCTGCAACAGAGAAAACGGAGTAGCCGATGTGCCGGTATCGGCAAAGCGCAAGGTTGCCAACGGGCTGGCCGTCGGATCGACACCGTCGAGATAGCCGAACATCCGTCGCCACAATGCAGGGATCATGTTGAGACGGGTTGCCCCATGGTCCGCGACCGCTGTCGCAATCGTGTCGGGGTTTGTGTCCGTGGTGAAGATAACCCCGTCGCGGGCGTGCCACTGCTGCAGAGCGATGAGCCACGGAGCGACATGGAATAAGGGGTAAACACAAACGCTGCGGCCACGGGCTCAAACTGTGCGCCAGGGTGCGTGCGCAGGAACTGGGCACGATGCGACACCATCGCGGCCTTGGGAGCACCCGTGGTGCCAGCGATGGCGCACGGCCATGAAGGGCCTGCAAGACCTCACAATCAAGGTTGTTGGAAAAGGCGGTGTAACAACCGATTCCGAACACCGCGAGCGCACGATGCTTCAGCTCCTGTTCAGCCAGAACCTCCATGATCAAGCGCATCGCAATCGGTTCGCCACAACCGGGACACAGACGGTGAGCACCAACATCAATCAACTCAGACGTGAAGTCGTCGACCAGTCGGACCGGCACCTCAGGGATGCGACTGGTATCAACGACGGGCCGATCCTCGAACTCCGACATCAAAGAGCCTCCCCCAGTTCGTAGCCGACGCGCCGACAAGCATCAACTATGCGTTGTTTGAGGATCGGCACCTGTAGGTCTGGTCCGACTCCGAACGCGGAGGAATCCATCGTCAATCCACCAATGAAGTCGACCGGCACGCGGCCGAGGACCGCAAGGCGCACATCATCGATCATCTGACCCGCGCAATTCTCATAAACCACCACCGCTCGGGCAGCACGGGTCGCGCCCTGCAATACCTCCGTCGGGAACGGATACAGACTGATGGGGCACACGAAACCGACCTTCGCACCCTCAGCTCGGAGTTCCTGAACGCAGTAGCGCACGAACTTCCCGGGTGTGCCAAAGGCCACCACCACTACCTCCGCATCGTCAACGAAGCCGGTCTCGACCAGCGGAGCAAAATCGGTCCATAGCCGAGATGTCGACCTGTACTCGGGCGTAGTAGTCGGCAAGGTCGTAGCCGACATCGTCACGCTGTTTGTAATCGCCTAGCGGACTAATCAACTTGGCGACACCAGTTCCGCCTGTCGACCCGTCGAGTGCCCAGTCTTTGGAGGGCAGCGACCCGAATTCACGGCGCTCAACCACGACTGACTGATAGGTATGGGCAATGTAGTAGTCGCCGTAGAGCATCACTGGGTTGCGATAGAGATTGGCGAGGTGAAATCCGAGATGCGTCAACTCCACCGCCTCGGCCACGTCCATCGGGGCCAGCACAATCCGGCGCGAATCACCATGGCCCCCGCGGGTGCCTGGAAGTAGTCGCCCTGGGATCGAGCCATATTGATAACAAGCATCGGCAAACGGGCGAGGCTGAGTTCAGCCAACGACTCCTGCATCAAAGCAAAGCCCTGACCAGTCGATCCGGTAGCCGTTCTGGTACCTGCAGAGGCCGCGCCCCAGGCCATCCCGATCGCCTCAAGCTCGCTCTCGGCATTCATGCAGACCCCGCCGACAGCCGGCAGCTTCTCGGCCATGGACTCGAGTATCTCGGTGAACGGGGTCATCGGATAGCCGGCGAAGAAGCGGCACCCGGCAACCACCATCGCCTCGGCGATGGCCTCGGAGCCTTCCATCAGGCGTGGTGTGCCTGTCGGCAGGCCGGCAGTCAGCTCGGTCATTGGTGCGGATCCTCAACGAGATTTGCGACGGGCGTTTCATACTTGAACACTTGGAAGACAAAGTCCGGGCAAATCTGCGAGCAGGCTCGGCAGCCGGTGCAACCAGGAAAAAGCACTGGATAGCGATAGCCACGGCTGTTGAGGCTTTCAGAAGTCATCTCCAGCACTCGAGGCGGGCACGCATCAATGCACAACCAGCAGCCCTTACAAGCCTCGGTGTCGATCACGAGCGTGCCGCGACTCACCGATCCGACATCATCAGACGCACCGGTGTCGGCGTCGGACTGTGACGCTCTAGTCATCGGGTCGCCCATGCAGTAGGAATCGCATAGCTACGGGCAAGTTCAAGGCCAGCGTCGTGGCCCGCGGCGAGCGCTGCTGTGTTGACATCAAAGTGTTCGCGGCGATACGACGGAAGCGCCTCGGCGAGCCCAGTCTGAAGCGCTTCGGGACTGAGCAGTGAAGTTGCTGCGGTTACCGCGCCAACCATCACCATGGTGGCGCAGACCAAAGACACAGCTTCAACCGCCAACTCAGTGGCACCGAAACCGACGACCGATGCCAGAGTGTCGATCTTGTCCTGTACAACCGAGGTGTTGACAAAGATAGTGCTGCGTTCATCAAGCTTCTCCAACAACCCGGGCAGGTACTCGTGATGCATGGCGATGCCGAGCCAGCAACGTGACAGCACCGGTGGCGAATCGATCGGTCCATCCGCCAACACCAGTGAAGCGTCCGTGGAACCGCCTCGCATCATGCCGCCATAACTCCCGAACAACATTGCATTGCGGCCGTCGTGGATTGCGGCGCGGGCCATAACTTGTGCACTCAACTGGATGCCCTGCCCTCCGATTCCGGTGGCAATAAGACTCCGCTCCATCAATCCTCAACTTCGTGGGAGGCGAGTGAGCAAACCGTAGCCCGAATCGCTGCTGTTGCCTCGATCAGCCCCTGTCGGCGAGATCGTACTCGGCCATGTAGTAGGGGTGGTCGGGGTCGAAGGTGGTCAACGTGACAGGGTTGTCAACTCGCCCTTGTTGACGGCGACCAGTTCCCTCAGCGCCAGTGGCGGCGTCTCCCAACTCTGCGCGTGCTGCTTCGACATGGACCATGATGTCTGCGACCACATCGGGGTTGTCGGCCAGCACGTTGTTGCTCTCACCGATATCAGTGGCCAGATCAAAGAGCTGCGGCATCTCTTCGCTATCGCCACCGCGCCATTTGTTGTTCTTGACCAAGTGGAGTTTCCAGGTGCCCATTCGGACGGCTTCGAGGGTTGGACCGCGGTAATACAAGAACGTCTCCCTGGAAGATTCGGTAGATCTTCTCCGAAGTACCGCATCGAGATCGCAGCCATCGATCGTTCGATCAGATGGCACAGCAGCGGCGCACCAACCTGCGATCGTCGGATAGAGATCCATAGCGGTGGTGAGCGCACTGGTTGTCGAACCCGCTGGTATTTGGCCAGGCCAGCGCACAATACAGGGAACTCGGATGCCACCTTCCCAAGTCGTGCCTTTGACGTCCCGCAACGGCGCGTTGCTGCCTTCTCCAGGGCGGCACAACGCACCGTTGTCGCTGGTGAAAATAACGATCGTGTCGTCGCTCATGCCCAAAGCCGCTAGCTCGGCCATCAGCACCGCCAGTGCCCAGTCGATACAACGAACCGCTGCGCCATAAGGCCCGTTGCGTGACTCGGCCAGGAACTGCGGTTGCACATACAGCGGCAGGTGCACATACATGTGTGCGAAATAGAGAAAGAACGGCTGATCGCGGTTGCTTCTCATGAAACGGATTGATTCCTGCAAGTAACGCTCGGTCAGCGCCGCCTGATCGGGCTGTGCCTCGATTACCTCCTCGTCAAGCATCAGCGGAAGAGGAGGATACGCACCTGAGGGCAATTCGATTCCAAATTCGTCTTTGATCTTCTTGATCTCTTCTTCGGTGAACTTCGATGCTTGGATTCCCATGTCGTTGCTGTAGGGAAGGCCATACCAACCATCAAACCCGTGACGGGTCGGCAAGAAATCGGCTTGGTCCCCGCAATGCCACTTACCCACCATCTGCGTGGCATAGCCGGCATCTCTCAGCAGTCTGGCGATTGTGACCTCGCTGGGGTTGAGCCCGCCGGCCATCCCCGGGAACAACACATGCATTCCGTCAAAGTCATCGAAACCGATGCGCGGTGGGTAGCACCCGGTCAGCATCGCTCCCCGCGACGGCGTACACACGGCCGAACCCATATAGAAGTCCGTAAGGCGCATGCCCTCGGCAGCCAGCGTGTCTATTGCCGACGTGTCGTGCACTTCAGAGCCATAGCATCCGAGATCGCCGTAGCCGAGGTCATCACAGTTGATCAGGATGACGTTGGGGCGGGGGTCGTTTCGAGACATTTCTATCAACGGTGATCTATCAAGAGCGACTTTATTGACCTACCGATCACACCGTGTTCGTCAAAAAGTTGCGCATCAGTCTGGCCGACACCACCCGGGGCGGTCCGGACCACCGCCAACGAACCAACCCAATCACTTTCCGGCAACCTTGAAATGGCGATGTTGAGATCGGGATTGACCGACAGGTATCTGCGATGATCCAAGACAGAGTTGGCGCTTGGGACCATGTCGGCCACCGCGGCGAGTCTGATCAGCGCGGTATTTTCTTCGCCTGCAACAAACGGGCGATCGAGGCGGGCCCAGCTCATCGCCTCGCCCCTATCGGTGTCTTCTCGGTGCATCGTGAAGTTCCGCACAAAGTCGAAGCCGACGAAGATGTCTGTCAACTCGGGAACCTCCTCGGGTTGTTTGGAAGGCAGGTCTTCGGAGCGCAGACCAACCCCGATCGTTTCAAAATCCAGATCTTCATCGACACGAATTCGGGTTGCTGTGGCACGCGCCACCACATCGTCGGCCACGTTGTAGGCAGCTTCCAACGACTGCACACGGCGGCCGTTTCTCACCACCGCGACGGTCACTTTCGTTGGCCCCATCGGCACCCGGCGGCTCATATCGATGCTGATTCGAGTGGTGAACATCTCTAAATCTGATTCGACCCGTTCAATTGCCCTGGCGAACAACCCTGCTATTGATCCTCCGTGCTGGACTCCCGGAAACCAAGGTCCACAGGCGTTCGGTTGCGGGATCAGCCATTCACCGTCGGGCACAAAGATCGCTTCGCTCACGCAGCCGCACACTACCGCTGAACCACCGCCGCTCAACGCCGACTCTCACACTCCGGTAAGGCTCCGCTAACGCCATCAGCCAGCTTCAGACTCGCCGAGATCGTATTCGGCCAGCTAGTTGAAGGAGTGGTACGTATAAACGGAGCGGCGGCGCACCCGCAGGTCGACTCCGACACCGCTCCGGCACGGTCACCGACAGGTTCCGGAGCAGCCCACTGTCGGGCGATCAGCGACAGTGCCTAGTCTTGTGAGTCCATCCACAAAGATTCCGCGCTCGAGAAATTTGTTGGCTGGCTCGCGAGTTATCTGCCCAAGTAAACCCAATAATCGACGGGCCAGCGTTGGGCGCGTATCGACAATCAAGACCGTCAAGACTTGACACCAACCCCGAGCCCAAGGTCTGAATAACGACGGCAATTCATTATGTGCGTGTCAACATGTTCTTTTGTCTGTTGCGGGTGTGTTCTGCTCAGATTGGAACAGCATGCTGCGATCTGGCCGTGCTGAATCGTCTGGTCATGGATTGGACGTCGGGCACAACATGACCACACCCGACAACGTAGCAAAACGCGCACACAGCAGGCGACCTCGAAAACGAGCGACCTCGCTTGCCGACAACACTCGAAAGAGCTTCCGCGGCATCGCCCCGATCCACAGCCGCGGTTCGCTCTAACGCTTCGGCATTGGGGTACAGGTTTCGCCAGATCGTTATATTCTTGATGTCGTCTGCGTTGCACGATTGGTCTGACGGATTCACGATCCAGCATTCTCCGCGCCCGAAGCCATCTCTCTGCTCGTCACCTTGCAGGGAGCGGGCTGCTAAAACTATCGGTCATGGAGACAGCAAAAAGCGGGAAGTCCCGAGAAGCCAGATCTTCGAGAGTTGCCAGCCTGCGCCTTATGGGTGGCGCAGTGGTCGGGATCGGGTTAGCTGTCGGTGCCGTGCTGATGCTTGGTGGAGGGGCGAGCGGTGCCGCAGTCGCTACAACGGGCGGAGTGCTGACTTTGGTGATTTGGGGACGTAACCGGCGCACGACACTCCGCTAACTGAGTTCATCACCACCATAAACACCATCCGTCAATTCAATATTCCGAAGTCTCCTGTGTGCTTCCAGCCGTTCGCTTGACAGTTGGTTGATGCAGTTGGTGTAGTTGGTTTTCGATCGCGGTGTGTATCTCATTTCGGTGAAAGTGTCGTAGTTGAGTGTGGAGTGGGGTCGTTTGCTGTAGCAGGAGAGCGGCGCTCGGCTAACTGCCTCCGCAACCGCCCGACCTCTGATGCTCGCAACTCCGCCCAAGGCATTTCGTCAGGTTCGCAGCCGAAGAAGTCTTTAGCGACGACCCGCAACGCTGACGCCGTCGTAGACCTGGATGGTCCAGCAGCTAAGGACTCGAGGTAGACGTTCGCCCACTGCGCATCGGGGTGGGTCACACGGACCGCTCGTGAGCCTTCAACCGGCTCGTACAACCGGCTTTCGTCGCCGCTCGGGCCAGCGAGGCTACGAGTTGTGGAATCAGATACTCGCTTTCAGAACCAAAGATCGCCTCGCCCACGTTGGCGCACACTAGCGCAGACTAACCCGCGTGCAACCCCGCAACCCCACTTCGACACATCGCGCTCATCTCAGTGGATCTCAAGGCGGTGATCGCTGCTGAAGATTCCACGGGTAAGACCTAGCGCCATGACCGAAGTGGTAGTCGCCACCGAACCCAAGACCAGGTACATGATCGCGACTTGCACTCGAACCGCGTCCGTTGGATCGACCCCTGCGAGGATCAAACCGGTCATTGATCCTGGCAAAGCAATCAAACCGACTGTCTTGGTGGTCTCAATCTGCGGCACCAGCGCAGTACGCAACGCTTCACGCAGATGGGGCGCGAATGCCTGAGCCGACGAAAGTCCCAGCGCCAGCTTCGCTTCGATCAAGTCTCTGTGATCGCGCGCCTCAGCAACGATTCGTCGAGAGGCCACCACCGTGGCCGTCATCGAGTTCCCCACCATCACTCCAGCCAATGGAACGATGGCACGCCCAGTCGGTTCGAAAATCCCGAGCCCGAACAGCACTCCCAAGCTCATTGCCGCCGCCGCCGCGAATGACAAGAGCGCCAACCGAGCGGCCGCTGGAACCTCGGGGACTCGCCGTTTGACCACAAGCGCAGCCAGACAACAGATCAACACGACCCAGATCCAAGTCCACACCAGCGGGTCATCGTCATCTACTACCAACACCAACGCCGCTCCAACCACCAAGAGCTGCGCAAGCGCACGCAACGCCGCGACAATCAGATCTCGACTCACTCCGAGCCGTCGCAGCATCGACAAGCCGAGCGCTACAGCCACGAGAATCCCCGACAACGCAAGCCCTGTGAGGCCGATATCGGCTTGGTCCATTAGCGTTCACCCCCTAGCGCCATCCGTACCGTGCGATCTGGAGAAGCAAACAAGTCACTCGCGGTGCCGTTAGCAGCCACCTTGCCCTCAGCCATCACCACGATCCGCTGAGCCAACCGTCGAGCCTGACCGGGATCATGTGAAACCCAGATCCAACCCAGAGGCCCCTTGCTCTCGGCTGCGCTGAGACTCTCTGGTGCGCAGAGACGCTTGGCCAAGCTTTCGATCGCCTCGGTCGACTCGGGATCGAGCGACGATGTCAGCTCGTCGGCGAGAATGAGTTTGGGGACGGTTGCCAAAGTGCGTGCCAGACAAACCCGCTGACGTTCTCCCACCGAAAGAGCTGTTGCGTCACGCTCCAGAAAATCGGGGTCTAGCGAGACCAGCGTCAGCAATTCGGCCGCCGAATCATCTTCAAGATCGTCCGCACCAAGCCTCAGGTTGTCCGCCACCGTGCCCAACGCCACTCTCGGTTCCTGAAAGACCATTCCCACCTCGCGGCGGTGCGCTAGAACATCGACATCACCAAGGTCCGTGCCGCACCAGCGAACCGTGCCCGCGGATGGGGCATCAAGGCGGTTGAGCAGACGCAGCAAACTGCTCTTGCCGGAACCCGAAGCGCCCACGAGCACCGTTATTCCTTGCGCCGCGAGATCAACAGTCACACCAAACAGCCGGGCACCCCGTGCGGTCCCCGAATAGACATCTCGAAGTTGGAACTCAGCTTCGCTCACCTGTGCAGTCTTTCACTAGCGTCCCCGAATCGCCTGACTGGCGTTTGGGTCACTGCGAATTCTCCGATACACAGATGTTCATTGATGTTGATCAAAACGGCACGGCACGGTCATCGCTTGGAAGCTCGAATGGCCGAGAAGGGATGAAATGGCGAGTATGAGCCTTGATTTCCGTTTGACACCTGAACTTGAAACTCTGCGGTCAAAGGCCAGAGCAGTGGCCGCAGCAGGGATCGCAGCGCACGGCGTCCACAGCGACAGTTGGATCAACGGATTCTCCAAGGAGTTCAGCGCGACGATCGCGGCTGAGGGGTGGGTCGGCATGACCTGGCCGACCGAACACGGTGGCGGCGGGCGCGCCACCATAGAACGCATCATCATGTCTGAGGAGTTGATCTCAGCAGGCGCACCGATTGCTGCGAGTTGGTTTGCAGATAGACAGTTCGGTCCTTCGCTGATCAGCTACGGCACACCCGATCAGCAAGCGGAGTACCTGCCCGGCATTCTCTCTGGCACCACTTCATGGTCGATAGGAATGAGCGAGTCCGACGCCGGCTCCGATCTCGCCGCCTTGAAAACCTCAGCGGTACGAGACGGCGATGTGTTCGTGGTGAACGGCCAGAAAATCTGGACCTCAGGCGCGGCGCTGGCTGACTATTGCTACCTGATCTGCCGCACCAACTCGACCGGGCGGCCCCATGAGGGCGTCAGTGAACTGATCGTGCCAATGATCCTCCCGGGTATCGAGGTGCGGACCATCCGTGACATGGTCGACAACACCCACTTCTGTGAGACCTTCTTCACTGATGTCCGTGTACCCATCGAGAATCTGGTTGGTGTTGAGGGGGAGGCATTCCGTCAAACGATGACCCAACTCGAACATGAACGCGGCGGCATCGACCGCCTCGTTTCCAACAAACCGCTGTACGACCACGCTCTATCACTCGCTGATGTCGGCGATAAGCGGATTCGCCAAGAGATCGCTCGACTCGAGACTGGATATCGCCTCGGTAGGCTCCTCGTCTACCGCGAAGCCATGAAGCAGGCACCGAAGGGGTTCAGCGCTGCTACCAAAGCGTTTTGTACCGAGCATCAACAGCGTGTGGCGGAATTCGCCGCTCGAGTCCTCGGCCCCGCGATCACCCTCGATTCGCCTCACAGCAAGGCCTTCGCCTACGCGCCTGCGTACACAATCATGGGTGGAACCTCGAACATAATGCGCAACATCCTGGGCGAACGGGTGCTCGGACTACCCCGCGAACCCCGAAGGTGAGCGACGGTCGCGGTTCGGCGGTGGATTAGTCACCCGGCTGTGTGGCGTGGGAGCCTCGGGGTATGAAAGTACGGATCGGATTCGGGATAGGGGCGGTACCGAGGCTGCTGAGCCGGCCCGACGGGCTCGGCGCGGTGGTTGACGATCTCGACCGGCTCGGTTTCGACTCGCTGTGGTTTCCCGAGCGGGTCAACAGCCCACAACTGGACCCGATTGTGGCGATGGCATATGTAGCCGGGCGCAGCACCAGCTTGAAGTTCGGACCAGCAGTGTCAGTGCTACCGGGGCGCAATCCAGTGCTGATGGCGAAGATGTTGGCCAGCCTTGATGTGATATCGGGTGGGCGCTGCCTCCCTGCCTTCGGGCTTGGCATCGCCAATACCGCCGAGCATCAAGCGTTTGGTGTCGAGCGCATGCAGCGCGCTCCCTGGCTGAACGAGGCATTGCCGTTGATGCGCCGTCTCTGGACAGAGGAAGAAGTCGACCACGACGGCGAACGCTTCTCGCTGCGGAGTGCTCGAGTCCTTCCCAAACCGATACAGCAACCGTTCGAAGTGTGGCTCGGTGGACAGGCTCCCTCAGAACTTCGCCGTACAGGCCGACTCGCCGATGGCTGGCTGGCCTCGTTCACCACCCCGGGCCGGGTCGCCGAGTCGATGGTCGTGATCGAACAAGCAGCCGAAGATGTCGGCAGATCAATGGACCCCGAACACTACGGGGTGCTGATCCCCTACCTGCCGACACCATCGGGTGGTGGTGAATCCGAGATTCCCGCTGCTTTGCTTGAAGTCGTGGCCAGCCGCCTGCCAGACACCGATGTTCGTGAAATCGTGGCCACGTCCCACAGGCGGGTAGTGGAGATGCTCGACGAGTACCTGGCTGTTGGTGCTTCAAAATTCGTGCTGTTCCCATTCACCGAACCAGCCGACTGGCACCGAGAACTCAACGCGTTGGCACAGGTCGCCCTACCACTCCAGACCTGAACGACCGTCGCGAGTGGTCCGTCGCCGAAATGGTCACAACGGCACCAACCAGGACAAGCCCCTAAGCGTTGACCCGGACGCCAGCGACGAGTCGGATTGCCTCAGGCGAAAGGACGCCTCGTACCTGCTCTGGGGATCCGGTCGGGTTTCAACGGTTGTGGATCATGGATCTAGAGATGTTTGTTGCTGTGTTGTGATGTTTTAATTTATGTAGTGTCATACCCTGTTGTTAGGTTGTGGTCATGTTCGATTCGATGATCCAACAGACTCGAGGGGTGGTGACTTCTGGGCTTTGCCGAGGCGAGTTGGAGGGTCTGGTGGCAGGTGCTGGGCGGGTTGTAGCGGCGTTGTCTGCGTTGCAGACGCGGTGCGCGACTGAGATCGAGGCGCTTGATGACGGTGGGGTGAACTCCAAGGTGGTGTTGCGTGAGGCTGGGCGTATGTCTACTCGTGCCGCCAACTCTGTCGCGAAGACTGCCGCGGGGTTCGCTGAGATGCCGAAGTTGGCTGAAGCGTTGGCTGGAGGCGCGATCACAGCAGAGCACGCCGCGGTCGCGGTCGGGGCTGCTGCGAAGACTTCTGCAGGGCAAGTAGACGACGAGTTGTCGAAGCTTGCTGAGAAGTCTTCTGTTGATGTGTTCACGGAACAGTCACGGCGGTGGGTGAACCGCAACCAACCCGACGACGGTGCTGAGTTGTATCAACAACAGCGCCGTAACCGGTTGTTGAAACACTGGATCAACGAACAAGGCATGGGAGTACTACTCGCTGAGTTGGACCCGACCAGCTATCAACAAGTACGTAAAGCAATCAACGTCGAGTACGACCGGTTGTGGAGAGACGACGGCGGCCGCGACGGTTCCCCTGATGATGTGCGCACAACGCCACAACGAATGGCGGACGCGTTCGTGGCGTTGTTGACCAACCCCGCACGACGTGGACCCGGCAGCACACGCACACAACTCATCGCCATAGCCGACATCGAACGCCTCCGCGGCGACAACCCGACAGGTGTCGCTGAGATTATTGGTGGTGAAGCACTCCCGCAGACCGTGTTGGAACGTTTGATGTGCACCGCTGCTGTCACCGGGGTTGTCTTTGACGGTGAAGGACAGCCGATCTGGGTGGGACGCACCCATCGACACGCCACCGAAGCCCAAATCAAAGCGATCATCGCCCGCGACCGGCACTGTAGAGGCAAAGACTGCACCGCCGGTCCAGAACGCTGCGAAATACATCACATCGTCCCCTGGGAACAAGGAGGACTAACAGACATCGACTCCCTGTGTCTCGCCTGCCCCCTGTGTCACCACAACATCCACGACCGCGACTACATCGTCACCAAAACCAACACCGGCTACAAAATCATCAAACCCAACCCACCACGAGGCCCATGAACAGCACCAACAGGGACTCCCCTTCGGTGAGGTTCCCTCCGTTGGCTTCACCCCTTGCAAAGAAAGCAAAGCCGTAACAGTGATAGAATACGATAGAGCCGCCCCAACCAAATACTCTAGTGAGGTTCCCCCGTTGGCTTGACACCTTGTTAAGGGGGTAAGCCATGACGATGATGGAACAAGACAAGCCGTTGGTTAGGACTCGGCGGCGATTCAGTAGAGAGTTCAAGGCTGACGCGGCTGCGTTGGTGTTGGACGGTGGGTATCCCCCCGAATCGTGGAGTCATCGTCTATGAGGAGACACTATGTCACACACACGACGCAAGTTCGACTCGGAGTTCAGGGCCGGTGCTGTGCGGATCGTCCAGGAGACGCGAAGGCCGGTCGTTGAGATCGCCCGCGATCTCGGGATCGGTGCGGGCACCCTTGGGAACTGGGTCCGCAAAGACCGAATGGAGCGGGGTGAGGCCGAGGGCTTGAGCTCGGATGACCGGGCCGAGTTGGTGCGGCTGCGCCGCCGCTGCGCGGAGTTGGAGATGGAGCGTGATGTGCTCAAACGATCAGTGGTCCTTTGGGTCAAGGAGGCAACGCGATGAGCGTCTCAGCGCACATCGCGGCCCAAAGGACCGACCACGGCGTGCCTCACGCGGTGTCGTGCCGGGCCCTTGGGGTGGCCCCGTCGACGTTCTACAAGTGGCACAACCGGCCCCCGACGCCGGCGAAGCGGCGCAGAGCTGAACTAGACGCCGAGGTCAAAGCCTGTTTCGACGCTTCAGGCGGCACCTACGGCTCGCCTAGGGTGCGCGCCGAGCTGCACCGGTCGGGCCGCAAGGTGTCCAACAAGACCGTTGAGGCGTCCATGGCCCGCCAGGGCCTGCAGGGCCGCGCGCCCAAGCGGCGCAGGGGCCTGACCCGGCCCGACAAGCGGGCCGCGCCGGTTCCGGACCTGCTGCGGCGGGACTTCACCGCCGGCGGCGTCGACGAGAAGTGGGTCGGCGACTTCAAACAGGTCGACACCGGCGAGGGGCCGGTGTTGCTCGCCACCGTGGAGGATCTGTTCTCCAGGCCGATGCTGGGCTTCGCGCAGTCCGACCGCCACCCCACCGCGCAGCTGGCCACAGACGCGCTCAACATGGCCGCCGCGGTGCGCGGCGGCGCCGTGGCCGGGGTGATCTTCCACACCGACAAGGGCTCTCAATATACCTCCGACGCGTTCGCGGCGGCCTGCGCCAAGCTCAAGACCACCCAATCGATGGGACGCGTCGGCTGCGCACTGGACAACGCCGCCGCCGAGTCGTTCTTCTCGACCCTCCAGCACGAGCTGATATCACGCCGCCGCTGGCGCACCCGCGACCAAGCCCGCCGAGACATCGCCGTGTCAGGACGGCCGGGACCGAAGTCCCGGCGCACCAGATCACCAGGCGTCGAGCGGGCACCTCCAGCAGACCTGAAACGCGGCTTGCGCCGCTTATAGATGCCACAGATCCCGTGAAGCCCCATGAGCCGACAGACGCGCTTGTGGTTGACTCTGCGGCCCTGCCGACACAGCTCGGCGGTTACCCTGGGCGACCCGTAAGCACCATCGGAACCGGCATGGATCTGTTTGATCGCATCGACCAGCTCGGCGTCGGCCAACTCGGCGGGGCTGGGCCTCTGCGCCCGCTGGCCGGACCAGCCGTAGAACGCCTGGCGGCTCACACCAGCTGCCTGACACGCTGCTTTGGTCGGGAACCCGTCGGCCTTGCGAGAAGCAACCCACAAATAGCGGGTCACTGTCCCAACTCCTTCACCCAAAAGGCCGTCGCACCTTTGAGCAGTTCACGCTCCATCCGCAGCTTCGCGTTCTCCCGACGCAACCGCGTCAGCTCCACACGCTCCTCAGTAGTGAGACCTGGTTTGTCGCCTCGGTCAATACGGGCCTGACGAACCCAGTTCCCCAGATTGTTCGCACCGATCCCCAAATCACGCGCGACTCCAGCGATCGGCCTTTCCCCGTCCAACACCAACGCCACAGCGTCAGCCTTGAACTCTCTACTGAACCGCCGCCGAGTCCTAACCGACAGCTTGTCTTGTTCCATCAATGACATGAATACCTCCTAATCGAGGTGTCCGGCCAAAGGGGGGATGCTCAGCATAAACTACATGTCAAGCAAACAGGGGGAAGCCCACTAGGGACCGCTAGAGACGATCGAAAGCCTGCTCAAGGTCGCCGAGAAGGTCATCAAGGGCTTCCAGACCCACGCTGAGCCGAAGCAAGTCATCAGCCACTTCCAGAGGCGAACCTGCCGCTGAAGCATGGGTCATCGCTCCTGGATGTTCAATCAACGACTCAACCGCTCCCAGCGACTCAGCCAGCACGAACACTCGAGTGCTTGCCGCCAGACGCATCGCTGCATCCGCTCCGCCAGCAACCCGGAACGACACCATCCCGCCGAAGTCGGTCATCTGGCGAGCCGCTATCTCATGACCCGGATGGTCGACAAGACCCGGATAGAACACCTCAACCACCTCAGGTCTGCCGGTCAAGAACTCAGCCACGGCGCGGGCGCTGTCACAATGGCGATCCATGCGCACAGCCAGAGTCTTCAGCCCCCGCAAAGTGAGGTAGTTGTCGAACGGACTACCGACCGCACCAACTGCCTTCTGCAGGAACTCGAGTTGTTCAGCAAGCTCGCTGTCGTTCAGCGCCAAGAATCCGCCGACCACATCTGAGTGGCCTCCGCAGTACTTTGTGGTCGAGTGGACCACCACATCGGCCCCAAGGCTCAGAGGCTGTTGCAGATAGGGCGTGGCGAAAGTGTTGTCGACGACCAGCCTTGCGCCAACGCTGTGGGTCACTTCGGCAACCGCGGCGATGTCGATCACCGTAAGTGAAGGATTGGTGGGCGTCTCCACCCACACCACCTTCGTTGCCGACGGCATTGCCTCACGCAACCCAGCCACATCGGTCAAGTCAACCGCAGACCAAGTGATGCCCATTGGGACCAGCACATGGGCGATCAGACGGAACGTCCCACCGTAGGCATCGTCGCCCAACACAATGTGATCGCCCGGCACCAGAGTGCGCAAAAAAGTGTCTTCAGCTGCCATGCCGGAAGCGAAAGCCAATCCGTGATCGGCAGCTTCGAGCGAAGCTAGACATTCCTGCAGCGCTGTCCTTGTCGGGTTGGAGACACGGGCATACAAATAGCCCCGATTCACGCCCACTTCCTCCTGCACAAAGGTTGTGGCCAGCGAGATCGGGGTGACCACCGCCCCGCTGCTCACATCGTGGGGTTGTCCAGCCCTGATAGCCCGAGTCTCGAAACCCCAGGCTTGTACGTCCGCGAAAATATCATCGGCCAAGAGAAGCACCTTTCGACAGAAACGACAGCACGTCGCTCGAAGAAATCACTGCGCGGGGTCGCCCACCATCGAGTACCAACAGCGCCGAACACGACTCAAGCATTTCGACCGCCAACGCAATCGGTTGCCCTGAACCGACAGTACGCAGCTTGGAACCCATGATGTCCTCGACAGTTTTGTCGAGCACAGAATCGTTGCCAAACGCCAGATCCATAATGCGCAACTCGCTAACCGAACCCATCACCTCCGCGTTGGCCAACGGCATCTCACCTTTGGCAACAGGCAACTGCGAAACTCCATGATCGCTCATCATTTGCACCGCCTCGCGCACAGTTGCGCCGGGTTGCACATAGAGCAGATCTGGAACGTCTTGGCGGCGCGAGCCGAGCACATCAGAGACCACGGGTCCCGAGCCTCGCAAGAATCCAAAACCGGCCATCCACTCGTCGTTGAAAACCGTGCTCAAGTAGAGCCGACCGTTGTCGGGAAGCAACACCACGACCAGATCGTCGGGGCGGCATTCGTGGGCGACTTGGACCGCAGCGTTAACCGCCGTGCCGCAAGACCCTCCAATCAGCAGGCCTTCTGACTCGGTCACCTCACGAGCTGTGAGAAAGGAGTCTCGGTCACTCACCGCGATGGTCCGGTCGACAATCGAGATGTCGTAGGTGTCGGGGAAGAAGTCCTCGCCGATTCCCTCAACGAGATAGGGCCGTCCACTGCCTCCCGAATAAACCGATCCTTCCGGGTCCGCGGCGATGATCTGAATGTCGGGATTCTGACTCTTCAGATATCTGCCGACACCGGTGAGCGTTCCACCTGTCCCTGCACCAGCAACGAAATGAGTGATCCTGCCGTCGGTCTGGCTCCACAACTCAGGGCCGGTCGTGTCGAAGTGAGCTTGAGGGTTGGCAAGATTGTGATACTGGTTAGGCCGAAACGCTCCCGGAATTTCCTTCACCAGCCGCTCGGCAGTCGAGTAATAAGACGCTGGGTCATCGGGGGCAACAGCAACCGGGCATACCACAACTTCTGCACCGTAGGCGCGGAGCAGATCGACTTTTTCGGCCCCTACCTTGCTGGTCAGGACGAAAATGCAGCGGTAGCCACGCTGCGCTGCGACGATCGCCAACCCGATACCAGTGTTGCCCGAAGTCGGCTCAACGATGGTGCCACCGGGTTTGAGCAATCCCGCTTTTTCAGCCGCGTCGATCATGGTGATAGCAGGACGGTCCTTGGAGCTGCCTCCCGGATTAACGGCTTCGATTTTGGCCACAACCGGGCACGGCAAGTCCTCGCTTATGCGCCGAAGCTTGACCAGCGGAGTGTTGCCAACCAAGTCAAGCACCGAGTCGTGAATCTCCATCGCAGTTCCTTGAATTTGTGACGGTGGCCGTATTGTGGCATCAACTCTTGGTGCCAACGAACTCAACCAGCGTATGCCCTTGAGTTCCATCACGATAGTTTCTGATCGCCTGCCAACACGGAGAGGTAACAAATGTCTGACAAACCGGGGTTGCTCTCCGGCGTTCGTGTAATCGAGTCAAGCCTTCTGGGGCCTGGACATGTGGCCACGTTCCTCGCCGATCTCGGTGCCGATGTCATAAAAGTTGAGTCTCCTGCCGGTGACTACATCCGTCAGATGACCTGGCCGATTATCGGCGATGTGTCGCTGCTGCATCTGCACACTCACCGCGGCAAACGAAGTGTGACACTCAACCTGAAAACCGACGAAGGCAAACAGCTCTACCGCGATCTCGTAGCCACCGCAGACGTGGTGTTGGAAGCAATGCGACCAGGAACTTTGGGGCGATTGGGACTCGGTTACGACGACCTCAAAGCGGTCAACCCCCAGATCGTGTTCGCCACCCTTTCGGGTTACGGATCGACCGGCCCTTACCGGGACATGCCAAGTCACGGCATCGCATACGACACTTGGTCGGGCATTGTTCAGCCAGTCACCGACGACGAGGGTTTCACCCGGATACCTCCGACGATGCCCAATGTGGGGATCAACGTTGGTCCCATGGTGGCGGCGATGGCAATTCTGGCTGGCGTCATCAGTGCTCGCGAGTCCGGTGACGGCTGCTCAATGGAGATGGCACAGTCTGACGCGGCCGCATACATGGACTGGTACCGAATCGAATCCGAAAGGGCGTACCTTCGCCCCGAAGACGAAGTTACCGGCAACCCTTCGGACAACTACGAGCGCCGCCCGGCCGGCCTGGCAGGTATGTGGGAGGGAGTCCGTTACCAGATGTACGAATCAGCCGATGGTCATGTCCTTTTCATGGCTTCTGAACAGGCGTTCTGGAAGAACTTCTGCGAAGGAGTCGAGCGCATGGACCTGTTTGAGCGCTGGCCTGGCTCAACATACGCCGACCATGCCCGCGGCAACACCGAGTTGCAGCGTGAACTCCAGCAGATCTTTCGAACCCGCAGCAGCGCGGAATGGCTGGACTTCGCCAATGAGCACAACACGACTATTGCTCCGGTAAACACACCGGCCAACATCGGTGACGACCCACAGTTCCAGGCCCGCATGGGTTTCTACCCGACCGAAGCTCTTGGTTGCGAGCAGTTGCCGTTGCCCGTGTTCGTCGATGGTGAAGCACTCCCGTGCCCAACCATGGCTCCCACGGTCGGCGAACACACCGACGATGTCATGGCCACAGTGCTCGACAAGTCCCCCGCCAACATCGCTTCCCTGCGAGCCGCTGGCGCCTTCGGCTAACCGCGGCGGACCTGACCAATCACTGTTTTGGGTGCACCACGGTTACTCAAGCACTGTTCAGGCAAGCACTGTTGACACGGTTCCAAGGGGACCCATGTCGGCCACGACCCGGTCTCCCGCTGCTATCGACACCATCGCACCCAGCGAACCCGTCATCAGGCAATCACCAGCGCGAAGCGGGGTACCAACACGGCACATCATGTCAGCCAGCCAGATCACCGCTTGCAGGGGATTACCCATGCATACCGAACCCTGCCCAGTTGTGGCTATCTCGTCGTTGACGCTCAGCACCATCGAGATATCTCTCACATTGACCAAACCCAGCGACACCGGGCGCGAGCCCAACACATACAAACCGCAACTGGCATTGTCTGCAATGGTGTCGACGATGCTGATATCCCAGTCGGCCACACGGCTTGCCACAATTTCCAGCGCAGGCAGCAGGTAGGCGGTGGCACCAATGACGTCGACCACACAATGCTCTCCCTTGTCGAGATCATCCTCAAGCACAAAGGCGATCTCCGCTTCGGCTCGGGGCTGCAACAACCTGCTCGCAGAAATCGTGAGGCCATCAGCTATGCACATGTCTGCGAACAACGTGCCGAAGTCCGGTTGCGACACTCCTAGCTGCTCTTGAATGGCGGCTCCAGTCAGCCCGATCTTGCGACCGCTGACCCGTCGTCCAGCAGCTACATCGAGGCTGATGTTGTGTTGCGCAACCGCGTAGGCAAGCTCCACATCGCTGTCGGTGCCGAGAATCTCGCGCACCGGCGAGCACGGAACACCAGACTCAGACGCCATCCGCAGGTGCTCTGCCGCAACCTCGATGAGGACTCGATTGGGGTCTTGATCCACGGCGCTCACCTCAATCCTCGCCAAACCAGAGTCAACCTACCCGACACAACCCACACCGCGACCCGAACCTCCAACACACGACCTCGCACCTGTGCGATCAGCATTCAAACGTCAACAAACCTCTATGGAGTGTCGCAGGGTTGGCGGTTGAGGCGTTGGCCTGAGAACATAATGACATGACGATCTCAGAACAACTAGCCGCACCTGGTGTATGGCAGTTCACCGATTCCCATGGAGCCCAACAAGCTCAAGAAACTGCCGCCCGTATCGAGTCACTCGGGTACTCTGCTCAGTGGATCGGCGAAGCCATGGGCAAGAACGCGTTCGTAAACGCCGCCACCCTGCTCTTCGGCACGCAGCAACTGATCGTCGCCACGGGCATCGCCAGTATCCATATGCGCCATCCTGCGGCAATGCAACAGGCGGGACTTGACCTCGCTGAGTTGTCGGGGGGCCGCTTCGTGCTGGGAATCGGAGTGTCACACGCTCCGATGGTCGAAGGGCTTCGCAACCTCCCCTACGACAAACCGCTCGCCACGATGAAGGCCTACCTTGAAGCCATGCAGGGAGCGTTGATCATGCCCACTCCAAAAGTAGAACCGCCGACCGTAATAGTCGCAGCTCTCGGTCCCAAAATGCTGGCATTGTCGGCTGAGAAAGCCGCTGGAGCTCACCCCTACTGGACCACACCCGACCACACTGCCAAAGCCCGCCAGATTATGGGACCCGATGCACTGCTGTGTGTGGAACAGAAATGCATCCTGACCACGGACCGAGAGATAGCTTACGTAAAAGCCAATGAGCAACTACAGATGTACGCCAGCCTGCCCAACTATCGCAACAGCTGGCTTCGCCTTGGTTTCACCGACGATGAGATCGACTCCCGCGCGCCACGCTTCGTGGACGCGGTCGTGGCCTGGGGCACCGAAGATGACATCGCCGCACGCATCAAAGCCCACTACGATGCCGGGGCCTCTCATGTCTGTATCCAGGCTGTTCCTACCGACAACAACCGCGCTAACCCCGACTGGAACCTGCTCGAGGCGCTCGCGCCCAACGCCCAATGAAACCCGCACCGACCGGAATCAACGCTGACGCGGTAACACAATGGATTCTGGCTAAGCGACCCGGCCTCGCCACCCCCCTAGATTTTGAACTGATCACAGGCGGCGCTTCCAACCTTACTTTCGCGGTTACAGATCAATCAGGCACAAAACTGGTATTGCGACGCCCCCCAACGGGCCACATATTGCCCCGCGCCCACGACATGGGCCGCGAACATCGCATCATTTCTGCGCTGCAAGACACCGATGTACCCGTCCCCGAAGCTGTCGGCCTTTGCACCGACGACTCCGTGAACGGTGCCGACTTCTATGTCATGGAATTCGTCGAGGGCACAATCATCTTCAATGAAGCCGACGGCCATGCCGTGGATCCTGAGCTGCGACCGGTGATGGCAAATTCGCTCACCGACACGCTTGCGGCGCTGCACCGTATCGATCCAGTTGCGGTTGGACTCGGCGACCTCGGACGCACCGAAGACTATTGCGCTCGACAACTGCGTCGTTGGAAACGCCAAGTCGATGATGGTTCGGACCGGGTTATTCCCCTTTTTGATGATCTTCACCAGCGCCTACTCAAAACAGTGCCGGCACAGCAAGGTGCTGGAATCGTTCACGGTGACTACCGTTTGGACAACACCATGATGGGCCATGACGGCTCGGTTGCCGCCACGCTTGACTGGGAACTGTGCACCCTCGGCGATGTGCTCGCCGACGTGGCCAGCATGGCTATGTGGTGGGGTGACGATCCCCGCGCCACAGGGCGCTTGCGCGATGTGCCCACGAAGGCTCCCGGGTTCGGCTCGCGCTCAGAGATGCTGGAGCGTTACGGGCAGAACTCCGACCGGGACATCTCCGATCTTTCTTGGTATGTCGCCTTCCAATTCTGGCGACTATCGGCGATCAGTGAAGGGGTCCGAGTGCGCTACGCGGCCGGGGCAATGGGTGACCAAGATGGCACCGCCGACAGCGAGGCCCGAGCCGGCATCGACTCAATGCTGCAAATCGCCGACGAAATCCTCAGCAGCGGCGAACTCTAGACCTCCCAACCAACCCCCACGAAACTTGCGCGATCAGCTACATCCTCGCTGGTGCAACGCGCAGATTTAGACAGGCCGTTCCCGCGCCCGCGGCTCCGGCTACGCCCCGCGAAAGCAAACGGGCATGACCCGGGGGCCACAGATGAACGACGATTCCTGTCGCTCGACAGGTCCGTCCAACTCCAAGTCACGGCACCGGCCCAGAAACTCACGCAGAATCGCGTAACTCTCAATCCGGGCGAGATGACTTCCCAAACAGTAGTGAGGGCCGCCCGCGCCAAAGGCCACATGAGGGTTGGGTCCCGTGTCAAGTCAAGTTCAGCAGGCCGTTCAAACACCCGCGGGTCGCGGTTGGCGGACGCCCCTCGATGTCTGCTAAGAGCCAGCTGAATTGCTCTGGTCTGGCCATCAGCGCCTCAATGCCACCCGCATCAACCAGCAACATAAAGAACGCAGCAAAGGCACCTACAGTCATCTCCTCCCCGTCAACGGCAGCATTGGCGATCACAGAACCGAGATCGTCGCCGGGGTTGGCGCGCCGCTGGTAATAGACATCCATACCTCGCCCAACAAGCGCCATCACGGCTTCGATCAATGCGCACCGATTAACCCAACGCGGCCAACGCGGCGTCGTAGTCGGGCTCCTGCACGATTTCGGGGACAAGTTCGGCATGGACAACGGTGCCCGATTCGTCAATCACGACCACCGCTCGGGCGGCAAGACCGGCGAGCATTCCGTCGATGATTCGCACTCCATAGTCGTCCAATACCTCAGGATTCTTGAAGGTCGAACCAGTCTTCACGTCCTCAATACCCTCAGCCCCGCAGAAACGACCGGCCGCTGGGGGGAGGTCGGCAGACACACAAAGCACAGTCGCGTTGTCAAGACCAGCGGCTCGCTCGTTGAAGGTACGAACACTGGTAGCGCAAACACCTGTGTCTATCGAAGGAAAGATGTTGAGCACGACTCTCTCCCCCGCAAAGTCCGACAGCGAAACTGAACCAAAATCGGCACCAGTAAGGACAAATGACGGCGCCGCGCTGCCAACTGTCGGCAGGGAACCGTTGGTGTTGATGGGGTTGCCGCCAAGGGAAATTTCAGCCATTAGATCTGCTCCAGTTTCAAGAATCACAAGGGAATTATAAATCGAGAGCCTATGGCCGATATGGAGACATTCGCCACTCCGCTCCGCGAAGAATCCCCGATAACCTCCACAGCATGGGACATATTGTTGACATCAAATATTGAGTTCCTTGAGACTATTCAAGCTACGCCGTGAGCGCAGCCAGTGATCTTCTCTCGAAGTATCAGCACGTCATTGAACGGTTAACGCTGACCACGGGCACCAGAGGTATTTTCGACGTCACCGTGGACGGAGACATCATCTACTCCAAAGACCAAACCGGGCGCCACGACGAACCCGGGGAAATTCTCAGCCTCTTTGAAAAGGTTGCAGGCGACATAAGACGCTACGGGCAGGGTTGAGGACAATTTCGGACCCACTAGACCTCGAAGAGTTCCGCGCCAACGGACATGCGTTAGTCGACTGGATCGCCGACTATCTCGCGAGCATCGAAGAGCGTCCGGTACAGGCTCAAGTCTCGCCAGGCGAGGTGAGGGCCATGCTCCCCGACACGGCCCCCGAGTTGGCTGAGCCGTTCGAGGAACTGCTGCGCGATCTCGACGAGGTGGTAGTGCCAGGACTCGCCCAATGGCAGCACCCCGGATGGTTCACTTACTTCCCAGCCCAGTCGTCACCACCTTCGATCCTTGGGGAGATGGCGTCCGCCGCGTTAGGCGCTCAAGGGATGATGTGGGTCACCGCGCCCGCTGCCACCGAGATCGAATCCCACGTTCTGGACTGGTTTGTAGACCTGACAGGAGTGCCACAAGATTGGAAGACAACCGGCCCAGGCGGGGGCGTTATTCAGATGAGCGCTTCCGATTCAACCCACACCGCCTTGGTTGTGGCGCGTGAGACTTGCCGAAAGAGAACGGGAGCAGCCGCTGAACAGATGGTCGCGTACACCTCAGCACAAGCTCACTCGTCGATCGAGAAAGGCGCACGGGTAGCGGGCATTGGTCAGCTGCGCCTCGTTGAAGTCGACGATTGCTTTGCAGCACGCCCCGAATCGCTAGCCAAAACAATCAAGGACGATCTCGCCGCGGGGTTGGTGCCTGCGTTCGTGACCGGCTCGGTGGGCACCACAGCAACCACCGCAATCGATCCAATTCGGGCTATCGGAGAAATTGCAGCTCAGCACAATCTGTGGTTCCACGTAGACGCCGCTTATGCCGGTGCTGCGATGATTTGTGAAGAGTTTCGCCAACATCAAGACGGACTTGAGTTAGTCGACAGTTACACGTTCAATCCCCACAAATGGCTGGCGACAAACTTCGACTGCTCCGTTTTCTGGGTGGCTGACCGCAAGCCACTGATCGACACGCTCAGTATCACGCCACCGTATTTGGCCAACGCCGCTTCTGACGCTGGCGAGGTGATCGACTACCGAGATTGGCATGTGCCCCTCGGAAGGCGATTTCGGGCACTCAAGTTGTGGTGGGTGCTTCGCTGTTTCGGAGCGGAAGGTTTACGCGCGCGGATCCGCGCCAACGCGAGACAGGCTAGCGAGTTGGCCGACTGGATATCGCAACAACAACAGTTGACGCTAATCGCGCCAACTCCATTCGCTTTGGTTTGTTTCGCCCATGTCGACGGCGATGAGGCAACGCAGAGGTTGCTCGACTCGCTCAACTCCGAACCAAGCGTCTACGTGCTGGGTTCATCAATCAACGAACGAGCATTCATTAGAGTGTCCATCGGTTCGACCTGGACTACCGATCGCCATGTCACAGCTCTGCAGGAGCACATCAAATCCGCACTGACGACGACGTAGCCGACACCGGCACACTAGATATTGATCGGGTCGATGATGTCGCGGAAAACAGCAATCAAACCAACACCCAAAAGCAAAACGACCACGCCGTATGCGAGGGGAAGCAGCTTGGCATAGTCAACCTGGTGACGACTTCCGCCAATAGAGCGGATCCTCTCATAGATCGCGACCGCCACATGACCACCGTCGAACGGAGGTAGGGGAATCAGGTTGATCAGGCCAATGGAGATGTTGAGTCCAGCCAAAAAGATCAGCACAGCGTCGAATCCGTCATCGGTCAATTGCGTGCCTAAACGGGCAGCACCGTAGATCGAGATGATTCGTTGTTCATCTGGATCACGCGCATCAAGGGAACGAATCGCAACCTCGCGCTCAGCCGCAACACTCGACGACACCTGTTCGGCGGGACTATCGACATCGCCCGTCAAAGTGTCAGCAACAAAGTCTTGAAGACCTCCGCCCGCCACTAGCTCCCCCATACCCACCAAAATGAGCTTTGTATAAGAACCAAACCTGGTAATCGCTTTGGTGACGCTGTTGAACAAGCCCGCCGGTTCTCGGTAGCGCTGAGGGCCAACGCCGAAGAACCCCGATGTCGCTACCCCAGCCGAAGGCAACTCCAACACCACCGCCTCATCGACAACGAGCAACTCAGCACCCCCTGCCGGGTCGACAATGAACTGCAACGGCTCACCAAACCGACCATCAACCGCGGCGGTGACCTCATCCCAACCAAACACTTCAATCCCATCTACCGCCAGAATGCGATCTCGCGGTAATAGGCCATCAATAGCCGCCGCCCCTTCATCGCTCAGCCGAGAACCCAGCACCACGGCGCCGGTCAAGGTTTTGGTGCCTCGCTGATACACCACGTCAACCTCTTGGGAACCGTTAGCGGTTACCACCTCGCCGAACTGAGCGAAATCGGTGATTTCTACGCCGTCAATCGAGACGATTTCATCTCCGAGTTCAATCCCCAGTTCAGCCGCGGCGCTGCGATCACTAACCGCTGAAACCGACCAACGAACATCCTCGGTCGGCAAGCCGTAGAAAAAAAGAACCGCGAACAACAGAGCGATCGCCAACAGAAAGTGCATTGCTGAGCCAGCGCTAACCACCAGCAACCTTCGAGGAAACGACTTGACCCGATAGGTTCTGTGCTCATCTTCAGGCGCGACTATGTCTAGATTGTTCATCCCGATGATGCGGATATACGCGCCTCCCGGAATCGCCTTCACACCAAAAGTGGTATCGCCACGACGAAACGACCACAGTCGGGGACCGAATCCAATGAAGAACTCGACGACCTTCATACCCGTCCACCTCGCCGTAACGTAGTGGCCCATCTCATGCATGAAGAGCATGAACACAATGAAGGCCACGATGAACGTCCAGCTCCAGCTCACAAAAACCCCGAGGGCAACCATGGCAAGAAGCAACATCATTAACCCGATGAAATCAGTTGAGGTATCAAATTCGGTGGGTGCTCCCGACATTTCAGGCACCGTGCGACCGCGTGCCAACAAAGGCAATCGGCGTCTGGTAGCCAGTTGATCGGTCATGGACCAGCTCTATTGTCGATCATCGCCCGGGCGACCTCGCGGGCGCGGCGGTCAATATCAAGCACAACGTCGACATCGGTCGCTGGCAGACCGGGCCAGGACTGCATCACCGCTTCAACTACACCGGCAATACCGACCCAAGGAATCAAACCAGCAAGAAACGCATCAACCGCGACCTCGTTAGCGGCACTCAACCATGCTGGAGCAGTCTCGGATGCCCGTCCCGCCTCATAGGCCAGCCCCAAACACCTGAACGCCTCCGGGTCCGGCGGATGAAAGTCGAGTTGCGGGGATTCAGCCCAATCGATGGCGCCGTAAGGCAACGCCAGTCGATCGGGAAACGCCAAGGCATAGCCGATACACAGCCGCATGTCGGGAAGCGAGAGTTGAGCCATGGTCGCGCCATCGGTGTAGCTGACCATCGAATGAACGATCGACTGGGGATGAATCACAACCTTGATCTGGTCGTAATCAACACCAAACAACTCATGCGCTTCAATCACTTCGAGGCCCTTGTTCATCAGCGTGCTCGAATCAATGGTGATCTTCGGCCCCATCGACCAGGTCGGATGCGAGAGCGCGTCTTCAATCTTGACGCTAGCAAGTTCTTGTCGGGTTCGCCCTCTAAACGGGCCACCGCTGGCCGTCAACACAACCTCTGCCACACGGTCCGAAGCTTTGATCTTTCCTGAAACGTCGTTCGCGCGAAGGCACTGGTGAATCGCGCAGTGTTCGCTATCTACCGGTATCAGTTCCGCGCCTTCGGTTGACCAGGCCCGTTGCACTACCGGGCCTGCTGCGATGAGAGACTCCTTGTTGGCTAAACCCAGGCGTTTCCCCGCTTCGAGCGTCGCCAACGTGACCGGCAACCCAGCAAACCCAACCACACCATTGATGACGGTTTCGGCACACGTCACTGCGGTGGCCATTGCGTCAGGACCCACCAAGAGTTCCGTTCCAGCCGGAAGTCGACTGCGGATTTCGGTTGCGCAAGCCCTGTCCGCGACCGCCACAACTTCAGGCCGGAACTCAGCGACTTGCTCGATAACCGCATCCACCGATGTGGCGACACCGAGCGCCGCCACCCGGTAACGATCAGGTTCAGCCCGAATGATGTCGAGTGTCTGAGTTCCGATCGAACCAGTCGAACCGAGAACGGCAACAGATCTGGTCACATCCTTGACGCTACTCGTCGCGATCAACTCCCGAACGACAGTTGTTTTAGGGCAGAACGAAGCGAGATACGTAAAAGGTAGTTGGCAATACGAAAAGCAAACTGTCGAATCGGTCGAGTATCCCGCCATGGCTGGGCAGTATCGAACCCATGTCCTTAATGCCCAAGTCTCGTTTGAACGCAGACTCGGCTAGATCTCCAAGCGGGGCTGCGATAGCGCCCGCGATCCCGAGGATGAGGATGTCGGTGAATCCCCCACCCGCAGAAACGTCAGCCAAAGGCGACGGCTGCGACAGGAAACCCATCACAAACGCCGCTCCAATCGCCGCTACAACACCTCCGACTAATCCCTCCAGTGTCTTGTTGGGACTCGCTGATGACAGCGGTGAGCGACCCATCGTTCGTCCAACCACCAGTGCACCTGTGTCGTAACTGACTGTCACAATGATTGCCGCGGTCAGCAATCCAGTGCCGTGATCTGGAATCGAGAGCATCAGCGCCGCATATGATCCCAGCAAACCGACGTGGAGAATCCCGAGCATGGTGGATCCAAGGCCGCGCACCGGTGAATCGCTCGGAGCAACAACTAGGTACCACAGCGCCCCGAAGACGACCGATAACACCAATACGAGTCCTGCCGCGGATTCACCTCTCCAGTACACGGCAAGGGGCATAGACACCACGCTCACAAGTCCGAGCAAAACTGCAGGTTGAAGGCCAGCAACTCGAACTGCGTTGAAGAACTCAACCGCAGCAACTGCCAAAACAACTGTCACCACCGCAACCGCAACCCATTCACGGTATGCCATGGCTGCGAGAATCAGGACCGCTAGTCCCACACCGACCATTGTCGCTGTCAAGAAATTCCGGTCACCGGCACCCGATACACCCAAAGCCGTGCTCAGCGAAGGAGCCGCTGCTGTTTCAGGTGGCGGAGGTTCATTGTCGTCATGGGCAAAAAAGGCATCCGCGTCCATGTCGGCGGAGCGAGATGGCTGTCTTGGTGGTTGAACCTGGCCCTCTCCCGCCCAAGTCGGTCCTGTCGATTCTGTCGCCCATCGGGAATGATCCTCAGCACCGGACTCCGGCATCGCAGGCTCGGCTTGAGGGTTGAAGGTCACGCTCTCGGCTGGGGCACCAACTTTTGGCACCGACCCAGTAGGCGGCTGGCTCCAATGCGGTACGGCCGCATCGTCATGCTCAAAGGAGATCCCATCGTCACCGAACACTGACCGACCGGGCGCCACATCGTCATCAATCGGGTCGGTACGCTGAATGCGAAACCCCTCGTTGTCTTGTTCGTGGCTCATGGCATCGCTCTCTTCGCGGGAGTGACCGGTGGTCAGACCTCCATCAACTCCTGCTGCTTGTTGGCCTGCGCCTGATCAATCATAGCGACATGCGCGTTCTTGACCGCGTCAAGCCGTCCCTCCGCGCGCTGGATCTCGTCTTTAGATACTCCCCCGTCGCTGTCTAGTTCGTCGAGGTTCTTTCGCACCGCTCGTCGCACGGCATTGACTCTTTGTTTGCCATCTTCGCTCATCGCTCCCACAACCCTGGAAAGTTCACGACGTCGTTCTTCGGTCAGAGGCGGAAACGCCAGCCGGATCACGCGACCGTCGTTGCTGGGAGTCAGTCCCATATTGCTATTGATGATGGCCTTCTCAATCGCGTTGAGATTCGCAGGGTCGTGAGGGGTAACGATAAGCAGGCGAGCTTCGGGCACTGAGAAACTTGCTAACTCCTGAATTCGCATCTCAACGCCGTAGGCCTCCGCGGTAAGTCGCTCTAAGAGGCTCGACGAAGCACGACCGGTGCGCACGCTTGAGAATTCCCTGCGAGTGTGATCTACCGCACTCTGCATGCTCTCACCGGCGTCGTCGACAACCAGTTCAATCATCTCGTTCACGAATTCCCCTTGCCAGCGTCGACGAGCGTGCCGATTACCTCTCCTTCAAGCAGAGATCGTAGGTTGCCGGGACCCATCAGGTCGAACACTAGGATCGGCATGTCGTTGTCCATACACAAGGTGATTGCGGTTGCGTCCATCACTTTTAGACCACGGTTGAGTACATCCAGGTAGGTCACATGGTCGAGTTTTGTGACAGAACCATCGACACTCGGGTCGCCCGTGTAGATGCCGTCGACACTGCCATGAGTCCCCTTCAACACCGCTTTTGCCTCAATCTCAACGGCCCGCAAGCTAGCTGCGGTGTCTGTGGTGAAGCCCGGGTTGCCGGTACCGCTCGCCAGAATAACGATGCGACCCTTCTCTAGGTGACGGATCGCTCGGCGCCTGATATACGGCTCCGCAATTTGAGCCATGTGTACTGCACTTTGGACCCGAGTGGCCGCTCCCAGTCGTTCCAACGTGTCTTGAAGGGCCAGGCTGTTCATGACCGTGGACAACATGCCCATATAGTCGGCCTGAGCGGGGTCCATACCTTCGCCCGCGCCCTGAATGCCCCGCCAGATGTTGCCGCCACCAACGACTACAGCAATGTCTATGTCGAAGTGCTTCTTTGCCGCGACAATGTCTTCTGCGATTCTGCTGACCGTCTCGCCGTGGATACCGTATTCCAGCGGACCCGAAAACGCCTGACCCGAAAGCTTCAAGAGAACCCGGTTCCATCTGGCCTGATTCGGTCCTCGGAGAGACTCGGTGGCGTGACTCACAGCTACGTACCGATCACAACCTGCACAAAGCGAGCAATCGAACCGCCGCCCAGACTGCTCTTTACCGTGGTCTTGTCACCGTGCAAGCCCTGCTCAAGTAGAACGCGCTCGGCGAACCAGCCGCGCATTCTGCCATCCACGATCTTGTCCCAGACCTGCTCAGGTTTGCCTTCAGCCTTGGTGATTTCGAGCAGCGAAGCACGTTCTTTTTCGGCCTCGGCGGCCGGTACCTCGTCAGTTGAAAGGTATGACGGCTTGGCGAAAGCAATATGCAGTGCGACCTGGTGCAGATCGTCGCGGCTCACGCCTGAACCCTCAACGACAACAGCGTTCACTCCACGGCCATCCTGACTATGTAAGTACGTATCGATGGTATTGCCCTGCGCCCCTTCGATCCGTTCAACAGTTCCAAGCTCGACGTTTTCCTTGATCTTGACGCGGAGGTCTTCGATGGCCGCGGAGTGCTCGTTCGCGGCACCTAGACCCCCGGTGAGCACATCATCGGCTATCGCTGAAGCCAGTGATGTGACTGCGTCGCTCTTGGCTGAGAAGTCTGTCTCCGTTTTGATCTGGACTATTGCTGCCACATTGTCGGCCGCAGCCAAAGCGATCGTGCCCTCGTCGTTGTCACGGTCACTACGGGCTGCCGCTTTGGCCAGCCCTTTCTCACGCAGAAGCTGAGTCGCGGCATCCATATCGCCGTCACATTCCACAAGCGCTTTCTTGGCATCCATCATGCCGGCACCAGTGGCGTCGCGCAGTGCCTTTACGTCCTTAGCCGAAATCGACATCTTTCTGTTATCTCCGATGGATCTATTGCGGGGTTTCAACCGGGTCGGCTGATGTTTCTGGTACTTCGCTTACTTCGCTTGCTTCGCTTACTTCGTCGACATCTTGGACCGGACTGATGTCTTCGTCGGACTCGTCTTCGCTTGACTCGTCGGCTAGGTCTTGGGTTGCTTCCGCGAGACGGGCTTCCCTGATTGCGGCTTGGGCGGCGGCTTCGCTACGAGCCTCTTCTTGTTGAGCAGCGATCTCAGCCTCTTCCAACGCATTGCGCTTGGGAACCGCACCGACGACTTCAACCCGCTTGGATCGGATGAATCGACCCTCTTGCACGGCGTCAGAGATCACTCGACACATCAGTTGGCCCGCGCGAATAGCATCGTCGTTTCCAGGGATGGCGAAATCAATCAGGTCGGGATCACAGTTCGTGTCGACCACCGCAACGATAGGCACACCGACTTTGCGTGCCTCTGTGACTGCGATGTGCTCCTTTTTGGTGTCGAGAACAAAGATTGCCTCGGGCAGGCGCTCCATGTCGCGGATTCCCCCGAGGTTGCGCTCAAGTTTCTTTAGCTCACGGGTGATGAGCAGTGCTTCTTTCTTGGGCATTGCTTCAAACTCACCCGAGTCGCGCATCCGCTGGTATTCCTTCATCTTGCTGACGCGTTTGGAGATGGTCTGGAAGTTGGTGAGCATGCCACCCAACCAGCGCTCGTTGATATAGGGCATGTTGCAGCGCTCAGCGTAGGACTGGATCGAATCCTGAGCCTGCTTCTTGGTACCGATGAACAACACGGTGCCACCGTCGGCGACGAGGTCGCGAACGAAGATGTACGACCGCTCAAGATGGTTGAGAGTCTGATGCAGATCCACGATGTGAATCCCGGAGCGTTCACCGTGGATGAAGCGTTTCATCTTCGGGTTCCAGCGGCGAGTCTGGTGACCGAATTGGAGGCCGGCCTCCAACAGTTGCTTCATGGAAATTACAGCCATGTTTGTTCCTTCTTCCCGGTTGGAAACCCATGCCGGGCACCGAAGCGACCGGGAGTGACACGGGTAGATGCTTGTTCGTCGACATCAATCTGATGTCGTCCGAGGCTCGTTGAGCCGCGCGGTAGTGTAGCGGCGCTCAGAGCAAGCCCACGCCCCGATGGACGTGTGCCTAGACCTTGCGGCCTTGAACGGGGTGGGGCACCAAGCGCACCACAACGCGCCGTGCACCAAAGAGCGGTTCTGGATCAACATATTCACCATGAAGGCGCACGCTGAAGTGAAATGGCCCATCAGCCAAAGCGACTAAGTCGCCGTCGACAACTTCTTCTCCCTCTCTGACGAGAATGTGGCCGACAAACCCATAAGAAGACTCCAAACCGTTGCCGTGGTCTACTGTCACGAACAGCGAGCGCGCAACCGGCCCGGCGAATACCACCGTTCCGCGTGCCGCGGCAACAATGCGGTCGAATTCACCAGTGTCGTATTCAATGCCGCGATTTCCTGCGCCGTACTTTCCGTCGGGTAGGCGAAAGGGATCGAGAACTGGTGCCGATGTCGGGCGCCGGAAGAGCAAATCCGCTGCCCCCGCCGGTTGTAGTGCGTCGGTAAAGCCCAGCAGTACAACGCTCGTCACGGCGACGATGATGATTCGCCACACAACACTGGCCGGAAAAATCGACACAGCAGATCGTTGATTCAGCCAATGCGCAGCACCACGCCCCAAGATAAAACGCAACGTCTTCTCCGATAGTTGAGATTCTCCGGGGGAAGTGACGGTCTTTGGATTCTAGGCCCGCGGGTGCGTGGAGCGGTGAACTTCGCGCATTCGCTCTCTGCTGACTCGCGTGTAAATCTGGGTCGTGGCAAGGTCCGCGTGACCCAAGAGTTCCTGCACGCTACGCAGATCAGCACCTCCATCGAGGAGGTGTGTGGCATAGGTGTGTCGCAAGGCGTGAGGATGCGTAGGCGACAGTGATCTCCGGTCGAGCAAACGTCTGACGTCTCGCGGTGAGAGCGCTTTCCCTCGGCGGTTAAGGAACACCCGATCGTCGGGAGACACCTCGGTCACCATTTCTGGACGTCCGCGTCGAATCCATGCGCTGAGCGCAGCAGCCGCTGGTTCGGAAATCGGCACCCGTCGTTGCTTTGAGCCCTTCCCCCACACAGCTATTGAGTCGCTTGGGCCAGCTAGATCTTCGTGGCGAAGTCCACATAGCTCGCTAACCCGCAAGCCGCTGCCGTATAGCAACTCGACAATGGCCCGGTCACGCAGTTCGATCTCCGGTTCAGCTGCGGCAACTGCGTTTGCTGCCGCGGATCCCTCGAACAAGCCGTCGATCTCTTGGGCGTTGAGCACCCGTGGCAAAGTGGCCTCCCCTCGAGGCGCTGACAAAGACGCGCTGGGGTCGGTACCGAGGCGATCCGTGCGACACGCCCAACCGAAATACCGGCGGATTACCGAAGCTTTGCGGGCAGTAGTCCTTCGCGCATACCCGGCGCCGTGCAGTTCCGAAAGATAGCTGCGGAGATCGCGGCGGGTCACCATCTCTGGTGTGGACACACCGGTGCCCTCGAACCATTCGGCAACCGCCCGCATGTCCCGCTCGTAGACAGCCCTCGTAGACGGTGCGACACGGGTAAGAGAGTCAAGCCAAACCTCTAGGCTCCAGGCTTCCACAACACCAACCCTACTTGCAAGGCACGCGCGGCCGGCGCGACCCTGACTCCGACTCGACATGCTGGACACTAGTACTGTCGCCTTACTCGGGAACCGTCGTGCACAACGAGGCCAGATGCGACCAATTCTTCAACATGTGCGTAAACGTCAATCACGCCAAGTCCCGTCCGATCAACGACCTCGTCCAACGAGGTGGGTCCGTCGTCTATCGCTTCAAGCACCACCGAACCCTGCCCGAGCACCGCAGCACTGTGATCGGGCGAAGCTCCTTGGCTAACACCCTCCGATTCGGGAGCACCAACATCGGTCGCGTTCCGGCGTCTCGCGACCGCGATCTCCGATAGACCCAACGCAACCAGCACATCTGTCACATCGCGTGCCGGCGCACATCCATCTGCTAGCAACTGGTTAGTGCCGTCGGCAGCTCTGTTGCGCACCGAGCCAGGCACCGCCATCACTTCAAGGTCTCTGCGAAGCGCTTGTTCGACAGTCAAAAGCGAACCTCCAGAGCGGCGCGATTCCACCACTACCAGCAGATCCGCGAAAGCCGCAATGAGCCGATTGCGCGCTGGAAAGCGCCAAGGCTCAGGCCGCCCTCCGAGCGGTGCCTCGCTGATTAGAGCGCCGGCGTTGGCAACCTCGGTCCAGAGATCACCGTGCCGCTTCGGATACACCACATCAACCCCGCTACCCACCACCGCCAACGGCGGAGCCGCATCCGCCAGCAGGGCACCACGGTGCGCTTCGCCATCGATCCCCAAGGCCAGCCCTGAGACAACTACGACGCCCGCTTCGGCCAGGCCCATACCAAGTTCTCGCGCAACCTCTCGGCCGATAGATGATGCACGGCGGGTGCCAACTACGGCCACGTGCACCAGTGACGGATCCGGCAACGATCCACGACAAAAGAGCAAGGGAGCTGGATCAACATCGTTAATGAGCTGGGGTGGATGGGCTGACTCGTGCAAGGTGCTGACATGTACATCGATCGCATCAAGGCGATCTGACATAGCCGTGAGATCAATACCGTTGATCTCACGTTGCCACTCGACAAGCACATCGACAGGCGCAACCTCTGTACCGATCGAATCTGACTCGATCGCCAAAAGGGCATCGCGGGCTGACCTCTCCTCAAGCAAGTTGTGAAGGCGTAGCGGGGTGGCTCCAGCCAAACCACCAAGAACCGCAGCGTACGCGTCTTCACGCATCGTAACCTCCCATTGGAGGACGCACGCGAAAGCCGATGGCCGAGTAGATGTCGCGGGCTCTAATCGTGGGACCAGCGTCGTCGAGATCACGAATTGTCCGGCCGACGGCACGGACTCGCATTGCTCCGCGGGCGCTCAAACGGCCATCCACCAATGCCTGGTGAAGTACATCTGTCGCTTCGGGATCCAGCGGCGCGGCATCCTCTAGTTGCTCACGATTCAATGCTGCGTTGGTGCGTGCGCCGCGACCTGTTGCGAGCTCACGCACCCGCGCCACTCGCTCGGCCACCGAGCTGGACGACTCGCCCGGTTCTCGGTCGAGAAGTGCGGCAGGAGACGGGCGATCAACATGCACCATCAGATCAAGCCGATCTAGCACCGGACCCGAAATACGCCGCGAATAGCGCAAGCGAGATGAGGGCCCGCAACGGCAACTCACAGAACTACCCTCGCCACAGGGACACGGATTCATCGCCGCAACGAGCAAAACGTTGGCCGGGTGTTCACGCATACCGCCGCTGCGGGCTACCCGCACCACACCCTCCTCAAGAGGTTGGCGCAGCCCATCAAGAACACTGGGAGCAAACTCTCCGAGTTCATCAAGAAAAAGGACGCCTTCAGTGGCAACGCTTATCTCGCCTGGCAACACCCGCCCGGATCCTCCACCCACCAAGGCCGCCATAGATGCTGAGTGATGGGGTGCACGAAAGGGAGGACGCCGGACCAGACCAGTGCCAGGAAGCCGAATCGCCGCCGCACTATGAACGCGGGTGACCAAGCGCGCCGCTTCTGCAGAAAGATCGGGTAACAACCCCGGAAGCCGACGCGCCAGCATCGTCTTTCCACCTCCTGGCGGTCCGATCAACAACAGGTGATGACCTCCCGCTGCAGCGATCTCCAAACCCCAACGTGCGCTCGCTTGCCCTCGGACATCGGCCAAATCCGGCTCGTCGACTATTTCGTCGTCGTGAATCGGCGGCTCTACGTGAGGCCACGGCAAGCCCTCAGAAACCGCATCGATGATGTCTCGCAAGCGCCGAACCGGACGAACTCGATCCCCCGCACCAAGCGCGGCGACCCCGGCATCGGCTGCTGCAACAACTACCCGGTTGGTATCAAGCACATCAACCATCGGAAGGATTCCAGGTACCGGTCGCAGTGAGCCGTCTAGCCCCAACTCGCCCACCGCAGAAATATCCGCTAGTGATTCCAGCGGGATCTGCTCAGAAGCCGCCAAGATCCCAAGCCCGATCGGCAGATCGAGACCTGCGCCGACCTTGCGGACACAGGTAGGTGCCAAGTTGACCGTGATCCGCTGCATCGGCCAGTTGAAATCACTCGACTCGATCGCCGCGCGCACGCGGTCTCGAGCCTCGCGACATGAGGCATCAGGCAGCCCCACAATGGTGAACGCCGGGAGGCCGTTGGTTACGTGAACCTCAACATCGACCGCAGCGCCGTCGATCCCGTCAAGTGTGGAAGAAGGAATAGAAGCAAGCATGAGACAACCTTTTTCGAAGGAAACAAAAAGGCCGTCTTTCGCAAACAGCGAGCGTCTAGAGAACACTAGGCAAAGCGTGTGACACCGCTCAGCTCAGCACCTCTCTTGTATATCGAGTAACCGCCTCTATCCGCGCGGGAATCAATCGCTTTGAGAACGACGGCATCGTACCCTTGCCATCAGAGACAACCGCAACCTGATCGTCGATGTTCCGATAGGCCTCGAGAACCGCCCCTTTGTTCAGCCGCGGCCCCTGCCCCCCTCCGCCGCTTCGACCATGACACGATGCACAGTGCATTGCGTAAACGGCCCGACCCTCGGCCAGGACCGGGTCAGGCTGCCCGTCAAGCCCGAGCGGGACCTCCGGCGGATCCCCCGCGCAAGAACTCGCGAGCATGCCAATTGCCAAGATTCCGAACAGGATGCGACGCACCGCGACTCCAACAGCGTAAAAGTAGCTCGGCAGACCATACTGATAAAATGGGAATGGACCCCACTCGCCCACACCGTCGCCGACCGACGGACTACCTATACGTAGGTGCTGGGCTTTTGGTCGCGGCGCTGTTGGTGCTCTGGGCAATCTTCGGCTGATGGACGACCCAGAAGCATACGGCGAGGTCGACGTTAGGTTCTTGCAGCCATTCCAAGCGAACAAAAGCTATCTCTGCCCAAACTGCAACCGCGAGATCCCAGCTGGCACCGGTCACTACGTCGTGGTTCCCCTCGACACACCCGATCTAAGGCGACACTGGCACCGCGGCTGCTGGACCGGACGAAAAACACGCTCCCCTCGCCGCTGACCGGCCCAAGTCCCTCAGAACGCGCCGGTGATGACTCTGACTTTCCCGGCAACAACTGAGGCAACATCGAAACGCAGGCGACCACCGCGCCCATGTTGGTCAAGCCACGACAACGCAGTGCGACGAACCAGTTGCTGCTTGCGCGGGCCAACCGCTTCCACCGCGCTACCGAAGCGATCCGACGAGCGAGTCTTCACCTCACAAAAGACAATCTCATTTCCACGACCGAGCACGAGGTCAAGCTCGCCGCCCTTTATCTTCCAGTTGCGATCGAGCACTTCGTACCCGTCGGTTTCGTACGACCTGGCGACAAGTTCTTCACCCCAACGTCCCAATGCGACCCGTGATTTATCCATCCACAGACAATAGAGACGTCCTATGACAGCGCTTTGGACAGATTCACCACAGACTCGGAACCGTGGAGTTAGTTGTCGCGCTTTTCCTTGACCCTGGCAGCTTTACCGATCCGGTCACGGAGGTAGTAGAGCTTGGCGCGACGAACATCGCCACGAGTCACTCGTTCAATTCGTTCCACGACCGGGGTATAGAGCGGAAACGTGCGTTCGACGCCGACGCCAAAACTCAGCTTGCGGACCGTGTAGGTCTCGCGGATACCGCTGCCCTGACGACGGATCACCACACCCTCAAAAACCTGGGTGCGAGCACGGTTGCCCTCCATTACGCGAACATGAACCTTGAGCGTGTCGCCCGGACCGAAATCCGGGATATCTTCCCGTTCAATAAGGTTGTCGATGACATCTGTAGGCTGCATCGCAACTCCGCGGCGGTGAGAACAAAGAACGGACCGCTCGAACACCGAACGGACCGAAAAGCAAGCCTAGAGGGGACTTCTCGAACCGACACCCTCCTAAGGGTCCAGAAGTCCGAATTCTGCCAACAGTTCTGAGTCAGCATCGCTCAAGCCCCCACGTTTTGCGATCAGATCGGGGCGACAGTCGATCGTGCGTCGCAGCGATTGGGCTTTTCGCCAGCGCTGTACCCGACCATGATCACCCGAGCGCAGCACCTCCGGCACAGTCCAGTCTCTGAACTGTGCGGGGCGGGTGTAGTGGGGATACTCAAGCAACCCATCGGAAAACGATTCTTCCGCGGTGCTGTCGGCATTGCCGAGAACACCTCGCACAAGTCGGCCCACGGCCTCAACTATGAGCAACGCCGGGACTTCGCCACCAGCAAGAACGACATCGCCTACCGACACTTCACCATCAACGAGATGTTGTCGCACTCGCTCATCAATACCCTCATAACGGCCACACAGAAGAGAGAACCCCCCGCTATCGGCTAGTTCCTGCGCCATGGATTGGTCAAAGCGCCGTCCCGCGGGAGACAAATACAGCAAGGGCCGTGCTGGTTCAACCGCCTCAACCGCGGCGAACAGAGGTGCTGGAGACATAACCATCCCGGCCCCTCCTCCGAAAGGGGCGTCGTCAACGGACTGATGTACCCCGGTGGCATACGCGCGCAGGTCATGGACACGCACATCAAGGTGGCCAACACGGCGCCCTCTGCCAATCACCGACTCATCGGCAACCGAGTCGAGCATCTTCGTGAAGATCGTGAAGACATCGATACGAAACCCGCTCACAATGACGTCCCAGACTCGTGCTGGTAGGACTCGCGATCGCCAGCTTCGTCGGTCAGATCGAAAATGCCGTCAGGGACATCAACAGTGATTCGCTCAGCTGGCGCCAGATCGGTCACAAATTTCACAGGCACGAGCGCGCCGGAGTCTAGCTCCAGGAGGTCACTAGCAGGGTTTTCGACCACTCTGACTACAGCGCCCCGCGGGGTATTGTCCTGATCAACCACCACAGCACCGATCAGTTCATGGACCCACAACTCGTCGGGGTCATTGATGGGCTCAGCATAGAGAACCGTGCCGCTCACCGACTCAGCGGCGTTACGGTCGCTCACCCCCTCAAAGGCAACGATCCAGCCACCTTTGTGTGACCTGCTGCTTCGGACAACGAACTCACGATCTCCCGAAGCCAAGACAGCACCAATTCTCAGACGCTCCGTGCGATTGGTTGTCAACACGACCAAGACGTCGCCGCGTACTCCGTGCGGACGGGTGATGCGGCCGACTTCAAGCATCAAGACTCGCTCGGCCCCTCAGTCGACAAATTCGACCTCGATAGAGGTGCCTTCTTCATAGCCGGCGGCCCGCACAATAGTACGAATCGCTCCGGCCACACGACCGCGCCTGCCGATCACGCGGCCCATGTCCCCGTCACCGACCGTCACGTCAAGGCGAAGTGTGCCGTCGTAGGTCGAAGCCTCGACGCAAACTGCATCTGGGTTGTCAACCATCTGCTTTACGACGTACTCACAAACTGCCTGGGCTGATTCTGCTGACATCCTCAATCACCTCCATCGGCTTCGGAACTAGCAGTTTCGGAAGCCTCAGCTTCAGCTGTGCTCTGGGGCGTCGCTGATTTTGTCGGTACCGCCGCGGCAACTGGCTCCTCAACAGGACCGCCTGTGTGCAGATCCCAAGCGCCGGAGATTTTCAGCAACTTCTCAACCCGATCCGTCGGCTGAGCACCATGACGGAGCCAATGCAGCGCACGATCATTGTCGATCTTGACCACCGAAGGATCCTGACGCGGCTCGTAAATACCGATTATCTCGATGAAGCGCCCGTTACGGGGCGAGCGCGAGTCTGCGGCGACAACGCGGTAGGTGGGCTGCTTTTTCTTACCCATCCGCATAAGGCGGAGCTTGACGGCCATTTGTTCTCTGTTTCTCTTTAGGACTTATCGTCGTTGACTTGCGGAGATCGTGAGCGCGGCTGGGCCGAGCGACCGGTCAATTCAACCTCCGCTAGTACACCAATTCCAACCTTGAAAGCCAACAACGCATCCGGGCGGCTCAAAACCCACCGACGCGATCTTCGAGCCCCGGCAACGACAGCGGCACCTTCGGCACTTGGGCCGGACCCTTCTCGGTGACACGCCCACCACGCCTCTGCTTACCTTTCTTGCCCTTATTGCGAGCCTTGGGGTTGACCTTCTTGGAACCAAATCCGGCGAACTGCTTCATCATCTGCCGCATCTGCGAGAACTGATCGATCAGTTGCCTCACTTCAGTGGGCTGCACGCCTGAACCGTTAGCGATCCGCAGACGCCGTGACCCGTTGATGATGTCCGGCTGGACCCGCTCGGCTGGGGTCATGGAGCGAATTATCCCTTCGATGCGGGCCAGATGCCCGTCGTCAAGCTCGATATCGCGAGCCTCTTTGGGGATGCCCGGCATCATCCCCACAAGATTCCCCAGCGGACCCATCTTCTTGATCTGCTGCATTTGCTCAAGGAAATCCTCGAGTGTGAAGGTGCCGTCAAGTAGCCGGGTCGCGGCCTCTTCGGCCTGTTCTTTCTCAAAGGCTTCCTCCGCCTTTTCGATGAGGGTCTCAACATCTCCCATGCCGAGGATGCGGCTGGCCAACCGGTCGGGATGGAACGTGTCGAAGTCTTCGATTTTCTCCCCCGTCGACGCAAACGCGATCGGCTTGCCAACGACTTCTTTCACCGAAAGTGCCGCTCCGCCGCGGGCGTCACCGTCGAGTTTGGTAAGAATCACGCCGTCAAGGGCGAGGGTTTCGTCGAAAGCCCGTGCCATGGTGACGGCGTCTTGACCGGTCATGGCGTCTACCACCAAGAAGGTGTAATGGGGTTGAGCCACCGAGGAGATGTCACCGATCTCAGCCATGAGTTCTTTGTCGATGGCCAATCGGCCGGCGGTGTCGACGATCACCACATCTCGAGCGGTGCGGGTGGCTTCTTTGATCGCTCTACGGGCCACTCGGGTCGGGCGGGAGGATTCAGAAAAAACGGGAACGTCGATCTGTGCGCCCAAGGTACGGAGCTGTACAACGGCTGCAGGGCGTTGCAGGTCGGCACCGACAAGCAGCGGATGACGGCCCTGTTTCTTGAACCATTGCGCCAACTTGGCGGCGTTGGTGGTCTTTCCCGAGCCTTGCAACCCTGCCAACAACACAACGGTGGGAGGTTTGGATGCGTAGCTGAGCCTCATCGCTTCGCCGCCGAGGCTGACGGTCAATTCGTCAAGAACGAACTTGATGACCTGCTGGCTCGGGTTGAGTGCCTTAGAAAGTTCTTGGCCTTGGGCACGATCGCGGATCCGCGCCACCATCGAATTGACTACATCAAGATTTACGTCGGCTTCAAGCAGGGCGAGCCGAATCTCGCCAAGTGTCTCGTCGATGTCGGCTTGAGTTAGCTTGCCTCGGCCTCGTATGCCTTTGAAGATGCCTTCAAACCGGTCTGAGAGCGTTTCAAACATGGTCTCATCAGGCTAGCGGCAACCACGCTTGTCACAGAGCGCGAGGACTACTCAAAGAGGGCGTCGACGAACTCAACCGGTTCGAAGTCAACAAGGTCATTGATGCCCTCACCGAGACCTGCAAGTTTGACCGGAACACCCAACTCGGAGTGGATTGCGATCACAATCCCACCTTTGGCTGAACTGTCGAGTTTGGTGAGAATCACGCCCGTCACGTCCACTGCTTGGGTGAACTGCCGTGCTTGGGACAGACCGTTCTGACCTGTTGTGGCATCGATAACCAAGAAAGTTTCAGTTACCGTTCCAGATCCCTTTTCGGCCACACGGCGTACCTTGCGCAGCTCCTCCATCAGGTTTGTCCTGGTTTGGAGTCGACCAGCCGTATCGGCCATGACCAGCGGGACCGAACGCGCGGCTGCATGTTCAATCGCGTCGAACACGACCGAAGACGGGTCGGCACCTTCTGACCCCTGCACGATCTCAGCGCCGGTGCGTTGGGACCAGACCGTCAGCTGCTCCACGGCCGCGGCACGGAAGGTGTCGCCTGCGGCGAGCACGACTGAACGACCCGCCGCTGACTGACGCTGGGCTAATTTGCCGATGGTGGTGGTCTTGCCAACGCCGTTAACGCCGACGAACAGCCATACCGCTGGCCCGGCTTCTCCTTGCGCAGCGGACACATCAACACTCAAGGAACGATCGAATCCTTCGAGGCGAGAGACGATCTCAGCCTTCACCAGCTCAGCAAGCTGTGACGCGTCGTCGAACCCTTCGTCGGCAGCGTTGGCACGAACTACCGAGATGATCTCAGCTGTTGTCCCGACGCCTACATCCGCGCGGATCAACGCATCTTCAAGGTCATTCCAGGTCTGTTCGTTGATGGCTCCACGACCGAACACAGAACCGAGATAGCCGCCGAGGGCAGAACGAGCGGTTCCGAGACGATCCCGAAACGAGGGTGCCATCGCAGCAGTTTCAGCCGTTGACTCAGCCACGACTGACTCACCGTGTGCTTCGATGGCCGAGGTGTCGTCTCGCTCAAGGCGGCGATCTCGGACGAGAAAATAAGCGGAGAATCCGATGAGAATCAGCGCTGCGACGGCGACGACTATGGCGAGAAACATTGCCGCTGGATTCTACCTTGTCTGTCCACTAGCTCAGGCCGCTGTGAGTATCGCCCGGACCGTAAGCCGGGTACCGTCGCGAAGCAACAAGATATCGACCGCTTCGCCGGGACGGAAGAGTTTGATCTCAGCCGCCAAATCTGCCATCGAAGATATCTCCTTGCCATTGACCGCAATGATGAGGTCGCCAGCTTTAATACCGCTGTCGTCTGCCGGGGAACCGTCGACAACTGACGTCACCAAAGCACCCGGCGAGCCATCTGTTGGCGTCTCACCTTGAATACCGAGGAAGCCCACATCGAGAGACTCCCCGCTGACGATGCGGCGAGCGATCAACACAATCGTGTCTGAGGGGATCGCGAAACCAACACCGATGTTGCCACCGGATAGACTCGTTGTCTGGATCTGAGTGTTGATTCCGATGACCCGGCCGTAGCGGTCGGCAAGAGCGCCACCAGAGTTGCCCGAGTTGATCGGCGCGTCGGTCTGGATCATCTCTACCGGACTGGGATTGTCTCGATCTGAACCTCCCTCTCGAAGTACCCGGTTGATCGCGCTCACAACCCCCGCTGTAACGCTCTGATCCAGCCCGAACGGCACGCCAATGGCAACGGCCAATTGTCCCACCCTCACTTCAGAGGTAGGCGCGAATACTGCTTGAACCAACGAATTGACTTCATCGGGGTCGACTCCAACGACTGCCACGTCACGACTGGGATCACCACCGATGACGGTTCCGACCACTATCTGTCCATCGGGGAACTCAACTTCGACGTTGGTGCTGAGATCAACCACATGGTTGTTGGTCACGATGTAACCGTTCTCAGCGTCCCAGACGACGCCCGATCCTTGCGCTTCGTCGCTGATTATCACCACGATCGACGGACTGAGCACGTCGGCAACATCGGCCACCGGTTCCAGAGACCTCTCCAGCGGCACCGGACCTGGATCCACTTCAAGAAAGGAATCAACCATGTCAGTGCTTGGAGTTGAACTGACCGAGGACCCACGCCCGTCAAGTTGATCTTGAGAAGCAACGTCTGTGGCAGGCGACGAAGACCCAGTCGAGTCGTCCGACCAGAGCTGTCCGACGACGAACCCACCCGCGAGCAGCATGAATACCGTCAGCAGAACGAAGATGCCTCTAAGCCAGACTGTAGAGTCCCGACGTTTGTCGGCAGGCTGTGTAACCGACGGCGGAGCACTGGGTGGCATCGCACCGAACTGTGGCGGACTTGACCTCGGTGAACCGGGCAGTGGCGGCGGGGACGGCACGGGGCCAGACGACGGTCGAGCCGATACCTGCGGCGGCCCATGAGGCGGACCGTGAGACGGTAAAGGTGGTGACGGCGGAGGTGGTGACGGCGATAGCGGCGACCCGTGGGGCGACGGGGGCGGCGGAGGAGGAGGAGGAGGCTTTGTCGTGGACGCAGGCGACAAAGCCTCTGTACCGGCGGGACTCACAGCACCGTTGGTAGCACCACCAAATTCATCGCTCGGGTCGCGATCCATGCACCTAACGGTAGAGCCTTGAACCGAAAGGGAGAAGCGCAAGAGGATCAAAACTGAAGATGCGCGAATCGTCACACGGGCATCACCGATCTTTGGGGCGTTCGCTCGCGTAGCCTGAGGCAATGACCATCATCACCGCCGATATCAAGATTGAACCCGGCTCCGAGTTCTCTGTGGAACTGCGATCCGGGTCACACCTGTGGCACGCCGATGAACCCCCTGAAGTCGGCGGTGCCGACACCGGTCCCAATCCCTACGAACTGCTGTTGTCATCGGTGGCTGCTTGCACCGCCATCACGGTGTCGCTGTATTGCAAGCGCAAGGGTTGGGAACTCCACTCTGTGTCGGCCCGCTACGAGCACGACCGGGTCCACGCTCGCGACTGCGACGACTGCGAGTCCGAGGCATCCGGTCACCTCGACCGCGTACGCAGCCAGATCTTCATAGAAGGCGACTTCGACGACGACCAGCGCGCCCGCTTGACCGACATAGCCCGGCGCTGCCCCGTCCACAAGACCCTCGAACGGGGCGTGACCTTCACCACCGAAGCGGTGTTCGCGGGCTAGGGACAGCGATGACTCCTGACCACCGCAGACAGCTTCAAGTAGTGCAACCACCGATCGGGTCTCAGTGATCAAACGGGAACTAACCGTGAGAGTCGTGGCTGCGGTCATGTTGACCGTAGCGGTCGTGTGGCTCGCAGATTCCGGCTCCTGGGGTTGGACACTGCTCGCTCTGCTCGCCGGGCTTGCCGGCGCGAATCTGGGTCGTTCGTCTCTGGACAGCACGGGCCAACTGGCCACATCTAGCTGGTGGGAGCAGGGGAAACGCCCGATACTCGCTCTGGCCTTCGCGGTTGGATTGGCGGTCTCAGGTTTCCTCGTCGGATCCGTCGTTTTTATCTTGGGCGAACTGCAGGTGACGCTTAGCACATTCGACAGAGTCGTGTTCGGGTTCTTGTTGGTGATCGCGATGCTCTTCATCGACTCTGACCGATACAAACGCCAAACCGAATCACCGCAAGCCCACCAGCGGGCTGAACCGGACATGACGCAACGAAAACCAGTTCGCAGTGCCTTCGGTTTCGGCGCTGCGCTGGGGTCTGGTAGCCAGGCTTTCAGGCATTCAGTTACGCCGCATGTCGTTGTGGTAGTGGCTGTGTTGACGAACCCTGGCTTCGTTGAATCTGTCGTGATCTGCGGTGTCTTCGGATTGTCGCGGTTAACGCCTCTGGTTTTGCCGCCGCTAAGGGACCTGTCCCGCCCCACGGTGATCACCAACGCGCAACTCTTGGCGATACCGGCGTTGACCTTGCTGCTGGTGATCTCGCTGATTGAACCGTTCCCGCTTGCCACCGTTGACCAGACACAAATCGCCGCGACCCCACAACCCCACGTCAACTGGACAAAGATCGACGTCGACCGCGAGGTAACACCCCGCTCCGATTACAGCCTCACCATCGCAGGCAACCAAGCGTTGATCTGGGGAGGTATCACTGACGACGAGTTCAGCGCCACAGGACTGGTTCTCGATGCCACCGGGGAGGTGGCTCATGTAATCGGAGAGCCTCCAATAGACGGCAGGCGCTACCACACAGCGGTTTGGACCGGAACAGAGTTGACTGTCTGGGGAGGCTCAAGCCAGTTCGGACTCGAACGTCACGCCGATGGTGCGGCCTACAACCCGACAACTGATCAATGGCGTGTCATCGCTTCGAGTCCGCTCGACGGGGTCTGGGGCCACACCGCTGTCTGGACCGGATCAGAGATGGTCATCTGGGGTGGTGCTTCAGGATCCAATCTGCGTTCGGGGCTAGGCGCTGCCTACAACCCAGCCACCGACACATGGCGTTTCAGCCGCGCCGCGAAGATTTCTGCCAGATCGGATCATTCAGCGGCCTGGACCGGTTCCGAGATGGTGATCTGGGGTGGTGTAACCGACAAATGGGTCAACGACGGAGCCGCTTACAACCCGACCACGAACAGATGGCGCGAACTGGCAGAAGGCCCGCTCGACGATGTCCAGGACGCTCTGGTCACCTGGACCGGAACCGATGTCTTGGTAGCCGGCGGCACCAGCGACGCCGGGCCACGCACCGATGCTGCATTGTGGAACCCGCAGACAAACCGCTGGAAACGCCTCCCACCAGTACCCTCGCCGTCACTCAGCGCAGCGAACGCCACCTGGGTCGGCGAGGTGCTCATAGCCGTCACCGGTGACGCAACGATCATCTTCGACACCAGAACCCTTCTCTGGTCCTCAGCGCCACCACCCGGGATTGAAGCCATCGGCGGCTACTCACCTCAAGGGGTCAACGGCAAGCTCCTGCTGTTCGGCGGGTACTCACTCAACGACGACGCCGGGCCCTTCCACAACGACCTCTGGATTGCTGAAGTCACCTACCCGTCAAAGGTCATAAACCAACGAAGCCTTCCAACAGGCTCAGCGGGGAACTACTTGTCTTTGGCGACGATCCACATTGCGAAGTACTGGGCGCCACCGCCGTAGGCGTGCCCGAACGCCGTACGCGCGCCGTCGACTTGATGCTCACCGGCTTCGCCCATCACCTGCAACGCGGCCTCGGCAAAACGGATCATCCCAGACGCACCGATGGCGTTGGACGACAACACCCCTCCCGAGCAGTTCACCGGAAGGTCGCCGCCCTCGAGTTTGGTGGTGCCAGATTCGACCAACTGCCAGCCTTTACCCTTCTCGGCAAAGCCCAAAGACTCAAGCCACATCGGCTCATACCAAGAAAACGGCACATACATCTCCACCGCGTCGATCTGCTTGCGGCGGTCATGAACACCGGCCTGGGCGAACACGTCATCAGCACATTGCTCACTGGCCGCTGGCGACACCATGTTGCGCCCGCCATATGAGTTCGACTCTGAGCGCATTGCTGTGCCCTTGATCCACGCCACCGGACCGTCGTGGGCATCGCCACCCGCCTCGTCGGTCAGAACCATGGCACAAGCGCCGTCCGACGACGGGCAGGTCTCTGAATAGCGGATCGGATCCCACAACATGGGCGACTCGACAACCTGCTCGAAAGTGAGATCGTGCTGGTGAAGATGCGCATAAGGGTTCTTCAAAGCGTGCTGACGATCTTTGAAGGCCACCAGACAACCGATCAGCTCAGGAGCATCGCTCATGGCCATATAACGGCGCATGATCGGTGAGAAATAGCCGCCGGCTCCGGCGTTCACCGAAGTAGTGAACGGCTGTGGAAGCGACAGAGCCCACATTGCGTTGGACTCAGATTGCTTCTCCCAAGCAATAGTCAGCACCGTGGAATGCACACGGCTCTGCACCATGGAAGCTGCGACACAGGCCGTGGACCCACCGACCGATCCCGCAGTATGGACCCGCATGATGGGCTTGCCGACGCAGCCGAGAGCTTCGGAAAGGTAGATCTCCGGCATCATCACACCCTCGAAGAAATCGGGGGCCTTACCCATGATTACCGCGTCGATGTCCGCCCAGGTCTTGTGAGCAGTATCGAGAGCGCGCTGCGCGGCCTCCCGCAATAAACCGGCCATCGACACATCGCCACGGGTCGACGCGTACTTGGTCTGGCCGACTCCGATAACCGCGGTTCGTTCTTTGCCCATGATCACTCCCCCTCCAACACCGCAACCAAGTTCTGTTGCAGACACGGACCAGAGCTGGCATGAGCCACACCACGGTCACCGTCACCTCGAGCGATCCGCTCGAACACCTCACCGAAACGAATCAGGCCCGCAGCCATCATCGTGTTGGCCGCCAACGCACCCCCGGAGGGATTCACAACCACGCCATCGCCAAGTCCAAGAGCTTCGGCCAACACCGCCTCTGAGGTGGTGAAAGGTGCATGCAACTCAGCGAAGTCGATCCGGTCAGCGGCGACCTCAGACTTCTCAGCGGCAATCGCTGCTGAGAAAGCTGAGGTCAGGTCTCTAACACCCAATGTATGAGCATCGCTGCGATGGTCGATCCCGCGGATCCACACAGGGCGTTCACAAAGCGAGCGTGCTCGGTCGCCGGTAGCCAGAACCATCGCCGCGCCACCGTCTGCGGACGCCGCGATGTCGGAAGGACGCAGCGGATCCGACAAATACGGCTCCGCGAGGATCTCTTCGACCGACTTCTGTTCGGTGCGAACCGCATGCGGGTTGGCGGACGCATTCAGCCGGGAACGGCTGGCTATCTCAGCCAACTGCCGTTCGCTCACCTTGCCTGACTCCAACAACATCCGAGCCGCGAGCCCCTCGATGGCGTAAGCATCGGGCCAAAGCGGTGCCACATAATAGGGATCCATCTGGGTCGCGAGCACGTCACGCAACGAACCCGGTGACGACTTCCCGTAGGAATACACGAACGCGGTGTCGATGTCTTCGCATTGCAGCTTGACCCACGCCTCATACAGAGCCCAGGCACCGTCTTGTTCAACATGGCTCTCACTGATAGGAGGAACCGGTCCTGTGCCGTCGATTGTCATCACAAACGAGAAGGCCTGACCTGCCAGGAAGTCTGAGGAACCCGAGCAGGTGAACCCCATGTCTCTCTGAGTCAGGCCAACCGCCTCTTTGGCCTGTTCCATCAACGGGATCATCATTTCGACTTCTGATTCGTTGGGAATCGCCGCCTCCTGGCGCTGAGCGAACGAAACGATGGCAACGTCTTTCATGATGTGCTTCCCTGCTTCTGCTGGGGGCCGACTCGGCCGATACGTTCGATATCGGCGATTACTTCATCGGGTTCACCTGTCGGTTCCCACCCCAGAATGTTGGTTGCCGAGATTTCGAGTTCATCGTCGGGTTTCCATACCGCTCTGACCCGCATGCCGAGGCGCACAGCCTCGGGTTCGCAGTTGATGACCAATCCCATGAACCCAACCGACGCCCCATCGAGAACAATCCAGGCCGAGCAATACGGTGGCTGAAGATCCGGGCGGGTCGCAATCGGCACGCGGGTGATGTTGAACGACTCCACATATCCCACATCAACCAAATCAACTATTTCGGTTGTCGCCTTGCCAGCCACGGGGCTGACACCTCGGGGAGGGACGAACACCTGGCCGGTGTCACCGCAGCGATCACCGATGATGCGTTTGTCTTTCATCGCATAGAGGTACTGCGAGAGGGCCCGACCGGGGGTGTAGGAGTAGGTCAAGCGAATCGGCGTGCGCACGCTTTGCACCGGTTCGACAGCGTCAAGATCAGGCGTTGTCGAGGGCTTGACCGCGACTGACTCGACAGACTCAGGGAACGAATCCGCAGATGTCGGTGATATGCCCCTCACGGGATTCACGCCATTGGATCTGCACCCGCATGCCGGTCGACATCTGCTCGGGACCATCCACAAGCACGGCATGCAGCATCGTGGTGTCGGCACCGTCGAGTTGAATCAGAGCCCAGGTGACGGGTTGCTCGAAAGGCTGTTGATCACGCCGCGGGCCGCCCCACGACCACGACACAACCGTGCCGCTCTGCTGTACTTCCACAAGTTCGTGCAAAGGCGATGCGTCAGCCGGATCGTATTCCAACGGCGGGCACATCACTGAGCCGTCGGTTCGTTTCACGCCGAGCACCACACCTTCTCGCAGACCGGTCAGGAATCGGCCCACAACCGGTCCAGTAGTGCGGGTGAATGGATACTCAAGAACTAGTGGCGCTTGCAGCACTTCTTCGGGCATACCGCCCTCCCCTGATTCTTTGACAGCGGCACCCAAACTACAACGGATTGCCCGTTCCGCGCTAATGCGAGTCCGCGACTCGACTGGACGCGAACCGGCGCCAGTGAAGAAATCCTGTTCTCCACTGACGCCTAGGGTTCTTTGGGTAAACCCGCAGATCAGCCTTGAGCCAACTCCAGCCAGCCGTCGACCGTCGAGCGGTTGGCTTCAATCCAAGCAGCGGCGTCCGCCCAGATCTCTTCCTCGGAGTATCCGTCGGAATCTGCCATCCTGGCGTTCTGCTCCGCTATGTCGGACAGCGGAATGGACACCACCTCAAGCAACCTGCGGATGTCCGGGTTGTCTCCGAGGAAATCCTTGTTGCCGACCGCACGGATGCTGCTTACCGCCCAGCCGAGATTGCACGGGTCCGAGGCGCAACCACGCAGACCAGTCACTTCGGTGGTCCCCTCCTCGTCGTCAAGAGCGTCAGTCTCTAGCCACACCACTTCGTTGCCTGGCGTCAGCACCTTGTATGTCCAGTTCGGTGTCCATGCGTAGAACAGCGCCGGCTCTCCAGCCGCTACCCGATCTCGAACTCCGCTTACCAGTTCGTTGTACTCGTCCGAAATCTGTTCGACGTTTTCGCCCCAGCCGTGCTCTGAGATATGCGTGTCGATCGTTTCCTTACAACCCCATCCAGCGTTGCAACCGATCAGGTCGGCGAGTCCGTCGCCATCTTGGTCGAACAGTCGAGCCACCGAAGCGTCGGCGAGTTGATTCATGGAGGTGATGCCCTCGGCATCGGCGGTCGCCTTGTCAATCATGTACCCCTGAAGGGCCCCTGAGCGCACCTGGTATCCAACCGGTTCAATATCGCGATCGACGGACAGGCCGCTGACCCGCTCGTCCTCCAAGTAGAACTCGTGGAGCGGGAACCAGCCATTGACCCAGAGATCGTACTGGCCACTGTCCAAGGCGGGATAGAAGCCGTTCGGATCAAGCGTGCTGTCTGCCGGGTCGCTGACCGTATAGCCGAGCTCACCGATCAGTTGGGCATTGATCGCGGCCTGCATGTAACCGCTGTCCCAGGTCGCCCGGGCCATTGCCACCATGCCGTCGTCGTCTTCCTCCGCGCAAGCGGAGAGCACAAGCGACGCGATCGCCAGCAAGCCGACAATCAGTGTTGTTGTTCTGCCGAAGATGTTGCGGTTCTTCATCTCTGATGTCCTCGATGATGTCGTCGTCGAGGTACTCCTGTTCTCAAGTGTGCCGGTCACTTTTTGGTCCCCTCGCTGAGACGGGCCCCGACCTTCTCGATCAGACCCTTGTGGCGACTGCGGAAAATCACATCGTCGTAGTGGTCCTCGAGCATGTCGAGTTCCTCTTTGAAAGCCTTGTGCATGCTCCAGCACATCACCAGAAGGATCAGCGCGAACGGCAGCCCGGTAGCTACGGCTGCCGTTTGCAGCGCACCGAGCCCTCCGCCGATAAGCAGTACCACTGCCACGGCACCTTCCATGATCGCCCAGAACACTCGCTGGGGTTTGGGAGAGTCAAGCTTGCCACCCGATGTGAGGTGGTCAACGACCAGAGAACCCGAGTCTGACGAGGTTACGAAGAACGAGACCAACAACAGCACTCCGACCATCGAGACGACTTCTGTCAGCGGAAACGCCTCAAGCATGTCGAAGAGTGCTGTTGCCACATTTTCATTGACAGCCGATGCCACATCGCGTTCGCCGCTGAGTTGCAGGTCGATCGCTGATCCGCCAAAGACGGCCATCCAGAGGAAGCACAAGATCGTCGGCAGGAAGATGACTCCCATGAGCAGTTCCCGCACGGAACGCCCTTTGGAGATTCGGGCTATGAACATCCCCACGAACGGAGACCACGAGATCCACCAACCCCAGTAAAAGATCGTCCAGCCCGCCTGCCAAGAGGTGCCTGAGAAGGCCTCGTTCCAGAAGGCGAACTCCGGCAAGACCTGCACGTAGTAGCCCAAGCTCTGGGTGTACAGCGAAAGAATAAACAACGTCGGGCCGACCAGCAGCACGAAGAGCAGGAAGGCCGCCGCAAGCCAGATGTTGAGTTCGCTGAGACGCTTCACGCCCGCGTCAAGTCCCGCGACCACCGAGATGGTGGCCAAACCTGTAATTGCCGCGATGAGCAGGACCTGGAAGGCCGTGTTATCGGGTGTGCCAAACAACTTGTTGAGCCCTGCCGAAGCCTGACCCGCTCCAAAGCCCAGCGAAGTCGCCAGACCGAACAGGGTCGCCACGACGGTCAGAGTGTCGATGGCGTTACCCCAGTTTCCGTAAATTTTCGGTCCGAGGATCGGGTAGAAGATCGAGCGGAACGTGAGCGGAAGGCCGCGGTTGTAAGCGAAGAAGCCCAACGCCAGCGCGACCAGGGCGTAAAGGGACCATCCGTGGATTCCCCAATGCAAATAGGTCGTGGCCATCGCCGCTTTTGCAGCGGCGCCGGTGTTGGCCTCCACGCCGAAAAGCGGAGGCGGAGAGCTGAGATGGAAGATTGGCTCCGCAACTCCCCAGAACATCAGCCCGATGCCAAGTCCCGCTGACAGCAACATGGCGTACCAAGACACTGTCGAGAACTCCGGTCGGGCGAACGGGCCGCCGAGCCGTATCTTGCCGTACCTGCTGAGCGCGAAGAACAGCGCCACGCCTACGAATATGTTGAAGTCCAGTATGTAGAGCCACCCCAACTTCCCGTTGATGAAGTTGAGAATCTCGTTGAAGACGTCCGAGGTCCTTTCGGAGAAGAGGAGAGACAAACCGATAAAGACCGAAAGGAACCCCGCAGACCAGAGGGTCACCTGCGGATGGATGTCAAACCCGGCCCGCACAATGTTGCGGTCCCCCGGCTCACGGTCCGCGACTTCAGGGTAGAAGTCAATGTCGGGATCGATCTGGAGCCCCTCGAACTTGGCGCGGGCGCTGATCGCCGCCTCGCGTTCGCGCTCCTCCTCCTCCTCCCAATCGTGCAGCGCCAGAGTGGCATCGGTGAGATTAATGTCGGTGTCGTCGGGGCTTCGGTGGATCCGTGGATCTCCCGCTCCTGTGGTTTCTTCGCCTTCATCCATTACGGCCCCTCCGGTTCTGTCACAAGGGTTTTTAGCACTCGGCTAGAATATCCGTCAAGCAAAACTTGAACTGACAAAAATTGGTAACCCTAGCATCGTGCATTGCCTGCGAAAACACTGATCAGATGTCCCGACCATAAGCGGACTAACGTTGGCCCTATCCAAGGGGGTTCAACCATGCGCCGAGCCGTCAGCGCAGTCCTGGCGATCCTAACGCTTGTGGTGCTCCTGCAACCGCCCGGCGGGGCGACCAACCATGGACAATCAACGGATTCTTCGGTACGCATGGCACGCGCCACCTGGGACACCGGTTGGTTCCAGGCCGAGGTCTACAGGCTGTTACTTGAGCGCTTGGGCTACGGAGTTGAAGGCCCAGTGACCATGGGCAACCCAGAGTTCTACGATGCCGTCGCTACAGGAGATGTGGACCTGTGGGTCAACGGCTGGTTCCCGGCTCACGATGTGTTCGTTGCCGACCGCGAATCGGTCGAAAAAGTCGGCACGGCCGTAGACGACGGAGCGCTACAAGGCTATTTTGTCGATGCGGTCACCGCCGAGACCCACGGAATTACGAACCTGGGTGACCTCGCTGATCCCGAACTGGCTGCTCTGTTCGACCATGACGGCGACGGGCGAGCCGACTTAGTGGGATGCGAAATCGGGTGGTCGTGCGCACTCACCATCGACCATCATCTGGAAGCCTATGGACTCACCGCGACCGTCGAGCACGTTCAAGGCCAGTACTCGCCCCTGATAGCAGAGACCATCGCCCGCCAACGGGCCGGAAAACCCGTGCTCTACTACACTTGGACCCCCAATTGGACCGTCGGCGTGCTGACTCCGGGCGACGATGTGGTGTGGCTGGAGACGCCGTTCCCGTCGCTCCCGCAGGGCACCGAGGCCGACCTCGAACAGGCTGTCATCGCCGGGATTCCCGGTTGCGCCAACGATCCCTGCGCCACGGGCTGGCCCCCCAACGACATCAGAGCAGTGGCCAACTCCGACTTCCTCGACGCCAACCCCTCGGTTCGACGGCTTCTAGAGCAGGTGATCATCCCGCTTGATGACATATCCGCGCAGAACGCGAGGTTGGTGAGAGAAGGCGGGGACCCCGAGGACATACAACGCCACGCCCAGGAGTGGGTGGACGCCAACCTGGCGTCGGTCAACGAATGGATCTTCACCGCGGATCCCGACGCGGTCGCCCTGACGGACTCCGCAGCCGACGACACCACCAACGCTGGCACCCTGCGGGTTGCGGCGCGCCCCGTCCCGCCGTTCGTGATTTACGAGAATGGCTCCTACAGCGGATTTGAAGTGGAACTCGTTCGGCTGCTTGCAGCCAGACTCGGTATGTCTGTGGAGATCTACGCGGTGGACACCGTCGCCAAACAAATCGACGACATAGATCGCGGTGTCGCCCAAGTCGGACTCGGAGGAGTGTCGATCACTGAATCTCGCGAGGAGTTGGTCGATTTCACCCTGCCCGTACTTGACTCCGGCCTGACCATCCTGACGCCCACGCGGGACTCGCAGAATATCGGCGATCGGATCCTGACATTCTTCGACGCCATCGCCTCGTCGGACCTTCCCTGGTTGCTGGCGGTATTCGGGATTGCGGTGCTCATCGCCGCGCACTTGGTGTGGCTCATAGAACGCCACCATAATCCCGATTTCGCGGTTCCCTACCGCCGGGGTATCTGGGACTCGTTCTATTGGTCTGTGGTGACAATGAGCACCGTCGGCTACGGCGACAAGGTGGCGCGCCGCAACAGCGGCCGTGTACTGGCCCTGATCTGGATTGCTTTGGGAACCCTGGTCTTTGCCAGCTTCACCGCCGCCATCGCCTCCTCGTTAGCGGTCAGTGAGCTGCGATCAGACATTTCCGGGCCCTCGGACCTGCGCGGCCTCCGCGTAGCCACCGCCACAAACTCCGCGGCCGAGACGTACCTTCCTTCCATCGGTGTCGGTCCTGTGCTCGTCGACAATATTGACGAGGCCTATCCCCTTATTTTGCAGGGCGAAGTTGATGCGATCGTGTTCGACGCTCCCGTGCTCGACTTCCATGCGGCCCGAGAAGGCGCAGGGGAAGTGACAACACTCGGAACCGACTTTGAAAGAGTCCAATACGGGTTGATGCTCAACGAGGACGACCCTGAGCTACGCGAACGCCTCAACCTCGCTCTCCTCGAAACAATCGAGGGTGGGGTCCACGGCCAACTGCACGACACATGGTTCGGCACCGAAAACTAGCCAGCTTCGATTACCAGAACCGCCTCACGACCAACCGCTTCAACCGCGGTTAGTCGAAGGCAGTTCCGGTTGTGCAAAACTTGCTGGCGTGGGAGAACCTGAACCGCAGACCGGTGCGGCTGAGCATGGTCGGGAGATCAGCGCCGTGGCGCGTCTGACTCCAGAGCGACGGGCCATTTCAAGCGCTCATGGCGCCTTGACCTTCGCGGAACTTGACTGGGATGCCGAACGACTTGCCGGTTACCTTCAGAATGCAGGATTGGCAGCAGGTGACGTGGTCGCGCTGTTGTGCACCAACCGCCCGGAATGGATCGTCGCCCAGCAGGCCGCTCTGCGATCTGGGCTGCAGTTGGTGCCGGTCAACTGGCACCTCAAGGGAGACGACATCGCATATGTCATTGCCGATTCCGGCGCTCAAGCACTCATCACGGAAGACACCTTCGTTAGTGAACTCAGCGTTAGTGAACTCAGCGTTAGTGAACTCAGCGACGAGACCCGCGACATCAAGACCCGAATCGTGATTGGCGATCATGTCGAGGGTTTCATCAGCTTCGCTGAAGCTGTATCCCAGCCATTGCCCACAGATCCCCAACGTCTTCGCGGATCCTCGATGATCTACACCTCTGGTAGTACGGGTCGACCCAAAGGTGTGCGCCAAGCCGCCGGCTCGACAAGCAACGGAGCAGCTATCGGCGCGGCCATGGTGGCAATGTTCGGTCTCGACGGCGACCGTGGCGACCAGATGCTCTGTCCAGCGCCGCTGTATCACTCCGGGCCCAGCAGAATTTGTTCTGAATGGCCGCTCGGGGCTGGTGTCAGCGTGCATCTCATGGCCCGTTTCGATCCCGAGGTCGCGCTTGAACTGATCGACACGCAGCGGCTGACCCACGCATTTTTTGTACCGACCATGTTCCATCGAATGCTTGGGGTCACCGACCGAACCCGCTACGACCTGAGCAGCCTCAATTTCGTGCTTCACGGCGCCGGTCCTTGCAGCGCCACGATCAAGCAGCAAATGTTCGACTGGCTCGGGCCGATCATCCATGAGATGTATGCCGCCACAGAAGGACCCGGAACCTGGATTCAACCCCAGGAATGGCTGGAGCATCCCGGCAGTGTGGGACGAACCGACCCAACCCGGCTGCAGATTCGCCTCGACGACGGTGAAGTAGCCAAACCCCTCCAAGACGGCACCGTATGGTCACGGGCCACCACCCCGTTCCACTATCACGATGACCCCGACAAGACCGCGGCAACATTCGACGCCTCCGGTGAGTGGTACACGGTTGGAGATCGCGGCTACATCGACGACGACGGCTATTTGTATCTGACCGGACGCACCGCCGAGTGCATCGTTTCAGGCGGAGTGAATCTCTACCCGGCTCGTGTCGATGAGGCGCTATTCGGCCATCCCGGAGTTCGCGACGGTGCCGCTTTCGCACTCAGCGACGTCGAACTCGGTCAGGTGATGGCCGCGGCAATCATTCCTGCCGACAAAGCCTCAAGCGACGATCTGATCGAATCGGTGATCACCCATTGCCGAGAGACGATCGGCTCGCAGCTCACACCGCGACATGTGTTCATCGTCGACGAACTACCTCGTACAGAAGCCGGGAAGCTGTACCGCCACCGACTAGTGGAGCAGTTCTCCCCTTAGTCCCCTCGTCGGTCGGACATCGTCGGCAAGGAAGAGTTCGGCGGCGTCCTCCAACTCGCGTACACCCTGTTCGAAGGGGTTCCAGCCGTTCTTCCAGCCGATCAATTCTGAGAACCAGATGTGTTCGAGGGAGCGGATTACTTTGTCACGGCGGTCGGGCGGATAGTCACTGGGAAACGCGCTCCCGAGCATCGCGCTGAAGGTCTCGTGCATCTCCTGTTGGCAGGCCGCCACCTGCTCTCCCTGTGCCACCAATCCACCGATGAGAGCGGCGCTGACCTTCTGATTGCTTTGCATGGCCCGCGTTACTCGCCGCAGCAGATCCAGCACCCGCTCCAGCGTCGTGTCGCCACGAGCGGGATTTCGAGCGACGTTGGCCTCAAGCCCTCGGATCCATTCGGCGAGCGACTCCGCCAGTAAATGGTCTTTCGAGGTGAAGTAGTGGTAGACGGTACCCAGAGCGACATCGGCCCTCTCGGCTACTTCACGCATCTGCACTCCCTCATAGCCGCCCTCGCCGGCGAGTTCTATCGCCGCCCGCAGGACTCGTTGCCGGCGCTGAGCCTGATTGTCGGTGAGAGTTCTTTCCGAACGCACGCCGAGATGTTAGCTGTGCGACCTCAGTCAACAGAATTCGCCGCCACACCCAGCCAACTTCTGGAGAGCGCAACTTCTGGAGAGCGCAACTTCTGGAGAGCGCAACTTCTGGAATAGCTTCGGGGAATGCTGATCGACGTTTCGTTCACCGGTGATCTGTCCACCGCCGCTGCACGCGCCGCCGACCTGGCCGCCACCGGGATCGACGGACTGTTCACCTTCGAAGGAAACAGCGATGTCTTCTTTCCGCTGATACATGCAACCGAACTCGACGTCGACCTCTACACCAACGTTGCAATCGCCTTCCCTCGTTCGCCGATGCACCTCGCCTATTCAGCATGGGATCTCCAGCGGGCCAGCGGAGGTCGCTTCGCTCTCGGACTCGGAACCCAGATCAAACCTCACGTCGAACGGCGCTTCTCATCGCGCTGGGGCCGTCCCGTTGAGCGCATGGTCGAGTTGATCACGGTACTGCGCGCCATTTGGGCCAACTGGAGTGACAACACACCACTTGCGCACCGTAGCGAGTTCTACCGAGTCGACCTGATGACCCCAATCTTCGTGCCGCCACCACTAAAGAATCCCGTTCCGGAAATCTGGGTGGGAGCGCTCGGCCCCCGCATGACCCGGGCGATGGCAGCCCACGCGGATGGCATCGTCATCCATCCGTTCAACACTGGTGCGTTCTTGGCGAAACAGACACTACCGATGATCGAGGCCGGTCTCGCCGGTAATGACAGGGAACGCTCATCGCTGACGCTCAACGTTGGCTGTATCGCGGCTCCCTGCCTGACCGACGAACAGTACGAGCGGGCAACCACAGCAATCCGCTTCAACCTGGCCTTCTATGGTTCTACGCCCGCTTACCGAGTCGTGCTCGACCACCACGGACTCGGCGATTTGCAACCCCGGCTTCGTGAGATAACCAAGTCCGGGAACTGGGCAACGCTGGGCGAACTCGTCGACGATGATGTCGTCGAGCTATTGGCGGTGCGGGGTACGCCTGCCGATTGCGCCAAGCGGCTGAGCGAAGAATACGGCGACCACGCAGACCGTCTGTCTCTGACTGTCTCCACATCAACAAACGAGGCCCTCGCCGAGATGATTCAGGCGCTACAAGCCCTTCAGTCCAGATAAGCGAGTTCGACACCGGAGTCGCATCCGGTCACACGGTCAAGATTGCGGTGCAAGTTGACGATCCGGCATTCCTCGCCCGACAGTGTGAGGTGCGTCAAATCCGGTGCGTGAAGCCCCCGCTGGGCACGCTTGAGGTTTTTGACGTCCTGATCGAGCACCAGTCCCAGACTGTGGGAACCGGGATCCATTTCAGCGGTCAGCGGTTCTTTCCGTCCAGCATCAGGGTTGACTCGGTCAAAGGCGATGATGTCCATGTAACCGTCATCAGGAGTCGCTCCTGGGCGTGCTCGCACCACTTGGAGCAGATCACCGAACACCAGCACGGTGATGTTCGGGAACAGGTTGTACTGCTGCATGGTCATCAGCTCGTCGGGCCCGAACCGGCTGAGATCCACTCCCTCAGTGGCACCGAAGTGATCCACAACCATGTCGGACAGCACCTCGCGCAGAGTTGAGCCGGGCGGTACTTCTGGGCAAACGCCCGCATCGGCCGGCTCACTCAGACCAATGCGTCCTCCCATCACCTCCACAAACCCCTCCCAGATCTCCTGATTTGTGGCACCGCCGCGAAGACGGGGACTGGCCAAGCCGTAGGGTTGCACGAGCTTGCCGTGACGTTCCCAGATTGTCTGAGGACTGTTCACGTCGTCGACCATGCGCAACATCTCGGGGTGTATTCCCTGCACATGGTAGGTTTCGCTGAAACCGTCGATGATCGTCTTCCAGTTGGACGGGACCGGGATCGACATCAGCGCCTTGCAGCGGAAGTCGTCCAGGTCGGCCCAAGCAATGTCATCAGGAACAGGCGCCAAGAAGTCGGCTAGCGGTTCGGCATCAGGAGCAGGATTGACGAACACCAGCGGACCCCAAGTGTCGACCTTGGCGCCGAAAAGGGGAAAATCATCGTTGAGCAAGGCGCCAAAGCCCTTGCGTGACGGCACCTCCCTCAGTTCCCCGGCCAGGTTCCATGACCAGCGGTGAAACACACAGCGCAGTTCGGTGAGGCCCCGTTGATGTTCGTTGCAAAGCTGCATGCCGCGATGTCGACACACGTTTTGGAAGGCGCGAAGTTCGCCATCGTCACCGCGCACTATCAGAATCGAGAGGCGGCCAACATCGTAGACAAAGGCATCACCCGACCCAGACACATGGTCGAGCGTGCATACCAACTGCCAAGTAGTGGGCCACAGTTTTTCTTCTTCGATTCGGGCCCAAGCCGGGTCTGTGTATCGGCTGGCGTCAACCTGGCTAGGTTTGCTCACCCGACCAACCGAAACAATGGTCTCCCCCACAGGCGCATTGTTGGTATGAACGTCGGGAGCGGCGATGGTCATTGCCGGCTCAATCCGTTTTTGAGCTGAGCATCTCGGCCACTCGAGTCTTAGCCATCACGCCTTCAAAAGGGCGTCCGATTATGGCTTTGTCAGGCCCGACGAGAATCGGACGCTGAAGCAGCCGGTGGTACTTCTCGAGCACCTCAACGACGGCATCGACATCGCCGACGTAGTCGTCTTCGTTGAGGCCGAGTTTGGCGAACTGAGCGTCCTTGCGCACCAGGTTCTCGACCGGTTCTTCAAGCTTGGCTATCAACTCTCGCAGCGTTTCTTCGTCGGGGAAGTCCTTCATGTAGCGAACTTCTGTGAAGTCGACGCTCATCTCCGTGGCGACCGCCACGGCATTGCTTGACGAGTTTCAATGTTGGTTGTGATAGATGGTCAGGGTCATTGTTTGTCCTTGTATTGCCATTGTTTGTCTTTGTATTGCCATTGTTTGTCTTTGTATTGATCGCGAAGCTCGTATTTGAGGATCTTCATGGTGGCATTGCGAGGCAGCGGTCCGTGATAGATTTCAAGTTGCTCGGGGGTCTTCTGCAGCATCAGTCCAGACTCTCGGCAAGCCGCTGTCATCTCCTCGAAAGTCAAGTCGGAATGTCCCGCGGCGGTCTCGATCACCGCGCAAACACGTTCGCCCCGTTCGGAGTCGGGCAGTCCGATCACGGCCGCATTCTCTACCGACGGCAGCGAGTAGAGGACATCTTCGACCTCTTTGGCCGAGATGTTCTCGCCTTTGCGGATGATGATGTCCTTGACACGCCCGGTGAGCGTCACATGACCATCGGCATGTTTGACTCCGAGGTCACCGGTGCAAAACCGGCCTTGTGCATCGAACGCCTCCTCATTGAGGCTTGTGTCTGTGTAACCCGAGAACAGCATCGGACCCGTGACACGAACCTCGCCTTCGGTACCCGGCGGCGCGACGGAGCCAACGGCTGTCACAATGGTCACCTCGCAACCTCTGATCGGCGCACCCTCGGTGTGGGCGAGTTGTTCGTCGGTGTCAGACGGCGAACCCTGGCTGATCATCGGGCATTCGGTCATGCCATAGCCATGCGCGATCGGTATGCCCATCTTCTCTTTGACTTCAAAGAAGATCTCTGGGGGCTTGGGGGCGCCACCACCGGCCATGGCTCGTAACCGGGGCATAGATCCACCGCCGAGTTGTTGATCTTGGGCCAAGAACATCTGGTAGAAAGCGGTTGACCCACCGACGATCGTCGCTCCGTGCTCGGCGTAGGCAGCCACCGCCGTAGCGGGAGTGAACTTTTCGATCAGGATCGCCCCGAAGCCGTCGGCTAGCAGCATCACGATGAAGTCAGGACCGCCGATATGGGCGTACGGGAAGGCGATGGTGCCCATATCTTCGGCGTTGGTTTCCAGTGCCAGAGCCAGCCCAGTTCCTGCTGCCATCAGGGTCTTGTCGGAGTGCTTGACTCCTTTGGGATCTGATGTGGTGCCTGAGGTGTAGTAGATCCAGCGCACTGCGTCGCCATCAGTCGGGGCGGCCGGCAGCGTCTGTGGGTCGCCTTCGGGAAGATTCGAATAGCCGTCGAGGATTTGGGGTCGGGGATCAAGATCTTGGCTGACTTCGGTTGCCATGGCGTGGTAGTCAAAATCACCCCAGACTCCAGGTGTCAAGACGAAGCGCGCTCCCGTTTGGGCGATGCAGAATCCGACCTCTCGATGTCGGTAGATGTGGATAATCGGGTTCTGGACTGCGCCGAGGCGCGACAGCGCAAAGCTCAAGACGATTGTTTCGATCCGAGTGGGTAACTCCCAGGTGACCGGAGTGCCCTCAGCTATTCCCAAGCCGTGCAGACCTGCCGCAACTCTTTCGGCTTTGTCGCGGAACTCTGTATAGGTGAGTTGCCGACCGGCATCGTCGACTAGGAACAGCCGGTCGCCTGAAAGCGCAGTACGACGCTCGAGCAGTTCCCAGAACGTCGTAGCATTGAGAATCTGTTCGCTCACTTCGCCTCTCCCGTTGCCTCTCCCATTGATGCGCCGCGATCAGATATTACTCGCGCCAACCAGAGAGGCGAATTCGGCGGTTTCGGCGAACTCGGCCCAGTCGAATGAATTCGGTAGACTCTAGACAGCGTCGACGCCGAGTTCTCCGGTTCGGATCCGAGCGAGGGTATCGACCGGCGTGACCCATACTTTGCCGTCGCCGATCTTCTCGGTCCGTGCAGATGAGAGAATCGCCTCGACCACACCGTCGGCTGTCGAGTCTTCGACAAGAACTTCGATTCTGGTCTTGGGCGTGAAAGTCACCCGGTATTCGGTCCCGCGATACGTTTCGCTGTGACCGCCTTGGCGGCCGAAGCCCTGTACCTCTGACACGGTCATGCCAGCCACGCCGATATCAGCGAGCGCAGATTTCACATCTTCGAGTTTGAAGGGCTTGATCACCGCAGTGACGAGTTTCATGACGGATTCTCCGTTTCTTGTTAAGTTGATACAATCATATTATGTATCAGCACCAAGTGGGGTCAATTTCCTGAAATTTCAATAATATTTTCCATATTGAGGTCTTAATTCTGTAGTTTGTATTGATACAATAGTCAATATGGAAGACACTGAACGCGCTCCGATCGTCTCCTATCGCGACCAGCGAGGGTTCGAGAAACGGCTCGTAGTCCGGCTCGAAACAGGCACCAACATCCCGGTATTCGAACAGCTCCGCGCCCAACTATCGGTAATGGCCGCTGTTGGGAGACTCGAGCCCCAAAGCAAACTCCCCACGGTTCGAGAGTTCGCCGCTGCACTTGATCTGGCTCCCGGAACCGTGGCACGCGCCTATAGAGAACTTGAAAACGACGGCATCGTCGAAGGCCGTGGCCGCCGCGGGACTTTCGTGGTGGACGAACCCCCCCACAGCGAACCGCTCCAGGAACGCCGCAAAAGGGTGGCCACCGCGGCTGATCGATACGTCTTTGAACTCGCCATGCTGGGAATCGGGCTCGATGACGCGCTCGAAGCAGTCAGAGCCGCAACCGCGCGACACAACACCAAAACAGAAGCGGCGCCCGCTCCGTAGAGGCGGGCGCCGCGTACACCCCTGGAGGGAGGCGACACTTCTTGTTTGTTTGACCATCTGGTCGCCACGGGGGTTACACGACGATGCCGACAAAACGGACGCTCATGCACTCACCTCGGTCTCTATCCCAGACGGCAAGGGAAACCGATGACGCCCCCAACGTTCCCACACGCGTATGCCGCCTAGCGCTACCGCACAAGCAATGGCGTAAGCGAGGAACTGCAAGTTGCCGGGAACACCAAAGACCCAGTTGAAACTCGGCGGAATCAATACGACGAGAAGTGTCACAAAAAAAATATGCCCACTTTTCACGTTTGCTACGACAAGCACCAGACTTCACCCAACCAAGAGTGCAAGCAAAAGAATCCGCTCGCAAGTCCTTGACTCTTTTCTCAACAGTTAATGGGGAATTTCTCGGAAGGGGATTCCCTTGTCGGGCCTGGGTTCTTGGGGAAGACCCAGCACGTTCTCGCCGATGATGTTGCGCTGCACTTGATCGGTGCCTCCACCGATGCGAGACATCCACTGCCCCAAGAAGGCGTAGTTCTGCCAAAACCCATTGAACACGGCATCGCTGCCGTAAAGCGTGGCGCTTGGACCCATGATCGCCATCGACAAATCACCCATCATCTCCAACCGACGAGACGCCGCCAGCTTCAGCACCGAACTCTCAGGACCAGGCTGCTCACCACGCGAGGTTGCCGTGCGAACCCGATAGCCGAGAAACCGCATCGTCTCAACAATCGTGTACAAGCGCGCGAGCTGCTGGCGAATGACCGGATCACCGGCTGCTCCAAAACGCCGAGCCAACTCGATCACATCGCCAATATAAGAAACCTGACCGCCGATCCCAGCTCGTTCGTTGCTCAGGGTGGTCAGAATCGGACCCCAGCCCCGATTGATCCCACCGACAACACAGTCAAGAGGCACCCGAACATTTTCAAGAAAAACCTCGTTGAACTCCGAACGCCCCGTGGGTTGCTTCAGGGGACGGATATCAATCCCCGGAGTAGTCATATCGAGCAACAAATACGTGATTCCCCGATGCTTCGGCTGATCAACATCGGTGCGCACCAACAACATGCCATGCGCGGCTTCACGAGCGCTCGAAGTCCAAACCTTCTGTCCGTTGACGATGATCTCGTCGCCGTCAAGCACGCCAGACGTTCGCAGACCAGCCAGATCCGAGCCTGCCCCGGGCTCGGAGAATAGCTGACACCAGGTTTCCTCTCCCGTCAGCATGGGTTCCAAATAGCGGCTCTTTTGGGCGTCTGTGCCATGGGCAATAATCGTCGGGCCAGCCATGCCGATCGACTGTGCAAACTGGCCCATCGGCAGGTCGTAACGGGCTTCCTCCTCAGCGAAAATACCAGCCAGATGACCCGTTAGCCCGCGCCCCCCGTACTCAGTAGACCACGCCAAACCCGCCCAACCTGCGTCGTATTTGGTGCGCTGCCACTTGCGGCAACGTGCCGTGTAGGCAGCGCTCTCGGCAGCACTGGGAGGCTTTGCCCAGTAGCTCTGGCTGAGATCAACTTCTTTGGGCAACAACTCAGCGTGCCGACTCAAGAAGTCACGGCATTGCTCACGCCACGCGGCTTCCTCAGCGGTGTCATCAAAGTCCATCGACTGCTCCGCTAGCTCCGCGCTCCATGCACCGGTTGCGGAGCACGCTCGCCCGCAATCGAGCGGTTGGCCAGCTCACCCGCTTCGGTGACCGTCATACGCCGGCCGCCAACCGAGACAACCGGGCCCTTCTGCCACCCGTCGCAAACGTTGAGCTGATCTCCAGTGTTCTCAAAGGTTCGACCCGTCACGTCGCAGGAGGCGCTGCCCAACCACACAACCAAAGGAGATACGTTCTCGGGAGCCTTTTCGTCGAAGCCTTCGGGGATCTCAGAGCTGTAGAAGATGCCCTCGGTCATGCGGGTGCGAGCATCGGGGGCAATGGCATTGGCAAGTACGCCATAACGCCCCCACTCCGCAGCCTGCTGGATGGTGAGAAGCGCGATCCCGGCCTTGGCTACCGCATAGTTGCCTTGGCCGATTGATCCGGCCAGACCAGCCCCCGAAGATGTGTTGACCACTCGGGCCGTAACCGGCTCCCCTGCTTTGGCCCGGTCGCGCCAGTACTCAATGGCGTGGCGTGCGGGAGCGAAATGGCCCTTCAGATGCACGCGCGTGACGCTGTCCCATTCATCCTCCGACGTTCCCGCGAGCATGCGGTCACGGAGAAACCCGGCGTTGCAGACCAGCGTGTCGAGCCCTCCGTAGGTATCAATCGCTTGACGAACCAGCGCCGCGGCTTGGTCCCAATCGGCCACATCAGCCGCGTTCGCGACCGCAACGCCTCCAGTGGCGACTATCTCGGCCACAACCTCGTTCGCAGCGTCGCTGGTTGACGGTGTGCCATCGCGCTCAACGCCAAGATCGTTGACCACAACCCGAGCGCCGTGCGCCGCGAAAGCCATCACATGAGCACGCCCCAAACCTCTGGCGGCCCCGGTGACGATCACCACCCGCCCATCAAGATCGGCCACCTCAGAAGTCATAGCGGTACCCCAGTCATTGGTCTTGGTGCGGTCGGTCTAGACAATATGGTGCCTAGAAAACACGGGGGCTGAAGAACACAGGCTCAAGAGAACACCGGGTCTAGTTCCGAGGACACGATCCACATGGCAAAGTACTGAGCCGCGCCCCCATATGCGTGGCCGAGCGCAACTCGCGCTCCGTCAACCTGATAATCACCTGCAGTGCCACGCACCTGATTGGCAGCTTCAAGACAGCGGATCATTCCCGAAGCACCAATCGGGTTGGATGACAAGACACCGCCTGAGCAATTAACGGGAAAATCCCCGTCCAGGGCCGTGGCGCCCTCGTCGGTCATCTTCCACCCCTGCCCATCCGGTGCGATCAGATGCCCCTCAAGCCACATCGGCTCGTACCAACTGAACGGTACGTACAACTCCGCCGTGTCGATCTGCCGCCGCGGATCAGTGATGCCGACCTCCTTATAGAGCGCAGCAGCGCAATCGACGCCTGCTTGGGGTTTGACTGTGTCACGCCCGGGGAAACTCGAAAACTCGGTGCGCTTGGCGTGTCCCAAGACCCAAGCTGGCGGATTCGGCGAGCGGGAAACCAAGTTCTCACAGCTCAGCACCATCGCTGCCGCACCATCTGAGGAAGGGCACGACTCCAAAAAATGCAGTGGATCCCAAAGCATCGGCGATTCCTTCACCATGTCGATGCTGATGTCGTCGAGATGCAGATGCGCGTATTGGTTCTTCAGGGCGTTCTGGCGGTCCTTGACCGCTACCTGCCAGCCAATGTGTTCTGGCGCTCCCGAACGCCGTATGTACTCTCGAATCCATGGAGCGAAGGTACCACCGGCTCCCTGGCCACCTGATTTTCCGCCCGACAATGCCCATGTGGCGTTGCCCTCTGACTGCTTTTCGTAGGTGACCGTCAAAACCGTGTCGTAACGGCCGCTCTCAACCAATACAGCCGCGGAGATGGCGGTTGACGCCCCAACCGATCCGGCCGTGTGAACTCGATGTATCGGCTTACCGACTGCTCCGAGCGCATCGGCTAGGGACAACTCGGGCATGATCACGCCCTCCAACGCGTCAGGGGCTTTGCCCAGCACCACTGCGTCAATATCGGCAAAGCTCACTTCGGCATCTTCAAGGGCCCGCAGAGCGGCCTCTCGTACCAAACCGTCGAGCGACAGATCATCGCGGCGACGCTTGTACTTCGTCTGACCAATACCTACGACTGCGCATGGCCGAGCCATATCAGGCTCCTCCTTCTAAAACACACAGCAAGTTTTGTTGCAATGCTGCGCCCGAGGACGCATGGGCTACTCCCCGACGAGCTTGACCAGCGGCGATCCGTCGTGCGACTTCGATAACACGGACCAATCCGGTTGCCATGACTGGATCACCTGCGAGCGGTCCTCCCGACGGGTTCACCTCGGTGCTTCCGTCGAGGTTCAAGGCGTTGCGCAAAATGATTTCTTCGTGGGCATGGGTGACGTGTAGCTCGGCCACATCAACTGCTCCATCGGCAACTCCGGATCCTGCGGCTGCCAACCGGGTGCTCGGCGAATCCGTGAGGTCACGCAATCCCGCGTGATGTGATTCAATGCGGTGGTCGAGTCCGGTGATCCACACCGGGTTGTCGGTGATCTCTCGGGCCCGGTCTCGACGCGCGATCAGCAGCGCGGCCGCACCGTCTGCTTTGGGTGAGACATCATGGGCCCGCAACGGCGCCATGTCGTAGGGAGCGGTAAGAAGTTCTTCAACCGTGGCCGTGCTCTGGATCTGGGCATGGGGGTTGCTCGCCGCTGCGGTGTAGCTGCGCGCCACGACTTCGGCGATTTCAGCCTCGGTTGCCTTGCGCTCCTCGATCAGCGAGCGGGCCGCAATTCCAGCCATGGCGTCGGGGTCGAGTCCGAGCGGAGCCACAACATAAGGATCGGCTTGTAGATGGAAAACCTCACGGGCGTTGCACGGGGAGGACTTCCCCGAGCCCACCACCATGGCAATGTCAATGTCGCCCATCTGCAGGCGCAACCACGCTTCGAACAGCCCCCAGGCACCGTCCATCTCGACATGCGATTCATAAACCGGGGGCCAAGCCCCCATGCCATCGACGTTTGACACGAAGGCGAACGGCATACCGCTGAGGTAGTCGCAGCTCCCGGCAATGGTGAAGTCGACGTCGTACCGCTCAATCCCGGCATCGGCTAGCAGTGCGTTGACGCATTCCATAATGAGGACGACTTCGGGCCCGTCGTAGCGGACGTGGGCGTCGGTTTGAGCAAAGCCCACGATGGCAATGTCGTTCTCGTGGCGATTCGCCTGTGCTGATTTAGACAGTGCTGACTGAGGCTGTGCTGATTTAGACAGTGTTGACTGCGACATTAGAAGTTGTGCTCCTTCAACAAATCGGGGTCGACATCAGGCTCGCCCGTCGGTTCCCAGCGCTCGTACACCTCTTCGTTGAGGCCGTAGCCGCGATTGTCGAGATCCCCCCTGCGGTCACCGCTGTCGCGCCACACCATCCGCAAGCGCATGCCAACACGGAAATCCTCAATGCTGATATCGCGAATATCAATTCCTCCAACCGTCGTATCAGCACCGTCAAGGAGCACCGAACAACGAATGTAAGGCTCTGTCTCGGTCTGCCCGTGATACTGGACCGGCACTATCTCGGTGAACGAAGTGACAGTGCCGACATCGGCCACCTCCACATCGTGCTGCGAGGTCATAGGCACCCGGTTAGTGGCGTCGTAGCCGCGGCTAGGCACATGTACCTTGCCGTCAGCCGGGCTGCGCTGCCCGATGATCTTTCCTGCCAGCAACCCCTCGGCGAAGCGACGGCGATGAGGCAGCAACGGTTCGCGTATGCGCACGCCGATCAAGTGCTCGGTGATCATCACCGGCTCAGCATCGTCATCGACTTTTGGCGCAGTCGGCGGCTCGTCACCAGGAATAAAATAGACATCGTTGATCGTGCCGAGCCGTTCACCACGGAAACGCACCACCACGCGCATTCCGGTTGACATTGCGTCTTCGGAGCCGGCATCGACGGCATGCAACATGGTCGTGTCCGCCCCGTCGAGTTTGATCTGGGCGAACGCGAAAGGATGCTCAAAAGGATGCTTCGACGTGTGTTGTGTGACCCATGTCCAGCCGGTGACCTCGCCGCCGGGACCAACCTCGACGAGGTTCTCGGGGCCGACGGTTGCGCCAGTGTCGGAGTCGTATTCGACCGGTGGGCAGATCACTCTGTCCCCAACCCTTGTAGCGAGTATTCGACCGTCTCGAAGACCGGTCAGGAACGGACCGATTATCGGTCCGGTGGTACGGGTATAAGGGTACTCGAGGGTGAAATCAATGTCTTGGAGTTCAGCCATACGCCCGCATTTCACCACAACTCCGGGAAGCTTCCCAAAACGGGCCCGCGTCGATTAGACCGGGTCAGCGTTCTGCCAAAACGAGGATCAGCGTCGACCGCGGACCAGGCGGCCGGGTCGTGCGCCGGTATCTTCGCCTTGCTTGCGAGTAATCTCCCCGGCAACGACCGTTGCCACGTAGCCCTCGGCTTTCTGGATCAGCCGTCGGCCGCCAGCAGGAAGGTCGTGAACCAGCTCAGGCGTCCGCAAGTTGATCTTGTCGTGATCGATGATGTTGATATCGCCCCGGCGTCCAACCTCAATTGTGCCGCGGTCACCCATTCCGAAGAGTTCGGCGGTGTCTTTGGTCTGCTTGCGCACGACCCACTCCAACGGAAGTTGCTCGCCGCGATGACGGTCGCGTGTCCAGTGCGAAATCATGGTGGTCGGCAAGGACGCATCGCAGATCAAGCCGCAGTGCGCTCCGCCGTCGCCCAACCCCACCACTGCTTGAGGATGTGTGAGCTGCTCGCGGATCACGTCGTGGTTGGAATCCACGTAGTTGTAGAGCGGGGCCATCAGTAGAGCCTTGCCGTCCTCAGCCAGGAACGCGTCGTAAGCGACTTCCTCGGCCGAGACACCGGTGACCTCTGCAATTGCGCCAACAGAACGTTCCCGAGTCGGTTCGTAGTTTGGGGGGTCGCCGAGCACGTAGAGATTGTGAAGCATCCCGGCCACGAGCATGGCGACACCCTCGTGGACCGAACCTTGGCGTTCGGCATTCTCCTCAGAGAGAACGGCGGCTCGAACCTCCGGTCGTTGCAGTTCTGCTACTCGTTCTTCGATCGGGAGGTGGGCGAGTGCTTGGTACGTAGGGCGGAGCATGAAGGGATGTCCTGTCTGAAATCCGACCAGCACTCCGAACGGCCGACCCGCAACCTGGGGATACAACCTGGCGCCTTCTTCAGTAGCGGCCAGCGAAGCCGCCATCTGCTCTTTCCAGAGATCGGGTGCGCCTGGTACCTGCAGCATCGCAAAGGTGACCGGTTGACCGGTTTCCGCGGAGAGCCGGCGCATCCAATCGACTTCGCGCATCGGTGCCACAAGATCAAGTCCCGCGGCACCAGCAGGCGCTAGCTCAAAGACTCCCCCTCCACCGTCTCGCAGAGCTCGACCCAACGCAAACAGTTCGTCCTCGGCCGCGAAAGTACCCGGCACGGGTTCGCCATCCATCGCCCGGTGTCCTAGGGTGCGCGACGTCGACACACCCAGAGCGCCGGCTTCCACGGCTTCCTGCACGATCTCGGCCATGGCTTCGATCTCGGGTGGCGAGGCAGCTTCGTTGCGCGCGCCCCGCTCCCCCATCACATAGGCACGCACCGACCCGTGCGGAATCTGGGTGCCAACATCGACTGACCACTTGCGCTGCTCCAGAGCATCGAGATACTCAGGGAAGGTCTCCCAGTCCCACTCAATACCCTCGCTCAAGGCTGCTCCGGGGATGTCTTCAACGCCTTCCATCAACTGGATCAACCAATCTTCGGTACCTGGTTTGACCGGGGCGAACCCGACCCCGCAGTTACCCATGACCAGAGTCGTGACACCGTGCAGCGACGTTGGCTCCAGCGTTTCATCCCAAGTGACCTGACCGTCGTAATGAGTATGCACGTCGACAAAACCTGGCGTTACCAGCAGGCCAGTCGCATCAATGACTTCGCGGGCTTCGCCTTCAAGGTTGGAGCCGACAGCGACGATGACACCATCGGTGATGGCCACATCGGCGGTGAATCGGTCTGAGCCGGTGCCGTCTACAACGGTCCCGTTGCGAATTAGAAGATCAAACATTGTGGTCCTTTATGAAATCGTTTCTGGTCAAATATTGTTTCTAGTCAAAGTTGTTTCTGGTCAGGTCAGGCGGCGCTGCCGGCTCGCACCAAACGTCCCGGGCGCGCTCCCGTGTCAGCATCATCTTGGCGGGTGATCTCGCCACTGACGATTGTCGCTCGGTAGCCCTTGGCGGATTGCACGAAGCGTTTGCCGCCCGCTGGCAGGTCATGGGCAACGCGGGGCGGCATCAGCGACAGATTGTCGAAGTCGACCACGTTGAGGTCCGCTTTGGCACCCACTTCGATCGTTCCCCGATCATCGAGACCGAAGAGGCGAGCGGTGTCATGGCTCTGCTTCTTGACGATGAACTCAAGTGGCAACTGTTCACCACGAGTGCGGTCGCGGGCCCAGTGGGTAAGCAGCCAGGTCGGTTGCGAGGCATCGCAAATCACGCCGCAGTGCGCTCCCCCGTCGCTCAACCCGACGACTCCCGCGGGATGCTGCAGCATCTCGCGAAGCGCGTCGCCGTTGCCGTCAGCATAGTTGAGGAAGGGGAACAACAACAGCGCCTTGCCTTCGTCTTCCAGCAACATGTCATAGAGCAGGTCATCAAGTTCACGCCCTTGTGCTTCGGCCATCGTCTTGATGGTGCGTTCCGGGCCCGGCTCGTAATCGGGTGGGTCGCCGAGCACATAGATTCGGTGCAGCGAACCCAGAATGAACTGCGAGAAGGGATTGTCGGTATCGGGAGTCTCAGCAAGGATCGCCGAGCGACGCTCTGGTCGGTGGAGTTCCGCCACCAATTCGGGCAGCGGCAAATCGGCGATCTCGTCCCAGCTAGGCCGCTGACGCCAAGGACTCAGACCTTCGAGCCCGAGCAGGATTCCGTTGAGCCGGCCGGCAATCTGGGGATGCAGAGAAGCACCAGCGGCCGCGGCTTGCGCGGATCGGTCCATCAACGCCCGCCACAGTTCCGGTTCGTCGTTTATTTGAACCAGCACGAACGACACGGGCACTCCCGTCTCTTTGGAAATGCGCACCATCCAGTCGACTTCGGTATGGGGGGCCACTGTGTCTTCACCAGCCGAACCCATCGGTGCAAGTTCCAGGAGCCCATGGCCCGCGTCCGCACAACCCTTCGCCAGCGCGTAGAGCTCGTCTTCTGCGGCAAACGTACCCGGCACCGGTTCACCGTCCATGGCTGTGTGCGCAAGGGTCCGAGAGGTTGACACGCCTAGGGCTCCCGCGGTCACGGCTTCGCAAACGATTCTGCGCATCTCTGCGATCTCTTCGCTGTTGGCGGGTGCGTTGCGGGCACCACGCTCACCCATCACGTAGGCGCGAACCGCCCCATGGGGTACCAGACAGCCAACGTCGAGCCCCCAAGACCTGCCTTCGAGACTGTCGAGATATTCCGGGAATGTCTCCCAAGACCAGTCGATGCCCTCAGCCAAAGCGGCTCCGGGGATGTCCTCGACACCTTCCATCAATTGAATCAGCCAATCCTCGCTGCCAGGCTTCACCGGGGCGAAGCCGACGCCGCAGTTGCCTGTGACGACCGTGGTGACTCCATGGCTGGCAGACGGTTCGAGAACCGGGTCCCAGGTGACTTGTCCGTCGTAGTGCGTGTGTACATCAACAAAGCCGGGGATCACGATGCACCCGGCGGCGTCGATCTCTTTGTCAGCCGCACCTGCGATCTTGGGGCCAACTGCTGCGATTTTTCCTTCTTTTACGGCCACATCGCCCAGGTATCGGTCAGTGCCGGTGCCGTCGACAATGACTCCGTTGCGAATCAGTAGGTCATACATGGGCTCGTCCTTTTTCACTTTCCAGCGAAGGCTGACATCTACTTTAGGGTGGTCGAGTCCATTAGCCCGAATCCGTGGCTCAGCCGGTCGACCTACCTCCGAAGAGCGTCCACCAGGCTGCTGAGGTGACGGTCGAGTCGGGCAGCCGTGGCACGGTATGCAGTCAACGGTTCACCAGCCGGATCATCGATTTCTTCCGCCGGGCGCCCGACGAGGTCGCCCTCACGCATTGCCCCGATCGCCTCGATTCGTTCTCTCATGGCAGCTCTCGAGGGTGTCGTCAGCCCCATGGACGGCGAATCCGTCGCTAAGCGACTGAACTCTGAAGGGAGGAACACTCGCGTCCTTAGTTCGCTATCGCGTCCGATCACCGCGCCTGCGTGGATTCTGGTCATGGCCACCACCAGATCTACGTCGAGATCACCGCTAGCGATACGGCGACTGACATGCCCGCCGATATCCAACCCCATTTCGGCCATGGCCGTGACTGCATGTTTGCTAGCCGGGCGCTGCGACCACCCCAACGTCCCCGCCGACGTGACCGCTGCGTCTATACCTGCGGAGGTGAACCGCTCTCGCAATATCGCCTCACCCATCGGAGAGCGACAGGTGTTTCCTGTGCAAACCACCAGCGCCCGCAACTCAGACATTCCCTAAGCCTCGCATGTCTCCAACAGAATCCCATCAATCACGCAACTCACGAATCCCAGTGGAACTCGCCTCAAACCACCGCTCACACAGAACCGGCCAGTGCTACGACAGGCTCGAAAGTGTCTCTAGTTGAGCGATAGGCCAGACTGATGGCGTTGGGACAACTCAGTCGATGACCGAGGAGCAGAGCATTGCCAGGACCACTTGAGGGCGTACGGATCGTTGAGATTGGAGTTTGGGTCGCGGGACCCGCCGCGGGAGGAATCTTGGCGGACTGGGGCGCCGATGTGATCAAGATTGAGCCTCTCGGTGGCGACCCGGCCCGCACCTTCCAAAACATGCTCGGCGGAGACATGCCCACCAACCCCGTGTTCGAACTGGACAACCGGTCCAAGCGCAGTATCGCCTTGGATCTCACTGATGATGACGGCTTGGCCATCGCCAAGGAGCTGATAGCGCAGGCAGATGTGTTCGTCACAAATGTACGGCTCGCTGGGCTCGAACGCCTCGGCTTGGACCATGAGACCTTGCTGGGGGAACATCCCCGATTGGTGTACGCAGCAATCACCGGGTTCGGGCTTGAAGGCCCTGACAAAGACCGCGCGGCATACGACATCGCCGCTTTCTGGGCCCGTTCTGGTATCGCCCACATGCTCACGCCGGAGGGAAGCAACCCACCGTTTCAAAGGGGCGGCATGGGCGATCACAACGCGGGCATGGCTGCCGCAGCCGCTGTTTCAGCAGCGCTATACAGCCGTGAACACACCGGAAGGGGACAACTTTGTTCCACCTCGTTGTTCCGCACAGGTATCTACACGATCAGTTTCGATCTGTCGATCACCGTGGGCTGGGGACTCACACTAGGTGTCGGCAACCGCGAGACTATGTACAACCCCACCACAAACAACTACGTGACTAGCGACAACAAGCGCTTTTGGGTGGTGGGTCTTGAAGCCAATCGGCACTGGCCACCGCTGGCGCGCGCCGTGGGGCACCCGGAATGGATCACCGACGAGCGATTCGCGACGGCTGCTGATCGGGCGAGGAATGGCCCAGAACTGATCGGCGAACTCGACAAGATCTTCGTCACCAAGACGCTGGCCGAGTGGGCAGAGATATTCGCCGCAGAACCAGACTTCTTCTGGGCGCCGGTCCAGTCACCCGACGATCTTCTCGCTGATCCCCAGTTCTATGCAGCGGGAGCCCTTGTGGAGGTTCCCGACGAGTCCGCCACGACATCGATGATCGCCACACCGGTCGATTTCGACGGCACACCCTGGGCTCCGCGCAGCTTGGCCCCCAGACTCGGGGAGCACACCGTGGAGATTCTCGGCAGCCTCGGCCGTTCCGACGATGCGGAATCCCTCGCCGCTCGGGGTGTGGTGGGTGTCGCCTGATGATCCGCCGGCTCGTCCGGGGCCCGCTCGGTGCGGTTGTGTGCCTCTGTTGCCTCGTTGCCTCGGCGTGCGCTGGATCAGACGGTGACCGGCCTGTCGGTGAGCCTGTTGTCAGCCCTTCAACCACGGCGACCCCGAGCGACAGCGCCGAGGTCTCCAGCCTCGCTACCGACAGAAGCACCACGCCAACCTCCGGTGCGGGTTCATCCACCGACACGGTCACCGACAACAGCACAACGTCAAACACCGACACGGGTTCATCCACCGACACGAACCCATCCACCGACACGAGCCCATCCACCGACACGAACTCATCCACCGACACGAGCCCATCCACCGACACGAACTCATCCACCGACACGAACTCATCCACCGACACGGCCTCCGACGACAGCACGACGCCGACAACCGGCGCGGCTCCGTCCATCGACACCGGCACCAGGCCAACCACCGGCGTGGCACCGTCCACCGGCTCAACCTCTGCGACGACCACGACTCCGACCGGCACGAGCTCGACCACCAGTACGACTTTGCCGGGCGAGGTCGCTGTGTCGCCGTGGCCCGCAGATCCCCGCACTGCTGAGGATCGAGAATGGCGGGTGAAGATCGAAGCTTCATGGAGTCACAACACCGAAGCCTTCACTCAAGGACTTGAGACTGACGGCGGGATCATCTATGAGAGCACCGGGCTCTACGGAGAATCCCGTCTGCGTGCCCTCAACGGCCCCGATGAACTGCGCTCGGTTGCGCTCGACTCCGAGGTGTTCGGCGAGGGCCTGACTCTGGTCGGTGACGAGATTATTCAACTCAGTTGGCGCGAGGGTCGGGCGTTGCGCTGGGACCGCGACACCTTCGAGCCGCTCGGAGAGTACCGTTACGACGGCGAGGGTTGGGGGATCTGTTGGGACGACGGCAGTTCGCGTCTATTGATGAGCGACGGCACCTCTACACTCACCCACCGCAGCAGGGACTTCGCGGTCGTGGCGACTACGACCATTCGACGCAACAACGAGCCCGTAACAAGGATCAACGAACTCGAATGTGTCGAGGGGCTGGTTGTCGCCAACATCTGGCTGACCAATGAGATCATCGTCATCGACCCCGATTCTGGAGAGGTGCTGGTGTCAATCGACGCCGCATCGCTCGCCGCTGAAGTCGGCGTCTCGACCGATGAACGCCATACGGTGCTCAACGGCATTGCCTACAACGGAGACGGCGAGTGGATCCTCGGCGGGAAGAACTGGCCCCTGCAGTTCCTGGTGACGCTGACTCTCAACTGACCCCAGCCGTGCTCGTCCAGACTCGCGGAGAACGTGTAGGTCCTGCAGTTCCTGGTGACGCTGACTCTCAGCTGACTCAGGCGGCTCAGATCCGCCGGTGCAGACGGCTCGACCTACGGGCCGCGCGTCACAGGGTGCGCCTACTATCACCACCATCGTGTCCAGTCAGTCTCTTCCGGCCCGGTCCCCTACGGCTCAATTCCTTTCGGCGCACCGACGACTACCGCTCTACGGCCTCGACATCGAGACCGACACCACTACCGACGGTCTCGATCCGCAGGTCGCGCCGGTGCTGGCTGCGGCGCTGGTCGGCGAGGACTTCTCCGCAGTGTTCGACGGCGCAGAATCGGACTTGCTGGTAGAACTCGACCAACATCTGGCCGATCTGGAACCTGGAATCCTGGTGACCTGGAACGGGGGGTGTTTCGACCTTCCCTTCCTCAGCGAACGCGCGGCGGTCTGCGGAGTGCCTCTGGGGCTGTGTCTGGTTCACGACCCTTTGATTCCAGGCGGTCACCAGTCTCCGCAGCACCTGGTCGGCGGGTATCGGGCTCGCTGGCACTGCCACGGCCATCTCGATGCCTACCAGGTGTTCAGAGCCGACGTCGGTGCGAGCTTGGGTATCTCCTGTGCTCTCAAACCCCTCGCTCGTCTGGTCGGTCTGGAGGTTGTCGAGGTCGACCGACAACGCATCCATCAACTGTCCGACGACGAGCGCCGGACCTACGTCGTGAGCGATGCCCACCTTGCTCGCGCCCTGATCCAAAGGCGCGCTCAACCACGGGCTGGGGTTGATCAGTTGGGGACTTATATACGTGAGTGACCGACGGTCGCTGCTGACGCATATTGGTTTGTGACGCCTCCGTCCACACCTTGGGAGTCTAAGAAAACCCCGAGGGCGTGTTCTAACGTCTTACGACGGCTGTCCCTGCCGCCGATATCCGATCCTGCCGGATACAGGTTCGGGTTGCCTTTTTCGTTGGTGTTGAGCGATGCTTGTACATCCGCGTGGGTGTACGAACAACACTCTGAACATTTGAATTTCGCTTGAATCTCGCGATCTCCAAGCGTTCCACAAACGAAACAGGTCAACGATGTGTAAGCGGGATGTTCCCGCTGTGTAGCGACGCTGTACCGGACAGCGGCGCGTTCGATGAACTCGGTTTGTCGTGCCGGCGCAGTCTCTAAGATGCTGCGGTTCAGTCCGGTCTTCGCGGCGGAACCTCGTGTCGGGAACGCTCGGGTTCCGACCGCGGATGCGGTCATGTTCGCGGCTTTGGTGTCCTCGGTGACGACCTTGCGGAGATCTGGTTTGGTGACGACATCTTTGGCGATGTGGAGTTGATGGTTGACACGCACGTTCGTGTTCTTGGCGATCAACCGGGCACGGCGACGGCGCTGCTGGTTGTGTCTGCGGCTACCAGCCGTCTTGTTCGACATCGACTTCTGTAGCTGTTTTGCTTGGTCGCCTCGTTGCTGGTTCGCGCGTTGCTGCTTCTCGTTGGGATAAAGACCGTACGCGGAGCCGTCGCTGCATACGAGGGCGGTTGTCACACCCCAGTCGGTGCCCAACGACTCATCCGCGGTCCGTGGCGGCTTCGGTGCGGGTGCGGTGGCGCGGCACAGAAAATGCACATGGTATTTGCGATGCTCAGGTTCGGTCCGGCGTGTGACTTTGCCTGCGAGGTCTGTCACGTCGACGACGTGGGCTGCGCCTTTCCACTCCAAAGGTGTGTCATGTTGGGCGAGGATGTCGTCGGCTGTTTCGATCCCGGTCGGCAACGGGATTTCTGTACCGCCGGGGAGCCGCAACACAGCATCGCGGACACGACAGCCCTCGAACAAGACCAACGCCGGACCGGAGCAGCGTTCGGTCTCTTTGCGAGAACGAAACAGCCGTTTCTCGCCTTTGGCGACGTGGCCGCAGAGACGTTTGACGGCTTTGGCCTCCGCGGCGACCGCCGAGACGGTTTTGTTCACCGCTGTTTTCAATTTCTTGTCTTTGCCGGGACGGATCATGCCCAGCGTAGTCTTCAACTCCTCGGCTGCGGTTACTTCGGCGTCCGCTGCGGTAGAGATAGCGGTAGAGCGTTCATCGACGCTCAAACCGGTCAGAGCCGGGTCGGGCAGGGTTGGTCGCAGCCCCCACAGCGCGCCTTCGTTGGTGTCAGCTAACGCCAGCCGACGCTGCTGTGCTGCACGACACGAAACAAGCGCTGCTAGCGCCGCTGCTACGGCTCCTTCATGGGTGGTTCCGGCAGTCGCGGCGGTCAACTGTTCGACACGTTCGTCGGTCCGTTCGGTTGCCTTGCGATGCGCGTACACGCGTTTGTCCGTACACGTATACTACAGAGTGTGACCACCACCACCACAGACACAACCAGCGCCCGCCCGTCGATCTGCTACATCCGCGTATCCACCGCCGATCAGGCAGCGTCGGGGCTCGGCATCGAAGCACAGACCGACCGCACCACCGCCTACGCGGTCGCCCAGGGCTACCAGCCGCACTCGGTCGTCGTCGACGACGGCGTGTCCGGATCGGTAGCGCCCGACGACCGGCCCGGCCTCTCCGGAGCGTTGGCAGCGCTCGACGCAGGCGACGCCTCGGTGCTGGTCGTGTCGGCCATCTCACGCCTCGGGCGCAGCGCCGCCGACGTGCTGGTCCTCGCCGAGCGCGCCGAGCGCCGCGGCTGGTCGCTGGCTGTGCTCGATCTCGGCTTCGACACCGCGACGATCAACGGTCGGCTCATGCTGACCGTGCTCGCCGGGCTCGCCCGCTGGGAGCGCGACATAGCCCGCGAGCGCACCATCGACGCGCTCGCGGCGGCGAAACGCCGCGGGCAGCGCCTCGGCGGTCCCGTCTCGCCGGCAACACGGCAAGCCGCTCCGATCATCGAGCGACACCGCGCAGCCGGTCTGACCTGGCAGCAGATCGCTGACCGGCTTACCGCCGACGGTCAGCCGACAGCCACAGGGCGCGGCGTCTGGTCGATCACGCAGGCACGCCGCGCGGTCGCCACAGCCCGCCTCGACGCCGAGGCAGCAGCAGCCCGCGGTGACATCATCGAGGTATAACCCTCGACTACACGGCGAGGTTGTGGCCACTCACGGCGACCGGCGCACCTCGACCGTCTATCGAGGTGGGTAATCCCTGCTCACGGCGACGATCTACGGAGCATCAGTCTGCCCGTGCTCGTTTTCGTGGAAGCAGGTGATCGTGTTGTGGAAGCAGGTGATCGTGTTGTCGGTGCGTACACCGCACGAATAACCTAAGCCGGCGACCCCCACCGGCCCTAACCGAGCACCCCAGGCGCATCAGACTGCCCGACGTATCGAAAACCGTCGCGGTTGCTGCCCCAGCAGGTGACCGTGCCGTCGGTACGCACACCGCACGAATGCCAACTACCGACCGAGACCGACTGGAACGTCCCCTCAGGCGCATCAGTCTGCCAGGGGTTGGGGTACTCGTTGTTGGAGCGGCTAGGCCGGCCCCTGCTGCCCCAGCAGGTGACCGTGTTGTCGGTACGCAACCCGCACGAATGCGAATTACCGAAGGAGACCGACTGGAACGTCCCCTCAGGCGCATCAGACTGCCCGTGGTCGTTTCTGCCCCAGCAGGTGACGGTGTTGTCGGTCCGCACACCGCACGAATACCCCCAACCGACCGAGACCGACTGGAACGATCCCCCAGGCGCAATAGACTGCCCGTGGTCGTTTCTGCCCCAGCAGGTGACCGTGTTGTCGGTACGCAACCCGCACGAATGCGAACTGCCGGCGGAGACCGACTGGAACGTCCCCTTAGGCGCATCAGACTGCCCGAAGTTGTTGCTGCCCCAGCAGGTGACGGTGTTGTCGGTACGCACACCGCACGAATGCCAATACCAACTACCGAAGGAGACCAACCGGAACGTCCTACCGGCGGAGACCGACTGGAACGATCCCTCAGGCGCATAAGACAGCAAACCCCAGCAGGTGACCGTGCCGTCGGTACGCACACCGCACGAATGCCCCCAACCGAAGGAGACCGACTGGAACGTCCCCTCAGGCGCACCGGCCCAGACGCCCCAGCAGGTGACCGTGTTGTCGGTCCGCACACCGCACGAATAGTCATCACCGGCGTAGACCGACTGGAACGATCCCCCAGGCGCAACGGACTCCCCGTCGAAGTTTCTGCCCCAGCAGGTGACTGTGCCGTCGGTCTGCAACACGCACGAATGCAAATTACCGGCGGAGACCGACTGGAACGAGTGACCAGGCGTGACCCTCTGCTCGTAGCGGTTGTCGCCCCAGCAGACGACTGTGCCGTCGGTACGCACACCGCACGAATGCCCACGGCCGACCGAGACCGACTGGAACGTCCCATCAGCCCGCCCGTCGTCGTTGTAGCCCCAGCAGACGACTGTGCCGTCGGTAGGCACACCGCACGAATACCCATAGCCGACCGAGACCGACTGGAACGACCCCTCAGGCGCATCAGACTGCCCGGAGCCGTTGTCGCCCCAGCAGACGACGGTGCCGTCGGTACGCAACCCGCACGAATGCCAACTACCGAAGGAGACCGACTGGAACGACCCCTCAGGCGCATCAGACTGCCCGGAGCCGTTGTCGCCCCAGCAGACGACGGTGCCGTCGGTACGCAACCCGCACGAATGCGAATTACCGAAGGAGACCGACTGGAACGTCCCCTCAGGCGCATCAGACTGCCCGACGTCGTTGCCACCCCAGCAGACGACGGTGTTGTCGGTACGCAACCCGCACGAATGCCAACCACCGGCGGAGACCGACTGGAACGATCCCCTAAGCGCTTCAAGCAGATCAGGCCGGATTATCGCCCCAAGCCCGTCTAACTGCCCGTAGCCGTTGCTGCCCCAGCAGGTGACCGTGTTGTCGGTACGCAACCCGCACGAATGCAAACCGCCGGCGGAGACCGACTGGAACGACCCCTCAGGCGCATCAGACTCCCCGTATCTGTTCCGGCCCCAGCAGGTGACCGTGTTGTCGGTACGCAACCCGCACGAATGCCAACCACCGCCCGTGACCCACGAATGCCAACTACCGGCGGAGACCGACTGGAACGTCCCCTCAGGCGCATCAGACTGCCCGTGGTCGTTTCTGCCCCAGCAGGTGACTGTGCCGTCGGTCTGCAACCCGCACGAATGCCAACTACCGGCGGAGACCGACTGGAACGTCGGCGCGCATACTGGCGACGCTGGATCGACGGTTACTGCTGGTGTGTTGTTGTAGCGCCATAGGAACGTCACTACCTCCGCGCGTGTCAACGCCCGGTCAGGCGTGAACGTCGTCGCGCTGGTGCCGGTGGTGATCTTGTTGTGCGCCGCCCAGGAGACCGGCCCTTGCTGCCACGGAGCGGTCACGTCGCTGAACGGATGCTCCGGAGCATCCGCGGGGCGGTCGGCGAGACGCCACAGGAACGTCACCGCTTGCGCCCGTGTCAACGTGTCATCAGGCGAGAACGTCGTCTCGCTGGTGCCGGTGGTGATCTGTTTGTGAACCATCCACGACACGGCTGTGGCCACCTCGCCGTCGGCGGCGACATCGGTGAACTTGTGGGCGGGCACGCCGACGGTAGGCGACCCTTCCATGTTCCAGATGTACACCGCGAAGTCGCCGCGAGACACCTCGGCGTCGGGATCGAAACAGGCACCGTAAAGCCCGGTAATGTCTTCGTCGGCGGACCATTGAACGGGCTCAGCGAAGTACCCACCCGCCGGTACGTCGCCGTACCCTGCTACCGCCCCAGCGGTAGACCCCGCAGACAACCCCCACACCAACAACGCCGCCACCAACAACGACATCGACAACGACCGGCGGACACGACCGCGGCCCCCCACACACACAGAAACAGCAGCATCGTCATAGGTCATGGTCGCTCCAGTCATAGAACCGAAGAACCTAGCAGCGCCCGAGCCGAAGTGAGCAAGTGAGCGCCGAGGCGGGCTGCGGTCGTGGCGGATGCTGTGGTGTACGGAGCCTTCTGACGGTACTTTGTCAACGGTTGAGAATGCGTCCGCGCCGACTGGATACGTTCATCTGCGAAGAAGACCCCCAACGCGTGCTCGACACCCCAGTTGTAGCCCTGTGCCTGTATCTGACGGTCACGCCACACATCATGCTTCGCGGCATTGTTGAGGTTCGGCAACTGCACACGCACAGCAGTCGAATACGCAACCTCATCAGGCTCGGAAACCATACCTCTAGCACATAGCTTAAATCCCGGCCCTTCGCGGAAACGTGGGATTTGGGGTTGCTGGTGCCGGTGTGTGGGTCATGTTATCAGGAGTCCTCGGGCGGCGAAGTTGGTTGGGTTGGTGAACCCGTGGGCGGTTCTTCGTAGGACTTGGAGCAGGTTGTTGGTTCCCTCGATTCTGCCGTTGGAGGCCCGGTTGGTGTGGTGCCAGGCCAAGATTTCGTCTGATGAGGCGATGATGGTGTCGACGATGTGATGGAACTCGGGGAGTTCGCCGGTCTCGTAGAGGTCACAGAACCTGCTGAGGGCTTGCAGGGTGCCGTTGTGGTCCTCAGCAAGATAAAGGCCGTGGAGCTGCTGGAGAGCTTGCCACCCGGTTTTGAGACGGGGGTGAGCCTCGAAGAGTTCATCGAGGCGGGCTTGGTCGCCGGGTTCGAGTTTGTCGCCTCTGCGCAGCAGCAAGAACCGGGATCGGAACACTTCTGGGTCGTATGCGGGTTTGACGCCTTGTGGTTCGCGGCGTTGGATGTCGCGGCGCACCGCGGTTAGCCCGGTGCAGAACCATCTGATCACACCGAACCGGTCAAGCACATGACGGGCGTGGGGCAAACAGGTCTGCACAGAGGCTTTGTAGGCCTTTGATCCGTCTGTGACGACGACTTTGACCCCGCGGCGCCATCTATGTGGTTGCGACATCAAAAACCCTGTCAACGCAGCACAGTCGCGATGCGGGACCATCGCCAACACCTTGCCGGTGTCGCCGTTGACGATGACGGTCACGTAACGGTGGCGTTTGCGCATCGAGGTCTCATCAACCAGCAACACACGACAGCGCTGGGAACGACGATGCTCAGCAATCAGTCCCGACCAGGCTTTCACCAACGCCATCACAGTGTGCCAGCCAACACCATGACGGCGCGCTACCGCTGAGATGGCCATCACCTCAGCGTCCGCGACCAGCCGCCGCGCCAGGCGGCGAGTCAGGCGCCCGTCGAACTCGCTGTGCTCCTCTAACCAACGATGCTCGCAGTTATCGCACGCCAACCGGCGACGAGACCACACCAACACCGTGCGACGACCCGATATTTCCAAGTCGCGTATCTCACGCTCGCGGGTGTCATGCACCCTGTGACACTTGAACCCGCACACCACACACCGCGGATGCCTAACCGTCGACTCGACCCTCACGCTCAACACGCTCGGCGTGTCCACCAACACCTCAACCACACGTATCTCACGCAAATGCAACCGCACACGCATATCATCGTTAGCCATCGGGGCCCTCCTAGATCGTTGATCGTTCAATCACCGATTCCAGCAGGGCCTCGACCCCTACTCAGGGACCCTCAACCACCCCCCACCCCACGTTTCCGCGAAGGCTTTAAATCCCTGCTCAGCACACAAAAACAGTCGATACAACCGACAGAAAATGTCACTCACGTATATAAGCCCCATCAGTTGCCACTGTCGATGGGCTCATAACCAGCCACATCGTGGTGGGGCGTGTCTAGATAGATTTTGGCTTCGGGAACTCCGGCGAATTTGCCGTGGCTCCAACGAATCTCCACATGGCCTTCCACGGTTCTGAGGGTTGCGTCTGCCCGATCGACTACCTCTGCGCGCCACCGAACGGTCGGCTGACCCGCATAGTCTCCCCACATGTCGAAATGCCGCATACGGAAGCGGTTCTGGAAGTCCCACGGAGTCAACACCCGGTATCGGATCGGCTCCCCGTTCCGGTCTGTGCCAAGCACGAAATATGGGGAGGCTGAGAGGCGCAGAAGCCTCCACAGCAGTTCCTCTCGATCTCTCCTGCTGGAGGTGCGCTCCATGAGATGCGAAGCGCTGTTACGGGCAATCTCGAACCCCACGAGTTCCCAGTCATAACGCAACGACGCCGGCCACCGCCCCTTCAGCGCCGAGCGCAGCGCAGCTCGATGGTTTGCGTTGAGCGCAGTCACCCGCGTCGGTAGCGACAAGTCGGTCACATGGTTTCGCACTTGGGAATAGAACTCTTGAAAGGACTCGGCGGCGACTTCGGCAAACCAATCACCGCCACGTCTCGCACGCTCCGCCAGAGCTCGGTCGAACACATGCCACGGAGATGCGTTGTGAAGAATGTCCGAGCCGTATTTGCAGCTGATCAAATACACGTGATCGACCCGCAAATCAGCAGGAATCTGTTCGTACGCGGGCGGACGATGAGGGCCTTTCCATTCGACCAGCCACGGCACACGACCTCGCAGCCCAACGTTGGCCCGAGCAAATATCTCGCCGCTGGCGTACGCCGTGGAGAATATCTCGGCATGTTTGTCAGCCGCGTAGGCGGTGTCGAGTCGGTCGAACACCCGGTCATTGACGTTGCCGATCGAGCGTGGTCTAGCGGCAAGCGCTCGATCTAGATCTCGATAGCCGAACAGACCCAACCCAGTGACTATTTCGGAGATTTCGGTGCGGACAGTAGCCATGAGCAGCGCCTCTAAGCCTCAACCCGTTTGATGTCAAGGCACTGGTGTGGAGCCTTGCTCAAGGTCGTGGTAGCGCTGTGCTTGCGACAATCGGACAACTGAACTCCCGTACTCAGGCGAATCTTAGGCGGCCGGTGCTGCGACTTCAGCAGTGTCACACACCCAGACCAGGATTGGGTTCCCTCGCGATCCGGGTTTGGACCGCCATCACCACCGACATCAATCGGAGACCAAGATGGCTCAGTCCGTATCCGCCTCATCTCTCGGCTGGCGCGCACTTTCGCTCGACTGCGGAGTTGCCGCCCTAGCCGATGAGATTGTTGCCATTCCCCCGCCACCCGGCATCAACCAGAATCCTTACGGCCCCCTCGTGGGCGTGCGCTGCGGCCCAGCCGTGCAAGCCGTCGCCTACCCACTCCCAGCCCGTCTAATCGACTGTGACCCCAGCGATACCCAGATTGCCATCGTCGTCAGCCGGACGGAGGCTCCACTAATCGTCGACCTTCGCCAGGATCGCCCGATGACGATCGAGGTAGAACTCGGTCCGGCCGTTGATGTTGGGCGACGAGTATTGGGCATGGCCACACCAGTCGAGTCGACCCCTCCATCCGATGTATTGGATGTGTTCTGGCTTGACGGGATAATAAGCGCCGTGCTGCGCGCGGGACCCGAGGAATCGCTTAGCTGGGCGTCGATGTCAGTGCTTCACCCCCTCACAGACGAGACGATTGAACCGTGGCGCTTGCGCAATAGGCGATCGAGGCTCCCCTTGGGCTGGGACGCCTTCCGCCATCGGGCCTCCAACGCCACCACGCGCTGGCCCGGGATGGATCCGTCGATCGCCGGGTGGCTCGACGACGGATCCTTTGCCCGATGGTGTCTTGCAGACCTGCCCGACAGAGACACCATTATCGACGATCTCCGTGACCTTCTGGAGCCTTCGCTGATGGCCTGCATCGATGAAGCCTTGGCTCCTCCCGGGGAGTGGATTAGGCGATGGCCATAAACGACCGTGAGGAAACCAGGCGAAGAGCGTTGCGAATAGCGGTAGTCCTGGCATCCTTGAGCACGGTGTTTCGCGACCTTCGAGGACTTTTGTGAGCTACAAACCTGGCGACCGCGTCGTGTACCCGCACCATGGCGCAGCCGTTATCGAGAAGAAGGAAAAGCGCACCGCTTTCGGCGAGGAGAGGGACTACCTCGTGCTTCGCATGGCGCACGGTGATCTCGTTCTTTCTGTACCTGTCGACAAGGTCGAACAGGTCGGTATGCGTTGGCCGATTTCGACCGAAGATGTCGAAGATCTATTCGAGGTGCTGGCCAAGCGCGACGTGCGAGAGCCGGCCAACTGGTCACGGCGGTTCAAGAATCACCAAGAGAAGCTGAAGTCTGGCGACGTCTACCAGGTCGCCGAGGTAGTCCGTAACCTTGCGCTGCGCGATCACGCCAAGGGGCTGTCCGCTGGTGAGAAGTCGCTCTATACCAAGGCTCGCACCGTACTCATTTCGGAACTCGCGTTTGCCCTTGATGTTGACGAAGAAGTCGCCACGACCCGCGTCGACAACGCTCTCGTTTAACACAATCAACTAATCGCTGCTGTGTAACGTCTCCATACGTTGACGAAGCCTCGGCAGGAACTGTTCGGCGTGGCACCGGAGTTGCTGGTCAACCATCGCCGGTTCGAGTCCGCTCACATGGATTCGTACGTTGACGGTGTCGCAATCGGCTGCGGCTAAGAAGTCGGCGAGCTTGTTGGCTGCCTCCACACCGCTAGCCGCGGCGATCAATTGATCGCCGTCCCAGTTCTTCATCGCACGACCCGGTGCATAGCTGCGGTAATGCGCCATCTGCTTGGCCATCTGCTCGATTGGAGGATCGCCAATCCAGACTCGTCGGATGGCGATCCGCGGACCGGTACCGTTGGCTTCGCGGTAGACCTCACCGAGCCGGGCCGTAACCGCAGCGGTCTGCAAGCTGTCGTAGAGAACTCCAAGATCGAGAGCCGCGGCGCGGCGCACTGCCGCGGGACTCTGAGCGGCAACAACCATGGGCAGCGGACTATCGGAGGTGCGAGCGATGGCCCTATCAGCTCCCAATGGTGAAACGTCTTGGCCACGAAGGGCATTCACGACCTTCGGCAAAGCTTGTTTGAATCGCCCGACAATTTCGCTGAACGGAACCTCTGCAAGTTGAAAGTCAACGGGAAGTGCGCCCGCTGCAAAGCCGGCACCAACTCGACCGGGATAGGCGGCGTCAAGCCATGCCAAGTCCTCGGCCACCAACGCATAAGCCCGCATAGGCAACAGCAACGGGCAAGGTGCCGCCCAACCCCCCGACATCGACCCAAGCAAGAACCCCGCAAGTTGAATCGGGTTCGGGAGATAGCCCGGGAAGTTGGCGTGGTGCTCACTCACCATTACTCCGTCGTATCCAGCTGAAACGGCCGACTCTGCCTGGTTGCGGATCAGATCGAGTTGCTCACAAGCTGTGACATCGTGCGGGTATAGCCGCAGCGACACCGATCCCACCGCTAAGGGTTCAAAGAACATCTTGGTCCCCCTTGTCCAGATTGGTCAGAGCCGTTCGATAATCGTTACGTTGGCTTGGCCTCCGCCTTCGCACATTGTCTGAAGTCCGTAGCGGCCGCCGATGCGTTCGAGTTCGTGCAACAAGGTGGTCATGAGCTTTGCTCCGGTGGCGCCAAGTGGATGGCCAAGCGCGATAGCACCGCCATTGACGTTGACCCGCTCGTGGGGAATGTCGTGTTCAAGCATCCAAGCCATCGGCACGCATGCGAACGCCTCGTTGCATTCAAAGAGATCGATGTCCGAGATCGACATGCCGGTTTTCTCTAGGGCATGGGCGGTTGCGGGGATAGGTCCGGTGAGCATGAAAACGGGGTCGTCGCCGCGCACGCTCATGTGGTGAATTCGAGCTCGGGGAGTCAGGTTGTGATCCTCTACAGCCTGCTGCGAGGCGATCAATAGCGAGGCCGACGCATCGCTGATCTGGCTGGACACTGCTGCGGTTAGCCGTCCGCCTTCGACAAGCGGCTGAAGCTGAGCCATTTTCTCGATGCTGCTGCCGCGACGAGGACCCTCATCGGTGACACAATCCCCCAGCGGCACAATCTCGGCATCGAAGCGGCCCTCGTCAATGGCACGAATGGCCCGTTCATGGCTCTCAAAGGCGAACTCTTCCATTTCGACCCGGGAGATATCCCACTTCTCAGCAATCATCTCGGCCCCGCGGAACTGTGAGATTTCTTGGGTACCGTACCGTTCGACCCAACCCGTGGATCCGCTGAACGGATCATCGAAGCCAAGTTCGGCTGCCAAAGTCATCGCTGACCCGATCGGAATCTGCGACATTTGCTGGACACCGCCAGCAACAACAAGATCGGCGATGCCAGCCATCACCATCGTCGCCGCAAACGTCACTGCCTGCTGACCCGAGCCACACTGGCGGTCGACGGTGGTGCCCGGAACATGGGTGGGAAGTCCTGCAGCGAGCCACGAGGTGCGGGCAATGTCACCGGCCTGACCCCCGACCGAATCCACGTTGCCGAAAATGACATCCTCGACCGCGGTAGGGTCGATCCCGGTTCGCTCGATCAAGGCACTGATCGACGCCGCTCCGAGATCGGCCGGATGGATGTGGGACAGCCCGCCGCCCCTCTTCCCGGTGGGCGTTCGCACAGCATCAATGATGTAAGCCTCAGACATGCCTACATCCTGCCCGCAACAAGCATCGATCTCCACATTCGCCGAGACTGGAAAACCTTGAGTTGGACAGCGACTAGTTGGGTTTGCGGCCCAAAGTTGCGATCGACGCAGGACTCATCATCACAAAGCCCTCCGCGCGGACCTGTTCGAGTGCCACTTCGCCGTCAGCCTCGGCTACAACACCCGCGGTAACCATGTAAGGAATGGCCCTCTCAAGTGCCAGGAACCACCACTCACCGCTTGGTTCGTGTGGCCGCATCGCCCAGATATCGCCCACAACATCGAGATCGACGAGACCAGCAGACCGCATTCTTTCGAGGACTTGAAGCCCGAAGTCAGGGTCGCGCCATTCGTCGAGGCTTCCTGCCGACATGACCTGGTGGATTGTCTTGTACGGCTCAGGCAGTCCCTGTTGACCGAACCCCAAGAAGGTGCCGTCTTCAACCACGAGCCAACCACCCGGTTTCAAGGCGTCCACGAGCTGACCGACCACCTCGTCACGAGTCGGCACATGTTGCAGCACCGCACGGGCATGAATGATGTCGAAATGCTCCCGTGGAAGCGAGTCGGTGGCAATGTCGTGTTGCCGAACGATCACGTTGGAGGGCATCTCGTCATGAAACTGAAGGTCGATATCGGTGGACATCACCCGACCCCGCGCCCCGACCTGGTCGGCCATCCAAGCACTGACCGATCCCGAACCCGCTCCGATCTCAAGACAGTGCATGCCTTCTGCGATCCCGACTCGCGTCAACAACGCGCAGGTCTTGGGGTCTCGCGCTTCAGCCAGCATCGACAGCCGCATCCGCTCAATGTCGACCTGGTCATCTCTGGTCCCGTAGCTCTGTTGCGGTACATAGTCCTCATCGGTCATCGCGAATCCCTTCCATGGGCGGCAGGGTCGCCCGAAGCGTAGAACTTGCTCGCCCATTTGCGGAATTGCAGGATCGGACCATCCGCATCGGCGAGTGCCGGGTCAGCATTATGGATCTTGTTATCGAAGATCACATTGTCTTCGGCCATCTGTTTGCGGAGGTCTCGAACCAGCGCCTCGCCAACCCGCCGACTCTTCAACTCGGCCTCTTCGCCCGAACCCGACCTTCGTATCCGATAGACCTTCATCGACCAAGTCGTCTCCCAGTCGATCGGCACGGTTACGTTGAAAAAGACAGTGTCGATGATCCCCGAGAACCGTGCGACACTAAACCCCGGACCGAAGCCGTCACTATCAATACGCCCTGGGGTTGGCCCGCGCGGCGTATCGAAGTCGACCGTTGAGCGCAGTCGATTGAACCAGCCATCGAACTCGAGAGATTCCAAAACTGGAACTGTGGCTGCTCCGTGCACGGTCCGCAAATGAACATAATCGGGGCCATTCTCAGCCAGCTCCTGCCAGGGACAGCGCACAACCCACTCCGCCGGCTCAACGGCAATCCACTCATCGCTCCGATACTCGGGTAATTCCGGTACTTCCCACAACGGTGACTGGTCGGGATCCGGGTGGAACCAAAACATGACGAAGCCGTTGCGCTCGACTGTCCGATAGGTACGAACTCGCGCCTTCTTGTTGACCCGGTCCGAATAGGGAATCGACACGTTACGACCCTCACCGTCCCACTCCCACCAGTGATACGGACACACCAGATGGCATCCCTCAACGCGTCCACCGATCCCAAGGTTTGCTCCCAAGTGTGGGCAGTAGGCATCCATCACATGGGCTGTGCCGTCTTCGTCGCGCCACAGAACCAGGTCACGGGCGAGGAGTCGAACTGAGCGAACCTCCCCAACCGCGAGCGATTCACCCACCACAATCGGGTACCAAGCAAACGGGAAGGCTGTGTAGTACGGAAACCGTTCCAGCGACGTCATCGAGGTCTGAGCCATGTGGCCTTGCCGTGCCATCACCTGAAGCGGTGTCTCGCCATCAAAGGTTCGTATCTTTGCGCCGGCGCTTACCACGCTGCGATCCTGGCTGATATCTGGGGGCATTGCGTAAGTCCTTGGGTTACAGAGGGTTGCGGGGTTTGGCGTTGACCTCAAGCACAAGGAAAGCTCTTGGCCATGACCGCCGCAAACCACAAGGCCAACGAGTCCGCCGAACAAGTGGCATATCGAACCGAAGTTCGGGCCTGGTACGACGCCAATGCGACTCCCAAACGTGGCGACTCACCTTGGGAAACCAACGTTCACAGAGACCCGCAGGACGCGCGTCGCCACTTCGAGGCAGCCAAGGCTTGGCAAGGCCGTCTGTTTGCGGCGGGCTACGCGGGGATCGCTTGGCCCACGCAGTACGGAGGCGGCGGAGGCAAGTTTTGGATGACCCGCATCGAGCGCGAGATTTCGCTGGAATACGAGGAATGGGTCGGGTTTGTGGGCGCCGCCATCGCCATGCTGGGACCCACGTTGTTGCGCCACGCAAGTGAAGAGCAAAAGCGGGAGTTTCTTCCCAAGCTGCTATCCGCGGAGTTGTCTTTTTGTCAGCTCTTCAGCGAGCCCGGCGCCGGAAGCGATCTGGCCGCGCTGGCGACGCGCGCCGAACGTGACGGCGATGAGTTCATTGTCAACGGTCAGAAGGTGTGGAACAGTTCGGCGCAGTTCTGCGACTGGGGTTTTGTGTTGGTCCGCACCGACCCCGATGCTCCCAAGCACAAGGGCATCACGTTCTTGTTGGTTGACATGTCGACCCCAGGAGTTGAGGTTCGGCCTTTGATGCAGATCAACCAATCAGCGCACTTCAATGAGGTCTTTTTGTCTGATGTTCGGGTGCCGGTCGCCAATGTCATCGGCGAAATCAACCAAGGCTGGACACCGGCGCGCACCGTGCTTTCCAACGAGTCGGCGTTTATCGCAGGCAACCGCATCCCGACTCGCACGAAGCTGATTGAATTGGCGAGCGGCAAGGGTTGCCTGCAGGATCCGGTGCTGCGTCAGCAAATAGCCGATTACTACTGCCGCGAGATGATCTCAGGCTGGATGGGCGAGCAAGTCCAATACGCAATACGACGCGGTGAGACGCCACCAATGGATCCGGGATTGATCAAGTTGATGGCTTCCAAAAACCGGCGAATATCGGGCGATCTTGCTGCACGCATCATGGGACCAACATTGACTGCAGGCAGCGGTGAGAAGATTCACTGGGCGCAAATGGAATTGATGGGCCGCTACTCGATCTCGATTGGAGGCGGCACCGACGAGGTTCTCAAGAACAACATCGGGGAACGCTCACTGCAATTGCCTCGCGAACCTGGCTACGACAAGAATCAGCCGTGGCGTGAAATCCTTCGCTCCTGACCAACTCGCGAACCACCAACTCGCGAACCAAACAAGGAACACAGCGTGACTGAACACAGCGTGACTTCTGTGAAAGATCGAAGAATTGTGGTTGCCGGTTGCACCGGCCAAGTAGGTGGGCCAATCGCGGTGGCGCTGGCGGCGAGCGGTAATGACGTCCACGGCATCGCCCGCTTCAAAGATCCAGATGCGCGCAAGCGCATGGAGGCAGCCGGGGTTGTCTGCCACGCTGTCGACCTCATCGAACCCAACCTGGCGTCCGTACCGACTGAAGTTGACTATCTGCTCAACTTTGCCGTCACAAAGACCGGCAAATGGGACAAGGACCTTGCGGCCAATGCCGAAGCTACCGGTCATCTAATGAGCCACATGCGCAATGCTCACGCCGTTCTGCACTGCTCCACGACAGCTGTCTACGCACCAACCAACGGCGAGCCGATGCGCGAAGACTCAGCGCTGGGCCGCGATCACCACCAGAACCTCCTGCCGACGTATTCGACGGCTAAAACCGCTGCCGAAGCGGTCGCTCGTTTCGCTGCTCGCGAGTTCTCTGTGCCGACGACCATCGCCCGACTGTGCGTGCCCTACGGCGACCAAGGCGGTTGGCCGGTCTTTCACTTGATGATGGCGCAGGCGTTGCAGACGATACCTCTGCATCCCGATGGTTCGCGTTACAACCCGATCCACCACGACGACATCATCGCGCAGGTCCCAGCCCTGTTAGACGCCGCGACCGTGAACACCACGACTCTCAATTGGGGCGGCGACGAGGTTGTGTCCGTCGAGGAGTGGACCCGTTACATCTGCGATGTCGCCGGAGCGCCCGCACCGATTTTTGAGGTAAACGAGTTGACGATTCCGAGCGCAGTGATCGACACCGACGCGGTTCGCCGAGTTGTCGGTCCCTGCTCGGTTACCTGGCGCGACGGCTTTCGGCGGCTCGCTGAGCAAATGGCGGCACACACCTAGCAGAGTTCAACGAGCGAATATCGCCGCGGTGTCTTAACCGCGCGACGCACCGGTAGCCTGCTAAAGCATCGGACCACGTGGGCGACGCGATCGTCGCACACCATCCCCGCTGCCGGAGTGTCCCCCGATGAGCCCCACGTTCGCCGATCTCGGCGTCCCTGATTCAATTCGCGCGGTCCTGGACCGGGGTGGCATCACCTCCCCCTTCGAGATCCAAGCCGCTACTATCCCCGACTTGCTGAACGGCCGTGATGTCGTTGGCCGCGCCCCTACTGGCTCCGGCAAGACTCTTGCTTTCGGTATTCCCCTGCTGACACGAGTGCGCAGAGCCGAACCGAAACTCCCGAGCGCGTTGATTCTCGCACCGACTCGTGAACTGGCCGAGCAAATAGCGACCGAACTCCGACCTTTGGCCGAGACAGTAGAGCGCCGCATCGCCGCGGTGTACGGAGGTGTCGGCCTTGAGCCTCAGATCAAGAAGCTGCGACGCGGCGTTGACGTGCTAGTGGCTACACCCGGCCGCTTAGAAGATCTCATTGAGCGCCGCACCGTCAGTCTCAAGCGAGTCACGACTGTCGTGATCGACGAGGCCGACCGCATGGCCGACATGGGTTTCATGCCAGCGGTCCGTCGCATTCTTGACGACACTTCCGAGACGCGTCACACGATGCTGTTCTCGGCAACCCTTGAGGGTGATGTGGGCAAGCTCATCAAAAATTACCAAACTGATCCGGTACGCCATTCAGTGGGGTCCGAAGCACCCGACCTAGCAGCTACTCAGCACCACTTTTGGGAGATTCCAAGGCCTGAGCGAATCGGTCTGTGTGCTTCTGTGATAGCCACGTTCGGCTCCACCATCGTGTTCACCCGCACACGCCACGGCGCAGATCGCGCCGCCCGCCAGCTCAAACAGGTGGGAATCTCAGCAGCGGCCATCCATGGGAACCGCTCGCAAGCACAGCGTTCCCGTGCCCTCCACGAGTTCGCCTCAGGCAAAGCCCTTGCGTTGGTTGCAACCGATGTCGCGGCCCGCGGCATTCACGTCGACGGTGTCGAGTGCGTGGTGCACTACGACCCCGTCGACGAGGACTCTGCCTATATCCATCGTTCAGGGAGAACGGCACGCGCCGGCGCGCAGGGACATGTGGTGTCGTTCGTAGATCCATCTCAGGTCAAGCTGGTCAAAGCCATGAAACGACGGCTCAAGCTGTCACAGGAAATCTCGGCGCCACCCACGCTGGATGGTCCGGCTCTGTCTGTACCCACGGAGCCTGTTCACCCAGGCGAGTCCCCTGCTCGACGCAACGGAAAACACGCACCTCGCGGTGCTTCGCCTAAGACCCGTTCCAATTCATCCCGTCGCAACGGACACGGCGCGAAGAACCAACACTCCGCAGACAAATCCAAACAGCACAGCAAATCCAAACACCGCAACCGACAACGTGTGTCCAGCGGTGCCACACAGCGACACCGGAGTTCTGCAGGTCACGGCCAGCGACGCTCGCGTTAGGCAGTCGCTCAAATCGAATCGCGCGAACTGAGCCGTCAGCCCACAGCGCCCACTTATTCCATAAGAAAGTCGCGCGTCACCGAGAGCGACCTGGGGTCTTGCAGCATGAAGAGATGGCCTCCCTCAAAGACCTCCAGCTGAGCCTGCGCGATACCCGCAACGATCGCTTCTGAATTGGCTACCGGAGCAATCCCGTCGAAGCGCCCTGCACACACGAGGGTCGGAGCCGAAACCAAGTTGAGGTCAGCTGTTACGTCGTGGTGCCGTCGCGCTTCGAGTTGTTTGGCAAACCCCTTGGCCGACTCAGCCGATGTGGATAGTGCGTAACCGTCGCGATACTGCGAAGTGAGCCCTTCAAGGCCAATAAGTTCATCACCGCTGCTGACGCGGTAGCGAGTATCCAAGAGCGCCAGCATCAATTCGGCCCTTTCAGTCCCGGGAACGTCTGAAAGCTCGTCTAGCGGGAAAGAAGCCAATTCTCCGCCTGGCGATGTGCAGTTCAATACCAATCGCTCAACAAGATCCGGGTGACGAATGGCAAGGTGCTGCGCCACCATCCCGCCGAACGACGTGCCGACCACCCGAGCGCGGCCCCAACCCAGAGCGGCACAAAGAGCCGCCGTGTCATCGGCGTAGTCAAACATGGTCGGTTCATGATCACCGAGCGTTGTCTGGCCCAGACAGCGCTGGTCATAGTGCAGCCCCAAGAAGTCACGGTTGAGACCGTTCAACTGCGGAGCGGTCTGGCGAAGATCACCGCCACTACCCGAGATGTGCAACAGATTCGGGCCTCGACCGTGAAGTTCGTAATACATGGTGAGGTCATTGACCTCGATGAATGGCATCTCTCGCTCGCTTCTGGTCGTCCGTCAGATTCGCACTTCGTAATAACGGTTCAGCGGATCGATTTCGAACTCGCGAAGCTCAACACTGCCGAAGCCCGCGGCAGTCGTCATTTCCTCGAACACCTCAACGGTGAGTCCCAGGGTTCCCAGTCCGGCACCGTTTGGTTCGGACATGGCCGAAGACATGCAGTACAGGATCGACATGGCGTACATCAACGGCAGCACCGGGATCTGCCGGTTCTCTTCAAGGCCACCTCTGGTCTTGATGTCGGCCACCATCCAGACACCATCGTCGGCTAGGCATGATAGAGCTGCTGCGACCGCGGCGGCGGGGTTCGGCAGATCGTGAAGCACATCGAGGGTCACTAGTAGATCAACATCGCTGAAATCGCCGAGATCGTCAAAGGTCCCCGACTGGAACGACAAGTTTGTCAGACCCTCCGAGGCCGCTCGCTGGTTCGCTGACTCAATGGCGTGAGCCGACGGGTCAATGCCGACCACAGTCGATTGCGGATAGGCGCCGGCGATGGCCACAGCAGCCACCCCCGAACCGCAACCCACGTCGACAACAGTCGCCCCCGCTGTCAACCGCTCAGTCATCCCCTCAATGGAGTCGAGGATTACCGGCACCAGCCAGGCCCGCTGCCCCGATGCGCTCATAGCGGCCTGAAAATGACAGGCGTGGACTCCATGTTCGCTCCAGGTCATACCCAACCCGGTTTCAAACGCCTCCGCTGTCCGATTGATCTCGTGATGGGTGATGGGAAGCCCAAAGACACCAGCGGTCGCCGCGGGATGATCGGGTTCGCAAAGCGTTGCTTTAGCCTCCGGTGTCAGGTTGAAGCGGCCATCGTCATGCTCGGCCAGGCCCGCAGCCGCCACCGCGCAAAGCCATTCTCGGATCCAACGCTCGTGTAGGCCGGTCGCATCTGCCAACTCAGCCGAGGTCGATTCGGGTGCCTGGTCGAGGGCATCAAACAGCCCGAGGCGCACGCCTAGGTGGACGACGGCGCTCATGGCCTCGCCCTGTTTCATGCGGTACAGATCCTGGATGGTTTGTCCGAGGAGTTCAAGGTCTAGTTCGGTACGCATCAGATTGAGTCCATTATGAGTCCAGTAGTCGGGTGCGGAGCATATTGAGCGCCATGATGCAACTGAACTGCCGGATCCGTTCACGGTCGAAGGGCAACTTGATTGTGGTCGCCTCTGAGATGTTTTTTTTCGCCGGTCCGTCGCCGGCAATATGAATGCCGATACAAACAACCCCCGCTTCGACACCCTCGTGGGGCTGCGGGCCAGCGACGCCTGACAGGGCGAGACCAACGTCGGCATCGAGAACGCGGCATGCACCTTCGGCCATTTCGATCACCATTTGTTCGCTGACGGCAGCTACATCGGCAGCACCGAGTAGAGACTGCTTGAGATCACGGTGATACGGGACGATCGCTCCCCGAAATACTTCGCTGCAACCCCGATTAGCAACGATTCGGCTTGAGACAAGCCCTCCAGTGAACGATTCAGCCAAGGCGAGAGTCATTTGACGCCTACGCAACAAGTCCAGAACTACCGACTCGATCGTGTCGTCGTCTGTTCCAAAGACGATGTCGCCGATGAGGTCTCGGACTCGAGTTTCCTCGTCGTCGAGAATGGCGACCGCTTCGGCTTCGCTGTGGGCTTTTGCCGTGATACGCACCTTCAAACCTTCCAACCCACTGGCAAGAAAAGCGATCGTTGCCGTACCGGTCTGATCGAGACGCCGGATTTCTTCGTCGAGTTGTTCGGCCAGACCAGACTCAGACTGACCCCAAGTACGCAAAGTCCGGCTACGAATCACTGCGGTGATTCCTGCTCGTTCCCGCAGGTCCGGGAGAACTCCTTCCAGCACCATCTGCTGCATCTCCCAGGGCACTCCCGGGACCGCATATATCACTTTGCCTTCGTTGGCACCGCTGAGTGCACAGATCAGCCCTGCTGCTGTGCCGGGCATCGCGGGATTGACACGCGCTCCAACGGGCACATCTGCCTGACGCTTGTTGTTCTCCGGCATATTGCGACTGCGGCCCCCGAACATGGTTTCGATCTTGGCGATGATTCGTTCATCGCGGACCAGTTCCACCCCCATAACCGCAGCGATTGCCTCGCGGGTTATATCGTCCTGGGTCGGCCCCAGACCACCGCAAACGATTACTGCGTCGCTGCGACCAAGGGCCTGCTCAAGTACCGAGATCATGCGATCCAAGTTGTCGCCGACTTTTGTTTGGTGATGGCTGTCGATGCCCACCAGCGCCAGTTGCTCACCAATCCACGACGAGTTGGTGTCGACAATCTGTCCCAGCAGCAGTTCGGTTCCGACCGCCACCACTTCACAGTTCATCGACGCTCTTTAGATCACTCACCTGTGGAGCTCAGCGCATTCTGGCCGTCGATCAGGTACTGAATCCCAGACACAAGCGTCCATACAACCGCGATCCACAACATCACGTCTATCAGAGTGTCCTGGTCTTGAAGCGTTGGCATCACGGCGGTGGCTAGGGCAACTCCCTGCACGAAGGTTTTGTACTTCGCTGACCGTCGAGCTGGCAAGGCCAATCCATGGCGTGCCCAACGGCCGCGCCACGCGGTAATCCCAAGCTCGCGAACAGCCATGAGTGTCACCGGAAGCCACCAATAGCGATCCACCGCAACTAAGCAAAACCCCGAGCCGAGAATCACTACCTTGTCTGCCAAGGGATCGAGAAATGCACCGCTGCGGCTGACAACATTTGCTCTACGGGCAATTTTTCCGTCGAAGAAGTCAGTGCTCGCCAAGGCGACACCGAGTCCGAAAGCTGCCCAAGAAACCCCTCGCGTGTCCCGCGCTGAAAGCAGCAACCAGAACAACAACGGGGCGAACAGCAGACGCGTGATCGTCAGCAGGTTCGCCGGATGGGTTATCCCAGCACTGCGCGGCACCGCCAAATCGCTCACCGCGCCTCCAGGTCCGGGCCGATGGCCCCGGTAACCGTCAAAGTCTGAATCGTTCCCACCTCAAGAGTTTGGGGCACGGAAATGATCCCGTCGATTTCAGGTGCTTCTCTGTAGCTGCGTCCGATCCCAGATTCATCCACAAGAACTTGGACCTCGCTGCCTATCAATTCGTCACGTTTGGTGGCGGTAATCGTGTCTTGCAACTCAGACAGCTCCGCGAGCCGATCCGCGATGAGTTCTGGATCAACCTTGTGGTCCAGAGACACCGCATAGGTTCCCACCTCTTCGGAATAGGCAAAGAAACCGCACCAGTCAAGCCTTGCCTCGGTAATGAACTCCAAAAGTTGATCGTGGTCTTCTTCGGTTTCGCCCGGATAGCCGACAATGAAGTTCGAACGGAACGCGGCGCCGGGTTCTGAGTCGCGGATGGTCTCAATCCGGTCCAGAAACTTCTCGCCATTGCCCCAGCGACGCATGCTCCGCAACAAACGAGGCGATACATGCTGAAGCGACAAGTCGAAGTAGGGAACGCCTGAATCACAGATTGTGTCGATCAGAATTTCGGAGAGATCTGAAGGGTAGAGGTATAGCAGTCTGACCCTTTCGACCGCCGTGGCAACGGCTCGCACCAGCTCAACTATGGACCGCTTCTGTGTGCCCTGATCCCTTCCATAGGCGGCCAAGTCTTGCGCTACCAGGACTATTTCTTGCGCCGCGAGTTGTTCGACCTCGGACATGATTTGTTCGATTGTGCGACTGCGTTGCGGACCCCGAAACGACGGGATGGCGCAGAAGCCACAAACCCGATCGCATCCTTCGGCGATCTTGACATAGGCCCAGGGCCGTTGTGCTGTGGGTCGCGGCAGGTTCAGTAGATCGAAGTCAGGGACCCGCCGAACGGACCCGCGAGTCGGCCCGAGCGCAACAGGCACTGCTGCAGGTTCAACCTGCGTGCCAGGCGAATCCTGACCAGAGCCTCCCGTCAGCGCTGGGATGAGTGACGTTCCAAACGGCGCCAGATGATCAATCTCGGGCAATTCGGCGGTCAGTTCAGCGCCATAGCGCTCCGCCATACAGCCTGTGACAATGAGCCGCGCGCCGGCATTGCGCTGCTCAGCAACCGCCAGAATCGTCTCAACCGATTCCTGGCGGGCTTCTTCGATGAATGCGCAGGTATTGACAACCACCACATCAGCGGTTTCGACATCGCTGGCGGCCGCCATGCCGGTACGGGCGAGTGTCCCCGCCAACTTGTCCGAGTCGACCTGATTCTTGGGACATCCAAGCGTCACAATCGCATATGACTGAGTTGACATCGTGAATCCGACCCTAACCGTTGGCGAGCTAAGCCAACCCCGTCGCTCGACCGTAGCGCCACCAGACCCCGTTGCAGCACCAAGCCTCTAGTGATGGACCAACGCGAGGGAATTGCGTATGGTTGCAGATGGCTATGGGCGCAACCAACGGTGGCGACCTGACGCGTTCGCTGGGGTTACGGCATGTGTTTGTAATCTCCACCGGGGCCATGCTGAGTTCGGGGCTGTTTCTGTTGCCTGGCCTGGCCGCGGCAGAAGCAGGTCCCAGCGCCGTGCTCGCCTACGCCATTGCCGGACTCCTCGCAGTACCCGCAATGCTCGCGGTCGCCGAACTCAGTACCGCCATGCCCCGCGCCGGCGGCGCCTACTACTTCTTGGAACGAGCGCTCGGACCCGCTGTGGGGACCGTGGCCGGCATGGCCACTTGGTTGTCGTTGGTTCTAAAAGACGCTTTCGCGCTCGTCGGCATGAGCGCTTACCTCAACATCGTCTTTGACGTTCCCGCGAAGCCCCTCGCTGTGGCCCTGATCGCTGCTTTCACTATCGTCAACATTCTGGGCTCCAGGGTAAGTGGTGCCTTACAGATGGTGCTTGTGGCGTTCGTCCTCACAGCTCTGGCCTGGTTCCTTGGCGCCGGGCTGACCCAGCTCGACGGCGGCGGTGACATGAGCCCGTTCCTCACCGACGGAGTGGGAGGATTGATGGCGGTTATCGGTCTGGTGTTCGTTTCCTACGGAGGACTCACCAAAGTTGCTTCTGCGGCCGAGGAGATCGAAGACCCCTCGCGCAACATCCCGCTCGGTATGTCACTGTCGCTATTGGTCAGCACCACGGTCTACACGCTGGGAATGCTCGTGACCGTGGCGGTGTTGCCTGCAGTTGAACTCCACGACGATCTGGCCCCCATCCACTCGGCAGCAAAAGTCGTGATGCCGACCGCCGGTGCGGTAATCGTGGTAATCGCCGCGCTGGCTGCCTTCTCCTCGGCGGCCAACGCCGGCATCTTGGCAGCCGCCCGCTATCCCCTGGCAATGAGCCGGGATCACCTGATATCAGCGCGGTTCGGTCGCATCAGCCGCTTCAAAACACCCATTTGGGGGGTAGTGCTGACGGCTGCCGGCATGGCGACGGTGGTGGTCGCCTTTGATGTGGCAGCCATCGCCAAACTTGCCAGCGCTTTCGTCCTCCTCACGCTTCTGCTCGTCAACGCGGCTGTGCTGGTGTTGCGAGCAGCACGAATCTCGTCCTACGCGCCAAGTTTCAAAGCCCCCCTCTTTCCGTACTTGCAACTTTCTGCCATTCTGATCGACGGCTATCTGATTGTTGAGCTTGGTGCCCTAGCGCTGCTGTTAACGGGCGCTTCTGTCGTTGCGGGAACCGTTTGGTACTTGATCTACGGACGAACCCGGGCCACACACGCAGGCGCGATCTACCACGTCTTCGAGAGATGGGGGAAACTCGTCGACCGCGGAATTGACCGAGAGATCAGCCAGGCGATGCAGAGTCACGGCCTGCGCGCCGAGGACGAATACCCGGGCCTGATAGCCCGAGCAGCGGTATTGAGCGTTCCTGAGGGAGAGGACATCAACTTCGCGGCGCAACGAGCAGCTGCTGTATTGGGCGCGAGAATGGGTATTGACACGGCCGCTGTGACCGAACGGTTTCTAGCTACCGAGTCTTTATGGATCCAGCCATCAGACACCCACCCGACAGCTACTCCCGTCGCTTTTTTTGACACCGACGACGATCACTTGGTCATCGTGCAGGCTGGACGTGCACTCCGAATACCAGCCGCTTGGGGTGGCCGCGGCGAGCGGGTCAACGCCTTGTTCTTTCTGGCAGGTTGCTCCGACGCGCCAGGGAGAGCTCTACGACTAGCAGGAGAGTTGGCGGCATACCTGCATGCTGATGGAGCCCGCGCGGTGGCCGGCGCAGCGTATGAGGCTGAGGTCAAAGAAGCACTCTTGCCAAATCTCTCAATCGGCCAGTACACGCTGCTGCCGGAACTGTCGAGCGGCGCATTGATAGGAATGAGGGTCGACGAACTCAATATTGACGAAGGCTTCGACCTTGAAGCGGTCGCCCGAGATGGCGTAGTCCACAGGGCAAGCGAAGAGTTCGTACTCGAAGCCGACGATCAAATCACCTTGATCGCACCACTCCACCAACTCCCCCATTTTGATGAGCTAGCCAAAATCTTGGCGCGCTGAGCCGACTCTAAGCGGTCGCTAACACCGCCACGCAGGCCACCCACATAGCCAGCAGCACAAGCCCTTCGACGCGGCTGACACTTTTCTTGGTGATCATCATCACCGCGCTCACAACCACCACCGCAACCATCATCGTTGAACCCCAAACAGACAGGCTGGCATCGAGTACCCGCCCTGGTCCCGCGAGCCCGATCACACCGCCGACCGCCAAGCTGTTGAACATGTTGGAGCCAAGCAGATTTCCGATCAAGAGCTCAATCTCGCCCCGGCGCGAGGCCGCAATGGCAGTGAAGAGTTCGGGTGCGGAGGTTCCAATCGCCACCAAGGTGAAGCCGATGAAGCCTCCTGTCAGGTCAAGTTCTTCGGCAATTCGTTCGGCCCCGGTGACAATGAACCAGGCCGAACCCGCGACCAGCACCAGTCCGATGACGGTACGGATCGACTCGGTGATCGCCGAAGGCACTGCTTCGCCGACGAGCTCCTCAATTTCGTGACGAAGCACTCCGAGTTCTGCGATGTCGGGTGCTGTTGTGTCCGGTTCTGTTCGGTCCGCCGCTGATCTATCGCTTGCCGACAGCGCGTCGGGTTCCGCTTGGTGCCGAGACGAGGTGCGCAAGATGAACCCCAGTGCGCCGACCAACAAGAGCACCAGAATCGTGCCCTCCAAACGTGTGATCTCTCCCTGAATCAGCACTGCGAAGATAACTACCGACGCCACAGATATCGGTACCTCACGGCGCAGTATTGAGGGCTTCACCGGGACCGCGGAGACAAGCGTCGCGAAGCCCAGAACCAAAGAAATGTTGGCGACGTTGGAGCCGATGACGTTGCCGACACCGATGTCGAGATTTCCCTCGACAGCAGCAATTCCAGACACGACCATTTCGGGTGCGCTGGTACCGAAACCCACAATCACCGTCCCGACGATCACCGGGGCGATGCGCATGACAACCGCTACGCGAACCGCTCCCTTCACGAACTGATCGGAAGCCACGGCAAGCACCAGCAGCCCGCCGACCGCGTAGATAAGGCCGTTAATCATTGATTTCCAAAACTACAGATCAAAAGTCAGTATCGGGCTCATCGAAATCGGTCTCATGGGCGCCTCGTTCCGCAGAACTCGGTCCGTCACCCAGATGGGCGCTTGCGGTTCCGCCCGTCTGCCGACGCGCTTCGAACTCTTCGTGGCTGACAAGGACTTCTCGAGCTTTGGACCCCGTTGATGGCCCTACCACGCCCTGTTGCTCAAGAAGATCCATGATGCGCCCTGCTCGCGCGAAACCGACCCGGAGCTTGCGTTGCAGCATTGAGGTTGAACCAAGTTGGGTTTGGATCACTAGTTCCATCGCCGCGCCGAGAAGTTCATCACCGTCCTCCGCTGCTTCGGTTTGAGTGGCGGTTATCGAATCGAGCGGCGGCGAATCGGTTATCCCGCTACCGGTGGCCAGCGAACGGACAGACCCGACCGGCGTGGCTCCAGCGCCAGACTCAAGTGGCACGGTTGGGTCCTGTTTCAACTTCTTGGCCTGATCACGCCAATGGCCCACAATGGCGCGAACCTCGGACTCTTCGACCCAACAACCCTGGATTCGATTCAAAGCCGAAGACGTAGTGCCCAGCATTAATAGGTCACCACCTCCCACTAAACGCTCCGCGCCTGCTTGGTCGAGAATGACTCTGGAATCGGTGAGGCTCGATACAGCAAAAGCCCAGCGGCTCGGGATGTTGGCCTTGATGACACCGGTGATGACATTCACCGAAGGGCGCTGCGTGGCGATCACCAAATGGATTCCGACAGCCCTAGCCATTTGGGCGATGCGCGCTATCGACTCCTCCACATCGCGGGCTGCCACCATCATCAAGTCGGCGAGTTCGTCGACCACGACCAGAACAAACGGCAAGCGGCTAAAGGTGAGTGGCTCGCCGTTGTCGTCAAGGACTCCGAGCCGAGGCTTCAAGGTGTTGTTGTCGACAGCCTTGTTGTAGCCGGTGATGTCGCGCACACCCACCTGGTGGAGCAGATCGTAACGACGGTCCATCTCACGCACCGCCCAGGCCAGCGCGTTCGCAGCCTTTCGGGGATCTGTGACCGGTGCGGTGAGCAAATGAGGGATCTTGTCGTATTGCCCCATCTCGACCCGCTTGGGGTCGACGAGGATCATTCGCACCTGATCCGGGGTTGAGCGCATGAGAATCGAAGACAGCAACGAGTTCAGGCACGACGATTTGCCTGAACCGGTGGCCCCTGCGATGAGCACATGGGGCATGGTGGCGATGTTGACGATCACGTTTTGGCCATTGATGTCGCGGCCAACAGCAACCTCAAGCGGGTGGGAGGCTTGCTGTGCTTCTTTTGAGGCCAGGATGTCGCCGATAGTGACAATCTCGCGTTTGTTGTTGGGGACTTCGACCCCTAGCGCACGCCGCCCCGGGATCGGGGCGAGGATGCGTACATCGGGCGATGCCATGGCGTAGGCCATGTCCTTGCGCAAACTTTCAAACTTCGTGACCTTCACTCCCTCGCCCAGGGTGAGCACATAGCGGGTGACGGTCGGACCAACAATCGGTTCAAGCAAGGTGGTTTCCACACCGAACTGGGAGAGCGTTGCCTGTAGCCGCTTGCCGCGCTCAACCACATCGATTGTGTCGATTTCTTGTTTGTGGCTGCGAGACAGCAACAACGTAGACGGAAGCGTCCAATGGCTCATCTCAAGGGGCAACTTCTGCTCGGTGACCACTCCAGGCTCAAGTTTTGGTCTGCGGACGCGTTGGCGGGGCGGCTCAGGTGCGGTTTCGGCGGCCCCTTCGTTGACCCCGCCTTGGGTGGTCTCAGCTGCGTTGTCCACGCCCGCGGGGGAAATCTTGTCACGAGCATTGTCCGCCACGAGGACCGCACCATCGACGACAGCACCGAAATCAGTGCCCTCTGAGACCTCAACATGCGTGTCGGTAGCTTCGGTTCTGGACAGGTCACTGAACAACGCCTGTACCTGCCCCTTCAACCAATTCAGAGGCGGACGGACGATCATGACAAAACCCCGGCCCAGTGCGCCAGCGGAACTGCCAGTAAGCACGATGACTCCAACGATGCCCAACAAGCCAAGAATCAAAAGGCTCCCAGTTACCGCTGCTGCGGCGTGAAGTGCACCACCAACGCCGAGTCCGAGCACACCACCGGCTGCTCCCAGATCATCGACTGTGTCGTTGATCCCAGGGCGCTCGGAGACAACATGGAGAAGCCCGCTCAACGAGATGAGCAGCAAGATCCCACCAACCGTGACGCGCGCGGGCCATTCGGACTCACCTTCGGCACCAGTTCCGCGAATCAGAGCCACACCTAGAGCAACCAGACCGAGCGGTACAACGAAGCGAATCAGGCCAACGCCCACCGCTAGCCCATCGTCGACTGCAACACCTACAACACCCGCGGCCCCAAACCACAAACTAGCCGCGCTCAAAAGGCCTAAGAGGATTGCTCCCAGGCCCCACAGATCGCTTCGATGGCCCGACAAAACGCCGAAAACCGAGCGACGTGAGACAGCCGACTTCTTCGAAGCGCGGTTCGAGTCGCTCTTCGAGTTTGGTTTGGCGGAGTTTGCTTTGCCTGCCACGATCAGAAACGCTACCAGCGCGGTGAGTCACCCTCATGTACCCCACTGTGAGCCCCTGCACCCCGAACCCTCACGAGCCGTGCATGAGTTGCTACACCAGCCGGGTCCTCAACCTTCGTGGACCATCGGCACGATCATCGGGCGGCGTCTGGTTCGTTCCGAGATAATGCCCCCAGCAGCTCGGCGCACAATCTGAGAAAGACGAGCAAGATCATCAATGTCATCGTCGAACGCCTTCATCACTGCGCGTTCCACCGCGTCGCCAACAGCGATCTCGTGGGCTCGCAACGCAGGCTGTTCGACCCAGCCACGTGTCACCACATCAGGCCCGGCCAACAATTCGCGCCGTTCAAAATCGACGTGAACGATCACCGCGACAAAGCCGTCGTTGCCCAGGACTCGGCGATCACCGAGCACCGCGTTGCCAAGATCTCCAACAGTGCCATCGACATAGAGGTGATCCCCGCCGACCGATCCGAGGTGCACCAAACCCGAATCTGACAGTTCCAGTTGATCCCCGTCTTCGGCCAGAACCACATGATCACGGTCCATCCCCATCTCTAGAGCCAGATCACGATGCGCCACGAGATGGGAGTATTCGCCGTGCACAGGCACGAAGTAATCGGGTACCGCAACCGAATGAAGGGTCTTGAGTTCCTGTTGCTTGCCATGTCCGCTGGTATGAACATCGACGAGCCCGCTGTGGATCACCAGCGCTCCGAGGCGGGCGAGACCATTGCGGACCGACGCCACCGCTGTCTCATTTCCTGGTATCGGGTGTGCGGAGAATATGACCGTGTCGTTTTCGTCGAGCTTCAGCCAACGACTCTCGCCTAGGGCCATCTGGGTGAGCGCCGCTCGAGGCTCTCCTTGCGATCCGGTGCACACCACGCATACTCGTTGGGGGTCAATGTCGTCTACCTCTTCGACATCTTTGATCGCGTGATCCGGGATGCGGAGAATCCCCACCTTTCGAGCGAGTTTGATATTGCGCCGCATGGAGAGCCCGACGGGCACGACGATCCGGTTGGTGGTCAACGCAGCATCGGCCACCTGCTGCAGTCGGTGGATATGGCTCGCGAACGAAGCGACGATCACACGACGTTTTTCGTTGGCGCGCAGCAAGCCTGTGAGGACCGCGCCAATTTCTTTTTCTGAGCGAGATGCACCAGGGCGATCGGCGTTGGTCGAATCTGCGAGCATCAGTCGGATTCCCGGATTATTGGCCAGCGCGCCGATACGAGACAGGTCTGTACGGCGACCATCAACGGGAGTCAGGTCCAACTTGAAGTCGCTCGAGTGAAGAATCACACCTTGATCGGTGTGGAAAGCGGTGATGTTGCCTGAAGGAATTGAGTGGGTAACAGGCAGAAATTCGCAGTCGAATGGGCCGACCTTGAGGCGATCACCGTCGCTGACTCTGCGCAGATCAGCCCGGTCTTTCAGGCCGGCCTCGCGAAGCTTGTGTTCAATCATGCCAAGAGTAAAAACCGACCCGTAGATCGGTAGCGACATGTGGCGGAGAAGATATGGAAGCGCCCCGATGTGATCTTCGTGGGCATGTGTGGCGATCACCGCATCGACCCGGTCAGCGTTGGAGATCAGCCAGTCAAGGTCAGGTAGAACCGCGTCAACTCCCGGCAGATCATCCCCGGCAAACATCTGGCCACAGTCGAGCACCACGACCCGACCCTTCGTTTCAATAGCCGCGCAGTTGCGACCAATCTCACCTAGACCACCAAGAAAGGTGATACGAACCGGTTCCGCCATATCAGGACCGGCCAAGCGCCGAGAGCACCGCCTGGGCCTCTGTTTGGAGGCCCTCGGGTTCAGGCCCCATCGGCATGCGCGTCGGCCCACCGGGAAGGCCCATCACCCGCAGCATTGCCTTGGTCGGGACGGGGTTGGGGGCGTCGTCGCCCGTCTCGAACTGATAGGACGGGATCAGTCGGCGGTTGATCTCAGCGGCGGAGTCCACATCACCAGCGAAGAATGTCTCCATCATCTCGGCCACTTCGGATCCGATCCAATGAGTAGCCACGCCGATCGTGCCCACCGCGCCGATAGCCAGCAATGCCAAAGTGAGTCCGTCATCACCGCTGTAGACCTGAGTGTCATCGGGAGAAATCGCAAGCAACCTGGCGGTCTCGGCAGGGTTTGCGGAGGCATCCTTCACGCCAATGATGTTGGGCACTGTGGCGAATAGTTCCGCCATGGTCTCAGTGGCAATCTTGCGACCCGTGCGGCCTGGAATGTCATAGAGCAGTATCGGCAGATCAGTGGACTGCGCGCAGGCACGAAAGTGTTCTCTCAGTCCAGCTTGACTCGGACGGTTGTAGTACCCCGCTACATGCAACAGCCCCGCTGCCCCCACTTCGGTGGCGCGTTCGCTCAACTCCACCGCGGCGCGAGTGTCGTTGCTACCTGCACCCGCAACTACCGGCTTGTCGATGGCTTCGGTCACCGCCGAGATCAGATCGATCTGCTCATCGTGAGTGAGGGTCGGGCTTTCTCCTGTGGTACCCGCTATCACAAGACCGTCGCTACCGCCTTGGGTGGTGAGGTAACGGGCCAGTTGCTGCGCACCTTGGAGATCCAGCGATCCGTCGGAGTGGAACGGGGTGACCATGGCGGTGAGTACCCGCCCAAAGCGTGCTTGCATCTTGTTATCGTGCCACGCCGAAGCAAGAGTTGGCTTCCAATTCCGATCTTTGCTCCGGTCATTGTTCACAGGGCTCGATTCACAGCGGCTCGACGCGCGGCGCTCTTTGCGGCTCACGGTGACGCCTGCGCAGGATCAAGCCGTAGACGACGATGGCTCCCGCCGAGAAGAAAAACCACTGAAACGCATACGAAAGATGCGGGCCATCGTCGAGGCTCTCTGGCGGCACCGGCACTGGCAGTGAAGCGACCGCAGGCTGTTGTTGATCCAACTGCACCCACAGGTCCGCTACCGCAAGACCGGTGAGTTCGAAAACCCGGTCAAGATCAAGTCGATTCAGTTCAGTCAGGATGGCAATGTCGTCGCTGCCGATACTTCCCCCGCCGACACTGCTGAAGGCCCTGCCGACGACGATCACCTCCCCATCTGGGACACTGAGATCATGCTCGTGCACCCCGGCGGCCCATAGGCGGGGAACCCAACCCCGACTAATGACCACGACCGTTCCATCTGACAATTCCATAGGGGTTACGAGCCAGTTTCCCGGCTCGGTGTCGTAGGTCCGGTTGGCTACCAGAAACGAATGCTCATCAAGGTATTGGCCAACGACAAGCGCTGCTGTGTGGTCTGGCGGCAACGTCGGCAACGCCAGTAACGTCTCGATTTCTTGTGGCTCCGCTTCTAGAACCGCCTTGATTTCGCTGTTTCGCTCCTGTCGTTCTTCGAGGCGCCGTATTTGCCAAAACCCCAGGTTGATCATGGTGACGACCATGGTCAGAACAAAGAGGTGTGAGAGGATCCAGCGCACCGAGAACGCCCAGCGCGCCGACGATGCTGGTGGCTTCTGTGATTGACCCTCTGGCTGAACCGTCTCCCCCAATCCAGCAGACTCGGTTGGCTCAGAGACCGAGGAAGGCATCTAGGCCGAGGGTTAGCCCCTCGAATTCGGCTACCCGCTTGCAGCCAAGCAAAACGCCAGGCATAAACGAGGTGCGATCGATGGTGTCGTGACGGATTGACAGGGTTTGACCAGTCGTACCCAGCAGCACTTCCTGATTGGCAACAACGCCGCGCATACGCACCGAATGAACCTTCACGCCGCCAGGTCCTTGACCTCCACGCGCCCCTGGCACGACCTCGTGTTGCGTGGGGTCGTCGCCCCAATCAGCCGAAGCTGAGCTAATACGCTCGACCGTACGAATCGCTGTTCCCGAGGGAGCATCTACCTTGGCGTCGTGGTGATATTCGATCACCTCAACCGTTGAGAAATGGGGAGCTGCCAACTCGGCGAAACGCATCATCAGCACCGCTCCGATGGCGAAATTGGGCGCGATCAAACAGTTGCTTTCGGTAAATGCTTGAGCAAAAAGAGCCAGGTCCTCATCACTGAATCCGGTCGTGCCGACGACGGCGTGAATTCCGTTGGCGGCTAGGAACCTAAGCGTTTGGCGAGCTGCTGAAGCAACCGTGAAATCAACGACTACTTCACATTGCTTCTTTACGAGTACCGCAAGTGAATCTTCGATGTCGATTGCAGCCACAAGCTCAAGTGCTGGGTCGTCTCGGACCGCGCTGCAAACCGCCTGGCCCATGCGCCCTTCGGCACCCACGACTCCTATGCGCGTCATGGCCGACTCAACTTCGGTCCCGCCTGTCGCGCAGACGCTTGGAGAGGTCTTCGAGCGTGCGGCGTTCGGCTTCGGTCAAGCTCTCCAAGCCATGCTCACCCATCTTGTCGAGCAAGGCGTCGATCTTAGCCTGGGCAGCGACATCGCCTGGGGGTGGCGGTGGGGGCGGAACTGAAGAGAGGTGAGTGCTGCGTTGACGGGGTTGGGAACGTTTGCGTTGTCGGGTCGGCGGGCGATGATTCGGACCGCCTCCGAGTTTGGCCGGCAGTGGGAACTTAGGTATCCATTCGTGTTGTTCAGCGTGGCCGAGGGCCCGCAGCATCAAAGGCGCCAGGAAGGCCATCGTCACGGTAAGGACGAGTTCGTAGCCTCTCTGGTTGCTGATGGCTTGAAGCATTGCCATCCCGACGATGATCCCCGCTAGTCCCCAGGCGGGGATCCCTGGCCAGAAGCGGATGCTTGAGTATTGGGTTGCGAACGCAACCAGAATCCCGAGTTCGACGTAGCGGAGCCCATAGGCGAAGCCGAAGATGTCGGTGAACTCCAACGCCGTCATCACCAGCGCCGGAACAACGGTTAGCACCAAGAGAAAGAACGTGAAGCGCCGACGACCCATCAGCGCTTCCAGCTGTGATCCCAGCATCCAAAAGACTGCGACCAACAGCAGCGTCCACAGCGAGGGCTCCGTCGGAAGTGGCCATGTCACCAGCCTCCAGATCTCACCTCCACCCACAGTCCCATGCCGAGACCCTGCGTTTAGCAGGAGTTTCGTGGTAATCGGACGGTCAAAACCCTCGAACGCCCAGACGAACATGTAGGCCACGCTCATCGCCGAAACGATGACGGTGGTAGTTACGGCGACTTGACCGACGCGGAACCACGGATCGTCACTCTCGCCGAAATTGCGAAACGGCTGCATATCTCTACAACAGTACAGCCGCTGGAGCCTGTGGGTGTGCCAAAGGGTTAGCGACGACCGCGTCCGCCAGAGCCGTAACCTCGTCCGCGCGCGGGAGCGTCTGGGCCGAGATTGTCGAACTGCTGGGATAGCTCTGCGTCGAAGGCGTCCTCGAACGAAACCGACTGGCGCTTGCGGTCATCGGACGCTTCTGATTCGCGGTCACCGCGGTCGTTACGGCTGTTGCGGTCGTTGCGGTCACGATTCGGCCCGCCACGGTCACGACCACCTCGGTCACGACCTCCACGATCACGGTCACGACCTCCGCGATCGCGGTCGGTGTCTGCAGCGCCCTCGGGCTTCAGCGAGATCTTTCCGTTGGGATCCACGTCTTCGACGACAACCACCAATTCGTCTCCCAAAGAGAGCACATCCTCAACCCGGTCGATCCGCTTGCCGCCACCAATCTTGGAGATGTGGAGCAGGCCATCACGTCCGGGAAGAATGTTGACGAAGGCACCGAACTTGGTGATGTTCACAACTCGGCCCGGATAGGTGGCACCAACCTCGGCGGTGGGTGGATCAAGGATCAGCTTGATTTGACGCTCAGCTTCGGCCACCTTGGCGTTGTCAACCGAGGCAATCGACACAACGCCGACCATGCCGTCGTCATCAACTGAAATATCGGCACCAGTCTCGGCCTGGATGGCGTTGATGACCTTGCCCTTGGGGCCGATGATTTCACCAATCTTGTCGACCGGGATCTCAAAGGTGGTGATCTTCGGCGCGGTGTCACGCACATCTTCGCGGGGCTCAGCAATGGCCTCAGCCATCACATCGAGAATGTCGAGGCGAGCCTCTTTGGCCTGCGCGAGCGCATTCGCCAAAACGTTGGCCGGGATGCCTGCGATCTTGGTGTCGAGCTGCAGTGCAGTTACGAAATCGGTTGTGCCTGCGACCTTGAAGTCCATGTCGCCGAAGGCATCCTCTGCACCCAGGATGTCGGTGAGTGTGACGTATTCGCCCTCAGCGTGAACAAGGCCCATGGCGATGCCGGCAACCGGAGCCTTGATCGGAACGCCAGCATCCATCAGCGAGAGCGTCGATCCACACACCGAACCCATCGAACTCGAACCGTTGGAGGCCATCACCTCAGACACGGTTCGCACGGTGTAGGGCCATTCCTCGAAGGAGGGAATCACCGGGAACACAGCACGTTCGGCCAGAGCTCCGTGCCCGATCTCGCGGCGTTTGGGGCCTCGCATGAACCCGGTCTCTCCAGTGGAGAAAGGCGGGAAGTTGTAGTGATGGAAGTACCGCTTCTTGTCTGTCGGCGAGATGTCGTCGATCATCATGTCGCTTCGACCCATCCCGAGTGTCGTGAAGTTGAGCACTTGGGTCTCCCCGCGTTGGAAGAGGCCGGAGCCGTGTGCTGTGGGGATCACCTCAACTTCGCTGGTGACCTTGCGGAGTTCGTCGGTCTTGCGTCCATCAATGCGGATGCCTTCTTCGACTATCCGCTTGCGGACTACCTGTTTGGTGATCGCTCGGATGGAGTTTTTGATCTGTCTGGCGGCATTGGGGTCTTTTGCGGTGAACTCAGCCAGTTCGGCTACGACGGCCTCTCTGAGTTCTGCTTCTGCTGCCTGGCGCTCGCTCTTGTCAGCAATTTGTTGCGTGTTGGCGATTCGCTCAGTAGCCGCAGCTTGCACCGCTTGAAAGATTTCGTCGCTGTGGTCGACGATGAGCGGGGGTTCCATCTTTTTGATGTCGCCAGCGGCGTCAACCGCCTGCTGCTGCAACTCGATCATCTCGCGAATCCAAGTCTTGCTCGCTTCAAGGCCTCCGGCGAGCACATCTTCGTCGACCTTGGGTGTGCCCGACTCGTACAGAGTCCAAGAATTGCCGGTTCCGCCGGCCTCAACCATCATCACCGCAACATCGTTGTCGCTCAGTCGACCGGCGACCACCATGTCGAAGGCCGATTCGGAGGACTCTTGATAGGTGGGGAAGGGAATCCACTCGCCTTCTGGCGACCAGCTCATGCGGACTGCTCCGATGGGGCCATCGAACGGGACGGGCGAGAGGCACAGGGCCAACGAGGCGGCGTTGAGAGCCAGAACGTCATAGGGGTTCTTCTGGTCCGCTCCGAGAACGGTGCCTACCACATGTACTTCATTGCGGTAACCATCAGGGAAGGCGGGGCGAAGCGGTCTGTCGATGAGGCGACAGGTGAGTATCGCCTGCTCACCCGCTCGGGCTTCCCGTCGGAAGAAGGAGCCGGGGATTTTGCCGGCGGCATACATCCGCTCCTCGATATCGACGGTCAGCGGAAAGAAATCCGCACCTTCGCGGGGTGTCGCTGCTCCGGTCGCGGTGACCAGTACAACTGTGTCACCGATACTTGCGGTGACGGAGCCACCGGCGAGGGGGGCGAACTTGCCAACCTCGAATGTGGCGTTTTTGCCCTCACCGCGCGCGAACGAGCCGGTGAAGGATTGGGAATTAGTCATTTTGTTGTTTCTCCTGAACACATGACTGCCAGTTCCCAGTCGGAAATCGCTGATCTTGGTCTTGGCCTCTCGGGAGGCTGATCAGTTCAGAGATTTTCGACTAGCACCAACGGTCTTGTGTTCTTCGTTTGCTGGACATTCCAGCGACTGGGATTCGTCGGGTTGGTTCTAGGTGTTGACCTGGATCCAACCGGTTGAGAGCAGCCCCGTGGGATTGCCCTTTGATTTTATTCAGCGGACTTTATTCAGCGACGCAACCCGAGGTGGGTGATCACTGCTCTGTAGCGTTCTACATCGTTGTCCATGACGTAGTCGAGAAGACGACGACGGCGGCCTACCAGCATCTGCAAACCTCTCCGCGTGTGATGGTCCTTTTTGTGAACCTTCATGTGTTCGGTGAGGTGTGTGATCCGTGCCGATAGCAGGGCGATTTGTATTTCCGGCGAACCGGTGTCGTTCTCGGCTAGATCAAAGGCGGTCGCCATATCGGCGATGGTCTCAGATTTTGGGCGCAGGCTGGTAGCCATTAGATATTTCCTTTGGGTCTCTTACCCAGCCGCACGCCCCGCATTGCGCGGGCGGCAGCCACCATTCGGCTACCGGTGAGGATACCAAGGTCCAGAGATTATCGGCGCGAGCGACATTCGGCGTCCACCGGGAGCGCCGTCGGTTGGCCATCTCCGAAACTCAACTCGGACCTGCCGGGACCTACTAACGGCTGGGTGACTCGCAACCGGATCAACCGTTCCCGTCTTGTTTGAGCCTTGGCGCTACCTGTGCTCTGAGTCCGGTCCTGCCCTAGTCTCCTCCGAAGCAGTCACACTCCGAGGGTTTGGTTCCTGCGCCGTCCGGTTGCGTCTTAAGACATCGGCTGGACTGCCCGGGGTTGCCCGTTTGCGGTCACCCGGATGCCCGGTTGGGGTTGCCGAGTTGACTTCGGCTGCTGCCCGGTCTCCGGATGAGGTTGGAGTTGCCTTGTTGACTGCGGTTGCTGTGTCGGCTGGGTTGGGGGGTTTGAGTTTGTATTTGCCGGTTTCGGGGTGTTTGTAGACTTGCCAGTCGTGGTCGTGGATTTTGTGGTGGCAGTCGTCGCATACCAACACCAGGTTGTCTAGGTCGGTGGGTCCGTTCTTTGACCACCAGATGATGTGATGAGCTCGGCACCACAACGGATTCGCCCCGCAGCCGATGCAGTGTTGATCACGGGCGATCAACGCGACCCGTTGAGCTTCAGAAGCGGTCCGCAACCGGCGGCCCAGCCACATGTCTTGGGCTTTGGTGTCAAAGATCGAAGGCAACAAGTTGGCTTCAAGGGCTAGGCGATGCAGCTCAACGACAGGTATCGGTGAACCGTCCGCGAGGCGGGGATTGTCTAGTTGTTGCTTGAGCACGTCGAAATCAGCGATCACCAACAGATCAGTGCCCGCAGACTTGCCGTCACCAGCAGGTTCGCAGATCAACTCGGCCAACGCGTCAGCCATCCGTTGCTGAGGCGTGGCTCGCTTGTTGGGGTCCTCGCGGTGCCATAGCTGGCGTTCTTTCGCGGTCAACGCGGTAGCGATACGTGCTCCGGTGATCTGATCAAACTCACCGCTCAGCACGAACATGCCGGACTCGGCTGATTCAAAGATGCGTGCTTTGCGGTTCTTGCGTTGACGATCCAACAAGGCCTGCCCGTCATCGTCGGCATGGTCTTGTTGATGACGTTTCACAGTCCTAGCGAACTCATCAAAAGGCTCAGTATTGGCTGCTTCAACAAGCAGCTCTTCATCAATCGTGCTCTCACCCGACGCCCGAGCAATCAACCGAGCGTGACCTTGGGGGATCTCACCGGACGCCAACGCCTTACTAGTCGCGGGCAGTTCCGCCAACCGAGCCGCTGACTCAACATCGCGTTTGGCCTCACGCTTCGAGGCTTGCAACTCGTCACGAACCATACGCTGCGCATCGCCTTTGCTGTGACGACGACCAACCTCAGCGAGCACCTGCGCCTTCATCGCCGCCAAGCGAGACTCAGCACGACCCAACACCCCCAGGCGCAACGACAACCCCTCATCACACAAAGCGGCCACATCCACCACCTCGACATGAACCACCCCACCGGCAGCCACGCCACCAGCAGCCGTCTCACCACCAACAGCCACGCCACCAGCAGCCGTCTCACCACCAGCGATGGTGTCCGAGTGATCCGAAACAGGGGCTAATTCCATGGGTGTAACTATATCGACCCCCTGTGACAATCACTCATAAATCATGAAGTATATGTAAAATTCAGGACATCGGCATCCAAGTTCACGTCATATATCGGTAAACGGCCAGCCAGACCGGTCCATGTCTACAGGCCGGCCAGAGCGAGCAGGTTTGATCTCCGGTCGTCGGGAATGTGGCTTGAGTGGTAGCGGAGCTCCAAAGTGGCGTTGATAGCCACACGTACGTGGTCCTCATGGGTCTCATACCCATCGTCGACGTGGGTTCGCATCCAGTGCTCAACCTCGGTCGCTCGCCAGAGCCGGTAGCGGCTGCGGGGATCGGTGACCGGAACTGGAAATCCGCCGGGACCTATAGGTTCATCGTCGGTGCTCGTTCAGGGCTTGAGGGCGGTCAGGGGTACGACGGCGATGCCGTCGTGGGTCTGGTAGCCGTGGCCGAATGCGGTGAGCACGATGAGGCGGGCTGGTTCTCCGCGCCGGGTGGTGTCGATCTGTGAGCGAACTGCCCGAAGCGATTCGAAGGCCCCGGCGACAGCATTCCCTCCGCCGAGCTTGATCTCCACGGCAGCCCATTGGCCGTCCAATCCTTCGATCACGACATCAGCCTCGAGGCCATTCGAATCTCCGTAGTAGTAGAGGTGGGCATCCAGCGACTGGGCATACACCCGGAGGTCACGGATCGCCATCGATTCGAACAGAAACCCCAACGCCTCCTTGTCTTGGGCGACAGATCCCGCCGACGCGGCCAAGGCGGCGACGGCCAGCGAGGGGTCGATGAACAACCGCTTCGGGGATTTTCTCAAACGAGCCGACGATCTCAGATGGGTGGTCCAGGCCGGGAGGGGCTCAAGCACGAACAATCGGGTCAAGTCGTCCAGGTAGGCCCTAATCGTGGAGCGTGCCGGCGGGTTGCCCGCTTCCCCGGCCACATCCTTGATCAGGGTAGCGCCGGAGGCGGCGGTTGCTTCGTTGCGGGCAAGGGATGCAAGCAGGGCCATCACCAGCCGGGGGTCGCGTTTGATGCCGGATACTCGGGAAATGTCGGTGCGGGTGATGTTGTCCAGATAGTCACGCAGGCGAGCTTGGGCCGTGTCCGGCGCCATCTTGATCATGCGGGGCCAACCCCCTCGACAGATCACCGAAGCAACGCCGCTGTAGGTCTGTTCGACATCTTTCGCCACGCAGCGTCCGCCTTCCAGCAGCGAGGCCAGGGATACTTCTCCGCTGGAATCCCCCGACTCTCACAGCGACATGGGCCGCATCCGCACCGTCCAAAACTCCACTTTGCGGAGGTTCTAGACTCCATTTTTCAGAACTTGCACAAAGCATCCGAACGTCAGGGGGCGGCGGGGTACCGATCTTCAAATGATCTCTCAACAGGCTACAGAGGATGCACCGACCACCGCTCTCGGATGCGGACAGAGTGCGATAAAACAGAGCAGAGACGGGCCGGAGCCCGTCTCGCAACTTGGTGCATATTTCAGCTTGTTGTTGGTGCCCGTAGGCATCGCCAACCATTCCCTTGCCACAACGTTACACTTCGCGACCCTGTATGGCAACGTGTTCCAAGCCAGCGGAGGAGAAGTCATGCGCGCCAAGGCTCCTAACGAACACCAACAGAGGCTGCGCCTCGGACTTGATCTAGGGACCAACAGCATCGGTTGGGTTCTCTATGTCTTAGACGATAGCGATCCGCCCGAGCCGATCTCACTGCTTGACGGTGGAGTCCTTATCCACACCGATGGCCGCAATCCGAAGAACGGCACGTCGAACGCATCCTATCGACGCGAAAAACGTGGAATGCGTCGTAACCGCGACCGCATGATTGGCCGACGACAGCGTCTGGTTAAGACACTCCACGAACTCAGCCTGCTAACCACCGATGAAGCGGGACGCAATGCCTCACAAGACCTTGACCCTTGGTGCCTGCGTGCCGAGGGCTTGGACCGACGGCTGGAAGAGCATGAACTGGGTGTCGTGCTAATGTCGTTCGTCGATCGTCGAGGTTTCAAGAGCAACCGCAAGACCGACGGTGGCGAAGGCGGGCTAATTCGCAAGGCGGTCAGCGAACAGCGCAATCGAATCCAACAATCTGGTGCAAGGACCCTGGGTGAATACCTGTGGCTGCGCAAGACCCGCGGTAAGCCGATCCGCGCCAACTTAGCCTGGATCCACCGGTGCGGTGAGGTTGTGGGGGTTGGCGCGTCCACCAGAAAGGCCTCCTGACGTGGGAGAATGCTGTTTGATGTAACGGTCATTCTGGCCACGAGAGGAGGCACTTCCTGTGAGGAGCGTAGCTGGTGGGATCGACGGGTTGGGGGCGGTGTTCGATGATGGGTCTTTGGTGGCTGATGCGGGGTTGTTGCTGGCGGGCACGGTGATGTCGAGGCTGGGTTTGGAGGCGTTGATCGACGACACGGTGCGTCCGGGCGGGTCGGCGGGTTCGGGGGCGGGTCACAAGGTGCTGTCTTTGGTGGCGTCGATGCTGGTGGGCGGGTGCTGCATCGACGACGCGCAGCGGCTGCGGTCGGGCTCGGCGGCGGCGGTGCTGCCGTTCGCGCCGTTGGCGCCGTCGACGCTGGGGACGTTTTTGAGGTCGTTCACGTTCGGGCATGTGCGCCAACTCGACAAGGCTCTGGAGTCAGCACAGATGCGGGCGTGGTCTGTGGGCGCCGCGCCGAGCGTGGCGGAGATGACGGTGGATCTGGACTCCACGGTGTGTGAGGTGTGCGGCAAGGCCAAGCACGGCGCCGCGTACGGCCACACCAAGGTGTTGGGCTATCACCCGCTGGTGGCGGTGCGCTCAGACACCGGCGAGGTGCTGCACTCGCGGATGCGGTCGGGATCGTCTCAGCGCGGCAACGTGCACTTCGCTCGTGAGACCCTGGCGAGGGTGCGGCGCCTGGCGGCGCACGCGGCGGTGACGGTGCGCGCCGATGCGGGGTTCTTCTCCTATGACATGATCGCGGCCCTCGGCGCCCACGGTGCGTCCTACTCGATCACGATCCCGCAGAACGCCAAGGTCAAAGCAGCCATAGCGGCCATAGACGACGACGACGACTGGGCACCGATCGCCTACACCCGCGGCGGCGAGGCCCAAGTCGCTGAGACCACCATCGAAGCCGGCCGCCGCGGCGACAAGCTCCACGGCGACGACGCCAAGCCCGCGAAGCTGCGGCTCATCGTGCGCCGCACCCGCCTGCTCGGCGCCCAAGGCGAGCTGTGGCCCAACTGGCGCTACCACTGCTTCGTCACCGACAGACACGACCTCGACACCAAAGCCGCCGACACCTACCACCGAGCCCACGCCACCGTGGAGCTCGCCATCAGAGACCTCAAAGAGAGCGCCGGGCTCAGCCGCTGCCCCTCAGGACGATTCCCCGCCAACGGCGCCTGGCTCGCCTGCTGCGTGCTCGCGCACAACCTCGCCCGCTGGACCGCCCGCCTCGGCCGCGCCCACCCCACGCGCCAACTCACCGTCGCAGCCACCATCCGCAACCGGCTCCTCACCGTGCCAGGCCGCCTCGTCAACCACAGCGGCCGCCACAGACTGCGCCTGCCGCTCAACTGGCCCTGGCAGAACACCTTCACCACCGCCCTGCAACGAATCCGCAACCTCCCCCTGCTCATCTGAGCCGCCGCTCAGCGCCCCGCGCAGCGCAGCCCAACCCCAAGCGCCACCAACCCGCCACAGCCCCGCACTCCAGTCCCGCACGCCCCAAAACGCCCCAAAACGCGCCAGCCCGCACACACGCACCAGCCCAACGACCACCCGGCCCCAAACCGACGATCCCACAAACCCGTCGGTGGATCCAGGCTTAGAAAATGGCCTCTACCCGGACCGAGCGATGATTGAGGATGAACTCAATGCGATTCGCGCGGCACAAAAACCTCATCACCCTCAAATCACACCACAAGACTGGAAGGGAATAGTTGACACGGTTCTTTTTCAACGTGAGCTACGGCCTGTTGAGCGGGGATACTGCACACTCCTGCCCGATCATAAGAGAATCGACAAAGCACATCCGTTGTTCCAGCGATTCCGAATTTGGCAGGAGGTCGTCAACCTGAGGGTTGCACCGCCAAACCAGGAGTCAAGGTCTCTCACCACTGAAGAACGGGAGAGGCTCGTGGGCAATCTGCTGGAGAGCAAAGACCACACCTTTGGCCAAATTGTTGCATTCCTCGGATTGCCCGAGGGCACCCGTATCAATATGTCGAGCAACCGAGAGAAAATCGATGGCGATCAGACCGGAGTGAAATTACGCAACGCAAAGTGTTTTGGTAAGGCCGGATGGGCCACGTTGAGCCTCGACGACCAACAAGACTTAGTTGAGGGATTGATTGAGAAAACGGACCATCAACAACTCGTTACTTGGCTAGAGAAGAGATTCGGACTCGGTGAGGAAGCGGCAACCCACGTAGCATCTGCGCGGCTGCCTCTGGGCACCGGCCATCTCTCCAAGGTCACTATCGAACGACTCCTGCCGCACCTGTCTGCAGGTCTCCGCTACAACGAAGCGGTGGAGGCCGCCGGTTTAGGCCATCATTCGAACCGTCACGCCAGCGGCAATGAAGATAAATTGCCCTACTATGGCACCGTTTTGTCCCAAGCAGTAGGGGGTGATCCCGCAGGGTACAGCAAACCCGAACAACACGGACGGCTCGCCAATCCTAGGGTGCATATCGCCCTCGGACAGGTAAGGAAACTGTTCAACGCGATCGTGGACGAACACGGCAAACCCTACGAAGTGGTCGTCGAACTGGCACGCGAACTCAAACAAAACGAGCAACAGCGACGAGAAGACAAGAAGAGCCAAAAAGAGAACCGAGAACGCAACGAGCGGTTACGGAGCGCGGCTTTCGACGCCGGTCATTCAAATCTCTCAGGCAAGGACATGGGCAGGTTGCGGCTCTGGGATGAGCAAGGCAAGCCGAACGAGCGAATCTGTCCGTTCACTGGCGAATCGCTATCAATAGAGAGTGTGCTTTCCCCGGAAACTGAGGTGGACCACCTGCTGCCGGGTTGTCGGAGCCTTGACATCAGTATGAACAACAAGGTCGTTGTCATGGCCGCTGCGAACCAAGAGAAAGGCAAGCGAACGCCATTTGAAGCCTGGGGTCACGACAACGAGCGTTACGACGCGATTGTCGCCCGGGCGAGACTCTTGCCTGCGGAGAAAGAATGGCGCTTCAAAGAAAACGCGATGGAGCGATTGGAGCAAGATGATAGATTTCTCGATCGTCAACTGAACGAACATCGCTACCTCTCTCGGCTCGTCAGCGATTACCTTGAAGTGGCGGTTCCCCACAACCGGATCTGGGTCACACCGGGCCGAATGACTGCAAAACTGCGACGAGACTGGGGACTCGACAGCATCCTCTCGGGTTCGGGAGAGGCACGCAAGAACCGTAAGGATCATCGCCATCATATGGTCGATGCGGCAGTGGTCGGGATGACGTCCCGATCTCTTTTGAGGAACATTGCTACCGCGAGCGGGCGGGACGAATGTCTTGAGAACATCGCTACCGCAGAATTGCCTTGGCAGGGCTACCGGTCAGATGTCAGCGAACTTGTGAATCGCTGCGTCGTACGTCATCGGCCAAACCACTTCACGGCTCTCAAGGACAAGGAGACGTTGAGACTCGCGGGTAGAGATGTGACGAGCGGGGCTCTGCACAACGACACCGCCTACGGAATCGTTCGGGATTCCGAAGGCAAGCCGAAGCGAGACGAGAACGGGAAATTTATCCTGATCGAGACAAAGTCACTTGACTCCCTCACAGAAAAGAGGCTCGACGACGTACGCGATCGCAAACTCCGAGATGAACTCAAAGACCTGTGGAGCCAGATCAAGGCGGACAACCCGGGGAATAGCGAGCAATCGGTGCAGAAAACGTTCGCCGAAGAAGCACTCAAGCAGTTGAATGTGCGTCGGGTACGCGTCTTCTTGAGGCTAAGGGGCCGCGCGGGTAGGTGACCATCCACCGGTCGTCGGGTTGCCCGAAGTGAACTTTGGGTTGACCTAACCAACGACGACCAGGTGGAGGTTTCTGTCATTATGCGCGCGCTGGAGCCTGAAGTGTTTGATGCTGTATGGGCGGCAGTCAAGTGGTTGTTGCCGCCGCCGGATCGGGGCCATCCGTTGGGTTGTCACCGACCGCGGATCGCTGACAGGGTGTGTTTTCGGGGGATCATGATCCGGTTGGTGACGGGGGCGTCGTGGGTCGATGTGGAAGCGATCATGGATTTTGAGGTGTCTGACACCACGCTTCGGGGCCGCCGCGACGAATGGATCGCGGTCGGGGTGTTCGACCGGGTTTGCGGCGAGGCGCTGGAAGCCTTTGACCGGATCGTGGGCCTCGACTTGTCTGAGGTCGCGCTCGACGGGTCGCTTCACAAAGCCCCCTGCGGAGGCGAAGGCACCGGCCCAAACCCCACAGACAGAGCCAAAATGGGATGGAAATGGTCAGTAGCGTCGGACCGTCACGGCGTTCCAGTTGGCTGGGCCATCGACGGCGCCAACCGCAACGACATCCGCCTGCTGGAACCCACCCTTGCAGCCGTTGCCGACAACAGACTCCTTGACGACATCGAAACGCTGCACCTAGACCGCGGCTATGACTACCCCGCAGTGCGCGACCGGCTCGCCGCGCTGGGCCTTCACGATGTGTGCATCCAACGCCGCGGCACCAAAACCCCAGGGACCCAACAACCCATACACCTCGGACTGCGCTGGATAGTCGAATCCACCAACTCCTGGCTGTCCAACTACGGACAACTCCGACGCAACACCGACCGCCGCAACACACACCGCCACGCCGCCCTATGCCTAGCCACCACCATCATCATCGTCGCCAAACTACTCAACTACCGAGACCGATGGTGCCCCCGCTGACCGCCTACCCGCGCAACCCCTAAGCGAAGACAGTGTTGTATTCATTCGCGACAAGGGCGGCCATCGCTACAAGGCTTACAAGACCGATGGCAACGCCTACATGGATGTCTGGCTGCTGCCGGACGGCAAAACCCGCGGCGAGACGGTCAATCGTTTCAAAGCGAATCAAGCCGACTACAATTCACCGGTCAAGGCTAACCACCCAACAGCGAAGAAACTGATGCGCCTGCATGTCGACGACATGGTTGCCCTGGGTGAGGGAAGCGAGCGTCGGATCTACCGCGTGCAGCAATTGTCCGATCAGAGAGTGGTCTTGGTTGAGCACCTACAGGCAGGCAAAGGCAAGGAAGCCCCGCCAACGAGAATACGAGCGACCCGTGTCCTAATATTGGGTCTGCGAAAGGTGTCAGTCGATGTGCTCGGGAGAGTCCGAGATGGCGGGCCGTTCGATTCTGACGGGCGAGGCAAAATCGGCAAGACTTGAGCCATGGAACGGCGAGTGCTTGACATCGCCGAGGGGCAGCGCCACCTATCAAAAAGGCGCGGATCCCTTGCTGTCGTAAAGGATCCAGATACATCACATTCGACGCGGGTGCTCGTGCCATTCGATGAAATCGAGTCAGTGGTTGTGCATAGCCCGCAGGCATCGTATTCCAACGCAGCAATCGTTGAACTGGCTCGCCGCGGAATTCCACTCGTCTTTTGCGACAAGAACCACATGCCCGCGGCCTGGCTATGGCCAGTCCGTGCGAATTTCGAGCAAAGCCGACGCATGGCTGCACAAGCAACCATGCCGGACGAACTGCGCAGCATTCTCTGGGCGCGGATAGTGCGTGCGAAAATCAAAGCGCAAGCGTCGGTCATCCGCGACGAAGGATTCGCTAGTGACACGCTCCTTGACTTTGCTGACTCCGTTCGCCCGGGGGACAGGACGAACACGGAAGCGCAGGCGGCGCGCACATATTGGAAACTCCTGTTCGACGATGTGTTCCGTCGCCACCGGCACGGAGGTCCACCAAACGGTCTCCTCAACTATGGATACGCAGTCTTGTGCGCGACCGTGGCGAGACACATCTGCGCGGCGGGTTTGCACCCTTCCCTAGGCCTGCACCACCACAATCGCTTCGATGCCTATTGTCTTGCCGACGATCTCATGGAACCGTTCCGCCCGTCGGTGGATCGAGTCGTGCTATCACTCTGGCGGGCTGGACACCAACAGGTGACACCAGAGACAAAACCCGTTCTTGCTGCGGTATTGGCTGAGAGTATGTCGTTCGACGGACAATCGGTGCCCTTAAGTCGGTGTGTAGAGCGCTCCGCCCAATCTCTTGCCCAAAGCGTCATCGAACGCGAAGATAAGATACGACTGCCCGACATGGATGTAGTTGACGTATGAACGAGTTCAGTGGATATCGCTTCATGTGGATGATGGTAATGTTCGACCTTCCGGTACTGACCAAGCGTCAGCGCAAACGCGCGACGAGGTTTCGCACCGACCTGCTGGATCTTGGATTCGAGATGGCACAGTATTCGGTCTACATGAAGTTCTGCGGAGGGCGACCCGCCGCAAACGCGTTATCAACCCGTGTCGAACGCTTGGTGCCCACCGAAGGGGTTGTCAGTATCCTGGCATTCACCGACAAGCAGTACAGCCGGATGCGCGTATTCAGTGGGGGCACACCCGATTCCCGACAAACGGAACGGGGACAACTACTCTTGCTCTGAGCGAATCGGCCAACTAGATGTGCGGTCACGCCTTGAGCCTTCGCTCGCAACGGACCGCATTATCTAGTTTAGGCCGTCAGGGAATGGTCGGCCACCAAAACCGAAGGCGCGTTGCATCTCGCCCAGCACGAGAGTTTAGGCCGTCAGGGAATGGTCGGCCACCAAAACGCGAGGCGGTTGTAGGTCGCCACCGAGATGAGTTTAGGCCGTCAGGGAATGGTCGGCCACCAAAACCATGACGGGGTTTTAGATGTCGAGGTAGGGGAGTTTAGGCCGTCAGGGAATGGTCGGCCACCAAAACTAGGTGAACGGAGTGGTGATTGAGTTGGCGAAGTTTAGGCCGTCAGGGAATGGTCGGCCACCAAAACATGACCGCTTCGGGTGACGAACCCAACCTGAGTTTAGGCCGTCAGGGAATGGTCGGCCACCAAAACGTCAAGACCTCGTCATGCAACGTATTGGCCAGTTTAGGCCGTCAGGGAATGGTCGGCCACCAAAACTCCGGTGAGCAGCACCTCGAGATCGTGGGGGAGTTTAGGCCGTCAGGGAATGGTCGGCCACCAAAACTTGATGATGTTGAAGGTGCCGGGTTCCACAAGTTTAGGCCGTCAGGGAATGGTCGGCCACCAAAACTTCGCATGGCTCGCTGAACGCGTACTCGACAGTTTAGGCCGTCAGGGAATGGTCGGCCACCAAAACTAGTCGGGGGGCATTGTGGGGATTGCTGAGGTTTTAGTCGGTCGCGATTTGGTCGGCAAGTTCCGAAGCAGTTCGGGGGAACGGTTGGCACCAAAACCTTCAATGGAGGGCGGGACAGTGTCACCTCCCAGAATATAGTGTAAAATATCGACACACAACCAAATTAACCGACAACCGCGACTGATTTACCGGCTCAACCGCATAACTGCTGGTTCAGCTAAAACTCGGCCGCTCGGGCGTCTTCGAAGGAGGTGCCGGATTCGATGAGCATCCGGTAGCGCATCATGTGGCGGGGCCGGTTGAAACCCAAGTCGCCCACAAGGCGACCGACGCGACCGTAGATCGCTGCAAAGCGCTTCTCTGCAAGGCTACCCGTAGCGAGATTCATCTCGTCGTCGAGACCGATGGGGCTGGCCATCTGGATCTTGCGGTCATACTGATCGTACCAGAACCAAAGGACCGGCACGAAAGGCTCAGCCTCATCGGCACCAACCAGCAAGCGCCAGGCGCATGGGAACGCTGTGCAACTGCGTTGTCCCAATGCTCAACCCGCATCACTTCAGCGAATCGCGACAAAACCAAACTCTCACCATCCGGGTGGTTTGGTGATGGTTCCAATTTCGTCGGTCAACGTGTCGGGGAATTGACTTCGCTTCAAGTGGCTCTTCCAGAGACGCTTCACGTAGGTCGCAGAATCGGCCAGTTGCCTCGGGCTCCGATTGCGGGGGTCTGGGTTGACCACCACGACGCGCATACCCAAGCCGTCTCGTACAAATCGGATGGCCCCGGCGAAATCGGCGTCGTTGGATACAACTACCGCTTGCTCACACTCACCGTTGAAACCATCGACCAGCAAACGAGTCGCAAAGTTCACGTCCGAACCCTTCTCCTCTGAATTCCTCACCAACACGCTGCTGGGTAGTCCTGGTACCGTCTCCGCAAGGGGACGGCGCTTGACACCGGACAAGAAGTAACCGTAGTGGATATCCACCTCTTGCAGAGTCTCCAGCGCTCTGAGGTATGTCTGTTGTCGCTGAGCTTGCCCTTGATTGCCGGGACGAATGTGAAGCCGGGCGGTGAAGTAACAGACTCTGTGGATGGTGTCCTCAGGAAACAGGGTCTCGGCCAGTTTGTGCAGGTCAAGCCACCGAAACGGGGTGTCCTTGAGAGCGCGGTAGTAGAGATTGAAACCGTCGATGTACAAGTTGGTGATCAACTGCCGCCTCCGCCAAAAGACAGAAACCGCCCCGAAAGGCGGTCTCGACCCTACCGCCGAAGCGAATAGGGGTGGTGCTTGAACACTATCGTCAGCATCATCGACCGTCAACACCATTTGTCAACACGCGAGACCAACGGTCAACTCCCCCGTTGGTGACCAAGCCGCTAGAACTCGGCGGCGATGGCGTCTTCGAAGGAGGTGTCGGATTCGATGAGCATTCGGTAGCGCATCACGTGGCGGGGGCGGTTGAAACCCAAGACGCCGACCAACCGACCGGCGCGGCCGTAGATCGTCGCGAAGCGCCTCTCGGAAAGGCTGCCCGTGGCGAGATGCATCTCGTCGTCGGGACCAATCCGACCGGCCATCTGGATCTTGCGATCGTATTGATCGGACCAGAACCAAGGCACCGGCACGAAAGGCTCAGCCTCATCGTCATCAACCAGCAAACGCCGGGCAGCATGCGCGCCCTGGGCAACAGCGTTGTCCCAATGCTCGACCCGCATGACCTCACCGAAACGTTGATTGGGCCAGCGGGCAACATCGCCGGCAGCGGTCACCCCCGGAGCCGCCAGACAAGTGGCGTCGCACACCACACCGTTGTCGATCCTCAACCCTGAACCCTCGAGCCATTCCGTGTTGGGGATCACTCCGATCCCAACCACAACCACGTCGGTCTCGATCACATTGCCGTCGCTGAGCCGCACCCGCTCCACCCGGCCGTCGCCTTCGATCGCCTCAACACCGACGCCGGTGCGCAGGTCAACACCGTGTTCACGGTGCAACTCAGCGCACACCGCGCCCATCTCATCGCCCAGCACCCGACTCAAAGGCTGGGGCAACGACTCGATCATCGTCACCTCAAGTCCCTGAGTTCTAGCGGTGGCGGCCACCTCGGCACCAATAAACCCGGCACCCACGATGACCACCCGAGCCGGGCCCGCATCAAAAGCAGCCCGGATCGCCAGTGAGTCATCCAAGCTGCGCAACACGAATACACCGTCGAGTTCCTCAGAACCCCCCAGCGTGCGACAACGCGCACCCGTAGCGATCAACAGCCCGTCAACGACGAACTCCTCGTTGCTCTGATCATCGAGATCCACGATCCCCAAGCGCCGAGACGACAGATCAAAGCTCGCAGCCCGCACACCCAAACGAAGATCAAGATCAAGGTCATCGAGCTTGTCAGGCTGAGTCAACGCCAGACGATCCTCGCCCCAATCACCGGCAAGGAACTGCTTGGACAAGGGCGGGCGATCGTACGGAGCGTGCAGTTCGTCGCCGATCAGCGTGATCGGCCCGTCGAAGTCATGACGCCGAAGAGACTCCGCTGCCCGTAACCCTGCCAGAGAAGCTCCGACGATAGTGACAGAGCGCCGCGTCATAGATGCAAAAACCGTGGTGAGCCCTCAGTCGGCCCCTCAGCCCCCCAGCCTCTCAGCCCTGAACTGATATCGCCTGCTTGGGACAACGCTGAACGCACTCATCGACTCGCGCGCGATCTTCCTCGCCGGGTTCTTCGTTGAGCACGTAGAGGAAGTCGTCGTCACGCACTTCAAAGATGTCGGGCGCAATCTGCATGCAGATGGCGTTGCTCTCACAGAGGTCGAAGTCAACCACGATCTTCATGGGTCACCTTTCCTATCAGGTCACAGGGGAACAGGTCACAGGGGAACTTAGCCCACGCAGGGCTCTGGTGTGAACATCAGCGTCAAGCAGCACCAGATCCGGCACGGCCTCCGGTGCGATCCACCACAATGTTGTACCGCTCGCGAACTGCAGCATCTGCAACAGGGTCAACGTGAGCCGGAAAATGGGAAGACAAGACTTCTTTGGCGTAGCCATGAGCGACTCGAAGAGCGTCCTTGCCTCCAGCGTCGAGCCAATCGTCGGGTGTGTCGCGATCTCCGATCAGCGGATAGATGTACTCCTTCTGCATTAGTTCGAGAGTCTGAGGCGAGCCGAGGAAATGACCCGGCCCGTTCACGACTTCGGTAATGAGGCTGGCAGACAACGACTCTTCGTTGACCTCAATACCGCGAACGGTCCGGTTTATCGATCCCAGCATGTCGTTGTCGATCACCAGAGCTTCCAGTGAGCAACTCAGCAAACTCCCGAGCATCCCCGCGCTCTCATAGACAAGATTGGCCCCCGCCTGACCCGCCAACACGACATTGATCCCCTTCTCGTAGCCAGCCTGGTTATCGGGGACTTTCGAATCGGTCATTCCCGCAGCCACACCCGAAGGGAGTCCCAGCCAGTTCACTAGCTGAGCGGCGGCCGCGTTGAGCACCCCCTCTTCTCCACTTCCTCCGCTCATGGCCCCGGTCCGGAGGTCAGAAACGAAGGGCCAAAGCCCCATGACGCAGGGATGACCAGGGCTCATCAGGTTGACCGCGGTGAGCGCAGAGAGGCATTCGGCGAGTGCTTGGGTCAGCGAACCAGCCAACGCGGCTGGCGAGGTCGCCCCGGCCTGGCCTGCCGACAGCAGGTTGATGGGCATTCCCATCTCTACTTGGGCGACCATGCAGTTGGTCGATTCCTCCGCGAAGCGCAGAGGCGGCACGACAAAGGTGTTGTTGGCTACGACAAACGGCCGTTTGCGAAATGAACCCTCGCCGCCCGCCATCATGTCGTACATCTCCACGGTCTCATACACATGGGCCCGCTCGAACCACGAGGTGCCGACAGGCTTGCCGGTCCCCGCTGTGGCCGCATAGGCAGTGTTGAGATCTAGTTCACGCGAGTCTTCTCGGTCCCGTGCCACCACGGTACGAACAAAGAAATGGATGTTGTCGAGATGGTCAACTAAGCGAGCACAGTCGTAGACATCTTGTGCCGTGCTGTGCCGGAACGTGTTGGTCTGGTAGTCGTACATCAACACCGCAGCGCCGGCGGTTCCGAAATGGACACGGTCGCCACCGACCTCGATCGAGCGGTCATCGTCGAAGCCATGCCATGTCCATTCTTTGGCCGCGGTGGCGATGGCGTTCTCAACCAGCCCTTTGGGGTAGCGAAGCCGACCTGCGTCGTCAAGGCTGCCACCCGCGTCAACGACCACCTCCACGAATTCCGGAACTGGGGATCCCATTCCCACATGTTCCAGAAGGTGCAGCGATGTGTCGTAGACCTGCTGCATCTCTGAGTCGATCAAGGGCTTGAATTTCCCGCCTGGGAGTCCGGGCCGCACCGGGCGTTCGTCCCGGGGCAGCGGCGCCGCGCGTTCCGCGATGCGCCCGGCACGTCCACCTGACCTACGGCGACGAGGCTCGTCGCTCACTGTGGGTTCACAGTCCCTCCCGTGCGGATGCCTGACCCGCACAACAGTGCGGCTGCGAAACTGTAACGCATCGACAGCATCTAGGCTCGTAACGCAGAATTGGTCGGGTCATAAGCAGGTTCTGCCAGCACGGTTGCGGTTCTCATCTCACCGAGAAGTTCCAACTCGAAGGTTGATCCGGGAGCTTCGAATGCAGGGTCCACATACACGAAGGCGAGACTCTTGTCGACCGTGTGACCCCAGGTTCCGCTTGTGGCGATGCCCATGACGTTGCCGTCTTGGTCGAATGCGCCTTCGTTGCCTCGCACATCATTGTCGGTGGCGTCCACCTCACAGTAGACCAGCACCATCGACAGCGGTTCGGTCTGCTCAGCGCGCTCAACCGTGGCTTTCTTGCCGATGAAATCGCCGTTGAAGTCAACGAAACGTTCGAGCCGAGCCTCGATCGGGGTGATCTCCGTCGTCAGTTCGCTGCCCCACGCCTTGTACCCCTTCTCGATGCGCATCACGTTCATTGCATAGGCACCGAAGTGGACCATTCCGTGGGGTTCTCCCGAAGCCACGAGCGCATCATAGAGTTCGGCCATCTGCGCTATCGGACAATGCAGTTCCCAACCGAGTTCGCCGACATAAGACACCCGTAAGGCTTTGCAGGACACTCCCGCCACTTCGATCTCTTGAGCGGTCAACCAACGAAACGACTCGTTGCGCAAATCAGCGTCGGTCAGAGGCGCAAGCACCTCCCGGGCGCGTGGTCCAGTAACGGCCAACAGACCATAAGAATCGGTCACATCGGTGACGGTCACGTCTTGGGCTGGTTCGATGTGGTCATTGAGCCAATCCAGGTCATGGGTGGTGCCTATGACCGCGGAGTTGAGATAGAAGCGATCAGCAGCAAAGCGGGTGATCGTCATTTCACATTCGATACCGCCCAGTGAGGTGAGCATGTGTACCAGCCGGATACCGCCATCTCGGACTGGGATTTTGTTGGCGGAGACTCGATCAAGCAGCGCCGCGGCATCAACTCCTGTGACCTCGAACTTGGCGAATGCTGTGAGATCGGAGATACCAACCCGTTGGCGAGTCCCCTCGACTTCGCGAGCGACGAAGTCGAAGGCGTTGGAGCGCCGGAACGAGTGCCGTTCGGGTTCGCCGAAGTACTGCGGACGCTCCCAGCCGTAAACCTCCTGCCACTGAGCTCCCAACGCGTCGAGACGGCTATAGATCGGGTTGACTTTCTGACCTCGCGCTACCGGCCGTTGCTCTCCGGGGAGACGAACCTGATACATCTCGTGGTATTCGTCGATCGCTTTTTCGATGGCGAACACCGATTTGGGGCCGGTGTGGTCTCCGAAGCGGCGCGGGTCCATTCCCCGCACATTGATTTCGGTCTGACCGTGCACGATCCATTGAGCGAGATACTTGCCCGCTCCAGGACCCTGGGTGATTCCGATTGAGGCACCGTTGCAATGCCAATAGTTACGAAAACCAGGTGCCGGTCCCATGAGATAGCCGGAGTCGGGAGTGTGGGTGATCGGGCCCGAGACGATCTTCCTTATCCCCGCTTCGGACCACGACGGGATCCGCAGCATGGACAGTTCGAGACTCTCGGCGATGTTGTCGATGTCTGGCGGTGTGAGATAGAAGTCAAGCCCCCAGTCGATCCCGTCAACACCATAGATTTGAGCGTTGGCCATCTCGTAGGGTCCGATCAGCAACCCGTCGATCTCGCGGCGGTAGTAACAACTCGACCGGGGATCGCGTGTCACAGGCGGCTCGAAATCGAGATTGCGCATTGACTCGAGCGGTTCGGTGATGACGTATTGGTGGATGACCGAAACGATCGGCACGTCAAGACCAATCATCGCGCCCAACTGAGGGGCGTAGTGGCCCGCGGCGTTGACCACGTGCTCGCAGGTGATGGTGCCTTTCTCGGTGACAACCTGCCAGCGTCCGTCAGCTAGTTGGGCCATGTCGACAACCCGGTTGTGGCGCTGGACCTCACAGCCGAGCTGGCGGGAGCCTTTGGCCATTGCGTTGGTGCAACCCGTGGGATCGGTCCACCCGTCGTGGGGAGTGTAGAAACCTGTTTTCACGTCGGAGATATCTTCGAGTAGCGGGTTGAGTTGTTGGACCTCTGCAGGCCCGACGATGTGGGACTCGACACCGATCTGGTTGAGCATGGCGTGCACGTAGCGGTGCCAATCGACTTCGTCATCAGTGCGCGCAAGACGCACCGCCCCACAGCCGTGCCAGCCCGCTGAAAGGCCGGTCTCTTCCTCAATGTCGGGGTAGAGGGCAATCGCGTCTTGATGCACTTTCGCCATGTTGAGATCACCGATGAAGTTGGGGATCAATCCCGCCGCGTGCCAAGTGGAACCCGAAGTCAGTTCGCCTTTTTCGACAAGGATCGTGTCGGTCCAACCCTCGTGGGCGAGGTGGTAGAGCAGACCCACGCCCATGGCCCCTCCTCCAATGATGACGCAGCGCACCTCTTGGTTCATTCTTTCTCTCCTTGGTTCATCGGCATCTCCTTGGTTCACCGTCTCGAGCTCCCTTACTGCTTCGGGCGTTGGTTGTTCGGGTCGAACCAACTGCGGATGGAGGTACTGACAGGCACTCGCCGTCCAGCGATGTTGGTCTCCCACGAACCACTGTCGAGCCAGTCTTTGGTCACCGCTTCGTGATGCTCGACGTAACCCATGGCGCAGCAGCGGTTCTGGGTGGCGCTCCACATCGACGACGATATTCGACCAACGACAACCTCGTCGCGATACAGCGGCTCGTCGTGGTAGGTCAGCAGATCGGAGTCTTCGATGCGCAACTGCACGAGTCTTTTCGTGCGGGGCTGTTCGCGCTGTGCCTCCAAAGCGCGCCGCCCGTTGAACTCGACGGGCTTGTCCCAGCAAATCGTAAAACCAAGTCCTGCTTCCAGGGGGGTGTCTTCATCGGTGATGTCATGGCCCCAGTGCCGCATACCGGCCTCCAAGCGAAGCGAATTCATGGCGTGGTAGCCGGCGTGCACCAACCCGTGGAGCCTGCCCTCTTCGATCAGCGCATCGTAGACACCGACCGCGTCGGCATTAGCGATGTACAGCTCCCAGCCCAGGTCCCCGACGTAGCTCATCCGCAAAGCAAACACCTCAACCCCAACGAGGTTGATGCTGCGACCAGTGCCAAACTCAAAACCAGCGTTTGAAAGGTCCGCATCGGTCACCGCTGACAACACGTCCCGGCTGTTGGGTCCCATCAGGCCGATCATCGCCTGATCATGGGTGATGTTGGTGAGCGTCACCTGCTTGTCTCGACAGGCTCGCCGCAGCCAAGCCCAATCTCGGCCCTCCGATGCTGCGGCTGTAACCACAAAGAAACGGTCATCGCCCATGCGGTTCACGGTCAGGTCAGCTTCGATTCCGCCTGCTTGGTTGCACCACTGTGTGTAGACCGCTTTGCCGATCGGCGCATCGATATCGGCGACACTGACAGTGTTGAGCACAGCCAGTGCATCAGGTCCGGTAACTGTGAATTTGGCGAACGATGTTTGGTCGAAAAGGCCGACGGTTTCTCTGACTCCGAGGCATTCCTGCACCATGTTGTCGTTCCAGTTCTGCTTGCCGTAGGAGTACTCGTATTCAGCGGTTTGGCACGCACGGGCGTACCAGTTGGGTCGTTCCCAACCGGCGGTTTCACCGAACACCGCTCCCGCGGCCGCAATCCGATCATGCAACGGCGACAGCCGCTGACCCCGAGCGCTCTCATACTGCCTGAACGGCCAGTGCATGGCGTAGAGCAAGCCAAGGCTTTCCGAGACCCTGTCTTTGAGATAACCGGCGTCTCCTTGGAACGGCAGTGCACGGCGGATATCGACGGAGTTGAGGTCCATTGGTGGGCGTCGGTCCGCTATCCAGTCGGCCAACGCCCAACCAACACCACCCGCTGATTGGATCCCCACGGAATTGAAGCCTGCCGCCACGAAACACCCGTCGACTTCAGCCGCTTCACCCATGTAATACACACCGTCGGGAGTGAAGGATTCAGGACCGTTGAAGAACAGCTGGAGTCCACATTCGCCCAACGCGGGCACGCGATGAATAGCGCGTTCAAAGATCGGCCCGAGGTGTTCCCAGTCCTCGTCTAGAGTGCCGAAGGAGAAGTCGCGAGGGATCTGATCTGTGCGCCACACCTTGCCACGGGGTTCGAAGAATCCGGCCATGAGCTTGCCGGTTTCTTCTTTGAAATACGTGTAGTTGCCCGGATCACGCAGGGTCGGTGTGCCGATTTCCATGCCGTCGAGTGGTTCGGTCACAATATAGAAGTGCTCGCATGCCTGAAGCGGGACGTTGACCCCGATCTGGGCGGCAAGGTGGCGGGTCCACATACCGGTGGCGAGCACGACGGTCTCGGTTTCGATCTCACCCCGCTCGGTGACCACCCCGGAGATCCTGCCGTTGGCCACCTTCAACTCGGTAACCGAGACGCCTTCGATGACCCTTGCCCCGCGGCTCTTGGCACCTTTGGCCAAAGCCATGGTGGTGTCGACCGGTGAGGTTTGTCCGTCGCGGGGGATGTACAGCGCCCCGACAAGGTCGTCGGTTCGCATCAACGGCCACAGTTCGCTTGCTTCGTCGAGGTCGATCACCTGAGTATCGACACCGACACCCTCCGCCATCGTCGCACCGCGCAGAATCTCCTCCCAGCGTTGTTCGTTGTCGGCGACCGATATTGATCCGGGGGTTCGATAGCCCGTTGCTTGACCGGTTTCATCTTCGAGTTCTTCGAACAGGCGCGCTGAGTAGGTCGCCAGCCTGGTCAACGAATGCGTTGATTTCAGTTGTGACACCAATCCCGCAGCGTGCCAGGTGGTCCCACAGGTGAGAGTGCCCTGTTCCAACAGCACCACATCGCTGATATCGCGACGGGTCAGATGGTAGGCAATAGAGCACCCGACGATGCCCCCGCCGATCACAACGACTTCAGCTCGGTCCGGGAATGCCGGACCCGAAGACAGCGAACGAGCCATGAACCCCAGAGACTAGCGAATACGGACCGCGCAAGTGTGTTGTTGATGCCCGGTTGTCGGCGAGGTGGGCTGCTGTCGCATTGCCGGGTTTTAGCGGCTCTAACCGGTGCCGTATTGTCGGGATGATGAGCGAAACCGATCAAGGCCAATCCATCGACTCAGACAGCTCCGTTGACCAAGAATCCGAGGTGCCACCGGACCTTCGTGGCGCGCCGAAATTCCACACTGATCGCAGCCACTACGGACCTGCTTTGGAACAATGGATCACACGGCGATACCCGAACCGAATCGGTGCTTCGGTAACCAACATCGATATCCCGGTGTCTACCGGTTTCTCCAATGAGACGGTTTTTTTCGACGCCTCGTGGTCAGAGGTGGGAAATGAATGCTCCGACCGTTTCGTGGCCCGCATCGAACCCGCCGGAGGCGCGCTGTTCCCAACTCAAAGCAGCCACTGCGGCGTCTCTGTTGAGGTGCAGTACCGGGCAATGGAGGCCGTCGGGCGTCACTGCGAGGCCCCCGTGCCCGAACTGCTCGGCTATGAATCAGACCCGGCGGTGATCGGTCAACCCTTCTTCGTGATGGGATTCACCGAGGGGCGGGTGCCGGCTGATCGGCCCCGCTACTCCGAAGAGGGTTTCCTGGTTGACGAAGCAACACCAGCCGAGCGCCATCGTATGGTCGCCAGTGGCCTGCAGGCAATGGCGGAGATCCACTCGATCGACTGGCGAGCGGCCGGACTGGATTGGCTCGATACGAGCGGGACCGGACAGCCCAGCACACGAGTGCAGCTTGATCTCTACCGGGCGTCAACGACCCGTGAATTGGCCGGTCGGGAACATCCGGTGCTTTCGGCGGCGTTCGATTGGCTTGTCGCCAACGACCCGCAAGACGATCGTGTTGGTTTGTCTTGGGGTGATAGTCGGTTGGGAAATATCTTGTGGCAGGACTACCGCCCTGCAGCGGTGCTCGATTGGGAGGCTTGTGCGCTATCGCCAACCGAAGCTGACGTTGGTTGGTGGCTGATGTTTGATCGGATGTCGTTCGATGATGTGGGAGCTGCCCGCATGGAGGGGTTTCCTACCCGATCCGAGATGATCGCTCTCTACGAGCAGGCGTCTGGTCGTGAGGTTCGAGCCCCGCACTACTGGGAAGTCTTCGGAGCTATGCGCTTTTGTGCGATCTTTATCGGGCTCGGCGACCGTATGACCAACAGTGGTCTTCTTCCCCCCGAGATGAACCCCGCGGTACACAACATGGTCACTCAGGCTCTAGCTGACCTACTTGGTATCGACAACCCAACGCCGTCAACTATCTAGCACGCGCCGGGCGTAGCCGGAGCCGCGGGAGCTTGAGCGCTGGCGCTACGTCTTCAACTAGGCGACATCGCTTATGGCGCTGGCGGCTTTTTCGCTGACGACAGTGCTGGAACCACCGGGTTTCATAGAGACGCCGTAGAGGCAGTCGGCGATTTCCATCGTCCGTTTTTGATGGCTGACCAGAACCAATTGCGCATCAGCTCTGAACTCATCGACCAAATTCAAGAAGCGATGCAGGTTGACATCGTCGAGAGCCACCTCCACTTCGTCCAGGACGTAGAACGGCGAAGGGCGGCTCATAAATACCGCAAAGAGGAATGCCAATGCCGTCAGAGTCCGTTCACCACCGGACAACAACGACAGCTTGCGAACGTTCTTCCCGCCCGGTTTTGCCGAGACGTCAATTCCTGTATTGAGCAGATCGTCAGGAGTGCTTAGTTGAATTGATCCACTCCCACCTGGGAAGAGAGTCTCGAACAGCTGCTCGAAATTGATGGCGACATCCGCGAAAGCGTTCGCGAAGATCGTCACAATATCGTCGTCGATTGACGCGATGACCTTCGTCAGTTCACGTCGCGTAGCGGCGATGTCGGCGAGCTGAGCTTGCAGAAACTCGTGGCGCTCCTGCAAGGCCTGGCATTCCTCTAAGGCCAGCGGATTGATCGGACCCATGATCTCAAGCTCGTTTTGCAGCTGCTCTATTCGGCGTGCAGGGTCAACTCCCTCATCGAGCGGCGGGCAAGGGGCCGACACAGCGACATCGGGAGCCACCTTGTGTTCTGCGCGGAGGCTTTCAACAACAGTCTGGAGTTTGGTCCTGAGTTCGGCCCGCTCAATTGCCGCACTGGCTACCCGTTCCCGCAGTTTCTCGAACTGTTGGTTCAGACCTACCCTCTCGCTGCGGAGATCAGTGAGTTGGTGCACTATCTGGCGGACGGTTTCGGACTGCTGCTCATGAGCCATGCGCGCCTCGCTGAGTAGGGATTCGATAGTCGCTGACCGTGAGTCAAGCACCTCCACCAGCTTGTCGAGCACAATCGCGCGACGGTCCAGCAATTCTCGTTGTTGGCCCGCCGTGGATCTTTCCGAAACATCGCGTTCAAGTCTGACTTCGATCTCCGCTATGCGGGTCCGTAACCCGTTTTCGCGTTCGTTGATCGCCGCGGCACGAACCTCAACATCGGTGCGCAACGCGGCGACCGCGTCTGCACGTTCTTCGATATCTGCTCTTGCGACTGAAATGCGGAGCGTCTCTTCCCGTTGCTCGGATTCGGCGGCTTCGAGCACCAAGCGGGAACTTTCGAGCTCGTCATACCTGCCCTGTTCGCTACCTAGGCGGGCGAGCAGCTCATCAAGACCGGTCCGAAGCGCATCGGATTCGGTGGTGAAATCACGGCGCTCAGCTTCAAGCTGCTGACATTCATCAACCGCAGTCTCAAGTGCAGAACCGACCTCCGCGAGGCGCTCTGAGAGATCGGCCGCAGCATCGACGCGATCGGCAAGTTCCAAACGGGCTGCGGTGACCCGTTCCGACGCTTTTTGGCAATCGATTCCCGCCACAACGACCTGTTCGCTTGCTTCGGTGAGCGCGGCGGCGGTCGCAGTTGACCCGCTACTGCCAATACGCCAGCCGTCTGGTCCAATGAACTCTCCAGTGGAAGTAACGAAGCAACGCATCGGGTCTTGCAACGCTCGATCCACCGCGGTCTGCCAGTCGCCATCAACTATCTCAACATCACCGATCAGCACGTCTAGCAGCGCATCAACACCTCTCTGAGTGCCTCGTACCCGGTCGCGAAGCAGGTTCTTGGAACCCGCAGAGTCCAAAGACATCCAGCTACGCACCCTTGAACCTTCGCTAGCGGCTTTATCAGAACCGTGCTTAGGCAGCATCCCTAGAGCCAATACTGCGCCAGAGGATCCGCTAGCGCGCAGCTCCTCAAAAGTGGCACGAGCCGCGCTGGGGTCCCGCACGATGATCGCATTCAACCCTGCGCCAACAGCAGATTCGAACGCAGTCTCAAATCCCTCATCGATGGCCACTAAGTCGAGTAGCGTGCCTAGCACGCCTTTGACATGGGCCACTCGCTCGGCCCCTGCCCGCGAGCGAGCCTCGTGCAGCGCGAGCGTCAGCGCTTCGGCCCGAGCCAACCATCGTTGCTGGGTCGTGTCGGCTTCAGTGTGAGCAGCGATTTCTGTGTCAAGTGTTGCTTCGGCTGCCCGTTGGGCTGCGTGAGCTGCGTCTAGATCAGCAACCACCCCACAGTGTTCTGCTTGAATACCTTCGAGTTCGATCCGCTGGGAGCCCAAGCGTGAGTCGAGCGTCAAGTGCTGCTCTGCCAGCTTGTCCAAGCGCGTTTGTGACCGCTGTCGTTCTTTGGTTCCTGTTTCGATAGCAGTGCGAAGACCTGCAAGCTCACCGCGGGCCTCAGCAGCCTTGTTTCCAGGCGCTGATTCTACTTCGGCTGATTGTTCATCAAGAGCCGCTCGATCGCTCGCCAGTTGTTGCTCTTTCGCTTCCAGGGTTACTGCGTCCCCTCTCAGGGTCGTGGCTTCGGTTTCGGCTTCGGCGAGGGCCAGACGCAGACGTGTCGCCTCCGACTCAAGGTTGGCCACAACGCCCCGATCCGTGAATGCGGATCGGTCGCGGTCAATGCCGCGACGACGTTCGGTCACAAGTGCCGCCAGTCCCCTGGCACGTTCCCGCATGGATTCGAGTCGCCGCAAGGTATCGCCGAGGTCATCTTCGGAGCGGTCTGAGAGCTGGCTCTCGCAACCCGAGATGGCTTCGTCGAGATCAGCTAGTCGAGCCTTCGCAGACTGCTGCAGAGCGTGGATCGGTTGTTCTTGGATGGCTTGCAACTGGTTGCGGAGTTCCGCGATCTGTCTGCCCGCCATGTGCAGTCGCTGAGCCGCCAGTTCTTCGACGAGGTCACCATGGAGGCGGGCAGCTTCAGCCTGCTTCTCAAGCGGGCGCAACTGACGCCTGACTTCCCGAATGATGTCTTTCACCCTTGTGAGGTCGCTGTCCGATGTTGCCAGGCGACGTTCAGCGCGTTCCTTGCGCTTGCGGTACTTCAAGACACCTGCGGCTTCTTCGACAATCGCTCGCCGATCTTGGGGTCGAGAGGTGAGGACCGCGTCGATCTGTCCTTGCGAGACAATCACATGTTGCTGCCGTCCAACTCCACCGTCGCTCAACAACTCTGCGACGTCGATAAGACGACAACCGACGCCATTGATTGCGTACTCGGATTCGCCGCTGCGAAATAGCGTGCGACTGATTCTCACCTCGTTGAAGTCGATTGGCAGCGTGCCTGAGTGATTGTCGATCGTGAGGGAAACTTCGGCTCGACCCAAGGCAAGCTTTTCGCTGGTCCCGGCAAAAATTACGTCGTCCATCTTGCTGGACCGCAGCGCATTTGGAGCCTGTGATCCAAGCACCCAGGCAATGGCGTCCACAACATTTGACTTTCCGCTGCCGTTGGGTCCGACGATTACGGTGACGCCTGGCTCAAGATCAATCGAAGTCGTATCTGCGAACGACTTGAATCCCTTCAATGTGAGGTTCTTCAGATACATCCCACCCAAATGTATCAGCCCAGATTACATTGATGAGACTTCACACCTGTGTTTGACAGAAATACGTCCAGGTGCCACGGAACTTGACCCGCTGTATCGGTAAACGGGATCGAGCACTGAGTTCACCATGGCGCCCCCAAACCATCAGGTGGCTACCGAACTCTCCGGGGTTGCCCACAGGATCAATGAACACCCGTTCGGGGATCGATGTGCCGCGATGCTTGATGGCGTCGTGCAGGGTTCCAACCAGCGCACGATGAAGCCGCCTGATCTCCTGGCTTGTCAAGGAGTCGCTCATCCGATTGTGGCGAAGCCCCGCGTGGAACAAGATCTCATCGGCGTAGATATCGCCGATCCCGACGACAAACGACGGATCAGTGAGCAAAGTCTTCAACCTGACCCGGCGCTGGAGCAGACCCCGGCCAAACGTCGTCCAAGTGACCGGCTCAGAGACTGGGTCAAGCCCGAGATCTTGCAGGTCACCGAGTTCGTCGTCGATTGAGTCGTTATCGACGACGAACATCTCAGAAGTGCCCCTTGCGTCGAGCAAACGCAACTGGCCATGCTGCGTGAACGTGATGACCACTTCGGTCTCCGGATCCACCGCTTCCTTGTTGGCTGTACGACGCAACGATCCACTTGAACCCAAGTCCACAACCAAGTTGGACTCATTTTCGAACCCGATTGTGATGTGCAACCCAAGGCGCCGAACTGCGGTGATCTTGTTCCCAACCAGACGAGAGACGAACGAATTGCGGGTTCGATATCGCCTCAGCACCTTCATGCTCATCGCCTCAGCGCTCTTTATTTTCTTCCCGACGATGTCTCGCTCGAGATCACGGCGCACCGTTTCGACTTCAGGTAACTCAAACATCGAGTGCTCCATCCTCACCGGAGCGGGCTTCCCATGCGACACGGGCAGCTCGCCGTTGAGCTTGCTTAATTGTGGTGCCTTCCCCAGTTCCGCAGACATCGCCTCCGATCCTCACCGCTGCTCGAAACAGCCTGTTGTGGTGAGGGCCCGTCTGCGTAACGTAGTATCCCGGTGAAGCCAGCCCGTCGCGGACGGCGGATTCTTGCAACAGCGTCTTATAGTCGCGCGCACCAGGTTGACTAGCCGCCTCGTCGATACGGTCACCAAGCTGGGCTAGGACGAACTCGCGGGCTGACTCAAGCCCACCATCAACGTAGACCGCACCAATAATTGCTTCAAGCGCATCGGAGACAATAGACGCCTTGGTGCGTCCACCAGAAATCTCTTCTCCCTTTCCGAGGCGAAGGTGTCCGCCGAGTTCAATGTCCACCGCCAGATCGGTAAGTGTGGCGGCGTTCACGACGGCGGCTCGTGTTTTTGCCATCTGCCCCTCGGGCAGGTCGGGAAATCGTTGGTAAAGGAAATCTGCGACAACCAGGCCAAGGACTGCGTCACCGAGAAACTCGAGTCGTTCGTTGCTAGGTCCGCCATCATGTTCGGCGGACCAAGAACGGTGCGTGACCGCCAACTCGAGTTGACCGGGTTCGTCGAAACGATACCCGAGTCGGTTCTCGAGCACAGATAGCGGACGCAGTGCTCAGCGCCTCAACCCAGCTTTGCGGCGACGTAATCGACGGCGTCGCGAACGGTTCGTAGATCCTCAAGATCTTCATCCTCGATTCGAAAACCCGCTGAACGTTCAGCTAGTTCCTCTTCGAGAGCTTCAACAAGTTCTATAAGAGCTAGCGAGTCAGCGTCGAGATCATCAGCGAATGCATCGCCTTCGTTGATCGACAGCGGCTCAATCTCAAGAATGTCGGCAAGCTGGTCCCTGACGAGAGCGAGGATCTCCTCACGACTCATGGGAGCCTGTTCCACATGCGTTTCTGCGGGCAACTGCACCCCTCCTAGTCACCAGAACGGTCCGATGCTATCGGAAGTCATGGGCCACTCCTCTGTCTAGGATTGAAATAACATTGAATATATTAAGATTTTGTTAACGCTGGCGGACCGCTGCGGACAAATGATCGACCATTCCGACATCAACCATCTCCGCGGCGATACGGATGGCATTGGCCATGGCATCAGCCGAACTGGAGCCGTGCGAAATAACGCACACCCCCTTCACGCCCAACAACAGCGCCCCACCAGTGGAATCGGGATGCAACTCAGCGAGCATCGAATCGAGCGGAGCAGACAGCATCTCACCAGCTCGTCGGGTCTTATCGTCAGTATCGATCGCGGTGAGCAGTCGGCTGAGAAGCGCCGACATAGCGCCCTCCAGTGTCTTTAGAGTCACGTTGCCGGTGAACCCGTCGGTGACGACCACGTCAACTTCGTCGGTCATAACGTCGCGACCTTCAACGTTGCCGATCCATTCGGCACCGCTCGACTTCGCCCAGTTGTTTTCGTCGAGTAGTTCGAAACACTCCTTCACAAACTTGTTGCCCTTGCCCGCTTCTTCACCGATCGACAGCAACCCGACTCTGGGACGTTCAATTCTGAAACGATCACGGGCGTAAACGCAGCCCATCTGGGCGAACTCAACGAGCCATTCGGGGCGACACTCCGCATTTGCCCCCGCATCAAGCAAAGTCGTGGGAGTGCTCTGGGGCACCGGTACAGGTATGGCAATCGCGGGCCGATTGATCCCCCGTATACGCCCCATGCGCAGCAACGCAGATGCCATGGTGGCGCCCGTGTTTCCGGCGGACACCATCGCTGAGGCACGACCATCGCGAACCGCCGTAGCAGCACGCACCAACGACGAGTCTCTCATACGACGAACGCTTGAACCCGGTTCAGCATCCATAGCGATCACTTCGCTGGCTTCGATTACTTCCAAGCCTCCGGTATCAACGAGGTCCGCTGATCTTCCAACCAATACAACCGGGATGCCCATTTCGGATGCGGCGCGTCGCGCACCGGCAACGATTTCTGTTGGGGCGTTGTCACCACCCATGGCGTCAACCGCAATGGGCAGCATTGATCAACTGACATCGATGGCTTGGCGGCCGCCGTACCACCCACAATTGCCGCAAGCCCGGTGCGGGCGTTTAGTGGCGTCACAACGCGGACAAGCGCTGCGAGCCGACGCTCGAACGCGCCAAGCCGAAGCACGCCTGCTCCGACTCTTCGATTTCGACGTCTTTTTCTTCGGGACGGCCATCGCGAACCTTTTTCTTGCGGAATCTCTCAGGCCGAAAGTTGACCGACCCGAGCAACAAAGGTTATCGACACCCCGCGACGACACCACCGCGAACACATCGATTAAGGCATCGATATCACCCGTCGAAAGTCAACTCGTCGAGGATCGACCAACGGGGATCAATTCTTGAGTCATCGTCTTCGGGTGCCCCGGTAGGGAATCGGTCCGGCGCCGGACCCTCGCATTCGGTACGACAAAGGGGAGCAAGCGGGAGGCAGATTAAAGCAACCTCACGCAGCATGGGTCCGAGATCAATGCCTTCTTCTTGGATCGCCCATGTCTCTGGTTCGGTTGGGTGAACCTCAAACAGTTCCTGAATCTCAGCTAGGAGATCCCCTTGCATCGGCTCTAGACAGCGTCGACAGGGCACAGACCAGCGTCCACTGGCGGTACCGGTAACCAAGACTCCAGCGGTGTCAGTCCGTTGAGAATCGTGATCGGACACTCCGGCCGCGTTGGGGTCAGAACCAGTGCGCTCCAAAACGAGATCTAGCACCAGGCGACCATCGACGACCGTTGAGCGTATTCCAGAGTCAGATAACTCCATATCGGCGAGCTTTGCTTCTGTTCGAAGAACAAGGCGTGATTCGGTTTGACCGAAAAGCCCAGCCGTTTCCACCACAAATTGAGCGCCGTGCTTCACTCGCGATCCTGGTCGAAAAACTCGTCTCTTTCCGGAGTTGGAAGTGCGGGAATCGACTCATTGGATTGCGTGGCGCCTTGCATACGCGACCTGCCGAATGCAACTGAGCGAGAAATACGTTCAAGCACAACCTCCAGACGACCGAGTTCTTGGTCGCACCAATCCTCAGTATTCAAACGAAGATCCCTGGCTTCTTGTTCCGCGTCCGAGACGACTCGTCGAGCGTGATCGTTTGCCTCTTTCACCAGTTCAGTTCGCTGCACCATGCGCTGGGCGGTGTCGCGCGCCCTTGCAATCAACAGATCGCCTTCTCCTTGAACACGAGCCAAAAAATCATCGCGTTCCTTGAGTAGCCAGCGAGCGGCTCGAAACTCGTCGGGAAGGCGCTGCACCGCAGTGTTCAACAATTCCAATACCTCGTTCTTGTTGATTATCGAAGACGCCGACATCGGCATCGGGCGGGCTCTCTCGATCAGATCAATCACCGCGTTCAGAATTTCTTCAGCCTCTAAAGGACGGTACACGGAAGGCGCGGTCTCAGCGGGCGAGTGTCCGGTATTTCGATCGGTCATACGTATCGCTCTCTTAATCGACGAGCCACGCTTGTTGGAACCATTTTAGATATATCACCGCCAAACCTGGTGAAGTCGCGGATGAACTTCGATGCCAAGAACGAACTGCTTGACGCCGATGGGATGAACAGTGTGTGGATACCCGACGCGGCGTTGTTCATCTGAGCCATCTGTAACTCGTTTTCGAAATCGGAGACGGCCCGCAGACCTTTCAAAATGAAGTCGGCTTCTATCTCCGAAGCAAGGTCGACAACTAGCCCCGCGAACATCCGCACCGTGACGTTGGGCAGATGTTCGGTGGCCTCGCGAAGCATGGCCTCACGGTCGTTGAGATCGAAGACGCCGTCCTTGGTGGTGTTGACCATGGTCGCGACCACAACTTCGTCGAACAACTTCGCAGCAGTCTCAATGATCTCAATGTGCCCGTTGTGGACGGGATCAAACGAACCGGGGTAGAGGACACGGGTCACGGGATTCGGGTCTCCGTAGCAGCGGGGGCAAAGGCGAGCGTCACCACGGTACCTCCGTATCGGCGCACCCGATGAGTATCCCACGATTTGGGCAGATCGATTTCACGGTCGGATTCGATAGCAACTACCGCATCTGTTGGGTGAGCGAGCAGTTCTGGCCAGCAATCAAACGAATACGGGGGGTCCAACAACAAAAGGTCGTACGGCTCGGCGCGAGCGAGGAACAGCGTTGCGTCGGCAGGCAACACGGTCGCCTGATCCTGCAATCCCAAAGACACAAGGTTCTCACGAAGGACCACTAATGCCCGCCGGTCATTCTCGACGAAAATAACTCGGGCCGCTCCACGCGACAACGCTTCGATCCCGAGCGCACCTGATCCCGCGAACAAGTCGAGCACAACCGCGTCAGTGATGGCACCTAGCGAATACAAAGAGTTGAACATTGCTTCGCGTACTCGGTCTGCGGTGGGGCGAAGGTTTTCAGAGTCCCCGGCGTTGATTCGCCGCCCTCCCAACGACCCGGCTACGACACGCATGTGTACCAGTGTGGCCCGTCAAGATACGGTCACCTCATGGGTGCACCCGAAACCATTGTCTGCGTTGATTGCGGAGGCAGGTGCCATCTCCTCTCCTATGCGCCCGACGAGGGTTTCGAGCCGGGAGACATCGTCGCTTATCGTTGTGCTGACTGCGGTGATCGCTGGGACATCGAGTTGGCCGTCGACGATCTCGAGCCACCCGGAACTGGTTAGCTTTTCATCAGGAACTCGGCTTCGTTGTCACCGAGCATCAGGTCGACCTCAACGCTGAGTTCGAGATGTTCGGTTAATTCTGGGTCCTGGGTAATGATCTCAGTCGCTACCTCGCGAGCAAGCGACACCCACTCTTTGTCACGTCGCAACGATGCAAGGCGAAGGTCGTTTCTTCCCTTTTGCCGCTCCCCCATGATCGTCCCCTCACCTCGCAATTCGAGGTCGACTTCGGCCAACTCAAACCCATCCGTGCTTGCTACCACAGCCTCAATGCGGGCTCTTCCATCGCTGGTAGTGGGATCGCCAAGCAGATAGCAAAGTCCCTGGTGTTTGCCACGACCAACCCGCCCGCGGAGTTGATGTAGCTGCGCTATCCCGAATCGGTCGGCGTCAAAGATGACCATAACCGTGGCATTGGGCACGTCAACGCCTACCTCGATCACTGTGGTTGCCACCAGCACGTCGATCGATCCCGACCGAAAGTGGGCCATCGTCGCTTCTTTTTCGCCGGGCGACACCCGCCCGTGCAACAGCCCCACACGCAGGCCCGCAAGCTCGCCGCTCTGTAGTTCCAAAAAGGTGTCTTCGACACTGCGCACATCGATCACCGCGGACTCTTCGATGAGCGGGCAGACAACGTAGGCCTGACGACCCTGGGACACCTCGTTGCGGACCGTTTCCCAAACCTCACTTTCTGGTATCGGACCTTCGGCCCACCGGGTCATGATCGGCGTTCGGCCCGGCGGCATCTCATCGAGCACGCTGACATCAAGATCGCCGTAGACGGTCATCGCTGCAGTACGCGGGATCGGAGTCGCAGTCATCACCAACACATCAGGAACGCCGATGGATTCACCTTTTTCTCTCAAGGCAGCTCTTTGCTCAACTCCAAAACGATGCTGTTCATCGATAACCACCATCCCCAAAGATTGATACTCCACCGACTCCTGAATCAGTGCGTGGGTTCCGATGACGATGTCGACCTTGCCGACGATCAAATCAGCGAGAACTTTGCGGCGCTGGGTCGCTCCGACGCTGTTGGTCAACAGTTCCACGCGAAGCGGTCGGTCACCCATCAACGAGGTCAGATCAGGTACCAACAGGTCGCCGAGCATGTCACTCACGCCGAGGTGATGCTGTTCGGCCAGAACCTCGGTTGGAGCCATGAATGCGCCCTGATAACCGCCCTGAACCGCGGTCAACAACGCAGTCACCGCGACCACAGTCTTGCCCGAACCCACATCCCCTTGCAGCAGGCGATGCATCGGATACTCAACGGAGAGGTCATGGGCGATCTCCGCATTGACTCGTCGTTGCGCTTCAGTGAGCGCGAAAGGCAAGCGCGCATGGAAGCGATCAACGAGCTCGCCAGACATGTCGTGGGCAACTCCAGACGTTTCGCGTTCGATGCTCTTCTTGCGACGAATCAACTCCAGCTGCACTCGAAAGAGTTCGTCGAACACGAGTCGGCGGCGGGCTTGGTGCATTTCGACCATCGAGGAAGGGTGGTGAATGCCGTGTAGCGCAGCTTCGCGATCGACAAAGTCGAAACGATCAAGCACTTCAGGCGGAACTGGATCGCTAAAGCCCCGCACCCGGCTTCGGCTGAGAACCTCCTCTATGAGTTCGGCTAGTTTCAATGTCGTCAACCCGGCCTTCTCAGACTGGGGGTACACGGGGATTATCCGGCCAGTTTTGTCCCCGACAAGATCAACCACCGGAGAGGTCATTTGACGCGCTCCTCGGAAGAGTTCGAACTTGCCATGAACGAGCACTTCCATTCCCTCGGTGAGTTGCCGCTCACGCCATTGCTGGTTGAAAAAGGTGAGGGTGAGCTCGCCTGTACCGTCGCCTATCACCACGTTGGTCAACGTTCGGCGCCCTCTCAACCGTCGGCTTTTTGTACTGCGCACGGTGCCCAGCACAGTTGCCTCGTCACCAGGGAGGAGCTCGCCGATTTGGGCTTGCCGGGTGCGATCCAGATAACGCCTCGGATAGTGCTGTATCAGGTCAAGGACCGTTGTGATCTCTACGGCCAGAAGTCGTTCTGCGGTACGTTCGCCGACTCCACGCAACTGTCTGACTTTGATGCCAGCGAGATCCCGCAACATCAGCGGGGGGTCACCGGGCGGCATGTGCGTCTACTCCAACCCGAAGAAATAGGGGTAGAGCGGTTGTCCGCCGTGGTGTACCTCTACCTCCACGTCGGGATGGTTTCGGGTGATCCACGACTCGATCATCGCGGTTGTGTAATGGTCGGCGTCCTCACCCGTAATGACGGTAAGCAACTCGTGGTCTTCGTCGACGATCGCGGCAAGCAACACAGTTGCGGCGACAACCATTGATGAGTCCACCGCTTGGATTCCCGCTTGGCAAATACCTAGCCAATCTCCTTCAGTAATAGGTCCTGCGTCGCTCGTCGCATCACGCACGGCTTTGGTTACTTCGCCCGAAACCACAGCGCAGAACGCTTCAGTCATCGAAGCCGCGTTCACAGACGCGGTTGCTTGAGGGTCATAGGCCATAAGACCTGCCAGCGCTTCTGTGACACTTGCCGTGGCAACAACTTCCACGGTACGGCTTGTCTGTTCTGAAACTTGTCGGGCCACCGCGATGATGTTTTTGTTGTTGGGAAGAATGATTACTTCACGCGCTGAGACCGATTCGACCGCTGCTACCAACTCCGCTGTCGACGGATTCATTGACTGTCCCCCAGCGACAACAGCCTGAACTCCCATTGATTTCAAGATGGCAACCACACCCGACCCAGCGCCAACGGCAACAACCGCGGTAGGCACCGTTGGGCCTTTTGCTGCGCCATTACCGCGTTGCGATGTGTCGCTGTCGAGAGCCGCGGCGACCCAATCACGTTCTTCGAGTTCTGCAAGCTCATCAAGCAGATCCGTGACCCTGATGTTGTGGGGGCGCCCGATCTCAATGCCGCATTCGATGGCCGCTCCTATGTCGTCGCAGTGGATGTGGCAGTTATAGATGCCCCCGTCGCCGACGACGACGATGGAGTCGCCGACTTGAGCCCACGCCTCTTTGAAGCCGGCGATTTCCTGATCGGGAGCGTCAAGCAAAAACATGACCTCGTATCTGAGATCCGCGATCGACGGTCCGCCTTCACCGCGCGCCGCACCTAGCTGTCGGTGATGGGGAGCCGCCTTTGAAGTGGCCTCCGGTTCGGGCATTGGCCGATCGTCGACAACATGGAGCGCCGCGTCATACAGGAGCAGGAGTCCGGCCCCACCGGCGTCTACGACACCAGCGTCAGCCAAAACCTGCAACAGTGTCGGGGTTCGCTCAAGCGACGCAGCCGCTTCATCGCGAGCCGCTTCAAGGACTCCGCAGAGATCGGTGCCTTGGCTTGCAGCATCGGCGGCCGCTTTTGAGGATTCCCTGATTACCGTGAGGATCGTTCCTTCGACTGGATTCCCAACTGCGGTGTAGGCACCCTTGGCCGCGGCGGTCAACCCTGTTGCGAGAAGCCGACCGTCGATGGAGGCATGCTCAGCTAATACGCCAGAGAATGCTCGCAGGATTTGCGACAAGATCACACCACTGTTTCCCCGGGCTCCCATCAGCGAGCCGTGAGCGATGCCGTTGCACACCGAAGCCATGTCGTCACCGGTGTCGTCGAGTTCTTCAACGACCGAGCGCAGAGTCAACGACATGTTGGTTCCGGTGTCACCGTCTGGAACCGGATAGACGTTGAGGTTGTTGATCGCCTCTCGATGGTCGGTCAACGCGTCGCGAAAAGTGATGACGATGCCACGAAGGGAGGCTGCATCAATTGAGTCGAACGCCACGACGACGGATGGTACCTCCCGCGAGTAGTCCGCGCGAGGTTCAAACCCGCTCTTGTTCGGTACGCTCTGTTCCCATGCAGGGCGTCATCAAGAATTTCGACCCGGGCACCGGTGACGGGGTCTTGATCAACGAAGCTGACCTCGCCGACGTTGATCTCGCCGACGACGCTCTGGAAGGTTCGGTTTTTCGCATGCTGCGACAAGGCCAGCGTGTGCAGTTCGATCTCGACGAATCCGGCAGAGCAACCGCTCTGCGCCTTGGTTCCGAGATCGACATGGCAACCCCCGACCTCTAAGCAGGGTCCGCGGGACTACATCACCTCAGCGATCCCCAACTCGGCGTATCGCTGATTCGCGTAGTTGGTTCGAAACATCTCACGCAACTTCAAGGCAGCTTCGTCGTATGCCTCGGGGTCGGTCCAGGTGTCGCGTGGGTTGAATATCGTGTCATCAACGCCATCGCACTTTTTTGGCGTTTTCAGTCCGAGGATCGGCTGTACCGCAAGTTCAGCGTCGTCGAACTCGCCCTTCAGGGCAGCATTCAGCAGTCGACGCGTCACCTTCAGCGACATCCGCTCTCCAGTGCCATAAGGACCACCGCTCCACCCGGTGTTCAACAAGATGCAGCGCGAGTTGTGGTCCGCCATCCGTTGAGCCAACAACCCCGCGTAAACGGAGGGCTTCTGCGACATGAAAGCGGCGCCGAAGCAGCCCGAAAAAGAAGGAACCGGTTCAGTGACTCCCACTTCGGTTCCCGCCAATTTTGAGGTGAAACCCATCACGAAGTGGTACATCGCCTCGTCGGGGTCAAGAACGGAGACCGGTGGGAGCACACCGAAGGCATCCGCGGTGAGCAGGACGATCGATTCAGGGTGCGGACCACTCGCCCCGTTGGCGACATTGGGGTTGGCGCTCAGCGGATAGGCGAAGCGAGTGTTCTCGGTGATCGCCCCATCGGCGAGGTCCAACTCCTGGGGGTCAGTATCGGCGAGTGACTTACCGAAAAGTTGCGGCACGTTCTCTATCAGCGTTCCCTTCATAGACAGCGCCGCGGCGATCACAGGCTCCGCTGTCTTGTCCAGATTGATGAGTTTGGCGTAGCACCCGTGCTCCAGGTTCGAGATGCCGCTATCGGACCAGACATGCTCGTCGTCGCCAATCAGTTCACGATCGGGATCGGCTGACAGCGTGGTCTTTCCCGTGCCCGAAAGTCCGAACAGCAGCGCCGTGTCTCCTGCGTCGCCAACGTTGGCTGAAGAGTGCATTGAGAGCTGGCCCTTGGCCGGAAGCACGAAATTCATGATCGTGAACATCGCTTTTTTGTTGATTCCGCAGTAGTCGGCCGCACCAAGGACGAGCGCGATCTCGCGTTCGATGTCGATGATCACCGCAAGTTCGCTACGAGTTCCGTCGCGCTCGGGGTCACACACGTATGACGGCACGTTGAGCACAGTCCAGCCATGCTCGGCGCGATCACTGTCGTCGCGGACGTGGTCGGGCAACATGATGTTGCAGAAGTAGGCGTGAGAGGCGTATTCCCCGACGAACCTGCATGGTTCGCTGAACTGAACGTCCGAACCACAAAACAGGTCCGTCACGTACAAGTGTCGGCTCCTAGCGTTGAGATGTCCGATGACACGGGCCAACAAAGCGTCGAAGGCGACCGGGTCGAACTTAGCAAACCCTTTCTTCCACCAGATCAAGTCCGTGACACTGGCTCGGTCCACGCAGAAGGTGTCGTTCACTGGTCGGCCAGTGCAAGCCGGATCGGTGTAGAAGACAAGCGGGCCTTCCACTCCCAATGCGGTCGCAAATGCCTTTTGGGCATCACTGGGACCGTCGAAGGAAATCCTTCCACGATCATTGGCGATGGCTTCGTGGAACAACTCGTCTTGTGACATCCCGAAACGAAGTTCAGGACCAGACAAACCCAAGGTCCGTTCAAGTTGGATGGCTGCTTCCGCGGCAGTGCTCACTTAGGGACTCCCCCTCTCACGACCGGGCCCCTTAACCGGGCGAGTCAGTTGAGCAGCCTGGATCTCGCGATTACCCTAGCTAAATCGCTAGGCGAGAAAGCAGTCGGGCCGACATCATTCAACGATTGCAATTATTGGAGAAATTGATACTGGGCCGGCCGGCGAAACTGACTAGCGAAACTGACTAGCGAAACGAAGAATTAGGAGGCCTCATGTCTGTAAGCGCCTACATCTTGATCCAAGCCAGCGTTGGCACCGCAGTCGATGTGGCTCACGCCACCGCGGAACTCGACGAGATTGTTTCTGCCGAGGTGGCGATGGGTCCCTACGATGTGATCGCGCGGGCAGAAGCAACCTCAATGGACGATCTGGGCCAGATCGTGGTACACGCCGTGCAAGGTATCGCTGGGGTCGAGCGCACATTGCTGTGTCCCATTGTCAAGATCTGATCACAGTCAAATCCCGATCACACCAACACGATCGCTCGAATCCCGAGGCCCATCAGCCACAAGCTGCCGAGTCCGTACAACAGATACGGCCGGTCGCGCATCTCGTTGCGGTAAGCGAAGATGATCCCAACCGAAACGAACGCCGCGAATCCGTATAGCTGATGCTGCCCGCCTATACCGTCGCTCTCAACCTGGATTGCTACCCCAGCCAGGGTCTGGGCTACGACGATCGCTTGCGCGATGCCGATCGCGATCCATCCTGCTCGGCCACGGAATCGCTGATAGCGATGGGCCAGTAGAGCCCAGATCCCCACTGCGCCGTTGGCTGTGATGAGCAACCAGCCGCCGATCTCATGGAGGTCGTGGATCACAAGGATTCAGGCAACGGCACCCGCCGAACGCAGCGTTGCGATCTCGTCGAGACTGAATCCGCACTCCGCGAGCAGTTCGTCGCTGTGTTGACCGGCGTGAGGCGGTGGTCGCATGATTTCTCCGTCCGTACGGCTGAACCGGGGGGCCGGGCGAGGCTGAACTACGCCAGCCACTTCGGTGAACGTGCCTCGCTGAAGATTGTGGGAATGGTGGGGCGCTTCCTGCATAGACAGCACTGGAGCAAAACACACATCGGAGCCTTCGATTAGTTCAGTCCATTCGTCGCGAGTCCGGGTTTTGAAAATCGCAGCGAGGTCGGACTTCCGGTCAGCCCATTGACGTTTGTCGTTTTGGGCGTCCCATTTATCATCATCAAGTTCGAGTTTCTCTCTGAGTTCAGCGTAGAACTGACGCTCGATTGAACCGATGGAGACATATTTGCTGTCGGCGCACTCATAAACGTCGTAGTAGTGCGATCCAGTGTCGAGCATGTTGGTTCCGCGTTGGTCGTCCCAAATGCCCATCGCCCGCAGCCCATAGAAGAAGGTGGCCAACGACGCCGCCCCATCGACCATCGCGGCATCAACAACTTGCCCCTTCTGAGAGGTTCTGGCTTCAAGAATCGCGCAGACCATACCAAAGGCCAGATACATGCCTCCACCTCCGAAGTCACCGATGAGATTGAGCGGGGGCACGGGACCAGAATCGACTCGGCCTATGGCATCCAAGGTGCCCGACAACGCCACATAGTTGATGTCGTGGCCCGCCGCCGATGCGTAGGGGCCGTTTTGACCCCAGCCCGTCATTCGACCGTAGACCAGGGCGGGATTACGAACGAAGCACTCGTCGGGACCGACGCCGAGCCGTTCGGCCACACCCGGTCGGAACCCCTCGACTAGGCCGTCACTGGACTCAACCAGGCGCATCACGACTTCGATACCTTCGGCGGACTTGAGGTCAACCCCGATTGAGCGGCGCCCACGGTTCATGACATCAGCGGGGGGCAAGTTCGGGTCTCCGCCGCGCACCCGGTCTGCCCGGTCAACCCGGATCACATCAGCTCCCATGTCGGCCAGCATCATGGCGCAGAACGGACCCGGCCCGATTCCCGCAATCTCAACGATTCTCAAGCCCCCAAGCGGCCCCATCAGTTGCTTCTCCCTATCGTGTGCTTGGTTCGGACCCTAGCTGAGTCAGGTTCTTCAGCCGAAAGTGCGGGCCGCGAGCGCGGTGACGCCTTCGACCACCGCAGGCCAAGCTTGCGGGACAAAGTCGTGTGACATCTCCTCGATCAGCAGATAGTCGGCGTCACCGATCAGCTCCGCGGTCCGTGCGCCTCCCGACGGATCAATCAGCGTGTCCAAACCGCCATGAACAACGAGTGCTGGCACGGTCAACTCAGACAGACCGGCGACGCGATCACCGCTGCGCATGATGGCATTGATCTGCCGTTGAGCCGCGCCGGGGTTCCATGCCCGCTGATATCCCGCTGCCAAGTTGGACCTCAGGGTGTCGGGGTCGAACCATTCTGGGTTGGACCAGATTCGGCCGGCTTTCACATCAGCTTCGATTTGGGCCTCAATAGAGTCTTCGGGGGGCGCGGTGAGAACGTCCCAGGCGTCAAGCGTGGGGTTGCCGACATCGGGCTCACCTGTAGTCGACATGATCGACACCAGCGCTCGGGTGCGCTCTGGATGTCGAATCGCGGTGACTTGGGCGATCATTCCACCCATCGACACTCCCAGGACCACCGCGTCCTGTACTTCGGCGTGGTTCAGGACAGCAACCACATCGTCAGCCATATCGTTGAGCGTGTAGCTGTCGTCATCGCTGCTCACCGACGACAACCCGGCATCGCGGTTGTCCATCCTGATCACCAAGAAGCCGCGGTCCACGAATGCCTGACACAACTCGACGGGGTACGACAGCAGTTGGCTGCCAAGCCCCGAGATGCAGATCAACGCCGGATCGTCTGTCGATCCGAACGTTTCGTATTCGATTTCGAAGGTTCCGTTGGTGGTTCGCGGCATGGCTGACAAGCATGCCCGACTACACGCCAATTACCCCGTTCTGGTGGCGTATCGGCTAAACTAGGTCGCACATACGAATCCGGGGAGCTCGGGGCAGCCGGGCTGAGAGGTCGACGATCCGCGTCGGCGACCCGCAAGAACCTGATCTGGGTAATGCCAGCGGAGGAAACCATGACTCGACCAAATCTTCCTGTAAGCCTCACAGCCTGCGTGATCGGCCTCATTGTCGTGGCCGGCCTGATTGCGGCGGCCTGCGGAAACGACGACAACGAGGGCGTTGCCGACGCCCCAACGGACGCTGGTGAAGCAACAGACGACGGTCCCGCGACTTCAGCATATGCCACGACCGGCGGCGACGAACCCTCCACGGACCCTTCGAGCATCACCCTGCTGACCCACGACTCGTTCGCTCTTTCCGACAAAACGCTGGTGGTTTTTTCCGCGCAGACAGGCATAGAGGTGACGCTCCTGCAAGCTGGCGACACGGGCACGATGGTAAGCGAGGCAATCCTCACTGCCGGCAATCCACTCGGTGACGTGATGTTCGGCGTCGACAACACCTTCTTGGCACGTGCACTGAACGCCGACTTGTTTGAGCCTTACGAGTCACCCAACCTCGCCGACGTACCCGACGTATTCAAACTGGATCCCCAGCACCGGGTTACTCCGATCGATTTCGGCGATGTCTGCATCAACTATTGGACCGATGCGCTGCCCGCCGACCCCCCCACAACCCTTGAGGACCTGACTGCTCCGGAGTTCGCCAATCAACTCGTAGTGCAGAATCCCGAGACCTCGTCGCCGGGCCTGGCATTCCTATTGGCCACGATCGCTGGGACCGACGATTGGGAACAGTACTGGGCCGATCTTACCGACAACGGTGTTGCGGTTACAGCAGGTTGGGAAGACGCCTACTACGGAGAGTTCATCTCCGGTGGAGGTGAGCGCTCGATGGTTGTCTCCTACGCCTCCAGCCCACCCGCAGAGGTGATCTATGCAAGTTCGCCCATCGACACCCCTCCAACCCAAGTGCTTCTTGATTCGTGTTTCCGCCAGATTGAGTTCGCCGGGGTGCTATCGGGGACCGATCATCCCGCCGAAGCTCAGGCGTTGATCGACTTCATGCTCACGCCTACTTTCCAAGACGATGTGCCGCTCAACATGTTTGTGTTCCCAGTGGCCAACAGCGCCACGCTGCCGCAGGTCTTCGTCGATCACGCACAGATCGCTGATGATCCGCTGTTTGTCGATCCCGCCGATATCGAGGCTCACCGTAATGAATGGACCGACCGGTGGGTCGAAATCGTTCTCGGATAGGGGGATTTGCGGTCCGCTGGGTTGCGGTTGGTGTGCCCGCAGTTTTCTTGGCGGTGTTCTTTGTCTATCCGGTCGGGGCGATCCTGTGGCGCGGCCTCGGCGCGGAGGGACTCGGGCCAATGTCGGATCTGTTCGCTTCATCGCGGACCCGTGGTGTCGTGTGGTTCACCGTCTGGCAGGCGCTGGCGTCGACGGCGATCACGCTGGTGGTCGCCCTTCCAGCAGCGGCACTCGTTTCAAGACTCAGGGGCCGACACCGACACTGGATCCGGGGGCTGGTTACCGTGCCTTTTGTGCTTCCGACGGTGGTGGTCGCCGGTGCCTTCGAAGGGGTCTTTTTTCGGTTTGGACTCGATCAGGGGGACTTTCGTCTGCGGCATACGGTGTGGGCAATCCTGCTCGCTCATGTGTTCTTCAACTATGCGGTGGTTGTGCGCATCGTCGGATCGTTTTGGAGCGGTTTGGATCACCATCTTGAGGAGCAAGCCCGAGTGTTGGGTGCCGGGCCGATCCAAACGTTTCGGGCTGTGACTCTGCCTAGGTTGCGGCCGGCTATCGCTTCGGCTTCGGCGATTGTCTTTCTCTTTTCGTTTACTTCCTTCGGAGTGATTCTGCTGCTCGGAGGGCCACGTCGGGCGACTCTGGAAACGGAGATCTATCGCCAAGCCGTTACCCGTAGCGACCTGCGTGCCGCGGCTGTTTTGGCGCTGTTGCAACTCTTCGCGGTGTTGGCTTTGATCGCGGTGGCTACTCGACTTGAGCGCCGTCGACCTGCACCGACGGGAGTTGTACACCGTCCGCCAAAGCCAATGCGACCGGTCTTCACTTGGGCCAACTTGGCGATGATGGCAGTCCTGCTCGGCTCCCCGATCGCGATCCTCGTCGAACGCTCGTTAGCCGTGGGTGACAGCTACGGGTTCGATCACTATCGAGCACTCACCGAACGCGTTCCCCAGCTTCCGGCTTCGGCAGCGACAGCGTTGAGCACTTCTTTAGTCTTCGCGACCGCGGCCACCGCGATGGCGTTGACGGTTGGCACGTTGACCGCGTTTGTGGTGGTGCATGGGCGCTTGAGTCTCCGCCGTATTTTCGACCTGGGTCTGACCCTTCCGCTCGGTACTTCAGCAGTGACGATCGGGTTCGGGATTCTCATCGCGCTCGACGAACCACCACTTGATCTGCGGACCTCTTGGTGGATCATCCCGATTGCTCACGCACTTGTTGGAACGCCTTTTGTGGTACGGACCATGGTTCCCGTGCTGCGCAGGATCGATCCGCAGATCCGCGAGGCAGCGGCCGTGTTGGGGGCATCGCCGGGGCGGGTGCGACGCTTAGTTGATCTGCCGATCGCCGGCCGGGGGATGTTGGTTGGAGCTGGTTTCGCCTTCGCGGTCTCGCTTGGTGAGTTCGGGGCGACTTCGTTCTTGCCTCGCCGTCCCGAGACGCTGACGGCTCCCTTGGCGCTGTTCCGACTGCTTTCCACTCCAGGCGAGTTGCTGCGGGGTCAAGCGATGGCGCTGGCGGTTGTGCTGATGGCCATCGTGGCTTTGTCAGTGGTGGCGATTGAAGCGGCTCGTGGAACCGAACAGGACTTCTTGTGATCTGGGAACTGGATTCGGTATCGGTGCGTTTCGCCGAAGTGCTGGCCGTCGACAACGCTTCACTTGAAATCTCAAGCGGCGAACTAATCGTAATCCTTGGTCCCAGCGGTTGCGGCAAGTCGACGATGTTGCGGGTAACTGCTGGACTTCAAACCCCGGACTCGGGCCGGGTGTTGATCGACGGCACCGATGCGGCCCCACTTTTGCCGCATCAACGGAGCATCGGACTGATGTTCCAGCAACACACGTTGTTTCCGCATCATGATGTGGCGGGCAACGTTGAGTTTGGGCTGCGAATGGCCGGCTTGGCGCCGGCACAGAGGGCGCATCGGGTCAGTGAGTTGCTGGTGTTGGTGGGACTCACTGGTTTCGAGTCCCGAGATGTGGCGACTTTGTCGGGAGGAGAGGCACAGCGGGTGGCTTTGGCGAGGTCTTTGGCACCAAATCCGTCGCTGCTGCTGCTGGACGAGCCATTCGGTTCGCTTGATCGGGGTTTGCGTGACCGCTTGACCGACGAGTTGCCTCAAGTCCTGTCTGAAGCGGGCACTACCGCGATTCATGTGACCCATGATCACGACGAGGCTTTCAGCCTTGCCGACCGTCTCGTGGTGATGGAAAGCGGGCGCATCTTGCGGGTTGGACCTCCCGGTGAGGTTTGGGCCGATCCGCGTACCATCACGGTCGCTGAGTTCCTTGGCCATCGCAATATCGTGACCCGTGGTTCGCAACTAGAGGTGATTCGCCGCGACGCCGCGACGGTCGCTGCTGATGGCGAGTTGGAGGGAATCGTCATCGCTTCACGTTTCAGGGGCGATTATTACGACCTGTCAGTTGACACTGCTTTGGGTGAACTCCGCTTTCGCGTTGGCGAAGCCCTTGGGGCGGGTAACCGTGTTCGCTTGAGAATCGACCCGAGCCGCGTCGCTCGCCTCAACCCCAACCCGCGCCTCAACCCCAACCCGCGCCTCAACCCCAACCCGCGCCTCAACCCCAACCCGCGCCTCAACCCAAGCCCGCGCCTCAACCCCAGCCCATAGTGTGCAGCGAGTCATCATCGATACCAAAGTGATGGGCGATTTCGTGGATGACAGTGGTTTCGATCTCGGAGGCCAGTTCGGTCTCGTCTTGGCACATCTCGCATAACGGGAGCCGGAAGACGCTTATCTTGTCGGGCATCTCGAAGGCGCCATAGGTCTCTCGCTCAGTGAGGGGTATTCCCTCGTACAGGCCGAGAAGGTCTTCTGTGGGGTGCCGATCTTCGACCACGACCGCAACATTTTCCATCATTGCGCCTAGCCCTGACGGGAGCGCGTCGATTACTTCAGCCACCAACCGCTCGAAACGTACGGAGCTAACCGGTTCCACCTACCAGAGGCTAATGATCGACTCGGTAAGGTGCGGGCATGATCGCTGCTGATCACCCTAGGGGCCGCGCCGAGGAGCTACTCACAGCGTTGAGCTCAGAGCAACGCGACGCGGTGACTACCGCCGCATCACCGCTTTGCATTATCGCTGGTGCTGGGTCCGGCAAGACCCGAGTACTCACGCGGCGAGTGGCTTGGCAGTCAGCTGAGGGCAACATTGACCCTCGCCGCGTCCTGGTGCTCACCTTTACTCGGCGGGCCGCGTCTGAGTTGCGTTCGAGGCTGCGGACCCTGGGGATGCGGGAGGACGTCTCGGCCGGCACTTTCCACTCGGCGGCTTTGGCATTGCTGCGGCGCTACTGGGAGCACTGCGAACGACCCCATATGAAGCTCTTGACAAGCCGTTTTTCGTTCTTGGCCAAGTCAAAACCGGACCTTGACCAGACAACCATCGCCGCTCTCAACACTGAGATCGGTTGGGCTCGAGCTCGGCTGATCACACCGGAGCGCTACGCCGATGAAGCGACGCGGGCCCGCCGACGACCGCCGCGAAGCGCCGATTTCACCGCATCGGCTTACGCCGCCTACCAAAAGGCCAAGCGAATACGCCGACTCATCGACTTCGACGATGTTTTGGCTCTTTGCCATGCCGTATTGACCCAAGAACAGGCTTTCGCCGACGCTCAGCGCTGGTACTACCAACACTTTTTCGTTGATGAGTTCCAAGACGTCAATCCTCTTCAGTTCGCGGTCTTGCAGGCGTGGATTGGCTCCGAGTCGTCGCTTGCTCTAGTGGGTGATCCAGATCAGGCCATCTATGGTTGGAACGGCGCCGACCCCGACTTCATCCGCCAAGTCGATCAGCACTTTCCCGGTGTCGCCGTGGTGAATCTACAGACCAACTTTCGTTCGACCCCAGAAGTGCTCAGCGCTGCTGCCCGGGTGCTGAATAGGGAACCCCAGCCCGCCGTTCGGGTTGCTGGCGACGCACCCACGGTTACCGCGACTACCGGTGCCGACGAAGCTTCGGCGTTGGCACAAGCCGTGCGCGCTCGGCGCCAGGTGGGTGCATCTTGGCGGGAGCAGGCAGTGCTGGCTCGCACCAACGCACAACTCCCTATTTTGCAAGCGGCGCTGAAGGCTTCGGGAGTGCCAACTCGAAGTCGTGACACTGGCGTGTTGCGACGCCCTGAGATCGTCGATTTGTTGAAGCGCTGGCCCAACGATGCTGCGCTTTCCACGATCTTGGCCGACGAGCAGATGCGCGAACAGAACAGCAGTCTCGACACCGAACCCCTCGCCATGGTCGAGACATTCATCGGTCTGGCACGGGACCATCTTGTGCTTGAACCCAGCGCGACCGTTGCTGATTTCGTGGCGTCGCTGCGCAGCGATGATCGTGTTGGAGCGGCTGTCGATGCTGTCGAACTCTGCACGTTCCACGCGGCCAAGGGGCTTGAGTGGCCGATCGTTCATCTGGTCGGTCTCGAAGACGGGTTGGTACCAGTGGCCTTTGCTCGCTCTGCGGCCGCGCGCCAAGAGGAACAACGTTTGCTCTATGTTGCGACCACTAGGGCCCGCCAGGAGCTTCACGTCATGTGGTGCACAACCCGCCAGGTCAGAAACAAGCTTGTCGAGCGGGCCCCCTCTCCCTGGTTGGGGGCCTTCGCATCCGACCAATCTCAAGATTCGGTAGATCCACCCAGTGAAGCCGTCGAGTTGCTTGAGCGGCTGAATCAGTCGAGTTCGCGCCGCGAGTCTGACGACCGCGCCACCAAGATCCTGCGAGAACTTCAACTTTGGCGAACCGCTGCCGCTCGGACAGCCAGGATCACGCCTCAGGCAGTACTGAGCGACAGCACTTTGCGCGCCATCGCACAGCAGGAACCAACAACCATCTCAGCACTCGACACCATCATCGGCCCCAACATGGCCCACCGCTTCGGCCCCCGCCTCCTAGAAATCATCCACCCCCCAACCTAGGTGCGGCGTGGGAGAGCAACTACCACGACATTGGCATCACACTGCTCAAGGACCGTCTCGACGGTGTGGCCCAAGAACGGGCGACCATCAACGTTGCGCAACTGAGCGCCGAGAACCACGAGATCACAGTCTTCATCTTTAGCAACGCCTACCAGCGCCGACGGCACAGTTGCAGAGCTAGGAATCAAGGTTCGAGGCCAGATCCCGGCTTCGACAGCCCGGAGCGTGGCAATGTCCATCAGTTCCTTGGCGATCACTTCGCTCGGGTCTGCCTCGGCAGAGCGACGTTTCAACACACGCGGAACGAGCGACTTGCGGTTGAGCACATGCGTGAGGAGCACCTCGGTGCCCAGCTGATCTGCGATGCTGAACGCCACTTCTTGAGCCGCGCTTGAAGAGCGAGTACCTGTGACCGGGACAACTACCCGGCTGAACGCAGCGGGCAAAGGACGTTCAAGCCCACGAGCTCGGCGCACGATCACCACTGGGATCGTCGCGTTCAACAAGATTTCATCGACCATTGGCGAATACAGCTGACCCTCGTGACGTGTCGCCACACCGACCGCAATCACTCCATAACCCAAGCGAGACTCCGCGGTGATCTGTGCTGCAGCATTGCTGCCGCTCACCGATCGGTGATCAACCACTCGTTCGTTGAGCACGGCTTCCAGCACCGAAACGTCCGGTCGATCGCCTCCGTCCACAACCGAAACCAGCGTGGTGGGAGCCTCTTTCGGCCAGGCAAATTGTACGAGTTGCGCCGCTGATATCGAGGCTGGCCCACCCCTGGATGGCAACAGAATCCGAGACGATTTCACAACTAGGTTCCGGCTGAGCGCCTCCTCACGATCTAGGCGTTCTCGTTCTTCGGCAGAACCCCTCCAGTCACGTACCACGATGCGCAGCGACACAGCAGCGAACACCGAAGTAACCACGGGCACGATGACGATCACCGTGTACGCCGTCTCGCTGAACACACCGAGCGAGAGCCCGACCGAAGCGATCACAATCTCAAGCGCTCCACGGGCGTTGAGACCGGCGCCTAGCGCCACCGCGGCCCGTGGGCTCTGGCCAGCTAAACGAGCCCCGACGAACGCTCCGGCGAACTTTGCACCGATGGCTACGGCAAGCACTATACCCACCCACCTGAGCGCCTCAGAATCGAGGAGTCCGAGATCAACACGCATTCCTGCGGTAGCGAAGAAGATCGGCGCGAGGAGACTCGTTGTGAGCGATTCGACGTGATGCAGCACCTCGGGTTGGCCGAACCGTGAGCGGTGTAGCACAACCCCGGCCACGAAAGCACCCAACACAGCTTCGATACCCAGAGCCTGAGTGGCAACTCCATAGACGAGCATGGTGACTACCACCACGGTCATTGCCCCGGCGATGTTGGCTCCATCTCGTCGCACCCATCGCAACGCGCTGTCAACTAGCCGCTGACCGACCGTCATGGCCAGCGCCAAGAACGCAGCCAAACCGAGAACCGTTTCCAGCACAACTCGGACCGAAACCGTGCCGGAAGCCGCGAAACTGGCAAAGATCGCCAACATCACCCATCCAATGACGTCGTTGGCCATACCAGCGGCGACAGTGATCTGTCCGAAGTCGCGCCGCATCAGGCCGAGTTCGGAGAGAATCTTGGCAATTACTGCCAGAGCCGAGACCGACAATGCCGCGGCCACGAATAAGGCGAACACACTGCGGTCACTAACGACGCCCACGAAAGTGTCTGGCAGTGCGAAACCAACCAGCAGGCCACCGATCAAAGGCACCACCAGGCTGAACCCGGTCACCAAGGCTGCGGCACGCCCGAGGCTTCTGATCAACCCAAGATCGGTCTCGAAACCCGCGGTAACCAACAAAAGGGCCACACCCAGCCAACTGACTGCCAGCAGAGCTCCCGAGGAAATCTCTTCTTCGGGAAGAAACCACTCGAAGCCTGCGGGCCAGACACGCCCGAAAATCGACGGTCCGACGATGATTCCCGCAGCTAGTTGCCCGATCACCGAGGGGAGGTTGATGCGACGCATGAGGCCGCCGAACAAGCGGGCGACTGAAACCAAGACCAGTAGCTGCGTCCAAAACACAAGAAGTTGATGCTCGTCGAGCGGAATCAACATCTGACTAGCGATTTCCGTCGATCAGAACGGGCGCGTGGTCGCTCGGGGGATCGTCTTTGGGGCCCTTGCGTTCATTTCGGTCAACCAAGGCCACCTCCGTTGTGTCGGCCACAGAGCGCGAGGTCATCAACAAGTCGATGCGCATACCCATCTTCTTGTGGAAGTTACCGCCGCGGTAGTCCCACCATGAGTAGAGGCGATGACCGTTGTGGTGCTCGCGAAACACGTCTACGAGACCCCATTGTTGGAGCGCCGCTAGCCTCGCACGCTCCGGTTCGCTGGTATGGGTTTGCGTAACGAACTTGGCTGGGTCATAGACATCGCGATCTTCGGGGGCAATATTGAAGTCACCGCAGACGACGATGTCGTCGCCTGGGTCGCACTGACCGTCGAGAGCATCTACTAGTCGGTCGAGCCACGCAAGCTTGTACTGGTAATGGTCGTGGTCGAGCGCCCGGCCGTTGGGCACATAGCAGGAGGCCACTCGGACACCGCCGCAGGTCGCCCAGGCGATCCGAGCGTCGGCGTCTGGTGGCTTGCCGTCACCGAACCCGGCGATCGGGTCTTCTATTCCCAGTCGGGAGAGGATTGCGACTCCGTTCCAGCGCCCTTCGCCGTGATGGAAACTGTCGTAGCCGAGTGCTTCAAAGGTCATAGCCGGAAACGCATCGTCTGCCAGCTTCGTTTCTTGCAGACACAACACGTCTGGTTCAAACATCTCAAGCCAGCGCTCCACCCGCCCGAGTCGAGCTTTCAGGGAGTTGACGTTCCAGGTGGCGATCCGCACCTCCGGGATCCTAGTGCGCCATCAAGACTTATCCAGAAATGCTGGATCCCGTTTCGACGTCTTTCTGATACGCCAACAAACGCTCGCCTACACTCGCGGCGTGACCACAACCGACGCATCCTCCCAGCACGGCCCCAACGACTGGCTCATCGATGAAATGCGAGCGCGCTGGAACGCTGATCCCGCTTCGGTGGATCACGAATGGCGGGTCATTTTCGACGATGAGAACGGAACCCAAACAGCATCGACCCCACAAGCCAAGCCCCTCATCGACACCACCGCGAGCGACGTTACCCCTACCCGACCCACTCCCGCGGCTCCGGCTACGCCCGGCGCAAGCACAGCCACGCCCCCGCGACCCACTGCCGCGGCTCCGGCTACGCCCGGCGCAAGCACAGTGATCAGGGGAGGCGGGGCTCGCATCGTGGCCAACATGGAAGCGTCGCTTGATGTGCCAACCGCAACCAGCTTCCGGGAGATCCCAGCGAAGCTCTTGGAGGTCAATCGCAAAATCATCAACGGCTACCTCGGACGCAAAATGTCGGACAAGATCTCGTTCACCCACTTGATCGGATACGCAGTGGTGCGAGCAATCGCCGACGAAATGCCGGTCATGAACAACTCGTTCACTCATGGTGCCAAAGGCGAACCGACACTGGTGCACAACCCGCATGTGGCTCTCGGTATCGCAGTCGACGTTCCCAAATCAGACGGCTCTCGCACACTCATGGTCCCCTGCATCAAAGAAGCAGACACTCTGAGCTTCCGAGAGTTCGCCACACGATACGAAGACACGATCCGGCGGGTCCGCAACAACGAGATCAGCCCGGACGACCTCACCGGCACAACCGTCACCCTCACCAATCCAGGGACCATCGGCACTATGCAGTCCGTTCCCAGGTTGATGCCCGGCCAAGGTCTCATCGTCGGTGTCGGCTCGATCTCCTACCCCACTGGCTTCGAGGCCGCAGATCCTGCCACGTTGGCTGATCTCGGGCTTTCGAAAGTCGTCACAATCAGCTCCACCTACGATCATCGGATCATCCAGGGTGCTGAGTCGGGGATGTTCCTGCGCAAGGTTCATGATCTCCTACTCGGCAGCAACGACTTCTACGTCAAGGTCTTCCAGGCGCTGGAAGTTCCCTATGAGGCGGTCAAATGGCGTCGAGACATCAATCCCGTCGACCGTGAGGGGTCCCTGCTTGAGAAGCAAGCCAAGGTCAACCAACTGATCAACATGTATCGGGTCCGTGGCCACCTAATCGCCGATCTCGACCCGCTCCAAGTCAAAGAGCCGAAGATGCACGCCGAGCTCGACCCAGCAACCTACGGCCTCACCATCTGGGATCTCGACCGCGAGTTCCTGACCGGTACAGACACGGGCATCTATGCGATGGTCGGTGGCACCCCGAAGATGGCTCTGGGCAACCTTCTGGGGGTCCTGCGCGACGCCTATTGCCGAACGGTCGGCGTTGAATACATGCATATCCAGGACCCGGTAGAGAAGCGCTGGATGCAAGAGCAACTTGAGGGGGCCGACTCTCATATCGAGCCCGAAGAGCAACGCCATATCCTCAGTCGTCTCAACGCCGCCGAAGCACTCGAAACCTTCCTCGGCACGAAGTACGTGGGTCAGAAACGCTTCGGCATCGAGGGAGCCGAAAGCACCATCCCGTTAGTCGACGCGGTGCTCGGCGCGGCGGCGGATAACAACATGGCCGGCGCGGTGATGGGTATGGCCCACCGGGGGCGTCTGAATGTGCTGGTCAACATAGTTGGCAAGACCTATAGGGAACTCTTCACAGAGTTCGAGGGGGGCGATATCGAGCAGATGACCCAGGGGTCCGGCGATGTCAAATATCACCTCGGACAGAAGGGAACTTTCGTCAGCCGCAACGGCAACAAACTCCCGCTTGAGTTGGCTGCCAACCCGAGCCACCTCGAAGCCGTTGATCCGGTCGTGGTAGGCATGGCGCGGGCACAGATGGACCTGATCGACCCTGAGAGCAGTTATGGCAAATTCCCGGTCCTGCCGCTCCTGATCCACGGCGACGCAGCCTTCGCGGGGCAGGGCGTGGTCGCCGAAACTCTCAACCTCTCCCAGATTCAGGGATACCGGGTCGGTGGCACGATCCATGTGATCATCAACAACCAACTCGGTTTCACAACCACGCCCGACGAAGCACGCTCGTCTGAGTACTCAACCGATGTGGCCAAAATGATTCAAGCGCCGATCTTCCACGTCAACGGCGACGATCCTGAAGCCTGCGTGCGTGTGGCGCGCCTGGCATTCGCGTACCGCCAGCGGTTCAACAAAGACGTCGTCATCGACATGATCTGCTACCGACGCCACGGGCACAACGAAGGCGACGACCCCAGCTACACACTCCCAGAGATGTACCGCCGTGTTGACGCCCGGCCTTCAGTACGGTCTCACTTCACCGAAGCACTCACCAAGCGTGGAGACTTGACCCCGACACAAGCCGAGGAAGCCTTGGCGGACTTTCAGGCACGCCTGCAGTCGGCTCTCGACGAAACGCGTGGGATGGCTTCAGACCCTGATGCACGAGCAGCACACCCGCCACAGCCCGTCGGCGTGTTGCCCCATGTACGAACCTCCATCGACCACGTCAGCGTGCAACGGATCTACCGGGCGTTGTCGATCATGCCGGACGGGTTCACGCTCCACCCCAAGCTCGCCCAGCAATTTGAGAAGCGTGACGAGATGTTTGCCTCCGGCGAGGTCGACTGGGCGTTGGCGGAGGCAATGGCTTTGGGTTCGCTGTTACTGGAGGGAAACAGCATCCGCTTGGCGGGCCAAGACTCTCGCCGTGGGACTTTCAGCCATCGACACTCAACACTGGTCGACTACGAGACCAGTGCCGAGTACGTGCCGTTGGCGACCTTTGCCACCGGAGACACGCGGCTGTGGATTTACGACTCGTTGCTTTCGGAGTACGCGGCTTTGGGTTTCGAATACGGATACTCGATCGCCAACCGCAAAGCGCTGGTCATGTGGGAAGCACAGTTCGGCGATTTCGCCAACGGTGCCCAGATTATCGTCGACCAGTTCATCGTCGCCGCGAAGGACAAATGGGACGAAGAAACCGGCCTGGTCATGTTGTTGCCCCACGGTCTCGAGGGGCAGGGACCGGAGCATTCTTCGGCTCGTGTCGAGCGCTACTTGTTGCTAGCGGCAGAAGACAACATGCAGGTCTGCAACGCCACAACAGCCGCTCAGTTCTTCCATCTGTTGCGCCGTCAGACGTTGCTGAACGTGCGAGTGCCGTTGATCGTGTTCACGCCCAAGTCGTTGCTGCGGGCGCGTACCTCGCGCTCACCGGTAGCGCACCTCTTGTCTGGAACCTTCGAGGAAGTTCTCGGTGACCCTGCCGATCCCGATCCCGCATCGGTAAAACGGGTGATTCTGGCCAGTGGCAAAGTTGCTTTCGATGCCATGGCACAGCGGGATCGCATGGGCGCGCCCGTGGCCATTGTCCGAGTCGAACAACTCTACCCCTGGCCTTACGACGCCATCGCCGCGCTACTGGCCAAGTATGGGGCTGCCTCCGAGCTTGTTTGGCTTCAAGAAGAACCCGAGAACATGGGCCCCTGGAACGCCATCAAAGGGCGCATGTATGAAGCGCACGAACAGACGCACTCGATACGGCGGGTCAGCCGCTTCGAATCCGGCAGCCCAGCTTGCGGAAGCATCAGGGTTCACGCCCAAGAGCATGCCGAATTGCTGCGAAACGCCCTCAGCTTCTGAGCGACAGTGTTTCTGAGCCGAGGGCATCGACTCACCCGGTCCACGTCGACCTACTGATAGATTTTTGGCGCTATGAGCGCTCAGTTCATCTTCACCATGCACAAGGTCGGTCGCTTCGTGCCTCCCGACAAGGATGTGCTCAAAGACATCACGCTGGCGTTTTTCCCCGGAGCGAAGATTGGCGTGCCCGGCCCTAATGGAGCCGGCAAGTCGACTCTGTTGCGCATCATGGCCGGCATTGATTCCGAATACAGCGGAGAGGCTCGTCTGAGTGGGGGTTTCACTGTCGGCATGCTCGAACAAGAACCGCAGCTTGATGCCTCCAAGGACGTGATGGGCAACATCATGGACGGCACCACCGAAGCTGCTTCGCTGCTAGCCGCCTACGACGAGGTCATGGCCGGTTGGTCTGATCCCGATGCCGACTACGAAAAGCTCGGCGCTCGTCAGGCCGATATCGAGTCGAAGATTGAGGCGCTCGGCACCTGGGACTTGCAACGCAACATAGAGATCGCCATGGATGCTCTGCGGACCCCTCCGGGCGACACGCCGGTCGATCACTTGTCTGGGGGCGAGATCCGGCGCGTGGCCTTGGCTCGTCTGCTGCTGGCAAAGCCCGACCTGTTGCTGCTCGACGAGCCCACCAACCACTTGGATGCCGAGTCGGTCGGGTGGCTTGAGCGCACCCTGTCGGACTATCGGGGAACCGTCGTTGCGATCACCCACGACCGCTACTTCTTGGACAATGTGGCAGGCTGGATTCTCGAGCTTGACCGCGGCAAGGGTTTCCCGTTCGAGGGGAATTACTCGGGCTTTCTAGAGCAGAAAGAGGCACGTTACGCGGCGTTGGACAAGCAAGACGACAAACGCCAGCGCACGCTGAAGCGTGAGCTTGAGTGGGTCCGGATGGCGCCCAAGGCCCGCCAAGCCAAGGGAAAGGCGAGGTTGTCTCAATATGAGAAACTTCTCGAGGAGCAACGCAGCGCCGAGGGTCGCGCCAACGATCTCGAAATCGTGATTTCCACCGAATCCCGGCTTGGTGATGTAGTGATCGAGGCCGACGAGCTCTCTAAGGGTTTCGGCGACAAACTGCTGATCGATGACCTCTCGTTTTCGTTGCCGCCGGCAGGGATCGTCGGTGTTATCGGCGCCAACGGCGCGGGTAAATCCACTCTGTTCAAGATGATCATCGCCGCAACTGAGGACAACGCCGACGCGCAGTCTCGCCCCGATGGTGGCACCTTGCGGATCGGTCCGACTGTCAAACTCGGCTACGTGGATCAGAACCGGACCCTCGACCCAACCAAAACAGTCTATGAGGAGATCACGGGTGGAAACGACAACCTTGTTGTGGGTGGCCGCGAGATCCACGGTCGGGCCTATGTGGCTTCGTTCAACTTCAAAGGTTCGGATCAACAGAAAAAGGTTGGGATTTTGTCGGGTGGCGAACGCAACCGTGTGCACTTGGCGAAAGTTCTCAAAGAGGGTGCCAACGTGTTGTTGCTCGATGAGCCAACTAATGACCTCGACGTCGACACCCTGCGTGCAGTTGAGGACGCCATTGAGGCTTACCCGGGTTGCGCGGTCATTATCAGCCATGATCGCTGGTTTCTCGACCGGGTAGCGACCCATATTCTTGCTTTTGAGGGTGACTCGCAGGTCCGCTGGTTCGAAGGTAATTTCAGTGACTATGCCGACTACCGACGACGCGAGCACGGAGTCGATGCCATGCGCCCCCAACGCATCAAGTACAAACCACTAAGGGGTTGCGCGGGTAGGCGGTCAGCGGGGGCACCATCGGTCTCGGTAGTTGAGTAGTTTGGCGACGATGATGATGGTGGTGGCTAGGCATAGGGCGGCGTGGCGGTGTGTGTTGCGGCGGTCGGTGTTGCGTCGGAGTTGTCCGTAGTTGGACAGCCAGGAGTTGGTGGATTCGACTATCCAGCGCAGTCCGAGGTGTATGGGTTGTTGGGTCCCTGGGGTTTTGGTGCCGCGGCGTTGGATGCACACATCGTGAAGGCCCAGCGCGGCGAGCCGGTCGCGCACTGCGGGGTAGTCATAGCCGCGGTCTAGGTGCAGCGTTTCGATGTCGTCAAGGAGTCTGTTGTCGGCAACGGCTGCAAGGGTGGGTTCCAGCAGGCGGATGTCGTTGCGGTTGGCGCCGTCGATGGCCCAGCCAACTGGAACGCCGTGACGGTCCGACGCTACTGACCATTTCCATCCCATTTTGGCTCTGTCTGTGGGGTTTGGGCCGGTGCCTTCGCCTCCGCAGGGGGCTTTGTGAAGCGACCCGTCGAGCGCGACCTCAGACAAGTCGAGGCCCACGATCCGGTCAAAGGCTTCCAGCGCCTCGCCGCAAACCCGGTCGAACACCCCGACCGCGATCCATTCGTCGCGGCGGCCCCGAAGCGTGGTGTCAGACACCTCAAAATCCATGATCGCTTCCACATCGACCCACGACGCCCCCGTCACCAACCGGATCATGATCCCCCGAAAACACACCCTGTCAGCGATCCGCGGTCGGTGACAACCCAACGGATGGCCCCGATCCGGCGGCGGCAACAACCACTTGACTGCCGCCCATACAGCATCAAACACTTCAGGCTCCAGCGCGCGCATAATGACAGAAACCTCCACCTGGTCGTCGTTGGTTAGGTCAACCCAAAGTTCACTTCGGGCAACCCGACGACCGGTGGATGGTCACCTACCCGCGCGGCCCCTAAGCCTGGATCCACCGGTGCGGTGAGGTTGTGGGGGTTGGCGCGTCCACCAGAAAGGCCTCCTGACGTGGGAGAATGCTGTTTGATGTAACGGTCATTCTGGCCACGAGAGGAGGCACTTCCTGTGAGGAGCGTAGCTGGTGGGATCGACGGGTTGGGGGCGGTGTTCGATGATGGGTCTTTGGTGGCTGATGCGGGGTTGTTGCTGGCGGGCACGGTGATGTCGAGGCTGGGTTTGGAGGCGTTGATCGACGACACGGTGCGTCCGGGCGGGTCGGCGGGTTCGGGGGCGGGTCACAAGGTGCTGTCTTTGGTGGCGTCGATGCTGGTGGGCGGGTGCTGCATCGACGACGCGCAGCGGCTGCGGTCGGGCTCGGCGGCGGCGGTGCTGCCGTTCGCGCCGTTGGCGCCGTCGACGCTGGGGACGTTTTTGAGGTCGTTCACGTTCGGGCATGTGCGCCAACTCGACAAGGCTCTGGAGTCAGCACAGATGCGGGCGTGGTCTGTGGGCGCCGCGCCGAGCGTGGCGGAGATGACGGTGGATCTGGACTCCACGGTGTGTGAGGTGTGCGGCAAGGCCAAGCACGGCGCCGCGTACGGCCACACCAAGGTGTTGGGCTATCACCCGCTGGTGGCGGTGCGCTCAGACACCGGCGAGGTGCTGCACTCGCGGATGCGGTCGGGATCGTCTCAGCGCGGCAACGTGCACTTCGCTCGTGAGACCCTGGCGAGGGTGCGGCGCCTGGCGGCGCACGCGGCGGTGACGGTGCGCGCCGATGCGGGGTTCTTCTCCTATGACATGATCGCGGCCCTCGGCGCCCACGGTGCGTCCTACTCGATCACGATCCCGCAGAACGCCAAGGTCAAAGCAGCCATAGCGGCCATAGACGACGACGACGACTGGGCACCGATCGCCTACACCCGCGGCGGCGAGGCCCAAGTCGCTGAGACCACCATCGAAGCCGGCCGCCGCGGCGACAAGCTCCACGGCGACGACGCCAAGCCCGCGAAGCTGCGGCTCATCGTGCGCCGCACCCGCCTGCTCGGCGCCCAAGGCGAGCTGTGGCCCAACTGGCGCTACCACTGCTTCGTCACCGACAGACACGACCTCGACACCAAAGCCGCCGACACCTACCACCGAGCCCACGCCACCGTGGAGCTCGCCATCAGAGACCTCAAAGAGAGCGCCGGGCTCAGCCGCTGCCCCTCAGGACGATTCCCCGCCAACGGCGCCTGGCTCGCCTGCTGCGTGCTCGCGCACAACCTCGCCCGCTGGACCGCCCGCCTCGGCCGCGCCCACCCCACGCGCCAACTCACTGTCGCAGCCACCATCCGCAACCGGCTCCTCACCGTGCCAGGCCGCCTCGTCAACCACAGCGGCCGCCACAGACTGCGCCTGCCGCTCAACTGGCCCTGGCAGAACACCTTCACCACCGCCCTGCAACGAATCCGCAACCTCCCCCTGCTCATCTGAGCCGCCGCTCAGCGCCCCGCGCAGCGCAGCCCAACCCCAAGCGCCACCAACCCGCCACAGCCCCGCACTCCAGTCCCGCACGCCCCAAAACGCCCCAAAACGCGCCAGCCCGCACACACGCACCAGCCCAACGACCACCCGGCCCCAAACCGACGATCCCACAAACCCGTCGGTGGATCCAGGCTAAGGGGTTGCGCGGGTAGGCGGTCAGCGGGGGCACCATCGGTCTCGGTAGTTGAGTAGTTTGGCGACGATGATGATGGTGGTGGCTAGGCATAGGGCGGCGTGGCGGTGTGTGTTGCGGCGGTCGGTGTTGCGTCGGAGTTGTCCGTAGTTGGACAGCCAGGAGTTGGTGGATTCGACTATCCAGCGCAGTCCGAGGTGTATGGGTTGTTGGGTCCCTGGGGTTTTGGTGCCGCGGCGTTGGATGCACACATCGTGAAGGCCCAGCGCGGCGAGCCGGTCGCGCACTGCGGGGTAGTCATAGCCGCGGTCTAGGTGCAGCGTTTCGATGTCGTCAAGGAGTCTGTTGTCGGCAACGGCTGCAAGGGTGGGTTCCAGCAGGCGGATGTCGTTGCGGTTGGCGCCGTCGATGGCCCAGCCAACTGGAACGCCGTGACGGTCCGACGCTACTGACCATTTCCATCCCATTTTGGCTCTGTCTGTGGGGTTTGGGCCGGTGCCTTCGCCTCCGCAGGGGGCTTTGTGAAGCGACCCGTCGAGCGCGACCTCAGACAAGTCGAGGCCCACGATCCGGTCAAAGGCTTCCAGCGCCTCGCCGCAAACCCGGTCGAACACCCCGACCGCGATCCATTCGTCGCGGCGGCCCCGAAGCGTGGTGTCAGACACCTCAAAATCCATGATCGCTTCCACATCGACCCACGACGCCCCCGTCACCAACCGGATCATGATCCCCCGAAAACACACCCTGTCAGCGATCCGCGGTCGGTGACAACCCAACGGATGGCCCCGATCCGGCGGCGGCAACAACCACTTGACTGCCGCCCATACAGCATCAAACACTTCAGGCTCCAGCGCGCGCATAATGACAGAAACCTCCACCTGGTCGTCGTTGGTTAGGTCAACCCAAAGTTCACTTCGGGCAACCCGACGACCGGTGGATGGTCACCTACCCGCGCGGCCCCTAAGCCGAGCTGACAGATGATCCCGCGTTGAAACACGTTGCTTACCGCTCATATTCGCTGCGCTCATGGGCCGCTAGGCCCGGGAGCCGAGCTGACAGATGATCGACCCTGCTGCGCTGCCGCCGATCCTAAGGCTGGAGCCGCTTGGCGAGGCGCGCTATCGAGTCAGTAACGAAGGAGACCCCGCCACCAACAACGTGGTGTTCGGTGGGCAGCTCTTGGCGCAGATGATCATCGCAGCGGTAGCCCACAGCAGCGACAAGTCAGTCAAGACCATCAGTGCGATCTTTGCCCGAGCTGCCCGCGTTGACGCCGAAACTGAAATCTCAGTCGAGACTTTCCATTCGGGCCGAACCTTCGCGAGCCACACGGTAAGCGTTTGGCAAGGTGACCGACTCTGTGCGCGGGGGTCGGTGCTGACCCACGTCACCGAAGCTGATGTAATTGCCCACCAAACCGACCGGCCCACGGCGACGCCTCCCAACGAGAGCCCCGTGGCAAGCGAAAACGCTGTCTTTCCCGGTGCGGAATATGTCATTGCAGACAATGTCGATCTTGTCGACAGCTCTGGGCCCACGGGTCCGGCTGAGCTGTCGGTCTGGTACCGCAGTCGGCACACACCAGACGATCTGATCGTGAATCAGGCCGTGTTGGCGTGGGGAACCGACGGGTTCCTGATCGGTACTGCCATGCGTCCTCACCCCGGCGTCGCCTACGACCGGACCCATGTGGATTTGTCGACCGGAGTGATCAGTCACACGCTTACTTTCCATCGTGCGTTCTCAATGCGCGACTGGCTGCTGATGAGCCACGAAGCCCCCTTTGCGGGCGGCGGGCGCAGCTACGGCCGCTGTCTCATACACGACAGCGGCCGCATGCTCGTCGCCAGCTACGTGCAGGACGCCATGATACGGGAAATGCCCAAGGGTCTGAACCGAAGGACCATGTGAAAACACCCTGTGAGAAAGACACGGTGCGAAAAGACAACATCTGGACGACCTAGGGTCAAAGTGATGGAGGACATTTTTCCTGCGCGGGTGCTACCCAAGCTCGACCCGCAGAACCGGCAGTTCTGGACATCGGGTGAGGACGGCAAACTACGAATTGAGCGCTGCAGCGAATGCGGCACCTGGATTCATCCTCCTGTCGGCACCTGTTTCTCATGTCACAGCAGTTCCGTCGAACCCACCGCCGTCAGTGGACGCGGCACGATCTACTCGTTCACCATCAATCACCAACCATGGTTTGGCGATATCGGACCGTATTGCGTGGTGCTCGTCGATCTCGAAGAGGGCAGCGATGCAGAGCCCCTTCGCATCACTAGCAACCTGATCGGAACCGACCCCGACGACGTAGCAATCGGTAGGCCCGTCGAAGTTTTCTTTCTCCACTGTGACGACGTTTGGCTACCGCAGTTCCGGGAGATCCGATGACCCGGCGAATTGGCGAACGTGACGGCATCATCAGCGGCATCGGCCAGTCAGCAATAGGACGACGCCTAGGTCGAACCGCAATGAACCTCACCGTCGAAGCCTGTCTCGACGCAGTATCAGACGCTGGTCTGGCGATAAGCGACATCTATGGTCTTGCCTCTTACCCGGGTGGTGCCATGGACGGATTGACGCCGGGTTTCGCCGGACCCGGCACCGACGCAGTGCAGGATGCTCTGCGCCTTGATCTAAATTGGCACAGTGCCGGCCCCGAGGGTCCCGCTCAGATCCAAGCAGTGATCAACGCTGCCGTTGCGGTGTCGGCCGGGTTGGCTCGTCATGTGCTGGTGTACCGAACCGTCTGGGAGTCAACCGCGCAGGGCTCCGGAGGGCGCCAGGGCATAGGCGGCGGTGCTGGCAGCGGAGGAGGCGGAAGTAGCCCACGGCTCGGCGGAACCCTTCAGTATCTGCTTCCCTTCGGTGCTGTCTCGGCGGCCAACTGGCTAGCCATGAACGCTCAGCGCCACTTTCACACCTATGGCACTACTCGAGAGACGCCCGGGACAATCGCACTCAACGCCCGCCGCAACGCTGGGCTCAATCCCAAGGCGATCTTCCGCGATCAAATGACCATGGACGACTACCTGAACGCCCGAATCATCACCACACCACTGTGCCTGTTCGACTGTGATGTCCCGGTGGACGGAGCGACAGCTTTCGTCGTTTCTCACCGCGACTACGCCCCCGATGTGCCTACCACCGCGATCGGGATCAACGCGGTCGGCACGGCACTGCACGGACGGCCATCGTGGGATCAACGCCCGAACATGGAGGAGTCTCCGCTACGCGCAGCAGCCGACGCTATGTGGCGTCGTACTGAGTTGACCTGCTCCGATGTCGACACAGCGCAGTTGTACGACGGCTTCAGCATCATCACGCTCATGGCGATCGAAGCCTTGGGGTTCTGCGCCATCGGCGAAGCCAAGGACTACCTGAGTGGCGGACACCGGATCTCTCTAGAGGGCGAACTTCCGCTCAACACCGCTGGTGGTCAGCTATCCGCGGGCCGTCTGCATGGCTTCGGGTTGCTGCACGAAGCCTGCGTTCAGTTACGTGGCCAAGGAGGCGAACGCCAAGTCAAAGGCGAACCCGAGGTTGCGGTGGTCGCCAATGGAGGCGGCCCTATAGCCGGCACCATGCTTGTTACCCGCGGTGTGGACTGAGCAGCGTTCGTTCGCTCAGCCGCCTCGGTTCACGTTCCGAATACGAAGTTGTCGATCAGCGCTGCCAGCTCGACTGGGGTGTCACCTTGGACGCTGTGTCCGGCGTTTTCGACGTGTTCGATCCGAGCGGCCGGGCAGCGGCGAACCAGCTCAGCTTCATCCGCGTCGTCCACAACGGATTGTGTGCGCATACCGCGAACGAGCATCAACGGAACCGCCAAGTCCGACACCACATCCCAGAGGTCCCCGAATCTCGGGAAACCGTCGCCGCTGCCTCGTGTTTCACTGGCACGAAAGCGCGCATAACGCCATACCCACGAGCCGTCGGCTCGTTGCTCGGCATTATGAAGGATGCCGCGGCGTAACGACTCCACAGTCCTGGTCGGATTGAACTCAATGGTCCGAGCCAACAGATCATCAAAACTGTCGAAGCTCTCGGGTCCGTCGATGAACGCCGCAATGTTGCTGCTCTTCTTTTCGTCGACACCCGGGGTCACGTCCACCAGCACGGCCTTGCGGACCAACTCGGGGGCATGGTCAGCCAACGCCAACAAAGTCATCCCCCCAAGCGACATTCCGACCACCGCGCTCGCTTCGGCCCCAAGGGCCTGCACAGCTGCGACGATGTCAGCGGCGTTGCCGACTACATCGGTGCTCCCTGCCCCCGGCGCCCCCTGGCCGGAGTGTCCGTGGCCGGGCAGATCAAGACACACCAGCGGGCGGCCCAGAGCCAGCGCAACTGTGTCCCAGGTGTGGGCGTTTTGGGCGCCACCATGCAAGAAGACAAGCTCGGGTGGACTATCGCCCCATACCAGCGCGCTGACGTGTCTCCCGTCTGCGAGATCTACTTGCTCTCGACGCACAACGGGCGGACCGTCATAGGGCAACCCGAACTCCGAAGCGTTCTCGTGAAACATCGAAAACTCGTCGTAGGGCACCATTTCAACACTCATAGACACCTCCAATCTTTCTTAGCAATCTTTCGTCTCACGGTTGAGCAGCGAGATCACAAAGCCAGCCATGGCATCAGCATCGCCGTCGCTGGGCACCAGACGAAGTTCAGGATTCAACGGTGGTTCGTAGGGGTCGTCTATGCCGGTAAAGCCGCTAATCTCACCGGCCCGCGCCTTGGCATACAAGCCCTTCACATCACGCTGCTCGCAGACATCCAATGGCGTGTCCACAAACACCTCGAAAAATGGGATCTGCGCTGCTTCATGGAGTGCCCGAGCGTTAGCACGGGCTGCTCGGTAGGGCGACACCAGAGGGATCAGCGAAACCGCTCCGGCATCTGCTAGCAAACGGCCGACCTCTGCCACACGCCGCACGTTTTCGTCACGATCCGCAGCCGTAAAGCCCAGATCGCGGTTGAGGCCGTGGCGAATGTTGTCACCGTCGAGGACATAGGTGAGACGACCGGACTCGATAAGAGTTTTCTCCACGGCAATCGCAACGCTGGACTTTCCCGAACCTGACAAGCCCGTGAACCACACGGTTGCTCCGCGTTGACCCAAAGCGTTCCAACGCTGCGAACGCGAGAGATGCCCCTGGTGCCAAACGATGTTGTTAGCCGACTCACTCACCCCGACACCGTCATTACCAAGACACCGAACTCATAGAGACACTGCGCTCATGAAGACACCGTGCTCATGAAGACACCGAACCCAGGATCATGCCCGCGCCCACGGTCACGTTGGTCGCCTCGTCGATCAGAACGAAACTTCCGGTCTGACGGTTGCGCCGGTACTCATCGAAGAACAGCGGTACTTGGCTGCGAAGTCGCAACCGCCCAATCTCGTTGAGCGACAACTGAGTGGCACTATCGTCGCGGTGCAAGGTGTTGATATCAAGCAGGTAGGAAAGCTCTTTGACGAGGATCTTGGTTGAGCGGGTTGTGTGTTTGATCACAAGCTTGCTACCTGGATGCAAAGAGATACGTTCGTTCATCCAGCAAACCATGACGTCAATATCTTGCGCGACGGTCGGCTGGTTGTTGGGCCGCACGATCATGTCGCCCCGTGAGATATCAATCTCGTCGTTGATGCGAATGGTGACCGCCATCGGCGAAAACGCCTCCTCGACCTCACCGTCGAACGTTTCGATGCTTTTGACGGTTGAGCTGAAGCCCGACGGCAACACCGTTACCTCATCACCAGTGCGAAAAACGCCTCCTGCGACAGTTCCCGCGTAGCCGCGATAGTCATGGTATTGATCGGACTGTGGGCGAATCACGTACTGAACCGGAAAGCGAGCATCGATGAGATTGCGGTCAGATGCAATGTGGACCTCCTCGAGGTGGTGCAGCAGCGATGGACCCTGATACCAGGCCATGCTTGCAGAGCGGTCGACAACGTTGTCCCCGTGCAGCGCCGACACCGGGATAAAAGTCAAGTCCGCGATGTTGAGCTTGGCAGCGAAGTCTCGGAATTCATTTCTGACCTCCTCGAAACGCTCTTGGTCATAATCGACAAGGTCCATTTTGTTGACCGCCAGAACCAGATGCGGGATCCGTAGCAGCGAAGCCAAAAAGGCGTGACGCTTCGATTGTTCCAGCACTCCTTTGCGGGCGTCGATCAGGACGATTGCGAGGTCGGCGGTGGAGGCGCCCGTCACCATGTTGCGGGTGTATTGAATGTGGCCCGGGGTATCGGCGATTATGAATTTGCGCCGCGGAGTCGAGAAGTAGCGGTAGGCAACATCGATGGTGATGCCTTGTTCGCGTTCGGCTCGGAGGCCATCGGTAAGCAGCGCCAGGTTCGTGTATTCGGTACCCATCTGAACCGAGGCCCTCTCCACAGCCTCTATTTGGTCCTCGAAGATCGATTTGGTGTCGTACAACAGGCGACCGATCAGTGTGGACTTACCGTCATCGACCGAGCCGGCGGTGGCGAAGCGGAGCATCTCCATCAGAACATCTCCATCAGCAGTAGCCCATCAGAAGTAGCCCTCTTTTTTGCGGTCTTCCATTGCCGCTTCGGAAACTCTGTCGTCGGCTCGGGTAGCACCGCGCTCGGTGATGCGAGTCGCCGCCACTTCCTCGATGATCTTGTCGATGGTGTCGGCACTTGACTCCACAGCTCCGGTACAACTCATGTCTCCAACCGTGCGATACCTCACCGTCTCGGTGAAAGGTTCTTCGCCGTCCATCAAAGTGATATAGGGACCCGTCGACAGCAACATGGAATCGCGTTCAAACACTTGACGTTGGTGCGCGAAGTAAACCGACGGGATCTCGATCTGTTCTTCTTTGATGTACTGCCAGATATCGAGTTCGGTGTAGTTACTGATCGGAAATACCCGGATGTGTTCACCAACCCGAATCCGACCGTTGTAGAGACTCCAAAGCTCGGGGCGTTGATTCTTAGGGTCCCACTGGCCGAACTCGTCACGAAACGAGTACACGCGTTCTTTTGCCCGCGCCTTTTCTTCGTCTCTGCGAGCACCACCGAAAAGAGCATCGAAACGATGCCGTTCAATAGCGTCGAGCAGCACTGCGGTCTGCAACCGATTACGACTCGCTCGAGGACCGGTCTCCTCCACGACCTTTCCGGCATCAATTGCTTCTTGCACCGAGGCGACCACCAGCCGGGCTCCGAGTTCGGCCATCCGGCGATCCCGGAACTCAAGCACCTCAGCGAAGTTATGGCCGGTGTCAACATGCATCACCACGAACGGCAACTTGGCTGGCCAGAAAGCTTTTTGGGCGATGTGCAGCATAACGATGCTGTCCTTGCCACCCGAGAACAAAAGACAGGGACTCTCAAACTCGGCGGCCACCTCGCGGAAGATGTGAATCGATTCCGCTTCGAGTTGGCGAAGATGGGTGAGGTCAAAGGACACCAGCGCCAATGTTACGGTCAGTTGAGGAGCGCTACACCAACCACTGGGATGACAATGAAAGCCATCGCAACGTATGCGACCGCGTACGTTCGGCGTTCCACGGCAATTGCAGCAAGGGCCTCGGCTGCTCTAATCGGTATCTTCGGGAACGCCGGAAACGGATAGATCAAGAGAATGCCGACAACATTGAAGACTGTGTGCCCAAGGCGATGGTAAGAGCTTCTGGTGCGTCGGTAGCCAGTGCGGCAAGCAGGGCGGTGATGATTGTGCCGACATTGGCACCGAGCGTCACCGGAAAGGCGTTTCGCAACGACAACACCCCTGCTGCCGACATCGGAATCAGAACCGAGGTCGTGATCGACGACGACTGAACGGCGATCGTGATGATCACGCCCAGCAGCATGGCGACCATGCCGGCATTGCCTAGCAACTGCCTGCTGATCGACTCTGTAATGCTCGAAAGCACGCCAGTGGCCAGTTCGATGGGCAGCAGAATCGCCACCGCGATCACGTTGAAGAAGTCATGGACCGTCGCCACGCTGAAGGCGCGCTTGAACTCTTCAGATTGGCGTATGTGAGCCAGCGACACCAGCGTGTTCGTCACCGTGGTGCCGATGTTGGCACCCATAATCATCGGCGCCGCGTCATCGATCTTTAGCGCCCTGGTGGCAACCAAACCGACGATAACTGAAGTGCTAGCCGACGACGATTGCACCAAAATCGTGCCGAGAATGCCGATAAACAACCCCGCGAGCGGGTTCGAGACCGTCGAAAACAGCCGCTCCTGGGTATCGGCGCCCATTATTTTGATGCCCGTTTCGAGCGATGACACCCCAACCAAAAAGAAGTAGATCAGCGCGACGACGAGAGCAGATCGAAGAACGGAAGGGTCCGCGGTTCTGTTGTTGGAGGCGCCTCTGCAATCGTCATACCGTCTGCGAAACGCAACAGGTTCTCCTGGCATCTCTCACATGAACGTCAACGATCTTGCCAGTCACCGAAGGAACTCGTTCCCCAAGGACGCGGTCGCGGGCCTGGATTTGTCTAACGGCAGGGCGACTGCTGGAATCTCTGACATCACTATCGAACCAACTGTCGAACCAACCAGTGCGTCGCTCAAAGACCATCGTCTTGCGGCTCAATTGGCGGATGAAGCAGGTCGTCTTCTGGTTGAACTTCGCGCCCGACTGCACGCCGGAGACGCGCCCTCAGCGGTACTGAAGGCGCAAGGCGACCGGCAAGCCCACGAGCTTCTCATGGAGCGGTTGCAAGCGGCGCGTCCAGACGATGCGATTCTGTCGGAGGAAGGCAAGGACGATCTTGCGCGTCTCGATGCTGAGCGCACCTGGATTATCGACCCTCTCGACGGTACCCGCGAGTTTTCCGAGGTTCCTCGCACTGATTGGGCGGTTCATGTCGCCCTTGTGGCCAACAGTCGTCCAATCGCCGGCGCGGTGGCACTTCCTGCTCTTGGTTTGCTCTTGAGCACTGCCAATCCCACGTCGCTTCGGCCCATCGGCGATTCTGCTGTGCGTTTAATTGTGTCGCGCACTAGGCCCCCGGCCGCGGCTATTCATGTTGCCACCGATCTCGATGCCGATTTGGTGGAGATGGGTTCGGCTGGCGCCAAGACGATGGCAGTGGTTCGCGGCGAGTGCGAGATATATGCCCACAGCGGGGGTCAATACGAGTGGGATTCATGTGCGCCGGTGGCTGTCGCCGCGGCTGCGGGTTGCCATGTAAGCCGCATCAACGGCCAAGAGTTGCTTTATAACCAAAAAGACCCATATCTCCCGGACCTGCTGGTCTGTCGTCCCGAGTTAGCAGAAGCCACGCTCACGAGCCTGGCGAGCTTCGCCTCCCAACAGACATGTTGAACCGCAAGCTGGCAGCTGAGACCACGGGAACCGCTTTCTTGCTGATCGGTGTGGTGGGTTCGGGCATCATGGCCGAACGCCTTTCGCCCAACGACGTGGGTTTGCAACTCTTCCAGAACGCAGCGGCCACCGCCGGTGTGCTGTTGGCCATCATCGTCATGTTCGGTCCGCTGTCGGGGGCTCACTTCAACCCGGCGGTAACGCTGGCCGACTGGGCGCTGGGGAGTTTTCCCCGTCGTCACGTCCTCCCTTACATCGCCGCTCAGGTGACCGGTGCGGTGGCCGGTACTGTGTTAGCCAACCTGATGTTCGACCTGGACGCGGTGAACTGGTCCACCAAAACTCGATCAGCGGGACACCTGTGGCTAGGCGAAGTGATCGCCACGGTCGGTTTGATAGCCCTCATCTTCTCGCTGGTCCGCACTAAGCGGCTTCGCCTGGTTGCAGGGTCGGTTGCTGCCTATATCGGCGCGGCGTACTACTTCACCTCGTCCACCAGTTTCGCCAACCCGGCGGTCACGATCGGTCGCATGTTCTCCGACACGTTTGCGGGGATAGAGCCTTCTTCTGCGCCGATGTTCATCGTGATGCAAATGATCGGGCTGGTACTAGCCGTGGGCCTGATCCGTTTCGTCTACCCCGACCCCGAAGCACACCCCGACCTCTAGGACCCGACCTCTCGGACCCCGATTACATCTCTGGAGATAGCATTGGGGGATGCGTCTTGTTGTGGCTCGCTGCACAGTTGACTACAACGGGCGGTTACAAGCCCACCTACCCGAAGCAGTGCGCTTGCTGATGGTCAAGGCTGACGGCAGCGTGGCGATTCACGCAGACGGCGGTGCCTACAAGCCCCTCAACTGGATGAATCCCCCGAACCGACTATCGGAGAATCCCGAAGATGGCACATGGACGGTCACTAACCCAAAGGGCGAAGTTCTTACGATCACCCTTCATGAGATAATCAGCGACTCGTCATTTGAGATGGGGCGAGATCCTGGTCTCCAGAAAGACGGCGTCGAAGCGCACCTGCAGGAGCTTTTAGCCGACGATCCCACATCGATTACCGAAGGTTTGCGCTTGGTGCGCCGTGAATTCCCGACCAGCGTCGGTCCCGTAGATCTGATGTGTCGTGACGCCGATGGCGTGGCCGTAGCGATTGAGGTCAAACGCCGCGGCGAGATTGACGGAGTTGAGCAACTCAGCCGTTATCTGGAATTCCTCAACCGCGATCCGGCCTTGCGACCGGTGCGAGGCGTATTCGTGGCCCAAGAAATCAAGCCGCAAGCGAAGGTGTTGGCCGAGGATCGCGAGATTCAGTGCGTTGAGGTCGACTACGACGAACTACGCGGCATCGAATCACCCAACCCGAGACTCTTCTAGAGCTCGCGGCCTATACGATTGGGCACCGTGCGCGCGACCCTTGCGGTGCTAGCCGCGACTGTCATCTTGATTGCCGTCGCCTGGATCATTGACGATGTCGTGAGCGGCGAGGACATCCCGAGAGGGGTGGAGATCGACGAAATCTCGGTCGGATCGATGAGCCGCGAAGAAGCGGCTATCCGGCTCGCTTCGCACCCCTCGCTCGACAAGTCCATAACCGTGGTTTGGGACGAAGCTTCTGCAACCGCCACCGCAACCGAGTTGGGGATCGGTATCAACATTGAGGCCACACTTGATGAAGCTGCCGAAAGTGGCGGCGCTACACAACCGTTTCGCTGGCTCTTTTCTCCGGTCGCGAATCGCAGAGTGACACCCCACTATTTCCTTGATCGAAACACTCTGGTGGAATTGCTCGGTGAGGGTGCCGACGCGGTGCTTCTGGTCGATCCGGATGGCTTGAGCGTGGCGCTGGCTAATGGGGTTTTCGTCGCCGCCGACACAGCCAAGATACCTATCGTCGACATCAATGAACTCGAGCGACTGCTCCTGATCGCAGTTGCGGGCGAAGGCGAAGATCCTGTTGAGCTGCCTTCGCTCGGGAGCGAGGCCATAGACGTTGGCGGAACCGAACTCGCGCGTCATGCCAACGAGCTGACCCAAGATGGCATCGAGGCGGCGCTGCTCGGTTTCTCTGAGTACCACTTGATTCCCGCGCGAGCCTTGCGGCAGTGGGTGCGCTTCAGTCCAACAGGCGAGATCTCGCTAGATAATGACGCCGTTGTCTCGACGTTGGTCGCTCTTTTTGTCGGTCTTGGAGACCCCGGCCAAGAGACAACATTCTTTATCGATTATCTTGAGAACATCCACATTGTCGGCGGTGCTCCTGGGAGCGTCTGTTGCACCGACGACACCGGTGAGCGGATTCTTGAGGCTCTGATCGCAGGCGAGAGCCAGGTTCAGGCACGTCCCACCGAAGACCCTGACGCAAAGGGTGTAGCCTGGGCCGAATCGTTGGGTATCAAAGAGGTGGTGGGCCAGTTCACGACGAACTTCGCGCCCGGGCAAGCACGTGTAATCAATATCTTCCGCATCGCCGAGTTGACTCAAGGGGCGGTCATTGAACCCGGTGAGACCTTCTCGGTCAACGGTTACGTCGGTCCCCGAACTGCTGAAAAGGGCTTTGTACCCGCAGGGATGATCTACGAGGGGGTCTTCGTCGACTCCGTCGGTGGAGGAATCTCACAGTACGCAACAACCCTGTTCAACGCCGCTTTTTTCGCTGGCCTCGATTTCGGCGAGTACCAGAGCCATTCCATCTACATTGGGCGTTATCCCTATGGCCGTGAAGCGACCGTGTCCTATCCCGCCCCCGATTTGCAGATAGTCAACAACACGCCGTACGGGGTTCTGGTGTGGCCGACGGTGACCGAAGATTCGATCACGGTGCGGCTCTATTCCACTCGGTCGGTCTTCGCCGAGCAGACGGGCCAGACGAGCGTGCCTCATGGTCTGGTTTGCACCAATGTGTTCACCGAGCGAACCAGAACCTTCGTGCAGGATGGGCATCGGGAGGTTGACATGGTATTTGCTCGTTACCACCCAGAGGCCACCCTCTGTGACGGTACTCCAAGCGTTTCCACAACCACGACCACCATCGGTGACGGCGACAACGAAGGCGATGTCTCAGACAACGACGAGGTTGACGACGGCGATGACACCAACGACGACGGGACAGACCAGGACCAAACAGACCAGGACCAAACAGACCAGGACAAAACAGACCAAGACGGGTCATTGTGAGAGCGGAGACAGTTGTGGTGGGTGGGGGTCCGGCCGGTGCGGCGGCTGCCATTGTGTTGGCTCGGGCCGGTCGCGACGTCCTGCTCGTCGACAAGGCAACGTTCCCGCGGGACAAGTGCTGCGGTGATGGCCTCACAGCCCTCGCGCTGCGTGAGCTTGAGTTATTAGGCCTCGATCCGAACCATATCGAATCTTGGAACGTGGTTCGCGACGTAGCGGTGCAATCACCTTCGGGAACCGAGCGGTATTATCCCCTCCCCGATGGACCCGGCTATCACGCAGCCGTGGTACCGCGAATCGATCTGGATGCCGCGGTACTGGAACTGGCACGTGCTGCGGGTGCTCGTGTCGAACCCGGATGCGCTGTGACCGGCACCGAAGTATCCGACGACACCATTGATGTGCTCATCGACAACAACATTGACAACGAAAGCGAGCGCTGCATACGGACCTCGAACCTGATCGCGGCTGACGGGATGTGGTCGCCGGTTCGCAAGTCACTGGGTCTCGGAGTCAACCAATACCTTGGCGAGTGGCACGCCTTTCGCCAGTACTACTGCAACGTCACCGGCCGAGCCGCAGAGGAACTGATCGTCTGGTTCGAACCCGATCTTCTACCTGGTTATGCATGGTCTTTCCCTCTGCGAGGAGGTCGAGCAAACATCGGTTTCGGTATCCGCCGAGGAGAGCGACACACGGTTGGTGACATGAAACGACTGTGGCCCGATCTTCTCGCCAGACCCCACATACAACAGGCTCTGGGAGCCGACGCCGTTGCGGAAGCACCGCACAAAGCCTGGCCGATCCCAGCTCGAATCGGTCGTGTTCCCCTTGTTGGCCCGCACACGATGTTTGTTGGCGACGCCGCCGCGGTCACAGACCCGATGACCGGTGAAGGCATCGGACAGGCGCTACTCACCGGTCGCCTCGCCGCTGAATCAGTGTTGGCTCACGACAACCCCACGGCCCATTACGAAAAAGCCGTGCGCAAAGAACTCATAGCGGACGACCGCATGTCTCGAGCGTTGATTCCATTGTTGGCTCGACCGTGGGTGACTCGCGGAGTCCTGAGGCTCACTGGCACAACAGCTTGGACTAGACGCAACTTCGCTCGCTGGATGTTTGAGGACTATCCGCGCGCCTTGCTTGTTACACCTAAGCGTTGGGAGCGAAAAATGTTCACGGGTCCAGGTGCTTACCAACGGCATCTAAGCTCGACCCCATGAACGAGACCATGCGCGAGTTCACCGACGCCGTCGACCAACTCGACGGGGTCATTGATCAATGGTGGGAACAATGGCGCAATCAACCGCTCGTTGACCGGGTGTTCTACTCCGCTTCGGAGGCAGCTGATTTCTCCTTGCTCTGGCACGCCCTCGGCATTGTGCAAGCGATTGTCGAAGACGATCCGAAGATCGCGATGGGGTTGAGCGCTGCTCTCGGCGTTGAGTCAGCGTTGTTGAACGGGCCGATCAAATCGATCTTCCGTCGTCGTCGACCTTTGCAACCGGCGCCTCGGTCGCTCAACCTGCGTCAACCAAAAACCAGCAGTTTCCCAAGTGGGCACGCATCGGCTGCGATGGTGGCTGCGATGTTGTTATCACGCCGGACCGGCGGCCCTTTATGGTACGCGCTGGGCGCGGTGGTTGCCGCAAGCCGAGTTCATGTGCGCATTCATCACGCATCAGATGTGCTAGGGGGTCTAGCAATCGGAGTCGCCTTCGGCAAAATCGCGCGCCGCCTTCTCCCCTAGCAACTCAGTTCCCCTGGCAGCTCAGCTACTAGTTGGAGCTTGCGGGTTCTGTCGGTTCTACGGCTACGAAAGTGAGAACCGAACGAAGATCAAGGAGCAGGTCAGCTACTTCCGCGCTAGTCAACAACTCGCGCTTAATAAAGTCACCGAGACCATGGTCGATTATTCCCAGCGCCTCTTCGATCTGCACGCCATCAATGGCTTCAGTCATTGTCCGGAACCTCCCTTGATATCTCTCGGGCCGGGGTCGGCTCGTGTTAGCAACCATACTCGCGCATTGTGACAGCGGGCGCGTTGTGTTTAGTGAATATCGCCTTACTATCCCGCCATGGACACAAAAGGGGCAACCATTGTAGTTACCGGAGCGGCTAGCGGCATCGGCCGGGCCATGGCTGAACGGTTCGCTGCCGACGGCGCGGGCACTGTGGTTATCGCCGACCAAGATGGCGACGGAGCGGCCGCTGTGGCTGCTGAACTCGGCGGTCGTTGCGAGGTACTCGACGTGACCGATGAGCCTGCCGTCGTCGATTTGATTGAACGAACCGAGTCCGAAGCCGGAGCTATTGATCTGTGGTGCGGGAACGCCGGTATCGGCGCTAACGGCGGTGTTGAACTCGACAACGACACCTGGAACGCCAACTGGAACGTAAACGTGATGGCCCATGTCATCGCGGCGCGGCACCTTGTTCCCTGCTGGATTGAGCGAGGCGGCGGACATCTACTTCTCACCGCATCCGCTGCCGGCCTGCTCACCAACCTGGGCACCGCGCCATATGCCGTCACCAAACATGGCTGTGTGGCGCTCGCCGAGTGGATTGCTATCACCTACGCAGAGCACGGTATTGGTGTTTCGTGCCTGTGCCCCCAAGGGGTGCGTACGCCCATGACCGAGGCCGACGGCGAATTGGCTATCGAGGTTGTGAAGGCCATGGGCATGATCGAGCCTTCCGAGGTTGCTGAAGCGGTAGCCATCGGTCTTGCCAACGACGACTTCTTGATCCTCCCTCATCCTGAAGTTGCGATGTATGAACAGCGTCGGGCCGGCGACCGCCAGCGTTGGCTGAACGGAATGCAAAAACTCCAGGCCTCCCTACTTAGCTGACTCGCTGAGGTTCCCAGTGCTCCGGTTAGGCCCGGCGCAAGCAACGCGCGGCTCCGGTTACGCCCGGCGCAAGCAACGCCCGGCGAAAGCAACGCCTAGGGCGCGAGCCCCTCGATTGCTTCATCTATGTCCACGCCGGGGAACGCCATGATTGCCAAAGCAGGACACGTAACGCCATTGTTTATGTAACGCTGAATATGGGCTCGGCACTCGTCGGGACTGCCATGCACGATCAACTCGTCGATGATGTGGTCTGGAATCTTGTCGAGCGCGCCCCGACGGTCGCCAGCGGCCCACTGTTCCCAGTGCTCGCCCAACGCATCACCACGGCCCATCCACTCATGGAACGCCTTGTAAACAGGGACGTTGAGATACGCCGCGGCCGCGAACTTGCCAGTAGCTCGAGCTGCTTCTGTGTCGGGCGTGGGGGCAACAAAGATCCGGGCGACTATTTCTGCCTCGGGATTTTCAGCCCGAACAATCCCTGCCACCGTGGAAACATTGTCGGCTGAAAGCCAGTTGATGATGGCTCCATCGCTTTCGCGTCCCGCCATGCGCAGCATGCCTTCACGCAGCGCAGCTACCAGGATCGGCACTGGTTGTTCGGGGACGAGACCGAGGCGGAATCCTTTGATCGAGAAACTGTCGTAGTCTTCGCTGATCTTCTCACCCGACAGGGCGGATTTCAGGAAGCGCACAATGTCTCGGGTTTGTTTGTACGGCGCTTCAAAGGGGATGCCGTTCCAGCGCTCAACGATGACATTCGATGAGGAACCGATACCTGCCACGAAGCGGCCTGGTGCGGCCGATGCCATGCCCGCTATGGACTGTGCCATCAAACCCGGGCCTCGGGTGTAAGCCCCCAGAATCGCCGTACCGAGCCTCATCGAGGGAGTCCATACGCTGCCTAGGGCCAAGGGGGTGAGTCCATCGGCTCCCATGGCCTCTGCCGACCACAGGTCGGTATAACCGAGCGCTTCGAGCCTTTGAAAACGTGTTCGTTGGAGGTGAAGTTGTGTTCCGTCGAAGGGAACGGTCATTCCGTATCGCTGCGTGGGGGTGGTCGTGGACATCTCGTGATTCTTTCAGTTTGGGGCAAGTGTCACACACGCCGGGCACACTATCCGGTAATGAAATATTCTGTTATCAATTTATATACAATGAAATCTGCTGTACTAGCAGTATTAGCAGTATTGTTGTTGGCAACCACGCTGGCGACGACGAGCTGTACCGGCGAGGACGACGCGGCAACCCCGAGCATCGGCACTCCAGCGGCTTCGCCAGCGGGTTTGGTACCGAACGCAACTATCAGCAAAGTAATCGACGGCGACACAGTCATCGCCGACGTCAATGGTTCGCGCGAAAACGTACGCCTAATCGGTATTGACACACCCGAATCCGTGGCTAGGAATCGTCCCAATCAGTGCTACGGCGCGGAGGCGAGCGCCTATCTCAAGTCCTTGCTTCCCGAAGGCACCGCCGTCACGCTGATCCTCGATGAAGAAGCCCGCGATCAATACGACCGGCTATTGGCCTACGTAATTCGCAGCGGCGACGATCTCTTCGTCAACCTCGACCTCGTAGAGCACGGCTACGCGGGCACTCTCTCCTACCCGCCCAACACTCACTACGAACACTTGCTTGACCAAGCCGCCAAAAGAGCGACGCTTTCAAAGCTCGGGCTTTGGGGAGTCTGCGGCGATCCCGACGTTCCGCTCGAATAGCGCAGTACCGTCACATTGTGGAGTCACTCGTCGAAGCACTCGGATACGAAGCCGATAGCCGATTGCTGATTATCAGCGCCGACCAACTCGGTTCAACGCATGCCGCCACTGCCGGAGGGCTGAGCGCTCTGCGCGAGGGAGCGGCCACAACCGGCACGGTCATGATGCCAGGGCCCTGGTCACGCCATGCTGTTGATCGCGCTACAGCAGACGAAGACTTGGGTGTGCATCTGACGCTCAACGCCGAACTCGATTGTTTCCGTTGGGGTCCGCTGACTAGCGCACCGAGTCTGCTTGATGGCGACGGCGGGTTCCCCCGCACCGTTGCGGATCTTTGGGATCACGCTGATGCCGATGAGGTCCGCCGTGAGTGCCGGGCTCAACTTGAGCGGGCGACACTGTGGGGACTGAACGCGACACATCTGAGCACCCACCTAAGCGCTCTTCAACAACGGCCCGAATTCTTCGACGTGTTACTCGACATCGCGGTTGAAGCAAGCCTTCCGCTCCGTCTGGAGGGACCCGCAGCACAAGCTACGGCGGGCTTTCCTTTCCGTGACCTTGCTCGCGAAGCGGGGGTCATCACTCCAGACCACTTCCGCTTGGTGCGCGGTGGCGCACAGGCTCACTTTTCCGCCGTGCTCGACAACCTGATGCCTGGAGTGACCGTAGTGGCCTTCGAGCCCGCGATCGCCGCAGAAGAAATCCGTGCAATTGACCCTTCCGCTACCGCGCGAATGAACGACCTCGCGGTGCTGACCGATCGCTCTCTGCCCTCCCGTATTGCTGCGAGCAACGCTCAACTCATTGGTTTTGCAGCACTGCGTGTGTTGCAGCGTTCACGCTAGTAGCGGCTGCCTTCCCGATAGAGGTGTATCGGGTGGAGATTCATTGGACACCGGTTTGTGCCATCAGCGGGGCGAGGGCCTCAATCGCGGCTAGGCGAACGGGTCGCAGGTCGAGCAGCCAGAGCGGATAGTCACCTTCAACCTTCACCGCGCCGCTCATGTACCCGGCGTCACTAGTCATCTCGCCCGACAAGATGGCCACTGCATCCGGATAGTTCATCGATATTGCAATGTCGGTGTCTTTCGACTTGCCCACAGCGATACCGGAAACGACGCCATCGGCGAGAGTGACCGTCAGACTTACGCGACCAATGGGACGCCCGCTGATCGTGTATTCGATGACAGCGTCAAGACTAGGAACGGCAGGCAATCCGCCGAGCGCTTCGCTAGCCGCCGCGATCCATTCCTCGTCAAAGAGTTGCATCAGGGTTCGATACCCGTGAAGAGATCCGTCTCTCGGGGTTGATCACCGTTCCATTTTGGGCGGGCCAAGCGGTAGTCGTCGACCGGATGGAGCGCGAGATCAATCTCGATAGGCAGTCCAAACCAAAATGGCGACTCAGGGTCGATCTGCGTGGCGTGGGCGAGTAGCCCCTCACGGCGCACTTCTGTAAAACCGTCGACCGGGACCTTCGTGGTTATGTTCTGGTCGGTGTCTGGCCGTTCGAACCAGCGTTTGTCGTATGGCGACTCCAACCCGAGGTCGAGAAACGCTTGGTGCCTCGCTTCGATACGGGCGCGTGACCAACTCGAGTAGTAGACCTTCGGCACAGACCAGGGGTCGCCGAGATCAGGGCGATGGGTGCCGTCTGCGCAACGTTCCACAGCTGGGTGGGTGATGTCGTGCACACGGACGTGATCCGGATGGTTATAGGCACCTTGCTCATCGGGGTATGTGACTACGACATGCGGTCGCTCTTCTCTGAGCAGCGCCACCAAGCGGTCAACCACTTCGTCGAATGGTGCCGCCGCGAAACAATCCGGATTCAAGTTGGCTTCGGTGTCGGCCATGCCGGAATCGCGGTAGCCGAGCATATGGACGGTGTCGTAACCGATTATCTCAGCGGCCCTGGCTAATTCGGCGTGACGTACTTCGCCGAGATTGTCGCGTACTTCGGGGCGGTCCATGGCCGGGTTGAGGATTTCGCCTTCCTCGCCCCCGGTGCAGCACACGAGCACGGTCTTGACTCCCATCGACTTATATTTGGCGACCGTGGCGGAGCCTTTGGACGCCTCATCGTCTGGGTGGGCGTGGATCGACAGCAGACGAAAAGAACTGTGCATTCGATGAAATCTAGCGGCCCAGTATCTGTTCTGGACGTACCGCCAACTGTGTGGCCCGTCTCACGGGTCCCTTCACGCGGCTAGGCACTCTGAGGGCCATGTGGTGGGTTGTTGGGGTTGATGATTTTGTAGCCGGTGCCTTGATTGGTAGGTAAGCCACGAGAAGGCGACCCAACAACGTGAGAGGTGGCTAAGGTGTCACGTCTAGGTCTGGTTCGCGTCTATGTCGTTTTTCAGTTCGATGGTTGGGTTGAGCCGGGTCTGGTTGAGCCTCGGGTTGGTTGTTTCGTTGACGGCTGCGTTGTTGATGGGGTTGGCGTCACCGGCTGGGGCGGTGGCGGGATACGGCGATGTGGGTGAAGGCACTTGGTACACCGACGCGGTGCAATGGTCCACAGACAACGGAATCGTCGACATTGCAGGGCCCTGTTTCGGGCCGGACTCTGCGGTGTCGCGTGGTGAAACAGCGGAGTGGATCTACAACACGGAAAACCAGCCAGATGCCGGGGAACGCCATCCGTTCAGCGACGTAACAGACGACTCCCAAAATGATGCGATCTCGTGGATTGTCAACTCCGGTGTCACCATCGGTAAGTTACGGACCAAGTTCGCGCCTGACGAGACCTTGACGCGTGCGAAGGTGGCAACATTTTTGCATCGCCTGGCTGGTCGGCCTTCGGCACCGTCCCACAATTTCAGTGATGTTTATGCGGGGTGGCAACAAGATGCTGTGTCTTGGATGGCCCACACCGGCATCACCACCGGCACATCACCCACCACCTTCGCACCCAACGAGACGTTGACTAGAGCCCAACTCGTCACCTTCCTGTACCGCTACCAAGGCGAACCACGCGTAACCATCAACACCTCAACCCCAGACTGCGACCCCACCGCCGACACGACAGGTGGCTTCAAAGCTGTCAACTCGGGCTATCACCATAGTTGCGGGATACGTACCAACAACACGATCATCTGCTGGGGAACCAGCGGGTGGGTACACACCGATGTGCCGAAAGGTGGTTTCAAAGCTGTCAGTGCAGGCCTCGGACATAGTTGCGGGTTGCGTACCGATAACACGATCACGTGCTGGGGCTTGAAGGACGATGGGCGGGCCGACGCGCCAACAGGGAGTTTCAAAGCTGTCAGTGCATTCGGCAACCATAGTTGCGGGTTACGTACCGACGACACGATCACCTGCTGGGGATGGAACGCCGTGGGACAGGCCGACGCGCCAGCGGGGAGTTTCAAAGCTGTCAGTGCAGGCATTCTCCATAGTTGCGGGCTACGTACCGACGACACGATCACGTGCTGGGGCTTGAACGGCGATGGGCAGGCCGACGTGCCGACCGGTGGTTTCAAAGCTGTCAGTGCAGGCGGCAACCATAGTTGCGGGTTACGTACCGACAACACGATCATCTGCTGGGGAGGCAACTGGTATGGGCAGGCCGATGCGCCGACAGGTAGTTTCAAAACTGTCAGTGCACACGACGTCCATAGTTGCGGGTTACGTACCGACAACACGATCACCTGCTGGGGAAACAACGACTGGGGGCAGACCGACGTACCGACAGGTCGCTTCAAAGCTGTCAGTGCAGGCGACGACTACAGTTGCGCGATACGTACCGACAGCACGATCACCTGCTGGGGAGACATCGTCGTGGAGCAGGTCTACAAGCCTGCCGATACGGTCGAGGACTCGGCCGATGCGCAGGCAGGTGGCTTCAAAGCTGTCAGCGCAGGCATTCTCCACAGTTGCGGCTTACGTACCGACAACACGATCACCTGCTGGGGAACCAACAACTATGGGGAAGCCGACGCGCCGACAGGTCGCTTCAAAGCTGTCAGCGCAGGCGGTGACCATAGTTGCGGGATACGTACCGACGACACGATCACCTGCTGGAGAAGCAACCGGGAAGGGCAGGCCGATGCGCAGGCAGGTGGCTTCAAAACTGTCAGTGCAGGCTTTGGCCACAGTTGCGGCTTACGTACCGACAACACGATCACCTGCTGGGGAACCAACGTCTTTGGGCGGGCCGATGCGCCGACAGGGGGTTTCAAAGCTGTCAGCGCAGGCATTCACCATAGTTGCGGGATACGTACCGACGACACGATCACCTGCTGGGGAAGCAACCGGGAAGGGCAGACCGACACGCCGACAGGCAGTTTCAAAGCTGTCAGTGCGGGCGGCGCCCATAGTTGCGGGATACGTACCGACGACACGATCACCTGCTGGGGAAACAACCACTATGGGCAGGCCGACGCGCCGACAGGCAGTTTCAAGACTGTCAGTGCAAGCGACGTCCATAGTTGCGGGATACGTACGGACAACACGATCGCCTGCTGGGGAAACAATGACTGGGGGCAGACCAACGCTCCGACAGGCAGTTTCAAAGCTGTCAGTGCAGTCGATGACAATAGTTGCGGGCTGCGAATCGACGGCACGATAATCTGCTGGGGACCCAACCGGCATGGGCAGACCGACGTGCCGACAGGTGGCCAGACATAAGGGTGGAGCTATCAAGTCTCCACAAATCCCGCAGCTGTGTTGGCGGCTTTAACTGGCATGTGCGAAGACAGTGCGGTTCTCTGCTGAGCGACAGAAGCATTGGCCTGACTGACCGGCAACTAACGACCCGAGGCTGGCTCTAGTTCCATTTCTCCATCGCCGTCGGGGTCGATCAAGCGCCATCCGCAGCGCCGGGCAAGAAGTTCTCGTCCTTCGTCGGGGCCGCTGGCAATCAACTCGTCACCGGCAACAAGTCGGGCACGACCGCGGGGTCGATACACATACTGTTCACCGCGCCGTATGGCGAGGACAGTGAAACCGGGCTCGATGTTGAGCCGCAGTTCGGAGAGAAGCCGACCATCTGCTTCGCTATCGGCACGAACAGGCACCCGGATCACCACCTCATCACTGTCGCCAAGGGCCAGCTCCAGGATCGGGTGAACGTCTTCCTGTTTTTCGATGAGCCAAACCATGGCTTGGGCTTGGTCGCCGATGTCTTCGGCTGCCTGGGACAAGTGGAGCAGACCTCGCAACGGTGAAGGGTCAACCTTTTCCGACGCAGCCCGCAGAACCCAAAGCTCAAGGCGGTCCTTCATTTCATCGAGCCGATCTTCAATGTGGCGGACCTCCGCGGCGAGTCCGAGATCGCCGAGGACAAGGGCCGAATACGCCAAACCAACCGCAACTTCGCTGAGGTTTTTCATTTCAACCAACACATCGACCGCTCGGTCCAGGTCTGTCACAAACGGATCTTCGGGTAGCTGCGGAGCTTCCCAGGGGGCCGCGCCCGCTAGTTCTCGCAAACGCTTGATTCCGTCAGGCGATCCTCGTAGGAACAGAACATCGCCCGGTATCAACACAGTGTCGCCGTCTACGTCGGTGATCCAATGTTGGCGGCGCACCGCCATCACGCGCATGCCTGTCTGAACCGGGAGTTCTTGGTCACGCAAGGGACGATGGGTGAGCCGCGACCCCTGCGAGACCAACACTCGGTGACTGACTTCCTCGGCGGCCGATAGATCCGCCACCAACTCGGCCGGGATCCCGAGTTTGTGGGTGACGATGCGGGCGATGTCGACAGCGTCGTTGGCGATGCGTTCGATCGCCGAGATCACCTGCAGCACCGACGACATCCCTTCGGACTCGCGAGGGTGACGTACAGCCATCACGCATACACCGCGCATGTCGTGAACCAAGTGGCTCATTTCTTCTTCCAGGTCTGCGATTTCTTCAGCCATGTCTGGATCGCCAAAGAACAGTGCGGCGTACGCCAGATCGACCATCAGCTCGGACTTGTCCTTGGCGGTGGCGAGCATCTCCCGCAGGTTGCGCGGTCTGTCTTCCATTATCTCGTTACTCCGTTATAGGTAAATACACTAGAGGTGCTGGTCACGACTCAAGCCACTCCCACGGCCACAATGGCCAGAATAAGGGCGAAAGCACCCACAAAATCCAGCGATGACGTCACCATTGGAATGCCGTGAGTATCGGGATCGAGTCCGAATCTGACTGCGATGATCGTTACGTAGTAGGCAACGATCACGACGCAGATCGTCGCCAGCAGACCGCCGATCAGGGCCACTGCTACAAGGTCAATCAAGCCGGGACTGGCCTGGTTGGTCAATACACCGCCAAGTTCGGCGACTGCTCCCGTTATTACAAACACCGGGATCGACAAGCCAAAGATCATGGCGATGTCGGACCCCGCAGAACCCCGGGGCACAGGCCCCGGACGCAGCAAACCCAAATGAACTTTGGTCGAAAGGCGACTCGACAGCACTCCACCGAGCCCACCCGCTGTGCCCAAGAACCCAGGAAGAAGCACCAGCAACACGGGATATTCGAGAAGGTCGTCGAGCCGTTTCTCAATGGTGATTCCGGCGATCAAATCAAGCAGGCCGGCCAGTGCCAGCACCGGAATCGACTCGCGCACGATGGCGCTCAAAAGTCGGTGGTTGGCTAACAGCGACCACAACAGGCCGCCAACAGACACAACGACAAGAGCCGCGGCAGTCACAGGTGTGAATCCTTCGACGCCGGCGAGTTGCGCGGCCAGTATCAGTGCCGGGAGACTCATCAAATCACTGGCAGCGGTTACCAACGGCGACACCACGTTGTCGAGGTCCCACCCGTAACGCCCCGATCCGTTGGCCAACAGCAACGTAATCGCCAACATGAAAACGGAGGCAAGCATGCCGCCCACCGTCGACACCACAATGAAGTCCGCTAACGACATGGTTGGCGACACCGCAAAGACAATGGCAACGCCCTTGGCCATCACCGCGATCACCACCGATATCACCAAACTCAGCAGCATCGCCGCCACGATGTTTTGACCGACTGCTGAGTCAAGGCGGGGACTCAACCGAAACGTGCCCGCGTGGATACTGGTACCAAGCCTGCTACCCAAAGCACCAAACACGTTGCCTTTTACCGCCAGCGCAGCTGGTACCAACAGCAGCAAGCCAGGGAGTTCTTCGAGGGTGTCGGTGGTCGTCGCCAGAGTCACACCGGCAACAAGGCTGGTGATCGCAGAAAGGACTAGGGCAACAAAGCTGTCACGGTAAGCGCGTTGATCCCTGCCAATGACGGTGCGCCACCGGCGCGCGAGACGGAGCATGCGACTCGCTCGCATCAGCCCGCTAACCGATTCCTGAACGGTGACGGCTCATCTTGTTCGCCTCAGACGCTGAAACACTCGCGGCCGACGAATGGAAATTCGACGATCCGATGACCAAGGTGCTTTTGGCGCTTCCACCCAAGTAGCAAGTGACAACAGCGGACGGTCGTAGTTGACGCGCCAGCCTGCAAAGTCCCGCCAGGCCTGCTCACGATCAGCCACGACGGGCATCCCAACCGTCTTGACGAGCTTGAACACCTGGTCAAACTCGTCCTGATCGATGGCTATTGGATCTTCAGGAGATGGGTCGGGGTCGTATTCGAACCCGAAATAGTCACATATCCGGCGCAGCGACAAGGTGCCGGTGCGGATCATCAACTGAGCACGAGGGTCACTTCCAAGATTAAGCGCCGAGCAGTAGAGGGACGCCGAGTCAAGTGCCAACCCGGCGCTGGTAATCCACGACCGCTCTGGTACCGGTGAGCGGAAATAGACCAAGATCGGGAAGCTGGTGTGGCTCTCCTCAATCTCAACGAACCAGTCTTCCCATTCGTGCCAAGCGTGCAGCATGTCGTCGAGAGAACCGATGAGATGACGACGCATGAGCATCGAAGCGGGGCTGGCAACTCCGTCTAGTCCCGTGGAACGCAGATGCCATTTCGCCACCGCGGTTTCTCGTCTTGAGAAAGCGCCGTAGATGGTCGGCAAGAAACTGATCAGTAGAGCAACCAGACCAAGGCCCACAATCCCCTCCACGATTGCAACAATCAGGGTTGGGAGATCTTCTGTGGTGCGAAAGCCAAGTGTTGTGAGCGAGGAGCCAGAAAGGACGAACGCATCTTGATAGGGCCGAACTCCCAGGGCCCAAAACACACCGGAGCAGCCAATGATCACGCCGGTAGCCCAGACGAAGGGGAACATCATCAGGGTTACCGGCGCGAAACGAGCCTTGACGGCTTCTGCTTTGCGCCAGTTCTTGCGTCGGCGAGCTGCCCGGTTGAACACTCTGCGCATTGTCAGCACGGTGGCATTGGCAAGAAACGACTGCTCGCCTCGGGGCACCACAACTGTTCGTACCGCCGATCCCATCGTGGCGAGAGCCGTTAGGCCCCCTAAGACCCCCACGATAATCCGAACGATGATCACCCTTGGCAGCTTAGATGTCGGGCAGCAACCCGGCGCGGTACCGGCGACGCCCGGCGACAACACAGCACGGTCAGCGAAAATCGCGGCTGGCGGGAGCAATCCCTACTGTAAGGGGTTGAAGTTTGTCGGCAACGACATTGATGACGCCCTCGGCTTTTTCGAGTCGACCGCGGATCAACAGCGCCGAAGCACCGAGAGCCGCATTCTTGTAGCGCTGCCAACAGCCTGAAGAGACAACCACGTTGATCAAACCGGTTTCGTCTTCCAAACTCAAAAAGGTGACACCACCAGCGGTGGGAGGTCGCTGACGGTGTGTCACCACTCCCCCGACCAACACTCGTTCGCCATCGCTGCGATCAACGAGACCCGCGGCGGTGACCACACCAGTCTCACTGAGTTCTGAGCGAACAAAAACAGTGGGGTGACCGTCGGGAGCAATACCTGTGGCCCAAAGATCAGAATGTGATAACTCAGCGGGTGACATGTGTGGCAAATTCGGCGCCTTATCACCGGTAACGATCCCCGGCAAGCGATCCGCAGCGGTTTGAGTCATCGCCCCGGCTGTCCACAACGCTGATCGCCGGTCGATGCCAAAACAACCGAACGCTCCTGCGGTAGCGAGAACCTCAAGCACCGTAAGCGGCACTTGCGGCACCCGCCGACGAAGGTCCTCAACTGAGACGTAGGGGCGACCAACGTCGATCTGTTCGGCGAGTTCTTCTCCGATTCCACGCACATAGCCGAGGCCAAGCCTCACCGCCCATCCACCTGTGCTTGTCTTGTCCGGCTCCAGAACCGCTTTGGCGGCTGAGGCGTTGAGGTCGACGGTGTTGACCACCACGCCATGGCGTCGGGCGTCACCGACCAGGGTATGAGGTGACCAGAATCCCATCGGTTGAGCGTTGAGCAGTGACGCACAAAACGCGGCGGGATAGTGATACTTGATCCATGCCGAGGCATAGACGAGATACGAGAACGACACCGAGTGGCTCTCAGGGAAGCCGTAGTTGGCGAAGGCCGCGAGCTTGAGCCAGATCTGCTCACCAATATCGTCGCTGATACCCCGCTCTCGCATACCTTCAAAGAAGCGCTGCTTGAGCCGTTCCATGCGTTCACGACTTCTTTTTGAGCCGATTGCCTGACGTAGCTGGTCGGCTTCAGAGGCAGTGAAGCCAGCGACGTCAATGGCAATCTGCATCAGCTGCTCCTGAAACACGGGGATGCCGAGTGTCTTGGCCAGAGCATTCTCAAGCAACGGGTGCAGATAGGTGACCGCTTCGAGGCCGCTGCGCCGCCGAATATAGGGGTGCACCGAGCCACCTTGGATCGGGCCGGGGCGGATGAGCGCCACCTCCACAACGAGGTCATAAAAACAACGAGGCTTGAGCCGCGGCAGAGTGGCCATCTGTGCCCGCGACTCGACCTGGAACACTCCAATCGTGTCAGCCTTTTGAAGCATTTCGTAGACCCGGTCATCTTGGGGCAACATGGCGAGATCTATTTCTTGGCCGTCGTGTTCGGCGATGAGGTCGATGGCGTAACGCAGCGCTGAGAGCATCCCCAGCCCGAGAAGGTCGAACTTCACCAGACCTGCGGAGGCACAATCGTCCTTGTCCCATTGCAAAACGCTGCGGTCAGCCATTTGCCCCCACTCGACTGGGCACACCTCGATCACTGGCCGGTCACACATCACCATGCCACCCGAATGGATTCCAAGATGACGTGGAAAATGTTCGATTTCCGCGGCTAGTTCCAATACCGGAGTCGGGATGGCAGTATCGCGTTGCGCCTCATTCAGTTTTATGTTGCCTTCCCGCTCTTGTTCGCTGCGCTCACCGGGCCGCTCGGGCCACTGCGCTTCCCGCTCTTGTTCGCTGCGCTCACCGGGCCGCTTGGGCCACGGGCGCCAACGGTCGACTTGCTTGGAAAAAGCGTCTTGTTGGCCTGTCGTGTAGCCGAGCGCCTTAGCCATGTCTCGAATCGCCGACTTGGACCGGTAGGAGATCACGTTGGCGACTTGAGCGGCGTGATGACGGCCATGCCGCTTGTAGACGTACTGGATGACCTCTTCTCGTCGGTCGCTTTCGATATCTATGTCGATGTCGGGCGGACCATCACGTTGAGGTGACAGGAAACGTTCGAACAGCAACCCGAGCGAGACAGCATCAGCGTTGGTGACACCCAAAGCGAAACACACCGCTGAGTTGGCTGCCGAGCCTCGGCCTTGGCACAAAATGTCAGACTTCCGACAAAACTCGACGATGTCGTACACAACTAGGAAATAGCCAGGAAATCCGAGTTGTTCGATCAGCTCCAACTCTCGGTCGAGCTGTGCCCATGCTCCCGCAACCCGCTCAGATGATCGCGGGCCATAACGGCCAGTGCCGCCCTGATCTACCAGCCGCCGAAGATACCCCATCTCATCCAACCCGTCGGGGCACGGAAAGGGTGGCAGGTTGGGAGCAATGAGCTTCAGGTCGAATGCACACTCAATCCCGAGGGCGGCAGCTTCAGAAACCACACCGGGGTAACGAGCAAAACGGGTGGCCTGCTCGGCGCCGGATCGCAGGTGACGGCCGGCGGGTGGGAGCCAGCCGTCAATCTCGTCGAGGCTGCGGCGGGCGCGCACTGCTGCCATGGCCGCAGCCAAACGCTGTCGGGCAACGCTGTGATGGTGGACATTGCCGGTAGCAACCAGCTTGAGCCGATGCGACATAGCCAACTCAGCCAGCCCATCGTTGCGTACCGAATCGATTGGCAGGCCGTGGTCCCACAACTCCACAACCACATTCGAGCGACCGAAATCAGTAACCAACCGCTCAAGCGCCTTGGCTGCCGCGGTCGGACCTTCGTTGACCAGCGCTTCGGGCACCGAGCCTTTACGGCACCCGGTGAGCACCACCCAATGGTCGCCAGTGCCCGCGCCACCAAGTTCAACAAGACGTTCATAGTCAATCCGTGGAGCGTTTTTCTTTCCTGCCAACTGTCCTTCGCTGATGGCCCGAGCCAGCAGGGCATACCCCCGTGGATCACGAGCCAGCACAAGCAGGTGTCGTCCTTTGGGATCGGCCGGGCCGGGCCTACTGAGATTGCTCAAACCAGACGAGGACTGCTTGGTTGGAGCCAGAGTGGTTGGGGCCAGAGTGAGTTCAGCGCCAAAGACGGTGCGAAGACCTGCGACACGGGCGGCTTCGGCGAAGCGGACAATGCCATAAAAGCCGTTGTGGTCAGTAAGAGCCAAGGCTTCCAAGCCGATTCGGGCCGCTTCGGTGACCAGTTCTTCAGGATGCGAGGCACCGTCGAGAAACGAAAAGTTGGAGTGACAGTGCAACTCCGCATAGGGCACCGAGCCTTGCTTACGAGGCGGGCCAGGCACTGAGACTTGCTTGCGAGGCGAGGCGGGCAGAGCCGGAAAGGGCGCGTGACGGTCCGAAAGTATACTCTCAAGGGTTTTCCAGGGAGCGTTGAAGTAACTCCAACTCACGAACCCTTACCGTATACGAACATATGTTTGTATACAATTCGCCAACAATAACTTGCCGCCGGACCGCCTACCGACACGAACCAACATGACAACGATCAGAGACCAAGCTCGCTCTTGGGCCAAGGCAAACTGGGATCCAGAGATGACGGTTGCGCAGTGGTGGGAGTGCCTCTTTGAAGCCCGCTATTGCCTCCCCTCGCTCCCTGACAATGCGTTCGGACGCGGCTATTCACGCCAGGAAGAAAACGAGTCGCGCCGCGGACTGCGCGACGTAGGCACTCTCGGACCAGCGATCGGAATCTCCACGATGATGGCGGCCCCTACCATCGCCGCTCACGGCACTCCCGAACAGATCGAGCGCTACATCCCACCAATGCTCACCGGGCAAGAGTCTTGGTGTCAGCTCTTTTCTGAACCCGGCGCAGGTTCGGATCTCGCCGGGCTTCAAACTTCGGCGTCACGTGACGGCGACATCTGGACAATCAATGGGCAGAAGGTATGGACCAGCCTCGCGGAGGGCACCGACTACGGAATGCTCATAGCCCGCAGCGACCGGGACAAGCCCAAGCATGCCGGGATCACCTGGTTCGCCTTCCCTATGCGACAAAGCGAAGTCGATATTCGCCCCCTGGTTGAGATGACGGGTCAAGCCTTCTTCAACGAGGTGTTCATCGACCACGCGGTTGTCGACCACAATGCCGTAATCGGGGATGTCAACAATGGCTGGAGAGTTGCCAACACCACTCTCTTGCACGAGCGAGCCAGCCTCTCCGGAGCGGGTGTGATGCTTCCATTTGCTAGCGCTGGCCGCAACTCCGGTGACCTGCACAAGCCTGCTGGCAGCTTCGGTTACTACAGCTTTGAGACTCGCAATTCGGATCCCAACGAAGCCGAGAAGTTGCATACAGCCGTTTGGTACCACCAGATCTCTACGGAACTAGGGCTTGACACGACGGCCCGCCTCGACGCCCGGATGCGCTTGTATATCCGCGAAGAGGTAAACCGCATGCTGGGCCTGCGAGCTCGCCACCGCACAGTCCCAGCCATCGGCAACCTCGGAAAGTTGGCGATGAGCGAAATAGCGCGGCTGCGGCGTGAGGTGGGCAACCAATCGATTGGTGCGGCCGGCATGCTCGCAGGTGCCGACGCCAGCGCAGGCCCCGGCAAGGGCGACGTTCAACGCAAGACTCTGCATTCTCCGGCGCCTGCGATCTATGGCGGCACCGACCAGGTACAGCGAAACATCATCGGCGAGCGTTTCCTCGGTCTCCCCAAAGAACCAGCCCCACCCCCCGACACCCCGTTCAGAGACCTCCCCGCCAATTGACCCGCCCTGGCCGCTGCCAGGTTGAATCACATGGGGCTTCGTGGAAGCTACCTCGAACAACTCCAGAGTGCTATGTGGTGTACCTCTAAACTGTAGTCTATTTGAGCTACAATCTGCACTATGTCAGGGTTGCAGAATGATGCACAGCATGCTCGGTACGATCAGCGGGCAGGACTCCGACCACATCTGTCAGAAAGGTTGACATGAGCGACAAGCAGGCCGGGCACGGCCGGTTGACCATGCCCGATTACCGTCCCCGCCTCGCTGAAACCGACATCTCCAGCGCTCTCAGCCGATTAGGGGCCGTACTCATTGATGGTGCGCGGGCGTGCGGCAAGACCTGGACGGCCCGCCGCTTCGCTCGCAGTGAGGCCCGTGTAGACGACCCGGCCGTCCAGCTGTTGGCGGAGTCCGCTCCGGCGACAGTGCTGGCCGGCGCCACTCCCCGCCTGCTCGACGAGTGGCAGCATGCCCCGACACTGTGGAACCTAGTCCGCAGAGAGTGCGACGACCGGGCCGAGCCGGGCCAATTCGTCCTGACTGGCTCGGCCATGCCCACCGACGACATCACCCGGCATTCGGGCATGGGGCGAATCGCCCGCGTACGCATGCGTCCCATGTCGCTGTTCGAGCAGGGTCATTCGGCGGGCGAGGTCTCGATCCGGGCATTGTTCGAGGGAGAACCGGCCGCCGCCATGCCCCGTCCGGATATGAGCCTCGCCGATGTGGCGTCCTTCATCTGTGCCGGAGGCTGGCCCGCCAACCTCGACCGGTCTGCCACGGACGCGGCAAGAACGATCGGCGACTACGTCGCCGAGGCGGCTCGGGTCGAAGTCTCGGCCGCTGGCGGGGTGCGGCACCAGCCCGAGGCGTTGCTCCGCCTGATGCGCTCAATAGCCCGGAATGTAGCGACCGAGGCGAAGGTCGTCAGCTTGGCCTCCGACGCGGGCGGCGACGTGCCACTGGCCCGCGGCACCGCTACCGCCTACCTGCACGCGTTGGAGCGGATCTTCGTGGTGGAGCCTCAGCCGGCATGGTCGGTGGAGCTGCGATCGCGGGCCACATTGCGCAAGACGCCCAAGATCCATTTCGTCGACCCGTCGCTGGCTGCCTCGACGCTGCGGGCGACTCCTGCAGGGCTGCTGGCGGACCCCGAGACGCTCGGACTGCTGTTTGAGTCGTTGGTCGTGCGCGATCTGCGCATCTACGTTCAGGCGTTGCTTGCACAGGTGTACCACTACCGCGACAATGTCGGTCTAGAGGCCGACGCGGTGATCGAACGCAACGACGGTGCCTGGATCGCGGTGGAAGCGAAGCTCAGCCCGTCGCCGCGGTCGGTGGAGCGGGCCGCCCAGTCGCTGTTGAGACTGCGCGACAAGGTTGCTCGGCGACGGGCGAGCGAACTTTCGGCCCTGTTGGTCGTCACCTCGGCAGGGGCTGCCTACCGGCGCGACGACGGTGTGCAAGTGGCACCGATCACCTCCCTCGGCCCATAGGCCGCGGACTGGTAGTGCCCACTCGACCTCCTATCCCGGGACTCCTCAGTCGGCGGCATGTCACCGTCACCAATACCACCACTGACGCCATCGGATTCCTCCAGGCCGCCCTGATTCTTGACACGGGACAATCGGACCGTTGCCGACACCGTGGCAGGTGGTTAGGGGCCTCGTGGTCGGTTGTTGGGGTTGATGATTTTGTAGCCGGTGTTGGTTTTGGTGACGATGTAGTCGCGGTCGTGGATGTTGTGGTGACACAGGGGGCAGGCGAGACACAGGGAGTCGATGTCTGTTAGTCCTCCTTGTTCCCAGGGGACGATGTGATGTATTTCGCAGCGTTCTGGACCGGCGGTGCAGTCTTTGCCTCTACAGTGCCGGTCGCGGGCGATGATCGCTTTGATTTGGGCTTCGGTGGCGTGTCGATGGGTGCGTCCCACCCAGATCGGCTGTCCTTCACCGTCAAAGACAACCCCGGTGACAGCAGCGGTGCACATCAAACGTTCCAACACGGTCTGCGGGAGTGCTTCACCACCAATAATCTCAGCGACACCTGTCGGGTTGTCGCCGCGGAGGCGTTCGATGTCGGCTATGGCGATGAGTTGTGTGCGTGTGCTGCCGGGTCCACGTCGTGCGGGGTTGGTCAACAACGCCACGAACGCGTCCGCCATTCGTTGTGGCGTTGTGCGCACATCATCAGGGGAACCGTCGCGGCCGCCGTCGTCTCTCCACAACCGGTCGTACTCGACGTTGATTGCTTTACGTACTTGTTGATAGCTGGTCGGGTCCAACTCAGCGAGTAGTACTCCCATGCCTTGTTCGTTGATCCAGTGTTTCAACAACCGGTTACGGCGCTGTTGTTGATACAACTCAGCACCGTCGTCGGGTTGGTTGCGGTTCACCCACCGCCGTGACTGTTCCGTGAACACATCAACAGAAGACTTCTCAGCAAGCTTCGACAACTCGTCGTCTACTTGCCCTGCAGAAGTCTTCGCAGCAGCCCCGACCGCGACCGCGGCGTGCTCTGCTGTGATCGCGCCTCCAGCCAACGCTTCAGCCAACTTCGGCATCTCAGCGAACCCCGCGGCAGTCTTCGCGACAGAGTTGGCGGCACGAGTAGACATACGCCCAGCCTCACGCAACACCACCTTGGAGTTCACCCCACCGTCATCAAGCGCCTCGATCTCAGTCGCGCACCGCGTCTGCAACGCAGACAACGCCGCCATCACCCGCCCAGCACCCGCCACCAGACCCTCCAACTCCCCACGGCAAAGCCCAGAAGTCACCACCTCCCGGGTCTGCTGGATCATCAAATCGAACATAACCACAACCTAACAACAGGGTGTGACACTACATGAAATGTTCATTCAGTACCTTGCAGGCACACACCCGTTCAACACCTCGAACCCGCCGGAGGAAGCAGCCGCCTACCCCTGCGTGCACGCCGTTTGACGAGGGAGCGTCTGACAGACCCGACAGACCCCCCGCTCCGACGGACGGGCTGCATGGTAATATTCGGGGAGGGACAACTAGGGTGTTGTTTCTGTGTCTTGTTTGTGGTCTGCTTGTGTGGTTGGGACTAGCCGAGTCTGGTTGACTGTCGGGTTGGTTTTTTCGTTGACGGCTGCGTTGTTGATGGGGTCACCGTTACCTGCTGGTGCTGTGGCGGGATACGGAGACGTGCCTGACAGCACTTGGTACACCGATGCGGTGCAATGGTCCACAGACAACGCAATCGCCGACATTGCCGGGGTTTGTTTCGGGCCGGAGACTGCGGTGTCGCGTGGTGAAACCGCGGTGTGGATCTACAACATGGCAAACCAGCCCGACGTCGGTGATCCTCATTCGTTCAGCGACGTAACAAACGACGCACAAAACGATGCGGTCTCGTGGATGGCCAACGCCGGTATCACCACCGGCACATCACCAACTACCTTCGCTCCTGATGAAACTCTCAGACGTGCCCAGGCTGCAGCGTTTTTGCATCGCCTAGCAGGTGAGCCTTCCGCACCACCACACAACTTCAGCGATGTCTATGCGGGCTGGCAACAAGATGCTGTGTCGTGGATGGCCAACGCCGGTATCACCACCGGCACATCACCAACCACTTTCGCACCTGAAGAGACCTTGACTAGGGCTCAACTCATCACGTTCCTGTACCGCTATCAGGGTGAACCAGACGTAACCATCAACACCTCAACCCCACACTGCGACCCCACCACCGAAATGACCGAGGACCCCGCCGATATGGCCGAGGACCCCGCCGATATGGCCGAGGACCCTGCCGATTCGGGCGAAGCTGGGTTCGAAGGTGGATTCAAAACAGTCAGCGCAGGCCTCAGCCATAGTTGCGGGATAGCCAGCAACGACACAGTCGCCTGCTGGGGATACAACTACTCTGGGCAGGTTGATGCGCCGACCGGTGGATTCAAAACAGTCAGCGCAGGCGGGTTCCATAGTTGCGGGATACGCAGCAACGACACAGTCGCCTGCTGGGGATCCAACTGGGCTGGGCAGGTTGATGCGCCTACCGGTGGATTCAAAACAGTCAGCGCAGGCTCGGGCCATAGTTGCGGGATAGCCAGCAACGACACAGTCGCCTGCTGGGGATACAACTACTCTGGGCAGGTTGATGCGCCGACCGGTGGATTCAAAACAGTCAGCGCAGGCCACAGCCATAGTTGCGGGATAGCCAGCAACGACACAGTCGCCTGCTGGGGATCCAACTGGGCTGGGCAGGTTGATGCGCCTACCGGTGGATTCAAAACAGTCAGCGCAGGCTCGGGCCATAGTTGCGGGATAGCCAGCAACGACACAGTCGCCTGCTGGGGATCCAACAACTCTGGGCAGGTTGATGCGCCGACCGGTGAATTCAAAACAGTCAGCGCAGGCAGGCGCCATAGTTGCGGGATAGCCAGCAACGACACAGTCGCCTGCTGGGGATCCAACAACTCTGGGCGGGCTGATGCGCCGACCGGTGAATTCAAAACAGTCAGCGCAGGCGGGGCCCATAGTTGCGGGATAGCCAGCAACGACACAATCGCCTGCTGGGGATCCAACGACTACGGGCAGGCTGATGCGCCGACCGGTGGATTCAAAACAGTCAGCGCAGGCGGGGCCCATAGTTGCGGGATAGCCAGCAACGACACAGTCGCCTGCTGGGGAAGGTACCCGGCAATTCTGGGCTTACCGACACATCGCTGAAGAGCTCGCGGTTGGATCATCGAATCGAACATGACCACAACCTAACAACAGGGTGTGACACTACATAACATTAAAAATCATAGAACAGCACGTCGCAAGCCCACACTTGTGCGAAGCCTTGCACCCCATGAAAACCGGGTCGTTCCCAGCATCCCCTCCGCCGCCCGCCGCCTCGACCTCAACCGCGCAGCGAGCTTGCAACGTTCTCAACGCCTCGAACCTCGATGAGAAGCGCTCGGTGCCGTCACCTCACCCACCACCTTCGCGCCCGAAGACACCCTGACGCGAGCCCAACTCGTTACTTTCCTGTACCGCTACCAGGGCGAACCCGAGGTAACCATTGATGCCTCAACCCCACACTGCGACCCCACCGCCTAGGACCCAGTCCATGTGCCTGTCAGCACAGGTTCCACACATAGTTGCGGAATACGTACCGACGACACGATCACCTGCTGGGGAAGCAACCCGATCGGCCGAGCTTGCTAGTCGTCCGTTCCCATTTGCCCGTTGGAGTTCGAGCCGTCAAGCTGAAGACATGCCCGACAACTACACGGTGATTTCTGCTGATACCCACGCAGGTGCCAGCCACAGCGCATACCGCGAATATCTCGACTCCGCCTGGCATGAAGAGTTCGATGCTTGGCGCGGACGCTACAAGAATCCCTACAAGGATCTCGGCGACAAACGGCGACTGCGCAACTGGGACAACGAAATGCGCAACACAACCCAACTCGGCGAAGGCGTGGTCGGCGAGGTCATCTTCCCCAACACCGTGCCCCCGTTCTTCCCCAGCTTCGTGCTATTCGCTCAACCTCCAAAACCCGAAGAATACGCCAAGCGGCGAGCTGGCATCCAAGCCCACAACCGCTGGCTCAAGGACTTCTCTGACGAGTTCCCCGAACGACGAGCTGGCGTCGGTCAGATCTTTCTCAACGATGTCGACGACGCCATCGAAGACGTCAAGTGGATCAAAGAAAACGGGCTGCGCGGTGGGATCCTGCTCCCCAACATCGCCCCCGACGTCAAATGGGTGAAGCCGCTGTATGACCCGATCTATGACCGTCTCTGGGAAGTCATCGAAGACCTCGAAGTGCCAGTCAACATGCATTCGGGCACCGGCAATCCCGACTACGGGAAATACCCGATATCAATGCTGCTCTACATAAACGAAGTCGGCTTCTACACGCAACGCCCGCTGGTCCACCTGATCATGGGTGCGGTGTTCGAGCGCTTCGAGCGCCTCAATTTCATCCTCACCGAGATCGGCAGCGCCTGGATCCCACCGCTGTTGAAACAACTCGACGCCACGATCAAAACCATCCGCGCTACCGGCGAGACCGGAGAGATCAAATACGACAAAGGCGTATTGCCATCAATGCTGGCAACCGAAATGTTCACCCAGAACTGCTGGGTCGGAGTATCGGGCCCGAGCCGGGCCGACATCGAGTGCCGCTACGAAGTCGGCCTAGACCATTTCATGTGGGGCAGCGACTACCCCCACGATGAAGGCACCAGTCCCCACACTCGCGAGCACCTGCGACGCCGCTTCGCCGCCCTCGACGAGGCCGAATGCCGAAAAATGCTCGCAGGCAACGCCGCTCGCCTATACGGTTTCGACCTCGACGCCCTCGCTCCGCTAGCCGCCGAGTACGGCCCCACATTCGAAGAACTGCACACCCCCGTAGAAAGCGCGGAGCGTTCTCTTCTTGCCGGCGCAGGCCTGAGCGCCGATATGGACTCAGCCGCCCTCTAACCGCTGAGCGAGCCGCTCTCTAACCTGATCCGTTGGATCCCTGAACTACCGGAGTTCCAGCGGCCCACATTTGGGCGAAATATCCATCTGCGGCAATCAGTTCAGCACGGGTGCCGGACTCGGCGACACCACCGTCGGCGATCACCACTATTCGATCAGCGCGCATTGTGGTTTGCAGTCGGTGGGCGATGATCACCGCGGTGCGGCCCGCAAGCACCACGTCAAGCGCAGCCTCGACCGCCTGCTCAGTACGCAAATCAAGTGACGATGTCGCCTCGTCCAGAACCAAAACCCGGGGTTGTGACAAAAAGGCCCGGGCCAGCGCCAACAGTTGCCGTTCACCCGCCGAGAGGGACACACCGCGCTCATGGCAGGGGGTATCGAGACCGGAGGGCAAGCGCTCAAGCAATCGGCTGAGTCCAACCTGTTGACAGGCATCAATCAACACTTCATCGTCAACCCCACGGCACCCCAGCAAAAGGTTGTCCCGAATCGAACCGGCAAACAGGAACGGCTCCTGGGGGACAACACCGATCTGAGCGCGCAGCGACTCAATCGTCACTTGTGTCAAGTCGTGCCCGTCAATGGTGACAGTCCCAACCCGAGGGTCATAAAACCGGTTCAGCAGTTTGGCTATCGTCGACTTGCCCGCACCGGTAGGACCGACAACCGCGATCGTCTCCCCCGGCATGAACTCCAGATTCACGTCCGTCACAACCGGGTCGTCATCGTCATATCCGAAGGTCACACCATCGAGCCGGATATGCCCCTCCACGGCTGGCAACTCATAGGCGTTCGGAGACTCGACGACGCTTGGCTCGGTGCCGAACACCTCTCCTAGCTTGACCACCGACGCACGGGCTTGTTGATACACGTTATAGAGACCCACAAGTTCGGTTATCGGAGCGAAAAAGGCCGCCACATAAAGCAGAAATGCGCTCAACTCCCCAATCGTCACGCGACCATCGAGCACCAGCGCGCCGCCCACCACCAGCAGAATCATTTGTGACAGCGGACCCATCGCCTCTGCACCCGGTCCGTACACGCCGTTGAGAAAAGCTGTGCGGTCGTTGGCGTCGAGGTATTCGCCTGCCTCATTTTGATGTTCGGCCACAACTCTTTCGCGTCGGTTGTGCGCGGTCACGATGCGGATACCGGCAAGGCTCTCCTGCAAATGAGCCAGCACGTTGGCGATGGTGTCGCGCACCCGAATCTGCGCCAGTTGTGCCTGATGCCGATACCACAGCGACATCATCAACGTGCCTGGTACGACGACCACCAGGGTGATGACCGCCAACAACGGGTTGAGGACGAACAGCACGACAGTGATCGCCACGAGCGTGACCCCCTGCACTGCCAGCTGAACCAGACCTTGCTGAAACAGTTGCTGGAGCGGTTCAAGATCGCTGGTCATCCGGCTGAGGAGTCGACCGGGACGCTCGTTGGCGTAATAGCCAACACTGAGGCGCTGGAAATGAGAGAACAGTGCAACGCGCAGCTTCGCCATGATGGTGGCACCAACGCGGCCCGCTGACATCGTCTTGAGAACCCCAACCGCGATCGACACGGGCACCAGCAAACCGAAGATCACGCCCATGGTGACAACCAATCCGCGGTCACCAGTTCGGACGCCGTCGTCGATTGTTATCTGCAGCAGCACTGGGCCGGCCTGGCTGATCACGGCCTCCAGCGCGACCAACAAGAACACTCCGAAGAGCGCCGCGCTGAAGGGCCGCAGAAAGTGACGCATGGAGAACACGTGACGGTCGTAGTCGCTGTGACTGAACGGCGGCGGGACCTCTGCTACTTCGGGAGGCCCCTCATCCATATATGCCTCAACCTGGGCTTGAACCTCCGGTGGTACTCCCGAAAACCCGGTGTCGGCGATCCCGCCCCATCCGGCCATGCTCATGGTGTGGCCTCATCAAAATGCTCAAGAAGGGCACCGTATTTTGGTTCCTCTGTCAGCAAGTCCGCGTGAGTTCCGCTGGCCACGACCTGGCCGTGTTCAAGCAGCACCACTCGGTCCGCAAGGGCGATCGTTGACAGTCGGTGAGCGATCACGATCACTGTCCGGTCAACCATTGCGTGACGGAGTGCCGAGTGGATCCGCTCCTCAACTCCGGCGTCAATGGCGCTGGTAGCGTCGTCGAGCACCAAGATCTGCGGGTCGTGCAACAATGCCCGAGCCAACGAGATTCGTTGACGCTGGCCTCCCGACAGTGTGTATCCCCGCTCACCGAGGACATCGTCGAATCCGTGCTCCAAGTCTTCGATGAACTCCAAGGCCTGCGCTGCCGCCGCGGCCGCACGCACCGACTCATCTGAAGCGGTCGGATCGGCGAACGCAATGTTGTCTCGAACCGACATAGAGAACAAGAAGGGGTCATCAAGCACCACCCCCACCGTGCGGCGCAGACTGTCGAGTTTCGCCTGGCGAATATCAATCCCATCGATGGACACCGACCCGGCACGCAGGTCATAGAAACGAGGTAGAAGTCGGGCCACCGTGGATTTGCCAGAAGCGGTCTCCCCGACGATGGCCACGGTTTCGCCTGGCTCGATATCGAGGCTGAAGTCGCGTAAGACGTCGTGATCCGAGCCATACCCGAATCGCACATCGCGAAACTCAACCCGGCCTGGACCACCATCGATATCGACAGCGTCGGGTGCCTCAACCACATCGATCGGCTGATCAAAAATCTCATATACCCGCAACGCTGAGGCCTTGGCTCGCTGACCCATCTGAATCAGGTGGCCAATGAACCGAAAAGGCACCTGCAGAATCATCACGTAAGCGCTGAACGCGATCAACGCACCGATCCCGATCTGCTCCTGTTCGGCCAAGAGACCCCCATAGAGCAACACCACAACAAGGCCGAGGCGGGGCAGGTGTTCAAGCGCGGGAATGTAACGCGCCGACACATACGCACCCTTCACCTGTGCCCACCGGAGTTGATCGGCCACCCCTTCCATCCTGCGGACCTCGTGGCGTTCACCGGCGAAACTCTTCACCACACGCACACCGGCGATGTTCTCTTCGGTGAGCGTCGCCACATCGGCTTGGCGGGCCATCACCAACCACCACACCGGCAACTGGGGATGGCGGCTCTTGAGCCCGATATAGGCAACCACCGGAACCGGCAGAACCGTAACCAGCGTCAACGGAACGCTGACTGCCAACATCAGCGCCAAGGCGAACACCAACGATGCCAACGACAACATCATGAACGGCCCAAAGTTCAAAAACATCTGTACGGCACGGATATCACCGTTTGCTCTCGCCAAGAGTTGACCGGTTTCGCTGGTGTCATAAAACGATGCTGAGAGCCGCGAGAGGTGATCGAACACCGCGTGGCGTAAAGCGGTCTCCACTCGGAACGCAACTTTGAACATCTGCACCCGCGCTACGTAGCCACTAGCGAATCCGATGATCGTCAAACCTGCCAAAGCCCAGGCATACGGGGCGATCGAAGCTGTCCGCTCGTCGAGCGCATTGTCTACCGCCAACATCAGAACCGCGGGGATGACCGTGCGAACCAGCATCCCTACCGCGCTGCCTCCAACAGAAACGGCCAATCCCAACTTCATCGGCGCGACCACCGGCCACAGACGGCGCAGCCAGCCCTTGGAGGCATCAGGACTGGGACGACCCTGAGGGGTGACGTAGCGGGCCAGTTGCGGTGTCGCTACCGAGGTGGGACGTGACCCTTCGTCTTGGGTATCGCCACTGATCGTTGGCGTTACCGAGCTACCCGCAGCGCCAGCCGTTGGTTCACCAGACCCGAGCGAGGGCTTAACAGCCGTCATCGCTCACAATGCTGGGATCACAGTCGCAGTGCATAACATCACCAATATCATTGATTGAGCGTGAAACCTGCATTTCTGAGTCTCGCCATTGTGGCATCTCTGCTCCTTGGGGTCGCGGCGGGCATCGGAAGCTACCTGTTTCGTGATGAGCCGCCCCCACCCCCGTGCGACCTCCCGACCGAGTCAGAACTGAAAGAGACTGTCGCTTCGAGCGCGGCGTGGATGCAACGAGCACTCCAGGCGAACAACCGGTTCTGGTACGAGTACGACCGCAACACCGACACCTTCGCCAGCAACTACTTTGACGTGCGGCACGCGGGGGTGGTTATGTCGCTGTACCAGGTGGCCGCGACCGGTGATCTCAGCGTGCTTGAGACCGCGGACAGGGGCCTGCAATACATCCTCGACAACCTCAACACGGTCGGTGACATCACCGCCTTCGACGACTATCGGGTCGACACCGATCTCGGAGCAACTGCGCTGGCAGTCAACGCACTGGCGCATCGTCGCATCGCCACCAACGATGATTCTCACAATGACCTGCTGCGAGCCATGGGGCGCTACATGCAGTCGTTGCTGCGCCCCGATGGCGGAATGTGGTTCGGAGCGTTCAGCGATGGACTCGAACCCATGGTCGGGCGCACGTCAACGTTCTATACCGGCGAGGCGTTCTGGGGATTCGGTCTTTTGGCCAACCAGTTCCCCGGCGAAGGCTGGGACGACTCGGCACGACTCGTCGCCCACTATCTCGCAACCGCACGAGACGCAGAAGAAGGCGTCGAGAACCCGCCATTGGCGGACCAATGGGCTTCCTACGGATTCTCTGAGATGCGGACTTGGGGAGACCTTGCCGGAGCCGAACTGGCCTACGTCCGTTCACTCAGCGAGGCTTACCACAAGCGCGTCGAACGCGAGATTCGACGCGAGGCGTCTCGGGTTGGGGACGGAACCGAGCCGCCCCGAGAGTCGGTGCGACAGTCCCGGGGCGCGGCCTTCGGCACGACGGTCGAGGCTCTTTCGGCTCTTTGGCGCCTGAGTCTAGAAGACCCCGGCATGGCTGATCTCGAACCGCAACTGCGCCACGACCTCATCTGTGGTGCCGGGATCCTCGCCGCCCGCCAGTACGACACTGGACGATCATCAGCCTATGCACGCCCCGATGTTGTCGAGGGTGCTTGGTACACAGAAGATGTCACCCGCATGGACGATCAACAGCACGCCATGTCCGGTGTCGCCCTAGCTGTAGACGCTCTCGGCTAACCGAACCCGTTGGGAACCAAACGGCGGTAGTAGACCGCACGCACCGCTAGCGCTTCACGGATCTCGCTGGTCATGTCCTCAGCAAACTCTGCCCGATAGGCGGTGTCTGTCACGATCTGCACCGCAAACTGCAGGCCAGACATCAGTCCAATGAACGCCGACACCAACACCAATTGGCGGCTGAATATGAGTTCGCCTCCCCACAGCGACCAACGAGCCGCCCAATCAACACTGCTTGTTAATTCGGTCGCCGTGGTCCACTGCAACAACGTCTCTTCACGAACCGTCAACAAACCAAACAGCACGTAAAAGGCGGTGATCACCAACGCCACCAACAGGATCTGAATTGCTTGGGATGCAAACAACAGCAATGCAACGTTGTACTCGGCGCGGCGATGCAACCTCGGCGCGTCTGGAGCGGGTTCTTCATCGCTCGGCACCATTTGTTCGACTGGAGTATCGGCGCTGCGCTTGCGCACATCGGACCAGCGTTCAAAACGAGCCAGGTCAACGGTGAGCCTCCGCACCGACAGCATCACGAAACCGGAACCGATAGACACGACCAGAACCGCAACAGCCGCGAAATACGGCAAGGTGAAGTCGTTGGCCACCTGCCACATCTCCGCGTTCAAAAAGATGAACGCCGAGAAGATCAACAAGATCGGCAACGACTTCATGGTCAGGTTCGCGATATCGCCGATCTGTGCCTTCAATTGCCAGATCGACCAGTGGATCATGGGCAAAAGCCCCCAGGAGGTCACCACAAACGCGACCAACAGAACGAGCACATTAAAGACCACGACGACCAGCACGTTCTCCGCGACCGCGTTCTGCGAACCGATAGCGGTTGGGACTGCGGGCATCACCAAATACAGCACTATCTCCAATACGCCCACCCGGTCTGGCAGCTGAACCAGACGACGCCCACGAACCCGGTTCATCAGAGCAAACGCAGCAACTCCGAGGGCGACGCAGCCGACAAACACCGCGGCCTGCGCCCAGCCGGCCCAGCGGTCGCCGAAAGCCAGGAACAACTCCAGAAACACCACAAAGGCGAGGAAGGGAAACATCCGAGTCAACACATCTTCACGAACCGAATAGTGATCGATCAGATGCGGAAGCCCGCGGCGTATGAACCAACGCTCGGTACGGTCACGATCCCGCTCAAGCTCGATGCCGTTCAATGAAGTCTCACTAGCCGCTTCTGATACCACTTACGGCAACGCTAATCCCAGATGGCGACAACACTCCATTGCCCCGCCTGGCAAGATGGTTGAACAAGACCTGCGCAGGAGCCCGATTGCATCTTGATTATGCTCCTGCGCAATTTTGCGCACAAGGGTAAATACCCTGATAACCTGCTGTCATGCGAGATTTTCAACGATCACAGGTCGATCTACTGGTTGAACGGCTGAATGAACCGATCGAGCGGATCGTCACTATCTTCGGTCCGCGTCAATGTGGCAAGACAACGATTGTCCGCCAAGCCCTCGCCAGAGCGCCGCATCCGTCTCGCTACGAAGCTGTAGATCGGCCGGAACAGCCGCCCACCGAACCAGTGAGGTCGACAGCCACTGAAGCTCGCTTCGCAGCAGCCCCGCGGGACGCCGAATGGCTGGTGAGGGTCTGGCGGGAGTGTGCCGGAGAGGCTCACAGGCTCGGTTCGAAGTTCGTACTGGTGCTCGACGAGATACAGAAGATCCAACAGTGGTCTGAAACGGTTAAGGGGCTCTGGGACGCTGACCGGGAGTCAGGGTGCCCTCTGCATGTCGTCGTTCTCGGCTCGGCTCCAATGCAAATGCAGGCTGACCTCACAGAGAGCCTCGCAGGCCGATTCGAGTCGATTCGTGCGACACACTGGTCATTCAATGAGATGCGCGACGCTTTCGGATTCGATTGCGACGAATTCGTCTTCTACGGCGGCTACCCCGGCGCAGCCCGCTTGCGAAGCAGTTTCGGGCGCTGGCGGGATTACGTCACGGATGCGCTGATCGAACCACACCTCGAACGGGACATTCTTGGGATGGCTCGTGTCGACAAACCGGCTCTGTTGCGGCAACTGCTTGATTTGGGTTGCCTGTACTCGGGACAAGAACTCTCGTACAAGAAGATGTGCGGACAACTTGAAGATGCGGGCCATGAATCGACGCTTGCGCGTTACTTGGGATTCCTGTCCGGTGCCGGTCTGGTAACCGGCCTCTTCAAGCATTCCGACAAGCCCCACCTGCGACGTTCCTCATCCCCGAAGTTGAATGTCTTGAACACAGCTCTGATGTCGGCCGTCGTCGGCGACAGCTTCGATGATGCCCGAGCGGATCGCAGCCACTGGGGAAGAGTCGTCGAAAGTGCAGTGGGCGCACATTTGGTCAACACCGCCTCGTCGGCCAATGTCCGCTACTGGCGCGACGGCAACGAAGAGGTCGACTTCGTGCTACAGCGAGGACCCCGGCTCGTAGGTATCGAAGTGAAGGCCGGCCGTGGACTCCCCCGGCGCTCAAGCTTGAAGACCTTTGAGCGCAGGTTCTCAGCTCTTCCCTCGATCGTCGTCGGCGAGGCGGGCGTGCCGTTGCACGATTTCCTGCTGGAGTCTGCCGACCACTGGCTCAACACGTCATGAGTACGAGCAACCTGATTCCGCGCACCTGCACTGAGGTCGCCACAGACGACTCAGCGCTTGTCAGCATCGTCGAGCCACAACCGCTGAGCGCATTTCGGGAGGTGCCCGCCTACGTGCTTCTGGGCGAACCAGGTGCAGGAAAGACGACTGAGTTCGAGCAGGAATGCCACGCCTTGGGTAGTCAAGCCGAGCTGATCTCGGCACGCCGGTTCGCAAAGACGGACACCGCTGCCCATCCCGAATGGCGAGACAAGGTGCTCTTCATCGACGGACTCGACGAGACCCGGGCGGGTGGTCGCGAAGCAACTGAAGCACTTGACGAAATCGCCGCGAGATTGGAACAACTCGGTCGGCCACGATTCCGCATCTCCTGTCGCGCAGCGGATTGGCTCGGACCCGTCGATCGATACCCGCTCGCCGAGGTATCTTCCGATGGCCGTGTCACCGCGCTGCAACTCGACCCGCTGAAACGTTCCGATGTTCGCAAGCATCTGGCCGACCGGCGGCCTGGAGCCGATCCGAACACCTTCATTCTTGGGGCGGAATCGCGAGGTCTGGGGCCGATGCTCTACAACCCATTGACGCTCGAGTTGCTCATTGAGACTACCAACAGCGGCGGTTGGCCCTCCACGCGTCGCGAGGCCTTCGCAGGCTCTTGCCACCGGCTCGTGCAGGAGCTCAACCCTGCGCATCCACGCTCGGCTCAAACACACCCGCCCGAGTCAACCTTGGCCGCGGCAGGTCGTCTCTGCGCGATTCAACTACTGACCGGCGCAGACGGGTTCATGCTCGCGCCCGCAGCAACTGGCACTGAGTTCATTCCCGTCGCCGAGGTCGCCGCAGACATTGCCAAGGCACTAGCCCAACCCGATTTTGACCTGCGAGATGTCTTCGCCACGAGTCTGTTTGCACCGGGTGGCGAGCTGTGCTCCGTGCCGAAACATCGCCAGATAGCCGAGTACTTGGCAGCTGCACACATTGCAGACCTTCTCGAAACCGGAAGAACGTCCGTGAGTCGTGTGCGGACCGCCCTGACAAGTCGCATCGACGACCGTATCGTGACCGATCTCAGGGGTCTTGCGGCTTGGCTGGGTGCTCTTTCTGGCGAAGCTCGGCGTGAACTCATTGCCAGCGATCCGGTCGGAATGGGCCTGTACGGCGACATCTCCGAATGGCCAGCCGATGATCGTCGCACACTTCTGGAAGGTCTCATCGCCCAAACGCGATCCGAAGACCTCTGGTGGGCTAGTTGGTTCGACCACAACAAGCACCTCTATCGCGATGAAACGGCTCAGCGTTTCCACAGCCTGTGCAACCCCGACATGGTCAGCACCTTGGAGGAGTACCTCGACACCGTACATTGCAGCGCTGTGCCGAGCCACATCCTCGAGCTCCTGCTCCGCTCGCTGTCCAAGGCGGAAGACAGTTGGCTCATGGATCTGAACTGCTTGGTTCCACAGATTCAGCAGCTCATGTTTGATAGGAGACTTACATCGCTGGTGAGACGCTCCGCAATCGATGCCTTCAATCGATTGGTGCAACCCGGAGAGGTCGAACAGCCCCTCCTTGAGCTGTTGGAGTCCATCGACGACCTTGAAGATTCTGATGGTGAGCTTGCCGGAACTCTGCTGCTTCTGCTCTATCGACAGGCGATTCCGCCCCGTGACGTATGGCAACATGCGGTCGACCGGCCCGAGGCGCCGTTCGGAGGTCGCTACTGGAAGTTCTGGAACGAGACCCTGCTCGAGGGCAGTGACACAGCTGAACTCCGCGAAGTGATCGACGTGTTCGAGTCCAACCGGGACTTCAGGGGTCCTGGCTGGACATCCTTGAGCGACATCGCCGTGCGCATATTCGTACGCGTCCTGCAGGAGTCTGAGAGTTCCCTGCCTTCTGCCGATCTCTATCGCTGGCTGTGCGCAATCACTGGTGATGTGCGGGAATCCGGCTACCAGGGGGAATCACGACAGGCGATACGGCTGTGGTTGTCCGATCACCCGGTCGACCATCTGGCACTTCTCGCCCACCACATCGCTGAGAGCGTACATCAGGACAAGTTGGAGCACTTCGCGGTCGAGTGGTTGCCGCTGCCTGCACGTCCGCCGAACTTCGTTGAGTGGTGCGCGCACCAGGCTCGTGCACAAGCCGCAAACGACTGGGGAGTCGCCTGTGCGTTTCTCGAGGCACCTCTCCACGACGGACGGCTCGGAGAACCACGTGAAGCTCTGGTCGCACGGCTCAGGTCAACGCTTGCGACCGATCCGCAGCTGCTCGGTCACTTAGAGGAGTACCTCGAGCCGACTCCTACTCGCAGGGAGTTCGACGAACGGGACCGCAGACATAAGCAAAAGATCAACGAGATCAGGGCCGAGCACGAACAAGAAAGGCAACAACGGCAGTCTGATTGGCGGTCGCTTCTGCGCGAGTCCCGCTATGAACTCGGAACAAACTGCTTGTCGGCACCGAACCTGCACACATTGGCAATGGCATACTTCGGCCGTCTCGTCTTGCGGGCCGATATAGACGACCCTCGTGATCGAGTTGCGGAGTTGATCGGCGACAACGGCGAGTTGCTTGGGGCATCCATGGACGCCTTGCGCAACGCTCCTGTGCGCGACGACGTTCCATCGGCGGAACGCACGGCTGAGCTGATCGCCGAGTCGAAGCACGACTGGCTCGCCTACCCCGTACTTGCGGGTCTCGCTATCCGCGAATCAGAGAGTTCACTGGATGACACGGCGCTCTCCAACTACATCAAGCGCAACGCCCTTGCCATCCATGCGGCGGTCACCTTGATGCCGTCACAGGAACCAGCCTGGCCGAAGCGTTGGCTACGCACGAACCCAACGCTCGCTCTCGACGTACTGTACAGGTGCTCGGTAGCAGCACTCAAGAACGGCGACACACACCTGTCAAAGCTGGACTGGCTGGACGAGGTCGACGGTCTGGGTGACGCGCTGCACGCCTTCAGGTTGCGTCTGCTCGGATCGATCTCCGTAAGGTTGCCGGTCGCCCAATTGCCGGTGGTCGACAGGCTCCTGCAACCTGTGTTGGAGCATCCCGACACGGCACCAATCAAGGAACTGGTCGCCCAGAAACTCCGAGCAAAGAGCATGACCGACGCACAACGGGTTCGGTGGATAACCCTCGACGCGATCATGCGCGGCGGTGATGCGCTGAGATCGCTTGACGATTTCATCGGTACAAACGAAAAGCGCGCTCGACAACTCGCAGAGCTGTTGAGTACCGAAGCCCATTGCTCAGCTGGGCTCGCGGATCGTCTGCTCGGCGGCGAACCATGCACAACGCTCCACACACTGGTAGGTGTCATCGGCCGGAACTTCCGCCCGCATCAGTGGAAGAGCAATGAAGCCGTCTGGATCGGACCAGCTGAAACAATGTCGGATCTCGTCGAGAAGTGGATCAATTATCTCGCTGGGCTACCGACAGCGGAAGCGGGTGCTGCGTTGGATGGTCTCATTGCCGATGAGAGGCTGAGTGCTTGGCACAGCCGGTTGGAACATGTTCGCAATCGACAACAACGGCTTCGCCGGGATGCGTCATACGCGTCGATGAACGTTTCCGAGGTCCTTGGGCTGCTTCGCGATGGTCCTCCGGCCAATGTCGCGGACTTGCACGCCTTGCTCAGCGACCGGTTGCGAGACCTCGGCGGATATATCCGAGGTGACAACTCCGATCCCTGGCGGCAGTTCTGGGCCGACGACCGGGAGTCGCAACCCAAGACGCCCAAGCACGAAGAGAGTTGCCGAGATGCCCTTCTGGCCATGCTGAACAACCGGCTGCCCGAAAGAGTCGATGCCCAACCGGAGGGACAGTACGCCGCTGATTGTCGAGCCGACATCCGTGTTGCGTTCAAGGGCTACAACATTCCCGTCGAGATCAAGAAGAACATTCACCCCGATCTCTGGACCGCCATAGATGACCAACTAACCGCCAAATACACGACCGATCCCGCAACCGGCGGGTACGGCATCTATCTGGTGCTCTGGTTAGGTGCGGATACACCCGGTTACCCGCGTCACCCGACAGACCGTGACCGGCCCAGTACGCCTGATGAACTGGAACGCAGGCTCAACGAGTCCATGAGTCACGAAGAGCGCCGGACGATCAGCGTCGTAGTACTCGATGTGACTAAGCCATAGGACCGCGCTCCCCCACTGTTCGCGTAGCTGGCTCCGGGCACGTTTTGACTCTCGGGAATTCAATCCCGCCTTGCATAACCTGCCAATTACCTAACGTGAACTCACTACTAGTGCGCTGCGGTGGTCAACTGTGCGATGCGTGCTTTGGATAATCTCAGTCACGTTCCTTAGATTGAGTCGATCAAGGTTCCAATTGGAGCGGAAACCGTGGCGCAGCAGTTCCAGATAGAGCAAGCTGGGGCTCAGGTCACGACCTCCGGCGAGTTGCCTGCGGAGGTGCTGCTCCAAGTCTTCCTGTGCGGGTTCGATTAGTTCTGGCGGCGAGTCCTGAGCGGGCCTGAGTGTGAGCATTAGGTCGAGTGTGGCAGTGTTTTCGAAACCCGAAGCGAGTCCCTTGACCGACCGTTGGCCTTTGTCCAGCAATGCAATGAGTTCGGGAACGACCTCCAGCTCCGCGGCTGAAATGGTCCGTCGGAGAAGCTGCCACATCTTGCCAGAACTGTTCCCGAAGAGCAGAGTGATGAAACCTCCTGGTTTCAAGACCCGGAGGCACTCACGTAGCGCACCGACCATGATCTGCTCATAGCGGTCAGCCGTTCTCGCGGTGCCGGTGTCCACTCGGTCAATCACGGCCTCCTCGCCTGGGTCGGTGAACTCGGACATCCATGCCTCCTGAAAGAGGTTCATGTCGGAGTAGAAGATGTTGGTGCCAAACGGAGGGTCGGTGAACACGTAGTCGACGGAGTGGTCATCGAAGGGTAGGGCTATCGCGCTTGCGCGGTGGTATGCGACCTCCCAGACTTCGCTCGCTAGGGGGCTCACGCGTTCACGGCGTTTGTCCAAAATCCAGCGGTCTGAGCGGATCGCGGCTTCGACCTTCCGGCTGAAGAGATCAAAGACGTTCCATTCGTAGAACACTGGGGCGACGTAGTAGTTGGCGTTCGCCGCGTTCAACGGACGCTGACGCGACCACTGGTACCGTTTGCTCGCCCTTGTCAAAATGGCCGTGAACGCGAAGCGCAGTTTCGCACGCAAATCCTCGTCGGCTACTTTTCCTATCTCTGCCCAAAGAGTGGACAAAACGCAGAGATTTCGAGGGGAGTAGAACGAAGCCACAGAGGTGCGGCCGTGGCGGCCCAGGGCTGAGGCAACGTACATTTGCCGGGACTCGTCGACTGAAACATCCGGCGACCAGTGTCCGTTTGAGTCAGCCTCCACCAGCGGAGGCTGATGGGGTTGCTCAATCTGAGTCCGATGACACTCGCATACGATTGAGTCGACGACCGGAACTTCGTACAACCGCCGACATCTGCTGGAAACAGGACTTTCGCACTCTGGGCATGACATGTGCGTCTTCTTCCAGTCGGCTGCTTCCAAGCTGCGGTAGTAGTCGAAACCTTGGCCGCAATCGGGACACTCCATGACAACGGACCAGACTGTCTTGGCGATCCGAGCGCTGCGACCGCACATCTCGCACGGCACGCCGTACACATCACCAACGTGTTCTTTGGCACGAGTTAGAACTTCTTCGGCGTGCTTTCGCAGGTGTTCCTCGGGCACCAGGTTCACATAGTTGGTTCCAATATGTCGCCCGAGCACCGACACGTCGCACAGCTTTGCCCGTCTTCCTGATATCAGCGCAGCCACTCCGGTCATCCCGGATCCAGCGAAGGGATCCAGCACGATGTCGCCCTCACTGGTGAACGCTTCAATGAACGGCAAGATCCCCGTAACTGGAACTTTGGTCAGGTACGCGTGTGCCATGTAGACGGGGTCGCTGCGCTTGACTGAGACCGCGCGTGGCAGATCGATGGTTGCTGTTTTGTTCACGCCATCGACCTTACCCACCCAGAGTGACAGGTTCGGGGAATCCACCCGTACACTCCCACGGGAATGTGCTCAGAACGGTCAGAGTGTGGGTTTCAAAGAAGACGCTGACTTTGCACGTTTCGTGTCGGTCGGCGCTGTCGGGACTGCGGCCGTAGCTGACGGCCTCCAAGCGGAATTCGCGCACTCGCCCATTGAACTCGAGCGCTATGCCATGGCCAACAAGGTGTGGCAGACAAAGGTCAAGCGGTTGCGACTCCCCGATCTCTTGTGCGTGCAATGTGGGCTGAGGGTCGAATCACGGGCGAAGTCGAAACTCAGGATCATGCTCTCTCACTCAGACGCACCAGGCCGTCAATGGGACGCGGGCGGGATGCGCGGTGAAGATCTGTTCGCGTTCCTCCTAGCCGACATCAACTCGGACCCGCCTCGTTGCGGCCCTGTGATCTTCTTCTCGACAGACGCGCTTCGGTCCAGCATCAGGAGCGCCAAGCGGTCCGCTCCAAAAGCGGCGTCGGAGGGTTCTGAGGTCACGCTGACTTGGCCTTGCTGGGTTCCCACAAAACCAGGGCAATTCGTCCACGTCGACAATGAACGCCGGATTGTCTACAAGGGAGCGGACGGCAGGGTCCAACGCTATTGGCAGTGGAAGAACTGGGCAGATCCGAAGGCTGTCTATTCGAAGCCCGGTGAATTCTTCCAAGGAGGCGAGAGAGTTCTCGCGGGGGTTGTTGAACAAGAGTCAAACCCGATGTGCCCCGGTGACTCATGGGACTTGGCCGCTGCCTTGGACTCGCGTGACGATGTCGAACAGTACTCAGCGATCAAAGCGGCAGGAGTATTGGGTCATCGTGAGCATGTCGATGTTCTCAACCGGCTTGGCGAAGACGTCCGGGTGGACTGGAGGATCCGGCTTGAAGCGCATGTTGCCTTGGCTCGACTTGAACCCGATCAGTGGATCGGCAAGATCATGCAGCAGATTTTGGACCCTGCAAGCAAGGTCGATCAGCAAATGGAAGCGGTGCTCGCGATGTCTGAACTACCACATGACGCTGCTGCCGAAGCTCTTGCCGAGATCGCGGCGCGATCAAGCCTCCCAAGCGAATTGAGAGCGGCGGCGGTATGGGGGTTGGGTCAGGGCATAGCGAGCAAACCCGAGTTGCTGCTCGACAGATTCGTAGATGCTGAGCCTCTCGTGGCGTTGCATGCGATCGCGGCTGTAGATGAGTTGTCGGAAGACCTCCGAAACAAGCTTGTCTCCTGGCTTGCGGACGGCGACGCCATAAGAGCCCCTACTGCAGCTCAACTATTTCAGCGTCATCGCTGCGTTGACGCTTTGCTTGAGGCCACCCGGACCGTTGGCAACGCTCGCCTTCTGGCGCTTCGAGCACTAGGCGAGCTGTCTCCGGCGTTGGTCAGGAGCCTCGCCGGGGATCGGTTGACCTCCGACATCGAAGAGGCATTACTCCCCATGTGGTTGGGTCAAGAGGATTGGCTCAGGCAGGACGGCAAAGAAGGCCTGGACGCCCTTGACATCCAGAAAATTCGCTTCCGCTAAAGGCATTCAATAAAGCATACGACCTTGCAAGTTAGCGAAGCAGGGACCTCAGACGGGCAACGCTAATCCCAGATGGCGACAACACTCCATTGGCCTGAATCGAGAGCCACAAGACGTGCCAGGCCATCATCAGTTAGAAGCTGAAAACGAGCCTGCCGACAACGCCGCTCATCATCCCACCAGCGCTCATCAAGGAGCCACGGGCCGGCCCAGGCCACAACTTCAGACGAACGGCCGTCGATCGACAACAAATGAGGAGGGGCCGACAACAATCCACGTCCGCTGACCACAACTGCTGAGCCATCGGCGTCGAGCAACTCCGCCGCGCAGGGTGCCGACAGCACTCGGGTAGGTGAAGGAGCGGGCAAAACCCCAGGCCAGGGAGCGACACCATCAGCACCAACAGATCCAGGTGTGTCAGCCGCAGTCACTGATCTACCTAGCAGCTCAACATCAGCGGACGGAACCAACCTCAGTTGCTCATTGTGATGGCGACCACCGTGATACACAGGCACCCGAACTGCCTCCGCACCCAGTTGCCCCTGCAGTCGATCTGCAACACGCGCTGCCCGCCTGTCGGTCTCGTTCGCGCTGCCGCTACCCCAGAAGTCGAGTTGACAGCCACCAGCTGCAACAACTTCTTGGGGTGCCAGAACAACTCGGGTAATACCTCCGGTCGGCCGAGCCGCAGAACCACCCGCCCGTCCACTGAGCCAACCATCCAACTGCCACCTGACCCGATCCGCTATCACCGCCGCCGAAAACGTCCCTTCATGACGCCAGACACGCACCATGGACTCGCCGTGCTCGGTCTCTGCTTCAATCGCGATACGGACACACTCCACCCCCTCTGATCTGAGCCGTTGATGAAGCTCATCAGCCAACGAACGGGCGCAGAACGCAACCCGGTCGATGCGATCTGCCGGAGGGTCGATCTCACTGACAACGGACCAATCGGGTGGTGGCAGCCGCCCCTTGGGTGAGCGTTCATCAAGACCTTTGGCGAGACGATGAGCGCTTATCCCCTCGTTGCCGAAGCGTCCCAGAACATCTGCTGTCTTCAGAGCAGCGAAAGCTCCGAGAGTGCCCAGGCCGAGCCGTGCCAGTACCTCAGTCAACCCGGAGCCATCAGGTGACCTGGAGCCACTAGACAGCCCGGAGCCACCGCTGAGTTCGCGACGACCCAGCACCGAGACCGGCATTGGTGCCAGAAACTCAGGGCTGTGACCGGGTTCGACAATTCGTACCAGGTCGGCGGATCGCGCCGCCAACGAAGCTGCAAACGGCCCATCAGCGATCCCCACACGAACCACACCCGCACACGCACCCTTCAGACAACCTGCGACCAGTTCTCCAATGACTTCACCTGTTCGGGCAAGGACCAACTCAACCAGCGCGACCTCACCTCCAAAATATCGAACTGGACCGCGGGTGACAAACGCACAAGTACCCGGACGTGTGACCTCGACCCCCGGTGTCACGTCGTCGAGTGCGCCAAGAACAGGCTCAAAGGTCCGCGCCTCACGGTCCAGGTCGCGCTCACAAACGTTGAGTTCGACACAGCGGGCCTGCGCTACCCGCCGACGAAGCCCGCGGACAACTCCATACTCTCTGGCCACCGGCGAGGCGGCCACAACACGGTTGGCGAACACCACCGCCACTGGTTCATCAAGCGAGAAACCCAGAGCAACCAACGGCCAATCGGGGCACCACACCACCAAAGTCCGCACGGCCACAGTCACACCGCAGCCACTTCGGGTCGCAGCAGACCAGAGCACACGGGAACATCGGGGCACTCAGGCAACCCAGAGGACACGGGAACATCGGGGCACTCAGGCAGCCCAGAGCACACGGGAACATCGGGGCACTCAGGCAACCCAGAGCACACGGGAACATCGGGGCGCATCGGCACACCATTGGGACCGGGAAGAAGGAGCGAGACGGCTCTCGCCCTTGTGGCCGCGCCACGTCCCTGAGTCTGCACCTCCACCTTCCTTGAACGTAAAAGACCATGCCCATCCCCGAGCCCCGACCACTGCGATGTCATCACCCGAACCCCGACATCGACACCCGGCCCTTTGCTGGATTCGATCTGGCTGGATCCGATCTTGCTGGATTCGATCCGACTAGACCCGATCTGTATCAACACCGATCCACTTTCCCGAAGACGAGCCGACAAGCGGCGCAGATCAGCGGGCCGAAACCGCAAACCCGGTCCAACCAGCACCACATCAACAGCGCCAATAAGAGCCGCTACAACCCCGGCGTTAGTCGAAGAATCAACGGGACCAACGACCAGCAATCGTTCGAGCGCGATTCCCGCCTCCGCCACAGCGGCAAGCCCCAACTCCTCGGTGCCTACAAGAGCAGTCCATGAGCCAGCCTGTGAAGGACCCGCTGCCAGCACCAGAGCCATGGACGTGGCACCAATACCGTTGACCGCAACAGTGAGCCCACGCTGAAGCGATCCACCGACAAAGAGATCAGAGACGGCCGGAAGAAGCGGCAAAGTGCGTTGGTGAGCCAACGCCAAGGGTGCAACCCGGTCAGCCACAAGCCGCAAACGAGCTCGGCGATCTTCCTGCGACTCTGCAATAGCTGCTGCCATCGCTTTAGTATCGAACATATGTTCGTATACCGCAACCGTCAAAACTACAAAACTCGGGCACCCTCCAGAGCTGAACCAGCCCGATCAAACCAGCAGAGTCAAACCAGCAGAGTCAAGGGCCGAGCACCACCGGCTGTGGTTGGATTTCAAGTCGTCCATGATTGAGTTCAGGCAATACGTAGCGAGCAAACAAATCACACTCGGCAAGGTGAGGGTAACCCGACAGAATGAAGGCGCTCATTCCGGCCTCGGCCAACTCGATTATCGTGTCGCGCACCTGATCAGGGTTGCCGACAATTGCCGCTCCGGCCCCAGAACGGGCCCGACCGACTCCCGTCCACAGGTGACGCGAGGCGTACCCCTCTTCGTCGGCACCCTCACGCAGTTCTGCTTGACGGGCAACACCGGCACTCTTCGAGTCAAGGGATCGAGCCCGGATCTCAGCACCAGTTGCATCATCGAGCTTGGACAAAAGACGCCGTGCCGCGGCCCGAGCTTCGTCCTCGGTCTCCCTAACAATCACATGAGAGCGCCACCCATAAGCCAATGTGCGCCCATATGCGCCAGCACGAGCGTCCATGTCGGCCTTCACCTTCTCTACGCCGGAGACAACATCGGGCCACATCAAAAAGACATCCGCGGCACGAGCCGCGCATTCCCGTGCCGCTTCGGACAGTCCCCCGAAGTAATACGGGGGACACCCGGAACCCTCGATGGCAATCCGTGGCGGATCCAGGGTCAGATCAAGGAACTCGCCGTGGAAATCAACAGGGCGGCCATCAAGCAGTTCGCGGATCACATGCATGTACTCGGTGCTGCGGCGGTAACGGGGCTCAGATGCCATGGTCTCGCCAGGGAGGTCACTGCTGATGATGTTGATCGTCAAACGACCGGCCGCGATCTGCTGCAGTGTCGCCACTTGGCGAACGACCTGAGGAGCGACGAACTCACCCATGCGAATAGCAAGGAGCAGGCGGATCTGTTCAGTGCGGGTGGCTATTGCCGCGGCGAAAGCGGCGTTGTCGATCCCCAGCGCGTAGCCCGAAGGCAACAAGACGTTGTCGTAGTTGTGACGATCGGCGGCGGTAACAATCGAGGCGCAATGGTCCCACGAACTTTGAAGAGTGAGGTCTGGAACTCCCAAGAACACATAGTCGTCGTCGCACAACGCCGAGAACCACGCGACCTCGATCGGCTCTTGGCCAGCAGGTAACAAGTTCATGGCAACCGAACTCCTTCAGAAGCTTCGATGATCCGGTAACACTCGGCGCGGCTCAACGACACATCCACCGCGCCGGCTAGATCGGCCATGCGATCAGTGTTCTGAGTGCCGATCACGACCACCGGCGAACACGGATGAGCCAGCACGAAGGCCACCAGAATCACTGCCCTCGACACGCCGTGGTTTGCGGCCAGTTCATCGACGACCGCGAGCAGTGCAGTTTGTGTCCCCTCAGGCTCAGCAGAATCCGCGCCCGCAGCCATCAGGTTGCCACCTCCGAGCGGGCTCCAAGCCACTGCCATGCGCTGGTCACGCATGCACTGGTCGAGGGTGCCGTCGCGCAACGGCAACAGATGAGCAGCGGAGAACTCGACCTGGTTGGCGGCTACGGGGACATCGGCGGGCAGATGTGCCATCAGGGCGTCCACCTGGGCGACTGTATGGTTCGACACGCCGATGGCCGCCAGCTTACCCTTCGCGACCAGACCGGCCAGCGTGTCGGCGACATCGGCGGGGTGGGTGAGCATGTCGGGCCGGTGGACATACCAGAGGTCTATGCGCTCAACCCCAAGTCGTGTCAGCGAAGCGTCTACGGCTGATTCGAGATAAGCGGGGCTGCTGTCGTAGGGCACTCCCGGATCTATGCCGCCCTTCGTGGCCAGCACGATCTCGTCTCGTAACCCCGGAGCTTGCGCTAGCACACGGCCGATAATCGACTCGCTGAGCCCAAACGCGGTGCCGCCCCAGTCGAGTCCGTAGACGTCAGCGGTGTCGATCATGTTCATCTGAAGCGACAGCGCCGTCTCCATACGGCGGAGGGCCTCGGAGACGTCATCGGTAACCAGACGCCAACAACCCCATGACAAAGGGCCAACTCGTCGCCCGTCGGGTAACACTCTTGAATCAATTTTCATGGACCTTGCCTAGCATGAACCGATGACAGAAACGACGAACCGCCCTCTGACCGATGGCGACCACGATGTCGTCCGTTATGGCGTGATCGGTACGGGAATGATGGGTTGTGAACATATAGCCAATATCGGTGCTCTCAACGGCGCGGCTCTCACAGCTATATGTGACCCGCACGAGCCCTCGCGGGCGCAGGCCAGGATCGCTGCGGTCAACGCCGCCAATGCCAACAACCTCGCCGAAGAGGCTCCTGCGCCGGCCGAGTTCAGCGACGATCGGGCACTGATCGACAGTGGATTGTGCGACGCGGTTGTGATCGCCACACCCAACCATCGCCATGTCTCTCCCCTGCTCGACGCTATGGCCGCTGGCCTGCATGTGCTGGTCGAGAAACCACTCTGCACCACGCTCGATGACTGTCGAGTTGTAGTCGAGGCCAGCCGCTCACACGACGCAGTCGCCTGGGTAGGCCTGGAATATCGCTACATGCCACCAGTGGCGCGACTTGTGCAGGAGGTTCGGGCAGGCACTGTGGGTGAGTTGAAGATGGTGTCGATCCGCGAACATCGCTTTCCGTTCTTTGAGAAGGTCAACGACTGGAACCGTTTCAATGCCAACACCGGCGGCACACTCGTCGAAAAATGCTGTCACTACTTCGACTTGATGAATCTGTTGGTCGGAGAGCGACCAACCCGTGTCTATGCATCAGGCGGCCAGGACGTGAACCACCTCGACAAGTACTACGACGGCAAACGCTGCGACATTCTCGACAACGCCTTCGTCATCGTCGACTACGCCAACGGTGTGCGCGGCATGGTCGATCTCTGTATGTTCGCCGATGCCACCAAGAACCAGGAAGAAGTCGTGGCAGTCGGCGATGCCGGCAAGGTTGAATCAATGCTCCCGGGTTCGACCATACGCGTGGGTCGTCGTGGCGAACATTGGGTGGGAAATGTCGAAGAAGAGGCCGTTGTGGACTCCAGGATCAAATACACCGGCGGCCACCACGGTGCGTCCTATCTCGAACATCTCGGTTTTTTGGAGGCGATCCGGTCAGGAGGAGAACCTGCAGTGAGCCTTGAAGACGGCATGTGGGCCGTGGCTGTCGGAGTCGCCGCCCACAAATCAATCGAACAAGGCTGCGCCGTTGAGGTCACCGTCGATGCCTGAAGTGCCAGAGCGCCTGAAATACCCGATGTGCCTGAAATACCCGATGTGCCTGAAATACCCGATGTGCCTGAAATACCCGACGTGTCTGTGATCGCCTACCCTGCTGAGATGGATATCCAAGAAATTTCTGATCACCTGGAAATACAGGCACTGATGACCCGATACGGCAAAGCTGTAGACCGCAAAGACTGGGACCTGTACCGCTCAGTGTTCACCGAAGACGCCTTCATTGACTACACCTCTGCCGGCGGAACTGCCAGCGGGGTGGAGGACATGGTCACCTGGCTCGATGCGGCTCTCGCCCAGTTTCCGGCCACACAACATCTGGTCGCCAACTTCGACATCAACATCGACGGCGACAACGCAACGGCCGAAGTCATGTTCCACAATCCGATGGTCATGCCCGATAAATCAGCCTGGCAAACCGGCGGTTGGTACCACCACGAACTTGTCCGCACCCCCGAGGGGTGGCGCAGCCACAAACTCATAGAAGAATCAGCCTACTTCTCCGGTATGCCGGCCAACCTCACCGCGCCCCAATGAGCGGACCGCTCGACGGCATCAAAATCGTGGAGTTGTCGGTGGCTCTTAGCGGGCCACTGGCTGTCGGAATGCTGGTCGATCAAGGCGCCGAGGCGATCAAAATCGAGCTGCCGGGTTTCGGTGATCAGGGCCGTTACGTGGGTGTCATCAAAGCGGGCATCTCGGCCATGTTCCAGGTCTGCAACCGAGGTAAGCGTGCGATAGCGGTTGACACCCACGACGAGCGCGGGCGCGACATCGTGCTTGATCTCGTGGCAGACGCCGACCTGTTCGTGCAGAACATGCGTCCCGGCGCTCTGGATCGCATGGGACTCGGTGCCGACGCCTTGCATGCCCGCAACCCAGACCTGGTCATCGCTGCCTTGTCGGGATTCGGTCAGACCGGTCCGTATGCCCATCGCCGTGTCTACGACTCGGTAGTTCAGGCCCAAGCCGGGCTGGCTGCCTCGCAAATGGGGTTGTACGACGACGAGCCGACCTTCCTTCGCCAGGTTGCTGCCGACAAGATCACTGCCTACACCGCCTGTCAGGCCATCACCGCGGCTTTGTTGGCCCGCGAGCGCGGAGCTGGTGGCCAGGTAGTCGAGTGTTCGATGCTCGATTCGGTTGTCAGTTTCCTCTTCGCCGATGCCGCAGGCCACGAGATACTTCTCGACAACGACGTGCCGCATGTGTCGCAATCGCCTTCTGCACGGCAGAAGGCGATGCGACTGCTCGACGGGTTCATTGTGGTCACGCCGGTGACCGACGCCGAGTTCCACGGCATCGCTGCTTCATTCGAAGTTGACTCATCAAATCCGCTGCTGGCCACGATGGCTGACCGGGTACAGAACAAACAGGAAATGAGCGCCTTGATGCGCCAAGTGTACGCCTCGGCCGCAACCCGCACTCTGGCCGAGGCAACTACAGCAATGGAATCCAACGATGTGCCATTCGGTGTGGTGCTCGGCGTGGACCAGGTCGCCGATGACCCCCAAGTCGTGCACAACGAAACCTTTGTGACTCACCAGAGTCCGTTGCTGGGCCGTGTTCAACAACCGCGTCCACCAGCCCGATTCACTAAAACTAAAGCAGAGATCCGTTCGCCTGAAGCACCTGTGCTCGGCGCTCATACCGACGAAGTCCTGACCGAGTACGGCTGGGGTGATCGTCTCGACGAACTCCGTGAGGCCGGGGTAATCCAGTGAGCACTGTCCAATGAGCACCGAAGACCGAGTCGCGGCCGATCGTGCTCGGTTTCGGGAGTGGGCTCGTTACGCACGCGAGCACGGCGACTCACCCGCCATCGCGGCAGCCACGGTGGTACTGCTGCGTAACACAGACGACGGTATCGAGACCTTGATGTTGCGCAAGAACTCGAAGATCGCTTTCGGAGGCATGTGGGTATTCCCGGGCGGACGTGTTGATGACAGCGACCGCATCGGGGTTAACGGATCAGCCCTCGACGATCTGGCCGCGGCTCGCAATGCCGCAGCTCGCGAAGCCCACGAGGAAGCCGAAATCGACGTCGACCCCGATTCAATGGTGATATTCGCTCACTGGATCCCTCCAGCAATCGCTCCCAAACGTTACGCCACCTGGTTTTTTGCGGCGCGTGTCAACGACCGACGCGAAGATGAAGGAGCGGTAAAAATCGACGAAGGAGAGATCGTCGAGGGCGAATGGATGACTCCAAAGGCCTGTTTGCAACGGCATCACGAAGGCGAAATCGAGCTCGCTCCACCGACCTGGGTGACACTTGCCACGCTTCGTGATCACCACAGCGCGCAAGCGGCCTTGGCTCACCTTGAAGCTCGCGCACCCCGGCACCACGCAACCCGCATCGGCAACTCTGAGCAGGGCCCGGTCGCCATGTGGGCTGGCGACGGTGGTTATGAGGCCAACGATGTCACGCTGGGGGGTCCACGGCATCGTTTGGAGATGTTCCCGGATGGCTACCGCTACGTCGACACGCTTGAACAAGACACACCAGAACAAGACACAACAGAACAAGATGCGGAGACTCTGAGACCGTGATCAGTGGACTCACCACTACCCAAGTCGAAGAACGGGTCGCCAAAGGACTCATCAACGATGTGCCCGATGCCCCTGTCCGCTCTTTTGGTGAGATCGTCAAAGCCAACGTACTAACACCGGTCAACGGCATCATCACCACACTGCTGGTACTTATTTTGATCGCCGGTTACCCCGCCGATGCCCTTTTTGCGGGTGTGGTGGTGAGCAACAGTGTGATCGGCATCGCTCAAGAGCTGCAGGCTCGCCGAACCCTCAACGCTCTAGCGGTGCTGTCCGCTCCCAAAGCGCGGGTCCGACGCAATGGTGAAACCTCCGAGATCGGCATCAGCGGCGTGGTGGCCGATGATGTCCTGGAACTCGCACCGGGTGATCAGGTGGTCGTGGATGGTGAGGTGATATCCGGTTTGGGCCTCGAAATCGACGAATCGTTGCTCACCGGGGAAGCCGACGCTGTCGAGAAGGCCGCGGGGAGCGAAGTGTTGTCGGGTTCGTTTGTTTCTGCCGGCTCGGGAATGTATCGGGCCACGCGTGTAGGCGCGGATTCCTACGCTGCCAAGTTGTCAGAGGATGCCCGTCGTTTCGAACTCTCCCACAGTGAACTGCGGCGGGGGGTCAATGTAATCTTGCGCTGGTTGTCGTTCATCATCCCGCCAACCGCTCTGCTGCTGCTGTTGCGTCAGTTGGCTGCTCTTGATGCTTGGCAGGACGCCCTGCAGGGAACCGTCGCCGCGGCAGTCGCCATGGTTCCCGACGGCCTGGTGTTGCTCACCTCGTTGAGTTTCGTCGCCGGAGTGATCGCTTTGGCGCGTCGCCGGGCGCTTGCCAAGGAACTCGGATCGGTTGAGTTGCTGGCTCGAGTCGACACGCTGTGTCTCGACAAGACCGGCACGATCACGACCGGCGAAATCTCTTTGGGTTCGGTTGAACCGCTCGGTTCGTTCAGCGCGCAGCATGCCGCGGAGGCCCTCGGGGCACTCGCTGCGGCCGATCCTGCACCCAACGCCACCCTCGCCGCGATTGCAGCAACCCACACAGAGCCGGAGGATTGGGCGCTGACGGAGAGTCTGCCGTTCTCTTCGGCCCGCAAGTGGGCTGCGGCGTCGTTCGCGGACCGTGGCTGCTATTTCCTCGGGGCACCCGACATCGTCTTTGACGACAGCGACACCGCTGGTCGCACGAGGGCCGCCGAGGTCGCTGCAAGCGGCACCAGAGTGCTTCTGGTCGCCCGTGCAGAGGGGCCTTGGAGCGACGAAACCCTGCCGTCGGCAGTCGAAGGTGTGGCATTGGTACATCTTGAAGACACTGTGCGCAGCGACGCCCCCGAAATACTCGCGTTCTTTCGCGATCAGGGGGTCATGCTCAAAGTCATCTCCGGTGACAACCCCGCGACGGTTGCTGCGGTGGCGCGCCGCGCCGGGATCAGTGGGGCCGACTCTTTCGTCGACGCGCGCTCTCTGCCGAGCGAACCTGAGGACTTCGCCGATGCCCTTGAGGCCGGCACTGTGTTCGGCCGGGTCACCCCGTATCAGAAACGAGCGATGGTCCACGCCTTGCAGGGAAGAGGACGAACTGTGGCAATGACCGGCGACGGGGTCAACGATGTGTTGGCACTCAAGGACGCCGACATGGGTATTGCCATGGGTTCAGGGTCGTCGTCGACCCGGGCAGTCGCGCAGTTGGTCCTGCTCGACAACAAGTTCTCGACACTTCCCCGGGTGTTGGCTGAGGGTCGCCGGGTTATCAACAACATTGAGCGGGTCGCCAACCTGTTCATCACCAAAGCCGCTTACGCGGTGCTGCTCACTGCTTTGGCGAGCATCCTCGGCGCGCCTTTCCCGTTCCTTCCCCGCCAACTCACACTCATCGGGACCTTCTCGATTGGCGTACCCGGTTTCTTTTTGGCTCTCGCTCCCAACGATGCCCTGGTCCACCCTGGTTTTCTGAGACGGGTGCTGCGCTTCTCGTTGCCCGCGGGCTTTATCACCGGCGCCGTGACCTATGCCCTTTATGAGGTCGTTCGACGCATGGATGATGTGTCGCTGGCCGAAGCCCGCACTGCCTCCACCGCTACTCTGCTGGCAATCGTTTTGGTGATCCTGGTGCTCGTCAGCCTGCCTCTCAAACCGGCCAAAATCGCCTTGCCGATTGCGATGACCGGTGTTTATGTATTGACGTTGTTCTGGTCGTTCTCACGCGATTATTTCCAGTTGGACCTGCCGCCGAACCCCGCCTGGTTGGCAGTCGCCATAGCCTCAACCATCGGAGCCGCCGCCGTCGCCATCACCACCCATTTCCTCGACGAATAGCCTTCACTCCACGCGGTTATGTTCAGAACACCTATCCGTCGTCGGGCACGGCAATTGATGAGGCGGTGGGGCGGAGGGGGTTGGAACCTCGCACCGCCCTTTGAGTTGAGGGCCTGATTAGGAGGTGTCGATGTAATTGACCGAGTCGCGGCCGGCGGATCGGGCGGCGCGGCGGATCGTTGTGTGCCGGCTGTTCCTATCCATTTCTCACCCGAGAAATAGTTATCACGCCCGGAAAGTACGGGCACGGCCGAGGCGGCTGGGGACTCAATTTGCTCGTGGCGCGAGGTGAATTTCCTGCGCGTGTGACATGAATATTTTGTGGGTTCCGGTAACGTGCCGGGGCGACGTTGCGAAGGGAGCCGGTCATGGCTGACGATCATTTGTCTGTTGGAGAGCGCGACGTGGCGACGACACCCGACGCAGTTGGGTCTGAGCCGGCGCGGGTGTCTGGTGTGCCGGGGCGTTTGGGGCGGGTTCGGGCGTTGGCGGCGATCGGGGTTGTGGCTGTGTTGACGGCTGGGTTGTTGATGGGGTTGCCGTCACCGGCTGGGGCGGTGGCGGGATATGGCGATGTGGGTGAAGGCACTTGGTACACCGACGCGGTGCAATGGTCCACAGACAACGGAATCGCCGACATTGCGGGGTTCTGTTTCGGGCCAGAAACTCCGGTGTCGCGTGGTGAAACAGCGGTGTGGATCTACAACATGGAAAACCAGCCCGATGCCGGTGATGTTCATTCGTTCACCGACGTAACAGACGCGTCTCAAAACGATGCGATCTCGTGGATGGCCAACACCGGTATCACCACTGGTACGTCACCAACCACCTTCGCACCTGACGAAACGTTGACGCGTGCCCAAGCCGCGACGTTTTTGCATCGTTTGGCTGGTGAGCCTGCTGCGCCTGCGCACAGTTTCGTTGACGTTGTTGCGGGTTGGCAACAAGGCGGTGTGTCTTGGATGGCTCACACCGGTATCACCACCGGCACATCACCGACCACGTTCGCGCCTGATGACACGTTGACGCGTGCCCAGTTGATCACGTTCCTGTACCGCTACCAGAACGAACCGGACGTAACCATCAACACCACCAGCCCAGACTGCGACGGCGACGCTGAGCCTGATCCCACGCCACAAGGCGCGTTTACCGCCATCACAGCCGGCGGGAGCCATTCGTGTGGGCTCAGAACCGACGGCACCGCCCAATGCTGGGGCTACAACTACTACGGTCAAGCCGATGCGCCTTCAGGCGCGTTTACCGCCATCACAGCCGGCGGGAGCCATTCGTGTGCGCTCAGAACCGACGGCACCGCCCAATGCTGGGGCTACAACAGCAACGGTCAAACCGATGTACCCTCAGGTGCGTTTATCGCCATCACAGCCGGCGGGGGCCATTCGTGTGGGCTCAGAACCGACGGCACCGCCCAATGCTGGGGCTTCAACGACTTCGGTCAAGCCGATGCGCCCGCAGGTGCGTTTACCGCCATCACAGCCGGCGGGAGCCATTCGTGTGGGCTCAGAACCGACGGCACCGCCCAATGCTGGGGCTACAACAGTTCCGGTCAAACCGATGTACCCGCAGGTACGTTCGCCGCCATCACAACCGGCGGGAGCCATTCGTGTGGGCTCAGAACCGACGGCACCGCCCAATGCTGGGGCTACAACTTCTACGGTCAAGCCGATGCGCCCGCAGGTACGTTCACCGCCATCACAGCCGGCGGGGACCATTCGTGTGGGCTCAGAACCGACGGCACCGCCCAATGCTGGGGCTACAACAGCTTCGGTCAAACCGATGTACCCACAGGTACGTTCGCCGCCATCACAACCGGCCAGGACCATTCGTGCGGGCTCAGAACCGACGGCACCGCCCAATGCTGGGGCTACAACAGTTCCGGTCAAGCCGATGCGCCCACAGGCGCGTTCGCCGCCATCACAGCCGGCGGGAGCCATTCGTGTGGGCTCAGAACCGACGGCACCGCCCAATGCTGGGGCTACAACTTCTACGGTCAAACAGATGCGCCCACAGGTACGTTCACCGCCATCACAGCCGGCGGGGACCATTCGTGTGGGCTCAGAACCGACGGCACCGCCCAATGCTGGGGCAACAACAGCTTCGGTCAAACCGATGCGCCTTCAGGTGCGTTCACCGCCATCACAGCCGGCCAGGACCATTCGTGTGGGCTCAGAACCGACGGCACCGCCCAATGCTGGGGCAACAACGGCTCCGGTCAAGCCGATGCGCCACTTGGTGCGTTTACCGCCATCACAGCCGGCGGTGAACATTCGTGTGGGCTCAGAACCGACGGCACCGCCCAATGCTGGGGCAACAACGGCTCCGGTCAAACAGATGCGCCCGCAGGTACGTTCACCGCCGTCACAACCGGCCAGTACCATTCGTGTGGGCTCAGAACCTACGGCACCGCCCAATGCTGGGGCGACAACCATTTCGGTCAAACAGATGCGCCCGCAGGTACGTTCACCGCCATCACAACCGGCCAGTACCATTCGTGTGGGCTCAGAACCGACGGCACCGCCCAATGCTGGGGCAACAACGACTCCGGTCAAACCGATGCGCCCACAGGTACGTTCACCGCCATCACAGCCGGCGGGGCCCATTCGTGTGGGATCAGAACCGACGGCACCGCCCAATGCTGGGACTGGACCACCAACCTTCCCGAGGGCGTTAGCTGGGTGTCTTAGTCGCAGACGTGACACACCCTCGCGCCACGTTCACCGGGCGGTTCGCGCGTGCCGCTCGGATAGCTTCTGGTGTGGCGCACATTGCGCCCTCCACAGTCTCGCCGTCCTCGTCATCTGAGCTGCGCAATCGCCTCTCCGTGTCGCTGTCACCAACAGCGCCTCATCAGCCAACTTCGCCCCATCAACGCGTTCAACAAACACCGACCCAAACAGGCGATGCCGACTGCCGCGGTCACGAACCCGGCCGAGTGTCGATAGCCCAGTCAAATTCGTCCGGGGTGCGCCCCAGGGAACCGTCAATAGAACGGATTGTTGGCGTCACTGCCTAGTTGCCTAGAGTCGCGCCATGACAGACACGAAGCGTCTCGCGTCACGGCGGGCGATCATCACGGGGGCTAGTCGAGGGATTGGGGCTGGTGCGGCGAAGCGTATTGCAGCCGAAGGCGCGGCGGTGGCGCTGGTGGCGCGCACTCTGGACGAGCATCCGACTCTTCCCGGTTCGCTCAACGAAACCGCGCAGATATGCCGACAGCTCGGTGCCGAAGCAGCGTTGATCGTCGCCGATCTCACCGACGACTCAGACCGCGCCAGAGTGGTGCCAGAGGCGACCGCCGCGCTCGGCGGTCCAATCGACATCCTTGTCAACAACGCTGCTGGGGCGATATACCAGCCGATAGAGGACTATCCGTTGAAGCGGCGGCGTCTCATGGTCGAACTCAACATCCATTGCCCTGTCGATCTGGCTCAAGCTGTGATCCCGTCGATGCGCCAACACGGAGAGGGCTGGATCATCAACCTCTCCAGCGCATCGTCGAACCACCCCGAAGGCCCGCCGTACGACCTCAGCGGAGTCAAGGGAGTCTTCGGGTTCTATGGGGCCTCCAAAGCAATGCTCAACCGGGTCACAACCGCCATGGCCTCTGAACTGCACGGCACCGGAATTCGCCTCAACACCGTGGAACCCGCCGCCGCGGTCATGTCCGAAGGCGCCGACAAAATAGTCGGGCACATCCTGTCCGAGGACCAGATCGAGTCGATGGAGGCAATGTGCGAGGCGATCCTCTGGCTGTGTGACTGCCACGCGGATCACACCGGCGAAATCGAGTCGAGCCTTGGAGTTCTCGAACGGGAAGGCATAACCGTTATGAGCCTCGACGGTACCCACCCGCACCCCGGGGGTTATCGCCGGTGAGCGTCGCCGAATTGGCCGAATCCACCGAACTGGTTGATCTCACCGTCGCTGTCGACGACCGGGTAGCGGTGTTGACACTGAACCGCCCCGAAAGTCTCAATGCGTTCTCTTCGGCGATGGGGCGCTCGCTCACCGCTGCGTTGCGCGCCTGCGATGCCGACGACGAGGTGCGTGTGGTTGTGATCACTGGCGCGGGAAGAGCATTTTGTGCCGGGGCTGACTTCTCAGGCGGCACCGGTGTATTCGGCACGCCCGACAGCACCGACACCACGGGGAACAAAAAACCGCCCTTCTCCTCAGACCCGCTCGACGACTTCCATCCATGGGACGTTCGCAAACCGGTTATTGCCGCAATCAACGGCCACGCCGTCGGGATCGGCCTGACCATGGCACTGCAATGCGACATCCGCATCGTCGCTGACGAGGCGAAACTCGGCATCGTGCAAGTTCGTCGGGGAATAATGCCCGACCTCCACGCCCACTGGACACTCCCCCGGCTCGTGGGGTACGCCCGAGCCACTGATTTGATGCTCACCGGACGTATGTTCAGCGGTTCCGAGGCCGCAGCCTGGGGTTTAGCTTCACAAAGCGCTCCCGCTGCAGAAGTGCTGGGGCAAGCCACCGAACTCGCCCGCGATCTGGCAACCCACACTGCGCCGCTGTCGGTAGGAGTATCGAAGCGGCTCCTGTGGATGTCTGCACCTACACCCGAGGAGATCAACACCTTGGAGCGCGAACTGCACCTGCATCTGATGGGCACTGCAGATTCCAAAGAAGGCGTAATGGCGTTCATGGAAAAACGCGATCCCAACTGGACCTTGAGAATCTCCCACGACTGGCCAGAGTGGCTCAAATGACCTCTGCCCGGTCGGACGAGTTCAGGTTTGGATAGCCAATCTACCGTTTTTGGTAGATCAATACTACCGAAAATGGTAGATTAGCCAGATGAATGGTGAACTCCAGACCAGTCACAACACCACAACCCTGACCCCGGTCGGCTATAGGGAACGAATTGCCGAAACAGAGGCGCAAAGCACTCTGGGAACAGCCCGAGCATTACTCGTGGAAGGCCCCAAAGGCTGCGGGAAGACCTGGTTCGCCAAACGATTCGCCCGCAGCGAAGTGCTCCTAGAGCAAGACCGCGCAGCGCTGACCTTGGCCCAAGCCGTACCTGACAGGGTGCTTGAGGGGGCCACACCACGCCTCATTGACGAGTGGCAGCGCGCTCCAGCGCTGTGGGGAGCCATCAGGGGCGCCTGTGACAGGCGGGCTGAGCCGGGTCAGTTCATACTTACGGGATCAGCTACTCCTGCTGACGACCTCACCCGGCATTCGGGGGCACTGCGGGTGCAGCGCCTCGCCCTGCGCACAATGTCTCTGGCGGAACAGGGACTTTCTTCGCAAGCCGTATCCCTAGGCGATCTCCTGAACGGAATCCAATGCGATGCCTCTCCGACAGGCCAACACCTGCCTGAGGTAGTGGACACCTTGTGCCGAGGGGGTTGGCCCGGTTTGGACTCCCAGATACCGGTCGCGGACACCGCTCGGTTTCTGCGCAGCTATCTCGACGACATAGCCCGTACAGACATCCGCCAAGTGGACGGCGTGGAGCGCGACCCAGTACGAGTGTCGGCTCTGATTCGGTCGCTTGCACGCAACGTCGCCACCGCAGCAAGCCTGAACAAACTCGCCAGAGAGACCAGCGCCGACGCTCCGCTGGGCCGCCACACGGTCCGCTCCTACCTTGATGCGCTCAAGCGGTTGCATGTCTTGGAACCCCTCTCAGCGTGGCCGACCCATCTGCGCTCCCGTTCAGCACTGCTCACCAGCCCCAAACACCACTTCTGCGATCCCTCACTAGCCGTATCAGCACTGAGAGCAACCCCTCAGGCCTTGCTGGCCGATCCAGAGGCTCTCGGGCTACTCTTCGAATCGCTGGTTGTCAAAGAGCTGCGGATCTACGCCCAGGCGAGCGACGCCGAAGTTTACTCATTCACCGATGCCGCTGGTACGGAAGCCGATTCCATCGTGGATGCCGGAGATGGCCGGTGGATAGCCGTTGAGGTCAAACTCGGCGGCGACGAACAAATCCATCGCGCAGCCCGTTCCCTGCTGGCGGTCAGCAAGAAGATAGACGAAACCCGAATGGGCAAGCCCGCCGCGCTCGTCGTGATCACAGCTGCCGATGGTTACGCCTACCAACGAAGCGACGGCGTTTCGGTTGTGCCCTTGTTCACCCTCGGCCCTTGAAGGACTGTCGGCGACCCGCGCTCATGTGCTCCCGATAATCAACCAGGCGAGTTCACCGCAAGGCTGGATCCAGTAACCGGACGCCCGCTGTCTATTTCTCTTGGGCGCGACCTGGCCCCTAGAGTCCCTCCATGAGCGAAGCTGGACTGGCCGGAGTGGCTCGGATGACCTCTGAGAAGTCTCGTACCGCCCTGGTAGTCGGTAGCGGTGATCCTGCCGACTCGGTAGGGGTCGGCCTTGTCGCCGCGGGCTGGAGCCTCCTTCGTCTCGGAGACGAACCGATCTACGACGAAACAATCTCCGCCTCCTTCCCAACACTGGAGCACTTGGACCTTGTAGTCCACGCCCGCTACCCGAGCGCGTGCCGCCAACGCATGGACCTGTGCGACTTGACCGCACAACAGTGGTCAGAGGCCTGTGACGAACCACTCGAATCAGGAATCCGCTTGGCTCGGGCGGCACACGAACCGCTACGCACGGCCAAGGGCACGATCATATATCTGGTCCCGCTGATGGCCTCAGCGGGAGGCGACGGATTCGCCGCCTTCGCCGGAGCTGCCGAGGGGTTGCGCCTGCTGGCCAAATCGCTTGCCAAGACCTGGGGTGCAGACCACATACGCGCCCATGCCATCACCCTGGATCCAAGCGCTTTCCTGTCAGCAGACGACGCAGCGGGCATGGCCGAAGCCAACTCTTTGCACGACCCTCCGCTAGGGAGGGTCCCCGACCTAGCCAACGAAGTCTCCCTCGTAGTCGATGCCCTCACCACCAACGCGTTCGCCGCGCTGACCGGTGCTTCTTTGGTCGTTGACGGCGGCCTTTGGATGCCGGGATGAGCGGGCTTCTTGAAGGCCGAGTGGCGATCGTCACCGGCGCCGGCCAAGGAGTCGGCGAGGGCATCGCTGCGGCCCTCGCTGCCGCGGGAGCTGACGTGGTGATCGCCGCTCGTCGACCCGACAATGGAGAGCCTGCCGCCAAAGCCATACGCGACCAAGGGGGCCAGGCCCTGTTTTGCCGCTGCGACGTGACCCAACGAGTCGATGTGGACGAGGCTGTCGCTGCCGCGCTCAAACAATGGGGTCGCCTTGATCTGGTCGTCCACAATGCGGTCTCTCCGCCGGGACCACCACGCCCAATTCAAGAGATCGACGACGAAACCATTGCCTTGCAGATAGCGACCAGCACAACCGCCGTGTTCCATTGCGCTCAAGCGGCTTTCCCAGAACTCCGCTCCAATGGCGGGTCGCTGATACTGCTCACCTCACCAAGCGGTATTGAAGGATCAGGCCACCTGCCTCTCTACGGTGCTGTGAAGGGTGCCCAGAGAGGTCTGTTGAAGAGTCTCGCTCGTGAATGGGGTCCCCACGGGGTGAGGGTCAACGCCATTGCTCCGGTGGCATGGACTCCGGCAATGGACATCGCAACAGCGGCAAACCCAACCCTTGAGGCCCGCCTGCTTGGGCGGACTCCGCTAGGACGGATCGGCGATCCAACAAGCGATATCGGCCCAGTGGCGGTGTTCTTGGCGTCGGAGTTGGCACGCCACATGACCGGCCAGACCCTGGCCGTCGACGGAGGCCGCTACCTGGGCCTCTAAAGCGGACGCGTCGTCGTTGCCGGGCGTAGCCGGAGCCGGGCGGCTAGAGGCAACTCAAGTTGCGGGATCCGCGGCGATGCGGATACCCATGTTTGCGGTGCAGGTGTCGGGAGTGTTTGACGAACGAGCTCCAACCCGATAGCGGTTGCAATAGGAGTCGTGGCACAGATATGACCCACCCCTGATCACTCTGGAACGTCCGTCGTCAAACCAATCGGCGCACCATTCCCAGACGTTGCCGGCGGTGTCATACAACCCAAGGCCGTTCGGCGGGTAGGCGCCAACGGGCGATGTCGAAATCCATCCGTCATCAAGCGTGTTCCGAGTCGGGAACGTGCCCTGCCAGATGTTGCACTGGTGGACGCCGCCGGGTGTGATTTCATCGCCCCACGCAAACGTTGCCTGCTCAAGTCCACCGCGAGCTGCCCGTTCCCATTCGACTTCGCTGGGCAGGCGCCCTCCCACCCAGGCGGCATAGGCCGCGGCTTCGGTCCAAGTCACATGTACGACCGGATGAGTGCCCAAACCTTCGAGATTGCTTTGCGGGCCAGCCGGGTGCTGCCAGTCGGCGCCCTCGACAACCCGCCACCACTCCGCGCCCACCACTCCGCGGGTTTCACAGAAATCATCGGGCAGGACTCCGGCAAAAACAAAAGACCAGCCGTCAGACTCGGCCAGCGTGACCAACCCGGTGGCTTTCACAAAGGCGGCGAACTCATCGTTGGTGACGAGATGCGAAGCGATCAAGTACGTTTCCGTAGCGATCTCACGGACAGGCCCCTCGCGATCTGCTGGGAATCGGTTATCGGAGGTACCCATGAGAAATGTGCCCGCCGGGATCTCAACCATCTGCGCAACTACACCTTCGGAACCAACAGCAGCACCAGCACCAGCACCAGCGGCAACACTCGCCGATGAGTCGCCGGGACGCGACGGAGAACAGCAAGCTTGCGCGGTCACCTTTGTATTATGGCGGTGAGTACGGCTGTCAACTTCGATTCACGAGCGTTGATTAAGAAGCGCTCTTCATTGCGTCACGGGCTCGCTGTTCAGCCACACGCTTGCGACCAATGATCGGCGTGGTGGGAGCGAAACCAGCAGCGGTCCGCTCCGACTCACTTTCGCCGCCCCAGAACCCCAGTTCCCGGTTGGTCCGGGCGTAATCGCGGCACTCGATGAGCGACACACAGGAATTACAGATTCGCTCGGCAGCTGTTTCTCGACGAACCCTTGCCTCTGGACGTTCGGCAAAAGGCGCAAAAAACAGATCACCATGCCCGCTGCACGCCGGATCGTTCATCCACGCCGTAGACCCGATCGGGCCTGCGACGTTCTCGGTCAGTTGGATCATGTCAAGCATAAGCACCCGCTTGGATGGAGCCCGTTGGCCCATGCGAAGATGCGGCTTCGGGTGCCCCGTTCGGCTAGCAGTTTCAACTTAGGAAACCAGCCGACGATTGTCGCATGAAGTTTGATAATTGTTCGCGGTCGAAGCTATCTCTAAAACAGATAGGCCGCGGTTGCCTGATCGCGCTGCTTTTGTGGTTTTGCCTGGAACAGCGCTTATGGCCAGAGCTAACCTTCAGTTGGAGACAGCACACGAACGATATTGATGTACTGGTCGGGGTCGTAGATCGCCGCAGCCAGCACCAGTACGTCTGCCAGTTCCAACCGGCCCAGTTCGGTAATGAGACGCTGCGGAGTGGGCAGTTGATCGTCTGAAACGTAAGCCCGTCGGGCTAGCGGACGCATCAGGTCTGCATTCCCGAGCCCCGCGTAGTTGAAGCGGACGACTGCAACCGCGCTGGCGAATTCGTCAGCGAGGACATTGCCGCCGGCAACATCGGCAAGAATGCGGAAGATTTCGGCTTCGATCTCATCCATCCGTTCGGGAGCGCCCGAGGCGACAAGACTCGACCGTATTCCCTGCTCGGGGGTGAAGTACGACGAGAGTCCCACCGATACGGAGTAGGTCGCACCGATGTCTTCGCGGACGTCGTTGACCAGTCTGGCGTCCAGAATGACATCGAGTACTTCGAGAGCGACCTCGACGGCAGGGTCTATGTCCATCAGCACCTCGTGGTACAGCTCAAGCGCGGTTGCTTGGGAATCTGGACCGAGTTCCACCTCTTGGCGCACGATCTCGTCGGGTGCGGGCGGGCGACGGTTCACATAGCTGTCCGGTTCACCTGCAGGCAGAGTTCCCACATAGGTGCGAGCCAACCGCTCGACTGTTTCGCGGTCGACATCACCGGCCACGACCACGACCAGATCGTCGACGCTGGCAAAACGCTGCTTGTAGCGTTCGAGCAGAGACTCCGCAGTAAGAGCATCGAGCGTCTCCTGCGACGCGACCGGGTTGAACCATTCGAACTCGTCGCCATAGCGGGCTTGGTTGTATGCCACCCATGCCTTCCCACCAGGATCGACTTGAGACAGGTTGAGGAGGATCTCACCGACATTGACAACTTCTGCGAAGGCCTGTTCGTCCACCCGTGGCTCAGTGAACAACAAGTGCATCAACTGGAACATCGTCTCCACGTCGGCAGTGCTGGTGCCGCCGACCACGCCCTGGGTCGTCTCGCCGATGAACGGTTGCGCCGCGGCGCTGATGCCATCGAGGTAACGCGACAACTGAGCCGGGCTGAGATTCCCGAGTCCGCTCTGACGCACCGCTCGGGTGGCCAGCCTGCCGGCCAACATACGGTCTGCCGGTTCCCCAGCGGACCATCCACCTTCAGAGACTGCCTGGAGGCTGACCTGGTTCTCGGCTGTTTCGGAACGGATGTACATGACTCGGGCACCGTTGGCGAAAGTCCATTCGTACGCGTCGCCAAAAAGGTCAGCGTCAAAGAACTCGGACGCGCCGTCAAAGAGGTCGAGTTCGCCGTCATCCACCGCGTCCACGGGGTCGGGCACGGCTAGCAACTCATCAGCGTCGGCAATCGAAGCAGGCAACTCGCCGACTTCGGCACTCGTTACCGCCGCGGTCAATTCCTCTATGGTGGGCAGGTCGGCGGGGTCGGCTGCCACGCCGATCACCAACGGGCCACTCTGATCCATTATCTCTTGGAGCCGTGTGGATAGTTCCTCGGGAGTGATCTCGTCCAACAGGGCCGACACCCGTGTCAGCCGGTCAGCAGCCGTGCCGATGTCGCCGGCCTGTAGGAAGTGCGAAACGTAGCTGTTGGCGTAGCTGCCATCCTGGGTCGTGGCAGCAGCTTGAACCCCGAACTCCAAGCCTGCGTTTATCGCCGTGACTGCCCGAAGGAGGTCCGCCTCGACAAAGCCACGGGCCTTGAGGGTCAACATCATCGACCAGAAATCGTTGAGAGCGGTTTCGTAATCGACGGCTCGCAAGTTGGTGCCGTAGAAGCGCAAACCACGGGTATGGCCGAACGAACTCCAGTGAGTCGGGTCTGTCTGCGACAGATAACCCTGCTCGTAAGCATCCTGCAGGCGGTTCCCGAGCATGATCGAGATGAGCTGCTCAATCCACAACTGTCGTTCACCTTCAACAGTGTTGCGGTCCCAAGACGGCAGGCGGAGGTCGAGGGACAGATAGGAGTACCCCTGTCCCGGCGAAGTGGCGATATCGAACCTCGGTTCCGGGTCGAGCGCTGATGCCGTTTCGGGGGCCGTCGGTTCTTCGCCCTCAGGTATGGCGTCAAAATGCTTCTCGACGAGAGCCTCCAGCGTGTCGAGCGGCAGATCACCGACAGCTATGACCGCCATGTTGGAAGGCACATACCACTTTTCGTAGAAGTCGCGCAGGTCTTGCGCGGTGGTCCCTTCGATGCCTTCAGCCGAACCGATCGGCAAGCGACCCTCATAGGGTGTCCCAGCGTCGTACAAGCGGGGGAATGCCACACGGACGACGCCATCGGCGGTTTCATATCCGAGGCGGTATTCGTCGCGCACGACTCCGCGTTCGTCTTCGACATCATCGGGGTTGATCGTGGCTGCATGGGCCCATTGCGCCAGAACGTCGAACGCAAGATTCACGGTCTCTTCATCTTCGGTTCGCAACGCAAGTTCATAGACGGTCTCGTCGTAGGACGTGTAGGCGTTGATGTCGGGGCCGAACTCGACGCCGATGCCCTGCAGGACTGTGGTGAGTTCATTGCCGGGGTACTTCTCGGTGCCGTTGAACAACATGTGCTCGAGGAAGTGGGCCACGCCGCTACCCGCCTCGGCTTCATTCAGCGATCCGGCATTCACGGCCAAACGCAACTCCAGGCTCTGTCCGGGGCTGTCGTTGCAGCGGAGGTAGTAGGTAAGACCGTTGTCCAACGTGCCGATCCGCACCGCCGGGTCCACCGGCAGCAAGCCTTCTTCGGCACCTGTGGCTTGGTCGTCCGAGGCTTCCATGTCCTCGCATTCGACAGCGGTGATCTCTTCGTCTTCGGTGTCTTCAGGTTCTTCGGCGGTGGGGTCGCAGTGTGGGGTTGTGGTGTCGAGGGTTACCTCCGGTTCGCCCTGATAGCGGTACAGGAACCTGATCAGTTGGCCACGTGTCAACGTGTCTTCGGGTGCGAACGTGGTCGGTGAAGTACCGGTGGTGATACCGGTGTGGGCCATCCACGACACAGCATCTTGCTGCCAAGGCGCGACCACATCGCTGAAGTTGTGCGGCGGTGCGGAAGGCTCATCATCGAGACGATGCAGAAACGCCGCGACCTGGCCACGTTTCAACGTCTCATCAGGAGCGAACGTGGTCGGTGAAGTACCAGTGGTGATACCAGTGTTGGCCATCCACGAGATCGCATCATTCAAAGACGCGTCGGTCACATCGGTGAACGGATGACGCTCCCCCGCATCTGGCTGATTCTCCATGTTGTAGATCCACACCGCCGTCTCACCACGCGACGCCGCCGCGTCAGGATCGAAACAAGGCCCCTCCACACCAGTGATGTTGTTGTCGACCGCCCATTGCACCGCATCGGTATACCAAGTGCCCTCAGACACATCACCGAACCCCGCCACAGCCCCAGCGGGTGACGGCACCCCCACCAACAACGCTGCCGTCAACGCAACAATCAACCCGACCCGGCTCAACCCGGTCATCAAACTAGAATATGGACCAGGAAGTGAATCAGACATAAGCATGGCAATTTACCCCCCTCATTTGCAAACGCCAAGCCAGATTGGTCGCGGTGACGGCACCGTGGGCACGCCGTCATCAATCGAGTTGCCTGCTCAGGCGACTGTGCCGTTGGCCCGCAACGACCCGATCTCAGCGGTCGTCAAACCGAGATCGTCCGCCAGAATCTCTTCGGTGTGCTCGCCCAAACGAGGGGCGGGCGTTGGTTCCACTGCAAGTGCTCCGTCGAAAGCCAGCGGTGAACCGGGAGACAGGTAAGTGCCGATCTGTGGCTGGTCCACTTGCCGAAATAATCCACCGTCGACCGAACACCGAGGGTCGTCATCCACAAGTTGCTTGAAAGTCTGGTAGCGACCCCAGCAGACACCCAGTTCATCAAAGCGAGCGGCCACCTCGGCGATCGTCCGGCCTGCGATCCAAGGGCGAATAGCGGCCGATACTTCTGCGCGGGCCTCGAAACGATCGCCTTCGTTGCCAAAGTCAAGTCCTTCGGCCTCGGCGATAGCAGCCACGGCTTCGGCGGACTCGGTCGCTTCCAGCAGGCTTGACCATTGCTTCGGGCTGATTCCCGCTACGTAAACCCGCGCTCCGTCGGCGGTTGTGAACTCGGCTCCGTAAGCGCCGTAAAGGTAATTCCCGAAACGCCCACGCTCAGTGCCGTTGATCTGCGCCTCGGCGACATGGCCCAGAGCCGCCACCGCAGCAAGAGCCACATCGCTGAGCGCCAAGCTCATCAAAGTCCCCTCCCCGCTCTGCAAGCGGCGGCGGTCAGCGGCCAACAAACCCAGCGCGGCGGTCTGACCACAGATCAAATCCCATGCCGGCAGCACATGATTGACGGGTTCGGACGACTCGACCGGGCCAGTCGCCAGCGGATAACCCATCGCCGCGTTGACGGTGTAATCAAGCGCCGTGGATCCATCGCGGTTGCCGGTCACCGCCAGCATCACCAAATCGGCGCGACGTTTCTGCAACGCCGAATATGACATCCAGCCCCGCTCCGGAAAGTTGGTAAGAAACGTTCCTGTGATGCCAATCAGTTCGGTCAACAACTCCTGTGCACGCTTGGAGCGGAGGTCAACAGCGATTGATCGTTTCCCCTTGTTGAGTCCGGACCAATACAGCGACTCACCTTGGGCAGTCAGCGGCCAGCGGCGCGCATCGAGACCTCCGCCAATCTGATCGAAACGAATGACATCGGCCCCAAGCTGAGCCAGCGCCATGCCTCCCGAAGGGGCCGCGACAAAAGCCGAACCTTCGACTATCCGAAAGCCATCAAGTGGCGGGATCATCGACTTTCCCAACGTCGTCCACGGCAACCGCCAAGGTCATCAACCCATCCAGTTGATCGATTGCAACTCGCTGTACGCCTCAATGCCCCACTTGCCGCGGTCACGACCCACACCACTCATCTTGAAGCCACCAAACGGGGCCTCCATGTGGGGTTGAATCAAGTTGATCCCCACACAGCCCGATTCGAGCTGCGAGGCGAGAGCGTAGGCACGTTTCGTGTCACCCGAGAAGACATAACTGTAGAGCCCGTAGTCAGAGTCATTGGCAAGTTGTACTGCCTCTTCTTCGTCACCGTATGGCATGATCACGATGACCGGGCCAAAAGCCTCTTCACGAACCACATGCATGTCCGGGGTGCAATCGGCAAGCAGGGTCGGCGCGATGAAATAGCCGGGAAGGTCGGGGCGGTCTCCGCCGCAAACCAACCTCGCCCCGGCGTCGACACCGGATTGGATGAACTGCTCGACGCGGTCGCGGTGAAGTTCGGTGATGACCGGGCCGATGATCGTGGATCGATCTGTCGGATCACCAACCTTCATGAATCCCGAAAATGTGTTGAGCGTCTCAACTAGTTGGTCGTAGACATCGCGATGGGCGATCACCCGGGTCGGCGCAGTGCATATCTGGCCTGCGTGGAAACCCCAGACCGTAGCTATCGCTTGCGCCGCTGTGCCCAAATCGGCGTCTTCGGTGACGATAGCGGCACCCTTGCCTCCAAGCTCCATCAACAGACGCTTCATGGTCTTGCCACCGTTCTCCATGATCTTGGCGCCTACCGGGGAGGAACCCGTAAACGAGATCATGTTGACATCTGTTGAGTCGACCAGGGCGGCGGGCACATCGGGGCGAGAACCGTTGACGATGTTGATCACACCGGCGGGGAAACCGGCGGCTTGAGCAGCTTCGCCGACCAACAGGATTCCGAGCGGGTCCTGCGGCGCCGGTTTTATGACCGTGGTGCATCCCGCAGCCAACGCCGGGGCGATCTTGCCTGCAACGTTGGTGACAGGAAAGTTGTAAGGCGTGATAGCAGCGACAACACCGACCGGCTGGCGCTTGACTTGGGCGCTCAACAGCCCGGCGGGACCCAGCGGACTTTCTGCGGTGGGGATCGGCGCCAGGCTCTCGTCGAGATTGATGGGCTTGGCGTAATAACGGAATCGATCGACTGCGGGTCCTCCGACCTGCAGAGTCTCGGTGGTGCCGATGGTGGCGCCGGTCTCTGCTTGAACCGTTGCCACCCAATCTGGTGACCGCTTCTCAATCTCATCACCGAGTCGACCAATCAAGGCGCAGCGTTCTGCGCGGCTGAGCTTTTTCCAAGCGGGTAGCGCCGCTTTGGCCGCAGCGGCCGCATCGTCAGCCTGCGCGACGCTGGCTTCGGGCGCCCGCCCAACAACTTTGGTGGTGTGCGGGTCGATTATGTCGTAGTGCCCCGCCCCACCTTCGACCCATTCTCCGTTGATCAACAACCGCCAGTTCTTGTCGACATCAATCATGCTCATGGCCCCAAACGTTACCTTCGACGTCCCCCACACCCCTAAGTGAGTCCGCCTTGGGCCGTTGGCAGATCCTCAAGCTTGTTGGATCCTGTCCCAATGTCGTGAGTCGTGGTGGTCACGTCTAGCCTCAGCAACAGTCCAATTCGTCCAATAGCCAGTCTGTTCAGAGGAACCACAATGCCTGAAGCCGTAATCGTCGCCACTTCCCGTACCCCCATCGGTCGGGCCAACAAGGGTTCGCTCACCGACGCTCGCCCCGACGACATGTCGTCGTTCATCCTCAGCGATGTCATGAGCAAGGCTGGGGTCGAGGCTTCCGACGTCGAAGACGTGATCTGGGGGATCGGCCAACCTGGCGGCGAGGGGGGCTACAACATCGCCCGGGTCATCTCCGCCATGGGCGGCCTCGACATTCCAGGCGTCACTGTCAACCGTTACTGCTCGTCTTCGCTGCAGACGATTCGCATGGCCGCCCACGCCATCAAGGCCGGCGAAGGCGACTGCTTCGTGGCCGGCGGAGTGGAGACCGTCAGCCGTTACATGTACGGCGCCGCTGACTCCGGTCCGCACAACGAGAAGTTCGCCGACGCCGAGGAGCGCAGCACGTCCCGCACCGGCGAGGGTTCAGCAACTTGGACCCCGCCTGACGGGCTCCCCGACATCTACATTGCCATGGGCCAAACCGCCGAGAACGTGGTGCAGGCGACCGGCATCAGCCGCCAACGCCAAGACGAGTGGGGTGTCAGCTCCCAGAACCGCGCCGAAGCAGCACTCAACCGGGGCTTCTTCGAGCGTGAGATCACCCCATACACGTTGGCCGACGGAACTGTCGTGTCCAAAGACGACGGTATCCGCGCCGAGACGACCATCGAGAAGGTGTCGCAGCTCAAACCGGTGTTCCGGCCCGACGGCACAGTCACCGCAGGCAACGCCTGCCCGCTCAACGATGGCGCGGCTGCGGTGGTCGTCATGAGCGACACCAAAGCGAAGGCGATGGGAATCGAGCCTTTGGCTCGCATCGTCTCAAGCGGTGTGTCGGCGCTGAATCCCGAAATCATGGGCCTCGGCCCGATCGACGCTTGTCGCCAGGCCATGGGTCGTGCTCAGATGACCATCGACGACATTGATCATGTTGAGATCAACGAGGCGTTCGCTGTGCAGGTGCTGGGATCAGCCGACGAACTCGGCATTGATCTCGACATTCTCAATCCCAACGGCGGAGCCATCGCGCTGGGCCACCCGTTCGGGATGACCGGCAGCCGCATCATGACCACCTTGCTCAACGGCCTCGAAGACTCCGACTCCACCATCGGCATGGAATCGATGTGTGTCGGCGGCGGTCAGGGCATGGCCATGATCGTTGAACGGTTGAACTGAACAAGCTGCGCACAGGAGGGCACAATCATGTCAGAGAACGTCGCACTACCAGGAAAGCTCGGTGATCCCGCCCGGACTCTGGGAACAGATCCCCGTGCGGATTCACGCATGGTGGCAGCCTTGGCTCCGCTGGGTTTGGCGGGTGCGCCTGAGCCGATCCCGATCGCCGCTGATGCAACTGCTGAAGAGATATACGAATTCACCGCGGTGATCGAGCCGGGTTTCGAGATGTTGTTCGACATGATCTACGCGGATCTGCCTGCTGTGGAGGGTGTGGAGTCACGTACTGAGGTCATTTCCGGGGTTGACGGCAACGACATCAACCTCTACATCCATCAGCCGACTGGCGGAACCGGCGATCCAAGGCCCTGCATTCTGCATATCCACGGTGGGGGCATGGTGATCCTCAAGGCGTCGGGTGCCTCCTACCGGCGTTGGCGCGACGAACTTGCCGCTCTCGATCTTGTGGTTGTGGGCGTGGAGTTTCGCAATGCCGGCGGCGCGTTGGGCCCTCACCCGTTTCCAGCGGGTTTGAACGACTGCACCTCGGCACTGGAGTGGGTCCATGCCAACGCCGCTGAGTTGGGTGTCTCGAAGATTGTGGTGTCCGGCGAGTCCGGCGGCGGGAACCTGACGTTGGCCACGACACTCAAAGCAAGCCGCGAGGACCGCCTGCACATGATCGACGGCGTTTATGCGCAGTGTCCCTACATCTCTGGTGCCTATGGGAATCCGCCTTTGGAGTTGACCTCGCTGCACGAGAACGACGGGTACTTTCTGGGCAGCGAGATGATGGACTTGATGGTGCGCGCCTACAACCCGGACGGCGAGAACCTCACCAACCCGCTGGCCTGGCCGCTGAACGCCGACGTTGATGATCTCAAGGGTCTGCCTCCGCACGTGGTCTCGGTGAACGAACTGGACCCTCTGCGCGACGAGGGTTTGGCCTACTTCCGCAAGCTGGTGAAGGCGGGTGTGACCGCCAACAGCCGCACGGTCAACGGCACCTGTCATGCCGGCGACGTGATCTTCCGCGGTGCCATCCCCGAGGTGTACGCGGCCTCAGCGCGCGACCTCTCGACTTTCGCCCACACCTGTTAGCGCCGAGAACGCTGGGGTTCAGTCGGCGGGATGGTTGACCAGGTGCGTGGCAGCGTTGTCGAAGTGATCGAACATGGCGTCTCGTATTTCGGTCGGTAAACGGCGGTCCGTACCGTCGGCGAGTGTGGCGACGCCAAGCGATGCTGTCATGTGCTTCATCCAGGCATCGCGTTCGGCTAAGCCGATGACGAAGGGCATGTGGCGCATCCCCAGACGGGGATGGCCACGCTGCTCGCTGTAGTGCGCAGGCCCACCCCAGTACTGCGCCAAGAACCCGGCGAGACGCTCGCGTGATGGGCCCATGTCGGCCGGGTACATCGGCCGCAGCAGAGCGTCGGTTTCCACCGCGTCGTAGAACCGGTCGACCAGTTCATCGAAGAAGCGCTGCCCGCCAACTGCTTCATACACCGTCGGCGGAGCGTCCAAGGCGTCACGCATAGCACCCTTCAGGCTCATAGTTCCCGGCGACACCAAGCGTCGCCGGCCTTGAGCCTCAGAGTCCGAAGGGCTCGCTCCTGAATCAGGGTCAGTTCGGTCAACTTCGGGGGATTCGCTCACCTGCTCAGGCTAGACCCGAGCAGGCCTGCACCACCCGCCGCTCACTGATCGAACCAGAGGCGGGCGGCGGTTCCGCCGAGGACGGCAGCTTGGGTGGTTGCGTCGAGTCCGCTGAGCGCGTCGGTAACAAGGGTGACCAGCGCTGGGTAAGCACGATCATGCACTTGGGGGTGGTCCGATCCCCAAACAATGCGCTCGGCACCGAACAAGTCGACCAGTCGCAATACCGCTGAGCCCGGGGACAGGGCGGCAGCGTCGAAGACTCCGGTGCTCAGCTTGACGACCAGATTCTCGTAGGTGGCTAGATCAACAAGAACCTGATCGTCGCCACCGACAGACACAAAACCACAGTGGTCAAGCGCTATCTCGCAGTCTGGCACCGCGGCGGCGATACGGGCGACCGCCTGCAGTTCTGCGGCGAAACAGCAGATGTTCGGACCCACGCCTGAGTCTCTGCAGCGTTGCACCAACTGCACAGCGACATCGCTGTGCAGCCAGGGATCAGGGATCGAGAACAACCGCAGTCCCGAGGCTCCTTGTGCTGCGGCCCGGTCCAGCAAGCTCAGCGGGTCTTTCACCGTCGAGCCCACCGCGACTATCGCCCGCCAGTCATCGCCAAGCGCCTGAGCCGCTTCCAGAACCAGCGAGTTGTCAAACCCATGCGCGCCTACTGCCTGCACCAGAACACCACCGGAAACACCCGCTGCGTGTACTCGGCCTGCTACCGCGTCGGGCGAGGAATCAAGCTGTGCCCACCAGCGAGCGTTGGGGTTGCCCGTCAGGTCATCCACACATGTCTCAAGGTCAACTACATGTAGATGCGCGTCAAGCACCCGACCAACCGCCGAGAGGACACCTTCGGGATCACCCATCGCCAAACCGTACCCAAAACCAGCCCGGTAGCATTCTGGAAGTGAACGGACTTGAGGGCGCGTACTGACTGAAACTCCAGATCGGGTCCGCCTAGGCCCGACAGGTCTCGCAGCCCGTTTCATCCGCTCGGACATGGGCCGCGGGTTCATCGCGTTCAGACACAAGGCCTACCGCTGGGTATTCGCCAGTTTCGTGATCCAGCAAATCGGCTTCTGGATGAGTCACCTCACATTGCAAGGTCTGATCGAAGAGCGAAGCAATGGCGACACACTGGCAATCACCGCGCTGTTCGCAGCCCTTTTTGCACCTGCTTTGTTTGTGGGTCCGTTCGGAGGCGTGCTTGCCGATCGTGTCGAACGCAAGCTGGTCGTAACGTGGTCCTACTATGCCTCCGCGGCTGCCGCTGCCGGTTTAGCGCTGCTCGCTGGAATCAATGGCGCTCCCCCACTGTGGTCGATCTACGTTCTTGCTTTCGTTTTAGGGACAACGTTTTCCCTGCTGGGTCCCTCGGCTGGAGCCCTAGTAGTCAATTCGGTTACAAGCGAGGCTGTACAAAGCGCCATTTCAACGCAGGCTGCGGTGCAGAACCTGACTCGAGTGGTAGGGCCGATCATGGCAGTCGAAGTCATCGGCTCGGGTCGCTTCCACATTGGTTTCACAGGATTCGCGGTGGCATCTGCGCTGGCTGGTCTCATGCTCACCAGAGTTGTTGTCGACGCCCACGACGTTGCCACGGACGGACTGGGTGTATTCGGACGCATCCGTGACGGTTTCCGCCACGCTCGCGAACGAAAACCCGCCCTGCTGGCAATCGCAACTACCGCTGTGACATCGGTCTTCGGAGTCTCCCACACGGCTCTGGTGCCGAGCTTCACTCGCGAGATTCTTGAACAGGAACCCGGGCAGTTCGCCAAGATCATTGCTGCCACCGGTCTTGGCGCCATCGTTGGGGCGCTTACGGTCGGGTACAGCAAAGTCGAACCCAGTCTGCGGCGAGCGTCGATATCGCTGCTGGGCTACGGCCTATGCCTGGTTGGATTCACCGCTTCCGAACAGCTTGAGACGGCGCTGGCTTGGCAGTTGGGGGTCGGCTTTTGCTATTTCACCACCATGACGACGCTGCAGACACTGTTGCAGCAGGTGGTGGCTGACTCTGCCCGTGGCCGTGTCATGTCGCTGTTCGCCATTTCCTGGGCCGGAGTGGTCTGGATAGGCACCCTCATTCTCGGAACCTTCGCGGACTCTGATGGTTTGAACCTCGGGGTGCGGCCGACGCTGCTTCTGACCTCTGGCGTCATCATCTGCTACGGGCTGGTGGTCACCATTATCTCCAAAGGGATGCCGACCGGCTCCGATTACCCCAACTGAGAGTCGGCGCGTAGGGTACGGCCATGGAACTCATTGATCCGCGCCCGCTCGACATTCTGGACGGCGATTTCTACGTCAATGACCCCTATCCACGGTACGGCTGGCTTCGCGAACATTCGCCGCTGTACTGGGACGACATCAACGAACTCTGGGTGGTGAGCCGTTACGACGACATCATTGAGATCGAGAAGAACAAGGCGGTTTTCATCAGTTCCGACAAGGTGAAGGGTGGCAGTCGGCCCAACATCGGTGGCGACGACTCGATTATCAACCTCGACGACCCGCTTCATCAAACCCGACGGCTGTTGGTTTCGCGTCGCTTCACTCCGCGCGCGGTACGCAGCTTCGGCGACCATGTGGCAGACACGGCCAACGAGTTGCTCGACGCCGCCCTCGTCAAGGGGCAGGCCGAGATTGTTGGAGAACTTGCCGCGCCCCTGCCCGCGAAGATGATTGGCCTGCTTCTGGGTTTTCCCGACGAGCTTTGGCCCAAGTTGCAGCACTGGTCGGAGACAACAATCGCGCTCGGCGGCGGCCCTCGTTACGCGAATGACGAGGGTTTCAATTCAGTCTTGGAGTTCGCTGGTGCGGCTACGCAACTCTACGAGGAGCGAAGGGGTTGCCCGGCCGAAGACGTCATGTCTCGTTGGGTCTCTGCGGAGCAGGACAACGACGGCCTCATCGGCGGTGCACCTTTCGGGCACGACCAAATCCTCTCGGACTGTTTGCTGGTCCTTGACGGTGGGGCCGAAACGACCCGCACTGTGATCGCTAGGACCCTGCTGGCGCTGGCCGATCACCCCGACCAGTGGCAAGCGCTGCAGGCGGGCGCCGATATGACGGTCGCCACCGAAGAGTTCATCCGCTGGGTCACTCCGATCCACAACATGTGCCGGGTAGCGGCGCAGGATTACGTGTTGCATGGCCAGACCATCAAGGCGGGCCAGCAGGTGGTGCTCGCCTACACCTCGGCGAACCGTGATCCAGCGCAGTTCGATGACCCCGAATCATTCGATGTGACCCGCACCCCGAATCACCACGTCGCTTTTGGCTTCGGCACTCACTTCTGCTTGGGTGCATCGTTGGCCCGCCTTGAAATCCAGACCTTCTTTGAACAGTTGGTTACAAGAGTCGCAGAACTCAGGCGGATCCCAGAGTTGCCCCACATTGAGATGCCCAACGCCTTTGTCTTCGGCCTCAAAGAGTCCCACATGGCGTTCACGTTGAACTAGACATCTGGCACACTGAAATAGACCTGATCTGTAACTCTGAAGTAGACCGTAAGCGGGCCGCAGAAGCACCGCGAATTCCACTGGAGGAGCCATGTCTGATTTGTTTAGCTATGCCGGAAAACGCGTTGTGTTGACAGGGGGCACCAGCGGTGTCGGAGCCGCGGCAGTTGAACTGCTCGCCGATCTTGGCTGTAGCGACCTCACCGTGCTCGATATCGCTGAACCGACAGGACCGGCGACCCGGTACATCCCCACCGATATGTCGGATCCGTCCTCTGTCGACAAGGCTGTCGCAGACATCGGCGGCGGCGTGGACGTGTTGTTCAACAACGCCGGTGTGGCGGCAACCCACGCACCTGACTTCGTGATTCGGGTTAACTACCTGGGTCTTCGTCGACTCACCGAGGGCCTCCTCCCCACCATGAACAGCGGAGGGGCTATCGTCAACACCGCCTCTATAGCAGGACAGGGCTGGCCCGAGAACCTGGCCAAGATCTCCGAGTTGATCGCCATCGACGATTGGCACGAAGCGCTCGGGTGGCTCGCCGACAACGATGAACTGGTCGGTGCCGATTCCTACGGTTTCTCCAAACAGCTCGCACAGGTGTGGACGATGCACAGCTCGGCCCGCACCCGCAACGAGTTCGGGGTGCGCACCAACTCGGTGTGCCCCGGACCGGTCGATACGCCACTGATGGACGACTTCATCAAGACCATGACCGAGCAGGTCATTCAATGGACGGTCGACCAGACCGGCGGCACCATGCTCTCGGCCAACGACATCGCGCGCACGCTGGTCATGCTCGGCAGCGACGCTTCGATTGCCATGAACGGCCACAACACCATCGCCGACAACGGCTTCAGTGCTTTCATAACCACCGGCCAAGTCGATTTCTCTGGCCTCGGATAGCCCGCACTCTTCGCCGCGACAGGCGTAGGGTGCTCCGTTAGTGACTGACACAGCCACACTCATAGAGCTGACTCCCAGCAAAACCGACGAGGAATCGTTGCTTGAGGCCATTCTCCAATGGGCTGATGAGCAAGGTGTGGAACCGTACCCTCATCAAGAAGATGCCATCTTGTCGCTGCTGGCCGGAGACAACGTGGTGTTGGCTACCCCGACCGGATCGGGCAAATCCCTGGTGGCCATCACCGGCGCTTTCGCCATGCTCGCCAACAACAAACGAACCGTCTACACAGCTCCCATCAAAGCCCTGGTCAGTGAAAAGTTCTTCGAACTTGTCAGCGAGTTGGGTGCTGGCAATGTAGGCATGGTGACCGGTGACGCGGCTGTCAACGCTGACGCTCCGGTAGTCGTCTGCACCGCCGAGATTCTGGCCAACCGGGCGCTGCGCGAGGGGCCGAACCTGGATGTCGATCTGGTGGTGATGGACGAGTTCCACTACTACGGCGACCGCGACCGTGGTTGGGCCTGGCAAGTGCCGTTGCTGGAACTGCCTCATCCGAGTTTTCTGCTGATGTCGGCCACGCTGGGCGACACCAGCGACCTGCGGACCGACCTCAGCTCCCGCACAGGCCGAGACACCGTGCTCATCGACCAGGCGCCACGGCCTGTGCCGCTCGACTTCGAATATCGTGAGACTCCCCTGCTGGAGACACTCGGCGATCTCCTCAAGATCAAAAAGACGCCCGTCTACATCGTTCATTTCACTCAACGAGAAGCGACCGCGCGAGCCCAGAGCCTCACCAGCCTTGATGTGCTCAGCAAAGACGAGAAGGCGGCCGTGAACGAAGCGATCGGCGGCTTTCGGTTTGACACCCCGATCGGCAAAGACGTGCAACGCTTCGTGCGGGCCGGCATCGGCGTTCACCACGCTGGTCTTCTTCCGAAGTACCGGCTGCTCGTTGAGAAGCTCGCGCAGCAGGGTTTGCTCAAATTGATTTGCGGCACCGACACCTTGGGCGTCGGGGTCAATGTGCCGATTCGCACCGTGTTGTTCACCCAGCTCTGCAAGTACGACGGTCGAAAAGTGCGGGTGCTTTCGGTGCGTGAGTTCAATCAAATAGCGGGACGTGCGGGTCGCCGGGGGTTCGATACCGCTGGCAGCATCGTCGTGCAGGCCCCCGAACACGTCATTGACAACAAGCGGGCGGAGGCCAAGGCCCTCACCGATCCAAAAAAGAAGAAGAAACTCGTCAAGAGGAGACCCCCGGAGCGCGGCTATGTCCATTGGGACGGCGACACCCTCGCTCGTCTCAGCGGGGGCACACCCGAGACACTCAAGTCAAGTTTCTCGGTGAGCCACGCCATGTTGCTCAACGTGCTCGACCGCCCCGGCGACGGCTGCGCTGCCATGAAACGCCTGCTCACCGACAATCACGAACCCCGCAGCGCCCAACGCCGCCACATACGCCGGGCCATTGCGGTGTACCGATCGCTGCTTGAGGCGCAGATCGTCGAGCTCGACCCGCTGCGGATCAACATTGATTTACAGGATGACTTCCGTCTCAATCAACCGCTTTCGTTGTTCGTAGTTGAGGCAGTCGAAGCGCTTGATCCAGAGTTGCCTGATCACCATCTTCAGCTCCTCAGCCTGGTGGAGTCCGTACTGGAAGATCCGATGGTGGTGCTGATTGCTCAAAAGGACAAGTTGAAAGACGAGTTGGTAAGCGAGATGAAGGCTTCGGGCGTTGAATACGAGGAGCGTATGGATCGCCTTGAGCAGGTCACTTGGCCCAAACCCGAAGCAGAGTTCATTGAGCCTGCCTTTGCTATCTTCGCCCGTCACCACCCCTGGGTCGGGCGTGACACGGTCAGCCCCAAAGGAGTGGTCCGCGAGATGCTCGAGTTCGCGGAGACCTTCAACCAATTCGTGACTCGCTACGGGATCAAGCGCTCCGAAGGGCAGCTTCTCCGCTACCTGACGGACTGCTACAAGACCCTGATCCAGACGGTGCCCTCAGCACACTTGACCGACGATCTTGAAGATGTGATCGAATGGCTCGGCGCCATGATTCGGCGGGTTGATTCGAGCCTCATTGATGAGTGGGAACGCCTTCGCGATCCCGACATCGTTGAGGTGGAACCGACACAGCCCGACGACTTCGACATCACTGCCAATGAGCGGGCCTTCGGGGTGCTGGTGCGCAACGAATTGTTTCGTACGGTCACCTCACTGGCCACCCGCCGTCAGATCGCACCGGAGATTGAGGGCATTGAGGCGTACTTCTGCGCCCATGAAGCAATCGAGATCGACGCCGATGCCCGCAGCAGTCGCTGGGTTGTGATCGATCTGCAGCGTGGTCTGGCTACCCAGACGCTGTGCGATCCCGAGCGTTACATGGAATGGGTGCTTGAGGCCGAAATCGACCTCGCCGCGTCTCGCCTTGAGGATCGAGCGGTCGTGACCCCCATCCGGGTCAAGCGGCTCTGACCCCAATCAAGATCAGTCAGGCACGGACACGACTCCGGAAGTGTTTCGGTGCGCGCATGGCCGCTAAGGTGCCGCGTCATGGGATCAATCGAAGGTTTTGCGACGCTCATCACCGGTGGTGGAAGCGGTATCGGAGAGGCGTCTGCGGCGAGGCTCGCCGCTGACGGCTCGCACGTCACCATCTGCGGACGCACCGAGCAGAAACTGCTCGATGCGGTCGACCGCATCGCTGGTGTTGCGGCTGAGGGGGTGACGGTGCAACACATAGTTGCCGACGTGACCCAGGAGGCCGACGTAACCGCGGCTGTAGCGGCCGCCGCCAGCATCACAGGGCGGTTGGACGGGTTGTTTGCATGCGCTGGTGGTTCTACCTGTATGGGTCCTCTGGCTCTGGCTGACGTGGACGACATCCGCTCGACGATGGAACTCAACTACATCGGCACGTTTCTGTGCCTCAAAGCTGGTGGAGCTCAGATGGCTCAACAGGGTGGCGGCGGATCAATCGTGGGTTGTTCGTCTCATGCCGGCCAAGATTCGATGCGCTGCCTCGGCGCTTACGGTGCCGCCAAAGCCGCACTTGATCATCTGTGTCGGGTTGGTGCCGACGAGATGGGCCGTTTTGGGATCAGGATCAATTCGGTTCAGCCAGGCATCGTGGCCACCGAGCTGATGACGCCGATTACCAGCGGCGGTGCACTGCTCGACAACTATCTGCCTGCGATTCCGCTGGGTCGTGTCGGTGAACCCGCAGAGATTGCCGACATGGTGAGGTTCTTGATCGGCCCCGAATCTTCATGGATCACCGGGCAGGCATTCGCCGTGGACGGCGGTCAGAACCTGCGTCGAGGTGCCGACTACGGCACGCTCCTACGAGAGTTCGGACCCGACCCGCTCGACAGCCTCGAGCCCTCCACCGACTGATGGCCACTGACTGACAACCGCGGCCGTTAGCGCTATTCGCTTGCCGTTTTGGACTTGTCGGGAACTATCGACGACTTCTGGAGCAACTCGGTCAGTCCGGGATAACCGGGGATCGGTTGGAGTTTGTGGTCGATATACATCAGGCCCCCAGTGATGGCAATGAACCCGAGGGTGAAGTTGACACCGAAGCGAGTGAGCACGAAGAGGTTCACCCCTGTGTTGTTGTACAGGTAGATGTCCCAGACAGCGGTCAGGATCTCGAAGGCGACAATGAACCAGGTAGCCGTCGCCATCGTGCGAACAAAACGCTGGTCTTCGACCATGCCGTCGGGCAATCGCAGCAGCCTCTCGGCGATCCCTGCCATGAAGGACCGGCCCCTGAGGATGGTGATGGCCAATACCACGCCGACCAGGATCTTTGTCGCGAAGCCGATCCCGAAGTACACCGCCTCGGGGCTGATGCCGAAATCGACGAGCTCACGCTCAGCCGCAATAGTGACCGCGCTGCGCAATAGTAGATAGGCGGTAACGCTCGGCAGCATCAGACCGATGTTTAGGCCCCGACGACGCCTGCTGACCGCGGCCTTGAACGACCAGAGCGTTGAAGCCACGACAGCCGCTTCAATGCTGACGAAGTTGTAGAACCCGAGAAACAGCAGCACGGGCATCAACTGGTCCAACGTTCCGCCTCCACCGAAACGCGGCTTCTCACCGGGCATTGAGTCACTGCCGGTCACAGAATCTCCGCCAGTCCCAGCGTCTTCGTCGGTCCCGGCATCGCTGTCGGTGATGGTGTCTCTGTCGGTCATGGTGATAGGGCCATCCACTCTGCTGCAACCTCGACATCGCCGAAGATCTGAAGCCCATCAAGCGTACGCCTGCCCCAGGCGCACAAGAATAGTTCTTCGCCGCCGGCGCGAACCGCGGCGTCTCCCTTTGCATGTTCGTGGGTCACCGTGATCGCTCCGTCGGCGGCACGCAACATGAACTCCCCGTCGCCATCGGTCTGATGCAGATGCAGTGAACCGGAAGGCGTCGTTCGTGCCCGCCCGGCCAGCACCTCGGTAAAGAGCTCGTCAACACCGTCGATTCCGTCGGCTGCGGGAACTGGCGTCGGGTCATTGGCTGCCTGTTCCGCGTCGACGCGGTGGATCGCAGTCTCCAGATGAGCTCTCCTTATGAAGAACTCAACTGTCTGGTTAGCGCCCCAAGTCCACAATTGCGTCGCAGGATCAGCTTCGCTCAGCACCGCTACCAATTGGTCCAGCGCTTCGGCGGGCGTTTGATCGGGAAGATCTTTCCATGCAATCGGCGCTGCGGCACGCTGCTGAACCTGTGCGGCAATAGCGCTCCACACAACTCGCATGTGCGAAAGCAGATCTTCGTTGGCCCAGTCAGGACATACCGGAACCCTGGCGGAAAGGTCACGGGAGGCAACATCGAGCAGCCTTTGCCCGTCCGCGGCTAGCCGATTGATGCGGTACTCAGGGTCCATTTGCGGCGAGTTGGGTTGGGAATGCGAAGAGTCCATTTGCTTAGTGTGGCGCGGTTGAACGATCATCGTGCGCCGTGAGCACATACGCGATTAGCGGGTCCGCATCCGGCATGGGTGCGGCCACCCGCAAAAACCTAGAAAATGATGGCCATACCGTGATCGGTATTGATTTGCGAGACGCCGAAGTCATCGCCGATCTCTCCACCGATGAGGGCAGATCCAGCGCCGTAAGCGAGACCTTGCAGCGCTGCAACGGAAAGCTCGACGGTCTGGTGACCGCTGCTGGTCTCGGGCCGCCCGTACGCGGGGAGTTGATCGCCAAGGTCAACTACTTCGGATCTGTGGCGCTGCTCGAGGGTCTGCGCCCCGCGCTAGCCGAAGCCGACAATGCTCAGGTCGTACAGATCGGCTCGAACTCTTCGACCACATCACCAAACCTGCCTGCCGAACTAGTTGAGGCTTACCTGAGTGGCGATGAATCCGAAGCGATCCGACTCGTGAATCTCACACCGCAGCCTTTCGACGGTGCAGTCGCCTACGGCGCTTCCAAGCTCGCTGTTTCTCGCTGGTGTCGTCGAGCGGCAGTAAGCGACGACTGGATCGGCCAGGGGATCACACTGAATGTGATCGCTCCCGGGCCCGTGCAAACGCCCCTGTTCCAGATGGGCAAGGACGACGACGACTACGGTCCGCTGCTAGAGGGCTTCCCGGTACCTGCAGGGGACCCCGCAACCGCTGAGTTGCTAGCAGATTGGATCGTGTTTCTACTCTCCCCGGCGGCTCGTTTCGCCTGTGGTTCAGTGATCTTCGTTGATGGCGGTACCGACGCCCTACTCAGAGCCGACGCCTGGCCCGAGACGTTCTCTATAGAGTTTTAGGCACGATGGAGTTCTGAGAAGCTTCAGGCGGAACGGCTTAGGACAAGAGCGTCTCCTTGTCCACCGCCGCCGCACAGCGCGGCTGCACCCAGCGAAGCGCCGTTGGTTCGAAGCTGTTGCATCACCGTGAGCGCGAGCCTGCTACCGCTGCAACCCAGTGGATGACCCATAGCAATCGCGCCTCCGAATTTGTTCGGGAACATGGGATCAATACCTAGCTCGTCAGACGATGCAAGAGATACCGCAGCGAACGCCTCGTTGATTTCGAGCACATCAAGGTCACCAACCTGATGGTCCGCATCCGCTAACGCGCGCAGCAAGGCTCGCGCTGGTTGGTGGAGCAACGATGTGTTCTCCGGCCCCGCTACCTGACCGTACCCAGCGACCCGGATGTCGTTAGCCAGCCCTCGTTTGGAGGCCGTGTCTGCACGCATCATGACAATTGCCGAGGCACCATCGCTCAGTTGCGACGCGTTCCCGGCGGTGATAGTCCCATCGAGTTCAAATGCGGGACGTAGCTTCGCTAACTGTTCGACACTCGTCGTTGGTCGCACACCCTCATCGCGATCAAGGAAATCTCTGTCGCCCGGATACCCAACGGCCACGATCTCAGCTGAGAACAGATCATTGTTTTGGGCTTCGCTGGCCCTGTGGTGTGACGAGAACGCAAGCTCGTCTTGTGCATCGCGGGTGATCGCAGCCTGACGCGTGTAGTGATCGGTGTCGCTGCCCATGTGCCGATCCTCGAACGCGCACCAAAGGCCGTCGTGGATCATTGAGTCGATAGCCGCCGCGTGACCCATCTTCATCCCGGCGCGGCCACCGGGGAGAAGATACGGGGCGTTGCTCATGGATTCCATCCCGCCGGCGATCACGAGATCCACATCGCCCGCGGCCAACATCAGCGCGCCCACATAGATCGTCGAAAGACCAGAAAGGCACACTTTGTTGATTGTGGTGGCCGGTGTACTCATCGGAATGCCTGCCGCGTCGGCGGCCTGACGCGCAGTGATCTGTCCCTGCCCGGCCTGCAGAACGTGGCCCATAAGCACATGATCAACATCACCCGCCGCGACCTCGGCGCGTTCCAATGCCGCGGAAATAGCGATCCCACCCAATTCCATCGCGGTTCGAGACCTCAGCGTCCCGTTGAACTTGCCGATGGGAGTGCGGGCCCCCGCGATCAGCGCAACACCTTCCACATCGTCTCCTTGTCTTGGTGCAGACCCTCAAAGCTACAGCAGGTCGAGTTCAGTCCAGAATGCCGCCTTGGCCGCGAGATTGGCCGAGGGCTTGAGATCGCTCCGCTTCGTCGAGCATTTCTTGGGTGACTCCGAAGGTGTCGCCGAGACCGGCGTCGACAATTTGTTTGGGAATGGCTTTGATCCGATAGTCGTCGGCTACTGGCTCGGGATCAGCAGGACGCCTTGCGAGCGCCGCGGCAACGATCGGCTCCCATGAAGCCGCCAACGCACCAGCGTTGGCCAAATCTCGTTCCTTGAACTCGGGCAGGATTTCGGTGCCGAAGCGGTGCAGCGATTCCATGATGTCTTCGTGGCGGTTCTTGCCTGCCTGCATCACGAATATCAGTTGATCCACACCAGCCTCTTCGTAACGGCGGCAGAACTCGCGGATCTGTTCTGGCGTTCCAACCGCTCCACGTAGTCCCTGACGGTCACCTACCGCTGTCTTGGCCGCGAGTGAGCCTTGCTGCGCGAGCGCCGCTTCGGGGTCGTAACCATGCTCGGTGCGTTTGGCTTGGAACTCCTGCCACACGTCGGTCACACCCGGTTGGTGTTCTCCGAACAAGTAGTAGTGAGCCAACGAGTAACCGAAGAAGTTGCCTCCTTCAAGCCCCATGCGCATTGCCACCGATTCGTCGGGATGGCACATCATCGGGGTGACACAAGCAAGATTCGGATTGACTGCCTTGCCGACCGGCACACATTCTTCGGCCATGATCCGGCGGTAGTCGTTGACCCACCCTTTGGCGTCTTCCGGGTCGATGAATGCGAAGGTGAGCGCTCCAATGCCCTTTTGGGCTGCGAGTTTGATGGTGTCATGGCGAGAACAGGCAACCCACAGCGGTGGATGGGGCAACTGCTGGGGCTTGGGCACGACGTTGCGAGCGGGCATCGACACAAACTCTCCCTCGTGACCCCCGAACGGTGTTTCGGTCAGGCAACGAAGCGACACTTCGAGGCCTTCGAGCCAGGCGTCTCGCTTGCGTTCATAGGGAATGCCGAAGCCGCCGAGTTCGGCCTCCGAAGAAGACTCGCCGGAGCCGAACTCCACCCGTCCGCCAGACAAGAGGTCGAGCGTTGCGATCCGCTCCGCCACCCGTGCCGGATGGTTGAACTGAGGTGCCGTGAGACAGATGCCGTGCCCCAGCCGGATTTGACTGGTTCGCTGAGAACACGCCGCGAGGAACAGTTCGGGCGCAGACGAGTGCGAATACTCTTCCAAGAAGTGGTGCTCCACCTCCCAGAGGTACTCAAAGCCAAGCGAGTCGGCCAGCTCAACCTGTTCAAGAGCATCGCGCAACAGCTCGGCTTCGCTGCGCTCATCCCACGGTCGAGGCAGTTGATGCTCGTAGAAAATTCCGAATTTCATATCCGGCGACTATACGCGGGGCGGCTAATAAGCAAGCGATATCACCAAAAGGGTGTGGCAAACGACCGCGACCACGACATGCACATGCCATATTTCGTGGTAACCGAACGTGTCGGGCCATGGGTCGGGACGACGAGCGCCAACCACAACCGCTCCCAGCGTGTAAGCGGCACCCCCACCGAACAGCAGGATCGACTCCGGGATCGACAACGACGTAACGAGCCAAGGGGTGAAGACGATCATCGACCAGCCGAAGCCCAGATAGGCACCGTTCATGAACCCTGCCCGTGGATGCAGGGGTAACCATTCGGCTGCGATTCCCAGCAGTGTGCCGGTCCAGGCGACAGCGATCAGCAACCCCGACACAGGCGGATCCAAGCCCAGCAGGGCAATGGGCGTGGCACAGGTACCGAACATCAAGAAGATCACCGAGTGGTCGATGCGCACAAGCAGTTCCACTCTTTTTGCCGACCAGTCTCGCCCGTGAACGACTGCGCTGACCCCGAGCATCGCGGTGATTCCGAACGAATAGAGCAACATCGAGAACTGTGCTCGCATTCCTTGCGCGAACACCGTCAGAGTCACGCCCAGCGGAATCGAAGCCAACGCCGCCCAACGATGCAGGTAACCGCGATAGCGGGGCCGAGGGCGACGAAGCAACCGAACCGCCGCGGCCGAAAGCCGCCCGTCTCCAGGGTGGTAAGGACTTGGCACAACCTCAAGAATAGACGCTCTAGTCCGTCTACGCGGACAGCGGTAGACTCTCCGTTCGGCCCTCTATGACGACCATCTCGACTACCTCGGCATGTGACAGCGCCGAGTTGAAGCAGCTTCGGCAACCCCGTACAGACATCGTGGCCGAAGCTTCCAGCGACTCCGACCGGTGGAGCTGTCGTGAGGGGCCGTTTCGCCAGTACGAACGTACTCTGGTCGCCCAACCGGACGGCGAAGACAGCTACAAAGTCACCGAAACGACGACATACAAGCTGGCTGTCCCCGTCTGGGCTTGGCTGTTTCACTTCCCGGTACGCCGTGCAATCGAGAATCGAAAGGAGCGATACGGCTACTGGTGGGCACCGCCTGATCGCCTCGACCGACGGGCCGCTACCGTGCTCGGTCTGTTGGCCGGAATACAGGTCGTCGACGGCTACCTCGGCACCGTTCTGACCCAGACAATCACCTTCGCGGTCGACGAATTCGGCCACGGCAACCAGGCCCAAGGCCGGGTGCTCGGAGTGGTTCGGGTGGGTGTGTTGATCGCGCTGGCAACCGCCGCGCTGGCTGACAAACGGGGCCGACGCTCATTGTTGATCGGTGCCGGTATTGCCAGTTGTGTCTTCACGGTGCTGGGTGGACTATCACCGAACTTGTGGGTACTGGGAGGTTCGCAGCTAGTGGCACGGGGTCTGTCGACAGCGCTCGGGATTCTGATTGCGATCGTGGCCGTCGAGGAGATGCCCTACAGGTCGAGGGCCTGGGCGGCATCGGTTCTGGCCCTCAGTGCCGGGCTCGGTTCAGGCATGGCTGTGTGGATTCTTCGCGTCGCTGATCTCAGCGAACGGGGTTGGCGCGCGATCTACCTCGCCGCAATCGCCGGCATTGCGGTTGTGGCATTACTGGGGCGACGGCTGCCCGAAAGCCGACGTTTCGTCGAGGCGCCGCCCCAGGCGGCTCCGACCGAACCCCTGCGCGACCGGCGCAGGAGTCGCTTCGTGTTGTTGGCAACTTCGGCCTTCCTTCTTGCAATGTTCCTGGCTCCGGCATCAGGTTTCCGCAACGATTTCCTCAAAGACGAGCGGGGATTCTCCGGGGCCGACATCTCCTTGTTCACGGTCACTACCGCGACTCCGATCGGAATCGGACTCCTGTTGGGCGGTTACCTCGCCGAGCGGCACGGTCGCCGCCGCGTCGGGGCTCTGGGAATCGTCCTGGGCACGACTTTGACCAGCGCTTCGTTTTTCTTCGACGGGATCGCTCTGTGGTCGGCCACCCTGTTGGGAGGCGTTCTCGGAGCACTCGCTGTACCGGCACTAGCCGTCTACGGGCCGGAGCTCTTCGGTACTCACAGCCGCGGGCGAAGCAACGGGGCGATCATCACGGTGGGAGTGCTCGGGAGCGCTATCGGACTGTACTTTGTCGGCGAGCTTTCGGATCGTATGTCTGCTGTGGGACCCGCTCTCGCCATTCTCACCACCGGTCCACTGATTGTCGCTGGATTGATCCTCGCCCGCTTCCCCGAAACCGCCGGATTAGAACTCGAAGAGATCAACCCCGAAGACGCCTAGCCAAGTACTTGGTTGCCAAGACTCAAACCGCCGAGTGCACTGTTCCTTTTGGCAAACAATCGAATCTCCGACCCCTGTCACGGATATCCGCCATCGAGAACTCCGATGGTATAGTAACGTTGCTACTTGAAGGGAGTCGTCGATGAATCGATCGGTCCGCAGCATGAGCAGCAGAGAGTTCAACCAGGGAACCGGTTCCGCGAAAGTAGCGGCTCTTGACGGACCCGTCTATGTCACGGACCGAGGTAAGCCCTCCCATGTGCTGCTGAGCTACGAAGACTACCGCCAACTCGTGAAGGACAATCAGAGCCTCGCCGAGGTGTTGTGCAACACACCCGGCGCGGGCAACATCGACCTTGAGATCCCCGACCGCGGCTCGCCGGCCCGACCCGCTGTCTTCGGCTGATAAGCACGTCACCTTCGACGCTGAACCCCTCTTCGGCGACCAACTCTCACTCCCGTCCGGTTATGTTCGACTGATGTACTTGCTCGACACCAACGTGGTCTCCGAGATCCGCAAGATCAACTCCGGGAGAGCCGATGCGAACGTGGCAGATTGGGCCTGCGCTGTCGATGCCAACCAGACCTACATGTCGGCGATCACGATCCAAGAACTTGAACACGGCGTGCTGTTGGCCGAGCGCCGCGACCCCCACACCGCAACAGTTCTTCGGACCTGGTTCGAAAACGATGTGTGCCATGAGTTCGAGCAACAGATCCTTCCGGTCGACACCAGAGTGGCCCGGTTGGCCGCGACGCTACATGTGCCCGACCCGGCCCCCATCGCCGATGCCCTGATCGCCGCGACCGCCATCGTCAACAAGATGGTGGTTGTGACCCGCAACGTTCACGACTTCGAACGCTTCACCCATCTCAAGATCCTCAACCCCTGGAACCCACCTTCGCCATAAATACACCGTTCACGTCAGCACGGGCGTGTCACCAATATCAGGGTTGGCGGCGGCGGGGGGATTTGAGGCGGCCGTTGGTGGAAGCTTTCAGGGCTTCAAGTTCGGTTTCGTCCACTTCAGTAACACCCGCTCGCCAACGCGGATGCAGCACCGTGTAGAGAGCCAGCGCAAAAGCCGCGATTCCGATCGGCACGACGCCGTCGCCCTTTCCGGTGTACGTCGGATACAGCACAAAGGCCGATAGCAAGGCCGTCCACATCCATAAAATGAGCACGGCTCGCCCATGGCCATGACCGATCCGCATGAGCTGGTGGTGAAGGTGTTCCTTGTCTGCGGCATGAACCGAACCGCCACGCGCCGCTCGGCGCACAATAGCGAAGAGAGTGTCGAGAATCGGTACACCCAAGATGACCAGCGGAATGAAAATCGGCGCGAAGAAGAAAAACGCCTGACCAGAGAACTCTTGGGTGGTTCGGCCGCCCACCGACATGGTTGAGACCGCCATCAACAAACCCAGAAGTAGCGCTCCCCCGTCGCCCATGAAGATCCTGGCGGGATGCACGTTGTGAGGCAGAAACCCAACGCAGACACCCAGGGTGATGCAAGCCCACAGAGCTCCGGGATTGTTCGGGCCGATGACATCGGCGTCGCTCAATCGCAACGCGTAGAGCAGGAAAGTTCCCGAGGCTATGGCAACGGTGCCGCCGGCGAGCCCATCGAGGCCATCGATCAGATTGACCGCTGTCGCCATTCCCAGAACCCACAGAACTGTCACCAACGCTGACCAATCGGCCGACAGGAACAACAGATCAAAGAACGGCACCCGAAACACCAGGATCGACACGCCTGTCATCGACAACACGCCTCCCGCCAGCACCATTCCGGCGACTTTCGCCGGGGCGGAAATCTCGCGCACATCATCGACGAACCCAACGCTCCAGATCACGGCCGCGGCAACAACCACTCCGAGCATCTCCGTACGCGCAGACATGACATCTGCAAAGTCATCCATGAACGCAGCAACACAGAACGCACCCACGACCCCCACAAGCATTGCCGCACCACCACCGCGAGGTGTTGCCACGGTGTGAACGTGGCGCTCATCAGGAGGAGCGACCGCGCCGAGACGAACCGACAAGCGGCGCACCAGAGGTGTTGCCGCAAAGGTGACAACGGCGGCGACGGCAGCAACCAACAGATACGCCGACAGCGATGGTGCCGGCATCTCTGCTACCTCAACTCGCCGTTCATACCCCGAGATCGGGGTAGGGGCGGAACCTCGAACAGAGTTCTGCCACTTCGGCTTTGACCGCACCAACCACGCTGTCATCGTCACGTCCGCGCAGCGTTCTGGCAATGAGTTCGGCGATGGTGGCCATCTCATCGGGCCCCATGCCCTGAGTGGATACCGCGGGCGTGCCAACCCGTATTCCTGAGGTCACGAAAGGTGAGCGCGGGTCATCGGGGATCGTGTTCTTGTTGAGGCTGATACCAGCGGTATCAAGCACAGCCTGAGCTTCCTTGCCGGTCAGGTCGGGATCAAAGGTTCGTAGATCAATCAGCAGAAGGTGGTTGTCGGTCCCGCCGCTCACCAACCTGAACCCGTGGCCAGCCAATGCCTTTGCGAGAGCCGCAGCGTTGACAACGATCGACGCCGCATAGTCGGAGAACTCCGGGGTTGATGCTTCTGCGAAGGCAATCGCTTTGGCTCCGATTGCGTTCTCGAGCGGGCCTCCCTGGATGCCCGGGAACATCGCCTTGTCGATGGCCGCGGCGTGCTGCTCGGAGCTGAGAATGCACCCGCCTCGGGGACCGCGCAGAGTCTTGTGTGTTGTAAAGGTGACAATGTCGGCAATGCCGACCGGGTTGGGGTGAACGCCACCCGCTATCAAGCCGGCAATGTGGGCTGCGTCAAACATCAGCAGCGCGCCGACTTCATCGGCGATCTCTCGCAGCGGGTTCGGATCGATGATGCGTGGGTAAGCGGTGGCTCCGGCCACGATCAGTTTCGGTTTTTCGGCGTGGGCTTTGCTGGCCATGTCCTCGAAGTCGATGCGCTCGTCGCTGGCGGTCACCCCATAGGAAACGAAGTGGTATTGCCGACCCGAGAAGTTGACCGGCGAACCATGGGTCAGATGCCCACCGTGATCCAGGCTCATGCCCAGTACCGTGTCGCCCGGCTCAAGTACTGCCTGGTACACCGCCATGTTGGCGATCGCCCCGGCATGGGGCTGCACGTTGGCGTGATCGGCACCGAACAAGGCGCACACTCGGCGTCGAGCCTCGTCCTCAATCTCGTCGATGACCATGTTGCCGCCGTAGTAACGCCTGTACGGGTAACCCTCGGAGTATTTGTTGGTTAGAACCGAGCCGGTAGCGGCCATAACCGCTGGGGAGGCGAAGTTCTCCGAGGCGATCAACTGAAGGGTGGAGTTCTGGCGGATCTCCTCTCGAACAATCATCTCCAGAACTGGATCATCGGCAACGTGGGGCCACGGCATTCAATTGCTCCTAGCTTGGTCGATGTCCGGGACTCTATATGGAGGAAATAGGGCCGAACAGCGAAATCGTAGCGTCCGTTAGCAAGCGCTCAGACGGATATGTCGTCAAGGTTGCCGAGCTTTTCTATTCGCGCCACATGGCGACCGCCTTCAAACTCGGAGTCAAGCCATGCCTGCATCGCTTGGGCGGCCACCTCGGGGCCGATGAACCGCTCACCGACGCAGATCACATTCGCATCGTTGTGCTCACGAGCCGAACGTGCAGATGTGGCATCCCACACCGTCGCCGCGCGCACTCCCGCGATCTTGTTAGCCGCCATACCGATCCCGATTCCGCTTCCACAAACACACACACCGCCCTCGGCGCCACCGCTTACCACTGCCCTGCCAACGGCCGCACCGAAGTCTGGATAGTCGACCCGCTCAGTCGAGTAGGTACCACAATCAACTACATCGTGACCCATATCCCGTAATCGCTGCGCTAACGACTCCTTCATCGAGAACCCGGCATGATCCGAGCCGACCGCTATACGCATGCCGCCAGTTTAGGTTGTTGCGCTAAGCGCCGCGTTGATATTCGCCATTGAGATGGGGCCTTGACGTAATAGCACCGGAGCACCGTCGACGATCGACACTACTGTGCTCGCCGAACCCTGCCGAGGGCCGCCGTCGACCACGATCTGTATCGTGTCGAAGAGCTCAGCAGCGTCAGAGCACATCTCCGGGGTTGGCTGACCATGAAGGTTGGCGCTGCTAGCGGCCAACGGCCCAACAATAGAGGCGACCAAACGAACGAAGTCGTCGTCAGGGCAGCGAACTCCAAGCGTCGAATCGGTTCCCGCGGCGACCGCTCCGTTGTCAACACGATTCGCAACAATGGTGAGAGCGCCTGGCCAGAAACGCTCGGCCAGGGCGTTTCCGGCAGCACCAAGATCGACGTAACGCGCAGCCTGGGTAGTGTCTGCAACAAGTACCGCCACTGACGTATCGACCGGACGCTCTTTGAGAGCAAGAACCGCAGCGAGGGCGGCGCTGTTCGTGGCCATCACTGCCAAGCCATAAACCGTGTCGGTCGGAAGCAGCACAACCTGGCCTTCGCGCAGAGCCGCAACAACGCGATCAAGATCGCTCATCTGCGTGCAACCACAGCCCGGGGACGCCCATTGAGATCTGGGTGAATCGTCGCCTGCCAGCCAAGATCACGACACCATCGCTGCACTTCCGCGGTCTGGGGAGGTGACATCTCAAGCACGATCACACCGCCAGGCGCCAACCACAGAGGCGCTTCATTCACGATGTCGCGCAGATCGGCGAACCCTTCGGATTTGGCCCACAGCGCGGTTGCGGGCTCCCAGTCCGCCACCACCGCGGGTAGCCCTTCGCTCTCGGCGACGTACGGCGGATTCGAAACCACAACATCAAGGGTGCCTCGCAACCCGTCGGGCAACGCTTCGAACCAGTCTCCTTGGTGCAAGCTGACCGAGGTTGCCGCAGACCCGATCCCCACCAAGTTCGCTCGCGCCACCGCAAGAGCATCTTGGGACACATCCGTGGCGTATACCCGGCAGCCCTTACATTCGGCCGCTACTGACAAGGCAATCGCACCCGAACCGGTACCAAGATCAGCGACCGTCACAAAACCCTCAGTACCGCCACTGGCTCGGCTCTTTTTTTTGTGCACCTCGTCGATGGCGAGACCGGCAACGATCTCGGTCTCGGGCCGAGGAATGAGAACCCGCTGATCGACCATCAGAACCAGCGTGCGGAACCCCCAACGACCCAGCACGTATTGCAACGGTTCGCCTTGAACGCGGCGTGCCACCAACTCATCGAATCTCGCCATCGCTTTGGTCGTGACGCAATCTCCAAGAACCTGGTGCACCCCCGATGGCTGCACACCGGTTATCTCCTCAACCACCCGCCGAGCATCGATTTTTGCCGTCTCGATACCTGCACACTCGAAACGAGCTACTGCTTCAGCGAGAAGTTCCGACCACATGAGGTTGTCAGCAGCGTTGACTGTGCCAGAGGTGGACTCAGACATCGTCTTGGAGTTGGAGTTGGCGCTCCTCGGCTACCAGGGCGTCGCTGATGTCGTCCAACTCGCCGGCTAAGACCCGATCGAGTTTGTGGACCGTAAGTCCGATCCGATGATCGGTCAGGCGGTTCTCCTTGAAGTTGTAGGTGCGGATCTTCTCGGAGCGATCGCCCATCGAAACCTGTCCCTTGCGCAAATCCGACGCCTCGGCATCCGCACGTTCCTTTTCGAGTTGCCCGAGACGCGCTCGCAGCACCCGCATGGCTTTGTTCTTGTTCTTGAGCTGGCTCTTCTCGTCCTGCATAGTGACCACCAAACCCGTCGGCTCATGAACGATCCTCACTGCTGAATCCATGGTGTTGACCGACTGACCACCGTGACCCGATGCCCGATAGGTGTCGACGCGCAGGTCGTTGTCGTCAATATGGACCTCAACCTCTTCAGGCTCAGGCAACACGATCATCGTGGCCGACGATGTGTGGACCCGGCCCTGTGATTCAGTCACCGGCACCCGTTGCACCCGGTGAGTCCCGGCCTCGTGCTTCATCCTGGTCCACACCGATGGACCCGATAGCAGTGCCGTTACCTCCGACACTCCTCCGAGTTCGGTGGGCGACGAACTGAGCACTTCCATGCGCCAGTTCATTCGCTTCGCAAACGCCTCGTACATGACAAGCAGATCTCGGGCAAAGAGGTTGGCTTCATCGCCACCGGCCGCCCCTCTGATCTCAATGATGACGTTGCGTCCATCGTTTGGATCGGAGGGCAACATCAGAACACGGAGCTGCTCAGCGCTTTGCGCGACCAGCGCTTCGAGTTCTACGACTTCTGCGCGCATCTCGGTTCGTTCAGCACCTTGAGCGTCTCGCAGCATCTCATTGGCGACCTCCAAGTCTTCGACCGCGGCACGCCAGCGCAAGCCCGCAGAAACGATCTCTTCAAGTTGCTTGAAACGGCGACCGAGGTCCGCTAGTTGAGACCCGTCTGCTTGCACCGCTGGATCACCGAGACGGATCTCAACGTCACGAAGCTCTTGTTGGAGGCGTTCAACGCGGTCCCACATGAGATTGAGGCTAAGACGCCGAGCGGATTGATCCTCAAAACGGCCGCTCTTTAGAGTGAGGCCAGGAATCGGCTCACGACGGTGATGATCTCGGGGTCACATTCCGGCTTGGGATTGTGGCCTTGGCCTTCCAACCAGTGCATCGTGACAGGTCCCGCGATGGCACCAATGTGGGCAGCTACTTCGTCTGGAGTGCCGAAAGGGTCGCGGTCGCCGTTCACAAACAACGTCGGCACTGACAAATCACCAAAGTGCTCAACACGAAGGCGGTCCGGTTTCCCGACCGGATGCAAAGGGTAACTCAGCGCCACCAAGCCAACAGCACCCATCCCTTGGGCCATGGCCATCGAGCAGATGCGCCCACCCATCGAACGCCCGCCAAACGCCATGGACTCGGGATCCACACCAAGCGCTTCAGACGCAAGCTCCACCTCGGCTAGCAAAGCGTCGATCAGTTTCGGAGCACGATCCGGGAACCTGCGCCCCTCCTTGCGGTAGGGGAAGTCCATGCGCCACACGGGCAGGTCCAGTTGATCCTGCAGTGCCACCAACAAACGGTGCGAAGAGTCGCCACCCGCGCCATGAGTCAACAGCAGCGCTGAAGGAGCCGTCATTTCTGGGCCAGCAAGATTCGACGCGCCTCAGCAATATCAGCGATGCGCTCAGCGGCGCTAGCGACTTCACCGCCGTGGTCGGGGTGTACGGTCAACAAGGCATCACGGTAACCCTGCTGGATCAGGCCCTTGTTGAGTCGGTCAGCGACAGCGGAAAGACCAAGCACACGCATTGCCCAGTCGACATTGTCGCTCATCGCGCAGTCGCGCACAGCAGACCTCATAAACGATGAAGAAGCCCCACCCGCCAGGTACGCCAAGAACCCGAGGTTGATCTCACCACGCCACGCCAGAGCCCGGCGAATCGTCGCGAATACGCCTGTTCTGATATTCGACGGCAACCTCCCGGCAGCATAAACCGCGCCCAGAACGTGCTGAGACGGCGCACCCTTGTCGGTCGTGAACTGCAGTCGCAGTTCACCTTCGCTGTCGTCAACCCGATAGAGCCGATGCGAGCTGCGAGTCAAACCGACCCGATCAGCCTGGAAACGATGACGTAAACGTGGCTGTGGGATGCGATAGCCGGCATCAAGGTCATAAATCAACGCCAACAGCTCACCGATGTCATCGGGATCCATGTCTTGAGCGAAACGGGCCACAACTCCGCCGAGCAGCAAACCACCAAACCCGGGCACCGGGTCACAACGCAAGAACGTGCGGCCGAGTGCAACCCGACGAGTCGGCGCAATCGGCCGAGAATGGCACACTTCAAGCTCAGCCAACAGCATCAGTCACAACCTAACCGGCGCCTTAGACCAAACGTTGAAGGGTGTCGCGGAGGCGAATCGCAAGATCAGAGATCTCGATATCTGACGAGTCCTCTGACTCGATCAGGTCAACCAGCTGATCGGCAGCTTCACGCAAAGAACTCCAACTTGTTGCCGAGAACCCGAACGGAGTCGCGGACGCGGCCAAACGCCCACCATGGGTTACCGCGCCGAGCACACCTTTGGAATCATGCACGTCGCGGCGCAGGCGGTCGGTCGCCTCAAACATGGCACTCAGCAAATTGTTGGCTTCAAGACCATCTAGTTCCTCAAGCCCAGAATCTGCTGTTCGGGCGATCAAATCCTCAATCAGCAACTCAACATGTTCTTCGTCGTCCTCGTGACAGATCAAGTCGCCATCGGAATCGAATTCGTGGGGCACGCCCGCAGAACCAAGACGCTCCGACAGTTGCGCTTGGAGTCCCCCGGACCACCCCGTCATCTCGAAGGCCAACTGAGGGCGCTCAGGGTCGAGTTCGCGGGCCTCAGCCGTCTCGACTTCTTCGATCAACGCATCGACCTCCTCTTCAACCGACTCATGAGCGAGCAAGGTGGTCCCCTGCCACGAATGAACCACCCCATCGGCCAACAGCAACTGTGCCAACATCGAACGGGTCTCAGCAGCCCATTCGTGAAGCTCAATTGCCAGCCATTCCCCCTCCTCGTCGTCCTCCAACGAACCGTCATCGACGGCATCTTCCGGAGACTCAGAAGGGTCACCATCTACCGCGTTGTCGTCTTGTCGGGAGCCGAATCGAAATGCCACGACCGCCATGTTGCCACGAGTTGCACGATTCCGAGATGACGGAGGCGAAACTGCTACCGTCGCGGGTATGAGCACACAGGCAGCCCCGGATAGAAACCTTGCGCTTCCACTTGTCCGAGTCACCGAGGCTGCAGCCATGGCAGCATCTCGTTGGATGGGTCGAGGCGACAAAGAGGGCGCCGACGGCGCCGCGGTCGACGCCATGCGGGCAGTGCTCAGCTCGGTGCAGATGGACGGAATAGTGGTCATTGGCGAAGGCGAAAAGGACGAGGCCCCGATGCTCTACAACGGTGAAGCCATAGGTGACGGCTCACCACCTCTAACAGACATCGCCGTAGACCCAATCGACGGCACAACCCTCGCCTCGCTGGGCCGGCCCAACGCCATCGCAGTGATAGCCGTGGCCCCCAGAGGAACAATGTTTGATCCCGGCCCCTGCTTCTACATGGAAAAGATCGCCGTTGGACCCGAGGCCGCCGGAGTCATCAGTATGCACAACTCGATCGCCGAGAACCTATCTGCTGTAGCCGAGGCCAAAGGCGAATCGGTGCGGGACCTGACCGTGGTCATCCTTGACAGAGACCGTCACGCCGAAACCATCAGCGAGGTGCGGGCTGCCGGCGCTCGGATACGTCTTATTCCCGATGGCGATGTCGCGGGTGCGATAGCGACCGCCTGGCCCGGCTCCGGTGCCGACATTCTGCTCGGCATAGGTGGAACTCCAGAGGGCGTGATCACCGCCGCCGCGCTCAAATGCATGGGCGGAGAACAACTCGGTCGACTCTGGCCCCGCAACGAACGCGAACGAAAGATCGCCATCGAAACCGGTTACGACCTGAACCGTGTGCTGACCGCCGACGACCTGATACAAAGCGACAACTGTTTCTTCGCAGCCACCGGGATCACCGACGGTGCCCTGCTCAAAGGCGTGCGCTTCGACAGCAACGGATGCCATACAGAGTCGCTGGTGATGCGCTCACGATCGGGCACGGTACGCAAAATCGAGGCGCACCATAAACTCCACAAGCTGGCCGAATTCTCAGCCATCGACTACCAGTAGCGCGTTGCCATCGCCGGGCGCAGCCGGAGCCGCGCGTAGGACTAGCTCGTAGCGAGTGCGGAGACTCTGAGGCGGAGTTCGGCGCGAACCTTGGCGGCTTCGGCTCGGGAGTCGTCAGCATCGGCCGCTAGTGCTGCGTTGGCGTTGTCGAGTGCGGTCTGGGCGCGGGCCACGTCGATATCTTCTGCGGATTCAGACACGTCGGACAGGATCGTGACCTGGTTGCCGTGTACCTGAACAAAGCCACGATGCACCGCGAAGATGTCACGCCCGCCGTCGGGTTTGACGACCTCCACGGACCAAACCGCCAACGTGCCGATGAACGGCACATGACCAGCCTGGAAAGCGATATCGCCACCCTCGACAGTGCGGGCTATAACCATGTCGGCAACACCGGTATAGGAAACAGCTTCCGGACTGACGACTTCGACGTCAAACATCAGATCGATCCTCGACCCTAAGTCTGTGCCCGAAGTTCGGCGGCCTTGCGCTGCGCGTCCTCAGCACCGCCGACCATATAAAACGCCTGCTCGGGCAGGTCGTCGAGGTCACCATTGAGCAGCGCTTCGAAAGAATCGATCGTCTCGGAGACCGGTGTGAAGATGCCGTCCTGACCGGTGAATGCCTTGGCCACAAACATCGGTTGGGACAAGAAGCGCTGAACCTTGCGTGCCCGGTCGACCGTGATGCGGTCCTCCTCAGACAACTCATCAAGACCCAAGATGGCGATGATGTCCTGGAGTTCCTTGTAACGCTGCAACACCTCCTGGGCCCGTCGAGCGGTCAGATAATGGCGATCACCGACGACCTGAGGATCAAGAATCGTCGAACTTGAGGCCAGCGGATCCACAGCCGGATAGATACCCAGAGCTGCGATGTCCCGGCTCAGTTCTGTGGTGCCGTCGAAGTGCGTGAACGAGGTGAACGGGGCTGGGTCGGTGTAGTCGTCGGCAGGTACGTACACGGCCTGCAACGAGGTGATCGACTTACCCCGAGTCGAAGTGATGCGCTCTTGAAGTTCGCCCATCTCGTCAGCCAAGGTGGGCTGGTAACCCACCGCTGAAGGCATCCGGCCGAGCAGCGTCGACACCTCCGAACCGGCCTGAACGAAACGGAAGATGTTGTCGATGAACAACAGCACATCCTGATTCTGCACATCACGGAAGTACTCCGCCATCGTCACGCCCGCCAACGCCACACGCAGACGCACGCCTGGAGGCTCATCCATCTGGCCGAATACCAATGCTGCCTTGTCGAGCACGGTGGTCTCACCGTCACCCATAACGGTCTCGCCCATCTCGATGAAGAGGTCGGTCCCTTCACGGGTGCGCTCCCCCACACCCGCGAACACCGAAACGCCACCGTGGTTGGAGGCAACACGGGTGATCATCTCGGTGATGAGAACAGTCTTGCCCACGCCAGCGCCACCGAACAGGCCGATCTTGCCGCCCTCCTTGTAAGGAGTGAGCAGGTCGATCACCTTCACGCCGGTCTCAAACATCTTCGATGAGGGCTCAAGGCTGTCGAAAGAGGGCGCCGGGCGGTGGATGTCCCAACGTTCGGCGGTCGTGCGGCCCGGTTCATCCAGACAATCCCCCATCACGTTCCAAATGTGGCCCAAAGTGTCGTCACCCACCGGCGCTTGCACACCGTGGCCGGTGTTGCGCACCTCAGCGCCACGGGTGAGGCCATCAGTCGGCTTCATGGCAATGGCCCGAACTCGGCTATCGCCGATCTGCTGGGCAACTTCGGCAGGCACGTTGATCGTCTCGCCGTCAACCTCAACGTTGAACTCAATTTGAGTGTTGATCGCGGGCAGGCCATCGGGCGGGAACTCAACGTCGACCACAGGGCCGGCAATGCCGACAATGCGACCGGACTTGAGATCACCTTCGGTAACAGAGGTACTAGCTGTAACAGTCATATCTCGGGGTGCTTTCAGGTCTCGGTAAGGGGATGAGAATCGGCGGGGGCCACATCGCTGGGAAACACAGAGGCGAAGGCCGCGGCGAAATCGTCAATGGGCACTTCGGCCCCCAACGCTTCAGCCCCGCCAACGATCTCCATGATTTCGGTGGTGATCGCAGCCTGTCTCGCTGCGTTCATTTCCCGCGACAGTTTGGTAATCAAATCTTCGGCGTTGTCGGTAGCGGACTTCATGGCCCGCTGTCGGTTGGCATGTTCAGAAGCAGCGCAATCAAGCAAGGCGCCATAGAGGCGCGCCTCGACATAGCGAGGCAGCAACGACTCAAGAACAGCCTCAGGCGACGGTTCGAACTCGAACGAGGAGATCGCCGCCGCAGAACCACTGCCGACTTCGGCCATCACCTGTGTGTCCTCCAAAGGCAGGAACCTGCGCACAGAAACCCGTTGAGTCCCCATTGACACGAACTCCGTGTAGATCAACTCGACCTGGTCGATCTCACCGGCGGCGAAGGCCCCGGCGACATCTTCGGCGATGCGGCGGGCGTCCTCATAGGTGGGGTTGTCGGTGAACCCCATGTAGGAATGGTGCACGCGGTAATGACGGAACTTGTAGTAGGCGTTCGCCTTTTTACCGACAGCGAACAGCGAATAGTCCTTGCCCTCGTTCTGGTGAGCCATGATCTGGCGTTCCGCGGCACGAATCGGGTTGGTGTTGTAGGCCCCGGCGAGACCTCGATCACCTGCCATCACGATGAACCCGACCCGCTTGACTTCGCTGACCTCACGCAGCAGCGGATGATCAATTTCAGCGCCGCTGGCAGCCAGGTTTTCGATCACAGATGTGATCCGTCGGGCATAGGGACGGGCGGCATCGGCGCGCTGCATCGCTTTGACCACTCTCGTGGCCGCTATCAGTTCCATGGCGCGCGTGATCTTCTTCGTCGACTGGACGCTTGATATGCGTCGGCGAAGCTCGCGCTCCTTACCCCCGGGCATCGCTCAGATCTCGTCCCGGGTGATCTCTTCTTCAGGCAGAGTGGTCTCAGAATCAACCATGTCCGAATGCGCCTCAGCCTGAGCTTCGGCTTCGGGCTCAGCAGTATCGACTCGCGAACCAACGAACTGATCGGCAAAGGCAGAGATGGCTGCCTCGAAGACCTCCTCATCGTCGATGACGCCTTCATTGCGGATCTTCGACATCACCTCGCGGTGGCGGGTACGGAACCAATCAAGCAGCTCCGATTCGAAACGCGTTACGTCCTCGATCTCAAGCTTGTCAAGGTAGCCGCGGGTACCCGCGTAGATCGAAACAGCCTGCTCATCAACGGGATACGGCGAGTTGACACCCTGCTTGAGCAGCTCAGTGAGGCGATAGCCGCGCTCAAGCTGGGCAGACGAAACTGCGTCGAGGTCCGAACCGAAAGCCGCGAAAGCCTCAAGTTCACGGAACTGCTGCAGGTCGCCCTTCAGCGTTCCGGTAGCGGCCTTCATGGCCGAGATCTGAGCCGCGGAACCAACACGGGACACCGAGATACCAACGTCAACCGCAGGCCGGATACCCGACTTGAAGAGATCGTCTTGCAAGAAGATCTGGCCGTCAGTGATCGAGATCACATTGGTGGGAATAAACGCCGACACATCGCCCGCTTTGGTTTCGATGATCGGCAGCGCCGTCAGCGAACCAGCGCCTCGCTCATCAGAGAGCTTGGCGGCACGCTCCAAGAGGCGACTGTGCAAATAGAACACATCGCCAGGAAACGCTTCGCGTCCTGGAGGGCGGCGTAGCAGCAACGACACCTGACGGTAAGCCTCGGCCTGTTTGGAGAGATCGTCGTAAATGATCAGTGCATGCTCACCGTTCTCCATCCAGTGCTGGCCGATGGCACACCCGCCGTAGGGGGCGAGGAACTTGAACGGTGCCGGATCAGAGGCCGGGGCGTTGACCACCACGGTGTATTCCATCGCTCCGAGTTCATCGAGGGTGGCCACGGACTGAGCGACCGTCGAAGCTTTCTGCCCGATCGCCACGTAGATGCACTTGACGCCCTGACCCTTTTGATTGAGGATCGTGTCGAGAGCAACGGTGGTCTTGCCGGTCTTGCGATCGCCGATAATCAGCTCGCGTTGGCCGCGACCAATCGGGATCAAGGAGTCGATCGACTTGATACCGGTCTGCATGGGCTCATGCACGGGTTTGCGTCCAGTGATACCGGGGGCCTGGATCTCCATGCGGCGGGGCTCCACGTTGCTGAGCGGACCCTTCCCGTCGATTGGTTCGCCGAGCGGGTTGACTACCCGTCCGAGCAGGCCGTCTCCCACCGGAACCGAGAGGATGTCGCCGGTGGCTACAACTGCTTGGCCTTCGACTATGCCCTCCACGTCACCAAGTACAACGGCACCGATGGATTCTTCGTCGAGGTTGAGGGCTAGACCCACCAGGCCGTTCTCGAAGCGCAGCATCTCGTTGACGGCTGCACCCGGAAGGCCTGATACCCGTGCGATACCATCACCGACCTCGAGCACTCGACCAACAGTGGTCTGCTCCAGGCTCGGCATGAAGTCATCGAGGTTGCCGCGGATCGCCGCAGCAATGTCATCTGTGTTGATAGTTAGGGCGGTGTTGATCGTGAGATCTGACATTTCTTGTCTTTTCTGCTCTGTCCCCGTTTGTTTGGGCGGAGTTTTTGATCAGCCGAAGTTCTCTCGGAGTTGCGACTGTCGGTGTCGCACGCTGCCGTCGATAACGTCGTCGCCGATTTCGGTAACGAGACCACCGAGCACGCTTTCGTCGATGATCACACGGATCTCGACATCAGTGCCGGTGGACGATTTGATGGCTTGCGCCAATCTGGTTTTCTGGTCTTCTGTCAGTTCGATGGCTGATCGCACCTTGGCCAGAACCCGGTCTCGGTTGGCTGCTCCACGAGCGACCATGGCATCGACGATGTCGGGAAGGTGGCCGCCGTGTCCAGTACCGACCACCATCGATACGAGCGCCGTGGTGACACCAGACGCCTTTTCGCCGAGCAGGTCCTCGACAACACCCTGGCGCCTCTCAATCGGAAGCCGACTGTCCGACAGCGCCGCCAACAGTTCGTCGTTTTGACGCAAGGCTTCACCAATGCGGAACAGCTCGTCCTCAATCACCGATGATTGACCCTCAGCGGCTGCGACCGCCAAGAGCGCCTCGGCATAACCGTCGAGCCGTTCGTCAGGCATTGCCGCTAGCCACCTCGTCGATGTAGGCATCCACGAGAGCACGCTGCGTGTCGACATCAAGGTTGGACTGGATGACCCGTTCGGCCGCACCGACCGCGATGTCGGCAACGACGCCTCGCAAGTCCGATACGGCCTGGGAACGAGCGGAATCGATGTCAGCCGCGGCCCGAGCGCGCATCTGCGAGACCTCCTCGTTGGCGCGAGCCTGAATCTCCGCGGCCACCAGATCAGCTTGAGCACGAGCGTCCTCGACGATCTGTGCAGCTTCTGCTTTGGCACCCGCGAGTTGTGCTTCATGGTCGGCCAGAACCGTGCTCGCTTGGGTCTTGGCCTGTTCAGCGGCGTCGAGGTCAGCCGCGATCTTGTCGGAGCGAGCCTGCATAGCCCTCTGCACCGCGGGGAATCCCTTCCACCACATGAAACCGAAGAGGATCAGGAAGGCGGCACCGCCCCAGATGATCTCATCGAGTTCAGGGATGATCAGGCTTGGTGCTTCCTCACACTTGTCAAGTTCTTCCTCAAACGTTACGAGGTCGTCTTTGTGTTCGGGTTCTTCGAGGACATGAAGCGAGCCGAAATCCGCCTCGGCTTCCTGAACCCTTTTGAAAATACAGGTACCGGGGGTTTCACTGGCGGCCGCTGCAGGAAGCGCGCTGAGCACAACTAAAGCTCCGATGAGCCCGAATGCTCCGGCCAGACGCCGAATAGTTGCTGTCATAGTTGAACCTTTTTCTTGTGGTGCTGCGGTTGGTCGCCTTTCATTGACAACTACTGCAGCAGGATGAAGACGACGAAACCGATGAGGGCGAGAGCCTCGGTGAATGCGATCCCGAGGAACATCGTTGTACGGACCATGCCGGCCGATTCGGGCTGACGAGCCATGGCAGAGATGGCGTTGCCGACAACAGTGCCGATGCCGATTCCGGGTCCAATGGCGGCGAGGCCATACGCGAGGCCGGCACCAATCGCCTTGAGTCCATCAAGGACCTCTCCAGCTTCAGTTGCGGATTGCGCTAGAAGGTTGAACACTTGCTTTCTCCTGTTGTTGATTAGAAATCGGGTTGGTTGGACGGTTGGTAGGCGGGTATGGCGACCAATGCCGGAGCATTAATGCTCCGGGTGCATAGATCCGCCGATGTAGACAGCGGTGAGAATCGTGAAGATGAACGCTTGGAGCACCGAAACGAGGATCTCGAACCCTGTCATCAAGATGAGCATCGGGAACGAAAGCAACAGCGCTCCGCCATAACCCAAACCTCCGGAACCCCACATGGCTGCGGAGAGGACGGCGAAGGTGACGAGCAGCAGGTGACCGGCGACCATGTTTGCCCAAAGCCGGATCGCCAGCGAGAAGGGCCGAACCACAAAGGTCGAGACCAATTCGATTGGCGTCACGATGATGTACAGCAACTTCGGCACGCCCGGCGGGAACAGAGAGTTCTTCAGGTAACCGAAAAAGCCCTGGCTGCGGACTCCGACGAAGTTGTAGATCACCCATACGACTAGGGCGAGCGTCACCGGAATCGCCATCCGCGAGTTGGCTGGGAACTGTATGAAGGGGATGACCTCGGTGATGTTGGAGAAGAGGATGAAGAAGAACATCGTGGTCAGGAAGGGCATGAACTTCTTCCCGTCCGGCCCGATTGTCTGCATGACGACAGACTCTTCGATGAAGTTCACACCCGACTCAGCGACATGTTGGACGCCTGCGGGCACCAACGACTCGCGCTGCCGGCCCGCCAAACCGAAGAGGATCATGGTCACAAGCATTGACCCGAGATAGATCAGAACTGTCTTGTTGATCGCGAAGAGAGTCCCCTCGAACCATATGCTCGGCCAATCGAACAGGTGGTTAATGGGCGGGAAGTCAATGGCGAGGAGATTCATGCTGAGTGCTCCGCGGTCGAATCGTTGGTTGAGTCAGTGGAAGTCGAGTCGGTCGAAGAGTCACGCGGCGACAGAACTGCCGCGCCTGGCTCCAAACCGGGAAATGCCAGCGATGCCGCAACATGACGTGTCTCCCAGGCCAGTAGCCCAATGTGGGTGACCAACAGGCTGATCGCGAAAGGTGTTATCTCAAACCAGTCGCTGTTGCGAATCGGCAATACCGCGGCGGTGATGATTCCGAGGCGGGCAATGAAGCCGAACATCACTGCGCCGAACATCACTGCGGGGCTGATTTTGGCGGACCAGGTGATTATCGCGGCACCTACCAAGAAATTCACGGCCACGATGACCAGGCCATAGCCAGATGACCAGAGCCCGGACCAACCCCAGAAAATCACACCGATAGCAAGCATCACCGGGGCGACCAGCAAGGTGCGCACCGCGAGGTCGCGGGCTATTTCGCGCTCAGGTGCACTAGCCGAGACCTCGGCCGGAAAGGCAGACATGCGATCTTTGGCCCGAGCGTTCATGGCGAACCCTGCCCGTAGGTGGCGCGACGCTGTTGCAACGCCTCGTCGAGCGACCGGCGGTAGGACGCACACAGCTTCTGAGTCTCATAGGCGAGCACAATGCCGGCGAGAACCAGCGTGAATACGGGGAACAAACCGAGGCGGGAATCGATGAACCAGCCCAAAAGACCGAACAAGGCCGGTGTGACGATCATCTCAAAGGCTGCCGCGAAGGCGTCGCCCGCGCCCTTGCGCATCTCGCGTTGCTCCCGTTCGTCCACGGTAAGAACCTCTTTGGGTTGGGCCGACGGTGCCCGCTCGTGAATTGGTGCACAATCTATTGGCATGTCACGACAGCGCCAACCTCAGGAGTCGAGCTTCTTGCGTCTTCCGTACCGCTTTTCGAAGCGCTCCACACGACCTGCCGTATCTACGATCTTCATCTGACCCGTATAGAAAGGATGGCTCTCGCTTGAGATCTCCACCTTCGCAAGGGGGTATTCGTTGCCGTCTTCCCAGACGATCGACTCTTTGGTCTCGATCGTTGACCGCGTGAGAAACGACGTACCAGCCGAAGTGTCCTGAAATACGACAGCGCGGTAGTCGGGGTGAATGTCAGATTTCATAGCCCCACGAGTCTACGACTCCGACACCCGCCAACAACCCGCTACGACTAGGAGTTGGCGTTGCTCGCAGATACTTCGCTCAACAGCGCCAACACATCATCCCCAGGGGCCGCGTCATCAGACTCAGCGAGCGCCATCAGGCGTCGCCGCAACTCACGGGACTCCTCAAGTTCTGCCGGAGACAAAAGGATTTCTTCGTTGTGAGTTCCCGATGCGCCAATATCGGCGGCCGGATAGATCCGGCGGACCGCCAGAGCTCGAGAAAGCCGCAATTCCAGATTCGCAGTGTTGGCCAACTCCTCATAGATCGCCTCGTCGACCGAACTACCGCTGTCGACAACAATCGTGGCGATGACCGTCAATGAACCCCCGCCTTCAATGTTGCGAGCAGCGCCCAAGAATCGTTTGCATGCGTAGATCACAGATCGATCAATACTGCCCGAAGCGGACCGGCCGCCATGGGAGGCTTCGAGGATGTAGGCACGAGCCAAGCGGGTGATGCCGTCGACAACCAAACACACGTCCTTGCCATCTTCAACCATGCGCTTGGCCCGCTCAATCGTCATCTCCGCGATCGTGATCTGCTCATCGGTGGGCTGATCGAACGGAGACCCGATCACTTCACCGCGCTCCACCCAGCGAGTCATATCGGTGATGTCTTCGGGACGCTCGTCGACCAACAAGACAAGCAATTCCACATCGGAGTGGTTGATCTCTATCGAACGAACCAGCTGCTTGAGAACCGTCGTCTTGCCCGCTCTCGGCGCTGACGCGACCAGCGCCCTCTGACCCTTCCCCAGCGGAGTCAACAAATCGACTATCCGAGCCGTGGGGTCGTCGCTTTCTTGAGATCCCCTCAAAACCAGGCGTTCGTCAGGAAAAATTGGTACTTGCTCATCGAAAGCCACACGCTCAGTCGCAGCTTCGGGAGGGCCGCCGTTGACCGTCAATAGTTCCACCATCGCAGGGTTCTTCTCGTTGCGACCCGCAGGACGCGAAGTACCACTGAGATGGACGCCTTTGTCAAGGTTGTACTGCCGAACCATCTTCACCGGTACATAGGCGTCGTCCTTTGACGGAAGGGCCCCGTCAACTCTCAGGAACCCGTATCCCTCCGGACGAAGTTCGAGATGGCCCGCAACCGGCACCACATCGCCGTTCCAGGGATCGTTCGTGTCCTTGTTGTTTTCTCGCTCCCGGCCCCTACGACGTCGACGCCTGTTACCGGGCTCAGCCTCATGTCCGACAGCTTGCGAAGCGGGATCACCGTCGTTTGCCGGTTCTGGCTCAGGTTTGGTCCCCTGAGGTGTCGCTTCAGCGACAGTTCCGGCAGCCTTGTCGTCGACACCGGCACTAGCGACAGCAGCAGAGGCCCCATCAGACTGTGCGGTGGACTCGGTTGCCGCAGCGCTGGGCTCGGCCCGGTCGGAGTCTGTGCCGCCTACCAACTCGAGTATCAGGTCAATAATTTCACCCTTGCGTGCACGAGTCGGCGGCTTCTTGCCGAGCGTGCTGGCGATTTCGGTGAGTTCTTCGCGGTCTTTACGCTGAAGGGTAGACCGGCGCATCTCCGCGGTTTCCACGGATTCGTCTCCTCATGTTCGTGAGTGTCGCTGCATTCGGCATGTAACAACCAGGGTCGTACGAAATACGACTCGCCGTCGGCAACCGGGCAGCGCACAACAGGTTAGAGGCGGAAAACCGCAGCCGCAACCGAACCCCGCCTGTGGCCCGAGCAGCCCCGTGGAGCGCAGCGAACAAGAGCGGGAAGCGGAGCGCAGCGAACAAGAGCGGGAAGCGGAGCGCAGCGAACAAGAGCGGGAGTAGAACGGGAACTCAGGAAACCTCGACGCAACCGTCGGTGTCGATGCCAAGGGGCACCCAGTCACCGGGTGGTTCGGGACGCAGGCGCTCACCACCAGATTCAATGAGTGCTCCCACGCTGGGACCAGAACCGCTCAGCCACGCTGCGTGCCCCGCGGCTCTAAGCTGACTAACCACTTCCGCGCTGTCGGGGAGTGCGCTCAAGCGGGCGGTCTCATGGATCTGATCTCCGTTGGCACCCGCGATGAGTTCCCATGATCCGGTCAGCAGTCCGGCGTAGACCGCCGCACAACAAGCAGCGTGGGCAACCACATCCACAATGTCGAGAGCTTCAGGAAGCACTGCGCGAGCCGAGGCCGTGAAGGATACCCCCGCAGGGATCCACATGTAGAACTGACCGGGTTGCAACTGCGGAACGTCGGTATGAATTCGGCCACCGACCGCGAGGTTCAACCCGCCGTATGCCGAAGCCGCAGCGTTGTCGGGGTGGCCCTCGATCTCGTCGGCCACCATGAACGCCTCTTCACGCGCTCTGCGGTGATCCAACCCATCGCTGCGAAAGCCCAGATACGCCGCCCCAACACAGGCAGCCGCGCTTGAACCCATGCCTCTGCCGATCGGAAGTTCGCTGCGGGACCACAATCGATCAAAGGAGGTCCCGGTGCGTTTCAGCGCGGTCCAGACAAGATCGTCAGGGCCAACCATCTCGAAGCCATCAAGGGGCTCGTCAGTGAGTTCGTAGTAGCGATCAATCCCAAGAGCCAGAACATCGAACCCAGGGCCGAGATTGGCCGAAGAACCCGGTACCCGGACGCGCACTAGCTGAGCCCGTCCACGAAGTCCTCAACGGTCGCAAGGTCGTTGGGAAGCACTGCATAATCCTCGCGGCGATCAAAGATGTCGGCCAAGTGAGGTGGCAAGTTTGGACGAATACCAGTCGCTTGCTCCACCGCGTCGGGGAACTTCGCCGGGTGTGCGGTTGCCAAAGAGACAACATGCTCGTCGGGTTGACGGTGGCGTTGGGCGACACCAATACCCACCGCGGTATGCGGATCAATCAGCAGGCCGTGCTTGTCATAGAAGTCGCTGATAATGGCGAGCGTCTCAGAGTCGTCGATCCGGTCTCCGGCGAACTCGTCGGTCAAGCGCTGGTGCTGCGCCGGGGTCAACGCAGCACGACCATGGTTTCGAAATCCGGCAATCAACTCCGCTGTGGCAGGTCCGTTGCCGTCAAGCAGCTCATACAGCAACCGTTCAAGGTTCGAGGAGATCTGAATGTCCATGCTCGGCGACAGGGTCGGCACCACTTCTTCGGCATGCATCTCACCCGTTTCGATGAGGCGCGAGAGAATGTCGTTGCGGTTCGACGCGACCAGGAAACGTTTCACATTCAACCCCATCCGAGCCGCGACGTGCCCAGAGAAAACATTGCCGAAGTTGCCGGTGGGGACACAGAAGGTGGCTGCCTTCATTGGGTTGGTGACGGCGCCGCGGCCAAGCTGCTGGACAGCCCACACGTAGTAGACGATCTGGACCATCACCCGCGCCCAATTGATCGAATTGACCGCGGCCAGACTGTGGCGCTGGCGGAATGGTTCATCTCGAAACATCGCTTTCACCAGATCTTGGCAATCGTCGAATGTTCCCTGAACCGCAACCGCATGCACGTTGGAATCGCTCAAGGTGGTCATCTGGCGTCGCTGCACTTCGGTGGTTCGACCGTGAGGAAAGAGCACCACGATGTCGACGTGGTCGCTGCCGCGCACTGCTTCCATCGCCGCCGAGCCGGTGTCGCCAGAGGTCGCGCCCACGATCATCACCCGTTGCGAGCGGCGCTCCAGTTCGTGGTCGAACAACCTGCCCACCACTTGCAGGGCAATGTCTTTGAACGCCAAGGTCGGCCCGTGGAATAATTCCATCAGGTGATGCCACTCATCGAGTTGCACCAGGGGGCACACGTCGGGATGGTCGAACGAGGCGTACGCATCGGCCAGCATCGCCTGGAGTTGTTCCCGCTCGATCGCGCCGGCAACAAACAGTTGAATCACATCGGTCGCCAGATCCACATACGACGACGACGCCGAGACCGTGTGTGCGGGCAGCGAGGGCCACTCGGTCGGCAGGAACAGTCCGCCGTCGGGCGCCAACCCAGTGAGCAGGACGTCAGAAAAACCTAGTTTCGGCCCTTGGCCTCGGGAGCTGCCGTAAACCACGGCCATGGTCAGACCTCGCCACCGATCACCCGAATGGCGGAGTGGACGTTGACAACCACATCTAGGTGCTTGAGCTCGGCCATGGTGGCCTGCACTGCTGATTCAAGTGACTCATGGGTAATGAAGATCAAGCGGGCGCGATCCCCGAGGCCTTGCTGTTCCATTGATTGAATTGACACGCCGTGGCGACCAAACACATCGGCAACTTGGGCGAGCACCCCCGGCCGGTCGGTGACCGCAAGACTCATGTAGAAGGCCGAAGTCAAGTCGCCTACCGGTCGGATTCGGGCGGGAGCGAGGGCGCCGATGCGGCCCGGGGTGCCGTGAACCATGTTGGTGGCCGCGTCAACCACATCGCCGAGAACCGCACTCGCGGTCGGTCGACCGCCGGCGCCGCGTCCATAAAACATCAGGTCACCAACCGCTTCGCCCTCGATGAACACAGCATTGAAGCTGTCGCGGACCGCGGCCAGCGGGTGTGACTTGGCTACAAGCGCGGGGTGAACGCGGATTGCGATCTCCGGATCATTATTGACGTTGTCTCCGAATGCCTCGATGACGGCAACAGCCTTGACGGCAAAACCCATGCGATCTGCCACGGAGATGTCTTCGGTGGTGATGTTCGATATTCCTTCGTGGAACACATCGCTTGACTGCACCACCGCGCCAAAGACAATCGAGGCGATGATCGCGGCCTTGGCGCCCGCGTCGAATCCCTCCACATCAGCGGTCGGGTCGGCCTCTGCATAACCGAGTTCTTGGGCCTCGCCTAGAGCGGTCTGATAGTCGATTCCGGCGTCGGTCATTCTGGTCAGGATGTAGTTGGTGGTGCCGTTGATGATCCCCATCACCCGACGAACGGGTTCACCCGCAAGCGACTCCCGCAGCGGCCGCATCAGGGGGATTCCTCCGGCCACGGCGGCTTCAAATAGGAAATCAACACCTGCCGCATCTGCCGCGCCGAACAGCTCGGCACCGTGCTGTGCGAGCAGCGCCTTGTTGCCGGTGACCACCGGCTTGCGCAGTTCAATGGCCCTGCGAAGCAACCCCAGAGGTACGTCTATTCCGCCGATCAGCTCAACGATTATGTCGACATCGGGATCTTCGACTACCGACACCGGGTCATCGGTGAACACCTCTGGATCCAGACTGAGCCCGCGGTCTTTGTCGAGCGAGCGAACCGCTATCCGGGTAACCCGAAGTTCAACTCCAGTACGAGCCAGGATCGTGGCTCGCCGTTGGTCCAACAAGGACGCGAACGCGCCACCAACATTGCCGCACCCGAGCAAACCTATCGATACCTGCTTCACGGGCGACGAGCGTAGCTGACAGCCGGGTACCTCAAGCGGTGATTTGCTTGTGAGTCAGGTCGCAGGCAATTGAGTCCACCATGTGATTGAGTATATTTGTTGTTATTCTGTGATCCTCAATGTCATCGAATCACCGAAAAGTGCCTCCTGTGGGCCGGGCCACACATGAGCGTGCTGTTTTGCGGTTGGTGCAAGGTCCTGGCGTGGTCCCAATACCAGCAACTCCACCGGCACTGGCGGCTGACCCGACCGATCCGGCAGTGGTTGAGACCGTCGCGGGCAACGGCAGCCTTGCCGATGTACTGGCCGAGCGCGGTCGCCTGAGCGAAACGGAGTGTCGCGCGATCGGCTCGCGGATCGCCACGGCACTGGCAGAAATACACGAGCGCGGCGTGGTTCACGGCGACATCAAACCCGCCAACATCGTGATGGCCCCCGACGGAGACCTTTGGATCGCCGATTTTGACGCAGCGGGAACCACATCAAGCCGTCGCTTACGAGGCACACAGCAGCGCCTTCGTAACCAAGCCACGCTCGACCAAAGTGACGACATTGTTGGGGTGGCGCTACTCGTTGCGGAATGCGCCACCGGCATACTGATTGATCCAACCGCCGAGTGGTCAGCGCTGGCCTTGGCGCAACTCGGCTGCAGTAACGAACTCGCTCACGACCTTGCCGCGGTTCTCGCCGATCCAAGCGATCCCCGTCGCGTGGCCGTACTGCTGACCCACCCCGAGGACCGGTTGCCCTCCGCCGCGAAGATTCGCACCGGCAGAGACCCAACACCCACCATCGATTTTGAACCGACGGCCATCGCGGGCCTCGACCCATTGCCAAGCACAACCGAGGCGTTCAACCAACCCGTAGCCGCTGTGGGCTGGCAGGAGAGGATCCAGCGGACACTCAACGACTGTCTGATGTGGTATCGCAAGAAACAATCCGAGCTATTGAGTTATCTCAGAGGTCGAGGCGGGTGAGGTCCTCGAAGGTCTCGCGGCGGACCACCAAACGCGCCGTGCCATCAGCGACGAACACCACCGGGGGACGCGGCACCTTGTTGTAGTTGGAGCCCATCGAATGGCCATATGCCCCGGTCACCGCCGTTGCCAGAATGTCGCCCACCGCCAGATCAGCGGGAACCTGCGCATCGCGCACCAACAAGTCGCCCGATTCGCAGTGTTTGCCCACCACCGTGACAGTCAAGGGCCGTTCAGCTTCGATGTCTCGAGGCAGGAACGCCTCATAGCCAGAGCCGTACAGCACCGGGCGTGGGTTGTCGCTCATTCCGCCGTCAACAGACACATAGGTGCGAACGCCGTCGATTCTCTTGATCGTGCCTACCTCATAGAGCGTGACCGCGGCGGCCGCGGCAATAGAGCGGCCAGGTTCAGCCGACACTCGAGCCGTAACACCCAAATCAGCGCAGGTCTGGATCACAGCCTCACCCCACTCGGTGATCGTCGGCGCCCACTCGTTGGTCACATAAGCAACGCCGAGTCCCCCACCAACGCTCATCTCTGGGAGGTCATATCCCGCGGCCGCTTCGGCAATGACCGCGACCGTTCGCTCCAGCGAAGAAAGAGCGAACACCTGACTACCGATATGGGCGTGAACACCCACCAACTCCACCGATGACGAGGCGCGGGCGCGTTCGATCGCACTATCCGCGGCTCCGGTAGAGACGGTGAAACCAAACTTGGTGTCGTCATGGCCAGTTGCCACGAACTCATGAGTCTCCGCCTTGATGCCCGGAGTCAAGCGCAGCAACACCTTGGGGCGAACACCAAGCACTGCATGAAGTTCATCGAGACGGTCGAGTTCGTCAAACGAATCAACAACAATCCGACCCACACCCGCCTCAAGCGCCGCGGCTAATTCGGCCGTTGACTTGTTGTTGCCGTGTAGCACCAGCCGGTCCGCTGGAACACCAGCTGAAAGCGCGACATGTAGTTCTCCCCCGGTCGCGACATCAAGGTGCATCCCCTCGGAATACGCGAGTCGCGCCATCTCCGTGCAAAGAAACGCCTTTGTCGCATAGGCCACACCATCACCGAAAACCGCCACAGCTTCCCGGCACCGGTCACGCAAATGCTGCTCGTCATAGACAAACAAGGGAGTGCCATACTCGTAGGCCAACTCAAGCAAGCCACAGCCACCGATCTGGAGTTGCCCGTCGACTAGTTCCGCAGAGTCGGGCAGCAAGCGGAACGGAAACGGAGTCATGGCTACATCGATTCGGGCGCGGAGACGCCAAGCAGATCAAGGCTGACGCCTAGTCCGATGCGGGTTGCCTCCACCAACCACATCCGGGCTTGACGCACCTGTTCGTCAATGTCGTCGCGTAATATTGGGCAATCGTGCCAGAAACCGTGGAGCGCCGCAGCGCATTCTCTGGCCCAGGTCGTGACCTGGTGCGGTGCTCGGGCCTGCATTGCCCGTTCAACGGTGTCTGGAAGCTCCGAAAGCACACGCAGCAATGTCAACTCACGCTTATGCGTGAGAACCGACAAGTCGACGTCGGCCAGCGGCAACACAGCTACCCCTCGGTGGGCGGCTTGACGAACCAGCGAATGCACCCGGGCATTGGCGTACTGCACGTAATACACAGGATTCTCGCTCGACTCGGCCACGACCAGATCGACATCAATCGCCTGGGTCGTGTCGATCGACTGCAACAAGAAAGTCAGACGAGCGACATCAGCGCCAGCCAGCTCGACAAGTTCACGGGCCTCCACCATCGTTCCTGCACGCTTGGACAACCTCGCCTCGGCACCGTCGCGGATCAGAGTCACATGCTGACCAATCAGCACTTCGTAGCTTTCGGCGGGGTGACCCAGCATCTGCATGGCCGCGCTCATCCGAGCCACGTAACCATGATGGTCAGCACCCAGAATGTCGATCAACAGGTCACCACGAGAGTACTTCTGTTGGTGATAAGCAATGTCTGGCAGAAAATAGGTGGGTAGGCCATCGGACTTGATGAGAACCCGGTCTTGATCGTCGCCGAACTCGCTGGTGCGCAGCCATGTCGCACCCTCGGCCTCGTAGACGAATCCGCCTTCGGACAAAACAGCCAGCGTCGCCTCAACCGCACCCGATTGCGCCAAACGGTCCTCCGATGCCCAATGATCGAACTCAGCGTTCATCGATGCCAGCACTTCGACCTGGTCGACGTGAGCGCGCTCAATCCCCCAAGCGACCGGATCTGCTTCGGCGGGCATCTCTTGGGCCCATTCGCTGACGTAGGTCCCGAAATAACCACCCTCGGGAGGATCTTCACCAGCCTGGCGGGCCGTCAACGACGCCCCGAACAACGACATCTGCTTACCCCGGTCGTTCACGTAGAACTCTCGGGTCACGTCATACCCGCAGCGCTCGAACAAGCGGGCCAGCGAATCGCCATAGGCCGCCCAACGACCGTGCCCCGCATGCAGCGGACCGGTCGGGTTAGCCGACACATATTCGATGTTGACCGATGAACCCGTACCAACAGCCGACCGGGCAAAACCCTGCGTGCCCGCGTCCACGATGCTGGCCAGAACATCGTGTAACCAGCTCGGAGCCAAACGGAAGTTGACAAATCCGGCGCCTGCAACTTCCACGGCAGTCACATGTCGGGGAAGATCCGAGTTGAGCGCGTCGACCAACTCTTGGGCCAGTTCTCTGGGGTTGCGACCGGCACGCTTGGCCGTCGCCAAAGCAACATTGCTCGACCAATCGCCGCGGGTGGGATTGCCCGGCCGTTCGATTCCGACCTCGTCGGGCGCCGTCTCAATCCCCGCGCCACCGAGCGCCGCGGCAAGCGCAGAGCGAAGATGCTGACGAACATCCATGGGCCGGACCTCAACGTAGCTGGGAGCGCCTGATCCTAGCGGTAGCATTGGCCGACCCCTTAGGGGTGAGCCCTCGTAGCTCAGAGGATAGAGCATCGGCCTCCGGAGCCGTGTGCGCAGGTTCGAGTCCTGCCGAGGGCGCTTCGCAAGTTGACGCGGGGCTCTCCCATTGAGATATACTTTTGGGATGCATACGAGACAGATCCCGTTGCGTCTCTCCGAATCCTTGCTCTCCGATCTTGATGCTCTCGTCTCAAAGGGCGCCTACCAATCTCGCGCCGCGGCAATCAGAGCCGGCATCGAGGCAATCCTGCACGCTGAGCGGCAGCGCAGAATTGACCGAGAGATTGTTGAGGGTTACACGCTCCACCCGCCCACCGAAGCAGAGACACACGCCGCGTTCGCCTCCATGAGAGACGCCATCGCGGAGGAACCTTGGTGAGCGCCCTGAACCGTGGAGACGTCTGGTGGGGAGAGATTGAAGACGTCGGACGACGGCCGTTCCTCATCATGACTAGGTCTTCAGCGATTCCTGTGCTGAACCATGTTGTCGTCGCCCCGCTCACCCGCACAATACGAAACATCTCCACCGAATTGAGACTGGGACCCGACGATGGCGTGCCCAAAGAGTGTGCCGCTACCTTCGATAACCTCCGCGTAGTGCCGAAAGCTCTTCTTGTGGACCGCATCTGTGGACTGAGGCCGGACCGCCTTGCACAAGCCTGTGCCGCTCTTCGGACCGCCGTCGCCTGCTAGCCGGACTGTACCTGCGCGAGTTGGGTGTGGGTGCGGAGGGTTGCCGCAAGGTTGAGTGCCTTGTCGAGCGGCGTGATTCGCAGATCTCTGCTCTCCATGTGCTCGAGCACGACCGGGCAGCCGCATGAGCCGGTTCCCGGCGGCGGAGCGAGGCTAGGAGGCGACGAACGCCGTGTCGGGGTCGTAGTGTCCGATCTGAGCCGGTGCGTCGGAGATGTCAAACTTGCCCGGACCCAAAGAACCCTGCGGTATCCCGGTGATCTGGATGGGACCATAGTTCTCCGCTGCGGCCCCGAAAGACTCGGTGGTGAGCTCTGGACCGGCTGCTCGCGCTATAGCCGCAAAGATCTCAACCCCTTGGCAAGCTTCAATGGTTGCCCCAGATTGTCCATCCCGTCGGTGCTGGGGTCCACATCAACGACTTCACCTGTTGCCTCTTGGAACCGGTCAACGCAATCCGCTACACCAGCCAGGTTTTCTTGGTACGCGGTGACATCGTCGGTCTCACGCAGCAGCGCCACCGCATTGTGAAACACCGAAAGGTCATATCCAAGTGTCTCCTCTATCAGCGACAGCGAAACGTGGGTGTTTTCCGGAAGCAGAATCGGGATATCAAGGCCCGCGCTGTCATAGAACCCAATAATGTCCTGGGCACTCTCAGGTGCGCTGCCGAGAATCGCCTCGGCGTTGTCAGCGGCCCAGCGCTGGGCTTGGACCTGGAGTTCGGCCTCGCCCGCGGCGATGTCGTTGTCGATGGTGCGCAGCGTGTTCGACACAACCTCGATACCACGGTCTTCAAGCACGCTGAGATAGTTCTCGTGGAGGTCCTCTTTCGACGCGATCCCGTGCACCGCAATCCGCACACCCGGATTCAGGTGTCCCGCATCGATCAGCGTGTCTATGTTGACTTCAATCAACCGCGTGGGTATCGCGTCGACGGCGATCAACGGTGCTTGGGATCGCTCGAACTGGTCGGGGGAGATAGCGAACGTGTTGACTACGATCGTGTCGTAGAGTTCCGTGTAGCAGAGGGCGGATTCGCGGATGAGAATGCCGACCACAGCGAAGACCTCTTCGTCTTCGACATTGCTAACGCACAGTGCGTCGATTTCGACGTTTACGAGTGGGTGGTAGAGCGAGAAGACCATGTCGATCTGTCGTCCGTTGACGCCGCCGGATTCATTGATGGCATCAACGGCAACTTGGTACTTCGCTTCGAGGTCACCGGGCTGACGGTTGAGCACCGACATGTCTGGGAATACTCCCGCGATTTTGATGGTCGTGGCGCTGACCCCGGTATCGGTGGCGGTCAACTCGACAGGTTCAGGTTCGGGTTCAGGTTCGGGCTCTGGCTCGGGTCCGTCCGGTGGGTCACTTTCGGAAGCATCTTCGTCGTCGGTGGGGGTTTCTTCGGGTGCGCTGGATTCGGTGCTCGACGGCTCTTCGACATCAGGAGTCTCTTCGGTGCCGCTGGCGGGATCAACCACTTCTTCATCATCTGAGTCGCTTGAGCATCCGGCGGCGACGAGTAGCGCTACGAGAATTCCAGCAACGAATCGGCGAATCTTGAACATGACGCGATCTCCCCTAGTCGTGCGACAATGCCGCAATCCTAGACTAGTGCCAGTATAAAGCGCAATAGATTTGTTCTAAGCAGTTTGCCGGCTCCTTTGCTGGCACGGGTATACCGTGCTAAAAGCGCGGTTGTAGCTGCTATCTATTGCCAGTTAAAAACGCAATATGACATACGCCGATGCCTCGCCCCACAACCACAACCCAACCCACGTCTCGGCTCGTTGCGTTGGGAGCGACTACCTTGAACACATGGCCGTCACCGAATCACCTCCGGCAAAAAAACCGCGCTGGACATACCAGTGGAAAGAGCTGTTCGACGAGGTAATCACCAGCGGACTCTGCACAGGCTGCGCCGGTTGTGTGATCTCGTGCCCGCACTACGTGATCGGCTACGAACACGAACCCGGTGCATACACGCCGTTTCACCTCGAAGAAGAGTTGGGGCTCGACGACTGCATCCACGGACAGAAAGGCTGCACCTCATGCACCCGGGCATGCCCCCGATTCCGCATGTGGGAACCCGAAGCCGATAAGCACCTCTTCGGTCGTGAACGCACACCCGAAGAGGTGTCGGGCATCTACTCCGACATTCTTCTCACCCGCGCCACCGACGACTTCGTGTATGACACTGGCCAAGATGGTGGCCTGGTTTCGGCAATCCTCATCTGGTGTATCGAGAACAACATTATTGATGGTGCCCTCACCAGCGGCGTTGAGAGCCTCCCCAACGGAGAACCCGGCTGGAAAGCCTTCCCGATGGTCGCCACCAACCCAGAAGAGGTATTACGAGGCGCAGGGAGCCGCTACACCTACTCCGCCAACACCATGGCCTACAACGAAGCGAAAGAAAAGGGCCTCGAACGTCTTGCCCTCGTGGGAATGAGCTGCCAAACCTCGGTGCCGCCCGTGATGTGGCATCGCAAGGTCGGGAAGGTCTCCAAACCGATCAAGCTCAACATCGGTCTGCTTTGTTCCAAGTCGTTCGACGATTCCCTTTTTGACGAGTTGTTTGAGGTCAAGTACGGCCTCAAGAAGGAGAACATCTCCAAGATGAACATCAAGGGCGTGTTCCAGATCTGGACCAAAGACGGCGGCTACTACGAGATCAACCTCAAGGAATGCCACGCCTGGACCCGTGAGGGTTGCCACCTCTGCCCCGATTTTGCCGCTGAACACGCCGACATCTCAACGGGAGGCATCGGGGAACTCACCGACTGGACCCTCACCATCGTTCGTACCGAACTCGGACGTGCCGTCATTGGCGCGATGGTGGCCGATGGCGTGATCGAAACGAGGCCTGGAGACGACGACCCCAAAGCGATTGCGCTGATGCACAAATTGGCCCAGAAGAGCCGCGACCGGTGGCCGGACTGGGCTCAGCCCGCCGCTAAGGTATCCGTTTCGACCAAACCAGCGGGGTAACAGCATGGATATCGAGTTCTGGGTGGACCCAATTTGACCGTGGTGCTGGGTGACGGCCCGTTGGGTCGTCGACGAAATAAAACCCGCCCGTGACCTCAACATCACCTGGCAACCCATCAGTCTCCTGCTGAAGAATCAACCCGATGCAGATTCGCCGTTCTACGAAGCCACCAACCGGACCTACCGCTTGTTGCGGGTGATGGAATCGGTGCGTACCGCAGAAGGCGAGGACGCGGTCTTCAACCTTTACTGGGAATTCGGCAGACGGATCCACCACGACGAGGAGTTCGACTTTGATCTCGTCGAAGCTCTTGAGAGCGTCGGTCTCGACGCTTCACATGCCGCCACGTACGACTCCGAAACCTTCGACACCGAAATCGCGCAACGCCACGACGCAGGGCTGGCTCTCTGCGGTGATGATGTGGGCACACCGATCATTGCCTTCGACAACCGGCGCGGTGAGAAGCAGGCTTACTTCGGACCTGTCATCACCCGAGTTCCGCCAACTGAGGATTCGTTGGCTATGTGGGACTCCCTAGTCACCATGATGAACATCGACGGATTTTGGGAACTGAAACGCACCCGCACCGAACGCCCAGAGTTCGGCACCCGCCCCTGAGCGGAGACGGGGAAGACCCTACGTTTCAGAACTCGGGCTACTGTGGGTTGGTGGCCGAGTTCTTGATGAACCCTGCGGTCTCTGCCTTTTTTGGTCGACAACCGCGCCGTATGGGACGCGGGGCGCGGTGTTGTTCGGTGTGTTTTCTGGTCGTGGGGATGTTTGCCGGTTTGTTGTTGTCGGCATCGCCAGCGGCGGCTCAGGAGGGTTCGGTCGAAGTTGACGACGAGCGGTACTACACAAAACCCGTCCAGTGGATGATCGACAACAACATCGTTCCAGACACAACCCCCGCGTGTTTCGGACCCGACATTCCTGCTACGCGCGGCGAAACCGCCCTGTACATGTGGCGCATGCAAAACCAGCCCAAAGCGCCCCCACACCCCTTTCACGATGTGACCGATGATGATCAACATCCAGCAGTGTCGTGGATGTATGACACTGAGATCACCACCGGCACCAGCCCCACAACGTTTGGGCCTGCCCAGCAGCTAACCAGAGCTCAACTCGCGGCATTGTTGCATCGACTAGCTGGTGAGCCCGCCGTTTCGGGTCACCCGTTTGTTGATGTAGTTGCTGGTTGGCAACAACAAGCAGTTGCTTGGATGGTCGCCGACAGGATCACCACCGGCACAAGCCCCACAACCTTCGCACCAGACGAACCCGTCAGCCGCGCTCAGCTGGCCACGTTCCTGTACCGCTACCAAGACAGCCCAGATGTGACCATCGACCCCCACAGCCCCCCATGCGTAGCCTTCACCGCGATTGACACCGCTTCTCAGCATTCATGTGGCATACGCGCCAACGGAACCATCGCCTGCTGGGGTAACAACGAACGCGGTCAAGCCGAACCACCAGACGGCTCCTTCAAAGCGATCTCTGCGGGAGGCAACCATTCGTGTGCAATACGGACCGACAACACCCTCACCTGCTGGGGTACAAACTGGTATCGAGCGATGGACACGCTCAACGCGCGCTACACCGCCGTCACTTCAGGGGCCAATCATTCGTGTGGACTACGCAACGACGCCACGATCAGCTGCTGGGGTTACAACGGTCAGGGGCAAACGAATGCACCCGACGGACGATTCACCGCCGTCAACGCCGGATTTGACCATTCGTGTGGAGTGCGCACTGATACCACCATCACCTGCTGGGGTGACAACCAACGCAACCAGCTAGATACGCCGGACGGGCAATTCAGCGCCATCAGCGCAGGCAACTATCACTCCTGCGCACTGCGCACGGATGCGACAATCACCTGCTGGGGACAGAACGTTTATGGCCAAACCAACGCGCCTGCTGGACAGTTTTCTGCAATGAGCGCAGGTATATGGCGTTCCTGCGGGCTACGTATTGACGCCACCATCACCTGCTGGGGTGACCTCTGGTCCGCGCAGACAGCTGCGCCCGACGGACAATTCCGCGCTGTAAGCGCCGGATTTGAACACTCGTGTGCGCTAAGAACCGACAACACCGTCACTTGCTGGGGTCGAAACTGGTCCGCGCAGACAGCCGTGCCTGACGGGCGATTCAACGCAATCAGCGTAGGAGATGACCACGCTTGCGCACTAGAAACCGACAACACCGTCACCTGCTGGGGCGACGATACGAACAGAAAGACCCATGGTCCCTTTTCAGAATTAAGCACCATCAGCGTCGGCATCAACCATTCTTGCGCGCTGCAAACCGACAACACCATCACCTGCTGGGGTTACAACGACCAAGGCCAAACCAACACTCCAGACGGACAATTCAGCACCATCAGCGCAGGCACATTGCATACCTGCGGAACACGGATCGACAACACCGTCACCTGCTGGGGTTTCAACCGCCAAGGCCAAACCAACACTCCAGACGGACAATTCAGCACCATCAGCGCAGGAGGTGATCATTCTTGTGGAGTACGGATCGACAACACCGTCACGTGCTGGGGTTACAACGGACACGGCCAAACCAACACTCCAGACGGACAATTCAGTACCATCACCTCGGGATCTCATCACTCCTGCGCGTTAAAAACCGACAACACCATCACCTGCTGGGGTTACAACGGCGTCGGACAAACGAACACCCCCAGCGGACAATTCACCGCCATCAGCGCCGGACGTGATCATTCTTGTGGAATACGTACCAACTGCAGTGTCATTTGCTGGGGTCGCTACCCAGACGCACAGGCTGGTTCCTTCACCTCCGTCAGTGCGGGTACCTGGCAGTCGTGTGGGATACAGGCCGATGCAACTATCTCATGTTGGGGTGTACCGATCATCCCGGCACCAGGAGACGTCCAATCTTTTGTCGAGCCCGGGCAAGCAGATCCAACCATGTGTCGACCATTCGGTTTGCCTGGAATATCGGCCGGGTTTCCACTACCCGCGGAAACGGTGCGATCCATGGGGACTGCGCGGGTGGCGGTGCTTTTTGTGGACTTCCCCAACGCGGTGGCTGCATATTCCACCCAGATTGAAGCTGAGTTTGGGATGCCCTACGCCGAGACCTACCTGGAGGCATCCAGCTACCAGAAGCTGGACATCGAATTCGTGCCGCTGCACATCTGGCTACGAGCCGAAAACGACCACGAGCACTACCACGCAAGATCCAGTGTGGGAAATTTCGGAATCGGACCCTCGATTACTGCGGAGGCGGTACGACTGGCGGACCCCGACTTCGATTTCAGCAGAATCGACGCGGTCATGGTTGTGCTGCCCTCCTCACACTTCAGCGGCGGCACAGCCTCGGGACCCTTTGAGACTCGCGAAGGCTTCGTTTCAAAAAGTACCCAGATCAACAAATTTCCTTTGGAGGGGTCCAGAGAGCCCTACCGGTGGGGTGACGTCGCGGCACATGAGTTGATTCACAACCTCGGGTTACTAGACATGTACGCGTACGCCAACCTGGATATCGTTGACGCGCCTGCAGGCAAGACATGGGTCACATCCACTTTCGGCCCTATGGGCCTGAGGGCCGATTTCCCAGCAGATCCTGAAGATCCACGCTTGGTGCAAACCTGGCTGTATCCCGACGGCGTTCAAATCGTAAGTTACGCAACGCGTTCAAGTGCCGAAGAGATGTTGGCATGGAGTCGCTGGCAACTCGGCTGGCTCGACTCAACTCAAATCACCTGCGTAACCGAAAACGAAGCGACCGTCACCTTAGGTCCCGTCGCCGATCCCGGTGACAACATCGCAATGGCTGCGATACCGCTGTCGGGAACCGAAGTGATCGTCATTGAAAACAGACGCAGAGTCGGCTATGACCTCGCCCGCGAACAACATTACCCGGACCGCGTAGTCGGAACTTTCCCTACCTTGCTGGCCGACGGAGTGCTTGTTTACACCGTTGACGCAGCACTCCTCACAGGCCAGTTGCCGTTGGTGATCGCCGGCGACACCGGCAACCGGCAAGTCGACCGCTACCCGATCCTCACCGACGGGGAAAGCATCACCGTCCACGGGTACACGATCACCGTCGAGTCCGGCACCGACACCACCCACACCGTGTCCATCACCAAAACCAATAGCGACTGACCAGAAGCACTATTGAGGGACGCACCTCTGGAGCAGTTCGCGCACGGCTGGGTCGATATCGTTGGGATCGTTGCGCAGGCGTTTCTCGGCGTCTTTGAAGTCGTCGAAGTCCTCTGCGAAACGCTCGGAGAGTCCGTCAAAAGCACATCCACAGTAGGACGTGACCTGCGTTGCGTTCAGACTGCCTCCGGCGTTCGCCTCCCTACAGGAGCGCATGAAGTTCTCCTCCAGCGTGCCGTCGGCAATTGCCTCTTCCCAATTGGAAGGGTCGTTGTTGGAAGCGCAACCCGAAGCAAACATAACCAAGCAGACCAAGACAACGCTGATCACTCTCACCCGTCGAGTCGACTGAGATTTTGTTCGATTACTCATGCCGCCGCGAGGCTAGCGGTTGCTCACCACATTTGGTGACGCCGTCCAGACAAATGGGTTGCACAATCTGCGAGTTGTGCACACAGATTGTGCACTTCCGCTTACGAAGCCTCCAACTCGCGGGCACGAGCGAAAATTGCGTCGAGCATCGGCTCGGTCAACCGGCCAGTGAAGGTGTTTTGCTGGCTCACGTGAAAACTGCACAGCAAGGTAATGCCGTTATCGAGAGAAACTTCTTGACCGTGCCCGAACTTGGGACGAGGTCGCAATCCGAAGTGCCGACAGATCACATTGTGTGCGAAACCGCCCAACACCACGATGACCTTGACCGAGCTGAGCGCAGCCAGTTCAGCCACTAGGAAAGGCTGACAATTGTCACGCTCGTCTGGCGTCGGTTTGTTGGCCACCGGTGCACACTTCACCGGCGACGTGACCCAAGCCCCAGACAACGTTAAGCCATCATCACGGCTCGTTGACGACTCCTGCGAGGCGTAACCTGCGCGCCACAAAGCCCGATACAGCCAAACACCTGACCGATCGCCGGTGAACATGCGCCCTGTGCGATTGGCGCCGTGGGCTGCAGGCGCCAATCCAAGCACCAGCAAACCAGCTTGAGGGTCACCGAAACCGGGCACCGGCTTAGCCCAATACTGTTCATCCCTGTAAGCCGCACGCTTCTCGCGTCCGACCCGTTCACGCCACTCAACAAGCCGTGGACATCGGTGACACTCGACGACCTCATTTTCAAGTTGAGCAAGCGCGGCCTCCGCGCGCGGATCGGGTGATTGCATCACTCACAGGGTACGTTGTGCAGCAGCCATGGCCCGCAAATCAAACGCTCCGAAGCCAACGCTGGTGCTTTTTGTGCGCCACGGACAAACACCCACAACCGGAGCCACACTCCCAGGCAGAGCACCGGGTCTACACCTCGCCGACAAAGGGGTCGCCCAGGCCGAAGCCGCCGCGCAGCGGATCGCCGCTCTCGAGTCCGTTGCGGCCGTGTATGCCTCGCCATTGGAACGAACACGCGAAACCGCAAAGCCAATCGCTCGGGCCCGGAAACTACGTGTGAGACAGTCCCTAGGACTAATCGAATGCGACTTCGGAGCGTGGACTGGCAAGAAGCTCGATGATCTGCGCAAAAAACCCGAGTGGAAGAAAGTCCAGCGCTATCCAAGCGGGTTTCGGTTCCCGCGTGGCGAATCGTTCGCTGAAATGCAGAGTCGCGCTTTGGACACCGTGCACAATCTCGTCGCCGCCCACCCCAAACAGACCATCGTGGCCGTGTCGCACGCTGACGTCATCAAAGCAATCGTGGCATCAGCAACCGGCACCCACCTTGACCTGTTCCAACGCATCGTGGTGTCTCCCTGCTCCATCACTGCGATCCTGTACACCTCCGAAGGCCCAATCGTTTTGACCGTAAACTCGACAGGCGACGACCTGACAACCTTGGTGCCGTCATGAGCCAGTCCTTCGATTTTCGAGAACTCGACTTTCTTACGGTCGGAACCCTTGGCCCCAGGGGCCAACGCGAGTTCTTTCTGCAAGCCCGCAGCGAGGGCCATCTGGTATCACTGAAGGTGGAGAAACAGCAAGTTGCGGCATTGGCGGAGTACCTGGACCGGGTGCTCAAAGAACTGCCGGAGGGCGAAATCGGTGACCCACCGCCAGATCTCGACCTGAGAGAACCGGTGGTGGCGGAGTGGACCGTCGCCAGCCTCGCCATTGCTTACGCGCAAGAGCTCGACCGTCTCGTTGTGGTGGCGGAATCGTTCGTTGATGAGGAAGACGACGAACCGTTCCAAGCCCGTTTTTTCCTTCAGCGCAGTGAAGTCACAGGACTCATCGGACGCGCCCGCACCGTCGTGGCAGCCGGGCGTCCACCGTGCCTGTATTGCGGCCAGCCGCTTGAAACCCGCAACGGCGACTGGTGCCCGTGCCGGAACTGAGCGCAAGATGAGTGAGAACGAGTCGCCGTTCTTCGATCGCGAACCCATCAGTACTGAACGGGCGCTGACGTTGCTCAGTGATGGTGAGTTGGAACTCGTCGGGCGGATGCCGTACTCCTCAAACGCGACTTTTCTCGTCAACCTGTGCCATGAGGGGCTACGGGCGCAGGCGATCTACAAGCCACTTCAAGGAGAGCGCCCTTTGTGGGATTTCCCGAACGGGTTGTACCGACGGGAAGCAGCAGCCTTTCTGGTTGCCGATGCTCTCGGCTGGGGACTGGTCCCTCCCACTGTCGTGCGCGACGACGCGCCACTCGAAACGGGAGCACTGCAACTCTTTGTGCCACACGAGTTTGAGGAGCATTACTTCACGTTGCACGAGTCCAGTGATCGTTATGACGAATCGTTCCGGCAGATCTGCGCTCTTGACTTGGTAATCAATAACACCGATCGAAAATCTGGGCACTGCCTGCTGGGAACAGACGGTCAAATCTGGGCAATCGACCATGGCCTGGCATTTCACCACCAGTTCAAACTCCGCACGGTGCTGTGGGACTTCGCGGGCGAACCACTCCCCGAGCGGCTCAGGGCCGATCTTTGGGGGTTCGTAGAGCGAGGTATTGCCGACTCGATCGCGGTACTTCTCGACCCACTAGAACAAGACGCGATGCTCACCCGAACCAAGGCTTTGGCCACTAACGGAGCTTTTCCACACGGCGACAGCAACAGACACCGCTGGCCCTGGCCACTGGTTTAGGAGCAGCGTCGAACAGCTGTCATTCACCAGGTGTGGAAAAGTCTGTGCATTTTGTCACAAACGACAAGAACCAGTAACGGCGCCAAATCCCAGTCATTCAGCGATTGATCAGCCGCTGAGCGCCTCAATCAGCTTGGGCAAAACCTTGTGGACATCACCCACAATGCCGAGATCTGCAACCGCGAAGATGGGCGCCTCAGAATCCTTGTTGATGGCGATGATGTTTTTGGACCCCTTCATGCCAACAAGGTGCTGGGTAGCTCCCGATATTCCACAGGCGATATAGACCGTCGGTTTTACGACCTTGCCGGTTTGACCAACCTGGTAGCTGTAGGGAACCCAACCGGCGTCAACTATGGCGCGACTAGCGCCAGGAGCGGCGCCCACCGCTTTGGCCAAGTCCTCGATCATCGAATAGGCCTCTTTGTCGCCGAGTCCACGGCCACCGGAGACGACGATGTTGGCTTCATCAAGCTTGGGACCGACTGACTCTTCGGCGAAGGTGGCAATAACACGCGCAGAACCCGCGCCACCGAGGTCGCCAACATCAAGATCCTCGACATCGGCTTCAGCGCCGCCGACCGGCTCCGCCGTGAACGACTTCGGCCTGACCAAGAAGATCCCGGGGTTACCAGAGGTGTTCTTGGTCATCACATCGGTCGCCCCACCGAAAATCGGCTCGCTACCAAGTAAATCATCGCCTTCAAGGACAAGGTCAACAATGTTGGTGATGACAGGCGAATCGAGCTTCACCGACAACCGGGCGGCAACATCACGACCATCTTGGGTGGTGCCCACCATGAAAGCGGCTGGGGCATCCACATCGCCGCTCCCGATGGCCTCTGCAACCGCGGCGGCAACCGAAACACCCTGCATAGCCCCATCAAGGTCACCCGTGCAGTACACGGTCTCAGCGCCGTGTTCACCTAGTTCCTCTGCGTAATCGTCGCCATCAGCGCCCATGAACACTTCTACGGTGTCGGCGATTTCGCGGGCTTTCGCCAGCATTTCAAGAGTGATCGTGGCTACGGCATCGCCATTGGCTTCACCGAATACCCAGATCTTGTCGAGTCCCATATCGTGTCCTCCCTCACAGAACTTTGAGTTCGTCGAGGAAGGCCACGATGCGCTCGTGGGCATCCCCCTCATCTTCGATCACTTCACCAGCATCACGAGTGGGAGCGTCTGCGACGCTCACAATCTCCTGACCACCGCCGGCCCAACCAACGGATCCCGCGTCTATTCCGAGATCGCTGATCGCGAGTTCGTCAACCGGTTTCGACTTGGCCGACATGATCCCTTTGAAAGAGGGATAACGCGGCTCCACCACGCCTGCCGTTACCGACACCACTACCGGTAGCGGACATTCGACATCGTCGTAGCCTGCTTCGGTTTGGCGCTTTACCTTGGCCACACCTCCTTCAACCGCAACCGCCTTGGCAAACGTCACCGACGGGAGATCCAATAGTTCAGCCACCATCTCAGGCACTGTGCCCGTGTACCCGTCGCTCGACTCGGTCGCTGCCAACACCAGGTCAGGTTCACTGCGAGCAATAGCAGCAGCAAGGACCTTGGCCGTGCCGAGCGCATCGGTGCCCTTGAGCGCCTCGTCGCTCACCAGCGTGGCGCTGTCGGCACCCATTGCCAGCGCAGTGCGCAGACCCGTCACCTGATTGTCGGGAGCCATCGAGACAAGGTGTACCGAACCCTCGCCAGCAGTGTCGACGAGTTGCAAAGCCATCTCGACTCCGTAACTGTCAGATTCGTCGAGAATCAGCTTCTGATCACGGACGAGTGTCTTGCTCTCTGGATCAAGCGCACCCGGGTCTGCCGGGTCCGGGATCTGTTTAACGCATACAACGACTTTCATAGCCGACGAGTCTGCCAGCGAGGTTGCCGAATGCCTATCTGAGTTGAGCGGATAGTTTTAATGTTCTTGCGCATCCTCTTCATCGTCAATTCTGTCGCCTCCTCGGTGACAGCCCGCCGTAGAGTTATTACCTACAAGATTCTGTCGGCTGACCACGACGTGACTCTGGCCGAAACCAGTCGTCCTGGTCACGCCACGCGCCTCGCTCAGTCTGCAGCAAACGATCACTACGATCTCGTGGTTGTGCTTGGGGGCGACGGAACTGTCAATGAAGCCGCCAACGGTCTTGCGGGCACGGAGACTGCGTTGGCGACACTTCCCGGCGGTTCAACCAATGTGCTCGCCCGCATACTCGGTCTTCCCGATGACCCCGCCGACGCTTCTCTGGTGCTGCTCGACGCCATCGACCGCAACTCGATTCACCGCATCGGTCTAGGAGCAGTCGAGGGCCGTTATTTTCTGTTCCACTGCGGTGTCGGCTTCGATGCGGCAGTTGTAGAACAGGTTGAGACACGAGGGCCGTGGAAACGCTGGGCCGGCCATCCTTTGTTTGTGTGGGCGGCGCTCGACACTTGGGTCCGGGGCGTCGACCGACGCAAACCTTCGGTGCGGGTCATCGGCCCGAACGGTGAGGAGCTGACCGAGGGTTTCTTGACGGTGGTGATGAACACCAATCCGTACACCTATTTGGGCAACCGTCCAATCGACCTTGTTCCGGGGCTCACGCTCTCCGATCCGCTCGCAGTGGTCACCCTGGAAGAGCTCCGACTTTTTAGCCTCGGCCCCGTCTTGGCCGGCGCGCTGCGAGGCAGAGACCTGACTGGGCGGCGCAACGTCGACCTCCGCACTGAAATGCGTTCGCTGGTAATCGAATGTGACCCTCCGGCGCCTTATCAAGTTGACGGCGACTATCTCGGCACCAGCAAGCGGCTGCGTTTCACCTGGACTCCCGAGCGCCTCTCGCTGTTGATGCCCGAGCCCCCTTAGAATCTCCGCTCGTGAGCAGGCTCTAGGCGTCGATGATGCTTCTCGCCACATCGGGAACGTTGGTGCAGATTCCGTCTACTCCCATCTCAATGAGTTGAACCATCCGCTCCGGGTCATCGACGGTCCACACGTTCACCAGCAGGCTTGCAGCATGGGCTCGGTTGACAAAATTGATGTCGACAAGGACATCCCACGGGTGGATTGTGGTCATTTCGTGGGCGACCGCACGGCCGATGGCACTGGCCGGGTCAGTCATCTCGTACAACAGCCACCCGCAGGGAATTGAGGGGTCAACAGAGCGGATCCGATCAACTGCGTCGATGTTGAAAGAAGTGATCAGCGCTCGCTCTGGGCCGAGATATGCCTGTACCAGACCCGCAACCGCGTCGGCCACTAGGTGATCCTCGTCGTAGTCGGGATCGTTTGGAAGGTTCTTGATCTCAATGTTGACGCTCATCGCCTCGCAGGCTTCTAGCGCCTCAGCGAGATTCGGGATATAAGGAGGCAGTTCTTCGCTGGAGACCTCAGCAAGTATCCGGCCATCGGCAAGGTGGGCGTCGTGATGGACCACGACTACACCGTCGGCGGCACGTCGAGCATCAAGTTCGACCCATTCGGCACCCATCGTCTGGGCTAGGCGAAACGCCGACAACGTGTTTTCCTGGGCTGCTTTCGACGCTCCTCGGTGTGCGATCACTTGGGTCATTACCCAGAGTCTCGCGGATATCGACCCGACAAGTACACCGTTTCTGCAGTTGCCAATTCAGAAAAAAGAGAACAAGTTTCAAGAAAACCCTTGCGGGGAAGTAGAACCTGTTCCTATTATTGCCTGATCGTTGGGAGACCAGCGACATGAAGCGGCCAAAAAATAGCCCACTAGGAGGACAAACGTGGCCCTTACAGCCGACGCTTTCGCATCCGCTATCGACTGGAGAGTTGACGCGGCATGTCGCGACACAGACCCAGCCTTGTTCTTTCCGGTAGGGACCACCGGACCCGCAGTCGATCAAATCGCATCCGCCAAACAGGTCTGTTACTCGTGCCTTTGCAAGGACGCCTGCCTCGATTTCGCCCTGTCCACCAACCAGGACACCGGCGTCTGGGGCGGCACTTCCGAACAAGAACGCCGAATTATCCGTCGGCGCTTGCGAGCAGCCGCAGCACTCGCCAAACCGCTCAGCTAACCAAACAGCCCAAACCAGACAGCGCTAGCCGAACAGCGCTAACCAAACGGCGCTAACCAAACAGCCCTAACCAAACGGCAGCGCGGGGCCCGGGCGAGGAACCCGCACATCAACCGTCGTTCCCGCCGATCCTTCGACATCGGGTCGACCACTGTTGTTGTCTGGACGAACAAACGTGATCCGACCACCAAGATCCGACACGACAAAGGTACGAACAATCGTCAACCCCAGTCCCGCGTCGCGATCAAGTGAAAACCCATCCGGGACACCCGGGCCATGGTCTTGCACACAGATCGACAACTCCTTGCTGTCTCCACCCAATCGAACTATCACCGGATGATCCGACCCAGAACCGTGATCAATGGAGTTCTGCAACAACTCCGTGACGACCACCGCCAATGGCATCGAAACGTCACCCCCGAGCGCTCCGATGCTTCCGCTCACCTCGATCTTCACCGGCCGCTCCGGCGCACCGAGACCCTCCTCGACCATCCGCACAAGCCTGCTGACGACCGCGTCAAAGTCAACGATGTCGCCCGCATCCGCGGTCAGGGTCTCGTGAACCACCGCGATTGATCCGATCCGGCGGGCCGACTGTTCAACCGCGGCGATTGCCTCCGGAGAAGAAAGCCGTCTGGTCTGCAAACGGAGCAAAGACTGGATGGTCTGCAGATTGTTCTTCACACGATGGTGAATTTCACGAATCGTGGTGTTCTTGGAGATCAGCAGTCGATCCCGGCTGCGGAGCTCAGAGATGTCGCGCAGCAAACTGACGGCACCCGTAACCCGTCCGTTCTCAATCAGTGGATGGCACCGAACCACCACACACGCATCTTCGGCTTCTTCGAATTCATCGACTGTGCTGTGACGCGAAGAAAACGCCCGCCGCATTGCCGACTCGTCGATACCCAACTCTCGCAGTCGCCGACCTTCAAGGTTGCTGAGCACACGCAGGCGATGCATAGCAGAAACGGCGTTGGGCGACGCGTATTCGATCCGCCCCTCGCGGTCCAGAACAACCACGCCATCACCCACACGCGGCTCACGCAGTTCGCCCACACGCTCCGATTCAACAAACGGAAAGGCGCCATCGACAACCATTTGAGCTAGCCGCTCCCCAACCGCACGGTAGGGGCGTTCGACTGGACTCGGATGGCGAACAAATGCAGATTCGGCTTCTCTTGTCAGTACCGCCACGGTGTCGCCGTTGCCACGCACCGGGATGTAGTCAACCGCAATCTGCGCACCCGCGCCGGGCAGCCTGATGTCTTCTTCCACCAGTTGATCATCGTGGTCGGGTCCATGGAAATCGCTTCTAGTTATCAGACCCTGAAGCCGCTTGCGCTCCACCATCGCTCGCGCCAACAGTGGGTGACCGACAACCGAGACAGTCTGCCCAACCGGGTCGCCGTAGTGAACCGTCGTTCCGGTCACCGAACGTGTGTGCCCCAACACCACGAACTTGCTCTCGTCACTGATGTTCGACGCGCCGTTGCTCGGGACGTAAAGCAACAAATCGCTGAACGACAGATCACTCAACAGCGACCATGAACTGACCAAGCGCTGAAGATGAGCAATCGCCGCGGAATCAAGAGATGTTTTCGCTCGAGCAATTTCCGCGAGGCTAGCCACCGCAAATACCGCCTTACCTCAGCCGAAGCCGATCGGGTTGCCCCCTTCGGGGCCTAGTTCAACGAATGCAATCTTCGACGCCGCCACCGCCACTTCCTTGCCCTTTTCATCGGTCAACCACAGCGTTGCAGTCGCACCGCTGATCGCCTCGTCAATCGAATCCTTGACAGCAGAGCGGTCGGTTTTGTCGGGAAGCTGAACGACGATCTCGCGGGCGTGGTCACTCACTCCTATGCGGACATCCACAGTTTGTTCTCCTCAGTTGGCTCAGGCGCACTGAACGGATTATTGCAGGGCGACCTTGGTGCAGGGCGGATCTGTTAGTTGATTATCAGTTCGGGATGCGAACGTTTCGTCGGCTTGTGGGTTTCAATCCACTGAGCCATCTCAGCAAAGACAGACGATGCCTCGCTTTGCGGGTCGACGGCCATGATCGGCTGACCCTGGTCCGAACCCTCACGCAGGGCGATCGCCATCGGAATCTGACCGATGAGATCAACCTCAAGGCGTTTCGCTAGCTCAGCTCCGCCTCCAGAGCCGAACAAGAAGTAGCGCTTGCCGTCGTCCCCGGTGAACCACGACATGTTCTCGATCACAGCTTTCACTTTGATCTTCACCTGCTCGAACATGAACGCCGAACGTTGAGCAACCCGTTGGGCCGCCGGGTTGGGGGTGGTGACGACATAAGCCTCCGCACGAGGCAGGAACTGAGCCAGCGACAACGAGATGTCGCCAGTGCCGGGGGGCAGATCAACGAGCAGGAAATCGGGGTCGTCCCAGAAGACATCGGTCAGGAACTGCTCCAGCGCCTTGTGCAACATCGGACCCCGCCAGATCACCGGCTGATCCTCCCGAGCAAAGAAACCCATCGAAACACAGCGCACACCGTGCGTCTCGGGGGGAATGATCATGTCGTCGATCACCGTCGGAGCCTGCGAGACGCCAAGCATCCGTGGGATTGAGAAACCCCAGACGTCCGCATCGACAACGGCCACGCTGTGACCCCGCTGCGCCAAAGCGATGCCCAGATTGGCGGTCACCGACGACTTGCCGACGCCACCTTTGCCGGAGGCGATCAGCAGCGTGCGGGTCTTGTTGCCCGGCTGAGCGAAGGGAATCGCACGCCCCTGGGCGTGGCCGTGGGCCGGTTGGGACCCCGCTGTCGCAGCAGGATCACCGTGAAGCATCTCTTTGATCTTCGCTCGCTGCTCATCAGACATCACATCGAATTCGATGGTCACGACCTTGACCCCATCAAGAGCAGTAACAGCTCCAGAGACCCGATTCTGGATCTCGTTGCGCAGCGGGCACCCGGCAATCGTGAGATCAATGCCGACCTCAACATGGCCGCCATCAATCGTGGTGGAGCGGACCATGCCCAAGTCAACGATGCTGCGATGGAGCTCTGGATCCTCAACCGGACGCAGAGCCTCAATCACTTCGGCTTCGGTCACGGTCATATATGCGTAGAATAGCGCTGTGAACGCCCAGCACCTCAGCCCGACGGAGTTCGCTTCGACGGTCTCTGCGATAACCGCGGCTTTTGGCGACATCACCCGACGAGATATCTATCTGCATGTCCACCAGAATCCCGACGGTGTGACCGCAAGCGAAGTTGCCGAAGAGTTCGAACTGCACGCCAACGTGGCTCGTCATCATCTGGACAAACTCACCGCCGGTGGACATCTCGGAGTTGAGGTCGCCAAACCAGACGGCGGTGTCGGGCGCCCCTCCAAGCACTACCGGCCGATGCACACCGAGGTGCGCTTGGAAGTGAACGTGCGCCATGACGATGTGCTGGTCTCTCTCCTGGGGCGAGCCTTAGCGATGCTGCCTGCTCATGCTGCGGAAGAAATGGCCGAGGAGGTGGGTGTCGAGTACGGCAAGGCGATGGCCGCGGCGATCGATCCTAGCGAAACGCACCGCAGCTACCAGGGCGCCTTGCATGCAGTGGCCGATGCTTTGTCAGCTCACGGGTTTGCAGCCAGAGCTGAACGCGCCGAGGACGACAAGTACCAGATCGTCGCCCAGAACTGTCCCTTCGGCGATGCGGTGGTGGAACATCCGGTCATCTGCGCGGTCGACCGGGGCATGGTGCAGGGAATGCTCGGCCATCTGTACGGCCCAGCGGACGCCTCCACCGCCTCCTCCAAACCCCAGGGCGACGACATCTGCGTCACCCACGTAACCCTCTGACCGAGCACGATCTATTGCAACTCATACCGGTAGGAGTTGCCAGCGTTGTCAACCCGCACCGCCACGTTCCCATTGAACGCCACCGATGATCGATTTGGGTCAGGTTCCTCATAGAAAGTGAACCAATTGACACCATCGGCCGACACGATCGTACTGTGATAGCGGCCCTCCCAGGTATATGACTCCTCCGAATTATCGAACTGCACATTGATATACAGGAATATCCCTCGTCCAGCACTCTTAGCGATTCTATACCTCGCGTGGCAGGGGTTGTCATAAATTTTCTGCGATTCCCACATCGACCCCGTAGCATCACCAACCCAGATATATTCAAATTGAAACCGGCTCCGATCACCGTCACCGCAAATGTAGTAAGGCCCTGATTCAAGCCCGTGCATCACAACACGATCTCCAACAGCATGAATCGAGGATACCCACACTCTGTAATTGTCGTAATTTTCTGGTTCTTTGAACACTTCATCAGCAGGCGGATCTATACGCTGCCATGTCAACCCGTCGGGGGAGAAGATCAATGCTCCCCAACCAAATTTACCTTGAGGGTAGCCTGGCTCGACCGCATCCGATAGGCCAATATAACCTGCGTCAGTAGCAATGATCTCACAACAAACCCCTCTCACGGGTGGGAGTTCTACTCTGACTGGTCCTTCACCCCATCGACCTACCAGAAGGGATCCTGTAAAATGATGGCTGAAATGATAGGATTTCATGGGAAGAAACCCATACCTTTCGAACAGTTCTCTGGTAACACCTAACTCCTCCCAGGAGAAGAACTTTTTGTGTATCTCAAACGATTCTGCATTTGTATCCTCAATTACCCATTCAACAAGCAAACCATCGTTATTAGTCAAATACATATCGTCGTATTGTAGCCAGTTGATATTATCTGACAGTTCTCTAATTCCGTGAGGGACCAACAGACCTATATCCATATAAGTCAGGGTCGATACTTGGATAATCCATCCCTCGTCCGAGACAATGACATCCTCGGCAACTACATGATTCCCTAACAAAGGTCTGTTGATACCAGCGGGTGGCAACAAAGGGTATTCGTAATGGTTCCAACTTTCGAGATCATCCGTGACAGAAACGGATACTCTCTGTTCGACATGTGCACCGGCAGGAGCATTTCGACGGAAAAGAGCAGCGTTGGCACCTCTCCGTCCGATATGCTGGCCAGGTTGCTGTGAGAGAACTACCAGAGCTTTACCGTTCGATGTAATTTTCGGCCAGGAACTTATCCAATATGAATCGGTGACTGTTTCAAGCGCCTCAAAATGCTCCCGAGGAAGATCCAACTGGAACGACTCCCCCCAATTGAGACCGTCGGCTGAGGTCCTAGCGAACAGGTTCATTTCAGACGGCATCTGCTCGCTCGTGTTGAAAAAACCTATCTGTAAGAACCCATCGCCCCAAGGAAACAACCACGGAGCAGCCTGTGGATCGCCATACGCAGACCGCCCGAAAGGACCTACGAGCCATTCTTCAGCCTGGATGTTTGTCTCGTCGAAAGCCTCACTCGGTGGCACGTCAAGTTCCACCTCAGGCGCAGGGTCCTCTAGCGACGACTCGTCGTCCGGGCCATCGGTGCTGAGACCAACGACCGTGGTGGTGGGCGTTGGCGTTTCGCTGGACAGGTCATCGGTACTGAGATCATCAACGGTTGTGGTGGGTGTAGTGCTGGGGACAGGGGTTTCTATGGTGGTGCCGGCGCGTTCGTCAACGGGGTCACTGGGCACCGTTGCTTCTAGAGGCGTATCTTCCCTGACGCACGCGCCCAACGCGACAAGTCCCACAATCAACAACGACAACGAGACAGCCTTCAGTGACCAGCGGTACCTGCCCGAATCATCCGACATCATCATCCCGTCCGATGCGACCAGACTCCGCAACAACTGACGTCAGCGCCGGTTCTGAACCCATGTTCAGGACCATAGCCGACGGAGGCCGAGACACGGTCCATGGAACGCACGGCCCAGCCGACGCTTCCACCGCCTCTTCCAAACCCCAAAGCGACGACATCTGCGTCACCCACGTGACCCTCTGACCGAGCACGATCTATTGCAACTCATACCTGTAGGAGTTGCCAGCTCGATCAACCCGCACCGCGACGTTCCCATTGAACGCCACTGATGACCGCCAGTCCGGGTCAGACTCCTCATAGAACGTGAACCAATTGATACCATCGGCCGAAACGACCGTGCTGTGATAGCGGTCCGACCAGGTTTCCGGCTGCTCTGAATAATCCAACGGTACATAAATATCGATGAGCACCCCTTTTCCTGAACTCCTGACGATGTCATACCTCTCATGGCAGGGGTTATCGGAGATATTCTGTGCTTCCCAGTTCAACCCTCTATCATCACCAACGAAGACAAGTTCCAGTCTAAATCGTTCACTACTGCAACCACAAGATCTACTCCATGATTCAGGACCAGACATCACAAGACCATCTTCAACAGCGTGAATCGAGGGTACCCATAATATGTTGCAATCCTCTGGACCCTGAAACAGTCCATCAACAGGAGCATCTATACGTTGCCATGTCAACCCATCTGGAGAAAATATCATAGATCTCCAACCGTAGTAACTTGGGTCATAACCTGGAGAATGGCCTGGATGATAAGCATCAAGTTGGCCGACATAGCCTCCATCAGTAGCAATGATCTGGCAACAAGATCCTTGCGCGGGTAGTTCTGCTCGAATTGCTTCTTCTCCCCATCTACCAACAAGCACCGAACTCAAATAACGCCAGCTAGGATGATAGGGTTTGATGTGCACACGACCATAATCATAGAATAATTCCTTGACAATACTCAACTCTTCCCATGAAAAGAGCTTTATCTGCGACTCAAACGATCCTGAATCGGTGTCCTCAACTATCCATTCAATCAACAACCCAGTGCCATCGTTGTGCTCTCCCCACCTGATTTCTTTGCCCGATTCTCGAATATTCTCGGGTATAAACAAACCTATGTCCATATAGACCAGTGTGGATATTTGGATCATCCACCCCTCGTTAGAGACAACAAGATCTTGCACGACTACAGTTGTGTCCAGAGATTCATGAATGCCATCAGGTGGTGGCAGAGGGTACTCGTAGAGGTTCCAACTATCGAGATCATCTGTAACAGAAATGAATACTCTTTGCTCGATATGTGCGCTAACAGGAGCGTATCGAAGGTCAAACCCAGGGCTAGTCCGTTCAGATAACAGGTTCTTGCTAGGCCACTGTGAGAGTACAACCAGATGTTCGCCGTTGGATCTGATCATCGAGGGGGAAGTGGTTGTTTGTAAATCGATATCTGCTTCAAAGGCCCCAAAATGCTCTCGAGGAAGGTTCAACTGGAACGGTTGCCCCCAGTCGAGACCATCGTCTGAAATCTGGGCAAACAAGTTCCGTTCGGTAGGAACCTCTTCACTCGTGTTCAAGTAACCGATCTGTAAGAAGCCATCGCCCCAAGGAACCAGCCACGGAGTCGACCGCCATTTTTCCGCTTCTGTGCTCGACTCGTCGAAAGCCTCACTCGGCGGCACGTCAAGTTCCACTTCAGGCGCAAGTTCCACCTCAGGCGCAAAGTCCTCCAACGACGATTCGGTGGACGAGTCATCGGTACTGGGATCGTCAACGGTTGTGGTGGGGGGGACACTGGTGGTCGGGGCACTGGTGGTTGGGGTTTGGGTGGCGGGGTCCGCGGGCACGGTCACCACCGAAGGGGCATCTTCGCTGAGTAGACCGCTGGCACCCACCAACCCGACAATCAACACCAACACCGCGGCGACCCTGAACAAGCGGCCCCGTCCGCCCGAGCGCACCGTGTCGGCGTCCAAATTCAGCCGAGGTATCGAATCAATACCAGAATCAGCTTGCTCGACAGAACTGGACTCGGCATGCTTGTCGATCAAGCACGATGCAAGCTCTCCCAACTCATCGCGCAACCGCTTCTCTATCGAACTCATTCCAACTCCTTTCGCAATACCCGTAAAGCTCGACGCACCAACGAGCGCACCGTCGACGGCCTGCAACCCAAAACCTCAGCAATCTCCACATCCGGCAGATCTGCGAAATAGCGCAGCACAACCACCGCCCGCTGCCGCTCACCCAGACGCCCTAGAGCATCGCGCAACTCCAGCAAAGCCATCGGCTGCTCAACCGCCAGCGGCGAGCGCTCCTGTGCCACCCGCTGTTCAACACCCCGCCGACGAAGCACCATCCGAGACCCATTCACCACACAAGTACGCAGATACCCACCCGGATTGTCCAGCGACCCCCAACGCTCAACAACCGACGCGAAAGCATCTTGCACTATGTCCTCACCAACTTCCGCGGAACCCACCAGCAGAGTCGCCAATCGCAACATCGTCATGTGCTTCCGCTCAAACAAAATCGCACAATCATCAGAAACCACCGACCAAAGCGCGCCACTACGACGCAGACGCTCATCCATCACCACCAACGATGCACCAAAGGCACCGAATGTTGCGCAACTTTCAGCAAAATGTTGCAAGCAAAGTTGTATTGCGCGCGACCTAAGCCTGGATCCACCGACGGGTTTGTGGGATCGTCGGTTTGGGGCCGGGTGGTCGTTGGGCTGGTGCGTGTGTGCGGGCTGGCGCGTTTTGGGGCGTTTTGGGGCGTGCGGGACTGGAGTGCGGGGCTGTGGCGGGTTGGTGGCGCTTGGGGTTGGGCTGCGCTGCGCGGGGCGCTGAGCGGCGGCTCAGATGAGCAGGGGGAGGTTGCGGATTCGTTGCAGGGCGGTGGTGAAGGTGTTCTGCCAGGGCCAGTTGAGCGGCAGGCGCAGTCTGTGGCGGCCGCTGTGGTTGACGAGGCGGCCTGGCACGGTGAGGAGCCGGTTGCGGATGGTGGCTGCGACGGTGAGTTGGCGCGTGGGGTGGGCGCGGCCGAGGCGGGCGGTCCAGCGGGCGAGGTTGTGCGCGAGCACGCAGCAGGCGAGCCAGGCGCCGTTGGCGGGGAATCGTCCTGAGGGGCAGCGGCTGAGCCCGGCGCTCTCTTTGAGGTCTCTGATGGCGAGCTCCACGGTGGCGTGGGCTCGGTGGTAGGTGTCGGCGGCTTTGGTGTCGAGGTCGTGTCTGTCGGTGACGAAGCAGTGGTAGCGCCAGTTGGGCCACAGCTCGCCTTGGGCGCCGAGCAGGCGGGTGCGGCGCACGATGAGCCGCAGCTTCGCGGGCTTGGCGTCGTCGCCGTGGAGCTTGTCGCCGCGGCGGCCGGCTTCGATGGTGGTCTCAGCGACTTGGGCCTCGCCGCCGCGGGTGTAGGCGATCGGTGCCCAGTCGTCGTCGTCTATGGCCGCTATGGCTGCTTTGACCTTGGCGTTCTGCGGGATCGTGATCGAGTAGGACGCACCGTGGGCGCCGAGGGCCGCGATCATGTCATAGGAGAAGAACCCCGCATCGGCGCGCACCGTCACCGCCGCGTGCGCCGGCGAGGCGCCGCACCCTCGCCAGGGTCTCACGAGCGAAGTGCACGTTGCCGCGCTGAGACGATCCCGACCGCATCCGCGAGTGCAGCACCTCGCCGGTGTCTGAGCGCACCGCCACCAGCGGGTGATAGCCCAACACCTTGGTGTGGCCGTACGCGGCGCCGTGCTTGGCCTTGCCGCACACCTCACACACCGTGGAGTCCAGATCCACCGTCATCTCCGCCACGCTCGGCGCGGCGCCCACAGACCACGCCCGCATCTGTGCTGACTCCAGAGCCTTGTCGAGTTGGCGCACATGCCCGAACGTGAACGACCTCAAAAACGTCCCCAGCGTCGACGGCGCCAACGGCGCCAACGGCAGCACCACCGCCGCCGAGCCCGACCGCAGCCGCTGCGCGTCGTCGATGCAGCACCCGCCCACCAGCATCGACGCCACCAAAGACAGCACCTTGCGACCCGCCCCCGAACCCGCCGACCCGCCCGGACGCACCGTGTCGTCGATCAACGCCTCCAAACCCAGCCTCGACATCACCGTGCCCGCCAGCAACAACCCCGCATCCCCCACCAAAGACCCATCATCGAACACCGCCCCCAACCCGTCGATCCCACCAGCTACGCTCCTCACAGGAAGTGCCTCCTCTCGTGGCCAGAATGACCGTTACATCAAACAGCATTCTCCCACGTCAGGAGGCCTTTCTGGTGGACGCGCCAACCCCCACAACCTCACCGCACCGGTGGATCCAGGCTAAGCTTTCGGGTTAGTGAGTATCTTTCTCGTTCGTCATGCCTCCGCCGGGGATCGCAGCGGTTGGCACCTCAGTGATAAAGAGCGCCCGCTCGACGAACGGGGCCACGCTCAGGCACTGCGAATCGCCGACTTCTTCGCTGATTCCACAGTTCGAGCCGTCTGGTCGTCGCCCGCAACCCGTTGCGCGCAAACCGTTGAGCCAGTGGCTGCCGCTCATTCTCTGGACGTCCAAATCCGTGCCGAACTCTACGAAGGAGCAGGCTCGAGGCACCTTCTGGAATTGATCCTCGAAGAAGCTGCCGCACCCGATGACCTCATACTGTCCAGCCACGGCGATGTCATTCCCGGGGTTCTCAATCGCCTGCTGCGCGCCGGTCTCGAAGTATCCGGTGACCGCGGCTGCGCCAAGGCTAGCGTGTGGGAACTCAAAGTTCACAACGGTGTCATCGTTGAAGGTATCTACACAGCGAAGCCCTAGCCGACCGCGCCGCCATTGCGAAAGGACCACACGCATGACAATCCGACACCACAACCCAGCCGCTGAAGCCAACGCCAAGCTCGGCAGCGGCGTCACCGCTCTCGTGTTGGAGCCGTCACCTCCGGCCAACCACAACGAGCCGTTCTTCGCGGATGATCCTGCGGCGGTCCCCCCAGGTGCAGCTACCACCGTTGGTCCCACCAGCGCGGCTGACCGCACTTGGGTCGAGGTGGTTGGCGAGCGCCCCGAACTATCCGGCTGGGCATCCGAACGCTGGCTGGCCGCCTATCGGCCGCTGAACCCGGTACCCGCCGGTTACCCCGAATCTCGCAACGCCTTTCACCGGCTCGCCTACGCCATCGTCGCCGAAGCCCGTCGCTGCGCCAACACGAAGTTCGGTCTGCGCTACACAAGAGGTGGCTTCGGCACCCCGTTCTTTGGTGACGACCAGCAGGTCCGAGTGCAAGACGGCCTCCTAGTCGTGCAACAGGGCGCATCGGTTAGGCACAGCGCCATCACCAGCCTTCGAGCCGCCGCGGAATTCGTCGGTGTCCAACCCGGCACCGCAGCAGCCGAGCACGATTCTCCACCTCTGGGCGACATCGACTCAGACCTTGGAGCCACCGCCGAGACCGGCGCGTTCTTGAGCGATTGGTTCGGATTCTCTTGGGCTGTGCTCGAGGAGTTGCGGGTCACGCCCGGTGCCGTCGGTGCAGAACGCACCCAGATCTGGCCCGGCCACTTCGACCCCGCCGCCGCAATCGGAGACGCCGAACGAGGCCGGCGTGCCACCTATGGCTGTTCTCCCGGCGACGACGCTCACGACGAGCCCTACCTATACGTGGGTGCCTGGGGCGATGTGGACCGCGCGGACCCCTACTGGAACGAGACCAGCTTCAACGGTGCCTCACTCCCCTACGCCGCGCTCGTGGGAACCGCCAACACCGTGCAGACCGCCCTCGATTTCTTTCGGGCAGGCCTGAACCGTTTGAACCACGCACCCGCATGAACCCCAGACCCGCCTGAACCGTCCACCCGCCTGAACCCCAGACCCGCCTGTACCGTCCACCCGCCTGAACCCCGCCCGCCTGAACAAGGCCGACTAGCGGCCAGTTCGCGTGAGACTGTTGGCGTGATGCGGGTGGGCTGGCAATGGTGAACGCCGCTTGCTTGACCATTCACTGATGTACCACATTCCATCGAAAGTAAAGAATTAGAATATCTATATATTTCATGATGTTATAGCCATTGTCACAGGGGGTTGGTAGGGTTACATCCATGGAATCGGCCCCCATCCCAGACCTCCTAGACACTGCCGCTGGCGCCGATACAGCTGGTCGTGGCGACACGGCTGGCGGCACCGACACAGCGAATCGCAACACGGCTGGCGGAGGGACGGTTCATGTTGAGGTGGTGGAGGTGGCGGGGCTGTGTGATGAGGGGTTGTCGTTGCGTTTGAAGGTGTTGGGTCGTGCTGAGTCACAGTTGGCGGCGATGAAGGCTCAGGTGTTGGCCGAGGTCAGTCGGCGTCACAGCGCCTCAGAGGCGCAGCGGGTCGTCCGTGACGAGTTGCAGGCATCCAAGCGTGAAGCCAAACGTGATGTTGAGTCAGCGGCTCGGTTGGCGGAGTTGCCCGCGACTAGCGAGGCGTTGGCATCGGGTGAGATCCCCCAAGGTCATGCCCGATTGATTGCTCGAGCGTCTGGTGAAAGCGACGTTGATGAGGCGTTGCTTGTCAAGGCAGCCAACACCGAACCATTTGATGAGTTCGCGCGGACTGTGAAACGTCATCAACAAGACTTAGCTGACGATGACGGTCAGGCATTGTTGGATCGTCAGCGCAAGAACCGCAAAGCACGCATCTTCGAATCGCCAGACTCGGGAATGTTTGTGTTGACCGGTGAGTTTGATCAGATCACCGGAGCACGTATCGCCACGGCGTTGACAACCAAAGAACGACAACTCTGGCACCGCGAAGACCCCAAAGCTCGACGTACGCCCCAACAACGAATGGCCGACGCGCTTGCCGAGCTGATTTGTGAACCAGCCGGTGACGGGAAGTCTGCGGGTACCGATTTGTTGGTGATCGCTGATTTCGATGTAATCAAACAGCAACTAGACAACCCCCGCTTAGCGGATGGTTCAGCGATACCGATTGTTGAGTTGCATCGCTTGGCGCTTGAAGCCAACTTGTTGCCTTCGATCTTCGACACCAAAGCCCAACAGATGTGGTTGGGGCGCCGGTTGCGGACCGCTAGTGAAGCTCAACGGGTTGCGTTGATCGCACGAGACCAACACTGCATCGGCTGTAAAGCGAACCCGTTGTGGTGCCGAGCTCATCACATTATTTGGTGGTCTAAGGACGGACCCACCGACGTAGACAATCTGGTGTTGGTATGCGATGACTGCCACCACAAAATCCACGACCACGGCTGGCAGGTCTATCAACACCCCGAAACCGGCAAATACCACCTCAAACCCCCAACCCAACCAACCCAACGCCGTCACAGAAACGGCACCCAATCCAGAACCGATCACCCCAGCACTAAGCCGTACCGAACAAACCAGACCGAGAAACGCAGCACCAAGCCGGACCGACAAACCGGACCGAGCGACGCAGACCGACCCAACCCGGAGCAACGGACCGAACAAACCGGGCAAGCCGGACCGACCAACCGAACCGAACGACCCAGCGCAAACCGGACCGAACAAACCGGACCGAACAACCTGGATCGGGAACCCGGACCGAACAACGCCGGACCGAGCGACGCAGACCGACCCAACCCTGAGCAAGGGACCGGACCGAACAGACCGGGCCGATGTTCTGAGGCGCAACCAGTGGCGCGGGAACCAAACCCTCAGAGAGTGACTGCTTGGGAGGGTGACTCGACTCGGGATCAAAATCAGGGTGCAGGTAACGCCAAGGCCAGCCAAGACAGGAACGGTTGATCCGGTCGCTAGTTGTCAGTTGGCGTGAGGCTGTCGGCGTGGGATGCGGCTGGGCGGCGATAGCGGTGTGGTGGCTGCGGCAGTTGAGTCGTGGACAGTACAGCGGCCCTAGTCAGGCAAAACTGAGATCGACGAGAAACACATCTCGTCGACCGTTCCCTCGTTCCAGGTGATGTAGCGGGGCTCCGGCATGAACTTGAGGGAACGATCCCACCAACACTCAAACCGCACCGTGTCGGACCGATCAATGCGGATGTCTTCTACCGGGGCGTAATTGAGCTGCCACTCAAAATCCCAAACAGGGATGTCGAGTAAGATTCGCTCTTCGGCGGTATCGGGGTTGAGGGTCATTCGGTAAGCCGCGCCGAACTCGTGCATGTGCCCGAGCACAGTATGGATCGTTCCGGTGTCTCGAACTCTCATGTCACACGAGCTGTAGCCGACCGAGCCATCAAGATCGTCGTAGTCGTCGACTGTTCCACGACAACCTCGCAGCAGGGCATCCGGAATAAAGGTGGCAAAAAGGTCGTACTTCTCGCCGATTTCTTTCAGCACGTTCTCCCGAATACACAGATTCACGTAGCCGTCAATGTTCTCAGCCCGTTCCTCCGCGACAGCCATTTCCTCAGGCGTGCACGGCACCTCAGCCGGAGTCAGATACGTGGAACCGGTGATGTGGGTAATACCCGCGGAAACCTCGGCAGGGCTGGCGGTGTCGAGGATGATCCATGAACCGTCAGCTGGAGTGTCGTGGTCGTAGTGATAATGAATCTGGTTGACGATCATGTCGCCCGGGTACAGATAGATTCCGTAGCCGTCGGGATAAATGGTCGGCGACTGCCCCGGTGCCCAGCCCTGAATCGAATAAACCCCTTCGGCCGACAAACCCGACAAGCCGAAGCAGGTCCAGCCCGGTTCATCTGAGAAACCGGAATCGGCTTCAATCTGATCCTCGGCTGCAATCTTCGCTTTGACTTCCTCAGCCGCGGACGCAGGCACACGATAGACAATCGCGTGGTGTACCACAGAGGTCTGGTCGGGTCGGAATTCGAATCCCTTAACCCAGTTACCATCACCTTCCGGGTCGGCCACCTCATGAACCTGGCAACGATAATCGTCTGCCTTGACAGGGGTGCCATCGGCATGGGAGTAACCCAAGTAAAGGCCGTCACGAGGCGAGATCTTCTGATCTTCTTCAATCGGCAGAACCGCCTGCACCCGTGCCACCAGGGGGGTGTCGACAGCGACATCGAGACCGCCACCGGCTTTTGCCCAGTCAGCAATCAAGGTGATCTCTTCGTCACTCAACGACCAGTCATGCTCGAAGGCCGGACCCAGATCCGAAGGCAACCAGGGAGGCATGAAACGAATCTGTGTAACTAGCGCAATGTCCTCGGCAACTTCAGCTGCCTGGCCCGCGGTATCAAACGCCAGGGTGCTCCAACCCGGTCCGCCCTCGGTATGGCACGACACGCATCGGGTTTCAAGAATCGGTTGCACGTGTGCGGCAAACGCACCACCAGCAATCTCGGGCGCGGGGAGTTCGCGGTCCAGATCTGTTCTGGAATCCGAGCCCGTGTCTACCCGATCAGCAACCAGTTCAAAGACCAACTCAACTTCGTTGCTGGTGTGGGCCAGGCGGGCGATGTTGATGGGGCCAACGTCGTAACTGCTGCTCAACACAGTCGCAGACATCGACGCCGTGAGCTGATCCGGACCAACGATGACAGTACCGACGAACGTTTTTTCGAGGGTGGTCTCCTTAACGGTCAAGTCGCCTGTGATGGAAACCTCATAGCTGCTGCCGTCTGCGAAGACCGCATCAAGACCCTCAATTGATGTCGGCACGAAACGGGCGAAAGGCCAGTGAGTCGACTCCAAAAAGTCATGGCGAATTCGCTTGTCACGCAGGGTCGAATCCGATTCGAACATCTCGATGTTGACAACGATCTCGCCCACCTCTGAGAGGCTCGGGTCGACGACATTGATCTTTATGTCACCGGCCACCACCGTTGTCGTGCCCACCGCCACATGCGAATTGCCAGCGAGTCGCTCCTGCACCCGGTAGCTGACCTCAGAGCCATTGTCGGGACTGATCCGATACAGACGCTCAGTGACCGGATCAACTTCGTCTATCTCAATCTGCTCAGCTACGACATCTTGCGTCTGGGGTTCATCGGAGCTGAAAAACCAGTCCCACTGGTTCCTGGTCAGCAGCGTTACCGTGCCAACCACTAACACCAGCAGGAGCGCAACGCGGCCAAGATCGAGATTTCGTAATCGGTCCATAGAGTCGGGTAACAGGGTAGCCCAGCACTAGATCAGCACGTCACGCAGTTGGGTCTGCGCGAGTAATCGATCCAGGTCGCGTCGCACCACTTCTGAAGCGTCGTAAGCATCGAGATCAGCCGCGGCGCCCTCGAGGTTTTCAAGCTGGAAACGCACCAGAGCGCGGTAAACCAAGGCGTCGGGACGGGTCGGGTCTGCTTCAATGACCGCGTCCAGGTAGGACCCCGCGGTGGTCATGCCCGCTTCAACTCCGACCGAGGCGCGAGCAAGAAACCACGCCAACGCGACCAACACGTCGGGATCGTCGCCCGCACTCGAGAGCATTGCGTTAAAAAGCGCTAAGCCATCATCAATTCGACCGGTCGCGGCGAGATGATCGGCCGCGCGGGCAATATGGCGCACCGGTATCTCAGCGGGGTCGTAAGCGGCACCTTCGAGCACTGGCGCAACTAGCGAAACCGCTGCCGGCCCCGCCGCTTCTGCAACTCTCAGGTCGAGTTGCTGAGCCTCAACAAGCTGGGAGATGAAGGCCGGGCTGTCGATCCGGTCCAAGGCGTCGAGATGATCACTGGCAACCAGCGGCTCCCCTGCCGCCAGCGTCAACGAAGCCGCAAACACCCGAGCGTCGGGAAAGCTCGGATCCGCTGCAACCGCTTCTTCGACGAAATCACGTGCCACTACAGGGTCACCAGCCAGATTCGTGAGCCAGCCGCGGTAAGTCAGCGCCTCGGCGTTTGAAGGCTCATCAGTCAGCACGTCGTCATAGATCTCTATTGCCCGGTCCAGATCTTGGTCGCCCATCGCCTCACGAGCATCAAAAAGTCGGGAGCGAACCGACTCACGGATATCGCCGGTGATTTGATCGTTGGCCCCGCGACTGCCCGAGAAATCGGCCAACACGACCCCCGCGACAGTTGCCAACAGCCCTATGCCCAGGACCCAGAGCGCGACCCTGGCCCACGACCGCGCGCTTCGGGTGCTGGTCTCTGCGCGTCGCTCACTAGTGTCGGCCTCAAGCGAACGGATGCTGTTAGCGGCACGAGCTACGTAATGCGACCTCAGTTCAACAAAATCCGATTCGTTGAGGTCGCCCGCCTCATGCTCCGTTTCAAGATCCGCGAGCGACACAAGCAGGAAATCGCGCTCGCGTTCTGTGGCGGCTTCGTGGCTTTCAGGCATCGCCTTGCGCATCGGTCTGCACCGGTCCATCAGGGTCGTCTTTGGCATCGGTTTCACTCAGGAATTCTGCGACTAGACGTTCGTCGGCAGGCGTAGCTCCAGCGTCGATTTCGCGTCGCCAACGCCTGAAGACCACAACGAGGCCGGCGAGCGCGCCAGCGCCGGCAACGACAGGAAGTATCCACACCAAACTCGACAACCCGGAGGCCGCCGGCGTGTAATCATTGCCGGGGAATGCGGCTTCTAGCTCGGCAATGATGGTTTCGTCATTACGGCCTTCGTCCACCCGACGAGCAATCTGTTGGCGAATGTTGCGGGCCACGACCGTGTCGGATTCGGCCACCGATTGCCCATCGCACACCGGGCAGCCGAATTCCTGCGCCAAGGAATAGACACGGTCTGCGTCGGTGCGGGGAGGGCCCTCATCAACGGCGCCGAAAAGAAACGCCGAACCACCGATCACCACAACACCCAACCAGGCCAACAAGCGGCGGGTGATCCCTTTGCTCATCGCCAAGCCGGCGCCGCGGGTCATGCTTCGGACTCCTCAATGTACGCGCCGATCACACTCTCGATCTGCGCCCGCGTGACACCACCAATCAGCTTGTCGATGACCTCGCCATTGTCGGCGACGATGACACTCTCCGGCACCAGGGGAACACTGTAAGCCACAGCAATCGAACCTGTGTCACGCGCTATAACCGGCCAATCTCCGCCGTTGGATTCAAAGAACGCAGCCACATTCGCAGCGCTGTCGTCGAAGGCCACCGACACGACCTCGGCAAACCCAGTCGGCGCATAAGCCTCATGGAAACTAACCAGTTCCGGGTGTTCGCGGATACAGGGCACGCATGTCGTCGAGAAGAAGTTGATCACCACGAAACGGCCGCGCTGATCGTCTAGGTCGAACTCGCCACCAGCGATCGTCGGACCGATGATCGATGGTGCCAACTGGCCTTTCCCAATCACTGCACTATCGCTGGTAGTCCCCGGGTCGCGAGTTGCGAACAGCAAGAACAACAGCATCATCACGACCGCAACAGGAGCCACGATCCACACAGCACGCCTTGGAGTCTCAGCGCTCATTGCACTCACTGCTTCCCACTATTTTCGAGCGCGTTCACTGGGGCTGAGACCGGAGCAGTCGGTGATCGACGCTTACCCGGGACAACCGCCAGCAGCGTGCCGGCGGCCATGACAAACCCGCCGATCCACAACCACACAATCAACGGCTGAATCGTCACCCGCAAGAAGATGGTCTGGCCATCGTCGGACACTTTCGTAATCGACAGAGCCACATCATCTCTCAGAGTGGATCGAACCGACGGAATGCCAATCAGGCGACCTGCGAAGCCGTAGATGGCAATCGCCGGTTCGTACACCTGCTCACCGTCGACCCGCACCGCGGCCTGACGTTCCACCCTGTTTGGAAACTCAACCACTTCAGTGCCCAGAAAGGTGAACGTGTGACCAGACAACTCCGCTGTCTCGCCAGGAGTCATCTCAAGGGTTTCCTGACGCACATAAGCGTTGCTGGCAGCCAACGCAACCGCGATCAATACCACGCCAAGATGAACGATCATGCCCCCGTTGGTGCGACCAATCAGGCCGCGCCAACCTTGCCGACGAGTCGCCAAAATGAGCTGACGCAGCGCCGCTCCACCAGCGAAACCCCCAAGCCCGAACGCCAGCAGAGGTGCCCAACCACGAGCCCCAACCAACACGCTCAGCAAGATCACCCCAACACCCGCCCAAGCAGGCCAGATAAGCCGCTCACTCAAAACACCGGCCGAGGCCTTACGCCACGGCAACACCGGCGCCATGGCCATCAAGAACAGCAGCACGAAACCGATCGGCATGGTCATCCGCTCGAAGTAGGGGCTGCCCACCGTGAGAGTACGACCATCAAAGGCCTCCACGATCAAAGGAAAGATCGTCCCCAGCAACACCACAAAAGCAAACGCCGCAAAAACCACATTGTTCATCAAGAACGCGCCTTCTCGAGACAACGGCGAATCAATCTGCCCCGGCGCGCGGAGTTCATCACCGCGCCAGGCGATCAGGCCCAACGAAACCACCACGATCAGCCCGAAGAAGGTGAGAAACCACGGTCCGATACTCGACTCCACGAACGCGTGCACCGATTCGAGTGCACCAGAACGGGTGATGAACGTGCCCAGAATTGTGAGCGAGAAAGTCGCAATGACCAGCGACAAGTTCCAGACCCGCAACATCCCCCGTCTCTCCTGCACCATTACCGAATGAATGAAAGCAGTGCCGGTGAGCCACGGAAGCAACGAGACGTTCTCCACCGGATCCCACCCCCAGTAGCCACCCCAACCCAGAGTCTCGTAACTCCACCAAGCGCCGAGCATCACTCCCAGCGTCAACAAACCCCACGCCATCACCGTCCAGCGCCGCGTGGCAAGCAGCCAACCCTCCCCCACCCTGCCGGTCACCAAGGCTCCCATCGCGAAGGCGAAGGGAACGGTGAACCCCACATAGCCGAGATAAAGAATCGGCGGATGGAACGCCATCAGAATGTGGTTTTGCAGCAGTGGGTTGGGGCCGGGCCCGTCGAAAGGCTGCCCGTTTGCAAAAGGTAACGGGTCGAACGAGGCAAATGGCCTGGCCGGTCCGACCATAAGCAGAAAGAAAAACCCGCACACCACAAACAAAGTCAGCATCACCCAGGCCATCATCGGATCATCGCGGCGGTCACGGAACTTGATCACAACCGCCACGACGTATCCGCAAAGAACCAGAGTCCACAACAAGATCGAACCCTCCAGCGCAGACCACAAGGTAGCTACGTTGAACACCGCCGGGGTACGCGACGAGCCATGCTGTGCCACAAACGAAACTGTGAAGTCGCGGGTTATCAAAGCCCGCTCCATGACCAGGAAAGCACCGGCCGCCGCGGCCATCATCACCCCCACCAACATGGCTGAATCACGCCACCAGCCGTGCCGTCGACCAACCAAGCCGAGGACCACAACACCTATGCCGGCCAACGCGCTCGCCGCTCCCAGAGCAACAAAGAGTGCGCCCAAGGTGGCGTTGCTCACGCCTCGCAGACCACCTCGGTTGAATCCGCACCTGCATCACTGAGGGTCAACCGCTCGTCGTATTCTTCGTCGTTGATGTAGTCGTTGTCGTGCTTGACGCGCATGCGATCCGATGAGAAATGCCAGCCGTCGCTTGCGATGCCTTGAAAACCCTCGACCTGTGGTGTTTGCTCAACCCAAACGCCGTCAAGCACCACCGGCACATCCGGCTGGAACAGCTCAGCAGGGTCTCCATGATGCACAACGTCGACCGCCGCGCCACCGAAAGACAAACTGAAGGCAACCACCGGTTCGTCGCCGCGGAAACCCTCCACTATCGAACAGCCGATCGGGGCACCCTGCAGCGTAAAGCGCTTGTCGCCGATGTCTGCGCGCTCCTCAACCGCTTCATCGGCATTGTAAAAATACAGCGAACCTTCCACAAGATTGAAGATCAGCACTGCCACGGCCACCGCAACAGCCAGAGCAACCACCAGAGCTACCCACGGTGCCTTACGAGCACGCCGGGGCCTCGGCGCTCGAGGAGTTAGGTCCCCGGTCACAGAGGCGCCTCTTCGTTGGGCGCGGCTGATGTCGCAGTGGAACCAGCCTTGTCATCGCTGGTCATCCATCGGCGTTGGCCGGCTGGGACTCTGGCCGACAACGCTCGACCCCGAAGCACCAGACGCGTCGCGTACAGCACTCCGCAACCAAGGCTGACACCCCAGCCCACAAGCAAGTACCCGAGATGAGTCACAGGCTTGCCTCCCCGCTTGATTCGGTCGCCACTTCAGCCCGGCGTTGAATCAGTGCCGTTTCCAAATCAATGGATCTGAGTTGATGCTCAAGCCAACCTATCCGGAAGCGATGAATCATCGCCCACACAAAAAATAAGGCCCAGACGACGATCCCAACGACGAGCGTAAACAGGGTGAGGTCTTCAAGGTTGCCGTCTCTCACAGACGATTTCTGATGCAGCGTGCGATTAGCCCACCACTCCACTGATCGATTGATGATCGGCAAGTTGACCGCCGCCAACAACCCCACAACAGCAGCACGGGTCGCCACCGCATTCTCATCACCACCTGCGGCGCGAAGAGCCAGATAACCGACCATCATCAAAAAGAGGATCAAGTTGGTGACGAGCCTCACATCACCCCAATCCCAATACGTGTTCCAGGTGGGGCGACCCCAAACCGAACCGGTGAACAAAGTCAAGCCGCAGAAGATCACGCCGATCTCTGCCGCCGAGTGAGCCACAATGTCCCACCAGCGCGAACGCTTCCACAACCACATCACGGAGCCGACCGCAGTGGTGAGCAGAGCCGTATAAGTAAGGAAGGCCGACGGAACGTGAACAAAAATCATGCGCACCGCGTCCCTTTGCTCATCATCTTCGGGCGCTCCGAAGAAACCGAGCAGGATCAAGGCCAATACGCCAACGAGCACCACAAAACCCAAGAGGCGCGTGGATCGGCTCCCCGTCCTGACAGCGTCAGTGCCCATGTCGCCTCCAAACGCTCATGTCTCCTCCAACAAAGGGCCGTATGCCAACGTTCCCAACAGAGCATTGACTACCCCGAAACCGGCCAATAACCCAAGCCAGGCCCAGCCATCGACGGCGAGGACTCCGAGTGCATCGTCGAATGCTCTCGAAGCAGCAATCAGTACAGGTGCCAGCACCGGCAATAGCAAGATTGGCAACACCGTCTCGCGGGCCCTGACACCAGCCACCAGCGCGCCAAGAAGCGTGCCGCTCGCCGCGATCCCAAGGGTTGCCACCGCGCAGGTAGCAAGTAACAGCGGCAGCGACTCAACGGTGGCACCGTAGAACACCAACACACCACCCACCATAAGAACCTCAACTGCCAGAATCTGCACGGCTATCGCGAGAGCCTTTCCGGCAAATACAGCCGAGGGTTCAATGCCTGAGAGCAACAATGCGCGGCGGGCCCCATCGGATGTCTCAATGGCGGTCGATCGCTGAACAGCAACGACTGTCACAAACAAGACTGTCAACCAGAACAGGCCCGAAGTGGCTGCGGTGAGGACTCCACCGTTGGCATCCAGAGCAAATCCAAAAAGCACAAGAACAACTAGTGCAAACGGCACGACCTGGCTCAAAGTGACGCGTGAACGCCATTCGATTCGAAGATCCTTGTTGGTCACAAGCCAGATGTCAGAAAACATCAACGCTCCCGTTTGCTCTTCACACAGGGCGCGTCGGCCACACTCGCCGTGTCAACCACATCGGTGGTGATAGTTCCGCCAACAACCGTGACGCGGCGCGTGGCTAGATCAAGCGTGCGATCAAGTTCGTGGGACGCTACGAGCACGGTGGCGCCGTCGGCCGCCGCTTCCGAAACGAGTCCGTCGACAAGGTCTCGACCCCCTTGATCAAGCCCAGCGTGAGGCTCATCAAGCAACCACAACTCAGGTCGACGAAGAGCCACCTCGGCCAGCGCCACCCGCCGCCGTTGACCCGCCGAAAGCCGCCCCACGACCACGTTGTGCAAACGCGCAGAAACACCAAGACGATCAAGAGCAGACTCCACCGTTTCAAGCTCAATACGCGATGCCTTCGCGAAAAATAGAAGATTCTCCAAAACCGTCAGGTCGTCGTAGAGGGCGGTGTCGTGCCCCAGAAGACCTACCGACCGACGAACCGCCGGGCGAGATTTACAAAGATCGTGACCCAACACGACCGCGCTCCCCGAGTGCGGGCGCAAAAGCCCGGCACAGAAACGTAACAAAGTCGATTTTCCGGCTCCGTTGGGACCCTGAAGCAACACGACCTCGGCTGCGTTTACCTCAAGGTTGACCCCAGAAAGGGCCGGAAAGCGGCCAAGCAACACGACCGCATCACGCAACGCAACGATGGACACAACAAGACGCTACCGGCTGATACCGCTGGCGGCTGAGCCTCATAGCCCTTCACGACCGCTCCCATAGCCCTTCGCGAAGGCGTAGCCTTCCGGCAATGAAAGTGCTGCTTTGCATCGTGATCGGCGCGGCTGTGTTCACTACCGCATGTTCCAGTGACACTGTCGAACCGGTCACTTTGGAAGATCCCGCCGAGTTCGTTTCGGAAAGGCTTGACGCGGAGGAAGGGGAACCTGCCGACCCGTCGGAATCAAGCGCCACAACAATCCCTGAACAAGCATCATCGATCCCCGCCGAAGTTCGCGGCTCAGTGATCAATCAATTCTCGCTCAACGTCGGCGACTGCTTCAACCGCTTGGAAAATCTCGCTGCCGGACAATCGGTCGTCATCACCAGCCTCATCAGTTGCGAAAAGCCTCACGATCACCAGATCTACCACCTCCTCAACTATCCGGCCCCGCACCCGTCTATCTATCCCGGCGACGATGTGATGAGTGAGTTCGCCGTCCAGTCCTGCTACGGCCAGTTCGCGCAGTGGGTAGGCAACGACTACGAGACATCCGAACTAGATATCGGAGTGATCACGCCGCAACAGTCAAACTTCGAGGACGACGTCGCTCGCTACCGTTCAATCCACTGCTGGGTCGAACGCTCAGACGGAGAACCCCTGCTCGGCGACGCCTACCAGTCGGGTTGGTAACCAGTAATCCGCAGGATGCAGAAGTTGTCCAACTGACACGGCTAGTGTTTGGCCACCAGCTCACTTGGGTACGCAGTCTGAAGGATGGACATGACAATTTGGATTTTGATACTGGCCGTGATTATCGGTCTAATAGCTGGTGTTATCCGCCGCGGCGACTTCCCGACAATCCTCAATACCCAGATCTACCATCCAGAGTTTCTTGTCTCATCGGCCATCTGTGCATTCTTCGTGAGCGTGACCGACATAGATTCCGACGGTGTCATAGCTTTCGTTGCCCTCGTCGGTGCCTTTGCTTTCACCATCATGAACCTTCACCTTGTCGGCATGGTCATCCTTTCGATTGGTCTTGCGCTCAACCTGTTCGTATTCATAATCAACTTCGAGACGCCCGTTCGGCCGAATGCCCTGGTGGAGGCCCAGATCGTCACAGCCGAGGAGCTCGAACGGGGCGTCACCATCTCAGGGCATGTCGAAGCTGCCGACGACGACTCCGTCCTCGACTTCCTGGGTGATACCTTCCCGATTCGTTGGAGCGAACAGGTTGTCTCAATCGGCGACCTGATTTTCTTGGTTGGCTTGGCCAACGTGACAGGCAACCTGATGCTTGGCAATCAACGGCGGCGCTACACATACAGCCAGTTCTTCCAGGGCGATGAGTCCGTTGAAACTGAATATGAATATGAAGATGAGGAGGCCGCAAACCACATCGAACTGGATCTCGAAACTCCAGAGTCACCGACCGTTTACCCCGAGTCACACGACGTCTATTCCGAGTCCCCAACTGTCTACCCCGAGTCGCCCCCGACCGCTCAACAGCCTCAACAGCCGTGGTCCGAACCACCATGGAACCCCTCACCCTGAGATTCGATGAGCGAGTCCGCGGTCTCAGTGACCACGGTCGAGCAGCAAAGCTAGGCCGGTCCATGATTGAGGGATTGCGCCGAGCCCGTTACCACTGTCGCCGTCCCAATACTCGGCGAGGCCCGAAACCATCGCTCCTTTGATCGTGTGGGTCCGGATGACTTCTGCCGTGGAAGATTTCCCGGCGGAAGCCCGAACAACTGCCAACCACAGCAAGTAGCTGAGCTGCGGCCACACCGGTCCGCGCCAATAGGCGGTCGGGTCGTAGGTCGGCTCCTCGGCGTGAACCCCGCGGGGACCAAATGCGGCGCAATAGGCGTCTGGATTGGATAGTTCTTCGATCACCCGCTGACGGGCCACATCACTGCGACTCACCAGCAGAGGCAACAAACCGTCGGCCGTGCGGGTACGCCCCGAGCCGCTACTCAAGATGCCGGCATCAACCCAAGTACGGCGCTGCGCGTCAAACCGTTGGTCGAGCGCTTCGGCCAGTTCAAAAGCACCGACTTCAAGGTCCCGATCAGAAGTAACCGTCGCCAACTCTGCGGCATTGAACGCTACGAGCGCATTGAATCCACACGGAGCCACAGCACAGTCCGGATTGGCTAAAGGCTCTCCGCTAGAACCCCGCTCGACACGGGCAAGCAGGTGGTGCTTGAGTTCCCTCCAGCGCTCCAGATCGAAAGGCTCCGGGTTTGTTAAATCATCCCAACGAGGCGAGTCGTCACAGCCTGTTTCCCAAGGATGCACCACCTCGATCAAACCCGACTCACGGTGACGAACACGTCGCTGAAGAAGGAAACGAAGCCCCCGATCAGCGCGATCCAACAATTCCTCCGGAACGGTAACCCCGGCCCTGGCAAGTCTTGCGATCACATGCCCGTACATCGGCGGCTGAGAAATCGACGACGCCCCCCTAGCACCCCACAATTCAACGGATCGTTGTGGGTCCAACTGATAACCCATGTGAGGTACGAACCCGCTGTCGTCGATGGTTGATAAGGCCGACTTGAGTTCAACAACCGCACGCTCGTCGTCACCAAGGGCGTGCCAGATCAAGCTGTGGAAGCAACTATCCCAGAGCCACATCCATGGGTAGGTGACTGGGTTGGGCGCGGTATAACCGAGCGGTACCCAGGCCTGTTCCATGACTGAAGCGACCGTTTCTCGAAGCTCGTCTGAGGTGGGGTTTGTTGGTTCAGCGGGCATCGTGTCGGGCATGGCTCGGTGTGCGTTCGTCTCGTTTCGGCTGGGAATGGCCGATGGGGTGTCTGTTGTGGCCCGCAACTGGCAACGAGCGATCGAGCAGTTGGGGTTCGAGGTCATCACCGTTGCCGGCGAAGGACCCGTCGACCGGACAGTACCCGGCTTATCGATTACGGCAACAGACCCACCATCATCTACAGAATTGATCGCAGCGCTAGCCGAAGCGGATCTTGCTGTCGTTGAGAACCTCTGCACCATCCCACTCAACCTCAAAGCGGCTCGGGTAACCGCAGCGGTGTTGCGGGGTCGGCCCACGATAATGCACCACCATGACCCGCCGTGGCAGCGAGAGCGTTTCGCGCATATCAGCGAGTTACCGATCGACGACGGGGCCTGGCGCCACGTCACAATCAACCACCTGACCAAAAAACAGATGCAGAACAGGGGTTTTGAGGCGACTTGCATATACAACGGGTTTTCGACCGCTACCGGAGTCGGCAATCGTTCAGGAGTGCGCCGTCGACTGGAGGTGAGCGAAAGCGACCTTCTCGTAGCCCATCCAGTTCGGGCTATCCCACGCAAGAATGTCGCACGCGCCATAGCTCTGTGTGAGGAGTTGGGAGGCGTGTACTGGCTATGGGGGCGAGCCGAAGACGGCTACGACGACGAACTCAGACGACTGCTTTGCGGCGCTGCGTGCCGCGTGGTGCACGGCACCACCAAAGAATCGGCGGTCGATCTCTACCGAGCCGCCGACGCAGTGGTGTTTCCTTCGACCTGGGAAGGATTCGGCAACCCCCCAGTGGAGGCATCGATTCATCGCGTACCCGTTGCTGTTGCGAACTACCCTGTGGCCGCCGAACTACGTGCGCTTGGCTTTGAGTGGTTTCCCACTGACGATGCCGAACCACTCAGAACCGCGTTAAGAGTTGACGACAACGACAGAATCGAGCGAAACCGAAAAGTCGCGATCAAACATTTATCGCTGCCCGTCATGACCGAGGCGATTGCCGCGCTGCTAGCTGACGCCGGCTGGCTACCGTGAACAGTAATGGCACCCAGAGAAGCAACTGACCCAGTACTTGTGCAGCGTGCCCGCGCTGCCCGCTGGGCCGGTCGGGGCCAGCGCCTCGGCTACCTCCTGTTCGCACTTTCCATCGTGGTGTTTGTCTTCGGGCTGATCACTGGCTTCAGCGACGGCGTTTCACGGACTGTCATTGCTGGCGTGATTGCGGGTTCGATCGTTCTCGCCCCGGCGATCATCACTGGATACGCCGTCAAGGCCGCCATCCGCGACGACATCGAACACGGCAGACCGGTTTAGCTGAACCGCCCGCCTTCGCTGGCAGGCGGCGTGATGTCGATCGGTTCGGTAGGAAGTTCACCAGCAATGATCGCGGGAAGAAATCGCCGCAACCAAAAAGGCACGGTTGGCATGTCGCTATCGAGAAGTTCCTCCAGTGTCCACCATTCGGCACCCAAAAACGCTGCCGCCTCAAGCGCCTCAAGGCCCTTGGGTCGATATTCGCCACCGTCGCACCACGCGACATGAATGTGGTCGTCGGATTCAAAATGGTACCCACCGAAGTCGTATTCAGTCTGTTGGACCCAGACGCATGGTCCCATCTCGACATCGGGAATTCCGGTCTCCTCATACAGTTCCCGTAGCGCAGCTGTGCCGGAGTCTTCACCCCAACCCATCCCTCCGCCGGGGATTTCCAGCCACTCGGGTTTGCGTGGATCGATTGGATCTTCGGCTCGGATCAAAAAGATGCGGCCTGCTCGATCAAGCAGTACGCAGCGAGCGGCGGGACGGCGAAGCGTAAACGGCATCAGCGGAATCCTAATGGGACAGAAGCACGTGAGCATATGTCCGCACCTGCGCGGGTCCCGCGATAACATTTCATCCGATGCGACTTGAGTGGTGGTTACCGGCAATGCTCGCGACGGGAATGTTGATCGGGTATTACGCCTTACAGAACGATCCCGCGCCTCCCGCGGCGACTCCCACGACATCCACAAGCACTACATCGACATCGACATCGACATCGACGACGACCACGACGACGACGAGCACCACAACGACCGTGGCTCGTGCCCCTGCGACCACAGCGGCACCCACAACCACCGCCGCGCCAACGACCACCGCTGCTCCCGTCGCGACGGCGCCGCCCGCAACTGCGGCGCCCACAACCACCGCCGCACCAACGACGACTGTGCCGCCTACTACCACCGCCCCCGAATATCCAGTTACGGGACCGAACGAATACCCGACCACCGGTCCAACATCGCCTTCCGTCACTTACCCGAACACCGGTGACAACGACGACGAGACAGACGACAGCGACGAGACCGACGAGACAGACTCGGCCTGACGCGCGGGAGTCAGAGGCTGCCGATCAGGTCACCGGCCGTACCGACAACCCGCCAAGAGTCGCAACCGACAAGGACGGTCAGATCGTTGAGCGCATGTCGCAAACCCTCAACGACGCCGTCGCGGTCATGACCCGATTCAGAAAACGCCCCTTTGACCAACAGCACTCCTGCGCTGCGATCCGTCTTGAGGTCAACCCGGGCGACAATTTGGTCACCTAACAGAAAGGGCAGGACGTAGTAGCCGTAGATCCGTTTTGCAGCGGGTGTATAGATCTCGATCTTGTACTCAAAGTCGAACAGCCGAACTCCGCGTTCGCGACACCAGACAACCGGATCAAACGGAGACAGCAAAGTGCAGGCCTCGATCGAGCGGGGAGCAACCGCCTCGGGATGCAACAACGCAGGCCCGTCCCAACCTTCAACGTCTGCCTCAAGTAGTCGCCCATCCTCAACCAATTCCGCGACCCGAGCCTTGGCGGGGACTTTGGGTAGTCGGTAGTAGTCAACGAGATCGGAAGCTGTGCCCACACCGAAACTCGACGCTGCACGCATCAGTAAATCGCGGTGCGCTTCGTGCTCGCTTGGTGTGGGAAGCGCAAGGATTTCTTTCGGCACAATCCGATCAAGGAGATCGAACTCCTTAACGAATCCGGGGCGGCGACGAATGCCAACCTCGCCGATACGAAAGAGCCAGTCCAAAGCGATCGATCCGTCGGAGCGGTCACCCCACCATTCGCCGCTGCGCCGACGCGGTTCCCGAAGTTCTTTGGGGGCAAGGGGACTCTCTCTCACCTGCTCAAGAACTTCTTCTATGTAGTCAGGATCGTCACGGGCCAAAGCCGCAAGTTGACCCCAGGTGTCACCTCGGCGAGCCCGCTCCTTCTGCCAACGCAACAGCGGTTCATCGTTTACCGGCACCAGCGACGCTTCATGACTCCACGCCTCAAACCACTCGTCATCTCGGTAGGCGATCTCATCAAGCAACTCTGGTCGGTATGGCCCGAGGCGCGAGAAGGGGGGCATGTACTGAGTGCGTATCACGACCGGCACAGAGTCAAGCTGAAGCAGATTGAGTTCGGACATCACCCGCCGCAGATGACGCCGATCGACTCTTCCGCTTGGGCGCGGACTCCTAAAACCTTGCGCAGCTAAGGCAATCCGGCGCGCTCGTGCTGCGGACAGCTTCACCGGATTGCTCATGACGCAGACACTGTTGGAGGGTCAGACAACAAAGTTCACCATGCGACCGGGGACCACGATTGACTTCCGCAGTTCCCTACCGTCCACATGGGCCAGGACGTTGGACTCTGCCAATGCAAGCTCAAGCACTGTCGCATCGCCGGCATCTACAGCCACAAATATCTTGGCCCGGAGTTTGCCGTTGACCTGAACAGGCAACTCAATCATCTCGTCGACCAAAAGGCGTGGATCGGCGATCGGAAACGTTGCTTGAGTAACCGAGCCAACCCCTCCGAGCCGCTGCCAGAGTTCTTCAGCCACATGAGGCACGAGGGGTGCCAGCATCCGCACCATTGCATCAGCAACTTCGCGCGGAGTCGCAGAATCACGCTTCGTCAACTCGTTGTTGAGTTCTGTGATCTTGGCGGTAGCGGTGTTGAAGCGAAGGCCGTCCATGTCGGCGCGGACACCATCGATTGTCTTGTGCAGCATCCGGCGAAGCTCGTCATCTGGTTCGTCGTCGGCCACCAGAAGTTCGCCTGTTTGTTCATTGACTAGACTGCGCCAGACGCGCTGCAGCAGCCGATGAGAACCGACCACCGAACGTGTCTCCCACGGTCGGTCCTGATCGATTGGACCCATCGACATTTCGTAGAGCCGCAGTGTGTCGGCCCCATAGACCTCGTATATGTCATCGGGCGTAACCGCGTTCTTCAACGACTTTCCCATCTTCCCGAACGCTCGGGTGACTTCCACACCGTCGTGAGTGAAGCCCGTTTGGGGAGTGCCCGCGACTTCGTCAGCAGGCACGTAAGAACCCCGGGGGTCCTGATACGCGGCAGCCTGAATGTATCCCTGGTTGATGAGCCGTTTGAATGGTTCAGGACCCGACACATGACCGAGGTCGTAAAGAACCTTGTGCCAAAACCGGGCGTAGAGCAGATGCAACACCGCATGTTCCACGCCGCCCACATAGAGGTCAACGCCGCCAACACCGCCGGTGGGATCTGCCATCCAGCACCTCTCGACATCTGGATCGACCAAGGCGCGGTCGTTGTCAGGATCGAGATATCGCAGGTAATACCAGCATGAACCTGCCCAGTTGGGCATTGTGTTGAGTTCACGTCGGTACCTTTTTGGACCTTCGCCGTCATCCAGATCAAGTTCAACCTCGCGCCATTGCGTTACCCGCCCGAGGGGAGGTTCGGGTTCTGAGTCTTCATCTAGTGAGCGTGGTGCCCAATCCATGAGATCGGGCAGCAGCACCGGAAGGTCTTCATCGGGAACTGCACGTGGCAAACCGTCGTCACCATAGACAATCGGGAAGGGTTCACCCCAGTAGCGCTGACGGCTGAACAGCCAGTCTCGCAACTTGTAGGTGACCGCGCCTTCACCTAGTCCCTGGTCTTGGAGCCACTCGATGATCGCAGCTATGGCTTCGGCTTTCTCCATCCCGTTGAGAGACCCGCTGTTGATCGCGGGGCCGTCGCCAACGTATGCCTGGCCAACAAAGTCAGCGGGTGGTTCAACTGTACGGATGATGTCCATGCCGTATTTTTCAGCGAATTCCCAGTCGCGTTGATCCTCGCCCGGCACACCCATAACCGCGCCCGTGCCGTAGCCCATCAAGGCATAGTCGGCGATAAAGATCGGAACCTCCCGCCCGTCAACGGGGACCGGACAGCTTGTCCCGATGAAGACACCGGTCTTGTCCTTGTTGTCCTGCCGGTCGAAGTTGGTCATCTCAGCAACGCGTCCGCGGTAGGCTGAGACCGCCGCGCGCGGGTTCGCGAAGCCACCGCTGAGACGTTCGTCGGTGCCCGCGGGCCACTCGTCAGCGGTCAGTTCGTCAACTAATGGATGCTCTGGCGCGAGAACCATGAACGTTGTGCCATAGACAGTGTCAGGCCGAGTAGTAAATACCCGGATAGTTCCGAAGTCGATGTATGCACCGAGGCTGCGCCCGATCCAGTTGCGCTGCATCGTCTTGATCGAATCGCTCCAATCGAGCAGATCCAGATCATCCAACAGCCGATCCGCGTATGCGGTGATCCGCATCATCCATTGCTTCAACGGTCGCTGGAAGACAGCGAAATTGCCCCGTTCCGACCGACCTTCCGCGGTCACCTCTTCGTTGGAAAGCACCGTGCCGAGCCCGGGACACCAGTTGACGGGCGCTTCGTCCACATAAGCGAGCCGATACTGAGACAAGATCCGACGGCGCGCCGACTGATCGGCGTGCGCCCAGTCTTCGCCGCCTTTCGGAACGCGGCCTGCCGAATCGAACTCGCTGATCAACTCGCTGATCGGGCGGGCAGCTTGGTGGGACTCATCGAACCAGGCGTTGAAGAGTTCCAAGAAAATCCACTGGGTCCAGCGGTAGTAATCCGGGTCGGTGGTTGCAAAGGAGCGTCGCTCGTCGTGTCCAAGTCCCAATCGGTCGAGTTGGCGGGACATGTTGACGATGTTGCGCTCGGTGTTCTCTCGTGGGTGCTCGCCGGTTTGGCGGGCATGCTCTTCCGCGGGCAGACCAAAAGCATCGAATCCCATCGTGTGCAGAACGTTGAACCCCGTCATCCGTTTGAAACGGGCGTACACGTCGGTGGCAATAAACCCGAGTGGGTGGCCGACATGCAGGCCCACTCCTGAGGGGTACGGAAACATGTCCATAATGAACAGCTTGGGTCGATCAGCGAGCCCCGAAGGATCGGCCGACAGCGCTCCGCTGGGGTTCGGGCAGTGGTATGTGCCCTGCTCTCGCCAATGCGCTTGCCAGCGAGTTTCGATGTCGTCAGCCATGCGCGCGTCGTAGCGATGCGGAGGTAACGTTTCAGGGTTCGACATGGCCCACAGGTTACCGTTCGATGACCGCCGCTGGTTTCGCGATGTTCTGCAACAAAGGGTTCAGAAACCTCTACGTTTCATGATACGGTACGGTTCCACGATGCGGGACAACAGTTCCGTGGATGCCCCAGACCAAGCCGCACCTCTAGGAGCCGTCCGAATGACCAACGAAACCAACCCCGATCCCGTTGCCGACTCATCCTCCGCGGCTCCGGGTGCGCCCGGCGAAGACAACGCATTCGACGAGGACACAGACGAAATTGATCTGAACGCACTGAGCGACGAAGACTTGACGGCTCAGATGCACGACGATCTCTACGATGGGTTGGACGAGGAGATCGACGAGGGCACCCGCATTCTGCTAGGCCGAGGTTGGCCCGCAGACAAGGTCCTGAACGACGCTCTAGTCGAAGGCATGCGCATCGTAGGCATCGACTTTCGCGACGGCATCCTCTTCGTTCCCGAAGTCCTCCTAGCTGCCAAAGCAATGAAAGCGGGCATGGCGATCCTGCGCCCTCTGCTGGCAGAAACCGGAGTCGAGCCCATCGGCAGCATCGTGATCGGCACAGTCAAAGGTGACATCCACGACATCGGAAAAAACCTAGTCGGAATGATGCTCGAAGGTGCCGGATTCGAAGTGTTCGACCTCGGCATCAACACTGACGTCGACGAATTCCTCGCAGCGATCGAAGAACACAAGCCCAACATTTTGGGGATGTCCGCGCTGCTAACCACCACCATGCCCTACATGAAAGTGGTAATCGACACGCTCGTAGAAAGGGGCATGCGGGACGACTACATCATCATGGTCGGAGGAGCGCCCCTAAACGAGGAATTCGGCGAAGCGATCGGCGCGGACGCCTACTGTCGCGACGCCGCGGTAGCAGCCGAGGTCGCCTCGTCGCTGGTTCAAGCTCACCGAGCAGCATGACCAACCCCGATGGTTCGGCAAACCCTACGGGCACCAATACCGGTGCTCCTAAGGTGCTGATACTCGCCTGCGGCGCGCTAGCCCGAGAGATCCGCGATATCTCCCGCCTCCATCAACTCGACAACGTCACGCTCGAGTGTCTCCCCGCTTCTCTTCACAACCGACCAGAGAACATCGGCAAGGCTGTCCGCCAGCGCTTGAACCGCTGCGAAGGCAAATACCAGCGGATCCTGCTCGGGTACGCCGATTGCGGCACCGCAGGCGAACTCGTCGACATCTGTCACGAGTATCGGGAATCCGGCACCACGATCGAGATGATGCCCGGCGCCCATTGCTACCAGTTCTTCGCCGGTGGGCCGCGTTTCACCGCAATGCATGACAACGACCCAACCTCGTTCTACGTCACCGACTATCTCGTCAAGCACTTCGAGCGCATCATCATGGGCGGGTTGGGAATCGAAGCCCACCCCGAACTGCGCGACATGTACTTCGGCAACTACACCAAGCTGATCTACCTAGCCCAGACCGACGATCCGGTGCTCGACGAAAAGGCCCGCGCCGCAGCCAACCGGCTCGGTCTCGCCTACGAACGGCTCAGCACGGGATATGGCGAACTCGAAAGCCAGATCTTCGATCTCGCCCGCAAGCAGACAGCCTCGCTATGAGCAGACGGCGCAGCCGCACCCCAGGAATCACGACCATCTACTGGCGCGATATTCCCGCCCAGATCACCGCCACCACAAACAACGGCCACAACGAAAAGATCATGCTCGAACCCCGTTTTCAGCACGCTATCGATCGCGCCGCGCACGTAGCCGGGTTAACCGAGACCCACAAATACATCGAACAATGGCGACGGGTCACCACCACCGTGCCCGGTGACGCCATCGCCGCCGGGCAATCCGCAGCCGATGGCATAGAGCGCGAGTACCACCGGCACCGGCTTGAGGCCTTAGTCACCAACGGTGGTCTTGAACCCCAAATCGAGAAACAACTCCAACCCAATGACTGAAACCGTCATCAGTTCCGCCACCAAAGAAGTGGTAATCGGGTTTGATCGGCCCTTCGTGATGATCGGTGAACGCATCAACCCCACAGGTCGCAAGTTGTTGGCCGAAGAAATGAAAAACGGAGACTTCAGCCGGGTTGAAGCCGATGCTATTGCCCAGGTTGAAGCCGGAGCACACATGCTTGACGTCAACGCCGGCATCCCGCTGGCCGACGAACCGGCGCTCCTTAGCCAAGCAATCAAACTCGTACAGTCGGTAACCGACGTCCCTCTCTCGATTGACTCGTCAATCATCGAAGCGTTGGAAGCCGGTATCGCCGTCTATGAAGGCAAACCGTTGATCAACTCCGTGACCGGCGAAAACGAAGTACTGGAACGAGTGCTCCCACTCGTGGCAAAAGCAGGCGCGGCAGTGGTCGCAATCTCCAACGACGAAACCGGGATAAGCGAAGACCCCGATGTGCGATTCGAAGTAGCCCGCAAGATCGTGCACGCAGCCGCCGACTTCGGGATTCCCGCCTCCGACGTAGTTGTCGATCCGTTAGTGATGCCCATCGGAGCCATGGGCACCGCTGGACAGCAGGTCTTTGCCCTCGTTCGTCGCCTACGCGATGAGTTGAAAGTCAACACCACCTGCGGCGCATCCAACGTCAGTTTCGGTTTGCCGAGCCGCCATGCCATCACCGGTACCTTTCTTGCTATGGGCATCGGCGCAGGCATGAGTTCAGCCATCATGAACCCGATGCATCCCGAAGTGAAGACGGCGGTCATGGCAGCCGATGTGCTCGCAGGTCACGACCGCGACTGTGCAGCATGGATTCGCGAATACCGCGCCCCGGCAATCGACGGAGAGGGACGAGGTCGGCGGCGCACCAACCGTCGAAGAATCGCCTGAATCTGCAATGGTCGCAGAATCTGCAACTGTGGATGACGACGCCTCGGTGATCTTCATGCCCTCGGGGGTATCTACGACAGTGCCGGTGGGAACCACGGTGCTCGACGCTGCGCGCTCGGTTGGAATCGACCTTGACTCCACTTGCGGGGGACGCGGACTCTGCGGACGTTGCCAAGTGACTCCTTCGTTCGGCGAGTTTGCCAAGTGGCACATCAATTCAACCACCCAAGCGCTGAACCCTTGGACCCAGAGCGAAGACAACTACAAAGGCCGACGCGCCATTAACTCTGGCAATCGTTTGGGATGTCAAGCAACCGTGCGATCCGGCGTAGTGATCGATATACCGACCGATAGCCAGGTTCACAGGCCCGTGGTTCGCAAGAAGATCAGCCTCGAAGGACTCACTGTCGACCCTCTGATCACCGCTCGATACGTCGAACTCCCAGAGCAGCTACTCGGCGACGAACGAGCTCAGAGCGACCTTCTCGCCGAGGCGCTCAAGTCTGATTGGGGTATCGACCAAGCCTCGGTAGACGCCCGAGTACTGCCCGACCTCCATCCGGCGATAACCGACGGTAGGCGAGGACTCACCGCGATCGTGCATTCCGACGGCACGGTAATGGCAGTCCGACCCGGTTTCGACGAAGCGGTCTACGGCGTCGCCATTGATGTAGGTAGCACGACCATTGCGGGCTATTTGGTGGACCTCGCATCCGGTGATGTCGTTGCGCACGCCGGAGTTATGAACCCGCAAATCCGCTTCGGCGAAGACCTGATGAGCCGAGTCAGCTACGTGATGATGAACCCGGGTGGCGACCAAGAACTGACATCGGTGGTGCGGGGGGCACTCGATGCGGTGATCGACGACCTGGCCAACGAGATCAGCGAACCGAGCGAGAAGTTGCGAACCCGTATTCACGACCTGGTTGTGGTCGGCAACCCGGTTATGCACCACCTATTGCTGGGAATCGACCCGACCCCGCTTGGCGCTGCGCCGTTCACCCTCACCGTGAGCGCACCGATCGACATGAGAGCCGACGAACTCGACTTGTCGCTTCGGTATGCGCGTACCCATATCGGCCCTTGCATCGCCGGTCATGTCGGGGCGGACGCTGCTGCGGCTGTACTCAACGAGGGAACGCATCGCGCCACCACGCCACAGCTAATAGTCGATGTCGGTACTAACGCCGAGATAGTGCTCGGTACCTCCGCAAAGACATACGCCGCCTCTTCGCCTACCGGGCCCGCCTTCGAGGGTGCCCAAATATCGTGCGGTATGAGAGCCACAGCGGGAGCTATCGAGCGGGTTCGCATCGACCGCGAGACGTTTGTGGCCCGCTACAAGGTGATCGGCTCTGATCTCTGGAGCGACGATCCCGACTTTGCAGCAGACGTCACTCACCTCGATATTGCGGGCCTGTGCGGCTCGGCGATCATCGAGGTCATCGGCGAAATGTTTCTGGCCGGTGTGTGCGACAGCAACGGGGTAATCCAAGGGTCGCTGGCAAAGCGCTCACCATACGTTGAGCCCGAAGAACGCACCTTCCGGTATGTAATTCGCTCAGGGCCAGCTCCACTATTCATTACCCAAAACGATGTGCGCCAAATCCAACTAGCCGGGGCCGCTCTACGCGCCGGTATCGACTTGTTGATGGAACACGCCGGAATTTCAGAAGTTGAAGACATTCGACTCGCTGGGGCCTTTGGTGCGCACATCGATCCCCTGTATGCGCTGGTGTTAGGACTAGTTCCCGACTGCCCGGTAGCCGCAGTGACCTCTGTTGGCAACTCCTCAGGCGCTGGAGCAGTTCGGATGTTGCTGTCAGGGACACAACGCCATGAGATCGCACAGGTTGTGAGCAGTATCGAAAAGATCGAGACTGCAACCGAACCCCGTTTCCAGGAACTCTTCGTCGCAGCAATGGCATTCCCTCACGTATCTGCGCCCTCGGTCGAGTTGTCGAAGGTGGTTGATCTTCCCCAAAGGCAACCTTCTACAGCTGCTCGAAACCGCAACCGGAGACGACGCACAACTACAACCGAGACTCCCAGTTCGGAGGCAACATGACCGACACCCGACCCAGCAGAGCTTCTCAACCCAGCGACAGCCAAAGGCGAGGGCGTCGCGGTGGCGGGCGAGCCAGCCGACAAGCCGCACGAGCCGCCTCAACCGCCGAAACCGTGCCATATCTTGAGCGGAAACTCCCTCCAGTCGAGATGCTCGACGAGGAGGGCTTAGCCCAGATAGAAGCAAACGCCGAAACGATCCTCGCCGAGATCGGAGTCGCCTTTCAGGATTTCCCGTCAGCCATCGAATTGTGGCGCGATGCCGGTGCCGACATCGACGGCGATTTGGTTCGGTTTCCTCGCGGTATGTGCCGCGAGATTCTGACGCGCAGCGCTCCGGAGGTGTACACCCAACACGCCCGAAACCCAGAACGAAGCGTCAAAATCGGAGCCAACACCACAGTCTTCGCCCCCAACTACGGTTCGCCCTTTGTAACCGACCTCGACAACGGTAGGCGTTACGCAACGCTCACCGACTTCCAGAACGCAGTCAAGCTCACATATATGCTTCCCCACCTGCACCATTCCGGCGGCACGGTTTGCGAACCGGTGGATGTGGCCGTCAATAAGCGGCACCTCGACATGGTGTATTCCCACATCGCCTACAGCGACAAGCCCTACATGGGCTCGGTGACCGCAGCCGAACGGGCAGCCGACTCTATCGAGTTGTCGCGTATCGCTTTCGGCGGGGATCTCAACGACCGAACCGTGATGACGTCGCTGATCAACGCCTCGTCGCCACTCAGCTGGGATTCCACCATGCTCGGCGCGGCCACGGAGTACGCCCGAGCCAACCAAGCAGCCATCATTTCGCCCTTCATTCTCGCCGGCGCGATGTCGCCGGTGACAGTCGCCGCGTTGTGTACGCAAGCGCTGGCTGAGGCTCTCTGTGGAATGGCTTACTACCAGCTCGTACGTCCCGGAGCGCCGGTCATCTTCGGTACCTTCGCCTCCTCAATGTCGATGGCAACCGGCGCACCGACTTTCGGTACGCCAGAAGCAGGACAAGCGATCAACGTGATGGCCGCGTTGGCCCGGCGCCTCCGCGTGCCGTTTCGTTCCGGTGGCCAGTTCACGTCGTCCAAAGCGCCCGATGCACAAGCGGCTTACGAGTCCACTTCAACAATTCTGCCCACGCTTGCAGCCGGTGTGAACTTCGTGCTCCATGCCGCAGGGTGGCTCGAAGGCGGACTGACCCTCGGCTACGAGAAACTGATTATGGACGCCGACCAACTCGGGATGATGGGCGTGTATGCCCGTGGCATCGACATGTCGGAGAACGCTCAAGCGATGGACGCCTTCCACAGCAACCCCCACGGTGACCACTTCTTGGGGAATGCCCACACCTTGGCCAATTTCGAGACCGCCTTCTACCGCTCCTCGATCGCCGACAACAACAGCTTTGAGCAATGGGAATCCGAAGGCAGCCTCACCGCCGCACAAAGGGCCAACGTGCAGTGGAAGCAAATGTTGGCCGAATACGAGGCACCACCACTAGACGACGCCATCGACGCCGAATTACGCGAATACATCGCCCGACGCAAATCAGAAATGCCCGACGCCGCCTACTAACCCCGTTCTGGCTAATCCCGTTCTAGAAGGGGATCAAGAAGAGTCGTAGACGCGGCGACGACGACCGATCAGGTTGGAGGCCACCGCGGAGGCCCGGGCCGGGTAGACAACAAACACCCTCTGCAGTTCCTTCGGCACTGGATCGCGGAACAACACCCGCCAACTGATGTAGGCCGCGATCAAACCGTGGGTCGCCACAAGCGCCCAAAAGAATGCTTGCGGCGAGCTCAACGCCATAGCCGGGGCCACCACCAGCGGCCCGAACACCGCCCCGACCCCGTTGACCCGCACCAGCGCTGCCGAGGCCGCGGTGAGCTGCGACTGGGGAAGCCAATCCGCGGTATATGCAATCGTCAACGAGTACAACGAAAAGGTCATCCCACCGAGTCCGAACACGAGTGCAATCACTGGCCAAGACTGTGGGTCGATCAAGGCTAAGGCGACACATATCGCGGTCGCCGCGGTCGCCACCCACCACATAACCAAACGGCGACCGACACGGTCCGACATCCAACCAATCGGCCATTGCATAACGATTGAGCCGACCAGCGGCGCCGCCAAAAACACTGGGATCCGCGAATTGGGAATCTCAACCGTCACCGCATAGACCGCGCCGAGTCCGATCAGAACTCCGGCTGACGTGCCCACCCAAAACGTGGAAATCACCCCGGTGGGAACATTGCGCGTCAGTTCTCGGGTCGACAGCGGTTCGGGCACGCCGAGTGGCGGGTTGCTCGAAGCTGACAGCGTTACCGGGACCAACGAGGCAGAAACCAACAGGGATGCCAACACAAAGAGTTTGAAACCACTGGTGTCCGCTGTCTCCAACAAGAACTGGCCAGCAGTCATCCCACCCATCGTTGCCACCATGTACATCGAGAGCAGACGACCGCGCGTCGCGTTGGTGGCCATGTCATTGAGCCACGATTCAGCGACCACAAACAGGCCGGCGATGCACATGCCGGTCACGAACCTCATCAGACCCCAGGAGAGCGGAGAAATTAACAACACATGCAACAAAGATGCACCCGAGGCCAAAGATGCCAGCGCCGCAAAAACCCGGATGTGTCCTACCTGAGAGATGAGCCGTTGCGAATACAGACCCCCGACAAAACAGCCTCCGAAATAAGAGGCCATCACAACACCCGTAGCGACTATTCCGAATCCCTCGGCTTCGGCACGGACACCCAGCAAAGAGCCTTGCAAGCCATTACCGGCCATCAGCAACGCGATCCCAACCAACAAGGCACGAGCCGCCACCACCGGGTTGACCGAGATAATCGGGCCGCCCTCAATTCCTTCTTCGTCGTTCATGCTCGCGCTACCAGAGTGGGAATCGCTGGTCACTTGGCGTGAGGTTTCTTCACTGTCACCGCCTCGAGACAGCCATGAACCGAATGAGGCACAGAAAGCTCCTGTCCCAGTGAGGCATGGTCGATCCCGACCATCGCGTAGCCGATGTTCTTGCGTAGCCGCGGCGAGTAGCAGGCAGAAGTGAGCTGTCCGACCACAGTGTTGTCTGCGTGCACCGGGAGCACGCGTGGCATAGCACCGTCAGTAAAAGTTCCGAGGTTGGGGCCGCTTATGTCAACACCAACCAAGCGCCGCGTCGGGCCTTCATCACGTATGCGACGCAAAGCGTCCTTGCCGACAAAATCGTCAGGTTGGTCCAGGTCAACCATCCAGTCGTAGCCGTTGGCGACTTCAAGCGGGTTGGTGCTGTTATCGATATCGCATCCAAAGGCCAGCATCCCAGCTTCGATCCGCCGCACATGGTTGGGCGCGGCGGCCATGATCTCATGACGCTCACCGGCGCGCATGACGGTGTCCCACCAAAGCTCCGCTGCCAAGTTGTTGTCCGTGCGAGCGCCACACACATACACCTCGTAACCAGAAAGCCCCCCCCAGCCTGTGCGCGACACGACCAAATCAAGGGCACCGTGACGAGTCTGGACTAGGCGGTAATAGCCGATGTCGAGGATTTCTTCGCCGAAGAGGTCCACCATGACAGCACTGGCTTGCGGACCTTGGATCTGCACCGGCGCCACATCGGGAACGGTGATCTCCACGTCAAGCTCGGCGCTATGCAGTAGACCCTGGCACCAAAGATGCACGTCAGCATCCGCCGCACTAAGCCAGAAGCGGTCCTCGTCGAGCCGCAGAATGACGGGATCACAGATGATGCCGCCGACTGAGTTGGTCATGAAAGCGTATTTGCACTGGCCAACCTCATGGCTCGACAAGTCTCGTGGCACGAGCATCTGAGTGAACACCATCGCATCGGGACCGCAAATCTCAACTTGGCGCTGATAGGCCACGTCCCACAGAGTCACCCCGTCAACCAGCGCCCAATACTCAGCCACAGGATCGCCATAGTGGAGCAGGTAATACATGTGGTTGTAGACAGCTAGCGCGGCCGAATCGGGATCCGCATGGTTGAGGGCGCGCCGCAAGTATGGCGACTCCTCAATACGCGCGTATCGGGTCAAAGGCACGAGCCGCTCCTCACCATCGGTAAGCGTACCGACCTCAGCAATGCACACCCCGTTGTTGGCATACTTTCAGGCGGTATGTCTGACGATTTTGAGAACAGCGATTCGAGGCCACTGCTGCTGCGTCGCGCGTTGGTTCGTCACGACTCGGATCAGGGGCGCAGATGGCTGGAGTTTCGTGACCCAGTCGCTCATTTCGTTGCCAACAGACTCAGTGACGTCGGCCAGACTATCGATGCCGTGGAAGCGGCGGCGAAGCAGGGCCTGTGGCTGGTTGGAATCGTCAGTTACGACGCGGCACCCGCCTTCGACGAAGCACTTTGCAGTCTCCGTGACCCCGCCGTGCCGCTGGTTGCGTTCGCGGCTTTTGAAGAACCTCACCCCTCGCGGGGACCCGCAGGTCGTGCCTTCAACACACAAGCGTGGACACCCAGCGCAGACCAGCAAACATTCGAGGCCGCAGTCAAGTCCATCCAAGAACTGATCGCCGCCGGCGACACCTACCAGGTCAACTACACATTGAGGCTCCACAGTGATTTCTCTGGGGATCCCGAAGGCTTGTTCGCGGCGTTGTGCAGGGCGCAGCGAGCTGACCATCTCGCCTTTCTCGACTTTGGTGCAGCGGCTGTGTGCTCGGCTTCGCCTGAACAACTCATTTCTCGGCGCAACACGACCGTGGTGACTCGACCGATGAAAGGAACTAGACCTCGCCACCCGGACCCGATGATTGATCGTGAGTTGGCCGACGAACTCGTTCGCAGCGAAAAAGACCGCGCAGAAAACACGATGATCGTCGACATGGCCCGCAATGATCTTGGCCGCGTGGCTGACATCGGCAGCGTCCGAGTAGCAAAATTACACACCGTTGAGAGCTACCCGACCGTGCACCAGATGACTTCGACAGTCACCGCTGAGACCAACGCTTCGCTGCGTGAACTGCTAGCGGCGACATTCCCCGGAGCTTCCATCACCGGTGCTCCCAAAGTTGCTGCCAGCCGTGTCATCGCGGAGCTCGAAACCGAGCCGCGTGGGATCTACACGGGTTCAGTCGGCGTAGTCGAGCCGGGCGGGGACGCCGAGTTCAATATCGCCATTCGAACTGCCTGGATCGATCAACGGATCGGGCATGCCGTCTACGGCGTCGGGGGAGGCATCGTTTGGGATTCTCAGCCCACCGCAGAGTGGCACGAAGCTCACGACAAGGCCCGCGTATTGCATCGAGCGACACGACCCTTTCGATTGCTTGAGACATTGGCGTGGGAGCCTGGCGCGGGACCGATCCTGCTTGATCGCCACCTCGTCCGGCTAACTGAGTGCGCCGAACATTTCGGCTTTGACATGGATCCGGGAGAAGTTCGACGCCGACTAGACGCAATTCGCGCTGACACAACCCAACGGGTGCGGATCCTGGTCTCGGCCGACGGTGCCATTGAAGTGCAAGTGGCGGAGATGTCGCCGCCTGCGGCGAACCCGGTTTGGCGCATCGCGGTGGACACGATGCCTGTGTCCACCGAAGACGAGTTCCTGCGCTTCAAGACGACCCGACGCGACCGCTACGAGCAAGCCCTGGCCCGTCACCCGCATGCCGATGACGTGTTGCTCTGGAACGAACGGGGCGAACTGACCGAAACGACGATCGCCAACTTGGTGCTGGAACTCGATGGGATTGCGATCACTCCAGCCGAATCCAGCGGTCTGTTGCCCGGTACTTTGCGAGCGGAGTTGTTAGCCAACCGTAGGATCCGAGAAGCAATCGTGACCATCGAAGACCTCGACCGAGCCGATTCGGTCTGGTTGATCAACTCAGTACGAGGCTGGATTCCGGCACGCGTGTTCGACAGGTCATCAGTCCCGGTTGTCAGTAGCGAGTGACCGGTCCGCTGTTCTGAGTGCTTCGGCGATACAGGATCGAGCACGGTCCGGGTCTTCGAGGGGGATCATGTGACCGACACCATCGAGCACTGTCACGTTCAGGGCGGGCACAGCGGCGGGAGGATCAAAAACCGCCAACAGTTCCTGAGCTGAGGTGACAGGCGTCATCTTGTCGTCACTTCCCAAGATGACCGAAACAGGACAAGCAACAGACGCCGCAGCGGTGACCGCCCCCGTGTAGCTCTGACACGCGGCCATGTCCGCAGCAAGCGCACCGTCGGGAGACACCTCAATCAACGCCCGCGACCCGCCTAACAGCCAGAACCCTGGGGAGGCGTGACGGCCAACATGGGCTCGGCTGCTGTAACCCCATGAAGTCATCAGACCACCGGCGTGCGGGATGTTGTTTTTTGCCGAGTCAAGAAGTTCGGGATGAACCGGCATCGCAGCAGCAGTGCCGAGCAGCACCAGCGAGCGCACCGCTGTGGGGTGACGCTTGGCCGTCTCCAAGGCGATGTAGGTGCCCATCGAGTGACCAACAAGATGTGCTGAACCAAAGTCAAGCACATCGACCATTTCTGCGACCCAGTCAGCCATCTGTTCGATGCTCGCGAGAGGCGGACCGTCGCTTCCACCATGACCCGGCAAATCAAGAGCCGCTAACCGGTAGCCGTGATGGGCCAGGAAGCGAGTCTGCAGATGCCAGACCGTTCGGTTCATGCCGGACCCGTGGAGCATGACCACTCCAGGGTCGCTGTGATCGCCTGCGTTGCCCCCATCGGCGTAACGAACCGTGTGACCGTCGTGTTTGATCTGCATCGTGTTCGTCCCCAGCCCCTTGCCTACCGCTGCGAGGCCCGCAAGGCCCGTGCCAGGTCATCGATAATGTCGCGAGGATCTTCGATTCCGACAGAGACCCGGATCAGGTCTTCGCTCACGCCCGCAGCCAGGAGATCCTGAGCTGATAGTTGCTGATGAGTTGTGCTAGCGGGATGAAGAACCAGAGTCTTGGCGTCGCCCACATTCGCCAGATGCGAAGCCAGCTTTACGGACTCGATGAACTTGCGGCCCCCTTGGCGACCACCTTTGATCCCAAAGCTGAGGATCGCACCGGCACCGTGCGGATATAGCCGCCGCGCTAGTTCTCGATCGGGGTGATCCGGGGCGCTGGGGTATTTGACCCACCCAACGGCATCATGGTTGACCAACATCTCGGTTACGGCCTCCGCGTTGCTTACATGCTTCTGCATTCGCAACGGCAACGTTTCAATGCCTTGAATCAAGTGGAACGCGTTGGCCGGACTCATCGCTGCGCCGAAATCACGCAGACCCTCGGCTCGTGCACGGGTGATGAACGCACCCGGCCCGAACTCATCTGCAAAGGAGATGCCGTGATACCCGACATATGGTTCGGTCATGGTCTCGAAACGGCCTGACGCCTCCCAATCGAAACGTCCGCCGTCGACTAGGACTCCTCCGAGCGCTACCCCGTGACCACCGAGGAACTTGGTGACCGAGTGCATCACGATGTCTGCGCCGTGCTCTATCGGCCGGATCAAATAAGGCGTGGAGAAGGTTGAGTCGACCATGAGAGGCAGCCCGGCGTTGTGGGCTACCTCCGCAACAGCGCTGATGTCGAGCACTTCAATCCCGGGGTTGCCTAGCGTTTCTGCGAATACGAGCCGAGTGTCGTCGGTGATGGCAGCTTCAAACTGCTCGGGCTCGCGGGGATCGACAAAGGTGGCCATGATCCCGAACCGAGGCAGTGTCACGTTGAGCATTTGATGGGTACCGCCATAAATGTTGCGGCTCGCAACGATATGGCCGCCTTGTCCCATGAGGGTCACAACGGCAAGATGAAACGCGGCTTGGCCACTTGCCGTACAGACCGCTCCGACACCTCCTTCCAGCGCGGCGATCCGCTCTTCGAGCACCGCGACGGTGGGGTTGGTGAGCCGAGAATAGAGATGCCCCGGTACCTCCAGGTTGAACAGTGCTGCCGCGTGGTCGCTGTCGTCGAAGACATAGGAGGTGGTCATGTAGATCGGTACGGCTCGAGCACCGGTGCTCGGATCTGGTTGCTGACCGGCGTGGAGGCTGAGCGTGTCGAACTTCAGGAACTCTGGTTCGATCATTGCGCGGCATTTCGGTGGGAATAAATCTTGGGGTACTCAGGGACCAGGGGTTGATTGCCAAGCACCAGGTCAGCAGCCTTTTCTGCGAGCATCATGACCGGAGCATAAATGTTCCCGTTGGTCAGATAGGGCATCGACGATGCGTCTATGAGCCGCAGCCCTTTTGTGCCATAGACCCGCATGGTCAACGGGTCGAGCACGGCATCGTCGTCGACGCCCATCTTGGCCGTGCACGACGGATGCAGGGCGGTTTCGGCATCACGGCGTACCCAGTCGAGGATCTGCTCGTCGCTCTCGATTTGCGGACCTGGCGAGACCTCGCCTCCGTTGTACGGCTCCATAGCCGGCTGGTTCAACAGGTGTCGGGCGTGACGCACCGCCTCAACCCACTCTCGGCGGTCCTGATCGGTGGACAGATAGTTGAATCGCAGTGCTGGTTTCGTCTTCGGGTCGCTGCTGCGGATCTCCACAGACCCTCGGGAATCGGAGTACATGGGACCCACATGTACCTGATAGCCGTGACCGCCCTCTGGAGTGCTGCCGTCGTAACGGATCGCAATAGGCAGAAAGTGAAACATCAGGTTCGGGTACTCAACGTCGTCGTTGCTGCGAATGAAGCCACCTGCTTCGAAATGGTTGGACGATCCCGGGCCTTTGCGGAACAGCCACTGAAGCCCGATCCAGGGTCGTTTCCACATGGCCAGACTGGGTTGTAGCGAAACTGGCTCGTTGCATGAGTATTGGATGTACACCTCAAGGTGGTCTTGGAGGTTCTGCCCCACGCCGGCCACATCTGCGATCACTTTGATGCCGTGTTCTTCGAGCAGTGCCGCCGGCCCGACACCCGAGAGTTGCAGGAGCTGTGGCGAATTGATCGCGCCACCGCACAAGATCACTTCGTCCGCTGCTACCGAGCGGGGTCGGCCCCTGTGCTCGAGTTCTACTCCAGTTGCGCGATTGCCGTCGAAACGAACCTTGGTGACGAAGGCTTTGGTTTCCAGATCCAGGTTCTTGCGCGACAGCACAGGATGCAGATAGGCCCGGGCAGCACTCAGGCGGCGGCCGCGGTGGACGTTGCGGTCAAAGGCGTTGAATCCTTCCTGGCGTTCACCGTTGACATCGGTGGTGCGGGGATAGCCGGCCTGCTCGGTCGCCTCAAGGAACGCCTCGAACAGTGGGTTGGTTGCCGGTCCTCGTTCCAGGACCAGCGGGCCTTGGTCGCCTCGATAAACCAACCCGTCTTGTGGAGCGAGACAGTTCTCCATTCGCTTGAAATACGGCAGACAATGGGCGTAATCCCATGACTTCATCCCGGGATCGCTTCCCCACCGTTCAAAGTCGAGAGGATTGCCCCGCTGGAAGATCATCCCATTGATGCTTGAAGAACCGCCGAGCACTTTCCCCCGGGCATGGTAGACACGCCGCTGACCCATCTCAGGCTCCGGCTCAGACTCATACATCCAATCGTAGAAACGATTGCCGATTCCAAAGGACAGCGCCGCGGGCATGTGTATGAACACGTCGAATTTCCAGTCGCGCCGACCCGCTTCCAACACCAGCACCGAGACCGCCGGATCTGCCGACAGACGGTTCGCCAACGCACAGCCCGCCGAACCCCCGCCGACAATCACGTAGTCGTAGCGATCCCGCATCCTGGCATTCTAAGCCTCGACGGTTCGCGCCGGGACACGATATACATCGCCTCTATCCAAGGACGCTCAACAACCCTGAGCCATTGTGCCACACTGAAAACCTCCATCGGTGAGATGCTTGATGTTGCAACCGATCATTCTGACCGATCATTCGCATCCACCGATGGAGTTCGCCGTGCTTGCTCCCGATATCAACCTGTGAACGTTCCCGCGCTGGGTGAGACGGGGCTCAGGGGCCTAGCAGAGTGATGGGCACGACGGCGATGTCGTCAACTGTCTCGAAGGCTGGTCCGACCGCGGTCACTACGATCAGTCGTGAAGGCTCTCCGGCTCGGTCGCTGTCTACCCTGTCGCGGATTTGTCGCAGGGACTCCACGGCCGATGTGATTGCGTGGGATCCGCCGAGTTTGATCTCCACGGCCGCCCAGTCGCCCGGGCCGCGGGTGATTATCGCGTCGGCTTCCAGCTTCTTGCTGTCGAGGTAGTAGCAGACTTCGGCTCTTTCGGCTTGTGAATAAACGCGCAGGTCTCGTATCACGAGCGACTCGAACAGTAGTCCGAGCGTGGGCAGGTCGGCGCGCAACCCCTGGGGTGTGGCTCGCAAGGCGGCCGCGGGTAGGGCCGGGTCGGTGAAGTAGCGTTTCGGCGTGGAGCGCAACGTGGCGCTGCTGCGCAAGTGCGTGGACCATGCCGGCAGCGGCTCGAGTACGAACGATTCCACGAGGCGATCCAGGTATCTGCGAACGGTATCGCGGTCGGACGGTCCGCCTGCTCCGGCGGTGTCGGCGATGAGCGTTCGGGCCGAGGCCGCGGCACCCTCGTTGCGAGCCAGCGACGAGATCAGTGCCAGCATCTTAAGCGGATCGTGAGACACTTGGCCGCCGTGCATGTCAAGCATCGCGATGTCCCGCAGGTAATCGCCCATCCGGTCGCCGGCATCGGCTGGGTCCAGGGTGATGAAGCGAGGGAAGCCGCCCCGGCACACCAACTCGGCCACCCGGTGCAGATCCGGCTCCGGCGCGTCGGCGTGGCACGCTCCGCCTTTGAGGAGTCCGCTCAAAGAGATGCTGCCGGTTGAGTTGTGTGACTCGAACAACGACATCGGGCGCATCCGCAGTCTCGCCACCCGCCCTGCTCCGCTGTGGTCTGTGAGGGTGTGGGTCGGGCGAACCGACCCGGCCAGGATGAACTGGCCGTTGAGCGCGCGGTCGTCACAGGCGTGGCGCATCGCGTTCCATACTCCGTCGGCCAGGTGCCATTCGTCTAGCAGCCGTGGGGTGTCGCCGGCGAGAAAGGCGGCGGGATCGGCTTCCAGCTTGATCTGGGTGGTCGGCAGTTCGTCGAACCGGACAACACTGTTAGCGAAGCGCCTGCTCGTCCAAGTCTTCCCGCACGCCCTCGGGCCTTCCACTACCACGGCAGGAGATGATCTCAGGCAACGGTCCATCTGCTGGTCGACGACCCGCGGCAGATAACCGTCTGGAGCAGCTTTTCCCAATTCCATACCGCAGATTATACCCCTGCCATCCCGCAGATTAGACGACAGTCATGCCGCGGTTGTTGTACTTCCATGAGGTAATTCAGGACTCAATGTACGATGCACACCAGCTGGACGCGCAATGGCGACATCACCCGCAGGCATCGCACGACCCCCCTCGGAGGTTGCTGATGCTCTATGAGGGAGCCGTGATCGTCTCAGGTTCTGGGAGCGCGATGCGTTCGTTGTCGAAGACGGCAACGAGTTCGAGGCGGCCTCCCATGGCTTCGATGACGTTGCGCCAAGTGGACAAGAGGTTGTCGTCGGCGGATTCCATCGCTGAGATCGACGCTTGGGTCCGTTCAAGCGTTTGTGCTAGTTCGGATTGTGTGAGCCTTCGATGGCGGCGGAGTTGTGCGAGGTTGTAAGCGATTGTGTCCGCTCGGGCCTCGTTTTTGATGGCTTCGATACGTTCGCGACGCTCGGGGCTGAGGTCGCCGACAATGTCGCTGAACTTTCGGTGTCCCATGATTGCTCTCCCTTTGGTGGGACTCAGCAAGGCCGCCGAACCAGTCGGCGAACTCATCGGTACCGTTGACTTCCCAAACCATCCCCGAAATATAGGGTTTAACTTATACTAAGTCAAATCTATATTTCTGAGCTGTGGGCTACAGACCTGACTGTCAGTCGCGCCGACCCGCTTCCAACACCAGCACCGAGACCGCCGGATCTGCCGACAGACGATTCGCCAACGCACAGCCCGCTGAACCCCCGCCGACAATCACGTAGTCGTAGCGATCCCGCATCCCGGCATTCTAAGCCTCGACGGTTCGCGCCGAGACACAACAGGTCCGCCATATACGTCCAATGCCTGCAGTGTTAGGATCACGAACAACCAGTCGGTGCCTGACGCCCAACACGAAGGAGACTGGCAAATTGGCACGAATCAGGAACTTTAAAAACTTCGTGCGATTGATACGTGGTTTGCCACCGACCCGAACCGGAGTGTCCAACGCGGGAGCCAAACAGGCGGGTGAAGCGATTCATGCCCGCGGAGGTGGCGGAGGCGGCGGTGCTGGTGCTTTCTCCGGAACCAGCGCCACCGACAGCCACCTCGGTAAAGCGATCGCCAGCGGCCACCAGGAGAAAGTCTACGGAGATCCCGCCTCAAAGAACCGTGTCGTCGGTTACGGCGGACAAGCCCCGCGGCACCGCAAAAAGAGTTCCGGTTTGGTAACCGTGCTGCTTGTTCTGCTGTTTCTGGCGATCATCGTGTCCGCGCTCTCTCCTCCGTGGTAGATCGGGACGCAGCCCGGCCAGCCGCACCATCGGAGTCAAATAGCGCCAAACCGCACTGCGGGCGCTGGCTGCGCTAAGGTACCGGATTGTCCGCTGCTGGGGAGGCTATTGCATGGTGGAGATGGGTGAGGAGATCGTCGTCTTGGACGAGGTCTACAAAATTTTCGGTCCGCAACCGCGAGGGCGAGCTTTCGACTTGGTGCGCTCTGGAATGGGCAAGAACAGAGTCCAAGCCGAGACCGGTCATGTGATCGGATTGAAAGATGTTTCGTTCTCAGTCAAGAAGGGTGAGATCTTCGTGGTGATGGGTCTGTCCGGTTCAGGCAAATCAACCGCCATCCGCACCGTCAACAAACTCTTTGACATCACCTACGGCACGGTAAACGTCGACGGCACAGACGTGCAACAGCTTGAAGGTTCTGATCTACAGGCGTTTCGTCGCAAGTACATGGGAATGGTGTTCCAACATTTCGCGTTGTTCCCGCACCGCAGCGTGATTGACAACGTGGGTTACGGACTCAAGGTGCAGGGAGTCAAAAAGCAGACCCGCGACGATGCTTCCATGCGATCGCTCGCACTGGTAGGGCTCGACACCTATGCCCAAAGCTATCCCTCAGAACTTTCTGGAGGCATGCAGCAGCGAGTCGGACTGGCTCGAGCCTTGGCGTCAGACCCCGACATCTTGTTGATGGACGAAGCGTTCAGCGCTCTCGACCCACTCATCCGCCGTCAGATGCAAGACGAGATGATGGAAATTCAAGGAGAACTGCGAAAGACAATCCTGTTCATTACCCACGACCTAAATGAGGCACTTCGCATCGGCGACCGGGTGTGCATCATGAAAGATGGAGCTGTAGTACAAATCGGCACACCCGAAGAGATCCTCACCCAACCCGCCACCGGCTATGTAGCGGAGTTTGTGCAAGACGTGGACCAAGGCCGAGTTATCCAGGTTCATGAGGTGATGCAACCTCCAGCACCTCTCACGACTGACACTTCCCTAGCCGACGCGCTAGAGAGGACAGTGGAACGCTCCGGTGCGTTCGTCCTTGACTCCAGAGGTACGCCCACGCACCTGTTCACAATTGAGGACGGGGTGCGAGCTTCAAGCATGGGCACCACCGACCTGATGTCTGCTCTACGTTCCGACTTTGAACGTTGCGCACCAGACGACTGCCTCAACACAGTCTACGCCGCCGCTGGTCGGGGTCTGCCAATCGCCGTTTGTGACGAATCTGGAACGCTTGTCGGCAACCTTGACCCCCGCCACATCATGGAAGAAATGGGGCGCGTGGAGCACTTAATTGACGACTTCGAACGAGAGGTGTTCATGTGAGCCTTTTGGCCCAGCAAAGTAACGGGGAGATCCCCGAGGCATCGATACTCGACAACGAGGTCCTCGATCAGTTTGAGATCCCGTTTGGGGAGTGGATGGACCAGGCTGTGGACTGGATCGATGTTGAACTCGATTGGCTCTTATCCATCATCAAATGGCCCTTCGAAACGCTGATCAACTTTCTCGTAGCGGACATCCTTGAGCCGATCTCGTGGGTGTGGGTGGTACTCGCATTCTTCTTGATCGGTACGCTTGCACGAAACGTGAAAGTTGGCGCGTTTGCCGCACTCGGTCTGAGCGTGTGCGGAATCTTGGGCAACGCGTATTGGTTGGAAACCGCCCGAACCATCGGCTTCATTGGCGTCGCCGTGTTCCTGTGCGTGATCGTTGGTATTCCGTTAGGTATCGCATGCGGGCGAGTTGACGCCATCTGGCAGGTTGTGCGCCCAGCGCTTGACGCTATGCAGGTGGTCCACTCATTTGTCTACATGCTGCCGTTTATTTACTTCTTCGGCATTGGCGAAGTCTCAGCGACCATGGTGACAATGGTCTTTGCGGTTCCACCGCTCGTTCGCCTTACCAACCTCGGGGTGCGTCAAGTGCCGGGTGACGTTGTTGAAGCGAGCCGCGCGTACGGCGCTCCTGAATGGCGGGTACTCGTTGATGTGCAGATCCCGCTGGCTCGTCCGGCCATCATGACCGGAATCAACCAAACGCTGTTACTTGCCATCTCGATGCTCGGAATCGCGGCGATCATGGGCGCTGGAGGGTTGGGTCGCTTGCTGTTCAAGGCAATCAACAACCAGAGTGTGTCTGATGGAGCCGCTGCTGGACTCGCGTTCTTCCTTGTTGCCGTTGTGCTCGACCGCATCTCTCAACGCGAGGGAGAAACCACTAGGGGTTTGTTTCGTCGTATCCGATTCGCTTGGTCGCACAGGCGTGACCCAGAAACGCTACTCGCAACCAATGAACCCGACTCCAAAGCAGGCACAGCCGATACCGATTCTGCCGCAGCTGACCTAGGTTCGTTCGAAGCACTCACCAAAACCGAGCGCACATCCATGCTGATCGCGGGCGCTGGGGGTCTCCTCGCGGCTTTCTCGGTATTTCTCACTTGGAGTAGCGATGCCGGTTTCATCAGCGCATACGGTCGCCGCGTCGACGAACAACTTGCTGGCCAATCTTTCAATGGTCTCTCTGCAAGTGGCGGCTCATGGTTTGGGTTTATTGCCTTCGCTTTAAGCCTCTTTGTGGTTGCATCTGTTATCACAACGTTGCTCAAACCAGGACGAGGGCCGCGCTGGTGGACTGCTGACGGATCGTTGATTACATCGCTCGCCTTGTCGATCATGATGATCGCCTACCTGCTTGCGAATCCGTCTGATCTCACGGTCGGACAGAGCTCCGGTGCCGGGCCATACGTCACTCTGATCGGAGGCATCATGGCCACCGTGGGATCAGTGTTGTGGATTCGCCAAGCACCCAACACCCCAGCGCATCCACTTAGCGCCCGCTTTAGCTGGGGGCAGGTAATCGGCGGCTGTATCGCCGTTGTTTTCATCGCGATCGGCTCTATTTCGGGGTGGAGCTTTGACGAACGAGCCGACATCATAATTACCCCCGAGGTTCAGGCTCAGATTGACGACCTCGTAGCAAAGGCGGATGCAGACCCCCGACAATCCAGCGTTTACGCAATGCAGATTTCCACTCTTGAGGCTGAACTCTCTGCCGAAGATAGGATAATCACCGATGGCATTAGCGAAGCAGGGCCAGGGTTCGGAATATGGACACTGCTTGCGAGCTTGGTGGGATTGGTAGTCATCATCCCAGCAGCAGGGTTCCGGAGTCGCGACGAACATCATCGTTGGCGCTGGAACGCCATCGTCGCCGGTGTCGGCGCCGGAATCGTCTGCACAGCTTTTGCGTGGGTCTTGACTCATGTCCGTTCAGCCGACGACAGCTATTTCAGCGGAGTCGGTTCGTTCCTCGCGATCCTGGGTGGTGTGGTTATTGTCTCCACCGCTGTCCCCGTGCTGAAAGAATTCGGACGCTCCAAGGTGTACACCGATACGGAACCAACACCCGAGCCCATCTTGACATCAACTGACGAGGAACCGGCCCCAGAAGGGCAACCGGTGGCTTGACGAGCAATAAAAGGCTATTCTTACGGTCCGCTCGCGTTGAGCCCAAGCTCGGCGCGTTTAGGAAACCCAACCCAGGAGGGAAACCCAACATGATGAAGAAACGAACGCTTTTGTGGCTCGCCCTGTTAGCAGCGTTCGCGCTGTTTGTTGCAGCGTGCGGAGATGACGACTCTGACACCACGACGACGCCTGACGACGGCGACGACATGGCCGAAGAAGACGACATGGCCGAAGAAGACGACATGGCCGAAGAAGACGACATGGCCGAAGAAGACGACATGGCCGAAGAAGACGACATGGCCGAAGAAGACGACATGGCCGAAGAAGACGACATGGCCGAAGAAGACGACATGGCCGAAGACATGCTGCCGGGAGAAGGCATCTCCGTCACGATGGCTCGGGCCGACTGGTCAACCGGATACTACCAAGCGCAGATTTTTAAGCAGTTGCTTGAAGAACTTGGCTACGACGTGTCCGAACCGTCCGAAAAGGAACTCGGTCCGTCTTTGGCATATCTCGCTATGGCCGAGGGCGATGTCGATTTCTGGGCAAACAGTTGGTATCCCGGCCACGACTCGTGGTGGGCTCCAGAACTGCCAGACGGCTCGTTTGTAGGTGATCACCTTGAGAAAGTAGGGGCGGTGTTTTTAGGTGGCGGACTTCAGGGATTCCTCATTACCAAGACCACAGCCGATGAATATGGCATCACCCACATTGATCAGATCAACGATGACCCGGAGATCAGAGCCCTGTTCGATTCCGACGGCGACGGAGTCGCTGAGATCTACGGCTGTCAAGAGAGTTGGACATGTGACGACATCATCACCAATCAGATTGCTTTCAACGGTTGGGACAACATCACCCAGACAATCGCCGGCTACGAAGCCATGTTTGCTGAGGCCACAGGCAAAGCAGAAGCTGGTGATCCGATGGTCATTTACACATGGACACCCAGCGGCTACATCACAGAACTCCGTCCCGGTGACAACGTTTACTGGATCGGAATGGAGGAGACTCTTGACGACTCGAACCCGTCCGGTGTAGATGGCGGCGAGGCGCACGACCAAAGGTATTGGGCGGGCACGACCGATCTCGTCGAACTCGCAATTCCGGCTGAACAATGTCCAGCAGCGGCCGACGCGGGGCACTGTCCACTCGGCTGGGTACCCGCCGACATCCAAGTGACCGCTAACTCGGACTGGCTAGCCGCCAACCCTCCGGCCGCGGAGCTTCTCAGGGCTGCCAAGCTCTCAGTAGTTGAGGTGTCGATTGTTAACGTCGAGCAATCAGATGGCAACTGGACCGAGGCTGAAATTGCCCAAGCAGCATCCAACTGGATTGCGGACAACCGTGACCAAGTCGATCCGTGGCTAGCAGCAGGACTAGCAGCAGCCTGATCTGAAGCCGTCGTGCTTTAGTAAAGCAACAAATGTGAGGGGGTGGGGCTTCGGCCCCGCCCCCCACATTTTTGCCTATTCCCCAGAGCGGGCCGGGGGTGTACTCTGAGCGCTGGACCGATTCGCTCGGCCTCTTTGCCAAATCCTGTGGAGGCACCTGTGAGCAACACGAACATGACTCCGATTGACAAACGCCTTGCGGAGGCCCGTCAGAATCTTGACCGTGTGGAACCGGTTGATCTAACCGAAATGTTGAGCGCCGGCGCGATCCTTGTCGACATTCGCCCCGAATCCTTCCGCCAAGAAGAAGGCGTCCATACCGACGCGTTGATTATTGAACGCAACGTTCTTGAATGGCGCCTTGATCCGAATTCCGAAGCGCGCATCATAGACATTGAACCCGACACTCCAATCATCATCATGTGCAACGAGGGATACGCCTCAAGTCTCGCAGCAGCGGACCTGGTCAAGATGGGCTTCTCTGCCGCCACCGACCTGATCGGCGGCTACCGCGCTTGGCGGGCGGCTCAGACGTAGTCGCGAACGGCTTCCCAGATCTCTGAGGAGCCGTCGTCCCAACGGTCTCCGTAGTCCCAGAACTTGGTTCGGTCGATCATGATTGCACGGCTGCCCACAACGCCACCGGATAGACGCCCATTGTGGATGCGTACGGACCGGTACTGGCGAGGCGAGATCTCTGAAACCGCCCGCCTGTGCACGTCACTGTTGCGCCATTCTTGCGAATCGACGGGTTTCTCGTGAATAACGAGGTTCGCCCAGTAGTTGTCGATGAACTCTGTGGAGCTGTAGCTCAGAATCCCCGGATGGGATCTGAACTCCAGAAGCAAGTCAACCTCAATATCATCCACCACGGATTGTTGGGCTGCGGGTCGCCGTTCACCGAAGAAACCGACCACGTACCGCTCAACTTGTTGAACAAGCGCCGCTGGGTCACAGATCACCGCTCGCCTTGCCAACCCGTGGACGTCCCAATTCAGAATCTCATAGGGTTGGAGGTCGATCTCGCGGCTATCGACTTGTCGAGCCAGCACACGTATGTCTTGGAGCATGTAGGCCAGCAAAGCCTTGTCGGATATCGTCAACGAGAGATCCGTGCACGGATGGTCTTCAAGTTGTTCAGTCGCGGCGAGTTCTCTCAACACCGCAAATACTGGACCTTTCCGGCGGTGCTGTCAATCAAAACGTGGTCCAAAATGTTGTCTAGTCGCCACCCTGGTTCACAGCAGATCCAAGGGGTAATCGGTGAGCAACTCCGGGCCCGACTCGGTGACCACAATCATATCCTCCAGCTTCACGCCCTCTCCGGTGCCACGCCGACCCACGAACGACTCAACGCTGAATACGTTGCCCACCTCGACCACACCATCAAACCCTCTATCGTCCCACTGCTCACGGGGGAACAGTGACGGATACTCGTCGCACAAGCCGGTCCCGTGAGCCAGAACCGTGTAACCGTTGAAACCCTCGATATCCGGGTACGAAAGACGGTCTGTTATCTCGCGATAGGTGACACCGGCCACGAAAAGGGGCCGGTTCGACTCAATCATCTCGCGCGCCCGGCTGTGCACATCGGCTTGAGCCGCGCTTGGAAGACCATCACCACACAGCCAAGTGCGAGACATATCAACGCACATCCCGTAGGCGCCGACCATGTCGGTGTCGAAAGCCATCAACTCGCCCGCTTCAACCTCCTTGACGCTCGCCTCCTGATACCACGGGTTGGTTCGAGAACCGGAAGCCAAGAGCCGTGTCTCGACCCATTCACCGTGTCGCAGAAAGTTCCCCTTCTGAAGCTCAGCCCACAGCTCCAACTCGGTCACGCCCGGCACAAACAACGACCGCATGTCGCTGATCGACCGTTGACAAGAATCGATCGCACACCGCATCGCATCGATCTCATCGCCGGACTTCACCAGTCGCGCATCCTCCATCAACTGATGTGCCGACAGCACCTGTGCTCCCCGGGCCTCAAGCGCACGCAGGCCCTCCAGTCCAATGATGTCGATCCCGATCCGCATGTCACCGGTTCTTTGGTCTTGTTGCAACAATTCAATGATCTCGTCTGCGAATCGTCCCGCTATCTCCTCTGAGCGCGAACCCGAATAGAACGGCACAAAAGAAGTCGCCGGGCGGATCTCGTCAACCACCTCGGAATGTGCGGATAGGAACTCGCCATGAGAGAACTCGAACATCACAACATCACCGTCGGCTGGAATCCAGGCGTAGCGGACTGCGTTGTGCATGGTCCAAACCGGCATGTTGGTGGTATCGGTGGCGTAGCGGACGTTCAACGGATCGTGCAACACCACGCCGTCGATGTTGTGGACCCTCAGTTGCTCTCGCACTCGTTCAAGGCGGTAACGACGAACCGCAGCTATATCGGGGAGCACCAGCCCCGCTTGCGTCCACTCCTCAACGACTGACCAGTGAGGCCCCAACTCATGCCGATTCCGTTCGGTGTGCCGTACCAGCCAAGTTGGAACTGTTGAGTGCGCCGCGATTCTCGGGAAATGACGGGCTGACAGTGGCTGGTAGCTATCAGTCAAGAACGCATCCTTTCGGCTTGTTGATCCCACAAACAGCCGTCAAGGCGCTTCGCCTGGCGTTGCTTCCCCAGTATCTCAATCTCGAAGGCGCCTTTTGTGCAACTCAATTCGGCGGGCACGTAACCCATGGCCACCGATGTCTCCGAGTGGTGCGCGTAGCCGCCTGAGGTCACCCACCCGACTACTTTGCCGTCGTAAGCGATTGGTTCGTCACCGATCACATCGACACCAGCGCGGCCGGGCTCAGAATCAACGGTCCAGGTGCACAGCTTCAATCTCTGACCAGGGCCATCCGATGCATACTTTCGGGCTAAAGCGTCTCGACCGATGAAGTCCTTCTCGAGCCGTACGAAACGATCGAGCCCAGCTTCGAAGGGATCGTAAATCGGACGGTACTCGCGAGCCCAAGACCCGAAGCCTTTCTCAAGGCGTAGCGAATTGAGAGCGTGAAGCCCAAAATGGCGCAGGTCCAACTCCTCCCCAGCGCTGAGCAGTTGTTGATACACGTAACGCTGGTAACGCGCCGGCATCCAGAACTCGTATCCCAAGTCGCCCGTGAACGTGACGCGACCACACCACACCGGTGCCACACCGATGTTGAGTTCCGCAAATGCCATGAAACGCATGCCATGAGCAGACACATCGGCGTCGGTCAGCTTTTCGAGCAACGCCCGGGAGTTGGGGCCTGCAATCGACAAGCCACACATCTCCGCACCCAGAGTCTCAACCGAGACGCTGCTGTTACCAGACATCTGATGGCAGAACCAGCGCTCGTAGTAACGCTCCGCGATACCTGATCCGAAGATCACGAACCGCTCTTCGCCTCTGGTGTTCCCTGTGGTACCACCGACGATCGTGGCCTCGGGACCCTCTGCTCGTCCCGGTGCCGCACCAAGACAAGCCACCGTGAGATCGCCGATGACGTTGCCCTTCTCGTTGGTCATCGGGGCCAAAGCCATACGACCCGGGTTGGGTATCCGGGCGGTAATCAGTCGATCCAAACAGGCACGAGCATTCGGCCCGGTGACCATGAACTTGGAGAAGCCAGTCGTCTCGGTGATCCCGACGCTGGCCCGCACCGCCAGGGTCTCGACCCTTACCTGATCCCAAGCGTTGGATCGCCCGAAGGTCACCTCCTCGACCGGTTCGGTGCCTTTAGGGGCAAACCAAAGCGGCGCTTCGAGGCCGAAACCGTCGCCGAACACCGCGTTGCGTGCGGTCAACAGGTCGAAGATCGGCGATGTCGCAACGGAGCGAGCGGCTGGCAGGAACTCATTGGGAAACCTGATCCGAAAACGTCGGCTGTAGTTCTCTGCGACCTTGGCGTTGGTGTAACTCGGTATGGCGAAGTCGCCGAAACGTGCGATGTCCATTCCCCAAATGTCGAACCCAGGATCACCGTCAGTGATCCAGTTGGCCAGGGCGACACCGACACCACCCCCTTGAGACAGTCCGGCCATTACCGCGCAGGCTGACCAGTACCCCCGCAGACCGAGAACCGGACCGAGCAGCGGGTTGCCATCGGGCGCGAAGGTGAAGGGGCCGTTGATGACTTGCTTGATGCCAACGTCACGGATTGCCGGAAAGTGCCTGAAACCGACCTCCAGAGAATCTGCGATGCGCTCAAGGTCAGGCGGCAGAAGACGCATGCTGAAGTCCCACGGAGTCTGCCGTGGTGACCAGGGCTCGCCGTTTGGTTCGTAAGTTCCCAGAAGCAACCCGCCGCCCTCCTGACGCAGATATATCTCTCCGCCGAAATCAATGCAGTGCATCAGTTCGCCGTGTTGGCTGTTGTGTTGCGCAATCGCTTCGATGTCCTCGGTCAGCAGGAATTGATGCTCCATGGCCAGCACTGGCAGATCAAGTCCGACCATGCGCCCCACCTCACGTGCCCACAGCCCACCGGCATTGACCACATGTTGGCAATGGATCACACCTGATTCGTCGCCCGAGCCGGTGTCGTAGGTATGAACATCCCAGCCTTCGTCGCCGGCGCGGTTGAGCTCACGGACCCAGGTGTTGCGATACACCTCGGCACCTGCCAGACGTGCTGCTTTTGCGTACGCATGGGTGACTCCCGCCGGGTCGACATGGCCTTCGTGCGGATCGTACATGGCCCCGACGAAGTACTTCTCGTCGAGCAAGGGGATGAGTTGTTTCGCTTCAGCAACCGAGAGCAATTCTGTTTCCATGCCTAGATAACGCCCGCGTGCGTGCGCCATTCTCAGCCAATCCATGCGTTGCTGTGTGTCGGCAAGCATCACCCCGCCAGTCAGGTGAATACCGCAGTCCTGACCGGAGATCTCTTCGATCTCGGCGTACAAATCAATTGTGTAGCGCTGTAGTTGAGCGACATTCGGGTCGCCGTTGAGCGTGTGCATTCCACCCGCGGAGTGCCATGTTGACCCAGCAGTCAACTCGGTTCGCTCAACGAGCACCACATCGCTCCAACCAGCTTTGGTGAGGTGATACAGCACCGATGCGCCGACCACCCCGCCACCGATTACCACTACCCGCGCATCGGTCTTCACCTGGCTCGTCGTCCCTTTCTCGATCGCTATCCGAACTCGGGCGGGTCGGGATTCACACCACTGCCGAACCGGGCTGCCTCACTACCGTCATCGCCAGACGGAATCGTGATCTCTCCAGGACATTCGGAGGTCATGGTGTCGGCGAGCATGTTGTGAAAACGATGCAGCGGTTCCTCGAAACGCGGGGCAAGCGGTCCGGGAGCCACCGTGCCAGCAGCGAGACCGCGCTGTCCACGCTCGACGATGTCGATGTCTTCATTGTTGACGTCGAACCAGAAACTACGAGTCTGGGCCATGTCTTGGTCTGAGACGTCGGGCGTGGACGGCGGAAGCAGAAACGTACACCTCTCTCTGGTAAGTCCGGGCGCTACCGGCTCGAGCCGGATCAAAAAGACATGGTTCGGCAACACCGCCAACATCACATTGGGGAACACCGCAACAAAACGTCCGCTCAACAAATCGGACCGGTTGAGTCCCTCCGCCGGCGGCAACACCAGCCAATCCTCACGGTCATCACCCGAGATCGGCGTGGTGGTCTGACCGCAGTACATTCCCGGCCCCTGATAACGGTAGTGGTCCTTGACCCTGGAGACCTTGGCCAGTTCCGGGTGGACCCAACTCAGGTGGTAGTACTCCTGAAAGTTCTCTGTGATCAATTTCCAGTTGGCCCGAACCTCAAAGGTCGCCTCTGACTGCACTCTCCATTGGTCGAAACCATAGCCGCCCATACGGTCCGGGAGATCGCCGAGCCATTCACGCAAGGGCCGCGTTCTTGAATCGAGACACGCGAACAACAACAAGCCCCAAGTATCAACTCGTACTTCAACGAGCCCGAAGTCGTCCCGGTCGAAACCTTCCCGTGGGATCTCCTCGAAGAACGGAGTCGACCGCAGCGATCCGTCGAGTCCATACCCCCAACGGTGATAGGACAGCGAATCGTGTTACCGATATCGCAGTCGGTTTCAGCTAGTTCGGTCCCGCGGTGACGACAAGAGTTCACAAACCCATGCAACACACCTTCTTGATCACGAGTAATGATGATCGAACGTCCACCGACTTGGCGCACCAGCAATCGACCCGCCTCCGCTACCTCGGCTGCGGTTCCGACTGCAACCCACGCTCGCTCAAACAGCCGTTTCTGCTCAGCAGCGAAGAAGCTCTCATCTGAGTACATCGCCGGGTGTAACCCTGTTGCCTCAGTCAACGGCAGCCGTGTTCCGGCCCATGTGACCTGGCTCGTCCAGTCCACTTTGCCTTTCCAATCCACCGCGCCGCTCCAATCCTCAGGCATATGTGGAGTTACCATCAAAAGTCGGTTTCTACTCCGCCTTCGGCAACGCGGCGATCAACGTAGGCATGCAGTTCTTCTCGTAGCGCATCATCGAGATGGGGCGGCTGATAGGCCTCAAGATGCTTGACTACCAACCGTTCGGCATGATCGAGTGCCGTCGGCGACCCGGCCTCCTCCCAAGACTCATAGTTTCGCCAGTCCGACACCGCCGGTTTGAAGAACGCACTTCGGAACCGGTCTTGAGTGTGCTGGGTGCCAAAGAAATGACCACCGGGTCCAACATCGGCAATAGCTTCCAACGCCATCGAGGCGGTGTCAACGACCAACGGCTGCAAGAAAGCGGCCACGCTTTGCAACAGGTCGTTGTCGATGACCATCTTCTCAAAGCTGGCGTGAAGCCCGCCCTCCATCCAGCCTGCGCCGTGGTACACAAGGTTGGCGCCGCCCATGATTGCCCCCCACAGCGAAAACACCGACTCATAGCCGGCCTGTGCGTCGATCGCATTGGCGGCACACACATTGGACGAGCGGTATGGCAGGTTGTAACGGCGCGCCAGCTGCCCTCCTAGCATCGCCGACTGCATATATTCGGGCGTACCGAAAGCGGGCGCACCGGACTGCATGTCAACGTTGGAAGTGAACCCTCCGTACATCACCGGAGCACCCGCCCGCACCAGCTGGGTGAAAGCGATCCCTGCCAGCGCTTCGGCGTTCTGCTGCACCACCGCGCCCGCCACGGTAACCGGGGCCATCGCTCCAGCGAGCGTGAACGGCGTCACAATAATCACCTGATTACGCGACGAGTACTCCAAGACCCCCTCGATCATCGGGTTGTCGAGGCGCAGAGGCGAGCTCACATTTATCACCGAGTGAATCGACGGTTGCTCGTCAAGTTCAGCGTCACTGACACCACGCACAATGCGCACCATCTCCAGACAATCAATGTTGCGTTGCGCGCCAAGCGAGTAAGCGTCCACAACCTTGTCTGACAGCGTCAAAAGATCTCGAAACGCTTCCAAATGGCGTACCGAGGGGTGGATGTCGATCGGCTCAACCGGATAGCCACCATGGGTTTGCACCGAGTTGAGGCACTGCGCTAGCCGGACGAGATTGCGGAAATCGGCGCGGTTCCCGGTGCGCCGACCGCCTTTGCGGTCAACCACGTTGGGCGCGCTTGCGACCGAACCGAACACCACGCTGTCTCCCCCGATCACCAAGTCGTGTGCTGGGTTTGGGGCATGTATCACAAACTCTGCTGGTGCAGTGCTGATGAGCTCAGTGACCATTTCCGGGTCGAAACGAACCCTCTCGCCATCGACGTCCGCTCCTGCCGCGGCAAGCATCTCTGTGGCCTTCGGATGAAGAAAATCCATGCCGATATCCCTCAACACGAGCAGCGAGGAATCATGGATCGACTCAAGTTCATCTTCGGAAATGACCGCTGTCGGGGCGAAGGCACGCCGATGCAAATGCCAATCAGGTTGAGGCGGCGAAATAGGGCCGGACGGACGCTCACGGCGGCCCCTGCGTCGAGGGGGAGACTGTTGGTTCATATGACCGGTCACACTACTAGTTTCAACTTCGCCGACAAGCCTCATCCGCCCTTTGGGCCTTTGGCGGTTCACAACAACCGTTAGGGTGGCAGCGGTGATCACGACCACTTCCGACACCGCAAGGATTCAACGCCGAACGCTGATCGTGCTGATGTTGTCGGTCGGTCCAGCAGGCATGGGCACGGCCGGTGGTTTTTCGGCAACCAGCCTGGCAGCCGAGGACATCACCAACAACGACGCTTTAGCCACGCTGGCTGCCACGATGATCAGTATCGGCGGTGCAGCCGCGGCGATCCCGCTGGCCCGCTACATGGCGGCCAACGGACGGCGCGGTGGTTTGCGGATCGGTTGGACGGTCGCCGGTATCGGGTCTCTTGTAGCTTTCGCTGCGGTCCTTGCCGACAACTTCGTGCTGTTGGTCGCAGGAGCCTTCGCGATCGGTGTCGGCAACGGCACGAACCTTGCCGCTCGCTACGCCGCAGCCGATCTAGCCCTACCAGACCGCACGGCCCGCACCATCGGCGTGCTGGTATGGGCATCGTCGATCGGTTCCGTTCTCGGCCCTACTGTTGCCCTCGGACCTACCGGCTGGTTCGCAGAACAGATCGACCTGCCTCGCCTGTCGGGTCCGTACCTCATGGGTGCGGTGGTCTTCGCTATCGCTGGACTTGTGGTCCATATCAAACTCCGCCCTGATCCCTTGATCTTGGCGGCGCGCCTGTCCGGGTCCGGGCCAAACGCACCGGCGCTCGTGGAACGGCGCGATATGGCTGTGAAGCCAGGGATCGTTGACAGCTTCATTGCCATCGCACGCCACCAAAAAGCGTTGATCGCGGTCGCGGCCATGGCCGTTGGTCAGGCTGTGATGGTTGCGATTATGACGGTCACTCCGCTGCACATGGACGACGGCGAACACGAGACTCAGATAATCGGGTTGGTCATCAGCCTTCACATCGTCGGGATGTTCTTTTTTGCTCCGGTAGTCGGCTGGTTCGTCGACCGTCTACCTTCTGCGGCCATGGTGGCCTCCGCTGGGGTGATCCTCTTCGCGGGAGGTGAGCTGGCATCACACACCGACCCCTCCGACAGTCTCGGCGTGTTCATCGGGCTGTTCTTGATCGGTCTGGGATGGTCGTTTGCCATGATCGCCGGGAGTTCCCTACTCACAGGCGCGTTTCCCGCACACGAACGGGCAAATGTGCAGGGAGCGGCTGATTTTACGATGGTGGCTTCAGGGGCAGTGGCCGGGCTCGCCTCAGGCGTGATCGTCGAGATAAGCAGCTTCGGAAGTCTCAGTCATTGGGCCGGAGTAGCCGCTCTGAGCCTGGTGGCCGCCGCCCTTTACCCACTAGTCGTGAACTGGAGTTGGCCCCGTCAAACCGCTTAGTAAGACGAGGCTCGAGTGTTGGCCCGAAGGGCTGACCCCTTAGTAATCGTGATGAGGCCGAGGCAGCAAACGAGCACCAGCACGACTACAGGGGTGAGACGACCCTGGGACAGGGATTCGTGGGCGGCGGTGATCGGCGGCAACAAGATGACTCCGATATACAACGCCACGGAACCCAATATTGCGAACGGGGCCGTTGCCGAGTGGCATGTAGACGTCGGGAGGGATCAAGGGCCGAGCGCGGCGATCGGTACCAGGGCAACGCCGTCATCCTCGCGGGCTATGCGAAGTCCGGTGTGCTCGTCGGGTGCGTTCACCCCGAACACTGCCAGCAACTTGGTGGGCGGGCGCTTGCCCGCCTCCTGCGCCCGCCGCGCGAGGAGCTTCAGGACCCGCTTGGCCTTGTCTAGCGAAACGCGGTTGCAGCTCAACTTTACCTCCACGGCAACCCACGACCCGTCGCGATTCTCCACTACTGCGTCCACCTCGAACTCGCTCTCCGCGTAGTAGCGCACCTCGGCATTGTTGGCGTCGGCGTAGGCCCGAAGGTCGCGCATGACCAGCGACTCGAAGGCACTGCCCATGAACTCGGACTCCTCCAGCAGGCGGCGGGGGCCGACCCGCAAGACTCCCGTGGCCACCGAAGGGTCGGACAGAAAACGCTTGGGTCTGACCCTCATCGCCTGTTTCGAGGCGGGCTGGAATCCCCACGGCCAACAGTCCTCGCGCACATACACGTTCTCGAAGGCATCCAAGAACGCCGGGAGCGTCTTGCGGTCCAACGGGGGCACCGGCTCACCCGAGGCCGTGTCACGAGCCAGTGCGCTGACCGACGCCGCGGTGCCGATGTTGCGGGCCAGGGACCGCAATACCCGCCGGGTAGTCTCGGTGCTGCGGTAGGGGGCCGAGTCGATACTCCGCCTGATGTCGATGTTGCACATGGCATCCACATACGCTTCGACATAGCTGAGCGCCTGCTCCAACGGCATCTTCAGCGAAGCCGGCCAACCGCCCCGACAAATCGCCTCGGCCACCTCCAAGCGGGACAGGGTCAGTTCCGCAGCCGCGTCCGCACGCTCCCCCCGCAGCATGGCGGCCAACGACACCGCACCGTTGGACATACCGCTCTCGTACGAGGAGAACGTCCGCAGACGCAGCGACGCGAGCCTGCCCGCGCCTGAGTGGCGGATCGGGTTGTCGGGCAGCGTCGACGAGCCGGTCAATATGAACTGACCCGGTGCGCCCGCGCGCCGATCGCTCTCCCGCCGTACTGCGTTCCACAGCGCCGGGGCAAGCTGCCACTCGTCAACCAGCAAAGGCGGAGCTTGGTCCAAAAGAGCACTCAGCGCGCCTGCAGAGGCACCAGTCAGGTCCACCTCGTCCATTGCCAACAACGACGATGCCGCTTGGCTGCCCGTAGTGGTCTTGCCACACCCCCGAGGGCCCTCGATGACGACCGCTGGCGAGTACCGCAACGTGTCCCGTAGCCTGACATCGAGTAGCCGCGGCAGGTAGTGTCCCTGCTCCGTAAGAGTCACACAAATAGACTACCCAATATATTGGGTGATGACTACCCAATATATTGGGTGATATACGACATAGCTGCACGTATTGCCAGCCGAAACGGCCTTTGATGCCGAGGTGGCCGTGCCACCTCGGCGATGTCGTCGACCAGACTGCGGCGCTGCGCCGACAAAGACCGCCTCGCTTCGGGCGTGGTCGCCGAGCAGAGCAGTTTCGGAAGTCTCGGCCACTGGGCCGGAGTCGCCGCTCTAAGCCTGGTAGCCGCCGCCCTGTACCCCCTAGCCAGGAAAACCTTAGATTTTCTGTAACAAAGTCGTGGCTCGAGCAAAGAACAAGACACAACCTAGGAGTGAAGGTGAAACCCGGTGAGGCTCCCAACCATCTCAGCGCTGACCCAGTGCCCGTCAAAATCCGAAGAGCCACCAAACCCCGTCGACCCTGAACTCGCCGCGGAGCTTTCCGAAGTCCGCTGCTCGTTTCGATCCACTACTCGGTTCGTTCCCATCCACTACCCAGTACACGAACGTTATGTGAGGATGTCCCGTTGATTGTTGAAGTTGCTGCGGGGGGTGGTCCTGGTGTTCATGCAGCGAGTTCGTTGGGTTCAGTATCGCAGGCCGGGGTGACAGTGTCGGCGTGACGGCCGAGCGCGGTGACGAGTTGGGGCATCTGCTTGTGGCCGCGGACTCGCCGGAATTTGCCTTCGGCTTCGGCCATCCCGGCGGCGCACCATCGGCGGCGCATGTCGCCTTCGTCTCGCCAGCGTTTGACGTTGCGGGTGGTGGTGCGAGCGATCGAGATCATCGATTCGATCATGTTGGTGCACACCAGGGTGCGGGCCAGGGTCCCGTCGATACCGAGGCGACGCACGGTGAACATCTCCTCGAGGCCCTCTCGCAGACTGCCGGCCGCGTCGGGACAGGTGCGGTCAAGTTTGGCCGCCAGCCGTTTGGCTTTCAACAGGCCGCTGTGAGGGTCGGGGTCAGCGAACGCTCCCCGCAGCCGGGCGTCGACCTGTTCACGGTCGGCTTTGGGGAGATGATCGCCGACGTTTCTGCGTTTGTGGATCTGGCAACGCTGGATCAACGCCAGCTCTCCGAACACAGCCCGCACCGCGGTGGCCAGTGCTTTGGCGCCGTCGACCACCACCAGCAGACCACCGCTGTAGTCGAGGCCGCGGTCCACGAGATCGGCCAACAAGGCCTTGACCAGGATCTTGTTCTCGGTGTCGCCGAGCCGCAACCCGACCGGGACCTTGGTGCCATCAGCGGTGACAATGAGGGCGACAACGCAGGTGGAGCCGGCGAAGTCGACACCGTCGATCATCAACACCGCCGCGTCCAACTCGGTGAGATCACGGGCAAGGAGGTCGGCGAGTGCTTTCTTGGTGCCACACACGAACCGGCGCGACACCGCCGATTTCGATGTCGAGGTCGCCTGCGACCGGGCCTGGGTGCCGATCGGATCAGCGACACGCTCATAGGATCGGGTCGCGACCCCGGCCAGCATCCGCTCCATCACCGTGCGCTGGAGAACATCACCGTCTGCGAACACGCCGAAGGTCTCCAACGCCACCTCGCCCGCGTTGGCGCCATCACCATCAACGCCATGAACCCGCGGTCGCTTGATCGCCAGGCGCTGGCCGCCCATCACCACCGACGACGGTGTCGTACCGCCCCGCACATGGCTGCGCTCGGGATCTCTCGCGTTCCACGTCCCGCACAACGCGTCGGCCTCCTCGGCCATGATCGCCCGAGCGGCGGCCAGCCCGGCCTCCACCGACAACGCCATCAGCCCCTCACGACACAACGCCGCGATCTGGCCCAGCTCGATCGCCAGCACGTCAGGCAACAACTCCGTGAGCCGTTCATCCGTTTCATCGACCAGCCGCACAGCCGGTCCGTCTACGTTCTTCATGGTGGTCCCTTTCTCAGGTGTGTTTTCGAAGACCTCCTGACGATGCCGCAACGGCACCGCCCAGAGGGGGACCACCACCCCTCTACTTCAACAACCCCCGGGACAACCTCCGTTATGTCTCCCCAATCAGCTTCCAAAAGCAATCAAAGCCACACGCGTGACAACCCAGAGAGAGCCAATCCGTTATCTGTCGGGCGGAGGGGGTTTGTCAAGGGGGCGGTCGCTGGTATTGGGGTCGCGGCCATCGGAGTGGGAATCAGAGACCAGGCCGCGGCCGGAGCGTCTGTGTCACAGGGCAATCATATTGATGGGTCGTTGCGGGCGATCACCTGGACCGGCAAGAACTCGGCAGTGGGCGTCGTTGCTGTGGGGGCCGGCGACCTCCATCGGTGGTTGCGACAGATCGGCCATGATGGTCGGTGAAGAGTCAGCAACCGAACCGATGGAGGTTTTCAGTATGGCACAGCGTTTGTGTTTCGATGAGCGGACACGGATCGAGGTGATGTCTGAGGCGGGGTTGAGCGTGGCGGAGATGGCGGATCGGTTGGGTCGTTGCCGGTCCACTGGGTATCCCCCCGAATCGTGGAGACATCGTCTATGAGGAGACACTATGTCACACACACGACGCAAGTTCGACTCGGAGTTCAGGGCCGGTGCTGTGCGGATCGTCCAGGAGACGCGAAGGCCGGTCGTTGAGATCGCCCGCGATCTCGGGATCGGTGCGGGCACCCTTGGGAACTGGGTCCGCAAAGACCGAATGGAGCGGGGTGAGGCCGAGGGCTTGAGCTCGGATGACCGGGCCGAGTTGGTGCGGCTGCGCCGCCGCTGCGCGGAGTTGGAGATGGAGCGTGATGTGCTCAAACGATCAGTGGTCCTTTGGGTCAAGGAGGCAACGCGATGAGCGTCTCAGCGCATATCGCGGCCCAAAGGACCGACCACGGCGTGCCTCACGCGGTGTCGTGCCGGGCCCTTGGGGTGGCCCCGTCGACGTTCTACAAGTGGCACAACCGGCCCCCGACGCCGGCGAAGCGGCGCAGAGCTGAACTAGACGCCGAGGTCAAAGCCTGTTTCGACGCTTCAGGCGGCACCTACGGCTCGCCTAGGGTGCGCGCCGAGCTGCACCGGTCGGGCCGCAAGGTGTCCAACAAGACCGTTGAGGCGTCCATGGCCCGCCAGGGCCTGCAGGGCCGCGCGCCCAAGCGGCGCAGGGGCCTGACCCGGCCCGACAAGCGGGCCGCGCCGGTTCCGGACCTGCTGCGGCGGGACTTCACCGCCGGCGGCGTCGACGAGAAGTGGGTCGGCGACTTCAAACAGGTCGACACCGGCGAGGGGCCGGTGTTCCTCGCCACCGTGGAGGATCTGTTCTCCAGGCCGATGCTGGGCTTCGCGCAGTCCGACCGCCACCCCACCGCGCAGCTGGCCACAGACGCGCTCAACATGGCCGCCGCGGTGCGCGGCGGCGCCGTGGCCGGGGTGATCTTCCACACCGACAAGGGCTCTCAATATACCTCCGACGCGTTCGCGGCGGCCTGCGCCAAGCTCAAGATCACCCAATCGATGGGACGCGTCGGCTGCGCACTGGACAACGCCGCCGCCGAGTCGTTCTTCTCGACCCTCCAGCACGAGCTGATATCACGCCGCCGCTGGCGCACCCGCGACCAAACCCGCCGAGACATCGCCGTCTGGATCGACACCTGGTACAACAGAAAACGGCTCCACTCCACCAACAACATGACCAGCCCAATAGACTACGAACTAGCCAACGCAGCCTAAACCAACCCTCCACGATTCGGGGGGAAGCTCACCACGGTGTATCGCGAGCTTGGCCGTGGCGGCGGGCGTGATGGTTATCGGGCTGGTCGCGCTCATCGCCGCACGGGTGTCGACGCGGCTCGACCGAAGGTTCACAAACTCGCTGGTGACGCGGTTTTGGCTGGTGAGGTCGCTGAGGGGTTGAAACTGCGTTGGTCGCCGCATGCGATCTCTGCGGACCTGCACACTAGAGGGATGGCGGTGTGCGCCGAGACGATCTATCGGGCCTGTTACGCCAACAACAACAACACCAGCGGACTCAAAGCGGGTTCGTGGCAGAGCCTGCCCCGCGGTCGGCGCAGGCGTAAACCCCGCAGCCGTTGCGAAACCGCCAAACGCAGCGCTTTAGGCCCGTACCGGCCCCTGACGCAACGCCCCCAGCAAGCAGACGACCGCAGCGAACCAGGACACTGGGAAGGCGACTTGATGATCGGCGCCAACAACGCCAGCGCGATCGCCACGCTCGTAGAACGCGTCAGCCGGCTCACTTTGGTGGTGCCGCTGCCGCACGGTTACAGCGCCGACAACGTGACCCGAGCCGTCACCGCAGCGTTTGGTCGTCAACCCGCTGAGATGGCCAAAACCCTCACCTGGGACCAAGGCAGCGAAATGGCACGCTGGGCCGACATCGAACACAACTGCAACATCGAAGTGTTCTTCTGCCAAGCACGATCCCCGTGGCAACGCCCCAGCAACGAACAAACCAACGGACTGCTACGACGCCGGCTCCCCAAAAGCACCAACCTCAACCTCAACCCCATACAACTCGCGTTGATCCAAGACAACCTCAACCACATGCCCCGCAAACTCCACAACTGGAACTCAGCCCAACACACCTACACTGCACTCTGTCGCAACCACCAGTAGAGCTTGCCGTCTCCGAGTTGATATCACACCTCAGACGGTAGAGGCTTTAGTTGAACTGAAGCAGTTGGAAGGGATCGTCGCTGACCACGGTCCACATGATTTGGAGCGCGTTGAATCGCTCATCGACGTGATGGAGTCGACCCGGGAATGGGCCACTATGGACTGGCTCTGGCTGATAATGAGAAGTTTTTCGGATCAGGGCGATCGGCCGATCCCAAAATACTCTGCTGACATGATTGACGAATTTGCGTCGGATTTAGGAGGTAGGGAGTTTGCCAGAATGTGCGAGTCTGTCACCGATGTTGAACAATGCTACTCAATAGTCAGTCGTTTGGCAGACAAGTTCCACTCGATAGCGATAGAGATGCGAAAGCTGGAATGAAGGAGCCTGCGCGGAAACGTGGGGTGGGGGGTGGTTGAGGGTCCCTGAGTAGGGGTCGAGGCCCTGCTGGAATCGGTGATTGACACACCAACGATCCAGGAGGGCCCCGATGGCTTCTGATGTTATACGGGTGCGGTTGCATCTGCGCCAGGTCCGCGTGCTAGCGGTGGTTGTGGACACGCCTGAGGAGTTGAGGGTGAGGGTCGAGTCGACGGTGAGCCGGCCTCGTTGCCCGCACTGCGGGTTCAAGTGCCACAGGGTCCATGACATTCGCGAGCGCGAGGTGCGCGACTTGGAGGTGTCGGGGCGGCTTACGACGTTGGTGTGGATGCGGAGGCGCATGGTGTGCGGCAACTGCGCCAGCCGATGGCTTGAGGAGCACCCCGGGTTCGACGGGCGGCTGACCCGGCGCCTGGCGCATCGTCTGGTCGCGGACGCGCAGGTGATGACGATCCGTGCGCTGTCGCGTCGCCACGGTGTGAGCTGGCCGGTCATCAACACGCTGGTGCGGGCCTGGTCGGGGTTGATCGCCGAGCATCGCCGCAGCCGCCGCTGCTCGGTGCTTTTGGTTGATGAGACGTCGATGCGCAAACGCCACCGCTACGTGACCGTCATCGCCTGCGCCGACACCAACAAGACCTTGGCCATGATCGAGCACCGCAGCAGCGCAGCGCTGTCAGCGTTTTTGATGTCACAACCACACCGCTGGCGCAGAGGAGTCAAAGTCGTCGTCACCGACGGATCACGCGCCTACAAGGCCTCCGTGGACGCCTGTTTGCCCCACGCCCGCCACGTGTTGGACCGCTTCCACGTGATCAGATGGTTCTGTGCGGGGCTCACCCAGGTCCGCCGCGACATCCAACGCCGACCCGAAGGCTCCAAACCCGCGTTCGATCCCGAAGTGTTCAAAGCCCGGTTCGCGCTACTGCGCCGAGGCGACACCCTCACAGACGCAGACCGGGCCCGCCTCGACGCCCTCTTCGACACCCACCCGAGGCTGCAGGCCGGCTGGCAAGCACTCCAAGAACTCCACGGCCTCTACCTCGCCGATGACCACGACGGCGCCCTCGAAGCGCTCGACCGGTTCTGCGACCTCTACCAAACCGGCGAGCTGCCCGAGTTCCATCACATAGTCGACACCATCATCAACTGGTCAGACCAAATCCTCGCCTGGCACCACACCAACCACCCCAGCAACGGCAGAATCAAAGCGCACCAACAACCTCCTCCAAGTCCTACGACGAACCGCCCACGGGTTCACCAACCCCACCAACTTCGCAGCCCGAGGACTCCTGACAACATGACCCGCCAACCGGTGCCAGCAACCCCAAATCCCACGTTTACGCGCAGGGCCTAACTGGAGCCTCGTGTGTCCTTCGCATCCAGTGTTGTGTAGACGGTGCTGCTGAAACCGACAGCGACGGATCAGACCGTTGGGCAGTCACCTACTCAGGAGCAACGAGTGCTCAACTCTCGACTCGCCGTCATCTAGCGTGTTCCACAGGCGATGATTCTGGTCGCTCGAAAACTGGGTTGCCGCGGGTTGTTCACGTGGCAAGACGCTCCTATCGTTAGCACTCTCTGGTCGAGAGTGCTAACGATTAGCCCACGCGATTCAGAGACCTACACATCAGCAACTCAAGACCGATCTCGGAGGATCGAATGAACTTGCAGCCCCTTGAGGACCGCATCGTGGTCCGCTCCAGCGAAGCGGAGTCCACCACTGCCAGCGGTCTGGTCATACCCGACACAGCACAGGAAAAGCCCCAACAGGGTGAAGTCATCGCCGTCGGCCCCGGCCGTCGCTCAGAGCAAAGCGGTGACATCATCCCCGTCGATGTCGCTGTCGGCGACACAGTCGTCTACAGCAAATACGGCGGGACCGAAATCACCGTCGAAGGCGAAGAACTGCTCATCCTGAACGCTCGCGACGTGCTCGCGAAGATGGGCTGAGGTCACATCCATGGCAAAAATCCTAAAATTCGACGAGACCGCACGCCGCGGTCTCGAGGCGGGCGTCAACAAGCTCGCCGACACTGTCAAAGTGACGCTGGGACCCAAGGGTCGCAACGTTGTGCTCGATAAGAAGTTCGGAGCACCCACCATCACCAACGACGGCGTCTCCATCGCCCGTGAAGTCGAACTGGAGGACCCGTTCGAGAACATGGGAGCGCAACTGGTGAAGGAGGTGGCAACCAAAACCAACGACATCGCTGGTGACGGCACCACCACCGCCACTGTGTTGGCTCAGGCCCTGGTACGCGAAGGCCTGCGCAACGTAGCCGCCGGTGCCAACCCCATGAGCCTCAAGCGAGGCATGGAGAAAGCTGTGGCCGCTGCGGTCGAAGACCTCGCCAGTCAGTCCGTTCAAGTCGACGACAGCAAGGACAAGGTTGCTCAGGTCGCTTCGATCTCTGCTGCTGACACCGCTGTCGGAGCGGTGATCGCCGATGCCATCGACGAGGTGGGTAAAGACGGTGTGGTTACCGTCGAGGAATCCAACACCTTCGGCATGGACCTCGACTTTGTCGAGGGCATGCAGTTCGACAAGGGCTACCTCTCCCCCTACTTCGTGACCGACCCCGAGCGACAGGAAGCAGTACTCGATGAGCCCTACATCCTGTTCAACCAGGGCAAGATCTCCAATGTTGCGGAGCTTCTGCCCCTGCTTGAGAAGGTCATGCAGTCGGGCAAGCCATTGTTGATCGTGGCCGAAGACATCGAAGGCGAAGCTCTAGCCACTCTGGTGGTCAACAAGATTCGTGGCACCTTCAACTCGGTTGCTGTCAAAGCACCGGGGTTCGGCGAGCGTCGCAAAGCGATGCTGGCTGACATGGCGATCCTCACCGGTGGCCAGGTCGTTGCCGAAGAAGTAGGTCTCAAGCTTGAGACCATCGGCATGGAGTTGCTTGGCAAGGCCCGCAAGATCGTCGTCACCAAGGATGACACCACCATCATTGAGGGTGCAGGAACGCGCTCTGACGTTGAGGGTCGTGTCAGCCAGATCAAAGCCGAAATCGACAACACCGACTCCGACTGGGATCGCGAGAAGCTCCAAGAGCGTCTGGCGAAGCTGGCCGGTGGTGTGGCTGTCGTGCAGGTCGGCGCTGCCACCGAGGTTGAGCTCAAAGAGAAGAAGCACCGCATCGAGGATGCTCTCTCTGCTACTCGCGCAGCTATCGAGGAAGGCATTGTTGCTGGTGGCGGTACAGCCCTGCTTCGTTGCCGTGCTTCGGTCAACGCAGTGGCCGACAGCCTGAACGGCGATGAAGCCACTGGCGCTCGCATCATCAGCGCAGCCCTTGATGCACCCACCAAGCTGATCGCGGCGAACGCCGGTCATGAGGGCGCAGTCATCGTGCAGCGAGTGGAAGCCGAGTCGGGTTCGACTGGTTTCGATGCCGCCCGCGGTGAAATGGTCGACCTCATCGACGCTGGTGTGATCGATCCGGTCAAGGTCACCCGCGCGGCTTTACAGAATGCCGCGTCGATCGCCGGATTGTTGCTTACCACCGAGGTTCTCGTAGCCGACAAGCCCGAGGAGACACCGCCTATGCCCATGGGTGGCGGCGATCCGATGGGTGGCATGGGTGGCATGGGCATGATGTAATGCCCGGCCCAGCGTGTTAGCTGCGGTAATTCAAAGAGCGGTCCGGGTCTTTGGCCCGAACCGTTCCGCGTTCATCGAACACGGTGATAATCAACAGTTGCAATTGGTTTTCATACCTTTATATTAGGTTTCAGCTTCCCCTATTTGATCTAGACCGAAGCGGGAAGTCATGTCCACAGTCACAGATGTCTTCGCACATCGCCGTGTACAGGTACAGTTGAACTCGGTGAACGCCGACGACCTGCTCAACCGGCTGATGGGCCGTGGAATCGCACGGGAGATGCCCAACCGGTCCGGTATAAAACGGTCGGTGCGGGTCAACAAGATCGAGGTGGCCATCGCCGAAAGGCCCAGCGAGCGTAGTCTGCGAGCCCGCTGGCGCGAACATGCCGACCGGATGGACTTCCGTTACCTGCTGGTTATCGACGACCCCGCCAATCCCGACAGTGTCCGCGCGCTCGGACCGCGCACCTTCAACGAACCCATCCGTTCGGTGGACTGCGCCAAGTCGTCCACAGCCATCGAGGAGACCGCTGAAATGCACAGCCTTGATGCAGTCAAGCATCTGGCTCGTGAGGTCGTCCGGTTGGCCGGACGAGGCAAGGTTGTTCACGGTCTACTGACTCATCACACGCTGGAGGCTCGATTCCGAAACAATCCCGAGCGTTGGCGGGTCGCTCAGGAGACCACGCGGGACCTTGCGATCATCGGCCACTGGCAGACGCTGCTCGACGGGATGGGCTACAGAATCGACAGGCTCCCCCAACGGGGCTATCTGTTGCGATTCAACGATCAGCCTGTGGCGATGGTCCATCCCTGGGCAACACCTGAGAATTTCGTTCGGGTGGACGACATGGGCCGACCCGCCGAGGGCCTGTTGGCTTCGGATTGTCGCCGACACGGCGTTCGTTACGGCATCATGGTCTCACGCGACCGATATCGACTGTTCGACTGCGACCCGTCGGCCACCACGGGGGAGTGGCTCGATCTCGACGCAGACCTGCTCGGCGAACAGAACCGCCCCTATCTAGCTCTGCTCTCCCCCCGTTACCTGGCCGAAGGGGGACTGGCTGAACTCCAAACCGAGGCCGAGGCCTTCGGCGCCGAACTACGCAAGCGGCTCGACCACACCATCCGCCAAGACGCCTTGCCCGCTCTTGCCGAGGGGCTCGATTATTGGACCCACCAGAGTGGCCTCGACACCAGTGACGACGGACACCGGCTGGAGTTGGAGAGGGCGTCATTGACACTGTTGTTTCGGCTGCTGTTTGTGCTGTACGCCGAGAGCTCCCACTTTCTGCCGGTCGACAACGAGACCTACCGGTGCCATTCACTCACCGAACTAGTGGCCGAAGCCCACAAAACCAAGAGCCGGTTGAGCCTGGAATCAACGGCTCTGTGGAAGAGCTTCATGATCTTGGTGGGTGCCTTACGCGACGGCAACCCGGCCTGGGGGGTGCCTGCTTACAACGGCGCCCTGTTCGCGGCGGCCGATTTCGAGGGGGCTGAGTTGCTGGAACGCCTAGAACTGGCCGACCCCCACTTCGCCCGCGTGCTGTTGGCCGTGGGGCGTGATACCGAAACCGGGCACGGTGTCGACTACTCGTCGCTGGAGGTCGGTCACCTAGGTCACATCTACGAGGCGCTGCTCAGCCTGCGGCTGTCGGTAGCTGACCGGCCGTTGCGCTACGACGTAAAGAAAGACCGGTACGTTCCAGACCAAGGCCAACCAGCGACCGACAACAAAACCATCAAGCGAGATGCGGACGGGGACGAATCCAGGGTTTCCGACGGGGCACTGTTGTGGCTGACCAATGAAGGAGGCCGAAAGGCCGGCGGTGTGTACTACACCCCTGCCTTGTTGGTTGAACACTTGGTGCGCCACACCGTGAGGCCCGCTTTCGAGAACCACCTTGAACAGGTGCGTCGACAGATCAACACCGATCCAGAGCAGGCTGCCCGAGACCTGTTCGATTTCGCGGTGTTGGATCCAGCATGCGGCAGCGCTCATTTTCTCGTTCAGGTCACCGAGGAACTGGCCGATCAGACGGTCGCCTTTTTGGCCGCTCACCCGCTCCCAGCGGTGCGGGAGGCACTGGATCGGCTCCGCGAAAGCACCCAGATGGGGTCGGCTGTCACCGACGTGGCGTTGTTACGAAGGTTGGTACTCAAACACTGCGTATTCGGCGTTGATCGCAGTCCCATGGGCGCAGAGATCGCCACCCTGTCGCTGTGGTTGGCATCGTTCGTCCCCGGACTGTCGCTGGCCTACCTGGACCGCAATGTGGTGGTGGGCAATTCTCTGATCGGGGTGGCCAGTGCCGGGACTGTGATCCCAGAGGGCACATTCCAAGCTGATGCCTTGCAGACCGCCCTGGCCGGGGCCGCCGAGGCGGCGGCCAGGTTGGCCGATATCGACGACCTCAACCCGACCGAGGTGAACGCCAGCAGAGCCGCCGATCTTGAGGCTCAACAGGCTACCCAGGGCCTGCAACGGCTGTTCGACCTGTGGACTGCGGAGGGATTCGGACTCAAGGGCGCTCGCGACCACGCCGAAACCCATGGCCCGGAGGTGATTTCCGGTACCAACGGCCGCATCGGACGAACACTGGTTGGGAGCGCCACAGAACTGGGCCGCACCCACTGCTTCCTGCACTGGCCGTTGACATTCCCACGGGTGTTTGGTCGGGACCGTGCCTCCGGCTTCGACGTGGTGGTGGGCAATCCCCCATGGGAGGAGGTCGTGGTCGAGGAGTTGTCCCACTACGGACTGCATCTTCCCGGCCTACATGGTATGTCGGCGAGCGAACGCGGCACGGCGGTGGCCGAGCTCAAGCGCGAGCGTCCCGAGTTGGTCGCACGGCTTGACAGCGAGCAGGACCGAGCTTCCGCCGAGCGAGCGGCGCTGGCCTCCGGGGAATACGAGTCCACCAGGGGCGACCCTGACCTGTACAAGTACTTCTGTCAGCGTTACAAGTCTCTGGTTCGCTCCGACGGCTCTATAGGCGTCGTGTTGCCTCGGGCGGCGTTTGTGAACCAGGGCTCTGAGGGATTCCGCGAGTGGCTGTTCAAGTCCATCTCGGCTCGGCGGATCGACTTTTTGATCAATCGGCGACTCTGGATGTTTGACACACACCCGCAATACGGCGTCGCTCTTGTGGTGGCCGAACAACGCGCTCCCAACGATGACCATGAAGTGGCTCTGGCGGCGACCGCTTATTCCGTCGAGTCGTGGGCTGACCAGTCGTTGTCACCGGGGATCCTGTTGGCCCCAACCCTGTTCGGCGCGGGCTGGATGACACCCCGGCTCCGTTCGCAGGACGAGGCCGACCTTCTGGACAAGCTCCGAGTAGGGTCACCCTTCCCGCTTGGGTCAGCTGTCACACAAGGGTCCCCAGGACGGTGGCGGTGCTTCCCGGTGCGAGATCTCGATGAGACCAACGACAAGCACCTGTGGAGCGATGCATCTGACGGCTGGCCGTTGTGGAAGGGCGAGAGCTTCGACCAGTACGACCCCCACGGTGCCGGAGCCAGACTGTGCCCACCCAGCGACGCAGTCCGGAAGAAGGTCAGCAAACCGCGGCCAGGAGAGTCGTCAATGCTGGCAAAGTCCGCACTGAGGAAACATCGTCGCCAAGCGGTTATGGCTGAGCTCGATAGGGCTCGGGTGGCCTTTCGAGATGTCTCCCGATCCGATGACAGCAGGACGGTAAGAGCCTGCCTGGTCGCCCCCGAGGTGTTCTTGACCAACACCGCACCGTACCTGGCTTTCGTTGACGGAGATGCGCAAACACAAGCCACATGTCTGGGCATCATGAACAGCCTGCCGTTCGACTGGCAGGCCCGGCGTTTCGTCGAGGTACACCTCAATTTTTTCATTCTAGAATCCCTGATCGTCCCCGATCTCGAGGACGAGGGCTTCGCCGAGATCGCGCAATCCGCTGCTCGGTTATCGGCCGTTGACGAGCGATTCGCTGATTTCGCTGCTGCTACTGGCGTCGAATACGGGCCACTCTCCGAGCAAGAACGTCAGCGACTCTTGGTGGAAATCGACGCCCGAGTAGCCCTGGCCTGGAAACTGACCGTCGATGACCTCCAGATCATGTTCAAGGACTTCACCACCGACGCAGTGCCTCCGGCGTACCGAGATGCCATCACCAACCACTTCCGCGAGCTGACTTGATGCCCGGTCGCCCGCACTTGATCGACAATTTGAGCGACGGCAACCGGCACGCCGGCGCTCTCTCCTATCTGTTCGACGATTTTGCCGTCCGCCATGGGTTGTCCATCGCCACCGGGTATGTGAACCTCGAGGGCCTCCACCACACAGCAACCGCGGTGGCCGACGAGCGCACTGTCCGCGTTCTGCTCGGAGTTGCACCAGCGCCCGGCCTGGGTGCCCAAATTCCAATCTCCCACTTCGAACTGGCCCTAGCGGGGCTACGCGCCGACCGTGACCTGGCCAGATTCCCACCCAGCCGGTCCGCGGCCAAACTGGCCCGCCTCGACGAGTGGCTGGCACGGCCCGAAGTGCAGGTGCGGCGCTACACCGACCGGTTCCTCCACGGCAAGGCGTACCTGTTCGGCAACCGGAACGACGCCCGCGCCGCATTGGTCACCTCGGCGAACCTCACAGGCGCAGGCCTGTTCAGCAACTTGGAATTGGGTTTAGTGCAGTACGACCCTTCGGTGGCAAAGCAAGCCATCGAATGGTTCGATCGCCTTTGGAACGACGCCCAAGACTTCAAATCCGACCTACAGGACCTTCTGTTCCCATCCGTGGGTCTACTGAGCCCCCGTGAGGTCTACCTCTTAGCACTGCTGGAGTTGCTGGGCCCCGAAAACGACCACTTCGAAGGGCCGATACCCGATGCCGTGGAGCTGACCAGTTTTCAACGAGACGGCTTTCATCGGGCTCTTCAGATCATCGAAGCGCACCATGGAGTGATCTACGCCGACGGAGTGGGCACCGGCAAGACCGAGATCGGACTCGCCCTCATCGAGGAGTACACCCTGCGCCGGGGCTCCCATGCCCTAGTGGTGGCACCCGCCCAGCTCGTCAGCCACTGGCAGCGGCGACTGGATCAAGCTCGACTACCCGCCCAGGTGGTCAGCTACCACCAACTGGCCGCCGATGAGCAACTGGTGAGGCCTGGTACCGCCAACGCCCGTCGCCACCTGAACAGCGACAAGGATGTGTACCGGTTGGTTGTGATGGACGAGGGGCACGCTCTGCGCACCCCGGACACGACCTGGTACCGGGCAGCGGCGAGGCTGCTCGGTGGGCAGCAGAAGGACCTTGCCCTGCTGACCGCCACCCCCATCAACAACGGGCTGTGGGACCTCTACCACCTGGTCATGTCCTTCGCCCACCACGACCGGGCGTTCGCCTCCCACGGTATTCCCTCGCTGAGCCGCTTGTTCCTCCGGGCCGGAGCAAACGAACGCGACCCCGAGAACCTCAATCCAGATGTGCTGTTCTCCCTGGCCGACATGGTGAGCGTCCGACGAGATCGACGCTTCATCGAACAGCACTACAGCAACGAATTCTTCCCCGACGGAACTCAGGTGGCGTTCCCAACCCCGGTTCTGTCCACCGAGCGGTACGACCTCGATGCGTCCTACCCGGGCTTGGTCCGAGCCATCACCACCAACATCGAGGATCTGACCATGGCCCGCTACCGGCCCAGCTCCTACCGCTCGACGAGCAGACCGCTGGGCGCGAGGCAAGCCTCAGCGCGCTGCTGCAATCCGCGGTGCTCAAGCGGTTCGAGTCATGTTGGTATGCCTGCCTACTCACCATCGATCGAATGATCGCCGCCCACGATGCGTTTCTCAACGCTTGGGATCAGGGTCGGGTGCTCAGCGGAGATGCGCTCACCGAGGCAGCATCAGCCGACCTCGACGAGACCGGATTGAGCGAATGGTTGTCCGAGAGCCTGGACGAGAAGGACAGCGAACCGGTCAGCCGGTTCAAACCCGGCTACCGTGACCGTGTAGATGCAGACCGCCGACGCCTGCAAGCGGTCGCGGAGGCGTTGGGTTCGCTCCAGAACGCCGACGACCCCAAACTCGCCCTGCTGCGGTGCCTGCTCGAAGAGACCCCGTCGGAGAAGGTGCTCGTCTTTTCCGCGTTCGCCGACACCGTACGCTACATCAACGATCACTTGCCCGATCGAGTGAACGGTCGCGACCGGGTTACGGTGATCGGTGCTGAGACGAACCCCGATGAGCGCACCCGGCTACTGGCGCGCTTCTGTCCCGACACGGTGGTTCATCCAGGCTACGAACCGACCGACGGCGAAGTGGACCTGATGCTGGGCAACGACGTCCTCTCCGAGGGGCAGAACCTTCAACAGGCTGCCGCGGTGATCAGCTACGACATGCCCTGGAACCCTCAACGGGTGGTGCAGCGGTATGGCCGTGTGGTCAGGTTGAAGAGTCCTCACCGGGAGGTGTCGCTAATCACCATGCTGCCTGAGCAGGGCGACTTGGAGAGGTTATTACGTCTCGAAGTAGCCATCCGCCGCAAGATCGTGGCGGCCCGCCCCTACGGGATGGAGATAGAAGTGTGGAGGGGGACGTAGACGAGGAGATCCAGTCCTACGCCCGTCGATTGGCTGAGGGCGACATCTCGCTGATCGATGAATCCGGCGCGGCGGGAATGCCGCAAGCCCTTAGCGCGGAGTTGCTGAGAGCGGAACTGCGCCGAGCCGGTGCCGAGGGTGAGCTGAACAGGGCTCGAGAACTGCCCTGGGGTGTGGGCGCAGCCTTCGTCCAGGGACCTGACGTCCCATCAGTCGGACCAGCGGGCGTGTTCTTCGCTTGCCGAACCCGTGACAGCGAAAGACACTGGCGTTACATCACCAACCGAGGCGACATCGCCTCGGCACCGCCGGTGATCCTGCGTCGCATCAACCCTGGACAGGCATCCGGAGTGAGCGACCCTCCCATCGACTTGGAGGCTGCTTGGTCGGCTGCGGCTGCATCGATCATCCAAGAGCACAACGACGATGCAGATCACCTCGCTGGACACTCGCTCGGCTCAACCCAGCAGTGGGCCCGCGAAGTGCTCGACCACCCCGACGTGTCCTCAATCGCAGCGGCCCGCGCTGCATATGAAGCCCTAGAAATCGAACGAGGGAGCCAGATTCGGCGAGCCCTCGGCAACATCAGGCGTGAAACCGATCGAGAAGCCATGAACCCGACCGAAGCAGCCCGGCAGATCATCGACCTGGTTGAGTTCTACGGCCTGCGCGACATCGACACCTCCGCGCCAACCCCGGAGATAACCGAGGACGACATCGGCGTGGTCTGCTGGATGGCCGTGCTACCCGAGCAGGCCGACAAATCTGACTAGTCACCAGCTTCCAAGTGTGTCTCAGTGATCGCCTCGCCGAACTCGATTATCGCGAACACCACTGGGGCAAGTGCATCGGTTGCTACGGCAACCCAATCGGCAGGCCCGAGTTGCGCTGAAGACTCTTCGTTTTCGGACTTCTTCGCCTCGTCTTGCGCAGCTGCGTATGCGCTCAAGGCGGAGAGGCCGATTACAAGCATCGAGTGCTTAAACCTTTCATTCAACATCTCTTGGACCTGGGGCTTGTCCCTGGCCTCCGGGAGAGGCGTCTACTAGGAATGGGTGGTCGTAGTTCCACTGCCACAGGTTCTGGGAGGGATCCGCATCGGGGATGAGGCGGGCGCCTGTCCATTCTGTGAATTTTTCCCTTTTCCAATCGCGTTTTCGGACTTCATGAGCGTCAGGCAAATCAAACCCGGCTGGAGGGTTTGGGTGAACCTCGGGTCCGGGAGTCGTTTCCCTATGCTCAATAGCAACCACGGTGAACTCGTTGACGAAAGCATCGAGCAGTCCAGGACCCGATGATTCGAGCCGAGCGGATATGTGATCTCCCGCAGCGGAACTCTCGGGCATTTCAAACCGAACGCTGGCCCGACCATCGTGCAGAGACTCACGGATGAGGGGCGTTGGGTGCTTATCCAACGTCAAACAGTGCTGACCCTGATCGAAGTACCCGTTCACCGCGTCGGTCGTGAACGAAACAGAGCAGGGCTTACTGATCTGGGCGTTCATCCGGTCTTTGCCTCTCAACTTGAAATAGGTTGGAGGGTCATTTCCGAGGAACTCTCTGGGCTCACTCACAAGCCCGGGTCCAACCGGCCCTTGGCTCGAGGGCCGCACGCCTCCTGCCAAAAATTCGGACAGCTGCTTGTTGGCAGCCAGCAACTTCTGAACGATCTCGGCGGCTGCCTCGGCTCGTTTGCCCCGCTCGCTTTTTCGCTTAGCTTCAAGTCGAGCGTGGTGGAGGCTTCGGAGTCGCCGGTCGGTATTGAGCACATCTATCAACTCATCTTCGACCCATGATTTGAGCGCTGAATCGTCGATCATTCTGTCTCGCCCCCCGGTAAAGAGGTGCCTGATCCCCTCATCGGACAGCTTCGAGCAGTCGACCACCACCAGTAGATCATCGGCCAAGAGTGAAAGGTCTACGCCTTTCCTCTTGAAGAACCGCGAGTGCCAGCCTGCGTGGAGCTGTCCGTTGACGGTGAAGGCCACCGCGTGCTCAGCCCGGCGACGTTCAGCGCCGCGTGCACGTCCGTCTTGTCCCTGTTTGAAGGCATAAACGGCGACACTGAATTGCTGTCCTGAGGGCTTGACGCCAGAAGGACTTGTCAGCTTGGCAGTGAACGGAAAACTGTCCTCCAACGATTGTCGGCTTCGCCTTGGTGCATATCTGTTGACCAGCCCTACACAATTCACCGTGGAATTCCCTTTTGAATCCGGATAGCGGCATTCATGCACCCGAAAGGGCAGCGCAGGATCTACCAATTCAATTTCCAGTCGGGCAGCCAGTGACATCGACCTTCCCGAAGAACGGGTATCGGAAGCGTTCCCAGCTTTAATGAAGTCGTAGAGCTTCACCAACGTGCCGTGGCCTACCGGCACGGTCCACGGCCGTCGCTGGCCACCGTCGGTGGCACCTCCTGGCAGTAGCTTTACTCGATCGGCAACAAACCGGATTATCCGACCTGACGGCGTTCCATCCCTGCCATCCGCCGGAGCAACCAGATAGGCCCAATAGGGATTGCGCTCGTCAGGAGCCGGAGGGAGCTTGCGGAACACCGTGAATCCCCAGGCAGGATGCTCGCCAAACGCTGGGTCACGTCGGGACACAATTAGTTGGATCCCCTGGTCACCGCAGAATCGAAGGGTCCCCGTGCCGCCCATGTTGTAACGGCCTTGCACGAATTTGACCTTGTTCTTGTTGCTCTGATGGATGGAACAGAACGTGTCTGGGAAGCTATCCGGTGTCTGACCCTCTCCTTGGTCCACTACCGAGACGCACGCAGGGTGCGAACCTTTTCTCCCGGTCACCGCAAGCGCGATTTTCTGGGCATGGGATGTCAGTGCATTATCCTTCAGCCCGTCAACAGTCTCGTCTGCACGCTTCCAGCTACAACCGAACAAGTCGACAGCATCAGCTGGGTTAGTCGGCATCTCAGTACCGACTTTCGTTAGCGACGCCTCCGGATCATGCCCGACCCGCCGACATTCGGCCATGAGCCTCGCGTCGATGCTGTTGGTGATTTTTTCGGCAAGCGCAGCTTCCCTGGAGGCCTGTTGATTGATGATCGTTCCGTAATTGTTATCGATCCCCCCAAGCGGAGTCCAACAATCTATGTCATCCCACAGCGCTGCTTCGCGCAAGACCTGGATCGCTTCGCTCTCTGATTCCGCCTTTACCAGTTGCCGACACAACTCGCGGTTTGTCGTTGTGCTCATATTTGACAACTCCTCCCAGATCTCAAGCGCGACCAAGCAAAGCCTCAAGAACAATATCCAGTGTCAACCAAAACAGCGGTCTAGGTCTTTAGCCCGGGCCGCTCCGCGTTCACGCGCGTGTCCGCATAGATGTCTCCACCCACCAAGAACTCAAGAGGCTCGCGGCTGAGTTGGGAGCCACCGTGGGTGACACCGTTGCGATCGCGGTGCGATGCCTGCGCCAGGACCGGATGGGTGCCGACCTGCGGGCCGATCTGAGCGAAGCCGAGACTGCATGGCTCGATGCTGACCTCGGGTGACGTCGTCATGATCGATCTGGGCGCGCCGACGGGGCACGAGGCTGGCTTCCGTCATCCGGGGGTGGTCATGACCGCTCAGCGAGTTATCGACGGCGGTGTCTCCGTCGTGCAGGTGGTGCCGCTTAGTTCACGGGTGCGCGGCTTCGCCTCGGAGGTGACGGTTCGACGCCGATCCCTCCAACGGTCTCGATCTCCGCTCGGCGGCCCAGTGCCAGCATGTCCGAGCGGTAGCCACAGGTCGAATAGAGGACCGACTCGGCAATGTCGGAGCGGCCCGCCTCGCACAGATCCGCGAAGTCCTGGGCCTGATCCTCGACATCCCCGGCTGAGCGGAGCCATGCACGTTCGTCAGTTTGGCGTCTAGCCGCGCAGCTCTAGCCCAATACAGGGCTTGGGCGGATAGCGTCGATGCGGTGACAACCGATCACGCCAATGCGTCTTCGCTTGAGACCCCGCAGACCGAACCGTTTGCTCTGATTCCCGCGGGACGGGGTGGCCCTCAGGAAATACCACGCCCCGAGGGCGCAAAGATGGGTGGGCCAGCACCCTGGGCGCATATCCCCAGCCGAGATCGCCGGGTCACCCTCTCCGATATCACCACGGCATTCTCTCGCAGTAGGACTCCACAATTGGTGGGCACAGTCAGCGAAGGCATCGGCCATAGCGCCGTGCTTTGTTTGCTGTACGAACGCTCAGACGATGTCTACATGGTCTTGACAAGGCGCTCGCCACGCTTGCGTCACCACGCTCACGAAGTCGCGTTTCCCGGTGGCCGCCGCGAATCAGGCGATGCCGACCTTTGGACAACTGCTGTGCGTGAAGCACAAGAAGAAGTCGGAATCGATCCCTCGACGATTCGACGGATCGGTGAACTGGACAGCTTCGTGACTGTTGGTTCGGCAACTTTGGTTACCCCGTTCGTGGCAGTCACCGATCAGAAACCGACCCTGAAACGAGACCCGATCGAAGTGGAACTGATCCGTCATGTCTCGTTTCGCGAACTACTCTCAGACGACGTGTGGCGCGAGGAGTTCTGGCCTTTGCCCCAGTTCGATAGGCCCAGGGCGATCACCTTTTTTGAACTGGTTGGCGACACTGTCTGGGGTGCCACCGGAGCGATGCTCCGTCAACTGCTGGCCATTGCCACCGGAGTTGAAGACACAGCGAACGCGGATGACACAGCCAAGGTTGAGGTTGTCCTCGGGTGAGTGCGGTTGCGGTGAACTCAAGAGCGGAGAGAACTGAGACGGTTCTCGTGGTCGACTTTGGTGCTCAGTACGCCCAGTTGATTGCTCGGCGGGTGAGGGAAGCCAATGTCTACAGCGAGATCGTGTCACCTACGATCACCGCGGAGGAGATAGCAGCCAAGAACCCGACGGGGATTATCTTCAGTGGGGGTCCAGCCTCGGTTCACGTCGAAGGCGCAATCCTGATCGATCCCGAGGTCTACGACCTTGATGTCCCCATTCTCGGGATCTGTTACGGCGCGCAGATGATCGCTCAGCAGAACGGGGGCCGGGTGGATCACAGCGGTCGCGGTGAGTACGGCCGAACCACGATGTCGCTCGACGCCGACGGTGGTTGTCTGCTCGGGGGCACTCCCGAAACCCAACAGGTGTGGATGAGCCACTTCGACGCGATTGTGCAACCCCCGAATGGAGTCACTGCGACAGCTTCTACTTCAGCCGCTGCGGTAGCTGCTTTTGAGGACCACGATCAGAAGCTCTACGGCGTGCAGTTCCACCCTGAGGTGATTCACACCACGCACGGCCAAGCCGTGATTGAGCGTTTCTTGACCGACGCCTGCGGGAGCTCTGGCTCTTGGACGATGGACTCGATCATCGACACCGCTGTCGCCCAGATCCGTCAACAGGTCGGTGACCAGACCGCTATCTGCGGGCTCAGTGGAGGGGTCGACTCGGCGGTCGCCGCCGCGCTGGTGCACAGAGCGATCGGTGATCAACTCACCTGCGTTTTTGTCGATACGGGTCTGATGCGGCTCAATGAAGGCGACCAGGTGGTTGAGACGTTCGAACGCAACTTCGGGGTTCGACTCGTGCATGCGCAGGCACAGGATCGTTTCTTCGCTGCTCTAGCGGGTATCACCGAACCTGAGGCGAAACGAAAGGCCATTGGCGAGCTCTTCATTCGTGTTTTTGAAGGAGCACAAGCTCAGGCGGGAGGGGCCAGTTTCTTGGTTCAGGGAACGCTTTACCCCGATGTCATTGAGTCGGGAGGGAAGCATGCTTCCACGATCAAGAGCCACCACAACGTCGGCGGACTGCCTGACGACATCGAATTCTCTTTGGTTGAACCGCTGAGGAGCCTGTTCAAAGACGAGGTTCGCCAGGTGGGCCGCGAACTGGGTCTCCCCGATGAAATCGTTGAACGCCAACCATTTCCCGGTCCAGGCCTCGGTGTCCGCATTATCGGCGAGGTCACTCCCGACAAGGTTGCCACCCTTCAACAGGCGGATTTCATTGTGCTCGAGGAGTTGCGCAACGTCGGTCTTGAACGCAGGATCTGGCAGTCATTTGCTGTGCTACCAGATATCCGCACTGTGGGCGTCATGGGCGATGAGCGCACCTACGGCCACCCCGTCATCATCCGCGCGGTCACCAGTGAGGATGCCATGACCGCAGACTGGGCGCGTATCCCACACGAAGTGTTGGAGGTGATGAGCAGCCGCATTATCAACGAAGTGCCCGGCGTAAACCGTGTTGCCTACGACATCACTTCAAAGCCGCCCGGCACTATCGAATGGGAATAGGGCGAATGGGAATAGGGCGAATGGGAATAGGGCGAATGGGAATAGGGCGAATGGGAATAGCAAGTGGCTGAGCCAGGGGCTACAGAGATCACGCCTCGCCCAAAGAGCGGACGAGTTTTTGAGCGCGGACGTCGGGTGCGACTCGCTGATGTCGATCCTCGGGGACGATGTCGCCTGGACGCGCTGGTGCGGCATCTACAAGATGTCGCCCGCGACGATTCCACCGACAGCAACCTGGCGAACCCGATGAATTGGATCGTGCGGCGCACAATGGTTGAGGTTCGCACCGCGCCTGTCTTCCAAGAATGGATCGAGTTGTCGACCTGGTGCAGCGGTTATGGAAGTCGCTGGGCCGAGCGGCGCACCCAAGTCCGTGGTCAGCAGGGCGCCGACGTCGAGGCTGTCACTATCTGGGTCCACATCGATCGCAAAACCTTGCGACCCGCAAGGCTCAACGACGACTTCTTTGAGATCTGGGGTGAGAGCGCGGGCAATCGCCGGGTCTCGGCCCGCACGACTTTGCCGACGGCTTGGCCCGACAATGCAAATGACGACCTATGGCCTTTGCGCTTCACCGATATTGACCTGCTCGGACATGTGAACAACGCCGCCCAATGGGCCCCCGTGGAACAAGCTCTTCACCTTTCTGGATGGACTCCCGGATCAATCTGCGCTGAGCTTGAGCACGGACCCGGCGTCGAGTCCGACAGCGAAGTGCACCTGCGTTGGCTGGCTTTTGACGGAGGCGTAGACACCTGGCTCACAACTAACGGCATAGCCGGTAGCGTCGCCCGCGTCCGGCCCCTCAAACCCCCAACCCGCTGAGATCCAACTAGTCGTCACGTCACCGAGACGACAACGTGAAGCGCAGCAGACCGTCTTCGTCGCGGCGAACGTCACCGTCGCCGATGAGACGCAGATGTTCGAGATGGGCAAAGGTTTCGCTGGCAGCCATCTCCCCCCAAGAACGCTCCTTGAAAAGCACCTTCATCCAAGCTTCAACCGGTGCGTCAGGGTGAGCAGCAGCAGCGTCGCGCAACAACTGCAAGCGATCCGCGTGATGCTCTTGGATGTGATCACAGCGACCCGCTAGATCCTCGAAAGGATGTCCATGAGCTGGCAATACACAGGTGAGACCATCCAAGCCGGCCACCTTGTCGAGCGAAGCAAAAAAGGTAGCTAAGGGGTCGCCTAGATTCGGGTTTCCGGCTATGTGAGGGGTGATCGTGGGCAAAACATGATCCCCGGACAGCAGCACTCCATGTTCCGGGTCAAACAGACACAGGTGGTCGAAGGTATGGCCGGGGGTGTGAACAGCAAACCAGTCACGATTGGCGAGCCGAACGGGATCGCCGTCGGCTACCCGGATTGTTGGGTGAGGTGCGAGAAAACGGCGGTGACCTGCGGGGTCCATGTGCAACCATTTGAGCATCACTTCGTCTGGTGGCGGTTGACGGATCTCACCCCACGGGGTTCGTTCGGATTCGGTGATCCGCTGTTTCCAGAGCTCGACAATCTCCTCGTTGTCCATTTCGAGCAGTTCCAGGTCGAAGTCGTCTCCGGCCTCCAGAATTCGGCTGTGGAACGCCTCATGCGTCAGTACCTCGGCCCCGGCGACCTCTCGGAGTTGGTCACTCCCCCCGAAGTGGTCTGGGTGGCTGTGAGTCACCACCACCGTGTGGACACGCTCGACGGGTATCGACGCCGTCGCCAAGCGATCCATCAGCGCCTGCCAAGACTCCTCACCGGGGAGACCCGGGTCAACCAGGGCGACACCATCGGAGTCTTCGAGGGCGTAGCAATTCACATGACCCAACCCTGGCATAGAAATCGGCAGTTGCATCCGCAACACCCCAGAGGCTACTTCACGAACTTCCGTCGAGGCAGGTTCCTGTTCTTGTTTGCGGTAGATCACCCCCGAACCCTAGAGCGTTGCCGCGGCTCCGGCTACGCCCGGCGAAAGCACAGCCACCCTGGCACCCTTAGGACTCCCGCGGCTCCGGCTACGCCCGGCAAAAGCACAGCCCTCCCGCGGCTCCGGCTACGCCCGGCGAAAGCACAGCTACGACAGGCGAAATACAGTCGCGCGATAGTGGCGTAGTTCTTCCAGGCTCTCTCGAACATCGTCCATGGCCCGATGGCCCGTGGCCTTTTGGGGGGCAGACGCCAAGACTTCAGGATTCCAGCGGCGAACGAGTTCCTTAATGGTCGACACATCAACTGAGCGGTAGTGGAAAAACTCCTCTATCTCGGTGAGGTGTTTGGCCAGGAAACGACGGTCAGTACCGATTGAGTTGCCACATAGCGGAACCGTGCGCGCTTGGTCGATGTGTTGCTTTAAAAAGGCCAAAGTCTGTGCTCCCGCTTCGGCAAGGCTCACGGTCGACTCTCGAACCTCAGACAGCAGCCCGCTTCGGGTGTGCATCTTGACGACAACATCGTCCATGCCGGTCAGATCCTCTTCGCCGGCATGGATGATCAAGTCTGGTCCCTCGGCGATCAACTCAAGGTTGTCGTCGGTGATAAGCGTTGCGATCTCCAAGATCGTGTCTTGGTCGGGATCGAGCCCCGTCATTTCCAGATCCATCCAGGCCAGCATGGTCTCAGCGTACGTCGGCGAGAGCCTTACCCAGCCAGATCGCTCCGGTATCGACGTCGACGCGCAGTTCGTCGACAAGTTCACGAGCGGTGTCGTCGAAGAGACGTACCGCCGTTTCAGACACACCTGCGGTAACGCTGCGAGTGGCTTCGAACTCGAAGCGGTTCTCCGCGATACGAAAGACCACGTCGATGTAAAGGTCCGCTTCTCCTGATGCTTTGCCTTGCGCGCCCGGTGTGCTTTCGAACCCGTCGAGCAGCATGATCATTGCCTTGTCGATCACCAATCTCAGATCATCGATCTCCACAAAGCTCATGCCAAGGTGGATAGCCAGTGCGGCCGCTCCCACTCGCACGATTGGCGCGTACGGCTGAAGCGCAGGAATCCGCAGAAAAACACCTTCGGCGTTGGGGGAAGCCACAGCGGTCAGTATCTCACGAGCGAGAGCGGTTTGGCCGACGGTAGCCTTACTGGTCGTGGCACTCCTTGTTCAGAAGTTCGGCGGCACCTCGGTGGGCGACCCCGATCGCATCCGTGAGGTCGCTGACTATGTGGCTCGTAGCCACAGGAGAGGCGACCAAATCGTGCTGGTCGCTTCGGCGATGGGCAAAGAAACCGACGAGCTTCTGCGGTTCGCCGATCAGGTATCCGGCACAAAACCGGGGCGGGAAATGGACATGCTCATCACCGGAGGTGAGCGCAAAGCCTGCGCGCTGGTTTCGATGGCCTTACACGATCTGGGGGTTGAGTCCGATTCGTTCACTGGCAGCCAGGCGGGTTTCCTTACCGACGCAACCCACCAAAACGCCAAGATCCTTGAGCTGCGTCCCGACCGTATCCGCGAGGCGCTCCAAGCTGGTCGTGTACCTGTAGTCGGGGGTTCGCAGGGAGTTTCGACCGATAACAATGTCACTTTTTTGGGCCGCGGTGGTTCTGACACCACCGCAGTGGCGCTCGCCCACGCCTTGGATGCCGACGCCTGCGAGCTCTATACCGATGTTCCCGGCGTGTTCACCACCGATCCGCGGCTGGTGACCAACGCTCAACGGATCGATCAAATCTCATACGAAGAACTCCTCGAGATGACCGCTACCGGCTGCCCCAAGCCGGCGATGCGGTCAGTTGAGTTGGCCCGGGCCTACGGAGTGAAGTTGCATGTGCGCAGCGCGTTCTCGTGGGTTCCCGGTACCTGGGTAACCAAGGAGGGTCCCATGGAAGGTGCACTGATTTCCGCGGTAACGCATGACACCAGCGAGGCGAAGATGACCGTCTCGGGGGTTATTGACCGTCCCGGTGTGGCGGCGTTGCTGTTTCGCACATTGGCGACTGCTGATATCAACGTCGACATGATCGTGCAAAACGTGTCGGCGCAGGGTCATACCGATATCAGCTTCACTGTGCCCCATGATCAGGTTGAGGCAGCCTTAGGGGCGGTCAACTCTATTCTCGGGTCGCTCGGCGCGGCCGGCGTTGTGGCCGACGACGCAATCGCTCGAGTCAGCCTTGTCGGGGCTGGTATGAAGACCAACCCGGGAGTTGCGGCCACCATGTTCGAGACTCTTTCTGACAACGACATCAACATCGAGATGATCTCGACATCGGCGATTCGGGTGTCGTGCGTGGTTCGTGAGGCCCAGGTTGAGCAGGCGGTGGCGAAACTTCACGCCGCTTTCGAGCTTCATATAGCCCCCGAGGACCGCAGCCACATCTGATGACTGACTCGACTGCTGAGTCTCGGCCAGTTGCCTTGGTTACTGGGGCCAGCCGTGGTCTCGGCAAGGCCATCGCCTTGGCGTTGGCTCATGCTGGTTACGACCTCGCAATCACGGCCCGTACTCTTGTCGACGGTGATCGTCGCCTTGAAGGCGATGACAGCATTATTGTGCCGGGTGGGCTCGACACGACCGGGGCTGGGATCGAATCCGCTGGCGGGCGGGCGTTGTCGCTGTACATGGACGTTCTCGATCGGGCCACTGTCGAAGCCGCGGTACACCACACGGTTGCGTACTTTGAGCGCCTTGACGTTGTCGTGAACAATGCCATCTACCAAGGGCCCGGTGCGATGTTGGAGTTCATGGATCTGACTGATGAGCAGATCCAAAAGCTGTTTGAAGGCAACTTGTTCGCTCATCTAGCAGTGCTCCATGCAGCCTTGCCAACCATGATTGCGGCGGGCGGAGGCATCGTTGTCAACATCATCTCGGCCACCGCCTACACGACTCCTACCAACCGGATCGGTTCTGGGGGTTGGGGAATGGGCTACGCCATGACCAAGGCGGCCTTCGAGCGTGTGGCACCGATGCTTGAGGTTGAACACGCCGACGATGGGATTCGAGCTTTCAACATTGATCCCGGACATGTAGCTACCGAACGACAGATCGCGTCCGGTCGAGCCAAACAATACGAGCGCAACTTCACCGCTGGCACTCCAGAGCAGATCGGCGCGGCCGTAGCCTGGTTATGCACCAACCCCGCTGCTGAGCAACACCGTGGCTCAATCGTGCTAGCCCAAAAACTCACTCACGACCACAGTCTGTTGTAATTCTCTGCGCAGGTGAATCTGCAGCACTGGGCGGGCGACAGTGGGTTGGCCGGAGGCGTTCGGACGTTCATTGCGGCACTATGCTCACTGCGACTACCAGATAGGAGCAGCAGTGGCCGAGGAGCCGACCTGGTCGATGGGTGTCGAAGAGGAGTATCTGCTGGTGGAGCGCGAGACCGGAGTTATGGTCGCCAAGCAGCCTCCCGGCCTGCTAGAGAAGGTGGCCGACCTGCGCCACGGTCTGGTGGCCAGGGAGCTTTTCAGCTCGCAAATCGAGATCGCCACAGGCATCTGCGCCGATATGAAGTACCTTCGCGCCGATGTCGGACTGCTGCGCCTAGCTGTGACTGAGGCCGCTGCCGAGTACGGGTTGGCGCCGATCGCCGCCTCGACTCATCCGTTCGCGCGGGTGAACCAACTTGAGTACTCCGAAGGAGAGCGCTACCAAGCCTTGGTTGAGGATCTGCAGGGGGTATCCCGGCAGTTGGTCATCTCTGGGTTGCACGTCCATGTCGGTATCGAGGATCCCGACTTGCGGATCGATCTAATGAACCAGGCCACGTACTTCTTGCCGCATCTTTTGGCCCTGTCGACCTCGTCGCCTTTCTGGGAGGGTAGCGACACCGGCCTCAAGAGCTACCGCACGACGCTGTTCGCGACCTTGCCACGCACCGGGTTCCCAGACAAGTTCGACTCGTGGTCCGAATTCAGGCGCCATGTGGACGTGTTGGTGAATGCCGGGATCATCGAGGACTCCAGCAAGGTGTGGTGGCACATCCGCCCGTCGGAGCGCTACCCCACACTTGAGATGCGGGTCGCTGACCTGCCCACGAAGATGGAGGACACCATCGCCGTCGCCGCTTTGTACGTCTGTCTGTTGAGGATGCTCTGGAGGCTCAAATCGGAGAATCGGCGTTGGCGCAGCTACTCCAACTTCTTGCTGTCGGAGAACCTGTGGCGAGCCCAGCGCTACGGGATTGGCGGCGAGTTGATCGACTTTGGGAAAGGCGAACTGGTGCCATTCTCGGATCTGGTAACGGAACTGGTCGAATTGGTCAGGCCCGACGCCGAGGTCTTGGACTGCGTTGCCGAAGTGGAGCATGCGCTGACAATCTGTGAGCGGGGTTCCTCCGCGGATCGCCAACTGGCGGTCTACCACACTGCCCTCGAAGAGGGTGCCAGCGAAGACGAGGCGCTCAAAGCCGTCGTCGACGCACTCGTCGCCGACACGATCGCGCCGCCGCTGTAGCCACGCTACCGGCCTACGGGTTCAGTGACGGGGGAACACGAATTCGGCAACGGCGGCTGCGGGAGGGGCGACCACGTTGATCGCGCCGTTCTGAACCTGCACTGTGCCCATGGGTTTCAATGTGTTGACGCCTCGTTCGTCGAATCCGATCGGACCGTAGAACGTCTCGACTTCCATCTGGCGTAGCGCTGACTTCACCGTTTCGGTTTCGATAGTGCCAGCCTGCTCTATGGCTATGTGCAAGGCTAACGCGGAGGCTGTGGCCGATGCCGCCTGATACACCGGTGGCTCCCCCCAATAAGACTCGTAGCGCGCCGCATAATCAGAAGCGGTGCCGAACCATTGGCCTTCGTAGTCCATGGTCGCTTCCCACTGAGTGGGGCCGACGACAAGTTCAGCGAAATCGCCTAGTTCCTCGGTGAGCTTTGGTAGTTGCCCCTTGCGCCGCGAATGTCTCAATGCCGCTCTTGGTGTAGTCACTGGCGATCGTGGCGACGAGGAAGAGGTTGTCGAAGCCCCGCTCGAAGATCGAGTTGGAAGTTCCGTTGCCCTCCACCATGATCACATCGGCTGCTTCGCTGATAGCTGACGCGCCCATTGTCAGGCCGCTTGAATATGGGCCGAGTAGGAAGTCGACGTCATCTTCATCGATCAGCCGTTGGACGAGACTGGCAGCGGTGTCGGCATCGGACTCGTCGTCGTAGTAGATGATCTCGACCTCGTAGCGCCCATCGGGGAGTTCGATCCCGCCATACTCTTCGTTCACCCAGCGAAGCCAGGTGTCGTAGCCTTGGCAGGAGTCTTTGCCTTCCACTGAGAACCTTCCCGTTTCGCTGAGCGCCGCCCCGATGCGGATCGTCTTGACTGTTGCGTTCGGCGCGGTATCGGCTGCTTCGGCTGCTATTGGCTCAGCGTCGTTGCTTCCGCAAGCAACCGCACCGAGCACCAGCGCGCACAACACCATCAGCAGTCGTCTCATCGGGATCCCTTCTCTCGGCTACTCTTCCCTCGCCATGTGACAGACATCAAGCGGACCTCGAAGACGGTTTAGCAGGCGCTGTGTCGCGGTCCTCTCGGTGGCGGTCCTCTCGGTGGCGGTCTTCGCCGGTTTCGGGCGTGAGTCGTTTGAGGCGGTTGGCGCGGCGTGCACCGTCAACAAGGGTAGCTTCGATCTGCGCGTTGACCGACCGGAACTCGTCGCCGGCCCAGGTCTCATAGATGTCGTATAGATCCTGAGGTATCCGCAGCAGGTATTGCTTTCGTTGCCGGGCCATGATGTCCCTCTACCCAAGGACTATCGGTTCAGCGTGCCGACGTTTACGACAGGGTTGGTTGGACTGTCGCTGGCGATCACCGTCATGAGATTCGAGGCGAATGTGGCCTTACGGTCGGAGTCGAGGGGGATGGTGTTCTCGCCATCTTCCCCCTCTTCGAGTCCACGCACCGCATCGCGCACCATCAACACCGCGCCGTTGACGATTTCTTTGCGGGCCGCGACGATCGCAGCCGCTTGTTGGCGGCGAAGCATGGCTTCGGCGATCTCTGGTGCATACGCGAGGTCGGTGATTCGGGCTTCGAGGATTTCAACGCCGGCGTCGTCGGCTCGTTCTTGCAGTTCGACTAGCAGGTGCGCGTTGACTTCGCTGGTGGCACCGATGAGGGTGGTCACGTCAGTCTCGTCGAATGCGTCGTAAGGGTAGGAGCGGGCCAGTTGCCGGACCGCTGACTCGGACTGGGTGTGGACGTAGGAGGTGAAGTTGTCGACTCCGAACATCGCTCGGGCGGTGTCGACGACGCGCCACACAACTACCGCAGCGATCTCGATCGGATTGCCGCGGCCGTCGTTTACCTTGGAGGTCTGGGTCGTGAAGTTACGGACCCGCAGCGACACTTTCTTCGATACGTATAACGGATTTGCGATTCGCAACCCCGGTTTTGTGTCTGTGCCGCGGTAGTCCCCGAAGAACATCAGCACAGCCCCGTGGTTGGGTTGCACCATGAAGAAACTGAACGAGACAACAAACACCGTGATCGATAGCAGGACCGCCAGGAGAATCATCCAGAGGCTGGCGGCGATTCCGCCGAAGATGTAGAGCAGGACCGACGCGATGAGCATCAGCAGGTCAGCGGCGAGCCACAGCACGCCTGACCGGGACCGGCTAGAGGTTTCTTTGAGTTGATCCATGGGTTTCTTTCTATATTGTCGATTAGCATCATGATATCATTTTGCTATAGCCGTGTCTATGCTAGACAAACACTCGATGACACAGCCCATCGCGGCCGACACCATGACCTCGCCCGATGCGACACCAGCAAGTGGAAAACGACGCCATGACCTCGATGCTTTGCGCGGGTTTGCGATGTTGTTGGGAATCGGACTGCATGCGTCGCTGTCTTTCTTTCCCGGTTTCTGGGCGGTAACCGACAACAAGGCCGACCTCGACGCGGGCTACGACGAGTTCTTCCTCGCCGTACACGGCTTCCGCATGCCCTTGTTCTTCTTGCTGTCTGGCTTCTTCACCGTGATGGTGTGGCGTCGTCGGGGCATGTCATCACTGCTGGGTCAAAGAGTCAAGCGGATCGCCGTGCCGTTGGCGATCGGAGTTGTGACGATCGTGCCGCTGGTCGACTGGGTCGTCGAGCGGGCCGTTGATCGACCGGACGACCCGGGGACTGCCCTTTTCGTTGCGATCGCGGAAGGTGATTCCGAAGCGACGCTAAGGGCTATCAAGGCCGGAGCCGACCTTGATAGCCGCGGCGAGGACGGCGGCACCTTCCTGCACTGGGCGGCGTTCATGGGTGATCCGGAGGTGGTGAGGCTGCTGTTGGAAGCCGGGGCGGACCCGACCGTTGTCGACTACGCCGGCAACACGCCTGTGGGTTCAACCTTCGTGTTCGGCAACGAGGAAGCCGCTGACCTGCTCGTCGCGGCGGAAGCGCCCGACCCGCGGGTGGGGGGCCAGGACTGGGACGATGTCCCATGGTGGGCTTTCGGCGCCGAAGACGCGCCCAAAACGGACGAGGCTGCCGACGACGACGGTTTCGAGGGGCCCGAAACATGGATTACGAGCTTCCACCACTTGTGGTTCCTGTGGTTCCTGTGCTTGTTCGTGGTCGGCTTCGTCGTAGTGGCGAGAATCGTCGAGCTCTTGGAACGCTCCTTCGCGGATCGAATCCCGCTTGATCGTGTCGCTTGGACGGTTATGTGGTTGCTCGTCCCATTCACGTTCCTTCCGCAACTCCGAATGGGTGAGTGGGGCGAATTCCGAGTGTTCGGACCCGACACGTCAACCGCCCTCGTACCCGACTTTCACGTCCTTGCCTACTACGCCGTCTTTTTTGGGTTCGGGGCGCTCATGTACAACAGACGTAACCACGCAGGTGAGCTGCTTGTTGACACAATCGGACGCCACTGGACAGTCCTGTTACCACTGACGGTCATCATTGTGTTGCCCATAGCGCTCGGCGTCACCTACGCAGATGACCCGATCTGGCCTGTGGCCGCAGCGCTTCAGGTCACGTTCGCCTGGGCCATGATCGTCGGCCTGATGGGACTATCCCGCCGCTTCCTCGCGGTCGAACGACCGGGCGTTCGCTATCTGAGCGACTCGGCCTACTGGCTGTATCTGATGCACTTGCCGCTGGTAATCGCAGGTCAGGACTGGGTCCGAGACTGGGACCTCCCGGCGTCACTCAAGTTCCTTGGGATCAGCGTGGTCGCCACTGCGATTCTGCTGGCCAGCTATCAGTTGTTCGTCCGCTACACGCCTATTGGTTGGATTCTCAACGGCCCGCGCACGCCAACCCGATTCGATCTCCCCTGGGCTACCCGTGCCCAAGCATCCAAAGTACCCGAAACATCAACACCCCACCACGCCCGCTGAAGCCGATACGGTACGGCTGTGGCTGAGATACATGGGACTTGTGAGCTTGGATTTGAAGGCGTGCGGGAGGCTTTCTCGACCAATTTTGATGAAGGCGACCTGGGTGCTTCGTGTGCTGTGGTCTACCAGGGTGAGTTGGTAGTCGATTTGTGGAGCGGGCATCGAGACGTCGCCGAAACGAAACCGTGGCAACACGACACGATCGTCAATGTCTGGTCAACCACCAAGATGATCGCCGCGCTGTGCGTGTTGGTGCTGCACGACCGCGGGATGCTTTCGGTAGATGATCCTGTGGCGGCACACTGGCCCGAGTTTTCCGCCGCCGGCAAAGAGGGAGTGCTCATTCGTCACTTGATGAGCCACACGGCTGGCGTGCCTGGGTTCGATCCGCCGATCACCAAAGAAGAGATGTATGACTGGGACCACTGCTGCGCCAACCTGGCGGCTCAGACTCCTTGGTGGGAACCGGGCACAGCCTCGGGCTACCACGCATCCACCCAGGGATGGTTACTCGGTGAGGTAGTACGACGGGTGACAGGGCGCACACTCGGCACCTTTTTTCGCGAAGAGATCGCTGGCCCTCTGGGTGCCGACTTTCACATCGGACTCGATGATGCGGAGTTCGATCGTGTAGCAGAAATGCGCACCGATGAAGCTGAAGGCATCGGTAACCACAGCGACCCGATCCCGGCCCGTCAGGCTCAAGGAGAAGCTAAACATACTCAGTTCGTCAACACTGACCGCTGGCGCAGAGCCGAATTCCCTGCTTCCAACGGCCACGGTAACGCCCGCTCGGTTGCTCAAGTTGTCTCCATCCTGGGCCAAGGCGGTGAATCACACGGGGTTCGTTTCCTTGGTCAGGACACGATCGAGCGGATTTTCGAAGTGCAGGCATCCGGACCCGACCTGATAATCGGTCACAACATGACCTTCGGTATTGGTTACGGGCTCAGCACGCCAGCAATGCCGCTCGGGATCAATGATCGCACCCTGTTCTGGGCCGGGTGGGGTGGTTCGATGGCTGTGGTAGATGTCGAGAACTCACTCACCGTTTGCTACGCCATGAATCGCATGATGTCTGACGTGGTCGGCGGTATGAGGGCTGGCCGTGTGATCTTTGCCGCTCACGATGCCGGCAGCCAACTGCGCGACGGTTAGGGGACCGGAACAGTGACGGTGTCGGCGCCGCTGCGCAGCACCTTGCCGGGGAGTTCGTCGGTCGCCTCACCGTCAAGCACGGTTGTGACACCGTTCACCATCACCCGTTTGATACCGGTGGCTTCGGAGTAGAGGCGCTTGCTGTCACCTGGCAGGTCGAATACCAACTCCACGTCAGTGGCCCCAACCTCTTCGCTGTCGAACACCACCAAGTCGGCAAAATACCCTTCGGCGACACGCCCTCGGTCTCGCAAACCGAAGAGCCGGGCGGGCACGTCAGTGAGATGCCGGATTGCATTCTCCATACTGGTGAGCTGTCGGCCGCGCAGACAATCGGCGAGCCAAGCGGTGGTATAGGTAGCACCGGCCATGCGATCAAGGTGTGCGCCCGCGTCCGAGCCGCCGATCATCACCGCCTCGTGTTCCCATGCTTGGGCCCGCAGCCGCCAACTCTCGGCATCATCATCGGTCGGCAGCGGCCACCACACCGTGGCGAGATCATCTTCGAGTGCAATCTCGACCATCGTGTGGAATGCCCGTTTGCCCCGCTCACGGGCGATGTCGCCGACCGTGCGGCCCTTGAGACCTTCGTTTGCAGCCGAGTAGGTGTCGCCGACTAGATAGTTGTCCCAGCCGGTAAGGCGAGAAAACACACCCGCTTCGGGAAGAGCCGCCTGATTCTCAAGCCAGGTGACCACCTCGGGGTCTCGCAGTTTCGCCATCCGCTCGGGGTAGTCGAGGCTGAAGATTGTTTTCCACTCCGGGAGTTGATGCAACGCGCAGAAGCTGCCGAGGTTCATGTTCATGCCGACCAGGATCGGCATGGTGAGAGCGACGATCTTCGCTCCCTGTGAGTTGGCTTTTTCGCAAGCCGCTATTTGGTTACGGTAGGCCTCGGGGCGTGCCGAGTCGATGGTAAGCACATTCCAGTTGAGCGGCCGTTGGCCTTCAACCGACATTCTTGTCATCAACTCGACTTCATCGTCCTCGAATCCGTTGAGACAACCGTCGGCCACCCATTCAAGGGTCGTACCAGGATGGGCTGAGGTTTCGCGGCAGAGTTCCAGCACTTCGTCCCAGGCTGCCCAACGGCTCGGCACGGGGTTGCCGTCCCAGTCGTTGTGGGTGAAGGACCGGCCGGTCGAGAAACCAAGACCGCCCGCTTCGATGGATTCTTTGAGCAGTTCCCGCATCTGTTCGACTTGTTCAGCACTGGCTTCGTGCCCCACCGAGTCATCTTTCATAACCAGTCGGCGCAGGGCGCAGTGGCCCACAAGAAAACCAACGTTGATGGCCGAGCCGTTTTCGGCGACACGGTCGAGATATTCACCGAAACTGCGCCAGTTCCACGGCACTCCCAACTCCAGCGCCTCAAGCGCCATTCCTTCCACCTTGACCATCATCTTTTTCAGATATTCGCCGTCGGATTCGTCGCCGAGCGGTGCCAGGGTGAAACCGCAGTTACCGCCGATCATTGAGGTGACGCCAAAGAGGTTCGACGGGGTTGTGTGCGGGTCCCAGAAGACTTGTGCGTCGTAGTGCGTGTGGGGATCGACGAATCCAGGGCAGACCACCAAGCCGCTGGCATCCACTATCTCCGCTGCCGGCTCATCGACCTGCCCGACAGCGACGATGCGGCCATCGCTAATGCCGATGTCACCCACCGCTGGTGCCGCACCCGTCCCATCAACGATGGACCCACCTTTGATAATCATGTCGAGCATCGCTTCATCCTCCTGGCTTGGAACGCGACCTGAAATGCCGTAGAGCTTTCATGCTATTGTCCGTCGCCCGTTACCGCCTAGTTGAAAACGAGCGCGTGACTAGGCCCGCGGGCAGTTCGATCTTGAATTGAGCGCCACCGAGGCTTAGCGACTCACCGACGGTGACATTGCCGTTGTGGCGTTCGACGATCGCTCTCACCAGAGCCAAACCGAGTCCGCTTCCACCAGTGTTGCGTTCGCGAGATTCGTCGAGTCGGGTGAAGCGTTCAAACACGCGAAGTCGGTCGACTTCGGGGATTCCAGGACCGTCGTCCTCAACTACGATCTCAACCGCCGTCGCTGTCTCTTTTGCGTGGACGCGGATACAACGTTCGGCGTGGGTTGTCGCGCTGTCAATCAAGTTGGAAACTGCTCGCTCAAGTAGCGAGCCGACACCTTCAACCGCAATGGGGCCAGTGGCGTGCAAATCGATTTCAATGCCCGAGAAATCGATCCGCTCGATAGTCTCCCGACACATAGACACAAGCTCGACGGGCGCGATCTCACGCTGATGACGATCCTCATCAAGCCGCGCAAGATCTAACAGGTCAGCAAGATCCGCATTGGTTCATCGTCGCCGATCATTGGTTAAACGAAACTTAGAGAAACCCCAACGGGGGCACCGGTCGCCTTGCTTCTAACCTCCATTAAAGGAACGTTCCGCCATAGTCAGACCCATCGCCACCTGGAGCGGTCCCCGTCCACAGAAATGGAGCTTCAAGATGATCCGACCCTACAGCCTTGCTATCGCCGTTTTCACTTGCCTCGCTTTGCTCTTCGCAAGTTGCGGCGACAGCGACAGTGACGAAGGCCGAGAACACGGTGCCAACGAGTCGTCGGGCGAACATGACAATGGTGAATCGGAGGGTGGTGGCGAGCACCAAACTAGCCAAGGCTCTGAGAGCGACGAGTCAGGATCGGTCATCGCCGACGGTGATGAAGAGTCGGGCATCGAATACGCCAAGGCTGATTCCTACGACGAAACCCGTCGGGGAGCACGGCTCTTGCTGCGCTATGACTCCGCCACCGACACCTTCGTCGGTACCGTCGAGAACACAACCACCGAAACGCTCGAAAATGTTCGAGTGGAAGTCCACCTCTCCAACGGAGTAGAACTCGGCCCCACCGCACCCGGTTCTATAGCACCGAGCGACAGCGCCGATATAAGCCTCTCGGCCGAAGGCGAAGACTTCCAGACCTGGAGCGCCCACCCTGAGGTCGGACGTGACGAACATGGCACCGAAGGCGAATCCGACGGTGAACACGACGGCTAGCAACGAAAGTTAGCTTCCCAGTTCACGAGGGCTGAGAATCTTTCGCCGATTTGTTCGGTCCGTTAGGAACCCCCCTGCACAAACATGTAGGTTTCCGGCGATGAGCAGACGGATTGATGAACTCCTCGCGGCGATGACTACCGAAGAGAAGGTGGCCATGGTCACGGGTGGCGACATGTGGCACACGCGAGGCGTTGAGCGACTCGGGGTTCCGAAACTGAAGGTGACCGATGGTCCCAACGGTGCTCGCGGCGACGGACTCATGGGTACCGGCAGCCGCACGGCATGCATACCGAGCGGTGCTGTTCTGGGCGCAACGTGGGATCCGGGTCTCGTAGAGGAATTAGGGGAGCTGTTGGGCGACGAAGCCCTGTCAAAACGTTCACAAGTGTTGTTGGCCCCCACGATCAACTTGCACCGTTCCCCCAAAGGCGGACGCAATTTTGAGTCGTTCAGCGAGGATCCGATCCTTACGGGGCGTATGGCTGCAGCTTTTGTGCGCGGTGTTCAGTCGCGTGGCGTAGCTACAACCGCCAAACACTATGTCGGCAACGATTCTGAGTTTGAACGCAACAGCATCGACACCCAAGTCGATGAGCGAACCCTGCGCGAACTGTATCTGGTGCCCTTCGAGCACGCCGTCAAAGATGGCGGTTCTTGGGGGATCATGTCGGCCTATAACCGGCTCAACGGCACGTTCTGTGCGGACAATCATTGGTTGCTCACCACCGTGCTGCGTGAGGAGTGGGGTTTTGACGGTTTCGTGGTGACCGACTGGTTCGGGGCTCGTTCCACAGTCGACATGGCGAACGCCGGGTTGAGTTTGGAGATGCCCGGCGAGGGTCGCTGGTATGGCAATCTGCTCACCGCTGCGGTCAACGACGGTGAGGTGTCCCCCAGCGCCCTTGATCGCATCGCCGCAGACGTCTTGACACTGATGGAACGTACTGGCGCGCTGGACCACGACAACGATTTCACCGAGACCGAACTGGACCGAGCCGAGGACCGGGCCTTGATTCGTCGTGCCGCGGCGTCCGGTTCGGTTTTGTTGCGCAACGACGGGGTTCTGCCGCTCAATCCCGCCGCGATCACCAAGTTGGCCGTGATCGGTCCCAATGCTTTCAACGCCAAGGTGATGGGCGGCGGTTCCGCCAAGGTCAAGGCTTACCGCGCGACCTCACCAGTGGATGCTCTGAGCGCACGATTGCCCGATGCCGAGGTTGTCTGGGAGAGGGGCTGCGACATTGACCGCACTTGCCCGGCCTTGACGGAACCGCTGGTGCAGGGGCCCGTTACCGTTCAGTACTTCGACGGCTTTGATCTAGACCACCCCGGCGACGCCGAAACCGGAGGCCGAGCAAACAAAGCCAAGGCGACGATCCAAGCCGGCAGCTTCGATTTCATGGCTTTCGGATCACCCGCGCCAGGGGTTTCTGGCGAGACTTACTCATTCCGAGCAACAGCAACGGTTGTGCCAACATCAACCGCGCGATATGAGTTCCGCCTGGTTCAGTGCGGACGGGCTCGTGTGTTGGTTGACGGTGAGGTGGTGCTCGACGCAACCACTGGCGACTATCCGCGAGGTGGCGCTTTCTTTGGATTTGGTACCGAGGAGCTCCCCGCCACGATCGATCTGGTCGAGGGACAACCGATTGAGGTGACCGCCGAGTTCTCAAACCGCGATTCGACGCTCTTGTCGGGCATGAAACTGGGTCTGCTTTCAACCAAGGAAGAGGATCTCCTCGGTCAGGCCGTGACACTGGCTGCCAACAGTGACGTAGCAGTCGTGGTGGTTGGTACCAACGATGATTGGGAGACCGAGGGGCGAGATCGTGACCTGTGGGAACTCCCGGGTGATCAGCCCGAGTTGATTCGCCGTGTGGCCGCGGCAAACGAGCGAACAATCGTGATCCTCAATGTTGGTTCGCCTCACGATCTGGGTTGGCTCGATGACCCCGCCGCGGTGCTGTCAGTTGGTTTTGCTGGTCAGGAACTCGGCGATGCCATCGTCGACATGTTGCTCGGCGAGGTTGAGCCGAGCGGGCGGGCACCGACCACTGTCGGGACTCGTTACGAGCATTTCGGTGCTTACCTGAACTATCCGGGTGACAATTCGATTGTTCGCTACGGCGAGGGTTTGTTCATGGGTCACCGTTTCCACGACGCTTTGGGACTTGAACCAGCGGTGGAACTCGGGTTTGGTTTGTCGTATACGACTTTTGCAATGTCTGAGCCTCGCATTGTGTCTGGGTGTAGTACCTCCACAGGAAGCACGGTCGAGGTTGAAGTTGATGTGACCAATACCGGTGATCGGCACGGTTCTGAGGTCGTGCAGGTGTATGTCGAGCCGCTGGATCCTAAGATTATTCGGCCTGTACGCGAGCTGAAGGCATTCCAGAAGGTAGCCCTTGATCCCGGCGAGACGGCGACGGTCAGACTTGATCTGGACGCTCGTGCCTTTGCCTACTACGACATCGGCGACCCGATCTGGGACGAGTTGAGGAACGCTGGTCCGGTGCCCGCCGAGGGAGAGGGGTTTCATCGAACCGAGGCAGGTTGGTATGTGGACCCGGGTGAGTACCGGATCGTGTCTGGTCGATCTTCCCGGGATTTCTCGGGTACAGCGGTGCTTACTCTCACGGGTGATGCGACGCGCCTAGATACATAACCGCTTGCGCAACAATCTTGGGGGCTCGGGGAACGCGACGGGAAGCGACGGTGTTTCTGAAAGCGTAGGATCTAACCGAGGAGAACTGACCAATGCTGTTTCGACGAGACAAGCAAACAATGCCCAGGCCCGAAGAGGCGCTTGAGGGGCGTTCCGATCCACTACCTGTGCAGGACAAACATCTCGTTCTTGGCACACCGCTGGAGGGTCCATATCCGGAAGGGTTCGAGACCGCCATGTTCGGACTCGGCTGTTTCTGGGGTGCAGAGCGTTTCTATTGGCAACTCGACGGCGTGTACACCACCGCTGTGGGATACGCGGGCGGCTACACACCGAACCCGTATTACGAAGAAGTTTGTTCTGGGCGCACCGGGCACAACGAAGTTGTCTTCGTCGTGTTCGACCCCGAAGTCGTCAGCTATGAAGATCTGCTCGCGGTTTTTTGGGAGGTGCATGACCCCACCCAGTTCATGCGTCAACACAACGACATCGGTACCCAGTACCGCAGCGAGATCTACGTCTATGACGAGGCTCAGAGAGCCGCGGCTGCGGCCAGCCTCGACAAATACCAAGGGCTACTGAACGGAGCCGGATACGGCGAGATCGCCACCACCGTGGTGGACGCACCGGTCTTCTATTTTGCTGAGGAATACCATCAGCAGTATCTCCACCGGAACCCGGGCGGATACTGCAATCACGGGGTCTGTCAAGTCAGTTACGCCTGACGCCCCGCGGGGCTAGGGGCCAAGGGACGATCAGATCGACTGGCTCGGGAATCCGGGGCCTTCGTGATCAAGTCCGTCCATACCGGCATTGAGACGAGCCTTGCCCATCAACTCAGCCATCACCGAGCCGAGTTGGGTCGGATCGTCGGGCTGCTCGGCGGTCGGGCCCAGATGCCAGCCTTCGGCGATGCCAAGGTGACGCCCACGAATATCAAAAACCCGGCCGGTGACCTTGCTGGCCTCGGGGCTGGCCAACCAGGTAGTGAGCACCGCGATCCAGCGCGGTGACATGGCTTCCATAGCCGACTCGGAGAGGTTTTCCGCGCCACCCATCAACGGCAGAGTGAGTCGGGAGACAGCGGTGGGGGCCAGACAATTCACCGTGACGCCATACCTGACGAGTTCCTGCGCGGTAATGATCGAAAAGGCTGCGATACCAGCTTTCGCTGCACCGTAGTTGGACTGGCCGACATTGCCGTAGATGCCTGACGGCGAAGCAGTATTGATGATGCGGCCATATGCCTCGCCCCCAGCCTTGACCTGGGCCCGCCAATGCACCGCGGCGTGATGCGACGGTCCGAATGTGCCTTTCAGGTGTACCGCGATCACCGCGTCCCAGTCGTCTTCGCTCATTGAGAACACCATGCGGTCACGCAAGATTCCGGCGTTGTTGACGACGATGTTGATGTCGCCGTAAGTGTCGATCGCTTGATCAATCATGGCTTTCGCATCGTCGAAGGAAGCCACGTTGCCACCATTGACAACGGCCTCGCCGCCCATCGCCTCAATCTCGGACACGACTTCTTGTGCCGGGGTCAAGCTGCCGGGACCGCCGAACTCGTCGCCACCGAGATCGTTGACGACGACTTTGGCACCGTGTCCAGCCATCATGATGGCGTGGTCGCGGCCGATGCCGCGGCCTGCGCCGGTGATGAGAGCGACCTTGCCCTCAAGAAGCTTGCCCATATCCCCTCCGGGGTTAGAACCTGCCAAAACTCAGCAGGAAGTTAAAGTTAACGATCGTTAGCGTGCCACGCTCAACGCCAAACGACTACCTCCGCACGCAACCGGAGTGGAACTCGCCTCTGAGATGGTGTCGGCCGGTTACCAGCCGCGGGATACCCATTCATCGAAACTCGGGACTTCGTTGCCGATGGTTGTGTCGGCGCCGTGGCCCGGCAGCACGATCGTGTCTGCGTCGAATACCCGAAACATACGGTCTTCGATGCTGCGCAGGATGGTCGGGAAGTCTCCGCCTTCAAAGCTGGTGGCTCCGGGTCCGCCGGGAAAGAGCGTGTCGCCGGTGAACAGCAAGGGCGTGTCTTGCACGCTGAATGACATGGATCCCGGTGTGTGGCCCGGTGTGTGATGGGTGTGGATTCGCAGCTTGCCGATCTCGATCACCGATTCATCGGTGAGGAGGTAGTCGTAGCTCGGCAGCATGGCAGCGTCTTCAGCGGTGACACCGACTTTGTAGCCGGCATCACGCACGGCCGGCACAGCCTGTATGTGATCCCAGTGGCCATGAGTCTCTAGCACGGTGCGCACATCAAGTGCACGGCACAGTTCCAGCAGTCGCTCGTGTTCGTTGGCTGCATCGAGCAGCACACCTTCTCCTGTCTCGCGGCACCGGACTACGAAGACGTTGTTGTCGACGGGACCAACGACGAGGCGGTGCACCTCAACCCGGCTATCAGACCAGTGCAGTGTTGGAGCAGACGGTGTTGGAGCCGACGGAGTCACACCGAGATCGTAGCGGCGGAGCGGTCCTCAGGCAGCCGATTCGTCTTCAACTATTCGCACGTTGCCAAGGGGCACTCCGGGGACGCCGCAATTCCAGCAAGCATCCGCGCTGGTTCCTCTCCACGTGACATCGCAACGAATGCAGCGCAGTCGCCGTTCGACTCCGTGGATCGCCGGGGAGACTGAAGCTAAATCGCTCACAGATGTCACACTACGCACACCCACCATGACAAGGGGGTGATCCCCAGCCACCTGTCGGATTTTGAGCCTGGCGCTCTAGCCTGCGTTGAGCAGAATCAGGAGATTTCCATGGCCCCAACCCCCCGTCCAGAGAGCGATGGCTCGAGTCCCAAACAACAGCGGTTCGATGAACCGCCGGCAATGTTTATCGACACGACCAAGACCTACACAGCAACGATGGAGACTTCGCTTGGCACGATGAAAATCCACCTCGACGCCGCGGCCGCGCCCAAGACCGTCAACAACTTTGTGACCTTGTCGCGCTACCACTATTACGACGGAGTCACCTTCCACCGCATCATCAACGGTTTCATGTGCCAGGGTGGTGATCCCGACGGTACGGGTCGTGGTGGCCCCGGTTACCGCTTCGAGGATGAACTGCCCCGCCCCGGGCGTTACGAGATCGGTTCTTTGGCGATGGCCAACGCCGGTCCCAACACCAACGGAAGTCAGTTCTTCATCGTGTCGGGGGCGAGCGGCGTGGGCTTGCCACCGCAGTACTCGTTGTTCGGCAAAGTCGTGTCCGGTCTTGATGTGCTCGACGAGATGCAGCAGGTCCAAACCGACCGCAACGACCGCCCTTTGACCGATCTGGTCATCTCATCGGTCACAATCAGTGAGACAGACTGACATGACTATCGAGACAATCGGCGTAATCGGCACCGGCGCGATGGGCAGTGGAATTATCGAAGTTGCGGCTAAGGCGGGAGTCGCTGTCGTTGCCCACGACATCAACGCCGCAGCCATCGAGGCAGGCAAGACGAGGGTGGAGGGATCGCTGGACAAGGCGGTCACGCGGGGAAAACTCGACGAAAGCGCCCGCGACAGCGCTACCGCGAGAATCACTTGGACTATCGACCTCGCAGACATGAACGGATGCCAACTAGCCGTTGAGGCGGCACCGGAGATCCTTGAGCTCAAACTCGACATCTTCAAGCAACTCGATGAGATATTGCCCGACGGGGCGATTATGGCGACCAATACCTCGTCGATACCGATCATTGACATTGCCATGGGGACCGAGCGGCCCGAGCAAGTATGTGGGATGCACTTTTTCAACCCGGCAACGGTCATGCGGCTCGTGGAAGTCATCTCCACGCAACGCACCGATGCTGCTGTGGCACAGGCCGCTGCGGGTTTCGCTACCGATGTGCTCGAAAAGCGGGTCGTGCATTGCAAGGATCGGGCCGGCTTCGTTGTGAACGCCTTGCTGGTGCCTTTTCTTTGTCAGGCCATCGCCATGTTTGAGGCAGGCCATGCCTCAGCCGAGGACATTGATGAGGCGATGAAACTCGGGGCAGGTCACCCGATGGGCCCGCTGGCGTTGTGCGACATGATTGGTCTTGACGTGATGTTGTGGACAGCCGAGTCGTTGTACGACGAATACAACGAACGCTTTCTGGCTCCCCCACCGCTACTTCGGCGGATGGTGTCTGCAGGTCACCTGGGACGCAAGTCCGGCAAGGGCTTCTACGACTACTGAGCCGCTGCCTTGCGTGCATGCCAATCGTCAGCTTCCGCTAAGGCTTCCCGCTCAGCTCTGATGGCCGAATAGGCGTCTCGGTGGCGTTGATGGTGCTTCAGTCCACGGCAATAGTCCCCGAGATAAGCCCAGAGAAACGCCCAACAACCCGCCTCGTGCCATTGTCGAACGTGGATGAGTTCGTGTGCCAACAGCTTGCGGTTGCCGCTACGGTCATTGTCGGTCCGCAGCAGTACGAACCTGCCGATCGTCGTTCCATTCGAACCGAACGGAAGCACCGGCACTCGCACTATTCGCACCCGTTCAGCCAATTTACGGCGGAGAACATCGTACGATTGGATTTCAGGTCCCTCTAATCGTCTCATGTTCAACACGATCGTATTCGACTTCCTCGTAGCGTCTTGAAGACTGTTCGCGACATCCTGCCGCTGTTCTTCGGTCTGAAGATGCGAGTTCGCATCAGCGTGGTCTTAGCCGCGTCGGCAATGCTGTTGTTGACCACCGCCTTGTTGGCCGAGCCGACCGACAATCTCGCTGGTGACGTGAACGCCACAAGCACAACGACGACCACCACAACGACGACCACCACCACCACGATCCCTGAATACTCCGGGTGGGTGGATCCCGAATCGTCCGGGACAGCCTGGGGTACCGCGGTTCGGGGGTTGCTGACATTTCGCGGCAATCCAACTCGTACCTACTACGGAGAGGGTCCGGTGCCGTCTGCGCCACAAATACTCTGGAAGTTCCCAACAGAAGGTTCTTTGTGTTCGCCCTCCACATCCGGCGGTGTGACCACAACCTGGTGTGGATCAGGGTGGACGGGCCAACCTGCCGTCTTCGAGTACCACAACAAAACCTGGGTGACACTGGGTAGCTACAGCGGCAACGTCCATTTCCTCAACTTCGCCGATGGCTCCCAGATCCTCTCCGACTTCGCCACAGGCGACATCATCAAAGGATCCGTGACCATCGACCCCGACGGATTCCCACTGCTCTACACCGGCAGTCGCGACGGCTACTACCGAGTCCTCGCCTTCGACCGCGACGAACCCGTCGAACTCTGGAAGCTGTCTGCCAGCGATGTCTTTCCGATCATGTGGAACGACGATTGGGACGGGGCGGGGCTGGTCCTTGACGATTACCTCTTTGTTGGCGGCGAAAATTCTCGGTTCCATATCGTCAAACTAGACCGGGACTATGACACCGAGGGCAGGGTCACAGTTGATCCGCACCTAGTGTTCAACGCCCCGGGATGGGACGACGAACTGATTGCAGCCGTCGGCGAGAACGTCTCGATCGAGAACTCGGTGGCTATTTCAGCCAACCTGGTCTATTTCGCGAATTCTGGGGGGTTGATTCAGGGGTGGGACATCACCGATCTGGCCAATGGCGTCGATCCGACACGAGTGTTCCGCTTCTGGGCCGGCGATGATGTCGACGCCTCCTTGGTGATCGACAGCGACCAAATGATCTACGCGGCGGCCGAATACGAGCGGGGCAATGCTCGCAGTCAAGAAGTCGGTCAGATTTTCAAGCTCGACCCTTCGCGCCCGGATGATCCGCTCGTCTGGAGAGTCGACGCGCGTCCCTATCTCGGTGCCGGCGTTTGGGCCACACCGGGGCTGTACAAGGACATCGTTATCGTGCCCACCGACACAGGCACCGTGTTGGGGCTCGACCGCGCCACCGGTGCACAGCGCTGGTCGATCAAACTCCAAGGACCAACCTGGTCGTCCCCGGTGATCGTCGATGACGTGTGGATCCAAGGGGATTGCGCCGGTTATTTGCGGGGATTTGATGTGTCAGACACAGCCGTTGAACCGTCGCAGCTGTGGGAGGTGTACCTCGGTGGGTGCATCGAGTCAACCCCGGCTGTATGGGGTGGCAGGATCTTCGTCGGCACCCGCGCTGGACAGATCTTCGCTGTCGGATGAGCTCACCGGCGATGCACGCTGGCAAGCCACGCGGCTGCGGTTAATCGGGGCCGAGCCTTGGGCGAACTACGGCCGGTGCCAACCGGAGCCGCTGGGGGTGTCTTCTACCGCGATGCCCAACGCTGTAAGTTCTTCGCGAATTCGGTCGGCTTGGGCGAAGTCCTTGGCTTCTCGTGCTGCAGAACGAGCCGCAACCAACGCCTCGATCTCATCATCGCTAGCCGAACCATTAGCGCTTCCAGTGCCACGAGGTCCGCCGACTCCGATACCGAGCGCTCCAGCCAGATCGACCACAGTGGCGACCAAGGAAGCAGCTTCTGCGGTATCGCAGGTGCCGCTTGCATCGAGGGCCGTGTTGGCTTTCCGAACCGTGTCGAAGATGACGGCGATGGCTTCGGGGGTACCCAGGTCGTTGGCCATCGCAGCCTGAAACGCCTCAAGCGACGCGGTAGCTCGCTTGGTTCCGTCAAGAGAAATGCCAGCGGCGTTGGCCCTGCGAGCCATGGCGTCGATGCGCTCGATGCCAGCCCGGGCCTGAGTCATCACCTCGGCGTTGACCTCCATCGTCTTGCGGTAATGAGTCTGTAGCAGCAGCAGGCGCAAGGCCCGGGCGTTGAGGGGGTGTTCGTCGAGCAGGTCGCGAACGGTGCGGAAGTTGCCGAGCGACTTGGCCATCTTCTCGCCGCCGACGTTGAGCATGGCGTTGTGCAGCCAGTGCTGCGCGAACGGCCGACCCGCGGCGATCGCTTCGGCCCGTTCGTTGGTGTGATGAGGGAAGACGAGATCATCGCCTCCGCCGTGGAGGTCGAATCCGTCGCCGAGGAGACCGAGGCTCATGGCCACGCATTCGATGTGCCAGCCCGGGCGTCCGGGTCCCCACGGTGAGGGCCAGGTTGGTTCGTTGGGCTTGGCCGACTTCCAGAGAGCGAAGTCGAGCGGATCCTCTTTGAACTCATCGACTTCAACTCGTGCGCCTGAACCTGCCGCGAGTTCGTCAAAGCTGCGGTGTACGAGGTCGCCGTATCCCGGCACGGAACGCACCCGCAGATATACACCGGATTCGGTGGTGTAGGCCGATCCGTTGCTTACGAGGGTCTCGATGAACGCAACCATTTCGTCGACGAATTCGGTGGCGTGTGGTCGGTCGTGGGGATGCAGAATGTTGAGTTCGTCCATCACTTCGATGTAGATCGCTTCCCATCGTTCGGCCACTTGAGGTTCGGTGAGGCCTTCCGTGTTGGCCCGGTTGATGATGTTGTCGTCGATATCGGTGACGTTGGCGACGTGATGAACCTCAACGCCTCGCCATTCGAGGTAGCGGCGTAAGACATCGTAGGTGAGGGCTTGGCGGGCATGACCGAGGTGCGGGTGGTCATAGACCGTGGGCCCGCAGGCGTAGAACGAGACCTTGCCGGGGTCTCGCTGGGCCAGGGGCCGAACCTTCAAGGAGAGCGTGTCGTATAAGCGGATCAAGGGACTATCGGATCGGGGGTCAGATCGGGTTGGGTCGGGGGGTCGGTTAGGCGACCGGAGCCGCCGGGGTATCTAGTTCAATGCCGTACACACCGGCCAATTCTCCCAGCACGGCTGGTGCTGTCGGGTCGTCGCCTCCTGCGAGAATGGCTGTGGCGAGTCCAAGCAACTCATTTCGTGCTTGGGGGGCGTTGAGGTCGTTGTCAAGGGCGGCGCGCATGCGGCTTGCGAAGGGGGCCGGGTCGGGTCCTGCGCTGGTGTTAGCTGCCGCGAGCAGCAAATCAAGTCCCGCCGCGGCCTCGGCGATGTCATCGTCGAACCATTCCCAGTCGTCGCGGTAGTGGTGGGCCATCAGGGCTAGCCGGATCGCTCTTGGGTCGGCGAGCTTCGACAGTTCGCTGACGAAGACGAGGTTGCCGAGCGATTTCGACATCTTTGTGCCTTCGTAGGCGACCATCCCGCAGTGCATCCAGTGCCGCACGAAGGTGGTGCCGGTGGCGGCTTCGCTTTGCGCTCTTTCGCATTCGTGATGCGGGAAGATCAGGTCGCTTCCGCCGCCGTGAAGGTCGAGGGTGGTGCCGAGCAGACCCATCGACATGGCGCTGCATTCGATGTGCCATCCTGGGCGGCCCGGCCCCCAAGGTGAGGGCCATGCGGGTTCGTCGGGCAGCGACGGTTGCCACAGCACGAAGTCGAGGGGGTTGCGTTGGCGGGGGTCGTCGGGATGGCCGCCGCGTTCGGCCGCCAGTTCGATCATGGTTGCCTCGTCGTAGCCGGAGACCGCACCGAAAGTATCGAAGGTCGTCACATCGAAGAATGTGGCACCTTCGACGGTGTAGGTGTGGCCGCCTTTTTCGAGGGTCGTGATCAGCTCGATCATCTCCGGTACCCATACGCGGGCGTGGGGTTCGGCCGTGACGGGTCGGGTGTTGAGCGCGGCCATGTCACCGTGGAAGCGTGCGGTTTCGGCGGCCGCCAACTCTAAGAAGTCGACGCCGAGCTCCCGTGCCTTGCCAAGGATGCTGTCGTCGACATCGGTGATGTTGCGGACGAGTTTCACGGTGTGGCCGAGTTCTTCGAGCCGTCGGATCAGCAGGTCGTAGGTCAGATAGGTGTTGGCGTGGCCCAGATGAGTCGAGTCATACGGTGTGATACCGCAGACATAAATCGATACTTCTTCGCCCGGTTCAAAGGGAACTATCGAGTTACGCGCTGTGTCGTAGAGAAACACCCCCGCAACGGTAGCGCCCCGATCCCCGGCGCCCCGACATAACACCCCCGATAGCGTGCTGGTTTTATGAGTCCTATTCCGGCGTGACGTAGGCGGCGGTCAGGCCTCCGTCCACCTGTAGGTTGGCTCCGGTCATGTACGACGAGTCAGACGAGGCCAGGAACAGCGCGGCCGAGGCCATCTCGGTGGCCTCGCCGAACCGACCCATGGGCACATGCACCAACCGGCGCTGGCGCTTCTCGTCGGTGTCGAGGTACGACATGAGCATTTCAGTGCGCAACGGCCCCGGCGACAGGGCGTTGACCCGGATGTTCTCCCTGGCGTGGATCACGGCCAGCTCCCGGGTCATCGACAGCACCGCCCCCTTGGAGGCGGTGTAGGCGATTTGCGGGGTGGCCGCGCCCACCGACGCCACAAAAGACGCTGTGTTGATGATCGAACCGCCGCCCGCCCGACGCATTGCGGGGATCTGATGTCGGCATCCGTACAGGACGCCCTTGAGGTTCACGGCCAGGGTCTTGTCGATGGTCTCCTCGGACGTGGCGATGGAGTCCGAGTCGTTGGCCAGCATGATCCCGGCGTTGTTGAAGGCGATGTCGAGCCGCCCGTAGGTCTCCTCCGCGGTCTTCACGGCCGAGGCGACATCGGCATCGTTGGACACGTCGGCCTGGACCGCGGTGGCCTCGCCCCCGGCCGCTCTGATCAACTCGACCGTCTCGAGATTGGCTGCAACGATGTCGACTGCAACGATCCGGGCGCCTTCTTCTGCGAAGCGCAGCGCGGTGGCCCGTCCGATACCGCTGGCCGTACCGGTGATAAGCGCCACCTTGCCTTCGAGTCTCATACCCGCTCCCTTCAATGGCGTTCGCTTCGACCCTCGCTGTGTCCAACATCCTCGCGCGGATTCAAAACGAATTGTTTACCCAGGTCAGGCCACACACGAGATCTTGATCGTCGACGCGTCCCACACTTGAGCTGGTTTGCGAAGTCGGAACGACTCGGTGGGCTCGTCGGCATCCAAATCCTCGCGATTGCCCTGTTCGGCGCAGGCCACTCCCGCCAATATCGGTCGGCTGCGTGCGAATGGCTGATCTCCGTCGGGAACCTATGCTGCTCGAGTGACACAGCAGAATGAAGATCCCTTCGACGCTACCTTTAGCGATGATGCAGCAGACGGTCCAGCCCTATCGGGTGAACCCCCAAGTCCGTCGTCTCAATGGCCTTCCGCATCCGAGCAGATTCGTGCCGCAGCAGAAGCATCGAAGCGGTATGTCGAGGCACCCATGAAGCTCAGGGCCGCGAATCGAAAGGCACTTGTTCAAAAACGAGAGAGATATCGGCAGAGAGAGAACTACGCGGTTCTGGAGGAGCAACTCAAAAAGGATCTGACCATCTATCGAGATGGTACTTTCTTTGACAAACTCGCAAACGAGTATTTCATTGCTGAAACGTCTCGCATTGTTCCTCGCAAGAGATCTGAACGGCATTGGGTGTTCGGCCAAGACAAGTGCAGAGCCGATCGCCGAGAAGACATTGTCATGCTTGCAGCAGAACTCGACAAAATCGACGCGGCCGGCGGCTTCGACTCGGCATCTGGCGATGACTTCAGACTGCCAGACCCGCCGTCTGGCGACAACCACGTAAACCGAGCTTGGAAGGCAATTCTGCTAGCTGACCTCCGATTGCACAGACACATCATCGCACTCGGAGTCGTTACCTGGAGGTCGTGGTTGTCACGTACAGCACGTCGCCTGACGTTCCCTGCTGTGCTGATACTGATCAGCGCATGGAGCGTAGCTGAAACAGGCGTATCTGTCTTGTCAGGTGCGGCGTGGATGGCAACGATGCTCAGCCTCCAGATCGCCTGGACAACTTCGAGCAACAAGAAGGACTCATTCATTGTCGCCGTCGGTGACATCCAAACCGAGCATCTGCTCGCACTTGTCGAGTTGCGTCGTCGACTCAGAATGGCTGTGCCCCCGCATAGACCAGAGAGGGCATTTAGGAGAGATCCATTACAACAGCCGCTAACCGATCTGTTGAGACGTTGCCTCGGCTGATCCTGTTCCTATTCCAGCAATCTGACCGCGAATGCCCAAACGCAGCAGCTCCGAGGTGGCCCAACCGGTAGAGATCTGAGCCGCATCGGTATGGCTGGCGGGTCTCAAGCTAGGAAGCGAGACTATGGGCTATGCCTACATAGACATTTCTCGGGTGTCGTACTGCAAGGGGTATTCGGCTCAATCTGGCGAGGTCCCATGGAGCGTGTTGGGACCCGTCTCGGGTTTTGGTGATCAGAGCTCTTCTGGCGTGTTCTCGTTGTGGCCGTCCAGTTCTTCGAGTCGCTTCCGGGCTAGGTGCTCGAGGCGTCGAGCCTGAACCGAAAGCGTCCGCCTGATGCCGTTGCTTACCCGTCGCTCGCTGATGACTCTGGCGAGGTCAGCGATGGTGCGCGCTCGGCGGGTTAGCCGCAGGTCGGGATGCTCACGTCTTTCGCGGGCCTCGTTGGGCAGGATCGCTCCCCGCACCGATGGCGGCAGGACCATGGGCTCGGTCTCGGCGATCTCCGCCTCGTTGAGAACGGCGTTGAACTTAGATCTGGAGAGTGCTTGCTGATAGACGGTGTATTCCGCGCGGTCGAGGAGGTCGCCCGCGTCTTTGGGTTCCAAGTCCCAGAACGGCCACATTTCGACTTCCGCGACCTCTAACCCTGGATCCACCGACGGGTTTGTGGGATCGTCGGTTTGGGGCCGGGTGGTCGTTGGGCTGGTGCGTGTGTGCGGGCTGGCGCGTTTTGGGGCGTTTTGGGGCGTGCGGGACTGGAGTGCGGGGCTGTGGCGGGTTGGTGGCGCTTGGGGTTGGGCTGCGCTGCGCGGGGCGCTGAGCGGCGGCTCAGATGAGCAGGGGGAGGTTGCGGATTCGTTGCAGGGCGGTGGTGAAGGTGTTCTGCCAGGGCCAGTTGAGCGGCAGGCGCAGTCTGTGGCGGCCGCTGTGGTTGACGAGGCGGCCTGGCACGGTGAGGAGCCGGTTGCGGATGGTGGCTGCGACGGTGAGTTGGCGCGTGGGGTGGGCGCGGCCGAGGCGGGCGGTCCAGCGGGCGAGGTTGTGCGCGAGCACGCAGCAGGCGAGCCAGGCGCCGTTGGCGGGGAATCGTCCTGAGGGGCAGCGGCTGAGCCCGGCGCTCTCTTTGAGGTCTCTGATGGCGAGCTCCACGGTGGCGTGGGCTCGGTGGTAGGTGTCGGCGGCTTTGGTGTCGAGGTCGTGTCTGTCGGTGACGAAGCAGTGGTAGCGCCAGTTGGGCCACAGCTCGCCTTGGGCGCCGAGCAGGCGGGTGCGGCGCACGATGAGCCGCAGCTTCGCGGGCTTGGCGTCGTCGCCGTGGAGCTTGTCGCCGCGGCGGCCGGCTTCGATGGTGGTCTCAGCGACTTGGGCCTCGCCGCCGCGGGTGTAGGCGATCGGTGCCCAGTCGTCGTCGTCTATGGCCGCTATGGCTGCTTTGACCTTGGCGTTCTGCGGGATCGTGATCGAGTAGGACGCACCGTGGGCGCCGAGGGCCGCGATCATGTCATAGGAGAAGAACCCCGCATCGGCGCGCACCGTCACCGCCGCGTGCGCCGCCAGGCGCCGCACCCTCGCCAGGGTCTCACGAGCGAAGTGCACGTTGCCGCGCTGAGACGATCCCGACCGCATCCGCGAGTGCAGCACCTCGCCGGTGTCTGAGCGCACCGCCACCAGCGGGTGATAGCCCAACACCTTGGTGTGGCCGTACGCGGCGCCGTGCTTGGCCTTGCCGCACACCTCACACACCGTGGAGTCCAGATCCACCGTCATCTCCGCCACGCTCGGCGCGGCGCCCACAGACCACGCCCGCATCTGTGCTGACTCCAGAGCCTTGTCGAGTTGGCGCACATGCCCGAACGTGAACGACCTCAAAAACGTCCCCAGCGTCGACGGCGCCAACGGCGCGAACGGCAGCACCGCCGCCGCCGAGCCCGACCGCAGCCGCTGCGCGTCGTCGATGCAGCACCCGCCCACCAGCATCGACGCCACCAAAGACAGCACCTTGTGACCCGCCCCCGAACCCGCCGACCCGCCCGGACGCACCGTGTCGTCGATCAACGCCTCCAAACCCAGCCTCGACATCACCGTGCCCGCCAGCAACAACCCCGCATCAGCCACCAAAGACCCATCATCGAACACCGCCCCCAACCCGTCGATCCCACCAGCTACGCTCCTCACAGGAAGTGCCTCCTCTCGTGGCCAGAATGACCGTTACATCAAACAGCATTCTCCCACGTCAGGAGGCCTTTCTGGTGGACGCGCCAACCCCCACAACCTCACCGCACCGGTGGATCCAGGCTAACGGGTCGAGCACCCGCATGGCCACGGCGTCCGTGCGCTGGTTGGTCAGGTGTCGGCGGATTCGGACGCGGAGCTTCTCTTTGGTCTGGCCGACGTAGATCGGCTCGCCGTCGTAGTCGATGAACAGGTACACGCCGCAGGTGCAGTCGCCCACCTTGCGACCTGACGGGTCGGGGGCGTCAAGCAGTCGTGTCACTCCGTCGTAGAGAGCGTCGACTTCCGGCGGCGAGTCTGAAGTCAAGCCGCCAGCCTCATCAGCCAATTCTCTCCTAGCCATTCGATGACCGGGACGCACACCGCATCGCCCAGCGCGAACATGGCCTGACGCTCCGACACCGCGTCATACGTCAATGTCTCGGCTCCTTGTAGGAGGGCGTAGTCGTCTACGTCCATCCAGCGTACATCGAAGCCGCCGCGCCCCACCCGTACCAGGGCTTGTCGCGATGACCCTCCTCTTGTGGTGCGCAGCGCCCCGGCGATTTCGTCGCTTCGGACCTCCCACACGGCGCGGCCGTTGCGAGTGCGACGGAACGCGCCGAGGAACCGCACACGGTCGTCGCCGCGCCAAGACTCGACCCGGTCGCGCTGCAACGGTGACAGGGTCTCCAAGAAACCGTCGCGTCGGTCGGGGAGCCACCAGTCGCCGTCGGATCTGGCCATATCAACCAGCCGCAGCGGTGCCGCCGTCGGGACTTCCGGAAGAAGCGGCTGTTCACCAAGCGCTCCTAGTAGGAACACGCGGGCTCGACTCTGCGGCACGAAGGCCGACGCGTTGACGACCACTGTGTTCACCGTGTAGCCCAGCGCTTCGAGCATCTCGACGACCAAGGCGAAGTCTCGGCCATCGTTCACCGTGGTGAAACCCGGCACGTTCTCGACGATCACAGCCCGAGGTCGGCGTTCGCCCATTTCCGTGAGGATGCGGCAGAACTCGGTGATGAGACCGGACTGTTCGCCGTCGAGACCCGCAAGGTTGCCGGCCAGCGACATGTCTACGCACGGGAACGAGGCAGTGGCGATCTCGGCGTCGGGGATGTCATCGCCTCGCAGTGTGCGGATGTCCTCTACAATCAGTTCGTTGTCGCCCCAGTTGGAGCGGTAGAGAGCGGCCTTGGTCGTGTCGATGTCGTTCGCGAAGACTGTCGTCACTCCTACCCGTTCTAGACCTGCTCTCATCAGACCCATGCCAGCGAAGAACTCGGCGGCTCTCATGGCGCAATGAGATCCAGGCGGGAGAATCGCCTTCCGGTTATTTGCCTTGCCGCCTTACGCACTCCCACGTTGCCGCTGACCCCGCACCGCATACCGCTGGACCAATTGCGGTCGATGAACCATTCCTCAGCAGTGTCGGTATGAGCATCCCCCCTTTGGCCGGACACCTCGATTAGGAGGTATTCATGTCATTGATGGAACAAGACAAGCTGTCGGTTAGGACTCGGCGGCGGTTCAGTAGAGAGTTCAAGGCTGACGCTGTGGCGTTGGTGTTGGACGGGGAAAGGCCGATCGCTGGAGTCGCGCGTGATTTGGGGATCGGTGCGAACAATCTGGGGAACTGGGTTCGTCAGGCCCGTATTGACCGAGGCGACAAACCAGGTCTCACCACTGAGGAGCGTGTGGAGCTGACGCGGTTGCGTCGGGAGAACGCGAAGCTGAGGATGGAGCGTGAACTGCTCAAACGAGCGACGGCCTTCTGGGTGCAGGAGTCGGGGCAGTGACCCGCTATTTGTGGGTCGCTTCTCGGAAGGCCGAAGGGTTCCCGACTGTAGTGTCGTGTCGGATCGCTGGTGTGGGCCGTCAGGCGTTTTATGACTGGTCTGACCGCCAAGCGCGGGGGTCTAGCCTCAAAGAGTTGGCCACAGCCGAACTGGTCGATGAGATACGTCGCATCCACAGCGACTCCGGTGGGGCTTACGGGTCGCCGAGGGTGACCGCCGTGCTGCGTCGGCAGGGCCGGCGGGTGAACCACAAACGTGTTGAGCGGTTGATGCGGGTCAACGGGATCTGCGGTATCTATAAGCGGCGCAAACCCCGCTTCAGACCAGCCGCTGGTGTGTGTTCGACGCCTGATGATCTGGTGCGCCGCGACTTCGGTCCCGGCCGGCCTGACACGGTGTGGGCGGGCGACATCACCTACATCGCAACGGGCCAGGGCTGGCTGCACCTTGCTGTCGTGTTAGACATCGGGTCCAGGCGGGTCATCGGCTACTCCATGGCCGCGGATATGCCTGCCCGTCTCGTCATCGACGCTCTCAACACAGCCGCCGCATCCAGAGGCGGCCGCACTACCGGGGTTATCTTCCACTCCGACCGCGGCTCGCAATACCTCAGCGGTGACTTCGCCTCCGCGCTACGCCGACACGGCATGCGCCAATCTGTTGGCCGGGTCGGCAACTGCTGGGACAACAGCATCGCCGAGTCGTTCTTCTCATCGTTGAAACGAGAACTCGTCACACAAACCCGGTTCGCGACCCGAAACCAAGCACGACGAGAGATCTTCGCCTGGATCGGCCGTTACAACACCCACAGAATCCACTCCACCCTCAACTACCTGACCCCCACAGAATGGGAGAACCACCAACAACAACGACTAGAACAAGCAGCATAAACCAAGTGTCCAGCCAACAGGGGGAAGCTCAGTATTGGAGAACATAACAAAAATTTGGATGGAGATTGGGCGTCGGCGTTGGTGAATGCCGCGTGCTGTTTGTGTCATGAAAGTACCGTACTAAGTGGGTGTGACATCGTGATGGTCACTCAGACCTCGAGCTTGCTCCCTTCCGATGACCCCAAACGGAAGGTGCGGGTGTACGTAGGTCATTGGTGTGGCCTTGATCAGGACATCACGAGCCCTCCCACCAGAAACGAACCGACAGGTCACCTCCAAGACACCAAGGGCCAACCATGTCACGAGTCAGACCCGCCCCCGACGAATGAGCGCCAACAATACGAGCACCCATGTCATTGATGAAACAGGACAGGCCGCCGGACAGAACCAGGCGAAACGCAACTATGGGGAACCGAACACCTACGAGAACGCATCAAACGAGAACTCAAGAAGCGACGATAGCCAACACCTAGCTGCGGCGCTTGCTGTCCGGCTCCGCAAACACATAGCAGACAAGACGTTGGAGAAGATAGCCGAGAAGGCCGGGCACCTAGTTGACCTGCGCCTCTAGTCTCCGCGTAAGACGCGACACCGCACGGTTGAGCGCATCAACAACCTCTCCGCGCTTGAGACCACTGTCCTTCATCGCGTTTACGAATACAAGAACTTGCACAGTCTCGTCGTCTTCACTAGCGGCATACTCACCTACCCATACGCCGCCAGGGGCCGTTTGGAGCGCAGCTTCTGGCATGGTCTGCTGCTTGTCCATGCCAACCCTGATGAATAGCAGATCCTGCTGCTCGTTGAAGCGGAGCAGATGGTATTGAGAGACACCTGATGAACTGGATGATGCCATGGTTGTGAGGCCCTTTCTCTGTCGCAACAACACCACCCTAGTGGTGGATCGTGGTCACCACGGTTGGGTTGACACCCACACGTAAGCAGGGATGCTGGGATCGCAGGGGACTCGCTGATCCTGCTCGCGAATCTGCTTCGTCGGCGTGCGGTGTCGGTTCAAGAGCACAACGTTCCTGCGGATGCGGCTCCCGACCGGGCCAGTGAAGCGTCGGTGACCGTCCCGCTATGCCGCAAACATGAAACGAAGTTCGGCACGTCCGAGATAACGCAGCAACTCATCGACCGATTCGGGGGAAGAGACAACCCAGCGTGAAAGACCATTTCCGGCACTGTCGCCTTCCACCGATCCCGATCCCTAGCGCATCACATGGACTTCGCTGTGACCGGATTGAACTGTTCACCGCGTATTGTTTCGTGGTGGCATGGACGAGACGACGGTGCGTGAAGTCCTAGGCTGTGCGAGTGCCTTCCACGGGACAGAAGCCTCCCGATGAATTCTGGCAAGGGGAAGTGGTGCAAGAGTTCCTCGCTGGCGACGAGGGGTCCTGGACCATCGTGTACCGCAGTGGCGACCCTGGACTGTTTGCCGGATTTGCTCCGCTATCTTCGGTGCCTGCCATTTTGCAGGATTACAAATGGGATATCCATATAGCAAGTGGCGGGCCATCGCTTTGGTGGACTAGCGATGGCGAGGTTGGCTACGACCGTTCCTTCGGCGACAACGGAGTCGAGCCCATCGCCATCATCCAAGACCACCTAGGGGTCCTCCCGCAGATGCTTCCGCACCTGCTTCAAGAGTTCAGTCTCCACCACAACCTGTGGCACGCCGATTGCGGGGAATACAAGAAGCTATATGAGGACGGTACTGACGAGGTCGCCTGCGAGGTGAGCGACTCGCTCGTCCGGGTCCGCACGAAGCTGTTGCGGCAGTTTCAAGCGGCTGCACAGGTCGCGCTGGTCCGATACGTGGATTCGGTGATCACCACTGCCCCCTTTTGCAGCGATCCTGTGCTGGAGCACGACTACAGAGGCGACAACCACTACCTACACTTGTCGGTACGGGGGAACGCACGAACAGGCGACTGGTCGTCTCTGCTTCTGGGCAAGAAGCTGATATTGCCCCCACCCAGATCAGAGTGCGGAGAAGGGCCGTTCGGACGTGAGGAGGATGTTGGCTACCCGGAGTTCGTCGTCGGCGAAACAGCGGCGGGTGAACCAATCAAGAGCACCTGCGATCCCGATGCGCTGGGCGATTACTTCGGCCGCAACCCCGATGCCTTGAACTATGTCACGCCCGTGTACTTCGCTTTAGATGTGCTCGACCGCTACCACGCCGACTCGAAATACGACGTGAGCGACGGACACCTCGCCTGCGGTGGGCTTTGGGACATGCGGCTGGACAACAACCATCCCGACCATGTGACGGTGTGGCTCGGCGACCTAGGACGCTGCCTACCCGAACGGGAACGCCACCACTGGCTCGCCCACAACATAGTCGTGCCCGAGGGGGTTCCAAGCCAGACCGCTGTCAGGCGTGACATCTTGGGGGAATGGGCCGAAGCCGACTCCCCAGCGTGGCGGCTCCAACAGGCATACGAGAGGTTCCGGGACAGATGGTCCGCAACCTGGAGTTGGGACTTGCTCAGAGACCCCGACGAGGACGAACCTGGACTCCTCGCAAGCCTCCGCGTCCCACCCCGAGGGAGCGATGCGGAGTTCTGCAATCAAGTTCACGCTCTTCACAAACTACTGGTCGAAAGCCTCAACACCGCACAGATGAAATCGGAACTGGCGAAGGGTGAAACCGGCGAGAAGTCCATCGACCTACTCGAACGATGGCTCGCCCAAAAAGGCCATCAACAACTAACGCAGAACATCAGCTTCCTGCGGAAGATCAACGACCTCCGCAATGTCTGCCAACATCGAGCGGGAGCTAAGCGAGCAAAAGTTTTCCAGAAACATTCAATCGACGACAGGCAGAGGGCGATAGCCGACATCTTTGAAGATGCAATCTCTTTCTTGGATTCCCTCGGTGCGATACTGACCGGGCCGGACGACTCTCGGGGGTAATTACCTCCTCCATCTGTCGGCTGCGCTGCGCAATAAGCAGCCCGACACCAGGCCCCACAGGCGCGCCGGTCCGACCTTAGGAAGCATCCTGTACGGCAGCGTTCGGAGAGACACCCCGACCCGGCCGAAGCCGCGATCCGTTTCGCTATTCGAGAAATCCGTTACAGCCAACCCAAGGGCACCGTCGCCCTCTGAGACGCAGGCGCTATTCCAGCGCTAGAACTTGATATTGATGGTGCGGGTACGGCCCAGTGTCTTGTCCAGCATTTTTTCGACTTCTTTCTCTGCGTGCTGAAACGCACGCTTTTCCGCCTCTGGCCTGACCAGTTCCTGCGCCATTTCTTCTTTGTGTCTCTCACAGGCATGCTTCCGGCGGGTTCGGAACGTGAGTTGCACCTCCGCCTTTGACGCGCACCCGCGGTTGTCGCATAGAGCGCCATCAAAGGCAGGTGGTCCGGTGGTAACGCTGACTGATCTCAAATTGACTCTACTCATGGACCCATTCTACCGCGTAGGGCGACATCATGGGGTCGCCACCCGGTGTCAACATCTCACGGTGCTGACGACAAAGACGGTTAGCACCAGCGGGAGTCCCCGGGCACTGGGGGTTAGGCCCAAAAACCGTTCTGGTTTTGAGGTTTGACCGTTCCGTCCCTTCCGAACGCACCCTTGCTGACCTGGGGTTATTTAATAGTCTGCCAACGCCACGGGAGACCCGGGCTGTCAGCCACAGGAGAGACGATAATGGCAGTAGGAAGCAGATAATAATGGCAGTAACATAGGGACGATAGTTGCACTAGATCGCGCGCAATGATGGCAGCAGGGAGAGTTGTGGACATACTGTCGAGGAGGCTCGAACCGATCACACGCCGGGCGTTGGGTGATTTCCGAGTCGTGGTGGTCACCGGGCCGCGACAAGCGGGCAAGACCACCCTGGTGCGTCATGTGTTGGACGGTGCAGGCACCTTTGCACGGCTTGACCGCGCCGCGACACTGCAAGCCGCGCTGGCCGACCCGGATGGGTTCGCAGCGTTCGGAGAGACCCCGCGGGCTTTCGACGAGGTGCAACGCGCCGGGGAGCCTCTGATACGGGCGATCAAGAGCGTCGTGGACGACGACGCCAGACGCGGCCAGTTCCTGCTCAATGGGTCGGCAGACTTCCTGACCGTTCCGACCATCTCAGAATCTCTCGCTGGGCGGGCTGCGTTCTTGGAGCTGTGGCCGTTAACTCAAGGCGAGATGCACCATGAGCCTGATGGGTTCATCGAAGCGGCTTTCTCAGACCCTGACCGCCTCATCGAAGGCGGAGCCTCGCCTCTGAGCACGGGCGATTACCTTGAGCGGGCCTGCACAGGTGGCTTCCCCGAGGCGATTTCCATGCCGCCGCAGGCCCGCCAGCAATGGTTCCGCGACTATCTGCGGACCGTCATCCAGCGCGACATCAAGGATCTATCCGGTGCCCGGCGCACGCAAGATCTGCCCAAACTGCTGAAGTTGCTAGCGGCGCGTACAGCGGGCGAGTTGGTGGTGAAGAACCTGCACGACGACGCCGGGTTTGGGAGTCGTCACACCACCGAGGCATACCTCGGGTACCTACAGATGACCTATCTGGTGCTGCAGTTGCCCGCCTGGTCGCGGAATCTCACTAGCAAGGCCACCCGCCGACAGAAGGTGCATATCACCGACAGCGGACTCGCTGCTCACATCCTCGGCAAGTCGCCGCAGTCACTGGCGCGTCCTACCGACCCTGCTCGTGGCCAGATCATCGAGTCGTTCGCCGTCAATGAGATGTACCGCCAAGCGTCCTGGCATCGCAGCGCCATCACGCTGCATCATTTCCGCGATCGTGGCGGCGTGGAGATTGATGTCGTCGCTGAGGCGGCGGACGGACGGCTGGTAGCGGTTGAGATCAAGTCGGGGCCTGCCGTCGATAGATCTGATGCCCGGCACTTGCGCTGGCTTCGCGACAAGGTGTCCGACGATTTCGTTTGCGGCGTGGTCCTGCATACCGGCGAACGTGCCTACCGGCTCGAAGACCGCATATTGGCCCTACCGATCTCATGTCTTTGGACCACTTCCTGACCTCTACGGGAATCGCCAGCGGCCTTTTGCGCGGTTCTCGCCCAACACCTCTCCGAACCGGTCGGTGGGTTTGTGACGTTGCGCCGAGGCGGGCACAAGACATTGCCAAAGCTCATAGATTCAGAGCAACTCCTCGCGGAGGAGCTTGACTTGCAAATCTCGTTGGGCTGGCCCTCCACCTTCATGGTTGTTGTAGCGATAGACGACGATCTCCTTGGGTCCGGCGTAATGGTTGAATGCTGCATAGACGGTGCTGGGCGGACATGTGGTGTCTGCTAGCCGTACGGAGAAGGCGGCTCGAGCCGTAGCGCGAGATGCAAAATTCATCCCATCGAAATAGGACAACGTCCGAAAGACGTCGTCTGATGCATCACGGTGAGCGGCCAAGTACTCCGTTATTTCCGCATACGGCTTCGTATCGACAAGATCGGTTGCCCGTCGGAAATGGCAGAGGAAGGGAACGTCCGGAAGAACGACCTTGAGGGAATGATCACGACCCGCAACCGCCAACGCGATTCCACCACCTTGACTCGCACCCAGCGCCGCAATGCGTTCTGGATCCACCGCAACGTGCTCTTGCGCGACCTTCACCGCCCGAATCGCGTCAACAAAGACGCGTCGGTAGTAGTACGCCTGCGGATCCAAGATCCCTTGCGTCATGAACCCGGGCACGTAGGAGCCGCTCTCCGCCGGAGCGACATCTGATGTCGAGCCCGGATGATGGTTGGACCCCCCTTGCCCCCGCGTGTCCATCACTAGGCACGCAAACCCCAGGCTGGGCCACAAGAGCCAATCGAAACAGGAGCCCCGACCTACCGTGTACCCGAGATACTGAACGACGCACGGGTGAGGTCCACGCGCCGTCTTTGGCAACAAGAACCAACCCCTGACCGGATGTCCGCCGTAGCCGCAGAACTCAAGGTCGTAGGCGTCGACTGTTTGGAGGCCGGCGTCGACGGGGGGTAAACACCGAATTCAACGACACCGTACTCGCGTCGCTGAGCGTTTCGCTCCAGAAGTTGTCGAAGTCCTTGGGTTCGCCACGGAAAGGCAGATAGCGCTCCAGCTCTTCCAGCGGCATATCGAATAACGGCATTTGAGCATTCCAACTTTCTCGAGGTTTTCGTTCGTGTAAGAACGGGCGGCCGATGACCCGGGTAGCCCTAGAATTCCAGCTTGAGCACGATCCCTTGCGCGCTGTTTCCAAACTTCTCTCCGAAGAGATTCAGCCCACCAACATTCACGGCATCCGGTCGGACACCCAGCCGAACCTTGACGTATGGATAGCTGTCCAGAGCCAGGTCGCTCAGCGTGACATCAGAGAGCCGATCTCCATCAAGAGTCGTTCCCTCTGAGGTAACACTCCAAGTCTTGAGCACACCGAACTGGCTATTCTCAATTCCCCACCAGGAGGGCGTCAGGATTCCACGCTTCCCGCCGAAATCTGCGGGAGATGTCCACACGCCGAGAGGGACGTCGTTCACTTCGAGAAAGATGTCGGAAGGCCAGTCAAGATGATGTGCTATCGCTTCTGAACAGATTTCCATGGTCAACTCGAGCGCCTTCGGCAGGCGACCCTCTTTGGGACGGAATGGAAAACGATATTCAAGGTAACCCACGGCGAACCAGATGATCTGAGCCGTCACCCGTTCCGGCTCATGGAAGGACGCAACATCGTCGGAATAACCGATGAGCATCTCTTCGTTCGCGAGTCCGCAGGTCGCGCTGACCGAGTAGTCAACAAAGTTCCCGATCGGCATGTCGGTAACGACAGCGTCGCGACCCTCTCTCACCCGGCTCTTCGGCACGTGAAACACGACGATGTCGTGATTCCGTATACACATCTTCTGGACGCCACGTTTCGCTGGAATGGTCTCAAAACCCAAGAATCCAGCATCCGCAAGGATGGAGATATGCTGGTCTGCGGTCGCTCTTGGCATGTCCAGGCCATGAGCGATTTCGGAGACGTTGGCATTTTTGTCCTGCAAGAATTCGAGGATTCGGATTCGTGCAGGGGAACTGAGTGCTTTCGCAACCAAAACGATCTCGTCGCTCTCGTCTTGGCCAACATTGACGAATCTTGTGCGTCGGGGCTCGTTGTTGTTGTTGATCTGCATGTCTTAGGCGTCCCCGTGTGCGATCTCGATCGCTGCGGCTCGTGACTGAGACTTCCGCAGTCGCTCAAGATCAAACTTAGCGGAGCGATCGAAACGGTAGATACCGTTCTGCTCTTGGAAGATGTCGGTGAGCTGCGTGTAGCAGTATCCGAACATGTTTTCGTTGTCCAGAAGCACCGACACCAAACCATCAAAGCTTTCGTAGAAGGCTTCAACGCTCTCCGGACGTTCGCCATAGCCCCAAGAATCATCGCCATCCCGCGCATCCGGATTCCACTAGATACCTCCGAATTCGCTGACGAAGAATGGTTGGCCTGCGAACGGGACTGACCATTGGGATCCACCGGTCAGGAAGTCATCTGCCGCCCACTGCCGGCCGTCGTTCAGATATGGCTTCCCGTCGGTCAGCCCGGCGTGGTTCTCACGAAGCTGTTCGGGGTCTTGTTCGTAATCGTGGCTGTCGTACACGTCTGCGCCACGGACCCGATGCGAATATCCCGAGGCGTCGAGAACCGGCCGCGTCCCGTCCATCGCCTTTGTCGCGTAGTACATACCGTGCGTGGCATCATCGAGGGCGGTGATTCGGTCGGTCAGGGTCTGCCAGGTGAGGGGGCACCAGCCAATGATGCTGGGGTGGGAGTAGTCGCGCTCGAGACATTCGAGCCACTGCGTGATATATTCAGGCCCCGTCATCTGGTGCTCGACGGAAAGTGCACCGTTCTTGCTGCAACCCCAGTCGCCGAACTCTCCCCAGACGATGTAGCCCAGGCGGTCGGCGTGGTAGAGGAAGCGTTCCTCGAACACCTTCTCGTGCAGCCGAGCACCGTTGAACCCGGCTGCCTTGCTCAACTCGATATCACGGGTGAAGTCCTCATCGGAAGGTGCTGTCATCCCGCTCTCGGGGTACCAACCCTGATCGAGGACCAGACGCTGAAAGACGACCTTGTTATTGATTTTGATTGCTTTCCCGAAAATGCCCACACTCCTCAGCCCGGCATACGACTCCGCGGAGTCAACGACCTCCCCGTCGTCATCGACCAACCGCAGCTCAAGGTCGTAGAGGTGCGGATCATCGATCGACCAGAGCCGCTTCCGTGCCTCCGAAATCTGTAGATCCGGGCATATCGCTTGTGTGTCACATGTTCTTATGGGACATATGCTCCGATCAAGCCTTATTTTGCAGTTTTGCATCCTTCATATTGCTAAAATACAGATCAAAGCTCGATGTTGTCAAGACACAACGAAGAGATTTTCGATTTCGATCGGCCGCTGGCCAGACTAGGGGCCATTGCCGGTCTCCAACTAGATCCTGTCGCTGCGCAAGGCGCCGGGATGTAGTCACCGTGGGCTCTGAACAGGTCATCCACCAATCTCTGAATCTGCTCGAGGTCGAGCTCTGCTGCGGTGTGGGGAATCGAGTGGCGTAACCCATACCTGGGATGACTTCCGAACTAGGCCAGCCCCCACATGTTGATGGCCATCGGGTTGGTATAGTTCAGCAGAATTGCGTCCCCAGCGACCTCGCTGACCTCGTTGGAGACGTCGACGAGAACCGGCACGGTCCGAAGACCTCGCATGATGCCCCCAACGCCAATGGTGTCGGCGATTGTTTGCTGGAGGCCGTATCTCTCCGGTATGTCAAAGTCGACCACCGTGGAGGGCTCGTAGCCACCAACCTGGAACATGGTGACGACGTAGTCGGCACCCTCGATTGCTCGGCGCCGAATCAAATGAAAACCATCACTCCCGCTTACACAAAGTTTCCGAGTGTCACTGTTGGGTCTGCCGGGGCCCTCAGCCAGGGGGTTACGGTCCGGTTCCATGCTCGACGTTGACTCCACCAGATTCGTGGCCTTGTGCCTGTTGTCAGACCTGTCGCGTCGAGTGTGGGGCCGGCAGGAGCGCTCCTGTCTTGAAGGGAGCCTGACTGTCTCGACTCGGTTGTGACGAAGCGCCCCTGCCGATCCCGGACCCACCGGAGCATCACTTCCAGCAGGAGCACAGCATGACACCACCAGTCGGGGGTATCGACCCTCACCAGGGCACCTTCACCGTCGGGATCGTCGACGCCCACGGCGTCGAGATCACCCACGAGACGTTCGCCAACACAGCAGCCGGCTACCTCGGCGCGATCGGTCTGCTCGACGCTCACGGCGTTCGCCAGATCGGCGTCGAGGGGTCAGCGAAGTGGGGAGCGCATGTGGCGGTCGCGCTGGCCGCAGTGGGCTTCGACGCCCGCGAGGTCCCGCCGTCGCGCTCGGCAGCTCAGCGCCGCTCGCGGCGGCTGGACAAGACCGACGCCGTCGACGCAGTCGCCTCGGCGCGGGCGTTGTTGGCCGAGCCGACGCTGGGGCCCGCCCAGACGCTGGAGATCTACGATCCGCTCGTCGCTGAGATCGAAGCAGTGCTCGAGCACCGTCGCGCCCTGGTCGCGGCCCGCACACTGCTGTTGCACCATGTCGGGGACCAGATCGCGAAACTCCCTGCTGAGATCCGCGACCAGCTCAACTCGAAGGGCAAGATCGAGGGCCGGCTGCGCCGCCTCGAAGGCATCGCCACCGACACCGACACGACGCCCGCCGGCGCGTACCGGCTCGAATGGCTCCAGGCGTTCATCGACCAGGACCGCACAGCGCGTCGCCAGATACGCCGTCTCGAACGCCTCATCGACGAGTTGCTCGACGAACACGGAACCACCCTGCGCGACGAAACAGGCATCGGGCCGATCGCAGCAGCGACGCTGCTGTGCGAGGTCGGCGATCCCCGCCGGTTCGACCGCGAATCCAAGTTCGCCCGCTGGAGCGGCACCGGCGCCGTGGCGCTGTCATCGGGCGAAGGAGCAGGCAACCCCATCAAGCACCGGCTCGACTTCAGAGGCAACCGGCGCATCAACAGCGTGCTCTACATCGCGTCGGTCACCCAGCAGCGCAGCCAGCCCGACGCCGCCGCCTACCTCGCCCGCAAAGCCACCGAAGGCAAGACCCGACGCGAAGCCCGACGAGCCCACAAACACCAACTCGCCAACCGCATCATCCGCCGAATGTGGCGCGACGAGACCGCCCGACAACAGCCCCACCCACTAGCGGCTTGACAAGGGAGCGTCTGACAGTCCCCCGCGCAGGTTCACAAGGTTCCTATGTCCTGAACCACAACAGTTCCTATGTCTTGACACATCACAAGAGCGCCCCCGGCAGGAATCGAACCTGCGACGCACGGTTTAGGAAACCGACGCTCTATCCACTGAGCTACGGGGGCAACGGGGGCGGGGCTTTAGCGATCTTCGTATCGGGCGACCCGCTGCTATCGCTTCTACCCGTTCGTTGGTGTGATGCGGCGCTCTGCGCAGGCTCATGTATGGTGCAACATGACACTTAGCTTCATCATTGGCCGACTGTTGACACGGACCAACCCTGCCGGGCAGATCGGCACAACAGCGGCTAGGCGTTCGCTATGCCGAGGACGATGCGGCTAGTCACGAGTAACTGGTTTGCAACTTGGCCCAGGCATCTGCTCGCGGCTGTCACGGCGCGGCAAACAGGTCGCGGTGAGCGGGCTGGCGCGGCCGCAGTCGGGGTGCCCAAAAGCACTCTGCACCCAACCACCCAACCACCTGCGGGAAAGTCGAACGTTTCCAACAAACCCTCAAGAAATGGCTCAAAGCCCAACCCTGCGCCAACAACCTCAACGAACTCCAGGCGCTCCTCAACGAATTCGTCGACACCTACAACCACCACCGCCCCCACCGATCCCTCGGACGTTCAACCCCAGCAGCCGCCTACACCCGACTACCCAAAACCGGTCCTGAACACAACGGTGCCGACATCCACTTCAGAGTCCGCCACGACCGCGTCGACAAAACAGGCTCCGTCACACTCCGCCACAACAGCCGACTCCACCACATCGGCATCGGCCGAGCCCACAAACACACCCCCGTAACCCTGCTAGTCGCCGACCTCGACATCAGAGTCATCGCAACCCAAACCGGTGAACTCCTCCGACACCTAACCCTCAACCCCAACCGCGACTACCAACCCCAACACCAACCCTAAAAACCCCGTCCCGCGCAGGTTCGCACCTTGCACATGTCTTGACACATCACAGAGCGCCCCCGGCAGGAATCGAACCTACGACGCACGGTTTAGGAAACCGACGCTCTATCCACTGAGCTACGGGGGCGGGGTTTGGAAGACTATGTGGCGGAGTTTTAGTTATTGATGCTCGTTCTGGATGGTCTGGGGTTGATGTTCACGCTCTGAGCCTATTGCAGAGGGTCTATGAGCGCGCGGGGAAGCGTTCGGGACTGTTTGGCGGTGAAGCGTCCGCGTGAGGTTGGGGTTCTAGTCGCCGGGATGTGGCTCAGCCGGTGGGGTTGCCTCGGTGGCGGCGAGTCCCCGAACCAGCCCTTCAAACTGGAATTGACGCGGCGGTGGGGCGCTACTAGCGCGGTGATGATGGTTACGCACTGGTAGGCGAGCAGGTCCAGGCGGAGGCTGTTAGCTCCTACGGTGCGGGCGCGTCCGTGATGTAGTGTCTGCTTGTATTGCGAGTTGTTGGATTCTGAGTCCTCGCGCAGTCCGTACAGAGAGTCGAAGTCGGGGTCGGCCTCAGAAACGATTCTCAGGGCGAGGGTCCGCCGCTGGTGGCGGGGTGTCATTTCGCGTTCTTCGCGGGTGCTGTTGTGGCGGATGCGGGTGGTGGCCCCGACGAGGTGGCGCGGCACCAGCGGATGATCGGGAACTGCGTAGTCGCTGTAGTAGGTGCAGCGGCGCGGGTGCTTGCGCGCATTGGTTCGCACTCTGGACAGCGGCACGAAATATGCGATGCCGTCTGAGTCCACTGTCTTGATGGTGGGCGGGCCGTCAACGGCGACGACCTGTATGGAGGTCTGCTGTCCGGGGCCGGAGGCAAGATGGAAGATGTGGTCACCGAGGTTCGCCGCGGCCAGGTGCCCGGTGGGTGTTCTTGACACTTTAAAGATGGGGTTGATGCCTCCGTCAAGGAGCGCGTCGCAGTCCCGTGATGACAGCGCCATGTCATAGGCGATGCCGTTCAGCCCCTTGGTGAGGTCGGGGTGGGTCTTTTTGGTTTGCAGGGTCATGTCAGTGAAGACGGTGGTGTCGGTTTTGCCGCGGGGCTTGATGTCGGCGAACGTCACAATCCGTTCTTGGCGGTGGGGGCTGCGCCAAGAGCCCATCACGGCCGGGAACCCTCGCGACCCGCCCGGAGAGTTCTCGTCGTGATACGCCACCGCGTCAGGGTCGCCGCGCAGTTGCCTTCCCGCATGGGCGGCTTCAATGCGTTTGCGTTTTGTTGCCTTGTAGAGGGCAGGTATCCAAGTGCCGTCGCCGGTGAGCATCTGGGTAGTGTCCAGATGGGTCACCGAACCGGCTTTGGGGTCCAACCCGCCCATGTGGACTATCGCCTCAAAGGCTGCATGGGTCATGCGATCCGCCAGTTCTGCGGTGGCCTCTTCGCCGAGATGGTGCTTGCGCAGCCAACTGTAGTGGTGACGCCTGATCGGCTGCGATGACAGCCTGCGGTCAGGGTTATCGGGATAAGCGCGCTCGACGGCGCGCGCGAGACGCTGCCACAGCTCCGGGTTGCTGAGAGTTCGATCAGCGGCGCGGTAACCACCCGTGACCTTGGCTGCAATCGCGAACAGGTGCGCTTCAAAGATGCTGTGAAGCCGCTTGCGGCCAGCGGAAGGCATGAACGCGGCGTTGATGCGCCGCTCCTCAGACTCGGCCGCTTCCCACAGCGGCTTGAAGGACACTGCGAACACCAGCATCTCATCAGTCGACCATTCCAAGCCCTCCCCATTGACTGAGCGAGTGCTGCGGCTCCCGGTGCTTTCTGCAAAGGACAAGGACTGCGGGCCGTCCGCTCGCGGCGCGACGCTGGTGTCGCCCACCACAGCCGCGACCTCTCGGGCGGGCAGCGGCTCACAGCCCGGCCTCCAAATCCTGCGACGCGACGTGCTGCTAGCCATCGTTGCGCCAGTGGTGGCCGAGCGCGTCGGCGACGGTGTCCAGCGACACCGCGCCGAGGAACCGTGCTGCGGTCTCAATGCTCTCGCCGTCAAGAATCCTGCGGGCGGTGGTCAAACGAAAAGACCGGGCTGTCACGCCAACTCGGTCCGATATGCCCGCGTCTCGGAGAATCTGCCCAAGACGCACAGTCACTGAGTGCGCGGCTCGCTCCGGGATGCTGCCAGCGGTCACTGCCACCAATTCGTCGGGCTCCAATTCGTCGGCCTCCACAGGACGGTTCTGCACGAACCGCCGCACCGTGGCGATGCCCCATTCATCCAGTGGGCATGTCCGCGCCGCCGACCCGCCGAAAGCAACCGTTTCCGCGTCAAGGTTGATGTCGCTCCACCGCACTGCGGCAATTTCCGACGCGGTGCCCCCCGCAGACGCCAACGCCAACAGCAGCGGCCTCCGCGACAACCCAAGGCCCGGGTCGGCGTGACTTCTAGCAAAAGCCAGTTCCTCCTCGGTGAGCGGTCGCGCCGACTCCGCTTTCTTGGGACGCGGGACGCGCTCCCCCGCCAACGCCTCGGGGTCTATCGGCACTCCCAAGGCCGCGGCCTCCCGGAACGCGATGAGGGCTGTCCACTGGCGGTTGCGGGCCGTCGCTGAAGCGGTGCGCCGATGAACCCCCGAGCGGTCACGCCGCGCCGCCCAGCACCACTCCAACACGAGTGCCGAAGTCACGTCGCTCCAACACTCAGCCCCGCAAGCAGCCAGGAACCGGAACAGCCGGGTTGCTTCAGCAGCAACCTTCTCAGCGGTGCGTGCGTTCTGGTAGCGGGCCCTGACAGCCTCAAACACCACCGGCTGCCACTGCTCCAATTGCAGGCTGCCGCTCATGACCAACTCCGATGCGGTCTGCACCAGTCGCACCCACACCAGAACACCGACTGGCTTCTGCAGGTCAAACAGCCGCAGCGTCGGCTGATATCCGCCGTCTGGATGCTCTGGCTGTCCTGAACTGTGCATGACTCCTCCCCGACGCTCAGCCGGGTGTCTGTTGCTTGGTTCAAAAAGTGCAGCACAGAGAGTTCGGGATTGACGGAGAACTGGATGCTCGCTGCCAGAAGCAAAGAATCCGGCCGTGACTGGGGACGACGGTGAAATCGCTCGCTCATTCGACGCATCTCGTTTGCCACACCCCCGAAGACCTGTTCCGTACGACACCTATCTTGTACGACACAACCTACGCAAGGGGTGTGACAGACAGCCCCGCCGAAGACAGCCCATCAGCCGCGGCGCTAGTATCGCTGCCGATGCCTCCCCGCAAAGGCCTGCGAACCAACCCAAGAGCCTACCTCGCCAACGGAGGCACATGGCCAGACAGCCCCCTCGAGGAGGGGTCGCCCCCGAGGCCGTCGTCCTCCAGAACATCTCCAAAAAGTTCCACCACATGGTCGAAGCCCGCGGCAGCGAAGCCAACACCGCCCGCAAAGCCAAAATCTCCCGGCAGACGGTCCGCAACATCCTGCGCGGCGAAACGTGGATCGACCTGCCCACCCTCTACCGCATCGAAAAAACCTCAACGTCACGCTATGGACCAGAGACCACTGGCACCCGCCCGAACCGCGGTAGCTGCTGTACGGCGGCTCCACGAGCCCCGAACGATCCCGACAGCAAACCCGCCGTGGATGTCTTGTTAGCTCCGACGGTGGCTCAGCGGTGTAGCCCAGCCGTCGACTTAGAACGTGCCGAAACAACAAACGCGCCAGCCGAACGCGCCACCAAGGCCCTTGTGTCGGCAGCGCTCAGCGGATGGACGTGCTGTGATCGGAGTCGTCCGTGTATCCGGCTGCGAATTCGGCGGCAACGGATGCAGACCGCAACCTGAGCTCGGCCCTTTGCTCGACGATTTCTTTGATCTGCCCGGAGATCCTGGTGCGGTCTTGCTGATTGCGCGGAAGCGCTAGCTTGATCTCTTTAATTCGAGTGCCGAGGGTGTCGATGATGTCTTGGGTGAACTGATAGGCGCGGATTTGTTGTGACACAAATGCAGAGTTGAGGGCGGCGAAGAACAGATACGGGTCGAGAGTCTCCGAGCCATGAAGCCGAAGTCTGAGAATGTGGCTTTGAAACAGCAGTCGACCGTCGGATTTAGTGATCATGGCCGACGTTCCCACAAGGTAGGTGCCGTCTCGGACCATCAGGATGTCCTCGGGCTGCACTTCGCACTTCTTCTTGTGCTGCTCATACACCGTCTCGCTGACGCAGTGTTTCGGGTCGGCCTTGATTTCCCAGTTGGAGATGTCGGACGTTCGGATGAAGGGAATTGGACCAGTGCCGTAGGCCATCTTTCCAGGCTCGACCCCAGTGGAGATTTCGAGTTGGCCGGATTCCGTGAGCTCATTGATCTGGATCAGTTCATGAGTCTCACGCAGCTCTTTCGCCCTGTTCTTGAGTCGCGGGTCGTAATACTTGGGGACAAAGACGTCAGAGCGGATCTCACCGCGGGGCATCTGGTGCGCGAGCCGGGTCGGCGGCTTCAAAGCCAAGCCCTCAACATGCTTGCGGTACAAGGGCGCAATGTCGGGAACCTCGTCGAGGAGGCGCTCTTCGCCGTCGATGACCCGGAAGGTCGGATTGCCGCGAGAGTCGTGGCCACACCAGCGGACATCGGAGAGGAACAGCTTCTCGTCGTTCTGCTGAGAGGCTGCGCCGTCGCCCTTCTTGGTGGCAACAACCACGCAGACCTTGGTGTGTGTGCCACCCTTGCCACTCGTTTTGAACAGCGGCTCGGGGAGGGCAACAACCGCGCGCAGCGTCATGTGTTTGTTGAGCCACCGCATGACGAACCGATACGACGGATTGCTGACCATGCTCTCGGGCAACACGATCCCGAGGCGTCCTCCCGGCTTCAGGAGCTGGACGCACCGTTCTAGGAACAAGAGCTGCGGCGGTCGATCAGCATGAAGATCATCGGTTTTCTGGGGATTCCCGCCCCTCGCCCCGCCCCACTTGTGGCCCAGGTCGTATTGTTCGATGATCTGCTGCTCGCTTATCTTGATCTTGCTGCCGAACGGAGGATTCGTCACGACGACATCGAATGTGCCGAGTGCGATGCTATCCCGGTGGCTCCCGCACCACTTGTCGCGATGCTCCAACGAGTTGGCGCAGAAAATGCCTCCCCGGCCGTCGCCCATGATCGCCATGTACGCCTTGGTGACCTTGGCTAGGAACGTGTCCTTGTCGATGCCTCGGAAGCATCGAGTTGCCGTTTCCTTACGCTGCTGTTCCAGCACGGTGTCAGACCATCTATATTGTTTTCCTTTCTCCTCAAGCGCGGCCCAGACAGCTTCGAGAGTTCGAATCAAGAATCCTCCTGAGCCGCAGGCCGGGTCGATGATCATCTCCTCTGGCTGCGGGTCAAGCATGTCTACGACCATCTTGACGACGTTGCGCGGAGTGAAGAACTGTCCTTCGGAACCCCGCAGTGCCGGGCCGACGAACACCTCGAAAGCCTCTCCGACGGCGTCGCGGCTGGAGTCCATCAACGAATAGTTCTGCAACTCGCCCACGATATGGGCGAGACTCGCCGTATCGACGTCCAGACTCGCGCCGTCGTCGAAGACATCGCTGTATTTCTTCGTTACCTCTCCGAAGAGACCACGAACGCGGCCAGCGATCTCCTCGTTGGTGTCGCTCACCGCGGCCCTGAACGAGACGACTCCGTTGTACGGCGTGTTGAGTTCGTCTTCGAGCTTGCAAAACACGATGTTGAGCACTTGCTCGGCGAGCGCCACATCCCTGGTGATACCAACAACGTTGCCAGCCAAATGGTTGCGCAGATCGCCGAAGACGGCCTTGAGATTGCAGCTCGGTCTCAGATCTTTGCGGAGATGCTTGCCGATCTGATCAACTCTCTGTCCGTAGAGAGGGATGTTGGGGATCTCGTAGAATTTGCGCGTGCCATCCGTTGACACCTCTTTGCGAAGATAAAAGTGATCCGAGCCGTTGAACCAAACGCCAATGGCCGCTGCCGACATCTCCATGTAGAGTTCGAGTTGCTCGCGCCCGTCCACTCTGTCCGGTCTCTTGCACTCCACGATGATCTCTAGGTCGCTCTCCTGCTTGGCGTCTGACCCGAACACTGCGATATCCACCGGATATGTGCCAGAGCTGTCCGACGGCGACCTGCGGACGCGGTGCTGAGGGTGGCTCTGTATGCGGGAGGCCGGGTAGTTGTAGTCGTCGACGAGCCGTCTGAGCATCACTTGGACCGCGTCGCGCTCCTCGGGTGTGTCCTTGACCGGCTCGCCGGTGACGTAGTCGACGAGGCTGTTGTTGCGTCCCGCCGCGACCCTGCTATCGTGCTCATCCATAACACGCCCCTTCAGTTTCGTCTCGATCTCAGCAACCATACGAACTAGGTGTGACGATCACCGTAGATGCGTCACCGCCTCCGCTGGTGGATGCGGCAATCGTAGGGTTCACGGCGTTGGGTTTGACGGTTGGGTTCGCCGCTCTACTGGCACTGCGTGATTCGACGCGGCTACGGTAGCCGCTGCGGCTCTTAGCCTGGATCCACCGACGGGTTTGTGGGATCGTCGGTTTGGGGCCGGGTGGTCGTTGGGCTGGTGCGTGTGTGCGGGCTGGCGCGTTTTGGGGCGTTTTGGGGCGTGCGGGACTGGAGTGCGGGGCTGTGGCGGGTTGGTGGCGCTTGGGGTTGGGCTGCGCTGCGCGGGGCGCTGAGCGGCGGCTCAGATGAGCAGGGGGAGGTTGCGGATTCGTTGCAGGGCGGTGGTGAAGGTGTTCTGCCAGGGCCAGTTGAGCGGCAGGCGCAGTCTGTGGCGGCCGCTGTGGTTGACGAGGCGGCCTGGCACGGTGAGGAGCCGGTTGCGGATGGTGGCTGCGACGGTGAGTTGGCGCGTGGGGTGGGCGCGGCCGAGGCGGGCGGTCCAGCGGGCGAGGTTGTGCGCGAGCACGCAGCAGGCGAGCCAGGCGCCGTTGGCGGGGAATCGTCCTGAGGGGCAGCGGCTGAGCCCGGCGCTCTCTTTGAGGTCTCTGATGGCGAGCTCCACGGTGGCGTGGGCTCGGTGGTAGGTGTCGGCGGCTTTGGTGTCGAGGTCGTGTCTGTCGGTGACGAAGCAGTGGTAGCGCCAGTTGGGCCACAGCTCGCCTTGGGCGCCGAGCAGGCGGGTGCGGCGCACGATGAGCCGCAGCTTCGCGGGCTTGGCGTCGTCGCCGTGGAGCTTGTCGCCGCGGCGGCCGGCTTCGATGGTGGTCTCAGCGACTTGGGCCTCGCAGCCGCGGGTGTAGGCGATCGGTGCCCAGTCGTCGTCGTCGTCTATGGCCGCTATGGCTGCTTTGACCTTGGCGTTCTGCGGGATCGTGATCGAGTAGGACGCACCGTGGGCGCCGAGGGCCGCGATCATGTCATAGGAGAAGAACCCCGCATCGGCGCGCACCGTCACCGCCGCGTGCGCCGCCAGGCGCCGCACCCTCGCCAGGGTCTCACGAGCGAAGTGCACGTTGCCGCGCTGAGACGATCCCGACCGCATCCGCGAGTGCAGCACCTCGCCGGTGTCTGAGCGCACCGCCACCAGCGGGTGATAGCCCAACACCTTGGTGTGGCCGTACGCGGCGCCGTGCTTGGCCTTGCCGCACACCTCACACACCGTGGAGTCCAGATCCACCGTCATCTCCGCCACGCTCGGCGCGGCGCCCACAGACCACGCCCGCATCTGTGCTGACTCCAGAGCCTTGTCGAGTTGGCGCACATGCCCGAACGTGAACGACCTCAAAAACGTCCCCAGCGTCGACGGCGCCAACGGCGCGAACGGCAGCACCGCCGCCGCCGAGCCCGACCGCAGCCGCTGCGCGTCGTCGATGCAGCACCCGCCCACCAGCATCGACGCCACCAAAGACAGCACCTTGTGACCCGCCCCCGAACCCGCCGACCCGCCCGGACGCACCGTGTCGTCGATCAACGCCTCCAAACCCAGCCTCGACATCACCGTGCCCGCCAGCAACAACCCCGCATCAGCCACCAAAGACCCATCATCGAACACCGCCCCCAACCCGTCGATCCCACCAGCTACGCTCCTCACAGGAAGTGCCTCCTCTCGTGGCCAGAATGACCGTTACATCAAACAGCATTCTCCCACGTCAGGAGGCCTTTCTGGTGGACGCGCCAACCCCCACAACCTCACCGCACCGGTGGATCCAGGCTTAGACGGCGGTAGGCACTCTGAACCAGATCGGCATGTGGTCGCTGACGGAGTGCTCGGATTTCTGCGAGAGGGCCCTTCCTTGCGGTCGGGTTCGGTCCCGGCGGCGTCGCCAAGGCAGCAAAAAGCGCCTTGCCCTCTCGCTCAGAACAAAAAGCCAAAAACAGAGGACCAGAACGAGAACACCCCCTCTTAGCCCGCAAAACGCTGAATGGGGTACAACTCTTGAGGACCTGATTTGCACCTTGTGCTTGCAGGGCAAACGCTTGGTGGCTCCGACCCCTACGCAGGTTTCGGCACGGGATAACGGCCCTAGTCCAAATAGCAGCCCGACACCAGACCCCATAGGCGCACCGGTCTGACCTTAGCAAGCACCCCGAACGGCAGCGCTCGGAGAGACATCCCGACCCGGACGAAGCCGCGATCCGTTTCGCTATACGAAAAATCCGTTACAGCCAACCCAAGGGTACCGTCCAACGCCGTTAGCACCAGCGGGAGTCCCCGGGCGCTGATGGGGGTTAGTCCCAAAAACCGTTCTGGTTTTGGGGTTTGACCGTTCCGTCCCTTCCGAACGCACCCTCGCTGACCTGCGGTTATTCAATAGCCTGCCAACGCCACGGGGCTCGCGATGGGCCAACCATAGTGTGGGCGCCGATCTGATTGAATTCACACAGGACCCGGAGACGACGACGGAGACCCGATGAGCCACGGCAAGAAGTCCACCAAGAACGAGGCCGTCAACGGGGGGTCGAAGCCTGACTCCGGGCCGCGGCTGCTGGCGGGCGGCAATCCGCAGATCCCCAAAGGGTACGGCGACGGCCCCGTCCAGGACTACATCGCCGCCATGCCCGGATGGAAACGCGAAGTCGGCGACCACCTCGACGAGCTCATCGTGCGGGTGGTCCCCGAGGTGAGCAAGGCGGTGAAGTGGAACACCCCGTTCTACGGCCTGGAGGGCGAGGGTTGGTTTGTGGCGTTCCACTGTTTCACCAGGTACATCAAGGTGACCTTCTTCAGAGGGACATCGCTTGAGCCGGTCCCGCCTGAGGGGTCCAAGGTGCCCGGGACGCGCTACTTCCACATCTACGAGAACGACGACCTGGACGAGGACCAGTTCGCCTCCTGGGTGAAGCAGGCCAGCAGCCTGCCCGGCGAGAGACTCTGAACGCCGACCGACAAGGGACCCGGCGCCACCAGCCGCAATAATGAGTGTCATGTTGTTTCAGGTTGTGCTGTGCTGAATGTTGGTATAGCTTCGTCGCATGGAGACGATGGCGGGAACGGGGATGGACACACAGGTGCTCATAATCCTCGGCTCCGCTTTCGGGGTGATGTTCGCCACGCTCACTACGCTGTTGGTCACCTCAATCCGGCTCCAACACCGCGACAGCCTCCAGACCCGCATCGAAACCCGCGAACTCATAACCCAGGCGACCGATAAGTCCCAGACTCAACTCGAACAGGCGACCGAGAAAAGCCGCAAGCTGATCAAACAGGAGACCAAAAAGCTGACGACCGATTTCAAAGAGGACACGGGCGTCACCCAAGGCAAACTCGACAAGGTCGTCACCAGCCTCAGCGACGCCCGCGAACGACTGGCGCGCATCGAAGGCCACCTCGGGATCGGATTGCCGTCAAAGACGGACCCCGAGTCAAACGGCGATACCAGTGAAGCAGCCTAGCTGCCCCAGCAGTCGCCGGGGGACCACACCAGAGGAAAAACAGGGCCTAAAGAAACATATTCGGGCGTGACGTAGGCGGCCGTCAGGCAACATAGACGACCTCGGCTCTAGAGCGGGCTGAACCCAGCCGAAGTTGGTCATGCCGTAGGGTCGACAAGGCGGCCGACGAACAGGATTGCGCCGGTGTCTTGGTGGGCAATGGCCCAGAGGAAGGGACGGTCGGCGACAACGGTGAGATCGGGCTCTGGAGGACCCGATTCAGCGAACGCCATGGCGGTGGCCGCGGCGGCTTCAGTGCCCTTCTCGTCAACAATTACCTTGGCGCCATGGAGGGCGCCGGTGATGAAGATGCCGGGGGCGATGTTGTCGAAGCCTGCGCCGGGACAGAACCCACGCGGGCAGAGCCACCCAAAAAGATCCGTGAGGGGCAGGGTCTGCTCCCACTTGGGCATGGTGAGATCGACGTGGCCCTCCCTCGCCGCGCCGTGCAACCCAGTCAGTGTCCCAGCGCTGATCGATTCCTCGACAGCAGCCAGGCCGTCGGAGTCGTGGGGGACGATGAGCCACATAGCCAATTCCCCGCCCTGGTAAGGCAGTTCCTCCGCGTCGGCACCGCCAAGCCGGACATACCGGCGGTAGACCGGCTCACGGTCGTGCATGAACGGAACGGTCACCGACCCGCCGTCAGCGGTGGTGAACCGGCCATCGTCGGTCCACTCGGGCAAAAACCGCACTGCCCAATCAGCCTTGAGATAGACGGTGTTCACCAATATGAGACTTTGGTCCCTCACTATGTCTTCGCTGACGACGACCGGGATGAGATCACGCGTGCTCTCCGACACCCAGCGGTTAATGGCATCGGCGGCCGGGCCGGCTTGTGCGGTGTCGATTGACTGAATTCCCGCTCCGTACTGACTGGAGGCGATGTCGAGAAATTCGGGCAACGGCGAGAACTCGTCGTCGGCGAACAGGCGGTTGGCCACTTCCAAAGTAGTGGACTCCACCGAGGCCTCGGCCAGGCTGAGGCCGACCGCATTGGCCGCTCCGTGGGTATCGGCCTCGGGGAACTCGAAGATCTCGTCAAGCACCGCTCCCGGATCAGCAGACGCCCCAGCCCGGCTCAGGCTGAAGGCGACGCCTATGCTCATCGGGCTAGAAACGGCGTTGCCCTCCAAATGCCGGTGGAAGTCCCACCCAGCGGCGTTGATTCCGGCAACCCACTCTTTTGATGGGGCATCGGGATCGGCGGGCACCCGCGCCGCGGTAGGCGGCGATGGGGCCTTGGCCGCGGGCCCATTGGCGGCAACCGACACGGTTGGCCCCGGTGTGACGGTCGTCTCCGAAGATCCACAGCCCAGCACAATTGAGCTGAGCAGAATCAGCGATCCGATCAGCTTCTTCATGCTCCCATTCATCATGGTCATACTTGTCTGACGACACCGACCCGCAAAAGGTTCCCGAAGCATGGGACGGCAAACACAGCTACGGGATGAGCACCACCTTGCCTAGGGCGTGTTGATAAACCCGGTCAGACAGACAGACCAAGTATCAGCCTGTCTCCGATTCCCGCCGGATTGCAGAACATGCACCCGATTCATTGCAGATCATGCATCCGTACGTAGCAATTGATACCCTTGATAATGAGTATCATGTTGTTTCAAGTTGTGCCGTGCCGAACGCTGGTGTAGGTTCGTCGCATGGAGACGATGGCGGGAACGGCGATAGACACACAGGTGCTAGTGATCCTCGGCACCGCTTTCGGCGTAATGTTCGCCACGCTCACCACGCTGATGTTCACCTCCATGCGGCTCCACCACCGCGACAACATAAAGACCCGCGAACTCATCGCCCAAGCCAGCAACGACAACCGCAAGCTGATCAAACAGGCGACCAAGAAGCTGACGACCGATTTCGACAAGCAAACAAGTGTCACTCAAGACAAACTCGACAAGGTAGTTACCAGCCTCAGCGACGCCCGCGAACGGCTGGCACGCATCGAAGGCCACCTCGGGATCGAATTGCCATCAAAGACAGACCCCGAGTCAAACGGCGACAACAGCGAAGCCGCCTAGCTTGAACACCACAACTGCGAGCAGACCAACTGCGGCACCGGTCACTTTGTTGCTTGGCACGATCAGTCGGTAGCGGTCAGGCGGGCGGTGGAATAGATGGCATCGATGTCGATGTAGCAGCCTTGCAGGTGTCGGCGTTCGGTGGAGTGGAACGCTCGCCGTCCGTGCAGCACACGGCGGTTGTCGAAGGCCACCAACTCACCGGGCTGCAGAGTGATCTCGATCGCCGAATCGTCGCGGTCGAGCAAGTCGACGAAAGTACGGTACGCGCCGTAGAACGACGCGGTGTCGGCTCGGTCGACAGGCAACGGTTCCATTGAACGGTTGTTGACGCTCACGGCTCGTACCGCACCGTCGCCGTCGAGTTCGATCAAAGGACGCCGAGTCCGCAAGTCTACTTCCCCGCCGTGGAAGCGGAACGTAACATCGGTGACCGTGAGCGTCTGAAATGCGGCGGGATCCTCCTCCCGCAGGTGCGCCGCAGCAGCAAAACCGTCGACGAACCGGCTGGCACCACCATCGCTCGCCGCAGCCAGACAATGCAGCAACTGCACGGTCGGACACGGGTCGCGATAAGGGTTGTCGGTGTGGGCGGCTAAACCCAACGGGGTGAAGGCGAGGTTGACGGGCTCAGGTTCGGCGATGACATCGAAAAAGCTGCCGTAGTTGGTTTCACGCACGAACCCGACCGTGTTGCCAATTTCCAGCACCGTTGCGGGTTCGACCCCGCAGTCGTGTAGCAGTACGATGCCGCGCCGCGCCAACTGATCGACGAATGCGCCGCGGTCGCCGGTCCAACTCGTGCTGTCGGCACGGATCCGCTCCGAGAACGCCAGCGGCCACGACTCGGTTCGCAAGTCAGTTGGTTCACTCTTCGGGATACGGCAGACGTGCCGCTCACCCGAACGGTGGTGCAAGGTGACCTCAAGCCTGTCGTCGGTGCGGTCGGTGCGAACCACCGTCCAACCATCCAACATCGTGGCATCGACTAGGTGTTGGTCGGTACCCGGGTCACGGCACTCGGCACAGCGACAAGCATCGCGTGCCCACGACGGGTCGATCGGACGCCTCGGCACGAGCGCGGCGCTAAGCAGACCCCGGTAGGTCTCAAGCGGCGGTATGACCAGCCCGTCGACCTTGCCGTCGTCGTCGTAGGCGCGCAACTGCATCGCCTCAGCAGCAAAGGCACCAACCCGGAAAGCTTCGGTGTCGTCTTCACACAGCGGGCCTCCCTGTTCGGCCAGCGACATTTGCGATGCCTTGCTGAGATGGTCGTGGTAGTCCGGCTGGATGGCCACGCGGTACCGCTTGGCCATGACATGGCCGCGAATGGGCTCGACAATGGCCTGGTCAAGCAGGTGTTGCAAAGCCCTAGCGCCGACCTCGGCGTGGCTGGGTAGACCCCAGTCACCGGACCGGCCCAGAATGTGGCCGAGATCGTGCAACAGGCAAGCGAGCACCATCTCGTCCCCAGCTTCATCGGCCGCGGCACCCGCAGCGGACTGCAGCGCATGGTCGAGCATCGACAAACGCTCGCCGTATGTTTCGTCAGCAGTAGCGGCCATAAGGTCCAATACGACATCTACGAGCGGAAGTTCCCGACCCAACAACGACGAGCCCTCCCAGCGGTGGTCAGGTTTGAACCCGCACAGGTCGGCGACGGTCGGAGCGACATCGAGAGGCGATGCGGTTGACCAGCCCGAACCAGGTTGAATCCGGCCCGGGGCCCGGACCACCATGAACGTCTCCATCACTTCGGGGACCGTCTCGGTGCGATCGCTGCCGTGTCCTCCGTGGTCGGTTGTCACCAGCACAGACACCTCAGGGTCCACAGAGCCAAGCAAGCGGGCCAGCGCTGAGTCTGACCGGGTGACCGCCGCAACATATTCGGCGCTGTCCCAGCCGTGGAGGTGTCCGCTGAGGTCGGGTTGCGAGAGATACACGAACGACAAGTCATGGTGACAGTCGGCACTGGTCGCGATAACGGCTTCCATAATGCGGCGGTCGTCATCAAGGTCATATCCGCTGTCGATCACGAACCGTTGACTGGCTGCATCAGACTCGATCACCGAGTCGAACGGCAGCCAGCTCACAAACATTGCGGTGGAATAGCCGTCTTCGCGGGCCGCGCACAAAAAAGACGGCGCGTCGCTGCGCAACGGTGCCGGTGTGTTTTCGAACAGCCCGTGAGTGGCGGGATCGACACCCCGAAAAATCGACGTGTGGACGGGGAGCGTTTCGGGCGGTGTCAAGGTGTGCGCCCTGAAGCACGACGCGCCTTGGAGTGCGAGGGTAGTCAGAGTGGGCATGGTGGCGCGGCTGATGTGTCGCGGAGCCAGCCCGTCAATCGAGACCACCAGCACAGGAGAACGCGAAACTGTCGTGCCCGACATGATACAACTTCGCAAACACCCAACGAAGCGACCAGGACGGTCGGGCCCGCGGTTTATCATCGGAATGACTAATATGTCGTGAACATGTCAGGAGGCTGGATTGCTCTCTACCGAAGTTGACTCAGTCGCCGTTGAAACCGGGATCGTGGACACACCCGGTTTCAGCGTCGTGCATGAAGGCACAAGCACCGTGTTGAGGCACCGGCCAGCCCAAGCGTGTGCGCGGATAGCACCCGGACACAGAACCCAAGCAGAGACCGCGCACACGCTGCATATTGTGGCGACGCTGGTCGCCCGAGACGTCGCTGTGCTGCCCCCCTCTCACCCAGCCCCGGTAGAGCGTCGATGCACGGCACAAAACTACGCGCGCTCGGCGAAGTGCAACACCGACTGGACGCACTCAACACATCACACCGCTGGCACCCCACCTGATCGCACGCCCCCAAGCTCGTGTCAGAATCTGGCTATGCCGTCGCCAAACGAACGAACCGACAACCCGATGTGGGAACTGGCATACCACAGCGGTATCAGGCGACACCGCTATCCCACCCGATAACCGTGGTCTAGGCATGCAACGTCGCGAAGGATCGACCGCTCCTCCTACCAATATGGACTCAACACGATCTTCTGACAACACCGAGATTGGTCCAGAGTTCAACGTCCCAGACACCTCATGGGTAGTGCATGAAGCTCCGGAACGACCCCGTCGACAATGGGTTTTTGTCGCGGCCGCGCTGGCGGTCATTTGCGCAGGTGCCTGGATTCTTCAAAACCTATGGAATTCCTCCAGCGTCGTGGAACCTCCGCCGGTCACGACACAGAGCGCCGTTCCTGAACCCATTCCTGAATCCTCTTTGCCAGATGAGACAGCGCCCGAAGAGCCGCCAATCGTTACCGCTCAACCGTTGGTGAGCCTGCTTGATGAGTGGCCCGGGATCGCGGGCGCAATGATCTTGAGCGGCGGCGCTCTCAGCGGCCAACTCGAAGATGTCGACGTGATACTTGTCGGGGATCAGCTGAGCGACCCGATCCCCGTTCCTGGGTCCACTTCGAACCCAAGGTGGCTGTCCGCGGACGGAACAATCTCTGCTTACCCCATCGGCGTAGCAAGATCCGACGGCGGAGATTGGTCTTGGATCGCCAAAGCCGACACGATCATCGACCCGAATGAGGGAGCACTTTGGGTGGTCGACCACGAGCGTCGTGTAATCAACTTCCTCTACAAGGACCCCATAACTCGGTACGAAGCCTACGCGTTTGATCCAGAAGTGGAGCAGGTCCTCGGCCGACTAGAGAACGGATTCCTAGTCGTACGCGGCTTGGATTCTGGCGGCAGCGAGTTTGCCAATTGGACAGACGACGGGCCGATTGTTCCTATCGAGGGACTCGCCGGACGCAAGATTTTCGACATCGGCTCCTCAGTGGTCTTGGTGGTGGCGGCGCAAGATCAGATTGTTGCCATGGATGTGGCCGAACCCGACACAGTGACAGCCATAGCGACGATAAACCTTGATTTTAGTGTTCAACGTGCCTGTTTGTCTCCCGACGAGAAACTCGTAGCTGTCTTGGGGTCACAGAGATTGGTTGTTGTCGAGATGGACCCGCGTGTGGAGTATGTCGACGAGCCACTAGTTGACGATTTCACCTGGGCAGGGGATCGCCATCTGGTGTTCACAAGAAGAAACAGCCTGCTCGCTAGTGACCTCGACTCGGCTCCAGTCCGCGTTGCCGAACTCTCTCCCGACTATTCGTGGCAAGTCGCTTCAAGCACCTCCGCCTGCTGACCACCTGCCCCCGCTCACGCCTCGTGTTGTAGAACGATGGCGATGGCAGGGAGAATGGGTTATGCGGATTTGGCAACAGCACTCACTCGGTGACCCGATGGAACTGTTGAGATTGGAAGAGGTTGACGACCCTGTTGTCGATCCCGGCAAGGTGTTGGTGGAAGTCGAGGCCGTGGGGTTGACATTCGTTGACTGCCTGATGGCCCGAGGTATGTATCAGGCAACTACACCGATCCCGTGGTCACCCGGCATGGAGATCGTGGGGCGAGTAACAGAGATCGGCGAAGGGGTTCAAGACCTGGAGCCGGGGCAGCGGGTAGTCGGTATGGGTGGCGGGTGTGTAGCCGAGAAAGCCGCACTTCGAACCGCCGGTCTACACAAGCTCGACGAGAACGTGACCGCGGGGGCCGCTGCGGCTCTGTTGGTGAACTACGGAACATCGTGGTTTGCGTTGCATGACCGAGCTCATCTCGCCGTTGGCGAGACACTGTTGGTGCACGCCGCTATGGGCGGGGTGGGCACTGCCGCAGTACAGCTTGGTTTGGCCGCAGGAGCAAGGGTTATCGCCACCGCTGGCGGTGCCGACAAGACAGCCCGCTTGTCCGAGATGGGTGTGGAACTGGCTATCGACTATCTGGAGACCCCCGATTTCGTCGACGAAATAAGGGCCCACACAGACGGTCGAGGCGTGGATGTGTGCTTCGACCCAGTCGGCGGCGACGTGTTCGACCGGTCCCGCCGAGTCATGGCCTGGGACGGACGTCTACTGGTAATCGGCTTCACCAGCGGGCGCATCCCCGAGGCCCCCGCAAACCATGTGCTGCTGAAAAACTACTCGATAGTCGGGGTCCATTGGGGAGCATCGGTAGCTCGTAACCCCCAAAGTTCGGAGCAAGCCCACCAAACCATGCTCACCCTCCTCCAAGAGGAACGAATCAACCCACCTGTGTTCCCCCCGTTCGCTTTCGAAGACACGCCCGCGGCCCTCGGCGCCATCTATAACCGCTCCACCTGGGGCAAAGTCATCGTCCAACGCTAAAACGCCCCTGCGCAGGGGATCTTCAGCGGAACATCAGAGCAGAATGCGGCGCGCCACCACGCGCGCGCCATCCAAATCTTCGACGAAATGGTCTTCGGGGACGCGACGCAGAACGTCCAACGCCTCAACGCTGGTACCCGCCCGACCCGATAGGCCCATCACGATGCACTCAGTGTCGGACACAATCGCTGCGTCCACCAACTGGCCCAACACCAGAGCAGCGCTGTCGTCGATGAACACCGTCTGGGAGAAATCAAGAATCACCACTTCGTGTTCGGCGATGTCGCTTCTGATTGTGCTGAAGAGTTTCGTCGAAGACGCAACGGTGAAGCTGCCCCGCAACGACAGCAGGCCCGTGCGGGCCGCGAACGGATCTTCCATTTCGAAATCGAAGTCGAACGCATCGCCGCTGTCATCGTCGTCATCGTCACCGTCATCGTCGTCTTCGGCGAGGAAGGTCATGTCAAGCAGCGGGGTCGAGACGACCATGTCGAGCTCCAAGCGCTCAAGCTGGCGGGCGCTTGTCATGGCTGCCGCAATCAAACCGACTGCCACAGCAACAACCAGGTCCGAAATCACCGACAATCCGAGCGTCAGCGCCAACACCACCAAGTTTTCGCGAGGAATGAGGCGGATTCGAGTGATGTAGCGCCAGTCGATGATGTCGAAGCCGATCTTGATGAGGATCCCGGCCAGCACGGCGTGCGGAACCGCGTCGGCATACCTTCCCAGCCCCAGCACAAGCGCCAGCAGAATCGTCGCACACAACACCCCGGAGACCCGCGACCGGCCCCCGGCACGGACGTTGGCCACGGTACACGACGTGGCTCCCGCGCCAGGCACGCCACCGACGAGGGCCACAAGCACGTTGGCGAATCCTAGGCCCATCAATTCCCGGTTGGGCTCGTGGCTCTGGAGGGTCAGCGAGTCGGCCACCCTCGCAGTGAGCAAGCTGTTGATCGAACCGAGCAAGGCGATCGTAACAGCAGGTGGCAACGCCGCTCCGATGTCGCCCAGTGGGAGTTCCGGTATCTCGATGTCGGGGAGGCCCGCTGGCACCTCTGCCAAGGTAGGCACGTCGCTCAGCCAAAACACTGCGAGCAGCGTCCCAATCAGCAGCGCGGCCACAGACGGAGGCATGAACTTGCGGAACCGTTCCGGCCAGAAAATACAGACCGCGAGCGAGACGAGCCCCAAGGCCAGCGCGCTCGGGTCGACGTCGCTGACGGCTTCGGGCCAGGAACGCAGCGATTTGAGTGCACCACCCAGGGCAACCTCGCTGCCAAGCAACGGCAGAAACTGGACCAAGATGATGATCAATCCGACCGCGGAGGTGAACCCCGATACAACCGCCGTACGGCGTGTAGGCCATGTAGCTGCCCAACCGCAACGCACCCATGAGCACCTGGATCAGCCCGGCCAGCGCCACGATGGCGAGCGCTTTTGCAAGATCCTGGTTGGCATAGTCGACGAAGACCACCGCCATGGCCACCGACAACGGCGCGGTAGGCCCGGAGATCTGGGTCTTTGAGCCACCAAGCAGGGCCCCTAATAGACCCACCACGATCGCTCCGTAGAGCCCGGCGACCGCTCCCAACCCCGACGCGACCCCGAAGGCGAGCGACAGCGGCAGGGCGACCACCGCCGCTGTCAGCCCACCGAAGACGTCACCTCGGAGTACCTGGAGCCTCTCGCTCGTTTGCGAACTCATCGCCCCTCGACAATAGATGAACGGTAGGTTGATAAAGATAACTAAGCGTGTGCCGAATATGCTGGAGGTGGGTCTCGGGCGAGAGGGCACCATGAGAGGGACAGACCGGGCAGACAGGCGGGCCGCGGTGGTTGCTGAGGCGATGGCAGATATTGCCAAGATCGATGCCGACGGGCGCGAGCACGGGGGTATCGATCAGGCTGGTGTCGAGCGCATCAAGCAGCGGTTGTTGCGTCTGGCCGAGCGCCAAGACTTGTTCCCAGACGAGGATTTTCCGCCACCGGACGCTGCGTCCAGTTCGCTGATGTACCGAATAGCACAGGACGACGACCGGCTAGCGCTGTATATCCAAACCGTGGGCAACGGCGTTTCGGCGCCACCGCACGAGCACACGACCTGGGCAGTAATTGTGGGCATGCGAGGCCGAGAGTTGAACCGTCTGTATGGTCCCTGCGCCGGAGAGGGCGAACCGCGGGTGCAACACAAAGTCGTTGTCGAGCGGGGAACCGGGGTAGCGATGCTCGGCGACGATGTCCACTCGATTCATATCGAGGGTGCCTCGGCTAATTTTCACTGCTACGGCCTGGCCCTAGAGCGGCTCTCGGGTCGCCGCTTCTGGCACGCCCAACATGGTGAGTGGCGCGAATACAACGATGTCGGCACGATCGTCGAGGCCCGTCCCGACACCGCCGAGCCTTAGCCGCGCCCTACAAACAGAACCCGCACATACAGAACCCGCGCAGTGGCGTTAGATGAAACCCGTGGCGTGGCCGGGGATGAAACGGGCAATAAGGCGGCGTTCGTCGATCATGGCTTGGCGATATTCGTCCCAGTTGGAGTGCGTTCCCGCGACCCGCTCGAAATAGCTGACGAGAGCGTCGCTGGTTGCGTCGTCGGCTCTGGTGGTGATGGGCGACAACTCAACCGTGCCATCAAGCGAGACATATGACCATGCCTGTTCGTCGGACACGTGCAGCACGGCTCTGGGGTCGCGCCGCAGGTTGGCGGTCTTAGCCCGGTCGTCGGTCACCGAGATACCAAGCACTCCGTTGTCGACGTAGTACACGACATCGGAGGACTGGGGCCGACCGTCTGAGCGAATGGTGATGAGAACTCCAAGCCTGCGCTCCGAAGCCCAGTCGATTGCCTCTGCTAGTTCCATGGTGTGGTTTTAGCCCATGGTTCTTTCTGCTGCGCAGATCACGACGGCTTCACGCTGAGTTCAACGCGGCGTTCGCTGAGGTCGAAGGCACGGAGACCACCGCCACCGATGCCGTCGGCAAGCCAGTGCGACTCTACCGGTTCGGCAGTCGGGTCGATGCGCAGGTCCCATGAGCGTTCGCCAGTCCGAGTTGTCGTGCAGCGGGGGTTGACGGCTTGGGCCATGTGCAGAAAGCCGTCGAGCCAGTCAAGGGGGCTGCGGCAGACATCGTCACCGATACCGGCGCAGTCGTGGAACTCGATTGAGCCGTGCGCCTCGTCGTGAACCCGCACGCTGTAATGCACGTAGTCGTCAACAAGGATCGGGTCGAGTTGCAGCACCTTGGCGATCGTTTCCATGCCGTCACCGGTGATCCCCATCGCCTCACAGAGCCGTTCGACCATCACCGGTGCCATTGCTGCGCGGTGTTGAGGCGCGGCATCGTCGAGCAGTTCGGGGCTGAAGTTCTCGTCGATCGAAAAATAGGCCGCTCGCATCAGCAGGTGAACGTCGAGCGCGAACTCTTTGGCTTGGCGCACCAACACTGCGTGTGAAAGATCCTCAAGTCGAAAGTCGGGGCGCAACGGGCCTGAGTAGTCGTCCATACCGCCGGGTTCGAGCGACTCACCGAGTTCGAATTCGAAATCGGCTGCGGCCGACCGCCGAACCACCGCGAGCGACGGCTCGTCTGAGCGTGGCCCGGGTTCTTCGTCTACGATTCGGACTACCCAGCGGCAGTGATCACCGGTGAACTCGTCGGGTTTTGGTGGCCGATGCACCGGGATTGCCCGCAATTTGGGGTTGGTCGCTCCCAAGGTTGCGTCGAAGGTCCGGTCTTCCATGTGGTGACACATGTTGGTGACGAGTTGCTCGTCGTTAGCAGTCAACTCGCGCAGGTAGTGATGCGCGCCGCAGAACGGCAGCCAGAAGTAGCCGAGGTCGTGGTCGACTTCTTCGAAGTGGAAGTCCAGGAAATGGTGCGGGGCACCAACATCGAATTGGAAGCCTTTCAGCGCCTCACCCACGCTGTCGCCGTGCATGTTCAGGTTTTTCTTGTTGCGCTTGGTGTAGATCGGGCTTGATCCCATCCATTCGCTGTCGGCCGGTCTGATGGTCGCGTCTTGCCCGACTGTTAGCGCCACATGCGGCATCAGCGCCCGGTCGTGGTACATAGCGACGACCATGTATTCGCGGCAGAGCTGGGCGAGGGCTTTGCGCGTGAGCCGTTCAAGTGACCAGTGGGGGTCGAACCGACCGGCATAATCCTCGGCGAGTTTGTTGTCAGTCATTCAATCGCTGTCTGTTTGGTTACCACATCGCATCCACGCTGATTATTGGCTCTTCGGATCTAGCCGGGGAGTGGGTCCGCGGTGGTGATGGCTCCGAGAATTGAGGTTGAACGTACACCGGGTCACAGGGTGGCTCCCAGTGGAACCTCAAATAGTCCAGAGATACGGTGATGTCGACCTCGAGTCTTGACTCCGAGTCTTTGGTCAGGCGGCGCGTTTGTGGGCTTTGGGCTTCCCTGTGATCAGGGGCCGTTTGGCGGGTTGTTGTCCGAACTGCTTGGGGTTATCGAACCGCTGTCGGTACCGCAGCAGATCGTTAGGGGCCATTTGGTGGGTTGTTGACCGAACTACTTGGGGTTATCGAACCGCTGTCGGTACCGTGGCGGATGGTTAGGCCGTTTGGTGGGTTGTTGGGGTTGATGATTTTGTAGCCGGTGTTGGTTTTGGTGACGATGTAGCCGCGGTCGTGGATGTTGTGGTGACAATTGGGGCAGGCGAGGCACATGGAGTCGATGTCGGTTAGTCCGCCTTGTTCCCAGGGCACGATGTGGTGTATTTCGCATCGTTCGGGACCTGCGGCGCAGCTGCTGCCTGTGCAGTGCCGGTCGCGGGCGATGATGGCTTTGATTTGGGCTTCGGTTGCGTGTCGATGGTTGCGTCCCACCCAGAGGGGTTGTCCTTTACCGTCAAAGACGACTCCGGTGACAGCAGCGGTGCACATCAAACGTTCCAACACGGTTTGTGGTAGCGCATCACCCCCGACGATCTCAGCGACCCCGGTCGGGTCATCAGCGCGTAGCCGTTCGATATCGGCTACTGCGATGAGTTGCATCCGCGTACTACCGGGCCCGCGACGCTGTGGGTTGGTCAACAACGCGATCAACGCGTCTGCTGAGCGTTGTTGTGGTGTACGTATCTCATCAGGCTTGCCGTCGCGTCCGCCGTCGTCTCTCCACAGCCGGTCGTATTCAACGTTGATTGCTTTACGCACCTGTTGATAGCTAGTCGGATCGAGTTCTGCTAAGAGCACTCCCATGCCTTGTTCGTTGATCCAATGCTTCAACAACCGGCGTTGACGCCGTACTTCGTGTGCATCGGCACCGTCGTCGGGTTGGTTGCGGTTGACCCAGCGCCGCGACTGCTCAGCGAACACATCTACAGACGATGTCTCAGCGAGCTTCGACAATTCGTCGTCGACTTGTTCAGAAGAAGTCTTCGCGGCAGCACCAACGGCGACCGTGGCGTGCTCAACAGAGATCTTGCCTCCAGCCAACGACTCAGCCAGTTTCGGCATCTCAGCCAACCCAACAGCAGTCTTGGCGATCGTGTTGGCGGCACGAGTCGACATACGACCCGCTTCACGCAAAACGGTTTTGGAGTTCACCCCACCATCATCAAGCGCTTCGATCTCTGTCGCGCACCGTGTCTGCAACGCAGACATCGCCGCGATCACCCGCCCAGCGCCCGCGACCACGCCTTCCAACTCGCCGCGGCAGAGACCGGATGTCGTCACCTGCCGGGCCTGTTGAATCATCGAATCGAACATGAACACAACCTAACAACAGGGTATGACACTGCATGAAATAGATATCCGTTCAGCACCTCACAGGTCCACACCCCGGTCAACTTCAACGCCGCAAACCCCCACAGACCGAGGCGATCCCAGCCGATCCGCCAGCGGTGTGGTGTCGCCGCCGGTCACGTGCATGATCGAGGTACACCACCAACGGCTACGCCAGCGGCCCTCACAGCCGAACAAGGTCTCATCAAACCCCAACACCTCCACCGAACCCACCCGGTCACAGTCCGCTGCCAGCAACGCCTCACCCCAAGCGAGCACCGCCTGTTGACTGTGTGCTAGTCACAACCCAACTCGTAGGACCGCATCGCGGACAGCAGGCGTCATGATCCACCGCTGTCGTCGCCCAGCGCTCCGCCCGGGATGTCAACGCCGAACGAACCGGTGCGATCTCGTCGTTGGTCTCGGTGAATGAGGCGACCCCACAGCCCGCCGCCAGGCAACGCCAACACCACTTGCGCCACACCAACCGCACCGCACGCCCGAACGCTGGCAAATCCACCAGCCGCACCAACCTGATGTCTTTGGAGCGCACTGCCCCGCCGTAACCCACACACACCGGCCGCGACCGTGTCTGGATATGAACCACCAACGGACCTGATAAATCGTCGTTGACGCCTAGAACGTCGACATCGCCTAAACCAACCAACAACATACAGATTCGCGTAAGGAACCTGTTCCACCGTGGGCCGCCTCGATTCGGCGTTAGAACACCGCGATTCCGAAGGCCCCCAACCATCCCACCGCGCACCCAATACTGCTTCAATCCCAAGAGCCTGATTATTGCGATCAACAGACCAAAACCACCAAAACAGCACTTCAATCCAAGCGGTCCGAGGGCTTTCTATAAGATCAATAACGGGGAACGATGGAAGACCAACCTTTCGCTGGCACAGCCGAACAGGCGATCCGCGTTCAGGCCGCAGCCTCGGCGGTCGGTCTGGGCGAAGGACGGTTCCGGTTGCTGCGGGTCGGTACGAACAACGTCTACACCAACCACGAAGATCTCGTTGTGGCCCGGGTTGCGCCGTCGCATGAGACTGTTGATACAGGCAACGACCGACTGCGAAACATTGAGTTGCTGATCGCCGCTGGCGCGCCGTTGTTGAGTCCTCTCAGCACCGCTATTGAACTGGCAGATGGACGGGTCGTGACTTTTTGGCCCATGGGAGATACCAGCGAGGAGATGCGGACCACCGGAAGCAGATCTAGCGCAGATCGTTTCGCACTACGAGCGTGACGTTGGCGATCTTTCCGGAGATTTTGTGACGGTGTATGGCCTCCCGCTCGACGCTGAGTTCCTTAGGCGGGCCACCCTGCACATACTGCAAGCCTTGAGCCGCTAATGGATCCAGCACTACCGCGACTTTGGAGTGAAGTTGAATCGCTGAAGCGGGTACAGCATCGGTAATCGGACCCTCTATAGCTCGTGCCACAGCACTGGCCTTACCCGCTCCACAGGCCACTAGCAGCAGTTCGGACGCGGCAAGGATCGTGGCAATACCCTGAGTCATCGCCTGGGCCGGGACAGAGTACCCGGCCGGAAAGAAGCGGGCGTTGTCGTTTCGGGTCTGCCCACTCAATTCAACGACTCGGGTGACGCTATCGAACGGAGTGCCCGGCTCGTTGAAGGCGATATGGCCATTCGATCCGATTCCGAGGATCTGCAGACCGATTGCAGCGGCCTGCACCTCCTGTTCGTAGCGCACGCACTCCGCGCCCAGGTTTGGGGCTTGGGGGTCCGGACCATGTAGTGAACCACTATCCATATCGACGTGGCGCGCGAACAGGCGGCGCACAACAGACCGGTAGGTATTGGGGTCACACCGGTCCAACCCGACGTATTCGTCAAGAAGGTAGGCGTCAACGGCACGAAAGCTCAAACCCTGCCGAGCACCTTGCGGATCAACGACAGCTCAAAGCGTCCCGGCACTGCGATATTTCCTCCCGACGTCACCGAAGTGACCAGCAGGAATGCCTCCCCTAGCAAATCATGCGCAGCAACATCTGACCCTAGTTCCTCAGAATGCCGCCACAGCCTCCCCAGCAGGCTGTAGCCGGCTTTGAGAGCGTCCACACCGAGTTCCGGACGTCCGAAGTACGCCGATACCCCCGTATAGCCGATATCGGCTATCAGGAATCCCATTTGCGCCGTGTAGATCGCCGATGTCGTCGGCTCCGTGTAGATCGCGAAGTCCGCTTCAGGCCGTTTTCCTGCGCGGCCCAGCACCGCTGCGCGCATCCCCGCGGATACGCCACTACCGGGCTGACCCGACTCTTCGTCGCACACGAACAGCGTCGATACCGTGCCAGCGGGCCGCAGGCCAGCTCTCTCGAATGCCCGGATCGCTTCAATGATGGCGCAAATCCCTGCTTTTTGGTCCGCGACCCCGCGGCCCCAGATAGCACCATCGATGATTGGGGAGGCGAACGGATCTTCGCGATCGGTCCCCCGCCAGTGCTCTATCCAGTCCTCGGTCGCCACCGTGTCGAGATGTCCGGCCAGCAGCAGCGATCGTCCCGAGTCGCCCCCGGCTGAACCGTGGACATTGGGTCGATTCGGGGCACATTCCACCAGTTCGGACTCACCAAACGCCTCGGACTCCTTGATCCTGCGGAAGACCCAGTTGGCGAAAGTCTCTTCGTGGGGGGTCACACTGGGAATCCGAACTGCTTCGCGCACGAGTTCTACAAGCGCATCGCTGTCGACGGCGCGTGCGACCTCCGAAGCAGCGCTCATCTCTGCTGGTCTCCCAAGATCTCTGAGACCAGGGATTCATGCACGGAACGCAGAGACATCGACACCGCTCCTACCAGAGCCGCCCGGCGGCCCAGAGTGGATGCCGCAAGCGCCGGAGGCGAGTCGACTAACCGGGAGAGATGTAGCCGGACTGCGTCCACGAACACCGGGTTGCTGCCCACGCCCCCGCCAAAAACGACACGCCCTGGATCCGCGATCAGGCACAGGTGCGACACCGCCAGCGCCATGGCCCCTGCCACCTCGTCGAGCACCGACCGCGCCGCATCGTCGCCCGCTTTGACGGCTTCGAATATCTCCGGCACATCCGCGCTGGGGTCGAGTCCAGAGCGGTGCCCGTCCTCGATCGCCCGTCCGAACAGCTTGCGGATCGAGGGCGCGGAGGCCACATCCTCGAGGGTGACCGGCACCGCGCCGGGGGCAGGCAGCGACAACAGCAGCGAGCCGACCTCACCCGCAGATCCGGTGCCGCCCCGGTAAAGGTCACCTCCGACCACCATTCCCAGGCCAATGCCCGTGCCGACGGAGATCGCCGCGAAGTCTCTGTCGGGCTGTTCGGCGCCCATTTGAGCCAATTCACCCAACGCGGCCAGGTTGACGTCGTTTTCGATATGGATACGGCCGACCATGCGTTCTGCGAGGAACGCGTGCAGCGCCAACCCGTCGAATCCGGGCAGGTTGAGGGCCTGTTCAACGCGGTCACGGTCACGCCGGTATATTCCGGGCACTCCGATGCAGACACCGCTACAAGGGCCGTCAATGCGCCGAAGCATCTCAGTGGACGTGCCAATGAGACCCTCCAGAGCCGTCCGGGCGTCGGGACCCGTTTCCATCTCTCGCTCGGTGACCAGGTTGCCTAACAAGTCGGAGATGCCGATCAGCATCTTCGTGGCGCCGATGTCGGCAACCACGGAGTGCCGGACCGTCGGGACCAGTTCGTAGAGAGCGGCAGGGCGGCCGATCGAACCCGACTTGGGGCTGTCCTTGGCGACTCGGACCAACCCTGCGGACTCCATGTCAGCGACCAGCGCCGACACGGTCGGTTTGGAAAGGCCGGTGGCTCGGGCGATCCCGGCCCTTGACATCCTTCGGGGGTGTGACGCGAACAGTGCGTCAACAATCCGTTGGCCACTGAGCAGCCTTAGAACACCGGAGCCGGATCCTTCACTCATATTGTTAGTAACATTACCTTACTAATAAAATTTGTCAAGCAAAGATCTGTGGCGATCCGTTCTTGACACCGGCGTTGGCTCGGTGAAGTGGTTGCTGCAAGAGTCCACCTATGAAATATCGATTGATGGGTTCGAGCGGTCTGTGGGTTTCTGAGGTCGCGCTTGGTGCGATGACTTTCGGCAACACCGAGTGGGGTGTTGAAAAAGACGAAAGCCGTTCGGTGTATGAGGGTTTCCGAGAGGCTGGGGGCAATTTTGTCGACACCGCCAACATCTATAGCGCGGGACGCAGCGAGGAGTTCGTGGGTGAGTTCATGGCGGGTCACCGAGACGAGATTGTGCTGGCAACAAAATACTCCGCGCCGATGCGTCCAGGCGACCTCAATGCCCAGGGAAATAGCCGAAAACATATGATGGAGTCGGTCCACGCGAGCCTTAAACGGCTCGGTACCGACTACATCGACCTCTATTGGGTTCACGCCCGCGATCACACAACTCTTGCCGAGGAGATTATGCGTGGTCTCGATGATCTCGTTACTTCGGGCAAAGTTCTATACATCGGAATCTCCGATGCGCCCGCTTGGCAGGTGGCCCGTTGCAACACAATCGCCGAATTGCGGGGTTGGAGCCGCTTTATAGGACTCCAAATCAGGTACAGCTTGATCGACCGCGAAGTCGAACACGAACTGTTGCCTATGGCTGAGGCTCTCGACCTCACGGTCACGCCGTGGGACACGCTGGGTTCGGGTGTGCTGACCGGAAAATACAACCGCGACGCCGACACCACTGGCCGAGCGACACTACGCGGGCGGATCTCGGAACGCGGTCTCGATATCGCGGCTGAAGTTGTCGCCGTGGCCGACGAGTTGGGTTGTTCACCAGCTCAGGTCGCACTTAGTTGGGTGCGTTCTCGAAGGGGCGTGATCGTCCCGCTCATCGGCGCTAGAACACGCGCTCAACTCGACGACAATTTGGGTTGTCTTGACCTTGAGTTGCCCGATGACGCCATCACTCGGCTAGACGAAATCAGTTCGATTCGTACGCCGTTCCCCCACAACATGCTCGCAATGTTCCGCTCAGGCCTCGGCGAGAGCCACCGTCCAGATCAGCACTGAAGATCTTCCAGGTTTGTGCTCTTAGCAGGCGTGCTAGCGAATCTTCGAGACCCCACCAGGTAAGGGCACTACGATCCCTTGGTTTTTGATGGTGACTTGAAGATGGTGACGCTTTGGTGGAGCGGAACTAGATCGCGACGGTATTGACGGTGTACCTCGTCGACGGCAGCCGTGGCGTCGGTTTGCACCTGTTGCAACACTGCTTCGAGCTGGGCCACGCGGGCTTCGAGATTGAGCACCCGTTTCACACCGGCGAGGTTCAAACCCTCATCGGTTAGATCTGAAATCCGTTGGAGCAAGGCGATGTCGGCGTCGCTGTAACGACGGCTGCCGCCTCCCGTTCGCGCTGGATCGACGAGTCCTTTGCGCTCGTATATCCGCAGTGTTTGAGGGTGCACACCGGCAAGCTCCGCGGCAACAGAGATCACATACACCGCTCGATGGAATCGTTCCTGGTCCATAGTTGTGTCTCCTTTCTTTCTGTTCACACGCCCAGGTGGGCGCGCGGCGAATCAGTCGTAGCCTCGGCAAACGCCTCAACGGCTTCACGTTGTTGCTTGCTGAGATTTTGGGGCACAGCGACGGCAACGGTCACGAGCAGATCGCCTGCTCCGCCTCGGCCCTTGAGCCGAAACGTCTTACCCGACACGGTTCCGGGCGGGATCCGAATCTTGACGACCTCACCGTTGAGTGTGGGTACCTTCACCTTGGCGCCGAGCGCCGCTTCGGAAAAAGTAATTGGCACTTCGAGCGTTAGATCTTTGCCGGATCTGCCAAACAATTCGTGCTGTTTCACATTCACATGAACGAACAGGTCACCTGGAGGCCCACCGGCCCGTCCGGGTCCTCCACGCTTCTTGAGTCGAATTTTCTGGCCGGTCTTGACACCAGCCGGGATGCGTACCTTCACGTCACGAAGGCGAACTTCTGCACCGGACCCGCTGCAGGATGCACAGGGCGACGAAATCACCGAACCGCGGCCACCACAGCTTTGGCAGGGCCGGCTGAACGAGAAAAGTCCTTGGTTCTCGTCGTGTACACCTTTGCCGTCGCATGCTTCGCATTTGCTCGGTATCGACCCGGGTTCAGAGCCAGTGCCCCCGCACCCTGAACAGGTCGCCTCGCTGGTAAGGCTGATGACAGTTTCGAACCCGTTGACCGCATCATCGAAGTCCAGCGTCAGGTCCACCTCAAGATCGCTACCCCGCTGACCTTGGGTCGCGCCAGGTTGGCCTCGTCCACGGCCGCCGCGATTGAACAAGCCACCGAGCAGGTCACCGATGTCGTCCATTCCGACGTTGAATTGGCCTGTACCGGGACCCGGGCCGGGTCCGCCTCCGAACCTGGGACCGATCGGACCCATCTTGCGGACTTCGTCGTATCGCGCACGCTTGTCGTCGTCGCCGATCACATCGTAAGCGGCTGACACTTCTTTGAACCGTGCTTCGGCCGTCGCGTCTCCGGGGTTGGCGTCTGGGTGAAGTTCACGGGCCAGCTTGCGGTACTTGCTCTTGACGTCTTTGGAGGATGCGTTTTCGGTGACGCCGAGAATCGCGTAGTAATCCTTCTCGAACCACTCTTTTTCGTATTCAGTCACCAAATCACCTCCTCAAGCTCGTATCGCGGATCGGTCTATCCCTTCACCTTCACCATCGCCGCTCGCAAGATCCTGCCATTGAACGCGTAGCCGGTGCGCAGCACCTCCGAGACCATGGGTTCGACCTGGTCTTCGTCTGCGGGTTCGCTCATCGCGGCTTCATGACGGTTGGGGTCGAACGCCTCGGTTTGGTCGATGATTTCGAGGCCCTCGCTTTCGAGCACACTTCTGAGTTGAGCTGCTATCGGTTCAACACCTGCAACCTCCTGGAGCGCAGCGGCGTCGCAGGCATCAAGTACCGGCAGGATCGCTTGCATCACCCGAGCCGCGGCTTGTCGCACAATCTCCGCGTTGCGTTTGTCTGTCTGTTTGCGGAAGTTGGCGAACTCAGCGGTGACTCGCTGCAGGTCGTTGAGGTGTTGATCTCGTTCTGCGGTGAGCAGGTCCAGCACCGACAACACCGGCTCAGACTCTTGCTCGGGCTCGGGCTCTAGCTCGGGCTCGGGCTCTAGCTCGGACTCAACCTCGGCCGCTTCGTCGCCCGAGAGGGCGGGGTCGGCAGGCGAGGTTGAGTCAGCTGCGAGCTCCTCTTCGCTGGAGGCGTCCGGTTCGTCGATGCCGCTCACGATGCCTGGCTGTCGGCGTCGTCCTCGTCGATGATCTCGGCGTCGACGACTTCGTCGTCGTCGGGAGTCGACTCGGCTGCTGCGGACTCGCGTTCAGCTTGCGCTGCTGCTTCGTAGAGTCGCTGACCGAATTCCTGGCTGGCGGTCATCAAAGCCTCAGTCGCGCTCTTGATGGCTTCCACGTCGGTGCCCTCCAAAGCGGAGCGCACTTCGGCCAGTTTCTCTTCGATGGTCGCTTTTTCGTCGTCGCTGACCGAGTCGGCTTGATCTTTGAGCAGCTTCTCGGTCTGGTAGACGAGGGTGTCGGCGGTGTTGCGTACCTCTGCCTCCTCCTTGCGCTTGCGGTCTTCCTCTGCATGCAGTTCGGCATCTTTGACCATCTGATTGATGGCGTCTTTGTCGAGCGAACTCTGACCTGTGATGGTCATTGACTGCTCTTTGTTGGTGGCCTTGTCTTTGGCGCTGACATGCACGATGCCGTTTGCGTCGATGTCGAACACGACGTCGATTTGGGGCAGACCGCGCGGGGCGGGCGGTAGGTCGACGAGTTGGAACTTGCCGAGCGTTTTGTTGTAGGCGGCCATCTCTCGCTCACCCTGCAAGACGTGGATCTCGACTGACGGTTGGTTGTCGTCCGCGGTTGTGAAGATTTCGCTCTTGCGGGTCGGGATGGTGGTGTTGCGCTCGATCAAAGTTGTCATCACCCCGCCCTTGGTCTCAATGCCGAGCGACAGTGGTGTCACATCGAGCAACAGCACGTCTTTGACTTCGCCTTTCAACACGCCGGCCTGGATGGCTGCGCCGATTGCTACGACTTCGTCGGGGTTGACTGTCTTGTTCGGTTCGTTGCCGGTCATTTCCATGACCAGTTCGGCCACCGCCGGCATACGCGTCGATCCACCTACGAGCACAACATGGTCGATAGCTCCCTTGGTGAGTCCGGCGTCTTTGATGGCAGCTTCGAACGGGCCGCGACAGCGGTCGAGCAGGTCGGAGGTGAGATCGCGGAACTTGGCTCGCGTCAGCTCGTAGTTGAGGTGCAGCGGCCCTGCATCGGTTGCGGTGATGAAGGGCAGATTGATCTGCGTCGACTGAACCTGCGACAGTTCGATCTTGGCTTTCTCCGCGGCTTCTTTGAGGCGCTGCGCAGCCATCGGGTCTTTGCTGAGATCAACTCCGTGATCGCCTTTGAACGACTTGGCGAGCCATTCGATGACGGCGTCGTCCCAGTCGTCACCGCCGAGTTGGGTGTCGCCGGAGGTGGATTTAACTTCGAACACTCCATCGCCGAGTTCGAGCACCGACACATCGAAGGTGCCGCCACCGAGATCGAACACGAGGATGGTCTGGTCGGACTCTTCCTTGTCGAGACCGTAGGCCAAAGCAGCCGCGGTCGGCTCGTTGATGATGCGCAACACCTCCAGCCCGGCTATCTGGCCGGCTTCGGTGGTTGCTGTGCGCTGTGCGTCGTCGAAGTAGGCGGGGACGGTGACAACTGCCTGCGTGACGGTGTCGCCGAGATACTCCTCGGCGTCGCGCTTGAGTTTCATCAGGACACGGGCCGAGATTTCCTGGGAGGTGTATGCCTTTTTGTCGATGTCGACCTTCCAGTTGGTGCCGACATGGCGTTTCACTGAACGGATGGTGCGCCCGGGGTTTGTGATCGCCTGGCGCTTGGCTACTTCACCAACGAGAACCTCACCGTCTTTGGCGAAGGCGACGACCGACGGAGTGGTGCGTGAGCCTTCTGCGTTGGGAATGACGACGGGGTCGCCGCCTTCCAACACGGAAACGACGGAGTTGGTGGTGCCGAGATCGATACCTACGGCTTTGGGCATGGTGTGCTCTGCTTTCGCTGCGGACGGCACCGCAGATCCGCGGAAACCGTCTTAGGTTTGTGTATGTTGTTGGGAACCAGTGTAACAGTATTTGTTTCTGTTTACACCGAAAAGTTAAGTGTGTTATTATCAACTTTACGAATGTAGCGGCACCAGCCAAGCCCGGCAGACTCTCCGCGATGACTCACGGGGCATTTACCCACCTTGGTAGCGGTGACATCGGCGCTTGAGCGAAGGTGCCGGCAACTACGGCCGCCCAGCCGCCGTGGACCGCCAGCATGGGGCGCTGACGTATGAGTGAACCCCAAGTAGAAGCGCTATCAACAATGTCGAAGCAAAGGCAACAAGGTACCGGCTGCGTTGTTTTGACTGCCAGTCATGTCCTGCCCCTTCACCTATGGATCCGATCTGTTCGTGGGGCCAGCATCACCCCATAGGCTGGATGGCGGGGTGAATGGAACTAGGGTCAGCAGAACACTTGTATCGGGTTGAATCGCGACTAGCAGGAGCTCAGTTGTAACTTCGTATGTGTCAGTGCCGGTTACATAGTCAGCAGAAGTGAGTTCAATATGGGACAATTGTCGATCCCGCTCCTCATGCGTTAGCTCGTTGCTCCCCCCGACGCCAAGAGCTGAGGAGTCATCCTGATGCAGGCCGTTGTCGGGAGACTGGAGAAGGGCATCTGTTTCCACGGTGATCCATGGCCCATTCAAAATCGTTGCTTCGTCCAATCGCAATTGTGCACTCACACCCCAGAGTTCATTTTCAACATATACTGGCCGACGGTCTTCGATAACAAATGAGTCGTCGCCAAGCAAAGCGACAATGTCACTGTTCCCCCGGATAGCACGATCAACCGTTGAAATACTGATGTCGCTGCTAGTTTGGGAATCACCGCTGGCCGGCTGATCAGAAGAACTGAATAGAGCGTCGTTTGCCGCTCCCAAGAGAGAACCGCCTGACAACACCAGCAATGCGCCCGCCACAGCGATTCCAAGAGAAGCGGCGAACTTACGCCATAACTTCTTAGCGTCTTGTCCTTCCAACATCTGGCCATGACATCAGCATGTGAGCTTCCCCCTCTTCCGCTTTGCCATCGCCCACCCCCAATCGAGAGCATGTGACATTCAAGATGCTCATATCGTCAGCACCACTTGCTTACTACATACATCTGGTGCACCAACCATGGGAAGGCATCGCCTGAAGGCCGAACCAGGAGAGGGGGCTGGGCGGGGGTGACCCCGTGGGGATCGCGGCGTTGGATTTCGCGGCGCACCGCACAGAGCCCCGAGCCGGTTTGAGCGACTTGGCGAGCCATGCGATGACGGCGTCGTCCCAGTCGTCACCGCCGAGCTGAGTGCAACCGGAGGTGGGCTTGACTTCGAATACTCTGTCGCCGAGTTCAAGCACCGACACTTCGAAAGGCCCCCGCCGAGGTCGAACACGAGAATGGTCTGGTCCGACTCCTCCTTGTCGAGACCGTAGGCCAAAGCAGCCGCGGTCGGCTCGTTGATGATCCGCAACATTTCGGGCCTCCGGCTACGCCCGGCAATAGCACTGCTACCGTCAAAGGGATGTACAACCTGATTTTGGTGCGCCACGGGCGTTCCGAATGGAATGATCTCAACCTCTTCACCGGCTGGCATGATTGCCCGCTGATGGAAACAGGGCGACAAGAAGCCCGCGACGCCGTTCCGCTGCTGGCCGAGGCAAACCTACTGCCAGACATACTCCACACCTCTCTGCTGCAACGAGCCATCGAGACCGCCGAGATCATTCTCGCCGGGCTTGACCGCAGCTGGATTCCCGTTCGTCGGCACTGGCGGCTCAACGAACGCCACTACGGCAACCTCACCGGCCTCGACAAGGCCCAGGTCGGTGAGATCCACGGAACCGAACAACTCCGTCTGTGGCGACGTAGCTACAACACGCCACCCCCACCAATCAGCCCCGAAAACGAGTTCAACCCCGCAAAATCTGCCGCCTACGCCGACCTCGCGCCAGAACTCATGCCCGCCACCGAGTGCCTTGCCGATGTCGTCGATCGGCTCCTGCCCTACTGGTACGACTCGCTAGTGCCCGACCTGCGCTCGGGGCGCAACATCATGGTGGTGGCCCATGGCAACTCGCTGCGAGCCCTCGTCAAACACCTCGACAACATTGGCGACGACGAGATCATCGAACTCAACATCCCCACTGGGGTCCCTCTGCACTACGTGATCGGCGACGACATGCGCCCCGTCGATCAGGCTCACCCCCTCGACCGAGCGCTCACCGCTGAATGAACAGCGACAGCCGGTTCCGGTGGTGCTCCTTGACACCACCAGAACCAGCTAACCCAACGAACTAGGCGACAACAGCGGTTTCTACGCCGTAAGCTGCACCGGTAGCGTTGATTCATGGGCTGGGCGAAGCGCTCAGGGGCATATCTGAGCTACTAGAACACCTGCCAAAGAAATCGGAGGATTGACAACATGGGAACTATCGCGGTACTTCTCCCGGCGCTGCTGTTGGCCGCACTCTTCGTTGGGTATTGCCTCCGTGACCTAGCACGGGCAGAGCGGGTGCGTTGGATACCTAAGTGGGCATGGGGGATCTTGTGTGTTATTTCAGTGCCTCTGGGGAGCATGCTGTACCTGCTGCTCGCAAAGCCGCCAGATAGACCCGACAGCGATGGGTGAGGAGGCAATCGTCGCTTGTCGCGACATCACTGTCGGATATGGCTCCATTCGAGCTCTCGACAAGGTGACGCTCGGCCTCGGGGTGACTGGAGTAACGGGCCTGGTTGGTGTCAACGGTGCTGGCAAGACAACTCTCATTCATGCCCTACTGGGTCTCGTGCCCACCATGTCCGGGCAATTGTTCGTTCGAGGCGGCTTCGAGAGGCTCGCCTACTGCCCTGACACTCCTGGATTCGAACCGTGGCTGGACGCGTCTGAGGTTCTCCGCCTGTCGCGAGCCCTCGCCGCACGAACTCCGACTCCGGTCACAGTTGTTCGTGAGACCTTGGACAGTGTCGGCTTGGGCGACGTCGGCGGTCGGCGCGTGGGGGGTTTCTCTCGCGGAATGAGACAGCGGCTCGGCATTGCTGCTGCGCTGGTGCTCGAGCCCGACGTCCTCTTTCTCGATGAGCCGACAAGCGCCTTGGACCCGATCGGGCGCGACGAGGTGCTCGAGATGATTCCTCACTTGTCCGAGCGTATGCACGTGGTGTTCTCCAGCCATCTCCTTGGTGACGTTGAGCAGGTTGCGGAAGACCTGCTCGTAATACACGAGGGCCATTTGCTCTTTGATGGAACTGTGATGGATTTCTTGGGGATGACCTCGCCGCACCTGGCGATCTCAGTCCCAGTGCCGGTTCCAGGGTTCCTGGACCGACTGACAGAGCAGCAGGTCGAGTGGAGATGGGATGAACACAGCGGTCGGTCAATCGTTCTTGTCCCGGAGGAGGCCAAGGCAGTCGTCTTGCAGGTAGCAGCGGACATGCCCGATGCGGTGGTATCGATGCAGCCTTCACGACACAAGCTGCAACCCGTCTTTCGCGAGACGATCCGTTGCTTCGATCAGCGGGAAGGGGTCGCGCTGTGAGCTATGAGCTGATGCGATGGCTTCGGTCGAAACGCCTTCTTGTGCTGTTAGCCGCGTTCGCGTTCTCCGGGATCACCACTCCGCTCATCACAGCCTATGCAGAGGAGTTGATTGGCTCCCTGCGTACGGCGAACAACGTCAGAATTCTCGTCGAGCCGCCGTCATGGACGGATGGAGCGTCGGCCTACCTCCAGAATGCGGCTCAATTCGCGCTGCTGTTCGCCTGCTACCTCACCGCATGGGCATCAAGCCTCGGACCAGACCAGCGACTCCAGCACTTCTACCGAACGAGGAGCAGGACTCGGTTCCAGCTCTTCTACCCCCGCCTTGCGATGGCAGCAGCTGTCGTGTCGCTAGCGTCACTACTCGGAGGATGCCTGGCGCTGTACAACGTTCTGATCTTGTTCGAGGAAACGAACCTGTCCAAGATGATCACGGCGATTGTCATACAGGCGCTCGGATTCTTGATGGTCAGCTTGCTCGCCGGTCTCGTGGCCACAGCAACGAACTCGCCAGCCATATCAGCTCTGTCGACATATTTTGGGTTGTTCCTGACGTCTTTCGCGACGCCTCGTGGACTCGACATGCATTCGGGCCGACCGCAACCGCCGTCGGTCTCGTCGCAGTTGTCGCGGTCCTGCTCAGAAGACCCCTGAGGGCACGTCTTGACCGCGCGACTGCCTGACAAGACCTCCGCGTCCGCTCGTGGCAGCGCGACTCGTTCCTCTAGGTAAGCACTCTTCTTCCGACTTCGCTCATACGTCCGACGGATATCCTTGAGAATGCAACCCTCAATGACTACGTCGGGCCGACCGCAACCGCCGTCGGTCTCGTCGCAGTTGTCGCGGTCGTACTGCTCAGAAGACCCCTGAGGGCACCCTTCGAGAATCTTGACCGCGCGACTGCCTGACAAGAGGTGAGCCTCCGCGTCCGCTCAATCCCAATCTGATTCTGAGCAGCGCGACTCGGCCGACCCTTCCTCTAGGTAAGCACTCTTCTTTAGCGGGGGCGAGCCTCTCATATCCCAGTTCCCTCCCAACGAGGACAACGCGGGGACGAGCGCGCTTGGGCCATCCCCGCGGATGCCCGTCCACTAAGGACTCCAGACAGCTGACCGCCATTCGGTGGTCGAAACAGTGGCTCTGACAGGGTTCTGTGAACCACCGAGGTGTTCACTCCGTAACCGGAGGTGCCGTGCTCGGCAACGTCGAGACCCGCGAACTCTTCATCAGCGTCGACACGCAAGCCCAGGGTCTTCTTCACGGGCCCTCACCGCTGGACTGATCCCCACAACGGGGACACCAGCAGGACAGCGACAGAGAATACTGGTTCCGGTGGTGCTCCTTGACACCACCAGAACCAGCTAACCCAACGAACTAGGCGACAACCGCGGTTTCTACGCCGTAACCGGAGGTGCCGTGCTCGGCAACGTCGAGGCCCTCGAACTCTTCGTCGGCGTCAACCCTCAGGCCGATCGTCTTCTTCAAGGTGTAGAACAGGATGTAGCAGGTGACCCCGACCCATGCAGCGACCACAAGGACCATCACCGCTTGCATCAACAACTGTTCGATACCACCACCGTAGAACAGACCAGCGTTCTCTCGGCCCAAGAAAGCATCGTCGTAGCGGGCGAAGAGGCCGATCGAGAGCGTCCCCCAAATTCCGCACACGCCGTGCACAGCAATCGCGCCGACCGGATCATCGATACGAATCCGATCAATCCCAAGCACCGCGAACACCACGATCAGGCCTCCGATGAAGCCGATCGCCAGAGCAGCCCAGGGTTCCACCGCACCAACCGGGGCGGTGATCGAAACCAGCCCGGCAAGGGCTCCGTTACCAGCGATCGCCACATCGGGTGTGCCGGTGATCTTCCAGATGACCGCGGTTGCACCGATCACTCCGGCTGCGGCAGCAATCAGCGTATTCATCGCCAAGAACGGCACAAGATTGTCGGCAGCCAGCTCAGATCCGGCGTTGAAACCGAACCAACCGAACCACAGGATGAACACGCCGATCACGGCGTAGCCGATGTTGTGGCCTGGAATCGCCCGGGGAGAGCCGTCAGGGCCGTACTTGCCGACGCGGGGTCCGAGCATCACGGCCCCGACCAGGGCCGCTACGCCACCGGTCAAATGAACGATCGTTGAGCCTGCGAAATCAGAGTAGACGGCGTCGCCGATGCTCATTTGGGCGATGAGTCCTCCGCCCCAGGTCCAGTGAACGACAACCGGGTAGATGATCGCGGTCATTGCCGCCGAGAACAATAGGTAGGTCACGAACTTGGTGCGCTCAGCCATGGCCCCCGAGGCGATCGTCACCGCCGTGGCGGCGAATACCACTTGGAAGAAGAAACTCGCTGCGGGGGTGACGTTGTCGGTGAGGCCACCGCCTTCATTCAACACAGAGGGGTCAGCGCTTTCGTTGAAGAAGAAATCGCCGAGTCCGCCCCACCAGTCACCGCCGTCACCGAAGGCAACCGAATAGCCGATGATGAAGAAGGCCACCGTACCGACCGCCATGTCGGCGAGGTTCTTGGCCATGATGTTGGCCAGGTTCTTAGCTCGGGTGAGACCTGCTTCCACGAAGGCGAAGCCGGCCTGCATCAAGAACACCAGACACCCGGCGATAACCAACCAGAGGTTGTCCATCACTTGTTGAACGGCTGCTGCAGCCGCGTCTGAATCCTGGGCTGAGGCCGGGCTGGCCCACAGCAGTGCTATGGCGCCGGAGCTGCCGATCAACATCGCTCGCTTTGTTGTCTTCCGCATGGTTCGTATCCCCTTGTTCGTGATGCTCTGCTTGGTGCGTTGCTGCGCTTGATGCACCGTTGGGTTGTGCGTACTTGCAGCCCGTGCGTGAAGTTAGGAGTGACTGGTTTCGGCACTGTTACGCCGACATGAAGAAGTCAGACAATCAATGCGGCACCCGTTACTGATTCGGCCTCTCCGGAGAGGTATCGTCTCGGCAACATGAAACCGCGCCTCAAACCCCATCAACTCGTCATCGGCCTTGGTCTGGCGATCGCGCTTTTCACGCTCGTCTCGGGCATCGTGCCGAGCTACACGAACTGGCACGACGACAGCGTGGTGCAGCGTGAAGTCTTCGGCAACGTTCCCACCGCCTTGAAACTCAGCTTCTACTCAATCATCCCGATACTGCTCGTCTACGGCGCCTACATGTTCGCCATGCGGGTAAAGAACTGGGAACGCGGCCGACCAGACAACCGTCGAACCACCTTAAAGAACGCCCCGCGACGCATGGCTGACTTCCGGGCCGGCGTCTATATGCGAACGCTGCTGCGCGAACCGGGCGCCGGGATCATGCACTCAATGATCTACTTCGGCTTCTTGGTGCTGCTCGGCGTTACCACCGTGCTCGAAATCAACCATCAAGTGCCGGAGAGTACGAAGTTCCTGCACGGCGACGTTTACCGGGCTTACTCTTTCGTCGGCGACGCTGCCGGCGCGATATTCCTGATCGGTATCGGCTGGGCGATCGTGCGGCGCTACGGACCGTGGAACTGGCGTCCTTACCGCATTCGCATCAAAAGCAAGCCTGAACACATGGTGATCCTCGGAGTTTTCGCGGCGATAGGGACCACTGGTTTCGGGGCCGAGATGTTTCGCATCGCCATCGACGGCACTCCCGACTTCGAGAAATGGAGTTTCATCGGCTACCCGCTGGCAACGCTTGTCGAAGACAACAACAACATCGCAGGCTGGCATCAAGGGTGGTGGATCGCCCATGTGGTGAGCTTCATCGCCTTCTTGGTGATCCTGCCAACCACGATGCTGCGTCACATGTTCACATCGCCGCTCAACATGTATCTCAGCGATAAGGATCGCCCCAAGGGAGCAATGAAGGCGATGCCCAACCTTGTCGAGGGCGACACCGAACTCGAAACCTTCGGTGCATCAGTCATTGAGGACTTCACCTGGAAGCAACTTCTCGACACTGATGCCTGCACCATGTGCGGCCGTTGTACCTCGGTTTGCCCTGCGCACGCCACCGGAAAGCCGCTCGATCCCCGCGAGATCGTCTTGAAAACCGGTGAAGTCATGGCCCGTACCGGCAATCCGGAAGTGTCACCGCCAATAGGTATCGACACCGAGATAAGCGTCCCTGCCAACTGGATGTTTGATCGCATCACCAACGACGAACTCTGGAGCTGCACATCGTGCAAAGCATGCGACGAGATCTGCCCGGTCAACATCGAAATTCTCGACAAGATCCTGGACATGCGACGTTACCTGACCTTGATGGAGTCGGATTTCCCCTCTGAGCTTGGCCAGGCGTTCCGCTCGATGGAGAACTCGGCGAATCCTTGGGGTATGAGCCAGAGCGAACGAGCCGATTGGACTCGCAACTTGGAGGGTCTCAATGTCATTTCCGGTGAGGATCCGCTGACCGCTGAGTATCTGTACTGGGTTGGTTGCGCAGGCTCCTTTGACGACAAGAACAAGAAGGTCACGCAGGCGATGGCGCAGCTCATGCAACGTGCCGAGGTTGATTTTGCAATCCTCGGCCCGGCAGAGAACTGCACCGGAGATTCGGCTCGCCGCTCGGGTAACGAGTACCTCTTCCAGATGCTCGCCAGCCAAAACATCGAAACTCTGAACGCCATGGGTGTAAAGAAAATCATCACCCAGTGCCCCCACTGTTTCAACACCTTGGCAAACGAATACCCCCAACTCGGCGGCCACTACGAGGTCGTGCACCACAGCCAGTTCCTCGAATGGCTCGCTGATCAAGGACGACTGGATCTGAGCGACGCGCGGCTTGAAGAACGGGTTGTCTACCACGACTCGTGCTACCTGGGCCGCCACAACGACATCTACTTGGCGCCCCGCAAAGTGCTGGGCAAGCTCGGCGGCATCGAAGTTGTCGAAGCTCAACGAAACGGAACCAAGGGAATGTGCTGCGGAGCGGGCGGGGCTCGGATGTGGATGGAAGAAACCATCGGTGAGAAGGTCAACGATGTCCGGGCCCAGGAGTTGGTCGACACCGGTGCTAGCCGTGTGGCTACGGCCTGCCCGTTCTGCTACATCATGTTGGATGACGGCGTGAAGGCCGTCGGCAAAGAACCCGAAGATGTGCGAGTCGCCGACATCGCCATTCACATATTGGAGGCCATAGAAATTGGCGAGCAGTAACGTGGCGGGCGTGAATCCCAAGGTGCTCGTCATAGACAACTACGACTCCTTCGTCTACATCCTGGTGCAATACCTCGGGGAACTCGGGGCCGAACCTGTCGTGCGCCGCCACGACGCCATCGACATCGAAGGCATCCGCGAGATGAACCCCGATGGGATTCTCATCTCACCAGGTCCGGGCACACCCGATGATTCGGGGATCTCACTTGATGTGCTCGCAGAACTCCAAGGTTCGCCGCCGGTCTTCGGGGTGTGCCTTGGGATGCAATGCCTGGGCCAAGTTTTTGGTGGCAGAGTCGTGCGAGCACCCCAGGTCATGCACGGCAAGACTTCGTTTATTCGCCACACGAACTCTGGACTCTTCGAGGGTTTGCCGAACCCGCTTGAAGCAACTCGCTACCACTCACTCATTGTTGAACGCGACTCCATACCCGAATCCCTTGAGATCACCGCCGAAACAGAAGACGGATTGGTGATGGGCTTGCGACATCGCCAACTCGACATTGAGGGCGTGCAGTTCCATCCCGAATCGGTATTGACCAACTCCGGGCACGACCTCGTCAAGAACTATCTGACCCGCTGCAGCTAGAGCTAGCCGTCAACCGACTCGGGCGCGATGGTCGTTGAGGTGGTGGTAGTAGTGGTTGTCGATATCGGGTCGTCGGACGCTTCACCAACTTCGATCACAACGACGGTGTCGAGTAAGACTTCTTCGAAAGGTGCCGGGTTCTGGGTAATGACCCGGCCAACAGAAGCATTGCCTATTGGAACGGGAACCAAGACGATCTCAACTTCGAGACGCACTTGGCGTAGAGTCTGTTCGGCGCTATCGGCAAAGAGGTCTACCACACCCGGTACCTGAACGGTTGGGAAGCCAGTTGAGATGACAATCGTCACCCACGAGCCTTTGTCTTGGAGGCTGCTTGACGCCGGGTCGGTGCGAATCACCAGGCCTTCCTCAATCGTCTCGGAGGCTTCCTCAATGTTTTCGGGGGTAACCCTGAATTCAGCCGAAAGCAATGCTTCGAAGGCCGTATTGAGCGTGGCGGATTCGAGTTCAGGCACAGGAACTTTCTCCGGACCCGACGAAATCGTAATGACCACCGAGCCGCCCGCCAGCAGTTCGGTCCCTGGAGCAGGAAGCTGAGTAACGACCTCGCCGAACTCTCGGACATCGGACACAAACTCAACGGTGACGCTGTAACCCAACGACTCCAGAGTGTCGAGAGCCGAAGTTTGGTCCATGCCAATGACATTGGGAACCTGATCGGGTACACCTGCACTCACATACAATGTGACTTCAGATCTGGGTTCTACTTTCTGACCAGCCAAAGGACTCTGCTGGACCACTTCACCTCTCGGAACGGTCTCGTTTGGGCGCTCGACAATCGTGACATCAAGGTTGAGCCCCAGCAATTCCCGTTCGGCATCTGCCAAACTCATCCCGGTTACGCGAGGGAGCGCAATCAACTCAGGGGGGACGGTTGTACTGTCGCTACCGTCGTCGTTGACTTGGTCCACAAAGGCGACGATCAAATAGCCCAAGATCAAAACCAGAACACACAGCCCGAGCAACAGACCGCCTGTTCGCTTCCAGTCATCGTTGCGACGCATTTCGAGAGCATCGGAGTAATAGCCACCCTGGCCATACATCGCGCCACCGCGTGGGTCGGCTGGGACCGAAGCCTGCTGAACCGGAACAGCAGCACGAGCCGGTGGAGCTGCCGGCCGTTGGGCTCCAGCCGGTGGTGCTGCCGGGCGCCCAGACGCGGGGGGTCTTCCAGAACCGGGCGACGACGGCGGCGCAGCGCTCGGTGCGGGAGCTCCCGCACCCACCGCGTCAGCGCGTCCAGGAACATCGGTCGTGCCACTTAGATAACGACGCAGGTCAGAGCGAAGATCCTCAGCGGTGGGATAACGGTTCAAGGGATTCTTGGCCAACAGTTTCATGGTGATGGCGTTGAGCGCCGACGAAACCGGCACACCACGCTCAATCAGCGACTGGGGTTTCTCCTGAACATGCTTGTAAGCAACCGCGATCGGGGTATCGGCCACGAACGGAGGTTCTCCAGCGAGCATCTCGTACAGCACCACACCCAGTGAGTAGAGATCACTGCGACCGTCAACCGACTTTCCCTGCGCTTGCTCCGGAGAAAAATAGGTGGCCGTACCCATCACAGACCCGTGTTGGGTAAGCCCCGCTTCGGTGCGACCTGCCAGAGCGGTGGCGATACCGAAATCGGCGACTTTCACATCTCCGTTGTCTGAGATCAAAATGTTGCCCAGCTTGACATCACGATGGACGAGGCCCGCCTGATGTGCGGTCGAGAGCGCCGCAACGACGTCAGAGGCGATTTGCGCGGCACGCTGCGCCGGCACTGGCCCAGAGGAGCGCACGACATCGGCCATGGTTCGACCCGCCACATGCTCCATGACGATGTAGTAGGTGCCTCTCTCCTGGCCCCAGTCATAGATCCCAACGATGTTGGGATGGTTGAGATTCGCGGCAGCCTGTGCTTCACGGCGGAACCTCTCCACGAAGTTCGGGTCGTTGGCGAACTCGGGGAACAGAACCTTCAAGGCGACCTCGCGGTTCAGCAATTCGTCGCGAGCGAGATAAACGTCGGCCATCCCACCACGCGCAATATGGCGCAGCAGTTCGTAGCGGCCATTGAAGACCGTTGGCCGACCATCCGACATAGCCTCGGAGTCTACCTGAGCGGCACCGTTGACCGTTGCACGGTCGCGGCCCGCAAAATCGGCGTCAAACGGCTATTCCAACCTGGCTTCGGACTCGACTTGGAAAGCGGCTTCGATCACGGCTTTGGCGATCGGTGAGGCCACGCGACCACCTGTTTGTTCGTTTGCTCCGGGTTGTGCTTCGACAATCACCGCGATCGCCAATTCAGGCGGGCTGTTGGGTAGACCGGCGAAGCCGACAATCCAGGCGTGGGAGTTCGGGGGGTCGGTGCCGAGCTGGGCAGTACCGGTTTTCCCGCCTATGACCAAACCAGGGACCTGCAGGTTCCGTGCCGTTCCGCTAGTGGCAACGTAAACCATCGCTTCTTGCAAGACCTTGGCCACCCCTGGTGAGGTGGCGAGTCGCCACACGTCGGGTGTAACGGTGCTGTAAGCGGTTTCGTCGGCTGCTCTGATCTCCGCTACCACATGGGGGACCATCAACACACCGTTGTTGGCGATTGCCGCAGCGATCATTGCCATCTGCAGTGGAGTTACAGCTACATCGTTTTGGCCGATTGCTGTCTGAGCCAGGATTGCCGATCCTTCATGTATGGGTGTTTCGCCGTTCGGCAGGGTTGGCAGAGCTGGGGCCACCCCGCTTTCGGGTTCGCTGGTGTTGTTCGTCGAACCCTGTGCTCGAGCGGGTGCGGTCATTCGGTAGTACTGAACGTCGGCCAGAAACTTGCCGTAGTCGTCGGGAAATCGCGAGACAACCGCGCCGGGCACATCAAAGGGCAACTGATCGTTGAAACCGAAGTTCTCCGCGGTCTTGACCATATTCTCGGGTCCGATCCATTCCGCGCCCATCTCGGCGAACGCCGTGTTGCACGACACTCGCAGAACTTCACGAAGGTCGCCGCCGCACGAGGCATCCGCAAAGTTCTTTATCGGCGTGCCTGAAGGCAACGGTTGATACTCCTCACTTTCTGCAAATACGGGAGTGCTCGGCGAGACCAACCCGCTCTCTACCCCAGCCGCCGCGGTGACGAGCTTGAACGTTGAGCCTGGAAAGAACACTTCACGAAAAGACTTGGCCAGAAGCGGCTCATCAGGGTCATTGCGCAACGCCTCGTAGGCGTTGTTGACCAGGGTGCCGTTGAGCCCGCTCAGCGGATTCGGATCGAAACTCGGGTAGGTCCAGATGGCCACGATCTCACCTGTGGAGGGTTTGAGAACGACCACCGACCCGCGACGTCTACCCAGCGCAGTCACCGCTGCCTGCTGCACATCGTCGCGGAGCGTCAACACGAGGGTGCCGGTGCTGTCTCGATCGCGGAACAGATCGGCTGGCGACTGAAATTGTTGCTCGAACCGTTCACCTGCCAGCTCATCGTTGAACGAGCGCTCCAGACCGAACGCACCCTGATTGAAAGACTGAAAACCAACGATGTGGGCGTAGCGCTCAGTGGTTGGGTATTCTCGCACGAAATCAATGTCAGAATCAGGAGTTGTCGCAACTGAATGGGCTAGCACGACACCGTCTGCGGACAAGATCTGGCCCCTGGCCCGGCCGAACTCTCTTAACAGGGGCCGCACATTCAGCGGGTCTTCACGTAAGTCCTGAGCCTTCACAAACTGAACGCGATTCAACTGCCCAAAAAGCAGCACATACAGAACCAATATGCCGATACCGAGCTGGCGGATCCGGCGGTTCACCGTACAACCCCCGGTTCACCGGCGCGTTGCTCATGCGACAGCCGAATCAACAAGGCCAGCACTATGTAGTTGGTCACGAGAGCAGAACCCCCATAGCTGACGAACGGCAAGGTGATCCCGGTGAGCGGCACCAGCCGGATCACGCCTCCGATGATGATGAACGCTTGAAGCCCGATCAAAGTCGTGAGTCCGACCGCCAGCAGCTTCTCAAAGGGCCGAGTCGCCCGGATGGCGATCCGCAGTCCCGAACCGACCATCACCAAAAAAGCCATCAGAATCGCTGTCGATCCCGCCAGACCCATTTCCTCACCGATGGCCGCAAAAATGAAATCTGATTCAGCGATCGGGACGCGATCGGGGTCGCCTCGACCCAGCCCGGTGCCGGTCAATCCTCCTTCTGCCAATGAAAACGACGCCTGCGCAATCTGATAGCCGCCGCCAGAGAAATCTGCGAAAGGATCGAGCCAGGCGTCAATGCGCAACTGGACATGGTCGAACAGCCGCCAAGCCACAATCGCTCCGCCCCCAAACAAGAACACACCCAACGCCAGAAACGACGACCGTTCGGTAGCTACCCACATCAACACCACAAACAGCGCAAAGAACAGCAACGACGAACCCAGATCGCGTTCGAACACCATGATCCCCACCGAAGCCACCCAAGCAACTCCGATCGGAGCCAGGTCACGCAACTCGATCCGATTGCGAATCAGTTCCCGCGACTCAACCAGATAACCGGCAAAGAATATTGCTAAAGCGATTTTGGCGAACTCGCCGGGCTGGAAGTTCACCGGTCCCAGACTCACCCAGATTCGGGCGCCGCGAATATTGACACCGATCCCCGGTACAAGCGGCAAAGCCAACAACAAGATCCCCGCTAGCCCCAACAGGTAGCGGTAACCCGCCAAAGCCCTGGCCTTTGGCACAAGCACCAAGGTGACGACAAAAGTCATCACCCCAACCCCGGTCCATAGCGACTGGAGACCTGCGAGGTCTCCGCCGCCTTCGACATCGGAGCCGAGCCTGGCGATCATCACATAACCGATTCCGTTGAGCAGCAGAGCAGTCGGAACCAACACGGGATCGGCCGCGAAAGCCAGGCGACGAACCGCAAAATGAATGAAAAAGAACAGCCCCAGAGTTCCGGCCAAGAATGGTCTGATGTCGGCTGGAAGTTCGGCGTTGCGGCCAAGGCTGGCAAGCCCGTATGCCGAGACAACCACTGACGAGACCATCACGACCAAGCCCAACTCGACCCGGCGGGGCCGGAGGTTGGTCACCGGCAGAGGTGCTGACGGCAGTTCAGCCGCGGTCACAGGAACGCTAATAGCACTAACAGCACCACCAGCACGATGAGCGCTAAGGCCACAAACCAGCTGATCGGCCAGGTCCCAAAGGAGCGCCAGTCAATAAATGAGCGCCACGACAGCGAATCGAGCAGTGATCCCGATTCTTCTGCCTCTGTCGACTCGGCTTCCTCGTTGGGCATCTCTTCGTCGGACTCCGCCTCGCCAGGCTCCGACTCGTCGGTTGTCGCTTCGTCGGTTGTCGCTTCGTCGGTCGCGTCCACATCGACGTAGTCAGGCACAGCCTTATGGGTTGCCACTACCCGGTCAGCGGGTGGGTCGGGTTCGGTGGATTCCGTGTCGACCACATCCACAACAACGACGGTCACGTTGTCTCGCCCACCGGCGGTACACGCAGCTTGCACAAGGGACGACGCCGCTTCTGCGGGATCGTCTGTTTCGTCGAGGATTCCCAGGATCTCTGCATCGCTGAGTTCGTTGGTCAGGCCGTCGCTGCATAACAGATAACGGTCGCCGGTTACCGCTAGGAGTTCCCAAGCGTCGACCAGCAGCTCGTCTTCAACGCCTAGCGCACGCGTGACGACGTTGCGCTGTGGGTGGACCATCGCTTCTTCTGGGGAGATCCAACCATCGCGCACCATGCCTTCAACGAGGCTGTGATCGTCGGTCAGTTGCAACATCTCATCTTTTGTGCGGACATACAGGCGGCTATCGCCAACATTGGCAACACAGAGCCGCTCGGAATCAGCGTCGGTCATAGCCACGAGCGCCACCATCGTGGTTCCCATCCCGTAGAGCGACGGATCGGATCGGGCACGGTCCAGAACCTCGCGGTTGGCCCGCTGCACCATCTCGATCAGATCATCGGTACTGCTGACGGTCGTGATTTTGGCCATCTCTTCGACAACGATGGCTGAAGCGACCTCACCGCCACGATGACCCCCCATGCCGTCGGCCACTACAAAGACATCGTCGGCTACAAAGACGCCGTCTTGGTTGACATCGCGAAGACGGCCCGTGTCGGTTACCGCGCCCCAATCCAACGTGGTCATGTCAGAACCATCTCTATTTCAGTTATCTGAATTCGAGCGCCGCGTTTGATTCGTGTGGGGCAGACAACTGCCTCTCCGTCTAGTTGCGTGCCGTTGGTCGAGCCTAGATCCTCCAGATACCACGCCCCATCATGGAAAAAGAGGCGGGCATGCAGCTTCGACACCCGAACATCGTCGATTTGGACACCACATCCCGGCGCTCGGCCCAGCGTGGTCTCCGCGCTGAGCATGAACTTTCTGCCCGCAAGCGCAGTCGGTGCTACCAATAGCAACTCGCTGGCTCGTTGTGCCCGCCGACGCGTTGTGGCTTCTCGACTCGGTGCTTCCCCACTCGGTGCTTCCCCACTCGCTGCGCCCCTTGCCCTGTTGGTGGCCTCGGCACCCTTGGTACCTCTGGCAATCCTGGCACCTCTGGCAACCCTGGAGACAGTAAGACCCTGTTCGGCTCTGAGTTCAACCCAAACAGCCCGCAGCACGCGCAGAAACACCAAGTAGACGAGAGCCAACAAGCAAAGCCGAAGTAAGACGAGCGATTGTTCCGACACGGTTCTTTGAGGTTACCTCCCGTCAATGACACGAAAGCAGATGTTCAACCAGACCGGAACTCGATCACCATGGCGCCTAACTCAATCCGGTCGCCGTCGACGAGCCGGTGCGAAACCACAGGAGCACCGTTCACCAGAGTTTGGTTGGTCGAGCCGTTGTCTACGAGAAGAAATCCGTTGCCGTCAGGCCGAATCGTGGCGTGTTCACGGCTGACGTTGGGGTCGTCGAACGAGATCGTGCACTCGGGTAGACGGCCCAAGGTGACGAGGTGCTCACCGAGCGCGACTTGTTCGCCTGTCGGCAAATGCAGCAAACCAAGGTTGTCGTTGCCTTCTTTCATGCGGGCGAGCACTCCGATCGTCCCGCTTCGCAGCCGCTGATCGCCCGACAGCTCCACCCGAACCGGCCCCATGAACGTCCAGCCCTCGTCGCGGGCATGGTCACGGGCCACCTCACATAGCTCTTTGGCCAGCGAATCTTTGACTTCCGCGAAGCGCTCCAAGTCTTGAGTCGACAGCGTCACCCGAAAATGATTGGGCACAACTGGCTGGCCCCGCACTCCGACACTGCGAGCATCGCCCATCTCGCGCACTATCTTGTGCCCGATCTCTACCGGCCGGACCCCGCCGCGCAAGATACGACCAACGGTGCCCCCCACCAACCGTTCAAGACGACGTTCAACTGACCGTAGGCCCACACTCAGAGAGTAGCCCCCACCGCGACAGTTCAAATCGCGATCTGGCGGCAAACCGGATCCAAACCCAGTCGCGCTAGGATCGGGGCACGTTCACTGCGGTGTGCGGCCACGCGCGAGTGGCGGAATTGGCAGACGCGCAGGCTTCAGGTGCCTGTGTCCGAAAGGATGTGGGGGTTCGAGTCCCCCCTCGCGCACACATGTGATGTCGCGAGACATTGGAAACTTGTGAACCCTCGCGGTGGGGTTTTTGGGGTTGGTTTTGGGGTTGGTAGTCGCGTGTTGGGTCAAGGGTTGGGTGTCGGAGGAGTTCGCCGGTTTGGGTTGCGACGATTCTGATGTCGAGGTTGTTGATGATCATGAGTATGGGGGTGTGGTCGTGGCGGGGGCCGATGCAGATGTGGTGGAGTTTTGCCGTTGTGTCGCAGCGTGAATCCACCAACCCACCTCCACAAAACCCAAGGCACCCCACAGCCTGCGCAATACCCGGTGACGTTCACCTCCACATCTCCCAGTCCCACCAGCAACTCACACACGCCGCGTAGGGTCAGATTCCACAGGGATCCTCCAGATTCTCGGTTGCTGTGCAGCGCCGATTCTGGGGGATCCCTCGCGTTCAGACGGGGACCCTCACCCTGCCGGCTCCGACCTCAATCGCGAAGAGCCGGCAATCCCAACTGGACACTTCTCGACACCCTCACTCCACCCTGAAACGCGAAGCGCCCCTAATCATATGGATCGTAGTAGGGAAGGTCCTTGAGCTCGGGCGGTATGGTACCTGTCAACTGGTTTTCTTCGAGGTTCAGCCACTCGAGGTTGGTGAGGTTGCCCAGTTCGCCTGGTATAGGCCCCGACAGCTGGTTGTTGAAGAGGTTGAGTCTCCAAAGGTTGGTAAGGTTGCCCAGCTCGGCTGGTATAGGCCCGGTAAGCTCGTTGCGCGAAAGGTCCAACACCTGTAGGTTGGTGAGGTTGCTCAACTCGGCCGGTATCGGCCCGGACAACCCGTTTCCTGTGAGGTCGAGGTGGGTGAGGTTGGTGAGGTTGCCCAGTTCGGCCGGTATCGGCCCGGACAACCCGTTTAGTGTGAGGTCTAGGCGTGTGAGGTTGGTGAGGTTGCCCAGTTCGGCCGGTATCGGCCCGGACAACTGGTTTCTTGTGAGGTCTAGGTGGGTGAGGTTGGTGAGGTTGCCCAGCTTTGCCGGTACTGGCCCGGACAACTGGTTTCTTGTGAGGTCTAGGCGTGTGAGGTTGGTGAGGTTGCCTAGCTCGGCTGGTATAGGCCCGGTCAGTTCGTTGCCCGGGAGGTCCAGTATCCGCAGGTTGGTGAGGTTGCCCAGCGCCGCTGGGATCGGCCCCGACAAGTGGTTGTACCTGACCCATTCGGGAGGGCCTACCACGACCGTGCTGAGGTCCAGCAGTTCGAGGTTGGTGAGGTTGCCCAGCGCGGCTGGGAGCGTGCCCCAAAGGTTAGCGCCGGGTAGCGCAAGTTGGGTTACTCTGTTGTCTGTGATCGTAACGCCGGTCCAGTCTTTAATCGCATTGAACTCGCTCCATGAGTTCTGATTAGCTCTAAAAGGCCCCAACGTCCCCTTGTTACTCAAAGCCGAGTAGAAGACCCATAGAGCCTCACAGTCAGCCACCAGATCAGGCAACAATTGATCCACAACAGTATCGTTAGTACACGGAGATGCAGTGACAGAACCAGACAAATTGTTACCGCCCAACTCTAGAATCTTGAGACTAGGAAATTTAAGTATTCCTTCGGAAATCGACCCGCTCAGGTCATTATACCCAAGGTCGAGCATTTCAATGTTGGTGAGGCTGTCTAGCTCGGCCGGTATTGGCCCAGACAAGTTGTTGGTGCTGAGGTCTAGGTGTGTGAGATTGGCGAGGTTGCCGAACTCGGCTGGCATTGGCCCAGACAGGTCGTTGGCGCTGAGGTTCAGGTGTGTGAGATTGGCGAGATCGCCTAGCTCGGCCGGGATCGGCCCAGACAGTTGGTTCCAATGAACATCTAGGTGTGCGAGGTTTGTGAGATTGGCCAGCTCGATCGGTATCGGTCCAGACAGGTTGTGGCTGCTGAGGTCCAAGTGTGTGAGATTGGCGAGGTTCCCCAGCTCGGCCGGGATCAGCCCAGACAGACTCAGAGAACTCTCCGCCTTGGTCAACCCAAAACCGTCATCGAAGACGGTATTACCGAGATCTAGGAGTGTGAGGTTGGCGAGGTTACCCAGCTCGGCCGGGACCGAACCCGACACCCCATTGCTGCTGAGGTCCAGATATCTGAGGTTCGCAAGGTTGCCCAACTCGACCGGTATCAACCCAGACACCCCATTGCTGCTGAGGTCCAAATATCTGAGGTTCGCAAGGTTGCCCAGCTCGACCGGGATCAACCCAGACAGACTGTTGAAGCTGAGGTCTAGATGTGTGAGGTTCGTGAGGTTGCCCAGCCCGGCCGGGATCGAGCCCTGAAGGTTGGCACCGCGTAGCACAAGTTCGGTGACTCTGCCTTCTTTGACAGTAACGCCGATCCAGTCTTCAATCGCGTTGAACCTGCTCCATGTGTTCTGACTGGCTCTGGCAGGCCCCAACGTCCCCTTGTTGCTCAAAGCCGAGTAAAAGACCCACAGAGCCTGACAGTCAGCCACCAGATCAGGCAACGATTGATGTACGACCGAATCGTCAGTGCATGGAGAATCAGTATCCGAACCAGACAGGTTGTTACCGTTTAGCTTTAAGACTTTGAGGCTAGCGGATTGAAGTATTTCTTCGGGGATCAACCCAGACAGACTGTTGAAGCTGAGGTCTAGATGTGTGAGGTTCGTGAGGTTGCCCAGCCCGGCCGGGATCGAGCCCTGAAGGTTGGCACCGCGTAGCACAAGTTCGGTGACTCTGCCTTCTTTGACAGTAACGCCGATCCAGTCTTCAATCGCGTTGAACCTGCTCCATGTGTTCTGACTGGCTCTGGCAGGCCCCAACGTCCCCTTGTTGCTCAAAGCCGAGTAAAAGACCCACAGAGCCTGACAGTCAGCCACCAGATCAGGCAACGATTGATGTACGACCGAATCGTCAGTGCATGGAGAATCAGTATCCGAACCAGACAGGTTGTTACCGTTTAGCTTTAAGACTTTGAGGCTAGCGGATTGAAGTATTTCTTCGGGGATCAACCCAGACAGACTGTTGAAGCTGAGGTCTAGATGTGTGAGGTTCGTGAGGTTGCCCAGCCCGGCCGGGATCGGCCCAGACAGATTGTTGGAGCTGAGGTCTAGGTGTGTGAGGTTGGCGAGGTTGCCCAGCTCGGCCGGGATCGGCCCGGACAGATCGTTCCACTGGAGGTTCAACTGTGTGAGGTTGGTGAGACTGGCAAGCTCGGCCGAGATCGTCCCAGACAGAAGGTTGGATCCGAGGTCCAGGTGTGTGACCCTTCCGTCGGTGATGGTCACTCCGCGCCAGTTCTGCATCCGGTTGGTGCCACTCCAGGCTGTGGCTGCGGTATAGTCGATGGTGCCCTTGTGGGTGAGAGTTCTGTAGAACGCCCATAGCGCCTCGCAGTCAGCCACGAGTGCCGCCAGCGATTGATTGACCACCGTCGCAGACGCGCATGGCGTGCCGGATTTAGTAGCGGATTGGGGTTCGGGGGTCGGCTCTGCGGTCTCTGGTGGCTCTGCGGTCTCTGGTGGCTCTGCGGTGTCTGGGTCTGTGGTCTCTGGGTCTGTGGTCTCTGGGTCTGTGGTCTCTGGGTCTGTGGTCTCTGGGTCTGTGGTCTCTGGTGGGTCTGTGGTCTCTGGGTCTGTGGTCTCTGGTGGGTCTGTGGTCTCTGGGTCTGTGGTTTCGGGTGGGTCTGTTTGGAACTGGTCGGCGACAGTAGTGGAAGCGGGAGGATCTGCGACTGATGCTACCGGGTCAGGGTCAGGGTCAGATCCCGATACGAGCGCGACCGCCACAACGGCTGCCACTGCGGTTACCGCGGCGAGGGCTCCTAGCGTCAGACACAGTTTGTGTCGCGCAATACGGGCTATTCGGTGCTGCTGTCCAAACATGGAGCCTGGCACTTCCCCCCATTGGCCGATCGAGCGATCAAGACGGACTGGCTGCCCGTGGCGTCACAGAAGTGGGTTGCCGCTGACCCAATTCGACGGACTCGGGGGTTTTCAGACGTCATCGTGGAGTTTCTGCCGGCGGCTGTTGGTTTGTTCAGGATCATATTCCATACCCACGCGAACTCCATCATATCATGCCCATATCATGCCGCCGCATCCTAGCTCGTCAAATATCTCACATCCACGAAACAAGATGGCTTCTTGGCAGTCTCAATCGGCGGCGTTTTAAGATGACCTGCTGCACTCCTATGGACCCAATGCCACGGCTCTGCTGCCTCATTTTCTCTCGTCCTTTCGTTCCATTTCGTCACGTTGTTCACGAAACCATGCTTATTCAGTAGAAATTCGACGAATCCGAAAGGGCTATAGACACGAGCGTCATCAGTCTCAGCGTCCACAGTGATCGACCCATTCGTACAGAGATCTGGGAATCTGGAACCCCTTATATAGAAATCAATAGCAAAACCTTGCTCATGACGGCTGGTACCAGGAACGGCCGTAGGTGTCTTGCATTGACTCGCCGAGTCAGTATATTCGTTGTCACATCCATTTGTTATGCGAGCAGCGATGGAAGCTTCGTAGGTGCGGTAGCCCCATCCGTCCCAGGAATCCGTCCACTCGCCCAAGGAATTCATAGAGCCGCAGGTCGACGGACCCATCAGCTCCCCGTCATCGCAATGCACACGCTCCAGCAAATTCATCAGATCAGTTACAACCGGCTGTGCGATCTTAATATCGTTATCATTCGGAACCCGCACTGACTCAATTGCCGTCAAGCAACGGATACAATTCTTACGAAGCAAGATCGGGTCCCCGCTCGCGGAAAAGAAATCAACATGCCACGTATCGTCGGAACACCTACTCTTGTCCAGCCGACAATTGTTTGGCTCTAGGTCGTCTTCCGGCTTATACAGTCTCTAGCCAACGACTTATCCATCTCTGTCAATGGCTGCCAATTGGTGACGTCTAGCCAGGCCTGCCACGTTCCTTGCATAGAAAATGGGCCCTGAACATAGTACAAAATGGATCCGCAACCTCATCCCAACTACCGCCCTCCAAATTACACTGTGCAATCGTTACTGCATTCGGCAAACGACAAAGGTCTCCTGTCCAAACGCCCTCCATCTGCATACAAACGTACTGGCGGATTCAAGTGGTCGTTGTGATCAGACGTCTCGAGCGGTCCAGGCGCCTAGGAGTAGCAGCACCCAAGCCCAACCACAGATAAGCAATGAAACGGATCACGGAAGCGCCCTCCAAGGTCGCGAAAAGAAGTTGAAAGCGGCCACTGAACTACCGGCATCCGGAGATGTCCAGTAGGCAACACTGAAGCCGTCGGATTCGTCGAGACGGCTCTCGACAACTTCGGCGGTGCGGGCCGCAGATGCGGTCAAGGTGTCGGTCAAATCCCGGCCGTCACGCGCGGACAGATCCAAAGCGTTGCGGATCACGTAACCAGCCTGACGGTCAACCCAGGTAGGCACATACTCCACACCGGTCGCTTTAATCTTGCCGTCAGGTCCTTCCAACAAAGCGACCAGCACGATCATCCCGTCCTGAGTTTCCACAGGACAGCAATTCGCTGACTGATTCGACAGGAAATTGCCGAGTCCGAAGACAACGAACTCATCACCGAGGCGGTCAACGGGCTGCACCACATGCGCGTGATGACCGATGATCAAATCAACCTCGTCGCTCGGCAAGATTTCTGACAACCATTGAATCTGCGCGTCAGACGGGGCGCTCTGATATTCGTTTCCCCACTGCAGACTGACGATCACGAACTCTGCACCGGCGGCTTTCGCCGCCCGAGCTTCGAAAATGATCGCCGAAGGGTCGATCGGGTCGACCAGAAACGGCTGATCTGACGGGAGTACCAACCCGTTGAGCGAGTAGGTGGCCGAGATGTGGGCAACCGCGATCCCGTTGGCCTCATAAATCACCGGGGCGAGGTCTTCAAAGTGAGAACGAGCCATTCCAGCCTGCCTCAACCCAGCGGCTTCGATCACTTCGATCGTCGAGAAAACTCCGGCAACGTTCTTGTCAAACGAGTGGTTCGAGGCAGTGCTGCAACCGTCGTAGCCAGCCTGACGGGCGGCAACAGCCAAGTTTCGCGGCGCATTGAAAAGCGGATAACCACTAAGCGATGTGTCGTCGCGCGAAAGCGGCGTTTCAATGTGGCAAATCGCCAGGTCAACTGTCGAAATAATGGAACGAACCTCGTCGAACATCGGACCGAAGTCGTAGCCGGATCCAACTTCGGAGCCGGCACCAGGATTGGCTGTGGCATACGCGGCCGCAGCGGACTGAACCGGGCCGTGAGCCAACAGGTCACCGGTGAAGGCGAGTATCGCCGTGCGTGGTGGAGGCACCGTCGTGGTTGTAGTTGTAGTGGTGGTTGTGGTTGTGGACGTCGTCGTCTCAACAGGCACCACGGGAGCGACTACAACGTCATCGGTACCGCCCATTGCACTCACCAGAACCACTGCGCCCGCAAGCAGAACCAGTGCCCCCAGGAGAACCCAGTTCTTCATGAGCGGGCATTTGTCAGCAACGCCAACAGCGCCGCAGCAGCCCCTGCCCCTTCAGCGCTGGCAGCAGCCAACACTTCACGAAGATCAACCGGAATAACCAGATCGGATATCGACAGACGGGCTCGAACCGTTTCACCGTCGATCACGAATTCAGTGACGTTGAGTTCGGCGGGCGCTTCGTCAACCGGAAAGGAAAGCGCCAGCGGCAAGCCCGCTACTCTGCTGGTCGTCCGACCCCACATACCAGCCGAAACAACATGAACGTAAACACGTCGATTGTGCAACTCGGGACCATTTCCACTTGAGGTGAGCCGCGATGACCACCCCGGCCGAATCACAAAAACACCATCGACAATCTCCACCTTGGCATCCAGATCACGAAGCTCGAGCCAGCGCCGCAACTCAGCCATCGAAGTCTCGACTTCGGCAGTGAGACGTCCCACTTCGATTCGGTCGAGTTGGTTCGAGTCAAGCCCGACGTCGTGCGCTGTCACCAAGGCTCGATCAAACCCGTACCCCTGCCAGGAGCCTTCGGTGAGTTCCATGCCAAGCCGCTGCCACACCGCGATACGACCGGCGGCCATCACTGGAAGCGCGAAAGAAGGAACAACCTCAACCACGCGCCCCAGAGTCGCTGAACTGTCCTCATGCACGGTTGACTGGATCTTACGGCCCTCAAGCGCCATCGACGCAGCCTTGACCGCGGCCTCAAAAGCGCTGTGCGCGGTGACAGGAACACCAACCACTCCTTCGATGGCTTTGCCGAATTCGGTCCCCAGCAAACCCAGCGATGCCAGGTATTCGGTCCAGCGTCGATTCGGCACTCTTTTACGCTACCTCACCGGTACCTGAGTAGCGTCTGTGGCGGGTACTGTTCGAGGCGTGACGGCACCAGAGGACGCACCTAACAGGCCACGAGTTCACGAAGTCATCGAAGGTTGGACAATTGATGGATCCTCCGACGATCAGTCGATTCTCGACAACGCCACTGCCCTGTTGGACACCGAACTCCCCGACCCTCGCTTTGTGTCGTCGGATTACCTTCGCTGGGCCTACCGCGACAATCCGTCGGGTCGGGCCATTGAGCGGAATCAACTTGTCGACGTTGAGGGTGAGTCGCTTCTCGTCGCCCACTACGCCATCATGCCCCGCATTTATCGTGGCCCCGATGGTGAGCGTAGCGATGGCGCTTGGTCGCAGAACGCTGTGGTCCACCGCGAACATCAGCGGAGCCGCCACTTCAGCCGCATAGGCCTCGAAATCTACGACGAAGCTGGTGACCGCGGCTGGTCGTTCGTTGTAGGCGTGACCAACAAGAAGTCGACTGGCGCGGTGGTGAAATACATGGGCTGGCGTCTGCTGGGACCGCTGCCTGTGCGGGTCATCGCGCCGATTGGCCGCGGTAAGCGCCGAACTCGACACATCGAGATCAGTCCAAGCTTTCTCGATTCCGAAGGGTTCGACGAGTTCGCTGCCACCATTGATCGGCACCGAGTCGTTGGTTGGACGACGGACTACATACCCGACGTGCTGCGCTGGCGTCTGGCCTGTCCGCACACTCGCTATTTTCTGCACATTAGCGATGACGTTGCGCTGATCACGACCCGGACATCGGCGGGTCCGATACCGGCGTGTGTCGTGCTGAAGATCTTCCCGCTGACCGGTGGCACCGCCCATGTCGATGCCACTCGAGTCATTCGTTCCGCCACTCGCTGGCATCGTGGGGCTTTCGCCGTTTATGCGGGGTTCAACGGTTCGGTCCGGGTGCGTGGTGTCTGCCCTCCCAGGCGCCTTCAACCGTCGCCGCTCAATCTCGTCATCCGGCACCTCAACCCGGTGGTTGACCAGGACGCGATTACTATCGACACCTTCGAGTTCCTGGACATGGACGCCTACTAGGGCGATTCGGAATCCCGCTGAGGCGGTGAGAACAGATCGTTCTCGTTGTCAGCGAGAAGACCCTTCTTGCGCATCTTCGCTCTGCGCTCTGCTTCCAGGTAGAGGTACCGAACAACATCGTCGGGGGTGTCGTCGTTGCACATCAGATCGGTAGCAAAGGCATCGCGCATCAACTCCGATCGGATGTCGTCGCGAGTCACCCCATGCTCATCTGGTTTGCCCGAGGATCTCCTGAAGTGTCGTTTGAGCAACATCCAGGATGTATAGGCCGAAACCGACATACCAAGGGTGAACAAAAAACCGCCGAAAAGTACGAACTCCAGCGTCAAGAAGATCTGCGCCATACTGATTTTCCTTATAGATCAGTCAATTGTGGCGCCCGCCAAGTAGGCCGCGATACTCAAACCGAACGTATCGCCCTCCGCGGTAGATGTCTAGAAGTTTCTGTCGTATTCGCGTTTCGGGAGGTTCAGACATCGGCACCGAAGCGCTCGGCTAGGTGATCGACGGGGTTGCGCAGCACCACAACCGGGATCTGCTCGATGAATTCTCGGTGACGGCGTAGCAGAGCGGTCCACAGACGAAGACGACGACCACTTCGCCGCAACGGCAAGTACCCGAGTTCCCACATCATCGCCAATCCCCAAAAACCCAGGTCGCTCTGCACTCCGTCGGGCTCAAGAGTCGTGCGGATGCGCATCGAACCATGAATAAAGTGCAAAATCGTGTCTTGGATCGCCTCGGCAAGAACCGCTTCAGGAATCGTGGTTATCCCCGAACGGTCATCGGGCGGCGTTACCGAACGGCCAACCGAACGAGAGCGAAACGAGACCCACCAGTACGGCGTGACCTCATCGGACGGAACAAAAAACACGAACGACTTTGGCGCTAGACGGCGTGCGAACACTCTTGGCACTTCACGCACGAACTGCGTGAGGTAGGTCTCGAAATCTTCCCAGTCAGCCACGACGCCTTCTTCTTCGGCAGTGCGCTCAGCAATTTTCGGGCCGTGCACTTTCAGCAGATCTTCAAGGTGCCGATCTCGATCGGAGTACCAATCCACATCGGAGCGGGCGAATCCCGTATCGCTGTCCCACTCATCGCCCGGAGCCATGGTGACAACGTCGGTGCCTTCAATTCCGCCACGCTCGGCTACGCCGTCAACCACCATGTTCGGGGTTACCAAGTGTTCGTTGACCGCTTGGCTGTCCGGATGCAGGAAGCCGACCATCGAACCGAAGGGCACCGCATATCGGGGCTGCAGACCCGACATCACATCGTGGAAGTCGTCGATATAGGTGTCGCGAGACACGAGCTTGAGCTGCTCGGGATCTTCCGATTCGTACAGAACGGGATATGACTGCGCGAACGAGTGACTTTTGCAAGCCAGTGTTGGCCGCCCGAAATCACGTTTGATCTGTGCCAGCGAGCGTCTGCGAATCTTGCAGTCGTTGATGTCGATCACGACATTGTCGTCTTCGGCAACCACGAATGTCGTGTCGTCGAAACCGTACTGATACGAAGCGACCCGGACCCCGTCGCCGAGGTCTACCACCCGCCCGTGGACCAGTTCTTGGGGCGACTCGAAGCCCAGACTCTTCACCTCATCGACCATTACATCCACCCCGAAGCGAGGAATCAGAACTTTGGCTGACCGATCCATGCGTCGCATCGACGGATAGTGGAAGTGATCGAAGTGATGATGGGTGAGGTAGATCCAATCAGGTTTGAACATCTCCTCGTCCGGTTCAGCGCTGGGCGGGAAATGCCACCACGACCGCCAATAGCACGAGCCCGATAGCCACGGGTCGATCAACACAGTGCCTGCACGCGTCTTGATGCGCAGGCAGCTATGGCCGATAACGGTCACATGCATAGGCCGTCACGGTACAGCCACAACTAGTATTGTCGGGTGCGCAGACGTTTCACTGTATTAAATAGTGGTACATTCCGTTGGCTGGTAGCGGGAATGTTCCTGTTTGCGGTGGCCGTACGCTGGTTTGTGTTCCTGCGATGGTACCGAGATCTGCCGATCGGCGTGATCAATGACAACGTGTACTACCACGTCACAGCTAACTTGTTGGCGGACGGGCATGGGTTTGCTAACCCGTTCGAGTACATAATTTTCGGAGAAATCCAACCAACCGCTGGACACCCCCCCGGTTTTACGCTCTACCTGTCTATATGGTCGTTTCTGGGGCTGGACAGCGTTTCTTGGCACCGCCTTGCCGGGGGATTCATATCCGCTACTGCGGTCATTCCGGTGGGAATGCTTCTGCGCCGCTTGTTCAACCAACGCACGGCTCTCATCGGCATGGTGGGCATGGCGCTGCACCCACCTCTGTGGATGAACGACGCGCTGATTCTCTCGGAGTCGATGTATATCCCGATCGCCGCGTGGGCTTTGTGGTTCGCCCATCGGGTCTATGACGAGCCGTCGTGGCACCGAATCACCGAACTCACGCTGGTGCTGTCGCTGGGCGCCCTGACCCGCAGCGAACCGTTCATGCTGTTCTTCTTGTTGCTGGCACCGATAGTCATGCTGCACCGCGCCCTGGACTGGCGCGCCCGGGTCACCCGCACGGCCGGAGCCGCTTTGATCGCCATGGTGATGCTGGCACCGTGGGTCGGCCGCAACCTGGCCATCTTCGACGAACCAACCTTTCTAGCCATCGGCCCTGGTTATGTACTCGAACTCGGTAACTGCGACGAGACCTACTCCGGGAGTTTGCTGGGATATTGGAGCGGCGGTTGTGATGAGACAGACTCGCGGGGGGCACTCGGCTTCTGGAGCGCCGAAGATCGCGTGTCGACATGGCCCGATGGTGACGAATCGGTTATCGGAGCCGCGAAGCTCGACAAAGCTCTCGACTACATCGGCGATCACCTCAGCGAACAACCAAAGGTGATAGCCGCTCGGGTAGGGCGAGTGCTTGGCCTGTTCCGGCCGCAACAAACCGCCGACTTCGATGTGTTTTTCGAGCGGAGGATTCGCTCCCATGTCGATATCGGACTGTTCAGTCACTATGCGGTGATGATCGCTTCGATCTACGGTGCGGTGGTGATGCGCCGCCGTACATCTCTGTTGCCGGTGGCTGCAGTTGCGGGCACGTCGATTCTTACCGCGGCGATCACGTTTGGGATAACCCGCTACCGACTCGGAGCCGATGTGGTGTTCGTATTTTTGGCCGCGGTTGCGCTGGGCGCACTGCTTGACCGTTTCAACCCGTCTTCGAGACCATCTGCAGACCAGCCCGAACCTACGAGCCCCGAGCCAGAACCAAAAGGGGCGTCGGCATGATGGCGCGGCTTCGTCAGCTTCTTGGTGCGCGCGCCGTTCAGATCATCGTCGGTGTCGGGTTGGCAGGATGGTTATTACGTATCGCCGCGGTCCTGTGGTACCGCCCAACTTGCACCACAGGGGCGGCTGATTGCTACACCCTCGCCGGCGATGCCTATTACCACCATCACCAAGCTGACCTAATCAGCAAAGGCCATTGGTTCATCAACCCACGCGAGTACATAGTCAACGGTCACATCCTCGATTCCGCGGGTGATCCACCCTTATATGCTCTTTACCTGGCCTTTTGGTCGCGTGTCGGGCTCGACGGAGTGACCGACCACCGGCTCGTTTCTACCTTGGCGGGTTTGGCTCTGGTCGTGTCTTTGGGATTGCTGGTCCGCCGTCTGGCCGGTGACCTCCCTGGTATCATCGCCGCGGTTCTCGCCGCTTTGCACCCGCTCATGTGGATCAACGACATGATGCTGCTGTCGGAAGGCCTCTATCAACCGTTGATCGTGGCCGTGCTGTGGGCCGGGTATGCGTGGGTCGAGAAACCAACAACTAAACGGATCGTCATCTGTGGCGCGGTGATTTCTATTGCGGCTTTGACGCGGGCCGAAGCGTTGGCCTTGTTCGGTTTCATGGTGATCCCGCTTGTCTGGTGGTTAGCCGATGTCGACTGGCGAGAGAAACTGCGGCAGATCGTGTTGTGCGGCGTGGCCGGGTTGATCGTCTTGTCGCCTTGGCTGATCTACAACAATCTCCGCTTCGAGGATCCCGTGACCCTGAGCGCGGTACCGGGCACGGTGATGATGGCGGGCTCTTGCGATGAAGCCTGGAGCGGGGAAGCCATGGGCTTTTGGACGATCTGCTTTGATTCCCGCGAACTCTGGGACGAACTCGAAGCTGAGTTGCCTGGTTCGACGCTGCTCGGTGAGTCCCGGGTTGTCTACGACGAGTCCGTTCGCGATTCTTTCAATCGTAAGTATGCCTTGGAGTACACGACCGAGAATTGGCAGCGCTTCGGAGTCGTGGCTGTGGCTCGGATGGGCAGATCACTTGAGTTGTTCAAACCAGGCCACTCTTTGCGGTTGAATTATCAAGTCGAGGGGCGTTGGGAGGAACCGTCGACGTTGGGCTTGGGTTTCTACTATGCGCTGCTGCCGTTGACGATCATCGGTGGAATGGTGTTTTGGCGGCGTGGCATCAGGCTGACTCCGCTGCTGTCGATGTGGCCGACGATCATGTTGGCTTCGGCGATCACTTTCGGTCTGACCCGTTACCGGGTCCCCATAGACATCGCCATGATGGCCCTGAGCGCCGTCGCCATCTCCTGGCTATTCGAGCATCTGAGACCCGATTCGCCCCGCTCGCCTGCGAACGCGTCCACAAATGGGCCAGTTGAAGTAGTTTGATGGAGCATCTGTTGTGAGCAATATCGTTTTTACGCTTGACCTTGAGGATCATCGGCCTGACGAATCGGTCGAGCCGCGTTTCGCCGCGGTTACCGACGAGCTGTTGCGTGACCTCGATGAATGGGGCGTCACCGGGACTGTGTTCGTTGTCGGCGAATTAGCGCGGGACGATCCAGACTTGGTCGCTCGGGTCGCCGCCCGGGGTCACGAAATCGGCTTGCACGGCGCCGATCACACACCGTTGCCCGAGGTCGGACCCGTGGCCTTTCGCACGGTCACCGCTGAAGCCTCCGATCGGCTCGCCCAGCTTGTGCAAGCTGAAGTCCAGGGTTTTCGGGCGCCGATCTTCTCGCTTGTGCCCGAGTCCGCTTGGGCCCCGGAAATCCTCAGCGAGCTCGGATTCAAATACTCCTCAAGCGTGCTTCCCGCCCGCAACCCGCTGTTTGGTTGGCCTCAAGCTCCCCGCTCCCCGTTCAGGTGGCCTTCTGGGCTCATAGAGATTCCGTCGCCTGTCTTTGGTTTCGGGCCTCTCACAGTTCCACTTCTGGGGGGTACTTACCTACGGGCTGCCCCTCGACCGATCATCGGTTGGGCTGCAAAAAGAGCCCCCGAACACGCTTGGTTGTATGCCCACCCCTACGACTTCGACCCCGACGAACCGCGTTGGGTGGTTCCCGAGGTTGGACGTCTCGGCAGTCGGGTTTTGTGGTGGGGTCGATCAGCGATGAAGACCCGGGTCGGGCAACTGGTGGCGGGCAGCCGGCAAACACTCGCCGATATGGCCGCCTCTATGCCTGAGTTACCTGTGTTCGGACCACCCGTCAACAAACTCGAAACGGAGTCGGGTGAATGAACTCTGAGACTCCCGAATACAGCCAAGATGAGCTAGTACACGAACTGCCCCACGCTGAAATCGTGGATCGCATCGAATGGCTCACTACTCAATGCACCGGCAAGCGAGTTATCCATGTCGGGTTCGCAGACGCGGGGTTCCGCCTCGAACAGGGACGCTCCGGAAGATGGCTTCACGGTCATCTTCATGAGGTCGCCAGCGAACTCGTGGGGATTGACGCTGACGACGCTGGCGTAGCTGCAGCAGCCGACGACGGATTTGAAGCCTATGTGGTGGATTGCACGGACACCGAAGCCGTTGCCGCGCTCAATGTGGAACCCGCCGATGTTGTGCTGGCTGGCGAGGTAATCGAGCACATTTCCGCCCCGGGTCCGTTTCTCGACGCTATGCACCACCTTTGCAAACCAGACGGCACTCTCATCGTCACCACTCCAAATGCTTATGGTCTTATCAACGTGGCCGCATCAATCACTCGACGAGTCGAGATCAACCATCCGGACCATGTGGTGATGTTCACTTGGCGCACATTGACCGAGTTGATGCGCAGATCAGGCTGGGACCACACCCAAACAGTGACCTACGTCCCCGCCATACGCGAGCGCGGCAACCGATCCCGGCTTGAGGCGGCTGCGGTCCGCTCAATCGTCGGCGTCGAACGGTTGCTCGGCAAACTGAACCGCCCTTTCTCAGCCGATGGCCTGATCGTCACCGCCACGCCGTCCACTGAACCAGTGTCCCCCACCGCCGAATAACAGACCGTCAGGGAGTGGCGCGGGGGTTGATACCTTCGACTTCGACACGCAGCAGGGCCAACTCCTCGGCTAGGTCCTGGGTGCGGGCCTCGACGCGGGACATTTCGTAGGAGAGATGCACTGTCGTGGCGAACAGGAAAGCAGTGGCAGCAAAGAGAACCGTGGCGGGTTCGTATTCGATTCCGATGAAATCAGAGATCGGTACGAGAATGTCGGGAACCGCTGCCAGCGGAAGCAGCGCCAAGCCAACAAATGACCAGAGCAGGGCATATTTGCTCTTGAGCACCCGTTGGCGAACCAGGCGGAAGATGAACAGGACCGTCAAGAAGATGACGGTGGCGACGACGATATGGGCCGAGGTGGACATGTGCCCAGGCTACTCAACCAGTGGATCGCAGTCGCTGCGCACACCACTACCGCAATCTCAGCGGGAACTCGAAAGCGTGGAATCCCGTAGAACAGCGTGCCTACCAACGATACATGAACAGCCAAAATCGCGAAAGGCCAGCGGGTGAGCCGGTCGCGGCCGAGACGCCACCAGCCGATCAGCGCTAGCGGCGCGGCTACCCAGAACCCGACAAAAGCAAGGTTGGAGGCCCAGGTTTCGCGCCCCTCCCCGTTGTTGAAGTCAGACATTTGCAAGGGTCGGAAAACTGACCACAACCGGCCTAGTCGCGCAGCCACGACCCGAGGCTGGTCGTCGAGATTGTCGCCAATGTAGGTAAACGCCTCTGCCCGCCAGATTCGCGACTGCTCGCTGGTATCGGCCCCTTGCAGTTCAGGTATGCCCGGAGCCAGCGTGTTGGCATACTCCAACGACCAGAACCCGATCGCGCCGCCCGAATATGTCTGCGGTGAGTTGGCGCCGACCAGGGTCACGCCGTCGTTGGTCGACATCAATACCGGTTCGTTGAATCGCATCAGGTTGGGGACCACCCAGGGGGCGATCACCAAAACCGTCAAAGCGCCGCTGATGACTGCAGCCTTGACCCGTTCGCGCCAGCGAGGATGGCTCAAGATCACCAAGGGTGCCACCAGCAACACCAGCAGCAGCAACGACTCGGCTCGGGCCAGCGCCGCGAAACCAATCCACGTACCTAGTTGTATTGCCAGACGACCCGAAGGGTCTTGCCGATAGCGCAGCGCGGTCCATATAGACCCGGCGACAAAAAAGGCTGTGAGCGACTCGGCCATGATCAGGCCGTCGTTGATCCACAACGCTGGATAAACCGCCGCGATCGCGGCCGCGGTGAGCCCCACAGCCCGGCCCGCGAGTTGTCGAGCCAGCAAGCCGATCATCACGATCACGCCAGCACCGACAAGACACATGATGAAGCGCTGTTCGAAGATGTGTTCACCTTGTCCACCTGGCAGCCACGAAGCGGGAGCGGCAACAATCGCCGTCAGCGGTGGATGGTCGGCCGCGTGACTGGCTTGAACACCATCAGCCACACCCGACAACCCGTGCCACGGCGTGACAAACCCCTTGCCCGCGGCAAGCGCGTCGGCAGCGAGGGAGTAATAGAACTGGTCACCTGGGAAAATGTCGAGTGTCTGGAGTGTGTGGTCGCGCTTGACCACGATCACGTAGATGACGCGAAACACAAGTCCCGCCGTAGCAACCACCGCCAACTGTGCCCGAAACGACGCAGCTCTCCATCCCGCCGCTAAGCGGCTGACGAACAGCTCGCCCACTGACGGTCCTTGCACGGGTCGCCGAACCAGCTGTTGCATACGCAAACCCAAACGTTCGACCAAGTAATAACTAGCCACCGAGACCACAAACATGGGTATGAAAGCCACGATGCAGAGGCGCCAATAGTTCCTCTCAAACAGGGGCACTTCGCCGAAGATGTAGGTCATCGGACCCCAAGGGTGAACGATGAAGACCATGTGCCAGAGGTAGACCGAATACGAGATCTTTCCCAGCCAGTCCATCGGCCGGCTCGCCACGAATCGGCGCACGTACGAGCGTCGGTCGGTGCCGAACACCAGTGGGAACAACAACGCGAACCCGATTGCCCCGTACACGAACTGGCGTCCAATCTCCCGGGGCCATGAAGCCGCGTCAAGCCCCAGAGCCAACCCCATCCGCTGAGACACGACATAAAAGAGCAGCGCCGCACCAATCCACCACCAACCGGCTGGCGCTGCCAACCGCTCAAGTCGAACCCGTTGAACAGAACCGTGCTCAAACCCGACTCGGGCAACGGCAAGCGCCATGCCTATCGCGAAATAGTCAAACATTCCCGGAAGCCAGAGCAGCGCGCCGACGCTCCACTGGTTGTCCAAACCGAGCATGCAAATCCGAAAGAAAACCGACAGCAGATAACACCCGGCAACAAACACTAAAAGCGCATTCCGGCGCTGCGGGCGCCCGCGGTCGGCCAACCAGGGAATCAGGAATCGGGCGAACAAAGGTAAAACCAGATAGAAGCTGACTTCAGTGGCCAAGCTCCAAGCTTGCGGAATCGGTCCAACTACGTGATCTGTCCAGTAAATGTGGGAGAGCAGCGAAGTGGTGATCCCGTCGGCGAGACCCAGGTCCTCGCTGGTGAACAAGACGATCAACAATACGGCAGCCCAAAACGCAGGGTAGATCCGCATGAACCTGCGCCACAGGTATTCCGCGGTAGGACGTAGTGGGCGTTCGTCTATGACGGCTGCGGCGATCGGTCTGAACAGCAAGAACCCAGAAAGCACGAAAAAGATCGGCACACCGATGTCGAGGCGACCGATGTAGCGACCGATTGCCCCGTCATAGGTGCGGCCCGCTTGAAACCCGACATGGTGAAAGAAGACAGCAAAGGCGGCAATGGCCCGAAGACCATCAAGCCCGACAAGCCGACTGATACCCGACCCTGTACTAGTTGAGCCTGTGCTAGCGGGCTCAGAGGAAACAGCGGGCATCGGACAGCAATCCTAGGTCGGTGTCTGAACGCTGAACTTAGCCGCCGAACACTGCGAGCCACTGCTCGCGGGTTTTGGGGCGGAACACCACGTTGCGCTCCCTGGTTATGCCCATGGTGGCCGAGGACTCCAGTGAATACCGATGTCCGGGATACAGCACCGCATTGTCAGGCACTTTCGCCAGTTTCTGGGTCAGGCTTTCATACATCTGCGCCGGGTCTGATCCGGGAAGATCCATGCGTCCACAGCCGTCAAGGAAGAGGGTGTCACCCGCGACCAACCGACCGTCGACCAAGAAACACTGGCTGCCAGGGGTGTGGCCTGGGGTGCAAATCAGTTCTATGTCCACCGCTCCGACCGACACGACATCGCCGCTTTGATGCTGCACCAGAGCATCACCGGTCAAGCCGGTGACGGTGCGCACGAACTCCGCTTCGGGGGTTTGCACATGTATCGGGACGTCTACGTGCTTGAGGAGTTCGGCGACTCCTTCCAATTGCATGCCCATCATCGATCCGCCGACGTGGTCTGGATGGTAATGGGTGGCCAGCACCCCAGTACAGCGCATGTCGTCGGCGGCAAGCACTCCGAGCAAGCCTTCAACGTCGTAAGCAGGGTCAACCAGCACCGCTTCACCGCTTTGACGATCACCGATGGCGTAGACGAAGTTGACCATCTGCGCTGCTATGGGATCGTTGGCAGCGAAGTCTCGACCCGATAGCAGTTGACGAAAATAGAAGCGATCGTTGCTTTCGCCGGGCGTAGCCGGAGCGGCAGAAGTCATCGCGCAGGGCTTTCGCCGGGCGTAGCCGGAGCCGCAGAAGTCATCGCGCAGAGCCTACCGGGGGTAGCCGGAGCCGCGGAAGTCACCGGCGGACGAGGGTTCGCCAGAATGCTCGATAGCTGGGGTAGGTGATGGTGTCGGTGATGTAGCCGTCTTGTTCCAAAGCCCGGTGGTACTTCGGGAGGTTGGACATCGGGATACCCGAATCGACATGGTGCGCGAGGTGAAACCCAACTGAATGCGGCAAAAACACGTACCGAGACCAAAACCCCTGATGAATGTTGTTGCTGGTCCGACGTCGGTCTGGGGATCGGGTCATGCCGCCATGCTCGGCTAACGCACGAAGCCGGTTGGCAACCTGCCAAAAGGTCATCCAGGGAAGCCACCACAAAAACACGTAGAGCCACCGATGACCGAAAGCCAGGAACAGCCCGAACACGAATAGCTGGCCGGCAAAGAACCGCGCCGCACGGATCCGCCGTCCTTTCATAAACAGACCGACAATTGCTGGTTTGAGGAGCTTGTAGCCCGACACGCCGAAGGCGTCGCGTAAGAGTTTGCGTCGCATCGAATCGGCCGGTATCGGATAGCGGGCATACAGCATGAAGTCCGGTTCGCGTTCACCGAACTCGTCACGGTGATGCTGGGTGTGAACTAAGCGGTAGGCCGGTCCACCGTCGCCGAAAGCAAGCAAACCGAGGAGTTTTTCACCCACCCAGTCGTTCGCCATGCGGTTGCTGAACAGCAGTCGATGGGCGGACTCGTGATGCAGCGTCAACGCCCGCTGGTACCAGACACCCATGGCGCAGAAAGCGAGCACCCACGTCAGCGGATGGCTTATCGTCAGCGCACCCCAAACCACCAGGAAGGGGTACGCCAGAACCACCAGAATATGAACGACGTTGGCCAGGTTGGGAATACGGCGAAGTTCAGCGCGGAACTCGGGGCGGGGGCGCCCGTCGGGCCTCAAACGATCCGATCCTTCAAATGGTGCGAGGTCGTCTTCGCTGGGCGCCAGCCCGCCGGTTAGTTCGGCTACAAGCTGGGCATGGGTGGCCGTATCGACCATAAACCGATCCTACAAGCCAGCCCTGCCACTGCGCTATGGGAATTGTCAACAGTTGCCATCAACAATTGCCGTAGAGGGTGCGCGGTCCAAACGACGCGACCGGGCAAAAGGACGATTCGACCACCGCGTCGGCTCGCAGGTCTCCATCGGAGGTTGAACTGTTGGGTTCGGACCAGCCGTTGAACAGGTTCGTCAAGATGAGCCAGTCCGCCTGTTCGATATCCGCGGCAAGGCGACCACCTTCGCGGTTCGCCAACCCCGGATTCATTTGGATGTGATAAGAGGCAGGTTCGTAGTCGGGAAGCAGGTGATACAGGAACGTCTCGGAGTAGTTGGTGCGGGCCAGCACCTCTGGACCCACGAACACGCTGTCGCCCGGCTCCGCGAAGTTATCGAGAGTCGTCAAGATGCTCAAGAGGTCAGGCACATCGTCTACAGCCACGGTGGAGCTTCGGCCGGCGACAGTCAGCTCAACTCCCAACTCCGGATCGAAATACGTCTCGAATGTGACGCGACCCATGTAGTGCGGGGCAATCGTGACCAGACAGGCGAAAACCCAGACCGCCGCGAGTCCACTGACAGTTCGCCATCTGAGATGACGAGCAAGTGCGATTGCCAGCGCTGGAAAGATCAGAACTCCCACGAACTTGATGTGGTTGGGAGTCGGTCGTTGCAACAACTGGGGGATGGTTCCCGCCGCCAACAACGAAAAGGCGAGCAGACGGCGGTCGCGTCGCGCCAGCCAGATCGTCAGCACCGCGGCAAGTACCGTCACCCAGAACAATGCTGTGATCTGCGCCGGGCGGCTCAACCCCGGCAAATTGTCGGGTCCACGGATGAAATCATCAAGCCTCGCAAAGAACTCATCGGCGGTGTCTGAACTGGGGGGTACCGGGAGCCGTCTCCCAGCGCGGAGCCTGAAAACCGGGTCGATGAACATTCCTTCGATTACCGCCACTGGGCCTGCCGTCGCGAGATGAACGATGTACCCGACTGCACCCCCACCCAGACCCGCGATGAACCGCAATTTCTGTTGGCGGCCTGTTGACCAAACCAGCGGCCCGACCCCCAGGGCCAGTGCAAGTATGAAGTCGGCACGAAACAACAACGCAACTCCCGCCAGCAGTCCCGCTACCAGCCATCTTCGGGAGCTTTTGTTGGCATCGAGTGCCACTGCCAGGCTGGCGACGCCGAAGGCCAGCGCGGCAATCCAGGAATACGCGATCAAACCGAAAGGAGTGATCAACAGCCAAGCCAAGCCTGCCGCGGCTGTCGCCACACCCGACCCCCAGCGCTGGGCGATCGCATAGATCGCCCCAACCAACAAAACCCGGTACAGCATCCCAACAATTCGTTCGACGGTGATCGACACACCGAATATCGAGAACGCTGCGGCCAGGGTCCACAGATCGGCGGGGCCGTAGAGATGCTCGAAGTCTCCGTGAGGAGTCCAACCTCGCGCCACGAGTTCACCACCAATGAGCAGAGTGCCCTCTTCCATGGTGTTGCTCGGTTTTGCGTACATTCCCCATACCGGCAGTTGCGTCAAGAAAATCAGAGGAAACAACGACAGAAAAAAGCGTTGGCGATGCACAAAATCAGCAAGACCGCCCACAAGGCCGCCCGCTCGGCCAACCGAACGCCAATTACCAGGGACCGAACGCGTAGGCCCCTCACCATCCATGCCTACAACGGTAGCCGCAGGGGTCGATAGGTCTAACGCTCGTGTCGTCCTATCCTTGAAGACGTGAGCGAATCAGCGTTAACCAAGCCGATAGTCTGCTACCTCGGACCGCGAGGGACCTTCACCGAACAAGCGCTCTACACCCAGCCCGATCTCGTGGAGATGACCCATGTACGGTTCGGCTCCATTGTTGAAGTGTTGAAGGCAGTGGAAACAGGGGGGATCGACTACGGGTTCGCCGCTATCGAAAACATGATCGAGGGGTCGGTCAACGCCACCATCGACACACTTGCCTTTGATGCCGAGTTGCTGATCCAGCGCGAGGTGGTGATCAACATCAACCTCAATCTGCTGGTGCAACCGGGAGTTGGTCTTGAAGAGATCAAACATGTCCGTTCGTACCCCATGGCCTACGCGCAATGCCGCCAATACCTCGTCAACAAACTGCCGTGGGCAAGCATTGAAGCAACAAACTCCACCGCGGATGCCGCCCGCGAACTCGCAAAATCCAAAAAACGGGACACGGCCGCTATCGCCCCGCCGCGCGCAGCGGAGGTCTACGAACTCGAAACGCTCGTGCCCAACATCGAAGACCATCCTGACAATCAAACTCGCTTCGTGCTCGTCACCAACCAAGGCATTAATGAACCAACCGGCCATGACAAGACTTCAATCGTGGTTTTCCAACGAGCTGATCAACCGGGCTCGTTGATCAGTATTCTTCAGGAGTTCGCAGCGCGCCGCATCAACCTCACCAAGCTTGTTAGCCGCCCAACCCGCAGCGCGCTTGGAGACTATTGCTTCCTCATCGATTGTGAAGGCCACATTGCCAACGAAGTGGTCGGCGACGCACTTCGCAGTCTCCACCAGCAAAGACACGTCGTAAAGTTTCTTGGTTCCTACCCATCGACCTACGGAACCGAAGAGGAACAAGAGAACAACCGTGTCGGCACCGGAGAATCGGACGTCTGGCTCGCTGAGTTGCGCTCGCAAATCCTCTCGGCGGACTGAAATGGAACGAACCTGAGTTGGATGCGTCCGGCCTCTGATTTGCGGGCTGACGGTTCTGACGCAACTTCTGGCGCGGGCGCGCGTCGTCATCTTGGTTTGGACGGGTTGCGGGGTTTGGCCGTGGCGTGGGTGGTGTTGTTTCACCTGTGGCCTGATGTGGTCCCAGGGGGATGGCTCGGTGTTGGCTTGTTTTTCACACTGTCGGGTTATTTGGTGGTCGGCCTGATCGACGCTGAGGTGTCTGCTACCGGACGTTTGCGCCTTGGTCGGTTTATGGCAAGGCGGGTCCGTCGGCTAATGCCGCCAGCTTTGTTGACAATCGCTTCGGTGTTGGTGTTGACCGCAACTTTGGACGACCAAGCGTTACGAGAAGTCGGTTTTGATGCTTTGACGGCTGTATTGAACGTGTTCAACTGGCGCACCGCGCTTGACACTGCGGGTTACGCAGCGATCTTTGAGGCCCGGCCTGAACCGTTGGCGCATTTTTGGTCGTTGGCGATCGAGGAGCAGTTCTATTTGTTGTTCCCCGCAGCGGCTGCGTTGACGCGCCGCACTGCACTTGTGGTGTGGACGATGGTGACAGCTGGGCTGGTCGGGGTGGTGCTGTGGTGGGGATCAGCCGATGCGTATGTGGCCACACCGGTGCGGGCATTGGAGATCGCTGCGGGAGCAGGCCTTGCTTTAGCCGCGGCACGCTTCAGTTCCGTTCAACGGCTCATGAACCCAGACCCGAGTAGTCACCCGAGGCGCATGACCGCGATTGCTGGGGGTGTGATCTTTGCGGTCGCGGTTGGCGTGACTGTTGTGGCGCTCGCTCGTTTGGGCCCTCAGGACAGTCTCGTTTTCAGAGGCGGTCCGCAGCTGATGGCGTTGTGTTGGGTGGTCTGGGTGGTTGCCGCGGTAAGAGACGGGATCCCTGCGCGGATCATGTCCGCTGGGGTATTGCGCTGGTTGGGCACACGTTCGTATGCCATCTATTTGTTTCACTGGCCGCTGATTGAGCTGACCGATTGGCACCCGGTCATGGTTATCGCAGCCACATTGACCGCTGCGGAGGCGTCATATCGACTAGTCGAGATGCCAGTGCGTTTGGGCAGCGGTCGACGGGCTTTAACGCTGCTCGGCGCGGCTGCGCTGACAGTGGCACTGATCGCCACAGCCACAGCGGCACTCTCCACACCAGCCCGCGCAATCGGCGAACGTGCCACCGATGCCGATGAACTACCGGCATGGACCCTGGAGGCTCCCGAAACTTCCACCACAAACAGCACGACGTCAACTCTTTCATCATCGTTAGTTGCGGGATCCACGACCACTGAGGCATTTACCGACGACCTGGCGTCATCAACTACTGAACCTGCTCCACAGCCGGAAACGGTAGTAACGGTGGCAACCGCGGTGCCGATCATCACTGTGCTCGGTGACTCCTCGGGTCTGCACATTGCCGACGGGTTACGCACATGGGCCGACGCCAACCGTGCCATGGCGGTCGTCGATCACACCCGTGTTGGCTGTTCTCCGCTGATCAGCGCAGACAGGCCTTGGCGGGCACGGCGTATCGACCCAGAGGCCGATGACCCCATCAAGTGGTGGATCCATGACGAGCCTTGTCGTGACGATTTCATCGAACCGGGGACGGATCTGGTGCTAGTGGTGGATCACGTCAACCCCCAGTACGAGCACCAACGCGTCGACGGGTCATGGGCCTCCATGCTCGATCAGGACTTCGCAGCCGATATAGAACGTTCCTACCGAAAGTTGTTGACGAACGCTCACTCTGTCAACGCCAAAGTCGTGTTTGCAACCGCTCCCTATCTGCTCTCGTATTACGAAGTGGGAATCGACCACGACCCCCGCAGGGCCGAGGCTTACAACTCGCTTGTACGTGCTCTGGTGGCTGAATTCGAGTCCGACACTGAAGGTGCAGGCGTGGCTTTGGTCGACACTGCGGTCGAGTTGGATGCTTCGGGTCATCACGGTCGCTACGGCCGAACCGACGGCGTTCACCTTGACTTCGAGCGCTCCGAAATTTTCGCGGCCGAAATACTCGGCCCAGCGTTGCTGGAACTGTTGGCTGACAACTGAACTGGTCGACGGGTCAGGCCCAACCGCCGTAGCCGGGGCGCGGTGACCAGCGACGACCGGCGAAACGCCAACGAGACACACTCCGCGGCGCAACAACTTCACTCGGCTGAGGCCACAGGAGCTCATAGGCGGCCAGAATGGCTGCGGCTTCCTCTTCTGAAGGTGTCGGTGAGAACTCAATCATCGCAACGGTCCACTCTGGAGCCCCTACAGAGGCACATTGCCGTGCTTGCGTTCCGGCAACTCCTCACGTTTCGATTCAAGCAACTGGAACCCCGCCACGACCTTTTGCCGAGTTTGCGACGGTTCGATCACATCGTCGATATATCCGCGCTCCGCGGCAACATAGGGGTTCGCCAAACGGTCGGTGTAGTCATCGATCAACTCGGCTCGGCGGGAGGCGGCATTCGCTGCATCGGCTAGTTCGCGTCGATGGAGTATTTCCACCGCCCCCTGCGGTCCCATCACGGCAAGTTCGGCGGTGGGCCAGGCGAACGACAGATCCGAACCAACCGACTTCGAGTCCATCACCACATAGGCGCCGCCATAGGCCTTGCGGGTAATGATCTGTATGCGAGGCACGGTCGCTTCACAGTAGGCGTAGAGGAGTTTCGCTCCGTGTCGGATAATGCCTCCGTATTCCTGATCCACGCCGGGCAGGAAGCCGGGCACGTCGACGAAGGTCAGCAGCGGGATGTTGAAGGCGTCGCAGGTGCGCACAAAGCGGGCGGCTTTTTCCGACGAGTCGATGTCGAGCACACCGGCCAGCATCATCGGCTGGTTGCCGACGATGCCGATGGCCCGTCCATCCACTCGGGCGAAACCACAAGTGATGCTGCGACCCCAACTGGCGTGGTACTCCAGGAAATCGCCGTCGTCGACCACGGCGGTTATGACCTGTTTCATGTCGTAGGGAACGTTCGGGCTGTCCGGCAGGATCTCATCAAGTTCGGGGCAGAGGCGATCGGGATCGTCGCTGGATTCGATCCGAGGCGTTTGGTCGAGATTGTTGGACGGCAAGAAACTCAGCAGATCTTTGACCTCGTCGAGCACCTGCTCCTCGGAGTCGGCAACAAACGTGGCAACTCCGGATTTGCTGCTGTGACTACCCGCTCCGCCGAGTTCCTCAAGCGACACCTCTTCACCGGTTACCGTCTTCACGACGTCGGGACCGGTGATGAACATGTGCGATTTCTCGCGCACCATGAAGATGAAGTCGGTCATGGCGGGGCTGTAGACCGCGCCGCCTGCGCAGGGGCCGAGAATCACCGAGATCTGCGGGATTACTCCTGAGGCCTGAACGTTGCGGAAGAAGATACCGCCATAACCGTCGAGTGATACGACGCCTTCCTGGATGCGAGCACCGGCACCGTCGTTCAGGCCGACCATCGGCGCTCCGGTGGCCAACGCCAGATCCATCACCTTGTGGAGTTTCTCGGCGAACACCTCCCCGAGCGCCCCGCCCATGACCGTGAAATCCTGCGAAAACACGAAAACCTTGCGCCCGTCAACGGTTCCCCAACCGGTTATGACCCCATCGGTGTAGGGACGCTCTGCGAGTCCGGCTTCATGTGCCCGGTGTCGAGCCAGCATGTCGAGTTCGTTGAACGAGCCTTCGTCGAGCAGGTAGTCGATGCGTTCCCGGGCCAGCATCTTGCCTTTTTCGTGCTGGCGGGACACTGATCGCTCAGATCCCGCATGCACTGCCTGATCCTTGCGTTTGCGAAGATCGTCGAGCTTGGCGTTCATTGACTGGTCAACCACGCCCGCAATCTATCTGGCTTACGCAGCCGTGCCCGAACCAGCCGCAGTTGATCCACACTGCGAACTATCAGATTTGGCGTGGCGACTCGTCTGGCGGCTCAGCCTGGCGGGCCGTGGATAACTGCGTCGAACACGGTTGCCGGGTCGGTCACAGCAGGAAAAGAGCGCAGAAGCCAGGTGGCTCCCTCGTCAACAAACGGCGGCGGTGTGCCGTCGAATTCGGTTCGTAGGCAGATATCGAACCCATCGAGATTGCCGCGCACGGTGGCTATTTCGTCAAGTGCCCGACAAAAGCTGTCGTGGTTCAGTTCGATCGGGAACATGCCCTCGTAACGGGCCGCGCGGCGCACCGGTTTCATTGCAGTGCCGCGCGCCGCGCACCAGATCGGGGGGCGGGGTCGCTGCACCGTTCGGGGCTCGGCCGATACGCCGTCCACAGTGAAATGCTCACCGAAATGGACGACGAACTCGCCCTCCAAGAGTTCGGCAACGATCCGCAGGCCCTCGTCGAGGCGCTGGCCGCGGATCCGCGGGTCGATCACCTCATCAAAACGGGCCAGTTCGCCTCCGGTGTCGGTGCCGGATCCGACACCGAGAGTCAACCGGCCCTCGCTCAGCAGATCGACCGTCAGCACTTCTCTGACCAGCTTTATGGGACGACGGCGTGGCACCGGTGTGACCATCGGACCGAGACGAAGCCGCCGCGTGGCCGTGGCCAAAACCGCCAGAGCGACCCACGTGTCGATGATCTCGTTGCTCTCGGGGCGCAGCACATGGTCCCACACGTAGATTCCGTCCCAACCCGACTCCTCGACCGCTCGCCCTAGATCCATCAGTCGATGGGGGTCCGCGAACGGCCCGAACGGCGCTACAAATATCCCGTGCTGCACGCTCCAACAGTACGCCGTCTGACCAGTTGCCGTCCTCTTGAGGAACCAAACCCCGTGACCAACAACAAGCACAGCACAGTAGGGTTTCCCGATGCACAAGTTTCAACGAGTGTGCGTGTTCTGCGCTTCGTCTCCGGGAACGGACCCAGAGATCACCGATGCAACAATCGAGTTGGGCAAACTTCTTGTTGAGCGCGACATTGAACTTGTCTACGGCGGTGGTGCGGTCGGACTGATGGGTTTGATCGCCGACACGGTGATGTCACGGGGCGGACGCGTGACCGGGATTATCCCGACCGACCTCTTTGACGACGAGGTTGGCCATGAGAGTCTCACCTCTCTCGAAAAAGTCGATTCGATGCATACCCGCAAGGCACTCATGTATGAGATGTCCGATGCTTTCATCGCCCTTCCTGGCGGTTTTGGCACGCTCGACGAACTTGCCGAGACCCTCACCTGGAACCAACTCGGCATCATGGCCAAGCCGGTGGGCGTGCTGAATGTCAACGGTTTCTGGCAGCCTCTTCTCGACCAGTTCGACACCATGGTCAAGCGGACGATCCTCAAACCCTCCAACCGCCACACCTTGCTGGCCGAGGAATGTCCTGCTGCGCTGCTGGACGCGCTCGCCAATCACAGCAACTCCAACGACCCCAAATGGATCCGCGCCTAGGGGGCGTTGATACAGCTAGAGGGCGCTACTCCGCTGCGGCGTCGGTGATTGCTGCTGCTGCGTCGGTGATTGGTCGGCGCTTAATCTCCAGTAACGTCTTCCGAAGATCCCCTTCCATTCGTCTGGCGCGCAGTTCCTTGGCACGCTTCGGCATCAGTTCACGTTCGAGTTGCTCGTACGACCTGAAGACTCTGTTCTGCGTTTGGCCTGTTGTCATAGTTCACCCTGCTCCTTGGAAGAACCGTAGCGAAAATAGTTGGCGAAGAAGTGATGGTTCAGTGTTGGGTCGAAATAGTGCTTCCGGCAAATCCAGACTAGTCCATCGCCCTTCGAGATCACCGCGACATCAATCGGCCCGCCAACCGTCTCCGCATCAAGGGTCACACGCCGTTTGAATGAGGTCAGATTCACGAGGGTCTCTGCCATCGCCCCAAGTTCGTCAATTGGGAGGACAGAAACAGCGTCAAGGATCGGCGCGACATGGAAGTGTTGGATGTAAGCCCGCAGGTACGAGTGATACGTCTCAAAAACCTCGTTACCGCCAGAGCGCAGTGATTCCAACATGGAGTTACTCGTACCTGGGATCACCTGAGCCATCCGGTCGGGTACTGAGGTCGTTAACGCAAGCAATACCGAATCGATAACCTCCCGCAGTTCACCGCAGCGGCCCGCCGCAGGCAGCGCACCCGCACCAAAACCGACCCGGTCGACGCCTTGGAGATCGCCCGTATCTCAGCACGCGACGACGACCTGCCCCCCTTTACCTTGTTGGTGGCCCTGGTGTGGCAATGTCGGGGTTGGTTGCTCGCCGCGGTGGGTAGGGCTGTTTCCCCCTGTCACTTTTGATGGCTTGGGGGGTGTTGCCGCCCGCTGTGGTCGGGTGTCTGGGACCTCTTACAGGGACATGCTTTAGGGCTGAATGTAAAGTGGTTGAGGCGCAGGCTCCGGGAGCATCCGAGTTCAGATCAATCCCAGAGCAAAGGAGCTTCTGTAATGTCAGATTCGGTTCATGTCGGTGTTGAGGTGTTCGTCGGTGTCGACATCGCCAAAGGCGATCATTACGCCTGCGCGGTGACCTCGACCGGTGAGGAGGTGTTGGCTCGGTCGGTGCGAAACGACGAGACAACGATCCGCTGCCTGATCGACGATGCAAAGGTGCACGGCGCTGTGGCGTTGGTGATCGACACGACCAGCTCGGCGGCGTCGCTGCTGATGGAGACCGCAGCATCCACCCAGGTGCCGGTGGCTTATGTCACCGGCCTAGCGATGCGCCGCGCCGCGGATCTTTATGCCGGAGCGGCAAAGACCGACCCTAAAGACGCTTTGGTCCTCGCCGACTATGCCCGCCGTAACGCCGACCGCCTGAGTTGGACACGAATCAACGACGAGCTGCTGGTGAAGCTACGCATCTTGAACGGACGAGACGTCGATCTAGCCGCGGACGCCACCCGGACCGTCAACAGGCTCAGAGACGCCTTATTGGCTATATCACCAGCACTGGAACGAGCCATAGGCGACAAACTGGTAACCAACCAAGGGCTGCGCGACGTGTTGGTGTCGTGGCCCACGCCCACAGCGCTCAAAGCAGCCGGCCGCTCCCGCATAGCCAACCGCATCGCCAAAAACTCACCACGCACAACTCAACGACTGACCGAGGCGATCACCGCAGCGCTCGACGCGCAGAGTCTCACAGTCACAGCCGAGACCGCCTGGGGCGACACCATCTGTGACCTCGCCGCGGACCTCAACCGAATCTGTCAACACCGAAACCAACTCGGCATCGACATCAACAACGCGTTCATGGAGCACCCCCTGGGAAAAGTCCTCGCTAGTTTGTGCGGGTTCGGCCCGCGGACCGGAGCTAGAACCCTCGCTGAGATCGGCGATCCCCACCGCTTCGCCAACCCTGGCAGACTCGCCTCCTACGCCGGACTCGCACCCATCAACTGGCAATCAGGCACCCACAACACCACCCGAAAATCCCGAGGCGGCAACCACCGACTCAAAAACGCCATGTTCCAAGCAGCCTTCGTCGCCACCCAACACGACCCCACCGCCCGCGCCTACTACCAACAAAAACGAGCCCAAGGCAAACGCCACAACGCCGCCGTCATCTGCGTCGCCCGCCGCCGCTGCGACATCATCTTAGCCATGCTCAAAACCCAAACCCCCTACCAACCCACACAACACCAACCCCTACCCCAAGCCGCCTAAAAAGACTTGACAACAAGACAGGGACACCCCCCCTCCGCTTCGTCGGCGCTTGTGACGTCCTCGCCGCGCTGGTCCGCTACCGCCGCGAACTCGTCAAGGACCGCACCGTGGCCCTCAACCGGCTCACAGCACCCTGGAGAAGATCCGCTGCGGATATCACACCGTGCCGGGCCACTCACCAGCGGTGCCGGTCTCGACGCCGCGAGCAGGTTTCTGCGGGGCAACGACAGCGCATCCGCCGAAATCACCCGCATCCGCATCCGAATCCGCAACATACGCCGCCTCGGCCGCAAGATCGACGCGCTGGCCCAACGTATCGCCTCGACGTTCAGCGACACCCACCAGCCTCAACGACATTTACGGCATCGGCGCGCTGACCGCAGCAGAGATCCTCGCCGAGATCGGCGAACCAGCCCGCTTCGCGACCAAAGACCGCTTCGCCATGGCCAACGGCACCGCCCCAATCGAAGCCAGTTCAGGGCGCGTCGTGCGCCGCAGACTCAACCGAGGAGGCAACCGCCAACTCAACCGCGCCATCCATACCGCCGCCATCACCCAAATCAGCCGACCCGGCTCCGAAGGCCGCGCTTGCTACCAACGCTGCCTTGACCGCGGCAAAAACAAACGAGAAGCCATCCGATACCTCAAACGGCGCATCTAAGACCGTGTCTGGAAATCCCTCCAAGACGACCTAAAACAACAACCCTGCCCCCGGTTGACATAGAAGCTCAACTGAGGACTTCCCCAAACACCATCACTCCCCGCTAATACGCGTAGAGCCGGTAATCGGCGCCGTACGGAACCGACGGTGACAGCAGACTGAAGCGTCAACCGCATCCGAATACTCGCGAACAAGTGGACCCTACTCACCCTGTTGAACCCGGCTGCTGGGCAAGGCCAACGTTGCTTGTGCCACACCAACCGGACCACCCGCCCGAACGCCGACAAGACCCCACCACCCCACCGACGGACCCTGTGCGTGCCAAATTCAGAAAACCCGATTTTCGAGGACGGCGACCTCCATCGGTGGTTGCGACAGATCGGCCATGATGGTCGGTGAAGAGTCAGCAACCGAACCGATGGAGGTTTTCAGTATGGCACAGCGTTTGTGTTTCGATGAGCGGACACGGATCGAGGTGATGTCTGAGGCGGGGTTGAGCGTGGCGGAGATGGCGGATCGGTTGGGTCGTTGCCGGTCCACGGTGTATCGCGAGCTTGGCCGTGGCGGCGGGCGTGATGGTTATCGGGCTGGTCGCGCTCATCGCCGCACGGGTGTCGACGCGGCTCGACCGAAGGTTCACAAACTCGCTGGTGACGCGGTTTTGGCTGGTGAGGTCGCTAAGGGGTTGAAACTGCGTTGATCGCCGCATGCGATCTCTGCGGACCTGCACACTAGAGGGATGGCGGTGTCCGCCGAGACGATCTATCGGGCCTGTTACGCCAACAACAACAACACCAGCGGACTCAAAGCGGGTTCGTGGCAGAGCCTGCCCCGCGGTCGGCGCAGGCGTAAACCCCGCAGCCGTTGCGAAACCGCCAAACGCAGCGCTTTAGGCCCGTACCGGCCCCTGACGCAACGCCCCCAGCAAGCAGACGACCGCAGCGAACCAGGACACTGGGAAGGCGACTTGATGATCGGCGCCAACAACGCCAGCGCGATCGCCACGCTCGTAGAACGCGTCAGCCGGCTCACTTTGGTGGTGCCGCTGCCGCACGGTTACAGCGCCGACAACGTGACCCGAGCCGTCACCGCAGCGTTTGGTCGTCAACCCGCTGAGATGGCCAAAACCCTCACCTGGGACCAAGGCAGCGAAATGGCACGCTGGGCCGACATCGAACACAACTGCAACATCGAAGTGTTCTTCTGCCAAGCACGATCCCCGTGGCAACGCCCCAGCAACGAACAAACCAACGGACTGCTACGACGCCGGCTCCCCAAAAGCACCAACCTCAACCTCAACCCCATACAACTCGCGTTGATCCAAGACAACCTCAACCACATGCCCCGCAAACTCCACAACTGGAACTCAGCCCAACACACCTACACTGCACTCTGTCGCAACCACCAGTAGAGCTTGCCGACTGCCTGTTTTCCGTTGCCTCCCGGGAAGGAATCAGCACCCGCAGGGCCAGACTCTCCCACAACGGCGAGTGTCAAGCCAAAAACCAAGGCGACAACTAGAAGCATCCCTGTCGACTGCAGACTGGATGGCATTAGGTTTCCCTCCCACGAAATTTACTGCTCCAAGATTCAAGACATTGACACGCTGACACATGGGCCGCGCCTCCGTCAAGAACTACCGGGAATCCATTCCGTGCCCGCGAGCGGCACCCTGGCCATGGCTGCTGCCTCCACGGTGAGAGCAGCCAGATCCTCAGGCTCAAGGTTGTGGACATGGGACTTTCCGTTGGCCCGAGCCAGCGTCTGAAGCTCAAGGGTCAAAACCTGCAAATAGTTGGCCAAGCGCCGACCGGCCAGTTCTGGATCAAGGCGGCTCGCCAACTCAGGTTCCTGCGTGGTAATCCCCGCCGGGTCGTTTCCTGCTTGAAAGTCTTCCCAAAAACCGGCCGCCGAACCCAATTCCCGATACTGCTCGTCAAGCGCGGGATCGTTGTCTCCGATGGCGATCAGTGCGGCAGTGCCGAGCGAAACCGCGTCGGCCCCCAACGCTATTGCCTTAGCCACATCGGCACCCGAACGAATCCCGCCAGCAGCGATCAGTTTCACCTCACGATGGACACCGAGTTCCTTGAGCGCGCGCACCGACTCCGGAACAGCAGCGATCGTGGGGATACCGACATGTTCGATAAAGACATCTTGGGTGGCTGCTGTGCCCCCCTGCATCCCGTCGACAACTATCGCGTCGGCACCCGCCTTGATCGCCAAGCAGGTGTCGTAGTACGGGCGAGCGGCCCCAACCTTGACATAGATCGGAACCTGCCAATCGACGATCTCGCGCAGTTCGATGATCTTGATCATCAGGTCGTCAGGACCAGTCCAGTCGGGATGACGACACGCTGACCGCTGATCGATCCCCTCGGGGAGCGTACGCATCTCCGCCACGCGTTCATTGATCTTCTGCCCTAGCAGCATCCCGCCGCCACCTGGTTTGGCACCTTGCCCAACAACTACCTCAATAGCGTCAGCGCGGCGCAGATCATCTGGGTTCATCCCGTAACGCGACGGCAAGTACTGGTAAACAAGCGTCTTGGAGTGTCCGCGCTCCTCAGCCGTCATACCGCCGTCCCCGGTGGTCGTAGAGGTACCAGCCGCGGTAGCACCCCGACCGAGAGCTTCTTTTGCCTGCGCCGACAACGACCCGAAACTCATCCCTGCGATGGTGATCGGAATGGCGAGACGAACGGGTCGCTCGGCACGCGCCTCACCAATCACAAGATCCGTGGCACACGCCTCGCGGTAACCCTCCAACGGGTAGCGCGACATCGAAGCACCGAGGAACACGAGATCATCGAAGGTGGGCAGTTCCCGCTTGGCTCCCCAACCTCGAATCCGGTAGATCCCGGTATTGGCCGCCCGCCGGATCTCCGCGATCACATTGCGGTCGAACGTGTAGGACTCTCGGTGGTGCCATCTCTGTTGGTTCATGGCCGTCCTTTCGCCGCAGCGGCCGCATCAACGTCGTCAACATGGAAGTTGTAGAGCTCTCGGGCTGATCCGTAGAGACGAAAGTCGCTTGGTTCGGCAGACATTTCTGCGGCTGTGAGCAGGCGGCTGAGCGTGTCCAGGTGTTGCGGGGTCATTTCTTTTTCCACGCAATCAGATCCCAACGATGCGACTTTGCCCCGCACAAACACCTCAGCTTCATATATCGAATCGCCAAGGTCGTGGTCGGCGTCGCCGAGCACGACGAGGTTGCCGGCTTGGGCCATGAATGCGCTCATATGCCCGACATGGCCACCGACCACAATGTCGACGCCTTTCATGGAAATACCGCAGCGAGCCCCAGCGTTGCCTTCAATGACCACCAAACCGCCATGACCCGTAGCGCCCGCCGACATCGTGGCGTTACCGGTTATCCGTACCATCCCCGACATGATGTTCTCAGCGAGTCCGGTGCTGGCGTTGCCGTCGACACGCACCGTGCCCATCATGTTCATCCCCGCACAGAAGTAACCGACTGATCCATCCACGTCGACGGTGACCGCCGATGTGATTCCTACCGCCAAGGCATGGGCCCCGCGTGGATTGCGCACAACGAAGTGTCCCTCATCGGTTTCGTGCAGGCGTTTGTTCAGTTCACGTAGTGGTACCTGGGACAGGTCGATCGAAACGGTCATGAGGCCAAACTCCACGAGTAGACACGGGTCGGCTCGGGTTCAAATATTTCTGCATGGCTTACGTCGGGGAGTTGAGCGATTGCTCGATACTCCGACGACATCGCTACCCAATCATCGGTTTCCGCCACGACGGCCGGCTTGCATGCAATCGGGTCTCGCAGGATGGCAAAACCGTTCTTGACGCCGATGGCGAAGGTGTAGAAGCCGTCGAGGTCGCTCAGTGCGCTGGATAGGGCACCGTCGATGGTGTCGCCGGTACGCAATTTCCAGGAGAGATAGCCGGCAGCAACTTCGGAATCGTTCTCGGTCTGGAAAGACTCGCCTCGCTGGACTAACCGTTCCCGAAGCTGGTTGTGATTAGACAGTGAGCCGTTGTGGACCAAGCATGTGTCCGCCCCGGTTACGAACGGGTGCGATCCGTTGGTGGTGACGGCGGACTCAGTAGCCATGCGAGTGTGCGCGATGGCGTGTGTACCGCGGCGTGACGCAAGGTCGTAGCGGATAGCAACCAGATCGGGATCTCCGACCGACTTGTAGAGCTCGATCTGTTGGCCATAGCTCAATACATCGACTCCAGCTACGTTGTCGATGAGCCATTGGCGCGCAACACGACCATCTCCGGTTGTTTCGAACACGGCGTGGTCATGGATTTCCCGCAGAGTGACTTCGGCTCCGAGCTCGGCTTCTAAAGCGTCGGCTGTCTGGCGACGGTTGACCGATTCGTCGGTCACCAGCACAGTGATCCTCGTTCGTTCGCTGTCACCCTGGTCGTAGACGGCGAATCCGGCGCTGTCGGGGCCTCGTTCACGCATTTCATGCAGCATGACCGCGGTGAGCCTTCCCAGTTCGTCGCGGTAAGTGGCAGTTTTTAAGAACAAACCGACAATCCCACACATGCTTGAGTTCGACTCCTCCAAGAATTTTCTTCGGGCGGTTTAAGCTCGGCGGTCTGCCTCGGGCAGGTTCGCAAACCTTAGCCGCATCTCTTGACAACGGTGAAGATATTTCACCTACAGTAGAGGTTTCCTCAGGTGAATCGCGCACAGGTTCAGTTCAGACGAAGGAGTTGTCGATGGGCGCATACGAAGAAATCAAAGCACGGGTCGAAAACGATGGTGTCGAGTTCATCTACGCAATGTTTGTGGAGATGCACGGCAAACCGTGCGCCAAGCTAGTTCCGGTTGAAGCGCTCGAGACCGTAATGAACGAAGGTGCCGGATTCGCAGGTTTTGCCGCGGGTCCCATTGGCCAGGACCCGTCTAGCCCCGACATCTTGGCCATTCCCGATCCCGCTTCCTACACCCAGTTGCCATGGCAACCCAATGTCGCCGCCTTGCAATGCGACCCAACCGTTGAAGGCGAACTCTGGCCCTATGCACCACGCGTGATCCTGCGCCAAGCGCTCGACGATCTCACGTCGCGTGGTTTGGTGTTCAACGCGGGTGTCGAAGCCGAGTATTCCCTGGTCAACAGGAACCCCGACGGGTCAATCGTGGTCGCAGACGAGCGTGACGTGGACGAACAACCCTGTTATGACGCCAAGGGCCTCACCCGCATGCTGCCCCACCTCACCGAAGTCTCACGCAATCTCAACGCCATGGGATGGGGCAACTACGCCAACGACCATGAGGACGCCAACGGCCAGTTCGAACAGAACTGGCAGTATGCCGATGCCCTCACAACCGCTGATCGGCTGGTGCTGTTCCGGTTGATGATCCACACAATGGCCACCCGCGATGGCCGCTATGCGACGTTCATGCCCAAACCCTTCGCCGACAAGACCGGCAACGGGCTCCATGCTCATTCAAGCCTTTGGTCGCTCGACAACGAACCGCTCTTCGTTGGAGGCGACGACGACTCCAAAGGCTTGGGATTGAGCGACTTGGCCTATCAGTTCGCGGCCGGGTTGATCGAACATGCCCCGTCGCTTGTCGCAATCCTCTGCCCCATCGTCAACTCCTACAAGCGAATGGGGGTGGGTGCCCCAACATCGGGGGCGACATGGGCACCGGCTTACGCGGCGTATGGGGGCAACAACCGCACCCAGATGATCCGCATACCCGAGCCAGACCGGTTGGAACTCCGTCTCGCCGATGGAGCAGCGAACCCATACCTGATGTTCGCGGCGATGCTTGCTTGCGGACTCGACGGTATTGACCGAGGAGTCGACCCCGGTCAACCGAATGAGGACAACTTGTTCAAGCTCTCCGCTGAAGAGATCGCAGACCGAGGGATCGTCACGTTGCCGCCTACTCTGCTGCATGCAGCAGAAAACCTGGCCACCTGCGATGTCCTTGAGAAAGGACTCGGGATGACCCCCGACGGCTCCTATCGGGACTATTTTGTAAAGACCAAAAAAGCTGAGTTCATGGCCCACCATCACCAGGTCACCCAATCTGAGATCGACCAGTACCTCACTCTGTTCTGAGAATCGACGCCACCAACATGCCACCTGAAGGAAGCGACCCAGAAGCGCCGCGGACCGTCAGCGACAGCCGAACAGGCCGACTGACAACCGATGAGGTGTGCGAGAGCGTTGGTCGGCGAGTGCGCGAACTCCGGGTGGGCATGGGCTTGACCATGGAGCAATTCGCAGACGCCGCGGGACTATCAATCGGGATGCTCTCCAAAGTCGAGCATGGGCAGACCTCACCAAGTTTCAGCACACTCATCAGCTTGGCTGACGCGGCCGAGGTTCCCTTTACAGCCTTTTTTCGAGGGCTGGACGAAGAACGCGATGCAGTGATCGTCCCCGCTGGACAAGGGATGGAGATCATTCACGAAGGTGCTGGACCCGGCAGGGTGTATCACGATCTCGGATCGCTGCGAGGTCCAACCCGTGAGATCGAATCGCTGTACGTCACAATCACCGAACCCAACGAGGTTTTCCCGCTGTTCCAACACGGTGGCGTGGAGTTCATATACATCCTTGAGGGCTGCGTCGAGTACGGCTACGGCACCAAGCGGTACGTGCTCACCGCAGGCGACTCCATGCAATTTCGGGGTGAGGTGACACACGGTCCCACCGCGCTGATCGAGCTCCCACTCCGCTTCTTGTCCCTTAAAGTCACCCATCCTCCCGACTCCAACTCCACACCTAGCCCCTAGCCATCCCGCCCGCGTCGCTATCCGCTCTCTGCGATTGCAGGTGCTTCTAGGGTTAAAGGGTGGATCCGCGGCTGAACGAAACCCTGATTCGGGTTGGGTTGGAGGCGGACGCGTGGGATGTCGTGGAGCCCCAGCACAATCGCTGGCTTACAGCCGATATCTGGGAATTGACGAAGGGTGATCGCCGTCTGGTCGTGAAGCGACTGGCCCGCCACCGCGAGGTTGGTACCACGGCGTTCACGCGGCACTGGTCACAGGACTGCGAATCCACTGATCGGTGGAATTACTGGCTTCGTGAGCCTCTCGCCTACCAATCCGGTGTCGTCCAGTGCTTCGCTGAAGAAGGTGTACGGGCACCGGTCTGCGTGGGTCTCGATATCACCGACGAAGACACGGTTGTTGCCATGGAATTCGTTGACGGCACACCAGCCGAGAACTGGGACATTGACACCTATGCCGAAGCAGCACGGCGTTTGGGAGCAGCTCAAGGCAAACTCGCTCTCAGCGGAGCGCTACCAGACGTTGAATGGCTGTCTCAAGGCTTCTTGCGCGACTACAGCAGCGAAAAACCGGTTGTCTGGGAGTTGCTCGACGACGATCGCGCGTGGGATCAACCCGTTGTTGCCGACAACTTCCCCCCGGCTTTGAGGCCGGCCGCCACCGAACTGCACGCACAGCGTCATCGGCTCTACTCAGTGCTCGAGTCGCTTCCACGCACCCTGTGCCACCTTGACTTCTGGACCAAGAACCTGATCGAGACTGATGATGGCTTTGTTCTGCTGGATTGGGCCTTCGTCGGTGACGGAGCGCTCGGCGAGGACATAGGAAACCTCGTTCCAGACGCAGCGTTCGACTTCTTCGTTGAGCCGGATCAGCTACCCCAGCTTCGCCAAGCGACACTCGATGCTTACGTTGGTGGCCTCGGTGATGCCGGTTGGCACGGCGATCCAAGAATTGTCGAACTGGCCATGGCCGCCTCAGCGGTCAAATACGACTGGCTCACCCCTCTGATGCTCGAACGTGCCTCAGACACCGAACACCAACGCTACGGCGGCGATGCTGTCGCCGACTCCGACGAGTTCTTCGCCAAACGCGGCGCCGCACTACTCGAAAACGCCCAACAAGCCCTCCACGCCCTACAACTCACCACCGACCTAGACCTCTGGACGCGGGCGCACCTGTGATCTGCAGGACCCGACGACGTCGACATCGCCTAAACCAACCAACAACTCACAAATACGCGTAGGATCCTGTGGCCCGCGCTACTTCGGCGAGGACTTCTCTGTAAGAGCGGTACGGCTTAGAAGTGGAAAGGATTTCTGCCCGATCAAAGGACTTGAGCGCAATCTGGTCATCGAATTGTCGCGACTCAGCGCAGGCATCAGCGATCGCCTGCAACACGCCGGTGTCCCAATCAATCAACGTACCGTAGCAGTCGAACGTCACGGTTCGGATCATCAAATCCCTCTAACGGTCGTCCCGAGAGTGCCAGCGTTTGGAGCGCCCTGAGACGCGACAAAAGGGTCGGGTCGGTCGGGTCCATGAGTCAGCGCTGATGTCGAGTCCACCGGGCCACCTCCTCATCTGTGAATCTGAAAGCCCACGCTCGCAACGTTCTGCGGCCGTCCAGCTATCCCCCAGTTGGACACTGTGGTTTCGATGAAGACCGTTCTGATCTCGTCTGATTCGATGCCAGCAGCGTTCAGTTCGGTAGCGATAATTGCGTGCAACTTGGAAAGCGTCGCCGGGCTACGACCCACAAACATCGTTACCCTGACAAGAACCATCCTTGCGAGCTTCCCTGGTAATAATGCGTTCTTGGTCGACGCGTCAGAGAGAAGGACGGTCGGGTCGTCTTCTGGCACACTGAGTCCGGTGACCAGTGCTTTGTGCACCGCAGCTAGCAATGCTGGCTCTGAGGTGGAGCCTAGGGAGCCAACCACTGCTATCTCAGCAAGAGCCATTTCGCACATCTCCTGAAACCAGACCGTCGGTGTCCGCGGTGGCGGACCTCAGCGCTTGGACATATGAGTCTTTCTGGACCGATATTTCATGTCGGCGAGTCGAGGCGTGGTCTAGGTAGCTGTCCTCAGACACGGCCTTGGTCGCCAGATCACGAAGCGTCGCCGACTCGGCGACAGACCTGACGGCCAAATAGTCCTCGTACAGTTGGCAAGCTTCAAGGAGCTTCTGAAGCGCAGCGTCATCAGCAGCAGATCCAGTCGATCCGTCCATCCGCACTATCTTACCTCGCCTCTTGGAGCACCTTCCGTTAGGAGCAAGCCGGTTTGCGGGAAGGCAATCCGGGGGCTCAGCGGAGGACTTTGTTGACGGCGGCTAGCAGGGGTTCGTTTTTGACAGGTTTGCGCAGGACTTCGTCGGCTCCTGCGGTGCTGGCAAGGCCGGTAGCGAACTCTGGGCTTTGGTGCATACCACCCGCAGACAAAGCCACGATCCCGGCGCGAGGGCAGGCCCAGCGCAACGCCTTTATGTACTCGATCGCGGTCATTGTCGGCATCACGGACTCTGTCAAAACCAGGTCCGGCTTGCGGGAAGCCATTAGCTCCAGCGCTGCTTCGCAGCTGTCGGCTTCGATTACCTCATGGTCACCACAAGCATCCAAAAGCCGCGTCAGCGCAAAGCGCACCCCCGGGTCGTCGTCAACCACCAACACGGTCGCCATTATTCAGGCTCCTGGGGCTTCGTCTGCATGGTGGTGGGGGATGAGAACTTCGAACGTCGAACCCTCACCATAAGACGATTCCGCAGTGATCCTGCCCGACCATCCGTGAACCTGTTCATAGGCGATGGTGAGACCCAGACCGGCGCATCCGTCGGCCGATTTGGTTGTGAAGAACGGATCAAAAACTTGGGTTCGCACATCATCGGTCATGCCAATGCCTTGGTCGGCCACAGTGACACTGAAGTAGCTGCCAGCTGAAACTCCCTGCACACTCGCCTGGGCCTCGTCAAGTGTGCGGGTCGAGAGTCCCACCGTGATCTCGCCCCCACGCTTCATGGCCTGTGCCGCGTTGGTCAGCAAACTCGTAAACACCGAGTCGAATTCTTCACGGTTCACTGAGATCACGCCACCCTCGTCGCTGAAGCGGGACACAATCGTCACATCGTTTCCGACCGACTTTCCTACCTGGGCAATCACACTCGACAACCCCTGCGACGGGATGATCTCTTCTGCGTCACCGAATCCGCCAACAGGGTCAGCCAATGAACTCTCGAGAATCTTGCAACCACGCTCCGCCGCCAAGAGTATGCGACCCATATTCTCCCGTTGCGCCTCGCTTTGGTCGATTTGGTCGACTCCCAGTTGCGCCAAGGTCACGATCGGCTGCATCACATTGTTGAGTTCCCGGGTGAGCCCTCCAGATAGCGCGCCCATCGCCGCCATTTTGTAAGCCTCGCCGATCTGTTCCTCCATGGCCTGGCGTTCATTAATCGCTTCTTTGAGTTGTCCGACGGTATGAGCCAGCCTGTCGTTGAGGTGGGCTACTTCCAGCCAGCGCCGCACGGCGAACCAGGAGGTGACCAGGGCGAGCGTAGGCACAGCCGCCAGGATCTCAACGAGTTGCCAGCCCTCGTGTTCACTCGTGAAGTCCGAGACTGTCTCGTACAAATCGATGCTGACAAAGAAGAAGAAGATGACGATGCAGGCAATGGCACCGATGACCATGTCTCTTCGAGGGTTCATGCGACCTCCCGGTCTTTGGTACGTCCCAGCCGGCACTCATGCTAGAGGTTCGGAGACATCGAGTCTTGGCCGCTCCGTCAATAGGCGGTGGTCTTGTCGATCATCGATTCCAGCCACTCGCCTGAAGTGGTCGGTTCATGACGAGGAGGGTCGTCGGTTGACGTGCAGGTGGGGATGCATTCGATGCGTGCGTCGTAAGTCGGTTGGTGGAAGAACGCGATCGAGATCCGCTCACGCCAGTCATCGGATGGCACGACGACGCGGTGCACCGTCGAAACCCAACGGTCGTTGGTCCACATTGCCATCAGGTCACCGATATTCACCACAAAGGACCCGCGGACCACCGGTACGTCCTCCCATTGGCCTTCGGGCGACATGATCTGCAGACCCGGTCCACCGTCATGGTGCAACACAGTGAGGCTGCCCCAGTCCGAATGCGGCCCGCGTCGGTACTGCCCGGGGAGAGGGGCTACGCCAAGGGCCGGGTAGTGGATGGCGGAGAGGGCCGTGACATGGTCGGCGATCTTGTCGTCGAACCAGTGCTCGTTCAGGCCGAGGGCCAGCGCCATCAAGGCCATCAGCCTGGCGGCCAAACCCTCCATCACCGCGTAGTAGGTCTCGAAGGTCTCCCGGAAATTCAGAACCTGCTCTGGGTCAGGCCAGACGTTTGGCGCGAAGAAGGCTTCGCGGCCTTCGCGCAATCCAGCGCGCCGGGCCGCTTCGGAGTCATCAAACCGGTTGAGGAGGTACAACTCGCACAGGTCTGGGGGTGTCTCAACCCCACGTGACGACGCCAGCAGCGTGCCACCGAGAGGCTTATAGCCCCGCCTGTTGCCTTCCGGGCACATGAGTTTCATCTTCTCGGTAATCCGGAGGGCGAAGAATTGGCGGGAGACTTCTTCGATCCTTTGCACGGTTTCGCTGCTGACTCCGTGACCTGTAATGACCAGAAAACCCACTTCTTCGCAGGCCCGCCTGATCGCCTCAACGGCGTGATCGCGCCGTCGGCCTGGCTCGAACGCTCCCGACAAGTCAACGAGCGGAACCCGACCCGCAACCTCCGAGGACATCACCACCCCAAGGTCCTCCTCTCGTCGGCCTCCAGCCATCAGCGCCAGACCCTAGTTGGTTTCGCCGAACGATCCCGCAGATCACTCAGCAGACTGCTGGGCAGGACAAGAACTCCAGTCTGGTCAAGTTGAGGGGCAGGTGGCGATGACTTCGCCGCACATGTAGGCCCAGAAACCGGAGGGTTCGCTCGTTCAGTGGCGAAAGGAGTCCGATATTTGCTGCAGTTCGGCTCGGGTGGAGAGCCCGTGGTCTACCGCGTGACGGGCAAAGTCGCTGTCTACTACGCGCACCGCCCACATCTCGCCCCAAGCGGTGCGCCCTTCGAGAGTCGCATGCGTGACCGTGTCGGTGGTGACTTCGGGCTCAACAAATCCGGCCTCGGTCGCCCAGGACAACAAATGCCGCCCAGCGTTCGGTTCGCCGCCGTTGGCCCTGGACACCTGGTGATAGAGCTCTCGCCAACGAACGATGGCCTCGGTCACTGGAGCGTGGATCATCGTTTCGTAATCGGAGTCACGAATTGCCACTATCCCTCCGGGTTTCAGGATTCGGCGGACTTCCCGCAGTGCCTCGACGGGTTGCGACAGATGCTGGAACACCTGATGGGCGTACACCACGTCGAAGCTGTCATCGCTGAATGGCAGGTCGTAAGCCGAACCGACCTCAAAAGTCGCATTGTCGATCCCGCAGTCTGCGGCGTGGTTTTGCGCAGCGTCGACCATCTCCGCGGATGCATCTAATCCGACCGCGCGCCCGACCCGGCGAGCCAGACCGGCAGTGATCGTGCCGGGGCCACAACCCAAATCGAGTAGCACTGTGTCCGGTTGCAGGCCAGGCAGCAGAAAGCCCGCGCACGTCTCCGCGGTATGGCGAGTGTACGACCCCACGATCACCTCGTGGTACCCGTGCATGTAGCGCTCGTCGCTAGGTTGCCTGTTCGTTGGAGAAGTCGGCTGGTCAGTCAAGGTCGGGCGTTTCAGGAACCAGTGAAGTTGGGACGGCGTTTTTCAACGAATGCGGCGATTCCTTCCTTGCCGTCGTTGGTTGCGGCTGCGCCTGTGATCATCACACCTTCAATCTCGCCGGCTTCTTCGAGAGACCGCTCGTAACCCTCATAGATGATGCGCTTGGCGTTACCGATCGCATACGGGGCACCGTCGGCTAGTTGTTGAGCAAGCTGCTGAGTCGCCTCGTCGACCTCATCATCGGGCACCACCCGGTTCACTAACCCCCAAGCTTCAGCTTCGACTGCTGACAACGTCCGGTTGGTGAGCGTCAGATCGAGCATCCGACGTACCCCAATGTGGCGGGCAACGAAGTAGCTAGAAGTTCCGTCGGGTGTCATACCCGCTCGGGTGTAGGCCATCGTGTACTTGGCTGATTCACCGGATACGACTAGATCGAAAGCCCCGACCAGCGAGAGTCCCGCTCCGCCCACTCCACCACGGACCCCGGCCACGAACGGTTTGGGGATGCGGTTCATCTTGTAGATGGCCGTGTGGAAGTCGGCGAGTAGGTCGGCGACATGTTTGGGAAGATCCGCGCCTTTGGAATGGAACTCTTTGAGATCGCCACCAGCACTGAACAACTTGCCTTCGGCTGTAACCGACACGGCACGCACCTTGTCATCCCACTCGATCTCAAGCATCACCGCCCTCAAATCCGCAGCAAAGACCCGGTTAACGACATTTGCGCTATCACCTTGGGTGAACCTCAGATGGGCCACATGGTCACGTACTTCGTAGTCGATGGTGGATAGATCCATGCTTCCTCCTCAACCGGTTCGAATCATCCGCCGAGCGGGTCGTGCGGATTATCTCAAGAAGCTGTTCGCCCAGATTCTGTTGGCGATGCATCGAATTCAAGTTGCGCTCCCCAGTTGTTTCCCGTCACAACAGACTAGGGCCTTCGGGCAAGGGTCCGGTGTGCTCAATCAGGAGGTCGAGTAGTTCGTGTTCGGGCGCAGTCCCACGCAGATTTTCACACTCACCGGGGTCGCCGCCGAGATCGTAGACCTCCTCGATGTCGTTGCGGTTCCAGATGAATTTGCGGTCTTGGGTTCGAACCATGCGGTAATGCGGTTCAACACAGACGACAGCATCACGATGCGGAACCGTGGGAGAGGTCAGAGTCGAGGCAAACGACATTCCATCAACACCGCGCCAGGGTTCAAGACCAGCGAGTTCACAAAGGGTCGGCCCCACATCGCTGAGCTGCGCCAGCGCTTCACTGCTTCCTTGGGCAATACCAGGACCGGCAGCCACAAAAGGAACCCGCACCGAGGGCTCATACGCGACATGCTTTTGGAACCGGTGATGATCGCCGAGCATCTCCCCGTGATCTGAGGTGAAGACCACAATCGTCTCAGCAACAAGCCCGCGGTCCTCAAGCACGGCCACCATGCGGCCAACCTCGTGATCAATGGCGGCACACGAGGCGCTGTATTGACGCCGAATCTCCGCTATGTGGGCAGCATCAAATCCCCAAGCCGAAGTCGTGAGGTAAAGCGGTTTGTTGTCGTTGGCGTTGAGAACCGGATCGGCCATGTCGGCATGTCGGAACATGTCGGCCCAGACGGTCGGTGGATCGAAGGGATCATGGGGTCCAGCGAAACTCACCATCAGATTCCACGGGCCGTCTCCCGCCGTAGCAAGCCAGTCCACCGCGCGTTCACCGATCCAGGTGTCTGCAAATGCATCCGCGGGAAGCACCGAATCCCGATACCAGTCCGGGTCGTCGTAATGCCCGTTACTGAACATGGCCTTGTACATGGGGATGTTGCGGGCGTTGTAATCGTGGTGAAATGCCTCGAATAGTCCTCGTGAAGCAAGGAACGCGCCGTACGGTCCCAGTGGATATCCCTCTCCACCAGCCGCGGCATGCATCTTGCCCTCCACCTCGAGCCCGTCGCTGAAACCCCATTCATAGACAAGCTCGCGATTGCCCTTCAACCCTATGTTGCGGGTCGGTTTCGACAGATCAGTTTGGCCGACCAACCCAACCCGGTATCCGCTGTCACGGAAACGGTGGTGCCACGTTTCGGTACCGGCCGGAAGGACCGAACTGTTCGTCAAACAGTCAAGACGTAGCGGTGACATCGCTGATGCCAGAGCAATCCGTGCTGGCGCGCAAATCGCAGAGTCCGTAACCAGGTGAGTCATATGAACGCCGCGCGCAGCTAGGGCGTCAACGTGTGGCGTGCTCGGGCCGACAGTCCCCATACAACTGAGCCAATCCCAGCGCCATTGGTCGGTCATGATGAACAAAACGTTGGGTCGCACCAAGTTCGAGGGACTCGAAGAGTTGGCCATCAAGTGTCTTCTCCCGAACTCTTAGGTCCCAGCCTCTCAGCGATTATCTCCTCAATGATCGACGGCCAAGCTTGGTAGAAGTCATCGAGTTCAGGAACGGCTGCTCTGACAATGTGGCTCTCAAGCAGCGAAAGTAACCGATCACGTACCTCAGCATTGGCCCCATCGTCGGCCAGGTTGCAGATCTCATCGGGGTCCGTTTGCGAATCGGCCAAGAAGATATCCGCATCCGTGTCCTCAGCGTCAATGACATGCCCGTCCATTCGAGTCGAGCGATCAAGTCGGTAGCGATCATCACGCACACAAAAACGTTGCGGCCAACCCCGGCCGTCGGGCCACTGTCCGTTACGTGTCATTGGTTGCGCCAAACATTCTCGAAGCCCGTATCCGATTGCGCCGAATGCCGGTCCCCCGCTGTTTGACGCGAATAGGTCACGGCCGTCAACAGCAGCCGTCGGCTCCACCCCGGCGAGCGCGAGGATTGTTGGAGCAAAGTCAACTGCTTCACAGAGGTCGTTGCGCAGCACGCCCTGGTCTATACCTGCCCCCGCCACGATCAGCGGCGAACCCTGAACTTGGGGAGCAAAAACATGCTTGGCCCAGTTGCCCCTTTCACCCAACCCGGCTCCGTGGTCTGAGCAGAACACCACGACGGTCGAGTCACGCTGTCCAGACTCTTCGCGCGCGGACAAGACCTGCCCAATCTGGTGGTCGAGCCATGCTGTCAACCCGTAGTAGCGGGCTCTCGCCAAGCTGATCCACTCATCATCGACATCGCTTGGCCTAGTGACGTCACCGAAGTTCTGTTCAAAGGCGCTGACCGAAGCGCGGATATCTCTGGGTGTGGTCCAGTCCTGGTCAACGAAACGGCTCGCGAACGGTTCAGGAACCACAACTGGGGTGTGCGGTTGCAAGAACGAAACACGCAGCAACCACGGCTTGTCCGTCGGCGCCTCGGCAAACCACGCCCCCGCCTGATCTGCCAGCGCGTCGTGGGGATATTCGTGACCGGTGGGCCAGACACCTCCGATCGCAGAGCCGACCCCGTTGCGCTGGATATCGACTCCAACCTGAGAGACTGCTTGCATGAGACGCCACTGATCCGCGTTACTGGTGTCAGACGTTTCGAATGGCTCAAGCAATCTGTTGAGATGCTGTTTCCCAAGGTTGCGCGTGACGTAGCCAGCATCAGCCAGCATCTCCACAAATGTCTCGGGAGTCTCTTGTTGTTGCGGTGTATAGGTCTCGGGTGGGAACCAGCGATACGAAGCTTCGTTGCCGTACGCGCCCGTAACCGCGGGGCGACGTCCTGTCAGGTAAGCCGTGCGCGACGACACACAAATCGGAGAGTTCACAAAGAAACGATCAAAACGGGTACCGGTCTCAGCCAAAGAATCAAGGTTTGGTGTATCGACAACCCCCCACTTGTTGCCATAGCAACCCACGCCGTCGGGCCGCAACTCGTCGCACATCAACCACAAGACGTTGGGTTGACGGGCCTGATGCCGCGTCACGACAGGCCGAGTCGTTGCAGTTGATCTTCGGGTGCATCCACCTCGTTCAGGGCATGTCTCAGCAACTCGACGTAGTACGCCTCGCGTCGCGAACCGGACATGTTCTCCGACTCGTCCGCATCAGCAACATCGAAAAGAAGATGCGTATCCGAAACCGAACGGCCGGCAATGAAGGGATGCGACCCGTCTGATTCTGCGCTGAAGGGTTGGCGGATCACCGGCACGTCTGATCCTGGCATTCGATCAAGAAACGCTCGGTCGTCTGGGCGGGGCAGCCCAAAACGCGGCAGAGCGTGGACCGGCATCGTCGACCAACGGTTCGACCACATCGACAACGGGAACGGCCCATCTGGCGTGGTGCGAACGTATTTCCCGGCAACGTCAATCACGTTTACTTCACGACCGAAATAGCCCTGCAAAGTCCACTCGCGAACCGCTTCGGCGTGGCCGTCGAGCAACGGCCGCAACGATTTGCCGTGGGTGCGGTGGCGGGGCTCTGCACCAAAAAGATCGACGATCGTGGCGTGGATGTCGACCGTGGTCGTGAGCGCATCACAAGCGCCCGGTACCGCTCCCGGCCAGGAGATCAGCATCGGAATGTGCCCCAGCGTGTTGTAGATCGGCAATCCCGGTTTACCGAAGGCGCCGCCGTGTTCACCGAGATAGTGCCCATGATCGGTGCAAAGCACAAGTACCGTGTCGTCCCACAGCCCGTTGCGGTCCATAGCGTCGAGAACACGGCCCAGCCAGTGATCAATCATCGACAGTTTGGCGCCGTAGTTGGCACGGATTTGCGCTGCCTGAGCCTCGGTAATGTCACCACTGCCGACCGGATCGGTGCCGTACGGCGGCCAGATCATCAACTCCGCGTCTCGCTGGTCGTGATACTTGAATGTCCAGGGATCGGGCGTGTCGAAAGGTTCGTGGGGGTCGAATTCATCGACGAACAAAAAGAAGCGTTCGTGGGCACCTGCGTTGTGGTCGAGCCAATCGGCGGTTGCCGCCATGGTTTTCGGGCCCGGGAAATCGCCCTCCTCCCGGAAGTAGGTACGGGAGTAGTCATAACCACGTCGAAACATCCCCTGTGCTGCAGGCAAAGCGGGAGTACCCAGCCACGACGGGTCGGGACGGGTCTTCCAAGGGTCACCTTCGTGACCCCGGAGGTAATCCCAGGCAGAGAAATCGGTGTGATAGTTCTCCCCGCCAGTTTCAAACAGATGAGGGTGATCAGTAATCAGCTGACTCGTTACCCCGGTCATCCGTAGATCCTGGGTGACGTTGTTCTCCCACAATTCAATCGACCCCCAGGGACGCCACAGGAAGTCCCAGGATCCGCAGAGCAGATCGTGTCGGGCCGGCATACAAGGCAAGGACGCCGAGTAATGACGGGTGAACCTGAGCGACCGAGCCGCTAGGCGATCAAGGTTGGGGGTTTCGAATTCGTCGCCCCCGTAGGCCCCGAGCATGTGGCGGTTAAGGCTGTCAAGCAGCAAGACGACCATGTTGCGCGGCCCGCTGCCCTCAACGTGTTCGACGGTCTGGGGGAACTCGAAATGCTCACCTAGCCGGCGTTGCTGTTCCGACGCAGCCATAGCCCGACTGATATTAGGCGCAGGTCTGCGACCAATCCCAAAGTCTGCCGCGTTGAGTTCTAGCGACGCTCTCCAATTGCATTCAGCACCGACTTTGAGGTGAGCACGACGAGAAAGACAACTACCGTCGCAAGGGCCATCGTGGCTCCGGCGGCGGTGCTGTGGTGATAGCTGATGAGCAGCCCGACCACTGTCGACCCCGCTCCGATGGCAGTCGCCACGATCATGATGCGCGGCACTCTCCTTACCAGCAGCACCGCAGTCGCGGGCGGCGCGATCAAAAAGGCGAACACCAATAGGTTCCCGACCGCTTCGAAAGACGAAACGATTGAGATCACCAGCAACACCAGCAGCATCGCGTGCGCTAGACGGGGGCGCAGACCCAAGACCTGTGCCTGGGCTTCGTCGAAAGTCATCACCAGAAACGCTCGATAAAAAACAGTCACGCCAGCCAACGAGATCACCGCCGCAATTGCTTGACGCCGAAGGTCTCCAGAGTCGACTCCGGTGATCGAGCCGAACAGAAAGCGATTGAGGTCACCCGTGTATGACCCCGACGAACTCGACATGATCACCACGGCCAGAGCCAGGAAACCCACGAAGAGCACTCCAATTGAGGCGTCTTCGGGGAGCGGCGAATGATTTCGGATCAAGTTGATACCCAACACCATCACCAAGGCTGCAACAAACGCTCCGATTGTGGTGTTCACACCGATGATGAACGCTACAGCGATGCCGGGGAGCACGCCGTGTGCCAGGGCATCGCCCAAGAAGCTCATCCCACGCAACACGACCCAAGTGCCCACAACCGAGGTGGTGAGTACCACAAGCAAGCCCGCGTAGAGCGCGTTTCGCATGAATGAGTTGGACGTGAATGGATCTATCCACCACGTCACTGGGTCGGTCAGAAACTCCACAGTCAGTTCTAACCGAGCGCGTCAACTATCAGACGTGCATTGGTGCGCATTAACCCGACATAGTCCTCTGCGCCACTGCCCGGTGGGCCGAGACTGCCAGTAAAAAGCGTCACGACCTCGACGTCGTCGACCCGCGACGCAAGTGTGTCGGCGACGTCGGTGGAGTGCAGAGTCTCGGCAAATATTGCCTTGACCCCCTGGTGTTCGATGGTTTCAGCCAACGCCTGAAGCTGGGCGGGGCTTGTCTCAGATATTGCCCCTGTGGGGATCACTGTCCCGATAATCTCGAATCCGTAGCGATTGGCGAAGTAACCCAAAGCGTCATGGTTGGTTACTAGTTTGCGGCTGTCGGCAGGCACTCGCTCGACTAGTTCCATAATTTCGCCATCAACCGCTGCGAGTTCGGCTTGGTAGTCACGCAGGCACTCCTCGATGGCATCGGTCGCGAGCCCCACATCGGTAGTCAAGCGATGGGCCAGTTCGGGAAGTATTTCCGAGACCCGCTGTGGATCGAACCATACATGCGGATCCCCACCGCCCGGGTGGTCATCTTCTTCGGCGACATCATTTTCGGAACCGTCGCGGTGATGTTCGCTCAGCTCCGACGAGAAGGGGATCGCTTCAGTGTGCTCGGTGGCTTCGAACACGGGGGTGCCGGAGTCCTCAACTGCTGCCAAGGTATCTTCGAGGCGTTCTTCCAGGTCAAGGCCGTTGACCACCACTAGAGCGGCGTTCTCCATGCGCTCACGGTCTTGTAGCGACGGCTCAAACCCGTGGGGATCACCGCCGACGGGGATAATCGTCTCCACATCAACGATTCCGCCACAAGCCACGTTCGAAACGATGTCTGACCAGATACCAGTTGTCGCTAGAACCCTAGGAACAGTAGCGACGGCATCACCCGACGATTCCCCATCCGACGAGTCATCTGCGCATCCAGCTATCACTAGAACCAGCCCCGTGATCACCAATATGGTTCGCAGTCTGACACGCACGACTATGATCCCTTCGAGAGTTGATGCGTAATAATGATAATGAGTCTCATTTACATTTAAAACCCCTGATGGAAAAGCCAACAGCAACCCGACCCGACGACCAGTCCTTTGAACATCATGCTTTTGTGCACAAGCGACTCTCCAACGACAACCACCGCTATACAACCGGGCGCCACCGTCTTGTCGATGCATTAGTTGGATCGAGCCAACCGCTCACGCTGCCCGACATCGTCGCAATCGCGCCCGATCTGGCCTCCAGTTCCGTCTACCGCAACCTTGAAGTCCTAGAGCGATGCGGTATTGTCAATCGCATAACCAGCAGCGGCGGCCATGCCCACTTCGAATTGGCCGAGCCATTGCTCTCACACCACCATCACCTCGTATGCGTCAACTGCGGCGTTATCGAAGATGTCCGTCTCGACGATGCGGTCGAGGAGCTGCTAGATCAGCACCTCAACCTGGTCGCTACCCGCGCCAGTTTCAAGCCCCTTCATCACAGCCTTGACCTTCACGGTCACTGTGCAAAATGCGAGCGTCTCGTCTGAAAGTTGGACCGCTGACAGCCCGTCACCAGCACCGAGGCGTCGTCGAACCTTGCTACTTTCTGAATCAACTGGGCATACTGAAATCAAGGTTGGTAGCCCATCAATACCCCGGTTAGGAACGCCATGGCTCGCAGACTGCGTAGACGCAGGGCTCGATCCGCCTCAGGCGACAGCAGCAACCGGAACAACGGGCAGGACCATCACGATCTGAGAGAGGCATCGCGACGCGTCCTTGTCGGCGCGCTCACGATCACAGGCCTCTTCATGGTCGTCGAGCTCCTAGGAGGCGTGATCTCGGGAAGCCTGGCGCTGATCGCCGACGCGGGCCACATGCTTACCGACAGCACTTCCATCGCTTTGGCGCTCTTCGCCATCCGGCTGGCCAAACGGCCAGCCTCGGCCAAGCGCACCTACGGCAACAACCGCGCCGAGATTCTGGCGGCCGGGGTCAACGTCGTGTCGCTATGGCTGATCTCTGGCTGGATCATGTGGGAAGCGATCAACCGCTTTAATAGCTGGCGAGAAACGGAGGTCGAAGGAGCCACCGTTCTCGTCGTCGGCGGCATCGGTATGTTCGTGAACATCGCCGTGGCTTATATGCTGCGCGACCCATCAAAACAAAGCATCAACGTCAAGGGCGCTCTGCAACACGTCATGGCCGACATCATGGGCTCGATCGGCGTCCTGCTCTCAGGAATCATCATCTTGGTGTGGCGTGACGTTGAGTGGATTGTCATCGTCGACCCGATCATCAGCGTCTTGATCGTGCTGCTAATCCTCATCGGTTCTTGGAATCTCGCCAAAACGGTGCTTGCCGTGTTGATGGAGGGCGTACCGGAGGATCTTGACCTGCGCAAGCTGCGCTCGGACATGGAGAACGTGCCGGGTGTGGATGCGATTCACGATGTCCACGCATGGACGGTGACGTCAGGGTTCGTATCGCTTACGGCGCATGTTCTCATCGACCCTGACCAATCCAGGGATCAAGCGGAGCTGCTGGTTGAGTTACAGCGCATCGCTGAGCAGGAACACGGAATCACACACACAACCTTCCAATTCGAATCTTCCGGTACTGACTGCGCTGAGGACAGCTGCGGTGCGGACTTTCTGCCGAGCAGAACGGACCGGAGAAGCCGTCGGTTTTCCTCTGCACAGCCCAACTAGTCTGACTGCGTGAAGATGGCCGTGAAAGTTGAGAACCTGACCGTTCGATTCGACGACTTCAACGCTCTCGACGATGTCACCCACAGGTTCGAACCCGGCACGTCCACCGCGGTCATGGGAGTCAACGGCTCGGGCAAGACCACAATGCTGGAGAGCATCGCTGGATTGATACACCCCACCTCCGGACAGATCGATGGCGTACCCGACCGGCTTGCATACGTCTGCCAACACCTGCCCGCTACCTGGATGCCTCTCACCCCCAAGGAAGTGTTAGCAATGGGCCGATATCGCGAGCGGGGCCTCACCGGCCGTCTCAAGGCCGCTGACCGAGCAGCCATGCACGCTGCCGGCGAGCGCCTCAACATCAACCATCTCTTTAATCACAGTTTCGGCGAACTCAGCGGTGGACAGCAGCAGCGAGTCCGGATCGCCCAAGTACTGGCGTCTGAACCGGATCTGTTGCTCTTGGACGAGCCGATAACCGGTCTTGACATCCCAAGCCAAGACCGAATCCTTGCGATGATCGAGGATTATTCCCGCCGGGGCGCGATTGTGATCCTCACCACACACCACCTTGACGAAGCCCGGCACTGTGATTCTGTGATGTTGCTCGCCAACAGGCTCATCGGGGCTGGCAGCCCACAAGAAATGCTCACCGAGGAGCGGCTCAGGGAGGCTTTCGGTGAACGCCTACTGGGAGACCACCGAGATCACAAACACGATCAGGGCATGCTCGTGCTAGACGATCACGGGCATCACGGCCAGCAAGGACACGATCACACTGACACGGGTCCTACTCGGGGTTTTGGCAGGACTCAGAGAGAGCAGCATTAGCTTCGTTTGCGACGCCTAACAACGCCTCGGCAACAGCCTCCCGCACCAAAGGCGTTGGCGCACTGCCCGACGGGAACTCCGGAGGGATGAAATTGACGGTCACAATCCACGAAGTGTCAAGCTTGCGGGCAACATCAACGAGTTCGTCAACACGATCAAGCGGAATGTCTGTTTGGACATGCGACGAAATGATCCCGGTCAGTGACACGAAGTTGGTGAGTACCGCTGGAATCGACACCTGGTTGATCAAGGCTTCGACGACGCAACGTTGCCGATTCATGCGGTGATAATCAGAGGATCGGGTTCTGGCCCTCACATAAGCCAGAGCGGTCAAACCATTGAAGCGATAGTTCCCAGGTTCGACCACGATGTCCATTGGTTCGCCGCCGAGTACGGCGGGCTTTAGTCGGTCGTTGATCTCTTCGGTGACGTGGAGGTCGATACCGCCGAACAAGTCGACGACCTCGATAAAGCCCACCATGTCGATCAGCACGTAATACTGCACCGGTATGCCCGTGAGTTGAGCAATGGCGGACTTGATGGCGTGACCCGCAGGGTCGCTTACATCCGGGAAAATATCTGGGTGACTCAAACCGAGGGAATAGACCTCGTTGGCAATACCCATATAGCCATCAGGCCACTGCTCGGCCGCGGGTGTGCCTTCAGGGAATGTGAGGTCTCTCCAGTTACGAGGGATGTTGAAAGCTGCCGCGTCGCCGGTGTCCACATCAATGGAAATCAAAATGATCGTGTCCGTTCGCACTCCAACGCGGTCAAATCCGCTATCACCGCCAAGCAACGCGATGGTGAGGCGTTCGTCTCCATCCCAAGTCTCTCTTGGCACCGTTGTATCCGGAGGAATCGACGAAGAACCCGGCTCGGAACCCTGATCGGGAGAACCATGCGCAAGCGAATCTTTTTCGGATGGCTCCTCCGTATCGACAAGCGGAGTCGGAGTTGCGGTCACGGTCGTTGTCGCACTGAAGACGTCGTGCAACAGATCAAGCTGAGCAACCGCGTAGCGAACGACAAAGAAGTGCGGCACGGCAATGAAGGCGGCCAAAACAACAAACGTCGCAGCCGCAATCGCTCGGTGAGTCCGACGGGATCGAACTCGGGGTTGAGGCCAGCCGTGGGCAACCATGTAAGCATCAACCGCAACCCAAATTCGAAATACCAGAGACAGTGCCGCAACAACAATGGCGATCCACAAAGGTGACCGAGCAAAAGTCCAGGTGAGCAAGGTTGATTGACTGCGCGTGGCAACATAGGCAACCAACGCGCCGCTAAGTGCGAGTGAGCTCAGTAGCAGTACCAAAGCGCGGCGGTTGCGATGCCCAAAATGTCCGAGACCGGGCCAAATCACCGAAAGCGCCGCAGCAACCAACGGGTGAGGGCCTCGGGTCCGCACAATCAACCGTTCGCTCAACTCTGCTGCACACTCTCAGCTTGTCATCGAATCGCGAAGCCCGGGAAGAAGGGTTGCAACCAGGCCGTCGACGTGTGCGTCAATCAGCGCAGGATCGGAAGGATCGGCGCCGGTCAAGAGCTCCAACTCCAACCGAACCGTATAGGGCAACGAGACCGCTCCCATAAGCACATGATGAAAGAGTCTGACATCGATCGGGGCCGCGACACCAAGATCTTGTAGCTGTGTCCATTGAGCAGCCAACGTTGAATATCTCGGGCGGATGTGCCTGTCGACGAGCCACTCCAACCGCTCCGAGACGGCAGTCGCCTCCTGAACCATGATCTGGTTGAGCTGCGGGCGTTCAGCGCAAAACTCAACAAACCTTCGCAGGAAGAACACAAAGTTTCGCGCCGGATCGGCGTCAGGATCGAAGTAACCGAGGCCCTCGTCAAGTTGGGAGAACAGGTGGTCCATTGCGGCTCGCCACAACTCCGCTTTTGACGAGAAGTGGTAGTTGATTTGGGGCTGGTGCGCGTCGGCTCTTTTGGCAATTGAGATCGTCGAAGCGCCTTCGAAACCATTTTCCGCAAACTCGGCGATAGCCGCTTCCAGCAGCAGATCACGGATATCTGCGCGATCCCGTCGCACCCGACTAGTCATAACGAAACATTACCCGGCTATTCGTGCTCTTTCGCCGGATGCACTCCGACATCATGATCTTGGTCCAGATCGTTGACTGGCAGCGGATTCGGTGCCCAAGTACGACTCGATGACACGAGGGTCTGACAGAACATCGACAGGTGAACCGCTTGCCACCACCTCGCCTTGGTCGGGGGCAAGGCGGTCACCGCTGCGAGCGAACTGACTCACCGCCCAAAGTAGCTGCTATGTTCGCTAGCCGGCAGCCTCGCCTAGGGAACGGAGACGGGCCTGGCAATCATGCCAGGATTCCCGCAAGATGTCGGCCACCGGGCGCACTTCATCGATACGGCCCATTACTTGGCCGCCGAACGGCACCGCCACATCCATCCGCCCACCGAAGTACTGCTCCATGAGCAGATCCAACCCAGGCAGATGAACTTGATCGCTGTGCTCCATCTCAGCTGTCAGCTCTGTTCGCAACGCCCGCATGCCCGGACGTCCGAATCGGTTCAACAACACCGTGTCGGTCTCTGCGGCCGCTATTACCGCCTGTTTCCAGTTGTCGTGAACCGGTGACTCTGAAGCGGACAGCATTCGCGTGCCCATCTGTACACCGTCGGCGCCGAGCGTTAGCGCGGCGGCCATCGACACACCGTCGCAGATACCTCCCGCAGCGATCACCGGCACCTCCACCGCGGCTCTTACCAGTGGCGTCAGCACCATCGTCGACGACCCGTGGGCGTTCTTGAAACCGCCGCCCTCGACTCCCTCCACGATCAATCCGTCCACCCCAGCGTCAACCGCTTTGAGCGCGCCTCGTAAGGTCGGCACCACATGAAACACGGTGATCCCCGCAGCCTTGAGCATTGAAGTGAAACGCCGAGGATCGCCTGCCGAGGTCGTCACGAACCGGACATCGTGTTCGATCACAAAATCGATCACAGTGGCGTCCGGCATCAACATCTGAGCGATGTTGACCCCCCACGGGCGGTCGGTGAGGTCACGCATCTTGGCGATCTCCACCTTGATCTCATCGAGTTGACCCGAGGACGTCTCAATGATGCCCATACCTCCAGCGTTGGATACCGCCGAAGCCAACTGCGCCCGGGCGATGTAACCCATTGGGGCCTGCACCACCGGGATGTCAATCCCCAAGAGTTCTGTGATCCGGGTCTTCATCCCGGCACCTCCTAGGAGCGGACCGCGACTGAGGCCAGGACCTCCTGGGGATCAGCGTCTGATGACCCGAGGTGCCTCATCCGCGCCACGAACATGGCGTAGTCCCACATCAAGTGTGCACCCTCGCGCCAACGACGGACCTCAAAGTTCATACCTTGGGGGCGCAGCACATGTACACCGTCTTCGTAACTCGCCGCGACGATGATCTCAGTGCTCTTATCGAACTCGGCCACGTCACGGACTCCGTTCTCAAGCGTGCCGTCGCAGCGCATGTCGTGAACCACCCCCCCACCGATCACGATTATTCGATCTCCGGCTTGTTCGATCCGAGTGACAACCCCCAAGCCGTGATGGTCGGGTACGACCTCATCGTTAACCGTCACTTCGAACGTCTGCCAATAGCCGTCAAGGTCCGGTGCGCCCTCGGGGCGGGGTTCCCGGCAACCAACGAGGATCGGGGCCGGCCATTCGGTCCAGCCACCGGGGGCTGACGGACCGCCTCACTGCGTGTCCGAGCCAGTGCGCCCCGCGAGTCCACGAGTCTGCCATTTAGGTCGAACACTACCGAGTCGATTGTCGCCACAGGTCGGACGCTGCTCTCGCTCGAAACCTTGATCATCGCCGAACCGCTCCGTTATCCTGAGTCGATGGTAGCAGAATTAAACACTGACTTCCCCGCTGGAGTTCTGACCGGTTCCTCGCTCCGTGAAATCTTCGCCAAAGCCAAGGCGGAGCAGAGAGCGATCCCGGCGGTGAACTGCGTCGGAAGCAACTCGATGAACGCGGCAATGGAAGCTGCGGTCGCGGTAAACAGTCCCGTGATCATTCAGTTCTCGAGCGGCGGAGCAGCGTTCAACGCTGGCAAGGGAATCGGGTTGGGCTCGAACGACGCCGCGGTCGCAGGGGCCACCGCGGCTGCCCACCACGTCAACGCCCTTGCCGCTTCGTACGGCGCGCGCGTAATTCTCCACACGGATCACGCTGCGCGCAAGCTGCTGCCATGGATCGACGGGCTGCTGGACGAAGGTGAGGCGGTCTACGCAGCGACCGGTCGCCCTCTATTCAGTTCCCACATGCTCGACCTCTCCGAAGAGCCGATCGAGCAGAACATCGACACATGCTCCAAGTACCTCGAACGCATGACCGCCATGGGCATGACGCTCGAAATCGAACTCGGCATCACCGGAGGTGAGGAAGATGGTGTCAACAACGAAGACGCAAGTCCCGAGGATCTGTACTCGACGACCGAAGAAGTCGCCTACGCCTACGGCCAACTCCAGAAAGTCTCGCCCAACTTCACTATCGCCGCCGCGTTCGGAAACGTGCACGGCGTGTACCGGCCAGGCAACGTGAAGCTGACGCCCACCATTCTGCGCGACGCTCAGGCTCATGTACACACGGAGTTCGACACCGCGTCGCCCAAACCAGTCAACTTCGTGTTCCACGGAGGATCAGGCTCGACTGAGGCTGAGATTCGCGAGGCGATCGGGTATGGCGTGATCAAGATGAACATCGACACCGATCTGCAGTGGGCCTTCTGGTCGGGTGTCCGGGACTACTCCAACGAGCGGGGCGACTACCTACAAGGGCAGATCGGCAACCCCGAGGGCAAGGACGCACCGAACAAGAAGCACTACGACCCGCGGGGCTGGCTTCGTGCTGGTGAGGCGTCGTTCGGCGCACGACTCATCCAGGCGTTCGAGGAACTCAATTGCGTTCAATTCTTCGAGTGATCTGGTTCCGCGAGCGAGACTGGAGGCTACTACGCGATCGTGATCTGAGGGTCGCTCACCACTGCGTGAATGCGATTCACTAGACTATCCACTTGCTCCGGTTGTTCGATGATCCATGGCCCGATCGAGAATCCCATGCCACCTGCGCTTCACCTCGGCGAGGTCGTTATCAACGGCCCGAGCTGCGATTGGGACGGTGGCTTCCATCTGCCATACGCAGCCGATCCGACCAAACCGAAGGCCGGCAATCACGGCCCGAATGTCATCGATCCGGTGCGTCGATGCCGAGGCACCCGGCATTCGGGAAAACGACGCCAGGTCGGGATCGCTGCGAGTAAGGGATGCGACGGCGGCGGGTGTCGGCGTCGCACACTTTGCCATCGTGACCAGGCCTGCAGCGCGAAACCCCAGGCGAGCTGGTGCATGTAGACGTCAAAAAACTCCCCGCGATCCCTGACGGCGGCGGCTGGCGCATACACGGCCGCGGCCGGGCCGGGCCCCGACGCAAGGTCGGGTACCGCTACGTGCACTCAGCCATCGACGACCGCACCCGCCTCGGCTACTCAGAGATCCACACCAACGAGACCGGCGACACCGCAGCCGGTTTCTGGAGACGCGCCGCCGCTTGGTTCGCGCTGTTGTGGATCGGCTGTGAACGCGTGCTCACCGACAACGGACCGTGCTACCGCTCAGACACCTTCCGACGAGCACTCAAAGACACCCGCACCAGCCCTAAGCGCACCCGGCCCTACAGGCCCCAGACCAACGGCAAAGTCGAGCGATTCAACCGCATCCTCAACGAGGAATGGGCCTACGCCCGCGACTGGGAATCAGACACCCAACGCAGCGACCCCCACCAAATGTTCATGACCCACTACAATCAACACCGGCCCCACGGAGCCCTCAACTGGGACACCCCCATGGCCACCCTCACCCAACTAACCAAGGACAACGTCCTCGGAATGCACACCTAGGGAACGGGCACGGGCCTGGCAATCATGCCAGGACTCCCGCAAGATGTCGGCCACCGGGCGCAACCGGCAATCCTGGCTGAGCCACGGTTTCGATGTTCAGTTGGCCGGCCAGTCCCGCGGTGTGATGCACCGCGATCTCCTGCCACGCCTCCGACGACGACATTGCCACCAGATCTGCCCGCGACGAGTACATCACGATGGCGATCTCGTCCCAGAGTTCCTCGACCTGGCCGAGTGACAGAAAGGTCACATCACCGGCAAACACGAACTTGCCGCCGTATTCGGGTAACAACTTGAAGACCTCTCGTCCATAGATCTGATACGCGTCATAGCCGCTGAGATCAGTCTCGCGCCCGTCTTCATACTCAGCCCGGTCCTTGAACTTCAAGAGGTTGACCATGTAGATCGGGGCGTCGGGACCGGGTTGCATCATTTCCTCAATGCGTTCCGCGGTGCTCGGCACTACTTCGTTCACTACCTCCATCTGTCGCTCCTTCGTTGGTTAGTGGTGGTTCGTATCAGGCGTCGGCGATTGCAGCAAAGACATCGCTGGGATCGAGATCTGATGACCCGAGATGTCTCATTCGCGCCACGAAACGCGCGTAGTCCCAGACCAGGTGTTCACCCTCGCGCCAGCGACGAACCTCAAAGTTCATCCCCTCGGGGCGCAGCACATGCACACCGTCTTCGTAGCTCGCCGCGACATTGATCTCGGTTCTCTTGTCGAACTCGGCCACATCATGGACCCCGTTTTCGAGCGTGCCGTCGCAGCGCATGTCGTGAACCACGCCCCCACCGATCACAACCAGTCGATCACCGGCCTGCTCGATCCGAGTGACACCTCCTACCGACGGGTGGTCGGGTACGACCTGATCGTTGACCGTCACCTCAATCGTCTGCCAGTAACCATCAAGGTCCGGTGCGCCCTCGGGGCGGGGTTCCCGGCAACCAACGAGGATCGGGGCCGGCCATTCGGTCCAGCCACCGGGGGGTGTCTTGGCTACGGGTATCGAGTTAATCGTGGGACTTGTCGGACTGTTCATCGGTGGTGACCTTCTGGAATGAGTCTGGTGACTCAGTTGGACGATATTATGCTAGTTTAACTGGCACTACACGAGAATTGCCAACAGCACGATGCGCAGCGAGTCCTCAGTCTCAGCAACGGTCAGTTGACGGTGACGGCGCAGAAAATCGATCGAATCGAGTTGAGTGATCACGTCTCCGGCGGACAGCACAGCCACTCGATCAGACCGCTTGCGTTCATTCAATTCGGGGGCGAACTGAAGCTCGAATTGAACACGGAAATCGTTGCGGGTTGCGGCCAGTTCGTCGCGGATGCGTGAATTCAGCGCGGCGTTGGCGACCGTCGCTCGATACACCGGGCCAATCCTCTCGTGGAGGCGCATCCGCATCGCTATGAAATCATCGACCCGAGTAAGAAGCGGTCCCTGGCCGATCGACGAAAGATGGGCATCATCAGCTGAGACCTCGCGGTTGCGTTTAATGACTGCTTCAAGCAACTCTCCTGGGTCAGCGAAGTACCGATACAACGAGCGCAACGACAGCCCGGACCGTTTCGCGGCTTGCTCGATGGTGGGGAACAGCGACTCTTCGGCAAACATCTCAAGCACCACGTCGAGCACAATGTCTATGTTGCGTTCCCGTCGAGCGGCACGCCCGTCGATCGGGGTCTGGATTTCGCCGCTGTCTGTCATCGCGCCACGACCGTAGCAAGCGGACGCTCACCTGCGTCTCCCAACCAACCCATCAGTGTCTCTGTGTACTGCTCCGGCAGGTCTTCTTGGACAAAGTGGCCACCTCCCTCAAGGATCGTGTGGGGTTGGCCGCCGGCTCCAGGGATGCGGTCAACAATCGGTTTCCACCCGTCGGGGGCCACCGCATCTTTGTCGCTGAAGACAGTGAGCACAGGCTTGGTGAAGGTGTCGAGAACCTTCCAGGCCTCATAGTTGTCGGGGTACATCGGATTGTCGGCGCGGGTCGGTAACAACTGTGTGAAGGCGCGACTGCCGACCGTCAGATTCTGCTCCGGGTATGGCGCTTGGTAAGCCGATTCGAGTTCGGACCCAGGTTGGGAGGCCATGACCATTCCAAGCAGAGTCCAAGGCTCCCACTTCGGGGCTTCCGCCGCGAATGCCTGGAAGTCGGCCAGCGGACCCGAAGCTTCGATGACTTCGGGCAACGGTGCAGTAACGTCACGCCACGGCAGTCCGGTGTTGGAGATGACCATGCGCCCGACTCGTTCGGGCTGCTCAGCGGCGAGGCGCATCCCGATTATCCCACCCCAGTCGTGTAGCACGAATGAGATATCGGTGAGGCCGAGCTGGTCGAACAACACCGCGCGCATCCAGCCGACATGGCGTGCGACGCTGTAGTCGGACATCTCAGACGGTTTGTCGGACAGACCCATCCCAACCAGATCTGGAGCGATCGCCCGGTACCCGGCGTCAACCGCTGCCGCGATCTGGTGCCGCCACAGGTACGACCACGAGGGGTTGCCATGGAGGAACACCACCGCTGGAGCAGATCGGTCACCGGCATCGACCATATGGATTCTCAGGTCTTGCCCGTCGCCGGCCGGGACTGACACGTAGCGGCGGCTTCCCGGATAGTCGACCAGGTGGTCGGCTGCGTCATCGGGTGTTTGAAGAATGTGCATAGTCGGCCGGAGTATCCTGTATCGGCTTTGAATTACCGCTTCAACCTACTGTATTGCGCTTCAGACTGGCAATAGTTGTGCTCAGTTGTTAGGATCCGCCCATGGATTTCGAGGTCAACCGCGAGAATTTCAGAGACACCCGGATCATCGACAAACCCGCTGCTGAACTAGCAGAAGGCCAGATTCGTCTCGCCGTCGAACGGTTCGCATTCACCACCAACAACGTCACCTACGCAGTGGCTGGCGACATGCTCGACTACTGGGAGTTCTTCCCCACCGAAACCCCTTGGGGACGGCTCCCGGCCATGGGACTCGGCTCGGTTGTCGAAACGTCCAACCCTGAAATTCCCCTCGGCGGGCGCTTCTTCGGCTTCTACCCGATGTCTGACCAGCTTGTCATCAACGCTCAGCCCCGACGAAGCGGGTTCCGCGATATCGGCGCGCATCGCGCCAACCACGCCAGCACCTACACCGACTTCATCGATGTCGACAGCGACCCGACGTTTCGGAGCGACCAAGTCGATGAGTATCTGCTGCTGCGCGGTCTGTTCATGACTTCGTTCCTCATTGACGACTACCTCGCCGATCACAAATTCCACGGTGCTTCCCAGACCCTCGTCACCAGCGCCTCATCAAAGACCTCGATCTGCCTCGCTGACTGTCTGGCCCACCGCGGCCACGACTGCGTCGGACTCACGTCGTCCCGCAACCGTAGTTTCGTCGAGAGCCTCCGCATGTACGGACAGGTGATCACCTACGACGAGATCGGCCACCTTGACGCCTTAATCACCTCGTGTCTGGTCGACACCGCTGGCAGCGGCACGGTCCGCTCGGCAGTACACACACACTTCGCGGACAACCTTGCTTGCTCGCTGACGGTCGGGGCCACTCACTGGGAGGATCCGGGCGGCTCGGCTACAGATCTTGCGGGGCCGAAGCCCGAGTTTTTTTCGCTCCGGGCCAGGTAACGAAGCGGAACCAAGAGTGGGGGGCAGCTGAGTTGACCTCGCGGATCGGCCGTTCGTTCCACAGTCTCCTAGACACCACGGACCGCTGGCTCACTGTCACTCATCGAACCGGCCCCAATGAGATCATCGCCGTCTATCAGAACCTCCTAGAGGGCCAGGCCGACCCGGCGATCGGGTACATCGTCTCGATGTCGGATTCGCGGCGCGAGACCCAGTTGGTGTGAGTCCGCCACCCGACCCCCTGTGACTCACCGCCGATAACCATGGTCCAACTCAGCGATCTCACCAAAGCCGAACGAGACCACATCATGGGCAAAGAACTGCCTATCTACGACGCTTCACCCTGGGTCGAGGGACCGCCGCTGCACGATCGCCGAGTCGCTCTGCTGACCACGGCCGGACTTCATCGACTGGGCGACGACGCCTTCTCCTACGTCGATCTGTCCTACCGGGTGGTTCCGGGCGATATCGACCTGACAAGGCTCACCATGACCCACTCGTCGGTGCACTTCGACCGCACCGGTTTTCGTGAAGACGTCAACACGGTCTTCCCACTCGATCGGCTCCGTGAACTGGCCGCCGAGGGCGTGATCGGGTCGGTTGCCGATCACCACTACTCGCTGATGGGCGCGGGTTGGCCCCCGGTGATGATCGAACCCACCACAGCAGAGCTTGCCCGGCTCCTTGAAGCTGACAGTGTCGACGCCGTTTGTTTGGTCCCCGTTTGACCGAATTGCACCCGCGCGGTCGGCGCGGTATCGCACTACCTGGAAGCAGCTGGTGTGGCGACAACGGGTATCTCACTCATTCGGGAGCAGACCGAAGCGATGCGACTACCCCGGTTTTTGTGGGTGCCGTTCGAACTCGGCCGTCCGTTCGGCGCGCCGAACAAGCCTGACTTCCAACGTCGAGTGTTGCGCGAGGCGCTTGAGTTGCTTGAACGCTCCGACGGGCCGGTTGTGTTGGCTGACTTCGCAGACGACGCTCCGGTGACGGACGACGAGATGGTCTGGGCCTGTCCGATCTCCTTCGCTCCCGAAACCACCGATGAACCAGAACTTGTCGATGCTGCTCTTGTGGAGATCCGCAAACTCGCCCCGTGGGCTGAGCTTGCGCCTGCTCCGGCCCCGAACAGCAACATGGGACTCGATGAGGCGGTCTCCTTCATCGGACAGGTCGCTGCGGGCACAGACGTTTCGGATCTTCTGGGCGACCACTCACTGGTCAACGCCGCTCGCCTAGCCGCCGATGATTTACGGACCTGGTACCTGCATGCCGTCTCCCAACAGCCTGGCGCCGCAACAACCGCCGAACGTACGACCTGGTTCTGGCGCCAGACGGCGCTCGGTCGATTACTCGGCGCGCTGGCTGGTCGCTTACTGCAAGACCCCGACCCTGTCTTGCGGAACTTTGGTGAACGAGCGGTGGTCCCCCGAGACCACATGGCAGCGCTGATTCCCGACCCACTGCCAACGACTGGAGAGACCAATGCCTGACAACCGAGTACCTGATAGCCGAGTCATAGTGCGTGAACCGCTAACCGGCGCTGCCACCTGGCGTGGCGTAGACCTAAGGCCCAGCGACTACATCTACCAACTCAACGACATCGAACTCGCCGAACTTGAGCGCCTTCGCGTCGACCTGGTGGCTCGCGAGACCGGCCTCGGCGCCATCGACCCCACCTCGGTCCCGCTGCCTGGGTTGGCTGACACGATCGCTCAATGGTCCGAGCAACTGGAGAACGGCATCGGCTTCGTGGTGATCCGCGGCCTCGACATCGAGGGTTGGAGTGAACGTGAAGCTGGACTCGTCTACTACGCCCTCGGCCGCCAGATGGGTGTCCCGGTCAAGCAGAACGCCCAGGGTCATCTGCTTGGACACGTCCGAGACACCGGCAAGGACATTTTCACCGACACCAACGCCCGCGGCTACCAGGTTCGGATCGCCCTACCGTTCCACACCGATACGTCAACCGATCTGCTTGCTCTTATGTGCCTGCGAACCTCCAGGGAAGGCGGCGACAGCGCTCTGGCACCGCTCCAGGCCATCTACAACGAAGTACTCTCCCGCCGACCAGACTTGATCGACACCTACTACCAGCCGTTCAACTTCGACTGTCGCTATGAGGAGCACCCCGACGGCGGGCCCTTCTACACCCGAGTCTTGGCTTCGATGACCAACGGTCAACTCTCGCTGCGCCACAACTCGGGTTACGCCCGAACCGCGGCCCGGCGCTTCGACGAGTGCCCCCCACTGACCGAGGCACAGGACCAGCTGCTGAGCCTCGTCGACCAGCTTGCCGCTGACCCCGGCATCCACGTCCGGTTCCGGCTCAAACAAGGCGATATCGCCCTAGTCAACAACTACGCCGTCGCCCATTCACGCTCAGCCTTCGAGGACTATGACGAACCAGACCGCAAACGCCACCTCCTGCGCCTCTGGCTGGTCCTCTATGACGGACGGGAACTGGCGCCCGACTTCGACAACCGGGCCGGACTGGTGACCACTGCCGATGTGTTCGACGACGGCCTGATCCATAACTGACATGGCCGAGATGAACGGCGCCCAAGCCCTATTGCGAACACTCGTTGACTCCGGCGTTGACGTCTGCTTCGCCAACCCCGGTACCTCCGAGATGCATTTCGTCGCCGCGCTCGACGATGTGCCAGAAATGCGGGCCGTGCTCGGACTGTTCGAAGGCGTGGTCACCGGGGCAGCCGACGGCTACGCCCGGATGACAGGCATTCCGGCTGCAACGTTGCTGCATCTCGGCCCTGGGCTAGGGAATGGGCTGGCGAACCTGCACAACGCCCGCCGGGCCGGCACACCGATGATCAACGTGGTTGGCGACCATGCCCTGCACCACAAGGCGCTTGATGCACCGCTCGAATCCGACATCGATTCCGTTGCGGCGTCCGTTTCGGGGGGGTGTCCCTGTCTTGTTGTCAAGTCTTTTTAGGCGGCTTGGGGTAGGGGTTGGTGTTGTGTGGGTTGGTAGGGGGTTTGGGTTTTGAGCATGGCTAAGATGATGTCGCAGCGGCGGCGGGCGACGCAGATGACGGCGGCGTTGTGGCGTTTGCCTTGGGCTCGTTTTTGTTGGTAGTAGGCGCGGGCGGTGGGGTCGTGTTGGGTGGCGACGAAGGCTGCTTGGAACATGGCGTTTTTGAGTCGGTGGTTGCCGCCTCGGGATTTTCGGGTGGTGTTGTGGGTGCCTGATTGCCAGTTGATGGGTGCGAGTCCGGCGTAGGAGGCGAGTCTGCCAGGGTTGGCGAAGCGGTGGGGATCGCCGATCTCAGCGAGGGTTCTAGCTCCGGTCCGCGGGCCGAACCCGCACAGACTAGCGAGGACTTTTCCCAGGGGGTGCTCCATGAACGCGTTGTTGATGTCGATGCCGAGTTGGTTTCGGTGTTGACAGATTCGGTTGAGGTCCGCGGCGAGGTCACAGATGGTGTCGCCCCAGGCGGTCTCGGCTGTGACTGTGAGACTCTGCGCGTCGAGCGCTGCGGTGATCGCCTCGGTCAGTCGTTGAGTTGTGCGTGGTGAGTTTTTGGCGATGCGGTTGGCTATGCGGGAGCGGCCGGCTGCTTTGAGCGCTGTGGGCGTGGGCCACGACACCAACACGTCGCGCAGCCCTTGGTTGGTTACCAGTTTGTCGCCTATGGCTCGTTCCAGTGCTGGTGATATAGCCAATAAGGCGTCTCTGAGCCTGTTGACGGTCCGGGTGGCGTCCGCGGCTAGATCGACGTCTCGTCCGTTCAAGATGCGTAGCTTCACCAGCAGCTCGTCGTTGATTCGTGTCCAACTCAGGCGGTCGGCGTTACGGCGGGCATAGTCGGCGAGGACCAAAGCGTCTTTAGGGTCGGTCTTTGCCGCTCCGGCATAAAGATCCGCGGCGCGGCGCATCGCTAGGCCGGTGACATAAGCCACCGGCACCTGGGTGGATGCTGCGGTCTCCATCAGCAGCGACGCCGCCGAGCTGGTCGTGTCGATCACCAACGCCACAGCGCCGTGCACCTTTGCATCGTCGATCAGGCAGCGGATCGTTGTCTCGTCGTTTCGCACCGACCGAGCCAACACCTCCTCACCGGTCGAGGTCACCGCGCAGGCGTAATGATCGCCTTTGGCGATGTCGACACCGACGAACACCTCAACACCGACATGAACCGAATCTGACATTACAGAAGCTCCTTTGCTCTGGGATTGATCTGAACTCGGATGCTCCCGGAGCCTGCGCCTCAACCACTTTACATTCAGCCCTAAAGCATGTCCCTGTAAGAGGTCCCAGACACCCGACCACAGCGGGCGGCAACACCCCCCAAGCCATCAAAAGTGACAGGGGGAAACAGCCCTACCCACCGCGGCGAGCAACCAACCCCGACATTGCCACACCAGGGCCACCAACAAGGTAAAGGGGGGTACGACGTAGCGAAAGTGTCGCAGCGGTAGCAGCCGACGCGGCACAAGCCGTTGCCGCGGCGCGTTCGGGTGCCGGCATCGCCACTTTGATTCTTCCCGCAGATGTTTCTTGGTCCTCCGGTGCCGTCGGGGCGCCTCGGATCAAGCCAACCTCGGTGCCTGCGGTTAGCGATGCTGCTATCGAAGACGCCGCACGCACCCTGAGCACAGTCGGGTCTAGGAGCGCACTGCTGGTCGGAGCCGCAGTGTTGAATCGTCGCGGTGTAGGAGCACTGGAACGAATCTGTGATGTCACAGGGGCCAAGGCGCTGCACGAGACCTTTCCCACCCGAATGACACGAGGTGCCGGCAGGTTCGAGCCGGGCAGGCTCCCATATCTCGGCGAGATGGCCATGGCCCAGCTCAACGATGTCGAACATCTCATCTTGGTGGGGGCACGTGAACCCGTCGCCTTCTTCGCCTATCCGGACAAACCCAGCCGGTTGGTTCCGAGCGGCTGCACTCTGCACACTCTGGCTGAGCCGGGCACTGAAGCACTTTGCGCGCTCGAAACGCTCAGCGATTTGATCGCCGCCGACGCGGACCTGACCAAGGTTCCGCAAGCTGGCGAATTGGAGCGACCGACAGGATCGATTGATGTGGTGACAGCCGCACAAGCCGTGGCCGCCACCCTGCCTGAGCAGGCGATTGTGTCTGACGAGGCCGCTACCTGCGGGATGTTCATGCTCGGTGCCACCCGCAATGCTCCCGAGCACGACTGGATCAGCCTGACTGGCGGAGCGATCGGCCAGGGCATGCCGGTCGCAACGGCTGCCGCGGTTGCGTGCAAAGACCGTCCGGTGCTGAACCTCCAAGCCGACGGCAGCGCCATGTACACGATTCAGTCGTTGTGGACACAGGCCCATGAGCAACTCAACGTCACCACGCTGTTGTGCAACAATCGGGCCTACGCAATTCTTGCGATGGAACTCGACCGTGTGGGTGCCGATGCTGGCGGCCCGGCGGCTCGCGCCATGTTCGATTTGAGTCAGCCTGATCTCGACTTTTGTCGCCTCGCGGAGGGCCAAGGCGTCCCCGCCGCGCGGGTCACCACAGCCGAGGATCTGTGCAACGAACTTGACCGCGCCTACCGCGAACCCGGCCCCCATCTCATCGAAGCCATGTTCCCAACCTGAAAAGCCGAACCAGCGATTAACCGGGGCGGTGCTTGGCCTAACTAGTCAACTTTGAGGACGACTTTGCCGAAAGTTCCGTTGGATTCGATCAGTTCGTGAGCCCGCTCGGTCTCGGCAATGGGGATCACCTCGTTGATGATGGGACCGATCTCACCCGATTCGATAAGCGGCCAGACCCGTTCGCGAAGCGCCGACATGATCACAGCTTTCGCAGCCACCGGCCTGGCTCGCAGTGTTGAACCGATCACTCGCAGTCGTTTCATCATCAACAGCCCAAGCGAGATTTCTGCGTTGGTGCCGCCCATCAAGCCGATCAGCACCAACCGACCGTCGATGGCGAGACTTCTGATGTTGTCGTTGAGATAGCTAGCACCCACCGGATCGAGGATTACGTCGAAGCCGTTGCCATCGGTCCAGCTCTTGACGTGATCGACGAATCTCCCTGAATGTCGATTGCAGCCTCGGGACGCCCCCAGCGTTACGCAGCGCTCGATCTTGTCATCGGCACCAGCCGTTACGAAAACGGGGTTGCCGAAGGCCCTGCACAATTGAATAGCGGCGGTGCCCACACCACTCGCTCCGGCATGCAACAGGACTCGTTCGCCGGGAGCCAAGGCAGCTTCGGTGTAGAGATTCAGATACGCGGTGGCGAAGACCTCGGGCAGAGCGGCGGCTTCAACGAACGACAAACCGGCAGGGACCGGGACAACCTGCGGGGCCGGGACTACGACTTCTTCGGCATAACCGCCTCCGGCGAGAAGGGCACAAACTTCATCGCCGATCTCAAAGCCGGACACACCTGGGGCGATATCGGACACCACGCCCGAACACTCCAGTCCGAGAATCGGACTGGCACCCGGCGGCGCTGGATAGACGCCCGCTCGTTGCGCCAGATCAGCCCGATTCACGGCGCTGGCTTTGACCTCAATGCGGACCTCCCCATCCCCCAACGACGGACTCAGTGTGTCGCTCCACACCAGTCGGTCACCTTGGATCTCGATCGCCTTCATGTCGTTTCCAAACTGGGCGGAGACACTGCCAGAGCCTCCGATACTACTCCGGCATGGAGCCTCGGGTCCCACACAGCCACCACCACATCCGCAGTACCTAGTGCCAAAGCGCTGGCGACGTGGATCGCGTCGGCTCCGCGAAGGCTGTGTTGCTTGGCCAGCCGACCAGCCGCCATTTGCACAGGGTGAGTGAGTTCAACGGGGCGAATCGCCGCCCAATAGTGCTCCCAGTCTTGTTCGCAGCGAGTAAGACTGGCCTGGTCCAAGTCGTGGTTGCGTCCAGCCGCGGCCAATGCTGCGCACACCTCTGGATAGGAGAGACGGCTCGAGACCGCAGCATCGCACCCGTCCCAGAGAGCGACAACAATATCGCTCCCAGACTCCTCAACCAGCAGCTTGACAAGCGCGCTGGAGTCGAAATAGACGATGGCCAAGCGATCAGTCCCGCTGCCGGGAAACCACCTCTGAGACCGACTGGCGGGACCGCGGCCGCGCGCGACCGGTAGCCACGGGCCGGTTTTGAGAAGAAGGCTTGGAGATTTTTCCCTGCTGGACCAGTGACTCGATTATCGCGGTGGTTTCCAGTCCGATGATCTTTGCCACCGGGATTCCTCTCTCGGTGACCACAACCTCTTCACCGTCTCTCACCTGATCCAACCAGTGCCTCAAATGGGCTCGAAAATCAGTGACCGCTACATCCATAACGGTAAGTGTACAACTACTGAACAGCAATTTGTACGTTAAATGTCGGTCCTTGTCGGTGAAGCTTCGGGTTCGGGGCGGAAACCGGGGCGACCGGCTGCGAGCCATCCGTCGAACGCGGCTTCTTGGCCCAGATCGGCGCCGGCGCTACTCGATGCCCTATAGCGATAATTCAGGAAGTCGCAGTATCCCTGCAGGACATTGTCATCCCCCGCCTGAGCTTGAATTCGGCGGATTGCCGGCTCCCAACGTTCGGCTCGCCAGCGGATCGCAGCCAACACCAGATCACCGCTTTTCTCGCTGCTGCGTCCTGCTGAGAAGTGATAGATGTCGCTGAGCAGGTGCCGAGCCTGCCACTCCGACGCCTCAATTCCTGTGATCTCCCGCAAGCGACGCGTGTTGTGGTTCCGGGGGCCGACGCTTGGCCGCATCCGCAGCCGGGTGCCTCCATCGGTGGAGGTGAGGTCAACTTCGTCGACCGTGAACCCGAGTTCGTTGAGGTGCCGAATCCGTTCGGTGATGCGATAGCGCTCGTCTGTGCCGATCACGGTCTCACTGGTTGTCTCGTCCCACAGCCATTCGTACCAACGAGCCATTTCTTCGCCAAGGTCGGTATCAGCGTCATCAATACCAACCCCTCGTGAAGCCGCTATGTCGGCCATACCACCTGCCACGTTGATTGTCATGATGTCGATGTCGTGGAGGCGTTGACCGTCGCTGAGTTCGGGGTGCAGTTCAGCGGTTTCGGCATCAACCATCAGAGCCTCTATAGCCATTGCGTCGTACTTGAAGAGAACGTTCGACAACGAACAGTCACCCCAGAAACAACCAGCCAGATGCAATTCGACGAGCAGCCCGGCGAAAGCAGCCAGCATCTGTCGGCGCCGTTCACCGAAACCAGTTCCTTCGAGCAACTCCCGGTATGAAAACGAGAAGTCGACATATCTCGTTATCAGAGCAGCTGAACGTTCCGCTCCAGGGTCATCCCAGCGGTCCTCAACTAAGCCCACCGCACTGACCGACGGTCCCTCCAGCCGCTCAAGCGCGCGAAGCACCTGGTAGTCGTTGCGCGCCGCTCTGTGGGGCAGTTCCTTGATCGCATACAGGCCTTCGTCGTAGGCGACGAACCTGACCTCGTGACGCGAGATCCCCTTCGGCAGCGTCACCAGCCGAGGACTGTCCCAATCGACGACGGACTGCTCCCAGGCGAGATCCAAGAAGTCTGGATGCCCCGGACGAACTGTAATTGTCGGCTCAGGCTGGTCCATCTGAACCTAGTAGCTTATTGGCGACTTCAAACATGGCTCGGCTACCGCTCCATCCCTCACGGCAAGCGTAAGCCACTAGCTGGCGGTTCATGCTGAGCAACTGTCGTTGTCACTCCCTCCCAATAAGCTCCGGCAAAGATCAACTATCCACTCATTTTGACGTCTGGACGTCTATGTTTGCAGCCATGGTCAACGCTTCCCCCAAAACCCGAAACCGCCGGAGACCGGGAGAAGTGCGCGACGCCGTCGGGCATGCTCTCGCCAGCGCTGGCGGTCCTTTAAGCGTGAAAGAAATCCATGCCGCAGTTGAAACTCGACTTGGAGCAACCATTGCCAAGTCTTCCGTCCGCAGCTACCTCAACCTCAACACTGGGCCAACCAAGCAGTTCAGTAGGGTCCGACGTGGTGTTTACGAACTCGGCTGAAGCGAGCGGCCACAAGGTGTGGCCGCTCGCTTTTGGGTTTGGGAGGGCGTCGTTGTTTCACGGCGACTGTATCAACTGGCTGACTGAGCAGCCTCCCAACTCAATACACGGTGTCGTAACTGACCCTCCGTATGGACTTGTGGAGTACACACCAGAACAGCAACAGAAACTGCGGAAGGGGCGGGGTGGTGTATGGCGCTTGCCTCCAGCGTTCGACGGGCATCAGCGATCGCCCGTACCGAGATTCACCACGTTGACCGAAGCAGACTTGGACTCTTTGGACTGCTTTTTTACAGCGTGGGCTCGTGCCCTAATCCCTGTGCTCGTCCCAGGAGCCCATGTTCTTGTTGCTTCCAATCCTCTTCTTTCACACCGTGTCGCGCCTGCAGTGTGTCGCGCTGGTTTTGAGCGACGGGGTGAAGTCGTCCGGCTTGTCATGACGATGCGCGGCGGAGACCGACCGAAGAACGCCCATGACGAGTTCCCCGACGTTTCCGTGATGCCTCGGTCTAAGTGGGAACCGTGGCTCTTGTTTCGAAAGCCGCTACAAGGCCGTGTCCAAGACAATCTACGTCGCTGGGGTACTGGTGGGCTAAGGCGTGTCTCGCTCGAGCAACCTTTCGGTGATGTCATTGCCTCTGCTCCAACCCGGCCAGACGAGCGCCGAATCGCACCTCATCCCAGCCTCAAACCACAGGCATTTCTCCGTCAAGTAGTCCGGGCAATCCTGCCTCTAGGGGATGGAATCGTGCTTGATCCCTTCGCCGGATCAGGATCGACTATGGCAGCTGCTGAGTACATCGGTTATGAGAGTGTAGGCATTGAGTCGGACCCCAAGTACCTAGACATTGCCAAAAGCGCCATACCGCTGTTGATCGATTACGAACCTTCTCAAGGATCAAGATCACGGTAGACCCAATTGCGTCGCAGTTTTTCGATGCCTTCCTTATGAAGAGTAGCCGTACGGGTTCCTAGTTCGCCTCTTTCGTTTCTCCTAAAGTCATCGACCGTGACATGAGATAGATACACTTCCGTAAATCTCAGAGGCAAACGGTTAATCGCAGGTTCGGTTGCATTGTCAACCGTGTATACAAAAACGCACAGCCATTGCTCTCGCGCTCCATGAGTGTCCACTGCTCCGCCCTTCTTAACTGTAGTCTTTATCTCAACACCATTGCTTCCTGACTTAATTGAATCATTAGGGTACATTCCTTTGACAATAAGATCGGGGTGACCGTTGTGGTATGTATTTTGCGTCAATGCCCGGGAGTGATTCGCCAGATTCGCTGTAATCATATCCGAAAGAGTTCCTGATAAATTTGCTTTCCGCAGGGTATCTTCTAAGCGACTCAATCCTTTGCTTGTCAGGTGTGTATTGACATCGTAGAAAAAATCATAAACGTCCTGCATTGCAAGAAAAAAGTCGTATTGGCGGAGCTGATACGGCATGCCAACACTGGAATTAAAACACAATTCATCAATTTCTTGTCGTTCGACAGACATCGCGGTGCACAGTAACAGAATTCGCGTGCAGGACTCAACTAACGCCACGAGCGTTGCGTCAGCGCGCCTCTCGCCACACGACGGCCGCGCTCCGCGCCCGTCATCCCAGTCGGCCCCAGTTCTTCCGCTCAGCTGTCGATGTTGGATTTCAAGTCGGGTGCCTTAGCGACGACATAGTCAAAAACAAATTATAACGCTCCCTAAACAATTTGCGAAGCTCGGCTTCGGCTCCTGACTTTACACCTTTTCCGTTCGGTACGTGCAAGCCGAGGAATCCTACCGTGCTCATGGGCGGCGCACTGATCACAACTACAACTTCAACTTGCTGGTTGTCTACCTCAGTAAAAGGCGTCTCATCTCATTCGGCGCGCCTGTAGAGAATCCCTCTCGTGCCGTGCTCATGATGTTGCAGCACCGCGGCGTGTTGATGTGCTGTTGGGACATCTATTGAGCGGTCGAAAACGACTTGTGGTTGAGGTTCATCGAGGGACAAACCGTTGCTCAAAGGCTCAACCCGCTGTTGGTTACCATTGGCAACCCCGAAGTTGTGGCAAACGTTTCCATGTTCCGAACGGTTCTCCGTCCTTTGCCTAGCCTTTAGTCACGGGCGTCCTCAGTTCATTTGACTCCTCTCTGGTTGTGGGTTGTGCCTTAATTATCGGCTAATGGCGGAGTTCGACCTCCGTCAGGCTAGCGGTGGGCGGGGGCCATGTAGAACCAGAACGGGAACGGTGCGTCCTGCTCCTTCAGTTGTGTGCGCGCCGCCATCATGGTCTTGCCGGCTTCGGTCTCGGTGTAGAACCAGGCTTCGACCGCACGCCCTCCTGGCTCCGGCCCTGTCGCTAGCTCAAGGGCTGCTTCGGTGTAGTAGGCCCGTATGTCGTGACAGACCGCGATCGTGTTCTTGCCCGGTAGCGGAGTTTCCTTCCACGACGAACCTTCGGCCCACTGAGCCAGGACGTCGAGTGCATCGACAACTGTGTCGGCGTCGATGGCGCGGCCGACCGAGGTGACACCCCGAGCGTCGAATGACCGGTCATAGGCAGCTCGCAAACCCTGGGCCTCATCAACCGCGGGCGGCAACGTTGCATCGAAGCGCGGCGGGATCGAGCACGCCAAAGGTGTTTCCTCGGATTCGATCACCAGCGGATGGGTCTCGAGTACAGGTTCGTTCGAGTCGAGCAATGCCAAGGCGCGGTTCAAGACATCAAGCTGCAACTCAACGTCGTCGGGACGACCCAGCGGACGGCCCAGCGGGAACTCGCAGTAGAGCGTGCGCGGAGGCATCATCCGCTCGGCTACCTCCTTCATCGAAGCGAGCACAATGGTTGACAAACCAGCGGCTTCGAAGACATGGGCGAGCGCACTCACGGTACGCGTGCACTCCGGTCAAACCGGCGTTAGCACCACCACATCGACCGCATCGGCCAACATCTCCTTCGCACATGCGGGACCGGTGTCGAGACGCAGTTCGCTGACTGTCTCAGGTTGGTTGCCGGCAAAGGCGAAATGCCGTGGCGCGACATCACCGATGACACGCTGAGCGGCCAATTCCTCCAACCGGTCGATCGGATACACGACATTGAGGTCGAGTTGAAAGCCTGTGTGGTCGAAGTTGGGACTCCAGTGGCCCAGGACGATGTTGCGGTCAGCACGGTCAAGCGCCCGAAAGCCTGTGTCGACCGCAGCGAAGCGATCCTGATCGGGCCGGTGCAGCGCTGCCGAGGTCACGATCGCAACACGGGCTTCAGCAAGAGGTTTGTTGAGTTTCCTGAACGCTGGGTCGTCGAACGTCGGGACCGGCTGCTGCCCCCCGTACGCCCGCATTGTGGCATCTCCACCAGTCATGATGTCAGTCCTCCTTGGTCAACCGTGACTCGTGACCAGCCACCGGTAGAGGGTATAAGTCATCCTGCGCCGAGCCTAACTAGTGCGCTTTTAACTAGCAAATGTTTTAGCTACGGCGAGTCCGATGATCCCTGCTCAGGCAAGGCCAACTTTGTGCACAGGTAGGATGCAGCATGTCACTGCACCCCAAGCCTCGTGACCCGACGGCCTTCCGCACTGCCGATCCACTCGAGCTTTCGGCGCGCGTGATCGCATCCGGCACAGCTGACGAACCGACCAACCGGGTAACCAACACGCTCACCGAACTCGATGACGGCATCGCAATCGTCGAGTCGTTCTCCCATATGGTTGCGTTCTCGACCGACGCCGGTCTTGTGTGTTTCGACGCGAGCGGTGCTCTCAGCGGTGTTGCCGTCGCCAAAGCTCTCCGGGGCTGGTCGAAAAAGCCAGTCGATTCGCTCGTCTACACGCATGGGCACATGGATCACGTCGGCGGCAGCGGCGCCGTCGCGGCCGATGCCGAGGCTCTTGGCCATCGACCACCACGCGTTGTCGGCCACGCCAACATTCCAGTCCGTCTACAACGCTACGAAGACACAAATGGCTACAACGTCGCCATCAACGCGCGTCAGTTCGGCGGGGTGTCGAGACGACTGAATCTGGGAAGTCTGCGCGCGGGTGCTGATCGTTTCGTCGGTCCAGACACGCTCTGGCCAGATGTCACCTACCACGATCATCTGACCGTCTCAGTCGGCAGCACCGACTTTGTCCTGCACCACGACAAAGGCGAGACCGACGATCACACGTGGGCATGGGTTCCAGAGCACCGCGCCCTGTGCGTTGGCGACTTCGTAACTTGGGTGTTCCCAAACGCCGGCAACCCACAGAAGGTCCAGCGGTACCCACTGGAGTGGGCCAAAGCACTGCGACGCATGCAAGCATTCGAGGCCGAACTTCTGCTACCTGCGCACGGCCTCCCAGTGCGTGGAACCGCAGAGGTCAATCTGATCCTGGGCGACCTCGCCTCTGCGCTCGAGGGCCTGGTCGATGCCACGCTTGAGCTGATGAATGATGGAGCATCGCTCGACACCATCATTCAGACCGTCGACGTATCCGAAGACTTGTTGTCCAAACCGTGGCTCCAACCCATCTACGACGAACCCGAGTTTGTTGTTCGCAACATCTGGCGCCTCTATGGCGGATGGTGGGACCAGAACCCCGCAAAGCTCAAGACTGCGAGCGAGGCCGCATATGCGGCCGAGATCGTTCGGCTTGTCGGTAGCGGAGAGAAGGTCATCAGTCGCGCCCAAGAGCTCGCCACAGCCGGAGACTTCCGCCTGGCATGCGAACTCATAGAGCTGGCCACGACTGCCGAGCCGGAGTCGGTCGCGGCACATGGCGCCCGGGCGGAGATCTACATGGCCCGACGGGGTGTCGAGCGATCTCTCATGGCCAAAGGCATCTACGCCGCCGCTTCCCGAGAGTCAACCGCCATCGTCGAGAGCACACTCGCCGACAGGCCGGACCAAACACCATGACCACCATCGACCCAGTTACTGTGAGACTGTGAACGCCCCTGTGCTCGAAGGCAGCGACCGGTCGCTCCCACCGCCACCGCAGCAAGCGCCCGCTCCAACGGATGGTCGAAGGCCGAGGTATCGGCTGGTGCTGCCGAGCGGGCTGTTGATCGGAGCGCTACCGGTTGCGACGTGGCATCTATATGGCGACCAAACACTCGAATCCGGAGACAGCCCTATCTACACGGTCCCGGACTCCTGGGTCGAACTGGAGCATCCCATCGGCCTTGTTTCGGTGCTCGCGGTGTTCGCCGCCCTTAGCTGGCTGGCCTTGGAATACTGGCTGAGGAACTGGCGCGGAGCATGGTTCATGATCCTGGGACTACTCAGCGGTTTGGGAATCAGCACAGGCTTCGGAGGACGCGTTATCACCGCGGGCGTCTACGGAGCCAATATCGGCGGAGCCTTCTTCATCCTCGGGATACCCGTGATCTACGCCGCGACGATCGTCGCCGTCGGCTTCGTCACCTACAAGATCGCCGACTCTCCCGCAGGACCCTGCCCGAGAGTCTTCACCGCAGAGCCGGGGAAGAGGATCGTGGTCACCGCAACAATCCTCGCGTGTTGCGCAATCCCCTACGCCGCTGTCAATGTATTCGACCGATCATTCGGACTAGAGAAAGGCATCGGCAGCCTGATTACCGCCCTAGCGTTCTCCGCGGTAGTTATGGGGATAGTTCTTTTTGCTTGCCTCGCAGTGTGCGTCGCCATTTGGTTGCTGTTATTCATGCCCGCAGACATAGTAAGGAAGCGGGAACTTCGCTGGTGACGACAACCATGATCCACCAACTCGGCTACATCCACATCTACAAGATCACCAACTAACGACAGCGCTGCCGGTCTCAGTTGGCGAGGACCAGAGTCGACCATTCACCGGCCGTTCGGCGTTCGGTTTCGACGAGGGGATGGAGGAACTCGACGATCTGGGAACATTGAGAGGGCGAGATCCCTGCTACGGCAAGCCATCCGCCCGGTGACACATGGGAGACCAACTCCGGGGCGAGTTCCACGATCCCGGCTCTGGCGATGTTGGCGACGACCACATCGAAAGGTCCGTCGACTTCGCTCAGACCGGCGAGTGTCGCTTCCATCTGATCGCCCATGGCGTTGATTCGAGCATTGCGCCGTGCCGCTTCGACCGCGTCCGGCTTGACATCAACCGCCACCACATTCGCTGCGCCGAGCTTGAGCGCGCAGAGCCCGAGAATCCCGCTCCCGCAGCCGACATCGAGGACCCTCTCACCGCCGGAGATCCGCTCCACCAGTGCTTCGATCATCTGCTGTGTCGTGGGATGGTGGCCGCTTCCAAATCCACCCAATCCGAGTTCGACCAGCCCGACAAGATCGCTGCGGTCGTGCTCCGACCATGCCGGGCAGACGCTCAGTCGTCCACCGAAAGTGACCGGACGGGTGTCACGGAACCATGCTTGCAGGGCTGCCCCGTGGTCCGGCCTTGTCACCGCCATCACACCCTCAGCTTGAAGCGACGCCACAAGGCTCCCGGCACTCCGCTCGTCTTCCACGGCGGCCAATATCACCCGGCGCGTGTCGCTGGGCTCGGTCACATCCAGCGATCCCACACCGAATTCTCGAAGCCGTTCGCACATCCCGTCAAGCTCGTCCGCGCTTGTCGCCACCACAATCACCACACCACCATGCCCGATCCAGCGACATGAGTCGTATCCCTGGTCCACGGCCAGACTTTTTGCAGGAAACGGTTGTGAGTTCGGGCTGCGTCGTTCCGCCTCACATAGCGCCTCTGAGGTCGGGGGTCACGATTCAGCGCTTCAGGACGGTACCTACGAAGCGGCAAGAAGATGAGGATTAGTTAGCTCCGACAATCCGCCAGCAGCCCGGTGAACAATGGCGCCCGCTTTGAGATAGCGGAGATCTGGTGGCCGAGGCTCTAGCGTCTGCTGGGGAAAGCCGATTTGATCCGCCGTCGAATACCGCGCAACAACTCCAAATCTTCGCGACGCGACTCACGAAATCGCTCCCACAACGTAGCAAACGTCCATGTTGGCACCTGGATCACAACGGATCCTGCGGCCATGTCATGCCACCCCTGCCGCGTCGGAGACCAGAGTATAGACACAGCGCTCACGGCAGAAAAAGCAACATAGGTCAGGGGCGGGTTTGATCCGCTCGCGATCACCAAAACAATCAGTCCACCGGCCAGTATGCTCCAGCGGTTCAGGGCAGCCCAGAGAGAGACAGCGCTACCATCCCTCGCGTTAACGGCTCGGATTCTCAGCAAGCGCTTACCCAGCGACGATCCGGACCCGCAGCGCCTATACCCGGCGATTTCATAGAGTAACCACACCGCCCCGATGACAGCTCCCTCCAGGCCTCCTAGTTCCACAATCTCGGGCTCCTCGAAGTGCCCTACACGAAGGCTGTGGATGACGATCAGAACAACAGCTGCGAGAAAGAACACAAAGAACGTGTCTGCCAGGCGTGCGAGCAGGCGTGCGCCAGGCGAGGCCAGTTCGACACGTGTTCCATTCTCTAGGAGGGATTCGCCTGTAACGGGCCTCTGACCTTCAACGTGATTCTCGCACATGGTCCATAATGTATCGAACATATGTTCGATCCACTACGGCGCATCGCCATAAATCAGAAAGCTCGAATCGCCCATGGCTCGGCGCCAGATGGGACCTCACAGCGGTCGAGCCAGTCATGGTCTTGTAAGCGTCTGACGGTCAGGAAGCCAGTCTTGGACTCTATTGCTTCACAACCGCGAGTCAATGCAGGCCAACCGAAACCACGACACGAAGCCCGAGACAGCCGTGGGTTCAGCGCTGGAACTAACTCTTGAGCAGGTCGTTGAGGGAGTTGACCCAGGTGTCGTCGATTCGCTGGATGGCGCCGATCCTTGTGTTGTCTTTGTTCCACGGCGTTAGATCGCGGGCCCACTTGAACTTGAACATCCATCGTTTGGTGACCGGGAACATGCACGCTGCGACGATGTCGAAGGCGTCGTAGGCGTACTTTCTTCCCGCGCCGGAGTCGCGCGTTTTCTGGGTCTCTACCTTTGCGTCGCCGTCCTTGTAGGTCTCGCTGAGAGCGTTCTTGCACTCGATCGTCAGTTCGCGTCCATCGTCGAGCCAGATCCGGAAGTCCGGCATTCCGTCCTGGTCGATCGACTCGTAGGAGGCGATGCACTGATCACCATCGAGGAAGTTACCTAGGTGGTGTTCTGCAATGCTTCCCCGCACAGCAACGCCGAGACGAAAGTTCGACTCGATGATGTCGAGGATGGTGGCTGCACTGACACCGTAGAGAGTCTCAAGGTCGTGGCGACCGATCCTGCCATGAAGGAAGTGCTCGGCGAGGCTGAGGCGCAGACCCGTGTCGAACCCCAGACTCGTTGCGAGCGCCTCGAAACGGGCGAAGTCAAGCAAGCGATCAGGACGGAAGCCAACCATGGATTCCAGACCGTCCCAACCCTCGCCCTGGGGCGTGCGCGGTCTTGTCTTCTCCCTCGCCCACCAGGCCCAACCCGTGCTCATCACGCCCTCCGCATTCGTGTCCCGGTAGTAACCCGAGATTCCCATCGGGAGCTGCGCGTAGACGAGGGGATCCAGGCCGACGATGATGCCCGTCTCGGGGTCGACAGCGAGTATCAGAGTGATGTCCACTCCAGCGGGATCATGGCCGACCGGGTTCAGCTCAAGGCGAACCCGTCCTGGGTCGCCGTAGCGGATCTGGAAGCGGTGCTCTGTGTTGGGTCGGTTTCTGGTGGTTCGCCTTGTAGTTGTGAACGGATAGACAACGAGGCCGAAGCGATGGTTGTCACTGTCTTCAGCACCGATGTAGATGGGTGCCAGCTTCTTGGCCGGGAAGGAGCATGAAACCAATCGCCCGCCTCCATCCTCGATACCTCTGAGCAACAGGTCCACGACGGTTTCGCGGGACTTGGAGATGCGGTACAGCTTGGGGAGGTAGCTGCGGCCAGCCAGATCCGTCACGGCCCACTCCTCAGTTCGGCCGCGCTAGCACTCAGCCGCAACGACTCGAGCGACCTGCTCCGAGAATAGCGGAGGCACCGAGTTCCCGATCTGAGCCTGCACTGATGCTCGCTTGCCGACGAACGCGAAGTCGTCCGGGAACGTGAAGAGCCTACGAAGCTCCGGGACACGAAGGCGACGGTTGTCCCAGTGGAACGGACCGACGTTGGGACCAGGCTGAGCCTGGATCGTCGGTGACGGCCTGTCTGGATCGAGCTTCAACAGGAACGACCAATACCGCGACCGCCACTCGAAGATCGGCGCTGGATGACCACGCTTCTCCGTGAAATAAAGGTAGTTGTCACCAGGCGGGACCTCAGGCAGGAGATGGCTCCAACGCCCTCGCATCACCTCCTGGGGCTCGGGGTCGGTGATCAACCCGGTGAGCGCCTCGCCAGCCGTGACGTGGGGCAGCGGCCCACCGGTCGTAGTTCGTCGTTCCCATGGTCCGTGGTGAGTCGGATCCGGCGGATCAGGCAGTGTGTCTCTCTTGCGACACCCCACGACACACAAACGAGGACGGGCCTGGGGCACTCCGTAGTCGGCCGTGTTCAACACTTGCCACCAAAACCGGTATCCCGCCGCCTCGATCTCCGCCAGCAATCGGGTGAACGCCGGCTTGCTCGCCTTGTTGTTGAAGGTCAGCGCGTACACGTTCTCAAAAATGAAGTAGCGGGGCCTTGCCTCGGCAAGCACACGGGTATAGGCCTGCAGCAGACTCGCTGCGGGGTCGACGCCGTCACGCTTCCAGTCGAGCCAGAAGCCTGACTTGGAGAATGCAACGCAAGGTGGCCCACCCACGAGCAGATCAGGCCTCTCCCGGCTCGACAGGCCTGCCGCACGGAGGATGTCCCGCGTGGTCAGACCCTCACCTGCGCCGGTGGCAAGCGGGTAGAGGTCGGCCCGAACCACCTCGCGGAGACTCTGAAAGTAGATCGGGGCGTTCTTCTCCAAGGTATCGCAGGCATCATCGTCCCATTCCACCGCGGCCAGTGCGGCGAACCCCGCCGACTCGATCCCCAAGTCGAGACCCCCGGCGCCGGAGAAGAGCGAGATCGCGGAGCCAACGGTCACGCCCTCAGTCTGCCCGCTGCGGTCGGCCCGGGCGCGCACCCTCTGCCCATCACCAAGACGCAATTGCACCCCTCGCGCCTTCCGATCAATTCCTGGAGAGTCCACACCACAAGCACACAGCAGGGGTGTGACAGCAGCGATCACCAGGCGACCTGGACGGGAATGATGGCGCGGCTTGATCCGACCAGCGACCAACACAGGATCGGGCAGCGGTGCCGAGGCACCGTGTCGGATCGACTGATCCACTATTGTCTTGAAGGTGGCCGAAGGCTCTGGGAGCACGTCTTGGGCTTCATCGCCCGGCAACCGCAAGTCGATGCAGGGCAATCGGAGCCGCGATACGAAGCCCGAGTTGGCCGTACGCTCTGCGGTGCATCGACGAGGTATCCGCTTCAGGGTCTCGGTCCGTCCCCAGCCGGAACTGCCCCGTACCGCTGATCTGGTACTGCGGAAGAGCCGGATCGCGGTGTTCGTGGACGGCTGTTACTGGCACGGCTGCCCCGAGCACCACACCCAGCCCGCCACCAACTCGGAGTTCTGGGCCGACAAGATCGCCCGCAACGTCGAACGGGACGCCGAGACTACGACCTACCTGCAGCAGGCGGGGTGGACGGTGCTGCGGTTCTGGGAGCACGAAGACCCCGAGTCGGTAGCTGACCTAGTCCAGGAGTCGGTCCGCACTTCGGCCAAGGGGACGGCGCGACCTCAGGGCGAGACAACCGTTGGTAGCCGGCGTTAGTTCCCAGTCGGCATTCCCGGCAAGTGCAGTGTGCAGGGTTGCCAAAACCACGACGGTCCCGGTAGACCCGCGGTGTGACCCAACCGGACTCCATGCGACGTAGAAGGACAAGATCGAGGGGGTCCCGTGGCGCGCCGCCAGAAGGCTTCGCTGACGACCCGAAGGCACGGATGTCCACCAAGCGGCGTCCTCCCAGTGAAGAGTCCTCGTCACCTACCCCTGCTCTCACGGATCTTGTTCGTTGGTTCGAAGAGCAACCAGACGGTCTTGAGCGATTCGCCTGGGTACTCCGCGACTCCTTGGACGAACTGCTCGACGGGCAGCGCACACGGCGATGGTGCTACCAACAGCTCAAAAAGACGGAGAAGACCCACTTGGGCACCAAGGTTGAACTCGGGCTCACAATCGAATTCGACATCTCCGACGGCACCGACCTCGACTGGGAGATCGATGGGCACGAGGTCGATTGCAAGTTCTCCAAGGACCTCGGCGGTTGGGAGATCCCGATGGAGATGTACCTCTGCGACGACCACGAGCAACCGGGCACCGCCGACCATCTCGCACTCCTGGTATGGATGAACGACGACGATGCGCAATGGGCCGCCGGTGTCGTTCAGATCCGCGATGACCTGCTCAAATTCAAGACCGACGACTCCGGTCAGAGTCGTAGGCAGTACAACCGGGACAACAAGCGGCGTCTGAACGACGACGGGATCAAGAGCATCTATTGGCTTTGGAGTGGACTGCAGAACCTTCCACCGAACCCGCTTCGACGGATGAGCCAAGAGAACCGTCGTGCAATCTTGCTGAACACTTCGGGCCAGGGGCGCGTGAACGCCCTGCTGCGCGAGATCCAGCGCGAGATCATCGACCGGTCGACCATGGTGACTGTCGCCCAGCAGAAGGACCCGATGAAGCGGGCGCGTGATGCGAGGTTGGCCAAAAACCTTGGCGGCGAGGGGTTCTTGATCCTGGGCCACCAGGGGGCTGACCCCCACATCGCCCGAGGATTGGATCTTCCTGTTCCTTACAAGGGGGAACTGGTTTCTTGCCGGGTAGTCCCTGCCGAGCATGGAACGGATAACAGCGTCTGGCTGGGTGATGGGTGGTGGCGACTTGCTGGTGCCGAAATAAAATCGGGGCCGAGTCCCGACCGTGACCTCTATCTCGGGTTGAGCCGACAGATCATCGAGTCCGGGCCAGCAGGCTGAGGGCAGCTAGATCGATCTGAGCGTGATCCACGGGATACCCGCGTTATTCGAGGATGCGCGCCAGGTGCAGGGCTATCTCACGGGCAAGCACGGGCGGGACTGCGTTCCCGATCTGGCGAGCGATCTCGATCTTGGATCCTTCAAAGATGAAGGCGTCGGGGAAGCTCTGGAGCCGAGCGGCCTCGCGGTGGGTGATAGGCCTGTCGTGTTCGGGATGTAGGTAACGTCCCTTCTCGGGCTTGAAGAACTCGGTCCGTATCGTCGGCCCGGGTTTATCCCACCACATCCGACCCATCACGTCAGTAGTGCCCGTGGGCTTGTTGAGCCAGCAGGCCGGCGTGATGTCGGGCCGATTGCGCTGCAGATCGAAGCGGTTCCCTCCCGGTGGGATAGCCCGGTAACGCTGCAGAGAGGTTTCCCGCGGGTTGCGTCGGATATGGAGATCCTGGGAGCCGTCGTCGGCTGTGGTGGGTTGATCCGTCGTGGGTTCGGCCGGAAGGTCGGAGATCGCGTCGCGCACTGTGCGATACGGCTGCTCGAACATCGGGGAGTCGCCGTGCGTCGGCGGAGGAGGCCAAGGCACGGACTGTTTGTAGACCGCCATGAAGATGCCCCGTCTCCTGGTCTGCGGCACCCCGTAGTCCGCGGCATTCAGTACCCCGTAGCCACAGCCGAACTGCGACAGGAAGGGGTGATTAGCCATCCGGTCCAATAGCTCGTTGAACTGGGCGGAGCGCTGGAACTGGGGGACGTTCTCGATCACGAACGCGCGCGGTCGCACCTGCACGACTGCGGCAAGGAAATGCTCCCACAATCCGTTGAGTGCCGCCTTTGAGTCGGGGTCGCGGTCACGGCCCAGCGGAGAGAATCCCTGACAGGGCGGCCCTCCGATGATGATGTCGGCGCTGGGGTACACCCTGGGGTCCATGAACTCGATGTCCCCGTCATGGACGTGTATGCCGAAGTTGGCCTTGTAGGTGGCTGCAGCCGCCGGCTCGTGCTCCACCGCGAAGACAGGATCGTAGAGTTCAACTCCTGTGCTGTCGCGAGCCAGCCAGAAGCCTGCGGTGAGCCCGCCCGCTCCTGCAAAGAGGTCGATGGTTCTATAGGCCATGCTTGGGATCCTTTCACGGAGAGTAGTAGCCGACAGCTGCGAGTCGGGCGATACCCGAGCAGCCTGGTATTGGATCAACTGCCTCGATCCCGGCCTTGCGGGGAAATCGCATTTGGCACGTCATGGAACTCACCGGAATCGAGAACCCAACGATGACACGAGGCTGTGACACCGACTCGCAGACCTCGCTTCAGCGAGTGGCAGCGTCAGCGATCCTCGGCGCAGAGCTTCGCCCTACTCGAACCCCAACTTGTTGCTATCTCGGCTAAGCCGGAACGGATTCGCCTCGGAGTCTGCTAAGTGGTTGTTGCCGCCGCCGGATCGGGGCCATCCGTTGGGTTGTCACCGACCGCGGATCGCTGACAGGGTGTGTTTTCGGGGGATCATCTCGGGGGCGTCGTGGGTCGATGTGGAAGCGATCATGGATTTTGAGGTGTCTGACACCACGCTTCGGGGCCGCCGCGACGAATGGATCGCGGTCGGGGTGTTCGACCGGGTTTGCGGCGAGGCGCTGGAAGCCTTTGACCGGATCGTGGGCCTCGACTTGTCTGAGGTCGCGCTCGACGGGTCGCTCACAAAGCCCCCTGAGGCGACGGCCCAAACCCCACAGACAGAGCCAAAATGGGATGGAAATGGTCAGTAGCGTTCTGCTACCAGACACGGCAACCCTCTCGGACCGCGGGATTTCAGTCAATCGTCAAGCTCCTTCGCGAGACGGTCGTATCCGGTAGCACGCTGAGTACGGCGCGAGCGGCAGCGACCTTTCCCGCTGTTCGGGCCGCCTCGTCGATCGGCTTGCCAGCCTTCCCAGCTGCCTTGCGTTCCTCGTCGTCGAGGACTAAGAGGGCGACGCCAACGCCAACAGCGTACCGCTCACGCGCTCTTTCTTTGTGCTCCTCAGCGATTTTGACGGCCCGAGCCTGGACGTAGGACTTGAGTGGCGAGAACGTACGGTTGAGGACGATGGTGGGAATCTCGGTGTCGATCTTGGCGAGATCCTTGTACTCAGGGCGCTTGTCGGCTAGATCCTTGCCAGGTACCATCTCGATCTCTCCGACGGTGGCAGGACTCCAGTTGACACCATCCTCGGTATCGCTCTTCCAGATCAGAGCCACTAGCCCTCCCTCGTCGGGGCCCGACTTGCCCTTCTTCTTACCTCCACCGCGTTTCGGAGCGGGCCTCGGTATGATGTCATCAACAAACTCGATCTTGGTCGTCCACTCGAAGCGAGGACCGAGTCCCCCGGAGGACCTGGCCCAATCATCCAACTCGATCTCAAGCTTGTAGTTGCCCAGATCGGCACTCTCTGGAACGGCGATTGCCACTCGGAACCGGCCTGAGCGGAGTTCGCCGATGGTGATCTCCGAGGGCCCTATGTCGGGGTGATCGCAGGTAACCCGAGGGGTGACGCGACGGCTGATAAAGCCATCCCTGGCGTTGAGCTTGAAGTGGATCCCCTTGACCTCGCCAAGGACCGCCTCAACCGTTTCTGGCCCCTCAAGGTGGGTCGGATCGTCGTAAAGATCTTCAGGAGGGGTGGGGTCCGGCGGTTTGGTGCCACCTCCACCTCCTCGGGTTCCGACTCCGCCGAGGGAGAAGCCCTTCGCCTTGAAGGCGCGGGCGATCTTCTCGGCGATGGCGATAGTTGGGCGGTCGTTGTTGTCCCCCGTTATCGCCTCACGGATGAGCGCCCTGTTGGCGTCGTACAGTTCTGCCCACTGGTCTAGGAAGGCGGCGATCTCCTTCTCAAGTCGCATGGCGACGCTGATGCGAACGAGCTGGGTCCGGTCAGCTGTGAAGAGCTCCGTGCGGACCTCGATGGGCAGGGCATCGCTTCGGACTTCGACGAGGACGCGGTCATGCAGCTTGTTTAGCTTCGTACGCTGTCTGAAGTCCTGTGGAGTCCAATGGGAGTGAACCTGTCCGTTGGAGGTGATCAATAGCGCATGACCGTGAGCAACGAAGTTGCGGCGTTCACCTCTCTCACCAGGTTTGGAAAAGAGCCGGAACTGGATTGGAAGCTGGTACGTCTCACCGTCGTGATTGAAGGGGAGGGTGTCCTCCCCCTCAATACCCGTTTCGCTGGGATTGTCCTCGAGCCGACGTGCAAGCCCGTCTAGGACCTCGTCACGGTCTGGCCGGGTGATGTTGTTGCGGTACACGATGGGTAGGACCGGTCTGAAGAGGCGCGTGTTTAGGACCATGTCGAAAGACTTCTCATCGCCCGACCTACGGGCGAACCCCTCAGTGTCGTAGGCGATGAGCGCTACATGCGTGCCTGGTTCGAAGTCAGGGAAGTCGGTCGCGGGGATTGACAAAGGCAAGGCCTGGGCAAATGAAGAGTGGTCGCTATTGTCCCACCCGGCGACGACGAGGTAGTACGCGTTGATTGTGGTGCGCTGCCTCTCCCACTGCACGACTGCGACCGTGATCCGGTCGCTCTGGCCAGGTTCCAAGAGTTCGGGGTGCTGGCGGGTTACGAGCACAACGGCCTCCGCATTCCTGTAGGTGGTCGTACCACCAAGGCCGAAAGTGCCCTGCTGCCAGTCAACCCCGTCCTTGTTCTTCGCCCCGACGCAGAAGATACTCTCGGGGACGTCGGTATCGGCGATTCCACATCCGAAGTCGCGCATTGTTAGAGTGATGCGCTTCTTGTCCGATCCGACGCCAGCACTGTCGATCGTTACGGTTGTAAACTCCGCCTTCTGCCTCCTGTTGAGGCTGGCGAAGAGCGAGCCTGCGGCCTCGTGAGGGGTGGAGAAGGGAGTGCCATCCCGGGAGCCGTAGTTGCGGAGCGCCTCCAGTTCAAGGACCGCGTCTTGCATGTTCGTGACCACTTCGAGTGACTTGTGGTCGTAACTTGCACCCGATCCAGTCAGAATGCCCTGGTTGTTCCACCTATCGCCGAGCGGGCGCTCGTAACGCTTCCCGATGGCCGAGGCAATCAGATCCTGAACCGCAGCGGCTTCCTGTGGCGTGCGGGCGCTGAGCGCCTGCTCCACAATCTTCTCGTTGATGGTCATTACTTTCCTTCCATGATGTGTTCGACGCCAAGAGGTGTCAGGTGGTAGTGAAAATTGGATTGCTTCGGTTCGACAAGTCCCCACTCTCGGGCACGGGCGATATAGCCAGCAGCGTTGGTCGAGACCTCATTCTCGTTCCACTCGGGCCATTGCGTACTTGCGTGGTCGAGAACGTCCTGGCGTGTTGCCCCCTTTGGGCCGATCGCTCCCAGGATCTCGACGAAGCCCCTCAAGTCGGCGGGGGCGTGCTCCTTGAGGTGAGTGAGGAACGCGGCTAAGGATGCCGGGGCATGGGGTTCGTCGACCGAGAGACCCTCAAAGGCAGCGAGGAGCTGCCACCCCGCTGCGGTAAGGCCAATACGAGGCTGGTCAACTGAACCGCTTAGACCCACAACTCGCCACTCAAACAGCGGGCCGCTGGTGCTGATTGTCTTGTCCCTCTTGATCCGGAAGTCTCCGATCGCGAACATGCAGAACCGAGACTCCGCAGATTTGCGCTTGTCAGGATTGGTCGGGAACAGCGCCGTGCACTTTCTACCCGTGCTCTCTTCCATCGAGAGCAGGTGCTTGCCGAAGTCCCAAGCGCCCTTCAGGACCTGTTCGTGGTACTCCCCGACAAAGATTGGCTCTTCGTTAGCCATCTCAGCTAGTTGGTTGAGCGCCCAGAGGGACGGATAGTCCCGATTATGGAGACCGAACATAGCTTTGCCCTCGGGTTGGCTGAGGTTGTCAACTGACGAGATGCTGAACCCAGGCTCTCGGGGTACCAGTCCTGTCGTCTCCATCGTCACGGGCATGCCCGAGTCCGACGACCGTTGATGAGTGGTCTCCTCCTGTGATCCCAGCTCAGCCGAGACACGGTCCTTGTGAACGGGCGGAGGGCCAGCGTCTTCAACTCCCTCGATGGTAAGTTCAAGGATCCGCTCCTGGATTGCGTCCACAATGAACTCAGCCCGAGTCGAATAGCCACCGGCACCGCTGATGATGACGTTGTCCATCTCGCGGATCAATTGGACCGGCAAGGGGATCCTCATTATTCGCTGTCCTTGGTCGGCCACAATATGGCCTCCTTACATCAGTCTTCGGTATTACCAGTCACCTATATTACTGGCATAACTCCTTAGATACAACCTATTAGGGTATTATATTTCTATTATATCTAACATATTTGACTCTACGGTCAGAAATTAGCGCGCTAAACGGCGGTTGCAGGATACCGCTCAACTTTTTTGCGGTTCTTAGGAGCAGAGAGGCAACGTATGTCATGGTCGGGGTTGCCCCGGGCTACTAGGGGTGTGGGAGGGGTGGTTTTGTTGCCGTGCACCCAAAATCTGGTTCAGCATCCGGACTCGGGCATCCGATTCAACCAGATGCAGGAACTGATCCGATCAGGTCTTACCGAGGCGAGGCAGGCGATGGCCGCCCGCGACGAGAGTGAGAAGACCCTGGATTTCACGAAGCGCGACAAAGCCCAAGTCGGGGCGTGTGCTCGGACTTGGGCTTTTGGTGGTGGCGGGGGCGGGATTTGAACCCGCGACCTTCGGGTTATGAGCCCGACGAGCTACCAAACTGCTCCACCCCGCGGACCTCAACGGTAGCGATGTGACTTGACGGCAACAACCTGCCCTTCTGGCGCTGTCATCCGCCCAAGTACATCAATCACTCAACGCCGAGACGCGCTGTAACCTCGCCGTAGGCACGAACCAAAAGAAGGTCACGCGTGGCGAACGTCGCAACAACACGGAATGGCGCACTAGTCCTCATTGGCCTAGTGCTGGCCATGGTGATGGCCGCTTGCTCCGACGACACCACCGCAACAGACCAGAACCCTTCTACCACGACGCCCATCACCAACACCACCAGCACCACGACCACCACAACCCAAACTCAAGCGCCCCAAACAACCGCACCGCCCAGCACCACCACAACACCTGCGGAACCAGCGTTGATCGCCTGGGAAGATCTTGAGAACCTCAGCTTCGAACTGGACGGCGACACCGTCGGCTTAGAAGACGGGCAAGCCACGATCTCCTACGGCGGCGACTCCGAAACGATGTTCCTGCTACAGAATCGGGTCACTCAAGGTGACCTCGACAACGACGGAGATGACGACCTCGTCGCGCACATTAGTGAACGGTCAGCAGGAACCGGTGTCTTTCACCTGATCGTTCCCGTAATCAACAACGAGGGAACACCCCAGCCACAAACACCCGTGCATGTCGGCGATCGCGTCATCATCGAAGAGATCGCAGTCGAACACGGTCTGATCGAAGTGACGCTGTTGGACCGTCTCGACGACGAGCCGTTCACTGTCATCACCCAACGCAAAACCCTCGAAATCGACTTGACCGAAGCGGAACCTCAAGCTGAAGTGATCAGCACCAGACCGCTCAAGAACCTCCCGTTGCCCGAACTGGAACTGCCCGACATCGCCATCCAATTCGAGGGCGGGGCGATATCGGCCACCGAAACAGGAACGATCGAGCCGAGCCAGCGGCAAACCTACACTTTGCAGGCCAGCGAGCAACAGGAAATGAACGTCGAGCTGACGGCTCCGCTAGGAGTCTGGCTGTCCGTTGACTTCGGTTATTTTGTGCTTGCCTCGCTAAACGACCGAACCCAGACAACGAACGTGACTCTCCCCGCCAGCGGGCCATGGAGGCTGGGCGTGGTGTCCACCCACGGAGAAACCGCTGACTACGAGCTGACCGTCACGGTGCTGCCGCTCCGCGCTTTCTCAGATTCCAACCCGGTGGTCCCGCTGCCAACGATCCCCATAAGACCGACTGCCGAACCTGGCGATGTTGTGTATCTCACTATCGACGACGGTCCACACCCCGTCTACACACCGCAAATGCTCGACATCCTCGCTCGCCACAACGCCCGCGCCACCTTCTTCGTGGTCGGCTATCTCGTTGAGCGGTACCCGGCCATTGTCGAACGGATCGTCGCCGAAGGACACACCGTTGCAAACCACACCTGGCTTCACGAAGACCTGACCACGCTCTCGAGAGAATCGTTCGATCAAACCATCAGCCGGACCCAGGAAATCCTCGGCGAACATGCGGCGCCGTGTCTGCGACCACCCTACGGATCCAGAGATGCGTTCACTTACGATTGGGCGGCTTCCCACGGTCTGGCTATAGCTCTCTGGACAGTCGACACCTTTGATTGGCGCAACCCCGGTGCCGAAACGATCGCCAACCGGATAGTGGCCGGCGCATCCGACGGTGCGATCGTGTCGTTACATGATGGCGGCGGTGAACGTTCCCAAACCGTTGAAGCCCTCGACGACGCCCTCAACCGCCTAGCCGACTCAGGTATCCGCTACGAACCCCTCTGCTGAGAAAACCAAGGGCAAACGGACTAGAAGGGGCGGTCGCCAATAATCGTGACGCGCTCCATGAACCGGTGCTGAGGCAGGAAGTCGGCGGTGGCCGTGTGCTGCACGGCCCGGTTGTCCCACATCACGAACGTGTCGACCCCCCAGCGCACACGGCACTGAACCGACGGATTCATAATCGCCCGCTCAAGATAACGCAGAATCTCGTCGCTTTCTTCGGCCGAGATCCCATCAATGTGTGACGTGAAGCCGATGTTGGTGTATATCCCGCGGGCGCCCGTGACCGGATGGGTTCTGATGACTGGATGGAGTTGCGGCGGATACTTCGCCCGAATCTTCTCCGCTTCGGCGGGCTCGACACGGTTAGCGAAAACACGCGAGTAGTCGTGGATCGCGTACAGGCCGTCCACCCTTTGCTTCCACTCGTCGGAAAGACGCTGATAAGCCGCGGTGGCATCGGCAAAGCAGGTGTCACCACCCACCGGCGGAACAATGCGCCCCCGCAGGATGGAACCCATCGGCGGTTCAGCTCGCCAGGTCACATCGCTGTGCCAACCCGCAGCAACAAAGGTCTTGCCGCTGTCTCCTCCGGCTTCAAGCACGATCACTTCGGGGTGCTCTTCGTCGTTGTCGGTAAACGGGTGAATCTCAAGATCTCCGAAGAGCCGTCCGAAGGCAACGTGTTCCTCGGCGGTGATGTGCTGATCACGAAACACCAGCACCTTGTGGTCCATCCACGCTTGATGCAGTTGGTCACGGGTCGAATCGTCGACCGATGCCATATCGAAACCGAAAACCTCGGCGCCGAGAGTCGCCGTGAGAGGACGGATATCGAGAGTCGTGAGGGTCTGTGTCATCGTGTCTCGCTTTCGCTCATCAACCTGTTCATCAAAAACTTGTTCATCAAAAGGGCCTCTCTCCGACGATGGTAACCCGCTCCACATGGCGTGTGGCCGGCCAGAAATCGTCGGTGGCGTTGTGTTGCACGGCTCGGTTGTCCCACATCACGAAGGTGTCGACTTCCCAGCGGATCCGGCACTGAACCGACGGATTCATGATCGCCCGTTCAAGACGATCAAGGATTCGCTCGCTTTCGTCGCTGTCGACACCTTCGATATGAGAGACGAAGGAGCGGTTGGTATAAATGGAGCGTTGACCGGTTTCGGGATGGGTGCGAACAACCGGATGACGTGCCGGGGGGAACTCCTTTTGTTTCTCTGCCCGTTCTTCGGGACTGAGAAGCAGACCGAACGTTTGTGAGAAATCGTGAATGGCAAACAGTTCGTCCACTTTGGCCCTGAATCGAGGAGACGAATTTTCATACGCGGCAGCCGCGTCGGCGAAGCAGGTGTCGCCTCCCACTGGAGGTATCACAACTCCGCGCAGGATCGATCCCATTGACGGTTCCTGGCGCCAGGTCACGTCGGAATGCCAGTTTGAGGCGGCGTATCGATGCTCCGCGGTTGATTTGATCTTGACAATCTCGGGGTATTGCCTGCGCCCGGTCGCGAAGGGATGGATCTCAAGTTCTCCGAAGAGCCGTCCGAAGGCAATGTGTTCCTCGGTGGTGATGTGCTGATCACGCAAGACCAGCACTTTATGGTCTAACCAGGCCTTTTTAAGTTGGTCGAGAATGACACCATCGACATCGGCCATGTCAACACCCGTTACTTCGGCTCCTAACGTCGCCGTGATGGGATAGACCTCAATTCCCAACTCAGCTCCAATTCTCTGGGTCAACGGGGTCACCCTCAAGCACGATGTCGTTATAGGCGGGATCGGGAGTGATCGAAACATCGGTTCCTGCCCAAATGTTGGCTGCGGTGGCTACCTCGGCTCGAGCGCCTCCGGTCCCCCACTGCACGTATGCCAAAATATTGTCCGGTGACCCGAAGTCGCTGTTGTTGGCGTAGAGCGCAGCCTCGCCACCCTCCGCACTCAGTCCCCCGACAGCCGAAGCAGGAACTTCGACCGTTGCTCCGGCATCAATCGACACCACCAGTTACCTCGGTACCGAGGTCCGTGTATTGCGGGAATTGACAGATATAGATGCCGTTGACATTGGCATCTGCGCTGCCCCGGTTCTGGATCCTCACGAAACCGCTATCGCCGAACTCGACCCCAATGATCTGCAGTTCCCCGAGGGCCACTGCGTCTTGGGGGATCGGCACGGTAGTTGACGTCGTCGATGAAGTTGGGGTGGTTTCTGTCGCTTGAGGCTCAGCGGGTTCACCGGACTCGTCGGAGTCATCTCCACCACAGCCCGCAAAAAGCAGAGCCAGCACCAACACACACGTTGTCATCCCAAGACGAATGGACCGCATGAGACCTCCCTCCTCGTCCTCGACACTAGAGACCGCGTGTACAAGCCCCAACGGGCTGAGACTTCAATCCACGCATGCCTGACAATACACCACGCTCATGGGGGGAGTCCCTCCCGCTTGGGGACCCCCCATGAAACGCGCCCCGATGTGTCCGCCGCTCACTGCCGGGTACATCCGCCGAGCAGGCATGTTGGCAGGACTTGAAGACAAACTGAGTCACCGATGCGACACACAGAGTGTCAGCTATCCGACATGCGCCGCGGCACGTGCCAAGTCAGTGCACATCAAGACGGCGAAGCACGACCGCCCAGGTCAGTACGGAGCTGACCGCAACCAACGCCAGAGAGGCCACCGCGCCTTGAGCTAGGGCTCCTCGTTCACCCGCGCCCCAAACCTCTGTCGCAAGCGTGTCGAATCCGATCGGGGCCAACAGCAGAGTGGCCGGAAGTTCCTTCATGGTGGAGAGCATCACCAAGCCGGCACCAGCAAAAAGGCCTGGTGCCATGAGTGGAAGTTCAACGGTTAGGAAGCGTCGTGACCGGTTCGCTCCCAGGGTCGCTGCGGCGTCGCTGTAAGTTTCCGGTACTGCCTCTACCGCAACATGGGCAGCTCGACTCGCTTGAGCACCAAAGTGCAGAACATAGGCGACGATGAGCAGCGGAAGAGTCTGGTACCAGCGGCCGATGATAGGAGCGTCGATGGCCCAGAAAACCAAGGAGAGAGCAATCACCACCCCTGGAAGCGCAAAACCTGCCACCACCATCGAATTGGCTGCGCCCGCAATCCGACTGCGATAACGCCCCGTCAGCCATGCAATCGGCAACACCACCGCTATAGCCACCAACGCAGTAATCAGACCAACTTCGGCGGTGTGCAGCGCCGGCTCCACGAGAGCCCCGATGTCGATTCCCAGACCCACAGAGTCGATGTCGGCGGTGAGACCTCGCCAAGCCCAGAACCCGAGGACCGCTACCGGACCGATCAGTGCATTACCGATAAAGGCTGCAACCGCGATTAACACCGGGATACTCCAACCCTTGAGGGGAACGATCAGCGGATCTTGGCTGCGAGTCACCTCCACTCGAGCACGGCGCCGCTCCAGCGCGCGTTCGCTCATCACAACGCACAGGGCTGCAACCCCCAATATCAGTGCAAGTCCCATCGATCGGGCCTGGTCGAATAGCTGGTCTGCGTAGATTTGTTCAGCCAAGGTGCTGTAGCCGAGCAGGGAAACAGCCCCGAAATCGCTGATCGTGTACAAGAACACGAGCATCGTTCCCGCTAGGACAGCACTCCAAACCTGCGGAAGAACAACCGTAGAAAAGACCGTCAGCGGTTTTCGTCCGAGCAGACGGGCCGACTCTTCAAGCGACGGTGGAAGCGAAGCCATGCGGGCTGCTACCGGAAGATACACATAGGGATAGGTGAACAAGGTGAGGACAAGCCAAGTACCGCGAAACCCTTTCATGTCTGGAAGGTCGGTGATGCCTAGCGGGGAGACAAGATCCTCGACAAGGCCACCGGTCGCAAAGCCGGCGATTAGGGCGGTCGCCCCTACGAAGCTGGGAAAGACTAGCGGTAGAGGGGCAAGGATACGCCAGATGCGACGGCCCCAAAGGTCCGTGCGGATCGTCAACCAGGCCAAACTAGTGCCGATTACGGCTGTGGAGACCGCTACCAAGAACCCGAGGAGAAGTGAGCGGCGCAGCGGATCCCACGTTGACTGAGACAGCAACAGTGAGCCGAGGTCGGTTCCCAAATCAAGGTTGCGCGAAACGACGTACCCGAACGGCCCCATAAAGACAACGCCGACTAGAACTGAGAGAGCCAACATCACGGCGGGAGGCCGACGACTTGGCGCAATCGACCCGCCGTTGGCCGCACCGTGATAGACAGTGCCGCCTTGTTGGGCCCGCTGCAACAGGACGCGGTTCCGGCGTTCGGTGCTACTGCTCAATGCCACTTTCTCGAATCAGATTGATCGTTCCCAGCAGACCGTCTCCCAGCAGGTCATAGTCGATGGTTTGAGCGGCGTATCCGTCTAGAGATGGCAAACCGGAGGGCGCGGCAACACCCGCAACCAACGGGTACTCCTGCGTCTGTTCGGCGAAGGTCATCTGGGCATCATCGCTTAGCAGGAAACTCAGCAGCGACTCGGCGGCTTCTGAGGCTCCAGAGTATGACAGCACCGCTCCGGCAGTAACGATTACCAATGAACCAATATCGTCAACCGGGAGAAAGTGGTTTTTGCTGGCCACGGAGGGATCGGCTTCAACAGCACGAAGGTTGTAGTAGTGGTTGACCAATCCCATCGGTATCTCGCCGCGACCGACAGCCTCAACTATCGGGGAGTTCTTGGGATAGTTGGGAGAGTTGTTTTCTGCCATTCCCACAAGCCAATCGCGGGTTGCGTCGTCTCCCAGTTCATTGCGCATAGCGGTGACGAAGTCTTGGAACGAACCGTTGTTGGGAGCAACTCCAACGTTGCCCGCGTACTTGGGTTCGACTAGGTCGAGGACCGATGCTGGTAGATCAGCTTCATCAACGAGGTCGCTGTTGTAGACGACTACTCGTACTCGGCCGGTGATGCCGACCCAGGTGTTGTCGCCGGCCGCAAAGCCCTCATCCACAAGTGAGGTGAGTTCGCTTCCAAGCGTGGCTAGACGACCCTCGCCTGCTAGTAAGCCAAGCGCTCCCGGGCTTTGGGAGATAAAGAGATCTGCCGGCGTGTTGTCACCCTCGGTTTGGATCAGCAACGCCAATTCAGCAGAATCTCCATAGCGCACCTCAACGCTGATCCCAGTTGTGTCGATGAAGTCGTCGACGAGTGGTTGGATCAATTCTCCGTTGCGCCCCGAGTAGAGCGTGATGCTTTCATCTGATCCTCCGTCGTCTCCGCAGGCGGTTGCGAACAACGCCAAACCGAGTAGAGCCGCTAACACAGGGAAGTAGGTTCTCGATGTTTTCATGCCGGGGAATATAGCCACTATTCATCCCGTGTTAGGCATACCTAACATATGACATTTGTCACAGACCCTATACATCGTCGCTAGAAGCGGACTAACTGGCCGTCTCGGCTACCAGCGGCGCTGATTCAGAAGATCCACCGTAGGCCAAGGTTGACACCCCGGTGTGACCCACCGCAACCTCGGTACCAACTGCAAATCTCGGCGCACCAGTGGCTCGGCTCCTCACCACCGTACCTCCCGCCAACACAACACTTATCAGCGCGTCATGGCCGCAGTAGTCGATCCCGACCACTCGACCGCCATAACCCGGAGAAAGAACGATCTCCTCGGGTCGTACCAGAACCTCAACCGGACCACTCATCGAGTTCGCAAGAGGAATACGTCCAAGCACAGTGTCTGCTTCTGATCCCCTGGCATAACCCGCCAACAACTCTGCTTCACCCACGAAAGCAGCCAACCAGGGGTCTGCCGGCCGGTTATAGAGCTCAGCAGGAGTCGCCTGCTGAACCAGCACCCCATCACGCATCACCGCCACTTCATCACCGAGTTCAAAAGCCTCGGTCTGGTCGTGGGTCACGAAAATAGCGGTGATCTCCAGCTCTTTCAGGAGTTGAGCAACCTCGGACCTGACGCCCGCACGCAGGTTCGAATCCAAACTCGAAAAAGGCTCGTCAAACAGCAGAACCGAAGGCCGCGGCACCAACGCACGAGCGACCGCAACACGCTGCTGTTGCCCACCCGAAAGCGAACCAGGCAAACGATCACCGAACTCCTCAAGCCCAACCATCTCCAACATCATCCGCACGGATTCCCGACCACGCTCACTGGTTAGTCCGAATCTCCGCCAGCGGTCTGCTCGCGGGAGGCCGTAGGCCACATTGGCAGCAACGCTCATATGCGGGAACAACGCACCATCCTGAAACACCAACCCCACACGGCGCTTCTCAGGAGCCACCTGCACGTTAGAACTGGCAACCAATTGCGAACCGACCCAGATCTCACCCCGCTCGACCGGTTCAAGACCCGCGATGGCGCGAAGCAAAGTGGTCTTGCCGCAACCACTCGGACCCAAGATCACAAGATGCTGACCCGGCGAAGCCACCAGATCCGCGCCTTTCAACACAGGAACCGAACGATTCACCCACAGATCTTTGGTTACGACCACCAACGCAACAAGCGCGTCGTCGACATCTGTGTGAGGCATGCCTTACATCCTACCGCCGAGAGTCATTTCCTACGAACTCGGTAACCCAAGTAGTTCGGGGAGCACTTCGCTGTATATCACCGTCACTCGCTTTGTGGCCCGCGTCAACGCCACGTACAACGACCTGAAACCCTCGATCTCCTCGTCAACGATCCGCCGCGGCTCAACCACAACCGCCGCGTCCACCTCAAGACCCTTGACCAGACGCACCGGCACAACAGTGACCCGCTGATCGAGCCCGTGACGAGTGGGCCCGCCAAACGACAATTCATGAGTTTCAAAGGCCGAAGACACACTCTCAAGCAGCGAGGCCGGAACGATCACAGCCACATTCCCTTCCCCGACCGCGGTAAGTTCCCCCAGCACAACTTGGGTCACAGCATCGCCAATCGGGCCTTGCACTTCGACAAGTTGAGGCTCGTCGCCATCGGTTCGGACGGGCGTGGGCGGACACAACCCCGGAGCGGCAAACGGCAAAATCCTGTTGGCCAGTTTCATAGTCGGACCCGGGATCCGATAGCCGACAGTAAGTTCGGCGATTCTCGGCTCGTGCTTGCTGGCAAACGCAGAAATAACCGAATTCCAATCGCTATTGGCCCACGCTCCAGTGGCCTGGGCAATATCACCAACAACAGTCAGCGACCCGTTGAGCGACCGACGCGCCACCATGCGCAACTCCATCGGCGAAAGATCCTGGGCCTCGTCAATACATATGTGCCCATAGGTGCGAACCGCGTCCAACACACGTTTGCCTGGACGGTGACCCAATAGAGAGCGGGCCTCGTCAAGCAGAGGCACGTCTTCAAAACTCCACACAACCTGATCGGCATGTTCGGCACGAGACCGGTGCAGACGCAGGATCTCCTCTTCGCCGAAAGATTCATGATTCGCAGACTTCAAGAGCGCTCGCGAGCCATAGAGGTCGTGCAGCAGATGAGCGGGAGTGAGAACCGGCCACATCCAATCGAGCGTCTCGCGGACCCGGAGGTCATGCCGCATGCGTTCACGCACAACCTGAGGGTCGACATGGGTGCGAGCGCTCGCAGCAAGCGTTTCGAAAAACCGATCCTCCACGATCTTGCGACCCGCATTGTGGGTTCGGGAACGCCTTCGGGCCACAGAGACGATTCTGCGGGACTCCGCAACAGTGATCCGCAAACGCTGCAGACCAAACCCGAAATACTGATCGGCTCGAAGCTGGCGCTGGCGGTTTGACACGGCCCTTACAAGCACATCCACCATTCGAGGGTCGCCCTTGATACGAGCAGTCGGTTCGTTGTCGAGCATGTCAACTCGAACCCGAGGCTGGACCAAATCGGCTAGCACCGCAATGGTCACACCCGCCTCGCCCAGCGATGGCAGAACCTGTTCGATGTATGCGATAAACAGCCTGTTCGGGGCAACAACCAAGACGCCCTGGGACTCCAGAGAAAGTCCGTGAGTGTAGAGGAGATAGGCAGCCCGGTGCAGTGCAACTACGGTCTTGCCGGTACCGGGACCACCCTGAACCACCAGCAACCCCGGCATCGGCGCCCTGATAATCTGGTCCTGTTCAGCTTGAATCGTGGCGATGATGTCGCCGAGACGACCCGTGCGCGCCGCCTCGAGCGCGGCGATCAATGCACCTTCGCCTCTGATTGCCACATCGCCATCGCGGTTTGGATCGGCTAGATCGCCGAAGAGTTCATCGTCAATCCCTAGCAGTGTGCGACCCCGTGTGGCGAAATACCGACGACGTTCAAGGCCCATAGTCTCAGAACCTGTCGCCCGATAAAAGGCTTCAGAAACCGGCGCTCGCCAATCGACCACCACCGCGTTCTGATCGTCGTCCCAGACACCAACCCGACCGATATAGAAGCGTTCATCGGTCCCTGCCGGGTCGATGCGCCCAAACACCAACGAGCGATCACCCAGGTTGAGTCGGGTCAGGCGATTCAGGGCACCCTGAAGTACCGATTCTCGCTCGAACCGCGCCTGGTTGGTGCCCCCCGGGTTTGCTTCGAACATTTCGGTGATTCGCCGTACTCGCTCACGCGAGTCGTCAAGACAGCCATAGGCAGTGTCGAGATATGCCTGTTCAGCTTCAAGTTCTCGATGAGGTTGCGACACTGGGCGGATGAACTCTCAGAAGGGCCAGAGGAATAGGAAACTGCGAATAGGAAGCCATTCAGTCTAGCGGGGCGCGGACGCTCGTACGCTGCGGGGATGTTCTCAGTCGGTCTAGTTCTTGGTGCAGGCGGAATTATCGGCGACCCATGGCACTGCGGGGTATTGTCCCGGCTGGCGTCAGAGGTGGGCTGGGACCCACGCGGCGCGGACCTCATCGTCGGTACTTCAGCCGGTGCCTTCACCGCCATCAGCGTGCGTAGCGGGGTTTCAGCGCTTGATCGGGTCGCCCGGCTTCGCGGTGAGCCGGTAAGCGCCGAAGCGGCCGAAATCTATTCCCGTGTCACCACCGACTACGACGAACCTACCGTTGAGCGTGATTGGCGGCCGCTCTCACCCAAAATGTCACTCAACGCCCTGTGGCCTCCGTGGAATCCCGACCCCGTTCGAGCCGCATTCGGGGCCGTTCCCCGAGGCACCCGTTCCGGCGTTGCCTCCGAAAAGCGCATGAACGAACTCCACCCAGGCCGCTGGACAGAGTTGCCAACCTGGATAGTTGCCGTCCGAGCAAGTGACGGTCGCCGTATCGTGTTCGGCCGCGACGATGTGAGAGGAACGATCGGACAGGCGGCACGAGCATCCTCCGCGGTGCCAGGGATATATGTTCCCGCACAGATCGGGAAAGTCGAATACATCGACGGCGGTGTCCATTCCGCTACGAATGCCGATCTCACAGGAATGCTCGGTTTTGACCTTGTGATCATTTCGTCGGCCATGACCGGGGGCAGTGGTGCGCTCGGGCGCATCACCAATCCGGTACGCAGTTGGTTCAGCCACAAGCTAGCCAACGAGGTCAGTGAGGTGCGGCGTCAGGGCACCGCAGTCGTGGTGGTCGAGCCTCACCCCGACACACTCGAAGATCTCTCCAGCGACAACGAAGCCCAGCGGCACCGAGCCGTGCGAGCCGGTGAGATCGCGGTCGACCGACTGCTGGAAACCCCGACCGGGGTTGGCCTGAACGCTCTCATCCAACAGGCACAGCATGGCTAGCGTGGTCGGTGTGGGCACACCCAACCGATTCGACGACCATTGTTTCATCCGGGCTTGTCGAGGTCTGCCCCATGACCGAGTTCCGGTCTGGTTCATGCGCCAAGCAGGACGCTCTCTGCCTGAATACCGGGCGATCCGCGGCACCGGAACGATCCTCGACGCGATCAAGAACCCCGATCTCTCCACCGAGATAACCCTTCAACCTGTACGTCGCTATGGGGTGGACGCCGCCATTCTCTACTCCGACATTGTCGTGCCCGTCCATGCTATCGGTTTCGGAGTCACAGTCACGCCCGGAGTTGGACCCGAGATAGAACAACCGTTTCGCACTGCCACTGACCTGGGCCGTCTACGCCCTCTCGATCCCGCTGTTGACACTCCTTATGTGCTTGAGACGGTTCGGCAACTAGTCCACGAACTTGACGTGCCGCTCATCGGATTCGCCGGGGCACCTTTCACTGTGGCGTCGTATTTGATCGAGGGGCGACCGTCACGTGACTACTTGAACACAAAATCGTTAATGCTCAACGATGAGCAGTTGTGGCACTCGCTGATGGACCGACTGGCCGATCTCGCCATCGCCTCGCTCGCTTCGCAGATCGACGGTGGAGCTTCAGCGGTTCAACTGTTCGATTCATGGGCGGGAGCGCTTTCGCCGGCCCAATATCAGCGGTATGTGGCGCCGCACTCACAGAAGGTGCTCAGTGCTATCGCCAGAACCGGTGTACCTCGGATTCACTTCGGTGTCACCACCGGTGAACTGCTGGAACTCATCAAGAGCACCGGCGCCGATGTTGTGGGCATCGACTGGCGCGTTGAGATCGACAGAGCCCGGCTTCGTCTCGGCGACACCGTGGCACTGCAAGGCAACCTTGACCCCGCCGCGGTGATCGCCGGTGTCGACGCGGCCGTTGCTGGAACCCGCGAGGTTCTCGCACGCAATGCCGGTCATCCAGGGCACATCTTCAACCTCGGGCATGGCGTGTTGCCCTCTAGTGATCCCGATGTGCTCAGCGAGGTTGTGAGGGTCGTTCACGCGGAGGGCACCGTCGGATCGGCTGACCTGACGTAGCGATGAGCAGTCAGACAGTGGTCATCGGTGGTGGCATCACCGGGTTGTCTGCGGCCCACCAGCTCCACCAACAAGGTGATGACTTTGTTCTGCTGGAGTCGAGCCGGCGGGTGGGAGGCAAGATCGCGGGTGGTCCAGTGGAGAGATCGGCGCTTGAGTTCGACGTTGACTGTGCAGCCGACGGATTTCTGGCCCGCGAACCCGAGATGTCGGATCTGTGCCGTGAACTTGGCTTGGGCGATGATCTGGTGTCGCCCGCCTCCAGCGGTGCCTTCATCTGGGTTGACGGGGCACTTCGGCCGATCCCGCCGAGCGTCTTGGGCGTGCCGTTGGAACCAGATGAACTCAGCGCTGGCGGGATCGTCTCGGCTGAAGGTATCGCTGAGTTGAAGACACGCGGCTTCGCTGATCACCCCGGATTGGTCGGCGACGCCACGGTCGGGGAAGTGGTCCGCGCCCGTGCCGGTGACGAGGTGTTTGAAAGACTCGTGGACCCGTTGCTCGGCGGCATCAACGCCGGCAATGCCGACAATCTGAGTGTCACCGCAGGGGCGCGGTCGTTGGCAGAGGCAGCGCTCCGAGGCGGACCGTTCATTGAGGCTCTGCGCGAGCAGAGAGCCTCTGCGGCACCGGGCCCGGTCTTTCATGGGGTCAAGGGCGGTACTCAACGAGTCATCGACGCGCTCCATGATGAACTCAGCGACCACATCTACATTCATGCACCGGCGGTCTCTCTTGAACGCCACGGTCATACCTGGAGGGCCACAACAACGTCCGGTCACTTCGACGGTGATCGGGTCATCATCACCACGCCAGGATTCGTCAGCGCAGCACTGCTTGAGCCTCACTCCCCCGAAGCTGCTTCGCTGCTAACCAGCCTTGCCTACTCTGACGCTGTGCTGGTCACTTTCGTCGTTCCCTTACAAGGCGTGGACCACACCCTTGACGGTGCGGGTTTTCTGGTTCCACGCAACCAGGGATTGTTGATGACCGCCTGTTCTTGGGCATCGTCGAAATGGGAACACTACGACGACGGCGACCACGCCGTCTTGCGGGTCTCAGCGGGCCGAGTCGATGATCGACGCTGGTTAGCGCTGGACGAGTCGTCACTGGTCAACACCCTGCGCCAGGAATTGACGCTGACCATAGGTTTGCAAGGCGAAAGCGCCGTGCGAGTCACGCCGTGGCACCAAAGTCTCCCGCAGTATCTTCCGGGCCATCTCGAACGTTGCGACCAAATCGACACGTGCCTGCAACGTGACACCCCCGGCGTCACCGTCGCCGGAGCTTCTATGCGCGGCCTCGGTCTCCCCGCCTGCGTCCGCCAAGCCCGCATCAGCACCCAATCGTCCTGAGGTCCGAATTCCCATGTAAACGGCGGCTACCACATCATCGGCACCTGACATCAACGTGAGTCGGCCGCGTCGCTCGCAGAAAGGCGCCCCCAACCGGCACCGACAGCCCTCCTCGAGATTTTTTGATAAATTTCTAGAAATCCGCGCGGCGCGAGACCTTCAGCGGGCAAGTATACAAGCATGTCTCGACTCAGAGAACGCAGACGGTGGGCACCACCGGTTTTGGTGTTCATCGTCTGCGTGTGTGTTTCGTGTTCTGAGACTGCTCCACCCGATCCCGTTGCGACAGAACCGATTTTGGATGCTGCTGCGCTTGATCAAGTGATCCGCGGTGCGCTTAAGCAGTTCAATGAAGCCGAGGAGGCGTTTGCCGCATGTCTGCAAGAGGCAGGGTTCGACTATACGCCACGGACCGCCCAAGTCACCGTGACATCTGATCACGGGGGGTTGCGGAGTAGAGCCGAAATGATTCGTACAGTTGGCTATGGGATCGTCGATGGCGAAGCTGGCACCGGTGTTCAGGCAATTGTGACCGGCGGTGGTCTTCCAGAGGCTCAACGCGAAGCCTTTGAGGAGTCAACCTCGTCAGGAGGCGAGTGTGAGAATCAACTGAACTTTGTAGATATCCAACAAGTAGTCCAAGAGTATCAAGATATGCCACCAGGAGTCGACGAAAGAGTTCTGGCAGATCCCGGATTCATCGAAGCTCAGAACAACTGGAGAAAGTGTATGAAGAGTCTTGGTTATCAATTCAATTCGCCAATCGACGCTTTCAACTATATTGAGGCGAAGTTTTTCACTATTGGCTCAGATGTTCAAGACATAGCGGCCTTGACTGAAGAAGAAATCCGGATCGCTACCGCTGATCTAGATTGTTTTAATCAACACCTAGACCCGAATCGTTAGAGAGTTGAAATAATGAAGGAAACAAAATTCACCCAATATCTACTTATTCCTGCGATACTTCTAGCATTCTTGTTGCCTGGCTGCTCAGATAACGAATCGACCGACAAATACCAAGCTGTCAGTTATACCGAAGCTGGTGAACTATATTGCATTGCGTCATCGGGATCCAGAATCAACATCGCCGACATAGTCGATGGTGGTGAATGCGGCGAAGATTTCGCAAAACAGGGAGACTTATACGACAATATCGGAAGTAGCTCCAGTTTTTCGGCACCGCCTCAGGAACCTGATTGCGTCACTCAAGTCGCCTACTCATTTGATTCAGACGGCGCTACCTTCCTCTTCATAGCTCATTCGCTCGGAGAGGACGGACTTGAGATACTCAAGCCTGGGGAATCCGCGATTATACGACAAGAGTTGAGAACAGATACAACATGCTTTATTGATTTCTGGGTGTTGCCTGAAATCAAGGAAGGCGACGTGTTTGAGATCCGTCTCACAGACCGCACAATTCCCATCACCATTGGTGACATCACCTCAAGGGGCGGCGGCGGCACCAGCGGACTTGAACCAATCGGTGACGAAATCCGCATCGGCAGCTTCGCATAGCAGCACCTCGTTACCAAGGTTCTAGATGTACTGGACACAGAGGTTGCTAGCTCACCGCAGGCGGCGCCGACGGAGCGGATGTGGATCGTTTTCTAGCTGTCCAAGTCTGCTGTTCGACGACGAAGGCCGGTTCAAGCATCCGCGAAGGGGCGTGCGTAGCCTCTCCAATGTTTCGCGGTTCGTGAGTTGGGGTAGATCTCGATTCCCGATTGTGGGCGCGCTCGTCGCGGTGGTTCTGCTGATCGTCTTTTCGTTCGGCCCGTCTTCTTTGGCTCCACACACGAGCGGTGACGCTGTCTTGGCTGACAAGGTCAACGAGGTTCTGGGTTCGAGGACAGCTGGCTTCGATGCATTGTCGGTGATGGTGGTCGAATCTGATGGAGCCACGACTTACGCTGGCTTCGGGAATAGGGCAGACGGTCAATCGATCACCCCGACCACGCGTTTTGAGATCGGGTCAGTCGGGAAGGGCCTGACAGGAATGTTGCTTGCTTCTCTAGAGGACCGTGGACTGGTTGACTCCTCAACGGTGTTCGGTGCGGGTGCTGTGCCCCCCTCAGGTCCGCCCCTTGCCGACCTAGCGGCTCACCATGCGGGGCTTCCACGTGACTCACCATCGGTCTGGCGAGTCGCTGAGATATCGCTTTCTGGGCTTTTCGATCGTCAACCACTAGATGACAGCGCTGCTGACATCGGTCGCGACGTTGGTTCGTCCTGGAACAGCAACGCCAAGTTCAGCTACTCGAATCTAGGTTTCGCGGGCCTTGGGGTAGCGCTCGCGGAATCTCAAGGAGTGGCGTTCGATGAGCTGCTGAGGTCAGAAGTGCTGGAACCGCTCGGGATGACAGATTCAGTGTTGCGTTCCCCGGGTGATCCTGTCCCGCCCGATCATGCGATTGGCCTGGGATTGAACTACCGCCCGGCTCAACCGTGGGTATCAGTACCCTGGCAAGGTGCCGGAGTCGGCGTTTGGTCGACAGCTCAAGATCTAACGACTCTGATGAAAGCAATCAGTGACGGAACGGCTCCTGGCATTGCGGCAACGACCGGCAAGCGCGCCGCGACCGAAGGACAACGAATCGGTTATGGCTGGCTCGTCGGATCTAGCGAAGGCGAATCTATAGTTTGGAACAGCGGCCGAACCGCGGGGTTTCGGTCGTTCGTCGCTCACTCCCGGACGACAGGGCGTATCGTCGTCGTTCTGTCGAACTCGTCGCGAGCTCCCATCGATGACCTTGCTTTGTCACTTCTTACTGGCACGACAACGGGAGCAACAAGCAAACGCTCCATACTCATCTTTCATGGCATAGCGATTGTCATGCTGTGGATCATCCCTGGGCGTCGACTGCGGGGGGCGCTGCGAGCCAGGAGCAGCCGCTTTGCCGAGATCCGAGCGACTGCCGAAATGGTCTTATCGGTCGCCGTGGCATACCTCGTCATCGACTGGCGACTTGTCGAGTTGACGATATTGCACCTCGGCGCGGTGATCTGCGGGGCGGCACTCGGAGCGTCTGCGGCCATATGGTCACAACTCCCGACGAGCATCGCCAAACGACCGCGGCTCGATGCCATCACCTCACTCGGATCCACAGCAGCAGCCCTACTTGCTCTCTGGGTGATCACCGCATAGCAACTCGGCAGGACAACGAACTGGACAAGCGCCCAACGGCGGCGAGACCGTTAGGACCCGATCCAGCAACCACCGCGTCGAACTCAGACAAGGACCGCGCGACACCGAAACAACTTCATTGAGACTGACGGGGACCCGTTAGTTGGTCCGGTTGTTATGGGTGTTCGGTTGTCGGGTTTGTTTGGTGGTTAGAAGCGTAGGCGGCGGGGGTTTGTCCGTCGGGTGATCGGTGTGGCCGGTAGTGGTTGCAGCCGCGTCGCCGGTCTTCGATTACGACTCGGGCTTCGAGGAGGCGAAGTCCTCGATGTTGAGGCACTCGTCGCTGAGTCGTCCGTTGAACGACTCGATTTGACCGTTCTGCCACGGCGAGGGAGTCAGCTCTACGAGACTCCGAACTCAACGCCAACCGACAGCTAGTCGATCTCGCTGAAGCACCCGCCGATCAGCGCTACTGTGAGGGTTCCGGCGCGATGCGGCGCTCGGCTTCTTCGGCTTGACCGGTCAGGAACGTCAGTTTGCGCTCCTCGCCCGACTTGTGAGTGTAGGTAATCCGCACGGCCGTAGTGCCGCCTCCGCCGATGAGCTTGTCCCGTCTGGTCCCTTTGAGACCCCAACGCCCGCAATCCCTGATCGGATTGATCTTGACGACCTCGCTTGAAAGAACCTGCGCAACAGGTATTGAAGTCAACCGGAATGGCCACACCCAAACGGTAATTCGCTTATCGTTAATTCGAAGCTCCAGGTGCGCTCGCCACGAACCGTACGCGATAACGATGCTCGTGGATCCGCTCATGGCAATGACCGCGGCGATCAGTTCCAGGTTTGAGGGACTCGAACCGAAGAACTCTGCGGCTATCCAACCCAGTACCACCGCGAGGTTAATAGCCGTGCTGACAAGAAGCGCCAGCCGGAAGATGCGATCGTACGGCTCGCGTATCGTCAGTGCCCCGTTGTCCAAAGATTTACTCATGGTTGATCTCGGCATAGACCTTCTCGACCAGTTCAGCGTTCTCCGCAAGAAAGTCTCTTTCGTGGCGCTGGCGGACGGAATCGTAAGCATCAATGAGCGACTCGCGGCATCGGTAATCGGCCTCGGCAACCTGTAATTCGTAAGCCCGGACCTCCGCTATTACGTTTTCAGGTAATTCGACGCCGGCCGGTAGTACCCCCGGCGCGATCTCTAAGAATGTCACCTGTGAGCCGTCCTCAAGTACGGCTTTTGCCTGCGTCTGAAGCTCGATGACTCGATTGAGCACTTGCTCGCGGCCCCAAGTGAAATATGTCGCTTCGTAACCGGCCGCGCGCATACACCGGATGAATTCGTCTTCAATGCTCAAAAAACCGGAGTCGTCTTCGATGGACTCCTCGAGGTCAATCCGTCGGGCTTCCAACTGAAGTAAACCACCCAGCGCGTTTCTCTGTGCTTCTGCTATGCAACCATCGTTCCCAGTTGGACCCTGAAATGCAGTGTCGAAAGCCGTTTGGCCTGCTTGGTCAAGTTGCGCTCGTGCCCTAGAGAACGGATCCGTGGGTAGGTCGAGCAGCGAGGCCACGATTACGTCCGTGATCCCGTAACCGAACTCACGAACGAACGCTTCGTTGTCGGTTGTCGCGCGCATATGGTCGACTAGCTGCTTGCTTGTGGCGCCGCTATTGGCTTTGTCAATAGTGAACCCCTCTCGGTTCATGCATTCAATCGCCAGCTTTGTTATCGAATCGCCCAGACGCATTTGTTGGCTCGCCTGCTCGCCAGCCGTTGCTCCATACAAGTCATCGAACTCTAAGGACGATGGCGCCGGCGTACCACTACCGCACGCGATCAAGAGCACGCACGCCACGAGAAGTGTGCCGCGCTTCAAACTTAACCACATAATGCCTCCTCGACGGTTAGAGATTCACCCGTCAGAATGTTCGCGAGAAAAAACGCGCTATCAACATCGAGACTGTTGTCCCCAAACACTACCGCTCCCGAGTAGCTCACGATCGCCCCGCATTCGAGTTCGGCAACACCGCTGAAACTGCGATTGCCGGGTGCGTAGCCCGCTTTGTGGGCGAGCGAATGCCAGCCTTGGAGTTCGAACTCGGGTGCTGCAGCCAAAGGAGTACCAAGTTCGGCCCAACGCGGGTCTGCGAGCAGTCTGGCCCACGTAGCGCACATCGCGTCTGAACGTCCGAACCACTGTATCCGAAGTTGATCAACCGGTTCCTCGTCGTAGTTCAGCGCCGGCATCGCCAGATTCGAGACCTCGTTTACGAGGATCGCGAGCCGCGCTTGGAAATCTCCCGAGATGAACCGGTCGCGCATGTCTGGACTGGACGCCCAACTAAGCTTGAAGAGTTCGACTGTAGTGAGGAACGGCATCTCCACGTCATGGCCCAGATGATCAACGGCGAAGTCGTGGACTCTTGCCCGACCAACGGCGCGGATCAGAAGGTCATTCGCCGTATTGTCACTGGCAAGCAAGGTCGCCGACATGGCTGCGGAGACTGGGCGCTTTGCACCAATCGGAAGCGTGTGCCAAGTGCCTGACGGAAGACTGCGGTCATGTGCTTGAAGTTCAAGCTGATCGTCTAACTTCAACCGACCCGCATCAACTGCATCAAGCGTCGCGCCAATGACGGCTAACTTGCTCACCGACGAAATCGGTAGCTGTTCGCCGCTGTTCTTTCCGACTAACGGTTCACAACCAGATTCACTCAAATGTGCTATCGAATAGCCGATCTTCGCTTCACCGACCTCCGCATCGTCGATCGAGCGAGGCATGGTCGCGAACATGCTGGCTGGATCGTCGCCAAAACGGTAGGCAATGTCGTAGCGACGCGAGCCGGGCGATCGGATAGTCAACCGAGTGGCTGTCGACGTTGAACGATTATCGACTACCACCCACTCGCTACCACCGATCATCGCCAACGCTTCGATCATGTCACTAACGACGGCACGATTCTCGGGAAATATCCGCACAAAGTCTGCCCGAAAGTCGGGATCACCGTTCAACACGGCAACAATGTCCGTGACAACCGGACCGCCTCCCGAAGCGCCGCACCCCATGAGTAAGAACATCACCGCAACGATGGGTCTCACCGTGTTCGCTCGGCGGTGATGCGCCGTTCGGCTTCGTCGGCTCGATCGGTCAGAAACGTCAGTTTGCGCTCTTCGCCGGACTGATGCAGGTAAGTGATCCGCAACGCGGTCGTACCGCCTCCGCCGATGAGCTTGTCTTGGCTGGTACCCTTCAGACCCCAACCCCCGTAATCTCCCATCGGATCAATCTGGACGATCTCAGTGTTGAGTACCTGATCGATGGGAACCACCGTCGAACGAAGCGGCCATGCACGCGCAGTTATCCGTTCACCGTCGATCCGAAGGTCCAAATCAAGACGCCACAATATGTATGCCGCAGCGACACAAACGATAGTGCCCGCAGCCGCTCCAATACGTTGCAGATCAGCAAGAGATGAATCAATGATGCCCGTAACTCCAAACCCAGCTATCGCAACACTTATCCCAGCACACACCAAGAACATCGCCCTAAACATCGGAGCGTACGTTTCGCGAATCCTCATAGCTCCACTTTGTATAGTCTCATCCATCGTTCCAAATACTCCTTTTCTAACCGGGCGATCGTATGGTTCCAGCCGATCTCACAGCCAAAAGCCTTCCTAGTTGCTCCCTTTTTGCAACGAAATGCGACAGTTCAAAGCGAAACGCGTAGCCGTACGCGAATATCAATAGCCCAAATCCACTGAACGCGAATGAGACAAGCCCTAGCGCCAACGCAATTCCGAGGTGAAATAGGAATCCGAAGATCATGGCCAGGGCTTTCCATCGGCGGGCCATGAAGACTGCAAGCCCGAGAAACATCTCGACCATGAGTACGCCATACGTTGCGCCGCCAACGATCCACGCCACCGAGAACAGCGGATCCGTGATGGCACGAAGATACTCTGGAAAGCCAAAGACACTCTGTCGGCTCCAATACCAGAGTGCCGTTCCGTCAGCCCATTCTTCGACTCCGAACTTTGCGATCGCAGCATGCAGGTAGACGAACATCACCTGAAGGAGCGCGGCAACCTGCGTTGCACCCGCCACGATCCACCATGTCGCAAAAGGTGGCGGAACATCACCCCACGATGAACGTCGGTTGTCTACAAGAGCGCTCGGCAGCATCAAGGTTGTGATGACCAGAGCCAGATGGTCTCCTCCGTCCGGTACCGGGCTTGTTGCAACGAAGCTGAACGTTATATACCAGTGCAACAGTCCGCTCCAACGCGGAAGATAACCGGTGAGCACAAAAAGAAGTCCAACAATCATGAGCAGACGCATGAATCCCTGTTGAGAACCTGGCATAAGGCACGGAAGCGCGATCGCCTTGGTTGCTGGATCGCCGCACACCACTCCTTCGGGGAAGTTGAAAGAGCGATAGAACAAGGTGCTCGTTGGCGTAGCGACCAAAGTGACAAGCGTACCGATTGCAACAAGTGTTCGAGCTATCGCAAATCCACGAGGCCAGACTACTCGGCGCGCCCAGACTAAAGCATACTCCGGCCAGATAGAAAATAGCCTTGAACCGGAGGTTACTTGTTCGACCATCACGAACCGTCAATTGCGGGACAGTACACGCGTAGCAACTTAAGTTCATCGATTGTTGAACGGTCAGAGACTCCCGCGTTTGCATATGCCCATGGAGTCACTCCAGTTCGGACCAGCGCGATGTCGCCACAGAGCGTAGCGGCCGGAAAGTGGTTGGTGATTTCGGTTTGCTCCTCGCCGAGAGCCTCCGCCCGACGAACACACTCAACGTTGGCCCGCTCCTCGCATGAGAACCACCCGACTACGGATGATGCAATCTTGAGCAATTCGTACTCGAACTCCTGGATTCGCGACGTGCGATCGGCCCCGAAGAACCACTTGGCCTGAGCATTCGGGCCAAGTGCCAGCGATTCGAGTGGGCCATTAGCCAATTCGTTCCCTGGCATGGCCATCGCGAGCAACTCTGGAGTTCGAGGGCTTTTTGTAAAGAAAGCCCATCCCTGAGGAAAGAAAACGGTCCCCATTCTCTCGTACGATTGTCCACCTGGAAGTTCGAACGCAGAAGGTGGCATCGCAAGCATGCTACTATAGGCAACGGCGATCACTAGAAGGATCGGCGCGATGTACGCGGCCGCTCGCACACTACGGCTAGATTCCGCCGGAGCGGACACAAGCGGGTTCCCCTCACAAACGTCACGATGGGACGACCCCGACGAGTTGCCATCCAGTGAGTCGGTTGATTCGCCCCCTGGGTCAGGTTGAGCAGTCCGAGTGTCTCGTGCCGACACTTACGTCAACTCGCTAGATCTGCGGCAAGCTGGGACACAAAGCGATCGTTCTCAATCGCCGTGAGTCCATTTACATTAGCACCATTCCAGAACCAACTAGTCTTGGCAATAAACGTGGCAGCAGCAATGAACGCTCCGCCTGCGAGAACAACCGCCGCGAGGGCGGTGAGAGCGAGATACGCGTGAACTGCCAATACCACGTATGCGGCGAGGGCAAAAACCAGGCTGTACCCGTATCCACCGCTGTCGCTAGCGTTGGCCAACTGGTGTTCAAGCCCAAGGGCTACCAACTTGCTTTCAGTTGCCTCAGACAGACCTATCTTAAGTTGGCCGATCGCGCGGTCGACCATACTGGGGTTACCCGACTGGAGGTCTACGACAGCAGCGTTCATCGCCGCAGGATCAGACGCGACCGATTCGTCGATGATATCGCGCGCGAAGCTACGATATTCTAAGTACTGCTGTGTGGTCAGCGCTTCCTCGAGGGCTCCGTCGATTGCGTCAATTTCACTGACCATCGGTCCGGTATTGAACATCACGGCCTCAATCAGATCTTCTGAACCTTTTGGATCGTTGGCCGATACAGGCGAGTTCTTCTCTGAATCGACCAGCATCGTTGAGGCAGCGAATACTGCGGCAGCCAGGAACGCGAACAAACAACAAGAGAGGATTGGACGTCGCTTACGGGATTCTGTTTTGAAATGGTTCTTCATGGCCGCAATTCAACACCCGCCCCCCCCTGTCAAGTCTTTCCCAACAAAATTTGGGCGAGCGGAAAACCACTTACAGCTCGGCAAAATCTACAACTACCAGCCAAAACACATGGGCATCGCTGGAGCCTGCCGCGGATGGGTCATCCGATTTTCGGGGGCGTCGGTGACAGTGGTGTCGTAGATTCGCCGGTTGATTGAGGAGCTATCACTGATCGCGGAACTCGGTCGTAGGATTAGCCGACCTCCGCGCTACCGCCGGTCTGTACTCTCTGGCCCCTCCCAAGGAGGTTCTTGGAGACTGCTGCTCCGGGGATACAGCAACTCCGCGGGCGAGTCACACTCAGTTCAAGACATAGCCCAGAACCGGGCCTGTCAGACGCTCCCTTGTCAAGCGGCGAGTGTGAGAGGTTGTTTTCGGGTTTTTTCGTCGCGCCGCATTCGGCGTATGACGCGGTTGGCGAGGTGGCGTTTGTGGGCTCGTCTGGCTTCTCGTCGGGTTTTTCCTTCTGTGGTTTTGCGGGCGAGGTAGGCGGCTGCTTGGGGTTGGCTGCGCTGCTGGGTGACCGACGCTATGTGCAGCACTGAGTTGATGCGCCGGTTGCCTCTGAAGTCGAGCCGGTGTTTGACGGGATCGGCGGTGCCTTCGCCTGATGAGAGCGCGACGGCGCCTGTGCCGCACCAGCGGGCGAATTTGGATTCGCGGTCGAAGCGGTGGGGGTCGCCGACTTCGCACACCAGGGTGGCCGCTGAGATGGTGCCGATGCCGTCCTCGTCGCGCAGGGTCGTGCCGTGACAGTCGAGGAGTTCGTCGATGAGGCATTCGAGACGGCGGATCTCGCGGCGTGCGGTGCGGTCTTGGTCGATGAACTCTTGGAGCCAGACCAGGCGGTATCGGCCGGCGGGTGTGGTGGCAGTGTCGACCTCGATGTGTTCGAGGCGGCGCAGCCGGGTTTCGATCTTGCCTTTGGTGCTGAGCTGGTCGCGTATCTCGGTGGGAAGCTTGGCGATCTGGTCGCCGACATGGTGCAAACCCAACGTTCTGGCTGCTACCACCGCACGGCGGTGCTCTAGCACCGCTTCGATCTCGGCTAGGTCGGGGTCATAGACCTCCAGTGTCTGGACGGGTCCCAGCGTCGGTTCGGCCAACAACGCGCGGGCCGAGGCGACCGCGTCGACGGCGTCGGTCTTTTCGAGGCGCCGCGAGCGGCGCTGGGCCGCTGAACGCGACGCCGGGACTTCGCGGGCGTCGAATTTCGCTGCCGCCAACGCGATCGCGACGTGCGCTCCCCACTTGGCCGACCCCTCCACACCGACCTGGCGGACGCCGTGAGAGTTGAGCAGGTCGATCGCTGCAACGTAGCCGTCCGCGGTGTTGTCGAAGGTCTCACAGGCGGTCTCGACGCCGTGATGGTCGACGATCCCGACGGTGAAGGTGTCTTGGTGGGGGTCGATTCCCCCGACTGGTAATGCCATACTGTGCTCCTTGCTGGAAAGTGATGTTCCGGTGGGTCCGGTCCGGCAGGGGCGCTTCGTCACAACCGAGTCGAGACAAGTCAGGCTCCCTTCAAGACAGGAGCGCTCCTGCCGGTCCCACACTCGACGCGACACGTCTGACAACAGGCACAAGGCCAATATTTTGTTGAGTCAACACCGAGCGCAGAACCGGACCGTAACCCCCTGGCAGAGAGCCCCGGCAAACTCAACAGTGACACTCGGAAACTTTGTGTATCGGGTGTGATCTGAGGGTCCGCGGCTTGGTGCTCTGGGCCAGAAAGGATCATGTCTATGGGTGATCAGACTATGTCGGCTGTGCCGGCGAACGGTGCTGCCGATGAGGCGGCGATGAGAGACTGGGCTGAGCTGTTGGTTGAGCGTGCCCGCGTTGAGGGCGTGGAGCTCACCGGCGCGGACGGCTTGTTGACGGGTCTGGTCCGCCAAGTGCTGCAGTGCGGTTTGGAGGTCGAGATGGCTGAGCATCTCGGCTATGAACGTCACTGTGTTGAGGGCCGTCAGACACCGAACTCTCGCAATGGTTCGTCACCCAAGCGGGTCACCACCGAGATCGGCGAAGTCGGTTCTGCGGGTGCCCCGTGACCGGGCCGGCACGTTCTGCCCGGTGACGGTGCCCAAACATCAGCGCCGCCTCGATGGCCTGTCGGGCAACGTGATCTCGCTGTATGCCAAAGGGGTTTCACCACCGGTGAGATCCAGGCGCACCTGGCGGAGATCTATGACACCGAGGTGAGCCGCGAGACGATCTCGAAGATCACCGACGAGATCGTTGCGGACATGGCGGTGTGGCAGAACCGGCCCCTCGACGCGGTGTATCCGGTGCTGTTGATCGACGCGATCGTCATCAAGGTCCGCGACTCCCAGGTCGCCAACCGGCCCGTCTATGTGGCTATCGGCGTGAACTTGGCCGGCGAACGAGATGTGCTGGGCCTGTGGCTCGGACCCACAGGCGGCGACGGTGGCCAAACAGTGGGCGACGATGCGCACCGAGCTGCGCAACCGGGGCCTCATTGACGCGTTGATCGTGTGCTGTGACGGTCTGAGGGGCCTGCCCGAGTCGATCCGGGCCACCTGGCCCGACGCCACAGTAGACCTGCGTCGTGCACATGGTGCGCAACAGCCTGCGTTACGCCTCGCGCAAGCACTGGGGCCAGATCACCAAAGCCAAGCCGAGATCTACACCGCCCCCACCATCGAGGCCGCCGAAGCCTCCTTCGAGGCGTTCCGCGACGACTCAGAAGCCACCTACCCGGCCATGATCCGCCGCTGGCAAAACAGCTCAAACGAGTTCGTGCCGTTCCTGGAGTTCCCCGCCGAACTACGCCGGATCGTGTACACCACCAACGCCGTCGAGAGCCTCAACGCCCGGTTACCAAGAGCCGTAAGACACCGAGGGCACTTCCCCAACGAGCAAGCCGCCATGAAGATCCTCTACCTTGTCGCCACCACCAAACACAAGAACCAACAGAACCTCAACGGCAAGACCAACGGCTGGAAAACCATCCTGAACACACTCACAATCCACTACGGCGACCGGATCGCCGACCACATCAAATGAAAACCATCACAGCCGCTTACACAAAGTTTCTGACAGGCCCGCCGAAGGTCTACGCCGGTATTGATAAAGGCGATTGATCGGGCCGGGATAGCGCCGGAACCTCGCACGAACCACGCCTATTCTCTGAGACAATTGTCAATCGACGGGGTCGTCTTGCCGGGTGCATTCGGAGGTGATGCGCTGATCAGCTTCGGCGGCTCGTTCAGTGAGGAACGTCAGTTTGCGCTCCTCGCCGGACTCGTGGGTGTAGGTGATCCGCAGCGCTGTCGTGCCGCCTCCGCCGATTAGTCGGTCCCGGGCGGTTCCCTTGAGACCCCAACCCCTGTAGTCACGCATCGGATCGATCTCGACGACCTCGCTCTTGAGAACCTGATCGATGGGAACCACCGTCGGAGGAAACGGCCACGCACGCGCGGCAACCCGTTCATCGTCGATCCGAAGCTCCAAGTGCAGACGCAGGATCACATACGAAAATGCGAAGCAAAGGACCATAACCAAAGCCGCCAAGGCCATACAGGGCACCTTGAAGGGTTCTTCTGAACGGTAGAGGTCAACGACTGCATAGCCGCAGAACGTTCCGCATGCAGCCATCATCGCGGCGGTGATCCGGAACATCACTGTGCACAAGCGATTGTACGTTTCGCGTATCGTCAACGGTCCGTTGCTCAACGTTCCGCTCATTGTTCTCGTCTCTCGCGTAGCCGCATGGGGTCGTAACCCTATAACTACACTCGCGGCGTGAAGTGTCGGGGAATGATCGTTGTTCTGGTAGTGGCGCTGTCTGGGGGTGCGTGCAGCGGAACCGACGATGTTCTGGTTGCCGAGTCCACGGTCACCACGACAACGACGGGAGCGACCACGTCTACAACGACGAGCACGACCACCTCAACCGCGAGCGCAACCGTGCCACGTGAGGTCAGCGCTGTAAACGGCTTGGGCGACAGCTTCTACCCGTACCTGGGAAACGGGGGCTACGACGTGCTCCACTACGAGATCGACCTCGATATCGACCCAGACGCCAACACGATCCAGGCACTAACCACGATCACCGCCCAGGCCACACAGGAGCTCTCGGAGTTCAACTTAGACCTGTCGGGCCTCACCGTCCACGCGGTCACCGTCGACGGGTCCGCAGCCGAGCACTCCCGCTACAACACCGAACTCGTCGTCGTCCCTGCCGATCCACTCGCTGCGGGATCCGAGTTCGTCACCAAGGTGATCTACTCGGGATCGCCCGAGCCGATCTCCGACCCGTCTGTGTCGTTCATGGAACTCGGCTGGCACAACAACGACGGCGTGATCTACACCGCCAGCCAGCCTTCTGGGTCGATGAGCTGGTTCCCGTCAAACAACCACCCGACCGACAAGGCCACGTTCGAGATCCACTTGACCGTGCCCGAACCGTTGACAGCGGCTTCCAACGGAATCCTCGTCGAAGAGACCAGCGTCGACGGCTACACAAACACCATCTGGAGGATGGACGATCCGATGGCCACCTATCTGACAGCCGTCTACGTCGGTGACTTTGAACGTGTCGAGACCAACCAACCCGATGGCCCGCTGATTCGCGACTATGTCCCCCGAACCGACTCAGCTGAGATCGTCGAAGCACTGCGGATAACCCCTCAGGTGATCCGCTACTACGAAGACCTGCTCGGTCCCTACCCGTTCGAGGTCTACGGTTCGATCGTGATGCCGTTCGATCTCGACTTTGCGCTCGAGAACCAAACCTTGTCGGTGCACGGCCTCGACACGGTGAATCCATTCACGGTTTCCCATGAGATCTCGCACCAATGGATCGGAAATTCGTCGACCCTCGACGATTGGCGAGAAATCTGGCTGCACGAGGGTTTCGCCACGTATCTGTCGGCCATGTACATGGCCGAGTATCACGGATGGAACCTCGACCAACGGACGGCCGAATGGCACAGGCAACTGGCCGACACCGAGCCTCCGCTAGAGATCGAAATAGCAGAGATGTTCAGCGCCTCGGTGTATTTCATCGGTGCCGTGACCCTTCATGCTCTGCGAAGTTTCACGGGTGACAGCGTGTTCGAGGAGATTCTGCGAACCCATTACCAACAGAGCGCCCACGCCAACACCAACACCGCTGCGTTCCTGGACATCGTGACCGAACTGGCCGGTCCCGAGGCCGCTGGGTTGGTCGAGTCGTGGTTGCACGAAAACCCTGTTCCTGAGTTGCAAACCACGCCTTGAACAAAACGTAGACGCGTGGTTGGAACGACGACACGGGCTCGTTACAGTTCCGCTGTCGATATTACAGTTATGTGACAAACCGAGGCGGGTCCACGGACCACACCGCCCAGACAACGTAGGCGTCAGATCTCTCAACACCCTGCCCCGACCAAGCGGGCCACTTCCCCCAACACCGGACGAAACGTCCTGCACGAAGGAAACCAAACAGTCATGCACTTACGAGTGAGCGCAATCGTCATCGCGCTGACAGCACTCTTGTTCGCGTCCTCCTGCACCCCCGAAGAAGTCGCGTTCTACCTCAATGCCACCGACCACGTCAACGATGTGCTCTCCGCCGAGGAACTCAAACGCCTGCGGGACTGCGAATCAACCGACAACTACGCCGCCGTCTCCTTGTGGACCGACACCATCGGCCTCTACCGGGGCGCATACCAGTTCGTACAACACACCTGGGACGGCGTCGCCGAGCGTCACTTTCCCTGGCTCGTGGGCCAAGACCCAGTAGAAGTCGAACCATGGTGGCAAGATGCCATGGCTCGAGCCCTCTGGTCCGAACGCGGAAGGCAACCATGGCCCATATGCGGCCTCCAAGTATGACCGATTGTGACATTCTGTAGCTGTGACAAAATCCACGGACTCAGAAGCAATTCCAGTCCCCAGCCAACCTATGACAACAAAGACACACAGAGTCGACTCAACCGGCGAACTGCTGCTGCCACTTCTCGCAGCCGACACTGGGCCCGCCCGGGAATGGGCCGACGCGGCAAGAACCGACCGGGTCGCACCTCCCCACGAACTAATCGAAGGCGACGCCCATCTCAATGTCACCCGAACCTTCTGCTTCGCGGACCTGAGCGGATTCACCGCCTTCACACGCGACAACGGCCCACACGCCGCTGTCGGTCTGCTCGGGCAGTTCCGGCGAATCGCCCGCAACGTAGCGGCCAAACGCGGCGTGCGCGTCGCCAAATGGCTCGGAGACGGGGTCATGCTTGTGGGCACCGACGCACCCCCCACAATCGCTTCGGGAGCACACCTCGTTCATGCATTCTCCGACAGCGAGATCCAGGTTCGCGTCGGAATCGCCACCGGCATCGCCCTGTTGTTTGAGGGCGACGATTACATCGGCGAACCAGTCAATCTCGCTGCCAAACTCTGTGCCGCAGCACACCCCGACGAAATCCTCGCGGTAGATGAACCCGCCGACCTACCAGACTGGGTCATCAGCGAAGACAACGTAACCGTACGGATCAAAGGTGTAGGCGCGATCGGAGGCGTCCGCCGACTCAGACCAAACCTCTCCGAGCGATCATGAGCCGAACCACCACAGGACCGTGAACAAGACACGGACGCTGTCGATTCTTGCCGGCCTGGCCATCGCGGCCGGGCTCCCTCCCTGGGGTTGGTGGCCCCTCACAATCGCGGGATTGGCGCTCTGGTTCCATGTTCTCGACCAACTGACACCCCACACCCGATTCGGACGTTCCCTGCTCGTCGGCGCAGCCTGGTTCTACCCGAGTACCTTGTGGATGGCCGACCTGACACCGGTGGGCTGGCCCGTCGCCGCGGCCGCATTCAGCGTGATGATCGCGTTGGTTGGATGGATCACACCTAGCGAGCGAGGATATCGGAGTGCAGTATTTTGCGCCGCGCTCGTGTTAGTCGAGTTGATCCGCTGGAATTGGCCTTTCGGCGGAGTCCCCGTCTCCACGCTGGCAATGGCAGGCGTCAACACTCCGCTCGCCTCGTCAGTTCGGCTCTTCGGGTCGCCGGTTCTCGTCGTGCTGATGGCCCTCGCTGGGGTGACCCTGGCCGATCTCGCCAAACGCCGCAGAACCAGCCTGACAGCCGTGGCAATACTCGTGTCGCTACCGCTTGCCGGATTGGTGCCGTGGGTTGCGACGACTGAGGGTGACACCATCCGAGTCGCCGTCGTGCAGGGCGGGGGACCTCAAAACACCCGTGCTGACCTGTGCCAGAACCGACAAGTGTTCGAACGACACATGGAGGCAAGCCAACTCATCAGCGAACCTGTAGATCTCGTGCTGTGGCCCGAGGATGTGGTGCATCCGGCTGCGGACACCGCTTCATCAGCACGTTGTCCAGATCCATTGCTGAGACGCAGCGAAGCGACAGAACGGATCAGTCAACTCGCAAAGAATCTCGACACCGTGCTCATCACCGGATGGTTTGAGCCAAGCGCGGATGGCAACGCCAACCTGAACTATTCGATAGTCACCGACTCGACCGGAGTCATCGGTGATCGTTACGACAAGGTTCAACTCGTGCCTTTCGGCGAGTTCGTGCCGCTTCGCGGCTTGATTGAGCGCTTCAGCAGCGAACTGCCTTCACGAGACGTGCGCAAGGGAACAGCTCCGGCGGTGCTCGACAGCGAACTCGGGCCGCTCGGCGTTGTCATCTCCTGGGAAGTCTTCTTTGACCACCGCGCCCGCGACGCCATAGGCAACGGCGGCGCTGTCCTGCTCAATCCCACGAACGGCTCGAGCTACTGGCTCACAATCGTGCAGAGCCAACAGATCGCCTCGAGTCAGCTCCGAGCACTAGAAACGGACCGTTGGGTTCTGCAGGCGGCTCCAACCGGATTCTCCGCCATCATCGACCCATCCGGTGCCGTCGTTGCACGAACCGGAGTCAGCGAACAACAAGTCCTGATCGAGACGATGAATCTCCGCGAAGGCCGCACCCCAGCGGTGGTGTTCGGGGCATGGCCGGTCCTCATCGCCTCACTAGCGATCGTGATCGTCGCCCACCTCGATTCGGCCAGCCGAGCCATCGCCAATCGCTCCCGAACCCGCAGACGAGTCCACATGAATAAACGTTGACGGATCCGACAAATGGTGGCGGGAGTCACGCGGGGTAGGGAAAAGGCGAATCCTTGGGCATTATTTGGGGTCCGATTGTTGCCTGCAGAAGCCTGTTTCACCTATGCCTAAGGCGCAGAACCCCCATGATCGCGCCCTCCGCATCGCGCTGCTGACCTATCGCGGCAAGCCTCACGTGGGAGGACAAGGCGTTTATGTCCGGCACCTGAGCAAGGCGCTCGTCGACCTCGGACACCACGTTGAGGTGCTTGGCGGGCCCCCATACCCGATACTCGACGAACGTGTTCCGCTCATCGAACTACCCAGCCTCGACATCTGGAGCGAACCGCATCCCATGCGCAAACCGCGGATCTGGGAGTGGAAAGACTGGACCGACATTGCCGAACACGCATCGTTCGGTACCGGCAACTTCTCTGAACCTATGGCCTTCAGCCTTCGAGCATGGCGCCATCTGCGGCATCGCCGCCACGAATTCGACCTGATCCACGACAACCAAACACTTGGCTGGGGTCTGCTCAAACTGCAACATGAAGGCTGGCCGATCCTCGAAACGATCCACCACCCAATCACTGTCGACCGCAAACTAGAGCTCGAACATGCCCGCACAGCTTGGGAGAGGTTGGGCAAACGGCGCTGGTACTCCTTTACCAGGATGCAGCGCCAGGTCGCACGTCGTATGCCTCGACTGATGACCGTCTCCGAGTCTTCGAAGAACGACATCAGCGCTGACTATGGAATTGATCCCGAGCGACTGCATGTGGTGCCGGTGGGAGTGGACCCAGATCTGTTCCTTCCCGTGAGCGGAGTTGAGCGCCGCGACGGCCACCTGGTCACCACAGCATCAGCCGATGTGGCCATGAAAGGGCTCAAGTTCCTCCTTGAATCGGTGGCCAAGCTGCGTACCGAACGCCATATCGAACTGACCATCATCGGCGAACGTCGGCCAGACAGCCATGCCAGCACTGTGATGACCCGCTTAGGACTCGATGACTGCGTCGAGTTTGTCTCCGATGTGGCTGATACGCGCATCGTCGAGCTTTACAGCGAAGCCGAATTGGCCATCGTGCCCTCGCTCTATGAGGGGTTCTCACTACCTGCCATCGAAGCCATGTCGTGTGGAGTTCCACTCGTTGCCACGACCGGTGGCGCGCTCCCCGAAGTCGCCGGAACCCACAACGAAACATGTTTCCTGACCGAACCAGGCAACAGTGAAGCCTTGGCGTCAACCATTCGCCAAGCGCTGGACAACCCTGAACTGCGCTCACGGGTCGGGAATCAAGGCCGGCAACGAGTCATCGATCAGTGGTCGTGGCGTCACACCGCGCAGCGCACCGTGGCTCAATATCGGGCCGTGCTCGAAGAACAAGGCACAACCTGATGCTCACCGTCGACTACGACCGATTCGGTCTGCGCGCGGGCGACCGGTTACTTGATCTGGGCTGCGGTTTCGGGCGTCACAGCTACGAGGCGCTGGTTCGTGGCGCTGATGTCGTGAGTTGCGACATGGCATTGACCGAACTCGAGTCCATCCGCAACACCGCTCCGCTGCTTGTCGAAGACGGGTTGTTCGACGCCAAGCTCAGTCACACGGTGGTGCAGGGTGACGGCACCGCTCTGCCTTTCGCTGATGGCAGCTTCGACAAAGTCATCGCCTCTGAAGTGCTCGAACACGTAGCTGACGACAATGCAGCATTCGACGAACTCCTTCGGGTTCTCAGGCCCGGCGGGGTCTTGGCGGTCACCGTCCCTGCCTGGTTTCCAGAGAAGGTTTGCTGGAAGATCAGCTCCGACTACCACGCGCCCGCCGCAGTTGGCGGCCATGTGCGGATTTACACCGAGAAGGAACTGCGGGAAAAATTGCGTGCAGCAGGCTTCGAACCTACGGTCTCGCACCGCACTCACGCCTTGCATTCCCCGTATTGGTGGCTTCGCTGTGCGGTCGGTGTCAACAACGGGATCGAAGACAATTTTTCTGTGCGTACCTACCACAAGCTGCTCGAATGGGACATCGTCAAGGCACCGTGGTTGACGCGCACAGCCGAGAGGATCCTCAACCCGGTGCTCGGCAAGAGTCTCGTGGTCTACGCCCAAGTGCCAATCAACGCCGAGGTTCCCGTCACCGCCGAGAAACCAACGGCCACAGAAGAACTCGCTGTACAACACTCGTCTCACACCGGAGAGGCTGCTCGTGTTACCTGAGATTCGCGGCATACTGTCCGCCGACCAGATCCGACAAACCGCCGATCACATCGCCGAGTGGCAACTCCGTTCAGGCATGATCCCCTGGTTCCCCGACGGTCACGCCGACCCGTGGAATCACGTTGAAGCGGCCATGGCGCTCGTCGTCGGTGGTCACCGAAGCGAAGCCGAGGCCGCCTACCAATGGCTCGTTGATCGCCAACGAAGCGACGGTTCCTGGCATCAGTACTACCTGGAACACGAGGTGGAGCAGGACAAACTCGATGCCAATGTCATCGCCTACGTCGCCACCGGGGTATGGCATCACTATCTGCACTTCCGCGACCTCGGCTACCTGGAAACAATGTGGTCCGTAGTCGAGGCGGCCATCGATTTTGTGCTGGATCTGCAACAGCCGCGCGGTGAGATTCTCTGGGCGCGCCACCCCGACGGCACACCATGGCCCTTCGCATTGTTGACCGGCTCGTCTTCAATCGCCCACAGCCTCCGCTGTGCGGTCGCGATCGCCGAAGAACTCCGCCACGAACGCCCCGACTGGGAGCTGTCGGTGGCCCAGCTAGCCCACGCGATCCGCAACGAACGCGACGTTGCGTTCTCCCCCAAACACCGATGGGCCATGGACTGGTACTACCCAGTGCTTTCGGGCGTGATCAGCGGCGAAGCAGGAAGAGCTCATCTCGCTGAGAGGTTCCCCACTTTCAATCTTGGCGACGAAGGCATCCGTTGTGTCAGCGATCGCCCCTGGGTCACCACTGCCGAGACCTGCGAGTGTGCCGTCGCCCACCTTGGCGTCGGCGACTACGACACCGCCATTCGCCTTTTTGCCGCAGCTCAGAAGCTCCGAGAACCAAACGGTCGCTACATCACCGGCATGGTTCATTCCGAACTCACGATGTTCCCGCCCGGTGAACGCTCCACCTACTCTGCAGCCGCCGTGTTGCTGGCCGCGGAGGCGATCGAAGGTTCGAGTCCGGCGGCAAGACTGTTCGCTGACCACGAATTCCTGCCACCGATCATCGACATCGATCCGGTCGACTCAGGCGTCACCAATCCGACCTGACCGCAGCTGATCCGGTCTCGTGCGGCGAAGCACCCGCAGCGAGCCAGTGGCACTCGACTCCTCAAAGTTGCCCGATTCAATAGCTCGGCAATAAATCTCGTAAGGCGGTCGACCGCCATCGGCTGGATCTGGGAACACGTCGTGAATCAGCAGCGTGCCGCCAACAACAACGTGGGGTACCCAGGTCTCATAGTCCCGGTGCGCTGGTTCGTGACCGTGTCCACCGTCGATGAAAAGCAGAGCCAGGGGCGTGGTCCACACCGACCCGACCGTAGCTGAGTCTCCGACCAGTGCGACCACCGTCGGTTCCAGGCCGGCATCATGGATGGCGCGACGAAAGGTTCCGAGGGTGTCTAGCTTGTTGAGGTCGGGGTCGACCAGGTCTGGTTCGTGGTACTCCCAGCCCGGTTGGTTCTCTTCAGAGCCACGGTGGTGGTCAAGGGCGAACAGGACACGACCGTTAAGGCGCGCGGCCGCACCGAGATAGACCGCGGATTTGCCGCAGTAGCTTCCGACTTCGAGGAACGGTCCGTCTGCGGAGGCGGCCATGGCGGCCTCATACAGAGCCATGCCCTCGTCGGGGGGCATGAAACCGCGTGCCGCCAGCGCATGCCTGAGCAGTTCCGGGTCCACTCAAACAACCTCTACGACTGACTCTTCGCTGTCTTTGGGCCACAACAGACCATCCAACACGAGGTACTTGGCGACCCAGACAACACCGTAGGCGACCACAGTGCCCAGCAGCAGAATGGGAGTGTTGTCGGTGATCATCCCGAGCACTCCGATGGTCACGGTTGACAGCGTCAGACCCACCAAAGCGATGATCCAAAACGGCAAGATCTCGGATTTCACGCTGTTGGCGCCAAGTTGTTGCCATACCCAGTAGCGGCTCAGAAGATAAGCGGGACCGGTGCTGACCATCCAGGCCGTCAGGTTGGCGACTACCGGTACCAGGTCCAGCACTTCGAGAGCGAAAGCGAGGGTACTGAGCCCAACCACCACGTTGACCGCCGAAACCGCGCAATACCGAAGAGCCTTACGCCAATGCTCGCGTACGACTTCTACGATCGCCGCTCTGTTGATGACGGGCATGGCTTGAGAGGATACTCGCGTCGTTTCACTCCTGTCCGCGCCGATAACCGTCGATAACAGAGCAAGATAGGAATATGCAGGATGACGTTGATGCGCTGGTGCGACTTCTTGATCTCGAAGTAATTGAGGTCAATGTCTTTCGGGGTGTGTCGCCAGACGAGAACCGCCAGCGAATCTTTGGCGGTCAGGTCGCCGGCCAGGCGCTGGTAGCGGCGGCCCGTACAGTTGAACTTGATCGTTCGGTGCACTCGCTGCACGCATATTTTCTGCGCCCCGGCGACCCAACCGTGCCGGTGCTTTATGAAGTCGATCGGATACGTGACGGCAGGAGCTTCACGACTCGACGGGTCGTGGCCATTCAGCACGGTCGAGCCATTTTCAACTTGCAGGCTTCGTTTCAGATCGTCGAGGCGGGCCTTGAGTTCTTCGATCCCATGCCCGATGTGGTGCCCGCTGATTCATTGCCCACTCGAGCGGAGCGTTATCGAACCCGGGGTATACCGGATCCTTTCGCGGGTGTTGGTCGCCCTGTTGATATTCGCTATGTCACTGCCAGCCCGTTCCAACGATCAGAGCCACTCCCGCCTGTGCAACAAGTGTGGTTCAGAGCCGATGGGAGCCTTCCCGATGATCAGGTGCTGCACACTTGTCTGCTTACTTACGCGTCCGATATGACCTTGCTCGACACGACCCTGCTTCCTCACGGAACCAACTCCGATGTTGGTGACATCCAGTTGGCGAGCCTTGATCACGCCATGTGGTTTCACGGAAAGTTCCGGGCAGACGAATGGTTGCTGTACGACCAGTACACGCCAGCCTCAACCGGGGCCAGGGGGCTCGCCATTGGGCGAGTTTTCACCCACGACGGCCGTTTGATCGCCAACGTGGTGCAAGAAGGCCTGATCCGGCAAGTATCTCGTAAAGGTCTACGCTTGTAGGTGTGTTGCAACGGAGGTCGTGCCGTGGTTGAGATCTACGAAGCAGGCGAGGTGACCGACGAACTCGTCGAGGCAATGGCGCGTCTCGTGCCGCAGTTGTCAAGCTCCAACCCGCCTCCCTCAGCGGCTGAACTCCAGGAAATCATCGACTCCGACGCGGTGAGGTTGCTGATCGCTCGCGACCAACGCGGCGTGATCGGCACCCTCACTCTCGTGCTTTTCCGCATCCCGACCGGGATCCGGGCCTGGATCGAGGATGTCATCGTCAATGAAGGGGCCCGCGGCTCCGGTATCGGACGCAGCCTGAACGAAGCCGCCATAGAACATGCCCTCGCCGCTGGAGCCGTTACGGTCGATCTGACCTCTCGCCCTTCAAGAGAAGACGCCAACCGCCTTTACCAACGGATGGGATTCTCGAAGCGAGAAACCAACGTCTATCGCTTCACCCCGTAGACGCGCGCGATTGCTTCTCTCAGATATGGTCTATGGCGTGTCGAGTTCCGCGCATTCCCCGGCTCATATCAACTGGTTGACCAACCTTCCGACACTGCGGTCACCGGTGCTGATCACGGCTTTCGAAGGCTGGAATGACGCTGGCGACGCCGCCTCAATCGCGGCGCGTCACTTCGCCGACAGGTGGAAGGGCACGGCTCTGGCTGAGATCGACGCGGAGCATTTCTACGACTTCACCACTAGCCGTCCGCTGGTGCGGCTCGACCAACAGCGTCGCCGTTCTTTGACCTGGCCGACCAATCTTTTCCGGTCTTGTGTCGTGCGCGACGGCGAGCAAGATGTCGTTGTTCTGTTGGGACTCGAACCTCAGTTGCGTTGGCGGACGTTCTGCAACCAGGTCATCGAAACCGCCCGGATGCTTGAGGTTAGCCAGGTCATCACCCTGGGGGCCCTGTTGGCTGATGTGCCTCATAGCCGACCGGTTGAGGTCTACGGCGCGAGCGACGACGAGAAGATCCGAGCCCGGCTAGATCTGGCTCCGTCGAGCTACGAAGGGCCGACAGGGATCGTCGGGGTGCTCGCCACACAGTGCCGCGAAGCGGGACTGCCAACTGCTTCGCTGTGGTCGGCGGTGCCGAGTTACGTTCCGGGCGCACCGTCGCCAAAAGCAGGTCTGGCTCTGGTGCAACGGGTCTCGGAGTTGCTCGGTACATCGGTGTTCGCAACCGATTTGGAAATCGCCGCGGCAACTTATGAACACCAAGTCAACGAACTCGTGGCGGAAGACCAAGAAACCGCTAGCTACGTTGCTGACCTTGAGGAAGCCTGGGACGACGACGTCCCATTCGACGCCGAATCAGATCCAGATCTCAACGACGACCCCGAGACCCTTCTAGCCGAAGTCGAACAGTTCCTCCGGGACAACGACTAACCCTTCTGGTGACACTCGACGCAAGCAAGGCAACCGCACGTCCGGCTGCGGCACGGCTACACCGTCCTCCGCTTCGGAATCCTTCCCGCTCAGAGTCTCAATGGACTCATTGACGTCAGATACAAAGCTAACTCAAGGCTTACCTACTCTGAAAAGACTATTTTCGAAGTAATTCTGCCGAATTGACGCCCATACCCGATTCAGGTCGCCGTCCAGTTGGGTTTTCCGGCGTAGAGCAGCGCCCGGATCCGGTAGTGGTTGAAGCGCCGGAATCCGTAGGCGGTGCGTTTGACTCGTTTGATCAGATTGTTGACTGCTTCGGTGGGGCCGTTGGTGACCCGGGCGTGGTGCCAGTTGATGATCTGGTGATGCCAACGACGTAGGGTGCGGCCCAGCCGGGACAGCTCGGGTGGGCAGTCACCGTTGGTGAGGTTGTCGGCGAGTTCACGCAGGTAGGTGTCAGCTAGTCGTGGGCATTCAATGTCATAGAGACCGCGCAGGGTCTCTTTGGCGTGCCACGCCAGACGAACCTCGCCGCGGGGATCGCCTGCGGTGAGCAGACCCCGGAGTTTGGTGTCGGCACCTTCGCTGAGACGTTCATGAGCCGAAATCAACAGCCGCCGCACCCGATACAGCGGGGCACCTTTGCGGCCACGGTGGCCCAAGGTGTCGTTTTGGACCCGACGCCGGGTCTCGTCGATGCTGTTGTTGCCCAAGCGGATCACATGGAACGGATCAGCGACCTGACCGGCTTGCGGTAACGCCACATCGAAACTGCGCCGGTACGCGCCTGAGAGATCCAAAGTGCCCCAAGTAATGCCGTCACGCCACCGGTGGGGTTGGTTCAACAACCACGTTGTGGCCGCTTGCGCGTCGCGACCAGCCACAACGTCAAGCAACTGACCACCACACACATCCACAATCGAGGTGCACCACCGGCGGGTACGCCAACGACCCTCACGACCAAACAGGGTCTCATCAAGCCCCAGCGCCTCGACCGAACCCACACGGTCGGCATCGACAGCCAACAGCGCCTCACCCCAAGCAAGCACTGCTTGAGCTTCCCCCCGAATCGTGGAGGGTTGGTTTAGGCTGCGTTGGCTAGTTCGTAGTCTGTTGGGCTGGTCATGTTGTTGGTGGAGTGGAGCCGTTTTCTGTTGTACCAGGTGTCGATCCAGACGGCGATGTCTCGGCGGGCTTGGTCGCGGGTGCGCCAGCGGCGGCGTGATATCAGCTCGTGCTGGAGGGTCGAGAAGAACGACTCGGCGGCGGCGTTGTCCAGTGCGCAGCCGACGCGTCCCATCGATTGGGTGATCTTGAGCTTGGCGCAGGCCGCCGCGAACGCGTCGGAGGTATATTGTCCAGGTTCAACCAGTCGTTGCAACACCAGCTTGTTGGAGAGATCGTAGGTGATCGTCGAAGGCTTCAGCCGGGGTCTTCCAGCCGAGGACCTTTCGTGGCCTGGTGTTCAGGGCGTGGGCGACAGCTTCGATCTCTTCCGCGGACCATCTCGACAGGTCGGTGCCCTTGGGGAAGTAGTGGCGCAGCAGACCGTTGGTGTTCTCGTTTGTGCCGCGCTGCCATGGCGACCGAGGATCGGCGAAGAACACCGGGATGTCGGTCTCAACGGTGAACTGGGCATGGGCGGAGAGCTCCTTGCCTCGGTCCCATGTGAGCGATCTGCGAAGCTGTTCGGGCAGCGTGCACATCGATTTCACAAGTGCGTTCTTCATGGTGATCGCGCCGTAGCCTGCGAGGGCGGGCCCGTTCTTGGGAGTCTTCTTGTGCCGGTAGCCGGGCTCTCGGGGCAGGTGAACCAGGATCGTGAACCGAGTCGTCCGCTCGACAACGGTGCCGATCGCTGATCGCTCGAGCCCGATCACGAGATCGCCTTCCCAATGACCGGGGACGGCACGGTCCTCGGCTTCGGTGGGGCGCTCGCTGATGAGTGTCTCGGGCGTGACGTGAGCCCACGTCTTGCGCCGGGAGCGCTCCCGCGGTGCTCGCAACGCTCGGCCGGTGCGTAGACACCAGACGAGTTCTCGCTTGAGGGCACCGCGTCCTTCGATGTAGAGCGCCTGGTAGATGGCCTCGTGACTGATCCGCATGGACTCATCATCGGGGAAGTCGAGCTTGATCCGGTTTGCGATCTGCTCAGGACTCCACGCTCGCACCCAGGCACGGTGCTTGCGATGCGGCTTGTTCATTCCCGTCCACCTGGGCGCTGGTGGTCCCATGATCTGGGTGCCGTCTGGACGACAGATCCGCCCGGCGAGGCGTTCCTCGACGTAGGCGTGCAGCCGCTTGTTCACCACGAGCTTGGCGACTTTCGGTCGACGTGCCGCCATGTCCGACTTCCATTGCGCGACCGATGCTCGATACTCAATCTCGCCACTTCGAGTCGCGGCGTTGCGGCGCAACTCACGAGAGATCGTCCCCGGGTCACGACCAACCGCCCGGGCGATCTCACGAACTCCCTTACCCTGGGCGCGGAGCAGAGCGACCTCCTCGCGCTCAGCGAAGCAGAGGTATCGACCCGAGGGCTGCGACTTGATATCAAACGGCGGCATGCCCCCAGCGTCGCGGAACCAACGAGCACCGACGGCCTGAGCTACTCCGGCAACGCCGGAGGCTTCCTCGGGGAGGAGACCCATGGCGATCTGGGTCCAGAACGCCGCTTCGACATGACGCTGGAACTTCGGGTGACCAGGTGACCTCAACTTCGGTCGGATCGCTCGGTCTGCTGCTTGTTGTCGACGAACCACGAAACACCCCCAGATCGAGGTGTTGCGACGACCACTTGAATCCGGCTTGAGAGCCCTTGTCGGTGTGGAAGATCACCCCGGCCACGGCGCCGCCGCGCACCGCGGCGGCCATGTTGAGCGCGTCTGTGGCCAGCTGCGCGGTGGGGTGGCGGTCGGACTGCGCGAAGCCCAGCATCGGCCTGGAGAACAGATCCTCCACGGTGGCGAGGAACACCGGCCCCTCGCCGGTGTCGACCTGTTTGAAGTCGCCGACCCACTTCTCGTCGACGCCGCCGGCGGTGAAGTCCCGCCGCAGCAGGTCCGGAACCGGCGCGGCCCGCTTGTCGGGCCGGGTCAGGCCCCTGCGCCGCTTGGGCGCGCGGCCCTGCAGGCCCTGGCGGGCCATGGACGCCTCAACGGTCTTGTTGGACACCTTGCGGCCCGACCGGTGCAGCTCGGCGCGCACCCTAGGCGAGCCGTAGGTGCCGCCTGAAGCGTCGAAACAGGCTTTGACCTCGGCGTCTAGTTCAGCTCTGCGCCGCTTCGCCGGCGTCGGGGGCCGGTTGTGCCACTTGTAGAACGTCGACGGGGCCACCCCAAGGGCCCGGCACGACACCGCGTGAGGCACGCCGTGGTCGGTCCTTTGGGCCGCGATATGCGCTGAGACGCTCATCGCGTTGCCTCCTTGACCCAAAGGACCACTGATCGTTTGAGCACATCACGCTCCATCTCCAACTCCGCGCAGCGGCGGCGCAGCCGCACCAACTCGGCCCGGTCATCCGAGCTCAAGCCCTCGGCCTCACCCCGCTCCATTCGGTCTTTGCGGACCCAGTTCCCAAGGGTGCCCGCACCGATCCCGAGATCGCGGGCGATCTCAACGACCGGCCTTCGCGTCTCCTGGACGATCCGCACAGCACCGGCCCTGAACTCCGAGTCGAACTTGCGTCGTGTGTGTGACATAGTGTCTCCTCACAGACGATGTCTCCACGATTCGGGGGGATACCCACCAAAGCTACAAAATCTGCCCAGGCAGAGGTCGACGAAACCGAAACCAAGCCTGAAGCCGAACCTGAAGCAAAAGCAGAAACCAAACCTGAAGCAGAAGTCAGCACCGAACCCGAAGCAGAACCCGAGGCCGAAGCAGAACCCGAGACTGAAGCCGAACCCGAAACAGAAACCACCGTCGAAACCGAGCCTGAAGCGGAACCTGAAGCAAAGGCAGAGGTCGAAGCTGAAACCGAAACAGAAGCAGAAGTCAGCACCGAGACCGAACCAACTGCGGAGGCTGACGCCGACGACGAAGCCGAAGAGCCCGAAGAAGACGCTGAGTCCAGAGCGGACGACGAGTTAGAGTCGAGCGAGAAACCCGCCGAATAAACCTGCAACCAACGAGGTTCATGTGATCTCGAATCGGCTTGAGGTTTGCAGTAGTTGTTGGGGTTGTGTTGTTTGGTGGTGGTTTGATGAATGTTCGTGGGTGGCTACCTATCTGGGTTTGGGTTGCTGGACTGGGGTTGTCACAGCCTGTGTGTACGGTTTTGGTTATGGACCGCGACCGTGCTGTGGGCTGCTGATGCAGAAGTACACGCCGCCTGAAGGGTGGGGGTTGCAGGGATTTTCGTTCGCGTTGAAACCGACACGCCAGCAGCACCAATCCATCGACATGTTCTTCGGTGCTCGCCGGTTCGCGCATAACTGGGCGGTTACGCAGATCAAAGCTCAGTTGTTCGTTTACCGGTGGGTTGGTGTCTCGTTGCCGGCACCGTCGTTTTATGGCCTACGTAAACGTTGGAACCAGCACAAGCACACGGTCGCGGTGAACGCGCAGACTGGTGAGGTGTGGTGGCGTGATGTCTCCAAGGAGGTGTTCAACGACGGTATCCGCGCCGCTGTAGACAGCTACTGGCGTTGGCAGAAATCACGAGCGGGAACCATTGCTGGGCAACGTGTCGGATTCCCTCGGTATCACAAACGAGGCAAACATCGTGATTCGTTCACGATCACCCGCAACAACCCTGCTCAGCGGCTAGTCGGTCGTGGCTGTGTGTATATCCCGAAGATCGGCTGGATCGCCACGCATGAGTCCACCCGTAAACTCGCCCGGTTGATCGAACAAGACCACAGCGAAGCATTAGCGGTAACCGTAACCCGCCGCGGAACCCGCTTGTATGCACGCGTGAGAGCGTCTGTGGAACGCCCCCAAACCAACACCAAACCGCGAACAGCCCCGTCAAGGGTCGGTGTAGACATCGGTCAACGCGTCCTAGCTGTCGTCGCCACCCCAAACGGCGAGATCCTTGACCGTGTCCCCAACCCCAAACCATTGACCGAGTCCCTTGCCAAACTTCGACGACTGAATCGTAAACTCGCCCGTCAAAAAAAGGGATCGAACCGTTGGCACCAAACCAGAAAGGAACTAGCCAAACTTCATCACCGCATTGCCTGTGTCCGGCTCGACGCAGTTCATAAACTCACCATCAACCTCACCAAAAGCCACGATGAGGTCGTGATCGAGGACCTGAACTCAGCCGGTATGCGTCAAGGCGGAGCCAAACACCTCCGCGACGCACCACTAGGCGAGATCAAACGCCAAATGCTCTACAAAGGGCCTTGGTATGGATGCAACGTGATACTCGCCGACCGGTTCTATCCATCAAGCAAAACGTGCTCCGCGTGCGGTGAGGTTGGCAACCCACACAGCAAAACGAGGTGGCGTTGCGGCCATTGCGGCACCAGCCATGACCGTGACGACAACGCTGCGATCAACCTCGCCCGCTACCAACCACAAAACCAAGAATTAGTAATGAACCGGAGAGTTGCCCCGGTGCAGGCCCCCGTTGTGAGAAGCGGGGGGATCAACGATTCTGTTGATCGAAACGACATACCAAAGACCAACACTGAGTTGGCAGTCGTACCGCCCTGTAAACACAACGCCTCGAAAGAGGCTGCGTGACTCCGCAAGGAGGCGTTAGCGCAGTACACCAAACTGCACTAACAAGCAACGGTTAGGCTGGCCGAGTGAGGCTAGCTGTTTCTTTTCCCGACGAACTCCCGCGGGGCTACAGCTGGATCGCGGACGAACCGATCTTCGATCCGAGTGTGCATCTTCAACTCGAACCCCCGTCGTCGATCACCACACTGAAAGACCTCGGCTACAGCGATGAGGACATCGCGCCCACAGCGACACCGATGGCAGTGTCGGCTCCGTTCAGAGTCTTGTCGAAAGAGGGGGCTGAGGTTCTGCTGGCGGTGGCGCGCAACCTGCGGATCCACGAGCGACGCGCCGGAAACCGCATCGAAAACGCGGTACGGGGCGGCTGCTACCGGTCGCGTTGGTTGAGAGACCTGTGCTTCAGTCCAGACTTCACCGAACTCATGAGTGCCATATTCGGCACCCCGGTGGCGCCTCACACGATGCCGGTGCATGTCGGTCACATCAACTACGAACCCACAGCCAAACCGGACCAACCGGTCGACAAGTGGCACCACGACACCGTCGCTTTGGACTACGTGATGATGGTGAGCGACCCCACCAAACTCCCTGGTGGCCAATTCGAGTGGTTCCACGGCACAAAACATGAAGTCGCCGACTTGGCAGCTCGTGGCGAAACACCGCCGCGCGAGCGCGTCGTGGCCCCCGAGTTCGCTGGACCTGGTTACGCCGTGGCGCTTCACGGCAACATGGTGGTGCACCGCGGCGCTCAACTCACCGAACCCGCCGAGCGGATCACCATGGTGAGCGGCTACGTGAGCCTCGACCGGAGCCGCGACGACCAAACCCGCACCCGCGACCTCATCGGCATCGATGACCCCGAGGTTCTCTACACCGAATGGTCCCGCCACGCCGCTTGGCGGGCAACCGGACGCCTGAATCAACTAGTAGAAACATTGGGTTTCGGCATCGACGCCGAAACCGCTGCCGCCGAACTCGAAGAAGCGATCGTCGACGTAAACCAAGCCATCGACGACATGCGCGCAGGCCCGCGGCCCGCCCTGCACTACGAATAGCTACCGCACGACGAATAGTCGACACCGCAACCACCGCTCTAAGCGACCAAACCCGACATCCTGCACGATGACATATGGTTGGGTTCATGCCCCGCCTAGTGTTTGAGAACAACTAGTGGCGATCAGCAAACTTTTGGTCGCCAACCGGGGCGAAATCGCCATCCGAGCTTTTAGAGCCGCGAACCAACTCGGTATACGAACCGTCGCCATCTTGCCCATCGAAGACGAGCGCAGCGGCGCGTTGCATCGCATCAAAGCCGACGAAGCGTACGTGATCGGTGAACCGGGATACCCGGTGCGCGCCTACCTTGACTACCAGGCAATCGTCGCCAAAGCAGTCGAAGTCGGAGCTGACGCAATCTATCCCGGTTACGGGTTCTTGGCCGAAAGCCCCGACCTAGCCGAGGCCTGCGGTTCCGCGGGAATGACTTTCGTTGGACCGAGCCCAGAAGTGCTGGAACTGGCCGGCAACAAAATGCGGGCCCGTCAAGTCGCCGACACAGCTGGGATTCCGGTGCTGGCCCAGTCACCGCCGATTGAGGATGGCGCCGACGCGTTGGCTCATGCTGAGACGATTGGTTTTCCGTTGTTCGTGAAAGCCGCGGCTGGCGGTGGCGGTCGCGGGCTGCGCCGGATCGGCCATCAAGACGCCATCGGCGACGCTGTTGACGCTGCTCGTCGAGAAGCCGAAAGCGCCTTCGGGGACCCAACCGTTTTTCTTGAAGAAGCGATGACTGGTGTTCGCCACATTGAGGCCCAAATACTGGCCGATGGATTGGGCAACATTGTGCATCTGTTTGAGCGGGACTGCTCGGTGCAACGCCGTTTCCAAAAAGTGATCGAAATCGCCCCAGCGCGCCAACTCGACCCAGCGGTGCGTGACGCCATGTTGGCTGACGCGGTGCGCTTCGCGGACGCCATCGGCTATGAAAACGCTGGCACGGTCGAGTTCTTGTTGGACGCAACCGGCCGTTACGCGTTCATAGAAATGAACCCCAGAATCCAAGTAGAACACACCGTTACCGAAGAAGTCACAGACGTCGACTTGGTCGAGTCGCAACTCCTGATCGCGGGTGGAAGCACCCTAGGAGACTTGGGACTAACCCAAGACAACATCACCGTGCGCGGTTACGCCATGCAATGCCGGGTCACCGCTGAAGACCCGTCCAACGATTTCCGTCCTGACACTGGCCGGATCGTCGCCTACCGGCCAGCCAGCGGTGCCGGGGTGCGCCTGGACGGCTGTGTTTATCAAGGCGTCGAAATCACCCCACATTTCGATTCGATGATCGAAAAAATCACCTGCCGAGGCCACGACTTCGAAACAGTCATCCGCCGGGCTCGCCGAACACTCGCCGAATATCGGGTCCGCGGCCTGTCCACCAACCAGCGATACCTGCAAGCCATCCTGAGCGACGAAGAATTCCAAACCGGGCCGGTCACCACCAACTTCATCGACGACCGACCAGACTTGACGGCCGCTTCGGTGGGCGCCAACCGGGCCACCCGGCTGTTGCGATACGTAGCCGACGTGACGGTGCATCAACCCAACGGGGCGGCCCCGACACGTATCGATCCAACCACCAAACTACCGCCCCGACCCCCAGGCAGACCTCCCGCAGGTTCACGTCAACGACTACTGGAGCTGGGACCCGAGAAGTTCGCGACCGAGCTACGGGCGGCCGACGCGTTGGCTGTCACCGACACAACGTTGCGAGACGCCCACCAGTCGATACTCGCCACCAAACTCCGCACCATCGACCTAGTCACCGGTGCACACCAATTCGCCCACCGAATACCCGAGTTGTTCAGCCTCGAATGCTGGGGCGGTGCCACCTTCGACGTGGCATTGAGATTCCTGCACGAAGACCCTTGGGAACGGCTCGAACGCATACGCAACGCGGCCCCGAACCTTTGCACCCAAATGCTGTTGCGGGGCCGAAACACCGTGGGCTACTCGCCGTACCCCGACACCGTCGCCGAACATTTCGTGGCCGAGGCCGCCGCCACGGGGATGGATATCTTCAGGGTGTTCGACGCCTTCAACGACATCGAACAAATGCGCCCAGCCATCGACGCAGTGCTCCACGCTGGGGCGGTCGCTGAAGGCACCATCTGCTATTCCGGCAACCTCACCAACCCGACCGAAGATCTGTACACGCTCGACTACTACCTCAACATCGCCGAACAGCTCACCAAGGCCGGTGTGCACATTCTGTGTGTCAAAGACATGGCCGGGCTGCTACGACCCGCAGCGGCGCGCAAGCTCATTGCCGCTTTGCGTGACCGATTCGATCAGCCCGTGCATCTGCACACCCACGACACCGCCGGCGGCCAGCTCGCCACCTACCTGGCTGCTGTCGACGTCGGAGTCGACGCGGTGGACGCGGCCGCCCCTCCCTTGTCAGGCATGACATCGCAACCCTCGATCGCTTCGGTCGTTGCCATGACTGACGACACCGAGCGGGCCACAGGATTGAGTCTCGACGCGATTGGTGATCTTGAACCGTTCTGGGAAGCAACCCGAGGTGTCTATGCCCCGTTCGAGGCCGGACTCGCGTCGCCGACAGGCACCGTGTACCGCCATGAGATACCCGGCGGGCAACTCTCAAACCTGCGCACACAAGCCAACGCTCTGGGTCTTGGGCACCGCTTCGAAGAAGTCGAAAGGCTGTACGCAGCCTGCAACGAATTGTTGGGCCGACCCATCAAAGTCACGCCGTCGTCCAAGGTCGTCGGCGATCTAGCCTTACACCTCGTCGCCTCCGGTGTGACACCCGAACAACTCCTCAACGACCCGGCTGGTGTCGACCTGCCCGACAGTGTGGTCGGCTTCCTGCACGGCGAACTGGGCACTCCACCGGGCGGGTTCCCCGAACCGTTCCGCTCACGGGCGACAGAAAACCGAACCTGGGAACCCCACACCGAAAAACTCACCAGCGAAGACGCAGAAGGACTGGCCACTGACCGCCGCGCCACGCTCAACCGTTTACTGTTCGCAACACCCGCCGCGTCACAACTCGAAAACCGTGAGCGATACGGCGACCTGTCGGTCCTGCCCTCGCTGCTGTTCTGGTACGGACTCGACCCCCACCACGACGACACCGCAGTCAGCCTCGGGCAAGGAGTGCGACTGCTGCTGGGGCTCAAATCGGTTAGCGAACCCAACGACGAGGGGATCCGCACTGTCGCATTCCGCGTCAACGGTCAATCCCGCGACATCGACACCGTGGACCGTTCTGTCGCCTCTGACCGTCCCGAAACTGCGCGGGCCGACCCGACTAACCCCGGTCATCTAGCTGCGCCCTTCAGGGGCGCAGTAACCGTATCGGTAACGGTCGGCGACCAAGTCGATGTCGGCGAGGTGGTAGCTGTCATTGAGGCCATGAAAATGGAATCGTCGATCTCAGCTCCGATCGCCGGCACGATCGAAAAAATCACCGCATCACTAGGCGGACTGCTCGAACCAGGCGACCTCATCTTGGAGATCCGACCAACCGGTCTAGCTGCCAGCCCAGAAACAGACCGCTCCGCTTAAACGACCCAGGGCCCGGCCGGATCTTGATCAGCTCCCCAAAGTGGCCGACGCGAAAGCGCGGAGTTCACGCGCAACGTCGGGACCGGCCGGGGTGTACATCACTTCGGTGACACCAGCATCGCTAGCCGCAGCCACGCGAGCACGAATCTCATCGGCCGTTCCAACCCACGACATTCCTGCAATAGCTTCGCCGCTTGCTGCCATCACCGGCGCGTCGCGTTCAACAAGGTGGGTGACATGGCCCTCCCAAACAACCAGATGACGCTCACCAGCCGGACGTTCGGCCTCGATTCCTGCTCGCCAGTCGGCACCACCGGCCATGGTGTCGACCGCTTCAGGCGCAGCCTGATAAATCCCGTGGTAGGCAACCAGGTGCCACGGTCCGATCGCCGCGGCCGGGCGGGCATCGTCGATCACTTCGCCGTCGTCGAGCACAGTTCCCGACACCATCTGCACACGCTCAGCGAACCCTTCCGCGGGCGGGAACATGTTCATGATCCCGTCAGCTTGCAACTCGGTCGCCACGCTGATCCCTTTGGGGCCGAACGCGCTCAACAACAGCGGCACCTTGATCGGACGCGCGACAGCTAGATCGCGGTGGTGCATCATCTGACAGGCTTTGCCGTCGATCTCCACTGTTTCACCAGCCAACAAAGCCTCGAGCTGCGCCAGATATTTGCCCATGAAGTTCCATGTCAAAGCAGGCTGATCGAAACACCAACGCGCCGAGGCCCCGGTTCCGAACCCATAGGCACAACGCCCCGGAGCGAGACGTTCCATGGTGGCGATCGCCGAAGCGGTCACCATTGGATGCCGCGAATGAGGCACCAACACCGCCGTGCCCAAGCCCAGCTTGTCGGTTACCGAAGCCAGGCGTGCCAGTGTCATCCACACGTCTTCGTAGATCGCAGGCGAGTCGTACAACCAGTACCGCTCAAAACCCAGTTCCTCGGCCAGGACCGCAAGTTCTTCGGCTTGCGGTCCAGGTGCTGTCGCCAGCGAGATCTTGATACCGCTCATCACCACTCCTTAGGTCGTTTCGAGGACTCAACCCACGACTACACCACACCACCGACAACGACGACAACCTGTTCGTCTGCACGTCAGCGACAGGAGATAGATTTGTTGGTGTCGAATCCGATACCATTACTGTCATGGACGCATCAAGGGTGATACGGGAAGCCCGCGCCAGGTCAGGGCTGACGTTGAGGGCTCTGGCGGAACGGGCCGGCACTTCTCATTCCACGATCTCGTCCTACGAAAAGGGACGCATGTCACCTACCGTGGACACCTTGAACCGGATAGTGCGAGCCGCTGGCTTCGCGCTCGACGGCGCGCTTGAACGGCGCATCTACGGCGAATCGGACAACCGAGGCGCTGAACTCGAAGCGGTTCTCACCTTGGCCGCAGAGTTTCCCGCTCGCCACTCCACCGACGCGCCCAGTCCGGTGTTCGGACGACAACCCGGCCAGTCCTTCCCACCCGGCCCGCCTGAGTCTGAGGGCAGCCAACCATGACCAGCACTCAAGAAACCGGGCCTGTCGAGCGCATTGTCAGACTCCACCACATGCTCAAAACAGGCAACATCCCCCATGCCTTCGGAGGCGCGCTGGCCCTTGCCTGGTGTACGCAACGAGCACGAGGCACTATCGACATTGACGTCAACTTGTTCGTCAGTCATCTCCAGGCTGACGAAGTTCTCAAGCTCTTGTCGCCCCACATCGAAGTCAGCGACGCGCACCGCCGAGCCATCGCTGCCGACGGCCAGACCCGTTTGTGGTGGGACCAGACACCTGTCGACCTGTTCTTCAATACAACAGACTTCCACGAGCAGGTCGCAACCCGGACGCGCACCGAACGATTCGGCGGTCACAACATTCCGTTCCTCGCTTGCGGCGACTTGGCCGTATTCAAAACGTTCTTCGATCGCCCCCAAGATTGGGTCGATCTTGGGCAAATGGCAGAAGCCGGCACCCTTGACGTTGAGAGCGTCGTGGCTGAGATAATGCACCACCTCGGTGTCGATGATCCACGAGTGGAACGGCTACGCCAACTGGGGTGACCGGAGGCGACCGGCTAGTGCGGGTGCATGCCTCCGTCTACCACTAGTACTTGGCCGGTCATATAGGACGAGGCGTCGCTGGCCAAAAAGAGAGCCGCACCTACCATTTCGTCGGGTTCAGCGCAGCGATTCAGAAGGGTCTGGGCGCCCATCGACTGAGCCGCCCCCTCACCAAGATTGCGCACCATGTCGGTGTTGACCGGGCCGGGAGCCAAAGCGTTGACCCGAATGCCCTGCTCCGCGAGTTCTCCGGCAAAAGAACGTGTGACCGACAACAAAGCCGCCTTCATCGCCGCATAAATCGAAACACCTCGTGCGAAACCAAACGCCCCCACCGAGATCACGTTGATCACCGCACCGTGGCCACTGGCAGCAAGGTGAGGGACCGCGGCGCCAATGAGCAGAGCCGGTCCCCGCAGGTTCACTTCAAAAGACTTCTGCCACAAACCCGGTTCCTGGCCACCGACCGGAGCGGCCAAGGCATTGGCAGCGTTATTGACGACGATGTCGAGACCGCCGAAGCGATCCACGGCTGCGCCAACGATGGTCTCGGCGCTGTCAGGATCGCCCATGTTGACCGCAATACCGAGGGCGCTCGCCCCCATCGACTCGAGATGATCCTGCGTCTGTCGGCAGGCGTCTTCTTTACGGCTGGCGACAACGACATTCGCTCCCGCCGCGGCGAATCCTTCGACAACAGCACGTCCGATGCCACGTGTGCCACCAGTAACAACCGCAGTACGGCCCGTGAGATCAAACAAAGACCGCAATTCGCCCACATCCATAGCCGCCGACCCTACCTCATCAGCACCCATGCTCCCAGATGAGGTTGTCGGCGCGAGATACCACTCGGTCAGCGCTAGAGTGCTTGTTCACACTTCACTCAACAGAACGTGGAACATATGCCACCCGCAAGGCGGAGGTTGAAAATCTGGAGAACTTCGTCGTTGCTACTCATGTCGTTGCTGTTGGTCGCCGCCGGATGTTCAGACGCATCGCAATCCGACAGCCAGCCAAGCGAGCCTCCCGACGGTCCAGTTGAGCACGACACAGATCCTTTGTGCGCAACACAATCCGACAGCGAGCCGAGCGAGTCTCCCGACGACCCTGTTGAGCACGACGCAAATCCCTCAGGCATACCGCAATCCAACAGCATCATCTACGCGGAAGGGGGCGGCGGTGATGTGCAGATCGGGCAGCTAGACAATGGACTCACTTACTACCTGGATTCCAACTGGACACCCCACGATTCGCTGACACTGATCCTGGTAGTCAAAGCCGGGTCTCTTCACGAAGCAGAACCCGCCAGCGGTGTGGCCCACTTCGTTGAACACATGATGTTCAACGGAACCGAAGAGTTCCCGGGCAACACAATCTACGACGAGCTGCGAGAGTTCGGGCTGGAAATGGGTCCTGATCTGAACGCGTTCACAACCTACGACCACACGATCTACTTCCTGACCGGACTCGGCGATGACGCTGATTCCGTAGAAACCGGGTTTGAAGTACTGTCGCAGTGGGCGCATGCGGCGACAATCGCACCTGATGCTGTCGAGAGCGAACGGGGCGTTGTCCGCGACGAGTACCGACTTCGCAGCGAAACCAGCCATGGCGTTGCGCTCGATGCATCGTTGCACCTTTTAACAAAAGACACGCCTTACGAACAACGTCCCCCGACAGGCAACGCCGCGGGCATCGAAGAGGCAACAACAACTGATCTACGTGAGTTCTACGACACCTGGTATGTGCCCTCAAACATGGCTGTCGTTGCGGTCGGCGACCTTACCGTCGATGAACTCGAGGATTTGACCGAGGATTACTTCGGCCAGATCACGGCACACGACCCACCAGCGGCCCCCGATACGAACTCCCCGTTGAGTCCGGAATCCAAAATCGAAGTGACAGCAACTCCGGGACAAGCAGACCCCCATCTATCGCTCTACTTGCAGATCCCCGTATGGGATCCTGCGACACCTCAAGGCGAACGGGCCGAACAACTGGAGCTTCTGCTCGCCAACGCCATCGACATCCGCCTCCGCGCTGCCTACGACCAAGGTCTGCTATCCCAAAAAGATCCACCGGCCTGGGCGGCTTTCAGCAATGCTGCAGGGCTACGACATTCCGGAACAGGCGTTCGCGCCGACGACTTGAGCCAGGCAGTCAGCGAAGTCTGGACCGTGCTGCAAAGCTTGGCAGATCAGGGATTCAATGAAGACGACCTGACCCAAGCCAAGGCCCGGATCCTCTCTGAGTTGCGGTTGACAGCAGACAACGTCGAGGTCACCTACAACGCCACGTACGCCTTTCAATACGCCAACCACTTCCTCCATGGCACCAGCGTCGAGACCTCACCCGAGCGACTTGAACGCGTCTCGGCCCTACTCGAAACAATCCAACCTGACGAACTCACCAGCCACCTGCAGTCGATCCTGACACAGAGCGGACCCATCATCTCCATCAACGCCGAGGATGTGACACAGGTGCCTACCGCGGATGAAATCCAAGCGGCACTCGACTCTGCGCAGGCAGTCGCACTGGCTCCAGCAGAGGCTTGGATCGACGAACTGATGACTCCACCTGATCCTGTTGAGCCGATCTCGCAGGGTCCGATCCCGAATCTAGAAGTTGGCGGGTGGGACGAGCCGTACGAATGGTCGTTCGCCAACGGCGCACGAGTCAATTTCACTAAGTCACCTGGTGACAGCAGAGTCAGTTTCGAGGCCGTCTCGTTGGGCGGATGGTCAGCACTCGAACCCGGTGATCGGCCACTCGCCGAGATCTTCGCCCCTCTAGCGGTAGCCCAAAGCGGCCTAGCTGATCTGACGCCGGCACAGATCGCTCAGCGTTTGGGGGCGGCGCAGGTCTTGGTCTGGCCATTCATCACGGAAACCACGGAAGGTTTCACCGGTTTCGCTCCCAGCGGCGAGGCCGAAACGCTCTTCGCAATGCTGCATCTGCTGATCTGCGAAGCTCGCGTCGACGACCAGGCTTTCAACAGCGTCATTACAATCGCACAGCAGCAAGCTTCGCATCTTGAAAGCGACTGGATGTCGCAGGTAAGGGTCGCTTACAACGAAGCGCGCCACGGAGACCAGATTGAGTGGTTCCATCCCGTCGCATCCCGAGAGGTGCTTCGTGAAGTAACCGCCGAGTCGCTTCTCGACGTCTATCAAAGTCGTCTCGGCAACGCCAACGGTTTGCTCGTGGTGATCTCCGGCGATCTCGAACACGACACTGTTGAACACCTGGCCAGCCGCTATATAGGCACGTTACCGGCAGGCGAACCAGACACTTACACAAACAGAAGACAGCCTCATCCTAAGGGGATCGTACGCAAAGAAGTAGTGCTCGCAGACGACACAAGTCCCACCGGCATCACCGTATACCACGAAGCGCTTCAACCCCTTGATCTTCAAGCGGAAGCGGTGCTGAAGGTTCTGGAGGCGGTGCTCAACGCCCGCTTGTTGAGCGAAATCCGAGAAGGCATCGGTGCTAGCTACGACGTGTCGGCGTCGCTCAATCCGCAGTTCACGCCTGAGTCAGCCATCAACTCCGAGATCAACGCCAGTGGCGCCCCCGAATCCATCAATGAAATCCGCGACGAGATCATCCGGATCCTCGATGAGTTGGCAACGAATGGACCCACCGCAACCGAACTGCGTAGCGCAGTAAGCGTGGTCGAACTCAACCACAGCCTATTCGAGTCTCCTAAGGACGCTCTCGTCCGGCGGATACATACCCCAGATTCCGAGATACCCTCAGTCACCGACCGCAACAGCGAACTCTCCAAGCTCACTGCCGCCGACGTACAGGCGTTGGCCGACGATCTATACGGCACCGGCCAACACATCGAGGTCACGCGAGTTCTCTCCTGAGCACGGCGCGCAATACGGCGCTCATCAGAACGGCTAGGTGCGCAGAGCCGCGTGGAGCAGGGAGAAGAAGTGGTCGCTGGGGTAGTGGGTCACGATTTCGACGTTGGGTTCGCCGCCGCCGAAGCCAAGTTGGTCAACCTCCATCACTCCGCGTTGCGGGCCATCGCCAACCATCACATCGACATGCAAACGCTTGGTGGTTGCCACGCTCGGGTCGATGGCATGGGCCATGGCGATCGGATCGGGAAGATCATCTCCCTCCAACCCGTTCTCCATAGCAAACCTGCGGACCACCTGCGCGATGTCGACCGCGAACTTCGACAGTGGAGTGCCGATGGCCTTCATCGCCTCGTGGCGGGCGGCGTCGACCACTGCGGAGGCGATCGAAATATCCCAGCCCACAAACTCGATCGGGAACCCGGCACGGGTCACCACCGCGGCTGCCTCGGGATCGGCCCAGAAGTTGTACTCCGCCATGGCCGACACATTGCCCGGGCCGTTGACTCCGGTACCCCCCATCACCACCACACGGTCGACCGCGGATGCGATCTCAGGTGCCAGCAAGACCGCGATAGCAACATTGGTCAACGGACCCAAAGCCACCAGCGTGATCTCACCGGGCGCACCCAGGATCGTCTCCACGATTACATCGGCTCCGCGCCCCTCAGTAGGCACTCGACCCGACAACGGATAGCCGGCGTCGCCCATCCCATCTTTGCCATGGACGTACTCCGCTGTCTCCAAAGACCGCATCATCGGCTTGGCCGCACCCGCATATACCGGCACATCGGCACCGCACAATTCCACCGTGTACAGCGCATTCTGTACTGCTTGGTCAAGGCCGACATTGCCTGACACCACGGTGATCGCCTCGACATTGATGTCGGAACGGCTCAGAGCCATCACCAAAGCAACGGCATCATCGCTGGCAGTATCGGTGTCAATCAAGAATCGGCGCATCCGCTGAGCCTAGACCTAGCAAACCAACGAGATGCATTGTCGCGCCCGCACAATGGCACTAGGTTGGACAGCATGGCTGGCACCATCAAGAGGTCGAACACACTGGCTTTGGCTTCTTACGAGGTGCTGAGGCGAGACAAGGCTCTATTGGCGCTGCCGTGCATGGGGTTTCTCGGTTCGATCGTGATTACTGTGGCGTTCTGGATTCCCGTTTGGTTCATAACAAACGGCGTCGAAAGCATCACCGCCGACGCCGCCGCGGAGTGGGGCGTTCAACCGGTTGTGTGGATCAGCGCCATAGCTTCCTGCCTGCTGGTGAGCTTTGTCTCTGTGTTCTTCAGCGTTGCTTTGGTTTACGGTGCCTGGCAGCGGTTCCAAGGCAACAAACCCACCATTTCCGACTGCATCTCGGCAGCTATCGACCGACTTGATGTAATCGTTCCTTGGTCGTTGCTTGCCGGCACCATCGGACTGCTGCCAACGCTTGTCAGAAACCTCAGGGACTTCCTCAAAGATTTGCCCTTCTTCATAGGTCCCATCATCACTGTGTTGAGCTGGGTGTTCGCCATCGTCTGGGATGTGATCAGCTTCCTCGTGCCTCCCATCCTGGTAGTAGAAAGACCTCGTCCGTTGGCTTCTTTTCGGCGCTCGCGCCAACTGTTCCGCGAAACCTGGGGGGCACAACTCGTCAATCAGGTGAGTTTCGGACTCATCTGGCTGGCAGGCGTGGTGGGTGGACTCGCGGTCGTGGCGATCTTCGCTGCTATCCCCGTCACAATCGGTTTGCCTGGAGCCATCTATCTCTTTGTCGCCCTCGCGATCGTCTGGGTGGCGATCGTCTCGGTTGCGATCGGTGCGCTCACCGGCGTCTTCAAGATGGCCCTGTACCTGTTTGCCACCACCGGTGAAGTACCGGGAGATTTCCAAGACACCGGTCTTGAGGAAGCGTTCGCAAACCGCAAGGAACTCAAGGCGGAACGAAAAGCGAAGCGGGCCGCGAGGCGAGGGGTCAGCGAGGCCACCGACCTGTCGCACGAACCGCCTGAGTTGCCAAGTCGTTCATAGCGGGAGGTCAACAGCCGCGCGCCGGTAACCTGTGGCCCCATGAGTGACGCCGCCAACGCTCCCTATCCACATGTCGGGAAACCAGATTTACCGGGCATTGAGCGGCGTATTCTGAAATATTGGGCGGCCAACCACACCTTCGAGACCTCCGTTGATCAGCGCCCGGTTGACACCGAATATGTGTTCTACGACGGCCCGCCGTTCGCCAATGGGCTCCCCCACCACGGGCATCTGCTGACCGGTTACGTCAAGGACGTAGTCCCCCGCTACTTCACGATGAAGGGCCACCGGGTCGAGAGGCGTTTCGGCTGGGACTGCCACGGCCTTCCCGCCGAGATGGAAGCCGAAAAGGAACTCCCGGTCGCCGGCCGAGCTTCGATCATCGAGTACGGCATCGAGAAGTTCAACGAATACTGCCGCACATCGGTGCTCAAATACACCAAGGAGTGGGAGAAGACGGTCACCCGACAGGCCCGCTGGGTCGACTTCGACAACGACTACAAGACCATGGACCGCGACTATATGGAATCGGTCATGTGGGCCTTCAAACAGCTCTGGGACAAAGGGCTGATCTACCAGTCGAACCGGGTGCTGCCCTATAGCTGGGGTGCCGAAACGCCCTTGTCGAATCACGAGATCCGTCTCGACGATGCCACCCGTCCCCGCCAAGACCCAGCGATCACCGTGGCGTTCGAACTCGACGACTCGGAGGGACTGCCCGGTTCCGACGACACGGATGCTGACCAGAAAGTGTCAATCCTGGCTTGGACGACAACGCCGTGGACATTGCCGTCGAACCTCGCTCTCAGCGTGGGCCCAGACCTCCAGTACGCGGTGATGCGCGATGCCGACGGAAGCCGCTACGTGTTGAGCGAAGCCGCGGTCCAGTCCTACGAGCGCCAACTCCGCGAAGCCACCCACATCGGCACTATCAGTGGATCCGAGCTCGTGGGCCGCACCTATGCGCCGCTGTTCAGTTTCTTCGCCGATATGGCAGAAGTCGATCCGCAAAAGCCGCATCACGGCAAAAACCGTGCTTTCGTCGTCCTCGAGGGTGACTTCATCGACACCTCCGAAGGCACCGGTGTGGTGCATATGGCCCCCGGGTTCGGTGAGGACGACCAACGCGTGGCTGCCACCGCCGGCATCGGCACCGTGGTACCGGTCGACGATTCCGGTTGTTTCACCGAAGAAGTCACCGATTGGGCGGGCATCAACGTGCTTGAAGCCAACGCTGGGATCATCAAAGCGCTACGCGACACAGGTCAGCTGGTGCGTCACGACAGCTATACCCACAACTACCCGCACTGTTGGCGCACAGACACACCGATCATCTATAAAGCTATGCCGAGTTGGTATGTGAAAGTCACCGATATCCGCGATCGGCTGCTGGAAACCAACCAGGAAATCAACTGGGTTCCAAGCCATATCCGCGACGGTCGATTCGGCATGTGGCTCGAAGGGGTAAGGGACTGGTCGATCTCACGCAACCGATTCTGGGGTTCGCCCATCCCCATTTGGATCAGCGACAATGATGACTTTCCCCGCACCGACGTGTACGGCAGCCTTGATGAGTTGGAGGCCGACTTCGGGGTGCGCCCCGACAACCTCCACCGCCCCTTCATCGACGAGTTGGTGCGCCCCAACCCTGATGACCCCAGCGGCCGCTCGATGATGCGGCGAGTCCCTGAAGTCCTCGACTGCTGGTTCGATTCCGGTGCCATGCCCTTCGCTCAGGTCCACTACCCCTTCGAGAACAAGGAATGGTTCGACGAGCATTTTCCAGCGGATTTCATCGTCGAGTACATCAACCAATCCCGCGGTTGGTTCTACACGTTGCATGTGTTGGCCACGGCGTTGTTTGATCGCCCTGCCTTCCAAAATGTCATCTGTCACGGAATCCTATTGGCCGACGACGGAGCCAAGCTCTCCAAGAAACTGCGCAACTACACAGAGCCAGAAGACATCTTCTCCGCGCAGGGATCCGACGCTTTGCGCTGGTACTTCATGTCGTCCAACATCGTGCGAGGTGGCGATGCCAGGATCTCTGATCAGGCCATCGACGACGTCGTACGCCAGGTGATCCTGCCGATCTGGAACGCCTATTCGTTCTTCACGCTGTACGCCAACGTCGAGAACTATCAGGCGAGTTTTCGCGCCGACAGCACCGAGTTGCTCGATCGCTACATCCTCGCCAAGACGCGTGACCTGGTAGCCAAAACCGAAGCCCGGATGGACGCCTACGACCTGGTAGGAGCGGCGATGGAGATCCGCTCGTTCATCGACGCGCTCAACAATTGGTACATCCGCCGTTCCCGGGACCGTTTCTGGGGGGTTGACGGCAGCGAAGCAGACGTCGGCGGACTCGACACGCTATACAGCGTTCTAACCACGCTTGTGCAGGTAGCAGCGCCTTTCTTGCCGATGATCAGCGAAGAGATCTGGCTAGGCCTATCGGGCAACGACGAATCAATGGCATCGTCGGTACATCTCTGCGACTGGCCATCGCTCGACGATCTTCCTGCCGACGACGCGCTTGTGGCCGCGATGGACCGGCTTCGAGATGTCGCCTCCACAGCATTGCGGTTGCGCGAAAACGAGGGTTTGCGGGTTCGACTACCGCTGGCATCGCTCACCGTGGCGGGCCGGAACGCAACCACGCTTGAACCGTTCAGCGAACTGCTCGCGGAGGAACTCAACGTCAAGGCCGTGAAAGTCACCGACGAGATTGGGAGTCTTGCCACGTTGATTTTGCGACCCGACGGCAAAGCGCTCGGTCCGCGTCTTGGTTCAGCGGTGCAAGCTGTGTTCACCGCGGCTCGCAAGGGTGAATGGGAAGCCGAACCAGATGGCACAGTAACGGTCGCCGATCAGGTGTTGAGCGCACAGGAATACGAACTCGTGCTGGAGTCCCCCGAGGGCGTCGTGGCAGCGGCTCTGCGCTCCAACGATGCCGTGGTCAGCATCGACACCAACCTCACCCCGGAACTCGAAGCCGAAGGTCTCGCCCGAGACATGGTCCGCGAGATCCAGAACGCTCGCCGAGCCGAAGATCTGGTAGTCACCGACCGTATCGAGGTCTGGATCACAGCTGCTGCCAACACTGCCGTCACATCGCTCAAAGAACACGACGCCTATGTGTCTGAGCAGGTACTAGCCACCCAAATCACTACCGCCCCAGCCCCTGACCACCTGCGCATCCACGAGACAAAAATCGACAGCGAACCTTTTTGTTTCTCGCTGCGCACGACCCCGACACGGCCTGCCAACCGAGCGAGCAAGTAGGCGACAGACGTGGAACGCTTGGAGTTCACCGGCGGAGCGGGAGCGCAACTCACTGGCGTGTTGCATCGACCGGACGATGGCACCGAGGTGGTCGGTGCGGCCCTGTTGGCCCACTGTTTCACCTGCTCGAAGGACCTGTTCACGACCACCCGCATTGCTAAAGGTCTGGCCGCTGGCGGATACCTCACGATGGCTTTCGACTTCACGGGCTTAGGCGAAAGCGGCGGCGAGATGGCAACCACCACGGTCGCCACCAATGTGGCTGACCTCACTCAGGCTGCGGTGGCTCTCATCCGGCGCGGGACTGGCCCATGTGTGCTGGTTGGCCACAGTCTGGGTGGGTCTGCCGCAGTGCTGGCCGCGTCGCGCCTTCACACCGTGAACTCCGTGGTAGCAGTCGCCTCTCCGGCCTCGGTCGCCCATGTAGAGAACTTATTCGATGCCGAAGCTCTCGAGCAGATTCGCAGCGATGGTCAAGCCGAGGTGAAGATCGGGCCTCGACCAGTGCACATTGGACGGGATTTCCTCGACGACCTGCGTCGCCACGATGTGACCGCGGCCGCTGCCGGACTGAACCGACCCATGTTGGTGGTGCAAGCTGGAGCCGACACCGTGGTTGGACATGACCAAACTGAAGCGCTGGCCGAAGCCGGATCTGCGACGCTTCGTACGGTCCCGGGAGCCGACCATCTGTTCACCAACCGAGATCACTCCGACGAACTGGTCCGTGCCATCCTCAACTGGCTATCCAAGGGCCGCTCGGCCTCCTAGTTGTCGAGTCGGCGGCCTTCTTCCACCAGGTTGATCTCCCAGATCACCTTCGACAAGGCATCGCCGGCGGTGATCGTCGGGAACCTCAAGGGGTTTTCTGGCGTCACTGTCGTTGGAACCGGAGCCAGAATCGTCCATGGTTCGGGATGGGCGAACTGCACCACCGAATAGCGGTCACCCTGCTGCCCCTGGCCTGAGACGACTCGGTGAAATCCTGGTGGGATTAGCCCGTTGGTGAACCGTTCAAGCATCAATCCGGTGTTGATGATCGCTCCGTCGTCGGGCGGGATCGCATCAATCCAGCCGTCTTCGACTCTGACCTGCAAGCCGGCCGCGGTGGCGCGGGGCAAGGCGGTTATCAGATTGATGTCAGCGTGCTCAGCGGCCCACAGATGGGTCTCATCGGGTGCCTGCTTCATCGCCGGGTAGTGGATTGCCCGGGTGAGATTGGCACCGTCGACAAGCATCTGATCGAAGAAGGATTCGTGAAGTCCCAGACCAACCGCAATGATCCGCGACACCCGAATCTGTAGCTCCACAACCGTGTCGTGGAAATCAAGGAGTAGTTCGCCGACACCGGCGATGTCATTGTCGGGCAGTGTCGGTGGACCGTAGCGGAAGGGGTACTGGGCGCGAAGCGGATGACCCTTGGGCCGCGGAGCGTGCCAGTTGAGCATCTCTTTGAAGTCGGGCACATCGGCGATGGCCGCGGTCTCCACAAGCAGTCCTGTGTACCCCGTTTGACTGTTACTACCAGGTACTTTGTATGCGTCCTTACGGTCTTGGGGCAAAGAAAAAAACTCTTCGAGTTGGCCGTAGACCTCGTCGATCATGTCGATACTCATGTCGTGCTCGACGTAAACGAACCCTGTCACCAGGCTCTTCATCACCCCATCGACAACGCCCTGGCGGGCAGCATGGTCGCCTCGTTCAAACGCCAACAGATCAACGTCTAGAATTTCCATAAGAAAACAATAGCCTGAACTGGCAATTCGCTGAAATGCACGGCCGCCTCTTGCAACGAGGAATCAGACTGATTACGCTTATGTAATTACACAAGCGTGAGTGTTCTAAGAGGAGGCGTTTAGGACTACCGATCCTCAGCGCCTCCTTTGGCACGGAAAGGTCACAAGATGGTGATGCAACAGGATCGGCTAAGCGCCGTACAGAGCACACCAGCAGCCTCAACCGTCACTACCAGCATGCGAGTACGCAAGCGCAACGGCACGCTAGAACCCGTTGACGTCAACAAAATCGTCAACGCAGTCGCCAGAGCGACCGAAGGACTCCACGGCGTTGACCCCATGTTCGTGTCGACCCGCACCATTGCCGCGCTAGCCGACGGCGCCACCACCCAGGAACTCGACGAACTGTCGATCCGCACCGCCGCGGGCCTAATCGTTGAGGAACCCAACTACTCCAAACTCGCTGCTCGCCTGCTCTCGACATACATCGACAAAGAGGTCCGCAACCAAAACGCCCCCTGGTTCTCAGAGTCAGTAGCACTCGGCCACAAGCTCGGCCTAATCAACGACGAAGTCCTTGAGTTCGTCGGCGCGCACGCCCCAGAACTCAACGCCGCCATCGACAGCCAACGAGACAGGAACTTTGAGTTCTTCGGGATCCGTACGGTCTACGACCGCTACCTCCTACGCCACCCCGAGACCCGCAAAGTCATTGAAACCCCCCAGTACTTCTTCCTGCGTGTCGCCTGCGGACTTTCCAACAACCCAGAAGAAGCCGTCTACTTCTACAACCTGATGTCCTCGCTGGCCTATCTGCCATCAAGCCCCACGCTTTTCAACTCCGGCACCAAACACCCACAGATGTCGAGCTGCTACCTGCTCGATTCCCCCGAAGACTCACTCGAAGGCATCTACAAGCGCTACACCGATATCGCTCAGCTTTCCAAGTTTGCTGGAGGAATTGGCGTCGCCTGGCATCGAGTTCGGTCCAAGAACAGTCTCATCGTCGGCACCAATGGGCTGTCCAGCGGCATCGTGCCATGGCTCAAGACCCTTGATGCCTCTGTCGCTGCTGTCAACCAGGGGGGCCGTCGTAAAGGCGCAGCCTGCGTCTACCTAGAAGCATGGCATGCCGACATCGAGCAATTCCTCGAGCTGCGAGACAACACCGGCGACCACACCCGCCGGACGCACAACATCAACTTGGCTAACTGGATCCCCGATCTATTCATGGAGAGAGTCAAGAACGGCTGGAAGTGGAGCCTTTTTGACCCCAAGAAGGTCCCGGACTTGATCGACACGTACGGTGACGAGTTCCGTGTCATATACGAACAAGCAGAGGCCGACGGACTCCAAGAAAAGCAAGTCGAAGCCCGCGAGCTTTACCAACGCATGATGAGGGCACTGGCCGAGACAGGCAATGGTTGGATGACCTTCAAGGACTCCGCCAACCGGAAGTGCAACCAGACCGGTCCCGGTTCAACAGGCGAAACCAACGCCCGCGACCGAGTCGTGCACCTATCCAACTTGTGTACCGAGATCCTTGAGGTCACAAGCCAAAGCGAGACTGCGGTGTGCAACCTCGGCTCGGTCAACCTCGGCGAGTTCGTTACCACGATCCCCTCCGAAACGCCCCAGGCGCTTAACAGCTCTACCAGCACAAACGGCACAACTCCCGACCAGACAGCCACAGCACAAACCGCCCTAGCTGACGTGAAAACGATGGACTACCAGCGACTCGGGCAGGTAGTGCGCCAAGTTGTGCCGTTCCTTGATCGAGTGATCGACATCAATTTCTACCCGACCCCAGAGGCCAGCACATCCAACCACCGCTGGCGACCCGTCGGTCTCGGATTGATGGGTTTGCAAGATGTCTTCTTCAAAATGGGTCTGGCTTTCGATTCGCCCGAAGCGCGCGAAGTCTCCCGCCGTATAAGCGAGGAGATTTACTTCAACGCCCTATGGGCCTCAACGGAATTGGCCGAGAGCAACGGAGCGCACGCCGCCTTCGCCGAAACCAGAGCGGCCCAAGGCGACCTGCAGTTCGACCTGTGGGGCGTCGAGCCGTCATACCCCGAGCGCTGGGAGACCCTGCGCCAGCGCATTGAGCAGCACGGTCTGCGCAACTCGCTGATGATCGCCATCGCCCCAACCGCGACAATCGCTTCGATCTCCGGATGCTACGAGTGCATCGAGCCACAGGTATCCAACCTTTTCAAACGGGAAACCCTCTCAGGTGAGTTCATGCAGATCAACCGCTACCTCGTCGCAGAACTTCAGCGCCGGGGTCTGTGGGACCCCGACATGATCGCCGATGTCAAGAGGGCGGAAGGCTCAATCCAAACAATTGACCGTGTACCCGACGAACTCAAAACCATCTATCGAACGGCATGGGAAATCCCGATGAAGTCTCTTATTGAGATGGCCGCTGACCGCGGCGCCTTCGTCGATCAGAGCCAATCACTGAATCTGTTCATGGACGCCCCGACTATCGGAAAGCTGTCTTCGATGTACATGCACGCCTGGGAGAAGGGCCTAAAGACTACCTATTACCTGCGGAGTCGCCCCGCAACACGTATCAACAAAACTACGGCTGGCGCGCCGGGAGCCGGTGGTCCGACCAACGGCTCCCGGGACAAAAAGACCTTCACAGACGCCGAAGCTCTCGCTTGCTCACTTGAAAATCCCGAGACATGCGAGGCATGCGACTGATGGCCCTAACTGACGAACTGAGTTTTGCCACTGATCCGGCACAGGCCACTGATCCGACACAGCCTTCAGAAGGCCATGCCGGTCATTACGCCACACCGGCCAATGCCGAATCCAACATCTTGGACCCTGGCTTCAACTTGACCTTGCGGCCAATGCGCTATCCGCAGTTTTTTGAGATGTACAAGGACGCAATCAAAAACACTTGGACTGTCGAAGAAATCGACTTCTCCGACGACCTCACAGACCTTGATCGCAAGCTGATGCCAGCCGAGAAGCACCTCATCAGCCGACTCGTTGCGTTTTTCGCTACGGGTGACTCGATCGTCGCCAACAATCTTGTCCTCAACCTCTACGAGCACATCAACTCACCCGAAGCACGGATGTATCTTTCGCGCCAACTCTACGAAGAGGCACTGCACGTCCAGTTCTATTTGAACCTGCTCGACAACTACATCCCCGACACCGATGAGCGGGCCGCTGCTTTCTCCGCAATCGACAACATTCCCTCAATCCGGGCAAAAGCAGAGTTCTGCTTCAAGTGGATGGACTCTGTCGGCAACGGTCCGCTGCTGACTGCGGAGGATCGTAAGCGGTTCCTGATGAACCTGATCTGCTTCGCCACCTGCATTGAAGGTTTATTTTTCTTTGCCGCCTTCGCCTATGTCTACTTCCTTCGTTCAAAAGGCCTCCTCAACGGTTTAGCCGCAGGCACCAACTGGGTGTTCCGCGACGAATCAATGCACATGAACTTCGCCCTCGAAGTGATCAACACGGTGCGCTCCGAAGAACCAGACCTTTTCGATGCCGAACTGGGCGAACGCATTACCGACATGCTCACCGATGCCGTCGAGGCCGAATTCATGTTTGCACAAGATCTGCTGGGCGAAGGTGTGCCGGGTATGTCCACTACCGACACCCGCAACTACCTTGAGTTCGTTGCAGATCAGCGACTCGTCCAGTTGGGCCTTCCCCGGCACTTCGGTTCCCGCAACCCGTTTGCCTTCATGGAGTTGCAAGATGTGCAGGAACTGTCGAACTTCTTCGAGCGGACGGTATCGGCATACCAGGTCGGTGTTGAGGGCGAAGTCTCCTTCGACGAAGATTTCTAGCGGCCCACCCACAAGAGCGGGAATCGATGAGCGTGTCGCGGCGTTTCTATAACCATGACTGGTGTGGTAACTCGGATCGCGGCGACACTGCTAGTGGTCGCCGGCATAGGTGCCATTGCTTGGGTGTCGCTGCGCGGCCCCGATGAACCCCAATCCGTCACCGAAGTGCTCCTCGAACGCGAATCCGAATCAATCGACGACGTGCCCAAACCGATCCCGGTGTTGGGTCAAGCCGACACGCTCACGGCTCTCAACGGCTGGCTCAATACCGAAGCAACCTCGCTAGAACAGATTCGTGCCGACAACGAACTGACGATCGTTCAGTTCTGGACCTTCGGCTGCTACAACTGCAAGAACACCCTTGATGCCCTGGCCCAGATATACGCCGACTTCGGTGACCGTGACGTGGAGATCATCGGGGTTCACGCCCCTGAGTTCTCCTACGAAGCCGATGTTGACAACATCATTTCCGCCGCCGCCGAACTCGGTGTTACCTGGCCGATCGCACTCGACACCAACAAACACAATTTCCACCGCTGGCAGGAAGGGCCTACCGCGTACTGGCCGCGGGTCTACCTGATCGACAGCGACAACCAGATCCGGCTTGACAAGCGCGGAGACCGCTCCTCGAACTACGCCCTGCTCTACGAGTATGTAGAGCGACTGCTCGACGGAGAGGCGTAGGCCGCGGTATCAATGTTGGCCATGCTGGCCACAATGGCCACATTCCTTGAAGGCGTCGAGGCGATCACCCAAGCGTGCACCCTTATCATACTGCTACCTGGTTTGGCGATGGTGCTGGTTGCTCGTCGCGGTCGACTCACCTTGGCGCTCACCTACACCGTCTTCGCTGCCTTGTTGATGTGGGCCCAGGCTGCAGGGCACTGGTCAATCGTGAGCCGAGGCGCGATCGTCGTCCCTCTCGGAATGCTGATAGCGGCAACGTTTGTGGCAGCCCGATCAGCCCAACAGGCTGATCAACGACGACTAATCGGCGCCGGAGTCATCGGTGGTGCGCTCGCGGGTTGGATGTGGCTTCCCTGCGTGGGCACTCAACTCGGCGACATTCTGAACAATGCAGCTAGCCAAGGACCTCGCACCTTGGCGCTGATGATTGTCTACACGGTCGGGGCGCTGCTCCCGATGCTGCTACTCGCTCTGCTCAGCCACGCCGTACCAGCCAGCGAAAACATCCTCAACCACCGTGCGGTCGGAGTCATCGGAATGGGATTCGGGGCCCTGTACGCCATCACAGTCGCGATCGGCCGCTACGACGACCTGGTAGGCGAACTCTACCGAATCTCGGCGACCTAGAGCGCGCTCAGCGGTCGATTGAACCGCCGTAGCCGGTGGTGCCTGAGGCACCCGCGGCAGCACCGAGGCGTTGCAAAGGCGTGGTGTGAGTAGATGGTGTCGGGGTGAACTCGACGGGCATCTTCTTTACGCCACCAATCAAATTGGAGCGCAGGTAGTCGAGGTCTCCGACCAATCGAATATCTGGCAAGCGCTCGGCGATGCCCTTGAACATCAAACGAATCTCCATGCGGGCCAGATTGGCGCCAAGACAGAAGTGGGGTCCGCCGCCTCCAAAACCAATGTGGTCGTTGGGTGTGCGTTCAATGTCGAAACGCCAAGGATCATCAAAGGCCCGCGGGTCGCGGTTGGCGGCAATATGCCACATTACGACCTTGTCGTTCTCTTGGATCTTGACACCACCCACTTCACAGTCCCGCATGGCTTGACGGCGGAAATGGAGAACCGGCGTAGCCCAGCGCACCACCTCGTCGACCATAGTCGCGGCATAAAGATCAGGATCGGAGCGGTACTTCTCCCACTGATCGGGAAACCGGAAGAAGCCGTGCATGCCACGGGTAATTGAGTTGCGGGTGGTCTCGTTGCCTGCCACGCAGAGCAACAGGAAGAACATGTCGAACTCGGTCTCGGAGAGCTTCTCACCGTCGATGTCCGCAGACAGCAAGGTAGTGATGATGTCGTCTGCGGGAGTATCGCGACGCTCCTTCTGAAGTGCATTGGAGTACGCGAACAGCTCCATTGAAGATACGCTCAGATCTTCCCGTGAAGCCACGACATCGGGATCGTCGCCGCCGATCATGGCGTTGGTCCAGTCGAAGATTTTTCGACGGTCCTCCAGTGGGATCCCCATCATCTCCGCGATCGCCTGGAGCGGGAGTTCGGCGCTCAGATCGTTCACGAAGTCGGCTTGGCCCTGCTCGCACACTTTGTCGATAATGATGTCGGTGCGATTCAGCAGGTAGTCCTCCAACAGGTTGATCATCCGCGGTGTGAAACCGCGACTGACAATCCGGCGATAGCGGGTGTGCTTAGGGGGATCCAAGGAGATCATCGAATCATGCCTGAATTCGTCGATCGCATCTGCACGGTTCCGCTCGGCGATCTGAATGCCACCGCGATTGGATGAGAACGCTTCGGCGTTGCGGTTGACCTCTTTGAGGTGCTCAAGCCGGGTGATAGCCCAGAACCCAGGACCCCTGTCTCCCTCATCGATCCAATGAATCCCTGGGTCGGTCTCACGCAGGCGCTCCAGCATGTCGTGGTGTTCCTGGCGCTGGAACGCATCCATGTCCCACAAATCAACACCATCAGTAACTGTCATGCTCTCTCCTAGTTTTGCCTTCCTGCGAAGGAACTTTAGAGTAAGGACACCCTGATTAGAAATTCAAACTGCGGGAGCGGCAACCGGCTCAGGCCCGACATAGCGCGCACTGGGCCGCATGATCTTGCCCTCGGCGTGCTGCTCCACGACATGCGCGGCCCAACCAATCGATCGACTGACCGAAAACGTCGGGGTGAACATCTCGCGGGGCAAACCAACCAGTTCCAGAACCACACCAGCCCAAAACTCGACGTTGGTAACGATCCGCTGATCGGGTCTCCACTCGGCCAACACCGTTAGGATCTCACTTTCGATTCCTGCAGCGCGGTCCACGAGTTCGCCACCAAGACGCTCAGCGGCTTCGCGCAACACAACCCCGCGAGGATCTTCAGCCCGATAGACGGCATGACCAAATCCCATGATCTTGTCGCCCGCGCCGAGACGAGCGCGGGTCCAGTCAGCAGCAGCAGCCGGATCGCCAATTTCGTCAATCATCTGCATACAACGACTCGGCGCACCACCATGCAACGGACCCGTTAGTGCTCCCACCGCGGCAACCAGCGACCCGGCCATATCCGCTCCCGTGCTTGCCACCACTCGACCCGTGAAAGTCGAGGCGTTGAAACCGTGGTCCAGCGTGGCCACCAGGTACTGCTCAACGGCACGTTCAGCCTCTGCGCTCGGAACCGAGTCGGTCACCATACGGAAATAGTCAGCGGCATGGCCGATGGCAGGGTCCGGAGCTACCGGCGACAACCCCCGCCGCTGTCGATAGTGGCGAGCGAGGATCGTGGGCACAACCGCAGCGAGACGCATCGCGTCGCCATGTATCTCTTCAGCGCTGCGGTCAAGCAGCGGGCCGCGGGCTTCGTGATCACCCACCGCAAGCATGCCGATACGAAGAGCCACCATTGGATCGCCAACCCAACGGGCGCTCTCGTCAAGTAGCCGCGACACCGGCTCAGGGAGCGTTCGCAATTGGCCTGGATCTACACGCGGCACCTCGGGAGGCAGCGCACCGCTCATCTGCAAAGTCCACACATCTTCGAGCGACCGGGTACGGGCGAGCTCCGCGGCGTCGTACTGTCGGTAATGGAAGAATCCCTCTTGGCCTCTTACCGCGCCGAGCATCGTGTCAGCCACCGCTAAGCCCTTGAGTCCAGGGGGCGCGATTTCCATGGGTATTCTCTCCCTTGTTCTGGCGATGTTCTTAGCAAGTGGCCGCTGCAATCAAGCTCCGGTAGTTCTTTGAACTCAGAGTCCGAATCGATACCGCTGTACTCAATATTGCCGCGGAGAAAGACCAAACGACAACACCGGCCCCGCTCTTGGGCGGATTCAGTTTCGCGGGTGTGGTCAGCTGTCGAGCAAACGGTCGACAGCGACACTCGGGCTTATTTTCCCGGCTGCAACCGCGGCTTCCAGTTCGGCGTTGCGGGCAGCGAAAGCACTATCAGCCGCGACTTGATCCAACAACCGTTCGCGCACCATGTTGCGCATCCAATTGAGTTGTTGATCTCTTCGGCGTTGCTCTCGTTCACCTGTTTCTAGAAGCGCCTGGCGATGCTGTTGCACAAGTGTCCAGATCTCGTCCAGTCCCTCACCAGTAAGCGCAGAACAAGTGACGACGGGAGTGCTCCAGTTGGGGCTTTGCGGCGCCAACAGGTGCAGCGCTCGGCGATAATCAACCGCGGCGAGCTCAGCGGGTTGCGAATTGTCCCCGTCGGCCTTGTTGACAGCCACAAGATCGGCCAACTCCAAAACACCTTTCTTGATGCCCTGCAGTTCATCGCCCGCCCCTGCCAACATCAGCACCATAAAGATGTCGACCAAGGTATGGACCAACGTCTCTGACTGCCCGACTCCCACAGTCTCAACGATGATGATGTCGTAGCCACCTGCCTCTAGTACCAGCATCGACTCACGAGTTGAGCGGGCCACACCCCCGAGGGTGCCAGCCGACGGTGCGGGCCTGACGAAAGCCCCCTCGTCAGCAGACAGTTTCGTCATCCTTGTCTTGTCGGCAAGGATTGAACCACCGCTACGCGAACTCGAAGGATCAACCGCTACAACCGCTACACGGCGGCCAGCCGCAGTGAGTTTGGTGCCAAGCGTTTCGATGAACGTCGACTTGCCGACACCGGGAACACCGGTGATCCCAATCCGGTCGGCTTTGCCGGTGTGCGGCAGCAACACCTCTAGCAGCGCCGCGGCTCGCAGACGATGTCTGGGTTTGGTCGATTCAACAAGCGTGATGGCGCGCCCAATGGCACTGCGATCACCGGTAAGCACCGCGCCAGCGAGGTCTCCGTCGCGTGCGGTTGGTTCGCCTTCATCGTCTGGGATTGCGCTTGACATCACTGCCGACGTTACCGTTTCGTCTGTCCCGAACGAGACCAGGAAACTAAAACAAGTCGAGCAACTCTATGGCAGCTTCGGTAATGACCGTTCCTGGGGGGTAGACAGCCACCGCGCCCATCTCCAGCAGGGTCGCAATGTCGTCTGGAGGAATCACCCCGCCGACGGTGATCTTGATATCTGAACGGCCTAGTCGCTCGAGTTCGCGGATCAACTCGGGCACCAGTGTGAGATGGCCGGCTGCCAATGACGATGCCCCCACCACATGGACATCGGCCTCAACGGCTTGGCGTGCCACCTCGGCCGGGGTTTGAAACAGAGGACCAATGTCGACATCGAAACCGAGATCGGCAAAAGCTGTGGCGATAACCTTTTGGCCCCGGTCGTGACCGTCCTGGCCCATCTTGGCCACAAGAATGCGGGGGCGACGGCCACGGGCTTCGGCAAACGCCTCGACTTGTTCTCTGACTCTGGTGATGGAATCGTCGTTGGCCCCCATTTCGGCTCGATACACCCCTTCGATCGTACGGATCTGCGCTACATGACGACCGTAGACGTTTTCGAGGGCGTCGCTGATCTCCTCGACTGTTGCTTTCTCACGGGCCGCGTCTATAGCGAGGGCCAAAAGGTTGCCCTCCGCGGTCTTCGCGGCCGTGGTCAACGCCGCTAAGGCGGACTCCACGCTGTGGTCGTCTCGTTCGGCTCGCAACTGCTCTAACTTGGCAATTTGGGCGGCTCGCACATGGGCGTTGTCGATCTTGAGGACTTCAACATCTTCGTGTTGTCCTAGTCGCGGATCAAGCCGGTATTTGTTGACACCGATCACTGCCTGAGCACCAGAGTCGATACGAGCTTGGGTTCGTGCGGCTGCTTCCTCAATCCTCATCTTGGGGATTCCTGCTTCGATGGCTGCCGCCATGCCACCCATACCTTCCACTTCGCTGATGTGACCCCAGGCAACCTTGGCTAGATCGTGGGTCAATTTCTCAACGTGATAGCTGCCTCCCCAAGGGTCGACCGTGCGGGTTGTACCGCTCTCTTGTTGCAAGAACAGTTGGGTGTTGCGGGCGATTCGGGCAGAGAAATCGGTGGGCAATCCGAGTGCCTCATCCAAGGCGTTGGTGTGAAGAGACTGGGTATGGCCCTGGGTGGCGGCCATCGCCTCTACACAAGTGCGAACGACATTGTTGTAGACGTCTTGGGCGGTGAGGCTCCAACCGCTGGTCTGAGAATGCGTGCGCAACGACAGCGACTTCGGGTTTTCAGGGCCGAATTGCGCCATCAACTTCGCCCACAACAAGCGGGCAGCACGGAGTTTCGCCACTTCCATGAAAAAGTCCATGCCAATGCCCCAAAAGAAGCTGAGACGTGGGGCAAACGAGTCAACCGGCAACCCGGCGGAAATCCCTGCCCGCACGTATTCGATACCGTCGGCCAAGGTGTACGCCAGTTCGAGATCAGCGGTCGCCCCGGCTTCTTGGATGTGGTAGCCCGAGATCGAAATCGAGTTGAACTTCGGCATCTGCTGCGACGTGAAAGCGAAAATATCCGAGATGATCCGCATGCTCGGAGCCGGTGGGTAGATGTAGGTATTGCGGACCATGAACTCTTTGAGAATGTCGTTTTGGATGGTCCCTGAAAGCTGAAGTGGTTTCACCCCCTGCTCCTCAGCGGCCACCACATACAGGGCCAGCACCGGCAGTACCGCGCCGTTCATGGTCATGGAGACGCTCATCTGATCCAGTGGGATGCCCTCGAACAACTGGCGCATATCAAGGATCGAGTCGATTGCGACCCCAGCCATGCCCACATCGCCCGAGACGCGGGGGTTGTCGGAGTCATAGCCGCGGTGTGTTGCCAGATCGAATGCGATTGAGAGGCCTTTTTGACCGGCTGCCAGGTTGCGGCGATAGAAGGCGTTGGATTCTTCAGCGGTTGAAAACCCGGCGTATTGGCGGATGGTCCACGGCTGGTTCACATACATCGTCGGGTACGGGCCTCGAAGGAACGGTGCAAATCCCGGCAACGTATGCGGGAAATCGAATTCAGCGATGTCTGCCGCGGTCGTGACGGCAGAAATATCGATTCCCTCTGGGGTTTGGCTGATATGGGCACGTCCCGCGGCGATCTGTTCGTTGTCGAGACCGGTGAATTCACCGCCGTCAAGGTCAACCGTCGTGAAATCCGGGATCACGCTCATTGCTTCACCGTATCTGCCACCGCAGCTCCAACAGCAATGATCCAGACGCCGGTTTCTGGGACTACGGTCTGTGCCAATGTCTAGGTTGACAACGCCGGAGTCAGCAACGCCGAGAGCAGCGACGCCGGCGAAGAGCTACGTCCTTGGGATCAGCGCGTTCTACCACGACAGTGCTGCCGCGTTGCTACGCGACGGGGAACTGATCGCCGCGGCCCAAGAAGAGCGTTTCACCCGAAAAAAGCACGATGCCGGCTACCCGTCCAACGCCATCGCTTGGTGCCTTCACGACGCTGGGGTACAACCCCACGAACTAGCAGCGGTCGTGTTCTATGAGAAACCGCTTACCACCTTCGTAAGGCTGATTCGCACTTACCTGAAGGTTGGGATCAAAGGCTTCTCTTCCTTTCGCGAAGCAATTCCGTTATGGATGCGTCAGAAACTCTGGATCCCCATGGAAATCGAGCGAGGTCTGAAACGGCTCGGCTACACACCGCCAAAGCAGATCTGGTTCACCGAGCATCACGAGAGCCACGCAGCCAGTGCGTTTTATCCGTCGCCCTTCACCTCAGCCGCCATCGTCACCTTTGACGGGGTCGGCGAGTGGGCCACGAGTTCAATCGGCGCGGGTCACAATAATGAAACCGAATTGATCGAGCAGATCGACTTCCCCCATTCGCTGGGGATGCTCTACTCCGCGTTCACGTATTTCTGCGGGTTCAGGGTCAACAGCGGCGAATACAAACTCATGGGCCTCGCCCCTTACGGCGAACCGGTCTACGCCGACACCATCCGGGATCATCTCATCAACCTGCGACCAGACGGATCCTTCACGCTTGACCTCAGTTATTTCGATTACCTGACCGGTCTCACCATGACCAACGACAGGTTCGCAAATCTCTTCGGTGGACCGCCCCGCGCCCCCGAGTCGGAACTGACCAAACGAGAAATGGATCTGGCGGCCTCAATTCAGGCCGTGACCGAAGAGGTCGTCCTGGCGATCGCACGACGGGCTCAAGCGATAACCGGCGAACGCAATCTGGTACTCGCTGGCGGTGTGGCCCTCAATTGTGTGGCCAACGGCCGGCTGCTTCGCGAAGGCATCTTCGAGCGGATCTGGATGCAGCCCGCCGCGGGAGACGCTGGCGGGGCGGTCGGCGCGGCTTACCTTGGATGGCACCGGATCATGGGTAATCAGCGCATCATCGAATCTGACGGTCACAGTTCAAGCGAGAGTGCAACCGATCATTCGATCGACAAGATGCGCGGGGCCTATCTCGGGCCCTCGTTTGACAGTGACGAGATTGGCGCGTGGCTGAACGCGGCGGGTCTCCCCCACGAAACCCTGCGAGGCAGCGACAGAGTTGAGCGCATTGCCGCCGAGATTGATGAGGGTCGGGTCGTTGGTGTGTTCGCTGGACCTATGGAGTTTGGACCCCGTGCTTTGGGTCATCGCTCAATACTCGGCGACGCCAGGTCCGAGCAGATGCAGTCGACAATGAACCTCAAGATCAAATATCGCGAATCGTTTCGGCCATTCGCCCCAGCGGTGCTTGAGGAACAGACCGAAGACTGGTTCGATTTGACGCAACCCTCCCCCTACATGTTGCTGGTTGCGCCGGTGGCCGCCAAAAGGCTCGATGCCGCAGCAATGCGGGCCCGACAAGAGAGCGGTCACATACCAGAACGGCAGATACGAGAATCAGACATTCGAGAGTGGGTCAACGAGCGGCGGTCCGAAATACCTGCGGTAACCCACGTCGACGGCTCAGCGCGGGTGCAGACCGTCAGCGCCACACGCAACCCCCGGCTGCATGAGATCCTCAAAGCCTTCGAGGCCCGTACCGGTTGTGGAGTGATCATCAACACGTCGTTCAACGTGAGGGGCGAACCGATCGTCTGCACACCCAGCGACGCCTACCGGTGCTTCATGCGAACCGAGATGGACGTGCTCGTTCTTGAGGATCACGTGCTGATGAAGAGCGCACAGCCGAAATGGCCTGAGTCCGACAACTGGCGCCAAGCCTTCACTCTGGATTAGACGAGGCGTGCTTGACTGACCATGCTTGCTCTCCGATTCCGCCACTTTGCCCGCCTAGTCCGAGACCTGATCGGCTTTGCGGTGCTGAATCGGGTGTGGTGGCTGATCCCAGTGATGGTCGTGCTTGCAGTGATCACGATCTTCATCGTGGTGGGCCAGGCCGCTGCGCCATACACCCTCTACACGGTTTTCTGATGCCGCTGCGATGAACGAGACCGAACCACTTCTTGACCACACATGGTCGGCGCTACCGCCGAGTGGTGCGCCACACAGGCAGCGCCGGCCAGTGGCGGTGCTGGTGCCGTTGATAGTCGTGGCGGCACTTTGGTTCCTGGGTCACCCGGCGCCGGCGATCATCGTTGCGGCTATCGCGCTGACGATCACCGTGGCAAGCGCAGTGTCGCCGGAAATCAGAACCAGACTCGACCGAATCATGGCTTTTGTCGGGCATTGGGCGGGCCGGTTTCTGACTTTCTTTTTGCTAGGGATCGTGCAGTTGGTGATATTCGCTCCGGCGGCGATGTGGTCCCGCTTCACTCGCAGCGACCCTCTCGATGTCTCCTCACACAACGACGAAACCAGCCAATGGCTTCCTCGTTCCCCCCAGAAACGGTCGCTGCACCAACGCCCTTACACCGACGAGAGGTACCGACGCCCGTCAACAGGAACGGCCGCACGGCCCGGTTCGCTTCGCTGGCTCCAGGGCCTGCTGGGCGGTCTTGTGTTGCTGTTGATCGCCGATATCGCTCTCGGTTCGCTGCTGAGCCGCTTTGACAACGACGACACAGGTCCAACCAACGATCACGTTGTGTTTGGATTCGAGCCGACGGCGCAGGAAGCGCTAGCTACCCAACCCGGCTCAGAGGAGGTCATGTCGCATCTCACCAAAGCAGGTATCGGAAATTTCGACCCATTCACTGGTTGGCGATTCGGTCCTGGAGTCACCTATGAATCACCTGTGGTCAACATCGTCGATGGCGTGAGGACCACGCGGACCTCTGCTATCAATGGTGAGCGTGCCGAGGTTTGGTTCTTCGGGGGTTCGTCGCTGTACGGGTCGGGTCAGTCCGATATGGCCACAATCCCTTCAGTGGTCGTTGCGCTGCTCGATGATGCCGACGTGCCGATCAACGCTGTGAATTTCGGACATCCCGCTTACGCCAACTGGCAACAGGTGCAATTGCTGTCCCACGAATTGAGTGCCGGAACCCACACCCCGCCCGATGTGGTGGTGTTCTACGACGGTTTCAATGATCTCACTCTGCAGACCCATTTCGGGGTTCACGAAGAACCAACGCATCTCTTCTTTGGCATACCCGCCGAGGAACCTGTTGCTGACGAATCGGCCGCAGCAACCGTTCGATCTTGGTGGGCCGATCACAGTGCGGTGGCCCTAGCCGCTAGTCGCGTTGCCGATCTGTTCGACGATGAGCCAACTGTGCAGGTCGCCGATATCGAGGCTGTGCCAATCGACACTATTGACCCCGTCGCCGCGGCCGACGCGGCGCTGAAAATTCACCGTCAAGGTGTTGATCATGTGCTGTCACTTGCCCGTGGTTACGACTTCGAGACCCTGTTCTTTTGGCAGCCCTACCTGTACACCAAATCAAATCTCACGCCAGCCGAGCAAAACCTTGTCGGGCTCCCCGGATACGACACTGATGTGTGGCTACCCATGACTGAACGGGTACGCGCCGGCCTTGCAGCACCCATCATCGATTTGAGCGAAGTGCTCGACTCAGTTCCGTCATCGGTCTATTGGGACTTCGTTCACACAAACGAACACGGAGCAGCGATCATCGCCGCGGCCATCGAAGAACACCTCCGCCAAGCCCTCAGCCAACTGGACTAGACGCCGAGGTCCATGTGAAGACGGGTCAGGGCCTCAACTACATCCATTCCCTGATGCCAGAACTCGTCGACACCGGCGGTTTCCAGATCGCCGCGAAGATCACCTGGCTGACCAGCGAGGATCACTCGCTTGGCGCCCGCCTCACGCAACGCCAATGTTGTGCCGACGCCTCGAAGCGCATAAACGGGATCCGATGAACAGATCACCGCGACCGCAGCACCAGATTCGCTGAAGCGAGCTTCGGCTTCCAACGGCGATTGAGAGCCGTGCACCTGTGCTCCCGAACCGACCAGGCCCGCCACAGCCAAGAGGTTGGAGACCCAGGTGCTGCGAGCCGTGTGGGTCGCCAGATCCCCAAGCGCGGCAATGTGCACTCGGGGTCGCTCACCGGTAGCCAACAGATGGCGGTCAGCGGCGTCTCGCAGAGCTTCAAACGGCGCTGCCAGTCGGCGTAGCGGAAGCCCCGCCCGCTCCGACGCCTCAGGTGTGCTGAGTTCTTGTTCCGAATGTTGTTCATCTGCCAAGTCTGGATATTCCGACACTCCGGTAATGACCTCACTACGGGTGTGCAGCGCTTCGAGTCTTCGCTGCCACGAGCGGTCAATCGCCAAACGCACCGAACCGTCGGCAATGACCGCTTCTATTCCGCCCGCAGCCTCAACTTCTACAAACTCAGACCAAGCCCGAGCAGCGAGTCGACCTGTCAGAGACTCAACGAACCACGCACCCGCGGCAGGATCCACTACCCGAGCGAGACGTGACTCTTCGATTAGCACCGTCTGGGTGTTACGAGCAACACGTCGAGAAAAGTCGTCGGGTGGACCAGACGCCTCATTGAAAGGCAACACTGTGACCGCATCAGCACCTCCGACACCAGCCGCAAAGGCTGCTGCGGTCGCCCGCAACATGTTGACCCACGGGTCGCGGCGGCTGTAGATCGCCCGACTGGTGACCCCTTGTTGGAGTTGCGGCGCAGCGGTGGGATCAATACCAGACGCCTCCAACACCCGTGCCCAGAGCCGTCTTGCCGCACGCAGTTTGGCCATATTGACGAACTGGTCGGCGCCGATGCTCAGCCTGAAACCGATGGTGTTTGCCCCAAGCAAGGGGTCGACGTCAAAGGACTCAAGTAGGCGGAGATAGGCGACCCCAGTAGCGATGCCGTACGCAAGTTCGCAAGCCTCACTGGCACCGGCCTCGGCGTAGCGAGTCGAGTCGACACTCAATGTCCGACCTGATGGCAGCGACGACACCAGCGAAGCGGCCACGTTCACCACATCGTCTGCGTTGGCGAAACCACCGCGCTGCACCTCGCCAATGGGGTCTAGTCCAAGCCAGCTGGCGGTGGTGGCCAAATTGCCTTGCTGTTGAATCACCACAGCCAGCGCGCGCGCGGCGTTGATGTCGGCATGAGGGGCCAAGACCACCGCGGCCAAATCGAACAAAACCCCCGCAGTAGCCCGCTGCAGCGTATCCAGGGTCCAGTTCGGGCTCGGGGGGACGAGCTCAACGGAAGTGACGCCGCGTTCAAGTTCTTCGAGAACCGCGCGACCGCAAGCGTCGGGGTCGTCTGCGCTGAACTGCTGGCGCACATTCCAACCGCGCTCGAGCCGTTGCGCGTCGACGGGTACAAACTTCGCGGGCTCAAGCGAGTTCGTTGCGGTGTAGAGCGGCTGGATATCAAGGTCGTCGCGAGTCGTCGAGACGAGCACCTCGTCGAATGACTTGCCACGCAGCACTTTGGTGACTGCGTCTGCCCAATCTGAGAGTTCAGTCTTGCTGAAACTGAAGTCAAAGTCCGGTTCTGTCACCGTTCTATCCTGGGATTGCTTTTTTGTTTTGGCACGCGGACCATGGCGGCAATTATCGTCGTTGCACTCCGAGCAAAGCCGCATCGGCCGACGGCTATCGGACCTACATCCACGATAGCGAACCTCCCGGCGCTGAACGACCAACCGAGCGCCATGCCAACAAGGTACTCAGGACTCGAGTTGGCCTTGCAAACCCTCGACTGCCTCGATGAACTCTTCGACCATGTCCAAAACGACTGTGCTCGCGGACTTTCGCTGGTTCATGTTGCCGACAATCTGTCCGACGAAATAGTTAGCCAACTTCTCGGCTCCCGATCCAGAGTTGTGGGCTGCCCGAACAATGCGTCGCTGGGCGGCCGCAGTAAGGATCGGTTGCAGTGGCATGCCCAGCGGATCAGGGGTGTCATCTCGCTCCCATTCCTGTGTCCACGCCGACTTCAACATCCGCGCGGGTTTTCCGGTGAGTGACCGTGATCTGATCGTGTCGGCCGATGTCGCAGCAAGAAATTTGTCCTTTACGACCGGGTTGGTTTCAGCCTCCTCGGTGGTGAGCCAGACAGATCCGCACCACACTCCTTGCGCGCCCAGCGCCATCGCTGCTGCCATCTGACGACCACGGCCTATGCCACCGGCGCCTAGCACCGGAAGCGATGTGGCGTCGACGATCTCGGGTATCAACACCATGGATCCGATTTCGCCTGTGTGGCCTCCAGCCTCAGAACCCTGCGCGACAATCAGGTCAACTCCAGCGCGCTCATGCGCTTCGGCGTGTGACGGTCGACCGGCTAGCGCACCCACCATGCGACCAGCTCCTTTCACCGCCTCAATCATCTCTTTGGGCGGCGGACCCAGAGCGTTGGCCACAAAAGCGGTCCGCTTGGCCAATGCCACATCGATTTGCGGAGCCGCTGCGTTTGCAGAAAAGGGCGCCGCGCCGGACCGGTCCAGACCCTCGGTTACTGCGCTTTCGCCCACTGCGGTCTCCGGCATCTCAGGCACCTCGTAGCGGGCCAGGATGTCGTCGACGAATTCACGGTGCTCCGGTGGAATCATCTTGACGAGATCCGCTGTCGTGAAACCGCCGGAGTCGTCACCGGCGTAGCGGGCCGGAATAATCAAGTCGACGCCATATGGCTTGTCGCCAACCGCGTCCTCAATCCACTCAAGATCGATTTCAAGTGCTTCGGGGGTGTGGCCAGCGGCACCTAGAACTCCCATTCCTCCAGCCCTCGAAACCGCCGCTACCACGTCTCGACAATGGCTGAAGGCAAATATCGGGAATTCAAGATCGAACATTTTCATTACGTCGTTGCGCATCTGCGGATCCTCTATCAACTCTCACTACTGACCATACCGGTAAGTTAGCGACCGTTCACATGCTTGGGGTACACTGCGCGCATGAGCACACCAGAAGTCGTAATCGTCGACGCCGTCCGCAGCCCAATCGGCAAACGGAACGGCGAACTGTCCACCATGCACAGCATCAACTTGTTAGGCGATGTACAAAAGGCGATCTTTGATCGCACCGGTATGGACCCGGCCGCAGTTGGCCAAGTTGTGGGAGGATGCGTCGGCCAGGTCGGTATGCAAGCCATGAATACGGCTCGCAACGCCTGGCTCGCTGCCGGGCTACCGCTTTCGGTGGCTGCGACCACAGTCGACGCTCAGTGTGGTTCGAGCCAGCAGGCAACCAACCTCGCTTATTCACTCGTGAAGTCTGGGGTTGTCGACTCGGCACTGAGCTGCGGAATCGAGTTGATGAGCCAGATCAAGATGGGCTCGACCATTCCCGATCCCGCTACTACCGGCCTACCGGTCAACTCTCGCTATTCCAAAAGCTACGAGTGGACCTCACAGTTCGAAGGGGCCGAACGTATCGCTGACAAGTGGGACCTCACCCGGACCGAAGCCGACGAATTCGGTCTGCGAAGCCAGCAACTAGCAGCTAAAGCCTGGGAAGAAGACGCTTTCGGTTCACAAATCGTTCCGGTCGAAGTCCCGGTCCTTGGTGAGGACGGGAAACCCACCGGCGAACACAACTCAGTAACCAAAGACGGAGGTCTGCGCGAGACCACCCTGGAGGCCCTCGCCAACCTGAAACCGGTTGCTCGTGACGACGGGATACACACCGCTGGCTCGTCAAGCCAGATCAGCGATGGTGCTGGCGCGGTTCTGATGATGACCCGCGAAAAGGCCGACGAACTCGGCCTGAAACCCCTAGCAAAGATCGTCGACACCTGTCTCGTCGGCACCGATCCGGTCCTGATGTTGACCGGACCCATCGATGCGACCCAAAAGCTCCTCTCCGACAACAATCTCGTAATCGACGACATCGGTCTCGTCGAGATCAACGAGGCCTTCGCCTCGGTCGTGTTGGCTTGGGAACGGGAGCTATCTCCCGACATGAGCACCGTCAATCCCAACGGTGGGGCCATTGCTCTTGGTCACCCCCTAGGAGGAACCGGGTCTATCTTGATGACCAAGGCTGTGCACGAGATGCGACGCAGCGACATTGAGTACGGCATCGTCACCATGTGTTGCGGCGGTGGCCTAGGAACCGGAACCCTGCTCCAGAAGACTTAGCTGGCTCTTGGGGCGGCTCTTTAGCCTTGCGCCCAGAACTCTTGCCAGTGTTCGCCGTCGTAGGGAATCGAACCTAGGCCAATCTGCTTGTCTGGCCAGTTGGCTGGCGCTTGCACCAACGGGTTGGGTTCATCGTGTCGCCAGCCAAGCCACAGCAGATGGCGCCGGCGCGTGAACTTCCAAACTCCATCGACACGTATGTAACGGTCTTCGTACTTGATTAGCTGCTGAATGAAGCTCTCGTCAGCATCGTCGATGAATCCATGAGTCCAAACTGTGCCCCGTGCAGTTGGTGTGCCGCTGTTGGAAGGATCGTTGCTGTCGGTTTTTTCGTCAAACTCGATCAAGTGATTCGCGACTAGCAGCACGGCCATACCGATCTGGCTGAGCGATCCAGCAAAAAACGCTCGTGCTCCGCCGGCACCCTCGCCGTGCTGCCCAAAACGCGCGTCTGGACGGTACAGCGAAACCAACAGGTCGAGATCTCGACGGTCAACAGCGTCGGCATACGCGAAGGCCAGTTGCCGGATCTCGTCTCGCGCCACCGTCTGCTCAATGGCTGTCATTTCATCAGCCACTAAGACCCTCCCTCTGCTTCTGAGACAGCGACAACGTGGTCGAGGAAACGGTCGATCGTGGCTGACGCAAACTCCAAGAATACCGCCCCTTGTGGGGTCGGCTCCGGATCGACGACTACCCCCCAGGAAAGGTGGCACTCGGGTCCGTCATCACGCAGCACAAACGTGGCGTGGTACAAGTCAAGGCCCGTGGGCCCGGTCACCGAATAGGCGCGCCGCCACGGTGGTTCGAACGACAACACCGTTTCCACCAATAGCTCGTCTGAACCAAGCAGTTCCTGCTGACCCGGCAATTTCAGATGCAGTACCGCTCCCGGACCATGCGGTGCTGGATCACCCTCGGTGACATAACCGCCGGTCAGCTTCTCGATTAGGTCATTCAAGACCTTCCAAGTGTGTTCGCGGGGAGCGTTGACATGCCTCTCAAGCGAACGAGACTGGTGCTTTTTGTTCATGAATCAATACCTCCGAGACGACATAGCATCCACAATCGTTTCACGTAGGTCCGGTTGACAGACAATGAGACCAGGCGACCATGGGTCGGCCTTGTTGAACCAAAGCTCACTGCCATCCAGTCGACAAGCAACCAGACCTGCAGCCTCTGCCACCGCGGCTGGAGCGCACACATCCCATTCGTAGAGTCCACCACCATGCACATAAGCATCGACTTCACCGCGCACCACTGCCATCGCTTTCACCCCCGCTGAACCCACAGCCAATATTTCCGCGCCGAGCGCTCGCTGCAACAAACGGCCATCAATGTGACGACGCGAACGAGAAACCAAGACCCGAGGTTGATCTCCGACACGCGACATGATCGGCACCGGTGTCGGTTCGGTTGCCCATGTTGTATCCCATCCAGGCACCGCAACAGCTCCCGCGGTTGGTCTGCCGGCTTCCACTAGTGCCACATGCACCGACCAGTGAGCGCTCCATCCAAAATCACTCGATCCGTCAAGCGGGTCAACTATCCATACCCGCTGCGCGGAAAGGCGAGTACTCAGATCGCGTCCCTCTTCGGAGAGAACCGCGTCATCTGGCCGATGCTGAGCCAATTCCCCGACAATAAAATCATGCGCTGCACGATCACCCGCGTACTCGAGGGACGTCCAGCGCTGATGCGAGCCTTCAGATTTTGCGAGCATGCGCTGCAATAGCTCGCCTGTCTCCGACGCAATACGAAACGCCAAGGCATGATCGGAGGAGTCGGCCATCCAGACAGCTCAGATCGCCCAAGTCGAGACACTACCGCCAGCGGCTATGTGTTGAGCACGAGCGACGATCTGCTCCCCGTATTGAGGATGAGGAAGGATATAAAATCTCTCTTCCACGATCGCTTCGAACACCCGCTGCGCAACTTCGCTAGGCGGAATCCCCGAAGCAACCAGATCTCGCACCGCCTCGCGCCTAAATTCTCTTTCTTCGCTTGGTTCCTCTAGCGATACCAGGTGTTCGGGGATGTTTCGGTCAGAGTCGGCTATACGAGTGCGCACAAATCCGGGACACAACACTGAGACTCTCAGGTTGGTGATGTCACGGGTCTCAAGGGAGAGTACCTCGCTCACAGCGACAACACCGTACTTTGCGACCGTGTACGACCCCAGCGACGGCGTCGGAAGTAGCCCGGCCATTGAAGCTGTATTGACTATCGCGCACGGTTCGGAGTGAGCGACCATCTGAGGACCAAACGCCTTGATTCCATAGATCACCCCCATCAGATCAACACCGAGCACCCAGTCCCAGACCCCAATGTCATCTGGTTCCAGTATTGGCCCTCCACCCCCGACCCCTGCGTTGTTGAACAGGATATGGACATCTCCAAAGCGTTCGTTGGAAGCCGCGGCGAGAGCCTTGACTGAATCATTGTCAGCGACATTGGTGCGTAGTCCGAGCACGCTCACGCCGTTCGCTTCGAACCCCTCTACCGCAACGTCAAGGGCAGACTGCTCGATGTCGGCAATGACTAGGTTCATACCCTCGCTGCCCAATCGTGTGGCCACCGCATGACCGATACCGCTTGCACCGCCAGTTATCACCGCAGTCTTTCCGCTGAATTCGCGCATCTGTTGATCCTTGCATCTAATCCCGCATGAGCAGAAGTCAGGTCGCGGCAGACCTCCGGTGGGGTCAGTCAGCTACCGAACTGAGCTGGTGAAGCGACACGGCATAGTTCCCGTTGCGGTACCGATCTTGCTCCCAGGTCGCCCATCGCCCCTCCAATGTCAGACCGGCCGCGGTACAGTGACGGTCGTAGTCGTCGAGACTTAGCCGACCAAGCTGAAAACCGGCCAGAAGCAGGCCCTCAGATTTGAGATGGCGAGCCATGTTGGCCAGCACCGCCGCTTCAGTGCCTGGTTCCACAAAGATCATCACGTTGCCCGCCATGACGATCAGGTCGAACCGTCGATTCAAGTCCAGCAGGCACAGATCATCTTGAAACCAGCACAGCCCGGGTGCCTTTGATTTGGCTTCGGCAAGCATGTCTGGGTCCAGGTCCACCCCGACAACAGATATTCCCCGCCGGTCGAGCTCAACGGCAACGCGACCTGTGCCACACCCCGCGTCAAGCACTGAAACCGCCGGACCGAATCCGTATGACTCAAGCAGCGCGGAAACCAGGTCGGCTTCCCCGTGAATGGACTGACCGGCGGCTTCCAATGCGGCCCACCTACTGTCGTAGTCGGCACCGGGTTGGACATCATCGCGGCTACTCCATCTACTCATGCGGTGCCTCTCCTGATCGCTGACGAACCATACAGTCCACCCCCACACAGCACACTTGCGGGACCGCGAAAGCCATATCGGGCTTGAGCGCTAGAGTCACCGGTGTGAGCGGAGGCATTTTCCACACTCGCGGCGCGCGAGCGTCCACACAGGCCATCGAGAACTACCGATTTCACCAAAGGCTGATACCCGTATCCCTGCTCCTCGGAGTCTCGCTCACACTGGCATCGGTATTCTTATTCGCGTCGGCGAGTTCAGCGCAGGATCCAGTCACGAACCGGATTGAATGCAGCGACGCCTCCGATGATTTCGTGATCTTGTGCACCGCCTTTGAGGCAGTGGTCGACAATTTTGTGGATGGCGTAGTTGTAGCGGACTTGGCGGAAGCCGCCAAACAAGGCGTGATACACGCCAACCTTGCTGAGCGAACGACTGATGCGCCCCCCTGTGCATTACCAGCGCCCGAGTTTGAGGAAATGTGCGCCGAAATCGACAAGGCGGAAGACACCACCGCTGCCGCGCTCGCCGCGACCGACGCGATGTTGGCATCGCTCAACGAGGCGCGGACCCGCCGTTTGACGCCCGCCCAACTCGGTTTCTTCGACAGCAACCTGACTACTGACATCATCAGAATCGGAATCGGTATCGAGTTTTCGTTGCTGGACACTGACGGGAACCCCTGCACGACCCCAAGCGACACCTGTCGCATGCAAATTCTGGAGGTCTATTCACCGAGTCCCGCAGAAACAGCCGGTTTGATGGTCGGCGATGTAATCGTCAAGTACGGCAAGGTAGTTGCGAACAGCACATGCAGGGATCTGCGAAGTCTGGACGACGGCCACGATCTTGGAGACACCGTGTCGGTGTCGATACTTCGCAATGGCACAGCCATGGATTTTGACTTGGTGACCGCAGAAGTCATCGATCCCGTGATATTCAGTCAGATTGTCGACGGCAACGTCGGTTACATCCAACTAGACATTTTTTCGTCCGGTTCTCCAGAGAAGTTTCTGGCGCACTTGACTCGCCTGATCAATGCGGGAGCCAAGGCGATCGTGGTGGATCTTCGAAACAACCCAGGCGGTTATCTCACTGAAACGGGCCTTATTTCCGCTGCTTTCCTAAACAATGGTGATCTTGTATATCGCATTGTCGCGGTTCACTTGGATCAATCCGCGAATGCAGGCGGGGACGGCATAGCTTCAGATGCGATCGCTTTGCCAATGGCCGTAGCCGTCAATGGTCGTTCAGCCTCGGGTTCTGAACTATTTACTTTGGCGATGCGCGGGAACGACCGAGCAAAGATCGTTGGCAGCACCACTTTCGGCAAGCACACGGGGCAACAGACATTTACCGCTGAGGCGTCAGATGGTACGTCGTTGGGTGCAATACAGGTGACATCGTTGAGATTCTTCGGGCCGGGCGACCTCAGCTCTCAGGGCGGAATCCAACCTGATTTCGTCGAATCAATATCGGACTGCGCACATCCCATCGGTGTTGTACGTCAGTCAGTGCCCTCGCTGTATCCCCGAGTGTCGGAACTCTCCATTACGTCTATGCCGGCCTCGGTTGCCTACAAGTCAGGCGAAAAAGTCACCGTGGTTGTCTCTTTTGATGCTCCGGTGTCTGTTAATACCGCAAACGGAAAGCCATACCTTGAGTTGCAGGTCGGAACCGAGGTCCGTCAGGCCGTCTATCAGTCGACATTGACGACCAGCGGTGTCAGCGTCGTTGATTTCGAATACACAGTGGCAAACGACACTGACGATGACGGCATCAGCATTGAGCAGGACTCGATCATCCTCAACGGCGCGACAATACGTAAACGTGGTGCTGGTTGGGACGCGATCCTCGACCATCCACGGCTTGCCGCAGAGATTCAACACGCCGTTATACCCGACCCGGTAACACCCGAACCCGAACCCATCGAACCCGAACCCATCGAACCCGAACCCATCGAACCCGAACCCATCGAACCCGAACCCATCGAACCCGAACCGATCGAACCCGAACCGATCGAACCCGAACCGACTCCAGATCCTGCTCCTGATCCCGCGGAGCTAGAGCCCGAACAAATCTTTAGCGATATATCTCACACGCTGTTTGTTGAACAAATCTACTGGCTGGCTGCACAAGGAATCACCACGGGTTGCGGGCCAACTAACTTCTGTCCTGACGAGTCCGTCACTCGCGGCCAAATGGCCGCCTATTTGAACCGAGCGCTACAACTACCGGCCGCTGACCAAGACTATTTCACAGACGACAACGGCTCGACCTTTGAAGACGACATCAACCGCCTCCGACAAGCCGGAATCACCACGGGTTGCGGGCCAACCACCTTCTGTGGAGACGAACCCGTCACTCGCGGCCAAATTGCCGCCTTTTTGAACCGAGCGCTACAACTACCGGCCGCTGACCAAGACTATTTCACAGACGACAACGGCTCGACCTTTGAAGACGACATCAACCGCCTCCGACAAGCCGGAATCACCACGGGTTGCGGGTCAACCACCTCCTGCTGGGATCAACCCACCACCCGCGGCCAAATGGCCGCCTTTCTTTATAGAGCTCGTGACCTGATCGAGGCCGCCCGCCAACACAACTTGTGAATCCAGCAGTCGTCGACTTTCGTTCAAAACTGCCGCTCTCGACCCTTTGCGTGGTTAGCTCAGAGATGTGAGTAGCCGATTTCCCACACCGACGCCGCGCGATCTCGTTGCTGGGATCTCGGTGGCGCTGGTGTTGTTGCCACAATCACTGGCCTACGCCGAGATCGCCGGTGTTCCGCCACATGTGGGTCTTTTTGCCGCAGCTTTGCCTCCTTTGCTGGCGGCGCCTTTTGTTTCCTCGCCGTATCTCCAAACTGGTCCGGTAGCGCTTACTTCGCTGCTGACCTTCGGTGCCCTTTCCGGCCTCGAAAGCGCTGGAACCGTGCCATATATCGAGCTTGCTGCGCTATTGGCGCTGATTGTAGGGGTTACTCGTGCGATCCTCGGTCTGCTGCGGGGGGGCATTGTCGCCTATGTCATGTCGCAACCAGTGCTGACCGGTTTCACCGCTAGCGCAGCGATCTTGATCGTGGCGTCGCAAGTACCTTCAATGTTCGACGCAGATCCCGACACCGAGGGGGTTGTCGAGCGGGCATTGTGGGTGCTGTTACGGCCGAACGAGTGGGACGCAACCGCGATAGTGCTCAGCATCTCCACGGTTCTGGTGGTGCTGGGAGCACGCCGAGTTCACCAACTCTTCCCCGGCGTGTTGATAGCCGTTGTTGTGCCCGTGATCTGGAGTGACCTGAGCAACTACGACGGGACCGTCGTTGGCGACCTTCCCGGAGGCTTCATAACCCTCAGTCTTGACCTTCCCTACAGCCAAACCCCATCGCTGCTCGTTGCCGGGATCGTCATCGCGCTGGTCGGGTTCGCAGAACCCGCATCCATCGCCCGAACCTTCGCTACCGCCGATCGCATCCCCTGGTCGGCAAATCGAGAGCTATTGAGTCAAGGCGTAGCCAACATCGCATCGGGGATTTCGGGAGGCTTCCCCGTTGGCGGATCTTTCTCTCGCAGTTCGCTGAACCGCTTCGCTGGGGCGCAGACGCAGTGGTCAGGCGCCATCACAGGAGCTTTCGTGATGGCAGCTATCCCGTTGTCGACAATGCTGGAATCCTTGCCCACGGCGGTGTTGGGGGCGATCGTGTTGACCGCGGTCTATCGCCTTATTGACGTGCCGGCCATGCTGCAGATCGTCCGTGGTTCGCGACTGCAGGGTCTCGTGGTCTTCGGCACTTTCGCTGCGACGCTGATAGCAGCGCCCAACGTTGAGCGCGGCGTCATTGCAGGAGTGGGTCTTGCGCTCATAGTGCATCTCATTCGCGAGCTTCGCGTAGACCACAGACACGAGGTTGAAGACGACACGCTGGTACTGCGTCCCTACGGCGTGATCTGGTTCGTTACTGCTCCGCATCTCGAAACAAGCTTCATCGCGGCCCGAGCCGAGCACCCCCAACTCCAGAATTTGCGCATCGACTTCGCCAACGTCGGGCGTGTCGACTACGGGGGTGCAGCAAAGTTGGCAGAGCTTGTGGACGACGCGGTCGACGCTGGTCTCAACGTCGACATTGTCAACATTGCACCCCATGCGAAACGCTCCATGGCCGCTCACCTTGGGGGACGTCACGGAGTTCCCACACTTGACCAATTGGCCGACGACGAACGACACCAATGGCGCCTCCGCCGCAAGCCGCACAGCCCATAAATTGCAGCTGAAACGATCTCTACCAGAGGTTCTATCAGCCCTTCACCAGCTCCGCGATGACTCGCAGCTCCTCTGGGGTACGGGCTGACACGTTGAGCATTGTGACCGGACTCTCGTCCCATGCTTGAAGACGGTCGCGGATCCGATCGACCGAACCGACAAGCGAAATCTCATCAGCGAACTCGGTAGGGACCATGGCAATCGCCTCGTCACGCTTCCCCTCGAAGAAAAGGTCCTGGATCTTGTAGGCATCCTCCTCATATCCCATTCGCGCCATCAACTTGGTGTGATAGTTCTGTCCCTTGGCACCCATCCCGCCGATGTAGAACCCTAGCGAAGCCTTGGTGGGATACAGCGCCTCTTCCACATCGTCGTGGACACGCATGGAGACATTGACTGCGATCTCAAAGCCAGGCCTCGCCAGAGCCAACTCGCTGGCGTAGACCTCGGGTCGAAACGGCGAGTAATACAACGGAATCCAACCGTCAGCGATTTCGACTGTTTGGGCAATGTTCTTTGGTCCTTCGGCACCGATCCATATGGGAATCTCACGCAATGGATGGGTCATCACCTTCAACGGTTTTCCTAAACCCTCTGAACCGTCACCCTGGTATGGCATCTGAAAATGATCCCCTTGGAACTCCATCGCGCCCTCACGACGAAACACCCGGCGCAGAATCTCCACATACTCGCGAGTCCGAGCGAGGGGCTTGCGCGAGGGCATGCCGTACCATCCTTCGACGACTTGTGGACCAGACACGCCGAGACCCAAAATCGTGCGTCCGTTGGAAATGTGATCGAGGGTTATGGCATGCATGGCAGTCGCTGTTGGCGTTCGAGCCGAGAGTTGCACCACGCCGGTTCCGAGCTTGATGCGCTGGGTGTGGGCCGCTATGAGCACAAGGGGGCTGAAAGCATCCGAACCCCATGACTCAGCGGACCAAACAGCGTCGAAGCCGAGCCTTTCGGCTTCCACGCTCAACTCCACCAAGTTGTCGGGCATACCCCGACCCCAGTAACCCCATATCAGTCCCAGATCCAACACGGTTTCCTCCTCAGTTCAGTGGTCGGCGACCAAACCCTCGATGAAGTTGTAGGTCGCCTCCGCGATGACTGACCAATCGGTATCGGCCTGTTTTGCAACTGCCGCGGCGCCCGCGCTACGAAGCTCATCATCGGTCAGCCCATCGATGCAAGCTGTCAGTTCTTCGACCGTGGATCCATAGAAAATCCCAGCCGGTCCGAGAGCCTCATCCAGGTACCCCCAATCAGACACCAAGCTGGCAAGTCCCAGTCCGATGGCGTCGGCAACTATGCCGGTGGTCAACATTCCTTCGCTGTACGGCATGACCAGAGCGTCCAGTGAGAACAGCCGACGGGCATATACCTCCAGATCAACCAACCCGTATCGTTCGGCAATAACGATGCGGTCATCGTCAGGGACCTCCTCGTCTGCCAGCGACCAGACACATAGCTGCACATCGTCGCGGTTACAGGCATGCACCGCGTCAATCACCTGTTGCACGTCCTTGTTTTGACGTGGCGCGCCGACGATGCCTAAACGCAGCCCCGTCGGAGCCAGGCCGAGGCTCTTTTCGGCTTCGGCTTTCCCCCCAGCGGGCCTGAGCGGTTCCAAACGCGGTCCCCAATGGCCGTGGGGCGCGACCAAATGACGAGTGTGATCGCCGTAGCCGTAGTCGGATTCCATCACCGCTCGGCCATAACGGCTGTGATGGATAACGCCATCGGCTTCCGAACACCAGATTTCGTAGCTCTCGCGCGCCTCAGGGAAAAGGTGAGGTTTGCGATTGTGCTGAGTCCACAGAATAGGGATGCCCGCGGCCTGCAGGTTGGCGATCACTTCTCGGGTTCGAGCCGGGTCGGTTCCTGCGGACCACTCGGGCCAGTGCAAATGGAACACGTCGAATTCGCAGAGCGCAGCGGGGTCGTCCAGCAACCAGGTCGCCTCTTGGTCAGCCACCCGTTCGCCGAGTGGGTCATACAAGCAGCGGTTGTACCAGTGTCCTGCTGCTGTGCTGGCAACCCGCAGCTGCGGCGTGATCTTCCAAGTGAAGTTGATCTCCGCGGCCGGCTCAAGGTCTATCTCATGTACACGCACGTGTTCGTTCCAAAACGAACGGTGTGCCAACATTCCAGCGGTGTCGATCACCCTGGTTGTGCACGGGTGATCTGTTTCGAACTCGACTAGGAGCTTCCGTTTTGAAGTTTCTGGGATCTGCACCGATATCCCGTCGATGGTGTCGGAAGGGCGCTCAAATCTCAGTGTCTCATCCACCACTACGCTGCGTCGGTCCACTCGATAGCGGGCGCGGCGAGATCCATCAACAGACGTCGCTGTTAAATCAGAGTCACCCGTTTCGGCCGAGGGACTTTGCAGCGGTAGGAACTGCTTGAAGCAGACTTCGAGTTGATTGTCCGCGTGCTGTATCGAATCTGGCGCCCCAAAGGTGGTCCAGACGACGCCATCAGCATGAACTGCGGGCAGCATCGCCGCTAGCTCGTTGTTGTTGACCGGCACTTCGTAGGTGCCGGGCCAGCGCAGGGCTGGTGTGTAGTCAACCCAAAATCCTCCGACGAAAGGCAGTACGAAGTCGACCCCTTTGCCGCGATGAGTCCAGACCGAGGCATTGTTGCGCGGATCCAAAGTAATGAGCCTGTCCACCGCCTTGAAGCTCGCCGCTGGAGTGGCCGCATCCAGCGGTTCGGCTTTCTGCAACTCAAGCGAAGCCTGCACCAACTTACCAAGAAGATCAAAAGTCATTTGCAGACGTCGTTGCGGGCCTCGGTAGAACATCGTCGAGCGGTGTTTATGGGCTTTGACGAGACCGTCTTCGAACCAACCGCTGATTTGGCGGGTGGCGAGGTCGGCTTTGCCCAACCAACCTTTCGGGTCATCGGTCAACCGCCGCGACAGCGCGGTCGCGCCGAGTTCAATATTCATCACCACACCGAGCGCGCCTGTGGAGCGCCCCCAGACGATTGCTCCCTGGGGTGTAGCCAAGTCAGCAACATCACTTAGGACCTTTCGAAATCCTGTTGACCAAGCAGTACCCAAACGCTCGGCGAATGGTTCGGCAAACAGATACACGTCGGGCGTGTAAATGTCGAAGTTGGCACCTCCGAAGTCGTCCAACCAACGTGTCGGGAGTTGTGTAAACAAAGCTGAGACCTTGTCGATCAGCGTGTCGAGTACACCCTCGTCCGGGAGCCGGCCGAGGCGGGATCGATCAAACTCGCAGCGGGTGAGGACCACGGCATAGTTGTTGGGGAGTTTGCCGGCGGCGAGGGCTTCAAGCATCGAAGAGGAATCGATGGCCTCTGCTGCATTAGCCAGATCTGCTTCGTTCCAGGTTCCGAGCGCCGGGTTGTCGTCAAGTCCTCCAAAGCGCAACAGGGTTTCAGCTGTGCGGTAGCTGTAGAAACTGTGAGTCATCTTGCCGTCGAGCTGTCGCACGATATCGAGCGCGACATCCGCGCACTGCAGCCCGGCGACCTGCTCCACACCCGCCTCGTGCAACAACGAGAGCGTGAATGCGAGATCGGCTCGAGCGTCGGGGCCAACGAGGTATCCACCATGTACTCGTGGCAAATCGAGACCGGGAGCGTGTTCGGACTCAAAATCGCTCAACACTACTTTGACAAGGTCAAGCAATCGGTTTGCCAGGTCAGAAGCGGTTGGCATAGCAGTCGGTCAGAGGTCGGGTGAGAGGTCGCGTAGGGCCGTACGCTAATACTTTGGTGCGGCGCGACCTCAACCCGATCGAGTAGGCATTCGAGGAGCAGACATGACCCGACGACTCAGCAAACTCAGCCGATCAGTTGCGGGCAAGGTCGTGCTCATTACTGGTGCTGCCTCGGGAATGGGTAGAGCCACTGCCCTGCTATTCGCCGATGAAGGTGCCAAGGTCGCAGTCACCGATGTGGACCCCGATGGGGTCGAGTCTGTCACCGCTGAGATCACCTCTGCCGGTGGCACCGCGCTTGGGGCGCTGCTTGACGTTGCAGATCCAACCTCTATCACCGCAGCTCAAAAGACGATCCGGGAAAGCTTGGGCCGGGTTGACGTGCTAATCAACAACGCCGGAATCAGCGTTGGCGGAGAGATAGACGATGAGGAGTTCGACGACCGCTGGCAACTCGCACTCGATGTGTTGCTCACCCCTCATCAGCGACTGATTCGGACCTGTCTTGATGATCTCAAGGCCAGCGGAGAAGGTCGGGTGATCAACATTTCATCGACTGAAGGGTTGGGTGCTTCTAGATCGACGACTCCGTACACCGTTGCCAAACACGGCGTCATCGGCCTTACCCGAGCAATGGCGATTGCATTGGCAAAATACGCCATCACTGTCAACGCAGTGTGCCCAGGCCCGATTCTCACCTCCATGACAGAAGCCATTCCGGCCGAGCACCGAGATACGTTTGCCCGGCGGCGCACCGCGCTGCGTCGCTACGGCGACCCCGAAGAAGTGGCTCACATGGTGCTGAATCTGGCTCTGCCGTCATCGTCGTACATCACCGGTGCGGTGATCGCGGTTGATGGCGGACAGACCATGAAGAACGACTGAAGCGGGCGCGTTCGTGGTTGGCGCTTTGATACCGTGAATCCTGTTCATTGCAATTGTGTGACAAAATGCCCGGCACGTCGCGATCACCTGTAGCTCCCTCACGAAATTGCCGAAGCCGGAAGCTTCGCGTCGTAGCCGCGGCCCTGGTTTTTTCCGCGATCGCCGCAACAGGCCCAATAGCGGTCGCGCAAAATAAAACACCTGACGAACTACGCGAGGAACGGAAGCAAGTCCAAGAGGAAGCGGTCGAAACACAAGAGGAGATCGAGGAACTCTTGGGGGACCTCGACAGCCTGGAGATCGCATTCAACAATCTGGTCGCGGCCGCAGACAGCGCCGATGAAGCTGTTGAGGCCGCTATCAGAAAATTAAGCGACGCACGGGCAGAGCAAGCTAGGACTGAAGCTAGAATCGACGAGTTGGAGGCCGAAATCATCGAGACCGAGGAATTGCTCGAAGAGTCCGCTATTCGCGCTTTCACGTCGTATCAGGGACCCAACAGCGAGCAGATCGCGTTGAGTTCCGACCCATGGCAACACGCCCGAAGCGAGGCCTTACGCCGCTTCGCCAACCGCAGCACCGAGGACCTCCTCGATGACTTTCGCGGCCAAGCCGCCGAACTCGAAGCGCTGCGTCAAGAATCGGACCGCCGCGTCAACGAACTCGAAGAACTACGCAACGAAGCACTCGAGCGGGAAGACAAATTCAACACTGCCGTGGCTCGCGAGGGCAACGCTCTCGAGACGATCGAAAACCGCCGAGATGATCTCATCGCCGTACTCGAAGATCTCGAGATTGAGAGCGCCCAACTGGCAGACGAAATCACGCGGGAAGTTGATCGCCTAGCCGCCATCGCCGCCGCGGCCCGAATGCGGGCTCAAGGGGTCACCGTGCCACCCAACGCGCCGGTCGATCTGACCGATGTGTGGGGGATCGTTATCAATGTGCTGATTGCCGAGCAGCTCGAGGGGCTTCTGATAGCAATGGAAGCCGAGGGATTCACCCTTGGTGGCGGTGGCTATCGCGACAATTCCAGGCAGATCGAACTGCGACGCCAGCATTGCGGCACCTCTGAATACGCGATCTACCAGATGCCGGCGTCCCAGTGCGGTCCACCCACCGCCCGACCCGGATTCTCGCAACACCAGGTCGGCCTGGCCATCGACTTCACACACAACGGCAGAATCATCCGCAGCCGTAACACGGCCGTGTTCCAAGCCCTGACCCGAATCGCCCCAGACTACGGGTTCGTGAACTTACCGAGCGAGCCTTGGCACTGGTCGACCACCGGCCAGTAAACAATTCGCCGAGCCTCAGCGTGGTGCTATCGAGATGTTGCAGCGACCGCTTCGGCGGGACGACCCGCAATCAAACCGTCAACACCTCTACCGAGTAGTTCGGCGTAGAACTCGCGGGTCTCAACCACATCGGTGCCGCTCAGCCAAACCCAGACGTAGCGGCCCTCGTTGTGGATCCTCTCGGTGAGTTCCGGGGTAACTACTTCAACTCCCTCAAAGGTCAACGGAACCTGTAGGACTTGGTACCGGGAATCGAGAGGCACCCCCGACAGGAACCAAGCGAGCATAGCTTCGAGTCCGGGGCTGGTGGCCACGCTGGGAGCAAGTTCGTTCAACGCGGCCAACGTCTCGTCGTTGAAAGAGCTCACGATCACCGACTGCTCGCGACCGAGGTCCGCGATCTCTGCGGCGAGCACCTTCGCTGCGGCAACACCGGTACGAGGGTCTGCTTCGCCGTCTGGGCCACTCTGGATTTTGATCTCCACATCTAGCACGTGATGGGGGAAGCGCTCTGCCACCTCCTTGAACGTCGCTACCGAGAAGTCGTCGGGTTCGAAACCCGGCGGTGGTTCAAGCTCCCCTGTGCGCACCCCGCGAAATACATACTCCTCATCCGGCTGGGATTGGTCTCCCCATCGGCCGGGTAGGAACCAATGTGCGTTATCGAGCGCCTGGATCTCGGCCAGCGTCAATTCGGCTACTCGACCGGTGGTTTCGGTAGTGCGGTCCACGGTGTCGTCATGCTGCACGATGAGTACACCATCGGCGGTGAGTTGCACATCAAGTTCGAGGATGTCGGCACCTGCTGCGGCGGCCTGTGCATATGCGTAGATCGTCGAATGCGGATAGTCCTGATCGCCGCCCGCGTGGGCAATAACCAGGGGACGGTCAAGTTCGAGGAGTTCGTCAAGAGTGGACCCGTCCGGGCGGGGGGCTTCAGTAGTCGTAGTCGTCGAAGGACTCTGCGTTGTGGTCGTCGCGGGCGCTTCGGTTGTGGAAGTCGTCGAATCCAACGTGGTCGAGGTCACCGTCGTGGTTGTAGTCGTTGACGGCTCGACCGATGTTGAGGGCGTTTCAGAGGTAGACGGCTCTCCACTACCGTCTTCGCCGTTACCACAACCCACAACAAACAACCCGGCAACCAGCGCTAGAACCCTGAGCCTGCATGGTTTAGCCAGCGACCGTATACCAACAGTTCCCTGCACAGCATTGCTTTCCGTCGTCGATGCCCACATCGTTGAGACTCTGCGGTAAAAGGTATCATGGTCGGATGTCATCCACATTGTCCAGCCTTCTCAAGGACTCCATCTCGCGCGATGCTGTGGCGCACACAGCTAAAGAACACGAGGGCCGGTTCGAAACCGTCGGAGACCAAGACCCGAGAGAAAGCGGCTACCACGATCTTGTCACTGACTACTACAAACTCGTCACCGACTTCTATGAGTACGGCTGGGGCAAGTCCTTTCACTTCGCACCACGCCACAGCAATGAGAGTTTCCAAGCGTCAATCACCCGCCACCAACACTTCATCGCCCACAAGCTTGGCCTGCAACCCGGTATGCGGGTCGCCGACCTGGGTTGTGGTGTCGGCGGTCCGCTGCGCGAAATCATCAGCTTTTCTGGCGCCAATGTGGTCGGAGTCAACATCAGTTCCTACCAACTTGAACTTGCGCGGAAATACACCGATGAAGCCGGACTTGGTCATTTGGCGGAGTTTCTTGAATGCGACTTCATGAACGTTGACGAACCGGATGGCTCGTTCGACGCCCTCTATGCGATTGAGGCGACGCCTCATGCGCCCGATCTCGTCCGCGTGTTCAGCGAAGCTCTGCGCCTGCTGAAAGGTGGCGGTTGCTTCGCCACATACGAGTGGTGCCTGACGGATCAATTTGATGTCAACGACCCGTATCACGTTCAGCTCAAGAATGACATTGAGCTAGGCGCAGCGACGCAAGATCTGCGCTACAAACACGATGTAGACTCGGCGTTCCGCGAAGCCGGTTTCGAATTGCTGGAAACGTGCGACTTAGCTGAACAAACTACGCCTGGAATTCCGTGGTATCAGCCCTTGGTCGGTTCCGGTGTTTCTCTTTCGAGATTCCGCAGTTCAAGTGTCGGCCGACAGGCGACATATCGTTCCTTGCGTGCGCTAGAAGCGCTCAGGATTGTCCCATCTGGAGCGTCGGAGGTTTCGAGGCTCTTGAACATCGGCGCGAAAGCCCTCGCGGAGGCCGGTCGACTGGGGATCTTCACCCCGATGTATTTCGCGCTCGCCCGCAAGCCCGAGTAACCGAGCCTGGGTCCAACTCAGAGCCTGCTGTCAGTCGGTCAAAACGTTACGTCTATGTCTCGACAATGAGATTCTGTCGCGTCCCGGTATGCATGGACATCTCGCTCCCATCGACGGAAGTCCATACGAAACGGGCTCTTAGGATATTGGCGGGGAGTGATGGTGTTGACTGCTTCGGTGGGGCCGTTGGTGACCCATGCTTGATGCCGGTTGGTGATCTGGTGATGTCGGCGACGTAGGTTGCGGCTCCACACACCGGCCGGTGCCGCGTCCAGACATGCACCACCCGCGGACCTGATGGTTCGTCATCGACGCCGAGCATGTCGACATCGCCTAAACCAACCAACTACTCGCACATACGCGTAGGATCCTGTTCCACCGGGGGCCTCCTTTAGGTTCGGCGTCTGTTAACCCCGATTCTGGAGGCCCCCAACCACCTCACAGCGGGTCCAGTGCCCGTTCCAGTCCGAAGAGCCCCTTTTGGCGGGTTGGCGGCACTCTGGGCTGTTCATGGGCCGTTGGGGTTGACTGACGAGAACCGGTGTTGTCGGCGGCCATGAGATCCTGCCCAGTGGCGGCCATGTAGCTGCCCGCTGGCGGCCAACGGTTTTGCCCAGCGGCGGCCAACAGAACTGCCCACGTTGAAGTCCATTTCCCGTCGGGGTCCACCGCGGCGGGGTGCTCCTCCTACTCGAATGGCCGGTCACGACAACCGTGACCATCGAGCAGGAGGAGCAAGTGAAGTCTGGCGAGGAAATCATGAACATGTTGGAAGCGTTCGACCTGACTGGGTCGTTCCGGGATGCCGGCGAGCTGGCCGGTTGTTCGCATCACACCGTCGCCGCGTATGTGGCTGAGCGCGACGAGGGTCGGCTGGGGGGTGTGGGCCCGGTGCGGCGGAAACGGATCATCGATCCGTGGCTGCCGAAGATTGAGGAGTGGGTGGAGCGCTCCTGTGGCAAGATCCGCGCCGATCGTTGCCACGCCAAGTTGAAGGCGTTGGGGTTCGAGGGTTCGGACCGGACGGTGCGCCGAGCAGTGGCGGAGGCGAAGAAGAGCTTCGCGGCGGGTCGGCGGCGGGTGTATCGGCCGTGGATCCCCGAGCCGGGGATGTGGGCGCAGTGGGACTGGGGCGCGGGCCCGGTCATCGCCGGCCGAAGGACGAATCTGTTTTGTGCGTGGCTGGCGTGGTCGAGGTTCCGGGTGGTGATCGCGACCTGGGACCGCACCCTGCCCACGGTGATTGCCTGTGTGGATCGGGCGATGCGAGCCTTTGGCGGCGCTCCGACGTATTGGCTCACCGACAACGAGCGCACGGTCACGATCGATCACGTCGCTGGGATCGCTGTGCGCCATCCGGAGATCGTTGCGGTCGGCGGCCACTACGGCGTGACGGTCGCGACGTGTGTGCCGGCGGACCCGGAGTCCAAGGGCGGCAGCGAGGCGACGGTGCGGGTCGCCAAGGCCGACTTGGTGCCAACCGACGCCAACCTGCGCGGCGACTACGCCGGCTGGGCCGAGCTGGTCGAGGCCTGTGAGGCGTTCACCGCTGAGGTGAACGCCCGGGTCCATCGGGTGACCCGGCGGCCGCCGGTCGAGATGCTCACCGAGGAACAGCCGTCGGCTGCACGCGCTGCCCGAACGCCCATACACGGCGGCGCTCGGGGAGACCCGGAAAGTCTCTTGGAGCTCCACGGTCAGCTTCGGCGCGGTGACCTACTCGGTCCCGCACACGTTGGCCGATGAGACGGTGTGGGTGCGTGTCGACGGTGACCAGGTCGTCGTCACCCACTGCGCACCGTCAGGCCCAATCGAGGTTGCCCGCCACCAGCGTTCGACACCTGGGCATCCGATGATCGACGACGCCCACTACCCGCCACGCCCGGCTGGGCCGCTGGCGCGGCGTCCGAAGCCGACGAGCGCGGCCGAGACCGAGTTCCTCGCCATCGGAAACGGTGCCCGCACCTGGCTCGTTGAAGCAGCCGCCGCGGGCACGAGCCGGGTGAAGGTCAAGATGGCCGAAGCCGTCACCCTTGCCCGCCTCCACGGCCAGATCCGCGTTGATTGGGCGCTCGGTCACGCCGCGATGTTCGGCCGCTTCGCAGACGGCGACCTGGCCTCGATCCTGGTCGCGAACCCGCCCGGACAGCGCCGACGCGCCGATGACGTGCACTCGCTGCAGCCCGGCACCGCCGCTTGGGGCCGCCTCGGAGACGACCGATGAACCCAGCGCCGATCGACGAGGTCGTCGACTTGCTCCGCGCCCTGCGCCTGCCTCACATGCGCGCCGCGGCACCGGACCTGTTGGCCACCGCCAAGGCACAACGCTGGGAACCGGCCGAAGCAATGCGCGCACTGCTCACCGAGGAGCTCGCCGGCCGTCAAGCATCCTCAATCCGGGCCCGGCGCAAAGCGGCCGGGTTCCCCACCGGCAAGACCTTCGACATCTGGGACGGAACCGTCAGCTCGATCCCGGCGCCGACCCAGCGGGCGCTACGCACCCTGGAGTGGATCCACCGCCACGAGAACCTCGTCGTGTGCGGACCATCAGGCACACCCAAGACGCACTTCCTTGAAGCGCTCGGCCAAGCCGCCGTCGATGCCGGCCACAAGGTGTCCTGGTTCAGTCTCGAGCACCTCGGCGCGCTCGTGCGCCGCCACAGCGCCGACGACACCGCCGCCAAGGCCATCAAGCGGATCATGCGCTCCGACGTCATCGTGATCGACGACATCGGCCTGCTCCCAGTCACCACCGAGACCGCCGAGGCGCTCTACCGGGTCGTCGACGCCGCTTACGAGAAACGCTCCATCGCCCTGTCGAGCAACCTTCACCCCGCAGAGTTCGACGAACTCATGCCCAAGACCATCGCCAACGCCACCGTCGACCGGCTCCTCCACCACGCCCACGTCGTCATGACCGCCGGCGACAGCATCCGCCTCACCCAAGCCACCGCCGGCAAGGGGGTGACGCCACTGACCAACTGACCCACGAGCACAACACCTGGCCACCACCGGGCAGTTCTGTTGGCCACGAACGGGCAGTTCTACTGTCCGCCACTGGGCAGATCCCACTGGCCCTTGACACGGTGTGAACTTTTTTAGCGGGCTGGTGGGACTTTGGGTTGTTCATGGGCCGTTTGGTGGGTTGTTGGGGTTGATGATTTTGTAGCCGGTTTTGGTTTTGACGACGATGTAGCCGCGGTCGTGGATGTTGTGGTGACAATTGGGACAGGCAAGACACATAGTGTCGATGTCGGTGAGCCCTCCTTGTTCCCAGGGCACGATGTGATGTATCTCGCATCGTTCAGGACCTGCGGCGCAGCCGCTGCCTGTGCAGTGCCGGTCGCGGGCGATGATGGCTTTGACTTGAGCTTCGGTGGCGTGTCGATGGTTGCGTCCCACCCAGATGGGTTGTCCTTCACCGTCAAAGACAACCCCGGTGACAGCAGCGGTGCACATCAAACGTTCCAGCACTGTCTGCGGTAAGGCTTCACCCCCGACGATCTCAGCGACACCGGTCGGGTCCTCAGCACGTAGCCGTTCAATGTCAGCCACTGCGATGAGTTGTGTGCGTGTACTGCCGGGCCCGCGTCGGGTCGGATCTGTGAGCAACGCGATCAAGGCGTCGGCTGAGCGTTGTTGTGGTGTGCGTATCTCATCAGGGGTGCCGTCTCGGCCGCCGTCGTCGCGCCATAGCCGGTCGTATTCAACGTTGATTGTTTTGACCACTTATTGATAACTCGTCGGGTCCAACTCAGCCAGCAGCACACCCATGCCTTCGTCGTTGATCCAGTGTTTGAACAACCGGTTTTGACGCCGAGCTTCGTGAGCATCAGCACCGTCGTCGGGTTGGTTGCGGTTCACCCACCACCGTGACTGTTCAGCAAACACATCAACAGACGACATTTCAGCAAACTTCGACAATTCGTCATCGACTTGTTCAGGAGAAGTCTTCGCGGCAACCCCGACCGCGACCGTGGCGTGCTCAACAGAGATCTTGCCGTCAGCCAACGACTCAGCGAGTTTCGGCATCTCAGCCAACCCCGCGGCAGTCTTGGCGACGCTGTTGGCGGCACGAGTCGACATACGACCCGCCTCGCGCAAAACGGTTTTGGAGTTCACCCCGCCGTCATCAAGAGCCTCGATCTCAGTCGCGCACCGTGTCTGCAACGCAGACAACGCCGCCATAACGCGCCCAGCACCCGAAACCAAACCCTCCAACTCCACCCGCGAAACACCAGAAGTCACCACCGTCCGGGTCTGTTGGATCATCGAATCGAACATGACCACAAACTAACAACAGGGTGTGACACTACACTATATGACACCCACCAAACCCGAGAAATTGTGGCGGCGCGTGAAACCGGACGCGTCAAACGCTCCGCCTTCGGGTTCCGACGATTCGCCCAACTACCGGATCCGTGCGCTGCTCTACGCCGGCAAACCCAACCGGACCCTCCTCAACACCATCACTCCCCGCTTATATCCGAAGAGCCACGAAACGCTCCACCTGTCTCAATCTGGCTCGTAATCACGTCTCGTGGGTCACGCATGACGTTTACCAACCACACCAGAGGATGATCTCGCAGTTCGCGAGCAAGATCATGCGCGCAAATCGGACTCCTCTTGAGCACTGTAACGCTACCGGGTTCGGCGAACAGGTCGAACTCCCGAAGAGCGTGTTCTCTTGGAATGCACGACTATTCCTGAGATCCTCAAACCGTACGGATCCGGTGAGCTTCCCCCCGAATCGTGGAGGGTTGGTTTAGGCTGCGTTGGCTAGTTCGTAGTCTGTTGGGCTGGTCATGTTGTTGGTGGAGTGGAGCCGTTTTCTGTTGTACCAGGTGTCGATCCAGACGGCGATGTCTCGGCGGGCTTGGTCGCGGGTGCGCCAGCGGCGGCGTGATATCAGCTCGTGCTGGAGGGTCGAGAAGAACGACTCGGCGGCGGCGTTGTCCAGTGCGCAGCCGACGCGTCCCATCGATTGGGTGATCTTGAGCTTGGCGCAGGCCGCCGCGAACGCGTCGGAGGTATATTGTCCAGGTTCAACCAGTCGTTGCAACACCAGCTTGTTGGAGAGATCGTAGGTGATCGTCGAAGGCTTCAGCCGGGGTCTTCCAGCCGAGGACCTTTCGTGGCCTGGTGTTCAGGGCGTGGGCGACAGCTTCGATCTCTTCCGCGGACCATCTCGACAGGTCGGTGCCCTTGGGGAAGTAGTGGCGCAGCAGACCGTTGGTGTTCTCGTTTGTGCCGCGCTGCCATGGCGACCGAGGATCGGCGAAGAACACCGGGATGTCGGTCTCAACGGTGAACTGGGCATGGGCGGAGAGCTCCTTGCCTCGGTCCCATGTGAGCGATCTGCGAAGCTGTTCGGGCAGCGTGCACATCGATTTCACAAGTGCGTTCTTCATGGTGATCGCGCCGTAGCCTGCGAGGGCGGGCCCGTTCTTGGGAGTCTTCTTGTGCCGGTAGCCGGGCTCTCGGGGCAGGTGAACCAGGATCGTGAACCGAGTCGTCCGCTCGACAACGGTGCCGATCGCTGATCGCTCGAGCCCGATCACGAGATCGCCTTCCCAATGACCGGGGACGGCACGGTCCTCGGCTTCGGTGGGGCGCTCGCTGATGAGTGTCTCGGGCGTGACGTGAGCCCACGTCTTGCGCCGGGAGCGCTCCCGCGGTGCTCGCAACGCTCGGCCGGTGCGTAGACACCAGACGAGTTCTCGCTTGAGGGCACCGCGTCCTTCGATGTAGAGCGCCTGGTAGATGGCCTCGTGACTGATCCGCATGGACTCATCATCGGGGAAGTCGAGCTTGATCCGGTTTGCGATCTGCTCAGGACTCCACGCTCGCACCCAGGCACGGTGCTTGCGATGCGGCTTGTTCATTCCCGTCCACCTGGGCGCTGGTGGTCCCATGATCTGGGTGCCGTCTGGACGACAGATCCGCCCGGCGAGGCGTTCCTCGACGTAGGCGTGCAGCCGCTTGTTCACCACGAGCTTGGCGACTTTCGGTCGACGTGCCGCCATGTCCGACTTCCATTGCGCGACCGATGCTCGATACTCAATCTCGCCACTTCGAGTCGCGGCGTTGCGGCGCAACTCACGAGAGATCGTCCCCGGGTCACGACCAACCGCCCGGGCGATCTCACGAACTCCCTTACCCTGGGCGCGGAGCAGAGCGACCTCCTCGCGCTCAGCGAAGCAGAGGTATCGACCCGAGGGCTGCGACTTGATATCAAACGGCGGCATGCCCCCAGCGTCGCGGAACCAACGAGCACCGACGGCCTGAGCTACTCCGGCAACGCCGGAGGCTTCCTCGGGGAGGAGACCCATGGCGATCTGGGTCCAGAACGCCGCTTCGACATGACGCTGGAACTTCGGGTGACCAGGTGACCTCAACTTCGGTCGGATCGCTCGGTCTGCTGCTTGTTGTCGACGAACCACGAAACACCCCCAGATCGAGGTGTTGCGACGACCACTTGAATCCGGCTTGAGAGCCCTTGTCGGTGTGGAAGATCACCCCGGCCACGGCGCCGCCGCGCACCGCGGCGGCCATGTTGAGCGCGTCTGTGGCCAGCTGCGCGGTGGGGTGGCGGTCGGACTGCGCGAAGCCCAGCATCGGCCTGGAGAACAGATCCTCCACGGTGGCGAGGAACACCGGCCCCTCGCCGGTGTCGACCTGTTTGAAGTCGCCGACCCACTTCTCGTCGACGCCGCCGGCGGTGAAGTCCCGCCGCAGCAGGTCCGGAACCGGCGCGGCCCGCTTGTCGGGCCGGGTCAGGCCCCTGCGCCGCTTGGGCGCGCGGCCCTGCAGGCCCTGGCGGGCCATGGACGCCTCAACGGTCTTGTTGGACACCTTGCGGCCCGACCGGTGCAGCTCGGCGCGCACCCTAGGCGAGCCGTAGGTGCCGCCTGAAGCGTCGAAACAGGCTTTGACCTCGGCGTCTAGTTCAGCTCTGCGCCGCTTCGCCGGCGTCGGGGGCCGGTTGTGCCACTTGTAGAACGTCGACGGGGCCACCCCAAGGGCCCGGCACGACACCGCGTGAGGCACGCCGTGGTCGGTCCTTTGGGCCGCGATATGCGCTGAGACGCTCATCGCGTTGCCTCCTTGACCCAAAGGACCACTGATCGTTTGAGCACATCACGCTCCATCTCCAACTCCGCGCAGCCGCACCAACTCGGCCCGGTCATCCGAGCTCAAGCCCTCGGCCTCACCCCGCTCCATTCGGTCTTTGCGGACCCAGTTCCCAAGGGTGCCCGCACCGATCCCGAGATCGCGGGCGATCTCAACGACCGGCCTTCGCGTCTCCTGGACGATCCGCACAGCACCGGCCCTGAACTCCGAGTCGAACTTGCGTCGTGTGTGTGACATAGTGTCTCCTCACAGACGATGTCTCCACGATTCGGGGGGATACCCACGGCGAAGCGTACTTGGAACCCCACCAAGGCTCCAAGTAGTCAGCGATCCACAGGTCCACCCACGGGTTGTTGGTCAAAAAACAGTCTGGCCAACGGTCGAAGCCGATCCAGTTCTGCGATTCCACAAACTTGAGCGCTTCGCGTCACTCGACCGCGACCTCAACGAGTTCAGATAACTTGCCCGTCTTCTTCAAGCGACACCCCAATAGGTCAGAGCCCGTTGTCAGTCGGTTGCAAGCAACGCTTGGGAGCGTTGTAGGGAGTCGATACACTCCTCCACTAGTTCAAAGACGACATCCGCGCTGCGCTTCACTTTGTTCATGGATCCGACGATCTGACCAACAGGGTTGAAGGCAACCTGCTGAGCCTTGTCGGGGTAGCGACCGCTTCTCACCATCGCCTCGCGTACTGCCATCATCTGCAACGGCATTCCCAAAGTGTCGGGAGTCTCAGGCCGTTCCCATGCCTCGGTCCAGTCGTTGCGCAGCATTCGGCACGGTTTACCCGTATATGAACGAGAACGCACCGTGTCCTTGCTGGTGGCATCAAGGAAGGACTGAATTTGAGCTGGAGGTCCCGCCGCTTCTTCCACGGTCAGCCATAAAGAACCGGTCCATGCTCCTGCCGCTCCCATGGCCAATGCAGCAGCCATCTGACGACCCGATCCGATCCCCCCAGCGGCGAGCATCGGAATCGGCGAGACCTCGTCGATTACCTGGGGCCACAACACCATCGAACCGATGTCTCCGGTGTGGCCGCCTCCCTCGTAGCCCTGGGCGATCACGAAATCGAGGCCAGCCGCAGCGTGGCGACTCGCTTGAGCGGGTGTGCCGCAGAGCGCTCCGACCGCCCGACCACTTGCCTGGATTTGCTCGACGAGATCCGGCGGCGGTGTCCCCAAAGCGTTGGCCACCATAACCGCGTTGTCGTGACGCAAAATCTCTTCGACTTGGGGAACAGCGGTTGCTGCGTTCCAGCCCATCAGCCCGCTGCCGAGCTCTTCGTCGGTCGGTAACTCTGGAACCTCGTGCTTGTCAAGCATCTCCCGTACAAACTGGCGGTGCTCGTCTGGGATCATCGACTGGAGTTGGCCTGTCAACTTGTTGAGGTCCATCTCGCCAGCACCGTCGTACTTGGCTGGCAGCACGATATCTACGCCATAGGGCTTATCGCCGATGTGTTCGTCGATCCATTCGAGTTCGATCCTGAGTTGTTCCACACCGAAGCCCACTGCGCCCAAGACGCCCAATCCACCCGCCTTGCTCACAGCAACTACAACGTCACGGCAATGCGTGAACGCATAGATCGGAAACTCCATACCAAACCGTTGGGTCAACTCGTTCTGCATGGGTTCAACCGTAGCGGTGCTTTGCTTTCGCCGGGCGCAGCCGGAGCCGCGGAAGGTCAGTCTTGCGGGGATGTTGACCGGTGGATTCAAGCTTAGTGCCGTGTTGTGGCTTGGCGAACCAAGAAGCGAGATACCTACTCGGACCATAGTTTGATTGTATATTATTTCAATATTTTTTATCATTTTCACTGTATTGTCATAGCCATTTGATACTATGAAAACTAATGAAATCTACAGTCGTAACCCAACCAAAACTGAGTACCGAAGACTCGTTTCATGTTGTCGAACTCGACGATGCAGGTGATGCTTTAGAGATAGCGGCCAAGCTCGAATATGGTGGTTTGCCTGGTACTGTATTGGCTGATTCAACAGTGCGTGTCGCGGAGTTGAAAGCACAACTAGCGGCGTTGGAATCTGAGATCGTTGCCGCTTATGACGCCTCGGGTGATTGGGAGGTTTCGGGTTACCGAACCGTTGGCGCAGCGTTGTCGCACCGTGCTCGAGTACGGCGCGCCGAAGCCAACCAGACGGTTCATCTGGCGCGTTCGCTCAAGGCAATGCCTGTCGTGTCTGACGCGCTCAGCAGCGGTGAGATCGGTCTCTGTCACGCACGTCGGCTGGCCAAAGCCTCCGCACGCGACGGCTTCAGCGATGTTGAAGCGTTGTTGTGTGACCATGCCCGCGGACTCAGTTACGCGGCTTTTGACAAGGCGGTGTCATATTGGGAACACCTCGTCGACACCAACGCAGCCGAACATGACGCGACGTTCAAAGAGCAACGCCGCGAGTTTCATGCGTCGATGACGTTCGACGGGATGGGACGCCTCGACGGATGGCTCGACCCGATCAGCTTCGAGGAGTTTCGTAGCGCTTTGGACCGCATCGAAGCCGAACTGTTCAACAACGACTTACGAGGCGCACAAGCCGACCACGTCGACAAACACGCCGCTGAACTATGGCGCACACCTGCACAAAGACGCGCTGATGCCCTAGTCGAGATGGCGCGGCGCGCCACCGCAGTGCCCGAAGACGCAAAGACCCCTGAACCGTTGGTGATCATCCACATGGACAAACCAACCTTCGAAACCGGCCTCAACCAAACCCTAGGCCTAACCCTGTTCACCAACACATCACCACCCAACCAACCCCCACCACCCGAAACCAACAGCGGTGACATGTTGACCAGCAGACCCTGCGAAACCAACAGCGGTGACATGTTGACCGGCAGACTCTGCGAAACAGACAGCGGGACGGTCATCACCCCAACCCAAGGCGTTGAACAAGCCCTCAAAGGCCACATCCGCCGCCTCGTCTACCAATCACCAGGCGTGATCTTAGACTACGGCCGCTCCACCCGACTCTTCACCGGAGCGCTACGACAAGCCATACAAGCCCGAGACCGCACCTGCCGCCACCCCGGCTGCGACCTACCAGCCCGACAATGCGAAATCGACCACATCACCGAATGGCAACACGGCGGCACCACCATCCACACCAACGCCGACACCCGCTGCTCCTACCACCACCGCCACCACAAACCCCCCATATAAGACCAGCACCCGGGTTAGCCGTGGCTTAAGGAGCCGCGCGGGTAGTCATAGCCCCGGTCCGGGCGCAGGGTTCCGATGTCTTCGAGGAGCCCGACGGCAGCGACGGCGCTGAAGGTGGGCTCCAGCAGGCGGACGTTATTGCGGTTTGCTCCGCTGATCGCCCAGCCGACCGGCACGCCGTGGCGCTCGGAGCCGCATCAACTTCGCCGGGCATAACCGCAGCCGCATCAACTTCGCCGGGCGTAGCCGGAGCCGCGGGGATCTCGCCGGGTGTGCTACCCGATCACTCCTCTTGGAGGGCTGGGATTACCCGATCAACGGTGAGTTCCAGGGACTGCCAGGCCGAGTCAATCGGCATACCACCAACCAAAGGGTGTAGCGAAAGGGCGCCCGTCTGGCGAACTCGGTCCACTGCCTGCTCTGGCGTCAAGAACTGGTAGATGCCTTCTGCACGCAGTTCTTCTGGGTTAGTGGCATGGGTATGGACCGCAGAAGTCTGGCCCGGGGGCTGCCACGAGTCATAAACCGAGGCCTCCAGCCAGAAGTGTTTGCCAAGTTTGGCCCAAGCCTCATCAGGATCGTTGACCACATGGACCATGGCTACCTGCTCCGGTGAGATGCAGAACCCCTGCGTTCCCAGCCTTTCGCACTCGGCGTAATACAGTGCCTCAACCTCTGGGTTGACCGCAGGAAGTTGCAGGGGCAAACCGAAGCGCGCCGCCCGCTTCGCCGCAGCCGGGCCGGAACCCCCGATCATCACCATGGGATGCGGGCGGGTGTAAGGCATGGGACCAACCTTGATCGTCGCGCCGTTGTATTCGAACTCCTCACCTGACCAGACCTTCTGCATGGTTTCGAGGGCATGGTCGAGGATCTTGCCGCGACGTTTCCAGTCCTTTTGGACCGCGGCGTATTCGGCGGGCCGGTAACCAAGCCCCGTGGTGATCGCAATCCGACCCTTGCTCATCAGATCAATCACCGCTAGCTCTTGTGCCAAACGCACCGGATCGTGCAGCGGTACCAACAGCGCGGTAATCGCCACTGACAGGTTCTCAGTGCGGTTGAGGATCATCGCGGCGTTGAGCAGCGGCGTCGGACTCCAACCGATTTCGGTGGCCTGATGCTCCTCAAGGCTCACCATCGCGAAACCGTTCTTGTCGGCGTACTCGGCGAGGTCGAAACCGGCTCGATAGCGGTCACTCATGTGGGCTGGATCGGTCGGGTCGGGATGCACGAAGTTGAGCCGCATCATCATGAAAGCCACAGCAAAACTCTCCTTGGGTCTGGGTCTGGGGTTGAGTCAATCAGCGAACGGAGCGGGGACACCACAACGCTCACCTGGCGAGAATGTAACCGGCATAGTGACAACGCCCGTCATTAGCAAGTTGCCGGGATACGGCTTGAAACCATCGAGGTCGATCTGGTAGTCGGGAACTCGGTCCAACACATCGGCAATCATCAACTCGGACTGGAGCCGGGCGATGCTTGAACCCACACAACGGTGGCCGCCCAACCCGAAGGCCAGATGTTTATTGACCTCGCGGTCAATTACTACCTCACCAGCTCGTTCAAAGGCGCTGGGATCACGATTGGCGGCAACCCAGGAGACAAAAACCACATCGCCGCGCTTGACTTGTCGACCTCCTAGTTCGACATCTCGGGTGGCCGTGCGGGTCAACGACTCGCTAGGGCTGTAGAAGCGCAGAAACTCCTCGACTGCGCTGACGATGAGCGTCCGGTCGTCGATGAGACGCTGCCGGTCCGCCGCGTGCGTACCTAGGTAATGCAACCCCCAAGACACCAGCGATGTGGTCGTGTCGATTCCTCCCGCAACCAGATTCCAAAGGATTCCGACCACTTGGTCATCGCTCGGAACGCTGCCGTCGAGAACGCTGGTGACGATCGCCGAGGTGAGATCGCTTGACGGATTGGCCCGGCGATACCGGGTGTAATCAGCCAATTCCTCCCACATCGTCGACCAGTTGGCGAGCGCGGCATGCAGGCGTGGGTCGTCTTTAGTGAACGACGAGGTGGCGTGAAAGAAGTCCGCGTAGTAGCGCCAGTTCTTGCTGGGCATTCCCATCATTTCGAGGGTCATAACTGCAGGTACGGGGGTGGCGTAGTCATCTACTAGGTCGCATGCGCCGCTTTCGATCACTTCGTCGAGGAACCAGCCCGATACCTGAGCCATGCGATCTCGATTGGCTTCAACTGCTTTGGTGACCATGAATGGGTTTATTACCCGACGCAGATCGACGTGCTCGCGACCATCGATTTCTGACACGCCCATGCGGGGAAGGTTCGGCGGTCGGGGGATCCCACAGATTCCCCGGTAAGCAATTCCCTCCTCAGACCCCGGGTCGTAGCGATGCGCAAACGTTTCGTTGTCACGGGCGACCTGCGCCACCGAGGCGTAGTCGGTAACCATCCAAAAGCCGCCGTACGCCGCGTTGTGCACGACCGGGCAAGTCTCACGTAGTTCCGCGTAGCGCTGATGTCGCTGCGCGACAAAGTTCGCTTCCTGGTGGTCAACGTCTATATCGTCGCTCACTAGGTCTCCTGCCAACTTGCTCAGCGATGCTCAGTCTTGTTTCATCTACTGGCACAGCGCAATCGACGCAGGGAGAAATGCAATGACCATGGACCTATTCCGATATGACGGTAAACGTGTGGTCGTTGTGGGCGGAGCTACAGGAATGGGAGCTTCCACGGCGCGAATGGCCGCCGACCTCGGCGCGGCAGTCGTGGTCATCGATGTGGCCGAGGTTGCATATAACTGCGCCCAGTCAATCCAGGCGGATCTTCGCAAACAAAGCGAAGTCGACGCCGCAATTGAAGCGATCGACGGCCCGGTTCATGCGGTGTTCGCCTGCGCCGGCGTAGCAGACGGCACACCGGGAATAATGCTCATCAACTTCACGAGCCAACGCCATCTGATCGAGCGCATGGTCACAGACAACAAGCTGGTCTCCGGTGGCTCTGTTGCGTTGGTCTCATCGGTAGCCGGACTGGGCTGGAGCAAAAACATTGAGCAGGTGAAGGAATTTCTCGCTAGCGGTGATTGGGCAACAGCAGCCGCTTGGACCGAGGCGCATCCAGAAACCGACAACTACGGTTTCAGCAAAGAGGCGATCAACTGTTACGTCGCCCAGCAGGGTTTCCCTTTGCTCACCAAGGGAATCCGCATCAACGCGATCCTGCCGGGCCCGACCGATACTCCCCTGGCACGCGCAAACGCCGATCTTTGGCTCACCTTCGGCGCCGACTACCGCGAAGCAACAAACTCACCGACTCTGCAACCCGACCAGATGGCCTCCACCATGATCTTCTTGTGCTCGGCAGCCGCCAGCGGGATCAACGGCGTGACCTTGCTGGTTGACCAAGGCCATGTGAGCGCTTCTTTGGTTGACTCCTTCCACGCACCTCTCGTGAAGATGATCGCCGGTGAGATGGAGTTCGACCTCGCGGCACTCGGCTTCGAGTAGCCCACCGGGGCGTTCTCGGCCACCCAACCCGCACAGGTGTTAGTTTCTGGCGAACGGGACCAAAGCCAAGGGAGACCGCCGTGGACATGAACGACATGATCCTGGTGAGCGTGGATGATCACCTGTGCGAGCCGCCTCACATGTTCGATGCGCACCTGCCGAAGAAATGGGCCGATGAGGCGCCGAAGCTGATTCGTACCGACAACGGAAACGATGTTTGGACGTTCAACAAGGCGGTGATTCCCAATGTCGGGCTCAACGCGGTTGCCGGCCGTCCCAAAGAAGAATACGGAATCGAGCCGACCTGTTTCGAAGAGATGCGTCCCGGGTGCTACGACATTCATGAACGCATCAAAGACATGAACGCCGGCGGCGTGCTCGGCTCGATGTGTTTTCCTTCGTTCCCCGGTTTCGCCGGACGCCTGTTCGCTGCTCATCCCGACAAGGAGTTCGCAGCAGATCTCATCCGCGCTTACAACGACTGGCACATAGACGAGTGGTGCGGTAGCTACCCAGGGCGCTTCATCCCCATGGCGCTGCCCATGATCTGGTCGGCGGACGAATGCGCTGCAGAGGTCCGCCGAGTGGCCACCAAGGGGTGCCACTCAATGACCTTCACCGAGAATCCGGTGCCGCTAGGGGAGCCGAGCTTTCATGACGAGTACTGGAACCCGCTGTGGGACGCGCTGGTGGATTGCGACACGGTGTTGTCGATCCATCTCGGCTCCTCAGGACAGTTGGTGGTGACCGCACCCGATGCCCCCATGGACGTGATGATCCACATGCAGCCCATGCACATCTCCACCGCGGCAGCCGATTTGTTGTGGTCAACGCTGCCCCGCCGCTACCCGAAACTCAAGATCGCCCTTTCCGAGGGAGGTACCGGCTGGGTTCCCTATTTCATGGACCGGGCCGACAAGACCTACAACATGCACCATCTTTGGACTGGTCAGGATTTCGGCGACATGCTGCCCAGCGAAGTGTTCCGCCGCAATTTCTTGACCTGTTTCATCACCGACCCGGTTGGTGTGGCCCTGCGCCACGAGATCGGCATCAACAACATCTGTTGGGAAATGGACTATCCCCACTCCGATTCCAACTGGCCCGACGCACCCGAGGAGTTGGCTGAGGTGTTCGTTGGTGTACCCGACGACGAGATCAACCGCATCACACATCTCAACGCCATGGACTGGTATTCCTACGATCCGTTCGCGCTGCTCGACCGCAAGGATTGCACCGTCGGCGCGTTGCGCGCCGCCGCAGGCGACCACGACGTGTCGGAAAAGTCATTGTCGACAGGCCGTTACGAAGCTGGCGGCAACGTTTCGCTGAAGGACTTCGCGGCCAAAGCCTCAGGCCGCTGACGGTTAGCGCAAACCTCCGTCGAGACGCAGGATGGCGCCGGTGGTGTAAACGCTGGCATCGCTCGCGAAATAGAGGGCCGCGCCGACAACCTCGTCGGGTTGACCAGCCCGGCCGAGCGAGATCTGGTCGCCGAGTCCAGCGATCGCCTCAGGTGACCAAGCCTTGGATATGTCGGTCAGGAACGGGCCTGGTTGGATGCAGTTGACCCGAACCTCGGGTCCGTATGCCTTGGACAGGCTTTCGGTCAGGTTGTGGAGGCTCGCTTTGGCCATCCCATACACGACTTCGCCCGGTGTCGGTTTGGTTGCCGCGCTTGAGCTGACAAAGATGATCGAGCCTGAGCCGCGCGCCTTCATTCGGTCGCCCACCACGGCGGTCAACCGGAACGTTCCCTTGAGGTTGACATCCATCACCTTGTCGTACAGCGCTTCGCTGATCTCTCCAACTGAGGGATACAAAGGTGCCATACCAGCGTTGTTGACCAGGATGTCGATGTCGCCGAACTGCTCATAGGCCGCTTCAGCAAGGCCCTCTACCTGGCCCCAATACCCAACATGACACTCGAGCGGCAGGGCTTCGACACCAAAGGCACGAGCTTCATCAGCAACCGCTTCGCAGTTGTCGAGCTTGCGGCTAGCGATGACAACGTTGGCTCCGTGTTCGGCAAAGGCCAGAACCATTTCACGCCCGAGTCCCCGACTGCCGCCAGTGACTACGGCGGTGCGCCCCGTCAGGTCGAATAGTTCACTTGCGTGTGTCATGGCTCTTGCTCTGCGATGTTGGCTAGGCGCTTTGCGATGTTGGCTAGGCGACAGTATGCCCCCTGAGCCATACTTGGCAGCAACATCTCACTCAACAGCATCTCACTCAACAGCGAGGCGACCGCTATGACGAAGCGAACGATTGACTTCCCCGTGTTCGACGCCGACAACCACATGTACGAGACAGAGGATGCGTTCACCCGCTATCTTCCGTCGAAATACGCCAACGCCATCAAGTACGTGCAGGTCAAGGGCCGCACCAAAATCGCCATCAACGACAAGATCTCCGACTTCATCCCCAACCCGACATTCGAAGTCGTGGCCGCTCCCGGAGCACAAGAAGAGTTCTACCGTTCGGGGAATCCCGAGGGAAAGACGCTACGGGAGATCTTCGGCAAACCGATCAAATGTCCTGAGTGGGCTCGCAATGCCGAAGCCCGGCTACCCCATCTCGACGAACTGGGGCTTGATGGCTCGCTCATGTTTCCGACGTTGGCCAGCCTGCTCGAAGAGCGGATGCGCGACGATCCCGATCTCTGCCATGCCGCGGTCCATTCCCTGAACCAGTGGATCTATGACGAGTGGCGTTTCGACTACGAGGGACGGATCTTCGCCACGCCGGTGATTACTCTGCCGATCGTCGAGAAGGCTATCGAAGAACTGGAGTGGTGTTTGGACCGAGGTGCCCGCTGCATTCTGATCCGCCCCGCACCCGCCTGGGGGTTGCGTGGTCCCCGTTCGCCCGGCTTACCGGAGTTTGATCCGTTTTGGGCGAGGGTGCAGGAAGCAGGTGTGATGGTCGGCATGCACAGTTCAGATTCGGGCTACGCCGATTTGGTTTCGATTTGGGAAGGAAGCGGGGAAATGCTGCCATTCAAGCCCAATCCGTTGCGCAGTCTGCTCATGTCCAACCGGCCAATCACCGACATGATGAACGCCATGGTGTGCCACGGCGTTTTCTACCGCTTCCCAGATCTACGAATCGGCACGATCGAGAACGGTGGCACCTGGGTGGCACCCCTTGTCAAGAGCCTTGAGGAGATTTACAAGAAAATGCCTCAGGAGTTCAGCGAACATCCTGTCAACGCTTTCAAGCGCAACGTCTACGTCAATCCCTTTTGGGAGGATGCTCTTGAAGGTTTGCTCGAAATCATGACTCCGGACCGTCTCTTGTTCGGGTCCGACTATCCCCATCCTGAGGGGCTCGGCAATCCAATTGAGTTCGTTGACGATTTGCCCTCGTCTCTCGGCCACGATGATGTCGCCAAGATCATGGGCGGAAATCTCAAGTCGCTGCTAAAAGTCTGACCGAGCAATGAGTGACGAAGCAGGGGCTGCCGAACCGCCGGCAGAAACCACCACTGGCATCGACATCTCAGGTCCGCCTCAGGAGATGTACAAGTTTCTGCGCGATCACATGCCGGTAATGACGGTCGATCATGAACTGATGCAGGGCACCAGCGTGGCGCTCCACGACGACGTCATGACGGTGCTCCAGAACCCGCAGATCTTCTCATCCGACGGAGCCGCAGAAATCGGCCAGATTCGTCCTCTCATTCCGTTGGAGATCGACCCCCCGGAGCACGCCAAGTATCGCAAGCTCCTGGATCCGCTGTTCGCGCCTCGCAAGGTCGCATTGCTCGAACCGTCGACGAGAGCATTGGCTACAAGCCTTATCGAAGCGGTGGTCGATGATGGTCACTGCAATTTTCACAAGGCCATCGCCGAGCCGCTTCCCAGCCAGGTGTTCCTGACAATGTTCGGACTCCCAGTTGAGCGCACACGCGAGTTCATTGAGTTGAAAGACGGCATCATTCGTCCACCGGTGAAAGGTCCGACCGATGCGCTGGAGTACCGAGTAGCTACCGGCAAGCGAATCTACGCGGTTTTGCAGGAAGCGGTTGATCAGCGCCTCGAAACCCGACAAGACGATTTCCTGTCGCAGTTTCTGGACGCGCAAGTGGAGGGAACTCAGCTCACCGTCGATGAGGTTCTCGATATCGGTTATCTGTTTTTTCTGGCTGGACTCGACACAGTTACAGCGTCGCTCGACTGCATGCTTGCTCATCTGGCTCAGAACCCGAAGCATCAACGGCGGCTCGTTTCACAACCCACCGACATCGGTGCCGCGATGGAAGAGCTGCTGCGCTGGGAGACCCCGGTCGCTGGGGTAGTTCGGGTTGCGGTCCAGGACACCGAGCTATCGGGTTGCCCCATCAAAGCGGGCGACAAAGTCTCGGTGAACCTGGGTTCGGCCAATACCGACGAGCGGTTTTGGGACAGTGTCGACACCGTTGATTTCGACCGCTCCATCAACAAACACATTGCCTTCGGCGGGGGTGTTCACCGCTGCCTCGGATCGCATCTGGCACGCATGGAAATGCGAGTTTGTCTCGAGGAATGGCACAAACGAGTGCCGTCTTATGAACTGAAGCCTGGTACCACTCCGCGCTACACCATGGGGCTGCGAAGCGTCGAGAATCTTGAATTGGTGTGGCACAACGGATCATGAACGAAGACTCACCTGCCGCTCACACAACAAGCCCACTTCAGGGGATCCGGGTGGTGGAGATGGCGAGCTGGATGTTTGTCCCGTCGGGTGGTTCGGTGCTCGCCGACTGGGGGGCCGACGTACTCAAGATCGAGAATCCTCAAGGCGGTGACCCACAGCGTGGGCTGATTACCTCTGGGCTGGTTCCAGGCGGGGCGGGTGGCGTGAACTTCATGATCGAACAACCCAACCGCAGCAAACGCTCTGTGGCCATCAATGTTGCACACCCTGACGGCCATGAAGCATTCATGAAGCTGATCGAATCGGCTGATGTCTTCCTCACCAACTATCTGCCGCCGATCCGGCGCAAACTGAAGATCGACACCGACGACATTCTGGCCCGCAACCCGAAGATCGTCATTGCCCGAGGTACTGGGCAGGGACCCCACGGTCCCGATGCCGAAAAGGGCGGCTACGACGGTGCTTCATATTGGGCCCGTGGAGGGTTGGGGTCGGTATTCCCTCCCGACCGCGACGGTTGGCCCATGGCGCAGAGTTCGCCTGCATTCGGCGACGTCATCGGTGGCCTTGCCACCGCGGGCGCAATCGCCGCGGCTCTGTTGAAACGGGAACGAACCGGAGAAACGAGTGTGGTCGATGTAAGCCTGCTGGCCACAGCTTTGTGGCAGATCTCGCCGCTGGTGGTTGCCTCAAAACTGTTCGGTATGACTTCGCTGCCCCGCGGCGACCGTCGACTGTCACCGAATCCCGGAGTGGGTGTTTACCGAACCAAAGACATCCGCTTCATCAGCCTGATATTGCTGCAGAGCGACAAGCACTGGGAGGACTTCGCCGCTCGTTTGGAACGCCCGATCCTCGTCGAAGATGAGCGTTTCAATCACTCATCTGCGCGAGCGCAGAACGGTCCCGCCTGCATAGACATCATCGACGAGGCGTTCGCCGAGCGGACTCTTGAGGAATGGAAGAAACGGCTTGAGACGTTTGAGGGTGTATGGACGCCTTTTCAGACGCTGGCCGAGCTCTATTCCGACCGCCAAGTCGTTGCCAACACCTACCTGCCTTCGATGGAGCACGGCGGCGGTGAAGAAGTTCAGCTAGTGGCGAGTCCCGCGCAGTTCGATGAACAACCGATAGTGGTTGAGCGAGCCCCCGAACTCGGCGAGCACACCGAGCTGGTTTTGAACGAGCTTGGTTTCGACTGGCCCGACATCATCGCCATGAAGGAGGCTGGCGCAATTCTCTAGTCGCCCCAGGTGCCAAGCTAACAGGGGAATTGGGGCGGGCTATGACGTGGTGAACTAGCCTCGCGTGCTAACGCCTCTCGGCCTCATACTTGACTCGATCGTCCTTTGGGGATTCCTGATGAATCGACAACGGCAAGCCATCGTCGCTTTGCTCTGCACCTTTGTGTTGTTGACAGGTGCATGCGGCAACAGCGGTGATTCAGGTGACTCCAGCGATCGAGGGGCCAGCGACACCAGCGGTGACGACAGCACCGACGCTACCGACAGCGCTGGCGACAGAGCGGACGACAGAGACGACAGCGACAACACCAAAGACCCCGACAGCGATACCGACGCGGACTCTGACGGCGGCAGCGGGAGCACTGATAGCACCGACGCTACCGACAGCGCTGACGGCGACGGTCAAGACGATGCTGAAGATCTATGGGCTAGGCGACACGAGTTCATCGCGATTGATGGCGTACCCGGCGTGAGCGACGATGAGATTGCCGTCACTGTGGTCGGTATTCGCGAAGGCAACCCTTTGGGCACCTGCATACTCGACTGCTACGTCACTGGTGTTCAGGCATACTTCGACTACATCAACGACGGTGGCGGCATCTACGGCCGTGACTTGGTGATCGGCAAAGAGCACGACGATCAGCTCTTGGGGAACCAACTGGCAGCACTTGAGATCATCTCCGACAACGACAGCTTCGCCTCCTTTCAGGCCACGCTCGTAGCCTCGGGTTGGGGAGACCTTCACGAAGCCGGGATCCCGAGCTTCACCTGGAACATCCACTCGACCGAATCTGTTGACCGCGACACGATCTTCGGACACTTCGCATTTGGCTGCCCCACTTGCTCCCAGCGGGTAGTTCCTTGGCTGGTGTCGATTTCGGGGGCCTCTACGGTCGCCACGCTCGGCTACGGGGTGTCGGAGAACAGTCAGGTCTGCGCGAACTCGCTGGCTGACTCGGTGGAGTTGTACAGCGATGATCTCGGCATCTCCGTCGGCTACGTCAACGACAATCTTGCCTATGGGCTGACCAGCGGAGTCGCCCCAGAAGTCACCCAGATGATCAATGCCGGAGTCGACTTCATTGCTACCTGTCTGGATCTCAACGGGATGAAGACCCTGGCGCAAGAATTGCAACGCCAAGGTGCGCGCGATCAGGTAACGATGTATCACCCCAACACTTATGACTCCGGGTTTGTGGCCGAGGCCGGCGGCCTCTTCGACGGTGACTATGTCATCCCACAGTTCGCAGCCTTCGAGTACGACACAGGCAGCGAACTCAAGGCGTTGTACGACGAGTGGGTTCCACGCCATGGCGGTCCGGTGGCGGAACAAACAATGATTGGTTGGATAAACGCCGACACTATGGTTACCGGCCTGCTCCACGCGGGGCCAGACTTCGACCGTCAGAAGCTCATCGACGCGCTCAACTCGATTGTCTATGACGCCGATGGTCTCATCAATCCGCTCGAGTTCGGTAGACAGCACAAATCGCCAACTGAGGGTGACCCCACCCACGACTACGAGCTTGAGTGCGTCTCGGCGGTGCAGATGCTCAACGGCGGTTTCGTCGGTTTCCAAGAGGCCCCTTTCATGTGCTGGTCCAACGAGACAACTGGCTGGTCCGAGCCTGTGCCAGTCAACTTCGCTGACCGCTAACCGGTAACCGCCGACGGTGATCCTCGCGTCCAGCTTCCTCGAAGACCTGCTGCGCAGTGTTCTTCAGGGAACGCCATCGGGTGCTGTATTTGCGCTGATCGCCATCGGCTTCGTACTCACTTACAAGACCTCTGGAGTGTTCAACCTGGCTTTCGGTGCGCAGGCTTACATATCGGCAGCCATGTTCTTCAAGGCTCGCACGCAGTGGAACTGGTCGATCCCTTTGTCGTTGTTGGTGTCAGTTTTCGTCCTGGCACCGGCGATCGGTTTAGTCCTGGAAAGGTTCTTGTTTCGCCAGCTGAGGACCGCCTCGGCGGTTGCGAAGCTGGTTGTAACCATCGGGCTGAGCGTGGCGCTCCCTGCGGTGTTCGAGATCTTCGCTGACTACGCGCCGGTAGCGGGTCGGGCACCTACAGGCATCGTGCCCAAGGGGAGTTCGGTCTTTTATGACCCGCTTGGCGTGTACCCGTTCAGCCGCGACGAACTCGCGGCCATGGGCGTCATTCTGATCGCTGTGGTCGTGCTCGGGGCAATCTTTCGGTTCACCTCGATCGGGCTATCAATGCGGGCCGTTGTGGAGAGTCCGAGGATGACCGAACTCAACGGCATCGCCGCGGATCGAGTCTCTGCAGTTGCCTGGGCTTTGTCGAGCACGTTTGCGGGTATGGCGGGTGTGTTGATCGCACCGATTCGTTTCAACACGCTTATCTCCAACGACTTCTTCAATGTTGTTGTCGTCGCGATCGCCGCAGCGGCCATTGGACGGCTTGTCAGCATTCCCCGAGCGTTGGCCGGGGGAATCGGACTCGGCTGGTTCATTGCTATCTTCAACACCTTTCTGCCCCGTTGGGTGGACGATTACACCTGGCTACGGCCGCTGCGAGACAACTTCTCGAACTCTCTGCCTTTTGTCGTGCTGTTCGCGATATTGGTCTTTTGGCCCGCCATAAGGAGGTCGCTCGACGCAGGCGATCCTCTGGCAGGGGTTGACCCTCCACCGCTGGCACCGGCGGCTGCGGAACGTCACCCGAAACTGACCCGTTTCACACGGCTGTTTGCGCTTGGGTTCTTTTTGTTCGTCGGACTCACGATTTTCTTTCGGGCTGACCGCAGTTGGGTGTTCATCGTCACCACCGCGGTGATCCTTTCGACGATCTACCTTTCGATAACAGTCATCACTGGTTTCGCCGGGCAAATCAGCCTCTGCCAGGGTGCCTTCGCGGCGATCGGTGGTTTCACCGTGTTTCAGACGGCCGACCGTTACGACCTGTCGGTGCTCGTCGCGGCTTTGATCGGGGCATCTATTGCGGCTCTTGTGGGCGCAATTCTGTCGCTCCCAGTACTGCGCCTTGGCGGTATCTGGTTGGCTATCGCCACTCTTGCCTTCGCCTTGTTCTTTGATGCTGTCTTGGTGCGCACATCGTGGATTGGAGGTGGAGACACCGCACTTCTTCAAGGAACCAGAGTGCCCCGTCCCATTCTGGGGCCGATCGACTTCGGCAACGACAAATCGTTTCTGGCGCTTGCAGTAATCGTATTCGTGATCACTTCTGTGGCGGTGATCCAGCTTCGCGAAGGCACCATCGGTCGGACCCTGCGCGCTATTCGCGGTAGCGAAGTAGCCGCTGAATCTATTGGCATCTCACCTGCGAAAGCCCGCATCGTCGCTTTCGCCACCTCAGCCTTCATCGCCGGTCTTGGGGGTTCGATGCTCACGATGCTCCAGGAGAACGTCAACTATCAAAACAACTTCTCCCCCGTCGGGTCGCTGTTTTGGCTGGTCCTGGTGGTGGCCCTTGGGGTGCGTACAGTGGAAGGCGCCGCCCAGGCCGGAGCAGCTTATTCGATGTTTGAACCGCTGGTTCTACGAGGCGAACTCTTTGCCTGGATTCTGCGAGCAGAAGATCGTTTGCCTGGCTTCTTCCCCATCTCCGGTAAGTGGCGTTTGATCCTGTTCGGTTTCGCAGCCATGCAATTTGCCCGACATCCCGAGGGATTAGTTGAGCACGGAAAACGACGATTCACTTCCCGTCTGAACCAGCGCCTCAGAAGTAGCGATCTCACCGAGGGTGCTACTTCCGACAGCAGAGACTCTAGAGGTGGTGCAGCGTGACTGGGCCCACGACCGTTGGCAAAGAACAGGGACCGCACACGGTGTTGGCCGTGTCTGGGATCAGAAAGAACTTCTCGGGCATCATCGCGCTGGACGACGTGAGTCTTACTGTCGAAGCGGGCGAAAGAGTGGGACTCATCGGCCCCAACGGTGCAGGCAAAACCACATTGTTCAACTGTCTGCTGGGAATCTTGCGGCCCGACGCGGGGACAGTGGAACTCAACGGTGTCAATGTCACGGGCCATCGCGTTCACAAGCGAGCGCAAGCAGGAATGGGCCGAACGTTCCAACGAATCGAGCTGTTCACCGACACAACGGTACGAGAACACCTGCTCATCGCTGAGCGGGTCCGCAACGGCAACGGTGCTTTCTGGAAGGATCTATTGGGGCGGGGCAGACCTACCGCCTCTGAGATCAGCGCTTGCGATGCCGTGCTCGAATTGCTGGGTCTCGCCGAAGTCGCCGAGGTGCCGATCGAGTCTTTGAGTCTGGGGCAGGGTCGTCTCGTTGAGGTGGGACGGGCGCTGATGACCGACCCCAGGATCTTGCTGCTCGACGAGCCATCCTCGGGGCTTGATCGGGAGGAAACCAACGCCTTGGCCGCCACCCTCAGAGCCATCCAAAGCGAGCGCGGGTTCGCCATCTTGCTGGTCGAACACGATGTGGAGTTGGTGGCCAAGTTCACAACGCGGCTATACGTGCTCGACTTCGGGCAGCTGATCGCACAGGGTCCAACCACCGAAACCCTCGCCGCGCCAGCCGTGCGCAACGCCTACCTCGGCGGTGCTGGCGCTGCGGAGGGCGAGCGATGAGTGCTTTGTTGGAACTTCGGGATGTGCGGGCGGAATACGGGCCGTTTCGGGCGCTCTTCGGCGTTTCGCTGGAGATCGGGCCTGGTGATGCTGTTGCGCTGCTCGGTGCCAACGGTGCCGGCAAGACAACCGTGGCACGCGTGGCAACCGGGTTGGTGCAAGCCAGCGCAGGCCAAGTGTTCGTCGACGGCAACGAGATGACCGACAGTCCGACCTATGCATACGCCCGAACTGGCATCGTTCACGCCCCCGAAGGACGTTCAATATTCGCCACCTTTACGGTCGAGGAGAACCTCAACCTTTCGTTTCGGAGTTTTCTGGGGAAAGCGAAGGTCCGCGAATCGTTGGCAAAAGCCTTCGATCTGTTCCCCCGCCTGGGGGAGCGTCGTTTACAGATGGCCGGCACTTTGTCTGGCGGAGAACAGAGGATGCTTTCACTGGCCCGTGTCCTGGTGGTGCAACCCCGCCTGCTCATCGCCGATGAACTCTCTCTTGGCCTCGCTCCGATCGTGGTCGACGAGGTCTACACCACTCTGGAGGCGATTCGCAGTTCGGGCACCGCTCTGCTGATCGTAGAACAACACATCGGGCATGCCCTTGATCTGTGTGACGATGTGGTGTTACTCGAACACGGACGAGTTGCCTGGCAGGGATCCACCACCGAGGCCGCCGAGGTCGTTGTCAACCGACTGTTCGAGTCGGGCGACTCCTAAGCCTGAATCCACCGATTGGCTGTTGGCGGGCGTGGGTGGCCGGGCTGATGCCGGGTTGGGGTCGTGTGGGGCCGTCGGGGGTGTGTTGGGGCGTGTGGGGCTGGGGATGGGGGGCGTTTTGGGTTGTCGACGCTGGGTTTGTGTGGGGGCGTCAGTTCCGGGGGGTGTCGTTTAGCCTGAGGGTCCGGGCAGGGCTCGCAGGGCGCGGAGCGTGGCTGTGAATTGTGTTGCCCAGGGCCAGCGGGCGGGGTATCGCAGGGTGGGTGTGCCTGATCGGTTCACCAGCACGGCGGCGAGGGCGACGAGTCGGGTGCGGCGGGAGCGGTTGGTGGCTGGCGGCGCGTCGGCGAGCGCGGCGGTCCAGTGGCCGATGTTGTGGGCGAGCACTGCGCAGGCGAGCCATGCGCAGTTCGCGCCGTAGTGCCCGGAGGGGACGTGCTCAAGGCCGGAGCCTTCTTTGAGGTCGCGGATGGCGAGCTCGACAACGGCGTGGGCGCGGTGGAACCTGTCAGCGGCGGCGGTGTCGTGTTCGGTGTTGGTGATAAACGGGGACGTGCTCAAGGCCGGAGCCTTCTTTGAGGTCGCGGATGGCGAGCTCGACAACGGCGTGGGCGCGAGCTTCGCGGGCTTGGCGTCGTCGCCGTGGAACGCGTGGTGCCGCCAGTCAGGCCACAGTCGTTGCTGCGCGCTCTGGGCGAGGCGGGTGCGGCGCACCACGAGGCGCACGGTGCGCCTGTGTTTGCCGCGGCCGGTGGTGTAGTCGGTCTCGGCGACCTGGGCATGGCCGCCTTTGGTGTAGGCGATGTCGGCCCAGGCGTCGTCAGGGATTGCTTGGATCGCTGTGCGCACAGCGGATCCGAGCGTGACGGTGATCGACCACTTGGCGTCGTGGGCTTAGGGGGAGTGTGTGTCCGCTTCGTCCCCAAGGACATTGACGGCGCCCTGTAGATACTGTAAGAACTGTTCGTCTGGTTCGATGAGGTCGTCAACTATGGACCCGTAACGCTCTTCTTGTTGGAGGAGCCGCTGCTTGTGGCGGGCAAACACGGTAGCACGGGCCCGGTCGTTGGCTGCCGCGTTCTCCTTGAGCAAGGCTGCCTCGCATGAGCCCACATCCTTGAGCACATCCTGGGTGCTTTCACCGCTGTCAAAGGCTGCTGCCTCGAAGTCTGCCAGATTTGCTAGCCGAACGCCGTTGGGGGTGACGCATGGGATTGCATCAGCAATCTCGGTCGCCTTTTCCTCCCTGACTTCGGGGAGTAGTTCGTCTCGGAGTACGTACAGGATGGGGATGGCGTCCCAAGACGCGCCGACGCAGCCACCTTGCGCGAAGTCGTTTCGACCCTCGGGCAAAAACCCGGTACTGTTCACCATGGCCACGTCCGCCGCGGATTCACCGAAGAGCGTCATGAAGTATTGATCGTCCTCGGCAACGGGGACCGGGCTAATATCGGGCGTTGTCAGATCTTCAAGCAAGCCCTGTTGCGCGCCGCCCTGTCCCACTCCTTCCGAAACCGACCCCACATTATCGTCGATACCCAGCGAATCGGTGACAGCGAGCATGGCCCCCGCTGGAAACGCTACGTCTATGCTGTAGTCTAAGCCTTCTTGCGACATGCAGTCTTGGACATGTTCTTCGCGGCTGAAGGCTTGCCAAAGCGCGATTGTGTCATCCGCGACTCTCCCCTCGGTGCTCGTGCGGAAACCGGGGATCTCACTCAACGATTGCGGTCGAGCAGGATTGCTGCTCGACGTAACAGCCAAGGTGACGACCGAGGCAACAACGAGAACCCCCGACACCCCGGCCAGACCAAACCACCGTGACATTCTTGTGTGTGTTGTCATTCATCTATCTCCTATGTGACCGGTGCGGTTGTCCCCGTGGCCGGAGGCCTCTCCACCGTCGCCAAGTAACACATTGGTTCATTGGCACGCTCAGTTTAGAACGCGGGGTGGAGGTTGTTGGGGTGGATAGCCTTCGGCGGTGAAACAAAGCCGGGACGACATTCGAAACATCGCCATGATCGCCCATGTCGACCACGGGAAGACGACCCTCGTTGATGCGTTGCTGCGACAGACAGGGGCCTTTCGTGAAGGTGCCGCTTTAACAGACCGAGTGATGGACTCGATGGATCTGGAGCGGGAAAAGGGCATCACGATCATGGCCAAGAACACCGCCATTCGTTATGGGGGAGTTAAGATCAATATTGTTGATACTCCCGGCCATGCCGACTTTGGGGGCGAGGTCGAACGAGCACTCACCATGGTCGACGGCGTGGTGCTGCTCGTGGATGCGTCGGAGGGACCGCTGCCGCAAACCCGCTTCGTGTTGCGCAAGGCTTTGGAACTGCGGTTGTCGGTCGTCTTGGTGATCAACAAAATCGACCGTCCCGATGCCCGCATCTCAGCGGTGCTCGACGAGACGTACGAACTCTTTTTGGATCTCGACGCCGACGAGGAGCAGATTGAGTTCCCGATCGTCTACACCATTGCCCGACATGGCTTAGCCACCCTTGATCCCGATGTGGATGGTACAGACCTTCAGCCGTTGTTCGAGGCGTTACTCAACACCGTTCCGGCACCTATACACGATCCGGACCATCCCATGCGGGCTTGGGTCACCAACCTCGACAGTTCTCCCTATGTTGGGCGCATCGCCTTATGCCGGGTCGAACACGGCACCATACGCAGAGGGCAGACGGTTGCCTGGTGCAGAGCCGACGGCACCATAGCAGCAGGCCGTGTAGGCACCCTGACGGTCACCGAAGCGCTGGAACGTGTTGATGTTGACGAGGCCGGGCCGGGGGAGCTCATCGGAGTATCAGGAATCGACGAGGTCACCATCGGTGAGACGCTGGCCGACGCCGACGACCCCCGCCCGTTCCCGGCCATCACCGTTGACGAACCCTCGCTAGCGATGACGATTGGGGTCAACAACTCACCGCTGGCCGGTCGTGACGGCTCTAATCTGACCGCTCGGCTGATAAAGGCCCGGCTTGACCAAGAGCTGATCGGCAACGTGTCCATCCGGGTGTTCTCCACTGATCGCCCCGATACCTGGGAAGTCCAGGGCCGGGGAGAACTGCAACTGGCGGTGCTGGTCGAAACCATGAGGCGCGAGGGGTTTGAACTCACCGTCGGCAAGCCCGAAGTGCTCACCCTAGAGGTCGACGGCCAGCGCCACGAACCCACCGAACGGCTCACCATCGATGTGCCCGAGGAACACACCGGCGCGGTCACGCAACTGCTAGGCGGGCGAAAAGCTCGCTTACAGGACATGACCAACCATGGGACCGGATGGGTTCGGCTCGAATATGTGGTGCCTGCTCGGGCGCTGATTGGTTTCCGCACGGAGTTCCTCACCCAGACGCGCGGCACCGGGCTGCTTCACCATGTGTTCGAGGGATGGACGCCATGGGCCGGAGATTTGGGAATGCGGCCCCGTGGCGCCGTTGTCGCCGACCGCAGCGGCGACACCACCGCATATGCGATCGCGGCTCTGCAGGAACGCTCAGCGCTCTATGTCGCCCCCGGGGTAAACGTCTATGAAGGGATGATCGTCGGCGAAAACAGCCGCGGCCAAGACATGGACGTCAACGTGTGCCGCGAGAAGAAGCAAACCAACATCCGCACCCAATCAAGTGATGACACCGTGCGTCTTACCCCGCCCCGCCTGTTTTCGCTGGAGCAGGCGCTTGAAACCGTGACCAATGATGAGTGCGTTGAGGTCACCCCGGCAGCGATCAGAATGCGCAAGATCATCCTCGATAATGGCGAACGGGCACGAACGCTCAAACGCCTCAAAGCACCACCCGAAGCCAATGTGCGTGCGTCGCACGGGCAGGTGTTTCAAGGAGTTGTTAAGGTTTGACTGCTGACGTTTCGGTTCACCTGCCAACTCAATATGGGACCAGCGTTTGAGTACCTCGTTAAAGAAAACCCGACCTTCTAGGCGAGCCAAGTGAACACCCAGGCAGAAATAGGTGCCGAAACCGAACGAAAGATGATGGTTGGGGTCTCGGGTGATGTCGAATTCTTGAGGGTTGTCGAAGACAGCTTCGTCACGGTTGGCAGACGTGTAGATCATCGCAACCTTGTCGCCCGCGGCGATTGACTTCCCGCCAAGTTCGGTGTCGCTAAGCTTAGAGATACGACGGTTCAACCGTCGCGGTGGTTACCACCCGCTGCGAATCAGGCTATAGACGTTGGCGAAACTCTCAACGATCTCGGGTGGTAACGGCACCACGCCACCCAAAGCCTCCGCACCGTGCGCCACCCGGGCCGTGTGTTCCACCACCTCTGCGGTGTGCAAGGCATCTTCTGGCGAGTGCCCGACGCAGAGCAGGCCGTGGTTGGCCATCAGCACCGCGCCTCGGTCAGCGAGGTGGCGGACCACTTCGGCAGCCAGCTCATCGCTGCCAGTCATGCGATACTCCGAGACCGCTATATCGCCACCTAGATAGACAATCCCTTCTTCTATGCATACCGGGATCGGCTTGCGGGCCAAGGCGAACATCGAGCCGTAACGAGGGTGACAGTGAACCACTCCGCCGACCTCCGAAAATGCGTTGTAACAGGCTAAATGCATCGCCTTTTCGGTCGACGGCCGGGCCGAGCCCGAAACGGTTGCACCGTCAAGGTCCATGACCGCAAGGTTGTCAACAGCAATGTCGGCGTAAGGCACCGACGACGGTGTCATCACGATTGAACCGTCGGCTCGTCGACCAGACACATTTCCCGCCGTACCGACCACAAGACCAATGTCGTACATGCGTCCAGCGGTGTCGACCACCGCTTGGCGCACGTCGGGATTGTCGCTCACGGCAACACCTCCGGGTTGACGCAGTTCACAGGATGTTCGTTGGCCAGGATCGCCTTTACGTCCGCCACGATCATCTCGGTCTGGCGTATCTCCACATCGTAGGTTGCACCGCCGATATGAGGGGTGAGCACCACATTGTCCATTTTCAGCAGCGGGTGCTCGACGGGAAGCGATTCGCCGTCAACATGGTCGAGGGCCGCGCCACCAAGTTGACCACTCTCAAGCGCACAGATCAGCGCATCAACATCATGGAGTCCCGCTCTGGCTGAGTTGACGTAGAGAGCCTTCGGTTTCATCTGCGAGAACCTGGAAGCGTTCATCATCTGATGTGTGTCGGGAGTGACGACAGCGTGCATCGAAACAACATCGGCTTGCGCCAACAGATCATCAAGTTCATGGGTGGCGTCGGGCACGAATGGATCATGGCTGATAACAGTCATTCCGAGGCCTTCCAGTCTCCATTTTGTCGCTCTGCCTACCGCACCGAGTCCCACCAGTCCGGCCGTGCGTCCTGCCAGCTGCCAGGTCCGGTAACGCTGATACGGCAAAGTCCGCCCGAAAACCGTGCCGTTCACCATGTCACGGTGCCCCGCAATGACACTGCGCGAAAGAGCCATCAGCAGCGCAACCGTCATCTCCCCCACTGCATCGGAGTTGCGCCCCGGGGTGCTGATAACCGGAATTCCGGCCGCCGTAGCACCTGCTACATCGACGTTTGCGGGAGCGCCTCGCGTCGTTCCGATCATCTTCAGCGGAAGATCAAATACCGCGCCGGAACAGAAATCCGCCTCGCAAATCAATATCTCAGCACCAAGTTCTTGGAGCTTCGCGGCCAGATCATCAGGGCCGTAGAGCCTGATAGGGGTGTATTCGAGCCACGGATCGAAGATGACTTCGGCAAGGTCATGGAGCTCGTCGAGCGCCGGGCCGCGAAGCGGTGCCGTGACGAACGCACGGGGTCGAGACATGGCTCCCACGTTAGAGGCTAGAACCCCCAAGCTCTTAGAATGATACGGCGGAGGGGGGATTCGTGGCTCATGTGACTGTCGGAATCGACATCGGGACCACTTCGGTCAAGGCCGTCGCCGCGGATGCCAACGGCGAAATCGTTGCTCGTACGCGGATCGGTCATCGTTTGATCGCGCCAAGTTCTGATCGCTTTGAACATGACCCGCAAGCTGCGTGGATCGACGGGGTTTTGGCGGGTTGGACCGCTGTCAGTGAAGGGCACGAGGTGGCCGGGGTCTGTGTCTCGGCCATGGTTCCGTCGCTGTGCGGCGTCAACAAAGGTGGAGAACCCGTTACCGGTGGTCTTCTCTACGGCGATGCCCGAGGCAGATATCAGCCAGTTGACGCAACGAGCCAAAGCCAACAAGTACCAGCGACCGGTTTCGGCGAAGTCGCAGGATTTGCTAGCTGGCTCGCGGCTGAGACCGGGGTTGTGGCTCTGTGGCCTGCGCAGGCAGTTGCCAATCATGCGCTGTGCGGGGTGGGAGCCATCGATACCAGTACCGCCATGACGATGACGCCACTGTTCGGCCTCACAGGCTGGGACACCGAGGTGCTCGAGATGCTCGGCGTCAAGCCCAGCCAGCTTCCGTTGACATGCCCGGGCCAGACCCCGATAGCGCGCGACGCGGTGCTAACAACGTCTGCCGTCATCCCAGCTAACACAGCGATCTCAGGCGGGACAATCGATGCTTTGGCCGAACAGACCGTCGCTGACGCTCATGGCTGCGGCGATGTGCTCGTGGTATGTGGCACGACGCTGATCATCTGGGGTCTTACCGACGATTGGCGCGAAGTCGAGGGGTTGTGGACCATCCCATATGCGGTTGACAACATGATCGCGATTGGTGGTGCGAGCAACGCAGGCGGTCTCTTCATCGACCGTGTGCGCTCTATGGTCGGAGCTGTCAACGAAGCCGATCTGGCGCACGCCGCCGCTGGAGATCTGCCGGTATGGGTTCCGTATCTGCGAGGTGAGCGCACTCCCTGGCACGATTCGCAGCGCCGAGCAGAGTTGCTCGATTTGGGGCTGAACCACGGGTCCGTGGAGATCACCGCCGCCGCCTACGAAGCCTCCGGGTTCGTTGTTCGTCATCACCTTGATCTGGCTGACATTTCTCCACAGAGAATCGTGGCGACCAGCGGTGGGACCCGGAGCAAAGCCTGGATGCAGGCCCTAGCCGACTGCAGCGGTCTTCCGGTTGATGTCTCTGCACATCCCGAGGGGGCAGCTCTCGGAGCCGCCTACGCCGCGCGGGTCTGTGCCGGTCTGGAGGTTGATTTCTCTGCAAGTAGACGCTGGGCCGGAACTAGTCATCGGGTAGAGCCAAACGATGCCACGGTTGAAGCGGCTGAGATTCGATACCAACGTTTTCGCAGAGCAATCGAACCGCGGGCATGAACAAGCCGCGCCGCGGGCGCTCCAACACCATCTAAGCTGAGCCAGTCGAACAATGAAGTTCTCCGTCACTTATCCGCTGGTCAGCCACCCCTACAATCCCGAACTCCTGACCAAAGAAAGCTTGATCCGGTTCGCTCAAACCGCCGAGAGCGCCGGTTTCGATGCGATGGGTTTCACCGACCATCCCGCGCCCACCCACCGTTGGCTCAGCGCCGGAGGCCACGACGCCCTTGACCCCTTCGCGGCACTTGCCTTCGTGGCCGCAGTCACCGACCGCGTGTTGCTGATTCCCAACATTGTTGTCCTCCCCTACCGCAACCCCTTCGTGGTAGCGAAATCGATCGCAACAATCGCCGCCTTGAGCAACCAAAGGTTCGTGTTGGCGACCGGCACCGGCTATCTGAAAGGCGAATACAAAGCGTTGGGAGTTGACTTCAATGAGCGCAACGAGTTGTTCGAAGAGGCTATCGAGGTTCTGCGCGGCGTCTGGGAGCAGGATGATTTCGCTTACGAAGGCCGCAACTTCCTGGCCCACGGGCAAACCGCCAATCCCAAGCCCAGCAAGGTTCCGCTCTGGATCGGCGGTAACAGCAAACTCTCACGCAGACGGGTCGCGGCGTTAGCCGACGGCTGGGTCCCGTTCCCCGCGCCACGAGCCCTAGCCCACACAACCAAGACCCCTCCGCTGGAAACTCCCGAAGACCTGGCGGAGATGCTCGATTATCTGTGGCAACAAGTTGACGAAGCTGGGCGCAACCGATCAGAGGTTGACGTCTGCTTCGGGACCTCTGCTGGGGGATCTTTGGCTGACGACACCTTCGATGCAGATGCCCACATCGCGGGACTCGCCAAACTAAGCGCAGTGGGTGTCACTTGGGCATCAGTGACCGTGCCGGGGGACTCGATCAACCACGCCACCGAAGCACTGCAACGCTACGGCGAACAAGTCATCGCCGCGGTCAGGACCAGTTGACACTCAAGCCGTTAATAACGCTGGTTGCACCTGATCAATGAGCAACTCCATTTGGCGCTCGACTAAGTCTTCGGGCATGCCACCAATTGAAGCCCACAAGTACAAATGTTCAACGGGCAAACCGTCGCAAATCTCAACGATCCGAGCTATCGCTTCGTCAACGGTCAGGATCTGCAGTGCACCCACCACGCCGGAGCCGCGGCCCTCTCGAATCTCGTCTTCTGTGAGCCAACGAGGAGTCCGTCCCGTACCGAGAGCGGCCTGTTGGCGGTAGCTGTTGAGTTGATGAGTGCGGTGAGGAAGGATCCTCTCAAAGGCTTGCTCAGGGTCATCAGCCACCAAAAAGTCCACCACCCCGCCCAGACGGGCCGTTTCGACACCATGACCTGATGCCTCAAGCGCATCGCGGTAGATGCCAAAACTGTCCCGGTTGTGGGTCAACAAGCCGACACCGAGACGCCCGGCCCGAGCCGCGCCCTCAGGACCCAAATATCCGGCCCACAACGGCACAGGTTGCTGCACCGGGCCAGGACTGCAGCGACTCTCAGCGAAGATCCGGCCAATCTCGCCGAGAGCATGATCCGAATCGTGGTAACGGCGACCAAGATCGACTCCGAAAGCCTGGAACTCGGGAGCTACATAACCAGCACCAAGACCCAACTCAAGACGACCACCGCTGATCACATCAACGATGGCGGCTTGCTCAGCTATAGCCATCGGGTGTTGCAGAGGTGCCACCACCACTGCGGTACCCAGGCGCGCCCGTTTCGTTCGCGCCGCTATTGCCGCGAGCGCGGTTAGTGGCACGGGCATATAGCCGTCGTCCACAAAGTGATGCTCGCTCACCCAGATCGATCCGATCCCACGTCGGTCTGCCTCGGAGATCAGATCAAGATGCCAGCCGTAGTAGGCCGCCGCGTCGCGTCGCCAAGGCTCAGGGTTGCGAAAATCGAAATACAAACCCAAACTCGGGCGCGGCACAGGTCCCATCAGCTAGCAAGCGCCGGGATCTTGAACACCCTCTCGGCATTTTCGTGAAGGAACTTCGGCCAGACATGGGGCCGCAAGGGCACCTCGGGAAGTTCCGCGAAGATCCGCTCCAGATCGAGGCCAGCCGGGTAGTAGCCCGCGTACATGACTTTCTCGGAGCCACGGGTGTTGGCGTAGTCGATGATGGCTTTGGGGTAATACTTCGGCGCGAAAGCCGAAGTCATGTAGTACAAGCCCGGCCATTTCAGCATCAGCTTCACAGCGAGGGCCTCCCAAGGCTCAGCTCCGTGACGCATCACGATCCGTAGTTCGGGAAAGTCATAACACACATCATCGAAATGCCGTACGTGTTGGCAGTCTGCTGGCACTCGTGGGCCTGGAATACCGGCATTGGAGATGATCGGCAGGTCGAGATCTATGCAGGTCATGTAGATCGGGTAGTAGCGACGATCGCTGACCGGAACTTGCGGGATGCAACCCGCTGGGAAAGTTGTAACCGCGCTGAGACCGTGTTCGCTGTGTTTTTCGCGGATCTTCCGCACGGTGCCGGCAATATCGTTGGGGTCGATTTCCAACGAGAAATACACCCGCCCGGGGTGACGCCGGCGAGCCTCGATCGACACCTTGTTGAGACCGAACAGGCCGGCCCGAACGCCACAACGATCCATCTTCGAAAAGGTCGTCTCGATTGGGTCCTCGTCTGGGGCAGCCTCGGGTGGAGTGTCGGTGAACATGTATCCCGCCGGCATCACCAGGTCGCCGCCCTCGGCTGATTCGGCGTCTTTGAAACCAGCTCGCAGGTACTTATAGATGGCGTTCTTGTCGGCAAACGGGAACCCGATCATCAGATCGACTGCTTGCGGGTCGGATGGGTAGTTCATTGCTGTTCCTCTGGTTCTGAATTTGGTTCTGGTTCTATAGGCAAGATTCGGCGCGACTCTTCGCGGCAAACAGTAATCTCCATCACAATGACCACCAACGCCCAATTGCTTGAACGTTACCGAGCGATCCTGCCGTCGTATGTGAATCCGCTCTACGCCGAACCGATCTCCATCGAACACGGCGAGGGAGGCTACGTATGGGATGTGGAAGGTAATCGCTACCTCGACTTCTTCGGCGGCGTGCTCACCACCATGGTCGGCCACAGCAATCCTGAGGTCGTGGCCGCGGTGCAAAGCCAAGCCGCAAAAGTCATGCACACATCGACTCTGTATCTCTCGGAGCCGATGATCGAACTGGCTGAACAAATCGCCGCAATATCGGGCATTCCCGACGCCCGAGTCTTCTTCACCACCTCAGGCAGCGAAGCCAACGACACCGCCATCTTGTTGGCTACCAGCTATCGCAAGTCCAACCAGGTACTGGCCATGCGCAACAGCTACCACGGTCGTTCGTTCACAGCTCAAGCAATCACTGCGCATTCTTCCTGGTCGTCGACCAGCCTCTCGGGTTTGTCGGTGAACTTCATCCAGGGTGGTTATCGACTACGCAGTCCGTTCGGCCACATGAATGACGAAGACTTCACCAACGCCTGTGTCGACGATCTCGTGCAAGTGATCGACATGATGACTGCCGGAGACGTTGCTTGCCTGATAGCCGAGCCGATCCAAGGTGTTGGAGGCTTCGCCACCCCGCCCGACGGCTTCTTCGGTGAGCTCAACAAGGTGCTCGCCAACCATCAGATCCTGCTCGTGGTGGATGAGGTACAGACCGGCTGGGGACGAACCGGCGAACACTTCTGGGGCTATCAAGCCCACGATGTGGTGCCAGACATGCTCACTTTCGCCAAAGGGGTCGGCAACGGTGCCACGCTCGCCGGGATCGTTGCCCGCGCCGAAATCATGGACACCATCAGTGTGCTCTCGTTCAGCACGTTCGGCGGCAATCCGCTCTCGTCTGCAGCTGGTCTGGCCACATTGCGTTATGTGCTCGACAACGACCTGCAAAGCAATGCGCTGCAAATGGGTCAACAACTGACTGCCGCGCTTGCACCGGTCGCAGAAAAAACGCCGTGGATTGCCGAACTGCGCGGCAAAGGCTTGATGCAAGCCATCGAAACCGTTCATCCAGGTTCAACCGAACCCGACGCCCAACGAGCCGGTGCGATATTGGAGGGCTGCAAACGCCGAGGTCTCCTTGTTGGAAAGGGCGGACTCTACGGCAACGCCATTCGCATCACCCCAATGCTTGATGTCAGCGCAGATGAGTTGAACGAAGGAATCTCTGCGATCATCGAGACGATTGAAGAGATCAGCTAGAAACCGACGAGCACCCACAGACAGACGAGCACCTACAGACAGACGAGCACCTACAGACAGGAAAGGCTCATGAAACAAATCACCCACCTCATTGACAACGAGTCCGTGGCCGGCACATCCGGACGCACCTCCCCCACTTTCAACCCCGCGACCGGTGAACAAACTGCGGATGTGTCTTTGGCTTCGCCCTCAGAGGTCGATGCCGCGGTCGCCTCTGCCAAAGCGGCATTCACCGAGTGGAGCGAGGTGAGCATCGCCCGACGAACCAAACTGATGTTCACGTTTCGCAACCTTGTCGCAGACAACGCTGCCGAAGTAGCGGCCCGGCTCACCGCCGAACACGGCAAGGTCACCTCAGACGCCGCCGGCGAAGTGGCGCGAGCCATCGAGAACATCGAGTTCGCCTGCGGTATTGCCGAGCATCTGAAAGGCAGCCACAGCGAAGGCGCGTCCACTGGGGTCGACGTCTATTCGGTGCGACGTCCTCTAGGGGTGGTCGCTGGCATCACTCCCTTCAACTTCCCGGCAATGGTTCCGATGTGGATGGTGCCCAACGCTGTGGCATGCGGCAACACCTTCGTATTGAAGCCTTCAGAGCGTGATCCATCGGCGCCATTGTTCATGGCCGAACTGTTTTGCGAAGCCGGTTTCCCGCCGGGTGTTCTCAACGTGGTGCAAGGCGACAAGGTCGCAGTAGACCGCCTGCTTGCCCATCCCGATGTGAAAGCGCTGAGCTTCGTGGGGTCAACACCGATCGCCCAATACGTCTACGAGACCGCCAGCGCCAACCACAAGCGTGTGCAATCTCTTGGTGGAGCCAAGAACCACATGGTCGTACTTCCCGACGCGGACATCGACTTGGCCGCCGACTCTGCGGTATCGGCGGCGTACGGCTCCGCAGGGGAACGCTGCATGGCGGTCTCAGTGGCGGTGGCGGTCGGCGATGTGGCTGACCCGCTGGTCGATGCCATCAAGGTGCGCATGGAGAAGTTGACGATCGGCGACGGTACCGATCCTGCCTCGGAAATGGGACCGCTTATCACCCGTGCTCATCGTGACAAGGTCGCTGGATATGTGGCCGCAGGCGCCGCGTCGGGAGCATCGGTGGTTGTTGATGGCCGAGAAGCACAGTTCGACAACGACGGCTTCTTTCTGGGCGTCACCCTGCTCGACCATGTAACGCCGGACATGACGGTGTACCAGGATGAGATCTTCGGCCCGGTGCTGAGCGTGGTGCGTGTCGATACCTATCGTGAAGCCGCCGAGTTGATCGCCACCAATCCATGGGGCAACGGCGCGGCCATCTTCACCCGAGATGGCGGCGCGGCACGCCAGTTCCAGCAGGACGCGGATGCGGGCATGGTGGGCATCAACGTGCCGATTCCTGTTCCTGTCGGGTACCACTCCTTCGGCGGCTGGAAGGATTCAGCCTTTGGTGACACGACCATGTACGGTCCCGAGGGCATCCACTTCTACACCCGTCCCAAGGTGCTCACCACTCGCTGGCCCGACCCCGCCGGCAGTTCTGTCAATCTGGGTTTCCCCACAAACCAGTAGAACGTCAACCTTCTTGGGGGCCGGGAGTGCCTTCTCTGGGTCCGGGAGTAAACGTGACGGGCAACGACCGCCAGCCGGTGACGTTGGATGAGTGGAAGCGCACCTTTGCTTCGTGGTCCACTTCGTAGTCGGGTATTCGTCGCAGAATCTCCTCAACCGCCACCTTCCCCTCCATACGAGCCAGCGCGGCACCCAAGCAGAAATGTGCCCCGTACCCGAAGCCCAGGTGCCTGTCTGGACGACGCAAGATGTTGAACTCTTCGGCGGTGGGGCCGAACTCCCTCTCGTCGTGGTTGGCCGCTCCGATGAGCAGCAATACCGAGTCGCCCTTGTGCATTCGCTGACCATGGATCTCAAAGTCACGGGTAAGGGTGCGATGCATGTATTGGGTGGAGTTGTGGTACCGCAGCACCTCTTCAATCGTCTCGGGGATCAGCGCAGGCACCGCGATCACCGCGGCCCTCTGATCTGGATGGCGCGAAAGTAACTCCATGACGTTGGCCACCATCTTGGTGGTCGTCTCGTGGCCGGCGATGATGAACAAGATGCAGAAACCGAGAAGTTCCTCGTCGGTGAGCACCCGCCCATCAAACTCGAACCCGACGAGATCGTTGATGAGCCCGGTGCCTTCACCGGCCTTGCGTTTCGGCAGGTCTTGGTTGAAATATGTGACAAGGCCCAGCATCCCGTCAGCGGCCTCGCGGGGGATCGCGAACACGCCGTCCTCACGGATCATCACCTTGTCGCTGTTTGCCCGCAAAGCCGAACGGTCCTGCGCGGGTACTCCCAATATGGCCGAGATCACATCCATCGGAAAGGGGCTCGTGAGGTCGTTCACCACCTCAGCTCGGCCAGATTCGATAACTTCATCGAGGTAGCCGGTGAAGATCATGCGGATCTCGGCTTCCATTTTCGCAACCGTGCGGGTGGTGAAGACCCGGCTCACCAACTTGCGCAACACAGTGTGTTCTGGCGGGTCGTACTCGATCATCTGATCGAAGCCGACGCTTTGGCCCACCGGCCGACGATTCTCAAGCGCGACCCCTCCAGCAGACGAGAGCAACGCCGTGTCGCGAAAGCCCTCCATGACATCTTCGAAGCGGCTGAGAGCCCAGAACTCAAGCTCTGGATTCCAGTAGGCGGGAGCTTCGTCACGGAGCCGCTTGTAGGTGACGTACGGATCGTCGTGATGCGCAAACCCGAACGGGTTGTATACGAGTTCAGTCACCCCCCGACCGTAGCCAACCCCATCGGTAGATTTCGATTCGCGAGCACTACGATGATTCCACGATCCGTAAAAGCCCCTGTCCTGACCACGGCCGTCGATTTTTTGGCGAAGAATATTGATCCTTCGTATCCCATAGGATACACTAGAGGATGGTCGAAATTCACAAGAGAGGAATAGAACCGTGGGACGCGGCCGAGTACCTAACGACGAAACAAGACGTGATCGCGTACTTGGACGCGGCACTGGCGGAGAATGATCCGCAACTGGTGACTGCAGCACTGGGAGACATTGCACGGTCCAAGGGGATGGCAAAGGTCGCTGCCGACTCCGGGTTGGGCCGTGAGAGCCTCTACAAGTCAATGTCAGAGAGCGGAAACCCAGAATTCGCCACTGTGCTCAAAGTAATGAGCGCTCTCGGCGTCCGCCTACAAGCCATCCCCCTATAACAGCACCGGCCAGAAGAGCGGCTCTGCGATACTATCGAACGTATGGCGCGACAACCCGACGACGACCAGATCTTCGACGACCTTGAGCGCTTCGTCGAAACCCAGGGAGTCAGACTCGATATTGAAGCCCTGCTCGACGACATCGACAAAGGCCGCAGAAGAACTCCGGAACTGTAGTCGTAGATGCTTCACCGCGGACCGGCGAATTGAGCGAGCCCATCCATCCCATGAACTGGTCCAAACGATCCCAGTCAACTAAGGGCACGGCCAACTGGACTGTTGGTCGACCAGATCAACATTGCGATCAGAGGGACTGGAGGGATTTGGTGATGGCGACTACGGCTTCGCGGCCGTCTCCGAAAAGCATCAGAGCGTTGTCGGCGGCAAAAAGAGGATTGGCGATCCCCGCGAAACCCGGACTGAGGCTGCGTTTGATCACCACCACAACGTCGCTCTTGTCCACATCGAGAATCGGCATTCCTGCTATTGGACTCGACGGGTCCGTGCGAGCCACCGGGTTCACGACATCGTTGGCGCCGATGACGATGGTCACGTCGGTCTGCTCGAAGGTCGGGTTGATGTCGTCCATCTCGATCAGACGTTCGTAGCTGACCTCCGCTTCGGCGAGCAGCACGTTCATGTGACCCGGCATCCGTCCCGCAACCGGATGGATGCCGAACACCACCTCCACACCGCGGTCCTGCAAGCGCCGGGTGAGATCCCTCACCGCATGCTGGGCTTGGGCCACTGCAAGCCCGTAACCGGGGACGATAGCCACGCGCTCAGCCGACTCAAGCAGCATGGCCACATCATCAGCGGAGGTGGAGCGGACCTTACCTGCATAGATATCGTCGACATCGCCTCCGCCCGCTGCCGACGGCGCAGGACTGAACATCACCGCCAGCAGTGTGCGGTTCATTGCCACGCACATGATCTGGGTGAGGATCAAGCCGCTCGCCCCCACCAGCGAGCCGGCAATGATCAACAGCGAGTTGTCGAGCACGAAACCAGCCGCCACCGCAGCCATGCCCGACAGCGAATTCAACAACGCGATCACCACTGGCATGTCAGCTCCGCCAATCGGCACTACCACCAACAGTCCGAGAACCGCCCCAACCCCAACCAGCAGCCACAACCACAGAGCATTTTCCGCGTCGACGACCATCAGCACACCGAAAACCACCGCTGCTACCGCTCCAAGGGCGCTGAGCACCGTGATGCCCTTGAACCCCGACCAACGCGTCACTTCGCGGAGCTTGGCAAAGGCGACGAGACTCCCTGTAAACGTCACCGCCCCTATCAGCGACGCCAGCGCCGCTGACGACGACAGTCGGGAGGTATCGGTGGCCAAATCAACAGCCTGGATGTAAGACGCAGACGCAACGAGCACCGACGCACCCCCGCCGAAGCCGTTGAACAAAGCAACTAGTTCGGGCATAGCCGTCATCTGAACGCGTACGGCCAGCAGCGCTCCGACAGCCGCTCCCAGAATCACCCCTCCGATGATCCACCCGAAGCCGATGATGGAGTTGTCGGTGAGCGTGACCAACACGGCGACGAGCATTCCCGCTGCTCCGTACTGGTTGCCTCGCACCGCGGTGCGGGGCCGACTGAGCCGTTTCAGACCAAAGATGAACAGTATTGCCGCCGCGAGGTAACCAAGCGCGGCCCAATCATCCATCACGAACCGTCTCCGTCGGTAGCTGACTGATCCACCGCAGCACGACGCCGCTTTGGACCGAACATGTGCAGCATCCGATGGGTCACCCAAAAGCCTCCCACCACGTTGATCATCGCCAAGGTGACCGCAACGAATCCCAAGACCGCGGTGAAGGTCGAATGGTCTGCACCGGCCGCCAACAATGCCCCCACAATCGTGATGCCCGAGATGGCGTTGGAACCCGACATCAGGGGGGTGTGCAATGTCGGGGGCACCTTGGTGATCAACTCCACCCCCAAAAACACGGCCAGCACCAACAGGGTGACGGCAATCAACAGCTCCACGTTCTCAGCCCTCCCCAAGCACAGCTAGGACTTCTGGATGGACAACCGCACCATCGTGGGTGACCAGCATGGCCGAGAGAATCTCGTCGTCACTGCGTATCTCCACCTCACCGTCGGGCGCGAGATACTCCAGAAACGCCACAAGATTGCGTGAGAACATCTGGCTGGCGTGGCGGGCACACCGCGAAGCCAGATCGGTCGGGCCGAGAACGGTGACACCGTTGCGCTCCACCTTCTCGTCGGCTTCGGTTACCTCGCAATTGCCACCGCGCTCGGCCGCCAAGTCAACCAGCACCGACCCGGCGTCCATGCCGTCGACCATCTCCGCGGTTACGAGTAGCGGGGATGATCGGCCTGGCACGGATGCAGCAGTAATCACAACATCAGCGCCGGCCACATGAGGCGTCAGCAAGTCCCGCTGGATTTGCGCGACATCGTCACTCTGGGCAACCGCGTAGCCGTTGATGCTCGTCACGGCACTAGATCCCACAGCCTCCGGTGAAACCTCGAGATCCAACGCACGGGCGCCAATCGAACGAATCTGCTCGACCGCCTCGGGGCGCACGTCGTAGGCATCCACCACACCACCGAGTCGCCTCGCGGTGCCGATGGCCTGCAAACCGGCCACGCCTGCGCCCAGCACCAACACTCGGGCCGGAGCCAGCGTGCCCGCAGCAGTCATCATCAGGGGGAACATCTGGGGCAGATGACTCGCGGCAAGCAGCACAGCCTCGTACCCGGCGATCGTCGCCATCGATGACAGCACGTCCATTGTCTGGGCACGGGTGACGCGCGGTACCAGGTCCAAAGAGAATGCCGAGACACGGTTCGCTGCATGACGCTGTGCTCTGTGAGGCGCCCACAGCGGGTCGAAGACGCCCACGAACACCGTCACGGGTACCGCGGCCGGGTTGAGAGAGGAGGAACCCATCGGAGCGTCCCGCACCGAGACAACCACATCGGCGACGCCTGCGTTTGAAGCAAACTGATCGACGATGGTCGCACCGGCACGCCGATAGGCGTCATCGTCAAAGCCCGTGCCCAAACCAGCGCTCCGCTCAACGAACACATCGCATCCACGCTGTACCAACACGTCCACACCGTCGGGAACGAGCGCTACGCGATTCTCCCTCGATGCTGACTCACGCAACAGTCTCAGGCGCACAAGCTATGGAGATTAGCAGTTCCGTTCGGACTATGGGTGGGACCAAAGACGGTTATCTGGTGAAGCGGTTCAGGGCGTGGCGGCGACGCTCGATTTGGCGCTGACGGCGGGCTTGGGGACTCACGCGTGGGGTGTCGGGATGGAGTTGGTCCGCCAGTTCGGACACCGACATAAGGCACAGACTGGGAACTGGCACGGTGTCGGCGTTGTTCCAACGGTAGGTGACAGCCCCTTGGGGGCAGCCGCCTAGAGCGATCCAGTTGTCGATTCCAGGATCACGGTGCGAGATCACTACCCGCAGCACGCCGTCGGGGTCGATCTGAGCCTGCGAGTCGTTGAGGGTGGCGGGCAGGTTCACGTAGTCGAGGCTCTGAAACCAGGTGTCACCCACCTGGATGTTCCAGTACAAGCACTTCGGTGGGGTCACCTCAAACAGGAGGGCTTCATCAGGGCCCACCTCGAACCAGCACTGCCCATATGCCTGTTGGTCGCTGCCGCCATAGGAAACCCCGCTCACTTTGCGGCCGGTCATGTGCTCAAATGAGTTGATCTCACCCCGGTCACGTTGACTTACCGCATAATCGGTCCAGAACTTCGGCACGATCCTCATCTCAGCGGCTATCTCGTTGAGCGCCGCGGTGATCTCTACCGGGTCTAGTCGGGCGGGCGGATCCACCGGGTCGAGGCACTCCAAATGCAAATCTGCGCGCTCCTCGGCAACCCAGTCGGAAAAGAACTGGCGCACCAGCAGGCGACACTCTTGGGGCTCCAGTTGGTACCAATCGCCGAGATGGTCGCCCGGGTCGGGATCGGGGCTGAAAACCACATCCATGCGGCCACCGCCTATGTCGGTCAAATCAGGGCTACCAATGTTGAGGATTTGGGTGACTTTGCCCCGTCCGAAGCGGAAGTCCATCAACGAAAACCCGAGATACCGCGGTGTGTCCATGCGCCCGGTGAGTCGGTAGCTGTGGTGCAGGTCAATCGGTGCAGACATATAGAAGGCGTCGGGGTTGTCCTGGCCCATCTTGGCTGGATATGTCCAGCCCAGCTCGGGGTGGTCCGGGTCGTCGTTTTCCAACAAACGTTCAACAGCCCCGGAGAACAGTCGCAAATGGTGGCGTAGCCCTTCAGCTTGTTCGGAGGAGTCAACCCCGAGCGCAGGATCAAATATGTAGTCCGCCGATTCTTTAAGGGTGTCACAAAGTCGCTCCCAAGAAGCCCTCATGTCGTTGTCCATCCCGAATGTCTAGCGGACACATGTGCCTCCCAAAGAAACGCGGCACGGCAACGTAACCGCCGCATTCTTCATTGGTGGGCAGGGTGCGCGAAACTGACGGGATGCAAGGACTCATTCTCGAAGGAACTACCGAAGACTCCGTTCGCCTGTCGGCTGATCTGGAACTCGCCCACACCAGTCTGGCACCCCGCCAGGTGCGTGTAGAAATCAAAGCCGCTGGCGTGTGCGGATCCGATCTGAGTTGCGTGCACGGCAAGTACTACATGCCCACACCCCTAGTCCCCGGGCACGAAGCCGCTGGTGTCGTTGTTGAGACCGGATCTGCGGTCACCTACTGCGCGGTTGGCGACCATGTCATCTTGTCGACCTTCAGCAATTGCGGACACTGCGGTGATTGTGAGGGAGGCAACCCGGGTAACTGCAGCGTGTCTATGGGCAACCTCACCCAGCCCTACCGTGAAGGCGACCAGCCGCTCTACAACTTCGCTGGGATCGGGGCCTTTGTCCAGGAAACAATCGTCAGCGAGAACCAGTGCATCCCAATCCCCAAAGAGATGCCTCTCACCGCCGCGGCGCTGATCGGCTGTGGTGTCATCACCGGCACCGGCGCGGTTTTCAACCGGGCCCGGCTACAACTTGGCGATACCTGTGTGGTTATCGGTGCTGGCGGTGTCGGTCTTAACGTCATCCAGGCCGCCAAACTTTGTGGGGCCAGCCAGATCATTGCCGTCGACCGAGTGCCGGAGAAGGAAGCCTTCGCCATCGACTTCGGTGCGACCGACTTCATTTTGGCCGACGAGGGCGTTGACGTGATCAACGAGGTCAAGAAGATGACAGGCGGAGGCGTTGACCACACATTCGAAGTGGTCGGCTCCACCAAACTCCTCACCGACTGTCTCCAGATGACCCGCCCCGGCGGCAACATCTGCGCCGTGGGAGTGCCCGATCTCACTGCCGAAGTCACCTACCCGTTCCAGGCTCTACACCAGAACAAGAACCTGCTCGGTATCAGGGCTGGTGGTGCTCGACCCCACAGGGACTTCCCGATGCTGGCCAACCTTTACCTGAAAGGGCAGCTCAAACTCGATCAACTGATCAGCAACACCGCAGGTCTCGACGGACTCCAAGGCGCTTTCGACGCCATCAAGACCGGTACCGAGGCCCGCACGGTCCTGCTCCCCAACGGCTGAGAATCGGTGGTGGCTGACGCTGAGGAAGATTCCGGTCCACGGCGATCACATGACTTGATCGGTGTCGAGTTCGCGAGGCAATGAACTGGCGCGGATCCGTTCCGCGAACGAATAATCGAGTGGCGTGATTGCGTCGTAGGGGGCGTCAAGCACAATCTCGGCATCTTCGCCATAGCCGGCCACCTCGCGGCTGGCCAGGGTGGTTGCTGCGGTCACACCCGACAGCAGATAAAGATCGGCTTCGAGTCCCTCGAAGAAACGGCTGGTGAACGACATCACGCCGTGCACGCCATCGACGCTTACCGCCCGCTCGGCTACCGTCCTCCCCTCACCGCCACGCCTCAGCACGACCCGGATACCGGTGTGGCCGAGGTAGGGAACATCGCGGTCATCGAGGTTCAGCTCAGGGTCGCCAACAACCCAGGAGAGGTCCATTGCGTCACCGGTTCTGACCGTCCGTCTGCCTGCCCCTTCCATTCGACCGGCGGCCTCCAAGACTTCGCGAAATACCGTCATCGCCGCTATCGCCTCCGCTGGATCTACCGCCGTCAGATAGATCGTGACGTTGACTCCCTTGCCGTTCTCGAAACCCCGATGAGGCTCGGCTGGCAGCCTTATGTCGTGAAGTTCCGGTGGTGCCACATAACGCCGACCACCTGCGATTTCGGGCATAGCGATGTTGGGCGGCAGATGCCCCAGGTCGTACCAACGATTCCAGCTCTCGATGTTGTGGTGGTCAGTGTCGAGCGCTGTGAAGATGATCCCTTTGGCTTCCATCTCGCGGTCCTAGTGTTCAGTCCCCGGTGGTCAGCGCTCAGCCGAGCGGGAGCACTGGGGTGGGGAGTGGGTGACGGTAGAGAGCGGCGGCGTTCTGGCTGCACATCATGCGTAGTTCGGCCGCGGGCAGGTCACCCCACAGGTCTGCAATCACCTGCTGGGTGTCGGGCCAAGTCGAATCACCATGGGGATAGTCGGTTTCGAGGCATATGTTCTCAACACCGATCACGTCACGGCAACGGATCGTTGAGGGGTCGTCGATGGTGCAGAACCAAAAGTTGCGCCGCAGCACATCGGCGGGGCGCTCAGCCCAGCCTTTGCCGTAGCCGGATCGGTCAACGAGGTTGTCAAGCCGGTCGATCAGCATCGGCACCCAGCCGATACCGCCTTCGCTCATGGCGATCTTCAAACGTGGTTGACGCAGCGGGTACTCCGACCAGAGCCATTCAGCGCACGACCCCAACGAAAGCTGACCGAACATCGTGGCACCAAGCTGAAGCCCCGGCGAACCTTCGGGCATGGGGTACATGCCGGAACTGCCGACATGCAAAGAAATCACGGTGTCGGTGTCGACGCAGGCCTGAATGATCGGATCCCAGAAATCCCTTTGCCAGAGACTGGGCACGCCAATGGCATGAGGACGCTCCGGCATCGTCACCGAAACAAAGCCCCTAGCCGCGTTGCGGTGAATCTCAGCGACCGCGCCCTCCGACGAACCGAGGTAAGTAATCCCACCCGGAATGACCCGCTCGGGATATGGCTCATACCATTCGGTGAACAGCCAGTCGTTCCAAGCCCTCACGGCATCGATGCCGACGGCGGGATCGTTCGCCCCGGCAAACACCGAGCCGCAGAAACCGGTGATCTGGCTGGGAAAGTTGAGCATCGCCCAGATCCCGCCGAGATCCATGTCGCGCACACGCGCCTCGATGTCGTAACAGCCTGGACGCATCTGCTCGAAGCGGAAAGGCTCGATCTTCACCGTTTCGGGTCGCCGACCGGCCACCGCATTCATGCCCATCTGCACGTAGCGCTCACCGTCGAACTCCCAAACCTGATGGCCCTGGTCGGTTTCGATCAGTTGAGGCCCGAGATCACGCAGGCGCGGCTGCATATAGGTCGCAAAGAGATGAGGTGGTTCGACGACATGATCGTCGACAGACACAACCGTGTAGCGCACTTCCGCGGGTGATGGATCGGAGAGAAAGAGGTCATCGGGCGGCGCGCTGCTCTCGCCGTAGGAAGTCACAGATCAGCTAGCGTAACCGGGCGAATTTGCTCGGGCTCAACCGGCCGGGTGGCGATGCCGGCCCAGCCGTCACCAGCGGAATAGCTGTCCTCGCACTGCACCAAACCGTCCTCGTCGAACCCCCAGACAATCATCATCCGTGTCTCGTAGAGGTATAGCCCATCAAGATCGGGCACTTCGATTCCGGCGTCGGCAAGGAACGCCCCCGGGTAAGCCATCCGCATGGGGCCTTCTGTGGTGATGGCATCTCGATCCACCACCATTCGATCAACCGCGTGCTCGACGCTGTTGCGGCCGGTGTCTACCAACTCTGCGTAGAACGCTCCAACCCCATCCTTGCCGATTACGTCTGTGACCTCGTCTCCGAAGAAGCGATAGTGAGCGCGCGGCGAAACGGTCGCCATCAAACGCTCGTAGTCAGGCAACGCCTCGGCTTTGGCGTGCTCAATGATCGTGGCAAGCAACTGTCGACGCCGAGGGTCGGACTCACCGACTAGTCGTTGCTCGGCCATTGCCCAGTTCTTTCGCTGATCGATCAGATACCCCACGTTGCTCTTCCCCACAGTGATCACCTCTTCGGCTCGGTTTGCGTGAACCCTTATTTACGCCCAGGCACCAAGACAGACCAAATTGTCGAGCATCAACCACTCGGAGATTCCCGAAATGGAGCGTACGGCGCGCAGGTGCCTACGCTGTCTGCGTGAAAGTTCTGGTAATGGGTGGGACAAACTTCAACGGCTTGGCGCTGGTACATGAACTTGTGCGCCAAGGTCACGAGGTGACCGTGTTGAACCGCGGGCGAAGCACCGCTGAGATACCCCCTTCGGTGAGCCGTCTCGTCGCTGACCGCAGCAAACCCGAAACTGTGCGCGCTGTTCTAGCCGGAACCGAATGGGATGTGATCGCCGACATCACCGCATACCACCCCCAAGACGTTGAACTCATGATTGAGTTGTTCGCCGGCCACCTGGGCCATTACATCTTCACCTCGTCGACGGTTACCTACACCCAAACCGATGTCTTACCGATCACTGAGACACATCCCGACGACCGCAGTGAGCGCCAAAACGAATACGGGATGCACAAACTGTTGTGCGAGGATCTCTTGTGGAAAGCCCACCGCGAGCACAACTTTCCAGCTACCAGCGTGGCGTTCTCCATGGTCTTCGGGCCGCACAACATGATCGAAGCCCGCGAGCAACGAATGTTCCGCCGCATTCTCGATGGCAGGCCAGTGTTGATACCAGGCGACGGGCAGACCCTGCTACAGCTCGGCCATGTTGACGACCAAGCGGCCGCCCTTGAACAGATGATGGGTAACAACGTCACGTTCGGTCGCCGCTACAACCTCACCGGCAACACTGCGGTGACGCGCAACCACTACGTCGCAACGATCGCCGCGGCTATCGGTAGCGCCGCCGATGTGCGTCATATCCCGCACCCGATCATGGACGCACTGTGGAGCGGCGAGCAGATGGTTGATGTCGCTGCGAATACAGGCGTTGGATTGCAGACTCGGTCGACAGTCAAAGCGTCCGACACCGCCAGAGTGTCCCGCGGTGCGCAACGATTTCAGTTGGCACAACTCGTGCAGCACCTTGCGCCCAATATTCATCACTGGAACAAGAGCACCGTGTTTTCGATTGATCGTCTCCGCAACGACATCGGCTGGGAGCCTCAACACACTCTCGAGTCGATGGTCGACCACACCTTCGGTTGGTACCACAACGCCGGTCTGGCCCACACTCGGGCCGTCGATTGGGGTTTCGAAGATTCGATCCTCGCCACCCTCAGTCACGAAGGCGAATAGCCCGACGAACCGCTAGGTCTCAAAAACCCGGCACGGAATTATGCGGTTCGGGTGGCGCCTGATCTATCGTGTCGGCCATGGCCATCGACGGACTTGATCTCATCTCCCCGGTTCGTTACGGCGAGTCGGGCCCACCCCACGCGCAATGGGAGCAGCTTCGCAAAGAGCCATTGCAGTATTTCGAGACTGAAGATCGTGAGCCGTTCTGGGCTGTGACCAGACACGCCGACATTACTGAGATCTCAGGTCGCCCCGAGGACTTCTGCAACAGCGACGGCATCGTGGTGTTGACTAGCGAACAAGTGGAGCGACGGGCCAAAGGCTATCCGGTCCAGATGAAATCGATCATCGAAATGGACCAGCCTGACCATCGCATATTTCGCAAGGTGGCCAGCGGTTACTTCACGCCTCGAGGTATCGAACGGCTCGACGAGATCGTGGAGACCAGCGCCCGCATCGTCATTGACAGCCTCGGCCCCGAAGGCGAAGCCGACTTCGTTGAAAGCATCGCCCAGAAGCACCCACTGCGAGTCTTGGCGACAATTCTAGGGATCGAACCGCATCAAGAAGAGCAGTTGCTGGAGCTGACCAGCCAGTTACTCGCCAGCGATGACCCTGAGCTTCGACGCCAGGGCGATGATCGTCACAAAGCCAGCTTTGACTTGATGATGGACTTCTTCAACATGTTCAACAACATCATCCAAGATCGCCGTGCCAACCCCCGCGACGATCTCGCCAGCATGCTGGCCAACGCCACCTTCGAAAACGGCGAACCTTTGGGAGACATCGAAACGCTCGGCTACTACTTGATCATCTTCAACGCCGGGCACGACACCACCCGCCATTCACTGACCGGAGCGTTCCAAGCATTCCTCGACAATCCCGATGAGTTGAAACGCCTCCGTGAAGACCCGAGCTTGCTCAAGACCGCTGTCGAAGAGGTGGTCCGCTACACAACACCCGTCAATTACATGAAACGAACCGCAACCCGCGATCTTGTTTACGACGGGCACGACATCAAAAAGGGCCAGATCCTTGCGCTTTTTTACGCTTCAGGTAGCCGCGACGAGACCGTCTTCGAAGACCCGCACCGCTTCGACATCGGTCGTAGCCCCAACCGGCATCTCGGCTTCGGTTGGGCAGAGCACTACTGCCTTGGAGCCCATCTGGCCCGAGCCAGCATCAAGGCTTTGCTGGCGCAGATGGCGTCGCGAATCGAATTAATGGAGCCTGTTGGTTCTGCGGATTATGTGGCATCGAGTTTCGTGGTCGGACCCAAGCACCTACCAGTTCGCTACAAAATGTTCAACCAGTAACCGTGATCCTCGGCTAACCGTGACCCTCGGCGAGCACCGATTCCAGGAACCGGGCTATCGCCTGACCGCGAGCGAGTTCATCAAACAGGTGGCTGACGCCTGGGGTGACCGCAATCTTTGCGTGATCGAGCAAGACGCGTTGACCTTCAAGCAAACCCACACACAGTCAACAGAGTTCGCCAAGGCGTTGCTGGCCTCGGGTGTGCGGGCCGGTACCCATGTCGGGCTACTGGCGCCCAACGGCGGCGACTGGATCGTTGCTTGGCTCGCGGCAACGCGAATCGGCGCCGTGGTGGTGTTGCTCAACACCTATTACAAGCGCCGCGAACTGAATTGGGTGCTTGAGCACAGTGATGTTGAGGTACTGCTGACCGTCGACTCCCATCTTGGCAACAATTATGTCGAACGCCTCCAATCGATCGTGGAAGGACTCGACAAGGCGACTGCTGGCGAAATAGGTGTCGCCAGTCACCCGGCGCTGCGCAGTGTGTGGATGTGGGGAGATCACATCCCGTCGTGGGCGGGACGTGTAGACGATCTAGTCGCGTCAGCCACAAAGACGGCCGACGCTGAGTTGCTTGCAGCCGAAACCGCTGTGGTGCCTAACGACCCCATGATCGTCATGTACAGCTCTGGCAGCACGGGCAATCCGAAGGGTGTGGTTCATTCGCATGCGGGGGTGATCGGTCACCCCTACAACTTGTTGCAGTTCCTTGATCGCCAAGCTGGTGAGGTGGTGTACACACCGATGCCGCTGTTTTGGGTTGGCGGGATGACCTATGTGTTGATCGCGAGCATGCACGCGGGGACAACGATCATCTTCGAGCATCAGTTCGAGCCGGAGGCGACCCTGAAGTTGATCGAACGGCATCGAGTTGCCCATGTCATCGGCTGGCCTCACATGGCCAAGGCACTCGTTGAGCACCCGACCGCCAGGCATCGAGACCTCTCCTCGGTGCGCTCGGGCAGTATCGAAGAGTTCTTGCCTACCCACATCCGCATCGACGATCCCGAACTTCGGCCTAACGCTTTGGGAATGACCGAGTCGCTGGGGCCGCACTCCATTGAGATGATGGGCGGCGAATTGCCTCCTGAGAAGCGGAGTTCGTTTGGCCGTTCGGTGCCGGGAGTGCAGCATCGCATCGTTGATCCAGCATCGGGAACCGAGCAACCGCTGGGCGAAATGGGCGAGATACATATCAAGGGTTATTCGCTGATGCTCGGCTTGTTGAAGACTGACCCCGAAGATGTGTTCACGTCAGACGGTTGGTTCCCCACCGGTGATGCCGGGCACCTCGATGCAGATGGTCACCTCTATTTCAAAGGTCGTATGGGCGACCAAATCAAAACTTCGGGAATGAACATCACACCGCGCGAAGTGGAGATCGTCCTTGAGGAACAGGACGAGGTCTTGGATGCCTACGTGATGGGTGTCCCTAGTCAGCAACGCGGCCAAGATGTGGCCGCGGCAGTTGTTTTGCGACCCGATGAGTCCTGTGAACCGACCGAGCTTCAGGCCCGTGTCAAACAGGAGTTGTCGAGCTACAAAGTCCCGCGTCACATCGCGGTGTTCCACTCACCTGGCGAGCTCCCCTGGTTGGACAGTGGCAAAATCGACCTGACCGCGCTGGGTCGACTGCTTGCCGATCGTTTCGGTAGTTGAGTCCGCCTTGGCAATGAGCCCCGCTGCGACGCTACGATCCGCTCAAGTGAATTGTCATCCTGCAAGGAGGCCCTGAGATGGCCAGCAAAAGTCCCAAGAAGCCGATCACAACTCTAGCCGCTCTGGCCCTAGTCTCGGCGTTGCTTGCATCGCTGACCATCACTGCAGGGGCACAAACCCCCGTACCCATCAGCGTTGAGACCTTCACGCTCACGATCCTGCACAACAACGACGGCGAATCGAAACTGTTGCCCGACGAGGACTCAGGGTTCCCCGGGGTTGCCCGCTTTGTCGCCATGATGAAGCTGATGCAGACTCAGGCGGGATCCACTGGCGAGGGCGTCATCACGCTCACTTCGGGTGACAATTTTCTAGCTTCTCAGGAACTCGGTGTCTCTTTGGCCCGCGAAGGTGCCCTCTATGACTCGATCGCCCTAAGCGGTCTCTACGACGCCATGGCGCTGGGCAACCATGACTTCGACTTGGGACCCGAGGTAACAGCCCGCTTCATTGAGGGTTTCACACCGCCTATCCCATTCCTGTCCGCCAACGCCGACTTCTCCGCCGAGCCCGCGCTCCAGGCGCTTGTCGACACAGGGACTCTGGCGGGCAGCACCATCATCGAGACCGGAGGGCAGCAGATCGGCGTGATCGGGGCGGTCACCCCGTTGCTCCCCAACATCTCCACACCCCGCAACGTCGTGATCACCGATGTGCTGGCCGCAGTCTCGGCCGAAGCTGAGTCGCTGACCGAGCAAGGGGTCAACAAGATCATCCTGGTCAGCCATCTTCAGGATGTCGACGAGGAGATCGCCCTAGTGGCCTCTCTGTCTGGCGTGGACGTGGTCATCGCCGGAGGAGGCGATGACCTGCTGCGCAACGATGGCGACAGTTGCATGCCCGACGACGAACCACGCGGCCCATACCCGACCCTGGTGACGGATTCAACCGGCGTTGAGGTACCGGTGATCACCGCGCCCGGCGGCTACCGCTGTATCGGATTGTTAATCGTTGACTTTGACAGCGATGGAGACGTGATCGAAGCGTACGGCAAGTCCGTCGGCCTGGACTTCGGGGTCGTGCCCGATCCAGACGTGCAGGCCAACGTGATCGAACCGCTCGCCGAAGCGGTTGCCGAAGTTGATGCCGACGTCATCGGCACCAGCGAAGTTGACTTGGACGGTCGCCGCGCCATGGTGCGCACCACCTCCACCAACCAAGGGAACCTGCACGCCGACTCACTGCGAGCCACCGCCACCAACCTCGCCGACTCCTTCGGGATCGCAGCACCGGATGTCGCCATCCAAAACGGCGGCGGTATCCGCAACGATGCGGTGATCCCAGCCGGCGACATAACCACCGGCGACACCTGGGACATCGCCCCGTTCCGAAACTTCGTGGTAGTGCTCGAAGTCCCGCGTGACACCTTCCATGTGCTCCTTGAGCAGGCTGTCGACCGGATCCCAGGTGCCGGCGGGCAGTTCGCGCAGATCTCAGGGTTCACCCTGTCCTACGACCCGACCGCCACCGCACGCGAGACCGACCGCGCCGGCGACTGCTCGCTTATCGGCGACCCCGGGTCTCGGGTGCGCGATGTGGTCCTCGATGACGGAACCGTCATCGTCAAAGACGGGGCTGTGGTGCCCGGTGATCCCGTGGTGTTGACCACCATCGACTTCCTGGCCGGCGGCGGAGACTGCTACCCGCTCGCCGACTTGGAGTTCACCAAGATGGGCGTCAGCTACCAGCAGGCCCTCGCCGATTACATCTCGACCGACTTGGGCGGAGAAATCACCGCAGCCGATTACCCAGTTGGTGGTAACAACCGAATCGTCGCCGTTGAGCCCGAGCCAGAGCCGATCACAGTTACGGTCGTGCGCGGCGACAGTCTCTGGAGGCTTGCCGCGGTCCACCTGGGCTCCGGCACGCGCTGGCCGGAGATCTACGACTTGAACATGGGCAGGACCCAAGCCGATGGACGACGTCTAACCAACCCGCACCTGATCCTGATCGGCTGGGTACTGGAACTACCTGCGTCCTAACGCTCCCGATCCTCGACCAAACGGGACCAGTGCGAACTGTTCTAGGTTGGTGTGGTGCACATCTACGAAACGATTGAAGGTTGCCGTGGCTGGTGACGAATCGGAGATCAGGCGCCTGTTGGCACAGTACTGTCAGTTGCTCGATGACGGGTCATTTGACCAATGGATCGAGCTGTTCAGCGACGACATCGAGTTTGTCGTGATGGGTATGCACAAGCACGGTCCCGAAGAGGTACGCAACTTCGTCGAGCCCAACCAGCAAGCCGAAGCGCGTGGCAAACACATGCTTAGCGAACCTTGGATTGTGATCGACGGCGACAACGCCTCGGTTACCACCGACTTCGCGTGGGTTTCCAAACAGGGAACTGTCGGCCAGAGTGGTCGTTACCACGACCGGATCGTCCGGCAAACCAAAGGTTGGCGATTCCAGCGTCGAGAAATTGTTTTCACAGGAGAACGCCCCGAATGACCAGCCCCGACATTGCCGATGAAGACAGTGCCCATGAAAACAGTGCCGATGAAGACATTGCCGATGAACTGATCTCGGTGGTTGCCACATGGATCGACCGTGAAGTAGTCCCTCGCTCAAGCGAACTCGAACACGCCGATGAGTTCCCTCAAGAGATGTTCGACCAGATGTGCGAGTTCGGCCTTTTTGGAGCGACCATCCCCACCGAGTACGGAGGCCTAGGACTCAGCGGCAAGACCTACGCCCGCCTGATCGAAGAACTCAGTCGGGGTTGGATGAGCCTGTCGGGAATCCTCAACAGCCACAAAATCGCCACCGTCATGATCGAACGGTACGGCACACCTGAGCAGCGCAAGAAACACCTTCCCAGAATGGTCGACGGCCACTATCGGGCTGCTTTCTCCCTATCGGAGCCAGACAGTGGCAGCGACGCAGGCGCCCTTCGCTGCAAAGCCGTGCGAGACGGCGACGAATGGATTATCAACGGCACGAAGATGTGGGTGACCAACGGTGAGCGAGCATCCGTGGTGATGTTGCTCGCTCGCACTCCCGACGATCGTGTGACCTGCTTCATCGTCGAGAAGGAACCGGGCAGCAAATTCGAGGGGATCAGCTCCTCGAAACACATCCGGAAGTTGGGCTACAAGGGTCTTGAGACGGTCGAGATGAGTTACGTCGACCATCGGGTGCCCAATGCCAACCTGCTCGGAGGCTCCGAGGGTTTGGGCAACGGACTCCGCTACGCCCTGTCCGCATTGGAGTTGGGGCGGATCAACATCGCGGCACGCGCCGTCGGGGTCGGCCAAGCGGCTTTCGACGCGGCGATGAAGTACAGCCAGGAACGTGAAACATTCGGTAAGCCGATCTTTGAGCACCAAGCCATTCAGTTCATGCTCGCCGAGATGGCCACGAAGCTCCAAGCGGCTCGACTGATGACCTACGACGCCGCTGAAAAATACGACTCCGGCCAGCGAATTGATCTCGAAGCGGGCATGGCGAAACTGTTCGCTTCTGAGGCAGCGTTCGAGATCTGCACAGACGCTCTACGTATCCACGGCGGCAACGGATACACCCAGGAATACGACGTGGAGCGCTACTTCCGGGACTCTCCGCTGATGATCATCGGTGAGGGCACCAGCGAAATCCAAAAGATGGTTATCGCCCGCAAACTTCGCGAACGCCACGCAATCGAGTGATCGCGCAGCAACAGTCACTACCTGCAGATCACATGAACACACCTCAACCCCACGAACGGTTTCGGGCACTCTTTGAGCCGCGGGGAATTGTGGTCGCCGGGGTTGCCAACCATCCCGGCAAATTCGGCTTCGTGGCCTACCACAACATCAAGGCCTGCGGCTACCGCGGGGCTCTGTATGGCACCAACCTTGAAAACGTTGAAGTTCTCGGCGAGCACACCTACCGGTCTGTGGCCGACGTCCCGGACGCCGAACTCGACCTCGTTTTTTTGTGTGTCCCAGCCGCAGCCACCGCTGAGGTGCTGCGCCAAGCCGCTGATCGCGGGATCTCCGCCGCCTTCTGCACCTCAGCGGGCTACGCCGAAACCGGACCCGATGGGCGACGGCGCCAAGAAGACCTTGCCGCACTCGCGGATGACCTTGGGATCTTACTCGCCGGGCCCAACGGCCAAGGGCTGATCTCGACACCGGTTGACTTGTGCGCGCAGATCGTGGCACCGATGCCCCCCGCTGGATCGATTGGGATTGCAAGCCAATCCGGAGGGTTCGTATCGACTTTCGCCAACCTCGCACGCCAATCTCAAGTGGGGATCAGCCGGGCGGTCTCCGTTGGCAACAGTGCTCAGGTCGGGGTGGTCGACTTCATGGAATGGTTCGCTGCCGACGCTGCGACCAACGTCGGCCTCGGCTACATCGAAGACATCGCTCCCGACACCATTGAAAGACTTGCCGCGGCGTCCCAAGAAATGCCGATCGTTGTCGTGCGCGGCGGGCTCAGTGGGCGGGGCGCCGGTGCCGTGTCTGCTCACACCGGATCGAAGGCAGGAAACGACTCCACAGATGGGGCTCTGCGCGAAGCGGGCGTGACAGTTGTCGCCACCGTCACAGAGGCATACCGAGTCGCGGCAACCTTCGCCACCCAGCCGTTGCCCAAAGGCCCCCGAACCATCGTGTTCGGCACCGCCGGAGGGTGGGGTGTCGTAACCGCCGACGCGGTCGAGGCCGGCGAGTTGGAACTGATAGACCTTCCCGCCGATCTACTGGCCGAAATCGACAAGCGAGTGCCGCCCCGTTGGAGCCGTGCCAACCCGATCGATCTTGCCGGCGGCGAGACCCGCGACACGATCCCGGAATTGTTGCCGATTATCGCCGCTCATCGGCAGGTCGATGCGGTGATCTACCTGGGACTCGGAATCCAGTCGAATACTGCCGCTATGGAGCAGGCCGGCCGCTTCTATCCCGACTACGGCCTGGAGCGAGTCGTCGAATATCACCGACGCCAAGACACCCGCTTAGCGCAAGCAGCCGACGCAGCTAGCAGTGCCGCCAACAAACCGGTTATCGCAGCCACCGAGTTGTCGATCACCAACCCGGAGAACTCCGGCCCCGCTACGGTGCGTTCAACCGGGCGTTTCTGTCACGCGGCGGGAGACGAAGCTGTAACCGCCCTCGAACACATGTGGCGTTACACCCGCCGAACCCGCTACAAATCCTGAACCGATCATGAGCGACGCAGACACACATATTGGATCGACGCTGAACGAATCGAGGATGCCGCGGCCCCCCGATCCGTACCGTCGTGGTGCTCCCAACGCGATCAACGAACTCCTAGAAGAAATCATGCGCCACCAGTGACCCGCCGCGCCGTGGCTTCGCTGTCAGCTGACTGCGATGGGAGGCTCCGTAGATGTTGATCGAGCTGTTTGCCGAGGCTCCGCAGCGAGACGATCTGATCGTGTGCGGCGACCGGCGGGTGTCGAGCACGGAGATAGTTGAGCAGGCACTGGGCTTTGCGGCCGCGTTCAACGCCCGAGGGATCGGCCACGGCGATCCTGTGGCGTTTCAGATGCCCACCGGGATCGATGCCATCGCGCTGTACCGGGCGTGTTGGCGCATTGGCGCGGTGGCCCTGCCGGTACACCCGAGAGCCGGCGCGGCTCAGATTGCCGACATGATCGATCAGTCACACCCGAGTCTGCTTGTCTCTCATCCGGGCTTTGCGCTTGCTGATGAACCGGGCGCGTTGGATATCGAAGAGCTCAGCGGTGGAGAGGCACCAGAGGTTGACTGCCGAGACTCAGACGATGCTTTGGTGATATTCACTTCCGGGTCGACCGGCAGGCCCAAGGGGGTGGTCCACACTCACGCCAGCCTTGAAGTCAAGACCCGCCAAATCGCTGAAATCCACGGCCTGACCAGCGACGACTGCGTGCTCATGCCCGCTCCTTTGGTACACGTCTCGGGTTTGCTTCACGGAGTGCTGGTGCCCGCGGCCTTGGGTGCCAAAACAGTGCTCATGGAGCAGTGGCACCCGGGTGCTGCGTTGCAAGTCATCGAACGTGAGCAGGTGACGTGGATGGTGGGGCCGCCGACTTTCTTCATCGACTTGATGGACGACCCGGCCTTTGATCCTGAGCGGGTGGCGTCGCTGCGGCTCATTTCATGCGGCGGTGCCGGCGTCACGCCAGCGTTCGCGCAGCGGGCAAGCCAAGAACTCGGTGCAATCGTTAAACGCACCTACGGCTCCACCGAGGCCCCGAGCGTAACCACCAGCCGTTTCGACGACCCCGTCGACAAGATGATCGGCACCGACGGCCGGGCCTTCGGCGAGACCCGCATCCGAGTCGACGAGCATGGTGAGTTGTGGGTGTCTGGGCCCGAGATCTGCCGCGGCTACCTCGACCCGAGCGATACGGCCAGAGCCTTCGCAGACGACTGGTTCCGCACCGGTGACCTTGGGGTGATCGACGACGGCTGGCTCATCATCACAGGCCGTCTAGGCGAACAGATCATCCGCGGCGGCGAGAACATCTCCGCAACAGAAGTGGAGAACCATCTTGAAGCCCATCGGTTGGTCAGCGCAGCCGTGGCGTTGGGTGAACCCGACGATCGGCTAGGCGCCCGAGTCGCCGCCTTCGTGGTAGCCGACAGCAGTTTCGACCTGGTCGCTTGTCAGCAATGGTTCCAAAGCAGAGGTGCGGCCAAATACATCTGCCCCGAACGACTGGAGCACGTCTTGGAGATGCCCGTGCTCGCCTCCGGCAAATTCGACCGCTCCACCCTCGCCTTGCGCCTTAGCAGCTGAAACTTCGTCGAGGCACATGGCCGGGGCCTGAAATCATCACTCAGGCTGCGCTGAACCGGTGGACTGCGCGATGCTGGAGCCGTGAGCGAGACGATGCGAGCTGCGGTTTACCGCAGGGCAGGGGAAGTTGAGATTGAAGCGGTGTCGGTGCCGGTCCCAGACGTTGGCGAGGCGCTGATCGAAATTGACTATTGCGGGATCTGTGGCACCGACTTGCACATGATGTTGGACGGCTGGGGGACGCCCGGTTCGGTGTTCGGTCACGAATGGTCGGGCCGTGTCATCGATGCCGCTGACTCCGGCCTGGTCGAAGGAACCCGAGTGGTCGGCCTCCCGTCGGCGGGCTGCGGAGATTGCGAGTCGTGCCGCTCCGCTCGCCCAAGTCTCTGCGAACGACGACAAGATACAGGCACTTCGCTCGAGAGGTCTTGAACCGGGCCAAGGCTCTGGCCGAAACCGACGACCGTATCGAGATCATCGACAACGAAGTTGAAGACCACGGAGTTCTGAAGCTGCACAGTTTCTATGTCGGCTACCTGCTGCCGATGATGGTCGAAGTCCAGTACTTCGAATTCGCCACTTAGCCTGGATCCACCGGTGCGGTGAGGTTGTGGGGGTTGGCGCGTCCACCAGAAAGGCCTCCTGACGTGGGAGAATGCTGTTTGATGTAACGGTCATTCTGGCCACGAGAGGAGGCACTTCCTGTGAGGAGCGTAGCTGGTGGGATCGACGGGTTGGGGGCGGTGTTCGATGATGGGTCTTTGGTGGCTGATGCGGGGTTGTTGCTGGCGGGCACGGTGATGTCGAGGCTGGGTTTGGAGGCGTTGATCGACGACACGGTGCGTCCGGGCGGGTCGGCGGGTTCGGGGGCGGGTCACAAGGTGCTGTCTTTGGTGGCGTCGATGCTGGTGGGCGGGTGCTGCATCGACGACGCGCAGCGGCTGCGGTCGGGCTCGGCGGCGGCGGTGCTGCCGTTCGCGCCGTTGGCGCCGTCGACGCTGGGGACGTTTTTGAGGTCGTTCACGTTCGGGCATGTGCGCCAACTCGACAAGGCTCTGGAGTCAGCACAGATGCGGGCGTGGTCTGTGGGCGCCGCGCCGAGCGTGGCGGAGATGACGGTGGATCTGGACTCCACGGTGTGTGAGGTGTGCGGCAAGGCCAAGCACGGCGCCGCGTACGGCCACACCAAGGTGTTGGGCTATCACCCGCTGGTGGCGGTGCGCTCAGACACCGGCGAGGTGCTGCACTCGCGGATGCGGTCGGGATCGTCTCAGCGCGGCAACGTGCACTTCGCTCGTGAGACCCTGGCGAGGGTGCGGCGCCTGGCGGCGCACGCGGCGGTGACGGTGCGCGCCGATGCGGGGTTCTTCTCCTATGACATGATCGCGGCCCTCGGCGCCCACGGTGCGTCCTACTCGATCACGATCCCGCAGAACGCCAAGGTCAAAGCAGCCATAGCGGCCATAGACGACGACGACGACTGGGCACCGATCGCCTACACCCGCGGCGGCGAGGCCCAAGTCGCTGAGACCACCATCGAAGCCGGCCGCCGCGGCGACAAGCTCCACGGCGACGACGCCAAGCCCGCGAAGCTGCGGCTCATCGTGCGCCGCACCCGCCTGCTCGGCGCCCAAGGCGAGCTGTGGCCCAACTGGCGCTACCACTGCTTCGTCACCGACAGACACGACCTCGACACCAAAGCCGCCGACACCTACCACCGAGCCCACGCCACCGTGGAGCTCGCCATCAGAGACCTCAAAGAGAGCGCCGGGCTCAGCCGCTGCCCCTCAGGACGATTCCCCGCCAACGGCGCCTGGCTCGCCTGCTGCGTGCTCGCGCACAACCTCGCCCGCTGGACCGCCCGCCTCGGCCGCGCCCACCCCACGCGCCAACTCACTGTCGCAGCCACCATCCGCAACCGGCTCCTCACCGTGCCAGGCCGCCTCGTCAACCACAGCGGCCGCCACAGACTGCGCCTGCCGCTCAACTGGCCCTGGCAGAACACCTTCACCACCGCCCTGCAACGAATCCGCAACCTCCCCCTGCTCATCTGAGCCGCCGCTCAGCGCCCCGCGCAGCGCAGCCCAACCCCAAGCGCCACCAACCCGCCACAGCCCCGCACTCCAGTCCCGCACGCCCCAAAACGCCCCAAAACGCGCCAGCCCGCACACACGCACCAGCCCAACGACCACCCGGCCCCAAACCGACGATCCCACAAACCCGTCGGTGGATCCAGGCTAAGGGGTTGCGCGGGTAGGCGGTCAGCGGGGGCACCATCGGTCTCGGTAGTTGAGTAGTTTGGCGACGATGATGATGGTGGTGGCTAGGCATAGGGCGGCGTGGCGGTGTGTGTTGCGGCGGTCGGTGTTGCGTCGGAGTTGTCCGTAGTTGGACAGCCAGGAGTTGGTGGATTCGACTATCCAGCGCAGTCCGAGGTGTATGGGTTGTTGGGTCCCTGGGGTTTTGGTGCCGCGGCGTTGGATGCACACATCGTGAAGGCCCAGCGCGGCGAGCTGGTCGCGCACTGCGGGGTAGTCATAGCCGCGGTCTAGGTGCAGCGTTTCGATGTCGTCAAGGAGTCTGTTGTCGGCAACGGCTGCAAGGGTGGGTTCCAGCAGGCGGATGTCGTTGCGGTTGGCGCCGTCGATGGCCCAGCCAACTGGAACGCCGTGACGGTCCGACGCTACTGACCATTTCCATCCCATTTTGGCTCTGTCTGTGGGGTTTGGGCCGGTGCCTTCGCCTCCGCAGGGGGCTTTGTGAAGCGACCCGTCGAGCGCGACCTCAGACAAGTCGAGGCCCACGATCCGGTCAAAGGCTTCCAGCGCCTCGCCGCAAACCCGGTCGAACACCCCGACCGCGATCCATTCGTCGCGGCGGCCCCGAAGCGTGGTGTCAGACACCTCAAAATCCATGATCGCTTCCACATCGACCCACGACGCCCCCGTCACCAACCGGATCATGATCCCCCGAAAACACACCCTGTCAGCGATCCGCGGTCGGTGACAACCCAACGGATGGCCCCGATCCGGCGGCGGCAACAACCACTTGACTGCCGCCCATACAGCATCAAACACTTCAGGCTCCAGCGCGCGCATAATGACAGAAACCTCCACCTGGTCGTCGTTGGTTAGGTCAACCCAAAGTTCACTTCGGGCAACCCGACGACCGGTGGATGGTCACCTACCCGCGCGGCCCCTTAGCCTGGATCCACCGGTGCGGTGAGGTTGTGGGGGTTGGCGCGTCCACCAGAAAGGCCTCCTGACGTGGGAGAATGCTGTTTGATGTAACGGTCATTCTGGCCACGAGAGGAGGCACTTCCTGTGAGGAGCGTAGCTGGTGGGATCGACGGGTTGGGGGCGGTGTTCGATGATGGGTCTTTGGTGGCTGATGCGGGGTTGTTGCTGGCGGGCACGGTGATGTCGAGGCTGGGTTTGGAGGCGTTGATCGACGACACGGTGCGTCCGGGCGGGTCGGCGGGTTCGGGGGCGGGTCACAAGGTGCTGTCTTTGGTGGCGTCGATGCTGGTGGGCGGGTGCTGCATCGACGACGCGCAGCGGCTGCGGTCGGGCTCGGCGGCGGCGGTGCTGCCGTTCGCGCCGTTGGCGCCGTCGACGCTGGGGACGTTTTTGAGGTCGTTCACGTTCGGGCATGTGCGCCAACTCGACAAGGCTCTGGAGTCAGCACAGATGCGGGCGTGGTCTGTGGGCGCCGCGCCGAGCGTGGCGGAGATGACGGTGGATCTGGACTCCACGGTGTGTGAGGTGTGCGGCAAGGCCAAGCACGGCGCCGCGTACGGCCACACCAAGGTGTTGGGCTATCACCCGCTGGTGGCGGTGCGCTCAGACACCGGCGAGGTGCTGCACTCGCGGATGCGGTCGGGATCGTCTCAGCGCGGCAACGTGCACTTCGCTCGTGAGACCCTGGCGAGGGTGCGGCGCCTGGCGGCGCACGCGGCGGTGACGGTGCGCGCCGATGCGGGGTTCTTCTCCTATGACATGATCGCGGCCCTCGGCGCCCACGGTGCGTCCTACTCGATCACGATCCCGCAGAACGCCAAGGTCAAAGCAGCCATAGCGGCCATAGACGACGACGACGACTGGGCACCGATCGCCTACACCCGCGGCGGCGAGGCCCAAGTCGCTGAGACCACCATCGAAGCCGGCCGCCGCGGCGACAAGCTCCACGGCGACGACGCCAAGCCCGCGAAGCTGCGGCTCATCGTGCGCCGCACCCGCCTGCTCGGCGCCCAAGGCGAGCTGTGGCCCAACTGGCGCTACCACTGCTTCGTCACCGACAGACACGACCTCGACACCAAAGCCGCCGACACCTACCACCGAGCCCACGCCACCGTGGAGCTCGCCATCAGAGACCTCAAAGAGAGCGCCGGGCTCAGCCGCTGCCCCTCAGGACGATTCCCCGCCAACGGCGCCTGGCTCGCCTGCTGCGTGCTCGCGCACAACCTCGCCCGCTGGACCGCCCGCCTCGGCCGCGCCCACCCCACGCGCCAACTCACTGTCGCAGCCACCATCCGCAACCGGCTCCTCACCGTGCCAGGCCGCCTCGTCAACCACAGCGGCCGCCACAGACTGCGCCTGCCGCTCAACTGGCCCTGGCAGAACACCTTCACCACCGCCCTGCAACGAATCCGCAACCTCCCCCTGCTCATCTGAGCCGCCGCTCAGCGCCCCGCGCAGCGCAGCCCAACCCCAAGCGCCACCAACCCGCCACAGCCCCGCACTCCAGTCCCGCACGCCCCAAAACGCCCCAAAACGCGCCAGCCCGCACACACGCACCAGCCCAACGACCACCCGGCCCCAAACCGACGATCCCACAAACCCGTCGGTGGATCCAGGCTTAGTCCACTGCTACGTGTCGACTGTTACGTGTCTACGGTGACGTAACTGTTCACTACCGGCGGGCGCGGTAACGTTTGGGGTCGTTTTCGTTGTCGGCGGCAGCAATGCGATCGGTCACGTCGGTCAACTCGGCGCGTGCCTCACGGCCGTAGCGCGGGTTGGGCTTGACCACGTCACCGGGCAGAGGCGGCAACCCGAACGAGGAGTAGACAACCTTGCGGGGTCGCTCGATCGGTGGGTGTGCCCGATGCAGGGTGTCGCTGCAATGGACCGTGACATCGCCTTTGTCCGTCTCCAACATCTGTGGTTGAAGATCGAGTTTCGGGTCGCGTCCGGTGGCCATGGTGTTGGCCCGATGCGACCCGGGGATTACACCGAGCGCGCCGCTTACCCGATCAGCTCCGGTGACACTGATCCCAGTGGTCATTCCGTTGCACATGTAGGAATGCCGACCCTGACCGCAGTCCTTGTGCCAGGGAAGATCCGACAGCCCCTGTACTATCCCGAGAGGCTTGACCAAACCTTCAGCACCGCCGTTGTGCCGATGACCGTCACCGGTCAATTCGGTAAGCCACTGGTAGCGCTCAGCTTGCACGATCTCTCGCAACGCGGCTGACTTCTCCAAAAAGAACAGAACCCGCACAGCCTGGTCAACCCCGTCTTTGTCCTTGGCCCACCAAGATTCGCCGTCATCCGGGGTGGCCTTCGCTATCCACTCATCAATGTCGGCACCGACCGTATCCATCTCGTCTGGTTCAAAGATGCCCGTGAGGTGCAGGAACCCGGCCTCGCGCAGGAAGTGGGCCATCTCTTCACGGTCATCGTCAATGCCGAAAGTCCGGCTCAGGTCGAGTTCGTCGCCGTTGAGATCCTGGAATGTCACATCGCCGGTTTCGTGGACCCTGCGTCCATCAAGCAGGGCTCGAAACGCCGGCTCCCAACCAATCCATTCGTTGATGTTGCCGCTGGTCAGCTTCACCCGCGAGGTCATTGCCAAACCCATCGTTGATTGATGGTCCTGGATCAGGTCCGACATGGCATCGGCGGGCATCTCAGCGGTCACGCCCGTGGGTTCGTCACCTTCTTCGAGTACCACCGTGTTGCCCTTGGCACGCAATGTGACTGCTCGATCGTCTACCCGCAGGCTCACCGGCGGGAGTTGCTTGTAAGCGACGCCACGACCGGCGAGGGCGCCGTGTTCAGAGATTGCTTGGGGCAGCAGCGAATCGAATACTTCGTCACGTTCGATATCGCGAACATCTCGTTGGAGTCGGGAGCGGCGATCAATCGACACGGGAACCTCCTTGTGGCGTTTCTTCTCTTCCCCAATCGTGCCTCAAGTCAGCACCGAACCGCCACTTTCAAGCCGTTGAGTCAACATCGCCGCGAGACGCTCACGGTGATGACGAGCATCGCCGAACGCTGTCTGGTCGAGTTGAGCACGCTTGAGATAGATGTGAACGTCGGATTCCCAGGTGAAGCCGATCCCGCCATGTACTTGTAGTGCGCTTTCGGCGACTCGCAGGGCTGCGTCGCTGCACCAGATCTTGGCGGTGGCCGCGGCCACGGGAGCTTCGGGGTCGTCGGTACCGACGGCCCAGGCCGCGTGGTAGACGGCCGAGCGCATGCCTTCGACGTCAACAAGCATGTCTGCGCAGCGGTGTTTGACCGCCTGAAAGCTACCGATGGGGCGACCGAACTGCTCACGATGCTTGGCGTATTCGACGGCGAGGTTCATCACCGCTTCGGCTCCGCCCAGCATCTCAGCGCTGTGATACAGCGCTGCTCGATCCAGGTGATTGTTGACCGCGGCGGTGTCGCCGACGGTCTGCGCTGATGCGTGGTCGAGGGTGACCCAAGCCAGTTCGCGGGTTTGGTCCATGGCCGGCTCCGGCGTTCGCTCCACAGCGCTGAGGTCAACGGCCACCAACTCGTCCGCGCATGGCGCGACCAGCACATCGGCACGCGCTCCGTAAATCACCGGTTCGGGTCGACCTGACACCGAACCATCTGAGTTCCTGGTCAGCGGTGTTCGAGCCGCGGCCGCTATCGCCTCACCGCTGATCAGCTTCGCTCCCCACGGCGATTCAGCAAGCACCGCCAAGCCAAGGAGTTGCTGGGTGAGAGGGACCGGCGCCAGATGGGCCCCAACCTGTTCAAGCAGAACCGCGATTTCTACGGTGCCAAGTCCCAACCCACCCTGGGTTTCGGGCACTGCTATCGCCGTCCACCCCTGGTCGATCATTGCTGCCCACAGCGCCGCGTCGAAACCGCCCGTCTGTGCCGCGGCCCGTACCCGTTCGATCGAGCATTCGGCGCTCAGCAATTCCCTCGCCGCGCTCTGCAGCGCCACCTGATCAGCCGAGAGATCAAAGTCCATCACCCCTCAATCTAGGTTGCGGGCGTGTAGGCCGCCCGCGTCCACTTGGCGTCTTCTGATAGACCAACGTTGTGGATTTGTCGCCGACTGTTGAACAGGCTGGCTTTCGCCAAGAGTGCCGTGAGTGGCTGAAAGCCAACCTCGACTGGGAATACGGGGTCGGGTTTCCGCCGCAGTTCGACAACCTCGCCGACGAGGTGGAGTATCTGCGCGGCTGGCAGCGGAGGTTGGCTGATGCCGGATTTGTCGGCGTCACCTGGCCAAGCTAATACGGCGGACGCAACGCCAGCCCGCTTCACCACTACATCCTGCAGGAAGAACTAGCCCGAGCCCCAGAATTGGTGGGACGCATTGGTGTCAACCTCGTGGGTCCCACGCTTTTGGCCTACGGCAGCGCCGAGCAACAGGCCCGCTGGCTACCCGACATCCTCAACGCCCGCCAACTCTTCTGCCAGCTTTTTTCTGAACCTGATGCCGGCTCTGACTTGGCCTCGCTGACTACCCGTGCCGTCGCCGTTGACGGGGGCTGGAAGCTCTATGGCCAGAAGGTCTGGACCTCGTATGCTCAATTCGCTGACTGGGGTCTTTGCCTGGCCCGCAGTGACGCGAGTGCCCCTGAACGCCGCGGTATTTCGATGTTCATGATCGACATGTCAGCCGATGGTGTCGAGATCCGTCCGCTGCGTCAAATCACCGATGAGTCCGACTTCAACGAAGTGTTCCTCGACGGTGTTTTTGTCGCCCAAGACCAACTCATCGGGCCGCTACACGGAGGCTGGACCGTTGCGGGTTCAACCTTGAGCCACGAACGGGGAACCAACCCACGCCAGCTGGTCATCCACAGCCAGTTGCTCGACGAACTATTTGCCCTAGCCCAAGAGCGCGGCCTGCTGAGCGATCCGAACACCCGACAGGACTTGGCCCAAGCCTTCGTCGAACTGCGGCTCTTTCAGCTTCAGGACTGGCGCTCACTGTCACGCCTGCAGCACGGCCGCGAACTCGGCGCTGAAGCGGCTACCGCGAAGCTCTACTGGAGCGAGATGAGCAAAAGACTGCATCGCTGTGCCATGCAGGTGCTCGGCGATGAGGCACCGTTGTGGCGCGGTGCGGTCGACAATCCCGCTGACGGGCACTGGCAACGATCCTGGTTGTATTACCTGGCCTCTTCGATCTTTGCCGGCACCAACGAAATCCAGCGCAACATCATCGCCGAGCGCACCTTGGGCCTACCCCGAGAACCCGTCACCGCAGCCGCGGCCGCCGAAGTTCCGCAAGATCGGCGCTTTCCTCAGCCCGCAGATCCTGGGAGAATCAAGACATGACCGAATTTTCGTCGATTACTTATGAAGTTGACGAGGCGGTGTGCGTCATCACGATGGACCGTCCCGAAGTCGCCAACGCTCAAAACACCGAACTGCTCGATGAGATCGACGCGGCTTTCGACCTAGCCGATGCCGACGACGATGTGCGAGTGGTGATACTGGCCGGCAACGGCAAGCATTGGTCTGCTGGGCACGACCTGAAAGCGCTGGTGGGCGATGTGGAGCCCGATGAGTGGCGGCTGATGCGAGACACGCCCGAGGGCAAATGGCATCACGAGAAGGTCATGTACTTCGACCGCTGCCTGAGGATCAGGGATTTTCGCAAGCCAACCATCGCCGCGGTGCAAGGCCGCTGCATCGCCGCGGGCGTGATGCTTGCTTGCATGTGCGACTTGATCGTGGCCAGCGACGATGCGTCGTTTCAGAATCCGGTGTTGCGAATGACCGGAGCCGGCGTTGAGATCCTGGTCGAGCCTTGGGAGATGCCGGTGCGAAAAGCCAAGGAGTTCCTACTCACCGCCGAGAGCTTTTCTGCCACAGAAGCCGAGCGTTTGGGGATGGTGAATCAGGTGGTTCCCCGAGACGATCTGGCCACAGCAGCCCGAGAACTCGCCGACAAGATCGCCCTGGTTCCTCCGGCAACCGCCCAGGTGGTGAAGCGTTCGATCAACAAGACGCTCGACCTGCAAGGCCAGCGCGACGCTTGGGACTACCACTTTCAGGCACACCATTGGATGCACAACACCGCAACCGCACTGGGCGCACTCGAGGAACGCAAGTCCAAGAGTTCGATGACAGAAGTGTTCGCCGAACACCGCGACCCGTGAGACAAGTACTACGTCAAGACTCGATGATCTGATCCTGGGTCTGGTCCTGGTCCTTGGCTTGATCCTGCTCGTCCTGATGCTCAGCGGGTTCAGCCGTAACCCTGCGGCGGGCACGGGAACGGACGGGGACCGCCACAAAGCGCGCTACACCGATCGCTATCAGGGCCACACCGGCCAGCACGACGGGATCGATGTCTGCCAACGATTCACCGGCCAACACAATGGCTCCCGCCGCTGCGAATACCAGCGAGGCCACCAACGACACCAAATCGACAGACGCCAACTTGGGTTGTCCCGAACTCTCCACAGTCAATTCTTCGTCCATGATCTTGCTCCTTAACGCAGGTGGGTCGGGAAACGCACCACTCGGACCCGCCCCACACCGATCTCAACATTGAGTTCAATGTCGTGTTCGCCGTGGGTGTAGTACTGGGCTTCCAGACCCACACCTCTTTTGAGATGGCCGTAGTCAACCACGCCGAAATCCGCGTACGGACTATCCCCGCAAAGTGCCTTCTCTTTTCTGAAGTCCGGTATCTCCTCGTCGACCGGGTAGCGGTAATGAGCAGTGACGCAGTAAAACCGCCCGTCTTCAATTCTCGGCACATCCACCTGCTTGATGGTCACGAATTCCCCACGGCGCAGCGTGCCCGCACCGATACTGGCATTGGTCTTGACCCTCAGATCTGCCGGGATTTTGATGATGACATCACCCATGGTGAGATGAATGTCGTGGTCGATAGACGCTCGTCCGGTTGACCGCAATGAGTCGCGGTCCAGTGACCTCAGATCCACGACCAGGTTGCCTATCCCGTGATTTAGGTCACGATCCAATGAATTGATGTCTTCAGGCACAGTCTCAACATCGCCGAACCCCGACCACCACGAGGTATCGCTACCTGAGAACACGACTAATGGAGGGAGCAGCAACACGCCGAGAACTATGAGCGCCCAATTCCTGCCGACAAAGACTGAGACCAACAGACCTGCAGCAACAACCAACAGGGCAACGGCAAAGAACTCGCCGAGGAGTACCCGTTCTATATCGAGTCGATCCAAGAGGATTGCACCGCCCGTCAGGACAAGCAGAGCGGCGAGAGTCAGGAAAGTGACTGTTGATTGACCCCGACGTTGAGCGCGTCGCTCAGCTCTCCGGTCACGCCAACTCGGTTTGGCTTGCGATGGTTCGTCTCCCAAGTTCGCCCCCGGCCACTCCGAACCAGCCGCCGAGGGAGGAGGCGGCACCGTTGCTGTTGTCGGTGCAGCAAGCGGCTCGGCCGGAGTGTCCAGGGGGGGCGTCGACCGGCGGGGCCAAAAGACCAGCCCAATACCGGCGACAATCAAAGCAAGCGCCAGATACGGCGCTGTGCTCGTCACTTTCACAATCACTTCAAAAAAGTTGCGGCTCAAGATTGCGGTCACAAACAGACCGAAAGCGATCAACCCAATGCCGACAAGGTTGCGGAACCGCCTACGGGCCCCGCTTCGCAAGGCATTCGCAAGGATGCTGCCCGAGTCACCAAGCGGCACGATCAGCCAGCTCACAAGATAGAGCACCGGTCCGACTCCGCCGAAAAAAGTAAGAACGATCAAGCCGATGCGAACGATCACGGGATCTATGCCGAAGTATTCCCCGAGCCCGCCGGCTACGCCAGCGATCAATCGATCATCAGCACTGCGGCGCAACGCTGGCCAACGGAACTCGCGCTTTCCCTTTGAGCGTCTTTCGGCGGGTTCCTCAGGTTCCGTGTCGGAACCCTCAGAGTCGGAACCCTCAGTGTCGGAACCTTCCGTGTCGGAACTCTCAGAGTCGGAACCCTCAGTGTCGGAAACCTCAGAGTCGGAACCCTTAGAGTCGGAACCCTCCGTGTCGGGTGGCCCGGCGTCTTCAGACCCTGTTTGGGAACCCTCAGATTCCGTGTCACCTTCGTCGGATGCCTCTTCGTCGGAGGGAGGGTCTTTGGCCATGGGACCATTGTGGAGCAGTCTGATGCCTCCACAAATGGGGGATGACCCTGAACTTTCCCTGAGTCAACACTGAAAAATAGGGGTTGTCCCCCATGTGTTCGGTGGGTTGCTCGTGTCATCATCAAGACCATGATCTGGCGTCGCTCGGTGTTGCCTGCACGGTCTAACCGTGACCGGATCATTGCGGGCGTCTGCGGAGGCATCAGCGACCGTCTCGGCGTTGACGTGACCATCGTGAGGGTGGCGTTTGTCGCCCTCACTCTGGCGTGGGTCGGCATACCGATCTATTTGCTGGCTTGGCTCTTGTTCCCGCGGGCCACCGCCGATGGCCCTCCGGCGGTCACCGTACCGGCGGGCACCGTGATGAGACGGGCTTTGGGGTTGGTGCTGACCGCATTGGGCGCGGTGTTGTTGGCACGTCACCTCCGGGTCACACTGCCGGACGCCTTCATATGGCCGGCTCTGTGCGTTGCGTTCGGAGTTGGTGTCGTGGTTTGGAGGGTTCAGCCGGTTGCATCAGTTGGTAGGGCTTTCGCCATTCGTATGGCTGGCGGCACGATTCTGGTTGCGTTCGGAATCGGGGTTCTGGTAGCGGCCAACGTTTCGTTGGGGGTGGTGCTCGACGGGCTGCTTTCCACGGTGTTGGTCGTCGGTGGGTTGGCTCTGATCCTCGGGCCCTGGGTGGCGGTGTTGCTGCGCGACCGGCGCGCTGAGCGTCAGCAAAGAATCCGTGCCGACGAGCGCGCCGAAGTCGCTGCACATCTTCATGATTCGGTCTTGCAAACCTTGGCTCTGGTTCAGCGTTCAGACGACCCCGCCCACATGTCGGCCTTGGCGAGACGCCAGGAAAGGGAGTTGCGAGGCTGGCTGTACGACGACAAGTACGGACCGCAGCAAGCCACAGTGAAGGTGGCTGTGGAGCACCTGGCAGGCGTGGTCGAGGATCGTCACGGGGCGATGATTGATGTGGTGGTCGTAGGCGACACCAAACTCGACGCGGCGATGGAGTCTCTGGTGGCTGCGACCGGTGAGGCCATGACCAACGCCGCGAGATGGTCCGGCCAATCCGATATCGGGGTCTATGTAGAGGTGACTGACACCGAAGTGGAGGTTTTTGTTCGCGACCGCGGTGTCGGTTTCGACCCCGAAGCTGTCGGCGAGGAACACCGCGGCATCCGCGACTCGATCCAAGGCCGACTGCAACGTGTGGGCGGCGACTGTGAGATCATCAGCTCCCCCGGTCAAGGCACCGAAGTACGCCTCTGCCTATCCCGCGCCTGACTCTGCAGCACCGTACCCATTAGCACCGCGCAGCTTTGGTGCTCCGCTACCGCTGGGCTACGTTGGATCGCCGAGGCCTGACCGCAAAGGGGGAACTTGCGAATCGAACCGCTCAACGACACGATCGGGGCATCGGTCAGCGACATTTCGCCCGATGATCTGACTAAAGCCGAGGTCGCCGGAGTTCTTCTGGATGCGCTTGAGCGTCATGGCGTGCTGGCGTTCAAAGGGCTGCACATCTCCGACGAGCAACACGTCGCTTTCAGCCGCCATCTCGGCGAGGTTGAGATCCTACCCATTCCCGGACTCGAATATCCAGAGATCTTCACGGTTTCCCTCGATCCCGACAAGGCTCTCAGCGCCGAGTACCTCAAGGGCACGTTTCACTGGCACATCGACGGAGCCACGGACGACATTCCCAACAAAGCCACCATGCTCAACGCACTCGAAGTGTCGGCCACCGGCGGCGAGACCCAGTTCTGCAACACCTACGCAGCCTGGGAAGCGTTGCCTGACGATAAAAAGGCCCGCTATCAGGGGTTGAGGGTGCTCCACAGCTTCGCGGCTGCGCAACGGCGCGTTCACCCCAATCCCAGCGAAGATCAAGTCGAGTTCTGGGAGCAGCGACCAGCCAAAGTTCAACCACTGGCCTGGACTCATCGCTCTGGCCGCACGTCGTTGGTGCTCGGCGCGACCGCCTCGCATGTGATCGACATGGTCCCAGATGAGAGCACCGAGCTCATCAAGCATCTTGAGGACTGGACCACCGATGAACGTTTCCGCTACCAGCACAGCTGGGAAACCGGCGACTTGGTGCTGTGGGACAATCGGGGCACGATGCACCGAGCGCTCCCCTATGCCGCAGACTCCGGGCGGCTCATGCATCGCACCACCATCGTGGGCGACGAGCCGTTCGCCTGATGGTCATTCCCAGCAGATTTGAGAAGGCTTTATGAGTGAACCATTCAACCTCGACGGCCCCTTCAACCTCGACGGCAAAGTGGTCTTGATCACCGGGGCCAGTCGAGGCGTCGGCGCTGCAACCGCTCTGGACGCGGCGGCACGGGGTGCCCGAGTGGCCTGCGTGGCCCGTTCAACGGACGCGGCACCGAAACGGATTCCCGGCACCATCGACCAGACGGTCGCCGCCATCACCGAAGCCGGGGGCGAGGCGCTGGCCATTCCGGCCGACCTCACCTCACCAGACGACATCGACCGCATGATCTCCACGACGGTCGATTGCTGGGGTCGCCTCGATGTGCTCGTCAACAACGCCGCGGTCACCTTCGTCGGCGACGTTGATATCGAATTGAAGCGCCACGATCTGGTCATGGCCATCAACGTTCAGGCACCGCTGCTCTGCGTGCGAGCCGCGCTGCCGCATATGCGCGCGGCAGGCCGCGGCCGAATCGTCAACCTCTCGTCGCAGGCCGCGCTGCGCCCGGTGCCTGGACTCATGTCTTACGGCATGTCGAAACTGGCCCTCGAGCGTTTGACCACCGATCTGGCCCGCCAACTGGTCCGCGACCGTATCGCGGTCAACTGTTTCCGCATCGACATCCCGGTGGCGTCAGAAGGCACGCTGGCCAATATGGGAGACGTTGACCTTTCAGACTGGGAGCCCACCAGCGTTCCCGCCGAGGGAATCCTGTGGATGGTCGAGCAGCCTGACGAATACTCGGGCTACTGCGAGTCAATGTGGGAGTTGCGCCATCGGGAGAAAATCATGGCTACCCGAGCCGAGCGAGAGTTCGCAAAGAAGCCACCCCTTCAGTTCCTCCAAGGACTCCACGATGTCGACACCGACAACGCCTTCGCCCGCAGAACGGAACCCTGACTCTATGGCTGAGGTTGAACTTTCACACCGAGTGGTGCTCGTCACCGGGGCCGCATCGGGAATCGGTGCGGCCTGCGCGGCCCGCTATACAGCTCATGGAGCCACGGTCATCGCAACTGACATCGACGATGCCGCAGGCGAGCGCCTCGCCGCAGATACCGGTGTCCGCTACCGCCATTTGGATGTGGCCGATCCGGCTGAGTGGGCACTGTTGGCCGAAGAACTCGAAGCCGACCCGGGCCGACTCGATGTGGTGCACCTCAACGCCGGTATTCGACAGGGGTTCAGCGACATCACCGAACTTGACGACGATGCCTATAAACGGATCATCGGAATCAACCAGCACGGGGTGTTCTACGGGATCCGAGCAACCGTCGGACTTCTCGAACGAACCGGGGGTGGCCACATCCTGGTCACCGCATCGAGGGCATCGCTGGGACCCCTGCCCCAAGACTTGGGCTATGTCATGTCGAAGCACGCTGTGGCCGGCTTGGTGCGCAGCGTCGCCGACGACCTCAAGAGCCGCGGTGTCCACATCAACGCCATCTGCCCGGCAACGGTGGACACTGGTTTCGTCGGCGCTAACCGAACCCGGCTCGAAGCTGCGGGCATCGAAGTGATGGACGCCGACGAAGTGGCAACCGGAGCTATCGCCGTGCTCGGCTCCGATCTGGTTGGCCAGTGCTTCGTGCAGTTGGCGGGGAAGCCACCGGAGCCGTTCGACTTCGCGGCGGTTCCCGGGCGCTAAGCGCTGGCCAACTCGGTGCCCGAACCCGCCGAAGCATCACCGAGCTTTGCCCAGCGGGCTTGCATCTGCTCTGGTGTCAGTTTCTCGCGGTCGCTCATCGCCTTGATGCTGACGTCATGTCCTGCTGAGGCGGCACGCAGCGCGCCAACCGTGGCTTGATCTCGGGCCACATGGGCGAACGGATCGAAGGAGTACCAGCGCATGGCGTTTTCGTGGGTGATCTTGGCCACCTCATCGGGCTTGACCGCGGCGTCGGTCATCACCTGGGCCAGTTCCTCGGGGGCGCCGGGCCACGCCGAGTCGCTGTGGGGATAGTCGCACTCCCAGCTGATGTTGTCGATGCCGATCTCGTGGCGCAGGTGAACCCCTGTGTGGTCGGAGATGAAGCAGGTCAAAAAATGCTGCCGGAACACTTCACTAGGCAGCCGATCTCCGAAGTCCTGCCCTGTCCAGAGGTGGTGCATGTCGTAGGTGCGATCGACCCGCTCAAGGAAATAGGGGACCCAGCCAGTGCCACCCTCGGACAGCGCGATCTTGATGGCCGGGAACTCTTTCAACACACGCGACCACAACAGATCAGCGGCCGCTGATTGAATGTTCATCGGCTGAAGCGTGATCATCACATCGGCGGGAGAATCTGGCGCTGGGAAACAGAGTTCGCCCGATGATCCGAGATGGATCGACAGCACGGTGTCGGTGTCGCACACCGCGGTCCAAAGCGGGTCCCAGTACGGGTCATGGAAGCTTGGATACCCGAGCGCCGCTGGATTCTCGGTGAAGGTGAGTGAGTGACAGCCCTTTTCGGCAACCCGGCGCACTTCGGCCGCGCATTTCTCTGCACTCCAGATCACCGGCAGTGCCATGGGAATGAACCGGCCTGGGTGGGCCCCGCACCACTCATCAATGTGCCAATCGTTGTAGGCCCGCACCAGGGCCAAGCCGAAACCCTCGTCTTCGACTGCAAAGAGACGGGCCGCGAATCCGGGGAACGAAGGGAAGTTCATCGACGACAGAACCCCACCCGCGTTCATGTCCTTGACCCGTTCATCCACCAAGAAGCAACCCGGCCGGATCTCTTCGAGGGATTGAGGCTCCACGCCGTATTCCTCTTTTGGTCGACCGGCCACTGCGTTGAGCGCCACGTTGGGAACTTCGACTTCGCCGAATCGCCAGACATCGGCACCATCGGCACGGCGAACAATTCGGGGGGCCTCGGCTTTGTAGCGCTCCGGTAGATGAGCGTCGAACAGGTCGGGTGGCTCGATGATGTGGTCGTCCACGCTGATAAGGATGAGATCTTCAGCTTTGATCGACATGTTGTCTCCTCAGGCAATCGTCTGACGAGTAGGTAGACGCGCCCGGCCAGAGAGTAGTTTCTCTGCAGTAACAGCCGCGCATTGCGGCTCCAGGTTCGCTGACAGTTGCCCACTCAGCGACAGGAGAGATCGAATGAGCCAGCATCAAATCGGCAAGCACGGAACTGGTAAGCGCTCAACTAGTAAGCACTCAACTATTAGGCACTCAACTATTAAGCAAAGTCTCACCGTTGCCGATTCGACGCTTGAGCATCCAGTTCTGCCCCGCGCCGCGGCCGGAGCCCCGAATGTGCTCGTCATCCTGCTCGACGACACCGGTTTCGCCCAACTGGGTTGTTTCGGTGCAGACATCGCCACGCCCAATATCGACCGCTTGGCGGCCAACGGCTTGGCGTACAACCGATTCCACGTCACGGCTCTGTGCTCGCCCACCCGTGCTGCGCTGCTAACCGGGCGCAACGCCCACGCCGTCGGCATGGGCTTTTTGTCCGACATGGGCATGGGATTCCCCGGGTACACCGCCAGGATCCCCCGCTCCGCTGTCATGCTTCCGCGGATACTGCGCGACGCCGGCTGGGCCACCATGGCCGTAGGCAAATGGCACCTCGCTCCTAGAGGTGAGCGCAGCGCCGCAGGGCCGTTCGGCCTGTGGCCCACCGGCGTCGGGTTCGAGCGCTATTACGGCATCCTGCACGGGGGTGCCAACTGTTGGACCCCCAATCTGGTGCGCGATCAGCATTACATCGATCCTCCGGCCAGCCCCGAAGACGGCTACCACCTTTCGGCCGATCTAGCCGACCAGGTGATCCGCCAGATCACCGATCAGAAACATGCCGCTCCCGACAAACCGTTCTTCTGCTACTACGCGGAGGCGGCATCCCATGCCCCCCATCACGTTGCCCCGCAGTGGGTCGAGCCCTACCGGCGAGCCTTCGACGACGGCTGGGAGCGCTGGCGGGAACGGACTTTCGCCCGCCAACTGGAGTCCGGCATCGTGCCCGAGGGCACGGCGCTGACCGAGCGGCCTTCCTGGGTTCAACCGTGGGACACTCTCGATGCCGACGCCCAACGCTTGTTCGCCCGCATGCACGAGGTGTACGCCGGGTTCGTAAGCCACACCGACGCCCAGATCGGGCGGGTGATCGACTGCCTTGAGGCCATCGGCGAGCTGGACAACACCATCGTCATGCTGTGCTCGGACAACGGGGCCAGCGCCGAGGGTGGTCATGTCGGTTCAGTCAACGAGCATCGCTTCACCAAAGGGTTGCCCGAATCGGTTGAGGCCAACTTGGAGTGGATCGACCAACTCGGCGGGCCTCGCACCTACAACCACTACGCCTGGGGTTGGGCTTGGGCGGGCAATACCCCGTTCCGGCTCTGGAAGCGTTACGCCTGGTTGGGCGGCACCCGCACGCCGCTGATCGTTCACTGGCCGAGCGGGATCGCTTCGAGCGGTCAGGTGCGGCCGCAGTTCTGCCACGCCATCGACCTGATGCCCACCATGCTCGACCTCTGTGGGGTCCAAGCCCCCGATTCCGTGGACGGCGTTTCCCAGCAACCGATCGACGGTGCCAGCATCGCCGCCACCTTCGATGATCCCACCGCTCCGCCGCCGCGGGAATCGCAGTATTTCGAGGTCCAGGGGTCGCGAGCCATGTACCTCGGCGGTTGGAAGGCCACCACCGACCATGTCGGCGCGGCTCATGGCGACGAACTCGCTTTGTTGTCTGGCAGCCGCTCGTTCAGCGACGACTCTTGGGCACTGTTCAACCTTGAGCAGGACTTCTCCGAGGCTCACGACCTGTCCGCTGAGCATCCTGAGAAATTGGCCGAGCTTGAAGCCGCTTGGTGGGAGGCGGCCGAACGCTACGACGTGTTGCCGCTGGATGACGGATACGCCACGCGCATGCCGGCTATCAGTCCACCGGCTTATCCGACGCCAACTGCGGTGCGCTATCGGCCGGGCGCTGGTCGGATTGCCGACGAGGCGCTGCCGGTGCTCGTGCGAGGGTTCACGATCACCACCGAGTGCACTGTCGAACCCGGCGGCGCTAGCGGGATCCTCTGGTCGATTGGTGATTGGACCAGCGGTATGGCCTTGTACTGCCGCGACGGCTTTCTGGTGCTGGCCCTGTGCCTGTCGGGTGATCAATTCCAAGCGGCAACCGACTCCGTGATCGACGCGGCCAGCACAACCTTGGCGTGCCGCTATGAGCTGACGTCGGCGACTTCGAGTGCGCTGACCTTGCTGGTAGACGGCCAAGTCGCAGGCTCGGTTGAGCTTGACCGCACCTTGCCCAACTCGTGGCAGAACGGCGGTACCGGATTGATCATCGGCTATGACACCGGTTTCCCAGTCTGCGACGACTACGAGCCGCCGTTCCCCTGGAACGGCACAATCAGCTACGTTGACGTTTCCGTTCTCGACGCACGCCCCGCCGATCCCGTCCAAATCTCCCAAGAGTCCCTCAACGCCGACTGAGCGGAGGGACAACACAACAACAGCGAGGAACCTGTGAGTACTGACATGGACCGACTTGTGAGGGGGCACAACGGGGAGAAGACCCTCGAGCCCTTCACACCGGCCGAGATGGAAGATCGTCAGACCAAGCTGCGCCTCCACATGGCCGAACACGACATTGATGCCAGCGTGCTGACCAGCCACCACAACATCTGCTACTTCTCCGGCTTCATGCACTGCGCGTTCGGCCGCAACTACGGCTTGGTTGTTACCGCCGACAACGCCACAACCGTCAGCGCCGGCATCGACGGTGGCCAACCTTGGCGTCTAACCCACGGCGACAACATCATCTACACCGACTGGCGCAAAGACAACTTCTATTATGCGGTCCAATCTCTAACGCATGGGGCTGAGCGCATCGGCATCGAGTTCGATGAAGTAAGCCTCAATATGGTTGAAAAACTGAGGGCGGCCTTGCCAGACGCTGAGTTGGTTGACGTCGGCACCCCAACGATGTGGATGCGCACTATCAAATCGGCTGAGGAGATTGCCCACATCAAGAAACTGAGCGCCATCGCCGGCGTCGGCGGCGAAGCCTGCCGTGAGACGATCGCTGTTGGCGTGGGGGAACACGAGGTCGCTCTCGCCTCAACTCAGGCCATGGTCCGGGAATTGGCAAGAACCTACGAATACTCCGAGCTGATGGACACCTGGACCTGGTTCCAATCCGGTATAAACACCGACGGTGCCCACAACCCGGTCACCAACCGAGCTATTGAGTCGGGCGACATCCTCTCGCTCAACTGTTTCCCGATGCTCTTTGGATACTACGTAGCGCTCGAACGCACGCTCTTCGCCGAATCGGTCTCTCAGGAGCACCTGCGGCTCTGGAACATCAACATTGAGGTGCACGAAGCCGGCCTGGAACTGATCAAACCTGGTGTCAAGTGCAGCGATATCACGGCGACGCTCAACAACATCTACCGCGAGTACGACCTGCTCAAGTATCGCTCGTTCGGGTACGGCCACAGCTTCGGTGTGCTCTGCCACTACTACGGGCGCGAGGCGGGTGTGGAGCTACGGGAGGACATTGAGACGGTCCTTGCGCCCGGGATGGTCGTCTGAATGGAACCGATGATCATGATCCCCGAAGGCCAGCCTGGCGCCGGCGGCTACCGCGAGCACGACATTCTCGTCATCAACCACGACGGCTCCGTCGACAACATCACAAGTTTCCCCTACGGCCCCCAACACAACATCGTGCCCTCAGCCTGAAAGATCACGGCGGGTTATTCAAACTCGGAGGATCGGGAACCCAGGTTGGTTGCGTTCTCAGAGACTGTGCGTCGTGTGGCGTCGTCGAACCCGTCTGAGTTGCGGGCGCGGACTTCCAGGGTGAGCTCCACATCTGGGCCGAGTCGGGCGGTCACATGTTCGGCAATCTCACCTAGCTGCCTGATACAGCGGACCGGGTCCAATTGGAACTCGGCGTAGAACTCGGTTGGCCCGGAGGTGGCACCGGTTGCGTCTCCGGCTGAACCATCAGGTTCACCGTCAGCGGGCTTGCCACCGGTATCACCGCTGGAACCTTCTTCTGCCGGAGCACCCGTGTCGGGTTCGAGGTCTGCGGGCGGGGGCAGGCTGTCTGGGCGAATCAACAGCCCGCTGTGTGTTGGCGTCACATGTTGAGCTGTGCGGACACCGAGCCAGCGTTCACCATCATGCACGTCTGCATAGGCGAACGTCGTCTTCTCCCAGTCAAAGTCCACCACCCCGCCTGAAAGAGCGTCGGCCATCACCTCGAACGATCCCAGCCTCGGCATGTGACAGAAGCGGGCGTAAGTGGCCCAAAGCTCTCCAACCGCCAAGTCCCCGCGGTCGGACCACAGTTCGCCGCGGTCGATATCCATACGCACCCGCACGCCGCTGTACTTGGAGATGAGTTTCTCCTCGCTTCGCAGCTTGCGACTGGCACGAACCGCAATTGTGTCTTCTCCCGCAGCGCGGCTTGTCTGCCACACGATCTCAGAGGTCCCTGGTAACTGCTCTGGTGTAAGGACCAGCGTGAAAGTCTCGGCGATGAGCGACTCAACCTGCTTCTTGGAGTCGTCGAGTTTGGTCTGTGCCTGGCGGAGTTGATGCGCTGTCAGTTGCAGATCGTCACCGCCTTCGACAATCGAACGCCAGGCGAGGTGCGCACGAGCGGCATCCAGTAGTTCGCCGACACGGTTCGTACCCGATGCAACGAACACCAAAAGATTGCGGTTCACCCGCGGCCCCGCGTCTCGTTTGGCCAGAATCTGTTCCGCCATCCCGATCGCCTTGGATCTGTCGTCGCCTGTGGAATGTGTGAACTCGGGCGCCAGCACAACAAGCCGCACGCCGTCGTCGTTGTCGGGTACATCCCCGGGGCCTTCCGCAAACACTTGCACCGCGTGGAAATCTCCGCGGTCACGCTGCTCAGACACCATCCTCCGCGCCAGATCCTCGGCGTCACGCTCGTCGTAATTGGAGGCTCGGTCCTCGGCGATTCGGGTGACGTTGGGAACAAGCGAGTACCAGTATTGAGAGCCGTCGACGTACAGGTGTGTCGCCCGGTCCGAGAGCCGTCGCAGGGCGTCGGAGAACTGACCGAGAGATTCGCCCGGTTGCGCGCAGCCGAGCACGACCGACTTGATGTCGACCCCGCGTTTGCCGTCGGGACGCGGCGCGGAGCTCATGTACACGGTGCGCGCGGCGCGACGGGTGGCCGAGAGTCGTCCGAAGTGGGGGAACTCGCTGTCGATGTGCAACGGAAGAGCGTTTTCGCCGTCTACGTCGGATTTGATTACTGGATCCCAGCCTTCGTCGAGGTACTTCTTCATCTCGCTCACCAATGGCCCAGAGTCCATCGGCAAGCTGGCCGGCATGATCATGAGCGATCGGTCGTCGCGCTGCCATAGCTGCGATATCACCAGCGCCATCAACCTCAGCACTCCCCTGGTGCGCTGAAACTTCTCAAGTGCCGACCAGTCCCCGAACAGGCGGTCGAACAGTTCTGGGTGGATCGGGTAGGAGAGTTCCATGCGACGGCGGTATTCGCCCTCTCCGACTCTGGGAGGGAACTCTTTGGCGTGCTTGCGGTACATTTCGCTGAAGGCCCGGATCACCCCGTCTCGAACCTTGGCCTGCTCAGCGGTTATCGGGTCGAACAGGCGTCGGCGCACGATCTCGAAGGATTCGTCCGGTGATGCCGGCTGTCATTGCGCCGCCTTGCGGGCCACGACGTTCTTGAGCCTCTCCAGTGCCGTGCGCCCCCGGGGGCCGCCAGTCTCGATGTCTGATGCTGGGATGGCGATGAGCACCACCACATTGGGCACAGTCGCCGCCGCTTCGGTCAGCGCTTGCGCGAACGTGAACTGCGTGTCGAAGTCGCCTCCGGCCAGTCGCTTGGCGTTCTCGGCGGAGCTGTCGTTGAGTTGGCGGGCATACGCTACCCACTCGTCGATCAGCACGACGGCGGGGCCGAACTGCTGGAACAGCGTTCGCAGCGCAGCACCGGGGTTGGTTGCAGCCTCGTCGTCGACGCGCACCAATTCGTAGGCTTCCCGTCCGCCAAGTTGGTAGGCGAGGTGGCCCCACAGAGTGTGGAGGCTCACCCCACGTTCCACGACTTCGGGTTTTGAAGGCGAGATCATCTGGCCGACGAGAACAGCCCGGTTGATCTGTGGCGGAAGCGACAATCCTTGCGCTGCGAGCACGTCGCCGACACCCGGCATTTCCGCGGCCGGTTCGCCTGAGGCCAGGTGGTAAAGCGCGATCATGGAGTGGGTCTTGCCGCCGCCGAAGTTGGTTTGGAGTTCGATCACGGGGTCGCCGCCTTCGCCCGAGAGTCGGCGTGCCGCTCCCGCGAGCATCTCGTGCAACCCTTGAGTGATGAAGGTCCGGGCGTAAAAGGCGCGGGGGTCTTGGTATTCCGATTCGGCGTTGCCGCTCAACACTTCAAATAGATCGGCTGCAAACTCGGCCTGGTCGAAGCGCCCGGATGCAACATCGCCGTGAGGCGTGATGATCTCGCGCCACGGTGTCAGCCCGATTTTGGGTCGTCCCTCCGCTGGTTTGGCTGCGGTGCGGCGGCGCTCGGAGCGGGATTGCTCGTCCACCATCTGGCGCATGAGGTCCTGTCGCAGGCCGCGGATCTGGTGTCGTTCGGTTGCGTTGCCGAATGACTCGAGCACTCGTTCCATCGAGTCGAGAGCCCGAACGGTGTCGTCGGTGGACACTGACTGTTGATGCGCCCAGCGGTTGCGGGCGTCGGACACTTCGAACACCATCGAGCGCACCCCAGCGGGGAAGCCGTGACCGAACACTTCGTTCCAGGTGAGTTTGATACCAGTCAGCAGGAACGCAGCATCGTCGGTGGAGGGTTCGGGCAGGGGGTTGTGGAGCCTTTGGTTGACTGTTTGGAGCCAGTCGTCGCCGTAGAACCCTTGCCATGTCTCTTCGCACTTCGGCCGCAACCCGTCTCGCAGCAAGTCGAGCGCTTTAGCGATGCGTTCCGTGTTGGCCATCACCATGGGCGTCTCCGTTCGTCAGCAGGAATCGCTGGATTCACGCCCCATACAATGCCACGAACCTATGACAATGCCATTGCGGCGTTTTCGTCTCGTCTGGCACTCGGACTAGTTGCAGTGCCTCAGACGTAGTCCTCGCCTCATACACAGAGTTGCCTCAGAGCCCGGCGGGGAGTGGCAGATGTTTCCCCTCGGCGGCTTCTTGAAGCGACCGTCGCAGCGACTCGACTAGTTCGTCATCGCGCATTATGCCGAGAGTCTCCTCCAGCGTTTCGAGATCGTCGGGACTGATGAGAACGAACGAAGGCCGACCGTTGCGAGTCACGAGGATGCGATCGTGCTGGAGTTCGACGCGGTCGGCCATCTCAGAGAGATGCGCCTTTACTTCGGAGAACGGAAGTGTGTCGATCACTTATGAGCATCCCCCCTTTGGCCGGACACCTCGATTAGGAGGTATTCATGTCATTGATGGAACAAGACAAGCTGTCGGTTAGGACTCGGCGGCGGTTCAGTAGAGAGTTCAAGGCTGACGCTGTGGCGTTGGTGTTGGACGGGGAAAGGCCGATCGCTGGAGTCGCGCGTGATTTGGGGATCGGTGCGAACAATCTGGGGAACTGGGTTCGTCAGGCCCGTATTGACCGAGGCGACAAACCAGGTCTCACCACTGAGGAGCGTGTGGAGCTGACGCGGTTGCGTCGGGAGAACGCGAAGCTGAGGATGGAGCGTGAACTGCTCAAAGGTGCGACGGCCTTCTGGGTGCAGGAGTCGGGGCAGTGACCCGCTATTTGTGGGTCGCTTCTCGGAAGGCCGAAGGGTTCCCGACTGTAGTGTCGTGTCGGATCGCTGGTGTGGGCCGTCAGGCGTTTTATGACTGGTCTGACCGCCAAGCGCGGGGGTCTAGCCTCAAAGAGTTGGCCACAGCCGAACTGGTCGATGAGATACGTCGCATCCACAGCGACTCCGGTGGGGCTTACGGGTCGCCGAGGGTGACCGCCGTGCTGCGTCGGCAGGGCCGGCGGGTGAACCACAAACGTGTTGAGCGGTTGATGCGGGTCAACGGGATCTGCGGTATCTATAAGCGGCGCAAACCCCGCTTCAGACCAGCCGCTGGTGTGTGTTCGACGCCTGATGATCTGGTGCGCCGCGACTTCGGTCCCGGCCGGCCTGACACGGTGTGGGCGGGCGACATCACCTACATCGCAACGGGCCAGGGCTGGCTGCACCTTGCTGTCGTGTTAGACATCGGGTCCAGGCGGGTCATCGGCTACTCCATGGCCGCGGATATGCCTGCCCGTCTCGTCATCGACGCTCTCAACACAGCCGCCGCATCCAGAGGCGGCCGCACTACCGGGGTTATCTTCCACTCCGACCGCGGCTCGCAATACCTCAGCGGTGACTTCGCCTCCGCGCTACGCCGACACGGCATGCGCCAATCTGTTGGCCGGGTCGGCAACTGCTGGGACAACAGCATCGCCGAGTCGTTCTTCTCATCGTTGAAACGAGAACTCGTCACACAAACCCGGTTCGCGACCCGAAACCAAGCACGACGAGAGATCTTCGCCTGGATCGGCCGTTACAACACCCACAGAATCCACTCCACCCTCAACTACCTGACCCCCACAGAATGGGAGAACCACCAACAACAACGACTAGAACAAGCAGCATAAACCAAGTGTCCAGCCAACAGGGGGAAGCTCACTTACGCAAACATAGGTCAGAATGTGATCAGACAACCAAGGGGGTGCTTCAAGGAGTCTTGAGTCGCTGAATCGTCGTTTGGGGCTTTTCACGGGTTCCGGAAAATCGAGTGTGTCCCACACCGCCGCCACTGAACATGGCGCGCACCCTCCTGAACCGGATCGCCATAGGAGAATGTTGCTCGTCCATCGGGTGCCCAAGTCATCTCAAAGACTCCACGGGTCCCTTGCACGCCTTTGACCCTCAGTCCGGAACGAAAGTTCTTTCGTCTGCCCGTTTCGATAGCAAGCAGGTCGGCGACAAATACCTCAAGAACGGACAGAAACCGCTGCTTGTCTGTTGAATTCAGCTTGGCGAAATCGCGACGAAACGAGTCGGTCTCACCAGGGGTGGGCACTGTGGAGGTTTAAATCCGCTTTCTCAAGGAGGTCAGAAACTCCTCAGAACTCGCATGGCTGGTGTACCGCTCCGACGCAAGGTCGCCTTCGGGATCGGCAGTAACAACGTCTTCCTCCGAAGCAGCCTCTCGTGTTTCATCCGATAAAGGCTTCCGCTGTATTGACGAGCGCAGTGGCATGGCCAACCTCCAGTTACACCCTACCCCGGTCGCTAGCTCAGGGTTAGGGAGAATTCACTATTGACCTCGGCTGCCGCCCTAAGGCTACAGCAACGTCTGTTGGCCGGTGCCTGCGATGGTTGTGGTTGCTGCTGTGGTCAGGTTGGGCCATGCGGTGATGAGGGCGTTGTAGGCACCGGTTCTGTGGCCCAGCCCTTGTCGTTGGCTTTCTGGTACAGCACATAAGCTAGTTGACGGGCCCTGTCGCCGTTGCCACCGAGGGTGTGCAACAGCTCCGCGGCGTCTGACTCTGATTTCTCTAGGGACGCTACAAGGTATTGCAGCACCTCCCAGACGGTGAGGCGGGGGTCGTCTATCGGTGACCAGTCCGGTCTTAGTTCGCCGCGTTCGAAGAGACGGAACTCGCCTTCGCGTGCCTCACCTATACCGGACTGCGCAATGCCCGCTAACGACGTGTTCTTGGCCCGTGCCACGCTATCGGCGTCTCCTGATGGGCCTGAGTTGTAGCCGTGTTGTGCGAACCAAGTGAGCGCGAACCGTGTGTCGGTGTCGAGCTCTGCTTCTTCACCGTCGAGTATTTCGCCGAGTACATCGTTGATGATTCGCAGCGCCACCGACACTGACATAGACGACCCGTCGGCCTCCACCACCCGGGCGTACCGGGAGAACACCTTGATCCCCGGACCGATTGTGGACTGGGCCATGTCGACCGGGGCGATATTGCCCGACTGCAAGAGGCGAACGGCCTCCGGAAGCTCGTTGCGAAGCGCGGCTACGAACTCTCCACGGGTTGCCAGCGAAGCCGACACCGAACGGGGACGGCACGCGAGGACGATGGATGAGGCCAACGCGTTGGTCTTCGACGCCAACAAACGGTTACCCAACTCGGTACGCATCGGCCACGTGGCGTTGACTTGCAGACCCGCGTTGAGTACGGCTTGCAAGAACGTGTCCCGACCAGTGGTGCGAATCTCACCATCTTTCGTTTCGGTTGCCTTATAGGCGTAGTAGATCGTTGCCGGAACATCGGCTAACTGGCTCTGGGAAACTTGGGCCATGAACTTCGCCATCCCGGACTCAAAGTGCCCCTCGGCTTGTTCCTTTGATCCAGCGCGGTAGCGGTTGGCGATCAATTCCTCGGCCTTAGGGGTAAGGAGTGTTGAACATTCAACCGGCCACACATCACCAAGATTCCGGCGCAACCACACGTAGAAGAAGTCTGACAGGTCCGCATAAGAGATGTTGTCGTAATACGGCGGATCAGTCGAAAGCGCTGCACCCACACACTCCAATACGCGTGCTCGAGCATCGCGCTGAACAGCCTCACCGCTCAGGTTTGCAGGCACATGAGAAACCGACTTCACAACCCAGTTAACCATCGCCATCCAGTTCCCGGAGGAATCCGAAAACGGATTGGCCTCCGCGAAATCCCAAGACATCGGAATCGCCTGACGGCCGAAAGTGTTTCGTATCAGCTCGCGTGAACTGTACCAAGTGCAGATCGTTGACCAATAGTCAGCGCACTTGTCGATTGCAAACGCCAGATAGGTAGCGATGGCATCTGCGTACGCGACAGCGTCTCGTCCGTCATCGCGTAATCGCTTCCCGTCGTCAGCCAAACCGGCCGCTGCGGCATCCGCCAGAATTAGTTCTTTTCCCTCCACAAGAAGGTCTGAAAACGTCGTCAATGCCACCAACTGCCGCGCCGTGAACAGGTTGTGCCATTCCGGAATGCCGTATCCGGGTGTCTTGAAGTCGCGCGGATTGTCGTGGATGCGACCCAACCGCAAGCTCAGAGGCTCCACATCGATGCCCTGATGCTCGGTGGTCGCGGGAAGGTATTCGCGACCTCGTTTACCTTGAGCCACCACCGCAATGAGACTTGATGAGTGCCGACTTGCCAGCCCTTCGGCCCTGATGTGTTTGAAGGGCATCGCTGCGCCGGTCGCAACACATGTCCCACCTTGTCTACCCACTGTCCGATCATGCGACGGTTCGCCGCCTTCGCGGATCTCGTAACGGATCGTCTGCGTCTCCCGGTCGATGATCGGCTCAATCCACACCTTGGGTTTACCGGGCCGGTTAGCCAGCGTCCACGACGCCACCAGTGGCACGTGACCCGACCAACTCGGATCAGGCGAAGTCACTGTCCACGCCCATATCCAGGCGATCGGCGTGAGCTTCTCCCCGTTGGGACCTGTGGCATCGGGGTAAAGATGCCCGATCCGGCGTTGCGCTTCGTCACGCATCCACTGTCCATAGGCTTCCACATCGGCTGCCAGTCCCTGTGCCCGCTCCCAAGTGGTCAGGGTTTTCTCAATGCTTGGATGAACCGGTGCCATCCCCGCGAAACGCGGCGGGATCTCGATCATCGCCTTGTTGATCAACACCGCCACGGGGTTCAAATCCCCTGCAAGCGCCTTGAGTCCCAGTCTCTGCGCCTCCAACGGAATCGCCCCACCACCGGCGAACGGATCAAGAATCGGCGGCGGACCATCTGGAAAGCACCGGTCGATCTCAGCTTTAGCCTCCGCCAACACGTCAGGATTGTTGGAGTTCTCCCACACCACCAGCCGCTCCAGAATCTTGAACAACCGCTGCCGCTCTTTCTCCTGTTCCTTGAGAGTCAACGATTCATCGCGGACGGATCATCCACCAACGATGCCCAGATCACCGCCCGAGTCGCAGCCAACGGCCGACGAGCCCACCAAAGATGCAACGTCGAAGGATGCCCATGCCGAATCGACTTCTCCCTCGACGCCGCCTTGTTGATCGCCGCCAGCGGCAACGCCACCTCAATCAGTTTCGGCCGCACCCCACTCCCACTCACAACCCTCATCGTACACCGATCCCCCACCCCGCCCAGTTGCACCTGCTCCTTGTCGCTCGAACCGCTACGCAAGGGAATCCATCAGATGCCGCCTACTGAGACAGCTGTATCCGTGATATATGTATGATTATAATATTATTCAATGATAATCCAGTATACATCACTGAGGGATCCCGCCGCCACGGGGTAGCAGATGAGGATATGCTGCACGCATGTAGGAACGCGATCATTGTGCATCAGGAGGACGATCTCGTAATGTACGTGGGTGCCGACCAAAGTGGGAATCCGCTAGAGGTGGGGGTTGTTGCTGAAGGCAAGCGTTTCAAGATCATTCACGCAATGCCCGCAAGGGCAAAGTACTTGAGGTAGAAGAATGTCCGAGTCTCTCCAAGACCTCATTGACCAAGCCAAGTTGAGCGGCGACTGGAATCCGGTCACTGACTGGTGCGAAACCTTCGACTGGCCAACGGCTGTGGGGATGCCAACCGCCGAGTTCTACCTCAAGTGCGTCTATGAGACCTCCCCAGACGGCGAAACAAAACTCGTAGAAGCCGTCTCAGCCGCCAGAGCCGCGGGGACGCCCTGGTCCCGTATCGCCCAAATCCTCAACACCACCCCCCAAGCCGCCCAAAAGCAATTCGCTCCCCTCATAGAGTCCACCGAACCCGCCCATCAGTAACGACGATTCAGCCCGCTCAGCGCCTTGCCACGTCACCGGCAACGCTACTTCTCAGTTTCGGCTTGTAACCCCCTCGCCCACAACCCGGCCATCAAGCCATCGTTCAACCAAGCATCGGGTCGGATTCGGGGCCGCCCGCGGCGCGAGAGTCTCCGACGTGCTTGAACGCTTCTGGGCCGGTGAACCCCTAAGTGAGTTGAGTGAAGAGTTCGGCGTCCCGCCCCAACAACTTGAGGATGTCGTTCGTGCCACATCCCGACAGGCTGCCTGACCTCTTGCTAACCGGTTGTCCGGGACGGATCAAAGTCCCCGAGTTATTGCGTGCCGATGGACTCCGGCTGTCACTCGGCGTACTCACCTCGGTCACCGACCACAGCAAAGCGGTGTCGAGGTTGCCGCGGCGGAAAGTGTGGCACAATAGTGGCCATGTCAACTGAGTCGCTGCGGACCGTGCGGGATCGTTTCTCTGATTTCGTTGAACGGGTGAATTCCCATCATGAACGCATTGTGATCACCCGAAACGGAACGCCGGCGGCCGTGCTCTTGAGTCCTGAGGACCTTGAATCGCTTGAGGAAACGCTAGCGATCCTGGCCGACCCCGGTGCCCTGGAGCGATCGCTCAGGCCGAGCGTGAGGTCGCCGAAGGCGACGTAATTCATGGCGTCGAAGCCCTCCGAGCACTGCGACCACGGTGAATGCACAACGGTACGGACTGACGGTCGCGCGCTCCGCAGCAACTGCCATTGCCGAGCAACTTCCAGAATCCGTTGCGTCAGCCGTCATCGAGTTGATCGCGGGTCCTTTGGTTGATGCACCTCGTAGATTTGGAACACCGCTACACATCGACCTTGACGGACTCTGTGCCGCGCGCCGTGGCACGTTTCGAGTTGTGTTCCGCATCGACGATGAGCAACGCGAAATCGTGGTGTTGCGTGTGGCTCCCCGTCGACACGCCTGCCGACCCTTGGGTGATTCCTAACATCGCTTTGTCGGAGTTCACCGATCAACGGGGCCGGTAGGCATCTCGGCGGTGCCGGATACGGTTGCAGCACTTCGGTGTAGCACCCGACGGTGGCTCTAATCACCGAGCCGACACTGCGGCACGCAGCGCGACGAACGTGGCGCAGTGAACTGCAATCTGGTAATCACGAAAGGGGTCAGCCCCTGACACTCATTGATGACCCCCGATTCAAGGTTCCGCTGCCCACGAACAGACATGCATGTCGGAACGCGATCATTGTGCATCAGGAGGACGATCTCGTAATGTACGTGGGTGCCGACCGAAGTGGGAGTCCACTAGAGGTGGGCGTCGTTGCTGAAGGCAAGCGTTTCAAGATCATTTACGCAATGCCCGCAAGGGCAAAGTACTTGAGGTAGAAAACTGTCCGAGTCTCTCCAAGACCTCATTGACCAAGCCAAGTTGAGCGGCGACTGGAACCCGGTCACCGACTGGTGCGAAACCTTCGACTGGCCAACGGCTGTGGGGGTGCCAACCGCCGAGTTCTACCTCAAGTGCGTCTATGAGACCTCCCCAGACGGCGAAACAAAACTCGTAGAAGCCGTCTCAGCCGCTAGAGCCGCTGGAACGCCTTGGCCCCGCATCGCCCAGATCCTCAACACCACCCCCCAAACCGTCCAAAACCAATACGCTCCCTTCATCAAGTCCACCGAACCCGCCCATCAGTAACGACAATTCAGCCCCCCTTCGGTTGGACGCCGTCCGGTCGCGATGCGGAATCAGCTAGGGGACCGGGCGAACCCCGCTAGCTAGGACCAGCAAGCAGTCTTCGGTCTCCAACGAGCGGCGAAGTGCGTTCAGATTATTCAGGACCCGCAGTTTCGCCTCTATTGGATCGTCCGTCGCTACCGCGACCAGCGCAACGCCCAACTCTCTGGCAAGATTTCGTAGGTCGGGTTGTTCAAGCGAATCGCGGCCAAGCAAGATCAGGCCTCGGCCTCCTTTACCGGAAACAAAACGGACAAGATCTTCATCCGAATCATCGGCTCCGCTCCAACGACGGAGCATTGCGGGCGGTGCTTCATCAGACAGGCTTTGGGGCAGGACGGCGTCGTAGAGCAACCACATGATCAAACGGCACTCAGCAGTTGGACGCCCACACGCGCCGTGTCTTCGAACGGTCTCCCCTCTAGCTCGGGATAAGACGCCTCAATCGCACGACGTTCGCCGTGTCGGTCGACACTAGCCAGTGCTTTGGCGCTAATCCGATGGCCGCTGAGATGAGGAGTCCCATGCAACACCGTCGGATCCAGCCTCGTGTTGACACTTGCTTGAAGCAGGTCAAGCGTCTCTCTACCGCCATAACTGAACGGTCGAAAGACATCGTCAAAATCAGAGATGTTGTCAAATTCCAGAGGGCTCTCGCCGGACTCGACATCAACCCATCCGTTGCCTTGGTCCACCAAGACCTTGCCGTCTGATGTCACGCCGAGTCGGGCAGCCGTCGAGTCACCAGCAAAACGCGCCAGCGACGTTACCACTCTGCTTGAAACCTGGCGCGGCGAGACCGACTTCAGATAGGTCCAGGTCCGCACCGCTACGACGTCTCGGAAAGTCCAGTAGGAGCCGGCAGACGTACGCGGTGTCAACAGGCCGCGTCTACGCAAGTAGTTCAACGACGACGAAGTTGTTCCGGCAAGGAAAGCCGCCTCCTTCGTAACATAGGCACCAGCAGAAAATACATCAGGGTCCCAAAGAACTGTCTGAATATCAGAACTGGCCCTGTCAAAGCTAAGTCTGTGAGTCCTAGGCAACAATGCGTTGATCTTGGTGAGAAGCTGGACGACTCCGCGATCGTCGGCCGGAAGGTCTTCGACGATGATCCGATATTCCGAGAACCTTGGATACTTGCTCAATACCCGGGACCGGGTGGGATGTCCGCAAACAAGAACCGTCTGCGGGCCGAACCACGGCGCGATCTCAGCGGTCGACACAAGTCGCCGTACGGATGAACCCGCTTCGTCGAGACGGACAGCGAGCCTCAAGAGTGCTACAGCGTCGAATGACTTGTCTAGCACGACCATCGGCATAACCGCGTGCTGGTCGTCTCGCTCGCCAGCACCCGGCCAACACTGCCGATAGAGGTGTACTTCCTCGGCTGTGGCAGGGACCGACGCAGAATCGAGCCTGATTTTGCCCGCGGGGTCGTCTCCAACTTCCTCCGACACCCTCGCTCGAACCCCAGAATCCACCGCTGGATTACCGCATAGCGACGCGGCTTCCAACAGCAAACCGCGGTCCCCAAGCCCTAATGCCAGGTCACAAACAGCGCCAGCGACTTCAAAGAAATCCAGTCGGGCCGCGATCTCCGCCGCGAATCGCAACCGTTCACGATCCTGCCGCAGCATCGGCAGTACTCCCGCGATTGCCTCGGGCAACGACTCGGCCTCTTCGGCCGTGAGATGGGCGACAAACCCGGACATCACCGACGACAGTGGTTGCGACCACGGATCGGTGCTCCGCAGCGCTTGGAGAACAGCGGCGTACAAGCCGGGCGACGGTTGTGTCATGGCCGCCATTCAATGCCTCCTAGAGCCGCCAGCGGGATGTCCTTATCGATGCGCTCCCCGGACACATCGCTCGATGACCACTGCAAGAACCGACCGGGAACGGCGTCAAGCCCGCGGGGCTCTCGCACGCCTACACCCGCTGCTTTCATCAGGGCCATGGGGAAGATCATTACAAGATAAGGCGGTTTCTGCTTGATTTGCAGCCTAGATCTGGTCTGCAAACCGCTGAGGCCGGCGATCCTCCCAGCGGGTATGAGCCAGGAATGTGGTGCCGGAATCAGAACAGTGCCAGCAAGATGGCTGCGCGCGACAACCGAGGGATCAGCTTGAGATTCGAGAAATCTCTAGTATTCCCCATCGTGCCGAAAGAAGTCCCGGTGGCGGGTCGTAAGGTGATAACGTCAGAACACTTCAACCGAGACGCAGCGCGCGTAGTCGCAGTCGGGCGGTGACAGACTCAAATCGGGAACCACCCTCCGGCGAAGTCCTTCGAGTCGATCCGCTACCAAATCAGGCTCTGAGGCCGCCAGAGGCATCAATCTCTTAGCTTCTTGACGTACGGAATGTTTCAGTTTTGTATCGCTGGCCACGACCTCAATCAGATCTACGGCCTCCCTGGCGGCATTGTGCATCGCAACAATATTACATAGAAGATATGATGATTCCTTCCAGCGCCGGTCAGCATGGGGGCAGCGATTTAGCCAGAAGATCCGAGACGCGCAGGGGGATGCTGGTTTGGGCTTCGTGCATCGTCACGCCCTCGAAGGGCCTGATCAGATAACGGACGTCGGGTTCGTTGGGGACTGACACAACAGCTAGGCGCCACACATCGGGACTGCACTGGGCCTGTCCGACCTGGGTCTTACTGACGCTGATCTGCTCCGTGCCCGGCAGATGCCCTTTCACCTCAATGAGATAGTGCACATGGTGACGAGGATCATACGACAACACGTCGAAACCTGGGTTGCTGTGTTCCTGTTGCTCAGGCCTGCGACCCAGCTCCCGTTCGGCCTTCATCACCGCGGCCACGGCACGCCGGTCGGTTTCCATCTTGTCGGCGGTGGCATCAGGAATGGGCGGACTCCCCTGTAGTTGATCGATCAGGCACTGTGGGACCGCGAGCGCGGCCCCGACCACTGTCGGTGGGCCGTTGTGAAGATTCTCCTCCAAAGCAAGATCGGTACGACGTTGCGCCAAACGAGCCTCGAGTTCCTCAGCACGAGCCCGCGCCCTCCCCGAATTCAAACGGGGCTTGCCCCCAGCGAGTTCCTGAGCCTTAATCTCCGCAGCTCGCAAGTCCCAGAAGCGAATCTCAGCCTCCAGCCGCTCCCTAACCGCCTCTGAAACACGAGCAACCCGGCTGGTGACGACCGTGCGAACTTCCTCAAAATGTGGGGTTGCCATCTGCTCGATCGCCCAATCCCGTGCACCGACCTCAGCCGCGTGACCAGCCCAATCGAGATCAAGATGCCCATCGAGCAAATCCGCTTGATCCTCGGTCAAAGGCGCATAGTTGAGATAGGGCTGACCGCCCGGGTCGCGAGCGTTGCCGTGCCGGTCGATCTCCACATACTGAAACCTCCGAGACACCACCTGACGACTTCGGTGAACCAAGCGCCCATCGGTGATGGAATGGTCAACAAACACAAGCAACCGGGGCTCCAACGACGGTTCTTTGGGATCAACCAGAATCGCACCCCGCTGAAGAGTCTCTCCGTGGTCGGAGCTAACCTTTCGGAGCAGGGCCGTGAGCAACGGACTCCCCGGCGACACAAGTTCGGCCTGGACTCCAACCCCTGAACTAGTCGTCGATTCACCAGAACCAGCACGAGACCGATCAGGCTCAATGTGGGCCTTGTCGAAAGTCACCCTGTGGTAACGGTCATGCACGGTCCCGAGCGAAGGATCAGCGGCGGCACGTACCGCGGCCGGCACACGGGTGATCTCAAAGCGACCATTCTCACGGCCCGTGATCCGTCCGCCGTACGATCGCAGCGCCGTCGAGAAAAACGTCTGCACGAACCACGGCAACAACTTGCGGGCACTAGCTAGCGCCATCGTCCGGCGGATCTCATCGTTGGAAGCCGTATCGGCAAGACCTGACACCAATGCCCGCTCTTCCAACACACCGTTGAGCTGGGTTCCAATGTCGCCGTCGATCACCTCGTCCATCCATGCCGCATGCGCTGGATCAGCGTCAGAGCGAATGGCCCGCATCAACAGTTCCCGCAGCGAAACATTGATCTGCGCGTCACCAAGCACGTCATACACCTGATCACCAAAGACGCCTCGCTGCTGTTCGATCTTCTCGAACAGGCGCTGGAACACCTGACCCTCCCGAGTCTCGTGAGCTACCAGGTTCCACATGTGACAAGGCCGATTCTGACCAATTCGATGGATGCGCCCGAAACGCTGCTCAATACGGTTCGGGTTCCAAGGCAAGTCGTAGTTGACCATCAAGTTGGCGACCTGCAAGTTGACACCCTCACCCGCCGCGTCGGTAGCCACCATGACCTGGACAGTCGGGTCCACACGGAAACGGTCCTGAATCGCCCTGCGATCATGGCGCTTGATCCCGCCGTGGATGACGACGACCGCCTCGGGACGGCCCAACTCAGCCACTATCCGCTCCTCCAAGTAGGTGAGCGTGTCCTTGTGTTCGGAGAACACGATCAACTTGGGGACGGCTTCGTCCCCAACGGAGTCTTCGCCGTTACCGCTGAGGTCGGCTCTAGCCGTGAAGCGATCGGAGCGCAGCAAGTCCCGAAGCTGCACCCATTTGGTGTCCTCACGGCTGGAGCGAACTCCGTCGGCCAGCTCAACCAACGCTTCCAACTCCGCAACCTCTGCCGCAAGCTCATCAGCGGTTCCCGCGGCGGTGGCGGCGTCGATCACAACGCTCTCCAACTGCTCGAACTCATCATCGCTGTAGTCGTCGAAATCAAAATCCTCCAGATCGGCGATCCGCACACCCCGCGGCAGATCAACCACAGGAACCGGCTCGCCTGAGGAAGCCAGGCGACGCAGTTCCGACTCCTGCTCGGCCAAACGGTCCCGACGGCGGCGCAACGAGTGATAGATCGCCGCGGGGGACGATGCCAACCGACGTTGAAGACCCGCAAGGGCGAACCCGACCATGATCCCACGACGATCGCCACCTTCCTGCATCCGCAGACCCGATTCATTCCCGTCCGTACATAGTTCGTAACCGCCTCATACAACTCGGTCTCAGGCTCCGACAGCTCGAAACTCAAGCTGCGCGCATGACGCTGAGGGAATAAGCGACGACCCTCGAAAGTACGCAAGTTCTCCTTCACTATCCGGCGCATCACTTGTGACGTGTCAGGCATTTCAGGCCGTTCGTCACCGGAGCCGCGCCTTCGCAGTTGGCCTTCGAACATGTCTGGATCAACCAGAGTCATGAAAGCCAAGAAGTCGTCGTCCTTGCCGTTGTGAGGAGTGGCCGTCAGCAACAACAGATGTCGAGTGCGCTCACGTAACGCCTCGCCCAGGATGAACCGTTTCGTACGGCGCAATTCCCCGCTGTAACGGTTCGCCGACATCTTGTGAGCCTCATCAACAATCACCAGATCCCACTGCGAACCCTTGACCCGCTCAAGCATGTCCTCAGACCGAGAAAGCTGATCCAGCCGGGCGATCAGAAGATTCTTCTCCACAAACGGGTTACCCGTGCGGGAATCCTCGACAGCCGCACGCGACATCAACTCAAACGACAGTCCGAACTTCTCCCACAACTCGTTGATCCGGTGAGCGATCGCAGCGCCGGGCCTGCGCTGATTCTCCGTCCGTTGTTGGTGATGACCAACAACTGTGTGTTGGTGAGCTTGTATGTATGTCGGCGTACTGTGCCCTTTGAGTAGCCGGTGATGGCGGCGATGTGGTCTCTGCTGGCGGTGGTGCTGCCTTCGGTGGAACCGATCAGGCCGAGGATCACGATTGCGGTCCATGTGGCTTCGGGGCCGACCATCTCCGCTATCTCTGCGGCTTGGCCGCCCTCGATCATCGACCAGCGGTCGATCTCCTCGATCTCGCTGGGATGGGCGGGTCTGTGAGCGCACGCGGTTGTGTGGCTTGGGGCTTCTGTTCTTCCGTCCATCTGGGACCTCCGGAATGTTGTCCAGTCTCAGGCAGAGAGACTGGGCGGCGGCGGTGGTGCGCGTCGTGTATCCATGTTCGCGCGATTTCCGGAGCGATGTGGCGATGCCCTTGAGTGATGCTCCCCCCGGACTGGTCAACATTCCGGTAAACCCGTGTCCGGGGGGGAGCATTCTTAGAAGATCCCGCTGCCTGCGTGATCTCGACTCTTGGCGGTAACAGTACCACAATCGTGTGACAACTGACTAGCAGCAAAGTGAGTTCGTGGCGGTCATCTCCGGGCGGGTGAGGTCTTCGTCCGTCAAAAATCGCTGTGAGACACTCGAGGAACACCCCGCCAGAAAACGCGCGGTTTCCGACGTGGCCATGTGCGTTGGCCGGCGGTCAGTTCGCTGTGGTGGGGTTCTCGGGTGCGGTACCGGGCCGGTGGCGGGCGGCGACCTCGATGGCTCTGCGGGCGGTGTTGGTTCGCCACGGGCCCACTCCGGTTGGGGTGGGCTGGCCGTCGCCGTTGAGCCGTGCGCATACCTGTGCCCAGGAGAGTCCTGAGGCTCGAAGTTCGATGATGATGGGTGCTGCGTCGAGCGTGGCTTGTGACGGTAGGCGGCCGAGGGTTTCGCCTCGTGCAGCTCGGGCCGCTAGCGCCGCGGTGGTGCGTTCAGAAATTAGGTCACGTTCGAGTTGGCTGAGCGCGGCGAGAACGGTGAGCAGAAACCTGCCGGTGGCGGCACTGGTGTCAACGGCGATATCAAGGATTGCGAGCGCCCAGTCTTCGCGGCTGGCTCGGTCGGCCAGGTCGAGAACGTCGCGCACGCTTCGGCTGAGCCTGTCAAGCGACGCGACGATCAACACGTCGGCTTGGTGGCTGTCGAGTAGTTCTAGGGCTTGGCTGAGGCCTGGGCGGTTCTTCGGGGTGATGGTGCCTGACACGGCGTTGTCGAGGATCTCGACGTGGGACCAGCCTTTCGACACTGCGTAGGCGCTGGTTCTTTCGCGCTGAGCCTCGATGCCGAGACCGGAGGTCGCTTGTTGGTCTGTGGAGACTCGCAGATAGCAGATCGCGTGGAGTTCGGCCATCGATTTAGGACCTTACACGCATGGTCTGCGGTGAGCTATCGGGTCACGGTGTGGGTGGTTTGGCCGTAGCCGACCGAATCTGGTCATAGGGCCGTGCAGCCCGTACAGGCCGATTTCGGCGTGTTTTCGTCGCTCTGAGAGCGGGGGAGTAGACGGACTCTATTTGGTGGTGGTTGGTGTCGACCACTCCGGGGTCGGAAGGTTTCTCGACTTAAACGTGTTACGCTTAAGCGGTGCAGATATTCGAGTCGGCCTACCGGCACGGGTTGACCGACGAGGACATCAGGCATGCATGGCAACACGCCCTGGGCTTCTATGACATTGACAGCGAACAAGAACCGACCAAGAGCCTGTGCATCGGCCCCAACCGCGCGGGCGACCTGCTCGAAATCCTGTACCTCCAGGCAGCAGAACAGGACGTGGTCATTCACGCGTTGCCACTGCGCCCAGTATTCCGCACCTACCTCACCAGGGAGCGACCATGAGCTACGAGACTAAGACCGACGGGACCTCGACTAGCGATGAGATCGAGGCCATCGCCGCGGACTTCGCGGCGCGCGAGTTCACACCCGACGAACTCGCCAAGATCAAACGGACGCGCCGCCGCTCACCGAGAATCGGAGAGACACGGGCCGAGGTGTGCACATTCCGCGCTCCCCACAGCTACAAGAGCCGAATAAAGCAGCGGGCAGCTTCCGACAAGACCACCGAGAGCCAAGTCATCCGGGACGCCCTCGACTCCTACCTCTAGGCCGCAACAGCCAACACGGCCCGAGGCGGGATTAGGACGACTAGGCCGATCAGGTCACCGCATCCGGTACCGGCGCAGCCTCCGAACCGTTCAGCGTTGGCGGTGTCGTGGGTGGGTGTCGCCAGGGAGTTCTATGGGTTGAGCGGCCCGCAGTTTCGGTCGTCGACTTCCACGACGACGGCGCTGACAGCAACTTGTTCGCAGTGATCCTCGATGATGGGCGAAAGCACTTTGACGAGCGCGAGTGCGCTGGCCCCTACCCCGGTGGCGAGTATCAACCAGCCGACGGTGTGGAGGCCTGACTCGGGATCGGCCATCGGCCGCGGGCTTCGTGGTAGACGGCGCGCGGCTTGGGTGGTCATGTCTGCTCCGGTTCGGGGTCGTATTGTTGAACGCTCATCGAGCGGCGTGTCTCGGCTGCGCGCAGCACCGGCTCGGCCGGATGCTCGACGCTCCAGCGTTGGATGGTGCCGACGCTCAAACCAGTCGCCTCAGCAATTGTTGCGTAGCTGTAGTGGTTGGTTGCTTGGGCGAGGCCGGCGCGGACGCGGTTGGCGGCGGCGTGCAGCTCGTCGAGGGAGTTCAGGGCGGCGAGCAGCTCGGGTTGGGCGTCGGGTTTCACCGGTTGATGATGTAATCGTCGATGTAGTCGGCGGCTGCGTCGGGCTGTTCGGCTTTGAGGGCGGCGAGCGCTCCGGGCCGTTCGGCTTCGAGGTCGGCGAGCACCTGGGCAGCGGCGGTGGCGAGGTCTGGTGTCTTGGTCACGAACTAAGCCTATCAGATGCTTACCGGATTCGATAAGGTGTTGTGTCGTCTAGCTGGCACAAGGCTTCGCTATCGTTGTGTTTGTGTCCGGCCAATGCGAAGTGTGCCAAATTCGACTGGGCGTCGTCGTGGTGGCACCGGTGATCGGAAACTCCGAAGTGTTGGTCTGCGACCGTTGCAAAATGGAGCGCGAGCGCCAGTTCGGTACGTGAGTCCTTTGTAGGTCTGGGTGTCGGTGTCGTACTGCTGGACGCCGAAAGCCCAGCTTGAACGGTAAACGTCACCGGTTGACACCTGCTCTTGGGTGCAGCTCGTCGAGCAGTTCGATCAAATACCACGGGTCTGCGACTGAGTCGTCGCCATGCTCATTGCCCATCGGCCACTTCACCGAATCTCGTTGATCGGTACGCAGTCGACCGCGGACACGTTGTCGCCTATGAGCCAACCCAGCGCCGAGTCCACTTTGATTTTTATTGTCACCTTGACGCCGTTGCATTGCGTCGTTGCGGTGTCGTCGGCTTCGAATCGTGTTATCAGATCGCAGACTGTCGAACCCGGCTTGGGTATCAGATCGCAGACTGTCGAACCCGGCTTGCACAACAGAATGCCTACGTCTATCCTCTAATCTTCTTTTCGACTTTTCGACCTTCCAACCCGGTCCAGTCCCCCAACCCAAGGGGGGTCTAGGTCCTCAAAACCACGTCGACCCCGCCGCCGTCAGGCGGCGGGGTCGCCAGTAGAAGCAATCTGGTGCGGTGCTCAACTACTGCGCTGTGAGGTCCGCTATGATGAGGCGATGGTTATCAGATACCAAAACGTTGACGAGCGGCGCGACAGCGACAACGCAGCCGCGCTGGCCACACCGACCGAGGAGCTGCGCGCAATGGTCCTCGAGCGGCTCGCTCAGCGACAAACGCTAACCCCGGACCCAGGCCTTGACCGCGGCGACACCCGCCACAACTGACGGCGACAGCACCAGCGAAAACCGGCAGCACCTCGAGAACTCTCCAGAACAGCGATTTAGCGACTGTGGAGCTTGCCGTCGGGCACACGGTGGCTCCAGCAGTGGCCACTACCGAAGAACGACTCGACGCAAGCTGCGCCGACCAAAGCGATTAGCGACCGCGGCCCGTCTTGTCTCCAGACCCGCTCTACGACCCTCATACGGCGAGATCGGCCCTCTGGGGCGTCCAAGGTTCACCAACGCTGCTTCGTCGCTCCTACGGACGCTCAAAGGCTTCACGGCTAAAACCGAGCCGGTACAAACAACACGTGGGCGCTGTCTGTTCGGCGCGGCGGCGAAACCGCTGAGCTGGTGGCAGCAACGTTGACTATCAATTACCGGGAGGAACAGACTTTGTGAGGTCTTTTGGCCCGTACAGAAAGGGCGTCGCCGGGGCGGCTTTGAATGAGGCGATCCGTGCGAGCGGCGAGGCACATAAGGTCCGAAACTAGATCACCGGCCCTCCACCGCCGCCCATGTTTTGCTTGCCGCTTCAACACATCCGTCAGACAGGCTCCGATGTTCGAGAAACGCCCCGAACGCGGTTCTTTGACCCGTCGCCAGTCCATGTCTGAACGTTGGACTCATTGAACACAACACGGTATTGGCCGTTTTGAACAGGCTCAATGGCTTGGACCACGTTGTTAGACCCGCCCACACCTAACACGTCACCCGGCCGCAAATCTCGTATCAAGACTTCCTCATTCACGAAGTCTTCTACCCAATCTTTGATTTCGTTAGGCACGGACACGTGGACCACCAGGTCCGCCAGGAAGCGGTAAAACGTTTGTGGGTCGGTGTCGAACCATCTTCCCAAGGTTCTCCGCGTGAATTTTAATGAGGGTTTGTATCGGTCGAGGGTGCTTGATTGGAGTTCTCTAACCAGCACCTTGGTGCGATACTGCCGAGTCAGTACAGGAACACGAAGGGTGACGCGAGGAACCCAGCGCCTGTGTTCGCCCTCCAGCCGAAGTCTCTTGAGTAAGGATAGCACCCCGACACCTAGTGGGGGTGCGAGTGCCGCTATGAACACGCCTTGCAAAATTGACTTTCTCCTCTGTTGATCAGTCGTGGAAATGACATAGTTGTAATTCTACGGCTCGACCGTGACATTACACGGCGGCGAGATGAAATGGGGCGGCACACCTTCGGAGGTCATCGACCCGCATGCTTGTGTCCGTCGGTTGCCTAACGCGAGAGTTCCCGACGTAACAATTCGGTCACGAACAGCGACCGGGTTACGACAGCTTTCGCTGTGGTTGCGTCGAGCAGGTCAAGCTCAGCGGCCGCCATGCGAAACATGACGATTTCGAACGGGTCGTTGTTGGGCGGGACCCGTCTACGGGGGTGCAGCGACATCGGCCCGTCGGGTGCAAGTTCTTCGACTAGTTCGTCTGCGTGATTGTTGAACGCTGCGCGCAGCACCACCGAATGGCTCGCAGCAGCAGAATCGAGCATCGCTAGGACTGTTGATGGCACAGTCACCTGCACCGCGCTTCGTTTGCGTTTCCCCCTACCCGGCGTGTCCGTGTCGATATCACGTTTCTCAGTTCGGGTTGGTGGGCCTGGTAGCACGATGTCCGCCCCGAACGCCTCAAGATGGGTTTCGTCTGGGTCGGTCAGCGGGTTCGTGCGGTTCAGGTCCGAAGCGACTGCCGCGGCCAAGTCCAAAGGTTTCGGCATCAATCGCCTCCTTGTTGCGTGATCGCTTCGAGGATTTCTTTGGTGAGGCAACGGTAATCGCCTGCCAGGCCGTCGTAAACGCCGAGGCTTCTGGTTTGGCTGACTTCGTATCGGTTGGACTGCGACAGTTCATCAGAGACGGCTTGCCCATATTCGGCGGCGAGTGTTCCGTCGTCGCGCATTTGCATTGTTCCTCGGCGGTTATGGCGAATGAATGTTTTGAATACGCGCACGCCGCCGGACTCGACCGCGGATCGCACGTCGCTGAGGATTCGGTTGTCGGACGTGCCGAAGTCGAACAGGACAACACCAAGTTGTTCTGCTTTGCTGCCTGCCTCGGTTGCTGCGTGGCGTACCTGCTCAACCCGTTCGATGCCACGCACAGACGCGTTGTCGCGTCCTGTGGGGATCACCAACCACCGCGCCGCCGCTATCGCCTGGCGGACCACCTCTGATTCCATCTCAGGTGGCGTGTCGACCAGGATCAGGTCGTAGGTTTCCCGCGACCGTTTCGAGAGTTTGGGCGAACCCGTCTTTCATACGCTCATCGCGCAGCGTCCGCGATAACCGTGTTGTCCACTGTCCACCAGCCACAGCATCAAGGCGTTCACGTCCTCGCACATTCGCGATCACATCTAGGGGAGATCCGCGTAGCACAGCGTCGTGCAACCCCAGCCCGTCGTCGGAATCGCCGTCATGGGAGTAGCCCAGGTCCTCGCCAAGGTCCCCTTGAGCGTCGAGATCAACAACGAGTGTGCGCCAGCCTGCCTCAGCGGCATGGCCCGCTATGTTCGCGGTCAACGACGTTTTGCCGACTCCGCCTTTGCCGTTGGTGATGCAAACGACGACTGCTGACTGCATCGAGGACTCCCATCACTCCCGAACGCTGTGCTGTGACCGTAACACCACAGCCTGGTCATTTTGTGGATCATCGGGCTGTGGTGTGTCGCTAATATTGCGTTGATAGTCGTTCATCACACCGAAATAGTCGCGACAGTCCGACGCTTGATGTGTCGCTGATTACGGTTCATGATGCGTTGTTAATTGTTGATATGTCGCTAATTATGGTTCGTAGTACGTTAATATAGCACTGCTCGGGGTAGATAGTGGCTGATTATGGCAGCTATCGCCTTGATATTGCGGTTTGATTGGGGCCGGTTGATAGCAGCAAACCGGACCGGTACAGCCTGGTGAGGTGTCTTTCGACGGTGCTGTCGTCCCAACCGGTGGAGATAGGCGAGTTGTTTGGTTCCTGTGGGGGTCCAGGGTGACCAGTGGGCGTCGGGGCTGCCCATCAGGATCCTGATGGTCTGGTATGTCCAGGCAGTCTCGCCAGCCGACGAGTTGGGTGGCGCGGTAGTGCTCGAGTGTCGTGTGTTTGGCCCATCGGTCCAGTGGCAGGTCCGTCGGCTGTGGGGTCTTCGAGGTTGGCTAGCGGGAGGACCTCGAAGATTCTGTTGCGGCCGCGGCCGTGCACTTTGAGCAGTGCGGCTCGTTTGAGTTCGGGGATTTTGCGGCGGATCGTGCCGACGCTCATGCCGGTGAGTTTGGCGAGTTGTTCGTCGGTCGGCGTGCGCCAGCGTCGGTCGTTGGAGCACGCCAAAGTGAGTGCGTTGATGGTGAATAGAAGGGTGGCTCCGCCGGGGCCGACCTGTGTAACGACATGTCGGCGTTGCCCGATCGTGGCTGTGGTCCACCGGTTGAGTGGGAGGCCCTCGGGGAGGCCCTCGATCTCGACTGGCTCTGTGTGGGTGCGCGGTTGTGGTGGCTTCTGGCTTCTGTTGCTTGGCCCATCTGGGACCTCCGGATAGGAGCCGGTCTCGGGCAACACCTGGACGCTCAGCGATATCGACACCGAGTGGATCAACCTCATGGAGCACCGCCACCCAGGTCTTTACAGGGTGCTGCTCGCCGCCATGCGGGACAGCGACAAGTCCTACCTCGCCTACATGGGTGCGTGCGTCTATTGGAGATGAGGCGTGTCCTGAAACCCACCGGGTCGGTTTATTTGCACTGCGACCCCACCATGTCGCACTATCTCAAACTGGTCATGGACGCCGATATTCGGACGTGCCCAGTTCCGCAACGAAATCGTGTGGTGCTACACGGGTCCAGGATCACCGGGGATGCGTCAATTCAGCCGGAAACATGACACGATATTCTGGTACTCGGTATCCGACTCATGGTGCTTCAATGCAGACAGCGTTCGCATGCCTCACCACGCGAAGACCAAAGGCAACTTCAAGAAGGGTCTTACCGGCTCAGGATTTGTAGCCGACACCTACGACCTCGATCCCGTCGGCTGATGACGGCTGGCCAGCCGTCGATGTTCAGCCGGTGCCACTGATCGGAGAGTTCAGCGCGTGTGGACTCGTTCATCGGCGGCGTGCGGCGTCGCGTTTGCGCAGCCGCTCGAGCACCAGGGATCGAAGCTGGCGGTGGCTGAGCGACAATGCGACGGCGTTGTCTGCGTCGGTGCGGTCATCGACCATTCTGGAAGGGTTGAACTGAGATCATGATGGCCATTCTTTCAGAGGGGTGTGTCAGAGCGGATCGGGAACTTCTAGAGGATCCTGTTGGGGCACGAAACGGCCCCGGCGGACTGAACATTTGATCGCCATTTGAATGTTCGCGCGAGTCCCGCCGCGACTGGTGGATGCTCCTTAGGTGGGAGCATCAGAATCCGGTTTCAGCGGAACCGTTCGCCGGACCGGCATGTCACAACCGCCGGTTAGAGTCTTAGGCGACGGCGCTGCGGGTAACACGATGAGAAAGCCAAACGACATCTAATGAGAGTTTTCCGCTTGGGTGAAGTAGCGGCGGTGGCAGCAGTAGCGGCGCTGTTTGTGTTTGGGCTTGTGTGGGTCTTCGACCTCGGAGGCAGCTCAAGAGAACCCGCGGCACCGCTTGTTTTCGACGACGTGCCTCCGGTGAGCAGGCCCTCCACAACGACAACCACGACAACCTCCACTCCGACGACGACCGCGCCGGTTGCGTCCTCCACGACGACCACCACAACCTCCACGACGACCACGACGACCGGCGCGGTCACCATTGACGAGCTGGCTGCGATCATCGCTGAGACCAACCCGGCACCGGAGATTCTCGTAGTGGATGGTCCCGATGATGTGGACGGGCCAGTAACTCCCGATGTTGGGCCGACACCATTGCCGAAGGAGGTGGTGGTTGATCCGGTCGTGGTCACCTTGACCACGGATACAACAATCCCAGAAGACGAAACGACAACAACGACGACGACGGCTGGTGAGCCGGAGGGTGAGCCGTTGCCGCCGACTGAGCCAATCCCTGAGGAAACCGAACCGTTCGTCGCGGTGAATCCGTTGGGGCCTGACATTGAATGGGGCGCGACTGAACCTGTGCGCCTAGTGCCGGGTATGGCGCTCACCACCACCGCCACCGACCTTTTCTACGGGGTGCCGTACGACGGCGCTGAAATCATCGGCATCGTGTTCGCCAACAACTCAGCCGACGAAATCATGATGTACGTGTGTATCGACTACAGCGTACTCAGCGACAAGTTTTTGAACGCCTACCACGACCACCCTGCAGGCGAAAACATCGTCGGGGACTGGCGGCTAGCACGCACCGACATCCCGGACTACTACCGGCTGCTGAATGAGCCAACAGGGGGAACGTCGACTTCTCCGTGGGTCCGTGAGCGGTGGGAGGCGAGCGGGCTGGGGACTCGGCTCGATGTGAGCGGCTGCTGGTGATCGCCAGAAGTTGGGTAGCGGTCGTTGTTTTGGTGGCGGTGGCGATGTTATGGTCTTCGACACCTGCAGAACGGGCCCAAGCGGTCCACGACGATACCTGGGAGCCATGGGCCACACACGTCGTTACGGCCGCCTACGACGCGACGATCACCGTCACTTGGACGCACGACGACACCGGCGTACCCAAGACTCTATCTTGCACGCTTGAACAAGGCTATAACGATTTCGGGAAGAAATGTGTGTCTGGCCCGTTGCCTGACGCGCTGTCGGTGTGGGGCCGCGGTGCTGCTCCCTCGGAGCCGGGGTCGGTGCTTTGGCTGGGGCTGGGGTTGGCTCGGCGGGGCTGCCCGAAGTTGCCGACGGTCAGCTAACCCGGAGTCATTGGGAAGTTCTCACGCTGGAAGACTCGTGCGACAAACTGCTCGCTGCGACACCGATACCGCGTGCTGAGTTCGAGCAGCAACTCCGTGACCGTTTGCAGCCGATATCGCCGCCTGACGCGACGTGGCCCGACGACGGCTAGCCGTCTGGCTTGGCACTATCGGGTGTAATCCTGAGCTGTCACACCGGGCGCGGTATCGTTGCGCTCATGAGCGATCTCTGTGAAGTGTGCCAAATCCGCTTGGGCAGCGTCTGGGTGGGGCCGGTGATCGGAAACTCCGAGGTCTTGGTTTGCGACCGTTGCAAACGAGAGCGCGAGCAGCAGTTCGGTACGTGAATCGTCTCTGGGGCCTGGACTTGAGTCCCAGACAATCAGGATCGGCGGTCGTTGTGAGGCTCCTGACGGCGTTTCGGTAGAACGGCTCTGAGCGCCTTGAAGGGTCAAAACCGCCGAAATGCCGGCTTTTTAGGGCCCACAGTTGCCCAGAATGGCGAAAATTGGCGTTGACCTGGGGGTATAGTCCATCAGAACGGCACCGATAACCGTCGGTTTTGGGCTTGGTTGGCGGCGATCGGCGGCGATCGGCGGCGGGCCAGCGAAGTTCAGAGACTGATGTCGAAGTCTGATGGGTCCAGCGGTGGCGGCTCGGGGTCATGCAGTTCTTGGAGCGGCTCCAGCGGCGGCGGCTCGGGCTGAGGCTCTTGGAGCGGCTCCAACGGCGGCGGCTCGGGGTCATGCAGTTCTTGGAGCTTGTCCAACGGCGGCGGCTCGGGGTCATGCAGTTCTTGGAGCTTGTCCAACGGCGGCGGCTGGGGGTCATGCAGTTCTTGGAGCTTGTCCCAGAGGCGATGTCGATTCTCGGGGGTGTCTTTGTTCATGGCAGCTTTGTACGTTTCCGCGAAGGCCTCATCGGTGATCGAGGGGAAGGTGGCCTTGGCGATTGCGATGAAGTCAAGGAACGGCTCGGGCCATTGCTCTTCTCGCGCTGCGGCTCGTACAGGAGCGGTTTCGGAGTGTTCGATGCCGGTCACATCATCGGGGAGCTAATCGAGCGCTGTGCGCAGGACGGCTAGGGCTTGGTTGGGGTCATCGGCTCCGGGGACGATGACGTGGTTTTCGTGTCGGCCTCTGGTTGTTTGGACATAGAGTTGGCTGCGGTTTGCTCCAGCGGCGGCGACGGCGACGGAGTGGTCGACGGTTTGGCCCTGGGAGCGGTGGATGGTGGTGGCCAGGGCGTGCTCGATCCACGGGCGGCCGTCTTCGTTGGCTCCGAGCACGTATTCGGCGGGGAGTGCGGCGGTGATGCCGGGGGAGTCGAGGCGTTCGACGTGCAGGTGGTTGCGGTCCCGCCCCAGGACTCGCCATCGAGCACCATTGAGCACGGTGTCACCGCGACTGTCGGTGAGGTTGGGATCGTTGCGTCCTGTGATGATGATGTCGCCGGTAGCGATGGGGGTTTCGACGTTGAGGTCGGATCGCTGCAGCCTGAGCAGTTCGGGTCCTAGCTCCAGGTTGTGCCGCAGGGCCATGTTGAGGGTGTGAACGTGGGCGCGGGTGTGCGCGGTCGCTAGGAACGTCTGGTCGGATCGCAGCGCGTGTCGGTGGTGTTTAACGACGTTGGCCACGATGTCGGTCCAGTTGGCGGCGGCATGGACACGGCCGTTGTCGTTGAGCGTGTCGATAGCGGTGTGGTCGCCCTGCGCCAGGAGGCGACTGTTGGCGTACTCCCAATCCTCTGCGAAGCGCCAGCCGGTGTCGAGTTCGACAGCGGCGTGTCGTTCGGTGAGTAGCCGGAACATGCCGCCGGCGTTGATCGCCGGCAACTGCTTGGGGTCACCGATCAACGCGATCTTTGATCCTGACTTGGCGGCTGCGGCGACGACCGCTGCGAGATCGACGGTGGACACCATCCCGGCTTCATCGACGATCCATACGCCTGGCGGGGGAGGGCCTGCACGGCCGCGCAGGATCCCGGCGACGGTGCGGGACTCGGCAAGGCCGGCTTCTTTGCGCAGGATTTCTCCGGCTTGGGCTGCGACGGTGATTCCTGTGACCTTGTAGCCGGCGCGGGTCCAACGTGCCGCGGCGGCTTTCATCATCGTGGTTTTGCCTGTACCGGCCGCGCCGACAACCGTTGAGATCGTGTCGCCGGTACTGCAGATGTGGTTGACCGCGGCTTCCTGGTCTTCGCTGAGGTTCTCAGCCCAACCGTCGTAGCTGTCAGCGACCGCGCAGACGGTATCGAGACCGGCGGCGGCTGCAGCAAGGATCTCGCGCTCGGCGTGCCACACCGACGGTGCCTGGTAGACCGTGGCGTTGGGATCGACGGTCTGTTCCATCGGCGCGCCCGGAGGCAGTACCGGTTCGATGATGGTGACCGCTCGATTCAGCGTGTCGTCGCACAGCCAGCTCACCCAACGGTGATCCGCTCCTGGAGGCACGACCTTGGCGGCTTGGCTCAACAACTGGCGACGACGCCACACTGCTTTGTTGGCCATCACGACATAGAGCTGGTCGCGGGCGTCGGCTACCGGCGCGGTGAACGAACCGCTCGGCGGCCATGCCCACGACTGCAGCCGCTGTTGCTGCGAGGCCACCTCGTCGGCAGATGGACCCAGGTTGATCTCGTCGGGTTCGACACCGAGCTTCGCGCTTGCTTCGGTCAGCCAACGGTCGAGGCGCTGGCTGGTCGTCTCCTGGACGGGATCTTGTGGCCCGGAACGGGTGGTCGTAGCAAACCGTTCTGCAGCGTCGAGTTTCTGACGTTTGCTCAGGGTCTCGCCTTTGGCCTCCTGCTGCTGGACCCACTCCGCGAGCGCGGATTGCACTTCGGAGTTGCGTGAGCTGAACAGCTTGATCAGGTCGTCGGGAACGCCGGCGATTTCGCCTTCGTCGGTCAACACGACACCGAGCTGCTCGACCAGGTGCTGGTTGAACACCGCGCCAGCAACAGCAACCATTGCGCCCTTCGCCGCGAATACGGCTTGTGTGTCGATCGACGCCCACTGTCCATCGGTGCGACACACCCGGTTGGCGATGACGACGTGGCGATGTTTTTGCATGTCGCCGCGGTGGTTGGTTTCGTGTGCGAAGACACTGCCGATCAGCCCGTCGGTGCGCAGCCACACCATTCGCCGGTCGGCACCGACACCGGTGTGGCTGCGGCTCAAGTGCCCACCGAGGTCCTCGGCGGTGGCCACCGCTGCGTCCGCCGCGGCCTTCAGGGCATCGTCGATCACACGGTTGATCTGTTCGTCGCTCATCGCCGCGGTCAGCGCGGCCAGTACAGACACAGATTTCGGGGGTGCGATACTGAACTCCAACGCACCGGTCTGCGGCGTGAATCGGCCCAGCCGATCGCCGGTGATCGGGTCACGGGCCGCGTTGATCAGCTCGCACTGGTCGAGGTCCATCGGGTCCTCAAGCCGCGCTGCAGCCGCACCTGACCCGGTCCAATGTCTCGGGGCGTCACCGCGGGCCATGTAGTCCTCGGCTCCGGACACTTCCTCGATGGCAACGTCGGCGCGGTACTCGATGGCGCGGCCAGCGTCGGACACTGCGATCTTGCTGATCCGGCTTCCAATCACGCCTTGTTGACCCCTTCGTCGCCCGCAATCTAGCTTGCCGCTGTGACCGTAGCACCACAGGTGCACGGGCTTACGTCGCCTGAATGTCCTCGACACCAGAGTCGAACCACTCCTGCAGCACAGGCCGAGACACCACAGTGTCGTCGCTGATCGAGCGGCAGAGCACACACCTCGCGGCAACACTGATGAGCGGACGGCCGAACGGATCACACCATCCGTCAACCGTGACGATCGGAGGATGCTCGAGCCTGGCCACGTCGGTCGACGATCGCATCATCGCGACCGCCGCCGCCGCCTCTTCTTCGGTACAGGCTGAATCCGTCAACATCACCGCCAATTCTTACTGGCCGGTGAGACACTCCCCCGCCGATCGCCACGAAGACAAGCGATTCTCGTTCGACCCTGAGGCACTATAACCCCAGGCCAACCCCATTTTTCGGCACTGTGGCCATCTGTGCGCCTTCAAATGCCGGCATTTTCACTCGATCGACCGCTCACCGCTCACAGCGCCCTTCTCTTTCTGTACCGGCCAGGGCTTCACAGGGTTTGCTGTTCGTTGCCGATGATCGTCCGCGACTGCACCGGCAATGTCGTGATCGAGCCATCCGCGAACACCACGGTGATCGACACTTCGATCGTCACCACATGCGGCCCGCCGATCCGCGGCAAGAACCAGATTTGCGTCCACCCGCGCCGAGTACCCAGCGCCGAGTCGGTCGCCCAAATATCGGGGTCAACATCAGGCGACGACCATCGGTAGGTGACGCCGTTATAAATAGTGGCGCAGCCTCGCGGCACCAAATCCGAAACTGTGCCCTGCCGAACACCGCCTGACACCACCTCGACCCACATGTCCCGTTTCCACCGAGTGCCCGTCGGCATCTCAACCGCGTTCACAGTCCCGATGATCACTTGCAGATCCCCCGCCGCCTCGACCCGTTCCTCAATCAACTTTGCGCAGGTCAGCACCGCGGTCGTCGTGGTTGTCGTCGGCCCCTGAGTCGTCGTCGGCCCCTGAGTCGTCGTCGGACCCTGAGTCGTCGTCGGACCCTGAGTCGTCGTCGGCCCCTGATCGATCGTCGTCGTCGTGGCGTCGTCAACGTTTGTGGTCGTGGTCGGCCAGTTGCAGTTCCGGTCGGGCTGGTGCCACGACTTGGTGACGAGCCACGCACATGAATGAACGTGGCAGCTAGTCGGTGGCCCGGTGGCGTGGTCAACCCAGCCGTGAGCGTGTTCGATATCGACACAACCAGTCTCGATTGTGGGCGTGGTCGTAGTCGAGGTGGTATCGGATGTCGTCGTCGGCGGGTGGGTGCCATGCAGGTTTTGCGATACAACAACCTTCACCACCTGAACGTATCTGGCTTCGATAAACCAACCCCATTCCCAGTTCGGATTTGGGCAAGAGTTGCCCCAAGCAGCCGCCGACGCCTCGTCCGCGGACACCTTCCCTGTCGCGTCTTTGGGGCAGTCCGCGCTGTGGCTCGGCTCGGTTGGGTGAGAGAGCGTCGCGATCTTTTTGCCGGTCCAGGTGTGAGAGTCATGACATAAATCATCAACGGTTGCCAGCGCACAGTGCGGAGTCGTCGCACCGGCCCCGTCGGCTACGGCTTCATCGGGTTCGCTGGATAACAACAACACAGACGCGGCGACACAAACAACTAGCAACAACCCAACAGGACGGGTCAAGCGGTCTTCCAAAGCGCAAGCCTCCATGTCGCGTTGATTAACCCGAACGGTCGGAACGACCATGCGCCAGAGTGCGGAATCACAAAAGTTGCTTCGTCGTTGGCGTCGACCTCGGCCAACAACCCAACAGGAAAGACAACAAACCGGTCCGTGTGGTAGTCGGTGTTGGTGCCCTCGCCGGTGGGATAGAACCACACAGCCCGACCTAAGAATCCTGGGATGCCGGTCCACGGGTTGTTGTACCGAAAACAAAACTCGGCGCGGTAGGTACCTGCATCAAGGTTCAGCGCGTTGAGCGTCGGGAAGTCCCGAAACGAGACAGGCCAACGCGTCACGTTCAGCACCGCGTCAGCGGTCGCGGTGCTCGGGCAAGCATCAACGCGGGTGTTCGGAACGTCGTACGGGCACGGGTAATACAGATCCGACGGCCCGTGGTAGGGGTTGTCGCTACGGCAATATCTCTGATTGTCGAGCCAACACACGTCTTCGTAGATCAGTGTGCCTATCGTCGGCACATGATCGCCGTCTGTCAGCGTCGGCGCTCCTGGCCAGTCGATCCCTGCGCACACGTCCACAGGGTCGAGGGGCGCGTGCCGGTCGGGGTCGTCGGTGCGATAATAGTAAACGTCGGGGTTGGCGGTCAGGCTATAAACGTCAGGGTAGCCAGGTGGGTAGTAACGCTCTGATACAGGATCAGGTTCTGTTGTCTCCGCAGCCGTTGTTGTTGGGGGTGGTGTGGATGTTGTCTCCGCAGCCGTTGTTGTTGGGGGTGGTGTGGATGTTGTCTCCGCAGCCGTTGTTGTTGGTGCTTCGGTGGTGGGAACTGGGCACGGGAACGGTTCGCCGGTGTAGGTGATTCCGGTGCTGTGAACCGGTGTTTCGCAAGTATGTGCGTGGCACTCGTTCGCTGCCTCGTCGCCGATGTGAGCGTCTAGGATCTTCGGGTGGATATGCCCCAACGCGTCGAGACATTCAACCTGCTCAACGGTGAACGGTTCAACGATTGGATAAGTCGCAACAGGTTCGTCGTGGGTGTGTCCATGATCTGCGTCGCTCGCTGTGCTCGTAGCGCCAGCAATGGTAGTGGTGGTGGCTCGCTCTGTGGTTGTCGTTGTGGAGGGTCTGCCCGCCGGAGGCACGTCGTCGAAAACAAGCGGTGCCGCGGGTTCATTTGAGCTGCCTCCGAGGTCGAAGAACCACACAAGCCCAAACACAAACAGCGCCGCTACTGCTGCCATCGCCGCTACTTCACCCAAGCGGAAATCTCTCATTAGATGTCGTTTGGCTTTCTCATCGTGTTACCCGACTCTAACCGGCGGTTGTGACATGCCGGTCCGCGTTCCGCCGAAACCGGATTCTGATGCTCCCATTCGTACTCCATCGAGCCATCCTAATCTATGACTTCTCCCCGTCCTGAAGTCCGGGGTTTCTTCTACGCGGCTTGCGCTTCGTAGGAGAGGGTTGACGTTTCATGGTTCCTTTTCGGTTCTCCACGTCTGATGACGGCTAGTCCATCCGCCAGAATGTTGCAGGCAGCTTGGGTGTCTGCGTCTGCTGTGTGCCCGCAACTTGCGCATTGAAAGAGCTTGTTCGATCTGTTCTTCGGGTCGGTGTGTCCGCAGCGGCAGCATTTCTGTGACGTGTACGCGGCCGGTACTTCGATGAAGGCCACGCCGGTGGCTTCAGCTTTCTGGCGGGTGCGTGTTGCGAGCATCCCCCAGCATGACTGGGCGATCACACGGTTCAGGCCGCGTTTGGCAGCGACGTTGACGCCGGGGTCGTCGACGGTGCCCGACGCTGACTTCATCATCTGTTTGGTGTTGAGGTTCTCGAACACGATCAGATGGTTCTCAGCCACGAGCTTCGTTGACGTTTTCTCAACCCAGTCTTTGCGTCGGGCTGCCCAGCGACCATCGAGTTTGGCTATCTCTGCTTTGGTGCGGGCATACCGGTTCGATCCGGGCTGCTGTCTCTGTTTTTGGCGTTGCAGGCTTCTGTATTTCTTCACCTCCTTCGGTCTCGGTTTCGGAATGTTCAGGAGTTGCCCGTTCGAGGTCGCGGCGGTGGTGGTGATCCCACGATCCACACCCACAGTGTTGGTGTCTGCGTCTTCGGCCTGTTTGACGGGGGTTTGCGGCGTTGAGAACGACACATGCCAACGTTGCTGGCGGTCGCGGGTGACGTGAGCCATACCGTGTTTGCCGATAGGGCGGTCGCGGCGGAACTTCACCCACCCGATCTTCGGGACATGCACCTGCGACCATTTCCGGTTCAATTTGCGAACGTTCACGTCACGGATAACGAACCCGTCGCCGGTGCGGAACTTGGCGCGGAACTTCGGCCTACCGAAATGAGCGGGGTTACTCCAGTAGTTGCGGAATGCTTGCCTTAGTTGCCGGAGTGCTTGCTGTTGAACACTCGACGAACCCTGCTCACGCAACCAAGCAAACTCGCGGTCGTTGCGCAACGCGGCGAGTTCAGCGTCCCAATCGCCCCAGTCGACCCGCAGACCGCGTTGGAAGGCGGCGTTCATCTGCTCCAACGCGGTGTTCCACACCAACCGTGACTGCCCACAATGCTGAACCATCCCTGCTTGCTGGGATTCAGTGGGATAAGCCCGATACCGAAAGGACATAACCACAGCCTACCACCAAAACCGCTGTCTACCAGCCACAATACCCACCACAACGAGGCTGCTAACCCCGCCCTGAACGACGGGGCTTGCGCAGCCCGAAACGGTCAGAACTCGGCCTGTACGAAGCAACCGGGCAGAAACTTGTCTCGACGGCGACCAGGTGCTCAAGCAGACACGAACTGTCCGTCCGGAACTCGACGCCGGCGACAGCGTTTTTTGTCTGGACGTCCAGCCTGCGTCGACGACGGCGTTTTCTGTCTGCTCGAAGATCCTGCTGCAGCACGGACAGAAAGTGTCGAACGTGGCCATGCGCCCGCCGTGCGCAGAAATTGGCTAGTCGCCGCGGCGTGGTTCTTCGTGGATTTCGGCCTGAGCGGTCCGTGGTGCGACGTTTGGGGGTGCAGCACCACTCTCCGGGGCCACCGACGGTGTGTTCGTCGCTGTACGGGCCTTCTGGCGGGGGGTTGGCCTGTACAAAAGAGCGGGGGGACGCCGTTCGACTGGTGGATGCTCCTTAGGTGGGAGCATCAGAATCCGGTTTCAGCGGAACCGTTCGCCGGACCGGCATGTCACAACCGCCGGTTAGAGTCTTAGGCGACGGCGCTGCGGGTAACACGATGAGAAAGCCAAACGACATCTAATGAGAGATTTCCGCTTGGGTGAAGTAGCGGCGATGGCAGCAGTAGCGGCGCTGTTTGTGTTTGGGCTTGTGTGGGTCTTCGACCTCGGAGGCAGCTCGAGAGAACCCGCGGCACCGCTTGTTTTCGACGACGTGCCTCCGGTGAGCAGGCCCTCCACAACGACAACCACAACGACAACCACGACAACCACAACGACCACGACAACCTCCACTCCGACGACGACCGCGCCGGTTGCTCCTGGGATCGAGGAGCAGCCCACCACGTCCTTTGCTGCACCACTGACGATTCCGACTGATATCAGTTCTGCATCTGAGCTTCCGCCGGAAGTCCCAATCCCGCCAGCGGAGGGCTTCGTGGTCATCACGGGGGACGACACCTACACAGGCGGCCACGACGACCACACCCCGACAACAACGACCGCCACGCCGTCTGTGGCGTTGCCTCCGATAGTTGGGGAACCCATTGATGCCTCTGTTGCTGACGCCACCGAAACGTTCCACGACCTCAGCGGCATGCCCACGCCGCGTACGGTGCCACTACACGTCGAGATCGGCACGCTGATCGAATCAACCAACTCCCCGTTCGGCGTGTTCAACGTTGTAGTGGTCGGATTCAATGACTACGGAGGGTTCCAAGAGATCGAGGCGTGCGACGCTGACGGTCACCACTGGGCCGCGTATGCCTGGCTCGGCGACGACGGACTGTGGCGTATCGAAGTGTCCGTCACGGTGCCGGACGCCGATGGCGCGACATACAGCGCGTGGCGGTACGGCGGGCAAACATGTTGACACCACACGGGCGCGGGTTACGACATCGGTCCGTTGTCGTAATAGCTGTGCTCGTTGTCGCGGCAGTCGCTCTAGCAGCGTTCACAACAGCCACCGACACCGCGCAGGCGGGTCACGACCCGGCACCGGAGGGGATGGTGTTCGTCGGCGGCGCGACCACCACGCTCACGCTGGCTTACAACGGTAAACACATCAACCTCTGGAACCAGATCGGCGGCACCGGCACCACGAAGACGGGCTGTTCCTTGAATCCGTATCAATCGGGGCATCAAGGCACCGACTGCGGTCACGTCGCACCCCCAGGGTACTACTACTCGGACCGCCACTGGGATGAGTGGCCGGACCCGCCGACGTTCGATCTGCTGGTGTGCGCAGCCAACAACGCTCTGATCGTGGAGTACCCCCACACCGACGGCGGTGTCTGCGGGACGTTCTCGGACGACGCCACGACGACGACGACTCAGGGACCGACGACAACCACGACGACAACGACTACCACGACCTTGTCGTCGAGTTGCTCGACGGGACACTCCCACACCGGCGACGGTCGGAATTGTCACACCCACACCTTCGTACCGAACACCTGCGGGGCCTCCTATCAAACGATCAACGGGACGGGCCACGACACCCGCTTCGTCCGGACGGTACCTCCATGCACGATCGGTACCGGCACGACCACCACCACGACAACAGCGGTGCTGACCTGCGCAACGTTGATTGAGGAAGGAGCGGATCACCGTTGGGTGAGCTGGCTGTGCGACGACACGCTGAATCGAGCGGTCACCATCATCGAACCGGTACTGCCTCCGGGCGCGCCGATGGAACAGACCGTCGATCCCAACGCCACGGTCTACCAGGCACCGTCGGTGTGGCACGCCGAGCGCGAGATCCTTGCTGCAGCCGCCGCCGGTCTCGATACCGTCTGCGCGGTCGCTGACAGCTACGACGGTTGGGCTGAGAACCTCAGCGAAGACCAGGAAGCCGCGGTCAACCACATCTGCAGTACCGGCGACACGATCTCAACGGTTGTCGGCGCGGCCGGTACAGGCAAAACCACGATGATGAAAGCCGCCGCGGCACGTTGGACCCGCGCCGGCTACAAGGTCACAGGAATCACCGTCGCAGCCCAAGCCGGAGAAATCCTGCGCAAAGAAGCCGGCCTTGCCGAGTCCCGCACCGTCGCCGGGATCCTGCGCGGCCGTGCAGGCCCTCCCCCGCCAGGCGTATGGATCGTCGATGAAGCCGGGATGGTGTCCACCGTCGATCTCGCAGCGGTCGTCGCCGCAGCCGCCAAGTCAGGATCAAAGATCGCGTTGATCGGTGACCCCAAGCAGTTGCCGGCGATCAACGCCGGCGGCATGTTCCGGCTACTCACCGAACGACACGCCGCTGTCGAACTCGACACCGGCTGGCGCTTCGCAGAGGATTGGGAGTACGCCAACAGTCGCCTCCTGGCGCAGGGCGACCACACCGCTATCGACACGCTCAACGACAACGGCCGTGTCCATGCCGCCGCCAACTGGACCGACATCGTGGCCAACGTCGTTAAACACCACCGACACGCGCTGCGATCCGACCAGACGTTCCTAGCGACCGCGCACACCCGCGCCCACGTTCACACCCTCAACATGGCCCTGCGGCACAACCTGGAGCTAGGACCCGAACTGCTCAGGCTGCAGCGATCCGACCTCAACGTCGAAACCCCCATCGCTACCGGCGACATCATCATCACAGGACGCAACGATCCCAACCTCACCGACAGTCGCGGTGACACCGTGCTCAATGGTGCTCGATGGCGAGTCCTGGGGCGGGACCGCAACCACCTGCACGTCGAACGCCTCGACTCCCCCGGCATCACCGCCGCACTCCCCGCCGAATACGTGCTCGGAGCCAACGAAGACGGCCGCCCGTGGATCGAGCACGCCCTGGCCACCACCATCCACCGCTCCCAGGGCCAAACCGTCGACCACTCCGTCGCCGTCGCCGCCGCTGGAGCAAACCGCAGCCAACTCTATGTCCAAACAACCAGAGGCCGACACGAAAACCACGTCATCGTCCCCGGAGCCGATGACCCCAACCAAGCCCTAGCCGTCCTGCGCACAGCGCTCGATTAGCTCCCCGATGATGTGACCGGCATCGAACACTCCGAAACCGCTCCTGTACGAGCCGCAGCGCGAGAAGAGCAATGGCCCGAGCCGTTCCTTGACTTCATCGCAATCGCCAAGGCCACCTTCCCCTCGATCACCGATGAGGCCTTCGCGGAAACGTACAAAGCTGCCATGAACAAAGACACCCCCGAGAATCGACATCGCCTCTGGGACAAGCTCCAAGAACTGCATGACCCCCAGCCGCTCCAAGAGCCTCAGCCCGAGCCGCCGCCGTTGGAGCCGCTCCAAGAGCCTCAGCCCGAGCCGCCGCCGCTGGAGCCGCTCCAAGAACTGCATGACCCTGAACCGCCACCGCTGGACCCATCCTGGTGATGTCGTGGCGGTCAAGCCAGTGCTGCCATGCCTCGCGGACGTGTGGTGATAGCCAGAGGTCCTTCCACATGGCCAGTAGCTCGTCGAGGTCGATGTAGTAACACGATGAGAAAGCCAAACGACATCTAATGAGAGATTTCCGCTTGGGTGAAGTAGCGGCGATGGCAGCAGTAGCGGCGCTGTTTGTGTTTGGGCTTGTGTGGGTCTTCGACCTCGGAGGCAGCTCGAGAGAACCCGCGGCACCGCTTGTTTTCGACGAGCCTCCGGTGAGCAGGCCCTCCACAACGACAACCACAACGACAACCACGACAACCTCCACTCCGACGACGACCGCGCCGGTTGCGTCCTCCACGACGACCACCACAACCTCCACGACGACCACGACGACCGGCGCGGTCACCATTGACGAGCTGGCTGCGATCATCGCTGAGACCAACCCGGCACCGGAGATTCTCGTAGTGGATGGTCCCGATGATGTGGACGGGCCAGTAACTCCCGATGTTGGGCCGACACCATTGCCGAAGGAGGTGGTGGTTGATCCGGTCGTGGTCACCTTGACCACGGATACAACAATCCCAGAAGACGAAACGACAACAACGACGACGACGGCTGCTGAGCCGGAGGGTGAGCCGTTGCCGCCGACTGAGCCAATCCCTGAGGAAACCGAACCGTTCGTCGCGGTGAATCCGTTGGGGCCTGACATTGAATGGGGCGCGACTGAACCTGTGCGCCTAGTGCCGGGTATGGCGCTCACCACCACCGCCACCAGCGTTCCTTACGGGGTGCCGTACGACGGCGCTGAAATCATCGGCATCGTGTTCGCCAACAACTCAGCCGACGAAATCATGATGTACGTGTGTATCGACTACAGCGTACTCAGCGACAAGTTTTTGAACGCCTACCACGACCACCCTGCAGGCGAAAACATCGTCGGGGACTGGCGGCTAGCACGCACCGACATCCCGGACTACTACCGGCTGCTGAATGAGCCAACAGGGGGAACGTCGACTTCTCCGTGGAACCGTGAGCGGTGGAACCCGTCGGGGAGTGGTGCGCACAACCTCATCGACGTGAGCGGCTGCTGGTGATCGCCAGAAGTTGGGTAGCGGTCGTTGTTTTGGTGGCGGTGGCGATGTTGTGGTCTTCGACACCTGCAGAACGGGTCCAAGCGGTCCACGACGATACCTGGGAGCCATGGGCCACACACGTCGTTACGGGTGCCTACGACGCGACGATCACCGTTACTTGGACGCACGACGACACCGGCGTACCCAAGACTCTATCTTGCACGCTTGAACAAGGCTATAACGATTTCGGGAAGGAATGTGTGTCTGGCCCGTTGCCTGACGCGCCGTTCACCCAGTATGTCGGTTACACGGCCACGTCGCATTCGATTGCTTGGCATGACCCGCTGACGTTTGATTTAGTAGTTTGCACGACGACAGGGGAAGTGATGGATGGTGCGGGTCATCAGCATCTGTCGGGTGAACCGTGCGCTTCGCCACCAACGACGATCGATCAGGGGCCGACGACGACTCAGGGACCGACGACAACCACGACGACAACGACTACCACGACCTTGCCGTCGAGTTGCTCGACGGGACACTCCCACACCGGCGACGGTCGGAATTGTCACACCCACACCTTCGTACCGAACACCTGCGGGGCCTCCTATCAAACGATCAACGGGACGGGCCACGACACCCGCTTCGTCCGGACGGTACCTCCATGCACGATCGGTACCGGCACGACCACCACCACGACGACCGCGGTGCTGACCTGCGCAACGTTGATTGAGGAACGGGTCGAGGCGGCGGGGGATCTGCAAGTGATCATCGGGACTGTGAACGCGGGTGAGATGCCGACGGGCACTCGGTGGAAACGGGACATGTGGGTCGAGGCGGTCAGCAACGACCAACGGCAGGGCACAGTTTCGGATTTGGTGCCGCGAGGCTGCGCCACTATTTATAACGGCGTCACCTACCGATGGTCGTCGCCTGATGTTGACCCCGATATTTGGGCGACCGACTCGGCGCTGGGTACTCGGCGCGGGTGGACGCAAATCTGGTTCTTGCCGCGGATCGGCGGGCCGCATGTGGTGACGATCGAAGTGTCGATCACCGTGGTGTTCGCGGATGGCTCGATCACGACATTGCCGGTGCAGTCGCGGACGATCACCGGCAACGAACAGCAAACCCTGTGAAGCCCTGGCCGGTACAGAAAGAGAAGGCCGCTGTGAGCGGTGGGTGCTCGATCGAGTGAAAATGCCGGCGTTTGAAGGCGCACAGTTGCTCTCAGCGCCGAAAATTGGGTCTGAGCTGGGGTTATACCCCACGAGAACGGTACCGGCGAAGGCCGGTGTTTGGTGGCGGCCGACGGCGATCGGCGTGGGCCAGTAGAAAAGGAAGAAGCCCCCGTTACTCCGAGAAGTGCGGGGGGCTTCAAACAGAGAGCGAAGGTGCTCCCGGTCAGGAAGCCACCTGAGAATCCGGGAACACCTTCACTTGTGTGGATGTTATACGGCGGTGGCCTGCTCGGTGTTGTTGGCTTGCGGTGCCTCCGATGGGGGAGCGTCGAGTTCGCTGTCGAGGCCGCGGCTTTGGTGTGACGATCAATCGCTGTGGACGGCACGCCTGAGGCCTTCAAGCTGCGTTGCGTCTCAATGATCTCAGGCCAACGCTCCGGACGCCTCCAGCGCGCCGGTTTGGTGGCGACGATGGTGCCGCATCTGTTCTTGCCGTGGCGGGCAGCTCCCCACACTCGAATGTTGCGCGGTTTCTGTGTCTTGCCGGACGCTCGCCGTTCAGCCCAGTTGCGTTGTCCCTCGATCACCTTCAATGACTCATTTTTTGTAACACCTTTGGAATTGTCGATGGTGTTACAAAAACAGAACGGTTCACGGAACGTCCGACGTTTCTCGATCTGCTCGAATCCGAGCGCCCGGAGCGCCCTTCCAGCAGAATCGATACTGACGGGAATGTCGAGAAGATCAACGATCTCGTCGGCTGAGAACGACGTGTCGATCGACGAGTCCTTCAACGTCTCGTAAATCCTGATCCGAACATCAATTGGTTTCATGGGTGGCTTCCCTTCGGGTCTTGAGATCGCCACCATACCACCGTCGTCCAGGACGACCGCGACCGATCAGGACCCGGCTGGCCATCCTGCCGGTACCAGTCGAGCGCGAGCCTCGTGAAGTCGTTCATTACGATGAGATGATGGAACCTGCTGGGATGAAGTCGCCTCCCTGGATCGCTGGCCGACCGGTGGCCACACCTGATGATGTGGGCGACTCCGGGATCGTCAAAGCCGAAGGCGTTGTCTCGCTCCCGATCCATCTTGGCTGGAGCGAACCGGCGGACTTCACCTACGACCTTGATCACGAGCCGCAACGGCGGCGGCTCTATGAGCGCGTGCTGACCGAAGGCCTCGACGACGACATCCGCTTCTATATCCGTCTCGACGAGCTGCTGCAGATGTGGGAAGACCTTTGGTTGTCACCGCATGTGCGCACGGCGTGGCGGAACTGGCTCGACCGTCACGGGATCAGTGAACCTGGTTCAGGTCCTGGAGTCGGCCCGTGTCTCTCCGATTCTCGGTGAGCGGCGGCGTGTCCGCTTGATCTCCGCCAGTTCGTCGGGCGTGAACTCTCGCTGCTCGAAGTCCGCGGCGATGGCCTCGATCTCATCGCCGGGGTTGTACCGGTGGGTTTCGATCATGGGGGGTTTAGGCCGTGTCGGTGTCGCCGCGCAGAACGTGGTCGAGCACTTCGCACTCGGTCGGCTCGGTGAGCGTCTCGGTCGGGAACGACGGCGGCACCATGTGGGGGAAGCCGCGGTCGCGTTCGGAGAGGACTTCGTGGTATGTGCGGGCGAGCCAGGAGGCGAGGTCGGTGAGCATGAGCCAGTGTCGGCCGTGGGGGTCGGCGTCGGTTGGGTCGGCTAGAGCGAGGTGTTTGTAGGCGGCGTCGGAGTACACCACCGCGGCCAACAGTTCTGGATCGTCGCCGTCGCCGCGGCTCATTTCGAGCGCAGTCCAGGTGATCGGATCGACGAGCTGCTGGTGCTTCAGTTCGTCGTCCATGCCAACAACGGTACACGCGGGGTGTGACAACGGGCCGACTACTGAACACCACGGTCAACGAAACGCACCAGTTTCGACGGGATCGTCGGGTTGCTCGAACATCACCGGATCGCTGAAATCTGGGGTTTGCGAGTTTCTGAGTTGTCGGGCTGCAAGCACGGCCCGCGCTCGGTTGCGTCCGTGAGCATCGTTTTGTTTATGGCATTTGGCGCAGAGGTTGAACCGTTGCTCACCGTCTCGCATGTATCCGACTGGCTCGCCGCATCGGTAGCAGTCGAATGGTTTGCTTGGGGGCCTGGGTCGCAGTCGGACTTTGGGCCGATCGGCCCGTTCTTCTTTTCGTACAGGCTCGGGGTTGGACGCAATCGACTCGCGGCCAGCTTCAGTTTTGGACGCGACCATCTTTCTACCCCTTCTAGAAGATGACTCGCGCGAAATGCGCGCGCTGACGGGTTCAACCCGCGCGGAATGCGCGCGCTGCTCGGTTTCGCCGAAGTCGAGTTTGGGTGTGTTGTCCACAACTTCCACCCCGAGAATCGCGCACAACATCGCGCCGGGATTGAGCCGTCGACCGCGGCCGGCGCCGGTCTTGTCGAGCAAGCCTGCTTCGTAGAGGATTGTCAGGTGCCGGCTGACGGTTCCTTCTGAGATTTGCATCAGCTTGGCTAGTTGGTGGTTCCTGGCGGTCGTCGAGGCTGACCACGTCGCAGTGGGTTTGCCCGTGAGTAGCAGCACCATCGAGCAGGTGAAGGCTGGGCCTGGACCGACGATGGAGGCGATTTGTTGGCGGTGATGACCAGTGATTTTGGCCCAGCGGTCGAGTGGGAGCGCCCTACCTTCGACGGTGGCTGTCCTGCCACTGCTCCACCAGACTCCCAGGTGCCACGATCAGGCAACGGACCACATCGCCACGCAACATCAACTCGCGGATCAACAACCCCGACATGATCGTCTTGCCCGCACCCGGATCGTCCGCGAGCACGAAACGCAGCGGTCGAAGCTCAAGCATCCGGTTATAAACCGCATCGATCTGGTGCGGGTAGGGCTCGATGTTGGATGTGTCGACCGCCGCGAACGGGTCGGCCAGATGAGCCTGCTGCAACCGTTGCGCCTCCGCCGCGAGCTTGAACATCGCACCGTCGGCATCGAAACTCCATCTCCGTTGCTCCGGCTCGACAAACCCCGCTAGATCGGCCGCTCCGATGATCCGGTCGCCTAACCGTCCGTCACCCGTACGGTAGGTGAGGGTTGCTGAACTCGGCCCGTGCATCTCCAGGGCCACCACCGTCACGTAGCCATCAGCAACCACGCCCTCTAGTCGTATCCCCGCGGCCAGATCGTCGAACGCAAGCGTCACGGGTTTGCCATCCAAACATCAGCCCGTGCGCTCACCGGTCACCCTTCCAATTCGACCAGCCCAAATCGTACCCTTTGCCCGTGTTGGTCGTTTATTCAGCCATACCGGCACCGGTGGGTCGGTAGCCTCGCGGGGATGGATGAAACGCAGGCTGAGAGCGGAACGGAGCCGGCTTCGGAGCGGGTGAAGGTGCGGCGCAGTGCTGATCGGGGGCGTTATGACCTGGCCAATGTGCTGCAAATCCTCGATGCTGGGTTGATCGCCCACGTAGGCGTGTCTACGACCGACGGCCCGCTGGTGCTGCCTATGGCCTTCGGACATGACGGCGAGAGCCTGTACCTTCATGGCGCGGTCGCCAATCATCTGCTCGGCTCAGGTGAAGGTCAAGAGATATGTGTGACCGTGACCTGCCTCGACGGGCTGGTGGTGGCACGAACACCGTTCCACAACTCGATGAATTACCGCTCGGTGGTAGTGCGGGGACATGCCCAGCGCATCACTGACGACGAACACAAACTCGCAGCACTGAAGCTCGTCACCGATCACATTGCCGAGATCTGGGACACGGGTCGTCCGCCCTCAGAAATCGACCTGCACAAGACGCTGGTGTTGCAGATGCCGCTAACCGAATCATCGGCCAAGGTTCGCAGCGGAGACCCGATAGACGAACCCGACGACATAGCCGGTCCGTGGTGGGCCGGCGTGGTGCCCATCACCACCCGATTTGAACCACCGGTCGTCTCTGCCGACCTCACCGGCGACACCACCCCACCCGAAGCAATCTCGCAGATGTCGGGCTGCAATCCCGAAGACCGCCCACGTCTCACCGGCAACTGACGGCCCAAAGGCCTGGCAAGATCTTCGCGCGGCGAGAGCCGAGCGGATCGGCGAAGATGGAGCATGCCCAGCGAGGACGACAAGCCGAACCGAGGTCGACGGGGCAGGCGCAAGAACTCTGGCCGCGCTGGAGGTGAGGAAGCCCACCGACGACGGCGTTTGGCCATGGTCAACAAACAGATCAAAAAGCGTGGAGTGGTCGACCCTCGAGTGCTGGCCGCGTTGGAGTCTGTGCCCCGGCATCGGTTCGTGCACAAATCACAGGCTGCCGCTGCCTACCAGGATCACCCGTTACCCATCCCGGCCAGTCAGACGATCTCGCAGCCCTACATCGTGGCGTTGATGGCCGAAGCCGCAGAGATAACACCGGACGACCGTGTATTGGAGGTGGGAACTGGATCGGGCTACGGGGCCGCAGTGCTAGCGAGTCTGGCCGCTGAGGTGGTCACAGTCGAACGCCACCAAAAACTGGCTGACGCGGCTGCCGAGGTGCTATCCGAACTTGGCTACGACAACGTGACGGTGGTCCAAGCCGATGGCTCGCTCGGCTACGCCGACGGCGCGCCCTATTCGGCGGTGGTTGTCACCGCGTCCACCGAAAACATCCCGTCACCGTTGGTTGAGCAACTCGCAGATGGAGGGCGTCTGATAGTCCCTCTCGGACCGCTGGGCCAGGTCCAACACCTCACCCGCCTAAGAAGGACTGGCGACCAAAGGACCACTGAAACCCTGAGCATGGTTCGTTTCGTTCCCCTAATCGGAGACACCGAAGACGGCCAGCAGATGCCAGCCTCGCCCTGAACCTGAGCCGCCGCTACCGCCGGTCCGCTGGCAACAGGCCGCTACGGTGGGGGGATGGTTGCTGCAGCTCCGAGGGTCGTCATCGTTGATGACCATCGGCTGTTTCGCAGCGGTGTACGCGTTGAGCTCGGGGATCGAGTCGATGTCGTGGCTGAGGCCGACGACGTGGCCTCAGCGGTATCGGGTCATCGAACAATGGCGGCCCGATGTGGTGTTGCTCGACGTCCACCTGCCGTCGGGGTCGGGGCGGGAAGTCATAGAAGCGGTTGCCTCCAGCCAAATCGACACCCGATTCTTGGCTCTGTCGGTATCTGACGCAGCAGAAGACGTGATCAACGTGGTGCGAGCAGGCGCTCGTGGCTACGTCACCAAGTCAATATCCGGTGACGATTTGGTCGACGCCATCGTCCGGGTGAGCAACGGCGACGCGGTTTTCTCCCCTCGCTTGGCGGGATTCGTGCTCGACGCCTTCACGGTCGGCGATGGCCCGACCGACGAAGAAGCCGACGATGACCTGGATCGCCTCACACCGAGAGAACAAGAGGTGTTAAGGCATTTGGCCCGCGGCTACACCTACAAAGAAATCGCCCGTCGGTTGTCGATCTCGATCAAGACGGTCGAGACACATGCCTCCGCTGTGCTCCGCAAGCTTCAGTTCTCAAACCGTAACGAACTGAGTCGCTGGGCCGCTGCCCGCCGCATCTGGTAGCGCCCTGAGATGCTGGTAGCGCCTGCCGGTTGGCTGGGGGCGGACCGGCGAGGCGCTACCTTTGTTGACGGTGGGCTGGGGGGCGATCCACCGCCAGATCTAAAACTGAGAGCTAGTGGATACCCGGGGATCGGCTGATGACGCGCAGGGTGTAATCCGACACGCCACCAAACTGATAACCCGGACCAAAAGCCGCGCGAAGGACTGACGCTGAAACTATGGATGGATTCGGGTTGGTGTTCATGACTGTATTATCGGGCATCGATAGCTATGACACAACCATATATTCTTTGTACTTTCTACCAATAGTTGTCATGCTTCGACTAGGGTGCTCAACCAGTGCAACTCGACATTGAATCGCTAAGAACTTTCATCTCCGTCATCGATCTGGGCGGCATGACCCGAGCGGCCGAATCTCTACAGGTCAGCCAGTCCGCGGTCAGCTGGAAAATCAAACGTCTCGAAGAGAAAGTCGGCCGTGACCTGCTCATTCGCGAAGGACATTCCCTGCGTCCCTCGCGCGACGGACGAGAACTCCTCCTCTACGCTCGAGCCATCGTCGGCACACACGACGAAGCCGTTTGCCGCCTCGAGAGCTCAGAACTAACCGGCACAGTCAAAGTCGGCACCCCCGAAGAGATCAGCACCGAGCGCATTTGTGCCGTGCTTTCACGCTTCAACCGCATTCACCCCAAAACGTCGATCGAATTCTTCGTTGACCGCTCGTTTCGGCTCAGTTCAATGTTGGCCCTCAGCGAACTTGATGTTGCCGTGCTGCAGGTGCTCGAAAACAACCGACGACCAGAAGACAAGATCCTCTGGAAAGACCCACTCATCTGGGTCTGCGCCCCAGACTGTCAATACGAAGAAGGTACCGTACCCCTGATCACATTCGGTGAAGGTGGGTTTTATCGCCCGCTCGCACAACAAGCCTTAACCAACTCGGGTATCCCCTACACAATCACCTTCTCGGGACCAAGCGCAGCCAGCGTTATCGGTGCCGCCGAGGCAGGGCTTGGGGTAGCCGTTCTCGCCGAATGTTCGGTGAAGGGCGAGCTGATCCGCTGGCCTCGGGCCGAGTCGATTCCCGCCCTTCCCGACTCGATGTATGTGGCACGTGCCGCTGCCGGGGAGCCCACCGAAGTCGCAACCGAACTCATCTCCGACATCGTCGCCGAACTCCAGGCCGAATGACCTCAGAGTCGGGCGCTCAGCGATCGAGCGCCGGTTCAAACTTGCCAATACGGACGTAAATCTCTTCGGGAATGTCCTGCGGGCGTCGGCACATCCGGCACCGACCACCAGTCATTGTCGGGCAGCGCACGATCAGCAAGGTTGCGCTCGCCAAAACGCCGAAGCACATCTTCAACCACAGCCTCACCCTCGGTCTCCCCCACCCACGACAACAACTCCGCGATCCAACGAATCGAGTACCGCTTGAGCGCAACGGCTTGTCGCTCGGCGCGATTGATCTGATCGCGTGCCGCATCGGTGTCAGAGTTGTCAAGCGCCTCGCGGGCCTGAACGAAATGCGAAGAGCGGTCTATGTCGTCGAGCGTCACAAACCATTTTTTACATCAGTGAGCTTGACAGGTCGCTGAAAAGGCGGATGTCAAAGCCATGGTGCATGCTGTTGGCGATGACTGTCGAACTGCCGACTTGCAACATCGAACGAATGTGTGCCGCGCGTTTGGCACGCCTGCGTACCGAGATGGCAAATCAGGATGTCGACGCCGCGATTCTGTTGCACGGGCCAAATGTGGCTTACGCCACCGGGTTCGTCGCCGACGCGATCGATGCCAGCCATATGACATACCAACGGGCGGTCGCGATAGTTACTCAAGACCGTGTGCGTTTACATGCGCACAACCAAACAGCGGGTCTTGAATGCGAGATCGGCTCACCGTTGTGGCCCGAACTCGACGATGGCATTCAAGCCGTGCGCTCGGCGCTCAACGAAGTAATCGGTGACCTCGCAGGTCATCGGATCACGGTCGACTCCGTGACAGGGGCGATTGGCCCGCGCGGGCCTCTTCGACGATGCCCAACTCGTTGACGCCAATCGAGTGCTCGGAGGTGCCCGGCTCGTCAAGACCACCGACGAAGTTGCTTGCATCGAGCGATCGCAGATCCTCACTGAGTGGGCCATGGAGCCGGCGCGTCAAGCATGCGTCGTCGGCACCACTCGCCGAGACGTCGCCGGAGTATTCCTCGAAGCACTACGAGGTATTGGCGGCGACCACAACGAGATCGACCCCATCTTCCAACCCATGCCGCGCTCACAACGCGACGGACCCTACACCTCAACTGGAGCTATAGCTTTCCCTACTGGCGCCAGCAGCCCCACCTATGCAGAGGGCGACTTGGTGTGGGTCGATTCTGGTCACGGCTACCAGGGCTACGCCTCAGACTACGGGCGAACCTGGATCGTAGGCCGCGACCCATCACCAGCGGAACGATCCTGTTTCGACCGCTGGTTGACGATCACCCAAGCGTGCTACGACGCCATCAAACCAGGGGTGACACTGGGCGATGTGGCGCGGCAAGCGATCGCAGCCAATGGCGGAACCCGACCATGGTTGCCCTACTTCTATATCGCCCACGGGGTAGGTCTCGAAAGCGCCGAAATGCCAATGATCGGCACCGACCTCGGCAACGAATTCGACGACAACTTCGTACTCGCACCCGGCATGATCCTCGTGCTCGAACCAGTGATTTGGGACGATGGCATTGCCGGCTACCGCGCCGAGGAGATCGTCGTGGTCACAGACGACGGACACCGGATCCTGTCATCGTTTCCCGGCTATGCCCCCTTCGGCCCATGACCGACTCGTTGACTGTCCGCCGCCGAGATCGGGTACTGGAAGAAATGGCCCGCCGCGGACGCGCTCGTGCTCGGACGCGCCAACAACACCTACTACGCCAGCGGTATGAAGGGGTTGTGGACCGCGGGCACCCGCCCGTTCGGCGCCGGTTGCGTGGTCATCGCCGAAACCCGCCGAACCCATGTGTTGTCCACCTCAGACGCCGGACTTCCCGAAACGATGACCAAAGAAGACCTCTATCCCCTCACCTGGAACCCACAAATCATGGCTGGCCACCTAGCAGCCATCGATGGTTTTGCCGAATCCGCTCTTATTGGAGTCGACGAAGTCTCACCATCGTTCGAGCGAGCCGTGGCGCGGATCGCGCCGCGCGCAGGCATCGTGCCGGCCGATGATCTGATGGCTACGGCGCGCCGAGTCAAGTTCGACGAAGAGATCGACCGCGTGACCGCTGCCTGCGCGGTGGCTTGGTCCGGCGTAGAAGCAGCTCTCAAAGCGCCCAGCAACCCAGTCGGCACAGCCATCGCGGCAATGGCGAAGGCGGGTACCACCGTTCCCGCATCTGCGCCGACCGTACTGCATCACGGCAACGAAACGGTCATTGACCTGGGCGTTCTGCTCGACGGCTACGAGGGAGGAGTGGGGGGTATCTTTAGCAACGGACAACGCCGGCGACGACCGGCGCTAGTCGACGCATGTCGCTTTGGGGCTAACCACACCGACCTCGCCAACGCGGCCACCGGGCCTTGGTTGGTGCGCGGACTCGGTATGGGATTCGAGTTCCCGGTACTCGATCCAGGTCACGGACACGGCGAAGTTCTTGAAGCCGGAATGGTGCTGAGTGTCAGCCAAGGCGATCATCGTGACGTGATCGCCGTTACCGACGGCGGACCACGCGTGCTGTCCACCCGTCCCCCCACCCGCTGACAGAGACCCTCATGCCAGACTCGCAACTCCATCCGAACTCAACCCGCAGACACTCACGACACGAAGTTTGCTACAACGGATCGGTGCCAACATGAGCGGGCTGCTCGAGGGCAAGGTCTCGCTGATCACCGGCGCAGGCGCAGGCGCCGGAATCGGCGCAGCCGTTGCCAAACGATTCGCCGCGGAGGGCGCGACTCTGTGGCTCAACGACCTCAACCCCACAGCTCTCGACGAAATCATGGCCGAGACCGGTGGCGGTGGACTCGCGGGCAACATGTCCGATTCCGCGTTCGCAACACACTGGGTGAACGAAGCCGCCGCGCAACACGGCCGTATCGATGTGCTCTACAACAACGTCGGCGTCTCCCGAACCGGACTGATCGGAGATCTCAGCGACGACGACTGGCGGTTTCAGCAACTACTCACGCTCGACAGCGCCTTTTTTGCAACCCGTGCAGCGCTGGGCCACATGGTGCGCCAAAGCAGCGGCAGCATCGTGTCGATCTCGTCTGGCGCGGGAATCGGCGGGCAGTACCGACTCGGTGGATACGCGGCAGCCAAAGCAGGCGTTATCTCGCTAATGGAAACCGTCGCCACCGAATACGGGCACCTTGGTATTCGCGCCAACTCACTCACCCCCGGGCCTACAGCCACAGAACCGCTGCTGGCCTACCTCCAAGGTCAACCCGGCGGTATCGAAGCGCACACCGCGGACCTGAACCTGACCCGACTCAGCGAAGTCGAAGAGGTGGCAGCCACGGTCGCCTGGCTCGCCTCCGACGAAGCTTCCAACGTCAGCGGCATCTGTCTTCAGTGCAACATCCGCTCCGCTAGTAGAAGACCAACATGAGCGACCCGCTCAGCGCTTGGCACGCGGCATGCGAACGCTTGAAAGCTATGGGTGAACGGCTCACCAAAGCTCCCTTCGCCACCGATCCTGAAGGTCAACTCGAAGGTTTTGAACACCTGGCGGATCAACTCACGCTCTGGCTCGCCTGGGAAACACTGCACGCCGACCCGTCACGGCCCTTCTTCCATCGTCACAACGATCTGGTCAGCCAATGGGGCGGACCCAACAACGACAACACCTACCGCCACGCCCGCATCGACCCCGCCCAGCGCTACCGGATAGTCGGTCGCATGAATTCTTGCGAGGAGTTCCTGCTGGCAATCCGTGCCGGTTTCATGCACCGGCCCGTGTGGGGCACCGTGGCGCAGGTCACCGCCACCGATCACGGAATCAACGAAGGCGACGACTTCGAGTTGCTACTGGGGGGCGACAGCGAAGGCGCCATAGAACTGCCCGACAGTGCGGTGATGGTCTCCATCCGTGAGTACTACTACGACTGGCGCCCGCTTGAACCAGCGACCTTCACTATCGAGTGCCTTGACCCCGAGACCCCCGTATCGCTCACCGCCACCACCTTCGAGACACGACTCAACGAGACACTCAACGAGATCGAAGAATCGATCAGCTACTGGAACGACTACCTGGTCACAAATCGGGCTCGGCGAACCGACAACTCCTTCGCCGACCACACCGTCGACGTCGGCAAGGGACTGGCGGCCGCCCGCTACGAGTTCTGCTTCTGGGATCTCGCCGACCACGAGGCATTGGTGATCGACTGCGAGCAACCCGACGCCCGCTACTGGTCGACACATCTCTACACCATGCACAACTTTGAGCCGGTCGACCCCTACACCCACATCAGCAGTCGCAACCACCGCCAGGTTGAAATTTCCGCCGATGGACGGGTGCGTTTTGTGCTGAGCACCACCGACCCAGGTGTGCACAACTGGCTCGATATCGCCGGGCGACGCAATGGTCTGTGCACTTTGCGCTGGTTTTGGCCGCACAGCGAAGCCCGGCCCGAACCAGTCACCACAGTCGTCGCCCTCAGCGAGGTCCGCTCGTTTCTTCCCGCCGACACTCCCAGCTTCACCCCAGCCCAACGCCACACCGAGGTCAACGCCCGGCAAGCCCACCTTCGCTGGCGTTTCCGAAGCTGAGGGCCTAACCAACCGCTGGTTCAAGGCCTGAGGAGACCGCCACCGTCGACGCTGATCGTCTGGCCGGTGACATAGCGACTGGAGGGCGAGAGCAAAAAGGCCACAGCCGGGGCGATATCGGTGTCTGGGTCGCCATCGCGTCCGAGGGGATGATTGTCGTACATTGCTGCGAAGGCAGCCTCCCTCTGCGGGTCCGACGCCGGGTCGAGCCGATGGGCAACCGACGCTGGCAGCACGCAGTTCACGGTAATCCCCTCACGGCCCCACTCGTTGGCCGCGGTACGGGTCAGCGAGCGAATCGCCTCGTTGGAGGCCGCATACGGTCCATATCCGGCAGCTCCGGTAAAGCCCATCGAGGTGGCCATCGTTACGATCCGACCAAATCCCGCGTCGCGCATGTGCGGGTAAACAGCCTGCATCGCCCAAAGGGTCCCTTTGGGTCCGGTGTCATACAACAGGTCCATATCCGATTCGCTCACATCAATCAGCGGCGTAACTGGGCGAAAGCTCTGAGCGTTGGCGACCAACCCATCAACTCGTCCCCAGCGCTCAACCACATCCGCGACCAAGTCGGCGGTGGCAGTGGGATCGGCAGCATTAACAGACCGAGCCAGATGATCGATGTTCAAGCCCGCCAACTCGGCGCTGGCCGCAGCGACACCGGTTTGTTTGCGTCCAGTCACCACCACGCTGGCACCGCCGCGTCCTAGGTGACGGGCAAGGCCGATCCCGATTCCCTTGGTGCCCCCCGTGATGACGATGACGCGGCCAGCCAGATCAAGATTGCCAGCCGAATCGAAGGCGCCAGCCGAATCAAGACCGCCAGCCGAATCGAAGGCGCCAGTGTTGTTCACGCCGCGTATCGTAACGCTCATGACATGGTCGGTGGGTCCACAAGCATCGTGGGTTGCCGAAGCCAACCGTGGCGAACGCCCCGAGTTCCGCCCGATCCCTGGACCGTTCAACGCCGGCGCGCTGATCGAAGACGCACTCAAGCGTTCCCACAGTGCCGACCAATTCGTAGCCAACCAATTCGCAGACGACGACTTCGCTGAACCGCTCAGTATCTTCTGCGAGGCTCTCGAAACGACGGGCCAACTCACTCCGCTGGGTCGCTGGGCCACGCAGCGATACCTCACACGCTTGCTTGATGTCCGGCTCGAGCTGGAAGCCTACGAAGCCGCTCATCTCGAGCTGAACGACGAGGCCATCGTCGAACCGATCTTCGTCATCGGCCCGCCCCGCAGCGGCACCACCGTGCTGCACCGACATCTCGGGGCCGTGGCGGGCCATCGAGTGGCACGGGGATGGGAGTTCACCCGTCCACTGCCGCCACCAAACCCAAGGACCTACGACCACGACCCGAGAATCCTCGAGACCGCCGACGAATTGGAGTTCCCTCAAGCAGTCGCGACTGGGCTCCGTTCGATTCACACCTACTCCGCACAGATGCCCAAGGAGTGTCTGTCGGCCATGTCGTTCGCGGCACGCTCAGAAGAGTTCATCAGCCGCTACAACGTGCCTGCATACGTCGAATGGTTGCAGGCGTCTGATATGGCCCCCGCATATGCGATGCATCGTCGGATCCTGCGCGTCCTGCAACAGCGCATGCCATCAGCCCGTTGGGTGCTGAAGTCGCCGGTACACCTCCAGGCTGTCCCAACCCTGGTCGCCACCTACCCGGATGCGAGCTTCGTTGTCACCCACCGCGAGCCGGCGGAGTTTCTCACTTCGGTGTCGAGCTTGGTGGCAACGCTGCGTTCGGCCTTCAGCAACTCGGTCGACGCCGTGGCCATCGGCCACTACCACCAAGACCTCTACCAGCGCAGCCTCAACGCTCTCGTTGACCATGTGGATCAGGGTGTACTACCAACCGAGCGCACCATCCATGTGGCGTTCAAAGACCTGGTGGCCGACACCCCAACAGCTGTCGCCACTGTCTGCGCGAGCCTCGGAATAGACGCCGCGGCAAGCCAAGCTTCTGCCAGCATCGTCACCAGAGAAGTACGAGAGGACGCCGCAGGCGCACACAAATACCAACCAGCCGACTTCGGCCTCAACAGCGCCGACATGACGCGATCCTTTGAACGTTACCGAACACGCTTCATCAACTGAACCCAGCTGAATCGACCCGGCTGGAAAAGGCTTGCAACCCGAACTCGCGGTAATGTCCGCTGCTGACAGCAGCGCCGATGAAGCGGCCGCGCGAGGAGGTCCACAAATTGGCCATCGACTTCGAAGTTGAACCCGAGTTTCAAGAAAAACTCGACTGGATTGAAGAGTTCGTCAAGTCAGAAGTCGAACCGCTCGACCTCTATTTCCGCGGTGAAGCGTCGCCGTACGACAAGAAGAACGAAACCGCCCAGGCTTTGGTTCGACCACTGCAGAAGCAGGTGCAGGAACAAGAACTCTGGGCCTGCCACATCGGTCCGGAACTCGGTGGGCGCGGCTATGGGCAAGTGAAGCTGGCGCTGATGAACGAGATCCTTGGTCGTTCGAGTTGGGCACCTTCAGTGTTCGGCTGCCAAGCGCCCGATTCGGGCAACGCTGAGGTTCTTGCCCACTACGGCACCGACGAACAGAAGCGCCGCTACCTCGAACCGCTGTTGCGAAGCGAGATCTCCACCACATATGCGATGACCGAGCCTCAAGCCGGCTCCGACCCAGCCTATTTCAGATGCCAAGCCCGCAGAGACGGCGACGAGTGGGTCATCAACGGCGAGAAGTGGTTCGCCTCGAACTACAAGTTCTCCGACTTCCTCATCGCCATGGTGATCACCAACCCCGACGTGCCCGTGTACAAGGGTTCGTCGATGATGCTCGTTCCTCACGGAGCTGAAGGCCTGGAGTTGGTACGCAACAGCCATATCGGAGGTGGTGCATCGGCTGACAGCGCTGGTCACGCCTACCTGCGATTCAACGACGTGCGGGTGCCCGCCGAGAACCTGCTCGGCGACGAGGGCAGCGGTTTCAAGATCGCCCAGACACGGCTCGGCGGCGGGCGAGTCCATCACGGCATGCGTTCGGTCGGTATGGCGCAGCGCGCGCTCGACATGATGTGCGAACGAGTGCTGTCGAGGGAAACGAAAGGCTCACTGATCGCGGAGAAACAGTCGATTCAGCATTGGGTTGCGGACTCTTGGATCCAGATCCAACAATTCCGGCTTCAGGTCTTGCACACCGCCTGGATGATCGACAAGGAGGGCGACTACGCCAAGATCCGCCAACACATCGCCGGAGTCAAAGTTGCGACACCCAAAGTGTTGATGGATGTGGTCTATCGGGCACTGCACTCCCACGGTTCGCTTGGAGTGACCGACGAGATGCCGCTGGCAAACATGTGGATGTCGGTGCCCGTTATGGGCATTGCCGATGGACCCACCGAGGTGCACAAGAACACCATTGCCAAAACGGTCCTGAAGCAATACAAGCCATACGATGGGCTTTGGCCCTCAGCCCATATTCCCAGCCTTATGCAGGGCGCCCGAGCTCATATCGAAGCCCGAATCGAAAACGAAATAGCCAATCTGTGATTCCTCTTGACGGCCCGCATTATGACCAACTCGTTGTCGGTCAGGAGTTGCCGCGCCAACCGCCGGTAACCATCGACGAAGGTATCGCCGCGCTTTACCAGTCGCTGGTCGGCGAACGTTTGGCGATGGTGCTGGACGGCCAGGCGAGCCGTGCCGTCACCTCCACAGAGGGTCGACTCGCCAGTCCGGGTTTGGTGATGCAGTTCTCTATCGGCCAGAGCACCACGGTCAGCCGTCGGGCCATAGCAAACCTGTTTTACCGCGACGTGCGCCTGCTGCGCCCGGTGATGATCGGCGACTCAATAGAGACGGCGGTAACCGTTGCCGGCCTGGCCGACGGTTCGCACCAATCAGGCCGTGCACGGCGTGGCAAGGTGCTCATCGATGTTGTCACCTACGCCAACGGCGAACCCGCAGTGGTATATCAACGCTGCCCGATGCTCCCCCAACTCAACGACGATGCTGTGCCTGGCCACAACGACGACTTGGGCACAACCAGCGATCTCGACCTTGGCTCCTACGCCGAATTGGTACCGGAATGGAACTTCGCGGCCTTGGGACTACCCACTGAGTGGAGCGTCGGAGAGACGATCAGCGATCCCACCCGAGACGTGATCGATGGAGCCACCTCACTAGTGCGCCTGACCCACAACCTGGCGATAATTCATCGTGACGCCGAACAGTCTCCATATCCACAGCGACTCGTTTATGGCGGGCATACCGTGGGACTCGCCCAAGCGTCTTTGTCGCGGGTGTTGGCGGGGATGGCCACCGTTGTCGGCTGGCACCAATGTGACCACACCGGCCCGGCATTCGAAGGCGACCAGTTGTCGTTTCGCCACACGCTGCTCGACGTGATGCCCGCCCGCGGAGGCCGCGCCTTTGCGGTGCAGGTCGAAGGCTTCGCTCAGCGCCCCGACACCGAAGGGTTGCCCATTACTGGGAGCGACGGTACCAAAGTCCTCGATTGGACTCTGATAGCCGCCGCGCGGTAGCGCCCTTTGAGCAATTCAGCTACCGGAAGACAACTCCGGGGAGTTTTCTGGGGGGAAGGGGGCGATGCAGGCCACCGTCGCTTGGTCTGCGATGAGCTCGGCCAACTCTGCGATGTATCGGCGGTGGCTAGGAAGGACCTGGTTGATGACGACCGCGAAGCGGGCTGACGGCGGACTGTCCTTGCGGGATCCTTGATCGCTCAACAGCACCGCTGCCAAGCGTTGCGGGGTCAGCCGGTCCTCAGGTGAGCAGCCAGCGATCTCAGCAACTCGCTCTGGGCGTTGACACTGCTCGGCAATGGCCACACCAAGTGCAGCGGCGCCCACACAAGCGACCAGAGTCGTGGTTTGCGACGGTACGACGGGCTCATAGTCGAGAGGGGCTTTGAAAGGCATCCGCCGAGAACCATCGGCCTCGACCACCACATGGTCGGCCAAGCCGAACCATCGGTCACAGACCTGAGGTTGCACACCGAGAGCCTTGTGGTCTGAGACGGCCCGCCATGCCAACGCCACCCGCCGATCTGCCAATCCGCCCAGCAGCGTTTCGTCGCTGGGTGCCAAGAGCGGCTCATGTCCACCGGTTCGGTCACGGCCCATCTTCGTCGTGGTCGTCATCACAACCGTGCCGAAAAGCTGGGTGCCGAGAGCGAACAACACCGTCGTCTTTCCGCCACCCCCAACTAGCGACACCAACTCGTGATCACCCAGACCAAGAGCGTTCGCGATATCGCCGATCATCACCGGTTCAGTCATAGCAAGCCCACCCTAGGGCCCTCCGGCGCCGCCCGGGGGTTGCAATTGGTGGGGGAATCTGGTTTCATTGAGGGCGTGAATTGCACCACTACCCTGCTTCTTCTCATGTAGGCGAGCGCCACATACCGGCGCTCGCCGAACCCCTCGTGCTCAATGCCGGGGGGTTTCGTGCTTTTAGGGCACGAACTACCAGGACCGAACCCCAACCCGCCAACCACCCGACCCACAATGGAGACGAACATGACCAAGATGCCGTTTGAGAAGTACCGCCCGTTCCCCACGGTTGAGCTTCTTGACCGCACCTGGCCGACTCAACGCATTGAGAAGGCCCCGGTGTGGTGCTCGGTCGACCTTCGTGACGGCAACCAGGCCCTGGTTGATCCGATGGACTCCACCCGCAAAAAGCGCATGTGGGATCAGTTGGTGGCGATGGATTTCAAAGAGATCGAGGTCGGGTTCCCAGCCGCGTCGCAGACCGACTTTGACTTCGTGCGTGAGCTGATCGAAGGCGACGAAATCCCCGATGACGTCACCATTCAGGTGTTGACTCAAGCCCGAGCCGACCTCATCAACCGCACGTTCGAGGCGATCGAAGGTGCCCCATCCACGATCGTGCACCTCTACAACTCGACGTCGACCACACAACGCCGTGTGGTGTTCGGAACCGACCGCTCGGGCATTGTCGACATCGCCGTCAACGGTGCCAAGATATGTCGGGAAGGACTTGAGCGATCACGCAATCCTGAATCGATTCGCTGGGAGTACAGCCCCGAGAGCTATACCGGAACCGAGCCGGACTTCGCTGTGGAGGTTTGCGAAGCCGTCATGGATGTCTTCGAACCAACAGAAGAGAATCCGCTGATCCTCAATCTGCCCGCCACGGTGGAGATGTCGACTCCGAACCTCTACGCCGACATGATCGAGCAGTTCGACCACATGATCCGCGACCGCTCCACGGTGCTTTTGTCGCTGCATCCCCACAACGACCGCGGCACAGCAGTGGCCGCCGCGGAGATGGGCCTCATGGCCGGTGCTGACCGCATCGAGGGCACTTTGTTCGGCAACGGCGAGCGAACCGGCAACGTTGACTTGGTCACAATCGCTCTGAACCTGTTCACCCAAGGCGTCGACCCGATGCTCGACATGAGCGACATAGACGAGATGCGCAGGGTGTACGAGTTCTCGAACCGTATGACCATCGATCCACGGCACCCCTACGTGGGCGACCTCGTCTACACCGCATTTTCGGGAAGTCACCAAGACGCCATCAAGAAAGGCATGGCAGACATCTACGATGTGCGCCCCGGCGAGGTGCTCAAGGGCGACTACGACTCCTGGGATGTCCCCTACCTGCCGATTGATCCCCGCCACCTAGGTCGCAGCTACGAGGCCGTTGTTCGAGTCAACAGTCAGTCAGGCAAGGGCGGAGTCGCCTATGTGTTGCTGCACGAGTACGGCCTCGACTTGCCGCGGGGCCTACAAGTTGACTTTTCCAACACGATCCAGCAGGTCACCGAAGACACTGGCACGGAGATCACCTCTTATGAGATTCACCGCCGGTTCATGGCCGACTACGTGGAGCCCGCCAACCCTCGGGTCGAGATCGTCGGTCATCGGGCCACAAGCGACACCATCGACAGTGGACTCACGACTTTGGAAGCGAAACTCATTGTCGACGGCGAAGAGCGCATGGTTTCGGGTGAAGGAAACGGCCCAATTGACGCTTTCGTCCACGCGCTCAGTTCGGCTGGCCTGTTCAAAGGCAAGATCGCGGACTACACCGAGCACACCCTCGGTCTCGGATCCGACGCCACAGCCGCCGCTTACGTGGCCATCGATACCGGCGCTCGGAATCTGGTCTGGGGCGTCGGCCTGCACGAGTCAATCGTCAGCGCCTCGCTGCGGGCCATCATCTCCGCCGTCAACAGTTCCATGTCTTGAAGCTCATATCCTGAAGCTCATATGGAGCAACTCCTCTGGCACCGCGACCCGCCGCGGCTACTTCGCTCACCCGTTCTGGTCACCGCTTGGGACGGCTGGTTTGATGTGGGCGGTGCCGCGACTGGTGCTGTCGAGGCGATGCGAGGCCCAGACGCCACCCATCTAGCCAGCATCGACGCGGATGAGTTCTTCGACTTCAACGAACGCAGACCCAACTTGCGGATCGGCCCGCACGGTCGGCGGATCGTCGAATGGCCCTCCAACGATGTGCATTGCTTGGCGCTCGACAACCGGGAAAGAGACCTCGTGTTTATTGAGGGTGTGGAGCCCCACCTGCGTTGGCGAACCTTCGTCGACGCGGTGTTAGAGGTCGTCGAACGGCTCGATGTGAAACTTGTGGTCACGCTCGGAGCGATGATTGCCGAGGTTCCCCACACCCGCCCGCCGACGATCACCGGATCAACCACCGACGCTGAACTCGGCAAGCTGCTGCGCCTCGATCAACCCTCGTATCAGGGTCCGACCGGAATCGTCGGAGCTCTCCACCAACGCCTCGACGCCGCCGATATCCCAGCGGTGTCGCTGCGGGTGAGCGTGCCTCACTACGTGTCGGGCGCGCCCAACCCCAAAGCATCTCGCGCTCTGCTCGAACGTTTCGAGCGAGTGACTGGCTTGCCAACCCATTGGGCCAAGCTCGACAAGGAAACCCTCCAGTGGGAGTCGCAGGTCAACGAAGCTATGACCGAAAACGACGAAATCGTCCAATACGTGCGCGCCCTCGAACAGCGTTATGACACACAGGCAGAATCCAGTCTTCCGACCTCGGATGATCTCGCCGCGGAGTTTGAGCGCTTCCTTCGTCAACACGACAACGATCCGCCGGACTAGCCCCGAGCGCGTTTTTATGAAAAGAAGTAACAGAGCCGCTGGACAAGTGCGCTTGGACGCGGCAACATTTCAGCCTCAACGGTCCACGATCAGGGGAAACGCATGGAGTCAATTACTTTGGCCGTCAACGGCACCGAACGAAACCTCGAAGTGGAGCCACGCACCCTGCTGGTGCATGCGCTTCGCGACGATCTACGGCTGACGGGCACCAACATCGGCTGCGATTCCAGCAGTTGCGGTGCTTGCACCGTGCTTATCAACGGTCAGTCCGCTAAGTCCTGCACGATGTTTGCAGTACAAGCCGACGGGGCCGATGTCACCACCATTGAAGGTGTCGCCGACTCTGACGGCACGATGCATCCGATGCAACAGGCGTTCCATGAACATCACGCTCTGCAATGCGGTTACTGCACACCCGGAATGGTGATGGCCGCAATATCCCTAGTCGAGGAATACCCCGACCTTGACGATCACGGTGTGCGTCACGGGCTTGAAGGGAACCTGTGCCGCTGCACCGGTTACCAGAACATTGTGAACGCTGTCCTCGCGGTGGCCGGCTCCGGATCAGAACAGGAGTGAATCATGACGATGACCGATGACCCCGTAACCACTCACATGGGAACGCCCCGGCTACGGCGTGAAGACCCCGCGCTGTTGACCGGCGAAGCGCAATTCATTGACGACATGAGTTTGCACGGCGAGATTTGGGTCGGGGTTGTGCGCTCCACCGAAGCTCACGCCACGATTCTCGGTGTCGACGGCAGCGCCGCGCTCGAAATCGACGGTGTGACCGAAGTGCTTTCAGGGGCCGATCTCGCGCCCCTGTGGGGTGAAGGCGCCCTACCGTGCGCTTGGCCCGTAACCGACGACATGCGCAACCCTGCTCACCTGCCGGTAGCTACCAGCGTCGCCAAATATGTGGGCGACGCAGTGGCCGTGGTGCTTGCCACTTCGCGCTACGCAGCGGCCGACGGCGCTGCGGCTGTTTCCGTTGACTATGACCCGTTGCCTGTGGTTGTCGACATTGAAGCTGCTGCGGCTGAAGGTGCGCCGCTGGTGCATGCCGATCTCGGTACCAACGAGAGCTACACCTGGCCGTTGATCCCCAACCCCGAAGCAGTGGACGAGGCCTTCGCCAACGCCACGCACGTGGTGAGTGAACGATTCGTTCAGCAACGGTTGATACCCGCTCCGATGGAACCACGAGGTGTGGTAGCCGCGCCAGGGGTGGCCAACGGTGAACTCACCTTGTATTCGGCCACGCAGATCCCACACATTCTCAAAGTGATGACTGCTGTGACTCTGGGTATCCCCGAACACAAAATCCGGGTCATCGCACCCGCCGTAGGGGGTGGCTTTGGTTGCAAACTCAACGTTTACGCCGAAGAGATCCTGTGCTGCGCGTTGGCTATGGACCGAGGCGTGCCGGTGCGTTGGACTGAGAGCCGCAGCGAAGCCGCGACGGCCACGATCCAGGGCCGTGGCCAGGTGCAACACATCGAACTAGCTGCCGACGCCGATGGCAAAGTGCACGCAGTGCGAGTCAAGCTGCTTGCCGACATGGGTGCCTATCTGCAGTTGGTCACCCCGGGTGTACCGCTGTTGGGCGGGTTCTTGTATCACGGCTGTTACGACATTGCCCACTATTCGTTTGAATGCACCTCGGTGTTCACCAACAAGACACCAACCGACGCATACCGGGGAGCCGGACGGCCCGAAGCTACTTACGCGATTGAACGGGCCATGGATTCTCTGGCGGTGGTTGTCGGGGTCACCCCAGAAGAGATCCGCTCCCGCAACTTCATTGCGGCCGACGCGTTCCCGTATGAATCTTGCGCCGGACTCATCTTCGACAGCGGCGACTATCAGGCAGTGCTTGACAAAGCTGTGGAGATGGCGGGTCTTGATGGGGTGCGAGCCGAGCAAGCCCAACGCCGCGCCGACGGGTCAAACCGTGAAATCGGTGTTGGCTTCTCAAGCTACGTGGAGATGTGCGGGCTCGCCCCGAGCCGAGTGCTGGCGTCACTCAACTATGGAGCCGGTGGTTGGGAAGCAGCCACCGTAAGGGTGTTGCCCACTGCCAAAGTGCAAGTCATCACCGGTTCGACACCACACGGGCAAGGCCATGAGACTTCCTGGTCGATGATCGTCGCCGACAAACTCGGCATCGACCCCGACGACATCGAGGTGTTGCATTCCGACACCGCGATCAGCCCCACCGGTCTCGACACCTACGGCTCACGGTCGCTCTCAGTCGGCGGCACCGCGGTGTTCATGGCTACAGACAAGGTGCTTGACAAAGCCCGGTTGATTGCCGCTCACCAGCTCGAAGCCAACGAAGACGACCTTGAGTATGTCGACGGCACTTTCCAAGTGAAAGGCACACCGACCGCGGCAGTACCATTCGCGGCGATCGCATTCGCAGCTTTCACCGCTCATGACCTGCCCGACGGGATGGAACCCAACCTTGAAGCGCACGTCACCTATGACCCGCCCAACTTCACGTTCCCCAACGGCACCCACATCGCTGTCGTGGAGGTGGACACCGACACCGGTGATGTTGACATCATCGACTATGTGGCCGTCGATGACTGCGGTAATCAGGTCAACCCCATGATCGTCGAGGGTCAAGTACACGGAGGCGTGCTACAAGGCGCAGCCCAAGCACTCTATGAGGACGCCGTCTATACCGAAGACGGACAGATCGTGACAGTGAACTTGGGCGATTATCTGGTGCCGTCGGCTGCTGAAGCACCCACATACCGGGTAGCCAGCCACGTCACGCCCAGCCCAACCAATCCAATGGGCGTGAAAGGCATCGGCGAAGCCGGCACCATCGCCGCAACACCAGCGGTGATAAACGCCGTGGTTGATGCTTTGCGGCCCATGGGTATTACCGACATGGCGATGCCGGCATCACCCCAAACTGTTTGGAGAGCCATTAACGAGGCCCAAGGAGGTGCGTCGTGATTCCCGCAAGTTTCGACTACGAGGTGGCCGAATCGGCCGAACACGCTGTGGCACTGCTCGCTGAGCATGGCGACGAAGCCAAACTCCTGGCCGGTGGTCACAGCCTCATTCCGATGATGCGTTTCCGTCTGGCCACACCAACGGTTCTTGTTGATGTGGGCCGGTTGGATGACTTGCGTTACATCAACGCCAACAACGGCACCATCGCCATCGGCGCGCTCACCCGCCACAGCGAACTCGAGCATTCAGCGCTCTTGGCGCAGTCCTGCCCGATGCTGGCGTCAGTAGCTGCGCTGGTGGGCGACCCAGCGGTTCGTCATCGCGGCACTTTGGGTGGCACTTTGGCCCACTCTGATCCGGCTTCGGATTTGCCCGCTGCAGTGCTCGCCTTAGGAGGCACGATCGTGGCTCGCGGTCCGGGCGGTGATCGTGAGATCGCCTCCACAGACTTTTTCGCCGGCTATTTCGAATCAGCGCTCGCTGATGACGAAATGATCGTCGAAGTGCGAGTCCCTGCTAGCGACGCCGGCTGGAACTATCAGAAGTTCAACCGTAGGGCGCAAGACTGGGCAATCGTCGGTGTCGCAGTAGCCAACTCGGGTGCCGGTGTGAGCCTGGTCAACATGGGCTCCACCCCGTTGCGCGCATCTGCTACCGAAGCGGCGGTAGCAGCAGGCGCTTCTGCTGCCGATGCCGCCGCGGTAGCCGCCGAAGGGCTACAACCACCCTCGGACCTCAACGCCGACGCCGATTTTCGCCGTCATCTGGCACGAGTCTTCACCGAACGAGCTCTCAACGCCGCCGGGGTCGCCTAGCTTCAACGCTCCGCCGTCCGGGCCGCTCAGGTTGACGCGTTTCGCTAACCAACGACTGGCGATCTACGCTGGCGCGCCATGACAGAAGCATTCCACCTAGGCGAAGAAGAGATCCCTTGGGTCGACACCGGTACAGGTGTTGAACTCAAACTGGTGCAAGCCGATATCGAGGCCGGTCTTTGGATCGTGCGTAACCGATTCGCTCCCGGTGTTGTGGTCCAAAAACACAAGCACACCGGGCAGGTGTACGGCTACACGTTGACCGGTGCCTGGATGTACGCCGAATATGACTACATCAACCGTGCCGGGTCGTTCCTGTACGAACCGGCCGGCTCAGAGCACACGCTCACAGTGCCAGACGACAACACCGAACTAACCGACGTGTGGTTCCAGATATATGGCTCCAACCTCAACCTCGACGCCGACGGCAACGTCGAGTCGATCACCGACGCCGAAGGTATTTACGCCGCCTACATGGCGATGTGCGAAGCCCAAGGCCTCCCCCGCCCGAACGTGCTGACGTAAGTCACGCTGCGACGCTTCTAGGATTGACCAATGGCACGAATTGATGTTGCAGACGGCGAAGGTCTTGAGCGGGAACGGTTGCTGATGATGCAACCCGACGTAGCCAAGGGCATGTGGGTTTTCGCCAACGCGGTGTATGAGAAGACTTCGCTGCCCGCTCGGCTGCGTGAAATCGCCCGTCTCCGGGTAGCGGTTGCCAACGGCTGCGGGGTGTGCCTCAACACCCGCTCACCGAAAGCCGCGGCTCAGGGACTCGACGAGGACGCAGTGCAAGAAGTCATGACCTGCTCGATCGGCACATCACCCGCAATCGAGGGCTTGACCGAACGTGAACGGCTCGCCGGTGAGTTCGCTGATCGCTTCGCCAGAAACCATCACTCGATCGACGACGAGTTCATGGCCGAGGTTCGCACACATTTCTCGGATGTGGAAGTAATCGAGTTGACCGCTTTGTGCGCCATGACAGTCGGCAACGGGCGTTTTCTGGCGGTGCTCGACATCGCCGCTGACGATGACGGTTTCTATCTGCTGCCAGAAGGCACCGACTGAACCACCGTGACAACCCTGATCGAATCCAGCGACGGCGTTCGCGTTGCGCTACACGACCTTGGCGGCAACGGCCCACCGTTGCTGATGTTGCACGCAACCGGTTTCCACGGTCGCTGCTACCGCGCCATAGCCGAGCAGCTCCAAGACCACTTTCATATCTGGGCACCGGACCTGCGTGGACACGGCGACTCGATCACACCCGTTGACACAGAGCTTGGCTGGGCTTCAATGGCCAACGATGTGCTGGCGATCAGCGAATATCTCGGCGTTGATTCTTGGGCGGTTGCCGGGCATTCGATGGGCGGTGCAATAGCCGCCAAAACCGCCTACCTGCATCCCGGGTTGGTCTCGGCGGCTTGGGTGTTCGAACCAGTGGTTTTTTCGCCGACCGCGGTAACCGCCGCCAGCCGAGGCAACCAACTCGCAGAGTCTGCGCGGCTTCGTCGACACGATTTCGATTCGTTCGACCAAGCCATCGAGCGGTACACACAAGCAGCACCATTTGCGCTGGTCAGCCGCAATGTCATCAGAGACTATGTGATCGGTGGTTTCTTCGAGACCGACACCGGTATCACCCTTAAGACCTCTGGAGAAACCGAGGCGCGCCTCTTCGAAGGGGTTGACCTTGAGCTGTTCGGGCAACTCCGATCAGTGGCCGCGCCGTTTACGGTCGCCACGTCTCAAGACGGAAATCCTCCCTCAACAGCCGCCAAGCAGATAACCGATCAACTGCCCAACGCGCGTAGCGTCAGCTGGCCCGACAACACCCACTTCGGCCCCTTCGAAGACCCCCAGCGAGCCGCCACCGAAATCCTTGCCGCGGTGCTCTGACCCAAGTCCTGCGTTCAGAGAAGTTGTCGGTGGAACTTGAGCATGTCGGCGGTGAACAGTTCAGGTTGACCCTCAAGGCTGCCGATGGTGGCGCCGCTGGTGCCGAAGCCCTGAGTCAGCGCGAAGACGAACATGTCGTAATCAATGAGCGACGGGTCCGCTAAACCGGTTCGCGGGTCGAACATCGCGCCGTCGTTGTCGAGCATGACAGTGGGAGCGCTTCGGACTACGCGTGCTTCGGCAATGACATTGGGCTCTTCGGCTCGGTCGAAGCTGTGATGGGCCCCTACCACGACACGAACCTCAGCATCCGCGCCACCCATCCGCATGGCGTTGATCTGTCCCTGAATCTCCTGGGCAGAACACCACTCATCTTGATCTGCAGCAATTGCCCGCACCCGCGTCGCCCCTACCCGCGGTTCGCGGAACTGATGGCCGCACCACGGGTACACGGCATAGACCGCGGCGAAGGAGGCCTCTGGGGACCCCACCGCATCAGCGAATTGGCGACACGCCGCGATCAGCACCGCTGCACCACCCCTGCTGTGCCCTTGCGTGGCGATCCGAGCGGGGTCGATCTCTGCACGCTGCTGCAGCGCTACAAGGGTCGCCACCACATCAAAAGCGCTCGCCGCGAAACTGAACTGGGTTTGGTTGGCAACAGTCGATGAAACTGTCCGAGCGCCGAACGGATCGATCACACACACAGCGAAACCTTCGTCGAGGAGCGTGGCGGCATGGGCTTCTATGTTCTCTCCGACTCCAAGACTGCCCGGCGCGAGGATGACCGCAGGCAACGGTCCTCGAGCAGCAGGCAGAAAGAGCTTCGCATCGATGTCGATCGGTTCGCAGGATTCGGGCGCGGTGATTGCTTGGAAATAGTTGGTCGGATTCGCGGATTTGATGACTATGTTCTCACCGCGTCTCCCGGCGTACACCGGATCGCGATCTCGATATCGATCCGTTTCGGTCATCTTCAGCCTCCTGCCCATCCAATCACAGAAATTACCCCTAGGCCGTCGCTACATGGCGAAGGTGCCATTGTCTCGAACTTTCCAAGCGGCCGCAGCAATAGTGCCGCCATCTACAGGAATCGACGATCCCGTAACGAAACTCGCCATATCGGAAGCCAAGAAAACAACCACCGCGGCGTTCTCGTCGGTCGATCCCATGCGACGCAGCGGCGTGGGTGCCATACCGTCGATCTTGGCGCTACTCGCTTCCGACAGACTCCTGTCGCCAGGAGTCGGGGTCATGTCTGGCGCGATGCAGTTGACCCGAATACCGCGGCCACCCAATTCGAGGGCGAGCGACTGAGTGAACTGCTCTACAGCAGCCTTCATCGCCGCGTATACAGCGAAACCAGGGGCGGCATGATAGGCCTCCACCGAAGTCACGTTGATGATCGAAGCCCCGTCGTTCATGCGATCAACCCCGAAGCGCACGCAGTTGCTGACAGTGGAAAAGTTCTCCGCTATCAACACGCCTTCACCTTTAGGGGACACTCCCGAATACAGCGAGTGAAACCCTCCCCCGGCGTTGTTGACCAACACATCGATTGAGCCGAGTTCTTCGACGACATTGCCGAGCCATCTGTCAACACCGTCAGCGTCACGTACGTCGAGTTCGGTCGCGTGACAGCGTCGACCCGTTTGTTCAATAGCAGCCTTTACCGACGTCAACCTGTCGCCGTGCATGTCGCAGATAGCAACATCGGCGCCAAAGCGTGCCAGCGCCAGCGCCGTGGCTTCTCCGATGCCTTGTCCGGCACCAGTCACCACCGCCACTCGATCAGTCAGGAGAATACTTTGGGGAGTAACAGTCATGCCCAACGCTATCTCCGAGCCGGGTGCTGGTAATAATTGCCGTGTGAAAGTAGACCCTCGTACGCCTGTCATTGTTGGGGTTGGACAGATTGCTCGCTTTCCTGTCGGCGACCATGAGATCGGTAACGCAGCAGACTCGGTGGCGCTGATGGCAGAAGCTGTTGAGATCGCTTTGGCTGACTGTGGGACCGGCGATTGGCGCTCAGCGGTCGACACCATGGCAGTCGTCGGCGGATTGTGGCGCTACCGAGACCCGGCTGCTTTGGTCGCGCACGAGTGTGGAATCACACCTTCACGAACCATTCATTCTTCGTTCGGTGGGCAGATGCCAATCCACATGCTGGGCGCGCTAGCCGATCGCATTTGCACTGGAGAACTTGAAATCGCAGTGATGACCTGCGGGGAGAACAACCTGTCGCGACGGGCGCAAAGGAAGCTCGGGATCAAAATTGCCCGCCGTGAAGAATCCGACACGAGCACGGTGGAGAACTTTGGTCCTCCGCTCGACATGGGCGACGCTACCGCCATCGAAAGGGGCGCAGAGATGCCCCGCAACAGTTACGCGGTCTTTGACAGCGCCCTGCGCCACCGCCGAGGCGAGACCCTCCAAGAGTCCAGAGAGCGATCTGCTTCGCTCTGGGCCGGTTACGCGGCAACCGCCGTCGACAATCCATACGCTGCTGATCGCCAAGGCATGACCGCGGCGCAGATCCGCGAGGCCCGCAACGACAACCGCTTCGTGAGTTGGCCTTACACGAAGGCGATGTGCGCCAACAACAACGTCGATCACGGCGGCGCCATCGTGATCGCCAGCGTCGAAGCCGCAGACCGGCTGGGCGCCAGCATCGATCAACGGGTGTACCCGCAGCAGTGTGTGATATCGAGCGACACCGCCAGCCTTATCGGTCGATATGAAGTATCTACCGCCCCGGGCCTTGCTGCCGCGGGGGAAGCGCTACAGACGATGATCGGCGACCTAAACGAGGTTGAGCACCTTGACCTCTACTCGTGCTTCCCGTCGATGGTGGCGCTCACCACTGAAGTTCTGGGAATTAGCACTGATCGCGCGCTCACGGTGACCGGAGGGTTGGCCTTTGCGGGCGCTCCGCTCAACTTCGCCGCAGGTGAGAGCGTCATCGGCATGGTCCGTCGACTCCGCGCTGAGCCCGGATCTGTGGGCTTTGTTCAGGGCAATGGTGGCCACGTATCCAAACACGCGCTCGCCACCTACTCGACGACGCCACCAGACCAACCCCACCAAGCCAAGACCATCGAACACAATGCGCCTACCCGGCAAGCCGCCGACCCGGACACAAGCGGCGTGGCAACACTCGACGGAGTGACAGTCACCTACGACCGCCAAGGCCCCCTGCGAGCCATCGGCCTGGTTCGCTTCGCCAACGGCACCCGGACCTGGGCCACAAGCACCGACCCGAGTCTCATGCGCGCCTGCACCGAGGTCGAATGCGTCGGTAAGCCAATCGAAGTCACCTCTGGAACCTTCAGCCTCTAGCGCGGTTCTCGGCAAATCTGCGCGTCTAGCCACATATCTTGTAGCTGAACGCGCAGATTTCGGAGATGTCGTTAGCTGCGGGGGATGCCGTGGTAGGGGCGGCCGGCGTCGTTCCACTCAGCGAAAAACTCGAAGAACTGCTCCCCGAAGGGGTCTAGGTCTTGCAGAGGCATGGCCGCCCGGCGCACTGTGAAGTCCAAAGGGGCGAGCTCAACGGCCGTCGCGAACCAATCGCCCGCTGACGGTTCACCCAAACGACGCAGATGGACAGCGATCCTAAAAGCCAGGCGAGCCTCGATCTCCTCAACGTTGAGATCAGGAATCTCCGTAGCTGCGTCTGCGGGAAGCGTTCCAGACTGCACCCACTCCCGCACCTGGTCCATGTGCTGTTCAGGGCGCACACCCGTGAATTTGAGGAACATGTCGGTGCCAACCTCGGCTGAGTTGGGGCGGGCAATCGCACCGTCTTCATCGATCCAAATCACCGTGGGCACATTGCTGACGGCGTAGAGCTCGGCGAGGACATGGTCTCGATCGAGCAGCACAGGAAACGAAATACCCTCGGTGAGGGGTCGAACATGGTCGGCTGACTCGTCTAGCGCAACCCCGATCACCATGAAATTGCTGTCGCTCAGTTCATCGTTGAGTGCCTGCCACCCGGGCAGTTCATATCCGCAACCTCACCAACTTGCGAAAGCCACCAACAGTCGTTTCCGGCCTTGGAACTGCTCCAAGGAGTGATCCTCCCCGTCGAGGTCAGGCAGCACAAAATTGGGGGCACGACGTCGGGTGAGCACGTCGCTGCGGGCCTGGGACGGCACGCTCAAAGCCACGAGATCGGTGTCGTCTGCAAGCATGGAAGTGACGCCGACGGCTGACGCAGCGGCGCGAAGATCAACGCGGTCAGCGTGTAGCAGGTCGCTCTCGGTGACCGGAATGCACTCGCTTTCTCGACACAGACCTTGAGGTTTCAGCTCCCAGCCGAGAACTTCGGTTAGCGATGATCGGTCAACGAGCACCAAATCATCGACACATTGTCCCTCTACTTCAATCGATTCGTGCGGCATGAGCACGGTTACCGTCGACATTGAATCCCCCAGCGACTGCTCGATTAACTAAGGGTTAGGAGTCTTGCAGCTTTGGATCCGAAACGCCTATCGGTGGCCCCGAAATTTTGGATCGAAAGATAAGATTCCGGGTCATGCCTTCAGTAGTCCAATTCGAACGAAACACCACCACAGGGGTCGCCACAATCCGGCTCGACCGCCCCAAAGTGAACGCTGTAAACGAAGCAATGCTCGAAGAACTCGGTGCGATCTGCACCGCCCTGGCCGACGACCACCAGATCCGAGCCGTGGTGTTGACCGGAGGATCCCGTCACTTCGCGGCGGGTGCCGACATAGAACGGTTCCCAACCTTTGATCGCGACCAAGCACTCGCCTTCTCCGTGCAGTTCAACAACATTGCTCTGGGCATTGAGGCGCTGCCGCAGATCAGCATCAGCGCAATCAACGGCTACGCTCTCGGGGGTGGGCTTGAATTGGCTCTTGCCACCGACTTCCGGGTGGCTGCGCGCAACGCACAACTCGGCAACCCCGAAGTTCTGCTAGGCATCATCCCAGGCGGCGGGGCCACCCAACGGCTAGCCCGGTTGGCCGGCGTCACCAAGGCCAAAGATCTGGTGTATTCGGGCCGTACGATCGGCGCCGAAGAAGCCCTGGCCTGCAATCTGATCTCAGCAATCTTCGAACCAGACGTTGTGCAAGCTGAGGCGATGAAGATGGCCGAGCGCTATGCCGCCGGACCAGCGTCACTACGGCAGGCCAAGGCTGCTGTGCTGAGCGGTTACCACCTTCCCCTAAACGAAGCGGTCAAGATCGAGTCTGAACTGTTCGCCGACTGCTTCGACACCGAAGATTGCGTCATCGGAGTGCAGAGCTTCTTGCAGAACGGCCCCGGCAAGGCCTCCTTCACCGGCCGCTGAGTGCCCATCGGTTGCGTTCTGGGCTAGGCGACGTCTAGAGAGCGCAACCGCAGGGTGGACAACACAATCGCGGCGATGACTACGAGTGCTGGCACCACTACGGCCACACCCATTGAGAGATCACCGAGATACAGGTCAACACCTGTCTGCTCGGCGATGATTGACCGCGTGTATCCGCGGATTGCGAGTTTCTCCCCCACACCGCTGATTCCCGCTACAAGTCCTTCCCAGATGAGGATGTAGCCAATACCCCACACAACGGAGTTCTTCGTCAGCAAGCCGAGCAGCATGAACACTGCGGAGTAGGCGAGGTTTCCCACCACACAGGCCAAAACCGTGGCCAATACCAATTCAGAACCGACATCGGCGATGAACGCCGCCGCCGTCAAGGGAACCAGAGTCAACGGAAGGCTGACCGTGACCGAGCCCAGCCAGGCCCCAACAACCATCGGCCAACGGTCCATCGGACGCAACCACAAATACACCAGTGTGCCGTCCTCTTTGAGATCACCGAATGCCGCTGCCGCGAACACCAGAGCCACGATCGGAACCACAATCGTGAATCCCAGATTGGACATCAACTCGACTCCGAGTTCGAGAGCCACTTGCGCTGACTCGTCGTCGCCAACGGTGCGTGATACCAGCGCCACAACCAACGAAATGACGACCCCAACGCTGAACAGTGCCGCGACTCGTCCCTTCGTGAGCAACTGACGGACAAGCAGACGATGAGTGATCACCATGGCTCGCAAACCAGACACGTATCTGCTCATCACCGCTCCACCAGATACCTGAAAACCGAGTCGAGGTCGTCGTCTGTCGGGACTATCTCCCGGAGCCGGATTCCCAGTTCAGCCGATACTGAGGCGATGTTCCGGCCGAAACGGTCGACATTGAGCGTGTCGACCAACACGGTGTTCTCCCGCACGGAGGCTCCGTCGACCAGGCCGCGTCCGATCAGCGCTGAGGCTAGCTTGCGAGGGTCGTCCACCAGCACCCTGATGCGATGGGGACGGTCGTCCATCAGTTCCCGCAGACGCCGATAATCGCCGGACGCAACCAGTCGCCCTTGCGCAATCACAAGCACTCTGGAACCGATCCGGGCGACCTCGTCAAGCACATGGCTAGAAACCAGCAGGCACTTGCCGCTGTTGCCGAGGTCGTGGAACAGGCTGATCATGCGGTTGCGTTGAACCGGATCAAGGCCGGTGAGCGGTTCATCGAGGATCAGCAGGTCGGGGTCGTTGACCAACGCAGCGGCAAGTTTCACTCGTTGCCTCATCCCTTTGGAGTAGGCACCGATCCGCTTGGGGTCATCGGCATCGAGAGCAACGTACGCCAAACTCTGACGGGCTTGGACGGCTGGGTCGACAATGCCGTGGGTCTTCGCAGCGAGTTCAACGAACTCGAACGCCGTGAAACGGTCCAACAAAGCGTCCTGCTGGGGTGCAAGGCCAATGCGGCCGCGCACGTTGCGGTGTTCGCGAGCTTGCTCCCCGAGCACCCTCACAGTGCCCCGCGACGGGGCCGTGAGGCCACACAGCATACGAAACAGCGTTGACTTGCCCGCACCGTTCGGTCCCAACAGGGCGGTCACGCCTGGCCCGACTGTGAAACTGACATCGGAAACCGCGACCACATCACCGAATGCTTTGGTGACGTTCTGCGCTTCAACGATCGGCCTAGCGGTGGACAGTGGCGGTGGGGGCGGCGGTGGCGCCAGAGAAGCCTCAGAGACAGCCATCAGGTCGCCTCCAACTTTCGGTACTTGTACCCCACAATCCCGGCTCCCGCGACGAACCAAGCTGTGGCGCCGAGTGCCACGACTGCGGTATCAATCTCCGACAGCGGTTGGCTGATGTCTGACGACTCTCCGAGGATTCGCGTCGCCATTTCACCCGCTGTGCCCATGGGATCAAGAAAGCCGTATGCGTTCGAGAAATCAGCCGCATTTACGAGAATGTCACCGACAATCGCACCCCCGAGGGCAACCAGAATAACTGCGACGCTCGCGAAAGCCCTGCGATCAGTCACGCTGGATCCCGCCATCGCCACGGCCGCCATAACCGCCGATATCACCAAGCTACCCGTAGTCAGCTGCAAGAAAACCTTGAGCCATTCCACTACGCTTGGGGGGCCGTCACCCACCACGGTGTATCCCAGCAACGCGAGCAGCACCGGCCCGAGTGCGATAATCATCATCACCGCTAGCACCGCCAAGACCTTGGCACCCACATACGAACTCCGAGTCAGCGGTGTGGACAGGTACAACGAGAACATGCCGTCGCGGCGGTCGCGAACCAAAGCCTCCGGAGCCACCATCGCCGCAAAAATCATGATCGGAGCAACCGAGAAACCGAACAGATCCGAATAGTTGACTAGCGAACCATCACCCAGATCACGGAACAGGATGGCGACACCCAAGAAGATCACAGCAGGCAAAGCCGCTATCACGACCACGATGACCGGGAAGACTTTGTGACGAGCGGGGCGACCCAAGCCCAGAATGCTGCGGATCGTCTGCCAGGTCAAAGATCGGACCGCGCCGGCTACTCCGGATCGGGCACCTTCATACCTGCGGTAACCCCGGTCATGGATCTCGGATCCGTCCGCGCTCGACTTTGCGTTGCCGTTCATGACGTCCCCAACGAGAAAAGATCTTCGAGACGACGCCGGCGACGCTCGATACGAATGACTCTGGCGTTCGCATCGGCAACCGCGTCACGCACAAGGTCGGCGACGAGGTCAGCATCGGGTCCGATCACCTCGATGCGCGATTCGACTTCGCCGTGGCGGACATCAAGGCCGGACTCGGCCAACTGGCTCACCACTTCATTGAAGGCATGGGGCTGATCTGCAATCTCTGCGAGTTCGAGCACCACCCCTTGCTCGTCTCCGATGAGATCGGTAAGCCGCCCCTGAGCGACGAGTTGGCCGGCGTCGAGGGCCACGATGTGATCACATATCCGTTCGACTTCTTCAAGCAGATGCGATGAGAGCATCACATCAATTCCGTATTCACGGCTGACCTGGCGGATCAGTGAGAGCATCTCATCGCGTTGAACCGGGTCTAGGCCATCAGTCGGCTCATCCAATAACAACAGGGCGGGATCTGAGGCAATGGCCTGGGCGAGCTTCACCCGCTGGCGTTGACCAGTGGACATCGTCCCCAGCGCTCTGGCGCGCTCCTCCCCCAGCCCGACCAGCCAAAGCGCATCGCTGGCACGGCCTCTGGCTTCGCCGCGGGGCATGCCTCGTACTTCAGCCATGTGTTTCACAAAGTCTGAGGCGGGCATGTCCTCCGGCACGACATTGTGCTCCGGCCCATAGCCGATTTGCGCACGTAGTTCTCCGCCCTTGGTTCGCGGATCAAGTCCGAGGACACGTGTTTGCCCTGCTGTGGGAGCGCGCAAACCTAACACCAGGCTCATCAGCGTTGTCTTGCCAGCGCCGTTGGCACCTACCAAGCCGGTCACGCCGCTCTGCACCTCAACATCAAGCGAGTCGAGAGCACGCTGTGCCCCGAACTGCATCGTCAAGCCACTCGTCGTGATGATGCTCATTGAGGCCGCACTATAACTGGATTCAACAGCAGACCACCGCGGCGTTCAGACAAGTAGCGCGTCGGTTACGACCTCAACCAATGCAGGACCGTCATAGGCGATGGCTTCGGCAATTGCGGAGGACAACTGGTTGATCTCGGTGACACGAATGCCCTTGGCGCCACACAGTTCAGCGAAAGCCGCAAAGTTGGGATTGTGCAGCGAGGTTTGCCAGACATCGAAGTCGGCCGCTCGTTGTTCTTTGGAGATCTTGCCGAGTTCGCTGTTGTTCATCAGCACATGGGTGATGTTCATGCCGTACTTCACCGCTGTGGTCATCTCCATGGCGTACTGACCGAAACCTCCGTCACCAGACACAGACACGACCGGGCGGTCCGCGTACTCCGGTTGGCTCTGTGTGGCAGCCCAGCAGCCCATCGCGGCGGGCAACGAGAAACCGATCGACCCGAGATAACCCGACATCAACACGGTCTGCTCGCGCACTTCGAAGTAGCGGCCGAACGAGTAAGTGTTGTTGCCAACATCAACCGGCATGATGGCATTGGCCGGGACACAATCACTGAGAGCGTCGAACAGCGCCGCAGCGTTAATCCCTGCGCCACGATCGTCCTGACGTCGGCTGGCCTTCTCGCTGCGCCAGATCGCCCAACGCTTCGCAATCTCGTCGGCAGCACCGGAGCGGACAACCCCCTCACCGGCGAGCCCATTGAGCCCCTCCTGCAGCGCTTTGGCGACCACGCCGACATGTCCCTGAACCGGAACGGCCACAGGATGGAAACGTCCGAGAGCCATCGGATCGAAGTCAACCTGCACGATCGGCTTGTAATCGGCGATTCCAGTGTGATTCGCGAACGACACCCCGAACGCCACGATCATGTCGGACTCGTTCATGAACCAACTCGCCACAGGAGTACCGGAGCGCCCCAGCACCCCCGCCGCCAAGCGATGCTGATCTGAGATCAGACCCTTCGCCTTGAAGGTGGTGGCCACCGGTGCATCAATGGCCTCAGCGAAAGCAACGATGTCGTCTATTCCGGCACGCGCACCGTTGCCGATGATGACCAGGGGCCGATCAGCAGCCGACACCGCCTCGATCGCTGCGCTCAGCGACTCTGCGGGCGGCCCGATCTGACGATCTCCGCTGCGACCCTCGGGGGAGCCCACGCGGGCGTTGTCGGCAGCCGCAAGCACCTGGACTTCGTCGGGCAACACCAGATGAGCCACATCGCGCTCAACCAACGCCGTTTTGCATGCCAGAGTCATCAACTCGCCGTGGTCAGAGGTTGCCTGCACGGTTTGGGAATAGCGGGAAACATCCGCGAATGCCGCAGAGAGGTCGGTATCTTGAAAAGCGCCACGACCACGGACTTTGCTGGGAACCTGCCCACAAATCGCAAGCACCGGTGCCCGATCGGTTTTTGCGTCGTACAGCCCGGTCATGAGGTTTGTCGAGCCAGGACCCGCGATCGCGAAACAAGCCGCAAGCTTGCCGGTGAGCTTGCCGTAAGCGACCGCCGCAAACGAAGCGGCACCCTCATGACGGATACCAATAAAGGAAAGGCCGCCGCGCGCCTCAGCGGCGCGCAAAGCGTCAGCAAAACCAAGATTCGAGTGTCCGACCATGCCGAAGACATGGGTAACGCCCCAGTTGACCATCGTTTCGACCATCACATCAGAGACATTTCGAGGTCTGGCCATTTCATCGGGCAGGGCAACATACACGCCGTCGTCGCGAACCTCAGTCCTAAACGCCATTGGCGCGTCTGAGAAGGCACCCGGTGGTTTCCCGTTCTTGGGTGAATAGTCGTAGCCGTGCCAAGGACAGCGAAGCCATCCCCCCTCGATAGACCCTTCGCCGAGTGGCCCGGCCTGATGCGGGCAGGCATTGGCCAAACAGCCATAGCCACCATCGGCTGTGTGGGTTACGCAGAGGCTCTCGTGGCCGATGGTGACCGTCGAGACCCGACCTTGAGGCAACTCGTCAAGGTTCACTAGGCGATGCCACGAGAAATCCTCTTGCGGTAGAGGAGGATCCTCAATCGATGGTCTGTCGTCAAGCGGGTCGCTCACTGTGTTACTCCTCCGTAGGCGATACCCGTGAGTTGGGCCATGTCCGAGTCAAAGGTGGTTAGATCGTCGGTGCAGAACTCGCGCAGATGGGTGTGCCCGCAGGCCCGTGCCAGAACACCCATCAGTTCGGTGCTGGCAGCAAAGAACCGTTCAAGCCTGTGCGCAGCTTCGGTTACCGGTAGGCGCGCCCGCAGTTCGGGCTTCTGGGTGGCAATTCCAACCGGACAGTTGTTGGTTGAACAAGCCCGCATGCCAATGCAGCCAATTGCTTGCATAGCTGAATTGGAGACAGCCACCGCGTCAGCGCCAAGCGCAAGAGCCTTGGCGAAATCGGTGTGGGTTCTGAGTCCCCCAGTCACGACCAGGGTTACGTCGCGCCGCCCGCGACTATCGAGATGGCGGCGCGCCCGGGCAACCGCCGGGATCGTCGGCACCGAAATATGGTCACGGAAAACCACTGGTGCAGCTCCGGTGCCTCCACCGCGGCCATCAAGGATGATGTAGTCAACTCCGATCCGCAGCGCCGCGTCGATGTCGTCCTCGATGTGTTGAGCCGACATCTTCACCCCGATCGGCACCCCACCGGAGACCTCCCTGACCTGGTCAGCGAATCGTCGGTAATCGTCTTCGCAGTCGAACTCGGCAAACGTGGACGGGGAGATGGCGTCGGTGCCTGGCACCAGGCCCCGCACCTCGGCGATCCTGCCTTGGACTTTGATGCCCGGCAGATGTCCTCCTGTCCCGGTCTTGGCACCCTGGCCGAGTTTGAAGTGAAAGGCCTGCACATCAGCGACTTTGTCGAGTGACCAGCCGAACTTTCCGCTCGCCAACTCGTAGAAGTAACGTGAATTCTCGGCCTTCTCCTCAGGCAGCATCCCGCCTTCTCCCGAACAGATCCCGGTTCCGGCCAACTCTGCGCCACGCGCCAGTGCCACCTTGGCTTCCTCCGAGAGCGCCCCGAAGCTCATATCGCTTACGAACATAGGGATGTCGAGGCGCAGCGGTTTGTCAGCGTTGGGCCCTATGATCACCTCGGTGCCCACCTCCACATGATCGAGTTGGGGCTTGCGTGCCAACTGGGCCGTTACAAACTGGATGTCGTCCCATTTCGGGAGCAGATTTCGCTCGACCCCCATCGAAACGACCGGTCCGTGATGACCAAGATAATCCAACCCCTCGTTGGCCAACCGTCGGATCAGACCAACATGGGGTTCGGCCGGATCTCCGTGCGGATCTTGAAATTCGCCCTGGTAGGCATCTCTGTCGAAGGGTTGAGGATGTTCCTTGGTCCACGCCTGAATCTCGTCGAGATCAACAAGCAGATCATCGCTCTCCACCCACGAGGCGAACTTGGCGAGTCGCTCGTTGTTGTCGTAGCTCGAAACGCCGGTGTGGAACAGGTAGTCCCAGCCATGGAGTCCGCAAATCAGGTTGTCTCCGCTGATTCGACCATCAGCCAACAGCGCGCCGCGGTGCAAGCAACGCCCATACAGCACCGAGTGATTGTCATCGAAACGAACAACAACTAGGTCGACCCCGTCAACTAACGCCCCAATCGGTTCACGATCAGGCACTTCCAACCAAGTAGCGATCTTCACCGGGCGCATATCTGCTCCTTCATTATCCAGTCCAATTCCACTCCCACAGAATCGCACCACTTTGTCACGTTGCACACCAGAACCCCACAAATACTGCTGTGTAGTTTAAGATTCGCGCAGCGATAGCCTCGTCTGGAGCTTTGCGAATCCTCTCCCTAGTGAACCGGAGCTTTCATGAGCGACGCATCCATTTCTGTTACCACTGCGGCCCTCGCCGTTGCAGCCACGAAGATCTATGGCGAAGGCGACACCGAAGTTCGAGCCCTCGATGGCATCGACGCCTACTTTGAGCAGGGCAAGTTCACCGCCATCATGGGCCCGTCGGGTTCGGGCAAATCCACGCTCATGCACTGCCTCGCGGGGCTCGACACGCTGAGTGGTGGTCAAGTCTTTATTGGCGCGACTGACCTGTCGAGTTTGAGCGAACGGGATCTGACCTTACTGCGCCGTGACAAAGTTGGTTTCGTTTTTCAAGCCTTCAATCTTGTGCCAACTCTCTCAGCGCTCGAGAACATAACTCTGCCCATGGACCTCGCTGGAAACGACCCCGACGAGGCATGGCTTGACCATGTCATAAACACCGTTGGCTTGGCTGACCGGATGAGCCACCTACCAAGCGAATTGTCCGGCGGACAGCAGCAACGAGTGGCCGTGAGCCGAGCCCTGGCCAGCCGCCCCGAGATCATTTTCGCAGACGAACCCACCGGCAACCTGGACTCCACGTCTGGCAACGAGATTCTGCAGTTCATGCGAGACGCAGTCGACAATCTGGGCCAGACCATCGTCATGGTCACCCACGATCCTCTAGCGGCCGCTTTCGCGGACCGAGTGATCTTTTTGGCCGACGGCGAGGTCGTCGACGAACTGCTCGACCCGACCGCCGAGCAGGTACTCGACCAGATGAAGCAGCTTCACTGATGATCCTCAAGCTGATCCGACGCAACATCTCAGGCAAGCCCTTCCGCTTCCTTCTCACCTGCTCAGCGGTAACGCTCGGGGTGATGTTCACCGTCGGCGTGTTCGTGTTCACCGACGGGTTGCGAGCGACTTTCGGAAGTATCGCCGAAGACATCGACGGTAACACCGAGTACGCAGTCCGTTCCGAAGTCGATTTCGGCGATCGGGACATCGTCGGCGCTCCCCTCGGCGACGATGTCGTCGATCTGCTCAACAACATCGATGGCGTCGCCGGAGTACAACCGCAGATATTCAAGTTCGGGTCTGTCCCGATCGACGGCGACGGTGAGGCCCAGACAGCCAACACCGCCCCCAATCTTGGTGTCAACTGGCCCGATCAGAGTTCCATCCCGCTGTTGTACATCCAAGAGGGGCGTCCTCCGCAAGGCCCAGGCGAGTTCACCCTCGACACCGATTCATTCGAAGCCGGCAACTTTGTTGTAGGCGAGACGTACACCGTCATCAACCCGGCCGGACCAGGTGACTTCAAGCTGGTAGGCACCTTCTTTTATGCTTCACCTGACGAAAACGCCGTGGTCGGGGCGAAACTCGTCGCCTACGAGACGGCCACCGCCCGGGAGGTCATCAACCTCGGAATCGGCTATGACCAGATCACCTTCGAGACTCGCGGCGCAGACTCAGAAGCGATAGCCGATTCGGTTGCCGCCGCTCTACCCGCTGGGGTCGAACTCGTCACCGGTGAACAACTCGTTGAGGAACAGACCGAAGAGTTCGAAGAGTTCATCGGCTTCTTCCAAACATTCATGCTGGTGTTCGCCTTCATCATCCTGGCGGTTTCGGCCTTTGTGATCTTCAACGTCTTCACGATCCTCATCGGTCAGCGAATCCGAGAACTCGGTTTGTTGCGCGCTATAGGAGCGAGCGGGTCACAGGTCACCGTGGTCCTGCTAGGTGAGGCCCTACTGGTCGGCATATTCGCGACCGTGGTCGGCACGGGACTGGGGATCGGTTTCGGTGTGGGACTGCGCTGGCTGCTGGCTCAATTCGACTTCGGTCCCAGCGGCAATGAACTTCTACTCGAACCATCAACGTTCGTGTACGGCATCGCCGTAGGGATCGGCGTGACCATGGCGAGCGCCATCGCTCCGGCGTTGCGCGCCCGCCGGATCAGTCCGATGGCAGCACTTCGTGAAGACGCCCGTCTATCTCGTCACGTCCCCGATGCACGCCTCGCGATCGGCGGGGTAGTCACCATCGTCTCGTGGATCGTTGCGATCGTCACTATCACCAATCCGCAGACCATCAGTTCGTGGATCGATATGGTCATCGGCATCGAATTGAGCGACTGGCTGTGGATCCTCGGCTTGGGCGCGGTCGCAGCGGTCGGCAACGCCTTCGGTGTCCGACGGCTGGCGCCGAAGCTGGGACGCTACGCAACACTCGGGTTCGGTCTGGTGATGATGATGCTGGCGCTTCTGCTCGACCTGGGGATCGTCGCCGTTCTGTCGCTGGTGGGTCTTGCCGCGCTCACAATCTTCTTGGGCGTCAACAGCATCAGCCCGGTTCTGGCCCGCCCTCTGAGCAACTACATTGGACGCTGGCCGTTGGCGATCCTGTTGGGAATAACCGGCGTGGTGACTGCTCTGGCTGGGGTTCTCGCCACGTTGGGCGCGCTGTATTTGGTGATCCTGTCGCTTATCGATCTCGTGAGTGACTTCGACGGCGCTGGAATCGTCGGGTTGCTCGGGTCGTTGGCGTTGATCCCGTTGGCCTTGCTGGTCGTGATCGTGGGTGTGCGAGGAGTCGACACGGCATTCATCATGGGCTGGAAGCTCCGCTGGGTGGCAGCAGGTGTCGTGCTCTTTTTTGTGGGTGGGATCGGCGCGGTGATGGTGTTGACCGGTCTGGTTGCGATTCTGACCGCCGACTGGGCCTCGGTCGTGTCGATCCCGATAGGGGCCGCGGTCTTGGCGGTGGTCGTCTGGCTGCGCCGTTGGCTGCCCCGCACGCTCAAGTCGAATGCCCGTATGGCCCGCGAGAATGCTGGCCGCAACCCCAGGCGCAGTGCATCAGCAGCTGCGGCCCTGATGATCGGATTGGCGCTGGTCAGCACTGCTGCCGTCGTGGCGGCCTCCTTCAAGGCCACCTTCGCCGACGTACTCGAAGAGTCGGTCACCTCCGACTGGTTCGTCACACCGAGCGACGGGGGCGGCCCGGATGCATCTTTCAGCCCCAAGTTGGCCGATGACCTCGAACAACTCGACGAGGTCGACACAGTTGTGCGGTACCGGTTCGCGTTGGAGGCGTACAGGACGGTCTTCGACGACGACGTTCGAGACTCCTCGGCTACCGACATGGCCACCTCGATCAGCCACCTCGATCCTGATTTCGTTGCTCTTGATGAGTCGCTGCTCGACCGCAACGCAATCTGGATCCACGAGGACATGGCCGACGACAACGACTTCGATATCGGTTCCAGGTTCGACATCGAGTTCCCGGACCTGAGCCTCGAGACCGTGACCGTGGCCGGGATCTTCACCGATTCGAGCATCTATGGAAACCGGGTCATCTCCTTGGAGATGTGGGCCGATCAGTTCCCCTCCAGCCAAGACCAGTTCATTTCCATCAACATCAGCGACGGAGTGGACGAAGAGCGTGCCCGAGCGGCATTGGGGACCTTCACCGACGACTATCCGACGCTGAACGTCGAAACCCCTGACGAGTTCCAGGATCGCCAAGCCAGCCAGATCGATCTGGCCTTGATCGTGATCAATGTGCTGGTGGGCGTTTCGGTCGCGATCGCCCTGCTTGGAATCGCCATCACCCTGGCTCTGTCGGTGTTTGAACGGACCCGCGAGCTTGGCCTGGTACGAGCCGTTGGCATGACCACCCAGCAGATGCTGCGGATGGTGCTCTTCGAAGGTGCAATAATCGCGGGGTTCGGCGGGGTGCTCGGCATTTTGTTGGGAACGGCTTTCGGCAGCGCCGCGGTCTCGGTCATGCCCGACGATTTCATCCGCGCGCTCGATATCCCTGTGGCGAACTTGCTGTTGTACCTGGTTGCGGCCGCCATCGCGGGTATAGCCGCGGCGATCGTCCCGGCCCGCCGCGCCGCCCGTCTCAACATCCTGGACGCCATCGCCCAAGGTTGACCGGGCTAACGCTGCCCTTCTCGGCCATTGTTATTATTATGTACAAAGATATTACAACCAAGGATACAACAGCCAAGGTGCGGACCTCTCCAAGCGGCCAGACTCTGAAACCCCTTGTAGTGGCGCTCAAGTTGCTTGCGCTCGTTGTTGTGGCCGCCTTCGTTGCTGGGTGCGGTTCCGAGGACGAAGGACTCTACGAAGAGACCTACGACTCGTACTTCAGATCGTTTTCGAGCGACTACGAACCTGCAAGTTCGGTAGAAGACTTGGCCGAGGGCTCCGAAGTCGTAACAGGAGCCACTCTTATCGACGTCCAAGAAGGGCGACTGTTCGCAGAAGCTGATCAGAAGCCTGAACTTGACCCCGATAAACCAGTCCCGGCTGAGCTAAACGTGAATGTCAATATGGTTTTCGAAACCGACGATGGGACCCTCTATTACGTTCAGTTACCTCGGCCAAACGATACTTCGGTCGCTCAAATTCGTTCGGTTATGCCCATCGGTGCCGCGAGCGTCATCTATCTGCAGCCCAACGAGGATCCGATCGTTGATGGTGCCGGAAGATGGTTCAACGTGCGCGAAGACGGCAACGAATGGTTCTTCACAACTCCACAGGGTTGGATCCTCGACCATCCCGAACGCGGAATCGTGTCCCCCCTGGAACGGATGGAGATCCTATTCGAGCAGATGCCAGCATCAAACGAGACCCTTGACGACTGGCTACCCGAACAAAAAACCCAACAACCCCAGGACCTCCTGGAGTAGTCCCGCACACAAAAAAGAAACAAGAGCGAAACAGGGGTTCATGCACAGCTGAAACCTACGTCGCTCACACCTGCGACCACATGGACGCGCTTGCCGTCTCCGAGTCTTGACCGACCAACTCGACGACTGGCTCCCCGATCACACAACACAGGATCTCGTCGTACCGTAGATCAGTCGTCGCGGAGGATGTCAACGTCGTGGGGGTGGCTTTCGCGCAAACCAGCACCGGTGATTCGCACGAGACGCGTGCGATGCTGCAGGTCAGCGAGATCAGCAGCGCCTGCGTAACCCATACCGGAACGCAAACCTCCGGTTAGCTGACCAACAAGCTCTGAGAGCGGCCCTGCGTAGCGCACGCGGGCTTCAACCCCCTCGGCCACATGCTTACCCGCGGCTTGCCCGCTGCCGTAGCGGTCGCCGGCACGCCCACGCATCGCCCCTGCAGAGCCCATGCCGCGATACGTCTTCCACATAGCACCCTCAACGAGTTCAAGCTCACCGGGGGCCTCGTCCACTCCAGCCAGCAGGTTGCCGAGCATCACCGCGTCGGCACCGGCAACAAAGGCCTTGACAATGTCGCCAGACGCCACAACCCCACCATCGGCGATCAACGGAACCGAGCGCTCACGGGCAACTTGAGCACAATCGTGAATCGCGGTCATCTGCGGCATACCCGCGCCCGCCACGACCCGCGTCGTGCAGATGCTGCCCGCTCCGACTCCGAGCTTGATGACATCGGCACCGGCATCCACCAAGACCTCCACGCCTTGGGCGGTGACCACGTTTCCGCCCACAACGACCACCTCAGGCCAACCTGACTTGATTGTGCGCACCGCATTGACCACGCCCGCGGTGTGCCCATGGGCAGTATCGATGACCAGCATGTCCACCCCGGCAGCAACCAGAGCTTCGGCGCGTTCGGCGGTGTCGTTGACCCCTATCGCCGCTGCCACCCTGAGCCTCCCAGCGTCGTCGAGAGTGCTGTCGGGATACTCGATTCGCTTGGCGATGTCCTTCACGGTGATCAAGCCACCAAGGATCCCGTCGTCGTCAACCAAGGGGAGTTTCTCGATCCGGTGACGGTGCAAGATCGCCACCGCCTCATCCAGATCGGTTCCCACCGGCGCGGTAACCAACGGTTCGGATGTCATGAAGTCGGTGACGGGTTTCGAGTACTCGTCTGCGGTGCAGAAACGGACGTCGCGGTTGGTCAAGATGCCGACCAAACGCCCGCCCGATTCGCATATCGGCACTCCACTAATCTTGTGGCTCGCCATCAACTCCTCAGCATCGTTCAGCGTGGCCTCAGGTGAAAGGCTGATGGGCGACGCGATCATTCCGGCCTGGGCTAGTTTCACCCGTTCGACCTGGTTAGCTTGCTCCTCGACAGTGAGGTTTCGATGCAGCACACCAATTCCACCGGCCCGCGCGATAGCGATTGCAAGGGGGGCCTCAGTGACTGTGTCCATCGCCGCGGACATGAGAGGCACTCGCAATTCAATCCCAGCCAGCACCGTAGACAAATCAACATCGGCTGGAAGCACTTCGCTCCAGCCAGGCACGACCAACAGGTCATCGAAGGTGAGGGCTTCGTGACCGGCAAACACCTCGTCGTTCATCATCCAACAATAGACGCGCGAACACTGTGAAACGCGCTTTAGGCGGTGGTCCGCGACAACAGAAGCTCGCGGCATCGACCATACTGCTCTAATGGAAAAGTTCGGTAGGAACCAAATGACCAAAAATCCATCCGCCGGATCCTCCAACACACAATTCTGGTAGTCGTGCTGGAAGCCTTTTCAGCATGCGGAATGTGGGAGAAGCCATGGCCCGTATGGTGTACGACCAGATCGGGTTAACGACGGCTGCGGCAATTCACGACAGCGATCCTTACCCCCAATCGATAGCGCAGGCCTTTGCCGACAGCTATGCGAACCTCGGCGGATCGGTCACAGCTGTCAGCGCCGTCAACAAAGAAGACACCGACATGGTGCCAATACCCACCGAGATCGCTTCGGGAAGCCCCCAAGCAAGACAGCTACGGGGAGTCGCCGAGCGGTGCCTACTGGGCCCATGCCTATGACGCTACGACGCTGCTCCACGAAGCAATCCGAGCAGCCTCAGAAAATCATCGACGACAACCTGGTGATCGACCGAGCCGGCATACGCGAGCATCTACGCCGTGAGCGGCTACCAGGGCACCATCGGCACGATCAGTTGCGACGCTTTCGGAGACTGCGGCGTGCAAAAAGTCACTGTCATCCACCACCTCGACCACACCGACATTGAGGCCAGCAAAACAACATAGTTTTTGAGTTCGCCGCCGAGAGGTCGGGCTGACAGGTAACCGGTTCGCTTCTTGAGATTGATGTGCTAGCCGGGCTTGGAGGTTGAGGCCACAGCGTCGCTGATGGCGTCGAGAATGGTGTCAACCTCATCTGTTGAGATGACGAGAGGCGGGCATATCCCCAGCGCAGTACCCATAGACCGCACGATCACCCCGCGATCTAGCAGCGCATTCCAGACGGCCATTGTGTCGTAGCCGAGTTCGGCCGCCCACACCGCCCCGATACCGCGGTAGCTCTCGATAGTGCCATCGTCGGCGAGGGCTTTCAGACCTGTCTCGAATTGCGCGCCAATATCGGTTGCCCTTCCCAAAAGACCTTCGCTGTCAATCAGATCAATGTTGGCGATAGCAGCCGCGCACGACGCCGGATGACCCGAGTAGGTGTAACCGGTGCGCAAAATGAAGTCCGGGTCTTCCATCTCCGCGCACAACGCGCGAGACACGATCACACCTGACAACGGCTGATAGCCCGACGTCACGCCCTTGGCGAAGGTCATCATGTCGGGCACGACACCGAACCGCTGCGCACCGAACCACTCTCCCGTCCGCCCGAATCCGCAAATGACCTCATCGAAAATCAGCAGCGAACCGTGAAGGTCACAAAGTCTCCGCAGAGCTTGTAGATACCCATCGGGGGGTGGCCACACCCCTCCAGCGCCCTGCACCGGCTCAGTCATCACCGCAGCGATACGCTCGCCGTGATCCGAGAAGGCTCGGGCAATGGCCTCGATGTCGTCGCGGGGAACTTCAACAAAGTGCGGTACCAAATCACCCCATCCTTCACGATTCAAAGCGATGCCCTGAGCGCTCGTACCTCCCATGTTGGTTCCGTGATAACCACCCTCACGGCGGATAATCACCTGACGGTCGGCATCGCCTCGGCGCTGCATCGTCATGCGTGCCAATTTGAGAGCTGTGTCCACTGCATCGGACCCACCCAGCCCGAAGAACACACGGCCATCGGGGTGTGGTGAGCGCACCCTGACCGATTCTGCTGCGGCTTCAGCGGCCGGGTTCGTGAAGGGGTTGAAGGTGTTGTAGCACTCAAGCTCGCTCATCTGAGCGGTCACCGCATCAATGATCTCGCGGCGTCCGTGACCTACCTGGCACAGCCAAAGGTTGGCAAGGCCATCAATATAGGACTTGCCGTTGCTATCAAAGACGCGACTGCCTTCTCCACGTACAAGCGACAGGTAGTCGCCTGCAGCCTTGGCCGGAGAGGCGAACGGGTGGAGCATTGCTGGAGTCATTCGATTCCCCTAACGGCTAGATCAACGCGGGATGGCGGGATGGCGGCGAGGCGCTCGGCCAAAGATAACAGTAAGTGTGCCGCTCATAGGGCAGCGGCGAACAACAAGATTGAGACGGTGGCCAACCCGGCGCCGACCCACTGCCAACGCCAGACCTTCTCTCCAAACACCCGCCACGCCAAAGAGATCGTCACGACTGGCGCGAAACCGATGATCGCCGCGACCACCGCTACGTTGCCGCGTTGATATGCAATCACACTGCCGATGATGGCACCCGCATCAACAAATCCGACCAGCAAACCGAAACGGAGAACATCGGCTCGCAGAGGTGCCATGGGCCTGAACGTCCTGGCAACAAGCGGGATCAATACCACTGCACCAGCTTGAACCAAGAAGGCTGGCATGGCACCCGCGTCAGGATCGATCTGGCCGAAACACAAGCTGGTCGCACCGATCAAAGCACCAGTAATCACGCCCAACCCCAACGCCGGGCTATGGCGGACAGAGTCGATGGACGGAAACTTGCCCTCGGCTACGACCAGCACCACCGCCGGAACAGCCACCAGCACTCCCAGCAACTCCAAGCCGGTGAGAGCCTGACCAGTCAAGGGTCCAACAAGTGCTGGCACGACCAGTCCAACCACCCCAATGACCGGTGCAAAAATCGACATCGGCCCCCGCTCCATGCCCAGGTACAACAGCGGGCGCGCCAATGAAAAGAACAAGATCGCCGCAAGCGTCCAGAGCAGGTCGTCAACACTGAATGCTTTCGGCTGAAAGATCAACACATAGACACCGGCCACAATTCCGCCGACAAGCGAAGCCACCCAGGCAATCGCTATCGCCGCACCTGCGTGGCCCGTCCGACGGCCACCGACACCTGCAAAGAAGTCACCAAAACCCAACAGAGCCGATGCCATTCCGGCGAGTAAAACAGACAAGCCATCAGCCAAGGTGCCCTGATCGGACGCACCGCTTAGGCACTCTGACCGGATGCCCGGACCGGATGCCCGGACCAGCTGCCCCGACTAGGTGCCCCGACCGAATGCCCGGACTGGGTGCCCTGATCGGACGTACCGCTTAGGCTCGGCGACCATGAGGCTCCGGGCTGCCAACGCGCTGCTCACCACAATCATCGTTGCTGGCGTGCTCACCTCAGCCGTTGCCGCATCGCCTGTGTCGGCGGACAAAAGCGAATCCGACTCTGTGCCCTACTACCGCGATGCGGTGGCGTGGGCGCAAGGTACCGGAGTCGTGACCGGTTGTGTGGCACTGGGCGTTGCCACCTCACGCGGGGAGGTCATCACGGTCATACACAAAGCGCTCGATGAGCCGGAGGCCCGGTACCGTCATCCCTTCCTCGACATCAGGGCTAAAGAGTTACAGATGCCGGTGGCGTGGGCTGCCAACAACGGCATCACCAGAGGAACTTCGCCGACGACATTCAGCCCCGATGCCCTCGCGACCCGAGCCCAAGTGGCCGCATTCCTCTGGCGCGCATCGGGACGACCTAGCGCAAGACCAAGTTCGTTCGTCGACGTTAAGCAAGACTGGCAAGTCGCTCCGGTCGGCTGGATGACGGCCGAGGGAGTCACGACAGGACGCTCAACTACACATTTCGACCCCGACACCGCGGTGACTTGGGCAGAACTCATCACCTTCGTCTGGCGCTGGCTCAAAACCCCGCAGAGCCCTGCTGGAGACAACGACGACTCGCAGGCGAACTGTGATCTCGTCAGCGCCCAGTGCAGCGACATGTTCAACGACGCTTTCGTCACCGAGATCAGTCAGGTCTATAGCGGTGCACGTTTCACGGCCGCGGTGCACGATCTTCGAACAGGGTGCTGGTATCACCTCAACGGTGATCTGGCAATCACGACCGCGAGCGTGATCAAGGCGCAGATACTTGCGGGAGTCCTGCTAGCAGCCCAGGAAGCAGGTCTCCCGCTCAGCGCCACTGAATCCGCAGACATCGAATTGATGATGCATTTCAGCCACAACAGCCCGCCCACATCTCGGTTGTATATCGCTGTTGGAGGTGCTGTCGGCATGGAGATGCTCGACAAACGGTTCGGTATCGCTGGTACGAGCCACACCGCGCGTTACGGCGCCACGGTCAGCACAGCCAGGGACCGAACGGTTCTCATCGAGCAACTCCTTGTTGGCGGCGGTCCACTCGGCCCGGCTGCGATTGACACCGCATGGGACACAATGTCGGGCGTGAGCGCAGCCCAGAGTTGGGGGGTGACGGCTGGTTTGCCCGACGGCTACAAGGCGGCCCTCAAGAACGGCTTCTACCCGTTGCGCGGCTTTGGATGGCGACTGGGAACGACAGGCGTTGTGCGGGATGGTGACGGCGGGGCTTACGCCACGACGGTGATGACCGACCAGAACCCCAATGAGTCGGCGGGAATAGCCCTCGTTGAGGCGATCACGGCTCACATCAACTCGGCGCTCACTGTTGGCGAGGTCGCGGTGCGAGCCGTCGATTCGGTCAGCTGCGTGGACGTTTCGGTTGGGTCGTCGTGGTCAAGTCTGGCCGAAACGCTCGGTGCCCAGGCGCTGGCTCTGCGACACCTCAACGGAGGTGAACCAGCACCCCTAGCCGGACAGCGCGTCTGCCGCCCGTGACGGATCTCGATGCCTGTGGTCTTTAGTGAAGCGGGTCTAGACCCGGGCTGGCCGATGCCTGACCGCTGAGGTGACAGTAATGGTTATGTGCGTTTCAGGGCTTGGCTCGCCATCGACCTCGGCTGTGCCATCGGCGATCAGGCTGAACCCGTCGGCAGCGGGCGGCCACAACACGCACACGTTGGGGCGGTCGATCACATTGGCCGCAGCGCTCCTACCAACAACCGCAGAGATAGTGCCGTCATCGGCGACATCGACCGCTACGTGAATAATCCGGGGCCTGCCATCGGCACCGGTAGTCAGCACATACCCAGCCGGTCCATGCTTCTGCGCGACACCGGCTAGATCGGTTGGTTCAACAGCGAGACTCATATCCCAACCGTAACCGGTCTCCGTTCAGGGTTGCTGTTACACCCGAGTGCTGCTGGGGTGTGGTCACTCACTTCCGACGATCTTTTGGTGGCTTCGGGCGGTGCCGCTGCTCGGCTCGGCGTTGTTGCCGGTTCTTGCGATGCAGTTGTAGCGGCGCCGGATCGTCGAGGCGCTGCATTCTGTGCTGGCAACATTCGCACAAACTGCTTGAACCCATCATGACCTGCAGGAAATCGCCCTCCTCGGGGAACCGGAGGTAGCGGTTGACCCACTCAGCAACCAGCCCATCTCGGAAATGCCTCGGATCTACTGGCACGAGTTCGATGTCGGATTCCACCAACACCTCGTGGTCAAGCCGTCCGTCGTCCACCACCATCTGCCCCAACTTCGACGCCAACTCGGCTTGTACATCCGGCATCAACTGCACGACCAGAAGATCGGGATGGTCCAACCTCTCACGGAGTCCCATCGTGTACGTCCAGCCGTTCTGGCCATGTTCTCGTATCTGGGTGATCGCGAACCCATGCACATCGATCATCAGGTCGTGCATCCGCCCGATCTGCTCTTCGCCGTATCCCTCGCATCTAATACACATGACGACACCATTGCATAAGCATATGACATTGGTCAACATGAGATATACTGTAAAATAACTTAACCCACGAATTCAAAGCCAACAAGGGTCCAGATCACCGCACGTATGCCGGATTCGATGGTCGATGCGCTCGACGCGGCAGAGGTCCCATCTCCGGCGCAGCCGAGCTGGCCTCGTCCGTCAAGCAATCGAGCGCTAGGACTTTCGCGATTTCAGCGCGTAGAACTGCAGAACGTAGCCGGTCTGACATTGGGACCGACCCGCATCGGGCCGGGTTCCTCTCCCCCGAGCTTAGAACAGCAGTTCCTGCGGCTGCCAGTAGCCGGCCGGTCATGGAAACCCCACTCGGTGATTGCATTCATGAGAGCAGTCCTAAGTCTTGAAGTTCGGACCGGACCTTTGGAATACGGTTGCGATAACGACTCCAGTTCCGGGTTTCGTACTGAACGCGTCCAACAACAACACTCGGATGCACCTCATATCGCATCGAGGCATCAACTATTGCCGACACCGATGCCGACTTGATCTGGAAACCACTCGGGAAGAGCCACGCCGAAGCTTGCTCGTCGGCCGCTATCTCGGCTGGATCGTCCCGAGGCTCTCTCAGATCGTCGTCAAGAATCGTGCCGGTGTGTGAATCAATATGACCGAGCGTCAGATGGGCACACTCATGGAGAAGGGCGTACAAGAGGCTGTCGAAACGGTCTCCTCGCGTGGTCAGACCAATTGCCGGGCGGCCGTCGGAAAGAAAAGTTACGGCACCATCAAGTTTGCCGCCCCGAAGACCTTGGGCGAAGACCAGACAGACACCACAAGCTCCCAGTAGTGCAGGAAGTTCGGGGAGTTTCCCTGGACCGTCTTTGAACAGTCTGGGAAGACCCGCCGCGACCTCCCCTAGCGCGGTCACGTCAAAGTCTGCGACGGTCTGGGCCTCAGCAACCCGCCGAACATGGCCAAGCCACGCTGACTGCTCAATGCTGATCGGGTCGGCGGAATTCGAACGCCTCGCCGCCAGTGCAAACTCCGGAGCATTGTCGAGAGTGTCGATCTCAAGCAGTTCGCACACTGCCGCCTCGGTGACATCGAGAGCGTCGGTTACCGGTATCCAACCGCGAGACCGCACCTCCGCTAGCGGAATCACCTCACGGAGTCGCGCTCGCCGGGCCACCGGGCTCGGATGATCCTCAGTGGCCGTTGAGCGCAATCGGTGAAGACGATAGGCGCTCTGAAGGTTGAGCCACAGCTCCGGAGTGGTGCCGAGAGCTTCGGAAAAAGAACATGCTGTCTCGGCAGTGATCGCCTTCTTCCCATTTAAGATCTCCGACACTGCCTGTAGAGGACGGTCGATTATTCCAGCGAACTCTGTGACAGTCCATCCGCGCTCGTTGAGTTCATCGCGGAGGTACTCGCCCGGCGGGAATACCTCAGCGGGAGTGTAGGTCGTGGTCATGGCGCTAAATCTCCTTCCTAGTGGTAATCGACTATCTCGACAATGATGAGCAAGGGGCCGTCAACGTCGGTCTCAATCCGCAAGATGAGCCTCCACTGATCGTTGAGTCTGATCGAGTGCTGACCGACGCGGCCTCCTTTGAGTTTCTCAAGACGCAAAGCCCTGTAGCTCCGAAGGTCGGACTCAGACGCAGCGCTGGCGATCAACCCCATCTTCTTCCGAAAGGCCTTCGTAACGTCCGGCCCGATTCGGGGCAGCACAAAATCTCTTTCCTCGTACAGTCGTCGTAAGTCATCATCCTCAAACTCGAACTTCATGTTTCAGCCCTTCACCCTATAGGTGAATTATACGCTAACAAGCGATCCGCGCGAGAAATCTGGCGACTGCCCAACGAGGCGACTACTAGGAAACCTCTGGCTGTTGATGATCGCCGCGGACCGCTGGCAAACATCTTACAGATTTTATTAGTTTTTCATTATATTCTAGGGGTTGTTGTCACACCCTGTTTGTAAGGTTGTGTCCATGGAATTAGCTCCTGTTTCGGATCTTGTGGACACCGCCGCTGGTGCCGCGACGGCTGCTGGTGGGGTGGTTCATGTTGAGGTGGTGGATGTGGCCGCTCTGTGTGATAAGGGGTTGTCGTTGCGTTTGGGGGTGTTGGGTCGTGCCGAGTCTCGGTTGGCGGCGATGAAGGCTCAGGTGTTGGCTGAGGTGGGTCGTCGTCACAGCAGCACAGACGCGCAGCGTTTGGTTCGTAACGAATTGCAGGCATCGAAACGTGAAGCCAAACGTGATGTCGAAACAGCCACTCGGTTGGCGGAGTTGCCTGTGACTAGTGAGGCCTTGGAGTCCGGTGAGATCCCTGCGGGTCATGCGCGTCTTATTGCTCGAGCGTCTTCTGAGAGCCCGATTAACGAGACCGTGTTGGTCGAAGCAGCCAACACTCAGCCTTTTGATGAGTTCGCCCGGACTGTGAAACGTCATCAACAAGACCAAGCCGACGATGACGGTCAATCTTTGTTGGATCGTCAACGTAAGAACCGCAAAGCACGGATCTTCGAATCACCTGACTCTGGCATGTTTGTGTTGACCGGCGAGTTTGATCAGATCACCGGAGCTCGTATCGCGACCGCGTTGACTGCTAAAGAACGCCAGCTATGGCACCGCGAAGACCCTAAGTCTCGGTGTACGCCGCAGCAACGGATGGCTGACACATTAACGGAGTTGATTTGTGAACCTGCTGGTGACGGGAAGTCTGCGGGTACTGATTTGTTGGTGATCGCTGATTTTGATGTGATCAAACAGCAACTAGACAATCCCCGCCTCGCCGACGGTTCAGCAATACCGATTGTTGAGCTGCATCGCCTGGCCCTTGAAGCCAGCTTGTTGCCTTCGATCTTCGACACGAAGGCACAAGACATGTGGTTGGGGCGTAAACAACGCACCGCTAGTGAAGCTCAACGGGTCGCGTTGATCGCCCGTGATCAACACTGCATCGGCTGTAGCGCGAACCCGTTGTGGTGTAGAGCTCATCACATCATCTGGTGGTCAAAGAACGGACCCACCGACGTAGACAACTTGGTGTTGGTATGTGATGACTGCCACCACAAAATCCACGACCACGGCTGGCAAGTCTACAAACACCCCGAAACCCGCAAATACCACCTCAAACCCCTCAACCCAACCGACACAACCAAGCACAACCCAGCCGGTAATACGAGCACAACCGGAAACCGGACAACCCAAACCGAGCAAGGCAGCGCAATCAGGGCCGACTCAGACCGGACCGAGCAACCCAGACCGGACCCAGCAACCCAAACCGGACCCAGCAACCCAAACCGGACCCAGCAACCCAAACCGGACCCAGCAACCCAAACCGGACCCAGCAACCCAAACCGGACCCAGCAACCCAAACCGGACCCAGCAACCCAGACCGACCCAGACCGGACCCAGCAACCCAAACCGGACCCAGCAAGCCAGACCGCGCAAACCGGACCCAGCAAGCCAGACCGCGCAAACCGGACCCAGCAACCCAAACCGGACCCAGCAAGCCAGACCGCGCAAACCGGACCCAGCAACCCAAACCGGACCCAGCAAGCCAGACCGACCCAGACCGGACCCAGCAAGCCAGACCGACCCAGACCGGACCCAGCAACCCAGACCGGACCAAGCAACCCAGACCGACCCAGACCGGACCCAGCAACCCAAACCGGACCCAGCAAGCCAGACCGCGCAAACCGGACCCAGCAACCCAGACCGGACCCAGCAAGCCAGACCGACCCAGACCGGACCCAGCAAGCCAGACCGGACCGAGCAAGCCAGACCACGCAAACCGGACCCGGCAAACCCAGACCGGACCGAGCAAGCCAGACCGACCCAGACCGGACCGAGTAAGGCGTAGCGGGGTCAACGCGGCGGGGCACAGTCAAGCCGACTCGCCGAGGCAGAAACCCCAACCGGTACAACCGGCACAACAGAGCATTACCCGACCGACTTCCCGAGACGAGACAGGGCCGATCAGTGAAGGGAGCGCCGATGAGTCCAGGATCAGGGACGGAAGGTCAGGCCTCGGTAGCTGGGGGTGAAACCGGCGGATTGGAGACGGGCGGCCCAGGGAGTTCCACGAATTGCGACACCATCGACTTTGGCGATTTCCAAGGACCGCAAGCCATAGCTCGCAGCGGAGATATGTACAACACGCGGGTGCGCTGCAAGCGATCATCGGGCAAGGGCTCAAGCGATAGGCGGTCAATAGCCCACAAAAACGCCGAAAGAGTCTTACCCGATCCGGTGGGGGCGAGGATCAGCGTGTGGTCTCGAGCGGCGATCGCTGGCCAACCCTGTAGCTGTGCGGGCGTGGGTTCAGCAAAGGTCACCTCAAACCAGTCCCGGACCGGCTCCGAGAAACGCTGCAGCGGATCGACCATCCCCGCACGCTAGCCAGCCCAACCCGCCTTGTTGTCTTTACCGGAACCAGTCATAGACACCAAATCGTTATGGAAACAGGGGGGGTCCTTTGTTCTAGACTGCGAAGTATGGACGACTACGAGTCTCCGGAGTGGCACCCCGCGTTCGAGGAATACTGCGAGACGATCTACGAACTTGACGAAGACGATCTGGATGTCATCCAAGCTCGGATCGCAGACCGTCTTGAGGTGTCGCGCCCTTCGGTGTCTGAGATGGTCAAGCGCATGGAAGCCGAAGGCTTAATCCAGATCGGCGACCAGATCACCCTCACCCCACAGGGAATGCACCTTGCCGAAACGGTTGTGCGTCGGCATCGTCTCGCCGAGCGCTTCCTGACTGATGTGCTCGGCCTGAACTGGGCTCAGGCCCATCTAGAAGCAGGGAAATGGGAGCACATCATCTCTCCCACAGTCGAAAAAGCCATGATGACGCTGCTCCACGAACCAACCACCTGCCCACACGGCAATCCCATTCCAGGTTCGGACTACGAAACACCAGATCTTGTCGCACTCGACACCATCAAAATCGGCCAGAACCTAACCATCCGGCGCATCACCGAAGAACTTGAGTTCACCGAAGGAATGCTCGACTTCCTCGAACAGTCGTCGATCGTCCCTGGATCAACCGGTCAGGTAAGCGCCAAATCTCCCGACGGGACTTCCACAGTCGTCATCGACGGAACCCCCGTAGTCGTAGGCGGATTCGCCTCCGCCCGAATCTTGGTAAGCGCTTCCTAACCGCCGTCAGCGATCTCGCGGAACTGCGCGAACAGTTCGTCGATGCGGTCTTGGGCTGCGGCCCAAGCGCTGCGTTGGGGAGGATCCGCGGCCAACGCTTCCTGTGACAAGCGGAACTGACGATCCAACTCGGTGAGCAGGTCTACGAGCGTGTCGGGGAGTTCATCACCGGGAACGGATGGGTCATCGGGGTCCAAGGTGTCATCAGGATCGGATGTGTCATCAGGAGCAGGTGTGGCTGGGCGATCCACAACGCCGTCACCATCCGCGACACCTTCGCCGTTCACGTCACCCAAGGCAACTCCGACCACATCGGAGAAATCCTCCCCGGGGAATAGCTGCTGCAATGCCTCGTTGAGATTTCGACCGATGCCGATCTGCTGGGTCTCACCAACGATCGCGGCGATCACAAACTCCAGATTCGGCACACTCGTGCCCTCTGCCGACACATACAACGAACGCACCCACAGAATCGAGTTATCAATCGGCAACAAAACCAGATCGCTGAAATCAACTTGCGAGCCGGACTGATCCAACAAAGTGATCTGGGTCGTGATCTCCTGAGTCTGAGCAATACCTGAAGCCACCAAAACCGGACCCGGCGCAGCTGAGTTCGTCAGTTCGTAGGTGACAAGACGAGAAGATCCGTCGGGGCGCGTCTCACCCACCATGAACGCTTCAAGTTCTTTGCGGTCATCGTTCTCGTCGAACGGGACAAAAGATCGGAGCGTGACAAAGGACGGATCGTCCTCGCCCGGCAACTGCAACAATGTGTAGTAGGGACTGACCCGCTGTTCACGGAAGCTGACGATCCCCTGCTCGTCAGTTGAGGACTCCACCGTCCCACCAGCCAAAACCGAGCGGCCCGGATCCTGAGCCACCGCCCAGAGTTCGGTACCGACGAGCAAACTCACAGGATTCTCGATCTGGTAAGTCGAGTACATGTTGGTCTGAACCCGGAACAGGTCCTGCGGGTAGCGCAGATGTTCCTTCAACTCATCGGGCATTTCCGAGAAGTCGCTGAACAAGCTCGGGAAGGCCGATCGCCAAGCCTCAATGATCGGATCCTCGATCGGCATCACGTAAAACGCCACATCACCGTCGTAAGCGTCAACCACGGCCTTCACCGAGTTACGCACATAGTTGAAGCGCGGACCAGCCAAGCCACCCCGCTGCAGCCTGTCGTTCTCAGATCGCTGCGAGTACGGGTATCTGTCGGTTGTGGTGTAGGCGTCGATCACATAGTGGATGCGGTCGTCCAAGATCACCGGGTACACATCGCTGTTGTACTCCAGGAACGGTGCAAGCTTCTCCACCCGGTCACGCACGTCACGCACATAGATCACTCGGGTGTCGTTGTCAACGAAGTTGGATATCAGCGGCTCGATCTGACCGAAGCGCAACGAGAACGCCAGCTGACGCACAATCCCACCGAGATTGACCCCCGCCGAACCCTGATAGTTGCCGAGGACATCACCACCATCGTTGGCGACGTAGTCGACCTCATCAACCGTTGTACCTACCAGGGAGTAACCGCCCATGTCCTCGCCGTGGTAGATCTGCGGAACCCCGAAATCCAGTTCGATTGAGTCGTCGACATCGTTGGTGATTGTGGAAACCAAGAAATCTGGGCGCCCCTCGTTGGTTGTTGCGTTGGCACTAGCCATCGCCAAGCCGTATCCGTGAGTGACACGGACGTGTTGTCGCTCCCAGTTGGCTGAGTCTTCACCTTTCAACTCGCGCGCTCCCATGATCACTTGGCGCAGTTCACCATCGACCACATAACGGTCTGTGTCGAGCGTCGGCTCAAGTGCACCGCTCCCCGGCACCGCATCTTCACCAAGGAACCGATAGAAGCCGCGTTCTGCTTGGAAGCGTTCAAACGTGGGATGAACCGTGACCGGATCAAGCACTCGGGCGTTCTGGACAGTCACGGCGTTGTTGCGGATCTGATCTGCGGTGAGATTCTCGGAATAATCGAACGGGTTGACGTCCATGTCCTCAAGACCAAAAGCATTGCGGGTGGCTTCGATGTTGCGTTCCGCGAATTCTGCTTCGCGGGTGGTCTCGTTGGGGTCAACCTGAAACCGCTGCACAAACGCCGGGTAGATACCACCCACCACAATCGCCACAAACGCCCAGAGCCCAACAGCAAGTACCGGAAGAGTCCACCCCCGTCGCCACAAGTTGACAACCAACAAGACGACTGCACACAACGAGATTGCAATCAGCAAGTACAACGCTGGAATCTGCGCATTGACATCGGTGTAGAACGCTCCATCGAGGACACCGCGAGTAGATGTCGTCAGCTCATATCGGGCCAGCCAGTAGTCCAATGCTTTGATGACGGCCAGGACCGCCAAAATCGCTGAGAGATGCACTTTCACGATCGGTTTGGCTCGTTCGCCTCCGAGCACACTGATGCGAACCGATCCGTTGAGGTAATGCGAGATCGCGGTAACGATCAGCAGGATCACGAAAGCCGCGAAGGCCCAGCCGACCACATAGCTCAAGAACGGGAGTTGGAAGACATAAAATCCGATGTCGGCACCGAACTGAGGATCGGAAATCCCGAACTCCTTGCGGTTCACAAAAAGCAGCCATTCTTCCCAATGGCTCGGCACTCCCGCCGCGGCCATCAGCGCAAAGAAGAACGAAAGGGCCGTGCGCAACAAGAAGTAACGCCCCCCGACCGTGGCGTGGTACCGGGAGATCAGCTCTTCTTCAGGCCCCGGAGGTCTGTGCGTCGGCGCGCTGCGATCGGAGATGAAAAGGTTCAGCCACATCAGCGCGAAGAAGACCGCGCCGAATATCAGCGTCAGAATGACCTTGGCAGCGAGCACCTGGCGCCAGACCGAGGCACGGTTGAGCGCATCGAACCACAGGTAATCGGTGTAGAAACTGGCGACTCCGCGCAGCGACAAGAGCCCGAACAGCAAAACAACCACGACTCCTAGGGCGATAAACCGTCCTTTGCGACGAAACCGTCCAGCCCTTGGGTTAATTATGTCCTCAACGTCAGCCATCGGACCTGAGGCTAGCGTCTCGAAACCTGAGCCGAACCTAATTAGCTGAATCAGGCAGTGATTCAGCTAATGATCCAGCTATTTAACCAATAACTCAATCAGCCGATGGCCTAACCGATCAGTTCCTAGACCTCGAGTTGGCAAGTGCACATGGGATGTGCTGGAGGAAATCGGTCACCGGTCGGGAACTGGTCGCCAGCGACCACTTCGCCAGCCAAGGCATTGTCTGCACAATCCGCACCGCAGGAACCGTCAGCGTTTACCACCCAGCGCACTGTTCGATTGGCCTTGTCTTGGTGGGCTTTGTCGATCTTGACGAGGCCATCGACTGCGACCGAAGCCGCCGAAGCGGCATCGTTCAGGTGCCTAGAACGGGCCTCGCGATACAGCCCTCGAACCGCGTCGGAGAGTTCTTCTTCGCCGTCAAATTGCTCAGCGATGTCCGCGAGCCGTCGTCGTACAGGCTCAAGTGCGATCACATGAATGTTGGCCAGCGCTGGCGTCAGGTCGAGTTCCGTAGGGCCTCCAAGCGAGACGCACTGTTCTCGGAGGGCTGGAATAGCGGCTTCATCGTATGACGCATTGTGGCTTTCTTTTTCGTCGAAACTAGTCATTGCAGCCGCTCCGCTGCGCCGGATTCCGTCAAGCAATGAACCCTGCTCTTCAACCAGAACCTTCTTCATGGCTTTTGCCGCCGCGTCGGCCGCGCGTTTGCGAACGGCACCGTTTGAATCAGCCATTGCGTCGGCGGTGGGCTCAGGATCTCCCTTGGCCTCGGACTTCGAACTCTGGGGAGGCTCTGCGACCTGCTCGGGAGCAGACTCCGACTCGGTTGCTGATCGCGAGGAGCGTAGACGAGCGAAAACGTCTCTGGCGTTTCGGGGAAGGTCGTCGCTACCGGTCTCGGAAACAGATTCGGATTCTGACTCTGCTTCGCCTTCTGCTTCTATTTCGGCTTCGGCCTCCGCTTCGACTTCTGAGCGGGGTTCATGTTCGGGTTGCGGGTCGGGTTCCGCTTCGGGTTGTGACAACTCATCGGATTCGTCAGCCCCGGATTCGTCCGCAGCGGTTTCCTCGGTGTTGACACTGAGAGCATCTAGATGGTCCAGAGCCTCCATTTCACCGGTCGTGAAAGTATCACTGATCGGCCCGGGGAGCGGGGAATCGACGACCAATGGATGCCCTACCAACCTGCCCGCTTCGATTTCAGCCTCAAGATCATCGGCAGTGGGCGTAGGTTCTGAAGAAATCCGCAGGCCAGCGCGATTCGCGGCCGTGCGGGCCTCGGGCACAGAAGTCACCAAATCTTCGATAGCTGTATCGAGACTGGTTTGAACCGTGGTCAAAGCATCGAGTAGCCGATCCCGCGCGGCTCGAAGTTGCTCGATCTGGGTACGGCCGGTCTGTCGCTTTCGGGCAAGATCGCGCAACATGCGTTCTCTTACCATCTGGGCCTCATTGACCATCTCACGGCCATGATTGCGACTTTCTTCAACGATTTCCTCAGCTTCAAGCCGCGCCGACGCTACTAGCTCAGTGGATTGGGCGGTGGCGTCTGCAAGCACAGATTCAACAGCAGAGCGCGCCTCGTGGCTCATCGCCTCAGCTTCGCTTTCAGCTCTCTCAATCCGACTTGCTGCTGCGTTGTGAGCTGCCTCAAGCACGCTGCTCAGTTCGACTCCGAGCATCTCGGTGACCTGTCGTGCATCCGTATCGCCCCGACCGGCTTGTTGGGATTCGGTCAACCTCCCACTCAATTCGTTGCAGAGACGTTGTAGTCGACGGATCTCTGATGCCGCTGCTTGAAGCTGGGAACGCACCTCGGTGGGGTCGAATCCCCGCCTCGTGATCGGAAAAGACCTCAACTCAAGGTCACCCGGGTCGATCGCCTCATCGCTGAGCGAATCGCTGGTTAGGGGCGCGCTCTCAGGCTCGGCGTCCGGCGTCTCGGTCACGCCCAATATCGTAGGAGCCGGGCTAGCACTATTGGGGAATACCCCAACGATCAGTTCTCAACCAACTCGGTTCTTAGTGAGCCATTTCTACAAGTCAAGGTGGAGATCGTTGGTATCGCCACCGAGTTCGGCAAGAGCCTCTATCGCCTCGTCAAGAGTCGACACCCCGAAGACTCTCATATCGCCAGCTTGGGCTTGTGCATCTTCAAGCAAGCCTTCGGGGACAATGAAGGCAACTGCCCCAGCGGAGCGTGCCGCCACAGCTTTTTGACCAACACCCCCGACATTGCCAACTACCCCTCCCACAAAGATCTGGCCCGTGACCGCGATTCGCTGGTTCCCGGTGAGTTCACCCTCGGTCAACGAGTCGATGATGGCAAGCGCGAAAGCGAGTCCGGCTGACGGTCCACCGGTTGAACCAGTGTCAATACTTACATCAATCGCCACCGACAGATCCTCAATCCGCGGGACAATCTCGTCAATGCCGATATAAGCGCCCTCGAACCCCTCGGGGTGTTCACCCCAGACAATCGAGACATCTCGTATTTCAACCGTGCCGCTGTTTTCCACGGTCACAATGCCGGTCTCCCCGGGAATCTTGTTGGTCAGTTCATCACGCAGTGATTGCAGCGAATCAATCCCGACACCATCAACCGCAACGATGACATCGCCGACCGTCAGCAGGCCATCAACCGGGCCACCACTGACGACGACGTTGAACCCCACGCCGGTTTCGTTGACTGGCACCCCTAGATGCTCCAAAGCAGCAGTAATCGCATCGTCTTTGGAGCGGCTCATCATTTCGAGGTTGCGGGTCCGATTCTCTTGCGGAGTTCGGTCACCCAGAATGTGTTCCAACGGTCGTAACTCAAAGTCGTCATTGATCTCAGACTCAATCCACTCGAACACCGAAACATCTAAATCAACCGCAACGGTGGTAAAAAGAAAGTCACCTTCGGGCCGGAACACACGGTGCCCCTGGATCTCCACTCGGTCGCTGACGGGTCGTGCCGACCCGGGCCTCGTGACTGCCGCTCCCTTGTCAACGAGCGCCTGGCCCGGAATGACCCGCCCCAGTGTTTGAGCCGAAACGACCAAAGACGCTCCAAAGAGCACGCTCGCCGTCAGCAATCCCCACAAGCCCCGTTTCAACCAGGAGCGGTGCCGTTGCCGGCGTGCAGGCACCGCCACATCGTGACCCGGCGTCGAGCCTTCCAGGTCGTGCGGTAGCATTGGAACGGACGTGCTCACCTCATTCATCGTGTTTGTGTTCGTCCTAGCGACGGTAGATCTTGTTGGCCGCGCTGCGCGACCAAAATTGAGACTTCAGCCTGCCAAAGCCACAACCAACTATGACAGTGCGCATCGCCCGACCCAACTAGAATCCATCCGGCTCGCCGTCTGGTTGGCCACTTCAAACCGTGGTGATGAACACCCAGGACCCCGTCACAACCAGCCATCCGAGCTGGTCGTGAGCTCACTGCGAGCCGTGGGAATCTTGCGGCGAACGGTGGAGCGTCCCGTTGTCGGACCCAAGGCATATGTTCGACTCTGGCAACGTCTGCGTTCGCTGATAGTGCTAGCCGCGATCGTCGTAGGTTTGGGTATCGCTGTGGCCGTTGTGATTGGCGTCATCGTTGTTGGGCTCGCGTTCTTGTTGGAGAACGCGATCTCCTGACCATCATGACGGGGTCCAACGCTGCGCAACGACGACAAGCTGCGGCGTTGGCCGGATATCGCGGCGACATCGGCACAGCCAAGGCGGCTCAAATCGATCCCGATCCGAAGGTACGTATCGCCGCGCTTCGCTCTCTCGCGAGGCTTGAAGTCACGACCGAAGAGCAGCTCACTAAAGCCCTCAACGACACCGAACCAACGGTTCGCATCGCGGCGATCGAAATAGCAGCCAACCATGCACAACCAATGCTTGAGCACCTACTGAACGACGGAGATTCGACGGTTGTGGAAACCGCCGCGTGGGCGCTCGGGGAACGTGAGACAGCCAGCGAAACGATTATCGATCAGCTCTCGCAAGTCGCTCGCAATCACCACGATCCGCTTGCTCGGGAGAGCGCCGTTGCCGCGCTCGGGGCTATCGGAGATGATCGAGGCCTGCCCGCGATCCTTGATGCGACCCAGGACAAAGTGGCGGTTCGACGCAGGGCTATCATCGCGCTGGCCGCGTTTGAAGGTCCCGAAGTCTCCGCTGCCTACCAACGAGCACGAAAAGATCGCGACCGCCAAGTCCTCGACGCAGTCGAAGAACTGCTGGGATCCGTCGAAGAGGACTGACGAAAGAGGACCGACGAAAGAGGACTGACGAAAGAGGACCGATGTCCTCAGCGATCTCGCCCGGCAGCGCTGCCAGCCTTCATGAACATCACCTGAACCGACTGGTAGTGCTCAATCACCCGACCCGCTCCAAAGGCAACCGCTTCAAGCGGGGACTGCACCAACTGCACCGGAACATTTGTGTCGCGCGACAGCCTCTGATCCATGCCCCTCAACATTCCACCACCACCCACCAAGTGAATACCCTGCACAATGAGGTCCTGAGCGAGTTCAGGCGGTGCCTGAGCAAGACAGGAGAGCACCGAATCGACCATCGCCGCAACCGGCTCCTCTATCCCCCTGCGGATCTCCATTGGCGTCAAAACGATGGTCTTCGGCAACCCGCTCATCATTTCGCGACCGCGTACCTCCGCGTTGACTTCGTTTTCGGTTGGAGCAGCCGAACCCAAGACAATCTTGATGTCTTCCGCGGTACGCTCTCCGATCGCAATTCCATACTGGCGGCGGACATATGCCTGCACCGCGCTGTCGATGTCGAACGAGCCAACCCGCACCGCTTCAAGCGCAACTACTCCGCCAAGAGACAGCAAGGCAGTTTCTGTGGTTCCACCACCGATGTCAACGACCATGTTGCCAATCGGTTCATTGATCGGAAGGTCGATACCAATTGCAGCCGCGACCGGTTGTTCAATGAGTTGCGCATCAGCGGCTCCCGCTCCTCTGGCAGCATCGGTCACGGCCCGTCGTTCGACAGCGGTGATCGCAGAAGGCACACAAATCACCACGCGAGGGCGATTAAGGCGGCTTACCCCCACGCGCTGCAAGAGAAGACGGATCATCCGCTGCGTAACATCGAAATCGGTGATCGCGCCTTGACGAAGAGGGCGTACCGCCACGATATGGCTCGGTGTCCGCCCGATCATCTGCCACGCTTCGCGGCCAGTGGCGAGCACCTTCTTGGTGCGGCTATTCACCGCGATCACGGACGGCTCGTTCAAGACGATGCCCTCCCCTCGGGCGTACACCAGCGTGTTCGCGGTGCCCAAGTCGATCGCTAAGTCACGTGCCAGAACTCAACTCCTCGCCAGAATCGGGATCAAATGGGACGATCCCGGTTGGTTGTTCAACCGTTGGTGAGCTATTACGCGGAGCGAGCGCTCTCAGATGCTCACCGAAAGTAGGTGGGGCCGTCGTCCTGGCACGATGCCACAACCACAGAATCAGTGAACCTACGATCGCAATCGCAACGGCCACCACGAGAAAACCGACTGCGCTACTCATGAGTCGACTTTGTCAAATGTTGCGCTTCAAGTCCCCAAGACTCACCGTCAGCCCAAATCTCCCTCTTCCAAATCGGCACGGTTGCCTTGAGGGCGTCGATTCCATAGCGGGCCGCAGCAAACGCCTCAGGTCGGTGAGGTGACGAGGCCACCACCACAACCGACGACTCACCCAGCTTCACCACACCCACTCGATGCAAGAGCACAATCCTCCCCAGAGCGGACCATCGCTGACGCATTTGCCCAGCGATCTCTTCTAGTATCGGCACAACATAGCGATCATAAGCTTCGTATTCGAGCCGTTCAACGCATTCTCGCCCCTCAGCATGATCTCTAGCTGTTCCACTGAACAAGACAACTGCACCGCAACTGGGAAGTACCGCCCAATCGACGGCTTGACCCACCGGAAGCGTTTGGTCGGTCAGTCCCAGCCAAGTATCGGAGTCGGTTGGCGGAGCGAGCATTCCATGAGCCGGCATTCTGTAATGGTACGGCTCCAACCCTGGGTCCGTCACGATCCGGTGCGGCGGACTCTGCTTACTCGCCGCAACAACCACACCAAAACCCCGAGTCCTCCCAGTACTCCCAACGCCGCGATCGCCAAGGCCAACTCTTGACGCCGACGCGCCGGCACCCAATCGAGTGGACCCGGATTGTGCGAAACAACCCATGCTTCCTCATTTGAGTAAGCCGGCTCCCAACCGAGCGCTCGAAGCCGATCACTGGCGATCACCCAAGAATGCGACGTGTAGGGCACGACACCGGGCGGAATAGGAGCCAGTCCCGCCTGCCACCGGACAGCGGCAAGACCTCGAGCCATCCACAACGGGACACGCAGTCTCGGTTTGGGTCCTTCGAGATCACGGAGCGAGTCAGGTGGAATCCAACCATCGGGTGCAACATTCAACGGGCCGTCAGCACGACACACAACCGCGGTCATTACCGCACTGACCAGGTCATCAATGTGGAGGTACTGCACGGGGGGGTCGCCATCGGCAGCAACTCCAAGTCGAGCGCTGTGAAGTACCCGGGCTAATTGCCCCAAATCGTCGTCGGTAACGATTGCTGTTGGACGCAAAACCGAAACCGCTGTGGACCGATGATCTGTCTTCCATTCAGCTGTCATCTTTTCGATCTCCGCTCGCGCTACAGCCCACGAGAAGTCGGGATTGGGGCGTACTGGAGCGTCCTCGGTTAAAGGAATCGGGTTGGCGGTACGAGCGCCATAGACCAGCGCCGTTGACAGAAGCACGAGCTGACCGACCCGGCAATCCGCGGCTGCGTCCAGGATCCGCTTGGCTATCAGCAAGTCCAACTCATCAGATTTCGGATCTGTTTTTCCCGGAGTACCCCGAGAACTCAGATGCACGACTGTATCGGCATCACAAAATAAGGATCTGAGGTCTGCGAACTCCAGATCAACCCGCTTGGTCTCGACTCCCGGTGGCAGCGAGGGCAGTGCCGTTCGGTCAACCGCTAGCACGTCAAAGCGCGGCTGCGCGCTGGTTAGTTTCGCTACGACCCGCTCCCCAACGTCTCCAGCCGCGCCCGTGACAACGATTTTGTTCATCAGCAGCCACACCAATAAGGGAGGATCAACACCGTCACGCATCTACGATGCCCGCATGAGCGACGATCTGCCACCTGACGGCGAATCGCTCGGCGCGTTTCTTGGTGAGATCATGAAGATGCTGTCCGGTGCAAGCGGCTCTTCACCCAACTCAGCGCGTGATCTCGCCCGCACAATCGCCACTGGTGGAGAGTCCGAACCCAATATCGATCCCCGCGAGCGGATCACGATCGAGGAGTTGGTGCGCGTAGCTGAGTTGCAGGTCCAGTCGGAGACACAACTAGTGGTGGCTCGCGGCGCAGCCTTGAGAGTAGACGTTGTCAACCGCACGCAGTGGGTCGACAGCACGATAGAGCACTATCGACCATTGCTAGGAGCAATCGCCTCATCGATATCGGCAGGTTTGCCAACACCCGACGACCTCTCTGAAAACGACCCGATGCGCCAGATGATGGCAGGACTTTCTCAGATGCTCGAATCGATGTTGCTTACTATGACGACCGGTTCGATGGTTGGCGAACTGGCGCGGATTGCTTTCGGAGGCTTTCAACTACCGCTCCCGCGCCCAACGAACGCTCCGTTACTGATTCTGCTTCCAAACGTTGACCGATTCGGGCAGGAATGGTCTCTCGACCCCGACGATCTCCGGCTCTGGGTGTGCCTCCACGAGACAGCTCACCGGGCTGTGCTAGGACTTCCCCATGTGAACGAGCGCTTGAGTGACTTACTGCAACGCCATGCCAGTGCTTTTGAGCGCGATCCCGAGGCACTGAAGGACCGCCTCGGCAACTTCGACCTAAGCGCAGGTCCAGAGGCTTTCGCAGAGTTGAACAAGACACTCAGCGATCCCGAGATGATTTTCGGTGCGGTCCGTTCCCCAGCGCAAGCGGCGCTCGAACCTGAGATCACCACGTTGGTCGCGGTCATCACCGGATACGTCGACTATGTGATGGATCAGACTGGGGGGAGCATCATTGGGTCTTACGGCATGGTCACCGAAGCACTCCGCCGACGCAGGACTCAAGCCGACGCTTCTGACCGGCTAGTTGAGCGCATCCTCGGCCTAGAACTTGATCAGAACCAATACGATCGCGGCACAGCATTCGTCGAGGGGGTCATTGAGCGGGCCGGGACTACCGGACTCAACCGTCTCTTCGACGACCCCACCCATCTCCCCACGCCATCCGAAGTTGATGCGCCGGGATTGTGGTTGGCCAGGATCGATCTGCCGTCTAGCTAACTAACCCTGTTGCGTTAACGAGGCGGCGTGTCGTCTAGTTCGTTTTGCTCGCTGGGCGAACCGTCGGACGGGATTGGGTCAACTTCGACACCATCTATCGACGAAACATAAGGCGTGCTCTCGTCCCATGTCTTCGGTCCGGAATAGTCGCTTGTCCCTGCTGGAGGCGCTGGTTGAGATGCACGGATCTCCTCGTCAAACTCCACGTCACTGTCAGCTCGCCCGGCTGTCCGGTCAGCGGATGGACGCTTGTTTGTTGAGGCCCGTCGAAGTTTGAACAAGCGTCCGGGATTGCCGAACACATAGACCAGCAAGGCAACTCCGCCTACCGCACCAACCAAACCCGCTCCAACTGGAACGCTCAACCGAATGACCACCGGCACCATGGCCCCTGTCGCGAACGCAAGCTGAAAGCGCGCTTCAAATCGAGCAAAGGAACGCCCATAGTTGGCGACCGGCGCGTCCCGTTGGACCAACGCATCAAAAGCAAGCTTTCCGGTACCAGCCGCAGCCGTGACCGTGCACGCAAAGATGACCGTGCCGAACAGGCCCCCAGACAGCGCAGCAAAACTCGCTCCAGCCACAAGCACAGTAATCGCCCCAAGCAGGATTTGTTCTTCAGTCAAACGCCGACGCAACGTTGGAGCGAAACGCACGCCGCCGAGAGTCCCAAGCACAGCAAACAACCCCACAATCCCGAAATGCCACACGGGCGCTCGGGGATCGCCGGTTATGTCGATGTCTCGCACGGTCGCCGTGGCACCACCCAACGCGGCGCCTTCTGTGCTCACATCAAGACCATCCTTGCCACCCCTCAATTCGAACATCAGCAGCATCGTCACAAACCCGACAATGCCTCTAACGATCATCATCGAAGTCGCAGCTAGAAGGATCTTTCTGTCCCTGAGTTCCGCCCGTTCCAACTGCTCAGGCGGGACCGCGGCAACGACAATCGACGGGATTGCCATGGCCAGCAACGTGGCCAACACAAAACCCACTAGACCCACCGCTGCAGATGCAGCCGGGCCACCAACAAGACTGAAGAGCCCTGCTAAACCCGCACCGATCGGACCCGATATTGCGCTGATCAGCGCCAACCGACTGTTGGCTCCAACCAGATCTTCATCAGAGGTCACCAAACGGGGAACAACTGCACTCTTGGCAACCGAATAACTCTTCTGCAGCACAAGGACGCCAAAAATCTCTGGAAACAACAGCAGTGTGCCGACATGCTGGATCATCAACAGTGCGAGCAACGCCCGACCTATCGTCGTGACAATAATCATCATGCGACGACCGCCATGTATGCGATCGATGGCTGGACCGATCAGCGGCGTAACCACAGCAAACGGAGCCATCGTCAACAACAACGCCAACGCCACCCGTCCCCGTGACTCTTCTGGGCTGATAGCGAAGAAGATTGAACCTGCTAGAGCAGCCGCGATAGCCCCGTCAGCAGCGGCGCTCATCGCATGCAAACGCGCCAACCGCATGAACGGCGTGACAATCGCTTTTTCAGCACCGCGCGACCTCGACTCGAACCGAGCAAACGGTCGCTTGTCGTCAGTGTTCACGCAAGCATTCTGAGCGAAGGAACGACCCCTGTCACGGAATCAAGCAACAAAACATCGTGTTCGTATGTCAAAACCCGCCGTGCTGACACCAAATCGAACCAACCCATGGCATCGACCTCAGAATTCGGCTCGAATTGCCCGTCGAGTACCTGCATGGTCCAATACACGACTGCTTTGCGACGGCCACGACCGTCTCGATAACGAATCAGCGGCAAACGCTCAAGGCGCTTACACTTAAATCCAGTCTCCTCGTGCACTTCGCGCCAGGCGGCCTTGCCCAAAGTTTCACCCGGGTCGAGTTTGCCCTTGGGGAACGACCAGTCGCAGTGAACGGGCCGATGGATCAACAGAACCTCTGTGATGCCACGGTGATCGCGAAGCACCACACCTCCAGCGGCCCATACCTCGATTTTGGGGAACTTGCGCGAAAACCGGTCGTAGAGATCACCCACGGGCCCGGACCCTCGCAAGCTCTTGGAGCGTTTCGTGGACATCAACACCGACAGTACCGTTCTGGCGTGTCCAGACACCGGACCCATCAAGAGTCCACGACAGACAATCATCCGCTAGGTTCGCGTCCAGCACCTCAATGAGCCGATCCTCTAGATCCGGATTGCTCATTTCGAGGAGCACTTCGACCCGTCGATCAAGGTTCCGACGCATGAGATCGGCGCTGCCGATGTAGGTACGGCTCTGCCCATTGCCACCGCCGTTCGCACCTCCACCATTAGCGAAGTGAAAGATCCGCGAATGCTCCAAATAGCGACCCACAATCGAGCGAGCCCGAATGTTCTCCGACAAGCCCGCCAGACCCGGACGCAAACAGCAAACGCCCCGCACAATCAAATCAATTTCAACTCCAGCGCTGGAAGCTTCGTAGAGCTTTTCGACCATCTCGGTGTCGACAAGGCTGTTCATCTTGAGAATCATCCGGCCTTGGCCGCTGGCGATTTCAGCGTCGATCAACTCGTAGAGGCGTGAGCGCAGCATCTCGGGAGCCACCAAAATGCGCTCATAGTCGCGAGCTCGGCTGTAGCCGGTGAGGTAATTGAACAGATCAGCTAAGTCATCACCCACCACAGGATCGGCTGTCAACACACCAAAATCTTCATAGAGACGAGCGGTGCGGTGGTTGTAGTTGCCGGTGCCAATGTGGCAGTAGCGGCGGATCCCGTCAGATTCTTCGCGCACAACCATGGCGATTTTTGAGTGAATCTTGAGACCGACGATGCCGTAGGCCACGTGCACTCCCGCTTGTTCGAGTCGCCGAGCCCAACCGATGTTGGCCTCTTCGTCGAACCTCGCTTTGACCTCAATCAACACTGCCACCTGTTTGCCGCGCTCGGCCGCATCAATCAGCGCATCGATGATGGGGCTATCGCCGGATGTGCGATAGAGCGTGAGTTTGATGGCGAGGACCGATTTGTCACGGCTGGCTTGACGAACAAACTGGACAACCGATCTGCTGAACGACGAATACGGATGGTGGAGCAGGACATCTCGAAGGGCCAGCACATCAAATAAGTTGCTCGGCTCGTTCTCAGACTTGAGTCCTGGCTCGGTGATCCCGCGCCAATGCTGCCACTTCTGGCGCCCAAGGTCGATGTCAGCCACGGCGTTCAGCGACGTCGCGTCCAAAGGAACTGAACTCGAGTAGACATCAACCGGTTCGAGATCAAGCTCCCGGACCAACAGTTCCAGGGTTTGCTGCGACATCGATGACGCAACTTCAAGGCGAACAGCACGTCCGAAGCGGCGGCGCCGCAACTCGATCTCAACTGCCGCGAGCAGGTCTTCGGCTTCTTCTCCGAGAGTCAGGTCGGCGTTGCGGGTGACACGAAACGGCGCCGATTCAACAATGTCCATTCCGGGGAACAACTGGTCGAGGTGCGCCGCGAGGACTGATTCAAGCGAAACAAAGCGAAGGCCTTGGTCAAGCGAAATCCACCGCTCGAGAGTGTTTGGGACTTTAACACGCGCGAAACGTTTCTCACGATCCGCTGGGTTGCGGACAACAACAGCAAGATTGAGCGACAGATCCGAGATGTAAGGGAATGGGTGACCGGGATCAACCGCCAACGGCGTAAGTATCGGGAAGATACGGCTGCGAAACCTCTCGGCGATCATGTCTCGCTCGTCGCTAGTCAGATCATCGAACTCAAGCAGTTCGATATTCATCTCGTTCAGAGCGGGCAGAATCTGAGTGGCAAAGATCTTTTCCTGACGTGCACCAAGTTCAAGCACCACCGAGCGGATGTCTTCAATTTGCTTGCGAGGAGTACGGCCGTCGGGACCTACTGTGGAGATACCCGCGGCGATCTGATCATGAAGCCCAGACACCCGCACTTGAAAAAACTCGTCGAGGTTGCTGGCATAAATCGACAAGTAGCGAACCCGCTCTAGGAGCGGAACTTTCAAGTCAGCGGCAAGTTCTAGGACCCTGCCGTTGAACGCCAGCCAACTCAGCTCGCGGTTCAGCACAGCGGTGTCGTTAACGTCCCAGCCACCAACCCGAACACTCACATCTGACCTTTCTCAACGAGTAGGGCCGCGCCCAACGCTCCACTGGAGTCACCAGTGGACGCAGCCCGGATCGGCGCCACGCTCCCGGCGAAGACACGGGTCCCAAGCCTTGCGGCAACATCATTTCGGAACGTCGACCCAAGTCTCTCGGCCATCCCACCACCGAGTACGACCATCTCAATATCGATCAAGTTAATGACTGAAGCCAGCGCTGCAGACAGTGCTTCGGCGGCTTGGTCGATTAGACGAAACGCCAGTTGATCGCCTTCGTCGAGGGCGCGTTTCCAAAGTTTGGATTTCATGGGACCCTCACCGGCAAGCGTAATCAGAGCCGACGACTCACCTTGCGCATTAAGAGTTCGGGCGCGGCGCTCAAGTGCTGAGCGTCCGGCATAGTCCTCAAGCTCCCCTAAGTACTCATTGTCTGCTTTTGCCCGGTTCTCCTTGGCCAAGAAATCGACGAACGTGTGGCCGATTTCGCCTGCCATTCCACGCGGTCCTCGACGCAACCGTCCGTCGAGAATCAGCCCCGCTCCAACACCGGTGCCCATGAACACGCCGACAAGGTTGTCTACACCTCGCCCCGCCCCCAACTGGTGTTCGGCGAGTGTCGCCACGTTGCAATCGTTATCGACAAAAACCGGTCGTTGGTCGAATCGAGCGGACAGTTCGCCAGCGACATCAACGGGGGAAGTCCAGCCAAAGAGATTGCAGGCGAGCGGAAGCACCCCGCTACCCGGTACCACCGGACCGGGTACCCCTACACCTATCCCCGAAGCGATGCCATCGGGATCGACTTCGCGAGCAGCAACGATCATCGCATCGAGAATGGCCTTAGGCCCCTCCCTACTCGGCGTGGGTAGCTTGTGTTTGTCGAGTACCTCGCCATTGTTGGCGAGCACCGCCAAGATCTTGGTACCTCCAAGATCAATGCCGATCGATGCCATCTACCGCTCCCCCGAACCTTGCGGTGGGCTCACGCCCTCACCACATCGTCTTCCGGGTAACCAAGATCCCATTCAACGACGATGCGCTCGCGTTCTCCGTCACGGTTGACTCGTTCGCGATTTCGTCGGAACTGCGGATCGTGCGGCGGAAGCAGCAACAACCGGGCGTTCACTCGGTCACGGAAACCGTCCATCATCTCGCGTTCTCCGAATACTGGGCGGATGTCCCAGTGTGGAGCGGTGGGTCCGAGGTAGACGATCATCGCTTGGCCTACTGGCGACTCGTCATATTCGGCTTCTGCGGTATCGGTCATCACAGCTCCTACAACTTCGATCCGTGCTGTTTTCACAGCAGTGCGCGCAAATCGGCGCGGCTTAAGTTTATCGGAGCGAGAGGACCGCTTTACGCGCGATCACTTCGAGGAAGCGGACTCCTCGTCGTCTGCGTCCTCTGTCAACCCTGACTTGAACTCTTTTTGTGCTTGGCCAAGCGAGCGGGCCAGCTTCGGGAGTTTGGCCCCACCAAACACGATCAAGACGATGACGAGAACGATGATCAACTCAGGAGCGGACGGGGTGGAAATCAAACCGTACATGAGGTCAGCTTAGCCGAGACTGCTTGGATACGCCCGAGCCTGGCCAATTTTGTCTTCCAAGCTGGCCAGCGTGTCTGTTCCAAGCTGGCCAGCGTGTCTGAACTAAGCCTGGCCGGCAGCGGCGGCGGCGCGTGCCAGCGCTCGCTGGCGACGTACTCTGCGACGCTCACGTTCGCTCTTACCGCCCCAGATACCGAACTTCTCGCCATTGCTGAGCGCGAATTCGAGGCATTCGTCTTGCACCACGCAACCACGGCACACCTCTTTGGCCTCGCGTGTTGAGGCGCCGCGCTCAGGGAAAAACAGGTCGGGGTCGACTCCAAGACAGTTGGCATAGTTCTGCCAGACCATCTCTTCACCTTCTATCTCGATAACGGCCATGGGTCCCTCCGTGGCGCATAAACCTGTGTTAGTTTCAGTCCGCTAGTCGCACTAATGGAATTACAACACTGTGATTTCGAATTGTAAAGCCCGCGTGCCACATTTCCAGTCGAATTTCTTCGATTCGCGCGAGAAATCAGGGGTCTGGCCCCCATCACAGGCGCTTACAACAGCCGTTCAGCGTCTTGAGCGGACGATGCTGCGTCGATTATCGACGAAATCGTGAAGCACGTAGTTGCCAAGATCTTGGTTGGTCGTAAAGAAGGCGCGGCCACCGTTCAACCGAGAAATCTCAGATACGAAACCCCGCAAATACGGAGTGACATCCAGCACGAAGGTATTGATACGGATGTCCTCGCGGGTGCACTTCACCACTTCAGCAAGCGTCAAATCGACCGTTGTACGTGACGGCGGATAATTGAAGTACGGCTGACCGGACTTGGTGATGTGTGCCGTCGGCTCGCCATCGGTGATCATGATGATCTGCTTGGTCCCCGTCTGTCGCGCCAGCATCTTGCGCGCCAGCTGAAAGCTGTGCTGCATGTTGGTGCCGTACACGTAGTCCCACGACAGCTGCGGCAAGGTGGTGGCATTGAACTCTCGGGCCACCTCCGAGAAAGACACCATGCCAAGAAAGTCACGAGGGTACTGAGCCGAGATCAACGAGTGCAGTGCCATGGTCACCTTCTTGGCCGGCAAGAAATTGTCCCGCATCGCCATTGACATCGACACATCAAGCATCAACACCGTTGCTGATCGGACCTGCTGTTCGGTCCGTTCGATCTCAAAGTCGTCGGGGTGAAGGCGAACCGGGACACCGCCACCAGTGCGAGAAATGGCGTTGCGTAGCGTCTGCGGTATATCGAGATTGAAGGCGTCGCCGTATTCATAAGGCTTCGTTTCGTACTCTCGTTCGTGACCCAAGCCCGCCTCTGACAGCGAATGTTGACCCATCATGTCGTCCGACATGCGCTTGAAAATCTCTTCGAGGGCACCGTTGCCGATCTTGCGTATGGCGCGAGGGGTGAGTTCGTAGCGACCCTCAGAATTTTCGATGAGACCAGCCTCTTCCAACATTCGGGCCAACTCCGCCAGCCTTTCGAGGCTCTCTGCTGATTCATCGCCGAGTAGGTCTCGAGCACGGTCGATATCGACCTCGGCCAAAGCTCCAGGATTGTTGGCTCCCCGCAAGAGATTGTCGAGCTGATCGATGTCGCCGAGTTCACCCATCATGTCCATCGCTGAAGACATATCGAGCGGGTCCTGGCCCTCAAAGTCGTAAGACCGGCTCCATCCCATTTGCGGGAATTGCTCACGGAGGTTGCCAGCGAGTTGGTCCATCTGCCAGCGCAGATCCATGTCCTCCATTAACTGATCGCTCAGTGCCTGAAGCTGCGCTCGTTGCTCGGGCGTCATCGAATTCAACATCTGCTGAGCCTGGGCCATCCGCTGTGCCATCACTTCGAGCAACTCGTCGAGCGTTGTTGGATTTTCCGGGAAGAAATCGCCGTAGCGCTCCATGAAGCCATCGAAGTCAGGAACCTCGCCATTGGCCCGCTGTTCGAGCATGTGGTTGAGTTCGGCCAACATGTCCTTTAGGCGAGCCATGTCCTCAGGGGTCATGTCGTTGACACCCTCGGCCATCTGATCAAGTTGTTGTTGCATGAGTTGTTCACGCAACAGGTCCATGAGTTCCTCAAATTGTTGCTGCGCCTGCCGGCTTTCGAACTCATAGCTCTGGAGGCCTTTGACTTTGCCCGCGAGGTCCGGCGGAAGCATGTCAAGCTCCATGTTTTTCATCGTTGCCGAGTCGCTGGCGAGCTCTGAACGCCTTTCGTCACCCGACTCGCTCGCGTTGTCAACCATGTCTTGCAAAGCTCTGCGCTCGGTGTCGACCACATCGTTGAGCGCGTCGGAAATCTCATCGAAGACGCCACCGAGGTCGTGCTGATCAAGGATTTCACGGCGCCGTTCGCGGAGACGATCAAGCATCTCGCGAATTCCTTTCATGTGGCGTCCGTCGCGATCTGTCATTCCGCCCTGCATGATCCGGCGCAGTGCACTGTTGACATCGCCGTGATACAGCAAGTCGTCTGCCAACTCGTCAAAGAGGCGATCCGCGTCAACATCGAACCCGCTTTGTGTGCCGTCCCATGCCGAGTAGCGGAAGTGCGGTGGCTTGCGACGATTGCGGCGACGACGCCGACGGAGAACCATGGCGAAACCCTAACCCGTCTCACTACCCCGACACCTAGACGCCGCTCCCTGTTCGCTACGTCTGGTGATCTTGTTAACGTTGGCTAACAATGAGTGAGGGAACTGTCGCTGAAACAGAAGAATCGCCAACGCCTGCCGACGAACCGAACCGTCGACCCCCCAACCGCAGGGCGCTGATACTCGAGGCGGCGATAAAGCTATTTCATGAAAGGGGCTATCCAGCAACCAGCGTCGATGACATCGGTAATGCGGTTGATGTGAGCGGACCCGCCATTTACCGCCATTTCTCATCCAAGGAAGAGATCCTGATTGAGGCCATGATCCTCGCTGCGGACGAAGTTCACGAAGCAATCCAGGCCACACAAGTTTCCGCCGATGAACCGTTGCTTGAGCGCTATGTCAGCGCCTACGTACGCACCGCCTTGCGTCGTTCGGCGCTCATCGCAGTGTGGACCAGCGAAGCCCGCCACCTCTCGGCACAGCGCCGCTCCCCCATGTCGAAACGACTACGAGCCTGGATCAACGACTGGACTGCCGTGCTGCGCTCGGTCCGGCCGGAGCTAACCAACGAACAAGCCAACCTGCTGGTCACAGCAACTATCGGCATGATCACATCGGTAGCCACCAGCGCTCGAGTCGATCAGCGCACCCAAAACCGACTAACAACCATTGCGATGGCAACGCTTCACGCACCCATCGAATAATCCCCCCAACAGGAGAAACAGCAATGCCCATCGACCCAGAAACCGTCGGCAACACCAGCGAACCAGCCGAAATCACCTGGTCCTCAAGCGACAGCCTGCTCTATGCCCTCGGGGTTGGCGCGGGTATGACCGACCCGACCGGCTTTGAGTTGGAGTTCACCACCGAAAACACCAAGGACACGCCACAAACCGCGCTTCCCACCCAAGTCGTGGTCATGGGCACCGGCAAGATGCCGAAATTCGGTGACTACAACCTCGCGGCACTGCTACACGGTGAACAAGAAATCGAGCTGCACCAAACCCTGCCAGCAGAAGGCTCGGCCATCGGCACCGGCAAGGTGGCAGCCATCTACGACAAAGGCAAAGCCGCTCTGGTGCGCCTAGAAACCACCGTAACCGATACCTCTGGAGCGCCACTGTGGACCAGCCGATCGGGGTTGTTCATCTCTGGTGAAGGCGGATGGGGTGGTGACCGAGGTCCGGCCAGCGACTGGGCGTTGCCCGAACGCGATGCCGAGACCGTGGTCGGTTACGACACCCGCACCGATCAAGCCCTGTTGTATCGCCTCAACGGCGATCGCAACCCGCTTCACAGTGACCCCTCTTTCGCTGCTATGGCGGGCTTTGACAAGCCGATCCTGCATGGCCTCTGTACCTTTGGTTTCACCGGGAGGGCGTTGCTACACGGACGCTGTGGGGGCGACACCAACCGCTTCGGGTCGATGGGCGGGCGCTTCAAGTCCCCGGTCATACCCGGCGAGCGCCTCGATGTCCACATGTGGGATGTGAACGGTCGAACTCTGTTCCAGACCCGGGTCGGCGACCGAGTGGTCTTCGACGCCGGCGTCTTTACTCCCCGCTAGGCGACTCATGTAACGTCGGGTCAATGTATGTTCCCGCGCCTGAACACACTGGGCAGATCACTGAATGGCTTGAGCGCCATCTGGGCGGCAAAGTCATAGAAATCAAGCAGCAGCCTCGCTGGCGACCAGTGTGGTTCGCCGACCTGGAGCGTGATGGCGAGACCCTGGAACTGTGCGTGCGGGCCGAGCGGTCCGACATGCCGTTGATCTTCCCGCTCGAACACGAAATGCGTTTCCAGTCATTGCTGGAGGAGCGCGGCATTCCTGTCGCCGCGGTCCACGGAATGATCGATACGCCGTATGCCTACGTAATGGACCGAGTCAGGGGCCAGGAACACTTCGGTAATACCCCCGACGACGAACGAGCAGCAGCAGTCGACGACTACCTCTGCCATCTCGCCCGACTCCATGCTCTTGATCCCGAACCCTTCGCCGCCGCGGGAATCACCCGAGCACACGACCCTTCTGCATCAGCAACCGTGGGCCTGGCCCGCTACGAAGAGGTCTACAGATCTCAGAAAGTACATCCAGATCCCTTTCTGGAGTTCTGTCTTGGTTGGCTCCGCCGCAACCCGCCCGATTCCAAGGGGCGTGAAGCTCCCATAGTGTGGGATTCGGGTCAGTTTCATCATGCGCACGGCAAGATCGTGGCCCTGCTCGACCTTGAACTCGGACACATTGGCGACCCCATGATGGACCTCGCCGCCTGGCGGATGCGCGACACCATCGTCGGCTACGGCGACATGGCTACGCTGTATGCCCGCTACGAAGAACTGCGGGGCGAACCAATCGATATTGAGGCCATTCAGCACCACCATTTTGTGTTCACACTCACCAACCAACTGGCTTTCAGCGCCGCTATCAAAGATCCGCCAGCCAACTCGGATCTCATGACCAACCTGCAATGGTGTTATGAGACCAACCTCTTCGCCACCGAGGCACTCGCCGAAATGCTAGAGATCGAACTGCCTCAAGTTGAGACGCCCGAGCCAAGTGACTCACAGGCATCCGCAGGCCATCAACACCTCGTGGGCATGCTTCGCTCGCAACAGATCGATGATGACGTGCAGCGTCACCAAATCCGTACCGCCTTCCGGCTGGCACGTCACCTCGCGCGCATCGACGAGATCGGCGACGCCACCGCGCAAGCCAACCTCGACGACATTCACCGCCTTGTAGGCCACAAACCCAGCGATTGGCGGGAAGGCGAAGCAGAACTCGAGCGCTTCGTGCTCACCAACGCCGACACCCATGTCCACGACGAGGAGCTAGTGAAGTTGTTTCATCGCCGCAATCTGCGAGTCCACATGCTTTTGGGATCGCCGGACTCTGCAATGACTCATCATCACCAAATCCAAAGATTTGCCGCCGAGCCTAGGGGTGTGAAGTGACCAACGAAGATCCATCGGTAGCCGCCTGGCGCGAATTCTGTGAGACCATGGCCGACGCCGGGGAATTGGTGCTCGCACCCGGCGTACCCGACGATCCGAACGTCCGGGCCGAGGGAATTCGAACGCTGAGCCGATACCTCACGTTCGCATTGGAACGCTGCCGCGAGCGGAGCGGGCAATCCCGAGGGATCACTGAGCCTGCGCTGGTTCCGCTCCAACGCCCCGGTGCCCACGGATGAGTCCCAAGTCGTGCCCTTGAGCCAAGTCGCCACGCTCGACTAGCGACCGCATTTCTTCGATCGTTTGGCGACGGTGACAACCGTGAAGATGATCGTTGACAATTCCTGCCGCTTGCATCAAGGCGTAGCAGGTGGTGGGTCCGACAAAGCGCCAGCCGAGCGTCTTGAGCGCTTTGCTCATCGCCGTTGACTCGGCGGTTGTCGCCATGGCCACCACTGTGGCGTGATCCATCCGCGCTGGGCGGGCAGTCGGATCGGGTTCGAAACTCCAGAAGAATGCCACCAGACTGCCGTGGGTCTTCACAGTGTCGATGGCCGCGCGGGCGTTGTTGATCGTCGCTTCGATCTTGCCCCGGTGACGAACGATGCCTGCATCGCCGAGCAACCGGTGCACATCCGCAGCATCAAAACGGGCAACCTGCTCGAAGTCGAAGCCACAGAAAGCAGCACGGAAATTCTCTCGTTTGCGGAGAATCGTCAACCAGGAAAGGCCCGATTGGAAGCCTTCGAGACACATCTTCTCGTACAGCCGCACATCATCGAGGACCGGCACGCCCCACTCTCGGTCGTGATACGCCGAGTAGTCGTCGTGGCCTTCACCCCACCAACAAGCCAGTGTTCCGTCAGTCCGCTGCGCTAAACCCGCAGGGACTCCGTCATCACTCACAGCAGAACTCACACGGCAAAACTCTAGCTGACCCCAACAAGAGTCTTGGTACTCTTGAGTCAGCGCCTTGTCGGCGGGTGCGTCGGCTCTGTGCTAAGCACTCTCGGCTGACTCGAGAGACTCGACTGTACGGTCGGGCTCGGCAAAGGTGGCAACGAGCGTATCGCCGACCGAGAGGTAGCCGGGCTTCTCGGTCTTCATGTAGTTGCCAAACATCATGCCGCTGCCATAGCAGAGCTCTTTTGGCTTCATACGTAGTCTCCGCAGCGTTCGCAGCATGTTGTTCCGGGGCCGCTCCCCCGTCTTCTGGTCGGTGGTGATGATGATGCATCGTTCGGCCGTGGACACGTTCAACAACGACACGTCGCTGTTGAACAACTTGTCGAAGGTCTCCTCTTCGTAAGCGTTGACCCCTTCGATGATCACGTTGGCCCGGAACCGATCCATGCCGACCGGATGATCTAGATGCTGGTTCAGGTCCTCGAGCGAGGCCTCGTTGGCGACCGAGACATCGGTTGCCGCGTTGAACCGGATCTTCGGATCCTCGTGTATTCGCACCATGTCCGCGACGGGAAAATTGACCTGCCACGGCTCCTTGGCGTCGACCAGGCGAACCGAACGGCCGAGGATGGTCGAGATCCAGACCGCCACTTCGTCACCCTGGTCGGTGACCTCGAATTCATCGAGAATCCATTTCCCCCGACGCTTCTCTCCTTCGTCGCGACGTCGATGGACGTACTCGCCATGTTCAGGATGGCTCAGCGTCAGCGTCTGGCTCAGATGGTCATAGTCGGCGGCGATGGAGGCAACCCACTGATCGACCTTCTGGTCGACTAGGCGGCCGTCCTCCCAGATGGCGAACTCTCGATCCCCAACGATCCCCAGATCGGTGATCTCGATCGAGTCGACCTCGATGCCCTGCATCCCCTTGACCGGATACACCCACAGCTCATTGACCATCACTGTTTTCATACCTCGACTATACGATCCCTACACCCCTATGTTTCCGGCTATCCCGACAATTAGTATCGCAAAGCCGCCACGTCGGGTCTACGTCTCGACTTGGTGGTTGGGGGTCGCCTGGCCCCCGGTGAGATCTCGGGGATCCTCTCTTATTGTGTGCGCACATTGGACCGCATATTGTCGCCATATGTCGCAAAACCGTCGGTCGGAACTGGAGGGCATCCCCGTACCGATTCAGCTGACGGGCGACGTGGCTTTCGCCTGCGAAGAATACGGCCCCAAGGTGTCGATCCCGACACACTGGCACGACGTCGACCAACTGATCTACGCATCAAGTGGCGTCGCCACGGTTGGGACCGACGACGGAATCTGGGTCGTCCCACCGGCCAGGGCGCTCTGGGTTCCAGCCGCGACATCTCACCACATAGAGATGACCGGAGAGGTTCGGCTGATCTCTGTGTACGTCAGGCCCGACATCGCCCCGATCGACCGAAGCCGATGCTGCGTCGTTCATGTGTCTTCGCTCATGCGGGAGATCATCCTTCGGAGCAGTACAACTGGCGAGATCGACAGCGGTACGCAGAACAGGCGTGTCGCGGTGCTCTTCGACGAGATCGGGGCTGCCGGTATCGCCCCCCTCGAACTGGTGATACCGACCGACCAACGCGCACGCGACATGGCCAACTCCTTCCTCGCCGACCCATCGCAACGCCGGTCCCGGGCCGAGTGGGCCCGAGAAGTCGGCACGAGCGAGCGAACCCTCGAGCGCCTCTTCCTCCAGGAGACCAACACCACAGTCGGCCGCTGGCAACGCCAGGCCCGGCTTCTCGAAGCGCTCCGCCTCCTCGCCATGGGCCACGACGTCACCCGTGTGGCCTTCGACGTCGGCTTCGACACCCCCAGCGCCTTCATCGCCATGTTCCGTCGAGCCCTCGGGACAACACCCGGCCGCTACTTCTCCCAGACCAGTGAGCGGACAGACCCGGAGAGCTGAGCGGCGACGGTCGGCCCCATAGTTGAATCCAGCCAGAGGCACAGTCAGGCTAAGGCGGCGGCGAACGCATCCGCTGTGATTGGCCCGAAGTAGCCAGTCTTTCAGCCGCGGCTGCGGAATTGGGATTTGGTGCCGTAGCCGTCTTTGTTGAGACGCTTCATGAGGTGGAGACCTTCGAGAATCAACTCAGTGGCGCTGGCCACCAAAGCCGGCGATTCAGCTTGATCTTCGTCAGACAACAGCGCCTGCACCGGAGGAATAAATGCCGGAATCTGCTCAAGCATCGCCGCGTATGCCTCGTCGGTGACATCTTCGCCGGTGTCGACGACAAGGTCGCCCTCGAACGCCTCAACCACCGCGAGATGCGTCTCCGGCGGCACTCGCTCCCTGAACACCGCGAGCACCGCGGCGCGCACCAGATTGTTGAGGATCTCGCCATCGCGTCCCTCATCGAGAGTTTCCATCTCAACTTTTCCCGAAGTCGACGCGGCCAACGCTTCAAGATCGACAATTCGCGGCACGACATGGCTGCCGCCCGCACGCAGGGTGCGTCTCACCGCGTTGGCGACCATGATTTCTTCGTTGGCAATTGACAGACGAACCGACACACCCGAACGTTGCGAGATGTGCTGGCTGGCTCGAGCCGTGTGAGTAAGGGTCGCCACGATCTCACTCATATACGACGGGACCGAGACCTCAATCCCGTCGGCAAAAGCAACATCGGCCTCCTGTTCAACAATCGCCATCTCAGTGACAACATCGAGGGGATAATGGGTGCGAATCTGTGAGCCGAAACGGTCTTTGAGCGGGGTAATGATCCGACCCCGATTGGTGTAATCCTCTGGATTCGCTGACGCCACCAGCACGACATCAAGCGGCAGCCTTACCTTGTGACCACGGATCTGCACGTCACGTTCTTCCAACACGTTGAGCAAACCGACTTGAATGCGCTCCGCTAGGTCGGGCAGTTCGTTCATAGCGAAGATGCCACGGTTGGTGCGCGGTACAAGGCCGTAGTGAATTGTGAGTTCATCGGAAAGATAGCGGCCTTCCGCCACCCGGATGGGGTCGATCTCGCCGATCAGATCAGCGATCGAAGTGTCTGGGGTGGCCAGCTTCTCGCCCAAGCGATCATCGCGGTGCACCCATGAAATCGGTGTGTCGTCGCCGTGCTCTGCGATCAGATCGCGGGCGTAGCGGGAGATTGGCTTGTAGGGGTCATCGTTGATTTCGGAACCCGCAACAATCGGCATCCATTCATCGAGCAGGTTGGTGAGGTCGCGAATCATGCGGGTCTTGGCCTGCCCCCGTTCACCCAGAAAGATGATGTCATGACCGGCTATCAAGGCGTTGGAAAGCTGGGGGTTGACGGTGTTGTCATAACCGATCACCTCGCTGAACAGCGGCTCGCCGCTGCGTATGCGCTCGATGGTGTTGTTTCGTAGTTCTTGACGGACAGGGATCGACTCCCACCCGCTCTTACGAAGCGCCCCTATGGTCTCTGGTCTCGACATCCCCGAACTGTACACCGGCGTTCTGGCGGTGCCATGAGTCGGAAACCGGCGCACGGCACCGCCAGAACGCCCTAGGGGTACGCTCGACAAGATGGAATTGACAGGCCAGTGGCGTGCCACCACCGCCAACGACGAGATGCGTCGGACGTTTCATCAACCCGAACTCGATGATCGTGCCTGGTCAGAGATAACAGTTCCCGGCCATTGGTCTAGCCATCGGGAGTTTGCTGAGGCCCACTCGGTGCTGCATCGAACCCGCTTTGCGCTCAAAGCACCAGACGTTGAACGTCGCTGTTGGTTATGGCTCGACGGTGTCTGTCAACAAGGTGATGTCTGGCTCAACGGTCGCTACGTCGGCACCACCGACGGTTACTTCATTTCCCACGGTTTCGACATCACCCAACACCTCGAAGACCGCAGTGATCACCTGCTGGCTGTCGACGTGACTTGTGCTCCCCACAAGGGCGCCGCTGCTCGCACATCTCTGATGGGGGCACTTATCGACCCAGAACTTTCTGGGACTGCGGGAGAAAACCCCGGTGGCATTTGGCGGCCTGTCCGCATTCGCGAAACCGGGAGCACCGCGATCCTCTTCTCCCGCACCGTTTGCCTAGACGCCGACAAAACCAGCGCAACCCTCGCCATGCGCTGCGTGTTTGACACCCCGGTCGCTGGACCAGTTGTGTTGCGAACCACAGTCTGCGGCCACGAGCACGAACTGGAGCATCCCGCCGCAGCCGGTGAGAATCGGGTCGAGTGGACAGTCGATGTGCCCGAACCGGAACTGTGGTGGCCGCACTCGCTGGGCAAAGCGCCACTGCATGACCTGCGCTGCGAGGTGGTCGTCGACGGCGAGGTCTCTGACTCACATGAGACCCGTGTCGGTTTTCGTTCGGTGCGCATGCGCAACTGGGTTCTGCGTGTCAATGGCGAACGACTTTTTGTCAAGGGCATCGGCATGCTTCCGACGTCAGCTCGTCCCGGCGACGCCAGCGCTGTGGAAGTGGCCGACGACGTACTTGCAGCCAAACGTGCTGGTCTCGACATGATTCGTGTGATCACCCACATCGCCCGCCCTGAGGTTTACCAAACCGCCGACGAGATTGGCATGCTGCTGTGGCAGGACTTGCCTCTCAGAGGACAGATGGCGCGCAGCGTTCGCGGCCAGGCAACACGCCAGGCCCGAGAGGCGGTCGACCTACTGGGTCATCACCCATCGGTGGCCGTTTGGTGCGCCCATGACGAACCGTTCAAGAAGCCAGACACACCTGCGCCGACACCCCCTTTGTTGGGCCTACAAACGCCCTCATGGAACCGCACCGTGCTGGACCGTTCGGTACGCCGAGTGCTCACTCGCACCGATGGTTCCCGTCCGGTGGTGGCGCACACCGCAGTGCCGCCGACCTTTCCCGACTTCGACGGCACTACCAGCAATCTCTGGTTCGGCTGGCGCCATGGCAGAGCATCTGATCTCGCCGCCGCCGCCGCCCGGATCCCACGGATGGCCAGGTTCGTAACCGCATTTGGAGCTGCCACTGTTGAACCCCAGAACCCGCATCTCCAAGATTCCCATCCCCATGACTCTCAGTGGCCTTCACTTGACTGGGAACAGATCGCCGCGTCGATCGGTGCTCCCACCGAGTCCCTGTTGCACCTCGTAGCGCCTGAACGTGGACGCGACGCAGCGGACTGGGCAGCGCGCACCGGTCTCGCTCAAGCCGAAGTCATCAAGACCTCAATCGAATTGTTGCGCCGGTTGAAATACCACCCGACCGGTGGGTTCTCACTGTTTTACTTAGCTGACGCCACTGATGCCGGTGGTTTCGGTGTTCTCGACCGCCAGCGGCGGGCCAAGCCAGGCTGGCAGGCCCTTATCGATGCCTGTCGCCCAGTCATCGTCGTGGCAGACCCTCTGCCCGCTCTGCTATCGCCGGGTGAAGAGATCAACTTGGCTGTGCATGTTGTGTCTGATGAGCGCGCGCCTATCGGCGAGGCGCAGGTGCGGGCGACGGTGCGGGCCAATATCACTGGTGGCGGCTCTGCGATCGTTTCTGAGCAGAGTTGGGGGGGGACGATCCCTGCTGACGACTGTTCGCTTATCGGCAGGGTCAAGGCCATCGTGCCAGGGGTCGCGAACGAACTCGTTGTCAGTCTCAAGTTGACTGCAGATCAGTTGACCGTCACTAATGACTACCGAAGCCCGGTTCACAACCTGGCTGTATAAATTCCGGCCAGCCTGTCCTCAACTGCGCTCCGGTTTACACTTGTTGAGAATCCGCGTAACTGCACCGAGGGGCGATTCTTGAGCAGCAGAGCCAATCCGAAGGCTGATTCCCGCGTTCCGGGGAGCCGATCATGAGCGTCGTCCTCGAAGCTGAGATCAGCCCTGGGATGAACACCGCGGCTGCGGTGCGGTTGGCTGAACTCGCCGAAGAAGCCGGTTTCACCAGGCTGGGTATCTCCGATGTGGTGTTTTGGCCCGACTCATTCATGGTCCAAGCGCTTTGCGCTCAGGCCACCCGCCGCATCGCGGTGGGGGCCATGGTCACCAACCCCTACACACGTCACCCAGTCGTGTTGGCCGGAGCGCTCGCAACGCTCGACGACCTTGCTGGTGGCCGGGCATTCTGCGGGCTGGGTGTGGGGGCCGGTTTGGAGCCATTGGGGATCGACTACCCGAAACCGGTTGCCGCGCTACGCCAAGCCGTGACCGAGATCCGCACGTTGTTAGGCGGCGGGGAAGTGGGCGGTGAGCGCCTGATCCGTCCGCCAACGCATCCGATACCGATCTCCATTGGCACGCGCAGCCCGCAAGTGATGCGCTTGGCCGGAGAAGTGGCCGACATCGCCTTGGTCGGAGGGCGTTATCTCTCCGCGGGTCTGGCCACGCAATACCGATCTTGGCTGGCCGAGGGTGCCGGACGTGCGGGGCGCACGCTTGAGGACTTGGAGGTGGCCCCCCGCCTGACCTTGTGCTGCTCTGTTGACGGCCATCTGGCCAGACGCAGCGTCAAACGCTATGTCGCTCACTACCTCACCCTGATTCGCCCCACTGAACTGGAGGTGGACCCCGATCGCATGACCGCTATCGAGGCTGCTCTAGAGCGCAGCCAGGGTTGGTACTTCGACCACAACCGAACCGACGACGATGCCCTCGACCAACTCATCGACAACCGTCTAGTGGAGGCTTTCACCATCGTCGGCACCCCCGACGAGTGCGCGCAGCAGCTTGAAGCTGTGCTCGACATGGGTTTCACCAGCGTCAGCCTCAACCTTGCCGCCACTGCCCGCCGCACCGCCGCGGAGGGCCTAGCCGAAACCATCACCTCCTTCTCCCCCGTCGTCGCCACGCTGGCCTCTCCTTTATGAGTCAGTCAAACGGAACGTTCTAAGCTACGGCGCAGCTGCGTTAGGCCACCGGATCCAAGTGATGCGCGTTCTCGCGACCGTAGTCCGTGACTCCGAGACTGAAAAATAATGTAATATAATGAAAAATAATGTTACTCTCCTGAATTAGCTGCTAGAGTTCCGCGAAGGGCAAACCACTGCAGGAGGATCGCCGTGACATCCGAATCCATCGCCGCAGTGCGCCGAACACCCACGGATCCCACCGAGACGCTGACGAAAACCGTCCCCAACGACATCGAAACTTCGTCTGGAGATGCGGCACAGTTGAACGAGTTCCTTGGAGAGGCGATCAAGGAGTACGAGGCGGAGTTCGGAGCATTCACCGAGGAGGAACTCTCTGCGGCGCGTTCTGAGATGGGCCGGTGACAACGCTGGTGCTCGACACAGGTGCGCTGATCGCCTTAGATCGGGGTGATCGACGCGTTTGGTCCAAGCTGAGCGTGGCATTCCAGGAATCCGACACCGTTCAAGTCCCCACCGGGGCCTTGGCGCAGGCGCGGCGCGGAGGCAACCGTCAGGCGCGACTCGCCAACGCACTCAAAGGAGTCCGCGAAGTACCACTGGACAGCCAAGCGGCACGTCAGGCCGGAGTTCTGTGCGGTGAAACCAACACCGTCGACGTTGTCGACGCCTCAGTCGTCGTTGCCGCTGCCGGGGCTGAGCGTCTAGGAACTGTCGAGGTATTCACCTCCGACGGTGGCGATCTGAGGCGCTTATTGACCGCACTCAACTCAGGGGCGCGCATCGTAAACGTATGAATATCAGTCCAACGAACGGCACGCTGCTTCGAACGTCAGGGCGGAGTGTTACCGTGAGCCGGTGGACGAGATCCAGCCTGCCGAGCATGCGCCTGCATATGGATGGGTAGCTGCCTCTTTGGTGTTGTACATCGTGGCAGGAGTGATCTTCAAAAGCCCGGTGCTGAACTGGATAGTCGGTCCGCTCTGGTTGTTCGGGACACTGTATTTGGTGCCGACTGCGATTCGTGTCCTGCGGCGCCGGGTAGTCGATCAGTGAGCTGGGCCGCGCATGAGTTCGAGAACTACTTCATACAGCGCCACGTTGGCGTTAAGGCCTCTTTCCTCGGTGTGGTTCTCGGCACACAACTCTCGGACCTGTTCACCAAGGGCTTCGTTTATTCTGCCGACGATCCGGCTCAGTTTCATCGGGGTTGGCCCGGGGTGGGTTTCACTCACTCCCTCATTTTTGGTCTGTTTTTTGCGGTTCTGATCCTCGCCGTCACCCGTAGTCGCAGTTGGGCGGTCGGTGTGCTGATCGGCGACTGGGCTCATGTGGTGACCGACTTCGCCGACTCTGCGGGAACCATGGTGTTCTTCCCGTTTTCCCTCGAACCAGTCTCCATCAACATGTGGAAGCACGCTGCAGTCGAGGGGGCGTACGGAGATGCCGCCGCCTACTACTCCAGCCTCGGCGGCGTGTGGGACTTGTTCTGGCTGGTAATGGTGCTGCTCTTCGCCCGTCGTGCCCTGGCACCTTCCTACTTCCGCGACGTCGTGATCCCCGCCGATCCGAAAGTTTGGGGTTGGCTGCACAGGCGTCTGCGGATCAGCGAACCTGGACTCTTATTGCTGTACTGGGGGTTCATGTTCTACGGTCTCGGCCGGTTGGTTGCTTGGTTCATCTACGCTCGCAGCTCTCAAGCCGATGCTCCGCTTGATCTCTCCTGGGGTGGTCCTTCGTGGGTGGTAGGCAATGACCTGTCCGATGCCGGAGTTGGCGAAGTGCTTCTGCGTACCGGAATCGGCGGTGTGCTGTTCACCTTGTTCGTGATCGTGTGCTGGAAGCTGTTCATTCACCGGTTGTGGCTGCGAGGCGAAGACCCGCCCCACGTCGAGCGAGGTCGCGGCCTGAGCGCCGTCTTCGGCCGCGACCATGTCTGACGCCGCCAAGATCCGGATAGCCACCTACAACATCCGCAATATCCGAGCTCTGGACCGGAGTTCGTGGTGGTGGCGGCGCCGCAACCGACTCGGGGAGGTGGTGAAGGGTATCGACGCCGACATCTGGGGGTTGCAGGAGGTGTACCGCGCCCAGAACCAATGGCTGAGCGCCAACATTTTCAAAGACAATTGGGATTACCGGGGCCAGGGTCGGAACCGCCGGGGTGGCGGCGAGAGTTGCCCTATCTGGGTGCGACACAACGGCCTGGAGATCACCGCCGCAACCACCCGTTGGTACGGCGGCACCCCCACTCAACCGGGCACCCGACTCCCCGGTGCCCGGTTTCCTCGCTTGGCCACTTTGGTCCAGATCCGGCTGGGCGCAGGCGGTGACCCCTTCGTAATCGCCAACACCCACCTCGACGAACGGTCTGAGAAACGACAACTCGAAGCCTTGGAGCAGTTGACCCGCTGGCTGGAAGCCGACTACCGCGGGCGGCCGGCGATCGTGATAGGCGATCTCAATTGCACCCTTGACGAGTCTCCGGTCGAGCCGCTGCTGGCGCTGGGTCTGCGACCGGTGCTCAACCCCGACAACGGACCCACGTCGCACGGGTTTGGACGGAACTCGCACACTTCCCAGATTGACCACATCTTCGTATCGGAGCACTGGCGGGTCCACTCGGTCGAGATAGTCCGCCAAGCAGGTCATGCCTCGGACCACTGGCCCGTCACCGCTGTGCTCTCAAGCTGAACCTGCTCAGATTGCCGCACTTGGCGGATCCCGCTAGCTGTCGGCAGACTCTCTGGGGTAAGGGGCTCTCGGGAGTAAGGGCTCTCGGAAGCCAGGGAATTCTCCGTAGCCAGGGGGCGGTTGGAGAGGTACCGTTCTCGCAAGCTAAGCGACCAGAAAGCAACATTCATGGCGCAGACCACCACGCCACAACATGACACCGAGCGACAACACGAGGTTCGCCCCGTCCATCGGCGACCGAGGCAGCTGCCGTGGCCACTGAACATCTACCAATCTGCGGTCGGCAAGAAGTACGCCATGGCAATCTCGGGCATTGGTCTGCTCGGTTTCGTGGTGGTCCACATGATCGGCAACCTTCACCTCTACGAAGGCCCCGTGCAGGTGCACGAATACGGCGAAGCTCTGCGTGATCTCGGCGGTCATCTGGCACCTCGCACATTCCTATTGTGGCTGATGCGCCTCGGCCTCATGGCCATGTTCGCTATCCACATCCACAGCGCCTACTCGCTCAGCCGCATGAGCCTCAAAGCAGATGACGCCTATGCCGGCAAACGCAACTACATCGCCGCTAATTTCGCTAGCCGCACGATGCGTTGGACCGGCCCAATCGTGCTGCTTTACCTGCTATTTCACCTCGCAGACCTAACTTGGGGCTGGTGGCTCGGCGATGAGTACGTGCGCGGCGACATCTACCACAACGTGACTGAGTCGATGAGTTCGCTGCCCGTGGCGATCATCTACATCGTGGCCAACATTGCGTTGGCGATCCACATATTCCACGGCACTTGGTCGATGTTTCAGAGCCTGGGACTCAACAACCCGAAGTTCAACGATCTGCGCCGTGGTATCGCCGGGGGTCTCGCGGCAGTAATCCTGATCGGAAACCTGAGCTTCCCAATCGCAGTTCAAGCGGGCTTGATCAACGAAGACAACCGTTCTGTACCCGTCGGAGAGTTCAACACCGGTTCCGAACCGCATAACACCACCGCGGCTCCAGCTACGCCCGACGACAACAACGCGGCTCCGGCTACGCCCGGCGCCAACAACGATCTACACACCAACGCCACCGCGGCTCCGGCTGCGCCCGGCGCCAACAACGAGGGCTCCTGATGGTTGTACTTGATGCCAAAGTCCCCGAGGGACCAATTGACGAGAAGTGGGACAATCACAAGTTCTCGGTGAAGCTGGTCAACCCAGCCAACAAACGCAAATTCGACATCATCGTTGTGGGCACCGGACTTGCCGGCGCGTCCGCTGCGGCCTCGCTCGCCGAACTCGGTTACAACGTCAAGGCATTCACGTTTCACGACTCGCCGCGGCGGGCCCACTCAATCGCCGCTCAAGGCGGCATCAACGCAGCCAAGAACTACCGCAACGACGGCGACTCGGTGTACCGCCTCTTCTATGACACCGTCAAAGGCGGCGACTACCGATCGCGAGAAGCCAACGTCTACCGCTTGGCGCAAGTCTCAGTCAACATCATCGACCAGTGCGCCGCTCAAGGAGTGCCCTTCGCCCGGGAATACGGCGGCCTGCTCGCCAACCGTTCGTTCGGAGGTGCTCAAGTCAGCCGCACCTTCTATGCCCGAGGCCAAACCGGTCAGCAACTGCTGCTCGGCGCCTACCAAGCCCTAGCTGCTCAAATCAAAGCTGGCAAGGTCACCCTCTACAACCGTTCCGACATGCTCGACGTCGTGATCAAAGACGGAGAGGCATGCGGCATCATCACCCGCGACATGCTCACCGGCGAAGTCCACGCCCACAGTGCCCATGCAGTCGTGCTGGCCACAGGTGGCTACGGCAACGTCTACTACCTGTCGACCAACGCCATGGCCTGCAACGTGACCGCGGCATGGCGGGCCCATCGCAAAGGTGCCCTGTTCGCCAACCCCTGCTACACGCAAATCCATCCGACCTGCATCCCGGTCAGCGACGAATTCCAGTCAAAGCTCACCTTGATGTCGGAGTCGTTGCGTAACGACGGACGTATCTGGGTTCCACGCCAAATCGATGACTCCCGCTCCGCTGCTGAGATCCCCGAACAAGAGCGCTACTACTACCTGGAAGAGAAGTACCCGTCGTTTGGCAACCTGGTGCCTCGCGATGTGGCAAGCCGCAACGCCAAGACTGTGGTCGACGAAGGCCGCGGCATCGGCCCGCTCAAGAACGGGGTTTACCTCGACTTCGCTGCCCCGATCGCCCGTGACGGAGTTGAAGCAGTGCGGGAACGATACGGCAACCTCTTCGACATGTATGAACGCATCACTGGCGAAGACCCATACACGTTGCCCATGCGCATCTACCCGGCCACCCACTACACGATGGGTGGACTCTGGGTGGACTACAACTTGATGACCACCGTGCCGGGACTCTATTGCCTCGGCGAGGCCAACTTCTCTGACCACGGCGCCAACCGACTAGGTGCCTCGGCGCTGATGCAGGGACTCGCTGACGGTTATTTCGTGCTGCCTTACACGATCGGTGATCATCTGGCCCCCAAGCTCGGTGACGCTCCAGTGCCCACGACAGATCCGGTCTTCGGCGAAGCTCTAAGCGAAGTGGACCAGCGAACCAGGGGTTGGACTCAAGTGAAAGGCACCCGATCCGTTGAGCACTACCACCGCGAACTCGGCAAGATCGTCTGGGAGTACTGCGGTATGGCCCGCAACAAAACTGGTCTTGAGAAGGCCCTGTCGGAGATTCCCGCTTTGCGCGAAGAGTTTCGCAAGAATGTCAAGGTGCTGGGCAGTCCCGACGGGGTGAACCAACAACTGGAGAAGGTCAACCGGGTTGATGACTTCATGGAGTTCGCCGAACTCAAGGTTCGCGATGCTCTGCACCGCACCGAAAGCTGCGGCGGGCACTTCCGCGAGGAGTCCCAGACTCCCGAGGGCGAGGCGCTGCGCGATGACGAGAACTTTGCTTACGTCGCCGCCTGGGAATGGCAGGGACCCGACGCCGATCCGCTATTGCACAAAGAGGATCTCGCCTTCGAAAACGTCCAACTCACTCAGCGCAGTTACAAGTAGGGGCTACAAGATGAGCAGTACCGAAAAAAGCAGCAGCGCCGAAAACGGCGGCAGTGCCGAAAAAGGCAGAGGGCTGAACCTCAAACTGAGAATCTGGCGCCAAGACGGGCCCCACGCCAAAGGGTCCTTTCTTGATGTTGATGCTGAACAGATACCCACCGATGCCTCTTTTTTGGAGATGCTCGACCTGGTCAACGAGCGGCTTATCGAAGACGACGTTGAGCCGATTACGTTCCCCCACGACTGCCGCGAAGGGATCTGCGGTACCTGTGGCGTCATGATCAACGGTCAAGCTCACGGACCTGAGAAAGCTACCGCCACCTGCCAACTGCACATGCGTAAGTTCCGCGACGGCGACCAGATTGTAATCGAGCCGTGGCGTGCCGCCGCCTTCCCGGTATTGAAGGATCTCATGGTTGACCGCCGTGCCTTCGACCGCATCATCGAGGCAGGCGGGTATATCTCTGCCCCTACCGGCACGCCACAAGACGCCAACGAGATCCCTGTACCGAAAGAGGTGGCTGACACCGCCATGGACGCCGCGGCCTGTATCGGCTGCGGCGCATGTGTGGCTGCTTGCCCCAACTCGGCAGCTCAACTATTCACCTCCGCCAAACTCGCCCACCTCAACGTATTGCCACAGGGCCAACCGGAGAGATGGAAGCGCACCGAGGCCATGGTGGAGACGATGGAGGACTTCTTCGGTTCCTGCACGAACCACGGTGAATGCCACGAAGCATGCCCCAAAGAGATCTCGCTTGACTTCATTGCCTTCATGAACCGCGACTACATCAAGTCAAAAAGTAAGAACCGCAGTCTCGCCAGCCAATAGCTCCAACTGGCCGATCTGTGAGGCCGTCTGCCTCGTTGGGGTTGCTTGACGAGTCCCTATTTCTGTGCCACAGTGACCGGTGTCACACCTCGGTAGATCGGTTGACGCCGCTCGGTCGAAGCACCCGCCTTGACCTGTCATCCGTTCTACCCGTGACAGAAGGGAGGAGGCGCACGATAAAAGCGGGCACCAAGCAATACGCCAAAGGGGCCTGCAGTTTTCTCGCCATACGAACCCACGTTGCACCGTGGACGGGACCGCTCCCACAAGCTTCTCGCGCCCGATGTGCCCAAGAGGCAACCGGAGAAGCGCTTAGAGAGAAGATCCCAAAGGCCGCAGCAACGTGACGAGGACCTCTCTCGACAGGCGGGGTGTCCCACTCGGGACACCTCGCCTGTAGTTTTGCCCTCATGCCTGTAGTTTTTCCGACGTGCCTGTGGTGATTCTGACGTGACAGCCAAAGCAACAGAGTCCATCTCCGGTGGCTCATTCCGAAGACTTCTGAGGGTTTTCGGCTATGGCGTGTTGATGGGAGCAGCAGATGTCGTTCCCGGTGTTTCTGGAGGAACCGTTGCTTTGGTTTTGGGTATCTATCAACGCCTGATCGAAGCCATTCGCAAGGCCGCAAAGACACTGGTGCCGCTAGCAAAATGCGATTTCGGAGGGTTCTGGGCGGACTTGAGGGCGCTTGATTTCGTCTTTCTGGTCCCTCTGGGGATCGGCATTGTGTTAGCCGTCGGATCGCTGGCCGGACCCATCGAAACCCAGCTTCACGACAATCCAGAAGAGATGGCCGGACTCTTCTTCGGCCTCGTCGCCGCCTCAATAGTTGTTGCGTTACGACTCATCAGCCGGCCAACATTGGTTCACTACCAGCTGATGGCCGCGGTTGGTGCAGTCGTGTTCATGTTGCTTGGCTTTCAGTCAGGGCCGGTGTACGAGCCTCCTCCCTTGATTTTGCTTGGAGTCGGTGCTCTGGCCGTTTGCGCCATGATCCTCCCCGGCATCTCCGGTTCGTTCATTTTGTTGATGATCGGCATGTACAGCGCCGTGATCGAAGCGATCAGCGACCGTGATTTCGCTGACATCACCTTCGTCGCTTTGGGCGCGGCCATCGGCCTCGCCGTGTTTTCGTCGGCGCTCGGGTGGATCATTGACAAGCATGGAGATCTGGTAACAGCAGCCATGATCGGGCTGATGGTTGGTTCGCTACGAGTGCTATGGCCCTGGCCCAACGGGGTAGGTGTGATCTCGGAGCGACATGCAGACGTCGTCGACGGCACTGGGTTGGCTTGGCCGGCATCAAGCGAGTTGCCCGCACCAGCGATCCTTGCGGTTGTGGCTGGTCTCGTCGTACTCGGCTTGGCAAAGGCGAGCGAGAAGCTCCCCGCGAAGGAACACAGTTGAAATCCATCTCGCTCAAGCATCATGCCACCAGGATGAGTGTCAGCACCGCGAGCAGTCCGACCAGGGTTGTTCTCGCCACCACGTTCTATCCTGGCACGTTGTCTCCTGGCACGTTCTATCCTGGGTTGCATGAATACTGGGTATGGCGACGGGTGACATGAGCGACGTCGCGTCTGCGCAATGGATTGAGGAACGCCAACGACAAGTTGCCGAACTAGAGGTCACACCTGAATTGACGCTGATAATTGAGCATCGGATCAGCGGCACCGACGAAGGTACGTGGCATGTGGTGATTGAGGGGGGACAGATCACGTTCGGTGCTGGTCCACACCCGAATCCAACGCTGACCCTGACAGGTTCACGATCCACTACGGACGCCATCCGTAGCGGTGAGAAGTCGGCGCAGCGGGCTTTTTTGGACGGTGAACTACAGGTCGGCGGGAACATGGCGACGCTTCTGGAAAGCCACATCCAACTCGAAAAGGTGGCCGCGTTGCTGGCGGCAACTATTTGAGGAACTTGCTGGTGGTGTTGTCGGCCAGGATCTTGCCGCCTGTTTGACACGTCGGGCAGTAGGCCACCGTGTAGCGCCGGTACTCGACCGAGCGCACGACCGCTTCGCATGAGGTGCACGCAGACCCGACCCGATGGTGGACTTCGTTGGGCCGATCCGCCGAACGGCCAATATCGTCGAGTGTCCGCTCGAATTCCAGATGCCGGTCGATCACTGCGAGCGTCGCCTCGTGGAGTCGGTCTATTTCGTCGTCGCTCAACTTTGTGGTCATAGCAAAGGGCGAGAGCTTCGCGGCATGGAGAATCTCGTTGGAAAGGAGACGGCCGACGCCCGCAATTCGGCGTTGGTCGCGCAGAAACCCGTGTACCCGGATGTTGTCAGATCCAAGCGCTGCCACGAAGTCAGGCCGGCTGATGTTGCTTGCTTCAGGGCCAAGATGATCAACCGGTTCCTGGGTTGTCGGGTCGCCTGAAACGAGCCAAACGCCCGCTTTGTGCTCGGTACCGGCCTCGGTGAGCAGCAACGCTTTGCCGTCGGCAAAGACCCAACGGGCCATCCCCGAACGCGGCTTGCGCGCTTGTTTCGGATCGGGTCGAAGGCACCCACCCTGCATCAAATGGAGCACAAACGTGAAGTCACCGAAATGCAAAAACAGGTACTTTCCCCGGCTGCCCGAGGCGGTCAACGAAAGGCCATAAACCTCGCGGGGTGAAGGTGCGTAGGTCTTGAGAGCGCTGAGATGAAGGGGAACGAAAGCACTGAGTTCCGCACCCTGATAGTTCCTTGCCAGTCGTTCGGAATGAGCCACAATCTCCGGCAACTCCGGCATACGCCAAACCCTATTCGCTCGGCCTCTGCGGCTGATCGCTGCGGCGCAGACCCCGAAGTCGCCATTGCGGCATGCGGCGCTCCTTATCGGCTTCCGGCTGCTCCAGATCCACATCGGGCCTGTGCACCACACCAACACTGCCCTCATAAAGTTGGTCGGGCTTGGCTTGGCCGCTCCAAACGACCACTTGAGGGAAGGCGATAGTGATGGACTCCGCTGCGAACGCCTGATGGATCGCGACAACTAAGTCGTGACGCGCGGATAGCTCGGAGGGAACATCGCTGGCGTGCCAATACAACACGGTGAAGCCGATGCTGGAGTCGCCGAATCCGTCCAGGTTCACCCATGGTTCAGGATCGGACAGCACCCTTGGCACCCTTTCCAGGGCCTGGTAGATCACCTCAGTTGCCAACTGGAGGTCGGTGTCGTAGGCCACGCCTACCGCCAACGAACTACGGCGCACCGGTTCGCGCGTCAGATTGACGATCGTGGTATCCACAACGTTGGCATTGGGGACACGGATATGAGTGCCGTCAAGGCCGCGAATTTGCGTGGTGCGCGAGTCAATGTCCTCGACCACCCCGATACGGCCTTCGAGTTCGACGGTGTCACCAACGGTGAACGGCCTGCGTGCTTGGAGGATCAGCGAGGATACGAAGTTCCCGACTACCCCCTGGAGCGCCAGCGCCAGCACCAAACCACCAAGACCCAATGCCCCGAGTAGCGGGCCAACCCTCACGCCGAGACTCGTTAGCGCGTACGACAGGCCAACAAGAAAGACCGCATAGGCCATCAGGCGCCCGGTAATGATCGCCGCGAAACCAGCCCCGAGGCCGCGTGAAACGACTCTGCGCAGCACTCTGGAGACGACCACCGCCAACATCGCCGAGCCGATGAGCACCGCTCCGGCCCTGATCCAGTCCCCACCAGTCAGGGGGTCGTCCAGCAGCGCTGCGCTGTCGGACTGGGCCAACACGGCCACAAACCAGGTCATTGGCGATCAAGTCTGTCATAGCTGATCGCGACGGTCCACACCCGGACCCGCGCTCAATGTCTGCCGTTGTGGGTTAGATCAATCCGAGTTCGCGGACCGTTTCGCGTTCTTCTGCTAGCTCGGCGACTGAAGCATCGATACGACTTCGGGAGAATTCATTGATCTCAAGATCATCGACGATGGAATACTCGCCTCCCCCACAAGTAACCGGGAACGACGACATCAAACCCTGCGGAACTCCATAGGAACCATCAGAGGCGACCGCCATCGAGACCCAATCCCCTTGGTCGGTTCCCAACATCCAGTCGTGAACATGGTCCACCGCTGCCGAAGCCGCAGAAGCTGCCGACGACAACCCGCGCGCCTCGATAATGGCCGCCCCGCGTTGCTGCACAGTCGGAATGAACGAGTCTGTGAGCCAAGCCTGATCCCCGATCGCTGAGGCCGCGTCGGAACCATTGACGGTGCAGTGAAAGACATCGGGATACTGGGTCGCAGAGTGGTTGCCCCAGATCGTCATCTTCTTGATGTCGTTTACCGACGCATCGAGCTTGTTGGCCAGCTGAGCCATGGCACGGTTGTGATCCAAACGAGTCATGGCCGTGAAACGATCGTTTGGAATATCCGGTGCGTTGTTCATAGCGATGAGTGCATTGGTGTTGGCTGGGTTGCCAACAACCAGCACCCTCACATCAGCGGCTGCGTTGTTGTTGATTGCCTTGCCTTGCACGGTGAAGATCGCTCCGTTGGCTTCTAGCAAATCCTTGCGTTCCATACCCTTGGAGCGAGGGCGAGAACCAACCAGCAACGCAATATTGGCCCCCTCAAATGCGATATTGGGATTGTCCGACAGGGTAATACCGGCGAGCAATGGAAACGCGCCATCGTTGAGTTCCATAGCCACGCCCTCGAGGGCGTTCATAGCGGGCGGGATCTCAAGCAGTTGCAGGACTACCGGCTGGTCGGGTCCCAGCATGGAACCACTCGCTATTCGGAACAAGAGGCTGTAGCCGATCTGGCCGGCAGCACCGCTTACAGCAACGCGAACAGGATCATTCATGGACATCCTCATTCATGAGCAACGTATTCATGGACATCCTCATTCATGAGCAACGTGGGGTCTCCGAATGCGGGGAATTGGCGCACCGCGCTGAACGCTAGCAGCGAGACCACCAGGCATAGCGAATAGTGCGACATTCTCCATCGGCTCTTTAATGACTGTCACGGTTGGGTGGTTGCATCGGTGCGGGTGTTGCCGATCCAGGAATCGTACATGGCGCTGTAGACGCCGTCGACGGCCACCAATTCCTGGTGAGTTCCCTGTTGAACGATCCGGCCCGCGTCAAACACCACCACCCGGTCGGCTCGCTCTGCGGTGGACAGGCGATGTGCGATCGAAATCATGGTTCGGCCGACCGCCAAACGGCTCAGCGCCGCCGCCAACGCCTCTTCAGTTTCGGGGTCAACCGCCGAAGTTGCCTCATCAAGAAGCAACAGACCAGGATCGGCCACCTGGGCACGGGCCAACGCCACGAGTTGTCGTTCACCAACAGAGAGGCGGCCGCCTCTTTCGCCGACCACCGCGTCGAGACCACCCGGAACCTTCCCCAGCCAACCAGTAAGGCCAAGGGCGTCGATAGCCGCGACTGCATCGGCCCTCGTCGCATCAGGGCGACCGAAGCAAATGTTCTCCCCAATCGAAGTATCGAACAGGAAGCCGTCTTGGGGAACCATGCGGATCGTCCGACGGCGCGCTGCGGGATCAACGGTAGCCAGATCAACTCCACCGACCAGGATTTTGCCCTCGGTCGGGTCGGCCAGCCGTGTCAACAAACGTGCCAGCGTTGTCTTACCACTGCCGGTTTCGCCGACCACCGCAACGTTGCTTTCCGCAGCGATGGACAGATCGACATCGTGAAGCACTTGCTCACCGTCTCGGTAACGGAAATTGACACCGGCGACGGTCACCGCCAACGGGCCCGCTGGCAGGTCCACCCCATCTTCGGGTTCTTCAACTTCAACCGGCACGTCGAGAACAGCCAGGATCTTCCACCAACCGGCCAAAGCAGTCTGGGTCTGATCCATCACCACGCCCACTTCGGCAATGGGGTTTACCAACATGTTGACGAGGAACAAGAACGCCACCAACTCACCCACACCGACATCGGTGCTGCCGCTCCACCAAACGCCTACACCAACCGTCATGGCCAAAGACAACGACGAAAAGAAGTCGACCACGGGGAGCATCCCAGCGAACCAGATACTTGAACGAAGTTGAGCACCGTATTGGCGGTCAACCACACCATCGAGGCGACCTCGCAACCTGGCGTCATAACCGTAAGCCCGGATGACCGGCGCGCCCGAAACCGCCTCCGAGGTCTCTCCCAGTGTTTCCGATACCCGGGTCCTCACCAATCCATAGGCCGCAAACTGGCGAACCTGCACCCAACGTAGGAACGGGATCAACGGGATATGACACAGCAGGACCAGAAGCGTCAGCTTCCAGTTGTAGACCGTCATTACCGCCAAGGTTCCGATGACGATGCCGCTGTTGATTATCCAACTCAACGCTCCCCACTGAGTGAACTGGGCCAGCGATTCCACATCAGAGGTGACTCTGCTGACCAGAACTCCACGCCTGCTTCCCGTGTGGTCGGCCATGGAGAGCTTGTGGATGTGTTCAAAGGCACGAACCCGCAACCCCAACAGCAGCGCTTCGGCCGCTATCACCAGACGTATGTGAGTGATCCGAGCCGCTGCGAACACCACGATCACGATGCCAAACGCCAAACCCGAAGCCAGCAGCACAAATCCGGGTCTATAACCCCCCTCACCCAACAAACCCTTGTCCAGAACCTGCTGCACCAGAATGGGAACGATGAGTCGTCCAGCCGCCGCGGTAAAGGCCATTCCCAGAGTCACACGCAAGCCGGATTTGAGTTCCGGACTGATCGCAAGCCCGCGCCGCAACACAGCTAAAGCGCCGACATCTGGCACCGCTTCGCCGTCGAGTAGAGCGATAGCCTCTTCCACGCCCGACTTCGCATCACTGCTCAGTTCGGATCGGCTCACCTTCTGAGATCTGCCTGACAGCGCAGCCATACCCACTTCGGATCGATCTGGGTGCGCGGCTCCGGCTACGCCCGGCGAAGACTCTGGGTGCGCGGCTCCGGCTACGCCCGGCGAAGACACCGCGTTCATTTCAGATCGGCCTGTTCGTATGACATCACCAGCGAGCGGTAATCCTCACGCTCCAAGAGATCTTCGTGTCGGGCTACAGCCACAACCCTGCCGGCTTCGATGTACGCAACCCGATCAGCCAACAAGATGGTGGAGATGCGGTGGGCCACCACAATGACTGTGGTGTCGAGATGGTGACCCAGGTTGTCGAGAATGCGGGCTTCCACCACCGGGTCGACCGCACTTGTGGCGTCGTCGAGTAACAACAATTGCGGCGAGCGAGCCAGAGCCCGGGCCAAAGCCACCCGCTGTCGCTGCCCTCCCGAAAGCGTCTGACCACGCTCTCCCACCACCGTTGCAGAGCCCGACGGTAGCGCCGCGACAAACTTGTCGGCCTCTGCGAGCCAAAGCGAACCGTCAACATCAACACCCGATCGGCCCATCGCCACGTTCTCTGAAATCGAAGAGGCGAACAGGAAAGCTTCTTGAAACGCCAGAGCCACCCCCCGTGACAGTTCCTCGGGAGCGAGGTCTTCGACCACAATCCCACCAATGCTGATACTTCCACCGGAAGGTTCGAGCAGCCCCGCGATGGATTCAAGCAGCGTGGATTTCCCGGACCCGGTTGGACCCACCAACGCAAGCGTTTCACCTGGATCAACCACAAACGACATTTCCGAGACCGCTTCGCTGCGGTCGTAGGTCACCGTCAACTCGTCAACGACGACTCCCAACGGACCGTCAGGCAGTGTGGCGGTGCCGCTGCGATCTTGGAGTGGATGCGCCATCACCCGATCGACACGTTCTAGGGACACCACCGAACGTGGCAGTTCCTCGAGAAAGAACCCCAATACTCGCAAGGGGGTCGTGAGCAGCCCAAACAGAGTGACCGCCAATACCAGGTCGCCTTCGCTGGCGTCACCGCGAGACACCAGCCAGGTACCGACCAAGATCATTAAAATGATGCCAATGTTGGGGAGCGAATCAATCACCGGCTCAAAGTTCGCCCGAAGGCGGCCAACCCGCACCCGCCATTCTCGCAACCGATCCGAAGCTTTGAGCATGCGCTCAACTTCAGCGGCTTCACGCCCCAGCGTCTTCACGATCACAGCACCATCGAAACTCTCGTGCGCGATCGCAGATACGTCGCCGACACGCTGTTGGGCAAGTGCCGCGGGTTCTTCCACCAATGACGTGTATTTCTGGCTTACGACGACCAACGTGGGGAAAAGGATCGCTGCGATCAGGGCCAGCAACGGGTGGACCAATGCGATGCTGACGATCGAGACCAGTACTAACAAAACCACACTCACCGAGAACGCCAAAGGCTTGAGGACCATCGTGGCCATCTGTACGTCGATGTCGGCGTGAGCCAACAACTCCCCGGTTGGTTTGGAGCGATGGAAGCGCAAAGGTACGTCGAGGTAGTGCCACAGCAGCCCGCGTCGCCAATCTCGCTGGGTCCGGAATTCAGCCATCGACAGAAAGAACCGGCGGGTGACAACGCTCAAGCCGCGCAGGAAAGACACACCAATCAGCGCGGCCATTGCCAGCCAAACACTGTTCGCTGAAACACCACCGCCTGAACCAGCACCCGCTAGTGATCCATCTTCGAAAGCTGGAACGATCAGCTCATCGGTGACTCCGCGCAGCACCCAGGCGCCCCCGACCGCAGCGAACACGAACAGCGTCGCACCAAGCATCGCAATCGTGTGAGGTCCCGGATGGGCGCGCAACGACCGTGCGATCAAGCGCCCGCCACGGCGCCAGATGTGATCGTCAAGGATTAGGGCTTCACTCACAGAGCACGCACCGATAGGTCTCTGCCCAGAATCGGGCTACGGGCTTGATTTCAGAGTCGATCAACGACTGCCGACGCGAACTCTGAGCATTTCACTTCAGTTGCGCCGGCCATCAGCCGGGCGAAGTCGTAGGTGACGACTTTGTCAACGATTGTGCTCTCCACCGCAGCAACGATGTCATCTGCTGCCTCCTGCCAACCGAGATGCTCAAACATCATCACTCCCGACAACAGCACCGATGACGGGTTGACCTTGTCTTGACCAGCATATTTTGGGGCGGTCCCGTGGGTCGCTTCGAACACACCGTGACCAGTCACATAGTTGATGTTGGCTCCCGGGGCAATGCCGATACCACCGACCTGAGCGGCGAGCGCATCGGAGAGATAATCACCGTTGAGGTTCATGGTGGCGATCACGTCGAACTCTGCTGGGCGGGTGAGCACCTGCTGCAGCGCGATATCAGCGATGGCGTCCTGCACCAGGATCTTGCCTCCTGAATCTCCGCCACAGTCATCCCAACCGACGGCCACCTCGGAGAACTCTTCACGCACGAGTTCGTAGCCCCACTTCTGGAAGGCCCCTTCGGTGAACTTCATGATGTTGCCTTTGTGCACCCAATGGACTCTGTTGCGGTTGCGACGCACCGCATACTCAAGTGCGGCACGCTGCAGGCGCTGCGAACCGGTCTTGGAGATCGGTTTGACACCGATACCGCTGTCCTCACGGATCTGCCAACCGAACGCGTCATAGAGGAGGTCCATCATCTTGCGGGCTTCGGGCGTGCCCGATTCGACTTCAAGGCCGGCATAGATGTCTTCGGTGTTTTCACGGAAGATCACCATGTCGACCAACTGCGGTTCCTTTACAGGCGACGGTACGCCGGTGAACCAGCGAACCGGGCGGAGGCATACGTAGAGGTCCATGATCTGGCGAATGGCGACGTTGAGGCTTCGAAAGCCGCCGCCGATCGGCGTTGTCAGCGGACCTTTTATTCCGATCAGGTATTCGCTGAAGTTGTCGATCGTTGCTTGGGGAAGCCAATCGCCGGTTTCATTGAAGGCTTTTTCACCGGCAAGCACTTCGCGCCACTCAATGGTTCTGCCGTATTTGGCGGCTGCCGCGTCGAGCACCGACTTTGCGGCCGGCCAGATATCGACTCCCGTGCCGTCGCCTTCGATGAAGGGGATGATGGGGTTGTCGGGTACCGCCAGCGTGCCGTCTGATTGCATCGAAATCTTGCCTGCCATGGCGTTGACTGTATCCGCCGCGCCGCGGGTGCCATCAATTCTCAGCGGAGTCCGAGGACGGTGAGGAGGGCCTCGTCAACGCCCCAGAGTTCTTCGGGTGTGAGGTGGCCTGCCAAGTCTGCCAACCGGGAGGCATCAACTGCGCCGATCTGCTCAACGAGCACCCTGGTCTTCTGCCCGTCGAGGTCTATTTCGGGTCGAAACGAAGCTGCTCGTGCGGATTGCGACGTCGGGGCCACCACGACGACTGACCGGGGAAGCAACTCGTCAGCTTGGATCACCACGCCGAAACGATCCCCGTGCTGTTGGTGCCCAGTTCCCTTTGGAAGTTTGAACCGGAAAATGTCACCGCGGAGCACGCATTGACTCCATCAGCTCCGCTACCGCAAGCATCTCGGATCGATCAAGCTCGTCGGCTTCAAGCCTTGCCGCTTCAGCGGCTAGAGCAGCGCGACTGAGTCTCCGCCTCGCCGCCTCAACCAACGCGGAACGAATCGCCTCCGAGCGGTTCAAACCAGACGCCTCCAAGACGCGCAGCGCCTTCGTGGCTTCATCATCAAGCCGAACCGAGACCGCATACGTCACTCCGTAAATGTATCACATATTGCGATACAACCCACCACGGGTCTCATGCGTTCGGACTAGAGCGCTGGTCTCGCTGGGCTATGGTGAAATGAGCACAAGAATCATCTCTGGTAATTGAGGAGACCCACAATGAGATCGAAGTACCTGCCGCGCATGCTGGCGGTTTGCGCTGCGCTGGTGCTGATGACAGCGGCTTGCGGTGGCGACGATGACGGCGACACAACCAGCACCACGCTCGCTACCGACGCAACCGAAGCACCAACCGAGGAACCTGCACCGGTTGCCGAGGATTTTGAGCTGGTCATCGGTCAAGTGATGCCCGAGACCGGCGCGCTGGCGTTTCTCAATGCGCCGATGATCGTGAGCATCGATCTGGCCGTGCAAGATATTCAGGCCGCTGGCGGCAACGTGCGACTGCTGACCGGCGACTCCGCCACTGATCCCGATGTCGCCCCCGAGACAGTCAACCGCTTGTTGGGCGAAGGAGCCCATGTGATCGTGGGAGCCGCCGCGTCGGGAGTGTCCCAGTCGTTCATCCAGACCCTGTACGACGCCCAGATTCCATAATGTTCCCCGTCCAACACATCGCCGTCGTTCTCCACTCAACAAAACGCCGGTTTCTATTTCCGGACCGTGCCTCCCGACCAGGCGGTGGCGCTGATTCTGGCCAACCTCGTCGCCGCCGACGGCGCCACCAACGTAGCCATTCCAGCCCGAGCTGACGACTGGGGCAACGCCCTAGCCGAGCTATTGGCTGACAACTTCGACGAACTCGGCGTGAACTACGAGATCTTCTCCTACGACGAAGACGCGGCCAGCTACGATCCCACCGTCGCCGCCATTGAAGGCATGGGAGCAGACGCAGTGGTGCTGCTTACTTTCGCCGAGGGTGCACAGATCATCAGGGGACTGCTTGAAGCTGGGTTTCCAGCAACCGCCATGTACGGCAGCGACGGCATCTACGACCTGGGTCTGCCAACCATGGTGGATCCGACCAATCCCAACGTGCTTGACGGGTTTGTAGTCATCGCCGCGGGCGGTAGCGACGAGTTCAGCACCCGCCTCAGCACCCTGACCAATGGCAACGTGATCTACGGGGGCCAGTCCTACGATTGCGTAATGGTGCTGGCACTGGCGGCTCTGGCGGCTGGTTCTACCGATGGCCCCGCGATCATGGAACAAGTGCAAGCCGTTACCAGTGGTGGCCAGAAGTGCTACGACTACGGTGAGTGCGCAAACCTGATCGCCGATGGCGCCGACATCGATTACGAGGGTATTTCTGGTCCGTTGGAGCTTGACGAAGTCGGCGACCCGGGATTCGGTCGTTACCTGATCGCCGAGTTCATCGACAGTGAATTCACGGTGATCGATAGCCAAGACGCCGACCTCGCCGATCTGGGCTGACCCGTCTTCAACTAAGTCAACTGTCCTCTGCTACAGGCGGGCGAGGGTTCCGAGGTAGAGGCTGACCACTTTCGGATCGTCGAGCAGTTCGCGGCCCGTGCCGGTATAAGCGTTGGCCCCCTGGTCCAACACATACGCTCGGTTGCATATCTGCAGGCAGCGATGGGCATTCTGCTCAACCATGACCAGCGACACTCCGTGCTCGGTGATGTGGGTGATCCGCTCAAAAACTTGATCCTGATAGGCGGGAGAAAGACCCGAGGAGGGCTCATCGAGCAGCAACACACTGGGATCCATCATCAACGCTCGACCGATAGCCACCATTTGGCGTTCACCTCCCGATAGTCCGTCGGCACGTTGACTGCTGCGATCGGCCAGCAGGGGGAACAGATCGGCAACCACTTCGAACCGTTCGGCAAACCGTTCAGGTGCCTGGAACGCGCCCATCTCCAAATTCTCGCGAATCGACAACCGGCCGAACACATTGTCGGTCTGCGGAACAAAACCAATACCACGAGACACGAGCTGATGGGGATCAAGCCCGGTGATGTTCTCTTCGCCCAGACGGATGGTCCCAGCACGGACTTCTACCAAACCGAAAATGGCCTTCAGCAAAGTGGACTTGCCCGCGCCGTTCGGTCCGATGATTCCGACGATCTCACCAGAGTGCAACTCCAGCGAGCAGCCGGTCAAGATGTCGATGCCCGGGAGGTAGCCCGCCACCACATCTTCTGCAGCCAACACGGGACTCACGACGATCCCTCACCGTTTACCGGGCTGGCTGACTGACGGCCTCGACCCAGGTAGGCGTCAATGACCGCATCGTTGTGGATGACATTCCAAGGAGGCCCTTCCGCGATGACTCGTCCCTCGGCGAGCACCACTACCCAATCGCTGATCCCAGCAACCACATTCATGTCATGTTCAATAAACACAACGCTCATTCCCTCCATGGCTAGCAGGCTGATGTGGTGCATGAGGGACTGGGCCAGGGCCGGGTTCACCCCCGCCATCGGCTCGTCCAGCATTATCAGTGTGGGTTCGGTCATCAGCGCCCGAGCTACTTCTAGCAGCTTGCGCTGCCCTCCCGAGAGGGTGCCGGCTAGTTCGTCGCGCATGTGGGCGAGGTTGAACTGCTCTAGAAGTTGCTCAGCGCGCTCGGTGTTGTCTCGCTCCTGGTCGCGCCAGCGCGACCGAAATGGGGCGGCCCACAAGCGCTCGCCTGTCTGGTCAGGTGCACCCAACAACATGTTTTCGATGACTGGAAGCTTGGCCAACGATTTGGTGAGCTGAAAAGTCCTCACCATCCCCTGGCGGGCGAGGCGATCTGCAGACATCCCGCTCACAAGTTGTCCAGCGAAGGTCCAACGACCACGATCAGCGCGTTCGAAGCCGGTGAGCAGGTTGAAAAGGGTGGTTTTTCCCGCTCCGTTGGGTCCGATCAGCGACGTCACCACTCCCCGCTGCACCTCCAAATGATCGACGTCCACCGCAACCAACCCTCCGAAACTTCGGCTCACACCGTGCAATGTCAAAATCGGGTCGGGTTTTGCGACGCAAGGTTCGGAGCGAACCTTCAGAATGGGTTCGATCTCTTCGGCAGGTACCGCATCGGTGGTTGGAGGCACGTCAACTGTCATCGATCAGCATTTCTGTGCGGTTTCCGACTATCCCCTGGGGCCGGAACAAAATGAGCAGGATGAGGGCTAAGCCGACCAACCCGACACTAATAATTCCCTCAGCTCCGACGAGAAAGTCGGCGATCGGGTTCGGCAGCCAGGCTTCGGCAGCCAACTGGCGCAAGAACGATTCGACCCACTCGCGCAAGAACCAGAACAGGATCGCCCCAATCACCGGCCCGGTGTAGGTCGCGGAGCCACCTAACAGCAACGCGGTGTAGGTGAAGAAGGTGACTTGGGGACGGAACCCGTTCGGGTCAGCCCCTGAGGTCTTGATCGCGTCGATAACACCTGCGAGACCGCCGATCACGCCGCCGATGACCAGCGCCTGCATCTTGTAGGAGAACACATTCTTGCCAAGGCTGCGAGCGGCATTCTCGTCCTCCCTAATGGACTTGACCACCCGTCCCCAGGGGCTGCGCACTATCAGGAACACAGCAAAGCTGGCTAGTGCCACAAGCGACCAGCCAACGGTGATGACCCACATCTGTTGGCCAGTGAACGCGAACGTACCCGTGCCATAGCGATCTTGTGGTCCGTCGGCATAGGGATTCAAGTCGTAGAAGGCGCTGGCGTCGAAGCTGATGCTGAGCGGTCCTCCGGTGAGGTCGATGGCGTCGGTAGAGCCGATGATCAGGCGCAGAATTTCAGCCGCGGCGATAGTGACGATCGCGAACAAAACGGCTTGCAACCGCAAGGTAGGGACGCCAAGCGCCAGCGCCAGTGCCACCGTCAATGCCAAACCGACTCCGATCCCCACCCACAGCGACCAGCCGAAGGTGGCCACCGAGACGCCGGTTCCGTAAGCGCCGAGGAGCATAAACCCGACCTGCCCGAAGTTGAGCAGTCCCGTATAGCCGAAGTGGACGTTCAGACCGATGGCTGCCAACGCCAAGATCACCGCTTCGGGTCCAAGCGCGGCCCGGGCCGCATTCCCAAAGATGATGTCGAACTCCATCATCCCACCCGTTCTCGTATCCCGAAAAGGCCCTGCGGACGTATCAGCAGCACCAAGATGAGCGTGGCCAAGGGAATGACGAACTTCAGCTCCGGTGAAATCCACAAGGTGCTGATCTCGGTGGCGAAACCGATAAGTACCGAACCGACCACAGCGCCATACGCAGTTCCCAACCCGCCAAGCTCCACGCCGGCAAAAATGAGCAGCAATAGCTGGAAACCCAAGAACGGATCGATATCGGCATCGAGGCCCACGAAGATGCCTCCCAGCCCGGCCAGGATCGCTCCCGCTATCCAAACGAGGAGCACCACCCGATTCACATCGATACCCGCAACTCGTGCCAGATCAGTGTTGTCGGCGACTGCTCGGGTGGCTTTCCCGAACCGGCTGAGCTGAAGTGTGATCGCGACGACTGCGAGAACGACAGCAATGATCGCGACCGTGGCGACCTCGCGCGGCGTGATTGCCCAAGGGCCGAACTCCCAGCGGTCTTGCACTTGATAGTCAATGTATGGACGGGGTTCGGCACCAAAGAACAGTTGGATGGTCTGGCGCCCTAACAGCGACAGGCCGATGGTGATGACCACGAGTTGGAACACACCGAGCCGTCGTTTCCTAAGTGGGCGGAACAAGCCGGATTCGAGACCCGCACCCAGCGCGCCGCACACGATCAGGGCCAGAGCCGCGGCCACCACCAGGTTGAGTCCGCCCCATGAGGTGTTGAAATACCAGGCGATCACTGCGCCAAAGGTGACCAGTTCGCCGTGGGCGAAATTGACCAGTCCGGTTGTTCCGTAGATGAGCGACAGGCCCACCGCGCTCATAGCGATGATCATCCCGAGTTTCAGACCGGTGAAAGCCCTCTGGACGAAGCGCTCGCCGAACGGAGTGGTCTTTGGGGTCTCGCCAACTGCGAATACCACCGCCCGCGCCATACCCGCTAACACCTTCGTCTCCACGGTCGTCTCTTGACCCTCGCGCAGCCCTGAGTCGTTTGGCAGGGTGTCTTCGTTGAGGGTCACCAAATAGGTTCCGGCGCCGGGTACTGCTATCGACCACCGGCCTTCGGCGTCGGTTGCGGTGCGGCCAATCTCGACACCGTCCTGGTCGGTGACTGTGATCTCAACTCCAGCAAAGAACTGGTCAAATCCGAGCCGGATGGTGCCCTCCAGCGTGGTTTGGGTGGTGCTATCGCTGTCACCATCAGGGTTGGGTTCCTGAGCGGATTGGGCGGCCGCCGGACCGACACAGGTGAGGACTACGCAGAGTACGAACCCTAGGAGTGCTGCACCTCTCCGCATCAACCGCCACAATAGTGAGCCGCAATAGTGAGCAGTGCGCTCAGTGGTCCGGGTGGGGGTTGACGAGAGCTTGTGCTTCGTCGAAAGCGGCTTGGAGGCGTGTGCCGACTTCGGTGCTCAAAGCAGCCAGCGCTGGACGACTCAGGCGGCCTTCGGGAGCTCGAATCGGGGCACCCACCACGATCGCAGTTCGCACCCTCTTGGGGAACTTGGCTCCCGCAGCTAAAGCGGTTTCTGTTCCCGCGATGCCCACCGGGACGATCGGAGCTCCCGTCTTGGAAGCCAAATATGACATCCCATCAAAGACTCCGGTGACCTGGTTCCCGCTCTGGCGGGTGCCTTCAGGGAAGACCAACAACATGGCGCCCGCGTCGAGCATCGCCCGAGCCGCGCGCATTGCATCTCGGTCGGCTTCTCCTCGCCTTATTGGTATTGAACCAAGTGCAGCACAGATCCAGGCACCCATGGGATTTACAAAAAGCGACTCTTTGGCCAAGGCTCGTATACGACGCTTGGTACAACCTGACAGCAGCGGTGCGTCAAGATTGGAGCGATGAACCGGAGCGATAATTACCGGTCCGGCCAGAGGGATATTTTCAGCGCCCTGAGACTGCAACCGAAGCCAACGCCATAGGAACGCTCGAATAAGAAATCGGATGGTTTGGTAAAAAGCGGTTGAGCGGCGTTGCAGGCCAACCTCTAGCGCCCATTCCAGACTCTTCGGTTCTCTCGGCGCATTACCCTCTGGCATATCGACTGGATCGTCCATGACGGGGCCTGACTCAGTGAAGAAACTGTCGTTCGGCGGTAAAGACCATGGCGACACCGCGCTCGTCGGCCGCGGCGATTGTTTGTTGGTCGTTGACCGATCCACCGGGTTGCACGATTATCGCTGCCCCAGCATCTGCGGCTGCGTGGATGCCGTCGGGGAACGGGTAGAAGGCATCGCTGGCACAGGCACCGCCTTGGGCTCGCCCATCCGCCTTGCTTGCAGCTATTTGGGCTGCTTCGACCCGGTTTTGTTGACCCGCTCCGATCCCGAAGGCCACGCCGTCACGAGCCAATACCACAGCGTTGGACTTGACATGACCACAAACGCGCCATGCGAAGGCTGCGTCGGCCAGCTCAGCGGCGGTTGGTTCACGCTTTGTGACCACTTGCCACTGAGAGGGCACCGATGCGAAACACTGGGCCTCCTGAACCAGGAAGCCATCGGTGATCTGGCGCAGACTGACACCGGCCGCAGAAGCTGCCTTGGGAGCCTCAGCGCGCAGAATACGGGTGTTTCGGCGCTTGGCAATCAAACGCTCAACAACACCGTCGGCGTAGCCCGGAGCAATGATCACATCCGCCTGAGCCGCCGATTCCAGTGCTTGCGCTGTGGACTCCTCGACGATTCGATTCACCGCAACGATCCCGCCGAACGCGCTTCGAGGGTCGCACTCGAAGGCACGTTCGTAAGCAGTGGCAAGGTCGAGGGCCAGCGCCGCGCCACAAGGGTTGGCGTGTTTGATGATGGCGACAGCACAGCCGTTGGAGAGATCGCCCAGTTCGTGGGCGAGACGCCAAGCCGCATCTGCATCAAACAGGTTGAGGTAGCTGAGCGGCACGCCGGAGTACTGTTCGATTTGATCCCACATGCTGGTCTGGCCCATGGAGCGGTAGCGCGCCCCGTCTTGGTGTGGGTTTTCGCCATAGCGCAACACTTCGGCACGTTCGAGGGCTAAGTGGATTGTGGGGGGCAGCGCCGCGGGCTCCGGCTCGGTGCTGTCGAGCCAGTCAACGATTGCCGCGTCATAAGCTGCGGTGTGGGCGAACGCCGCTCGGGCTAGACGACGCCGTGTGTCTGCGGACAAACCCGAGTTGTGGCCGAGGCTGCTGCCCGGTTCATCGCGGTGATTGTCGCGCAGTTCGGTCAGGATCGGCTCGTAATCGGCGGGGTTCGTGGCAACGCCGACGTAGGCGTGGTTTTTTGCCGCAGATCGCAGCAGAGTCGGTCCACCAATATCGATCATCTCGATTCCGGGCTGGGAGCGAAACGGATAGAGATTGCTGACTACGAGGTCGATCACTTCGATGTTGTGGGTTTCGAGATCAAGCTGATGCTCGGGGTCTTGTCGATCCGCGAGGATGCCCCCGTGAATACGGGGGTGAAGCGTCGCCACACGGTGTCCCAACATGATCGGTGAGCCTGTGTAATCCGCAACATCGGTTACCGCAATACCAGCGGCCGATATGACCTCGGCGGTGCCACCGCTTGAGATCAGTTCCCAGTCAAGGTCAACCAGTCCCCTGGCGAACTCCACGATCCCCGATTTGTCAAAAACGGACAACAGCGCACGGCGCCGACCCAAAACGCTACTCATTGCCTGAACCTAGCAAGCCGGCGGCCTTACAGACCGGCGACAATGTCGGCCATGAGTTCGCCGGCTTCTGTCGGGTTCTGCCCGACGTGAACACCAGCATCGGTCAACGCTTCGATTTTGGCAGCAGCGGTACCCCGTCCACCTGAGACGATGGCGCCTGCATGGCCCATCTTCTTGCCGGGCGGAGCGGTCACCCCGGCGATATAACCGGCAACGGGCTTGGTCATGTGGTTCTTGATGAAGTCAGCGGCTTCTTCCTCGGCTGAACCGCCGATCTCGCCGATCATCATCACCGCGAGAGTTTCAGGGTCGTCTTCAAAGGCCTGCAAACAATCAATGAACGACGTACCGGGCACCGGGTCGCCACCTATACCCACACATGTCGTCACCCCGACATCTTTCTGCTTCAGCTCATAAAGCGCCTGGTAGGTGAGAGTGCCTGAACGGCTGACGATTCCTACAGGACCTCCCGGCTTGGCGATATGCCCAGCCGTGATGCCTATGTTGCACTTTCCGGGGCTGATAATGCCGGGACAGTTCGGACCGAGCAACAAGACATCTGGGAAGTCCCGCTTCAAGGCGTTGTAGAAGTAGATCTCGTCGTGGGCGGGTACTCCTTCGGTGATGGCAACAATGAACTTGGCGCCCCCCTGCGCGGCTTCAATCACCGCACCGCGCACTCCTGGGGCGGGAATGAAAATACAGCTCGCAGTGGCACCCGTTGCCTGCACCGCCTCAGCCACATTGGCGAAAATGGGTACGCCATCGACATCAGTGCCTGCCTTGGTTGGGTGGGTGCCGGCAACCACCTGCGTGCCGTAATCACGGTTCAGAAGGCCGTAGTAGCTGCCTTGTGAACCCGTGAGCCCCTGATAAATCACCTTCGTGTTCTCGTCGACGAAGATACTCATTGCCGGTTTCCTTTCTTCGGCGCTAGCTCAGCCTGCAAGCTCGACTACGCGGCGAGCCGCATCAAGCATTGTCGGTTGCATCATCAACTTGTCGGTTAGGTGAGGTTCCAGGATCGCTCGGCCCTCATCGGCGTTGGTGCCATCAAGCCTGATGACGATGGGGGAATCAATCTCCACGCGTTGCATCGCTTCGAGGATGCCGCTGGCGATCTCCTCGCCTCGGGTTATTCCTCCAAAGATGTTGATGAATATGGCCTTTACTGCGGGGTCGTTGTTGATGACCTCCAAAGCTCCGGCCATGACATCAGCGTTTGCGCCACCGCCGATGTCGAGAAAATTGGCTGGACTTCCGCCAACTTGGTTGACCACATCGACCGTGCTCATGGCCAGACCGGCGCCGTTGGCGATCACCCCGACCGAGCCCTCGAGACCGACGTACTGCAGGCCCTTGGCATGAGCTGCTTCTTCACGATCGTCTCGGCTCTGGGTGGCGTCGTATTGGCGGTAGTCGGGGTGACGGAACTCGCTGTTGCCGTCGAGGGTTACCTTGGCGTCAAGCACATGTACAGAACCCTCGGGCGTCAAGATGAGCGGGTTGATCTCAACGAGGTCGGCGTCTCCTTCGGTGTAGGCGGTGTAGAGCTTCAACAGAAACTCGACAGTCCCCTCAACTGCTGGAGCAGGGAGGTTTGCTGCAGCTACCCAGTCCCGGCATGTCGCTTCGTTGAGTCCGTCCAGCGGATCTATCCAGATCTTGGCGATGGCATCCGGGTTGGTTTCTGCGACCGTTTCGATCTCGACTCCACCCTCTACCGAGAGCATCCCGAGATGCTTCTTTGCCGAGCGATCAAGGGTGAAGCTGGCGTAGTACTCCTCGGCTATGTCTGATGCTTTTTCGATCCAGACCCGGCGAACGATGTGGCCTTTTATGTCGAGTCCCAAGATATTGCCGGTGTGTTGGCGGACCGCGTCAATATCTGCGGCGAACTTGACACCGCCTGCCTTTCCCCGTCCACCCGTATGAACCTGGGCTTTGACCATGACCGGCGTGCCGAGCCGTTCTGCTGCGGCTGCGGCTTCGTCGACAGTGAAAACTGCTTCGCCGGGTGAGACCGGCATTCCGTAACCGGCGAAAAACTCCTTTCCCTGATACTCAAAAAGATCCACCGCACCTCCAAAGTTCGCGTGAACTCAGGCGATACTAGGCGGGTCCCAATGCTGTGACACCTTCACTGCTGCTAAGCAGTCCGCCACAATCAGACGCGAGGAGCTATGCCCGTCGCCCGAGGTCCACAGATAAACGCCCGCAGTGTCCTGCTCCTCGGATTCACCGCGGTGGTCATCGCGGCACTGCTCGGTCTGATGGTTTGGTTCGCAACGTCGCAAGGAAACACCGAGATCCTCCTTGGCGACAGAGACTTCGACGCCGGCAAAGTCGGAGCTATAAGTCGCGAGATTCAAGACAGGGGTCCGATTCTGTACTCCGATGTGGGAAGTGGCGGGCAGCGTGACATCATCGTTAATCACATCGGCGCGGATCCTGAGCAGGGGTGGATGGCCTTCGCAGCTCGGCGCGCGGAAGACCCCCGAGACTGTTACTTCGCGTGGGACGCCACAACCGAAGAGTTTTTCCTCACCACCGCTGTGGGCAGCAGCACCACCTGCGACGAGGTCACAACCGACGCTGCAGGTACCGGCCTGTTTCAATACCGTGTCGAGGTTCGCGACGGCAACATCCACGTTCTGCTCAACGAAGACCCTGAGTGAGGCCACCCAACGTTGACTGCCTAGAGCTTCTCCAACGGGGCCAAGGACAACAGCAGTGTTTTCTGTCCGACACCGGCAAAGTTCACGGTCGCTTCTGGACTATCGGGGCTTCCGCCCATGTCGACTATGACCCCCTCACCCCACTGCGAGTGACGAACATCGTCACCGATCTTCAAGTCGAGTGATTCGGCCCCTTTCGACGCGAACGGTGACTTCGAAGGAGGACGCCTCTCGCTCTCGAACACGCGGTCGACAATACGATCACGGTGCTCATCAATTCGGGAGCCCCCGCTTCGGTCACCACCGCGTTGTTGGCCGAAGGTGCGCCTGCCGCTCGGGTACGAGCTGTCAAAACGGTTACTTCGGCGTTGACCGCTGATCTCGGTGACCAAATCTTCCGGGATCTCTGAGAAAAAACGGCTAGGCGGGTTGTATTGGGTCATGCCATTGAGCATGCGGCTCCAAGCACACGTCAGATGAAGCATTTGCATCGCCCTGGTGACGCCCACATACGCCAAGCGACGCTCTTCCTCAAGTTCTCGGGGTTCACCCAAGGTGCGAATATGTGGGAGAACCCCATCTTCCATGCCGGTGAGGAAGACGACCGGATACTCAAGCCCTTTGGCCGAATGGAGAGTCATCAGCGTGACCACCGACTCGCTGTCATCCATGTCGTCGGTGTCGCTGACCAAGCTGATCTGTTCAAGAAACTCGTCGACCGTTTCGAAATCACGGGCCATCCCCAGCAGTTCATTGAGGTTCTCGAGCCGGCCTTCAGCCTCGATCCCCAGGGTCGCCTGGAGTTCTTCGAGATATCGGGAGCGTTCAAGAGCTTCTTCGATGATGGTGGCGGGACCCGCGTCGAGTTCGCGGATGTCTGCTGTGAGTTGCAAGAACTGTTCGATACCGGTTGTCGCCCGGCCGCTCACCCCGGCGTTTCTATAGTCCTGCAATGCTGCAGAAAATGACTGACCGTTGGCGGCAGCCCAGGCATCAAGCTTGCCGATCGAGGAATCGCCCACGCCCCGTTTGGGCACATTGAGGACTCGCTTGACGCTCACTTCGTCGGTCGGATTGACGATGGCGCGCAGATACGCCACCGCATCTTTGATCTCTCGTCGGTCATAGAAACGAGCACCACCCACCAACTGGTACGGAATCCCGACCCGCACCAAGTGCTCCTCAAGCACCCGTGATTGGCTGTTTGTGCGATAAAAAACCGCCATTTCGTCCCAGCGCATGCCCTCATTGGCGTTCAGGCGGGCCAGTTCATGAGCCACATAACGAGCCTCGTCATGCTCATCGGTGGCGTGATAGCGCACGATCTTGTCGCCCCGTCCGCGGTCAGTCCACAGATCCTTCGGGACACGCCCCATGTTTTGGGCAATAACCGCGTTGGCCGCGTCGAGGATGGACTGCGTCGAGCGATAGTTCTGCTCAAGCACAATCGTTGTGGCGTCTGGAAAGGCTTTCTCAAACTCCAAGATGTTACGCAGATCAGCACCTCTGAAGGCGTAGATCGACTGGTCGCCATCGCCGACGACCGAGACCCCCCGATGCTGTTCGGCGAGCATCAAGACAAGTTCGTTTTGGACAGAGTTGGTGTCTTGGTATTCGTCGACGAGGACATGAGCGAAGCGTTCGCGCCAGTGTTGCAGCACGTCGGGTTGAGTACTGAACAGTTCAACGGTGCGCATCAGCAGATCGTCGAAGTCCATCGCCGCGGCGGCAACCAGGCGTCGCTGATATTCCAGGTAAATGTCTGCGACACGTTTTTGGAAAAAACCTTCAGCTCCGTCGGCATAGGCGGTCGCCGAGACATTGTCGTTCTTGGCATTTGAAATCGTGGCGTGGACTGATCGTGGCACAAATCTCTTGGGATCAATGTTGAGGTCTCGAATCACGTAACCGGTTAAGCGCCGAGCGTCGGCTTGGTCGTAAATCGAGAACCGGCCTGGATAGCCGAGTCGGTCGGCATCACGGCGCAGGATCCGCACACACGCGGAATGGAACGTCGAAACCCACATTCTCTCGGCCACGGGGCCGACGAGGGTAGAGACTCGCTCTTTCATCTCGCCGGCAGCTTTGTTGGTGAAAGTGATGGCGAGGATTTCAAACGGCGACATGCCTTCGTCGATCATGTGGGCGATCCGGTGCGTGAGCACTCGGGTCTTGCCCGAACCGGCGCCCGCTACGACCAACAGAGGGCCGCCTGAGTGCAGCACCGCGTCGTATTGAGACGGGTTCAAGCCCTCTAAAAGAGGCGACGTTTCGGGCATCGGCTCACCCTACCCGTGTGCACTGACACGACGACTGTCATCCACTCAGCCGTTCACCCAACCCGCATTGCCAAGTCGGTGTCGGCCTCCATCCCCCACGAGTAGATTGGCCCGGTGAACCAGGCTGAGATCGCTGTGGTGGTGGGCGTCGTAGCCACAGCCGTCACGTTCGTCCAGATCCTGCCCCAGATTGCACGGCTGCTGCGGATAGGTCGCACCGAGGGTGTGTCGCCGGTATGGGCAGCAATCGGCACGACCGTCAACATCGGTTGGATCGCCTACGTGGTGGCCGAGGAACTGTGGGTAACCATTCCCGCAGTTCTCGCCGGCGCGGGCAGCTACGGCGTAGTTCTATACCTGCTTTATCGCAACCATGCGGGCGTGCGAACCGGACTGCTGTTGTCCGCCGTGGTTGCCGTGGCATGCGTCGTGGTTCAGCTGGTGGCTGGCTGGACGGTGCTGGGCACGGTGCTGGGACTGTCCAACGGGCTCTACCTCGGGCCGTCGGTGGTCGCAGCCTGGAGGTCTCATGTGCCGGTGGGAGTGTCGCCGCTGTCGTGGGTGCTTGTGGCGCTCGAAGGCCTCCTCTGGGGCATTTTCGGCGTTCTCGTCGAAGCTTCACCGGTTGTCGTCTACGGGGTCACCGCAGCCTTGCTAGCAGCGCTCGTGCTGCTGCGCCTATGGGTCACCCGCCACCGCATCCGCCACGCCCTGAAGCCAACAACGAACGAGCCATAACGCCTCATTCAGGCCGTTAGTTTGTAACCAACGCCACGGATCGTGATGATGCGTTCGGGGCGATCTGAGTTCGGCTCAATCTTGGCCCTGAGTCGCTTGATATGGACATCAAGCGTTTTGGTATCGCCGACGTAGTCATAGCCCCACACCCGGTCGATGAAGGTTTCGCGGGTCACAACCATCTCCTGATTCAGCATCAGCAAAGCCAAAATCTGAAACTCTTTCAACGGGAGTTGGACAATTTCACCATCCACGGTGACTTCGTGGCGTTCACGGTCCAGCTGCAATCCTCCGACCCGCAGAACCTGATCGTTGGAGTCATTCCCCAAACCACCGCTGCCAGACCAACGACTCATCGCAGAACGACGTAGCACCGCACGTATTCGAGCGACTAATTCCCGCAATCGATAGGGCTTCGCCACATAGTCATCGGCCCCCACTTCAAGACCCACGACCGCGTCAATCTCCTCGCCTTTGGCGGTCACCATGATGATTGGGACCGAAGATGAAGATCGGATCTCTCGGCAAACGTCGATCCCGGATATCCCCGGCAACATCACGTCTAGGAGCACCAGATCCGGCTCGCTTTGTGCAAATCGGTCCAAGGCTTCTGAGCCGTCGCGAGCAACGTCCACCAGGAACCCCTCTCGTTGAAGCCCGACACGGAGAGCTTCCACGAATGACTCTTCGTCCTCCACGACGAGAATCCGAGCAGCCGTGTTGCTCATGCGGTGCTTTCGCCGGGCGCGGTGCTTTCGCCGGGCGTAGCCGGAGCCGCGGTGGTTTTGCCGGGCGTGGTGCTTTCGCCGGGCGCAGCCGGAGCCGTGGAAGTTAGATGGTCTTTGAGAGCGTCAGGGGCGTCTTCACCGTTGTCCGGGATCAATGGGAGTTCCATGGTGAAGGTTGCTCCTTCTCCCTCGGTCGACTCAACCGACACACGGCCTCTGTGATTGGCGGCAATGTGGCGCACCATTGACAGACCAAGGCCGGTACCACCAGTCATGCGGCTACGTCCTCGATCAACTCGGTAGAAGCGTTCGAATATGCGGTCCATATCCTGACGTGGGATCCCGATACCGCTGTCAGAAACCTCAACCTCAACCTGACCGTGAACCTCCCGGATGCGAACCGAGATGGAGCCGCCACCCGGGTTCGAGAACTTTATGCCGTTGTCAAGCAGATTGAACACCGCTGAAGTGAGCTGACGTCGGTCACCGCGCACCCGAAAATCGAGTTCCGGCGCTTCGACGTTGATCATTACGCCGCGTTGTGAAGCCGCCGCGCGCACCCGATCATGCGCTCCACCAACCACGCCTCGAATAGCAACCGGGGAAAACTCAGAATCGTCGCTGTGTTCAATTCGACTGAGTTCAAGCAAATCCTGCACCGTGCTAGCCAGCCGCTCTGCTTCAACAAGCAGGCGATTGGCGAGCGAGTCGATGACTTCGGGGTTATGCTCGCCGATCAGCGTTTCGGCAAGCAGTGACACTGCACCAATCGGTGTGCGGAGTTCGTGGCTGATATTGGACACAAAGTCGCGCCGAATAGCATTGCTGTGCTCCAACTCGGTGACATCGTGAATGAGCGCAATGGCTCCCACAAGGTCACCCTCGATCAGGATCGGTATTGCCGAGACGAACAACACGCGCCGCGGCGGCCCATAGAGCGCAACGCTCTGTTCAACCCTCTCGCCTCTCACCGCAGAGTGAATCAACTCATCAATCTTCTGAGCAATGACAGCTTCGCCGTGCCTGCCCTCGCGGTACCAACTAGCAGAACTGTTGCTATAAACGACCCCCTCGCCTTGGTCGACAACAACAACGCCCATATCAATGGCCTCAAGGGCGGCCTCATACCGGCGTTCAGTTCCCCGCAACTGTCGCTCAGCGTCGCTGGCTTCAAGCACCATCTCAAGACGCTTCACCGCAGCCACGGGTGTTCTCGACGCTGGTGCGACGACACCCGAAACACGATTGGCGATGCGATCAAGATGCTGGTTGACAAGGCGCCGTTGCCGAAGTCCCACGACAAGAATCCCCAGCGCACCGGTCGCTGCTACTGCCAAAGCGACCAACAGCGCTGTCATGCCAAACCGCTCCTATCAAGTCTCGTCGGAAACGACGCCAAATTCGGCCAGTCGAGCCTTCGCCCGCAGGGCGCCCGAGTGTTCGGGCAGCCAACCATCGACCATATAGCGAACGCGTTCACCCATGTTCACCGCGTGATCGCCGATCCGTTCGTAAAACCGGCAAACAAGCGCCAATTGCACTCCCACCTGCAAATCAAAGGCATGCTCGCGGTTGCTTTCAAAGATCGCCCCTATGGCATCCAGATGAAGCTCATCAAGTCGGTCGTCAATGTCATCAAGAGCAACCGCCAGCCCGCTGTTGCCTTCTGCGTAACTGTCGATCGCCAACCGCACTAGACGTGCGGCCTCCTCGCTCATTTGGGCAATCAAACCCCGGATTCGGGGGCCGAAGGAACTGCCATAAACGCGGCGAGTCGCTTGGGCGATGTTGGCCATCAAATCGCCGGAACGTTCGATCTCCGCGTTCATCCACAAAGCCGTCGTGATAGCTCGCAAGTCTGATGCCATTGGCTGCTGCAGAGCCAGAAGTTGGTAACAGCGTTCCTCAAGCTCCACTGACATTGCGTCAACCGCGTCGTCGTCCTCAATAATTCGCTGCGCCTCAGCGAGGTCTCCCGACAAGAACGCTTCTGTTCCGCGCGGGATGCTCTCACCGACAACACCCGCCATTCGAACGATGGCCTCACGGATCGACTCAAGCTCTTCGTGATAGGTCTTGCGGAGTTCTTCAGTCACCGTGTATTCCTCTCATCTCATCCGAAGCGGCCGGTCACATAGTTCTCGGTTCGCTCATCGGAGGGATTCGAGAATATTTGTTGCGTCCAGTCGTATTCGACCAATACACCGGTTCTGCTGTCGGACTCTGGATTTACCTCCACCGAGAAAAAGGCAGTGCGATCACTGACCCGAGCGGCTTGCTGCATGTTGTGGGTGACTATAACGATCGAATAGTCGTGCTTCAGTCCGTGCATCAGTTCCTCAATACGGGTTGTCGCAATGGGGTCCAGCGCCGAGCACGGCTCGTCCATAAGCAACACGTCGGGGTCGGTGGCAATCGCCCGAGCGATACACAAGCGCTGCTGCTGCCCACCAGACAAACCCAGGGCATTCTCATCGAGCCGGTCCTTGACTTCATCCCAGAGCGCGGCCTTGCGCAGCGAATTCTCCACGATGTCGTCCATCGCCGGGCCTTTTCTGGCCAACCCGGCTACCCGCGGGCCGTATTCGACGTTGGCCCGAATTGACTTTGGAAACGGGTTGGGCTTTTGAAAAACCATCCCAATCCGACGGCGCACTTCAACCGCATCAACTTTCGGATCGTAAAGATCAACTCCGTGGTAACGCAGCGAACCCGTGACCCGAGCCGTCTCAATCAGATCGTTCATTCGGTTGAAGCATCGCAACAGAGTGGTCTTGCCGCAGCCTGACGGGCCGATAAAGGCAGTGATCTCATTTTCGTGAACTTTGAGACTGGCATCTCGAACGGCCCGAAACTCTTCGTAGTAGACGTTCAACTCTTCAACATCAAAGACCACATGGGGCACCGATGGACTCTCCTCGTCCATCTCAAGGACTGGCTCTGAATCGGAACCCTCAGTCAGATCATCGATCACCGTCATATCAGGCTCCTCGGAGCTTTCACTGTTTTCGTCAAGCATTGTCCCATATGTGTACGTCATGAGTCAGCCTCGCTTCTTCTCGAAACGGTTACGGAGCAGGATTGCTGTCATGTTCAGCAGCAGTACCAGCACCAGTAACACAACAATGGCGGCCGCCGCTGCTCCAGCAAAACCCGGATCCCGGCCGCGTTCGCTCACCCACTCAACGATGACAATGGGAAGTGCAGTGAACTTCTCACGCAGCCCTGAGGTGTCCCACAACTCAGGGTTACGGGTAAGGCCACCAGTGATAGCACCAACAAGAATCAGCGGAGCGGCCTCGCCAATGGCGCGCGACATGGCCAACAACGTGCCTGTCAAGATCCCCGGCGCTGCGTAGGGCAGAATCTGAGTCCGAACCATCTCAGACTTGGTTGCGCCAAGACCATACGCTCCTTCCTTGAGTCCGGAAGGCACCGAACGCACCGCTTCTTGTGCAGTAATGATCACGATCGGCAACACCAACACCGCCAGAGTCAACCCTGCTGACAGAACAGAACGGCCACCGGTTGCGTCAGCTAGCCAACCGAGACCAACGAAACCGAAGATGGTGCTGCGCTCGACAAACAAGAACAGGCCAAGAAGCCCGTAGACCACCGATGGCACACCGGCGAGGTTCCTGATCATCAGTTCGATGATCGCGGCTAGGCGCGACTTCAGCGCATACTCCTCCAAATAAATGGCGGCACCGACACCGATGGGGAACGCCGTCAACGCGACGAAAACACCGATCCAGACCGATCCATACAAACCTTGTTTCACACCGAGTTTGTCGTCAATCGAACGAGACCGAAGGGACCCGTTCAAAAAGTCCCAAGCCCGGGTTGAAAGCTGGGACCAAGCGTCAGCAACGGTATCGACGATCAGCACCGCAAGTATGAGCAACGACAACACCAAGGCTGAAAGAATCAGCACTCTGAAGAGTCCACCGGCTACGTCCGTCTGCTTCTTCTCGAATCCGGTCGCACCTCGTTTGGCAACCGTTCCTATCGTGGCGAAAGTCATGTCAGTAGTGCTCCCGGATACGAGACACGAAGCGGTCACCGATCAGGTTGAGTCCCAAAGTCAACAAGAAGAGCACCAGACCGACAAAAAACAGACTCTGAAAGGTCAGACCCTCGCCAACGACTTGATCCGTGCCCGATGCCAGCGAAGCCATTGCCGAGGGCATGGTGAGACTGCCTTCGTAAGGTGAGTAAGTCTTGATTGCCGCATCAGCCGCGCCGCCCGCCATAAACACGACCATCGTCTCGCCAAGCGCACGAGACACCGCCACGATCAGCGAGGCGACCAACCCCGAGATAGCGGCAGGCAACACTACCCGCAGTGTCGTCACCGCGTTGCGCGCACCTAATCCCGCGGAAGCCTCGCGCAGCGACTTCGGGACCGCGCCCATCGCATCCTCCGATATCGATGCCACCAAAGGAACCGTGAGAATCCCCACGCCAATGCCAGCCGTCAGCATTGAGCCTCGGCCGCCTTCACCACCGATATGGGCTACCACGTTGGGAGCGAGCCACAACAGTGCGAAGAACCCGAGAACCACGCTGGGGATTCCCGCAAGGATTTCCAGGATTGGCTTGATAATCGCACGGTGCGTCGGCCGCGCGTATTCCGAGAGATAGATCGCCGCGCCCGTCCCCAGCGGCGCGGCCACGATCATGGCGATCAGGGTGGTCCATAAGCTCGCCACCAGCAGCGTCGGCATGTCGTAGATTCCGCGTCGTGGGAACCATCCAAGCTGACCCCAGGTATCGGACCAATCAACGTCGCGCATGAAGATCCATGCTTCTGAAATCAACGCGTAGATGATCAGCGCGGAGACCACCACCGAGACCAACGCCGCGCAGAACATCACACGGCTGATAAACATCTCCTTCCGTACGCGGCGAGGTGAGCCTGCGAGGGCAGTCAGGCTCAACTGGCCGGAGACGGACTCAGGAGTTTCCACTTTCAGGTTCGCTCAGTCCATGCCGCGCGGATATCGGCCTTGGCAGCATCGGTCAACTCAACATAGCCAACTTCGCCCACAGCCCGATCAAGGCCGACACCCATGTAGAAGTCAACATAGGCTTCTAGTCCCGGGTTGTTTGCAGCCCTGTCAGAGTTGACATAGATGAACAAGGGACGACTCAGCGGGTATTCACCCGAAGCGATGGTCTCGGGCGTGGCTGCAACGCATCCACTTTCGCCGTCGTCAACTTCGAGGAGCTTGACTCCTTGCGCGCCGCTAGCGAACGCAAAGCCGACCCAGCCGAGCGAATTATCCGAACCGGTAATTCCTTGCAAGATCACGTTGTCATCACCGGATGGGTTGTAGTCGGGTCGAGTAGTGCCCTCTTGGCCCCGCTCTTCTGCCGGATCTTCAATCACCAGTTCAACGTACGTATCGAAGGTCCCAGACTCTTCCCCTGGGCCGAAAATGTCGAGCGGCACATCGGGGAGATTTCCGGCACCGCCGAGTTCGGCCGTTACTGCATTCACGTCAGCCCAAGAACCACTGCCAGTTGCCTCAGGGCCGGTAAGGGCATAGAGATCAGCGAACGACACACACTCGACCAGATCATTGGCGGTGTTGGTCATGACGCCCAGGCCATCAATGCCGACTTGCAGCTCCACGTAGCTGACCCCGTTGGCTGCGCATTGGGCTGCTTCGCTGTCTCTGATCGCCCGCGAGGCATTGGATATTTCAGTCTCGCCGCTGCAGAACAGGACGAAACCATCACCAGTCCCGGGGCCGTCGACAGCAATCAAGACATCAGGGTGGATGTCATTGAACAACTCTTGGACACGCAGAGAGATCGGTTCAACCGTCGAGGAACCGGAGATGAAGATCTCGCCAGAAGGACCGCTGGAATCGGACGAACCTCCACACGCCGATGCTGCGAGCGCCACGCTCACAGCTACCACCAGCAGCCGAACCACACGCTGCAAGCGACTCATAGGTGTTCCTTCCGATGAGGACGGGCCCGCGTTGCGCGAGCCCTGCTTCTGACCGAAATCTACGGGAGCTATGAGAAGTCACACCCCCAAACAGGTGAACCGAAAGTGAACACCCGGTGAACCTTTCGCCGGCCCACCGGGCGGTGCTCTATTCGTCGGTCGGCGATTCAGGTGGTCGTGTGATGCCGATCCCCAGATGACCCTCGATGCGAGCCAACCGCTCCCTGACGTCTCCTAAGCCGATGCCGAGAACCTTGATCTCCCCGCTCAGCTTGGTATCGAGAGCCTTGATCTCCCCGCTCAGCTTGGTGTCGAGAGCCTTGTGATCAGCGCGCAACTCGGTGCCGAGAGCCTTCAGCTCGGAACGGGTGTCATTGTTGAGCTGGATCATGAGGTCACGGGTCTTGGAGTTCTCCCGAGTCTGGTGCCAAGAGTTGCCGAGCATTGCCACGAAGATTGTCGAGATCATCGCCAACAAGGCCGCATCCATATGAGCAACCTAGTCGATTCGTCAGAGTTGTCAACTCAATAACATGAAATACTATTAAAATTCCTACGCAGATGCCGGTGTCGCCCTTCCAGATCCGACGAGTCCGAAATAATTCGGTTGACAGATAGGCTGAAGTTCGCCACTCTGGTCTCGCCGGAGCTTCCGGCCGCAGGACAGGACCGACATGAGCAACATTCATCGCACCGAGCATCAGCTTCAAGCTGACATTGCCGCGCGCGTAAATGTGCAGACGGTCATGCCAGCTTCTTGGTTTGCCACGAAGCCGTATTTCAACCCGCGGCCCTTCGGCGCTCCCTCTGGGTAACTAAGCCCAACAACGGGAAGTACGCAGAAAGGCCGCTGGTAATCCCAGCGGCCTTTCTGCGTTGCCCAACCAGTTCTCACCGCACAAGAAACCTGCCAGACAAGAAACCGACAGAAGAAGAAACCCGCCGACACATTGAAACCCAAGACACGGAAGGAGACGGGGCCATGTCCACCCTCGTCGACATCACTGAACAACTCCCAGCCGACAACACCACTTGGGAGACGCACGCGGCCTGCAAGACGGTAGATAACGCCTATGACTTGTTTTTCTCCGACGACATAGGCGAGATTTCTGCTGCCAAACGTGTCTGCGCCGAGTGCCCAGTGGTCGCACCATGCCTCGAAACTGCTCTGAACAACCAAGAGCAATGGGGAGTATGGGGTGGGCAGCTCTTCATGAACGGCGAGATGCTGACCGTCAAACGCCGTCGGGGTCGTCCTCCCAAGGTGGCTCGTCCCGAGGATCTGATGCCGGTGATTCCGGTGCCGATGCATCTTCGGGAACGAGCGGAACGGCGGACCGCTTAAGGCGCTGATCGACCACTCCTCTGAGAACCCGGGCAACGGTTTACGCGAGCCCCGGTTCTTGGTCGATCAGCGCCCGAGCGGCCGCTAAGCCGAGGGTGGCTGGGGCGTTCTGCGAGGTAGCGTTCTGGCGGAGCCTTCGTGCCGGAGTTCTGATGCCCTTGTTCTGTAAATTCGCCGCGGTCTTGTTGACCGTTGTGTTGGTCGCTGCTTGTGGTGACGACACCTCTAGCGATTTTGGTGACGCCAACACCATCGATCTCAGCAACGGAGCCTTCAGTCCCGAAACTGAAGACGTTCAAACCGCGCCTGTCGACGGGTCTATTCGCGATCTTGGGTTCGCCTCACTGGTTGGTGATAGCCGAGACACATTCGCAAGCCATCTCGACAAGCCGCTGGTAGTCAACTTCTTCGCTGCTTGGTGCGGTCCGTGCCGGGCCGAGCTGCCCGAGTTTGAATCCGTCTACCAGGAACTCAAAGATCAGGTGAACTTCATTGGTATCAGCCGCGACGACTCCGCCGCGCCGTCGCTCGACTTGTTGGCCGATACTGGAGTCTCTTATCCATCGGGATGGGACCGGGACGGGTCGCTGTTCCCAGAACTACGCTTGTTTGGCATGCCCAGCACGCTGATGGTTGATCGCGATGGAGTAGTTGTGGAACAGTGGGCCGGCGTGCTCACCACAGAAGGACTACGCGACCTGATCACGGAGCACCTGCTCTAATGAGTGTCAACCAGGGCGGCTCCGGCTACGCCCGGCGAAAGCAAAGTAAGGTCCGCTGATGGGTGTTTACGCCTTTCCTTTCGCGCTTGGTTTGGTTGCCGCGTTCAACCCGTGTGGTTTCGCCTTGCTGCCCGTCTACCTGTCGTATTTTTTGGGTGTCGACGGTGACAACAAAGCCAGTCGGCTAGCCACCATTGTGCGCGGCCTGGTGGTGGGTTTGGTGATGACTGCGGGATTTGTCGCCGTGTTCGGGATCTGCGGGGTGGCATTCGAAACGTTCATCAACCAAGGCACGGTATTTGAGTACACGGGTTATGTGACGATCGCGATCGGCGTGTTGATGCTTCCCTTGGGTGTCTTCATGGCGCTGGGCAAGGACTTCGTGCTGCGGCTCCCGAAACTGAACCTGGGAACCGGCAGTCGGGATCTCTCATCGGTGTTTCTTTTTGGTGTGAGCTACGCGGTGGTCTCGTTGTCGTGCACGATCGGGTTGTTTCTGTCGTCGGTCACAACCTCGTTCACAACCGACGGATGGTTGGAGGGATTTGGCAACTTCCTCGCTTATGCGCTCGGTATGGGCGCTCTGATCACCTTTTTGACAATGAGCTTGGCGCTCGCCAAAACCGACGTGGCCAAAGGGATGCGGCAGGTGCTGCCCTACGTGGGCCGTTTCTCGGGTCTGGTGCTCTTGGTCGCGGGTCTCTATCTGATCGACTACGGCTACTTTGAGATCCGGCTGTTGTCGGGCAGCAACTACTCGAGCCCGAGGGTTGACAGTTTTCTGGAGATGCAAGCGGCGGTCAACAACTGGATCCAGGACACCACCCCGGAGCGCATCGCGGTGATCAGTGTTCTGGGTGTGGTCGGCGCGCTGATCATCGGTTGGCGAGATCTCGAAACAGACAGAATCAAGCGATTCAGTGTCAGCGCCGGTTTTATCTGCAGCTACCTGATCATTGAGTTTCTGTTCAACCGGGGAGAGTTTATTTTCTTGCCGCTGCTCCGCTTCATGGGAGGATGGCCGCTGCGGGTTGTTCATTGGTTCAGCGACCCGTTGCGCTTCGGCGTGCCTATCGAAGCTGCCTTCACGGCACTGGTCGTTTGGCTCGTTTGGCGGCGGTTTGCTCGTTATCTCCGCTCCCGGTCCACATCAGCTGCTGACAACCTCACGGGAACCGACAATTAGCCGCGGTCAGGGGGCGAGACGCTCGATTATCCAGGCGTCCGCTTCTCGGCGGTAACGGACCCGGTCATGGAGACGGTCTGGACGGCCCTGCCAGAACTCGACGCATCGAGGTGTAACCAGGTACCCGCCCCAGTGGGGCGGTCTCGGTATCTCGTCGGGATACAACTCGTTCAGCTCAACAACTCGATCCTCGAGTTCGGCCCGCGAACCGAGCACTGCCGACTGCTCGCTGGCAACAGCACCTATCTGGGCGCCGCGGGGACGACTCGCAAAATATGCGTCGGATTCCGACTCGGGAACATGGCTGACCTCGCCCACAACACGAACTTGCCGCTCAATCTCGCGCCACACCATCGTGAGCGCGGCACGGCCGTTGGCTTCGAGTTGGGTGCCCTTGGCGGACATCCGGTTGGTATAGAACACGAATCCGCGGCTATCGGCGCCTTTCAACAGAACGGCCCTGGCATCGGGCCATCCATCGGCGTCGACCGTTGATAACACCATGGTGTCGGCGATGTAAGGATTGACGTCTACCCAAAGGTCGAACCACGCGCGGAACTGCGTCATGGGATCTTTGGCGACATCTGAGACATCGAGACCAATGCGTCCAAACTCTTCACGCATCGCGGCCATATCCATTGCCGGAGCCTACTGTTTGCGAGGTGAGCGCTAGTCGTCTATTTGCAATCGCAGGCTTGGCGATGGCGGGAATCGCCGGTGCGTCGTTGCGATGGGCCGCAACCGAGATCATCGACAGCCCGTTGTGGACCTTGCTGCTGCTCAACAGTGCCGGAGCGTTCATCTTGGGCTTGCTGCTGCGCACTCACGCAGAGCACTCATCAATCCGGCTTTGCCTGGGAGTCGGCTTCTGCGGTTCGCTGACCACCTTCTCCACACTCGCAGCCGAAATAGCCGAGCGCATCGACCAGGGTCAATATCCCGGGGCGTTCGGATTCACCGCCATCACTGTCGGCGTCGGACTCGTCGCTGTGGTGGCCGGACGCCAGTTGGGCGCTCAGCTGGAGAGCAGGCGCACATGACCATAATGGCATTCGGTGCCGCCGCTCTGATTGGCACACTGGCGCGTTGGCAACTGGGAGTACGCCTCGGATCACCGCAGGGAACTTTCGTCGCGAATATTGCCGGGTCGTTCGCCTTTGGACTGTTGCGCGCAGCCGGACCCGACGAACTCATCATCGTCGGAATCGGTGGCCTCGGAGCCTTCACAACCTTCTCGGCGTTGGCCGGAGAACTCATCGAGATGTGGCCCCGCTCCCACAAGCGCGCCGTGGCTTATGGCTCGTTGACCCTGATCACAGGCGTAGGCGCCGCTTGGCTGGCCATCTCGTTGGCCTAGCCTGCCCGCGCTGAACAAGGCACCGCCAACCCTGCACAACGATGTCTGGTTCTCCGTCTGTGCTGCGGTTAAGTTAAGGTTTTTCGATGTCGTTTCGAGTTGTGAAGTCGTTGGCTGGTTGGTGTGGGGTGGTGTTGTGTCTGGCGGCGACTTCGTTGCTGGCGTCTCCGGCTGGTGCGGTCGCGGGGTATGGCGATGTTGCCGACGGGAGGTATTACACCGAGCCTGTCCGTGGGCGGTCGACAACGACGTCACGGGTATCGACGGCAATTGTTTTCGACCCGACGCGCCGGTGTCTCACGGCGAGGCGGCGGTTTACATCTGGAACATGGAAGGTCAACCTTCTGCACCTGCGCATGGCTTCGTTGATGTGACCAATGAGAGTCAGAACGCGGCGGTGTCGTGGATGTCTCACAACGAGATCACTACCGGCACGTCTCCGACCACGTTCGGTCCCAACACGGCATTGACTCGGGCTCATCTGGTCACGTTCTTGTGGCGTTTGGAGGGTGAACCGGCAGCGCCCGCTCATCCGTTTAGCGATGTTCATGCGTCTTGGCAGCAGGGCAGTGTTTCTTGGGCTGCTGATCGTGAGATCACTACCGGTACGTCACCGACCACGTTCGATCCCGACGGAACGTTGACACGAGCGCATCTGGTGACGTTCTTGTACCGCTACCAAGGCGAACCCGACGTGATGGTCGATCCGGCCTCCCCTGACTGTGAGACGTTCCAAACTGTTTCGGCCGGCGGGACGCAGTCGTGTGGGTTGCGTGCCGATAACACCCTCACCTGCTGGGGCGCCAACGACGTTGGTCAGGTTGATGCGCCTGCGGGGGCGTTCCAAACTGTTTCGGCCGGCTTGTTGCAGTCGTGTGGGTTGCGTGCCGATAACACCCTCACCTGCTGGGGCTGGAACGGCGATGGGCGGGCTGATGCGCCTGCGGGGGCGTTCCAAACTGTTTCGGCCGGCTTGTTGCATTCGTGTGGGTTGCGTGCCGATAACACCCTCACCTGCTGGGGCAACAACGACGGAGGGCAGGCTGATGCGCCTGCGGGGGCGTTCCAAACTGTTTCGGCCGGCTTGTTGCAGTCGTGTGGGTTGCGTGCCGATAACACAATCACCTGCTGGGGCTACAACTTCTTCGGGCAGTTTGATGCGCCTGCGGGGGCGTTCCAAACTGTTTCAGCCGGCGGGGGGCATTCGTGTGGGTTGCGTGCCGATGACACAGTCACCTGCTGGGGCGATCCTTTTTGGCGGACTCGAGGCGAGCGCGGCTAACTGCGCCGTAGCCGCGTGAAACGACCTGAAGGCGGTACCGACGGCGCTTCAGGGCACAGTCTACGGGTCGGGTCAACCCAGTCGCTGGTGCGTCCCGGTGCCAGCCTCCCCGACGCGCAGCAGGCCGGAGGGTCGGAGTCGCCCGCTATGCCAGCCCGCCACGCCCGCGCCGAGATGGCCGGAGCACGTATTGAGACCGTTTCCGTCGGCAACTACCAGCATTCGTGTGGGTTGCGTGTCGATACCACAATCACCTGCTGGGCAGCAACCTCTATGGGCAGTCTGATACGCTTGGGGGGTGTTCCAAACCGTTTCGGCCGGCGAGCCTCATTCGTGTGGGGTGCGTGTCGATAACACAATCACCTGCTGGGCGGGCTAAGAAGGTGATCCGGGTGAGTTGACCGCGCGGATAACGGGCCGTGGTTGCGGTAGGGGTGCGGTTCAGTTCCAAGCGGTTTCGGTCGGCGGGAACCATTCGTGGGGTTGCGCGTCGATGGCACAGTCGTCTGCCGCGGCAGCTCCTCCATCTGACTGAGATAACCGCGCAGACCGGCCTTCGAGTTGAGTCGGTGCGGCGACTACGCCCAGCGCCAAGCTCTCGTTCAGCGGACTTTGCGCTGATGGTTGGCTGGGTTGCGGTTGGTGTGGCGTGAGAGCGTCGCAAGGTACTGCGGGCCACCATCTTGCCCGACGCCTATGTATTCGGTTGATTCTTGGATCGCTGGACTCCAGACGATCAACTCGGCGCCTCTATCGTGGTGAGCCCGCCGAGGTAGGGGTGTAGGACTTCGGGCATCTCGATTGAACCGTCGGGTTGACGGTAGGTCTCCACGATCGCAGCCCAGACCCGGGGGACCGCTAGGGCAGATCCATTGAGGCTGTGGACGAACTGGGTGCCCTTTGTGCCTTCAGATCGATAGCGAATGTTGGCTCGCCGACTCTGATAGTCGGTGCACCACGACACCGAGGAAACCTCAAGCCAACGATCAGCTCCAGGGGCGAACACCTCAATGTCGAAAGTGCGTGTGCCTGCACCGCTGATATCGCCGCAAGCTAGGTCGACTACCCGATGAACCAAGCCCAAGTCCCGTATCGCGCTTTCAGCCCGTTCGAGGATCTCCATATGCATGTCGTGACCTTGCTCAGGGGTGCAGAATGCATACATCTCGACCTTGTCGAACTCATGAACACGCAACAAGCCGCGGGTATCACGTCCCGCGGCGCCAGCCTCGCGCCGGTAGCACGAGGTGTGAGCCATCAACCTGATCGGTAGTTCGTCCTCGTTCAGGACCTCACCAGCAAACATCGAAGTCAGCGGCACCTCAGCGGTCGGAATCGCCCACAGGTCGTCGCGTTCAATGTGGTACGCCTGAATAGCGAACTTCGGCAGATGACCAGTCCCGATCATGGAGTCGGTCTTCACCAGGGTCGGCGGGCGGATTTCTTCAAAGGCATCACGGTTGCGGTCGAGACCGTAGGTGATGAGCGCTCGCAGCAATCGCGCGCCGCCGCCGCGGTACATCACGAACATGGAGCCCGAGAGACGTAGCTAGAATCCGAGACCGAAGTCCGGTTCTTTGGTTTCTGGCGCGATCTCAGCCAGTTCCTCCCGCCAGCGTGCAACAATCGCAGCGTCCGAGACGACCCTCGCGTCGGCTTCGATGTCCTTGAGGGCTAAAACAATATGTGCTGGACGGAAACCCAGATCCTTCTCTGCTGCGAGTCGGCAGAGTTCCTCAAGGCCGTAGCGAGCTTCTAGCGCAGTGAGATCAGCAAGATCCCTGGGTTCGCGGCGGCCAACGAAAGCAAGTAACTTGTCCGCCGCCAGATCCTGTGCAGATAGAACCAAGCCATCTGGTGTCTCAACAGCCGGAAGCGACCTGTAGTCAACACCAAAATCAATCATCAGCTCGTCATCGCCGGATCGAACGAGCAGCCTCACGTACTCGGGATTGTCGCGTGTTCGCTCCGTCCGGAACGATAAAGACGCAAGATGACGTTCGACTTCATCAACAAAATCTTCAACCGCCTCGCCGGAAGGCGCAAAGAAATCCAGATCCATTGTCGCGCGGTCGATCACACCAGTCACAATCAAGGCGGCACCTCCAGCTAACGCGAAATCATGGTCCTTGCCGAGTTGACCAATGAGTCCGCGAACCTTGGCCTGGAACGCTGTCAACACAGACGAATTACTTCGTGATCTCGTGACGGTGCAACCAACGTTGCCATGCCTCGCGAACATGTGGCGACAGCCAAATCCTCTCCCACATCTCCAAAAGCTCCCCGAGCCGGATGTAGTAGCGCACGTCGTCATCGTCGCCTTCGGTGAGCACCCGTTCGTACAGGCGTCGCCTATCACGTTCGTTGTTCAGGTCATATGACAGGTTGTCGCTCCACGCCAAGTGGTACGGGAGCGTCACGACACCTTCAGCTTTGGCGATCGAAGGGTCGTCTATGTCATCAGGCGTGGCAACCGGTCGACAAGCGATACCCGGCCTCGACTTCAACTCCGAGACATGAACCTTCATAAACACAAGCCTAATACAATCCCGTCGAGTTGGTGGCTGTGAAGACCACTGCGCCCCCACGGTCTCGAGGCGCGGTGAACCAGTCCGAACATCGGGTATTGCGCGCTTATAGATCGCACAGACGGCCCGAAAGGCACCGCTGGCCACCATCTTGCCCGACGCCTATGTATTCGGTTGATTCTTGGATCGCTGGACTCCAGACGATCAACTCGGCGCCTCTATCGTGGTGAGCCCGCCGAGGTAGGGGTGTAGGACTTCGGGCATCTCGATTGAACCGTCGGGTTGACGGTAGGTCTCCACGATCGCAGCCCAGACCCGGGGGACCGCTAGGGCAGATCCATTGAGGCTGTGGACGAACTGGGTGCCCTTTGTGCCTTCAGATCGATAGCGAATGTTGGCTCGCCGACTCTGATAGTCGGTGCACCACGACACCGAGGAAACCTCAAGCCAACGATCAGCTCCAGGGGCGAACACCTCAATGTCGAAAGTGCGTGTGCCTGCACCGCTGATATCGCCGCAAGCTAGGTCGACTACCCGATGAACCAAGCCCAAGTCCCGTATCGCGCTTTCAGCCCGTTCGAGGATCTCCATATGCATGTCGTGACCTTGCTCAGGGGTGCAGAATGCATACATCTCGACCTTGTCGAACTCATGAACACGCAACAAGCCGCGGGTATCACGTCCCGCGGCGCCAGCCTCGCGCCGGTAGCACGAGGTGTGAGCCATCAACCTGATCGGTAGTTCGTCCTCGTTCAGGACCTCACCAGCAAACATCGAAGTCAGCGGCACCTCAGCGGTCGGAATCGCCCACAGGTCGTCGCGTTCAATGTGGTACGCCTGAATAGCGAACTTCGGCAGATGACCAGTCCCGATCATGGAGTCGGTCTTCACCAGGGTCGGCGGGCGGATTTCTTCAAAGGCATCACGGTTGCGGTCGAGACCGTAGGCGATGAGCGCTCGCAGCAATCGCGCGCCGCCGCCGCGGTACATCACGAACATGGAGCCCGAGAGACGTACCGCGCGATCAACATCAAGTATCTGTAGTTGTTCACCGATCTCCCAGTGGGGAACCTTCTGGTGATCGCCGAAACCGTCGGGGTCATAGCCAGAGTTGCGAACTTCGACATTGTCGTTTTCGGTCAGCCCATCGGGGGCATCAGGCGACGGCATATTGCTGACGTTGAGCATCAGCATTCGAAGCTCACCCGCGAGTTGCTCACAGCGGTCATCAAGAGCCTTCTCCCGAGTCCCGAGGGAACGACTGTGATCAGCAAGAGCCTGTGCCTCACTGGCCTTGCCCTCCGCGTGCAGCGAACCAACCTTCTTTGAGGTTTGCCGAATTTCAGAGCGAATCTCGTCACGCTCGGTGGAAGTCGTCCGCAAAAGGGCATCGAGTTCCACGATTTCGTCGATCGACGATGTGGGCTCTCCGCGACGCGCGACAGCTGTCTTGACAGCTTCGGGTTCCGAACGGATCAGCCTGATATCGAGCATGGCCGTTGACGGTAGCACCCCATCAGCGCCGTTCCGTCAGAATAAGGGGGTGGGATCAAGTGGGGGCTTCGCGCGGGGGCTCGGGGTTCTCATCGAATGCCCGCTGCACATCGCCGAACGTCAGATCGGGTGTGATAGCAACCGCACCAACACGTTCCGGTTTTGGAGGGGGTTGTTTGCGGGTTCTTCTAGCCACAAGATCGGCTTCGCGGCGTCCGGAGGTAAAACGGAAGTAACGGACGGTGATCAACGCCCAAAGGTAGAAGCCTCCGATGACTTTCATCACCGCACCAGCGGCTTGTTGGTCGTCGGTCGGGGAAATTCCCCAGAGTGGCTCAGCATGGTCATAAGCCGAGTAGACAACTCCTTCCGCGAACGTCAACCACCCTGCGGGGACGGTCGGCACGATCGAACTGGCAAACAGGTAGACCATCTTTCCTGGCTCGCTCATTTGGAGTTCGGGTAGCGGACCGACGACCGGGAACCACATCAACAACGCCGAGAAGAACACCGCCAGATGGATGGTGTAGTGGAAAACCCCATTCTCAACCGACAAGTTAACGACCGCGGCCCAGTGCGAAAGGATCTGCAAAGCATTGAATATGACCGCGGCCACCACAGGCCGGGTGAGCACTCGCAACGCTCGCGACGCCACACCACCGTCGATCACAATCAAGCGGGCCAACCACTCCGGCATCGCCAGCAGCATCAGCGGCGGAACGATAAAAGCGATCAGCAGATGCTGACCCATGTGGACCGAGTAAAGGTGTTCCTCGGCAATGTCGTGCATCGGCCAGTCCGCTGCGACCCACAGCAAAAACACAGCAAGCGCAAAACAGCGTTTCTGTCGTTTCGTCACAATGGTCTGCCCAGCCGGAACCACCATGGGGCCGATATGGCGTACCGCGTAGTAGCCGAGCGCGACGATCCCCGCAATCAGCAACCAAACGGCGGGATGGGCCTCAAACTCCCAAGGCCCGTCCATTCAGATCACGCCCAGAACTCGAATGCCGCGAGCGCCGCGACATATACACCGACAGCCAGCGACAACCCTCCAACAAACAACTTGGCGAAGATCGGGTTGTCGAATTTCAGATGCATGAACCAGGTTGCGACCAGCCAGAACTTGACGACCATCATCAGCAGCAGCGACGGGATCAGAAAATTGCCCCACGAAAACCCCAAATCGAAGTAGGTGAGCACCTCGACCGCGGTGATAGCACCGAGGATCAGCGCGATCTTGACGTAGGCCCAATCTGACGGGTGATCATGCTCCGCGTGCTCGACGTGCTCCGCGTGCTCGGTGTCAGCGGTGCCTTCGTGTCCGGAGGTGGTCGTGCTCATGCGTCTCTCCAAACTCTAGGCCGGAACCAGATATATGACAGTGAAGATGAAGATCCAGACAACGTCAACAAAGTGCCAGTAAAGACCTGCTACCTCTACGGTCTCGGCGTGCTCCGGACGCAGCTTGCCCTGCCACGAAGCAACCACCAAAGACATCAACATAACGATGCCGAGACTGACGTGAACCCCGTGGAACCCGGTCAAGGCGTAGAACGCTGAACTAGCCGGATTGTTGGTGAAGCCGACACCCTCACGCAAGAAGCTGGTGAACTCATACACCTGACCGCCGATGAACACACCGCCAAGCATGCTCGTCGCCAAGAGCCAAACACGCGCACCGTGGTTGTCTCCCCGAGTAAGCGCCGCGAGAGCCAGCACCATCGTCAGCGAACTCATCAACAGCACGAACGAACTGATTGACGTGAACGGGATGTCGAAAACGTCGGTTGGGATCGCCCGGTTGTCTGGACCGCGACGGGTTTTGTAGAGCAGGTAGGTCGAAATCAGGCCACCGAAGAGCAGGCATTCCGAACCGAGGAAGACCCACATCGCCAACTTGGTGTTGGAGATTCCGGTGGAAGTCCCGTGATCGTCGTGCGCTTCTGGCGCAGCGGGTTCTGCGGTTGCGACTGCCATGATCACGCACCTCCTTGCTGGTTGCCGGGCGTAGCCGGAGCCGCGGCAGCAAGGGCAGAATCATCACCGTTGTCGCCGGGCGTGGCCGAAGCCGCGGCAGCAGGGGGACCGTCGTCACCGTCGTTATCGTCGTCATCGTGGTGGTGGTCATGGGTCGCGTCGGGGTCATCGACAGGCTCGAGGGCCCAAGCGAAGATGCCCATACCGACCAGCAGACCGCCAGGAACGCAAAGCCACAGGTTGAAGATCAGGCCATAGCCGATCAACGGCAGGCCCACAGCCAGTACCAGCGGCCAGAACGATGGCGCAGGCAGATGCACGCCCTTGGCCGAGCCGTCTTGGGCTGCTTCTTCGGCCGTGGCGATCTGCACGACCTGCCCGTTGTCATCGAAACCGTATTTGCGGTGCCACCATTCGTCGAGACCCTGAACCGTGGGGACCTCATCAAAGTTGTGCTCCGGAGCCGGCGAAGGAATCATCCACTCAAGGGTCCGGGCATCCCAAGGATCGGGACCCGGAGGCGGTAAATCGGCTGCCTCACGTTTCGACTTCCAAATATTGTGGAACAAGACCAGAACTGAAACGGCAATGATGAACGAGCCGATGGTCGCCACCATGTTCCAGAACTCGAATCCAAACCCGGCCGAATAGGTGTCAATACGACGACTCATCCCCTGCAAACCGAGTATATGCATAGGCCCGAAAGTCAGGTTGAAGCCAATAAGCATCAACCAGAAGTGGATCTTGCCGCGGCGCTCGTTGAGCATGTAACCGAAAATCTTCGGCCACCAGAAATAGAGACCACCCATCAACCCGAGCACACCACCACCGAAAATCACATAGTGGAAATGAGCCACGATGTAGTAGGTGTCGGTCTGTTGAGTATCGGCCGGAGCCAAAGCGTGGGTCACTCCCGACAGCCCACCGATGGTGAACATCGCCACGGTTCCCACCGCGAAGAGCATTGCCGTTGTGAAACGGATCTGTCCGCCCCACATCGTGGCTAACCAGTTCAAGACCTTCACACCGGTCGGTACCGCGATGAACATTGTGGACAAAGAAAACGCCGCCACCGAGATCGGACCGATACCCGACACAAACATGTGATGCGCCCAAACACCCCATCCCATGAAGCCGATGGCGATACCCGAGAACACCATGAACGTGTAGCCGAACAGGGGTTTGCGGCTGAACGCGGGAATCACTTCAGACACCACTCCGAAAGCAGGCAAAATGATGATGTAGACCTCCGGGTGCCCGAATATCCAGAACAAGTGCTGCCATAACAACGGATCGGCACCCGCGTCAGCATTGAAGAAACTGGCGTCGAATAACCGATCAAACATCAACAAGAACAAAGCGACGGTGATAACCGGCAACGCGAACAGTAGCAAGAACTGGGTGATCAGCAGCATCCAGGTCATGACGGGCATACGGAACAAGTCCATTCCGGGTGCCCGCATGTTGAGACAGGTGACGATCAGGTTGATGGCCGAGACCAACGAGGCAATACCAACGATCAACAAGCCGATCGCATAGAAGTCAACGCCGTGGCTCGGCGAGAAAGTCACACCGCTATTGGGCGAGTAACAGAACCAACCGCAGTCGGCACCGCCTCCACCAACGATCCAAGAACTGTTTAAGAAGATCGCGCCCGATAGCCAAATCCAATACGAGAGCGCGTTGAGCCGCGGGAACGCCACATCTCTGGCGCCGATCTGAAGTGGAATCAAGTAGTTCGAGAAAGCCGCTGCCAAGGGCATGATGAACAGGAACACCATGGTCACGCCATGCATGGTGAACACCTGGTTATAGACATCGGCCGACAGCACGCCGCCGTTGGGTACCGCCAACTGCAAGCGAATCAGCAGGGCTTCAATACCACCCACCACGAAGAAAACCATGGCGGACACGCCATACAGGATCCCGATCTTCTTGTGATCGACGGTGCTCAACCAGTCCCGCCAGCCCCTGCCTCCTTGCGGCCGGGTAAGCACCCCGAGGGGCCGCTCCGCCAGAGCCTCGCGGCCGGATTCAAGTTCTAGAGGACCCTCGGTAATGGGCTTGTCTGTGATGGTCATCTCACTCCACCTCTGTCGCCAAAATCTGGGCAGCGGTCGGCTTGGGGCCGAGCGTGGCCAGTAAGGTGATCACATCGGCAATCTGTCGTTCGGACAGCCCCATGTCGGGCATCCCGCGCGGTAGAGCACCCTCGGGAAGGTCATCCGCGAAGTTTTCTTTCACGTCGTTGGGGTTGCGGATCCAGGCAGCAAGATCGTCGTCGTTGAGCGAACCGTCCGGGTTGTAGAGGTTGAACAAACCACCCGCAAACGTGGTGCGGCTCGCGAAGTGTGTGAGATCCGGTGCGGATCCAGAGATGGTCTCGGCCCCGTTGTAATCCTCTGTGTTGAGCCCTCTGATCAGGTGACAACTGGCGCAAAAGTTCGAGAACACCTCCATGCCGCGGTACTCAGCAGAGTCTTCGTCGGTCGGTAATGTTGCCGGAAGCATCTGGGCATCGATCCAATCCTGGAAGTCACTCGGTGTCACAGCTACGGCCTGCATTCTCATCCGACTGTGCGAAAGCCCGCAGAACTCGGTGCACTGCCCGAAGTAAACGCCTGGTTCGTCGGCTTCCAACTTCCACGGCGTGTACTTCCCGGGCACGGCGTCCTTCTTGCCGTTGAGCGCGGGGATCCAGTGTGAGTGGATGACGTCTCGCGAGGTGATGATCAGCTCAACTTCCTCGCCTGTTGGGATCACCATCTGGCCCGCGGTGACAATGTCGGCTTCAGGAAGGTTCCACGGGTCACCAAGGTCTGCGGTAGTTATGTCTTGGGTCAAGTAATAGCGGTACTCCCACCACCATTGCTGGCCCACCACGACCACCCTCGGCTCCCACGTCTCAACTTGACCATCAACTTGGACTTCAATGGCGTTGGCTTTGGTGCTGTTGACTGCCAGATGCGTAACCAAGGTGGCTACGGCAATAACGATCATGATCACGGCGGGGCCAATCGTCCAACCGATTTCCAGCCTGTTGTTGTGCGAAATTTGGGTGGGGAACTCACCTTCGTAATCGTTGTCGGCGGGCACGCGATTCTTGATCGACATCCACAAAATGGCACCGCACACGAGCACCAACACGACCCCGGCAACAATGAACACCGGAATCGCCAAGTCGTTGATTTGGCGGGCGGTCTCGCTTTTGTTCTGAAAAGTATCGAGTTCCGCATCGCCGGCGCATCCAGCCAACACAAACGCGAGCCCCAGGATCAAACCCTCCGGCCAACGCCGACGCCGTGAACGAATGAGGTCACTCACCTTGGTGTCCCTCCACAGTATCGGTGCCGTGTTCGTCATCGGTGTGCACTTCATGGTGCTCGAAGTCTCGTTCACCGGTGACAGTCGCAACGATTCCGCCAGCGAGCACCGCCACAGCCATAACCAGGACCGAACCGGCCAGGATGTTCTTGTTGATCCGTCGTTTGCTAGCGAACAACACCGCGATGCCGAGAATCAACACAGACAGGACACCGGCAACCACCACCGACCCGAGTTTTGAGGTGGCCAACAAAATCCGGCTGGTAGCCAACACACCCAACGCCACGATCACCGCGCCCAAAGCCGGGATCTCGATAGGCGCCATCACCCGATTTCGTAGGACCCGATTGGCCTCGGGGTCACCCGTCGCCCTGTCCGCCCAGGCGTCCATCAGCCACTCGATGGCGACCACACCGCAGATGATCAAACCGGTAACGAACACCGCTGTGTGCAGAACCAGACCGATCGCCATGGCGCCAACACCAAAGGCACCAACCACCGGCCAGAAGCTGGCAGTAACCAGACTGTTGGTCGGGATCTGCTCGACTCCCATGTAGTGGGCCTGCGCGGCGGGGTCGGCGTCCCGAAAGAACACGAGGAATAGCGCCACCGTCATAGCGGTGACGCCGAGCCCCAAGAGCAGCGAATAGCCGAGGTGTTCGCCTACGCTGCCCTTCCAGCCCATCGAGAGCGGCCCCAGATGGTTGCCACCCGTCGTGTATCCGTAGAACACCGCGCCAGTCGCCAATGCCATCCCGATTCCGAAGAAAAACTTGAAGCCCGTGGTGAACATCTGACCCTTACTTCGTGATGTAGATGAGGTAGTAGACGATTGCCCACATGAACACCACGGTGTTCCAGACCAGAGCCGCGGAAGACACCGCTTCTGCTCTTCGTGGGCCGAACTGGCCGGCTAGTGCACGCACAGTTGTGAGCGCAATGAATACGACCGCAGCGATCAAAAAGACGATGAAGGTTCCGTTGACGACAAAGAACAGGAATTGGGCGGTGTCCGCAGCCATGGCAAACCCGGTGTCGTTGATAATGAACCACAGTTGATTGAAGATTGCTGCGCCGAAGAGACCCGTTAGAGCCAAAGCAACATAGGCATTGATGCGGTCATCGGCATTGATCGCCTGCACGGCCCACTGAACAGTGAACACCGACAGGATCAACGTCCAAAAAATGAAACCCGAGGGACCTAATTCAATGACACCTGCGGGGAACCACTCAACTCCTGCGTCGCGAAACGCGGCGCGTTCAAGAACGTAAATGCCGACCACACCACAGAAGAACATGAACGCAGCCGCGGTCCCAAACATCGTGCCCACCAACAGGGTGCGTGGGCGGGATACTTCGGGGGCTGGAAGCCCGGTGGTGGCAACCATCAGGCCTCCTCTCCATTCTCGCTCACAGTGTCTAGCAACGGAGCTTCAGAGACTACGCGCTCCGGTGGTTCTGAGAAGTTACCGGGTGGCGGGGGCGACGAGGTGGTCCATTCCAAGGTTTGACCACCATAAGGATTATCGGCGACTGCATCGCTTGATCTCATGGCCTTCGCCAGAGCCGCTAGCGCACCCAACACACCCAGCGCGATCAACACCGCCCCCACCGCGGCGACCACATTCATCACCTCAATGAAGTCTTGGTTCGAAGGCTCAGCCATTAGCGGAGTAGAGCTACCCACCACTTGATACCCGAACGCGGGAGCCTCCAGGAACCCGCTCACAAAATCCGCTCCACCGAGCAGAACCGCACCAACGACTACATCCAATATGACCAGACGGCCCATCGAAACCGAGAGTTGCTTGCCGCCTATTTTTGGGGCCCAGAACCAGATACCGGCAATCCCGGCAACAACCGTACTGAAAAGCACCAGGTTCATCACTGCACTGACGGTCGTCCGGCTACCCAGATCCCATGGTTGAATGACTCGCGCCAGCCCCGCCCCGGTGCCCGCCAGAAGCAACAGAGCCGCGCCGACAGCACCAACGCCATGGACCGACAAGAGTTCTGCGATAACACCCCCGCCGCCAGCGCTGGTGTCCGAATCTGGAGCACCCGCAGACCCGCGCTTGGCGATTGTGTCAGCGGCACCCCCGAGAGAGCCCAACACAGGAAGAAACGCAAAAAGTCCGAAGAGAATAAAGACGAACTTCTCGTCGTAGTTGTCACCCTGGAACCAAGGCTGGCTCCAACTGCCCACCGACAACAAACCAAAGAGACCGATCAGAACGACAGCGGCCGCGTGCTGCGCATGGCGGCGCCTCGCAACAACGGGTGCAATCGTGCCCAGCACACCCAACACGGGAATCGCGAAGGCGTAAATCTGCGGTTGTTCAAACAGCCAGCCAAGTTGCGTGTAGATGGCGTTCGACCCCTCGGCGATGCCGAACGTTCCGGGTCCGCCGCGAAGATCAAAATAGACGACGGCGAGATTGCCGATCGCAACCGGCAAGGTCAACAACCAAACACTGGTCGCGACCAGCATTGACCAGGCAAACAACGGAACTCGCAGCAAGTTCATGCCCGGTGTGCGCAGCGACACAACCGTCGTGGCGACACAGACCGAAGCCACCAGCAACGAGACAATCACCAAACCGGTGCCGACCAAGGTCAAAGCGATGGCATCTCGTTCGGTGCCCGTGATGCCATCCAACGCCCCCCAACCGCCGCCGGACACAACCGAGACAACCGTGATTCCCGCACCGATCATGAACAACCAAGCCGCACCATGAGCCGCGCGCGGAAAAGCGACATTTGTCGCACCGACCTGCATCGGCACTACCACCGTGGCAAGTCCCACAAACAACGGAGCTACCACCAACAGCGCCAAACCGAAGCGGTAGAGGCTGAAGTACTGGAAGTAGCTGTTGACCCCACCGAAGACGTCATCGGGCGACGAATTGCTGTTCTCGATGGCGAGGACAACGCCGATGAGGGTGGCCACCAGCAACCCGAGCAAGCCGGACCGAAGCCACAAGCGACCAATGCGCTTGTGGTCTGTGGTGGTGAGAGCATCAAAGAGGCCGACAACTCGGGGCGAGGTTGCCGCCAGCGCGGTGTTCGCAGCTGGTGGTGAATCGGTCATCGTCATGTTGGCAAATGTCCTCCGAGCGCCCCCGGCGCACAGCACCGCGCACGTGTTTTTGCTGATACCTGAGTTGCGTTACCAGCCGATGAGCCTACAGGGATGCGAGCACCAGAATAGAAACCCGGCGGAAGGTGTTTGTCAGACCCCACTGCGAATCACCTCATCGACTGCGATCGCCGCGAACAACAACGTGACATAAGTGATAGACCACCCGAAAAGCCGCATGGCCCGCTGCGGCTCAGGTTTCCGAAAAACTCTGATCGCCAGCCCCGAAAAAACGGCTCCGAGCAGCACCGCAGAGCACAGATAGAGCCAGCCCATATTGGCTACGGGAGCAAAAACCAAGGTGAGACCCCAGAGCAGCAGCGTGTAGAGCAAAATCCTGCTTGCGGTCTTCTTGAGGCTCACGACAACAGGCAACATCGGCACGTCCGCAGCCGCGTAATCCTCCTTGTAACGAATCGCCAGCGCCCAGAAGTGGGGAGGCGTCCAAACAAAGATGATCGCAAAGAGCACCAAAGGCGGCCAGTCAAGCTGGTTGGTGACCGCAGACCAGCCGACCAGAACCGGCACTGCCCCAGCGGCCCCGCCGACAACGATGTTGCTCTTAGATGTTCGCTTCAGCCACAGTGAGTAGACGAAGACGTAAAAAAGGGTTGCCGAGACGGCCAGAACAGCCGACAGCAAGTTGACGAATCCCCATAGCCACCCGAACGCGCTTATCTCCAGCACGAACGCAAAAACCAGAGCTTGGCGCGGGGAGACTTCGCCCGTCACAAGCGGGCGACCTTTGGTGCGTTCCATAAGGCCATCGATATCGCGATCGATGTACATGTTGAAGGTGTTCGCCCCGCCCGCAGCCAGCGTGCCACCGAGCACGGTGGCAACGATCAACCAGAGTGAGGGAATTCCAGAATCGGCCACGACCATGGTGGGCACCGTGGTAATGAGCAGAAGCTCGATAATCCGCGGCTTGGTCAACGCCACGAAGGCGGCGACACGAGACCGAGATCGGACCTCTGTTACTTCACTCACGTCGGTCAGGCTACGCCCCCAAAACCAAGACCACGCCACCCGGGTTGAAGCGGCCCGCCCGTGGCTTCTGACCAAAGCGAACAAGAGCGGCTAGCAACGCCGTACCCTTTGATCGTGTCCTCATTTTCGGCGTCGCTGCGAGCGATTACTTTCGGGCCGGTCAGCCCCGCGCGCTACCTGAGTTGGACTCGCGGCGCGCTGTGGTCACTGACCGTAATCGTGGTGTCGGGCGGAGCGGTTCGCTTGACCGGATCGGGGCTTGGTTGCTCCGACTGGCCCAATTGCGAAGAAGACCAATTTGTGGCTGACCTTGAGTACCACGCCTTGATCGAATTCGTGAACCGCCTCTTCACCGGTGTCGTCGCGGCGGCCGTGATCTTGGCTGTGCTCGGGTCTCTGCGACGCTCGCCTCGGCGAGGGGATCTGACGGTCTGGTCGTGGGGACTCGTGGCCGGTGTGGCAGCCCAGATCGTGTTGGGTGCGGTGCTCGTCAAGACCGAACTCGACCCCAGGTTTACGATGGGACATTTCCTATTGAGCATGGTGCTGTTGGCCAACGCCGTCGTGCTCGTTGAGTTAGCGGGGCGTGAGGACAGCGCGGCGCGCCGTTTAGGAGGGTCGTTTACCCCAGCCGCGCGCTTGATCTCTGCAGTCGGTGCAATTCTGCTGGTCAGCGGCACAATCGTCACCGGATCAGGACCCCACAGCGGGAGCGACGAAGCAGAGGTAGCGCAGCGCCTGCCGTTCCTCGTACGCGAAGTGACCCGTATTCACAGCATCATCGCGCTGGTGTTGCTGGGTGGGCTTGTGTGGCTCATCCGCTCCGCTCATCGCCAACAGCAACCGGAGATCCGCTGGCGCGCCACGGTCGCTGCCGGCCTGCTGATAGCCCAGGGTGTTATTGGCTACTGGCAATACTTCACTGGTGTTCCCGTGCTGCTCGTCGGGGTCCACATCCTTGGGGCCTCTTTGAGCTGGATCGCTATCGTCCGGCTGCATCTATCGACAACTGTCCACACCGCGGTTCTCGTCAATCGGGCTAAATCGAGAGAACTCGTGACATGACGGCCCCAGTGATGGTCCCCGAGACAAAGATCGACGAATCGGTCGAATATGCGCGGCCCTGGAAGGTTCTGGTCTGGGACGACCCGATCAACCTGATGACGTACGTAGCATTCGTGTTTCGGAAACTGTTCGGTTACTCCACCGAGAAAGCCCACCGATTGATGATGGAAGTCCACATCGACGGTAAGGCTGTGGTGTCTTCGGGAACCAGAGAAAAAGCCGAGTTCGATGTCGTTAGGCTTCACGAACACGGCCTTTGGGCGACCATGGAGAAAGACGAATGAGCCGTTTTCGTTACGACGGTGATGTCGTCATCGTGGAACTCCCTAGCGGAGAAAGCGAAATGCTCTCCCAGGTGCTGTCGGATCTCCGCGACTTGTTGATCGGTGGCGGTGACGACACCTTGAGGCGACTGAAGCCTCCCGCTCATCCGGACAACGCCGAAGCCGAAGCCTCCTACCGAGAACTCGTCGACGACGATCTTCTCCGCAGCCGCCTTGAAGCCATCGAGACAGTCGAGTCGACACTTTCAGGAGCTGAACTCGACACATCAGGTGTCGCAGCTTGGATGCAGAGCCTCAACAGTCTCCGTCTCGTGCTGGGTGAGCAACTCACCCTCGCTGGTGTCGACCTTGTTGATGACGCGATGCCCGACACCACATCGGCCGCCCTCTACGAATGGACCGGCTGGCTCCTCGAACAACTCATCGAAGCCGCAAGCGAACATCCCGAACTGTAGGGCTGCTGCTGGACCGGCTGCTAGATGTCGGTGCAGTACCAGAAACCGCCGGCCGTGCCGGGTCCGGTGTGAGCGGCGATTGACGGGCCCAGGCGGTAGCGAACCATCTCCACCTCGACAGAGGCAGCCCGCAACCTGGCCTCAATGCCTTCGGTGAACATCAGAGTGGCCGGGTCAGCCAGGCACACGCCGGCCCGTATCGGTCGGCCAGCAGCCAGGAAGCACTCGACCATCTGATCGCACAACTCATCGACGCTGTGCCCTAGTGCCACAACCTCAAGATCTCTTCCGTAACCCGAGAGGACTGCGACCCCTTCGCTGTCGTCTTGTTCGCTGTCGGACAGCAACTCCGGGTTGAAGCGGCCGCCCCGGCGAGCGAAGTCCAACGCGCTGAGGATGAACGCCGTGCCAATTGTCGGGCGCATCCGCTCCACCCGCGCGACCACCTCCGGTACCGATGAACCCGCGGCAATCGCTGAGGTGGCCTCCCAGACACAGCACGCAACACCGAAGGAGGCTGTGCCGGAGTCAACGACATGTACATCAACATCGACTGTTTCGGCTGCGATATGTGCGCTGTTGATCGTTCCAGAGTGTTCGGCGCCGATATGGACAGAAACGATGTCGGTTGCACCTTGTTCGACTGCGGACCGATAGATCTCGCTGAACGTTCCCGGACTCGGCTGTGAAGTTGTGATCTCGGGGACTTCTCCGTTGCTCACCTGTGCCCAGAAATCATCGGCGGTGAGGTCTACTCCTTCGCGATATTCCACACCGTCGATATTGACGATGATCGGAGCAACTCGGACCCCGAACTCAGCCGCGAGTCCTGGAGGTATCTGGGACGCCGAGTCGGTGACGAGCGCTATCACTTTCCGTTGCGCCCCTCACGCCGGTTCTGGCCGACCGGCAGCATGTTGATCCGACTGAACAAGCCGAGCCTGTTGATCCGACTGGACCGGCTGAGCCCCTGCGCCGACTGGACCGGCTGGGCCACCAGAGCCGACCGGACCGGTTCCGGCGATTCTGGACGATTGAAGGCGTCAACCGTTTCGGCACCGGCGGCGAACCTCAACGCGATGATGGCCGAGCTGGATGCTGCCGCTAGCGGTAGTGAAACGGTCGGCGTTACTCCGCCCGGGTTGCGCCAGCCGTGCCACCACCAGTGCGCCGCGGTCAGCACCCAGGTGACGCTGGCCACTGTCGTCGCGGTTCGCGTCCGCTGCTTGAGCGGCAACACGGAAGTGGCCAGTGCCACTGCTGCGTCCAACGGCAGGTAGACGGGGAACGTGCCGATGACCTGCCCGATGCTGGTCGCCACTCCCTTTCCGCCGGTGCGGCCGAGCGGGAAACAATGTCCCCCGACCGCGGCCGTCGATGCCAGGTTGGCACCGGCGTCGCCTGCCAGCGCTCGGCCGAGGCGAGCCGCGGCAACACCCTTGGCGATATCTGCCACACTCACACCCGCTCCCCACGACTTACCGAGCACATGACCGGCGTTCATGGCACCGGGATTGCCGGTTCCAGACAAGCGCAGGTCGGAACGTCGGGCGATGCGGGCCGCGATATCCGCAGAAGGGATCATGCCAAGCAGATAACCGCTGCTCGCCGCGGCCATCAGACGCATGGTCACGCCTCGGGCAGGATTCGTCCCCTTCGCCACGGCGCTACCGTACTTGCTTGCGCGTTTATGCGCGCACGCTCCGGGATCAGACGGCCTATGCTGTCGGTCGGCCGGTTCTCTGGTCGGGCCCCGTTCGTCCAGCGGCCTAGGACGCCGGCCTTTCACGCCGGTAACACGGGTTCGAATCCCGTACGGGGTACCACAACGCGGTTTCCGTGCTGTTCCCAGATGGTCCCGAAGATTCATGTGATCTTGAGTTCAAGTGGGAACCACTTGAGAATGCGCGGGCTTCGCGAGTCGCGATCTACCTCGACCCCGCAGATCCAGCAGATCGTGCCAGTTGGCCGACGTATCGAGCCTGGGCTGTCGAAACCCTCGGCAAGCTGCGCCAGACCTTCTCGGCGCCGATCAATGAACTGCAAAAAGCCAACTAGACCGAGCACCTTGATCCGGTGAACGTCACAGCCAGACTTCTGGAAGCGACACGCGCTGCTTCACTCGGCTAGACTTCAGGATGATCGTAAAGCCACACGAACAAACGACCGTACTCAAAGACCCCCGTCAGCAAGCGGGTGCGGCCGCCGAGAGGCAAATAGCGCACTATCTGCACCGAAGCTTCAAGGAAGACCAAGAGGTTTACGTACTACACGACCTGAGGCTCGAAGATCACGCCCAGCCGGAGCACGATGGCTCCACTGGGGTGTGCCAGATCGATCATCTGCTCGTGCATCGCTGGGGGCTGTTCATCATCGAGAGCAAGTCGGTGACCGAAGAGGTGCGGGTCCGGTCCGACGACTCGGACGGAGATGAGTGGAGCCGCGTGTACCGAGGCAAGGAGATAGGAATGCCCTCTCCAATTCGGCAAGCGCAGCGGCAAGCGGATTTTCTGCGGGCGTTCTTGCAACGACACCGGGAAGAATTGCTCGGCAAGCGAGCTATCGGACTCCGCACCATCGCCAAGCTCGCAGCAGGATCAGATCAGCGCGGTTTCAAGTGGGCACCGATCCAGCTGGTGATTGCTGTGTCCGACAAGGGGAAGATCAAACGGCTTGGTGGTTGGAAGGAACCCAGCGAACCATTTCGAGTATTTGTGACCAAGGCCGATCTGGTCCCCGACAAGATCGGCCAGGAGCTTGAGCAGCATAAGAAGAGCGCGAGCATTCTGAATGCTGAATCTGCTAGCGAGTACGGCAGGTGGACCATGAAAGCGCTGGAAGTTGAGAAGGTGGCTGAGTTTCTTGCCGAGCGGCATGTAGGTCGCTCGGGCGCTTCGCCAGCCCGGTCTAAACGGACTGCTCCAAACCGCAATCGCAGATCATCCCGTGACAAACCCGCCAGGACCGGACACTCGGCGAAAGCGAAATGCAAGCATTGCGATTCAAAAGACCTCACCGCGCGATCGGGCAGGTACGGCTATTACTGGCAGTGCGGCATGTGCAAAAAGAACACGGCGATGCCTGTGGTGTGCTCCGGATGTGGAGCTGAAGGTAAACGGAACAAAGAGGTTCAGGTTCGCAAGGACAAGACAACATATTTGCGCGACTGCGAAGCATGCGGGACTTCCGAAACAATATGGACTGAGGACTGAACGCCGATCGACCTTGTGAGACGGTGGAGGTCGTAGGTAGGCGAAGCCAAATCCGAAGGCAAACCTTCTCGGGACGAGCAACGTAAGTTGTGGAAAGTACAAGCAGAGCACCGGATTTTGAGCGTATGAGCCTGCAACTATCGCTGATAAACACAGAAACAGCCACTGCGCCCGTGGGGCTTGAGTACCACAGCGGCTTCTTGGCTGCCTCCGAGGAGCACGGGTTGCTTGCACATATCGACAACTCTGAGTGGCTCACGGACCTCTCGCGGCGTGTGCTGCACTTCGGCTACAAGTACGACTACACCAACCGCAGGCTCGACGAAACGGCTCGCATCGGGCCATTGCCCGAGTGGCTGACGCAACTGTCGAACATGGTGCATGAAGCCGCGTCTGAGGAAGCGAAGCAGTTGCTCGACCCTCACCATCCGTTCGAACAGGCGATCATCAACGAGTACCTGCCCGGACAGGGGATCGCACCCCACATCGATAGGGACTGCTTCGGCCCCATTGTTGCGACCGTGAGCTTGGGATCGGCGGTCAACATGGATTTCTGCCGCGATTCGACCGGCGACGAATACGTACAACGCTTGGAGCCGCGCAGCCTCGTCCTTCTCTACGGCGATGCCCGCTTCAAGTGGCGTCATGGCATCGCCAAACGGCACTCCGACACTTGGAACGGCCAAAAGACCAAGCGCCAACGACGCGTTTCGATCACGTTTCGCACCATTGCCGAAACCGGGCCGGCGCAGGTCTGATTAGTGTTCCCATTTGATGGCTAAGGGGTAAACGTTTCCGGTTGACGGAGGGCTCCCCCGTGATCCGCTGAACAACTCGCGCGCACCGTGGTTGACGTTCTGGTAATCGATGTAAACGACGACTCGCCTGTTAGGCATGCGCTTCCAAAATAACCCTCGCCCAAAAAAATAAACCCCCGCCACGCCCTGCAAGCAGGGCAGGCGGGGAAGACTGATGTCAGAGTAACGCCGTGAAGACGACTATTCAACCCAATCCGCCCTGAAACTCCTGAACTCCACTGTTGCCTCGGAGTTCGCATTGCGGCGAGACGATCTCTAGATCTAGGAGTTGAACGATTCGATCCAAGAAGTCCACATTGTTGTAGCACCACTCCTCGCCCCACGCTGGTATTCGGTGGAGCCCCGCCTTGGGGCCCGGACCGGCGGTCTTGTTGGGCGATGGTGGTCCGCCTGTCGAGTGGATGGTCACCGCGGGTTGTCGGCGTCGAGCCAGGACGATCCGCTGACCTCGTGCCAACCTTTAGGGCGCGCCAAGACCTTCTCCACCTGTTGGTAGCGGCGGAGTCTGGCTCTGCGGGCGATGGCTCTTGGTAGGCGGAAGGCCCGCATGCGGTTGGTTAGCTCATGCCGGCCTGGTACAAACCTCCCGAGGCTCTCCCATGGCCCGCCGAAACCCGAACAGCCTTGGCGATCGTGTGAGTAGACGGTGATGCCCCGCTTGCCTCGCCTGAGCCTGCGGTATTCGCCTGTCACCACGCCGAGAACGTATTCGTCCAGTTCATCGAGGGCGTCCTGGGACCCGGAGTCGCAGGCATCGCACCCGCAGCTAGGGACTACCTCCACGACCACTGTCGGGTCGCCGACGCCGATCACCACTCCTGTGGCATCATCGAAGCGAGTCCAGGCGAAGGTGAGCGGGATTGCACCAGAACCCAGAGGCGAGGCCCGCTGAACTCCGACAACATCGACCCTCGGTTGCTCCTCCCACACCACAGCGGCGTCTGGGTCGATCTCGGCCAAGCCCCCGGCATCCAACGCCTTCAACCAAGCTTCAGCCCGGGCACGCAAGATCCGCCATTTCTGCGGATTCGTCAATCGGGAATACTCCTCTTCCAAAGGCATACGGTCAGGATGCGGATCCTCCCACCCGGCCAGCCCTCGGCCCGTCTCAACAAACGCAGCATCAACCGACGCAATCAACTCCACAACAGAATGCACGGCATGATCATGTCCGCACCGCCACCGACGCGCAAAGGAATTACAGACTAGAGCCGGCCACAACCCAGCTGGGGGGCGGAGAACGGGCTTGGCCTGGGAAATTGTGTGATCTAGGGGGCGCGCATGGGCGCTACCGCATTGGCGACTCATGCTCTTCGGTGTCGACGGCGACCACGCTGGCTGCTTTAACGCCGGGTGACAGCTCTAGCGAGACCGTCACGTCGTCATCGTCCGCCAAGAAGTGATACGTCAAGGAGTTCCCTCCCGCGATGACCTCCACGATGGGCGCGTCCCACACGACCTCCAGGTCGACCTCCGGAGACTGCACATCGAGGGTCATCTCGTGGTGCGGTGTTCGAAGAGCGGCTTGACGGTGTCGGAGGTCGATAGTGATCCGAATCCGCTCGAGCGGAGACCCGATTCTGAGTTCTGCGAGCCTCGTGCCAGTCGGCTCGTGATCAGTCCTGAGCCTCGCTTCGAGGAGAGCCGTCTTCATCCCGTTGAAGCTGATGGCGCCCTCGAAGCGGCGGGGCCGCATGCCCACTGCCGTCGCCACTTGGTGTGGAGAGCGTGCGAAACGAGATTTCAGCCGCCGCTGGTCGTCGAGCTCCAACCGGCGAATCATCGTGAGGTGGCCTCGGTCAATCGCTCTTCGCGTCGACAGCGAAGGGCCTCTCACCCAGCTGATGGAACATGGGCCTTCGTCGCCGAGTTCGGCGGCATGCGTCGCATATGAGCCGAAGGCACAATCGACGTAACCCCAATTCTCGGCGCTGAAGCCGTACTCGGGATCCACGGACCCAACGAGGTAGACCACAGGTCCCGGTTCTCTGTCAACCGAGAAGATGAGGACCTCGGCGTTATCAAGCATCAACAGTTGAGGACACTCCCAAACCGCCTCTGCCAGATCGGGGGGAAGGAGGGAGGAGGCGCGCGACGCGTCGAAGAACACCCCTTGGGGCTTCCAGTCAACCAAGTCAGAGCTGCAATAGGCCATGAGACGACCACCTTCGGCCGTTCCGCCGCCGACGACCATGATGGCTTTTCCATCATGAACGGCCACGTATGGATCTCGGAAATGGTTGCCGCCGTCTGCGTCCCCAGCGGCGATCAGCAACCGCTTGGCGTCGCTGGCAGAGCTGTCGACCGTCGCAGCACCATCGATCGTCGCACTGCACACCGACTCCAACCAATTGTCCCCCCGGCGTCTGACACCGGTGTAGAACGCTTGGATGTGCGCGTCTTCCACCACAATCGAACCGGACCACGCTCCGTCGCAATCGTGCCATCCCGGCGTCGGCGCGATGACGCTCGCTCCATGCGTCCACGCGACCATGTCGTCCGACCAGGCGTGGCCCCAATGCTTCGGGCCACTGCCAGTCCCCGCAGAGAGGGGGCTCTCACCGGCAGGGTTGTGCTGAAAGACAACGTGGACGCGACCGGCCGCGTCTGCCCACATTCCGTTCGGGTCATTGATCGCACCCACAGGCGCAGCCAGGTGGACCCTGCGGACTTGCCTCTGAGTCATCTGCTGCTAGGGCGGTGTCACGAGCCGACTGAGGGAAGATTGAGCAGGATCGTCCGCAGGATGAGTTTTTGCCCTAGCGCATTCGGGTGGATCCCGTCCTCTTCGAAGAGGCCGTCAGCGGCGCCGTCGCTGAGGACGCTGTGCACATCGATATGGCTTGGGAACTCTGACCGTATTAACTCGGCTATTGAAGCGTCGTCGCCATCGCGCCAGCCCACAGCCCTCACTCCCTCGCCATCCACCACGCCGGGCCTGACGACTGGTGGTGGCGTGACCACTACCAGTCGTGCCCCCAACTCGTTCTCGATGAGTCGGCGGATCAGCAGCAGGTTCCGTGTCGTCTCTGACCTGGACAGCATCGTCGCGCTCGTCTGTTCGGTGTGGAACCGAAAGTCATTGGTGCCGATCATCAGGATGATCCAGTCCGGCTGCCAGTCCGCGTAGACGTCCATCTGGCTGATCACGTCTGAGCTCGTTTGGGCGCCAACTCCCATATTGACCACCGTGAAGCGAGGCTGGGGAATCTCCTCCGCTAGGAGGGACATCATCTCGGCCCATCCGATTCGATCGGCTGTGATCGAATCGCCAACAGCAATGACCCGCGCGCCGTGTTGGAAGGGAAGCAGAGGCAGCGCTTCGATCACGTTCCCATCGCTCAGCAGGTCAGCGACGTTTGCGTTCGCTTCCAAAGACAGGGAGTCCACGATCGCTGAGACTTTGGCAATCGAAAGGGACATCATCTCCGCCAGCACGGTGAGCTCCGTCTGTTCGGAAAGCGGGAACCGTTGGAATAGCGGGAAGAAGCCGACGTTGGTGTATCGGGCAATGGCCTGAGGATCCACAGAGTCCTGCCGTGCTAGCGGTTGCGGCAACCGCCCAGTGACGCCGCGGCTCTGCGACGGCGCAGCGGATCCCTTCATTTCGTCCTCCTCCATCAGCCCTTCACCGCACCTTCGAGTAGCGCCTTGGAGAACTGCCTCTGGAAGATCAAGAAGACGGCGATCGACGGCGCCATTATCAGCACCGACCCGGCTGCTAGCAGAACGGTATTTGTCTGATACTGGCTTTGGAATGCGCCCAGTGCGCCGGCGACAGTCCGCATGGACGGATCCTCAATCAGGACGAGGGCGAGGATGAACTGGTTCCACGTCCAAAGGAACAGCAGGATCCCGAGAGATGCGACTGCGGGGCGGGAGAGCGGCAGGTGGACTCGCCAGAACGCCTGCCAGGGGCCCGCGCCGTCGATCTCGGCCGCCTCACTGATCTCGGACGGGATGGACACGAAGTGGGAGCGCATCCAGAAGACGCCAAACGGCATGAAGAGGCCGATCAGCGCCAGGATCACTGCCCACCTTGTATTCAGTACTCCTAGCGACCTCATTTGGTAGTAGAGAGGAGTTATCAGCGACTCGAACGGGATCGGCCGCCCTGTATGAATGGATCGGCTGGCTCCTCGAACAACTCATTGAAGCCGCCAGCCAAGCACACGACCCCTAGGGCATAGACCGGGTCTCTGCCTTGGCCAAGCTCACAATTTCTCACTGTATTGACTTGGTCTAGGGGCATAACTGGGGAAAACACCTATTTTCATATCATATCGCCCCGTTAATTCCCACAAATATGCCACTGTCGAGCTCATAGATTGACTGCGTGAAGTTGTCCTCGGAACGCAAATCAAGCGGCCAATTTCTCTTTTGATTACAAAGTCTAGTTTCATGTTTCTTTCCCCTTTGAACCGCCCTGGTTTGGCCGGAGGGTCTCGAGCTTGGAAGCGAGACTATGGCTATGCCTACACAGAGATTGCCGGGGCGTCCTTCGACGAGGAGGGCAAGCTCTACTGGTGGTTGCGACAGAGTGCAGTGTAGGTGTGTTGGGCTGAGTTCCAGTTGTGGAGTTTGCGGGGCATGTGGTTGAGGTTGTCTTGGATCAACGCGAGTTGTATGGGGTTGAGGTTGAGGTTGGTGCTTTTGGGGAGCCGGCGTCGTAGCAGTCCGTTGGTTTGTTCGTTGCTGGGGCGTTGCCACGGGGATCGTGCTTGGCAGAAGAACACTTCGATGTTGCAGTTGTGTTCGATGTCGGCCCAGCGTGCCATTTCGCTGCCTTGGTCCCAGGTGAGGGTTTTGGCCATCTCAGCGGGTTGACGACCAAACGCTGCGGTGACGGCTCGGGTCACGTTGTCGGCGCTGTAACCGTGCGGCAGCGGCACCACCAAAGTGAGCCGGCTGACGCGTTCTACGAGCGTGGCGATCGCGCTGGCGTTGTTGGCGCCGATCATCAAGTCGCCTTCCCAGTGTCCTGGTTCGCTGCGGTCGTCTGCTTGCTGGGGGCGTTGCGTCAGGGGCCGGTACGGGCCTAAAGCGCTGCGTTTGGCGGTTTCGCAACGGCTGCGGGGTTTACGCCTGCGCCGACCGCGGGGCAGGCTCTGCCACGAACCCGCTTTGAGTCCGCTGGTGTTGTTGTTGTTGGCGTAACAGGCCCGATAGATCGTCTCGGCGCACACCGCCATCCCTCTAGTGTGCAGGTCCGCAGAGATCGCATGCGGCGACCAACGCAGTTTCAACCCCTCAGCGACCTCACCAGCCAAAACCGCGTCACCAGCGAGTTTGTGAACCTTCGGTCGAGCCGCGTCGACACCCGTGCGGCGATGAGCGCGACCAGCCCGATAACCATCACGCCCGCCGCCACGGCCAAGCTCGCGATACACCGTGGACCGGCAACGACCCAACCGATCCGCCATCTCCGCCACGCTCAACCCCGCCTCAGACATCACCTCGATCCGTGTCCGCTCATCGAAACACAAACGCTGTGCCATACTGAAAACCTCCATCGGTTCGGTTGCTGACTCTTCACCGACCATCATGGCCGATCTGTCGCAACCACCGATGGAGGTCGCCGAGGTACTCGGCTCAGGAGAAGGCCCAGGCGGTGCGGCTGGTGCGCCAGTTGCGCGCCGAGCTGGGTCCTGACCGGGGGACGGTCAAGCGGGTTGCGGAGCAGCTCGGCTACGGGGTGGAGTCGGTGCGGGCCTGGGTGCGCCAGGCCGATGTCGACGACGGCTCGGTCCCGGGTGTCACCAGCGAGGAGCGGGCCAGGATCAAGGCCTTGGAGCAGGAGGTGCGGGAGCTGCGCCGGGCGAATGCGATCTTGAAGTCGGCGTCGGCTTTCTTCGCGGCGGAACTCGACCGCCCACACCGGTGATGGTGGAGTTCATCGACGCCCACCGCGGCGAGTTCGGGGTCGAGCCGATCTGCAGGGCATTGCAGTTCGCCCCGTCGACGTATTACGACGCCAAGTCGCGGCCCGAGTCGCAGAGGGCTCGCCGCCACCGGGCGATGGGTGCGGTGCTGGTGTCGATCTGGGCGGCCAACTGGCGGGTCTACGGGGCCCGCAAGCTCTGGGTGGCGGCCCGGCGGGCCGGCCATGACATCGGACGCGACCAGGTGGCCCGGTTGATGCGCGCCGCCGGCATCTCCGGGGCGACCCGCCAGCGCAGGGTGCACACCACCAAGGCCGACCCCTGTGCGCACCGCCCCGGCGATTTGGTGCGCCGCGACTTCACCGCGGCGGCCCCGAACCGGCTTTGGGTCACCGACCTCACGGTGGTCCCCACCCGCACCGGCGCTGCCTACGTGTGCTTGATCGTCGACGCGTTCAGCCGGCGCATCGTCGGCTGGCGCGTCGCGGCCCACATGCGCACATCGATGGTCCTCGACGCTTTGGAGATGGCCCGGCGCAGCCGGGGCGCCCAACTCGAGGGCCTGGCGGTGCACTCCGACGCCAGCAGCCAGTTCACCTCCATCCGCTACACCGAGCGCCTCGCCGAGATCGGCGCCGCGGCCTCAGTCGGATCGGTGGGCGACTCCTACGACAACGCGCTGGCCGAGACCGTCATCGGCCTCTACAAAACCGAGCTCATCCGCGGCCCCGACCAGGGGCCCTGGCACGACTGCACAGACGTAGAGCTCGCCACCCTGGGATGGGTGCACTGGCACAACCACCAAAGACTCCACACCTACCTAGGCAACATCCCGCCAGCAGAATTCGAAGCGGCCTATGCTGCCCAACAACCCAACCGACAACCGATTGGAAACCAATAAACCGACCCTCCAGAAAATCCAGGGCGGTTCAGGCCAGGACCAGGGCCTTTGTCGGGTTTTTGCTGGGTGCTCAGGGGCGTTCCACAGCAAAGTCGCCGGCGTTCCACATTCGTAGGGCAGTGTAGCTCTGCCTCAGTCAGGTGTATGCGGGGTGTTTTCCCTGTAGCGCTGGGAGCTGGAGTGACGTGTTCGCAGCACCCTCGCGCCTCGGGGTTTGTGGGCGGCGATGACGGTGCCGGGGTTGGCGGTTGCCAGGTGATGTGTGCTCCGTTTTTCGGACTGTGTTTGTGGGAGTCAGGCGGCGTTTGTCGGGAACCCCTCGGCCTTCCGGGAAGCGACCCACCAATACCGGGTCACTGTCCCGACTCCTGCACCCAGAAGGCCGTCGCTCGTTTGAGCAGCTCACGCTCCATCCTCAGCTTCGAGTTCTCCCGGCGCAGCCGAACCAGCTCCGAGCGCTCCTCGGTCGTCAACCCCGGTTTCTCCCCGCGGTCGATGATGGCCTGGCGGACCCAGTTGCCCAGGTTCGTCTCACCGATCCCCAGATCGCGCGCGACATGGGCGATCGGCCGGTCGCCGTCCAACACCAACGCCACCGCGTCGGCCTTGAACTCCTTGGTGAACCGCCGCCTGGACCTCCCAGACGGCCTGCTTTGCTCCATCAATGACATGGATACCTCCTAATCGAGGTGACCGGCCAAAGGGGGGATGCTCAGTACTTGAACCCCCCTGAGAAAGCGGTGGTGTTCAGTTTCGATGAGAAGACGCAGTGCCAAGCGCTCGATCGCACCCAGCCGAGCCTCCCGATGAAGCGCGGCCGAGGCGAGACCATGACCCATGACTACAAGCGCAATGGCACGACCGATCTGTTCGCGGCGTTGAATGTCGCTACCGGCGAGGTGCTCTATGACACCAAGAAGCGTCACACCGCCAAGGACGTGTTGGCGTTCTTCAAATGGATCGATCTGCATGTGCCGAAGGGCCTCGATGTCCACATTGTGTTGGGCAACCTGTCCGCGCACAAGGCACCCGAAGTGAACAAGTGGCTGGCCCATCCGCGACGCAAACGCTGGCACCTGCACTTCACGCCGACGTCGTCGTCGTGGCTGAACCTCGTGGAGGGATGGTTCCACCCGCTCACCGAGCGGCGGCTACGCCGCGGCACGTTCAACAGCGTCGACGCTCTCGTTGAGGCCATCGAGCTGTGGGCCGAGCACTGGAACGACGACCCCAAACCCTTCGTCTGGAAGAAGACCGCCGACGAGATCATCAAGAAAGTCCGACGCGGCAGGACCGCACTCACCGAAGCCAAATCCGCGACGGACCACTAGCCAATGGGAGTGAACCAAAAGTCCGTGATTCGGCCCTCAGGATCATCCCTGAAGTTCACACGTACACGGCCTCCCACCTGGGCCGACGAAGGGAGCGAGGACCCATCTTCTAGATCCAAGCCTCGGACGAAGTTGGCGATAGAGGATGTCGCACCATCTAGGCGTACATAAGCAACACAGTATGGCACGGGCGGACTGCCGGCAAAAGGGGCTGTGACCACGGTGACCGCCTCAATGACTCCTTGGTGTCCGACTTCGATCATGTTGTCGACAGACTTGAAATCAAACTCACAGAATGACTTTGGTGGCACGAAGACACGACCGCATGATTCGCATCGTGACCCTAAGATCTTCTCGTTCTTGAGGCCTTCAAAGAACTCTGACGCCGCCCTACCGATTGAGTATTGGTAAGGGATATGCCAATCGCCAGGTAGGCGGCTGACGCTTGATTCCATGCTCGCTCCCATCTAGGTAACGCTCCTCGGCTCGTCGGAAAGCACTGCTGCGGTGAAGAACTGGTTGATGCCTCCAGTGGCAGTCGCCAAAGTCCTGCTGGCACCTTCAACTTGATGATCACCAGCTCGTCCCATTACCTGCCACGCCGCCTCCCCGAAGCGCACGACCCCAGTGGCTCCGATGGGGTTTGCGGTCATGCAGCCGCCGGATGGAACAACGGGTATATCGCCCTCGATGGAGGTCGCTCCTTCCTCAACGAGCTGCCATCCTCTGCCCTGTCCCACGAGCCCCATCTCCTCGTAGCTCGCGACTTCGATGTTCGCGAAGGGCGCATAGACCTCTATAGCATCAAGCTCCCTTCTGGGATCTCGGATGCCGGCCTCGGCATAGGCCTTCTGACAGGCCCACCTTAGTGCCCTTTGACCTGCGAAGTCTGTAGCATCATCCTGAATGCGGTCACCGATCCGATAGACATCCGCGGCGGACCCGAGGCCGATCACCCAGGCAGCTCTCGAGGCCTGTCGGGCACGCTCTCCTGTCGTGAGGATGACAGCCGCAGCCCCATCGGAGCGTGGGCACGCATGCAGCAGGCGAAGTGGCCATGCCAAGAGACGGGATTCCTTGACGTCGTCTTCGTCGATCTCGAGCTTCAGATGGGAATTCGGATTGCGCAAGGCGTTGCTGAAGTTTTTAGTGGAGATCCATGCCATGTGGTCTTCGGTCAGGCCATAGAGAGCCATCTGACGCGATGCCTGCATCGCGATTGTCGTGATCACGTTGAGTTGAATGTCCCGTTCGTAAATCGGGTCGAATATTGTCGTGAAGATAGCTTGAGCGTCCGGAGACTCGGACGTGCGCTGTAGACCCACAACAAGGACGGTTTCGTATAGCCCCGCCTGCAAGAGTCGTACACCAGTCGATACGCCCGAACCCCCCGTTGCGCCTCCGGTATGTACCCTGAAGACGGGTTTCCCGGGTTCGCCGAAAGCCGGAACGCACCACCTGTCGGGCTCGTGGACACCTTCAAAGACCTCTGGGGCGCTCGCGAAAACGACTGCGTCGATGTCGACCGGATCACAGTTGGCGTCGGCGAATGCTCTGCTTGTTGCCTCGAAGACGAGCTCCGGCGTGCTGACGTCAGGGCGTCTCGTTGCGAAGTCCGTTTGGCCGAAACCAACCACGCCCACCGGCAATGACATCAGGCAACCTCGACCAAAACAGCATTGGCAGACTGCAAACCCGGTCCACTGGCCGAAGCGACGAGGACAAGTCCTTGATCGGCTTGACTGGCCGCTTCCACCAATGCGAGCAGACCTGCGGCATACCCGACATCAGCTTCCTGGGGCTCCACACGGGATATGCTTGCTCCCGGCAGGCCAAGGACTCTTCGGATTCGATCATCCTCGAGTGCTCCCAGATCGGCGAGATAGACCTGACCGATTTCATCCCGATCCTTATCAGCAGTGGCGAGCGCTCCTTCGACGGCAGCAACCAAGGAATCCGTCACCGCGTCCGAAGGTCCTAGGTAATGTCCCGTCCAGGAGCCGAATCCCACTATGGCCGGGGAATGGCTGCCAGCTTCCTCCCTGTTGAGTGTCAGGACGGCCGCTGCAGCAGTGTCGGCAGGGACGGCATTCGTACCAAAGGTGACTGTTGGAACCCCTCTGTTGTACGACTCCCGCAGCTGGAACACCGCGTCGGGATGGAAAGTCAAGGGGCGGTGAAAGGCTGGTTCCAAGCACAACGGAGAGATCGCGTCCAAGGCTGTATCGCTCAGTTTGCTCCAGGCTACGACCAACATCCGCTCTTGTGCACCAGCAAGCATCTCAGCGACTGCGATACCGATGGCCGCAAGGGCGTCAGAACAGGTGCGTAGTTCCGCTTTTTGAAACGAGCCGGTTGATCCGCTCAATGTCATAGTTGAGATTCCACGACCGTCGAGGAGATCAGACGCCGCTATGCACACCCCGTCGATACTCGTCAGTGGAATCCCAGCGACCGCCAACGCTGATGAAGTGGCCTCATAGATAAGCTTATCAAGAGGACTCGGGATCTCCGGCCGAACGTCAAGAACGGACGTCCCTGCGATACGAACCTCTCCGCGACTGATCATCGGCATTGGGCAACCCCCCTGTGTCCGGCCCACTCAGCTCAACCAGAATGCCTCTGATTCTGTAGCCTTGTCGACCACCGAATCCATCCTACACGAGAGGGGCCATGAGGTGTTTCTTTGACGCTTCTCAACGTACCCTTGTCCGACCATCGCACAACGCCTCGTCGACCCGGGTATCACACTTGTTCTCGACGAATTCGGACTTTCGACAGGGCCGACGGAACTTCGCACCGCTCGACCTGAACACCTGAATTCACCTGTCCTGCGATACATAACTGCTCCTCGTGATACTGATAAGTTGACTCTACCAAACGTTTTGGTCGGACGATTATCCGCTGTCGCCTACGGTGTCAAGCCTGACGATTCGAGTCCGATGGCAGCCACCTCGGCGGTGCTAGCGCCTGCCCTCGTATCATCGGATTCCTGGCAGGTTGTGTCGTGGAGCGGGCGACCCGTTTGGTCTGGGGCATCTTGGTTTATGGGCGCTTCCGGTTTCAACGGGGTTCGAGGGTGGGGAGTAGGTCCCAGTTGAGCTTCTATGTCAACTTGGGTGCGGGATTTGTTGTTTGGATGTCGTTTTGGAGGCAGGTCCAGACGCGGTCTGAGATGCGTCGTTTGAGGGCTCGGATGGCTTCTCGTTTGCTTTTGCCTCGGTCGAGGCAGCGTTGGTAGTAGGTGCGGCCTTCGGTGTCGGGTTTGGAGATTTGGGCGATGGCGGCGATGTGGATGGCTTTGTTGAGTTGGCGGTTGCCGCCGCGGTTGAGCCGGTGGCGCACGACTCGGCCGCTGCTGGCTTCGATGGGGGCGGTGCCGTTGGCCATCGCGAAGCGGGCTTTGGTCGTGAACCGGGCCGGGTCGCCGGTTTCAGCGAGGATCTCCGCGGCCACTAGCGGTCCGACGCCGTAGATGCTGGTGAGACTGGTGCGGGTGTCGTTGAGTGCCGCGACTAAGCGTTTGGTCAGCGCGTCGACCTCGCGGTCGAGGCGGCGTATGTTGCGGATGCGGCTGCGAGCGATCTCGGCGCGTGCGCTGGTGTCGCCTCGTAGCAGCCTCGATGCAGCGTCGAGCCCGGCGCGGCTGGTGAGCGCCGCGGTGCGGGTGTGGTATCCGCAGCGGATCTTTTCGAGGGAGCTGTGTAGGCGGTTGATGGCCGCGGTGCGGTCTTTGACCAGTTCACGGCGGTAGGCGACCAAACAGGCCAACTCGCCAGGCGCGCCCGCGAAGCGGGGTGCGGGCAGGTCGTCGTCGCGTGCGGCGATGCGGGCGATCTCAAGCGCGTCGACAGGGTCGGTCTTGGTGTAGGTGCGCCGCCCGCGACGGGCCGCGGCGGTCATCTGCGGGGGCACCTCCAGCACCGCTGCCCCAGCGTCGATGAGCGCCTCGGCTGCGGGTCTGCCGTAGTTGCCGGCACCCTCGATGCCGACCCGCTGCGCGTCGACCGCGCGCGCCCAGCCGACCAGCTCGGCGTGCCCGGCCTCGGTGTTGGCGATGCTGCGCTGCTCGATGACCACCCCCGAGGCGTCCACCAAACAGGCCGCGAGCAAGTCTTTGTGGGAGTCGATCCCTATTACAGTCATGATTGTTGAGCCTTCCTGTTGTCGTTGTGGTTGTGGCACAATGGCCCTGTGATGCGCAACCATGCGTTGATGAGCCCCAAGGCTCAGACGCTTCTATCAAGCGACATCACCCGGGCCGGCATCGGCGGGGAGGCACTCAACTGGAAAGCCACCACCACAGGCGGAGCAAGGGTTTGGGAGCCATCCCCGCCGATGCTGCCAACCTCAATCCTGACACGCATGGGTTTGCCGGCGTAGAGCAGGGCACGGATTCGGTAGTTGCGGAAGTTGACGATCCCGAACGCGACTCGTTTCACTCTCTTCACGAGGTTGTTCAAGCTTATCTGGAGCTGGACGCCTGGGATCGTGCGGGTTCGGGGTTGTGACGTGGTGGACGTGTCCTCGACGTGTCATTTGAGCATCTCGTCGGCTCGTTGTTGGCCGTAGCGTTCGGCGAGTTGTTGTCGGAGGGCGTTGATCTCGGTTTTGAGTCGGTGGATCTCGTCGTGCATGTCTTCGATTCGTTGATGTTTGGAGTCGCTGGTGGCTCGTTCGGTGCTTGGAAGGGTAGGGCCGGTGTGACGGTGCCGGGCGATTTCGAGGTGGAGGTCGGGTTGGCGGTAGAGCCAGGATCGGGACACGCCGGCGGCTTGGGCGACGGTGGTCATGGTGAGCGGGAGTCCAGCTTTGTCGAGGCGCCGAATGGTGGTCACGGCTCGTTGGCGGGTGTCTCGTGATCGTTGCTGGGCGGCAGCGATGAGGGCATCGTGGCGTTGGGGTGTCATGAGGTTGATTCCAGTCCTTCGAGGGTGGTGATGATGGCGTCGAGGTTGTCGTGGACTCGGCGATGGTTCTCGACAAGCCGGAAGTGGCCGTCGGCTTCGGAGGTCGCGATCAGGGTTCGGGTCTGGTCGCGTTGGCGGCGGTGGATGTCGGGGAACGCCGGGGTGGTCTGGAAGTCGGGACAGGTGAGGCAGGCGTTGGGGTGGGGGCAGTCTTGTTGTGGTCGTCTCCCGCAGTAGCCGTTGGGGAGGCTGGCTTGGACTCGGGTCATGTTGTGTTTGGTGAACTCCGCCTCGGCGGTGATGGCGGTGGCGTCGTAGGCGATGCGTTGGCCGTTGAGGGTGACCCGGTTCTTGCAGTATTCGTCGAAGGCTTGCCGGACGGTGGCGTCGTGGAGGCTGGCGTAGCGGGCGGTCATTTGGGGGCTGGCGTGGCCGAGGAGTCGTTGAATGACATGTTGGGGGACGCCGTTGTTGATGAGGCGGGTCCCGAGGGTGTGACGAAATTGGTGAGGGGTGACGGTGACGGGTTTGCCGGTCTCGTCGTGGAGACCGATGTCGTGTTGCCAGCGAACGAAGCGTTCCCGGAGGGTGGCGTAGCTGAATGCCCGGTCGCCGTCAGGGTTCGAGTGCGCAGCGGGGAACAGCACGGCGGGCCCGTCAGGCCAGCGGTCGAGGAGTTGCTCCTGCTGGAGCCTGATGGCTTCGGCGGCGGTGACGCTGAGAGGGATGAGCTGCTCGGACGCCATTTTCGTGTTGTGGTAGCGCAGGCATGGCCAGCCGGAGCTGTCATTGACGATCGGGTCAAACGCCAGAGCGCAGGCGTCGTTGGCGCGCAGACCGGTCTCGATGATGACGACCACGAGCGCCCGGGTGGTGTGATCGGGCAGGAGGTCGAGGTTGGCGGGATCTTCGATCTGGGCCATGACGAATTCGGGAACGAACTGTGGCAGGGGCCGCGGGCGCGGTGGGAGGTCGTCGTTGTAGAGCACGGCGGTTGGTGCCATGCCCGGTAGCCAGTCGTGTCGGCGGCAGGTGTCGAGGAATCCGCGCAGGCAGGTGATGTAGGTCGATGACGTGTGGGGTTGGAGGTGTGATCCGGTGACCGACACGAGGTAGCCCTCTAACAGATCTCGGGTCACCGCAGCCGCGCTGGCGGTGGTGGTGGCGGTGAGGTAGCAGCTGAACCAGACCATGGCCCGGGTATCGACCTGAACGGTGCCGAATGCTTTGCCAGATCCGAGGCGGAGCCGTGCCCAACGTTTCACCGTTTCTCGCAGCCATGGTTGAGCGATGCCGTCGAAGCGGATCTGGTGCGGGGATCGGGTCCTCGCGATCCCGAGGCGCTTGGCTTGCCATACATCGGTGGCGTATTCGGCGTCGATGTCGATCCCGCCGATGTCGGCGAGGTGCTCATAGGCGTAGCGGAACAACGCGACCGTTCGGGTGACGTCGCCCCGGCCAAGCGTCGCGGCCTCGTCGAGCCAGACCTGGAGTGGCCGGTCCAGAAACGACGTGGCGCCGCTTTGTTCGAGCACGGTCACCATGTCGGTGATGGTGTGGGTCAACACTCGGACGGCTCGGTCGTCGTGGCGGCATTGCAGAACGTACGCGATCTCGAGCCGGTGCTGGTGCTGCAGAGCCGAGAGGTCGAAGGCGTCGACGTTCTCGGATCCGGCCCGCAACGCGACCGGTCCGGTGGTCGCGGCGAACACTACTGGGTCCGGCTTGCCGTGGTGATGCCAGCGTTGATGATGGGCCTGGCACAGCTGCAACGCCCACGATGTCCGATCGCAATCGGGAACGCTGTAACGGCCTCGTCCGAACACCGGGTCGTCGGCGTCGACACGGATCACCGGCGACGAGAACGGCGGGCGTAGCCGTTGGGTCAACAACTCGACCATGCTCACGTCAGGAATGGGCTGGAGTGCGGCGGCGCTCAACATGGTTCGCTGTCCCAGGCTCCGACTCGGACCAGTTCGGCCCGGAGATCGTCGACGTCGAGATGCACGTAGGTGTCGCTCGTCGTGGTCACCGACCGATGAGTCAGCATCTTCGACACGATCTCGATCGCGACGCCGCTGCGGATCAGTTCAGTTGCTCGGCTGTGACGCAGTGTGTGTGGGGTGAACTCGATCCCGGTCCGGGTCCGGAGCCGGCCGACCAGCTTGGCGACACTGTCATAGCGCAGCGGCCTCCCGATCGGCGACGACCAGAGGTTCACGAACACATAGTCGGAGTCCAAGGGCCCGTATTCGCTGTGCATGTAGTCGCTGTAGAGGCGGACCAGCGGCGCCGACACCGGCAACGTGACCGCACTCTGCGTCTTGGTTCTCGCCCCGTTGGCGTTGTCGGCTCGGGGCACGATCGTGACCTCGCGTCGCCGGCTCACGAAATCGGAGTGCCGCAGCCCGAGCGCCTGGCCAACTCGCATCCCGGTCTCGGCCAACAACGCGAACAAGAAACGGTCCCTCGCCCGATCACACGCCGCCAAAATCATCACGATCTCCTCAGCCGTGATCGTCTCCGGTAGGCGCCGTGGGACCCGGAGCTTCACCGGCCTGGTCGGGATCGGCCGCCCGGAGGTGACGTGATGAAGGAACGGTTTGAACGAACCCCTCGACACCCGCCGCCAGGCGACCAGGCTGACCGCGACATCGACACCGGAGCGGGCGTGGAAGTCGTAGAAGCCGAACACCGCCGCCAAATGCCGGTTCACCGTGGCCTCGGCCCGGATCGACGCGGCGCTGTCGAGCAGGATCACCTTGTCAGCCGGGGACCGTAGCCACGCCACGAACCGTGACACATCCTCCACGCCCACCCGGTCCCAGGCGAGATCTCGCAGTTCCAGGAACTCGAACCAGAACCGCAGACCAAACGCGTACGCCCTGACCGTATTCGGAGACCGTTCGATCCCATAAAGATGCGGGTGCGACCGGCTCCCACGAGTCGTCGACCACAGTCCAAGACTCGACATCCGTCACCGGCATCACCACACGCTGAACCCTCACCGAACACCCCTAACTATTTCCCAACACCGTGCAGGCGAAGCCCCGAGATGTCTAGCCCACCGCAGCCAGGTCGTCGGTGACCATCACGACACCGCTCCAGAGAACGCGTCCACCACGACCCCGACACCCCTCGTCGGCGACATGAAAGACACGCCCAAACAGGCTCCAGATAATGACCGCTTCGGTTGGTCCGTTCGTGACGCCCGAGGCGTGCCAGGCGCAGATCTGGTGACGCCAGCGCAGCAGCGTCCGGCCGAGCTGATGGGCCTCGACTGGATGGTCTTCGTCTTGAAGGTCTCGCCCGAGGCGGGTCACGAACTCGAGCGCGAGTACGGGGTCGCGGTGATCGTAGATCGAGCGAACAACTTGCTTGGCGTGCCACATCGCCTTGACCTCGCCGCGGGGATCACCGACTTGAAGCAGCCCGAGCAGCTTCGCCTGGCCTCGTTCGTCGAGGCGTTCATCGGCCTTGGTGAGCAGCCGTCGGCATCGGTACAACGGGTCGTCTTTGCGGCCCCGATGACCCATCGTCTCGTTCTGGACCCGGCGGCGGCACTCATCGAGGTGGGTGTTGGCCAGCTTGTGAACGTGGAACGGATCCGCGACCTGGACAGCGGCCGGGATCATCGTGTTGAACACCAGCCGGTACGGGCCCGACAGATCCAACGCCGCCCACCGGATGGCATCGAGCCAATGCTGGGGCTGTTCGGCGAACCATTCACAGGGCCCGGTCGAGTTACGGCCCTCGACCACATCAAGGAGCTGCCCAGCGCCGACGTCAACGATCTGAGTTGACCACTGCTGGGCCTTCCATCGCCCCGTTTTGCAGCGCAGCGTCTCATCAAGGCCGATCGCTTCGACATCACCGAACCGGCCGGGGTCATCGATCAACACCTGGCCGTAGCCGACCACTGCATCCATCACCGGATCCCACCCCGCACCGAGCTCACTAGCCACATCAGACACCGGTCGTCCTCGCCGCCCGACCTGCACCGTTGCCCACCGCCCGGCCCGATCCGTCAAGCGCTGACGCGGCGCCGCGATCGCCGCCGCGGTCTCGGTGGACGACTTCGCTCCGCAGCCGATCGAGCATTCCCAGCGGATCTTGCGCCACACCAACACCGTTGGCCGCCCGAAACACGGCAGATCCGCATGCTCCACATCGCGGCGGTCCTTGACCTTCACCGCCCCGCCACACCCCACACACAGCGGCCGATCGCCGCGGGTCTCGATCGTGACCCGCAACCCGACATCGGTCTCGACGACCTCCAACACGTTCACATCGGGCAACCCGACCAGCAACTCACACATACGCGTAGAATCTGATGACACTGCGAGGGGCTCCCCGGCTCGGCGTGTAGGCAACACCGATTCTGCGAGCCCCTGTCTCGCGCCCCGCGGACCCCCGCTCAACTCACCCAACCCCACTCAAACCGGAAGCGCCGATTTATGGGCGTCAGGAAGGGGCGGCGAGACTCTGGTTCGCACGCGGCTGTGCGGGACGAGCGATTTTTCAAGAGCTGGTGATCATTAAGAGGGCTTGTTCGGCCACCCCCTTTAGCTCCTGGTCATTGAGTTGGACCGGATTCGTGGGGAGCGTGAAGTCGCCTCCAAGCTCACCCAACAACTTCTTTCGATCCAAGGCCGAGACGTCCATGCCGGGGGGTCGCCACCCCACGTCCTTCAGCCAATTCGAAACTGAATCGGTGACCACACCGGGCTCTTCGGCGAGTTGAAGCGCTCTCGCGACTATCCCCAAAGCACGCTGTGAGTGAGTCAAGTTGTACTCCAGCGACGGTACAAGAGCCGCCGCACTTGCCTGGCCATGACTAATGCCCAATCGCGCCCCGAGCACATGTCCTACTGCGTGAGCCAGTCCAACTCCAACGTCTCGGAGAGTGAATCCGACTCGGATAGATGCGACGATCATTGGCAGTAAATGGTCTTCGTCCCCCTGCCAAAAGCGTGGCAGGCTTCTCCAGAGGGAGCGCGCGGCTGAGACCGCAAGGGGAGTTGAGATCGCGTTAGCCCGAGTTGAGTAGGCGACTTCGATCGCATGACACAACGAGTTGATAGCGCTGTCTCGGAGCACACTTCGTGGCATCTGTCGATAAGCCGTCGGGGAGTAGATGGCTGTCGCTGGCCTGAGGTCCGGATGACGAAGCACATGTTTGGTATCACCACGTGTTACACCCGCAACTGCCGTCTGCTCCGCGGCCGCGAATGTCGTCGGTAGGGCAATAACCCGTTGGCGCTCATCAGTGGGGACATCGAACAGCTCTCCCTGCCGAGAGTACACAGCAATGATCTTCGCGGCATCGATGACGCTACCCCCGCCGAGGGCGAAGACAGCCTCGGCACCGACCTCAGCAACCCCCCGGGCAAGACTCTCGACATCCGCCCAAGGCGTATGGGAACGGACTTCGCAGATGCGTATGCCCTTGCCACACATCTCCTTCAGGTCTTCGGTGAAAGGCATTTCCTTAGCGGACGGAGACACAGCGAGCACCGCTCGATCGAATTGGAGAACCGAGGCTGGGAGATCTCTCACGTCCCCGATCCACAACTCGGGACCTTTGGCACCTATGGGCACGCCAGCGTACGATCCTATGTCGGCAGCTGACTCCCAGGTCATATTGGGTATCGCGACCCTTGGATGCGGGACGCGTATTGATGCATGAATCTTCGGAAGCTCCAACAAAAGCAACGTCTCGCATGATGTAGGGACTCGTGGGCAGAAACGGAGCTAACTAACATTCGACAAAATAGTACCTGCGCGCCTGAGACCGTCCAACTGTGCGGCCGGATCGCCGCTAGCGCTTAACTTGATATCCTGACTCCTCACGGTCCCACATATCTGTGGTAATCCCTTCATCTCGTAGGGTCCTCTTTCTGACCTTCTCGGTCTGAGTCATCGGGAGTTTCTCGACAAATCGAACATACCGAGGGACGGCAAAGTAAGGAAGTCTCTGCTCGACGAATTCGATCAACTCTTGAGCGACTAGTTTTGACTCGGGTCGAAGTACCACTGCTATAGCGATTTCGTCCTCAGATAGCTCGGATGGGACGGCGTAAGCAGCACATTCCTCCACATCTTGGTGGAGCAATACGGCTTGCTCGACTTCAAAAGAGGACACATTCTCCCCCCTACGCCGGATTGCATCCTTGTCACGGTCTACGTAGTAGAACCATCCATCTTCATCACGCACCATTAAGTCACCGGTATGGAACCATAGGTTTCGGTAAGCCGCGACAGTAGCCTCTGGCATCTCCCAGTAACCGAGAGGAGTAATCCAAGGTTTTAGCGGCCGCGCTACAAGCTCTCCGACCTCACCGGGAGCAACTTCTTCGTCATGCTCATCGAAGAGTCGGCATTCAAAACCCTCCGTAGGTATTCCGCAAGAACCAGGTCGAGCCGGCTCGTCACGAGGAGGCCAAAGCAGCATCCCGAAGTCACTCAGGCCATAAGCCTCGACAGGGTCGAATCCGAAGCGCTCCGGAATCTGATCATAGAACTCTTTTGGCGAAGGTATAACCAACCCCGTCCGCAACTGATGAGCTTTCTCTCTGGCGTGTGGATCCTGTCGAAGCAACATAGGGGTCATGGCACCGAGAAGATTGGTCGCTGTTGCTCCCGACTCCTGTACTCTATCCCAGAAGCTAGAGACGCTGAAACGAGGTCCGACGACAATCCTCGCTCTGGCGAGCAGGGAGGGGAAGGTGGATGTGTTCAGAGCATTGGCGTGAAACAGTGGAAGGGATGTATAGAGGATATCTCTCTCCGTATACTTCAGATGCCAAACGCACGTCTCAGCGATCCAGTACGTGTTGTTGTGAGAATAGATCACACCTTTCGAAGGTCCTGTCGTTCCGGATGTGAACATTATTGCCGAGGGATCCCATGGGCGAATGTCTCGAGTTTCTTTTAGCTCCGATGCACTCAACGCCTCGTATGGAATGACCGACCCAATCCCCTCAGCGCGCGAGTCACTTCGCACAACTACGATTGTCTCCAGATACTGTGAGCTACCGAGGGCATCCCTTACCCTGGGCACCAATTCGCTCAGCGATATGAGTACACGCGGAGAGGAGAGGTCCATCATATGGGTTAGAACCGTGCCGCGTAGTGCTGTATTGAGTGGCACCACAATCGCGCCGATCATATGGGTGGCGAACCATGATTCAATGAACTCAACACGGTTGTCAATTAGTAGGGCTACTCGATCCCCCTTATTGACGCCAAGTTCCAACAAGCCGCCTGCAAGCTGGCTTGCCCGCTGGTGCACCTCCCCAAGCGTATGGACTCCACCAGCTGAAAATCGTAACCATGGAAAGTCACCGCTTGCTTCAGCAGCACGTCGGAGTTCCTCGTGCACCAGACGTCCAGAATCTATTAGCGACATAAGGAGAGACTCCTTCCTGCGCTAACCTTCGATGGCCCCTGAATTATGAATCCCGGTCGTTCAAGAAAGTTGGCCGAAGAGGTGTCTCGCACTCGTTCAGAGCAATTGCCTCGATAACTGAGCGACCCTTGATCCCGCAGCAGGTGAGCCATGGATCTAGAAGGCAACGTCAGAACTTCGGCCTTTCTGCTCACAATCTTGATATCCAGACCACGAGTGTCGTTGAGCAAGGGAAGCACCATCTCACTTGCCATCGCTATAGCCGACTGCTCGCACGCCTAGTCTAGCGAAGATATGCGCAATCTCATCGGCACTCCGCTGCCCTGCAGGATCGAACCACTGCGCGGCCCAATTGGCCATCCCAAGGAGCGCTAGAGTTCCTAACTTAGGGTCATCTTCGAGGTGAAGTTCCTCCAGACAGTCCCGGACAAACTGTCGCACCAGGTCCTCATACTCTCGCCGATTCCGAACGTAAGTATCGCGCCTTTCGGAGTCCGAAATATCGTCCTCAAGTCGTTGCGTGTATACCGCAACGCTCTCCTTTTCAAGGCAAGCTTGTAATGTAGTGGCATGCAAGGCCTCATACAATCGATCTCGAGGAGGCGTATTGCCGTTTAGAGCCAACTCCTTCAGCTTGTTAAAAGAGGGCTCTAGTCCGTCCTCAAGCGTTTCGAGTAGCAACTGCTCTTTGCTGTCGATGTAGTGGTATAGCGTAGCCTTATGAACACCTACAATGTCAGCTATTTCATTCAAAGTCGCTCCGCGGAATCCCCTATCACGAAAGACTGTTGCCGCTGCGCGCCTAATGGAGTCCTTCGTAACACGGTTATCGGATCTCTCTCGGCTCATTCGTTGGCTCATTCGCACATCGAGTGTGGCTCTCCCTCAGTTCAGCTGGTCTCGATCAGAACTCGGCGCATGACATAGCTGAAGGATGGCGGATTCGGTTACTTCGGTCCCTTCGAGTGTGCCCACGACTACACCATTCCGTAAGACCATTACGCGACTACATATCGCCGCGAGCTGCTCTGTGTCGGAAGAAGAGATTAGGGCTGCCGCCCCCTGCTGAACGCGCTCCCGAAGGATACGAAGGATCTCCCGTCGCGCACCTACATCCACGCCCTGTGTTGGTTCATCGAGTAGCAGGATCCTGGGACGTTCTTGGAGCCATTTGGTGATCACAATCTTCTGCTGATTGCCTCCCGAAAACGCACTTGCCGGCCGTACCGGGTCTGGTGGCCGAACCAAGTACTCCGACATCAGTTCGAGGCTCCGTTCATGCTCATCTCGAGAATTCAACATACCTCGCTTGAAGTACTTACGTAAGACAGGGAGGCTGATATTCTCGCTCGCAGTGGCGGAAAGCCATAGGCCATCGCGGTGCCGATTTGAAGGAACAACCACGACTTCTGTGTCGGCGGCTGATTCAGCACTCGACTCGAGGGGGTTCTGCTTAAGAATCGAAACCTCTCCTATAAGTGGTTGACTAATGCCACCCAGTAAATAGGGGATCTCCTCGTGTCCCGATCCGGCTATTCCGGTTGCTCCTACCATCTCGCCGGACCTCAAGTCGAGTGACAGATTTCGAACAGTCTGTCCCGTCATATCCTTGACAGAGAGAATCAGCTCACCCGGAAGACGATCCGGAGGGGGAGGGTAGAAATCCTCCAGACGTCTCCCAAGCATCAGGCTGATAAGATCTGCCTCATTGAGTCCAGCTACTTCTGTCGACTTGACCACACGACCGTCCCGCAGGACCGTTACGGTATCGCAAACGCTCACCACCTCGTAGAGGTAATGACTGATGAAGACAACCGTATCACCCTGGCTAGCGACAACCCGCATCAGTTCTAGGACCTTCTCGGCTTCGCTACCCGTGAGGTACGTTGTGGGCTCGTCCAGGATGAATATCGACTCGCCAGCGTACTCTGCTATTTCACGAGCGGCTCGGGCAATGGCCACGAACGCCCGTTCTGCGGAACCCAATTCGCTAACTGGTACGTTCAGCGGCAACTCAATATTGAGCCGTTCCAGGGTCGCTGACGCCAATTGCCTCTGCCTTTCCCAATCGATAGGGCCGAGAGCATGCGTGCCGTAACCTGTTGAAATACACATGTTCTCGATGACCGACATGCCCGGAACAACTCCAAGGTCCTGGTGGATGACAGCGATCCCATGTTGCTTAGGAGAGCGAACGGGAAGGGGTACCTCTCTGCCCCAGCAATAGACCCTGCCATCACCATCAGGGGTATGTACACCTGCCAGTATCTTCACCAAGGTGCTCTTTCCTGATCCGTTCTCACCGACGAGTCCATGCACAGCTCCCGACTTGACGGTCAATGACACGTCAGTCAGAGCGGGTTCCCCGCCAAATGACTTCGAGACTGATTCAACAGACAATGCCTGCCCTCTTGAACCCTGATAGAACGTTCCATTGCGTATTTCTTGGCGAGCGCGCCGGGCATCGGAAGGCACACTCTTCTCTATCCTCTTTCGTTTAGCCATTCAGTTTGATCTTTCTACTACTCGGGCTATAGCCACAGCGACAACCAATACAGCACCATTGAAGAGGTTTGCAACCCACGGTTCCGCGCCTAACAGCTGCAGGCCTGTAATGCCGACCGCTATTAGATACAGTGCTATCAGCGTACCGACAGCGTTAAACCGTCCAATGTTGATCATGGTCGCCCCTAGGAATGCTGCGGCGAATGGTTGTAAGAGAAACTGTGGTCCAATGCTGGGATCCATAGCACCCAATCTTCCTGCCAAGAGAAACCCGGCTAGGGCTGCTAGTGACGAGGATGCGACTAGTGTCAGGAATCGAATCTTGTCAACGCGTAAGCCAGCAAGTCTCGCTGCATCTGGGTTGCCGCCGACAAACAATATATACCGCCCCAGCGGCGTTCGCTCGTATACATACCACAATGAGGCGATGAAGAACCAGCCCATGAGGGTTAGTGTCGTGATTCCCAGAACCTGAGTACGAGCAACCACTTTTATAGAATCAGGAACACCGCCAATTACGGTGTTTCCCATAACTCCGAAAGTTACGCCCCCAAGTGCAGTGAGCATTCCTAATGTGGTGATCAGAGATCCGACTCCAATTCGGACGATCAAGAATCCGTTGATGGATCCAACGACAAGTCCGACGACGAGGCACAGGCCCAGCACCACAAGCAATGGCTGGTTCAGCCGGACCGAGCTAACTGTGGCCACTGCCGCCGCGAAGACCATGGTCGCTGCGATCGACAGGTCAAACTCACCTACCCGCAACGCAAGTGTGGCGATGCCGGATAGGAGTAGGAGAAGCGCATATGAGTTCGCGATTGACCGAAAGTTGGATACGGTGGGGAACGTATCGGGTAGAAGTAGAGAGAACACGCCAACCATGGCCAGCAGGAAAAAGACTGCCCCGTAACGGGACCCGATATGGCGAGACCGGCCTTTTGGTCGGCGCGCCATATCGGGAACCTCGACAGGCAATTCGTCATTCGCTAACGTTTCGTTGTTCACAAATGTGTCCTACCAAGTGTAGAGCCGAGCGAGACCTCCTACAGGTCCGACTCTATTCGGCGTTAACGGAAGTTGATCCCTACTCGTAGCGTCATTAGAGACCCCATGCTTCCTTGAATCCTTCCTCGAAATCCACGAAGCTTGGGAACAACGGATCCAATTTGTCGATGTTCGACTCGTCAATCAGCTGAACTGGCACTGTCCAATCCACGGGCTCAAGGCCAAGCATGACTCGTGCCAGCTGGTCGACAAGCGCCCAACCCATCCATTCGGTTGGCGGGAACGCTACGTCTAGTGCCTGCTCCCCGGAGCGAACCAGATCCAGGTGAGCGGGAACGCCATCGTGGCTAAGGACTTTGCCTTCGAAGCCGACCTCCTGAGCAGCCGGAATGAGGAATGCCGCCGCTGCATCGAACACGGGCACGAGGTAGTCGATCTCGGGGTAACGCTGGAGGATATTCGGTGTCCTCGTCTCCATTTCGGTGGCTATCTGCGAAAGGTCAATACTTTCCAGATACAGCGTGCAGTCCGGGCAGCGATCGGCAAAGACGTCTTCGAAGCTCTGCATTATATCTGCATGTACTCCGATGACGGGGGCTGCAAATACGGCAGCGGTGGCGTCGCAGCCTGAATCGGCGAACATCCAGGTCGAGATGAGTTCACCACTTGCAAAGAAGTCGGGCGTGACTTGCGCATCGACTCGCTCGTCTAGTTGATCTTGTGGGACTGGGCTACCGTTAAAGATCTCAATGACTGCCATGCCATTTGATCTCGCTTCTTCAAGAGGTTCCGACACAAGATCCGGTTGAACACTCAAAAGGACGATGCCGTCATATTCCTGGGACACGGCCTGTCGGACGGCTTGGTTCCAAGTGCTTACCTCCCCTCGACCATTGAATACTGTTGCCTCCATTCCTAGTGCACTGGCGGCCGCCTCGAAGCCATTGCCCATAAGTTCAGTCAGCTCGACGATTTGCGATGTTAGGAGGAAAATCTTCTTGCCCTGCAGTTCGCCGACATCGAGGGGAGTGGGTGGCAGCTTCACATCGATCGGCTCACGCGCTGCATTCACGGCTGACTCCGCTTCTTCCACGCATGAATCGCTCACAGCCGTAGTCGTCACATCCCCGGTAGGCTGGGCGGTTGTTGCGACGGCGTCGGTTGTGCCAGCGCCATTGTCGCCTCCACATGCACTGATAATCAAGGCAATCACGCCTAATACAGACATAAGGTAATTTCTTCTATTCATTTTCGCTTCCTCTTTCTATAGCGGGTTTTGTTGATACGCAGTCTTTGATGTTTGACATTGGTTTCTTAGCTCACCACATTGAGAATTGGGCGCTCGGCGAGTCCTGCTGATATCTCATGACGCGATTCGCCCAACCTGCAAGATCAGATTGCCAAATTGATCCATACGGGCCGTGGCATCAGGAGGGATAACCATGGTGGAAGAAGCCTCCTGCACTACTGCTGGTCCATGGATCTGGTTTCCTGGTCTCAGCCTCTCCCTCTCATAGACCTGTGACGTTCTCGGTCCGCCATCAAACTGAACGTCACGCTCATTTAAGAGAGCTGTCGATGGGTCGTGGTCACGCAGGTCTTCAGAACCAATGGCCGGTCGGCCGACCTTGGCTCTGCCAAACACGCGAGCATGAACAATTTGGATCTCTTGATTCGGATCCGCATGCCCGTACTCACGCTTGTGCTCGCGATGGAACGTCTCAACGGCCCTCCCCATTACGTCATCAGTCACTATTGCATCGTGTCCACTGGGAATATCAATGGGAACTGAGATCGACCCTTCTTCGCTGAGTCGAATATCCTCAGATGCCTCACTATCAGTTCTTGACGCGAGTTCATCGAGTCCGACAGCCAACGAATATGTCTGGCCGTAATACTGCATGTCGAGGAAGTACTCGAACTCGACCGCAGACCCATCAACGCCTTGGCGCTGGAAGGCATCCTCGATGTAGGAGCGCAGGTGAGACAGAGTCACACTCAGTTCGTCGTTCTTAATCGCCTGACGCCGACGAAGAATTGTCTGGCTGCGATCTTGCACCATGTCGACTGTCAGCATCCCCCATGCTGAAAGGACTCCAGGCAATACGGGAACGATTGCCGTAGACATGCCGAGGTCTCGTGCCAGATCGACCGCATGCAAAGGACCACAGCCGCCAAAGGCCACTAGAGCAAAATCGCGAGGATCATACCCCCTCTCCAGGGTCAAAAAGTGGATTGCTTGCAGCATACTATTATTGAGAATTCGCAACATTCCAGCCGCGGCTTCTTCCACCGAGAGACCGAGAGGAATGGCTACTTCATTTTCGATCGCCCTGTATGCCAGCTCCGGCTGTAATTCGAAGCCTACAGCCGCGGCCAGTCCATCAGCCGAAAGGTGCCCCAGAACCATGTGGGCGTCTGTTGCTGTCGGTCTTGTACCCCCTCGTCCATAGCAGGCCGGTCCAGGCTCAGCACCGGCACTTTCCGGACCCATATGAAGTGCGCCGCCTGCATCAATCCACGCAACGGCTCCTCCGCCGGCCCCGATGGACACCACATCAACACTCGTTATCAATAAGGGTGTGCCCCAGTCTATTCGAAGCGGGCTCGTCCAACGAGTTCGACCGTCCACAACAACGGACACGTCAGCCGATGTCCCGCCAATATCGATGCCAACCAGCTGTTTATAAACCGTCAATTGGGCAATTGTCTCAAGCGCCATCGCCCCTGCCGCAGGTCCGGAACGAGCCAACTTGACTGGCAGGGATGCGGCCTCCTCCACCGTACAGGTGCCACCGTTGCTCTGCATGATCGCCACATCGGCGGTCATACCAGCCTCATGCAACCGAGAACCCAGGTCTTGCAGATACCTATACATCTTCGGACCAAGGAGTGCGTTCGCAGCCACTGTGCTGGTCCGCTCGAACTCCCTGAACTCCTGCGAGCATTCGTTTGAGGTTGTCACGAAGGCCTCTGGCAAGGCTGCACTCACCAGCTCTTTTGCCCTTTCCTCATGGACTGGGTGCTGATATGCATGAAGGAATGAGATCGCTACAGCCTCAATCTCGCGAGCGCGGAGAGTCTCCGCTACGTCGCGAACTTGGTCCTCGTCGAGGGCGACAGCGACATCACCGTTCCAGTACAGGCGTTCTCGAATCTCCAGGCGGTTGCGGCGGGCGATAAGCGGCTCGGGCTGAACCCAGTGGGCTGAGAACAACTCCTGGCGGTTGGATCTCCTGATCTCTAACGTATCTCGGAAGCCCTCCGTTGTGAGGAGAGCTGTGCGAGCGCCCTTGCGCGCGATAAGCGCATTTGTTCCGATTGTGGTGCCATGTGTAGCTCCCGATATCTCGGAGGCGTCTATTGCAAGCCTTGAAATCCCGACCATCATCGCCGAGGTAGGGTCTTTCGGCGTCGTTGGCACCTTCAACGTACGGATGTCCCCAGACTCAGTGTCGTAAAGTACGAAGTCGGTGAACGTGCCTCCAACGTCAATTCCGATTCGGTATTTTCCACTCACTGCACTTCACCTTGGACCGACGTTTCCCGCATTTGATCGCGCAGCTGACGCGTGGCCACCTCATCGACCTCGTAGAGCAACCGTCGCGGATCGAGAGCACGTATGACCACCCCGTATTGAGAGGCCGCAGTGTCAATGGAGATGTATTCATCTATTACGTCCTCGAGAACGAGGTCGGCTTCGCGTTCAAGTGGATCGCCGTAACCCCCGCCGCCCGCTGACCAGAATGACATGACCTCTCCCTGTTTGACAGTTTCGTTGACAGCAAAGATGCCGATGTTTCGCTCCGTCTCTTCACCTGGGTTCAGAACTAGGCGGGCGCGCTCTCCTTTTCCTCCGCCGAATATGCCATTTGGGCCGAACCGTTCTCGGTTCCCTATGCATGACACTGTCGAATCCTGGTAAGGAAAGGAGATCAGTTGATCGCATCCAAGACCCCCCCTCTTTTTGCCCGGCCCAGCCGAATCCGCTAGGAACATATAGCGCTGCCACAGAATGGGATATCTCCGTTCCTGCAGTTCACATGGGATATTCTGGGTGCTCGCTGTATACGAAGAGCCCACAACGGACGCTCCATCGTTGGTCCGAGTACCGCCGAGACCGCCGAAGCCCCATGAATAGTTGATGAAGTCCTCCCCGAATCCGGGGCGAACGTCATGACCCGCGAAAACCGCGTTCAGAATGCTGAAAGGTGTTGCTGCCCCTCGCTCTGGTGCGGCTTGGCTGAGAGCATTGGTCACACAGCCAATTACACACTCCATCGATGTCGCTCCGAGTCCCGAGACGGCGCTTGGAGGTTGCGCCCACACGATGGACCCTTTGGTCATCCGCAGCTCTACTGGTCGCATAACACCAGCATTCATGGGCATAGGAGGCAGGACGGATGCCAATGCGATGAAGACCGCCGATGTGGTTGCAGGAAGAGTGCAATTGATTCCTGATTCAGCAGCTGAATCCGACTCATTGAAGTCGAAAACCGCGTGATCGCCTTTGATAGTCAGCTTCAGTCTTATTACCTTGGGTTCCCCGGTCGCAAGATCTTGATCGACACGATCCTCCGCTTCATAGGTGCCGTCCGGAATCGCAGAGAGCGCCGCCCTTATCAGGCGTTCAGAGTAGTCCTGGGTCTCAGACATGGTGTTCATGAGAGTCGTCAAGCCATGTCTCTCAATGATCGCGTGAAGGCGAGACTCACCGGTTGCCAATGCTGCAAGCTGGGCATTGAAATCACCGAGCCTTTCCCACGAAGAGCGCATATTGGCAAACAAAACACGCATCACGTCGTGGTTCAATTCACCTTGCCTACATATCGTTACGGTTGGTATCCGAATTCCTTCTTCAAAGTAGGTGCGAGCCCAGCAATTGAGTGACCCAGGGGCGACGCCACCGACATCCGACCAGTGCGCCGATGAAGCGACAAATGCTACGATTTCATCGTCGTAAAATATGGGCTTTACCAGATGTACATCATTGCAGTGGGTAGATGCCACATATGGATCATTAACCATGTAGATATCACCCTCGAGCATCTTCTCGACATCGATGCTACGGATCACTTCCGGTACAGTAAGTTGAGTCACTCCAACCAAACCGGGTATGTCGAATTCGCCTTGCGAGACCAAATGTCCATCTCTGTCATAGACGGTCCCAGCGAAGTCTCGGCCCTCATTGACAGGTGTGGAGTAGGCGGACTTCGCGACAACTAGAGCCATTTCGTTGCTAGTGGCAATCAAGGCTCGTCGGACCACCTCGAATGTTATGGGATCAGCCGTTCTCGCAGCTATCTCCTCGCGTACTGCCACAGCCACCTCCGAGTAGGCCACCCGACCCGATAGGAAAACAGAGTTACCGAACGCCGCTAGTTCTCACGGCCCGTCAGCCGTCTACCATCTGGTTGGTTGGTTGGTTGGTTGGTTCGAACCTTAGGACCGTTGACTGGTTGGTGTCAAGAGATATTGCCGAGCACCGCGATCGACGCTGCCCTGGGAGAGACCGGCAATGATCGGAATCTTGGGCTAGAGCAAAGTCAATCGAAGCATGTCACGCTGCTGTACCCAGCTCTGGGTGCTCAACGATATTGAGAATTCGTTGACCCCTGTAGTAGACGCAGATGGGAATGTCAACCCGGATTGGCCCCACCGTGCTCGCTTAGGTTCTAAGGGTCGTTGCAATACCTGACTGAAATTGGGAGCAGCGATGGCCGAGGAGAAGAAGCGGCGTAGGGGTCCTGGGGGATCGCCTTTGACGGCGAAGCGCGAGAAGTACTCTCGCCTGATGAACCAGGGATACAGCAACAGCGAAGCGTGCCGGACTGTCGGGGTGAATCGGCGCACGGGCACGCGGTGGCGATACGGCCGCACGATGGTGTCTGGGCGAGGCGCGGTGTATGACTACCCGCCGGTGGCGTTGGTGCCTGACCCGACGCCGGTGTCGGATCGGTACCTGAGCGAGGAGGAACGAGTCGCGATCGCAGATGGCTTGAACGCGAAGACATCAATGACCGACATAGCGTCGGCGCTGGGGCGTAGCACGTCAACGATCAGCCGGGAAGTGAGACGCAACTCTGATCCTGTCACCGGGCGATACCGGCCATCGCAAGCACACCGGCACGCGGCCCGACGGCGTGAGCAACCCAAGCAGCGCAAACTCGTCACCAACACTGAGTTGTGTGATTGGGTTCAAGCAGGCCTGGAGCAGCGATGGAGCCCCGAACAGATCAAGAATCGTCTGCGCGTCGAGTTCCCTGGCCGTGACGACATGCGGATCGCTCCCGAGACCATCTATCAGGGCCTATACAACCCCGAAGAAACCAAGCTGCGCCGGGGCTTGGTCCGCAAACTGCGCACCGGTCGGACCCAGCGACGCCGACAACGACGCGGCGACAAACGCCGCACCCGGTTCGTCGACCCGATGCTGCTTATCGACAAACGTCCCGCCGAGATCGACCAACGCGACACCGTCGGGCACTGGGAAGGCGACCTCATTGTCGGCAGGCTCAACCAGTCAGCCATCGGCACGCTCGTTGAACGACTCACGCGGTACACGGTCCTGGTTCACATGATCGGGCGTAGCAGTGCCGACGAGTTCGCGCTCAGCCTCACCGCAGCATTCGACGCATTGCCCAAATGGCTACGAGGCTCCCTTACCTGGGACCAAGGCGTCGAGCTGGCCGGTCACCGAGACTTCACCCAGGCAAGCGGCATGGCGGTGTACTTCTGTGAGCCGCGTTCGCCATGGCAACGCGGCACCAACGAGAACACGAACGGGCTCCTGCGTCAGTACTTCCCCAAGGGCACCGACCTCTCACGGTATGTACGCGAGGACCTCGACGCCGTTGCCCATGCGCTCAACACGCGGCCACGCAAGACGCTCGGATGGCGCACACCCGCCGAGGCCCTCAACGACCTTCTACTATCTGGCAGACACGGCAGTGTTGCAACGACTCCTTGAACCCGAGCAATACACGTCGGTCCGTTACGGACAGCGCCTCAGCGAACTCGGCGCAGTGCCGTCGATAGGTTCTGTCGGGGACAGCTACGACAACGCCCTCGCCGAATCGGTGAACGCCTTGTACAAGACCGAACTGATCCGGGGCCCCGACCAAGGACCGTGGCGCACCGTCGAGGACGTCGAACTCGCCACCCTCGGCTGGGTGCACTGGTGGAACCAGGAGCGGCTACACGGATATCTCGACGACATCCCGCCCGCCGAACTCGAAGACACCTACCATGCCAACAAGACCGACCAACTAACAGTTGGAATCCAATAAACCGAGCCTCCAACAAACCCAGGGCGGATCAGACCTCAGCATCTACACCCCAGATGACCTCGCCGCAGTTCAACACGAACTCAACAACCGCTACGACAACGCCCTCGCCGAATCGGTGAACGCCTTGTACAAGACCGAACTGATCCGGGGCCCCGACCAAGGACCGTGGCGCACCGTCGAGGACGTCGAACTCGCCACCCTCGGCTGGGTGCACTGGTGGAACCAGGAGCGGCTACACGGATATCTCGACGACATCCCGCCCGCCGAACTCGAAGACACCTACCATGCCAACAAGACCGACCAACTAACAGTTGGAATCCAATAAACCGAGCCTCCAACAAACCCAGGGCGGATCAGACCTCAGCATCTACACCCCAGATGACCTCGCCGCAGTTCAACACGAACTCAACAACCGACCCCGAAAAGTCCTCGAGTGGCAGACCCCGATCGAGAGACTTGCTGCCCTCGATCCGACGTATCGTGTTGCGACGATCCCCTGAATCCGCCTGAGCACACCCACGCAGCGGTCGTCCTTCAAACCGTCCAAGAATTCCCGCTCTGTGCGCAGCATGACTACGCTCCCTCCCTCTCCCGCGTCCTCCAGTCCCCCCCCTGGCATCTGCGGGCACATTTCCAATCCAATGCGACCGGAACCAGGCATAGGCCGGGTCTCAGCGGCGAAACAAGCCAAATAGACTGCCCAATGTGGCTAGTTATCCGTATTCCTCTGGGGTTCACGGATCACCCCTTCTTCAAGAAGGTCGTCCACATCGACGCCGACCTCAGAGAGGATCTCTCTCGTGTGGCTTCCGAGACATGGGGCTGGGTTCAGTGCAGGTGTGTCTGATCCCGGGAACTGAACCGGTTGGCGGACATAGCGCAGTTCTCCCGCACCCGCGTTATGGGTACCCCTCACTACAAGACCCCGTGCGAGAACCTGAGGATCGTCGGCAAGGGCAGTTGCGTCGTTCACGAGACCGAAAGGCACTCCGCTGGATGCAAAGCGTTCAGCAAGCCATGACGTAGAATGCTTTAGCACCCTCTGCCGGAGCCTCGAGGTCAGTTCGTCCGAATTGGCTTCCCGGGCTTCAGTCACCAACTGGGCCTCGTCATCGAGACCGAGCACTCGGCAAACCGACGTCCAGAGGTGGTCTTCGCCCGCGACGCTAAGCGTTAAGAAATCGCCGTCAGCGGTCGCGAAGATCCCGTAGCCAGGATCATCCGGTGGGTGAGGAGCAGGATCTAGCTCATTGAGGCTAGACACGATTCGGGTGCCCATCCACGAAATCAGTGCGTCGAACATCGAAACGTCGACGTGGCCGCCGGTCTTGGTACGCTGTCGCCGAATCAGCGCGGCGAGCGTCCCTATCGCTGCGAACATCCCAGCAGCCAGGTCGGCCAGAGGTAATGCTGGCATGCGGGGCGTCTTGTCGTCCTCTGGCGTCTGAAGCAACCCTGCTGCGCCCTGGATCGTGAGATCGTGGCCAGCTCGTTGGCTGAGAGGGCCCGTCTGGCCGAATCCCGAAATCGAAACGTAGATCAGCTCGGGGTACACGGCCAGCAACTCTTTCGGGCCGAGGCCGAGCCGCGCGACGACGCCCGGCCGGAACCCCTCCATGAAAACGTCGGCAGTCGCAGTGAGCTGAAGAACGGCATCCCGTCCTGCTTGGGTTTTCAGATCAACAGCGACGGACTTCTTGTTGCGATTAAGTGCTTCGAAGTGTCCACTGAAGCGCCGGCTCGGATCACCTCCCTCCGGCCGCTCAATCAGGATGACATCAGCTCCCAGATCGGCCAGTATCATCGTTGCGTACGGACCCGGGTACTGCTCGGCCATACTCAGTATCCGAATCCCTTCAAGGGGTGTCGACACAATCATGTTGCGCCACTTGGAGCCAGAGATATGGCGTGAGTATCCCTCAAACACTGTTGTCGTGCCTCGCCTGCGCCAGGGCCTCGCACACGCCTTACAGCCGCAATGTGACCACTCCGAGAGACTGTAGGCCTTTCCAAAGGGTCCAACGCCCTGGAGACGTGTCCGAGAGAGCGATCTGGGACGTCTACCACAAAGTCCGACCCGGACAGATCCCGAGACTCGAACGCCGTGTACTCATCGGTCCAGGTCTCGAGGAGACGGGTGATCGACGACGCCGACAACCCAGCATCGGAACCAAAGAACTCCTCCAAGGCGGGGGCAAAGTCCCCCGTCGACAGGCCACGCGGATACAACACCGGCAACACGTCACCAACCTTGAGAGACCGACGCGCATAACGCGGCAGAATCGACGACGAGAACCGGTGACCTTCCCGGCGGTCATTCACCCGTGGTGCCCGCACCTTGAGCGCACCGGCACCGGTCACCAAAGTCCGCTCCGCAGCTTTGCCGTTACGCACCACCAGACGCAGGCCTGCCTCATCAACCAACCCCTGGCGGCGTTCGACATAATCGGCGACCTCGGTCTTGAGGCTGGCCATCAACATCCGTCGCGCCCCCTCAACCACCAACTCATCAAGCGAACTGGCCAGATCGTCGCGCGCGGTGTCATCTGTGACTATCTTCAACATCAGGCGTACCCCTTCCCCGCCGGCCAATACCGGCGGAACCCGTTACTTAGGCTTGGAAGGGTACTCCGCCCTTCTATCCGAATCCCGTCATCCACAACATTTGGTTATAGCTCGTGGACGTCGTCGGACGGGTCAACGTGCTTGTTGTTGATTCACCAGAGCCAGTCGAAGTGCAGGCACTCAAGACCAACAGCCCCGCGATGGCGACGCCAGCAAGAAACGGCGGCCAGGTCAGGCCGCCGATCCCAATTGACCAGCGCCGAGAGTTCAAATCGCTACCCCACAATCCCAGTAGCCGTATCCACCCTACGCGTCCGGAAACGCAACTGTCGGGGCGAACTGGAGAAATCATCTCGTCATCCACCTAAGGGGCACCTTCCAACCGCTGACGCGACAACCCTGTCATTTCGATGTCAGAAACCCTCCAACTACCAGCAGGGTCCAACCGGATGAGAGTGAACAACATCGCCATACCCAGACAGTCGCATCCAACCCTCTCAACAGAGTGTCAGTAACCCTTTCAAAAACCCTCCAACTGCCCAAATCTTCGTAGTTGTTTCTTCCCGGGAGATGTCGGACGGATCGTTCCGTACACATGTCGGACGTTCCGGAGACATGTCTGACACTGCCTGGGTGAAAGACGCATCCCGTCCTTTGAGCGTGAGCGAGGAGGCCAGGAGTGGCGTTGAAGGTGGTATCGATGGCAGAACTGAGATTGGAATAGTTGTGGCATGGTGGCCGGGTCACGCTCCGGCCGCCGTTCTGCGGGCGCGCCAAAGTGTCGCCCCGATGCGGAGAGCCTGTAGCCGATCAGTTCGCATGCATCATGTTGCTGGCGGTCAGGCAGCTTCGGTGGCGAAGGCGGTTGCTGGGGTGGTCCAGCCGAGTGTCCGCCGGGGCCGGTTGTTTAGCGATGCTGCGACTCGTTCGATCTCGCTTGGGTTGAGGTTGAAGAAGTGGGTCGAGCGTGGCCACCATTGGCGGAGCAGGCCGTTGGTGTTCTCATTGGTTCCTCGCTGCCACGGGCAATGCGGGAAACACAAATACACGGGGATTCCGGTCACCTCGGTGAGTTCTTCGTGACCGGAGATCTCCTTGCCCTGATCCCAAGTCAAGGACCGCACCATCGGATCCGGCAACGTCTCGAACACCGGGATAAGCGCCTCGTTCAGGGCTGCTTTACTACGGCCGTCGAGTCTGACCAGTAGCGTGTAGCGGGTTTTGCGTTCCACCAGCGTCGCCAGCGCCGTGGACTTGGTGCCCACGATGAGGTCTCCTTCCCAATGGCCGGCCTCGTCCCGGTCCTCCACGTGGGGCGGGCGCTTGTTGATCCTGACCTGATTCTTGATCTCTCCGACACCCTTGTAGCGGCGCTTGGTCCGCCGGATCCGTCGGGTCCGTTTCGAACGGAGACAATTCCTAGCCACGGTTTTCGATACCTCACCGGCATAGATCGCCCGGTAGATCGACTCGTGCGAAAGCCGCATCGACGCATCCGTAGGATGGTTCATCTTCAGGTCGGCTGCGATCTGTTCGGGCGACCAGAACTCCGACAAGCCGTACTCGACCCTCGCCCTCAGCCCTGTGCTCGTCTCGATCTTGGTTGGCCTGGGACGCTTGGCCCGTTCCCGAACGCTCGCCTCACCATCAGCAGCCCGATACCCGTCACGGCCGCCGTTGCGCGCGACCTCCCGAGACACCGTGGACACCGCCCGGCAAATCTGACCGGCGATAGCGGTGAGCGTGTCACCTGCGATAATCCCGCGCGAGATCTCCTCCCTATCAGTCAGGCTCATCCGCTTGTTTGACCACACCGGCGGCTCGATCGGGCGGCGACTGTTGTTGCTGACCACGAACCGGCGCACCGTTGATTCCGGCTGCCCAGCCTGCTCGCTGATCGAGTGTCAGCTCCCGCCGTCTTCGAACAACACCCAGATCTTCTCCTGCACCTCAGCACTCATACGAGTCGCCATCACAGCACCCCAATCAACAAGACAACGGGACCCCGTTGCGTTGATCGGTTGAAACCAAGAACCCAAATCCCCAAGTCAGCAGGACTGGAGCCACCACGGCCAGAATCGCCCCCGTCGACGCCGGAAGCAACTGGAGATGTCGAGGAGAATCAGTTCCTGCTCTCACCAAGTGCAACAACGCACCGAGCAATGCGCCCGCTGAAGCAACAAGTCCGAGCCAGGCCCTCACACCCACGTCCCAAAACGCCGGTGCAAACCCAACCTCTCCCGAGGACCGGGCGTCAGAAATCGTCTCTGCTCGGACTATGAAAATCAAAGCTGCAGTGAAAGCGCCAAGCGCTGCTCCCACCGCCGCTGCGGCCCCCAGACGCCTCAATAGAAGCAGCAGTCCAACCACCATCACGACTAAACCCGCGCCCGCTGTCGCCGGGCCGACACCTGCGACGTTGGGATGAGCATCGACCCCCATTTCCACCCAACTCATCAAAGCGGCGACGACCATGACCGACCCGGCGACCCTGACCAACCAGCCCTCGGTTGCCAGTAGCGATGGCAACATCCCTGATTTGGAACTTGCCTCTTCTGAGATGGATTCACCTGGGTCGGCCCGGCTGTCGGGTACTTCGCTCATGACTGTTCCCCTTGACAGGCGGTGTGGTGTCGACATTCATGATATTTGAAGGGCACTGGCATTGCGCTGTGCTCACCGGACGCCTTGAGGAAGCACGGGCCGTGATGGCTCTGAGCGATCTGGCCATCTGGCCCATCGATCGCATCTCAGATCGAGCGCTCGCCATGTCGGCCTGGCAGCACTACAGCAACGTCGGCGCCTATGATGCCTTCTATATTGCAACCGCCTCCGGCACCGCCCCCCAGATCCAGCAGGTGCGCCGCCCCGATCCGACCGGACTCCTCGTCGTCACATGTCACTATGGGGAAGCGGGTGCTGGCTGCGTCGACGACGACCGTGGGAACCTCGCGATCCTCCAGGCGGATTTCGACCGCCGCATCGATCTCGAAACCCATGACAATGAGACCGTCCACTTGGCCCTTGATGGGGAGGGTGTCGAGAATCGGCGTTGTGGAAGTGGCGGCGGACTCGCTGTCGAACGTTGCTACCTCGAAGCCGGAAGCCCCTGCTTCGGCAAGCACTCCTGACAGCCTTGTCATGTACGACACGTACGACGTGAACGGAGCAATCACGCCTATTCGTCGCATCTGCTTTCGCGCCAGGGTCGTCGCTTCTGACTTGGGCACAAAGCCCATCTCGTCGATGCATTCGAGTATCCGGGCCCTCGTCTTTGGGCTGACGCGGTCGGGCCTGTTTAGAGCGTTCGAGACCGTTGAGATGCTGACGCCTGCGGCACGGGCAACGTCATAGATTGTGGGAGAAGGTGATGTCATGGGACGTTGACCGGGAAGTAACGCGAGATCATCTGAACCTACTCGAAGACAAGCTAATAGCAAGGCACCCTGCCGGTGCGCCCCATCGCCCGTCGCTAGGCCCTGGGTCGCGACGGGCGTGGGGAGAGCTGCCGGTAGCCAGACCGATCACCGGGTGTCCGCCCGCGGCTAGCCGTGCCGAGACAATGTCCGCGGCGAGTTCGCCGACCATCCGCTCGTTCCGGGCGATCAAGACTTCCATGTCCTCAATTCCCTTCCGACTCGTGGGACCATGCCGTGACACCGGCCACAACGGTTCGTCTGAGGCGGAGCCGCTCGTCGAACAAGGCCAGATCGCCGCGTGCACCAACCGCGATACGGCCGACATCGTCGCGTCCGAGTACGTCTGCGGGCGCCGTGGTCGCCGCGCCAAGCGCCTCAATCGCAGTGCATCCTGTGAAATCGATGAGGTTGCGCACCGCCTGGTCCAGCGCCAACGCGCTCCCGGCGAGCACGCCCTCGGGTGTACGGACTCCGGATTCATCGTGCACCGCTGATCGCCGCCCCAGCTTGAGGGGGCCATGGCCCTCGCCGAGCGCGGCAGCCGCGTCGGAAACGAGCAGCAGTCGCTCGGGGCCGAGCGAGCGCCATGCGACGCGAACAGCGACGGGATCGACGTGGATGCCGTCGCAGATCACGCTAGCCGCGACTTGGTCGTCGGCGAGGACTGCACCGATCGGCCCCGGTAGCCGATGTCCGAACGGGGCCATCGCGTTGAACAGGTGGGTCACTCCTCGAAGCCCAGCGGCCCGCGCCCGTTGCAGCTCGCGGGACGACATGGCAGTGTGGCCCGCGAACACGACTACGCCGCCTGAGCTGAGCTGCTCTATCGCGGCGATCGCGCCGTCGAGTTCCGGAGCAAGCGTGACCAGCGCAACCACTCTCGACCGCACCCACTCCTGGATCTCATCTTTCAGCATTGGCGGCGACATCAGGAGCGTAGGGTCGTGGGCTCCCACGTGGTTTCGCGAAATCGCCGGCCCCTCGAAGTGCAGGCCAAGCGGTTGGGCGGCGCCCCTGCGCCCCGCAAATCGGCTCACAGCCTCAATGCACGCCAGGCGCGACGTCTTGGTCGAAGTGACCACAGTCGGGAGGAAGCTGGTGACAGCGAATTGCGGCAGTATCGAGCTCATCGTTTCGATTGCCGCGGCATCGTGGGTGACATCGGCGCCTCCTGCCCCGTTGCATTGCAGGTCGATCAGTCCCGGGGCGACGAGCATCCCGCTGGCGTCCAGGACGGCATCGTGTGACTCGACGTCGACGGCCGCGCCGATTCGGCGGATACACCCTGAGGAAATCGCCAGATCGGTCCTCACGATGCCGCTCGGCAAGACCACATCGCCGCCCACTACGTGCGTTGCGCAGGCGCTCATGGGCTCAATGCTAGCCACGAGGAACCTTGTCTATTCAACCCAATCTGACCATTCGCGACAAACAGGATGGGAGTTCGGCGACGGGGTGGTCTGCGGATGCCGACGGGTGCGGGCAGCGGACCACAGAACGGGCTTGGCCTGAGAAATTGTGTGATCTAGGGTGCGCGCATGGGCGCTAGCGCATTCCCTCAAATCGGCTCCGAGCGTCTCTCCGAGTGTCTCAAGATGGCTGATCGGCAGCCCCAGTGAGGCAGCCTCTGAGCGGGATCAGGGTCTTGGATGTGGGCACTCGGATCGCGGCCCCGTTCTGCGCCGGGATCCTGGGCGAACAGGGCGCGGAGGTGCTGAAGATCAAGGACCCCGATCTCGGCGACAGAACCCGCTTGAACGGGCCCTTCACCACTGATGAAGACAACAACCCCTACTCCCTCTCCTGGTCGGTCGAAGGCCGAGGGCGCAAGTCGGTGACGATCAACCTTCGAGACCCTGAGGGCCAGGATCTGTTTCGGCGTCTGGCTTCGGTATCCGACGTCGTGTGTGAGAACTTCCGACCCGGCACATTGGAGCGCTGGAATATAGACCCGTCCCGGCTCGACCCGAAGCTGGTCACGGCCCGCATCAGTTTGTACGGCCAGCAGGGACCCAAGTCCCTGCACACCGGTTTCGACCACAACGCCGCCGCGTTCGCTGGGCTGACCCACCTCACCGGGCATCCCGAGCAGCCCCCGGTGCGGCCTGGCCTTCCCCTTTCCGACTACCTGACCGGGGTATTCGCGGCTCAAGCCGTGACAAGCCTGCTCTACGAGCGCGACGCTAAGGGCACCGGAACCGGGGGCGTGGTAGACGCCTACCTTTACGGATCGGTGCTGCGGATCATGGAGTGGACGATCGCGGCCTACGACCGTCTGGGCTCCGTGCGCCAGCGCACAGGCAATCGATCGGACCAAGTTGCGCCGCTCGACAACTTCGGCAGCCGGGACGGACGGTATGTGTGCGTCGTGGCTGTGCGCCAGGGAATGTTCGAACGCCTCTGTGAGGCTATGAACCGACCCGAGTTGCTGATCGATGAGCGCTTCGCCACGCTATCGGCGCGACGTCGCAACCGAGACGTTGTCAACCAGACCATTGCCGAGTGGGCATCCGGGCTGGACGCGACCACCATCGAGGAGCGCTGCGGTCGCCACGGCGTGCCCGTTGGCGTCGTCTACGACGTGTCAGACGTGGTTGCCGACGACCATGTGCTCGCCCAGGGAGATGTATGCACCGTCGATGATCCCGTCATCGGACCGGTTCGCCAGCAGGCCCCCTACCCCCGTTTCGACGACAACCCGCTGCCGGTCCCAGCGGGCGCGCCGCGGTTGGGGGAACACACCGACGAGGTGTTCTCAAACCTGCTGGGACTATCGGGAAACCAGATCGCTGCTCTGAGAGAGCGCAACGTGATCTAACCATGTTGTCCACGCGGAGTCATACAGCAACAGCTCGGATGTGAGGCTTTGTCGAAGCTTCGAATCCCGTGCGGGCTACAACCGCTCGGTCTGGAATTGCTCGGGGGTTGAAACAGGTTGTGAATATCGGCGGCGTGGCATACCGTTCCAGGTTCGCACGGCATGTCCGAGCGAAGGGTCCTGTAGATCAGTTTGGAGTGATCGCCACCCTGTCAAGGTGGAGGCCGCGGGTTCAAATCCCGTCAGGACCGCCACGCATCCTTTCGAGGATGCTGTGGGGTCGGGTAGCTCAGTTGGCAGAGCGGCCGCCTGAAAAGCGGTAGGTCACCGGATCGACGCCGGTCCCGACCACCAACAGCGGCCCGGCATCTTCGCCGGGTCGCTCGCGTTTGCCCACTGTTGCTCAGCCGACGGCGTAGCCGGCGTGGAAACCGTCGCTCATAGCCCCCTCGAGATAGCCAACTCCCGTGCAATCTCCGATCGCTACAGGGTCCAGGCCAGCAGCCCGCAGTTGCTGCGCGACCGACTCATCACCGGTCAGGCCGGACGCGATCACCACACAATCGGCGTCAACGGCATGTTCACTGTCGTTGCGGCGGTAGCGCACCTGCGTGGGAGTCACCTCCAACACATCGGCGTTGCTCAACAACTCGGCACCGTGGGAACGCAGATCAGTCAGAACACGCCAACGCCGCGGGTGAGCCATCTCTGTGGCCAACGTCGGCGCAGCGTCCAGCACCGTGACCGTGCGGCCACGGTCCACTAGGAACTCAGCGAGTTCGATGCCGACAAGGCCACCTCCCAGAATCGTGACCCGCTTACCAATCGGCATGTAGTGATGCGTCAAAGAGGCCAACCGTTCCGGATCGTCTGTCAACCCGAGTCGCTTACCCGCAGCAACCGCAATTCTCCCGGTCAAAGAGAGCTTCCGTGAAGCGTCAGCGGATGGATCAGTCAGCATGGCCCGCAGGTCGTCGCCATCAAGCACGTGGTCCAGGTCGATGCCAACGATGTCTGGTCGGACACGCGAAGCTCCCGTGGCCACAATCAAGCTGTCCGGCCCCAGCGCTTGGACTGCCTCGACGGTCGCCGGCGTGCTCAGCCGCACATCAATATCAAGCGTTTCCATCTGCCTGGTCAACCACTTCAAGAGCCGAAGATTCGGCTCGTACACCAGAGCGCCGAATCTCAGTGCACCGCCGAGTTGTGGGCTTGCCTCGAAAATCGTGACCGTGTGTCCCCGTGTGGCAGCAACCCGAGCCGCCTCCATACCCGCTGGTCCGCCGCCGACAATAAGCACCGACTTCGGCTCCGCTGCGGTCGTGCGTTCAATGTCGCGCAACTCGACTTCATGGGCTAGCACCGGGTTGACAGCGCAACGCACCCGTCGATCGAAGAACGGCTGAGCCACGCAGACGTAGCAGTTGATGCACGGACGGATATCGGCAGGGCGGTGCTCAGCGACTTTCAGCGCTGTTTCGGCATCGGCGAGCATCTGGCGGCCCATAGCGATCAGGTCGGCTTTGCCGTGAGCGATCATTTCGTCACCGGTTTCTGGCCGGATCCGGCCAACCGCGATGACCGGTACGTTGAGCTTGCTCTTCAACTGGCCCGACAGCGCCGAATGAGTTGCTTCACGGTGAGGCAGGGTCCCTTCGGTGAAAGCCGGACCGGAAGTCTGGTCGCCATAAGCGCTGAGGTGAATCGCATCAGCTCCGGCCTCTTGGGCGAGTTGCGCGGTTACTTCGGTGTCTGTGAAGACAATGCCGTCCGGTGTGCGATATTCCAGAGCATCGAGGCGGCACCAGACCGCGAAATTCTCGTTGGTAGCGGCTTTGGCAGCGGCAATAACCTCACACAGCAGCCGTGATCGACTGTGAACATCTCCGCCGTATTCATCGGTTCGGTGGTTCCACTGCTTGGAGAGGAATCCCGAGATCAGATAACCGTGGGCACCATGGATCTCCACGCCGTCAAATCCGGCTTGTTGCGCGCGCCTGGCAGCAGCGGCAAACTCAGCGGTCACCCCAACTATGTCAGCCGCCGTCATCTCGTGATAGTTCGGAGCCCCCCCACCATTGGCCGCCGCCATCAACCCCAATTCCTCGGGAGTCAGATCGTTGATCATGTCAAGCGACCCGTGCCATTGAGGAATCGACGGCACAAGAACAGGACACCCCTCTTTGATATCAACACGGGAGACCTTGCCGTGATGCACGAGTTGCACAGCGATCTTGGCACCGTGGTTGTGTACCTGATCGGTGAGCCGGCGCAGAGCCGGAATATAGCGATCGTCTGACAACCCGAGTTGGTGCACGGAGTTGGCTCCCCGGGGGTACGCCATAGCGCACACCTCAGTGATGATCAACCCAACTCCGCCACGAGCCCTCTCCTCGTAGTAGGCGATGATTTGGTCGTTGGCGAATCCGTCATCGCCAACAATCTCGACTCCCATCGGGGCCATGACCATCCGATTTCGCAACTCCATCGGCCCGACCGAGACCGGTGACAACAGGTGTTCAAACATCGATTCAGACTCCAATCGGTTCAGCTTCCAGAGGCTTTGGGCCCGCTACGAACGACACCATCACGCTCGGCCGCTTCGGCGACCGCTTTGGCCACCATCGGAGCGACGGAACGATCAAAGACCGACGGCACCACAAAATCGGGGCGTAGCTCCGATTCAGGCACGCAAGCAGCTATTGCAGCGGCCGCACTCACCTTCATATTCTCGGTCACGCTATGCGCGCAAACATCGAGGGTTCCCCGGAAAATCCCCGGAAATGCCAACACATTGTTTATCTGGTTGGGGAAGTCGGAGCGGCCGGTAGCCATGACAGCAGCGATACCGTCGGCTGCTTCAGGACGAATTTCTGGATCTGGGTTGGCCATAGCAAAAACGATCGGGTCACGAGCCATCTTGCGAAGGTTTGAAGCATCGATCAGGTCGGGTGCCGACACACCCACGAACACATCCGCTCCCACCAGCACTTCTGGCAGCGTGCCCGCCTTGCGGTCACGGTTGGTTATCGCGGCAAAGCGTTCCTTGACCTGGTTTTGATGGTCGCGACCCTCATGTACCGCTCCCATTCGATCAACACCTATGACTTCGCCAACCCCCGCGTCAAGCAGAATCTTGCCCACAGCCACTCCCGCAGCACCCATCCCAGAGATAACAACCGAAATATCTCCGATTTTCTTGTCGACCAGTTTCAGCGCGTTGGTAAGAGCAGCCAAAGCAACGATGGCCGTGCCGTGCTGATCATCATGAAAGACCGGTATCGGAAGGGCCGCCTTGAGGCGCTCCTCGATTTCGAAGCAGGCCGGCGCGGCGATGTCTTCAAGGTTGATCCCACCGAACGTTGGAGCGATGTGCATAACCGTCTCGATGATCTCTTCTGTGTCTTGGGTGTCCAAACAGATCGGGAAGCCGTCTATGCCTCCGAATTCCTTGAATAGCAGGGCCTTTCCTTCCATCACCGGCATCGCCGCATGTGCGCCAATATTGCCGAGACCAAGCACCGCGCTGCCGTCACTGACTATCGCCACAGTGTTCTTCTTGATGGTGTATCGGTGCGCTAGTGATTGGTCGTCGCGAATGCTCAGGCAGACCCGCGCGACCCCAGGCGTGTATGCCATAGACAGGTCATCCGCATCGCCAACCGAACAAAGCGGAAGCACCTCAATTTTGCCACCTTCATGGAGGGCATAGGTACGGTCCCACCAGTCGAGCACCATCACACCTTCGAGCTCGTTGACCGCCGCGGCTAGTAGCGCGGCGTGCGCTTCGGAACGACAATGAACGTCTATGTCCCGCACCACCGTGGGACCTTTCGCTTCAAAGCCGGGAATACCGGCGATGTTCCCCCCAACGTCGCCAACCGCGGCCGCGAAGCGACCGAGCGTGCCGGGAACATTGTCAAGCGAGATCTTGAGGGTGATGGAATAGGCGGCGGTTGGAGCGTTCTGCACGCTGAGAACGTTATTCAGTGACGCGACTGATACCTCAATCGGGCGGTTCGGTGAAATCGCCGATCCAACCGCATTGACCAATATAAGAAGAAACAGATAGCATTTATCCAGGCTTCACCCGAACATGAGTCAGAAAGTCGAGAATTGAATGCCCAAAAGAGAAATGTCCGACGAACATCGAGAAGCGCTATCGGTAGGCAGAGCCCGTGGCCGTGCCGTCCGTAACTACCTTGAAGCGCTGGAGTCGCACCGTCCAAAGCGGGGGCGCAGGCGTACACCAGAAACCATGCGTGCGCGAATTGACGAAATCGACAACGAAATCGGTGACGCAAAACCGATGCAACGCCTGCACCTGACTCAAGAGAAGATGGATCTTGCAGCCAAGATCGAGGCGGCTGAGACAACTATTGACATTTCGGCTCTTGAAGACGAGTTTGTCGATGTCGCAAGCGCCTACGGCGAAAGCAACGGAATCAGCTACTCAGCTTGGCGTGCAGTTGGAGTTCCCGCTGCAATTCTCAAGCGTGCCGGGGTCTCCCGTTCCGCATAGAGCTAACTGAGCGCATAGCTCATTGAGTGAATGCTCTATCAGACCCGTATTTCGGCGCTTGCAATAGCCGCTTGTGGATGCTCAGAAATTACCTTATTGGCGCGGGCCACAACGCGCTCCACCTGACTCACAGCAGTACCCGCAAAGTCGCCAATATCAGCCAAGCAGTTTTGGATCGCCGCGGAGTTCAGCGGTATTCGCTCGTCTGCAGCTATGCGTTCAACGAAACCTGGCCCGCTGGTGCCTTCACGGCGCGCCAACATTGCATCCACAGCATGGCCTTTGATCAGCTGATGGGCTTCTTCGCGACCGAGTCCCGCTGCTACCGCGTCGCCGAGTATGCGGGACGTGGCAAGAAACGGTAGTTCACGCTGCAGTTCGGCTTCGATGACGGCATCGAAGACCCCAAAATCATCGAATACACCAATAGCCGTCTGCAACAATCCATCAGCAGCAAAGAAAGCATCAGGGAGCATCACCCGCCGCACGGCCGAACAACTCACGTCACCCTCATTCCACTGCCGACCAGCGAGATTGGCCGCCATAGTCAAATAACCGTCCAGAATCGTGCGCAGTGCGCCGATACGTTCAGCGCTGCGGCTGTTCATCTTGTGAGGCATAGCCGAGGATCCGACTTGCCCAGGACTAAAACCCTCAGTAGCCAGTTCATTTCCAGCCATGAGTCGCAAAGTCGTTGCAGCCGACGCTGGTGCTGACACGGCTTGTACCAACGCCGACACCACATCAAGATCAAGCGACCGCGGATAGACCTGACCGACACTGTCAAGAACACGTCCGAAACCGAGATGCCGAGCAACTAGCTGTTCCAATTGATCAACCGCGTCGGCATCTCCCAACAGATCCAACTGGTCCAGACGAGTACCGACCGCACCTTTGATGCCCCGAAGCGGGTATCGGGCCAGCAACTCTTCGACACGCTCAAGACCGATCATGGTTTCCTCGGCTACATCTGCGAAGCGCTTCCCCAAGGTGGTGGCCTGAGCGGCCACGTTGTGGGTGCGGGCAACCATCACCAAATCGACATGCGTTGCAGCCAAGGTGGCGCAACGAGAAAGCAGCGCGACCAAGCGATCTCGCACTAGAACGAGGGCTTGGCGGATCTGCAATTGTTCAACGTTCTCGGTTAGATCGCGTGAAGTCATTCCCCGATGGATGTGTTGGTGACCAGCAAGGTCACAAAACTCATCAATTCGAGCTTTCACATCGTGACGGGTGACTGCCTCACGCGCCGCAATAGACGCAAGATCAACATGATCCAATACCGCTTCGTATGCTTCGATAGTTCCCGAAGGAATCTCCATTCCTAACGAAACCTGGGCACGCAGCACAGCAAGCCACAACTGGCGTTCCTGAACTATCTTGCCTTCAGGCGACCAGATCTCATTCATCGCTTCGCTGGCATAACGATCAGAAAGAACATTGGCCGCAGCGTCAGTCATCAGACGCCCCTGTCGTTGCGGTCAAGGTACTGTTCGCGGCCCGGACCGACCCCCACCAGACGGATGGGCACACCGATCTGAGCTTCAAGAAAGTCGATGTAGCCGGCAGCTGCAGAGGGCAGTTGGTTCAGGTTTGTTATCGCGCTGATGTCGGTTTTCCAGCTCGGTAGTTCTTCATAAATCGGTTTTGCAGCATGGAGCTGGGATTGATGGTAGGGCAGATTGGTATAACGCCCGTCGCCGATCTCATAGGCGACGCACACCTTCAACGAATCCAGCCCATCAAGCACATCAAGTTTGGTAATTGCGATTTCGCTGAGAGAGTTGACCCGCACTGCATGACGAACCATCACTGCGTCGAACCAACCGGGGCGGCGCCGACGGCCGGTGTTGACCCCGTACTCACGTCCGACATCAACCAGATAGTCACCGATGTCATCGTGGAGCTCTGTCGGGAACGGCCCAGATCCGACTCTGGTTACGTAAGCCTTGGCTACTCCGACGACGCGACTGATGTGCCGAGGTCCGATACCTGAACCGGTGCATGCTCCACCCGAAACCGGGTTGGACGAAGTGACAAACGGATAGGTGCCGTGATCAAGATCCAAGAACGTGGCCTGCGCACCTTCGAGCAGCACCTCCTGCCCAGCTTCTAGTCCGTCATGCAACAACCCAACCGAATCCGTGATCAAAGGCAGGATCCGGGGGGCGCACTCGTCGAGATATTCGGCAGCAATGGCCTCGCCATCCACCGGTGGCCGGCCAAATACCTTGGTGAGCACCTGATTTGTGTGACTGAGGACAGCTTCGAGTTTCTGGCGAAAGATCTTGGGGTCAGCGAGATCTTGCACCCTCAATCCGACGCGCATCGCCTTGTCTGCGTACGCGGGGCCGATGCCACGTTTGGTAGTTCCGAGTTTGGCGTCACCAAGGTGGCGTTCGTGGAGAGCATCCAGTTCGCTGTGGTAGGGCATGATCAGATGCGCGTTGCCAGAGACTTTCAGCCTTGAACAGTCGACGCCTCGCCCGGTCAGCATGTCGATCTCGGCGATGAGGACACGAGGATCGACCACAACACCGTTACCGATCACTGGAGTGATGTAGTCGTACAGGATTCCGCTGGGAACAAGTTGCAGGGCGAATGTCTCACCGTCAACGACCAGCGTATGGCCTGCGTTATGGCCGCCCTGATAGCGGACGACCATGGACATCTCTTTTGCCAGGAGGTCCGTAAACCTCCCCTTGCCTTCGTCACCCCATTGAGTACCGACGACTATGGTCGCTGGCACGGCGCTCTCCCTCGATGGATTTGCGTTACCGAAAAAGGTTAGCCTGATCTCGCAGCGATCCGTACGGGGATTTAGCGAAGAACGATCTGCGGGTTGTCTGTCGGTCCTTCGACATCGACCTTTACGGTGTCGCCCTCAAGGTAACGACCTTCGAGTATGGCGATGGCCAACGGGTCGCCGATACTGCGCTGGATCAAGCGTCGTAGCGGACGCGCCCCGAAAGCAGGGTCGAAGCCCATTTTGGCCATGCGAGTTCGAGCTTCATCGGTCACTTCAAGTCCGATCCGGCGGTCGTCGAGACGGGCCGCAAGATCCGCGAATTGGAGGTCGAATATCTTGGTTAGGTCGTCTTGGGTTAGCGACCCGAAACGAACAATGTCGTCGATTCGGTTGATGAACTCGGGCCTGAAGAAGTCTCTGGGCTCACCTGCGAGGTTGGAGGTCATGATCAACACGACGTTGGAGAAGTCGACCGTGCGACCTTGACCATCGGTCAGTCGGCCATCGTCAAGCAGCGCCAACAAGACATTGAAGACGTCGGCATGCGCTTTTTCGACTTCGTCGAGCAACACCACCGAATAGGGACGCCGCCTGACGGTCTCGGTCAGTTGTCCGCCCTCGTCATAGCCGACGTAGCCGGGAGGTGCCCCGATCAATCGGCTGACGCTGTGCCTCTCCATGTATTCCGACATGTCGATGCGAACCATGGCGCGCTCATCGTCGAAGAGGAACTCGGCCAGTGAGCGAGCCAGTTCGGTTTTGCCGACGCCGGTTGGCCCAAGAAACAGAAAGCTGCCAATGGGGCGACGAGGATCGCCGAGCCCCGCCCGGGAACGACGGATGGCGTTGGCCACCACCGAAACCGCGTCGTCCTGGCCCACGACCCGCCGCTGTAGGTGGTCCTCTAGCCGGACCAGTTTCTGGACTTCGCCTTCCATCAACCGCGAGACAGGTATGCCGGTCCAGTGACTGACCACTTCTGCGATGTCTTGGTCGTCTACCTCTTCTTTCAACATTGAGTCTTCGGCCTGGAGCTTGTCGAGTTCTGCTTTGGCGGTCTCAAATTGACGCTCCAACTGGGGAATCTGGCCGTAGCGGAGTTCCGCGGCACGTTCCAGATCGGTCTGGCGTTCAACTTCGCTGCGCAAATGTTCGAGTTGCTCGTTAATTTCGCGTAGGGCAGTGATGGCGTCTTTTTCGGCTTGCCATCTGATGGTGAGTGCGGCGAGACCTTCGCGTAGATCGGCTAGTTCTCGGTCAAGGTCGCTGAGACGTTCTGCCGAAGCAGCATCGGTCTCCTTGGCTAGGGCTAGACGTTCGATTTCGTATTGCCGTATCCGTCGCTCGACGACATCGATCTCGGTCGGAACAGAATCAATCTCGATGCGCAGCGAACTCCCGGCTTCGTCGACTAGATCAATTGCTTTGTCAGGCAGGAAACGGCCGGTCAGGTAACGATCGCTCAGCACAGCCGCGGCTACGAGCGCTGAATCTTGGATCCGTACGCCGTGGTGGACTTCATAGCGCTCCTTGAGGCCACGCAGGATGGCGATGGTTGACTCAACCGATGGAGGAGCTACCAGGACTTGCTGGAAGCGTCGCTCCAGTGCCGGATCTTTCTCCACATGTTTGCGGTATTCGTCGAGCGTGGTGGCGCCGATCATTCGCAAACGACCACGGGCAAGCATCGGCTTGAGCATGTTGCCGGCGTCCATCGCCCCCTCAGCACCTCCCGCGCCAACCACCGTGTGCATTTCATCAACGAACGTGATCATCTCGCCGTCGGCATCTTCGATCTCTTTGAGCACCGCCTGCAGGCGTTCCTCGAACTCACCGCGGTACTTGGCACCGGCCACGAGCAACGAGATATCGAGATTGATCAACCGCTTGTGCTGCAACGAGTCGGGCACGTCTCCTTCGACTATGCGAGCCGCCAGCCCCTCGACGATGGCGGTTTTGCCGACTCCCGGCTCGCCAATGAGCACCGGGTTGTTCTTGGTGCGACGCGACAACACACGTATGACCCTGCGAATCTCGTCGTCACGCCCGATGACAGGATCGAGTTCACCACAACGGGCGGCTTCGGTGAGGTCATGGCCGAATCGTTCCAGGGCTTGATACTGATTTTCTGGAGTTTGAGTGGTCACGCGATGAGTGCCGCGAACCTCTTTCAGTGCTGTGAGCAGCGCTTTGCGATCAACCTCGATGAGTTCGGCCAATGCCAGCAGTACGTGTTCGGTGGACAGGTAGTCGTCGTGCAGTTCGGCACGTAGTTGATCGGCCTCGTTGAGAGCGTCTATCAGCGGTTTTGCCAACTGTGGTTCGGATCCGTAGGCGTTTCCAAGCCGCTCCAGTGCCGATTCCGCCTTGCTTCTAGCCGTGAGGACATCAACTCCGACCTTGTGCAACAGCGGTTGCACAATGCCGTCTTGCTGACCGAGTAGGGCAATCAACAGATGTTGCAGTGTAATTTCGGGGTGAGAAGCCCCGCGGGCCATTTCGGTGGCGGTTGAGAGGGCTTCGGTGGTCTTGAGAGTCCAACGGTTTGGGTCTAGGGCCATGTTTGTCTCAGGTTTGTTTTCTGGTTGGCGGTACGGAGTTAGTAGTTACAGTATAGCGCAGAAAACTTGAGTGTCCTACACTTAACTTTGTACTTTGTATCACTACCCAAAGCGGCTAATATCGGGGTATGACTGTCACCGAGTCCGCAACCACAACAGCCGACAACAGCTTCCGGCGAATGGATGAGTCCACCGCCGAACAATGGGCACACATCGGCCGGTGCACCGCTATCAACCAACCTCGAGTAGCAGATCGGATACTGATGTTGCTGGAGTCGTTGGCCGATATCCGCGACGGGTTCCTCACCGACCAGCTGACTCACAGCCTCCAAACCGCCACGATGGCCGAGCGAGCAGGCGCAGATCACGAGATGGTGTTCGCCAGTCTGTGCCACGACATAGGCAAAGCGATCTCGGTACCCAATCACGGTGCCATCTCAGCAGAAATCATCAAGCCCTACGTGCGTGACGACGTCTATCAGACGATCCTCAACCATCAAGACTTCCAGGGACGGCACTATTACCACCACTTCGATGCTCCCACAGATTTGCGGGAGCAGTTTCGTAACGAGTCGTGGTTTGCGCTGTGCGAAGAGTTCACCGACGACTGGGACCAGCAAGCCTTCGACCCCGACTACGACACGCTCCCTCTGGACCACTTCGAACCCCTCGTCAGAAAAATCACAGCCGCTGTGGGTCCTGGCACCAAAGGGAGTCAGCGACCCGCCGCTAGCTGAGGCTGGCGTAGCTAGCGTTGACCAATCGGCCACCACGAGGGTCGCCGGTAAGTTCGGCATCCATGCGGTTCATCACATAAGACACGGTCATGCGCGCGTCGAAGTCCACCGTCGCCAACGAACCACCCCAACCACCCCAAAACATGTGATTGGGGTTCGGACTGTTCACCCAACCTTCCATCTCCAAAGCAAAACCCAGGCCGTGACGCAAGCGGAGCATCAACACTTCGTCAACGCCATCTATCTGAGGCTCAAGAGCGCGACGGACCCCAGCCACAGACAACAGCCGCACACCGTTCACCTCGCCACCGTTGGCAAGCATCGAATGGACCGCCGCAATGGAGCGAGCACTACCAAGTCCACCCGCAGCGGGAATCTCCGCGGCACGCCACTCGCGGGTACGCGGCTCCGTTGCATTCAGCGGACAACTCATCAAGGTGCGCATCGCAATCGAATCCAGACTGACGGGCACGCCATTCACCTCCATACCCGTAGGAGGAGGTGGAAGTTGCAACTCGGCCACTCGGTGGTCTTCAGAAGCCGGGAGGCTCATCCAGAAATCGGCACCCAGCGGGGCCGCCACCTCGGTGGCAAACCATTCGGCCATGCGTACGCCCGTGATGCGATAAAGGATCTCGCCCTCAAGGTTCCCCTGGGTAATAGCGTGATAACCGGACTTGGTGCCCGGTTCCCACCACAGTTGTTGACCGGCGAGCTGAGCGGCCACACGGTCGACGTCGTACAACATCGGCGGCACGACCGGAGGGACAAAACCCGGCAAACCAGCGGTGTGAGACATGACGTGGCGCACCAAAACACTCTCTTTGCCCCGCTGGGCGAACTCGGGCCAGTAGCGCGCAACAGGTGCATCAAAGTCCAACTCGCCTCGGTCAGCCAGCATCAGCATGCACACCGCTGCCATTGTCTTGGTAGTCGAGTAGACGTTGACGATCGTGTCGCGTTGCCACGGATTGCCCGCAGAATTCGCGTCTCCCGCCCAGATATCGACCACCAATTCACCGTCCAGGGTCACCGCAGCGGCGGCTCCCAACTCAAGACCGTCAGCGAAGTTCTGCTCAAATGCATCCCGCACCGCCGAGAACGCGGGATCACAGTGTCCGTGGATTTCCATGGGCTCATCATGGCCCACAGATCTGTCAGCTGTCCTTATCGGGCCTTCCATTGGGGGTCGCGTTTTTCGGCCCAGGCACGGCCGCCCTCAGCGGAGTCCTCAGATTGCCCGACGACCCGGCGCATCGTTTCACCCATCCGCACCGCATCGGTCCATCCCATCTTGCGGCCCCGCCTGACCATTTCGCTGGTGGCTCTCACAGCCAGCGGGGCTCCCTGACAAAGCCGCTCGGCCAAACCGTGTGCCGCATCCAGCAATTCGTCATGGGGATGAACCTGCCAGGCGAGACCTATCTCTTCGGCGCGATCAGCGTCGATTGGGTCGCCGGTCAACAGCAGTTCCAAAGCATCCGGAATCGCCACATGGTCCGGCAACCTCAGCGCTCCCACGATCGTCGCCTGCCCCAGTCTCACTTCCGGGTATGCGAAACTCGCCCGTTCGCTGGCGAGCACAAAATCGCATGCCAGGACCGCGGTGAGCCCGTAACCAATACACGGTCCGTTGACCGCGGCGATCGTCGGCTTCCAGATTTCCAACCCGCTCTCGAAGGTGGTGATCGTGGGCCACTCCCAGAACGAACCCGGCCAACTGCCGGTAGCTCCCGCTCCATCGCGCAAATCCGCTCCCGCGCAAAAGGCCCTGCCGGCGCCCGTAACGATGGCTACCCAGGCTTCGTCATCTTCACGAAATTCGGTCCAGGCAATGTCAAGGGCTTGGCGCATCGCCCCGTTGACGGCGTTGAGCGCCTCGGGCCGGTTGTAGGTGATCGTGGCGATGTGGCCGTCTCGCTGATAGGTCGCGGCCGCGGGTTGATCCGACATCTCACCAGCTTTCCCCATGCAGCACGCGATAGCCACCGTGGGTATGGTTTTGGCCACGAAGTGAACGCGAAGGGATGTGCCATGGCTCAGGGATCAATTGAGGTCTACGAAAGTGAGGGGCGGACGTTCGAACCCTCAGCAGAGTTTGTTGCTGGGGCCCTGGCCAACGACCATTCGCTGTACGACGAAGCCGATGCCGACTACGAGGCTTTCTGGGCGCGCCAGGCCCGCGAATTGTTGAGTTGGTCCAGCGACTTCAGCACCGTGCTTCAATGGGATCTTCCCTTCGCCAAATGGTTCGAAGACGGAGAGCTCAACGTCTCAGAGAACTGCCTCGACCGTCATGTAGCCGCGGGACTCGGCGACAAGGTCGCTTACCACTGGGAGGGCGAACCCGGTGACACCCGCACCATCAGCTACTCAGAACTGCTGGCGGAGGTGGAGAAATTCGCCAACGTCATGAAGAGCCTCGGCCTGTCAAAGGGCGATCGCATCGCCATCTACATGCCGATGATCCCCGAGCTACCGATCGCCATGCTCGCTTGCACACGCATCGGTGTGGCCCACTCAGTTATTTTCGGCGGTTTCTCGCCTGACGCCATCACCGACCGTTGCGAAGACGCTGAGGCTCGTCTCATCATCACCGCCGACGCCGGCTATCGGCGCGGTGAGCCATCTGCCTTGAAGCCCAACGTCGATGCTGCGCTCACGGCAGGTGCGCCCAGTGTTGAGAACGTCATCGTGGTTGATCGCTGCGGCACTGACCCGGTCATGGTTGAAGGTCGCGATCATTGGTGGCATGACCTGATGGCGACCGCGGAATCGAGTTGTCCTCCAGAGCCGATGGGTGCCGAACAGTTGCTCTATCTGCTCTACACCTCGGGTACCACAGCCAAACCCAAGGGCATCATGCACACCACCGGCGGCTATCTGACACAGGTGGCGTTCACCCACAAATACGTGTTTGACCTGAAACCGGAAACCGATGTGTATTGGTGCGCCGCGGACATCGGCTGGGTGACCGGTCACTCCTACATCGTCTACGGGCCGCTGACCAACGCTTGCACTTCGGTCATGTACGAGGGCACGCCAGACACACCGAGGCCCGACGAGCGCAGCGGCGACCGGGCCGACTGGAACAAGGATCGCCTTTGGGACATCGTTGAGCGCTACGGGGTGACACAGCTCTACACGGCCCCCACCGCCATTCGCACGTTCATGAAGTGGGGAGACGACTGGCCCGCAAGGCGTGACCTTTCGAGTCTGCGGGTCTTGGGCACCGTCGGCGAGCCCATCAATCCCGAAGCGTGGATGTGGTACCACAACAACATCGGCGGGAGTTCCTGCCCGATTGTCGACACTTGGTGGCAGACCGAAACCGGCTCCCACATGATCACACCCCTGCCAGGGGTGACCACGACCAAGCCTGGCACCGCCACCACGCCTATCCCCGGGGTGTACGCCGAGGTTGTCGACGACGGTGGTAACCCCGTCGAGATTGGTGGCGGCTACCTGACCATCACTCGGCCGTGGCCATCGATGCTGCGCGGCATTTGGGGAGACCCGCAGCGCTACCACGAGACCTACTGGTCAAACTATGAGGGCCGCTATTTCGCCGGTGACGGAGCCCGGGTTGACGAGGACGGCTATATCTGGCTGCTTGGTCGTGTGGACGACGTGATGAACGTCTCGGGCCACCGCATTTCCACCGCCGAGGTGGAAAGCGCCCTGGTTGACCACCCCGCGGTCGCCGAAGCCGCTGTGGTCGGAGCCAAAGACGACATCACCGGTCAGGCGATCGTCGGTTACGTAATTCTCATCGGCGCGGTTGAGGCCTCTGAAGAACTGCGTGAAGAGATCAGGCGGCATGTGGGCACGAAACTCGGCCCGACGGCACGACCAAAAGCCGTGTTTTTGGTGCCAGACCTTCCCAAGACCCGTTCCGGCAAGATCATGCGACGGTTGCTGCGCGATGTGGCCGACGGTCGCGATCTGGGCGACACCACCACACTCGCCGACCCCGATGTGGTTGCAGCCATTCGCGAGGGTGCCGCGGACAGTGACGAGGATTAGCCGAATCGCAGAAATCGGCGTAGCCGCGAGCATCAGACTGGCCCTAGTGTTGAGGGCAACAATCTGGCGGCCGGCTCTGCACTGAGCCAAGAAAAACCGGAGGTGTCTAACCCCATGATCAATACAGCAAAGACTTTTGTTCTGCTTGCCATGCTCGGCGGTCTGATCATCGTGGCGGGTGGTGCCATCGGCAGTTCGACAGGCCTGGTGATCGGCTTGGTGATCGCTTTGGTCATGGTCGGTGGTTCGTACTGGTTCAGCGACACGTTGGCGATCAAATCCGCTCGTGCTCAAGCCGTCACCCGCGAACAGGCGCCGCAGTATTACGAGATCATGGAAGACCTCACGATGCGGGCCAATATGCCCATGCCGAAGCTCTACATTTCACCCAACCCGCAGCCGAATGCTTTCGCAACAGGACGCAACCCGAACAACGCCGCGGTGGCGGTGACCGTTGGTTTGCTGGAAAACATGAGTTGGCAAGAGGTTCGAGGTGTGCTGGCCCATGAGTTGGCTCACATCCGCAACCGCGACATCCTCATCGGGTCAGTCGCCGCCGCGATCGGCATGGCGATCACTTTCGCAGCCAACATTGTTATGTGGGGGGCGATGTTCCGAGGCGGTGGCCGCGATCGCAATCCGATTGGCGAGCTCGCTTTCGCGCTTCTGGCCCCGATCGCGGCGATGGTGATCCAGGCAGCGATCAGCCGCAGTCGCGAGTTTCAAGCCGACGCCTCAGCAGCCAAGCTCATCGGTAGCGGTGAACCGCTGGCCAGTGCTCTTGAGAAGCTGGAACGCGGCGCTCACGCCATCCCCGTGAACGTCAACCCGAGCCAGGCCAGCAGCTACATCATCAACCCTTTGAGCGCGCAGGCTCGCGGCCGCGGCGGTGGCAAGCTGTTCAGCACCCATCCCCCCACCGCAGAAAGAATCGCCCGCCTGCGCTCGATGTGAGCCGGCTCAGTCGCGGAAGTTGATGAACTGAAGGGGGATTTTCAGGTCGGCTTCTTTGAGTGCCGCTATCACCTTTTGTAGGTCATCGCGCTTCTTGCCTTGTACGCGGAGTTCCTCGCCCCGTGCCGATGATTGGATGCCCTTAAGGCCGAGACCTTTGATGAACTTGTTTATCTCTTTGGCTTTGTCTTGTGAGATTCCGGCTTGCAGGCGAGCGGTCTGGCGAACGGTCCCTGCCGAGGCCGGTTCTACGTTGCCGTAGTCGAGCGCTCTGAGGCTTACCTTGCGTCTCACCAGTTTCTCTTCGAGAACTTGTCGCAGCGCAGTGAGACGATCTTCTGACGACGACGCCATTTCAATGACGTTGTCTCCCAGTTTCACCGAAGACCCAGTGTTTTTGAAGTCGTAGCGCTGCGTTGCCTCGCGGGAGGCTTGATCGACGGCGTTGCGCACTTCTTGGTCGTCAAGCTCTGAAACCACATCGAATGTCGGCATGGCGAAACCGTATCAAGCAGCGGTCGTTCTTGATTAGCTCCGCCCGCAAATCTGTGCCGGTCGCGGCGCTGAACCGGTAGTATTTCTGGTCCGCGGGTCGGTGCCCGAGCGGCCAAAGGGAACGGGCTGTAAACCCGTCGGCTTATGCCTACGAAGGTTCAAATCCTTCTCGGCCCACAGCGGAGATGGGGCCCGGCGCTACGGTGCCGGGCCTTGTCAGTTCCAGCAACGGTTATCGGCCATCTGCGGCTCCGCCCGCAGCGCAAGCAGAGCTAAGGGAGCATGCGTTGCATGATGACGGCATCGAGCCAGGCGCCGAACTTGCGGCCAACCTCGCGTTCTGTGCCCACAACCTCAAACCCACAAGCTCGGTGAAGAGCCATGCTCGCTTCGTGCCCGTCGACGATGTGAGCGACCATGCTGTGAAAACCCCGTTTGACGGCCATGTCAATGAGCTCGTCCATTAGCGCCCGGCCCACACCAAGCCCTCTGGCATCTTCGCTCACGTACACACTGTTTTCGACGGTCGTGCGATAACCGGCACGGTTCCGGTATGGGCTGAGGCTGGCAAAGCCAACCACACGTCCTTCGAGTTCAGCGACTAGAACCCCAAGAGCACCTTGGCGTTCGATGATCCATTGGCGCTGGGTTTCAAGGCTTCGCGACTCGATATCGAAGGTGGCCGTTGTGTTCTCAACCTCGTGGTTGTAGATCCGGCGAAGATCTTCTGCATCGGCAACAGTGGCCAAGCGGAGTTGCATTTGTTGTTGGGTCTTTCGGTCGGGAATCGTGAAGTCGCAAAGTCGTGGAGTGCAACGAATCTAGTCCCGTGCTTTGATGGGGTATGGCACAAAACGTTTTGGGGACCGAACTCGTCGACTGCGGAACTGATCCCGTCACCGGTTTCTTTCGGGACGGCTGCTGCAACACATCCGATGAGGACATCGGTTCGCACACCGTTTGTTCGATCGTCACCCGCGAGTTTCTGGACTTCTCCAAAGAAGCTGGCAACGACCTATCGACACCGCGTCCCGAGTGGGGATTTGAGGGGCTCTCGCCCGGCGATGGCTGGTGCGTGTGCGCTGCTCGATGGCTCGAAGCTGCCCTCGCAGGCGCCGCCGCACCAGTTCGGCTCACCGCTACACATCAGCGGGCTCTTGAAGTCGTCCCCTTACAAATGCTGCGCACCCACGCCATCGACGCCGACAACTAGCGGCGCTAACTAAGACGACGCCGTTGACACGTCGCGGGCGACATCGGACCAACGGTCGAGGATGTCCGGGTGGCGGCGCAGTTGGCTCGAAGCGGTGTAGGTCATCAACGACACATTCGGCGCAACATCGCGGTAACGCTCAACCAGATTCGCCCCGAGGTTCGACCAGGTACCCGACACCGTGTAGTGGTCGAGAACCTCATCGCTTATAAGTCCAACCATCGCGGCGATATCGCCCCTCCGTTGTAATTGATGGAGCTCATCTGCAAGTCCAGCGAACCCGTGAGTCTCAAAGACCGGCGAATAAGTCCTGGTCGAGCCATAGAAAGCAATCATCTGTCGGGCGTGTTCGCGGGACTCGGTCATCTCCTCATCGGTGTCGCCCACCGGTGTCATCACCGGAATCTCAAAGGTGACATCGGCAAGGTCGCGACCAGCACGGTCAACCCCTTCCTGCACACGGGGCCGTTGCACATCACGTACATATTCCGCTGAGTTGAACGGATGTATATGGATCCCGTCGCAAACCTCTCCCGCCATCCGCGACATCCAATCCAGCACCGCGGAGACGTAGACCGGCGGATCTGCGACTGCGATCGGTCCCGGTGACCACTGTGGCGGCAACAAAGAAAACGAGTAGAAATCGCCCTCGAACGACAGCTTCTCTTCACCCCTAAAAGCCCGAAAGATCGCTTGCAAAGCCTGGACGTACTCTTTCATCCGGGGACCTGGAGGCGCGTAACTGCTGGAGTAACGGCGTTCGATATGGGCTTTGACCTGCGTGCCCAAGCCAAGCGTGAAACGCCCCTCAGTAGCCTCGGCCAATTCCCAGGCGACCGAGGCTGTGATCATCGGACTGCGCGGGAAGGCCACAGCAACGGCAGTTCCGAGCCTCAGCCGTTCGGTTACCAACCCAGCCGCAGCAGCCGAGAGATATGCGGTGCGGCCTGACTCGGTCAACCACATCGTGTGAAAGCCAGCCTTCTCAACGGCTCGGGCATGTCGTTGCATAGCTCGCAACTCAAGCGCCCCAGACATGATGTCGAGTTTCACAATGCCTCCCTGTTCCTAAACCGCCCCCAAACGTAGGTCACCGACACAGGATGGAACCATCTAGGCGCTATCCCCTAGGCTGACATGGGTGACTACGTCGTCTCGAACGGGTCACCCAAGACCCAGCTACCGCGCGACAAGGAGTCATCTGTGAAGCCCCTCAACACAACAGCACCGACCGGAACCGAACCCGAGTCCAACGTCCACGGCGAACTCGTCGAAGAGGAACTGCTCGTGGAGGAAATCTCTATCGACGGCATGTGCGGGGTCTACTAGTCCGTGGAGTTTGACGCGAATCGTCGCTACCGCCTGCATGAACGCGTGGCTCTACGGCCAGAACCATTCGGCGCGCTCGCCTACCACTACGGCAACCGACGCCTGAATTTCCTGAGGGCACCCGAGCTTGTGACGCTCGTATCGAGCCTTGGCGAGCATGAAAGCGTACGTGAGGCCTTCGCCTCAGCGGGTCTCGAAGATCGTCGTTGGCCGTCATTCGAGAAGGCCCTGGCATCGCTTGCCGCCTCCGATTTTTTGGTCGCAATATGACCGCCACTGCAATCTCGCCGCTCGCGTTCGCCGCTACGCCAGCACCGGACAACCTGGTGTTGTCGCCGGTTAAACGCAGCGGCCTCGCCGACCAAATGAAGGCGGGACTTGACGCCCCCATCTGCTTGACCTGGGAGTTGACATATGCCTGCAACCTGCAGTGCATTCACTGCCTCAGTTCGTCGGGCAGGCGCGACCCTCGCGAACTCACCACCAAAGAAGCCGAAGCCGTAATCGACGAACTTCAGCGGATGCAGGTCTTCTACATCAACATCGGCGGAGGCGAACCAACCATCCGCAGCGACTTCTGGCATCTCGTCGACTACGCCACCGATCACGGAGTCGGCGTGAAGTTCTCAACGAACGGCTCACGAATCGATGCCACCGTTGCCCGCAAACTCACCGCCATGGACTACGTAGACGTGCAGATCTCGATCGACGGAGCAGACGCGGCAACCAACGATGCGGTGCGCGGCGAAGGTTCCTTTGAGGTGGCTCAACAGGCCATGAAACACCTGCACGATGCCGGGTTCACCGGCTTCAAAATCTCGGTGGTTATGACCCGTCACAACATTGGCCAGGTTGACCGGTTCGAAGCAATGGCCAAGAAATTCGATGCCGAGTTGCGGCTTACCCGCTTTCGTCCTTCTGGGCGGGGCGCCGATAGCTGGCATGAACTTCATCCCACCGATACTCAACAACGCCAGTTGTACCGATGGTTGCTGGACCGGCCCGAGGTGCTCACCGGCGACTCTTTCTTTCATCTGTCTGCCCTCGGTGAGCCACTGCCGGGTCTGAACCTTTGCGGGGCTGGTCGAGTGGTATGCCTGATCGACCCGATCGGCGATGTCTACGCCTGTCCTTTCGTGCTTCACGACGAGTTCCGGGCGGGCAGTGTCCGCGATCAAGGTGGCTTCGCACGAGTGTGGCGACACAGCGAACTCTTCGCCGAGCTTCGCGAACCTCAATCAGCCGGAGCATGCGCCTCGTGTGGCCATTTCGATGCCTGCCAGGGAGGCTGCATGGCAGCCAAGTTCTTCACCGGCATCCCCCTCGATGGACCCGACCCGGAGTGCGTCTTGGGCCACGGTGAACCACTCGTCAACGCCGCCAACGCAGCCCGCCCCTCGCCCGCTCTCGATCATTCCCGCCCCAGCCCCGTCACCTTCCTGCACCGAAACCCCCGCCGACATTGATTGATGCCTGCAATGATTGATGCAGTGTGGCCAGTGGGCGGTACGGTCACAAATCGTGAGTAACAAGTGGTTTGAGACCGTTGCCATCGCTGAGCAACGTGCCCGCAAGCGCATCCCCAAGTCGGTTTACGGTGCCCTGGTAGCAGGTGCCGAGGCCGGCGTGTCGATGCGCGACAACACCGCTGCGTTCGACGAGCTCGGGTTCCGGCCCGTGACCGCCGGACAAGCAGCCGACCCCGAGATCGCCGTCAACGTCATGGGCCAGCCCTCGGCGATGCCTGTGATGATCTCCCCCACCGGCGTGCAAGCCGTTCATCCCCAAGGCGAAGTGGCGGTTGCCCAAGCAGCAGCGAACCGGAGGATCCCGATGGGACTCAGTTCCTTCGGGGGCAAACCAGTTGAAGAGGTGGTGGCTGCCAACCCGCAAACCTTCTTCCAGATCTATTGGGCCGGTGATCGTGACTTCATGCTCGCCCGCATGGAACGCGCCAAAACCGCAGGGGCGGTGGGTCTGATCCTCACCCTCGACTGGTCGTTCTCCCATGGCCGCGACTGGGGCAGCCCGCACATTCCGCAATCGTTCGCCCCTAAAGAAGTAATGCCGCATGCGCTTGAGGTCTTGGCCAAACCGGCATGGTGCTGGTCGTGGTTGCGTGAGGGCACAATTCCTCGTCTCCGGGTCCCCAACTTTGCCGGTGTCGACGAGCAAGCGCCGCTGTTCTTTGAGGCCTACGGCACCTGGATGACGACACCGCCACCCACTTGGGAAGATGTCGGGTGGTTGCGCTCGCAGTGGGACGGCCCGTTCATGGTCAAAGGGATTGCTAGAGCAGACGAAGCCCGTCGCGCAGTTGATGCCGGAGCCACAACAATCTCGGTGTCGAACCACGGAGGCAACAATGTCGACAGTGCCCCCGCCTCGATTCGAGTGCTCAAAGAGATCGCCGAGGCGGTCAGCGGCGATACAGAGATCGTGCTTGACGGCGGTATCCGTCGGGGTAGCGATGTGGTCAAGGCATGTGCCCTCGGCGCCGACGCCGTGCTGATCGGCCGGGCTTATCTGTGGGGCTTGGCAGCCAACGGTGCAGCCGGAGTCGAGAACGTGCTCGACATTCTCAACGCTGGAATCAAGGCGACACTGCGCGGCATAGGCAAGAACTCAATCACCGACCTGACACCCGATGACATAGTCGTGCCAAGAGACTTCTCCCCTCCCGCGTTGGGCTGAGCCCTCACAGCTACGCTTCGAACATGGCCAAACTCGGCTCATGCACCTCTCCAGACGTCGCCGCTGCATCATCGGAGGCGAAGGCGTTGACCTTGTTGCTTCCTCTGGGTTCCACCGAACAACACGGACCGCACCTTCCTCTCGACACGGACACGCGGATCGCAAAGGCAGTAGCGGCAGGGGTAGCCCATCGTCTCGAATCGGTCCGGGTCGCGCCAGCTATCAGCATCACCGCCTCCGATGAGCACCGAGGCTTCGCCGGCACTCTTTCGGTCGGTACCCGGGTGTTGTCTGAGATGCTCATCGAGATCGTCGGAAATGCCGGCCCCGAATTCGGACGCGTCGTGGCGATCAACGGTCACGGCGGGAACGCCTACGCGCTTCGCGCCGCGACCGAAGTGTGCAAGGCGCGAGGACGAGCGTTCGAAGTGTGGTCGGTAAGACTCCCCGGCGCCGATGCACATGCCGGACGGACCGAGACTTCGCTGATACTGGCGATCGCCGAGGACCTTGTTCGGCTCGACCAAGCCGAACCCGGGGCCACCGAACCACTCGACGAACTACTCCCCAAGATATTCGAGGCTGGTGTTCGCGAGGTATCGGCCAATGGTGTTCTCGGCGATCCCAGCGGCGCCAATGCAGCCGAGGGAACCAGGCTCCTTGCCGCTTTGATCGACGACGCCGTCAACCAGCTAACGAGCGCCTAGCCAACAACTTGCACCGAACTTTCTGGCAATCGGCGCTGGACAAGCTAGACAAGTTGCCATGAATCGACCTGTCGCCCTTGTTACTGGAGCCGCCCGCGGTATCGGCGCTGCAACCGTCACACAGCTAGTTGCAGACGGCTGGTCTGTGGTCGCTGTCGATATCTGTGGTGATGTCCCGAATATCGAGTATTCGCTCGCGACCCCAGACGAACTTGCTGCGGTTGGAACCGCCGGTGGCGACCATGTCCTGACAATGCAGACAGACGTGCGGAACCAAGTCGATCTACATGACGCGGCAGAAGCAGCGGTCACGCACTTCGGTCGTCTTGATGCCGCGGTTGCGGTAGCCGGCGTGTTCAAGGCCCGTTCGCCACTCTGGGAGGTCAGCGACGCCGAGTGGAACACGATCACCGATATCGACCTGACCGGGGTTTTTCAGACAGCACGTGCAACGATCCCACGGATATTGGCTTCAGCCGAACCCCGACGAGGTCGCTTCGTGGCGGTGTCCTCGTCAGCGGGCACTATCGGGCTTTCGAAGATGGCGCCCTACGTCGCTGCCAAACACGGAGTCATTGGTTTGGTGAAAGCACTAGCTGTCGATTTGGCCGGTACAGGGGTTACCTCCAATGCGGTGGCACCGGGTTCGACCCGCACCGCCATTCTGGAAGCGTCAGCCGCTGCATTCGATACTGACATCAACGAGTTCGCCGCCCATCAACGACCCATCGCAAGACTCGTCGAACCGGCCGAAGTCGCCGACGCCATCTGTTGGCTCTGCTCAGAAGGGGCCGGCGCCATCACTGGCACCGTCGTCCCAGTCGACGGCGGGATGACCAGCACCATCTGAGCTGGGTCGGTGCCATCCTGCCACGCACGCGGCATCACACTTGCGGGCACCACGCACTCGCGGGCAAGGGCGGAATTCGCCTGTGACGTTGGCTCTTACTACTGTGCGCGCAATTCACTTGGTCCGAACAAGGTTGGAGAAACAACGATGAAGACTCGCGCTGCGGTACTGTACGGAGCCCACCAGCCATGGCTAGTCAAAGATGTGGATCTTGATGATCCTCGACGAGGCGAGGTTTTGGTCAAGACCCACGCTGCCGGCCTGTGCCACTCCGACGAACACATGGTCACCGGTGATCTCGGCTCAGCCGATGCCCCAGGCGGCTCCTCTTTGCTGCCTGTAATCGGCGGACATGAAGGATCCGGTGTGGTGATAGAGGTCGGTCCCGAAGTCACCAGTTTGAAGGTGGGCGATCACGTTGCGGTGTCGTTCGTGCCAGCTTGTGGCAAGTGCCGTTGGTGCGCTTCGGGCCAGCAGAACCTGTGCGACCTCGGAGCGGGCACACTCGGCCGGGGCATGATCACCGACGGGCGAGACGCCCACATCGGCCCCGACGGTGAACCTCTCTCCGCAATGGCCAAACTGGGTACGTTCGCCGAGCACATGCTGCTCAGCGAAGACTCGGCGATCAAAGTCGACAAGGACGTACCGTTGATCGCTGCGGCGCTGGTTAGCTGCGGCGTAGCGACCGGTTACGGATCGGCCGTCAACCGTGCTGAGGTTTCGGCGGGTGACACTGTCGTGGTGGTCGGTTGCGGCGGCATTGGTTCCAACGCCCTGCAAGGCGCGAAGGCTGCGGGTGCAAAGACCATCGTTGCGGTCGACCCGGCGGAGTTCAAAAGGGAGAAGGCGTTCGAGTTCGGAGCGACCCACACATCCGCGTCGATGGAAGAAGCGATGGAGTTGGTCGGGGGCCTGACCCATGGGGTGATGGCCGACAGCGTGGTTCTGTCACCAGGTGTGGTCACCGGGGATATGGTGGCGCCAGCCCAGTTTCTGGCACGCAAGGGCGGCACCATTGTGGTCACAGGTCTGGCCCCGATGACGCAGATGGATGTGCAGCTGAACCTGTTCGAGTTCGCCATGATGAACAAGCAACTGAGGGGCACGATTTACGGTTCTGACAGTCCTCGTCGGGCGGTGCCACATCTGCTGGGTATGTATCAGGCCGGTCAGCTCAAACTCGATGAGTTGGTCACCCAGACTTACTCGCTTGATGAGATCAACGAGGGTTACCAAGACATGCGAGACGACAAGAACATCCGCGGTGTAATCGTCTTTGACTAAGCCTGGATCCACCGGTGCGGTGAGGTTGTGGGGGTTGGCGCGTCCACCAGAAAGGCCTCCTGACGTGGGAGAATGCTGTTTGATGTAACGGTCATTCTGGCCACGAGAGGAGGCACTTCCTGTGAGGAGCGTAGCTGGTGGGATCGACGGGTTGGGGGCGGTGTTCGATGATGGGTCTTTGGTGGCTGATGCGGGGTTGTTGCTGGCGGGCACGGTGATGTCGAGGCTGGGTTTGGAGGCGTTGATCGACGACACGGTGCGTCCGGGCGGGTCGGCGGGTTCGGGGGCGGGTCACAAGGTGCTGTCTTTGGTGGCGTCGATGCTGGTGGGCGGGTGCTGCATCGACGACGCGCAGCGGCTGCGGTCGGGCTCGGCGGCGGCGGTGCTGCCGTTCGCGCCGTTGGCGCCGTCGACGCTGGGGACGTTTTTGAGGTCGTTCACGTTCGGGCATGTGCGCCAACTCGACAAGGCTCTGGAGTCAGCACAGATGCGGGCGTGGTCTGTGGGCGCCGCGCCGAGCGTGGCGGAGATGACGGTGGATCTGGACTCCACGGTGTGTGAGGTGTGCGGCAAGGCCAAGCACGGCGCCGCGTACGGCCACACCAAGGTGTTGGGCTATCACCCGCTGGTGGCGGTGCGCTCAGACACCGGCGAGGTGCTGCACTCGCGGATGCGGTCGGGATCGTCTCAGCGCGGCAACGTGCACTTCGCTCGTGAGACCCTGGCGAGGGTGCGGCGCCTGGCGGCGCACGCGGCGGTGACGGTGCGCGCCGATGCGGGGTTCTTCTCCTATGACATGATCGCGGCCCTCGGCGCCCACGGTGCGTCCTACTCGATCACGATCCCGCAGAACGCCAAGGTCAAAGCAGCCATAGCGGCCATAGACGACGACGACGACTGGGCACCGATCGCCTACACCCGCGGCGGCGAGGCCCAAGTCGCTGAGACCACCATCGAAGCCGGCCGCCGCGGCGACAAGCTCCACGGCGACGACGCCAAGCCCGCGAAGCTGCGGCTCATCGTGCGCCGCACCCGCCTGCTCGGCGCCCAAGGCGAGCTGTGGCCCAACTGGCGCTACCACTGCTTCGTCACCGACAGACACGACCTCGACACCAAAGCCGCCGACACCTACCACCGAGCCCACGCCACCGTGGAGCTCGCCATCAGAGACCTCAAAGAGAGCGCCGGGCTCAGCCGCTGCCCCTCAGGACGATTCCCCGCCAACGGCGCCTGGCTCGCCTGCTGCGTGCTCGCGCACAACCTCGCCCGCTGGACCGCCCGCCTCGGCCGCGCCCACCCCACGCGCCAACTCACCGTCGCAGCCACCATCCGCAACCGGCTCCTCACCGTGCCAGGCCGCCTCGTCAACCACAGCGGCCGCCACAGACTGCGCCTGCCGCTCAACTGGCCCTGGCAGAACACCTTCACCACCGCCCTGCAACGAATCCGCAACCTCCCCCTGCTCATCTGAGCCGCCGCTCAGCGCCCCGCGCAGCGCAGCCCAACCCCAAGCGCCACCAACCCGCCACAGCCCCGCACTCCAGTCCCGCACGCCCCAAAACGCCCCAAAACGCGCCAGCCCGCACACACGCACCAGCCCAACGACCACCCGGCCCCAAACCGACGATCCCACAAACCCGTCGGTGGATCCAGGCTAAGTCTGTGTGCGCCGCCTAGTCGTCGCGCAGCGGAGACCCTAGGCTTAAGTACGACCAATATGGCTCCAACCCACAGATGAGAATGCTGGTCTCAGTCGCCGTCTCTAGTGACAAGTTGACGTTTGGGACAAATTAACCGATAATGAAGGCGTCCTTCGGTACTGCGCTGGAGGAAAGACGTGAGTTCCGGAGTGCCAGGCCGAGGATCTGCCGCAAGGCAGATCGACTAGGACGGGAGCCGGAACTTTCGCATTTTTGTCATCCGTTGCCTACCTCAATGATCCCTGCGGCAGTGAGCCGGTCAAAAGTAACGCTGTTGTTATTCAGCAAGTGTTCGGCTGTGACACCACAGATCGCGTCGGCAATCCACAGGAATGGTTCGGCCTTGGACCGCCAGTCGTACCGATACGGTACGCCGCCTCTGTCTGCGAAAGTGTCCAACAGAGTCTTACGGTCGCGTTGATCGCTGCTTGCGTCTCCGGACTCAATGATCAGATGTGTGACACCGTCGTCGGCGACCCGAAGAGCCTGCGCTGCGAGCAGTTCCCGCCGCGCCACAACTTGGCCACGCCGAGCAACCGAGCGCCACAGCACCGAGGCCACAACCTCCACTTCCTCGAGAAGGGTAGCCATCCGTGCGATCGCCTCGGGACCTTCGCTGCGGTAGTGAAATGGCGAACGTCGTTCGCCGACGACACCGATGATGCGATCTTGGACGGTAGGCCGGTCAAAGACTACAGCGGTAGTGACAATGTAGTAGACGCCAGGGCCAGCAACCGGTGACGATTCGTCGACGACAGCTAGGACATCACCCTGGATCGGTTGGCCGTCACTGAGCGCTTTCATCGGTCGTTCCTTCGGCGTCGGTGTTGCTGGAGTCGACCGGTCGGGCCAAATGGCGCCTGCAATGTGTATCGATGTTCGGTTGTAAAGCCTGTGGGAGACAACGGTGCGGTCTTGGTGCGGGTGTCTACGTCTAACAATTTGCAGGAGCGGAGGCCGGACAGCCCCCGCTGGGCCGTGTCGGCTGAGACGCCGTACCAGTCTGGGACGTTCTCGACTGGTAACCGGAACGAGTCGTTCAAGCTCAACGAGATCAGCAGCATCGCAAGTTCGGGAACGCTCAACTCTCTGATCCAACGTCGATCGTTGCTGGACCCAAGCCTCCACAGAGCCACGGGCACCTTGAAGTAAACGTCGCGGCCATCCATCCGGCTGTCTTTGTCGCCGGGATGGGTGTATTCCTGGCCCGACCCATCTTCGCGGAGCAGGGTGATCTGCGCCATTCGGTTGTATCGGCTTCGTTGTATGAGTCCGTGGTCTTCCAACCGTCTCCATGCTTTGGAGACACCACCGGTCGCACTCTTGGAATTGGGCAACTCGTTGCCCAAAGCACGTGCCCAAACCGGCGCTGGTAGTGCGGTGTCCCATGGTTGGGAGGACGCCTTTAGTACCGCTGTCAAGTACAAGCGAAGTCCCAGCGAGTCGCCTGCCCGGACGAGGTCGGCTAGTTTCGACCCACAAGCTGCACCCTCTGGTGTAACCTGTTGCAGGAAGGTGTGACGTAGAGGAGCATGATCCCGACGAGACTCATCTGCGATGGCGTCAATGGTTTGGTTGGCCGTAGCAGGTGGCTCGTCGCTTGCAGATTTCATAGCTTTGAACATACAACCGAAGCTCCTTAAGCCCGACTTATTGGCAGTTCGAAAACACCTGAGGTGATTCCTTCGAATCACCTTCAGAGCGGTAGCTATACGCTCCACAGTGGTAGCAATGCAAGCTCCTCTGCGTTAGCTCCCTGATAGTTCGTGTGGTCAGTACCGGTTGTCAGTTCTTGTACAGGACCAACCGAGTAGCCGTACCAGCTTTGCTACAAATACTTGAGACTGACTGGCTAACGACGCAAGTCGGAAACCGACCTGGTTTCTGATGTCGGGCAATAATTATCCGTGGCGTGAGCGTGTCTTGGATTCTCTTGAGCCGAGTCTGGTCGGGTTTGCTCCAGGCCCGTAGGGTGGGGGCATGGCCGAAGCGCTGTTTGATCGGATTCCGGTGGTGGATCTGGGGCTGTTGTCGGAACCTTCGGCGTCTTTTGAGGCGCGTCAAGAGTTGGCGGAGGAACTTTGTCGGATCTGTCATGAGGTCGGCTTTTTCCTGGTTGTGAACCACGGGGTGAGCGACGGGTTGTGTGATGACGTGTTCGAGATGATGCACCACTTCTTCGCGTTGTCCGACGACCAGAAGGCGCTGATCAACAAGGTCGAGTCACGTCATTTCCGGGGTTGGGAGCCGGTGGGGGCCGAGTACACCAACAACCGCCCCGATATCCGCGAACAGATCGACTGGTGGACCGAGTGGCCGGCCCATCCCAAAGGCGCCGAACCCAACTACTTGCGTCTGCTGGGTCCCAACCAATGGCTGCCCGAGGAGGTCTTGGTTGGACAGCGAGAGCTCGCCAACCAATGGTTCGACGAGTTGGGCGATTTGTCCGACCGGCTGCTCAGCGCGTTGTCGTCGGGCCTGGGATTGCCCGAGGACCACATGAAGCGCTATTTCGGGGACCGCCCGATGTCGTTGTCGAAGTTCATTCACTATCCACCCACCCCTGATGGTGCTGCCGGGGTCAACGCACACCACGACACCGGGTTCTTGACTGTGCTTGCGCCGGGCCCGACCGCTGGCCTTCAGGTACAGAACCAAGCTGGCGAGTGGATAGACGTTCCCTGCGTGGAGGGGTCTTTCGTCATCAATCTCGGAGAGATGCTCCAGGCCATGACCGGCAATTATCTGGTGGCCACCGCTCACCGGGTGATCACCACCTGCGAACGCTACTCGGCTGGCTATTTCCATGGACCCTCGCTGGATGCTTCGCTGGCCCCGCTGCCTCTCGATGACCGGTTCGCCGCGGCGGTGGCGGCCAGTCCACACCACACCAGCGCTGGGTTCATGGCCCGCAAGGAGGAGACTGAGGCTGGCGTCGGCGACATAGCCAGCAGCTACCGCCCCTCGACCTACGGCGAGCAACTCTGGAACTATTTCTCCCGCAGCTACCCCGAAAACGTCGCCCGTCACTACGGCTGAACCGCAGCAGTGTCTCCCGCTGTCTCGGCTGAGAATCAGCTCAGGCGCTTTCCGATCAGCAAAGTTGCTAACGGCTGGGTGGGAAACATAATCAGAGCGTGGCACTATGTGATGCTTAATGGTACTCAGTGACATTGCGTGGTACATTTGATATATGGATGGGATACATACTGTCGTAGTGGGAGATCGTGGACGAATCGTCGTTCCGGCGGAGGTCCGCGAGAGTGAGCATCTCGCTGAGGGGACACCGCTGGTGATGCTGCCCACCTCGGGGGGGCTGGTGCTGATGACCCGACAGCAGTTGCTCGAACGTGTGCGGGGAGAGTTGAAGGGCCTTGATCTTGTCGGTGAACTTCTGGCCGACCGTAGACGTGCATCGGAACGGGAGGACCTGGCGTGAGCATGGTTCTCGACGCCTCGGCCATCTTGGCGTTCCTCCAGGGAGAGGACGGTGCCGCGGAAGTGGATGTGGCCTTGGAGGCAGGTGCATTGTGCGGTGCTGCGAACTGGTCGGAGGTGGCCCAGAAGGTGCTCGGCACCGGCCGCGACTGGGATCTGGCGCGCGCGTTGCTGCAAAGTTACGGCCTCAGAATCGAACCCGTCGTCGTGGCCGACGCGGAGTGGGCCGCCCGTCGCTGGACACGAAGCGAAGGGCTGTCGCTGGCAGACCGGTTGTGTCTGGCGCTGGCCGATCGTGTTGACGCCGACGTGCTCACCGCCGACCCTTCCGGCTCAATCAAGCAGATCCGCTGAGCCACCGAAATACCTGGCGCTGACTGGGATTGAGCAGCCTGAATCAGCTGTCAACCGGGAAGCGCAGACGGTCGCAGATTCGCTCCCTTGTACAACCCATGACGATTGCCAGGATTCGCTGCTGGTAGGACGGGCGCGCGGATCAACTGCAGACGACGCGGCCTCAGCCATTCACGTCGCACGCACCTGACGGGGCGGGCGATAGGTTCACTCGATGAAAACTGATCGAATTGGTAGTCGGCCGGATTGGGTGTCCGATGAGATTTTTCCCTTTGAGAGCCGGTTTCTCACTACCCCGCGCGGCCATCAGATGCACTACGTCGACGAGGGCTCTGGTGAACCGATCGTCTTCGTGCACGGCAATCCCGCATGGTCTTTCGAGTTCCGGCATTTGATCGCTGGCCTACAGTCGGATTTCCGTTGTGTAGCGCCGGATCACATCGGTTTCGGTTTGTCATCACGGAGCAACCGCACCGATGACCACCACCCCGCCGCGCACGCGGAGGCTTTCGTAGCGCTTCTCAACGAATTGGATCTGGACAACGTGACGTTGTTCTTAACCGATTGGGGTGGCCCGATCGGTCTTGACTTTGCACGCCGGTTCCCCGATCACGTGAGCAAACTCGTCATCACCAACACCTGGTGTTGGCCAGTGAACCGTGAACTGCACTTTCGGTTCTTCAGTTCGATGATGGCGAGCCCGCTGGGCCAGTACCTGATCAAGCGACGCAACTACTTTGTCAATGGTGTCATGCCCAGGGCGGTCGGGGACAAGGCCGTGCTGAGCCCCGAAGTCATGGAGCACTATCGACGAGCACAGCCCTCTCCTGATGACAGAGCCGCAAACGCGGCCTTGCCAGGACACATCGTCGGCGCGACGGATTGGCTGAGATCGATCTGGGACGAGCGTTCAGCATTCTGCGCGAAACCGGCGCTGGTTCTCTGGGGAGCCAAAGACATCGCCTTCCGCTCAAAGGAATTGGACTGCTGGCGATCAGAGTTGTCCGACGCTGAGATACACGAGTTTGCTGACTGCGGTCACTTCCTCGCCGAGGAGGCGCCCGAGCAGATCCTTCCACTCCTACACGCCTTCCTGAAGTAGGAACGAGACTATGCAATCCCACTTCGGTCCCGAGTTGTTCCAATTCCTGCTTGAGTTGCGGGCCAACAACGATCGCGACTGGTTCGCCGACAACAAAGAGCGTTACGAGCGCCACGTCAAAGAACCGCTGCTCAGTTTCATCGCAGACTTCGAACCGCACCTGCACTCAATCAGTGAGCACTTCGTCGCTGACACACGAGCCAACGGCGGTTCCATGTTCCGCATCTATCGCGACATCAGGTTCTCCAAGGACAAGACCCAAGCGGCGGTCCACTTCCGCCACGAGGCCGGCAAGTCGGCCCATGCGCCGGGTTTCTACCTCCACCTAGAACCCGACGATGTCTTTGCCGGGGTCGGCATCTGGCGACCGGATTCAGCCGCGGTGTCCCGCATCCGCGAGCGGATCGTGGCCGACACGCCTGCTTGGCGCGATGCGCTGGAGGCTCCCGGATTCGCCGGAGAATTTGCCTTGGGTGGGGACTCGCTGAAACGACCGCCCAGAGGGTTCGATCCCGATCATCCCACCATCGAAGACCTCAAACGCAAGGATCACATCGCCGCTGTCTCGTTCACCGAGGAGGACACTACGGCCCCTGGCTTCATCGACGAGTTCGCCGACGCCTGCCGCACAGCCTCGCCATATGCGGAGTTCCTGACCACAGCAGTCGGCCTCCCCTACTAGAGCCAGTGGGGTTGCTACGACGTTCGGCTGCTACGTTCAACGACGTTACAACTACCTCGGAAAACCATCTGTAGACCATTCCGAGCAACCATCTCGAAAGAACCACCAAAGGAACCACTATGAAGACTAGGGCTGCCATTCTCCGCGAACCCAACACCCCTTGGAGCGTCGAGGAGATAGAACTCGACGATCCGATCGAAGGCGAAATCCTCGTCAAGACTCTCGCCGCAGGTATGTGTCATTCAGACGAACATGCCCACGACGGCACGATGCCGGCACCTATGCCTCTCGTAGGCGGACACGAAGGCGCAGGTGTGGTGTTGGCGACAGGCCCAGGTGTGACTGAGTTCGAAGTCGGAGACCACATCTCCTGTTCGTTCATCCCTTCGTGCGGCAAATGCCGCTGGTGCTCTTCGGGTCAGCAAAACCTGTGCGACCTCGGAGCGCATCTGATGGAGCCAGAGATGATGGCCGGCGGTTTTCGTCATCACAGCGCAGCGGGCGAAGACCTGTGTGCCTTTCTAAAGTTGGGCACATTTGCTGAGCACATGGTGGTGAGCGTCGACTCCGCAATAAAGATCGCCAAAGACATCCCCGCGGGACCAGCCGCGCTGGTCAGCTGCGGTGTCACCACCGGCTATGGCTCGGCAGTGAACCGGGCCGAAGTGAAACCAGGCGACACAGTGGTGATCGTCGGTTGCGGGGGTCTTGGACATGCCGCAATTCAGGGAGCGGCAGTCGCGGGAGCCAAGAACGTGGTGGCGGTCGATCCCTCAGAGTTCAAGCAGGAGAGTGCCATGGAGTTCGGCGCCACTCATCGTGCCGGATCAATGGAAGAAGCAACCGAACTCGTTGGTCAGATGACCTTGGGGGTCATGGCCGACAGTGTCATCTTGACCCCGGGTGTTCTCACCGGCGACATGATCGCGCCAGCTCAGTTCCTCACCCGCAAAGGCGGAACCGTCGTCGCCACTGCTGTCGCTCCCGCCATGCAGATGGACGTGCAGCTCAACTTGTTCGAGTTCGCCATGATGAACAAGCAGCTCCGAGGGTGCCTATTCGGCTCCACCTCGCCGCGACAGGAGATCCCACACATCTTGTCGATGTATCAGGCCGGTCAGATCAAACTCGACGAGATGATCACCAACACCTACACGCTCGATCAAGTCAACGAGGGTTACGAAGACATGCTCAACAACAAAAACGTGCGCGGCGTCATCACCTTCGCCTGAGCTGTCTGCAACAAAACAGCAATCAACAAGCAGAACCAACAAAACGATGAAACCCGACAAAATGCTAGACGATCCCGCGTTTCTTACCGGGTTACGTACCGAGATTGTTGGTCGCCACCGTGAGCTTGAGTTGCTCGTAGCAGCGCTTGGCGCAAACCGTCATGTGTTGTTTGAGGGTCCGCCGGGCACCGGCAAGTCCACGATTCTGCGCACCGTCGCTGCCACGGCGGGCAGCGACTTAGTGTTCGTGGAGGGCAACGCCGAATTGACTCCCGCACGCCTCACAGGACAGTTCGACCCATCCAGGGTGATGGCGGAGGGGTACGTGCCTCATGTCTTTGTGGACGGACCGTTGGTGGAGGCTCTGAGAACCGGCTCATTGCTCTACGTCGAGGAACTGAACCGGGTGCCGGAGGAGACAATCAATCTCCTGATCACGGTGATGTCAGAGGGGGAACTCACGTTGCCTCGGCTTGGCCGGATTCAAGCTGCCGAAGGGTTCCGTTTGGTCGCCGCTATGAACCCGTTCGACAACATTGGAACTGCGCGAGTCTCGAGCGCCATCTACGACAGGATGTCTCGGATTTCGTTGGGTTATCAGTCTTTCGACGAGGAGCGCGACATTGTCTGCTTGCGCGTGAAGCCACTTGCGCCCGGTGGAGCGGGCGAAACCTTGCTACGCCGTGCGGTTGCAATTTCTCGGGCGACCCGCAGGCACCCAGACCTGCGTATCGGTTCATCGGTCCGCGGGGCCATTGATCTGGTTGAGGTGGCAACCCGGCTAGCAACGATTCGCTCCGCTGACATTGATGATTCATCGGTTGGTCTTGACGCTGCGTTGGTCGCTATATCTGGGCGCATTCGTCTTCACGAGGGTACTGACCGCACTCCCGAAGACATCGTGACCGAGCTGTGGGAGCGGATCATCAGTGCTGAGCAGTCCGAAAGCGCAACCCACGACCCGGGAAAAGCCCTAGCCCCGTAGGGGGCAACCACGGCACTCCCCTCACCCTTGAGGGCAGTGACGCACTCGATGCGCTGGCTGAGGAGAACCGCCGCACGATTCCACGTGGCCAGTTGAGCCGCTACCAAGGTTTCGCCGACATCAGCGGTGATGTGGGCGAGATCAACGAAGAGGCACTCACGGAACTAGTCGATCAAGACCTTGACCATGCTTTGACTCTCTTGACAGAGATGTCGTCTGCCACTGATCGTCGCTTGGCCGCGCTGGCAGCACGCATCGCCGGGCGCTTAGTGCTTGATGTTGCCCGTGGCGGGCCGGTTGGCGCACGAGGGGTCGGGCGGATGGTCTCATCTGGGGCGGATCGTTTCGACGGAGATCTTGATATCGACCGCTCGATCGACGCTCTAGTCGCAGCCGAGGCCGGAGGCATCAGCGCCGATATGGCTGATTTGCGGGTCAGGCATTGGACCAAGCCGATGACCGCCCTTGCTCTGGTTGTTGATCGCAGCGGTTCGATGAGCGGTCACCGTCTAGCAACCGCGGCCGTGGCCGCGGCAGCGTGTTCTTACCGGGTCCCGACCGACTGGTCGGCGCTGGTTTTTGCTGACCGAATCCTCGTTCTGAAGTCCCAGCAAGACGCCAAGGCCGCTCCGCAGGTGGTCAATTCCTTGTTACGCCTCCGAGGTCAGGGGACCACCGATCTAGCCGGAGCCTTGGCTGCTGCGGCTGATCAACTTGATCGTTCACGAGCCAAACGCCGGGTTGTGATTTTGTTGTCAGATTGTCGGGCAACCACCGGAGCTGATCCCGTGGCTGTCGCGCGGCGTCTTGATGAGTTAGCGGTGCTCGCCCCTGCTGATGACGCCGACGACGCAAAGGAGTTCGCAACCAAGGTCGGTGCCCGCTTTGCTGTCATCAACGGTCCGGCCGCCATCCCCGCCGCCGTCACCCAAGTTTTTGCCTGATCCCCGACGCCGAACCCCGATGCGCCTTGGGTTTGTGGGCGCTACCGTGCGGGCGTGGACACCCGGCCCGACGAAGCGCTACCACCGGCAGGGATCCGTCTTGTCGCCGATACAGCCCTCGACCGCCGCGACGATGGGCGCTTGCTCATCGGAGGTGCCCCTTTGCGCATCATCCGGCTTTCAGATACCGGCGCCAAGATCTTCGAAGCGTGGCTAAGGGGCGAACCGCTAGCCGATACCACCCAAGCCAGGAGACTGGCGCGTCGGTTGCTTGACACTGGCGTCGTTCATCCTGTCGTTGATCCGGTCGCCGACCGTGACCTCACTGACATAACGGTGGTGATCCCCGCCTACAACGACGCAGACGGTCTCGCCTGTTGCCTCGCTTCTCTCGGTGATCTACCCGTCGTTGTAGTCGACGACGCCTCCCAGAACTCCGCCGAGATCGCAACGTTGTGTGAACGGCACGGAGCGCAGTTGATCCGCCACTACATCAACCAAGGTCCAGCCGCAGCACGCAACACGGGACTGGCACCGGTGGAGACATCCTTGGTGGCGTTCGTCGACACGGATGTGGAATTGTGGACGGGGTGGCTTAACCATCTCGTCAGGCATTTTGAAGATCAGCGTGTCGTGGCGGTAGCCCCGAGGGTTCGGTCTCGGCCCGGTGACAGCCTGCGGGAGAGGTACGAAGAGCACCATTCACCGTTGGATCTTGGTGACAGAAGGGCTCTTGTCGCTCCCAAAAACCCGGTTTCTTACCTGCCGACGGCGGCATTGGTCGCCAGGGTCGATGCCATCTCAGAAGTTGGCGGGTTCGATGCTGAGATGCGCACCGGCGAAGATGTCGATCTGATCTGGCGGCTCGTTGATAGCGGCGGCATCGTTCGCTACGACCCTGCGGTGGATGTCGAACACCGACCCCGTGACAGTTGGAGAGCCCTTCTCGATCAAAGGCGCAACTACGGTTCCTCTGCTGCTGCGCTTGGAACCCGACACGGCTCCCGCGTGGCACCAGCGCGCTGTTCTCGCTGGAGCGCTGCGGCCTGGTCTGCGCTAGCGGCGGGGCATCCAATCCTGGGCCTTGGGGTGGCTGTTGGTTCCGCCGCAGCGTTAGAGCGCAAGCTCGATCCATTACCGGACTCACTTGCTATGACGGCTCGCATAGCCGGGATCGGGCACCTGCACGCTGGCTATGGCATTGCTCGTGCAGTGGCACGAGTGTGGTGGCCGTTGGCAACTCTGTTGGCATTGATCCGCCCTCGTACTCGACCCCTGATAGTCGCCACCTTCTTAGGCCCAACGTTGCTCGACTGGATTCGTGGGTCTCGGCCCGCGGGTCTGGTTCGCTCGCTCGCTTTAAGGCTTGCCGATGACCTTGCATACGGAACAGGCGTTTGGCAAGGCGTGTTACGCGCGAGCGATGCCACCTCTCTGACCCCCGATTTCCCCAAAGGGTCGACTCAAACCATCGAGGCTCAAACCGAGTCCGAAACCGTCGCACGCGACAACTGAACCTGGATGAGCGTCCACAACAGCGCAAGCGCGCAGGTCGCCGCGAACGTAACCGGAAGGGCCACTGCCACCCCGTGATGGTCGGCCAAAACCCCGACCAAAGCAGGTATAGCCACAAACCCGACCGACGACGCAGCCACTTGATAACCGACCGCTCGAGCTGCACGTTCCTCACCGATATAGATCGCCGTGCGCCCAATGACCAAAGGGAACATGGCCGCCAAAGACAGCCCGATCACGGGCAACGCGTAAGCGCCAAGCGAAGCAATGTCCGCCCAATAAAACACCACTCCAATAGCGGTTGTACCGATCGTCGAGGCAAGCACTCGCTCAGGAGAGAAACGATCACCGAAACCTGCGAGCAGGAAACGCCCGAGCGTCAACCCTCCCCAGAAAGCGGCGACCAATACCGAGGCGAGCACATCGTTGTGGTCGCGACTCTCGGTCAGCAGTGTGTAGCTCCACTGGCCCACGGTCACTTCAATCCCCACATAGATCGAGAACCACACGATCAACAGCGTCAGCAGCATCCGCGACCCGCGAGTTGGGGCCGGCGCGCCCGCAACCTCGCTTGACAAAGGTGCCGTATCGAAACCGTGCCGTGCACTTGCAATACCTGCGACGAGCACAACACCGAGTCCACAGATCACCATGAACGGACCCCTCCACAATCCACCGTTGGCAATGAACGCGGCGGCCAACAAAGGCCCACTAAGCGCTCCCACACCGTAAGCAGCGTGCAACAAACCCATTTGCCGCGGCCCCTGAGTCAACGCCATCCAAGCATTGACTGAAGCATCACACAGCCCCCATCCAGCCCCCAGGACCAGAACGCCAAGCATCGAAGTCCACCAAGTAGGCGCAATCGACAACAACCCCAACCCAGCAACCGCAGCGAAAGACGCATTTCGCAGAACCACCCCGGTGCCGTAGCGCTGAGTCAGATGGCCAGAGCCGATACTCGAAGATGTGTAGCCCACCGCTGAGCACGCGATCAACAGCCCGAAGCTGCTGTCGGCCCGCCCAAAATCGTCACGCAAGGTGGGCCAGACGGTGCCAAGCACGCCATCTGGCAACCCCAAGGTGACATAGAGAGCGAAGCTCACCAACAAGGCGCGACGAAGAAGCCGTGGGTTGGCAGTCTTGGACTCGGGTGTTGGAGGATCCATTGGCACAGTGAAAGTCGGGCGAGGTCCGAAGCGGTGGGAATACTATGACGGAAAGGAGTTGGAGCGGGGCTTTTGCCGTGGCATCATTGCCAACGCTTCACGCTTCGCGGGTAGCAGGCTCCCTTAGCTCAGTTGGCAGAGCGTCTCCATGGTAAGGAGAAGGTCGTCAGTTCGATTCTGACAGGGAGCTCACGAAGCGGGAAGTCGCTTCGGGGCGGCGACGTAGCTCAGTAGGTGAGAGCGCTCGACTCATAATCGAGAGGTCGACAGTTCGAATCTGTCCGTCGCTACAAGCACCACAGGGAGCACCCATGGGCCAAAAGCCTAAGCGTTCATCGAAGTTGCGAATTGTCACGGATCCGTCACGTAACTCGGCGCAGCCTGCAAGGTCCAATATGCGCACCGCCGAACCAGACGAGCTCGTAGCTTGGGCGAAGTCTGGCGAACGCCAAGCGTTCGACGAGTTGGTGCGCCGCACCCATGGCGACGCCTTCGGGTTGGCACTTCGACTTACCGGCAACGAGGAAGACGCACGAGACGTGGTTCAAGACGCTTACCTTCGGGCTTACAAAGGGCTTGATCGCTTTCGGGGCGACGCACGCTTCAGTACCTGGCTGTATCGAATCGTCGCTAACTGTGCCTCCACCCAGAGCACCAAGAAACGTCGGCATCGTCATGACGAACTGCCTGACGAAGCGCTCCTAGCCGAGACCCGACCCGACAACGACCCCGCCTTGCGCGGCGATTTCGTCGCTCTTCGAGACGAACTGGAGGTCGCAGTTCAGGATCTTCCGCATCGTCTGCGCTCTGTCGTTGTGTTGCGAGACGTGTACGGCCTGCCTCATGAGGCAATCGCCGAGGAACTGGGTATCTCGGTGAGCGCCGCGAAAGTTCGCCTTCATCGCGCTCGCCGACGGCTCCGCGAGCAGGTATTCCCCAATCAGGGAGAGGAATCTCATGCCATCTGAGAAGATTCTGCCAGCCAAGGCTGCTTGCCGGGACCTTGTTGACGAACTTGTCTCTACAGACGAGTCGTTGCTCTCGTTGCCGACTCGGGTCCATGTAGCCGAGTGTCTTCGATGCCAAGCCGAATTGGCGAGCTACCGCCGGTTGCGTCGGATGATGCGCACGCTGGCGAACGCTCCGATCGATCTCGACCCCACCCTGGAACACGAGATTTGTGACTTACTCGACCAGCTGGACCAGACACCTGCGCGTCGGATCCCGGCCCGTGCCGCTGCCACTCTCGGAGGTATCGCGGCGGCTGCGGGTGTGATCGCGTTGGCTAAACGGCAGCGCCGCGCCACCCGGCTGGCAATCTAACCGACGGCGGCAAACTAGGGCCAAAATCTCCAAGGGGATGCTAGCCTTGGTGCGCGTTCTCAGGGGCGTGGCTCAATTGGTAGAGCACCGGTCTCCAAAACCGGCGGTTGCAGGTTCGAGTCCTGCCGCCCCTGCGTGGCACTGTCGCCATTTTGGCGGCGTCGTCAAGACCCAAGGAATTCGCTCATGTCGATGAACCGACAGCAAAAACGCATGTTGCAAAGGCAAGGTGAGGTTGATGCCGATGGCGAGCCGATTCGCGCGCGCCGCAAACAGCCAAGCACCGGACCTCCTCAAGAACGGACCGGTTTATTCCAGTTTCTGCGTGAGGTACGCAACGAACTCCGCAAGGTTGCATGGCCGTCTCGATCCGAAACCGTCAACTACTCGATCGTCGTTCTCGTCACCATCATTGTGCTGGGCTCAATGATCTATGGGCTCGATTGGGTGTTTTCCGTGTTTATCCTTGATCTGTTCGATAACTGAGTTCTGATGTCTGACCAAACCGCAACCCCAACAGAAACCGACCCAGCACCAACAGGAGCAGGTCTCGCCAACGCCTGGACAGGCGCCAACGTGACGCAGTCTTCTGCTGTAACCAGCGACGTCAAGACCGAAGAGAGCCCCGATTCGGCCGACTCTGACGAGGAGGCAGCGCAGGAATCCGAGGAGTCCAGCGAACCCGAAGTTCTCAGCGAAGATGACATCTTGGCTGAAGAAGAGCCGCCTTACGTTTCTCCAAACGACCGTCCAGGTCGTTGGTTCGTCCTCCACACCCAGTCGGGCTACGAGAAAAAAGTGAAACAGAATCTTCAAGCTCGTATCGCCTCAATGAACATGGAAGAGCGCATCTACGAGGTTGTGATCCCAACTCGTGAGACTCCCGAGTTCAAGAACGGCAAAAAGGTAATCACTGAGAAAAAGCTGTTCCCCGGCTACCTGCTCTGCCGCACCCGACTCGACGATGATTCCTGGTATGTCATTCGCAACACGCCTGGAGTCACCGGTTTCGTAAACCAGGGTGGCAAACCATCGCCTATGCGGCGCAAGGACGTGGAGAACTTTCTCGGTGTTGAAGCTGACCGCACCCAGGAAGCGGCCAAAAGGTCCAAGCCGATGTTCGAGTACGGCATGGGTGAAACCGTGCGGGTTCGGGAAGGTCCATTTGCCGACTTCTCCGGAGAGATCATCGAGATCAACGAAGATCAACTCCGTGTCAAGGTTCTGGTCAACATCTTTGGCCGCGAAACCCCCGTCGAACTCGAGTTTGCCCAAGTCGCCAGGCTCTAACAGCGCCGTTCGGCGAACTCCAACTAACCAACAACTAACAATTGGCGCGTTCTGATGCCGATCTCTGTGACGCTTGAGGTTGTCGCGGAGGCTCAACCGGCCCACACTGGATCGCTCCCCGTCTATCAGGAAATCACATGGCCAAAAAACAGGTCGCTGCTGTCGTAAAAATCCAAATCCCCGCCGGTCAAGCATCACCCGCGCCGCCCGTCGGCACGGCTCTTGGCCCTCACGGCGTTGCCATCATGGATTTTTGCAGGGACTACAACACCGCCACCGAGGACCGGCGCGGTCAGATCATCCCAGCGGAAATCACCATCTTCGAAGACCGCTCATTCTCCTTCATCCTCAAGACACCACCCACCACCTATCTGATCAAGAAGGCAGCCGGCATCGAATTGGCAGCGAACAACACCGGACGTGAGACGGTCGGATCGATCACAGACGCACAAGTTGCCGAAATCGCCGAAATAAAGATGCCTGATCTCAACGCTATTGATCTTGAGGGCGCCAAGCTTCAGGTGGCCGGCACCGCCCGCTCGATGGGTGTTGAGGTGTCTGGCTAACCACACCAACCGGCTGAAAGCCAGCCAACTGCTCGCACCGGAAGACCTCACCGGGCGGCATCCAACGAGAGGGAGCCATCCATGGCGAAAAGCAAGCAATATCACGACAACAGCGCAAAGTTCGACCGCAACCATCTGCATTCTGATGTTGACGCGCTTTCGATCATCAAATCGTTTGGTGCGAAGAAGTTCGACGAGAGCGTCGATGCTGTAATCCGGCTCAGCGTTGATCCCCGCAAGGCCGATCAGATGATCCGCGGCACAGTGGCCCTTCCATCAGGTACCGGGAAAGATGTCCGCGTCGCGGTGTTCGCCCAAGGTGAAGCGGCGACCGCCGCTCGTGAAGCTGGCGCAGAACATGTTGGCGGTGACGAACTCGCCGCAGAGGTGCAAGGTGGCATGACTGATTTCGATGTGGCGATCGCTACGCCCGACATGATGCCCACAGTCGGAAAACTCGGTCGTGTCCTTGGCCCTCGGGGATTGATGCCCAATCCGAAGACCGGCACCGTGACCACCGATGTGGCCAAGGCGATCGGAGAATTCAAGGGTGGCACCGTCGAGTACCGCACGGATCGCTTTGCCAATGTCCATGTGCCGATCGGCAAGATCTCCTTCAGCGAAGAGGCTCTGCTGAGTAACCTTCGTGCGCTCACGGCCGAAATTCAGCGGGTCAAACCTGCCGCTGCCAAAGGCAAGTACGTCAAAAAGATCGTGGTTTCCACGACCATGGGCCCCGGTGTTCAAGTAGATCCAGCCCTGATCGGCAGCGAAGCCTAGTCGCCTGTGTTTGGCACTGAGTCAAACCGCGCGCGTCTTGGTACCCTCTCCGACACAACTACAGATCTTGTTCACCGAAGACCTCCGGTGCGCTCAGCAAGAGCACCAATGGGCAGCCGCCCGCCGGACGAGGAGAGCTTCCTGATTACCCCAAAATTGCCCCAAAATTTTGAGGTTCGTCTGGGCGTTCGCCGATCCGGTGAGCGCCCAAAGTTTTTTTACCCCAGAGTTTTTTTACCCCAGAGTTTTTTTCGAGTTGAAAGGAGGAGCGAAATGAAAGACCCGAGACCTGAGAAAGTTGCGGTCGTCGACGAACTCAAACAGAAGTTCGCTGACACCGACGGAACGATCCTCACCGAGTATCGGGGCCTTGACGTCTCCGCTATGGCCGAGTTGCGCAACGCTCTTCGCCAAGCAGGTGGCGAGTACAAAATCTACAAGAACACGCTGGTGCGCATAGCTGCGCGAGACGCTGGCCTGGAGATTGAGGACTTGCTCGTCGGACCGACGGCGCTCGCTTTTGTCGGAGAACGGCCAGACGGTTCAGACGGAGATGTTGCCGCGGTGGCGAAAGCCCTCCGGGAATTCGCAAAGACCAACCAAATGTTGGTGATCAAGGGTGGTGTGCTCGGCAACAAACCGCTCAACTCGGACAACATCAAAGCCCTGGCCGCGCTCCCCTCGCGCGATGTCTTGTTGGCGCAGTTGGCTGGAACGTTCCAAGCACCAATGACCAAATTCGCTGGGCTGCTTTCGGCGGTGCCACGGCAATTCGCCTATGCACTCAACGCTCTGATCGAAGACCGGGGCGGCCCTGAAACCACCACTGATATCAACACGTCTGGTGAAGCCAGCCAAGAAAAGGAGGCCTGACATGGCAACCAAAGAAGAGATCCTTGATGCAATCGGCACCATGAGTGTCCTTGAACTCAGCGAGTTGCTGTCGGACTTCGAAGAGAAGTTCGGTGTCACCGCCGCGGCGCCCGCCGTCGCAGCAGTCGCAGCACCTGCCAGCGACGGTGAAAGTCCAGCCGAGGATGAAGAACAAACTGAGTTTGATGTCGTCCTGACCGCTATAGGCGAAAAGAAGATTCAGGTCATCAAAGAGGTGCGCTCTCTCACCTCCCTGGGCCTCAAGGAAGCCAAAGAGTTGGTCGACGGTGCCCCCAACAAAATCTTGGAAGGTATCGCTGTTGCAGACGCAGAGAAAGCCAAAGAAGCTCTCGAAGCAGCAGGCGCCAGCGTCGAACTCCAATAGGTGACCGTCACCCACATCAACGTTGTCTCCGATGACGACGAGTTGATCGTTACCTGGCGAGGTGGATCACCGTCGTTGTCGGTCTTCGTTTCGGCTGATCCCGACGATCCTGGAACCGATATTCGCGCCCCCGCTACGGCAGGCCGCACCGTGATCGCTCGCACCGAGCGCCGACAATACATTCACTTGTTCGAACCCGAACAAGGGTTCATCGTCGGGGCCGAGAGGTGCCTGAAGATGGACGGACCCGACAACTTTCGAGACCTCGGCGGTTACCCGACCGCAGACGGCTCGTACTCACGCTGGGGACGGCTGTTTCGCAGCGACCGCCTTGACGGACTCACCGCCGACGATCAGGCACAGATCGAGTCGTTGAATATTTCCACCGTGTTCGATCTGCGCAGCAACGGCGAAGTCGCGATGGCACCAGATCGACTGCCCAGCGCGGTCAAACACGTTCACCTTCCGATGTCGAGCGACGTGGCACAACAACGCAGCATGCTGGCGCGAATCATCGACGGCACTCTTTTGAAGTTCGACAATGACGACATGTCTTCTGGGTATCTGGGCATGCTCGAAGGATTCGGCGACTACTTCATAGAAGTGATCAATGAGATAATCGAGGGACACCGCATCCTTTTCCATTGCACAGCAGGCAAAGACCGAACCGGAGTCATGGCGATGGTGCTTCTCGGACTCGCCGGAGTATCCGCACCGTATCTGCTCGATGACTACGAGATAAGCCAGCAATACCGACGACCCAACTCCGAATCACCCTTCCGAGAGCAGATCCGATCTGCCGGCTTCAACCCAGACGATTTCGAGACGATGTGGCAATCACCAAGAGCAGTGATGCGACAGACGCTAGAGGGGCTACAGCAACGTTGGGGAGACCACGCGAACTACCTCAAATCGATCGGCGTGAGCGATGAAATGATCGCAGCAGCTCGCTCCAATCTGTGCACAACAGCCGCCTGAGAATCCTCTGCTGCGCGCTCGGCACTTGACCTTGGCAGGTAACTGTTCTACTCTTCGCGTATCTTTCGGCTGGTCAACCGGCCGGGTGCGTGCCGCCTATATAAAGGGCAGGCGCGGCTTTTTGTTGCCCAAGTTGCCGCCAAGCTCACCGCCCACTAGCCTTCGAGGCAGCGTGGTCCCCTTGGTGCCTGTTCCGACTAACTTCCCATCGATTTCTCGCGCTCCGGTGGCCGCGCTCTGTCTTCGTTCACTGGCAACTCAGGAGCACTGGTGACAACACGCGCCGAACCACGCGAACGCTATTCATTCGGAAACCTCAAAGAGGTTCTCGAATTGCCGAATCTGACTGCCGTTCAACGAAAGTCGTTTGATTGGCTGCTCAAGGAGGGGCTGGCTCAGACCTTCCGAGACATCAGTCCGATCCGCGACTTCGCGGAAACGCTTCAACTTGAACTTGAATTTGATCCCGACGACGAGGACCTGTGTCCACCGCCGAAGTTCACCGTTGAAGAATGCAAAGAAAAGGACATGACCTACAGCGCGCCGATCTTCGTGCGCGCCCGGTTCATGAACGCCAACACTGGTGAAATCAAAGAACAGACCGTCTTCATGGGTGATTTCCCGATGATGACGGACAAGGGGACTTTCATCATCAACGGCACTGAGCGAGTGGTGGTTTCACAACTCGTGCGCTCCCCCGGAGTCATCTTCCAACCCGGCGAACGCTACCGACTGCGCAACCGCAGCAAGCATCAGATCGTCACCGGCACGATCCATCCGTACCGAGGCGAATGGATTGAGTTCGACGTAGAGCAGAAGCCAGGCAAGGACACGACCGCTGGCGCCCGGGTCGCCCGCAAGCGTCGCATCTCACTGTTCACCTTGTTGCGAGCACTCGGCTACGACGAGGAAAACGAACCGGGTTTCCTCGACCGGCTAGTTGATCACTTCTACCTTCTCGAAGGCCAGTGGGAAAAAGACAAGGACATCGCCCCGACCCGCGAAGAATCACTCCTTGAGATCTATAAGCGTGCACGCCCCGGCGAACCGCACACGGTTGAATCGGCTCGTTCATACTTCCGCAACGCCTTCTTTGATTCGCGTCGCTACGACCTGTCTCGGGTGGGCCGTTACAAGCTCAACCGCAAGCTCGGTCCAGAGATCGACTTCCTCGAACAGCAATTCGGTCTAGATCTGGAAAGACCCGACCCAGATCAGTCGGTGTTGGCCCAAGCCGAAATGCTGGCTGCAACCACCTACCTGCTCAACTTGGCTCATGCCACCCCCGGCTACCGCCTCGACGACCAGGACCACTTCGCCAACCGCCGCATCCGCAGCGTCGGTGAGTTGATCCAGAATCAGGTCCGCATCGGCTTGTCGCGTATGGAGCGGGTCGTGCGCGAACGGATGACTACCCAGGATGTGGAAGCAATCGCTCCCCAGACGTTGATCAACATCCGACCCGTCGTCGCAGCGATCAAAGAGTTCTTCGGGACCTCGCAGCTTTCGCAGTTCATGGATCAGGTCAACCCGCTATCCGGGTTGACTCACCGCCGCCGGTTGTCCGCACTCGGTCCCGGTGGTTTGTCCCGAGAGCGAGCGGGCTTCGAAGTGCGCGACGTTCACTTCTCGCACTACGGCCGCATGTGCCCCATCGAAACACCTGAGGGCCCCAATATCGGCCTTATCGGTGGTCTGGCCTCTTACGCCCGAGTTAATCCCTTCGGTTTCATCGAATCCCCCTACCGGGTGGTCACCGATGGCAAAGTCACCGACGAGATCGTCTACCTCGCCGCCGATGAAGAAGAAGAGTTCGTGGTCGCCCAGGCCAACGCCCCCATCGACGACGAAGGCAAATTCATCAACGACCGCGTGCTGGTAAGGCGTTCACCGCACGCAGTGTCTCTGAAAGAACTACGCGCCCAACTCGACGAGGATGTGTTCTTCGGCGCAACCACTGAAATCTCATCGGTACCCCCCGACGAAGTCCAGATGATGGACGTCTCGCCGAAACAGATCATCTCGGTTGCCACTGCGCTGATCCCCTTCCTCGAACACGACGACGCCAACCGTGCCCTGATGGGTGCCAACATGCAGCGCCAAGCTGTGCCATTGGTGCGTTCCGAAGCGCCCTACATCGGTACCGGTATTGAAACCGACTGCGCTACCGACGCAGGCGACATGGTGCTCGCCAAAGATGACGGCACCGTGCTCGAACTCGACGCTGATCACATGATCATCGACTACAAGAACCTTGGTAAGAAAAACATTCGGCTGAAGCGGTTCGAGCGCTCAAATCAGGATTCCTGCATATCCCAAAAGCCGCGGGTCGCAGTCGGTGACAAAGTCGCTGCCGGCCAGTTGTTGGCTGACGGTCCCTCCACCGACAACGGAGAGTTGGCGCTCGGCAAGAACCTGCTCGTGGCCTTCATGCCCTGGGAGGGTTACAACTTTGAGGACGCCATCATCCTTTCTGAGCGGCTTGTCAAAGATGATGTACTCACCTCGGTCCATATCCATGAGCACGAGATTGATGCCCGTGACACCAAGCTCGGTGCCGAAGACATAACGCGAGACATCCCCAACCTGAGCGACGACATCCTCGCCGACCTTGACGACCGAGGAATTATCCGAGTCGGAGCCGAAGTCGGACCTGGCGATGTGCTCGTCGGCAAGGTCACACCCAAAGGTGAGACAGAGCTGACACCCGAAGAGCGCCTGCTAAGGGCGATCTTTGGCGAGAAAGCCCGAGAAGTGCGCGACACCTCGCTCAAGGTTCCGCACGGCGAGAGCGGCAAAGTCATCGATGTCAAGGCCTTCAGCCGTGACGACGCCGAACTTCCGCCTGGCGTCAACCAACTGGTCCGGGTCTATGTGGCTCAGAAACGCAAGATCAGTGTCGGCGACAAACTCGCTGGACGTCACGGCAACAAAGGTGTCATCTCCAAGATCCTGCCGATCGAGGACATGCCCTTCAACGCCGACGGCCAACAAGTCGACATTATCCTCAACCCGCTGGGCGTGCCATCGCGTATGAACGTCGGCCAGGTGCTGGAAGCTCACCTCGGCTACTGCGCTCGCTGGGGTTGGGAAACCGACGGGGAGAAAGTTGGTGTCGAGGCTCCTCGGGGAACTGAAACCAAAACTCGCCCGACCACAAAACCCGCGATTTTTGTCGCCACCCCCGTGTTTGACGGTGCCAAGTGGGACGAAAAGGAACTAGCGGGCGACAAGCCAGTGATCGTCGACATTCTCAAAAACCTCAATCCTGAGAGCCACGATGGCACTTCCCGCCTCATCGGTAACGACGGCAAGCAGGTGCTTTACAACGGGCGCACCGGTGAACCCTACGACAACCCGATCATGACGGGATACGTCTACATCTTGAAGTTGTCGCACCTCGTCGACGACAAGATCCACGCCCGCTCAACGGGTCCATACTCGATGATCACGCAACAGCCGCTCGGCGGTAAAGCCCAGTTCGGTGGGCAGCGGTTCGGCGAAATGGAAGTGTGGGCTCTGGAAGCGTACGGCGCCGCCTACTGCCTACAAGAGCTGCTCACCATCAAATCCGACGATGTCTTGGGCCGCGTCAAGGTCTACGAGGCCATCGTCAAGGGCGACAACATTCCCGAGCCTGGCATCCCCGAGTCCTTCAAGGTGCTCATCAAGGAAATGCAGGCCTTGTGCATCAACGTGGAGGTCCTCTCCAAAGAGGGCCAGGAAATCGAGATGCAGGAGCTCGATGAAGAAACTTTCAGAACCGTCGAGGAACTGGGTATTGATCTCCAGCGCCCCGAACGAGGTTCGGATGAAGAAGATGCAGCCCGCGCCGCGGCTCGTGCGGCCCGCGGCTGAGCGGCAGAACTAGAGAGCTGAGAGGACAGTCATGCTCGATGTCAACGATTTCTCGAACCTAAAGATTGGGCTCGCCACCGCCGACAGCATTCGCACCTGGTCCAATGGTGAGGTCAAAAAGCCCGAGACCATCAACTACCGGACACTCAAGCCCGAAAAAGACGGACTGTTCTGCGAAAAGATCTTTGGCCCTACCAAGGACTGGGAGTGCTCTTGCGGAAAATACAAGCGCGTACGCTTCAAGGGCATCATCTGCGAGCGTTGCGGCGTTGAGGTAACGCGCTCAAAGGTGCGTCGTGAGCGCATGGGTCACCTTGAACTCGCCGCGCCTGCCGTGCACATCTGGTACCTGCGCGGCACCCGTTCTTGGCTGGCCTATCTGCTCATGGGGACTCAGCCCCGTGAGGAACTCAAGGCCAAGCAGCTCGAGAAAGTCATCTATTTTGCTGCCAACCTGGTGGTATCGGTCGACGAGGAACGGCGCGACGCCGATCTGAGCGAGCTTGAAGCCGAGGTTGTAGCCGAGCGCGACGCCATCAACTCCGAGATGGAAGAAGAGCTCGAGAGGCGCAACGAGGAACTCGAAGGCGAACTCGAATCCCTTGAGCAGAGCGGCGCCAAGGATTCCGAACTGAAAGCCCTGCGCCGCCAAGCCGACCGGGAACTCGCCGACATCCGCGAGCAGTACGAGATCGAACTCGACACCCTCGACCGAGCTTGGGAAGAGTTCACGGGTCTCTTCGCTCGACAAATCGTTGAAGACGAAATGCTCTGGCGCGAGATGCAGGATCGCTGGGGCAAGTACTTCGAGGGTGGCATGGGAGCCAGCGCTATAGCCCACCTCGCCGAGACACTCGATTTCGACGAGGAAGAAGAGACCCTCAGAGGGCAGATCAACCCGCCCGAAGGTCAGCGGGGTCTATCCGCGCAGCGCAAGCAGAAGGCCATCAAACGCCTCAAGATCTTGGCTGCATTCAATCGCCGCGACGACCACGGCCGCCGGATCAACAGTCCCCGAGCCATGATCCTTGATGCCATCCCGATCATCCCACCGGAGCTGCGCCCCATGGTTCAGCTCGACGGTGGTCGTTTCGCAACGTCGGATCTCAATGATCTTTATCGACGGGTCATCAACCGCAACAACCGACTGAAGCGTCTGCTCGACATCGGTGCTCCAGACATCATCATCAACAACGAGAAGCGAATGCTGCAAGAAGCAGTTGACGCGTTGTTCGATAACGGACGTCGTGGCCGCCCCGTCACCGGTCCCGGTAATCGCCCCCTGAAGTCTCTGTCAGACATGCTCAAGGGGAAGCAGGGCCGGTTCCGTCAGAACTTGCTCGGCAAGCGTGTCGACTACTCAGGCCGTTCGGTCATCGTGGTCGGACCAACGCTGAAATTCCATCAATGCGGCCTGCCCAAGATCATGGCCCTTGAGCTCTTCAAGCCCTTTGTCATGAAAAAGCTGGTTGATGCCGAATTGGCGCAAAACATCAAATCAGCCAAACGCATGGTTGAACGTCGCAAGCCCCAGGTTTGGGACGTCCTCGAAGACGTCATTCAAGAACACCCAGTGCTTTTGAATCGCGCCCCAACCCTGCATCGTCTAGGAATTCAGGCCTTCGAACCGGTCTTGGTAGAAGGCAAGGCGATCCGCTTGCATCCGTTGGTTTGCACCGCCTTCAACGCCGATTTCGACGGCGACCAGATGGCGGTCCATTTGCCGTTGTCGGCCGAAGCTCAGGCTGAAGCCCGAGTGCTCATGCTGAGTGCCAACAACGTTCTGAGTCCGGCCAACGGTCGCCCCTTGGTGACACCTACCCATGACATGATCATCGGCGCGTTCTACCTGACTCAGCAGGTTGATGACGCCATTGGTGCGGGTCGGGTGTTCCGCGATGAGCGCGAAGTCCACACCGCGTATGAACGTGGCGACCTGGCTATTCACGCTCCAATCCAGTTCCGGGTACCTGACCTGTTGGTCAGTGCTTCCGGTGAACGTGCCCAATACGAGCCCACCACAGTGGGCCGCGTCTTTTTCAACGAAACTCTTCCCGACGCGTACCCCTACATCAACGCCAAAGTCGACAGGAAAGTGATGGGTCAGATCGTTGATGACTTGGCGCGTGGCTACGCCAAGCAGGACGTTGCCGTGAGCCTCGACGCCATCAAGGATCTCTGCTTCAGCTACGCAATGCAGTCGGGTCTAACGATCTCAATCGACGATGTGGCAACACCTCGTGAGAAGGCCAAGATTCTGGACCGTCACGAGAAGATGGCCGACACCATCGAAGGACAGTTCCGCCGCGGTGTCATCACCGACGGCGAGCGCCGCCAGATGGAGGTCGAACTTTGGTCTCGCGCCACCGCAGAAGTAACGGCACGCATGAAAGCCGAGCTTGAATCGGACGATTTCAACCCGGTCAACATGATGGTTTCATCTGGTGCCCGAGGAAACATAACCCAGGTGCGCCAGATTGCTGGCATGCGCGGGCTTGTAGCCAACCCTCGCGGCGACATGATCCCCCGCCCCATCAAGAGCAACTTCCGCGAAGGTCTGAAGATGCTCGAGTATTTCATCGCCACGCCAGGTGCCCGCAAAGGACTGGTCGACACCGCTTTGCGGACCGCCGACTCCGGCTATCTCACACGTCGTCTGGTCGATGTCGCTCAGGAACTCATAATCAACGACGAAGATCCATTCGATCGCCCCGGTGTGATACGCGGGATTTGGCTTGACGATATTCAGCCCGACACGCCCGACAAGCTCTCCCACCTCGAAACCAGGCTTTTTGGTCGGGTACTCGCCGACGATGTCGAGTTGTCCGACGGATCGGTGATCGAGCGGGGCACCATGGTTGGTGACGATGAGCTTGCCGCGCTACGTGACGACGAAAAGGTCAATCGGGTGCGAGTGCTGTCGCCGCTAACCGACGATTCAGCTTTCGGGATCTCTGCAAAGTCCTATGGGATGTCTCTGGCTACCGGAGGATCGATTGAACTCGGCGAAGCAGTCGGGGTGATCGCCGCTCAGTCGATCGGCGAACCTGGAACCCAGCTCACCATGCGTACGTTCCACACGGGTGGTGTCGCCGGCGCTCAAGACATCGCCGGCGGTTTGCCGCGTGTTGTTGAACTCTTCGAAGCTCGCACTCCCAAGGGCAAAGCCACGCTGGCCCGCATCTCTGGGGTAGTCCGAGCCGGTGAGGATGACGGCCGCGGGCGTGAGGTTGTGATCGTGGCAGACGACGGCGAGGAACAGTCTTACACGATCCCCTCGGGTTCTCGCTTGGAGGTCCTGGACGGTCAAGAAATCCGAACCGGTGATGCACTGGTTGAGGGAGCCCGCGACCCCAAGGAACTTCTTGAAATCAAGGGGGTGCGCGAGACGCAGCAGTATCTCGTCACCGAGGTTCAGAAGGTATACCGCGACCAGGGCGTGTCGATTCACGACAAGCACATCGAGTTGATTGTGCGTCAGATGACAAAGCGCATCCTGATCAACGAGCCCGGTGACACCGATTTCTTGCCTGGCTATCAGGTAGCCCAGAAGACTTTCGCCGATACCAACCGTCGGGTTATCGAAGAGGGTGGGCAGCCTGCCGAGGGCCGCCCGCAGTTGATGGGGATTACCAAGGCATCGCTGGCCACCGAGTCGTGGCTATCCGCGGCGTCGTTCCAAGAAACAACTCGTGTCCTCACCGAGGCCGCCATCGAGTCGAAGAGCGACTCACTGCACGGCTTGAAGGAGAACATCATCATCGGCAAACTCATCCCCGCCGGCACCGGCATGGGCGAGTATCGCAACATCGCACCCAAGGCTCCCGAGTACGAGCCTATGGACTACTACTCCAGCGATGATCCGCAAGAAGATCTAGCCGCATGGCTTGCTTCGCAGACGGCCGTCGATAGCGCCGACGCCGCAACCCAGTAGTCACAAATCAATTTGCTCAACCTCAAGAGCCAGACAGGTTGAGGTTCCTCCATCTCGCTCGTATGCTTTGCCGTCGGCCTGAGCGCGCCCGTTAGTCGCTAGCTGCCGATGTAGATCAACTAATTCCCAGGAAATCTTCGTGCCCACAATTCAGCAACTGGTCCGCAAGGGTCGCCAATCGAAACGTCGCAAGGAAGCGACACCAGCGCTCAAAGGCGCTCCCCAACGTCGCGGAGTGTGCACTCGTGTCTATACAGCAACGCCCAAGAAGCCGAACTCTGCGTTGCGCAAGGTGGCCCGTGTTCGGCTCACCAGCGGTGTCGAAGTGACCGCCTATATCCCGGGTGAAGGCCACAACCTTCAGGAGCACTCGATTGTGCTTGTTCGCGGTGGTCGCGTGAAGGATCTTCCCGGCGTTCGCTACAAAATTGTCCGCGGCACGCTCGATACTTCAGGTGTCCGCGACCGCAAGCAGGCCCGCAGCCGATACGGCACCAAGAAGGAAGGCTGACGATGCCTCGCAAAGGTCCCGCGCCGCGCCGGGAGACCCGCCCCGATCCGATCTACCACTCGGTGCTGGTCACACAGTTCATTAACAAGATCCTTCAGCGGGGCAAGCGCACCTTGGCCGAGCGCATCGTCTACGACGCCCTTGAGTCCGTCGAAAAAAAGACCGGAGCGGAACCCGTTGGCACGCTCAAGCGAGCGGTCGACAATGTTCGCCCTCAGCTTGAAGTAAAAAGCCGCCGTGTTGGTGGAGCGACTTACCAGGTGCCCATTGAAGTTCGCCCCCGCCGGGCTACCACACTTTCGATCCGCTGGATCGTCAGCTACGCCCGCGGGCGTCGCGAGCGCACCATGGCCGAGCGCCTCGCCAACGAGATCATTGACGCCAGCAACGGGATCGGTGCGTCATGCAAACGACGTGAAGATGTCCAGAAGATGGCGGAGGCCAACAAGGCTTTCGCTCACTACCGCTGGTAACGCAGCGGTAGTGCTCTGACGAACTCATCGAGGAACAGCTATGGCTACGAAGCGAACCCCGCTCGCCAAGACACGAAACATCGGGATCATGGCCCACATCGACGCGGGCAAGACGACGACCACCGAACGGATTCTTTACTACACCGGCCGCTCCTACAAGATCGGGGAAGTTCACGACGGCGCGGCGACGATGGACTGGATGGAACAGGAGCAAGAGCGAGGCATCACTATCACCTCGGCCGCTACCCACTGTCTTTGGAACGATCACCGCATCAACATCATCGACACTCCCGGGCACGTAGATTTCACTGTTGAAGTTGAGCGTTCTTTGCGGGTGCTCGACGGTGCGGTTGCGGTGTTCGACGGCGTGGCCGGAGTCGAGCCACAAACTGAGACGGTTTGGCGTCAAGCCGACCGCTATGGCGTTCCCCGCATGTGTTTCATCAACAAGATGGACCGCACGGGTGCCGACTTCTTTTTCGTGCTCGACACCATCAAGGACCGTTTGACCAGCAATGTTGCGGTGCTTCAGCTACCTGTCGGCGCCGAAAGCGAATATGTCGGTGTTGTTGATCTGGTGAAGATGAAAGCGCTTGTCTGGCGGGGCGAAGACCTCGGCGCGAGCTGGGATGAAACCGAGATTCCCGCTGAACTAGCCGATCAAGCCGAACAATACCGCGCCATGCTCCTCGAAGTTGCGGCGGACCAAGACGAGGACGTCATGATGAAGGTCCTCGAAGACGAAGAGGTCAGCGAAAGCGAACTCAAAGCGGCGATCCGTAAGGGCACCCTCGAAAACGGACTGGTGCCGATACTCAACGGCACCGCCTTCAAGAACAAGGGCGTTCAGCCCTTGCTCGATGCTGTGGTCGACTTCCTTCCCTCACCACTCGACATTCCACCGATCGTTGGCGAAGATCGCTCCGGCAACGAAACCAGCCGTAAAGCCAGCGACGACGAACCCTTCTCTGCGATCGCTTTCAAGATAATGACCGACCCCCACGTCGGTCGCCTCACCTACTTCAGGGTTTATTCCGGCTCATTCGACAAGGGCACCCAAATCCTCAACACCCGCACATCGAACCGGGAGCGGGTTGGTCGCATCCTTGAGATGCACGCCAACGACCGTCTCGACAAAGACAGCGTCGCCACCGGCGACATCGCCGCCGCGATTGGACTGAAGAACGCCCGCACCGGCGACACGTTGTGTGATCCCAGGCATCCGATCACTCTGGAAAACCTTGATTTCCCCGATCCGGTTATTGAGGTGGCTGTTGAGCCCAAGTCGAAGGCCGACCAAGAGAGGATGAGTAGAGCCTTGCAGGCTCTCGCAGAAGAGGACCCCACTTTCCAGGTCAGCACGAACGAGGAAACAGCCCAGACCATTATCGCCGGCATGGGCGAATTGCATCTTGAAGTTCTCGTCGAGCGCATGATGCGTGAGTTCAGGGTTGCGGCCAGCGTCGGCAAGCCGCAGGTTGCCTACCGCGAGACCATTACCCGCCCGGTGCTTGACTACACCTATCAACACAAGAAGCAGACGGGTGGTAGCGGCCAGTTCGCGGTTATTTCAGCCACCCTCGAACCCAATCCGGGTGGTTCTTACGAGTTTGAGAGCCGTATCACCGGCGGTGCGATCCCCAAGGAGTACATCAAGCCGGTAGGCGAAGGGATCAGGGAGGCTATGAGCAACGGCGTACTGGCCGGTTTCCCAACCGTCGATATCAAAGTCACCCTCAACGACGGCAAGATCCACGATGTGGACTCCTCGGAGATGGCCTTCAAGATCGCTGGAAATGCCTGGTTCCGAGAGGTCGCACCGCGTGCGAGACCAACACTTCTCGAGCCGGTCATGGCCGTAGAAATAGTCACCCCCGACAACCATCTCGGTGATGTTGTGGGTGATGTCAACTCTCGTCGTGGTCGCGTGCAAGGCACCGAACAGCGAGGAAACAACCAAGTCGTGAATGCACTAGTGCCGCTATCTGAGATGTTCGGATACAGTACGGACCTGCGTTCGCGCACGCAGGGGCGGGCAACGTACACCATGCAATTCGATTCGTACCAGCCCACACCTGCAAACGTCCAGGAAGAGATCGTCGCTCGCGTCCGCGGCGCATGATCGTCTCTGAACCCCAACCACAGAAGTAAGCCAAACCACAGAATAAGCAAGGAAGGCAGTTATGGCCAAGGAGACGTTTAAGCGGGACAAGCCGCACGTCAACGTAGGAACGATGGGCCACATCGATCACGGCAAGACAACGCTGACTGCAGCGATCACCAAAGTTCTCTCCGAACACGTTGAAGGTTCAGCCTTCACCGATTTCGAGAACATCGACAACGCTCCAGAGGAGCGTGAGCGTGGCATCACGATCAACGTGTCCCATGTGGAGTACGAGACACACAACCGTCACTACGCCCATGTCGACATGCCCGGTCACGCTGACTACATCAAAAACATGATTACCGGTGCAGCTCAGGTTGACGGGGCCATCCTCGTCGTGTCAGCAGCTGACGGCCCGATGCCCCAGACCCGTGAGCATGTGTTGCTTGCTCGTCAGGTCGGTGTGCCAAAAATCGCGGTCGCGCTAAACAAGGTCGACATGGTCGACGACGAGGAGTTCTTGGAGCTCGTTGAGATCGAGGTCCGCGAACTCCTCAATGAATACGACTTCCCGGGTGATGACACTCCAGTCATCCACGTCTCCGCGCTCAAGGCTCTAGAGGGAGATGCCGAAGCGGCCGAAGCCATCATGGATCTGATGGCACAGGTGGACGAGTACGTGCCGACCCCCGAGCGTGAACTTGACAAGCCTTTCCTCATGCCGATTGAGGATGTCTTTTCGATCACAGGCCGTGGAACCGTGGTGACCGGCAAGGTCGAGCAGGGAATCGTCAACACCGGCGATGAAATCGAGATTGTGGGCATCAAGCCAACCTCGAAGACGACTTGTACCGGTGTGGAGATGTTCCGCAAGCTTCTCGACCAGGGTCAAGCAGGCGACAACATCGGCGCACTGCTGCGTGGTGTCGACAAGGACGGGGTTCAGCGTGGCCAGGTGCTCGCTGCTCCCGGGAGCATCACTCCCCACACCGAGTTCGAAGCTCAGGTCTATGTGTTGTCAAAGAAGGAAGGCGGCCGTCACAAGCCCTTCTTCACCAACTATCGACCGCAGTTCTACTTCCGCACGACCGACATTACCGGCAACATTTCATTGCCCGAAGGTACCGAGATGTGCATGCCAGGCGACAACACCGCCATGCATGTCGAACTGATCAACCCGATCGCCATGGACGAAGGCCTTCGCTTCGCTATCCGCGAAGGTGGCCGCACCGTCGGTGCCGGTTCAGTTACGAAGATCATCAAGTAACGAGCTGATCATGGCAACGGGACAGAAGATCCGCATCCGGCTCAAGGCTTACGACCACGAGATCATCGATCAGTCGACAAAGAAGATCGTTGAAACGGTCAAAAGAACTCAAGCTCGTTTGTCGGGTCCGATCCCATTGCCAACAGAGAAGCATCGCTTCACAGTCATCAAGGGTCCGTTCAAAGACAAGGACTCCAGGGAACACTTCGAGATGCGCATTCACAAGCGCCTCTTGGACATCCTCGAGCCTTCTCCCAAGACGGTTGATTCCCTGCAGCGCCTCGACCTGCCTGCCGGCGTCGACATCGAAATCAAGATCCAACAGGCCTAACAAAGGATCCCCGAAACCAAATGTGGTTTCGGTAGTGTTTCAACGGAATGCGTTCGGCCATGTGCTGCACGATTTTCTGCTGACCATGCGTATCGGAGGCCATGATGGGCAAACTCACGGCGATAGCAGCGGTCCTGTTTTTGATAGCGACAGGTTGCGGCAACGACACTGTCACGGTTAACGAGGCGCCAGAAGGCACCGAAACCCCAACCCAAAGCACCGCGCCCGAAATCGAGACAACGACGACGGAAGCACCCGCTCCAGCTGCTTCTGCTTCGGATCTCCTGTTGAGAGCCATCGAGTCCTCAACGGGCCGCGCGGTGCGCGGACAGATGAGGCTTGAGGGCGACATGGTCGACGCCAACGGCGACGCCCTGTCTATTGATTTCGACACCGACGCGCAGGGTGACATCGAAGCAATGTTGTCGTCGGGTGGCGACCCATCAGCCCCGCCGCTGACGGTTCGAATCGTCGACGGCCAGACATACGCTGGGTTCCCTGGGGTCATGGCTGCACAGTTTTTCCCCGACTTCCAAGGCGAGACCGCGTGGTTCACCGTCAGTGGCCAGAACGCTGAACCGTTTGCGATTGCTTCTGTTTCACCGCTGGCTCAGTTGAGGCAACAACCCGCCGACTGCGATCCCGCAGGCGACTTGCTAGGGCTTGTCGATGTGGCCGAAGAAGTAACAGTCGTTGGCGACGAGGAGGTACGCTGAGTACCCACGCAACGCATTCGATTTGTGGTTTCAATGGCAAATCTTCCTTCGGAGGGTGCCGCCGGGAACGGACTTGGTGGTGACCTCGGCGGTGTATTGGAAGGGACCATCGCCGTTGATGTATGGATCGACGACGACATGCTGCTGCGGATGTTGACCGTGGACCTTGGGGCAATCTTCGCTGGGTTCGCAGGAGCTTTCGCTGGGGACGACGCAGACATAGAGTTGCCCACTTGGCAGAGCATCATCGAGTACTACGATTTCGATGAGAGCATCTCGATTGAGGCACCCGCACCTGAATCGTTGCTAGGGGACTTCGCCCAGGTCCAAGGTTTCGTCGGCTAGATCGGCCGGACGGGCTGAAGGAGCAACTCGACTCGGCGCGCACAACCAGAACGCGCTCCAGCTATTCGTTGAGGTCTCGGTGATGCAGGTAGCCGGAGATGAACGCTTGCAAGGTCGCGGCAAACGGCAGTGCTAGCAAGGCGCCCACAACGCCGAGTAGCGCCGCTCCCACCAACACGGACCCGAACGCCACCGCCACATGGATTTCCATGGTGTGGGCGGTGATTCTGGGGGACAGCAGATAGTTCTCAACTTGTTGATACGCCACGATCATGACCAATACCCACAGCGCCTTGCGAGGTTCGTCGAGCACGGTGACCAGCACTGGTAATGCACCCGCGAAATAGGTGCCGATGACCGGGATGAACTGCGAGATCACGCCGACCCAGAGAGCTAGCGGGATCGGAAAGGGAATATTGATTATCTCGAAGACGATCCAGTGGGCCAAAGCCGAGATCAACGCGAGGATCGTGCGGGAGAACACATACCCGCCTGTCTTCTCGATCGCTAGATCCCAAATGTTCATCAACATCTCTTGGCGTCTGGGTGCCAGAAGCGAGCCAACGGTGAGCCTCAATTTCGGGCCTTCGGCTACCAGGTAGTAGGTGAACAACAAGACAGTGAAAGCCTGGAACACAATGTTGAGTAGGGCAGTGCCAAGGTTGACCAGATCGTCGGCAAAGCGTTCGGCGAGGTCGCTGATTCCGCCACCCTCAACAAACTCGTCTTGAATCCTCTGCAGGTCAATGTCGTCGTCGATGTTGTCCTGTAACCAGCCTTCGATGTCGTCAACGTACGTTGGTGCTTCATCGATCAGGCTGTCGATCTGGTCTGCTAGAGCTGTCCCGATAGCGGCCGAAAACCCCGCTAGGGCGAGAAACGAACCGATGTAGACGATCCACACGCCCACGCCGCGGCGAATCTTCCATGTCTCCATCCGGTTCACGGCCGGTTCCACCGCGAAACTGATGAACACCGAGATCAACATGACGACCAAAAACGAGCGCAACGCCCGGACTGCGCCGGTGCCAATATAGACGACAACCCAGCCCACCCAGAACAGCGCGATCGCCTTGACGACCCAAGGCGGCACCTTAGAACTGGCCTTCTCTTGGTGGTTGGCAACACCGCTGTCGCCCTCTGGGGCCAGCCCAGTTTCATCAGGTGCCATCGAAGCGGACGCTACATCGAAGCGACCAACGATCCGGGGATGCTCCCAAGGCTCGAATCCCGGTTGTGCGCCGGTTGGTATGAGGAGATTTCCCGATAGGCTCCGAAGTCTTGTTCGGCGAAGGTTCCCCATGGGGGCTCGCGCCACAACAATCGATGTCGATGAAGGCCCACGGGAACCACATCGCAAAACCTAAACACGCTCCGCCGGGTCCGCCCGAGCGGAGCGCTCGCGTGAGCGGTAGCTCACACTAGGACCACAGGAAGCAACTATGGGCAGCAAGGCGATCGTCGGCGAGAAAGTCGGCATGACCCAGGTTTGGGACGAACAGAACCGTGTCGTTCCAGTCACTGTTCTGCGTGTCTCGCCTTGCCGCGTCGTGCAGATCAAGACGCCCGAGAATGATGGTTACTCCGCGATCCAGGTAACGCTCGGCGTGAAGGATCCCGCAAAGCTCACCATGCCCGAGGCCGGCCATTTCTCCGCTGCAGGCGTTGAACCGGGTCGCAAACTCGTCGAGTTGCGTCTCGACGATGTCTCGGAGTATTCCGTCGGTCAACAAATCGCCGCCGACCTGCTTATTCAGGGCGAACGCGTGGATGTGACCGCAATTTCTCGGGGCAAGGGCTTCTCCGGAGTGATGAAACGGCACGGCTTCAAGGGCGCGCCCGCTTCTCACGGTACTCACAAGGTGCATCGCAAACCCGGAGCAATCGGCCAGTGTGCCACGCCGTCGCGTGTCTTCAGGGGCCGCAAAATGCCGGGCCGGGCGGGCAATGAGAAGGTCACTACTTTGAACCTCGAAGTCGTAAAGAGCGACCCTGGTGCCGAGGTGATCCTGGTCCGAGGCTCTGTGCCCGGTCCTGCTGGTGGCACGGTGATCGTGCGCAACGCGGTGAAGGGAGCCTGAAATGGCTGAAACAACCTCTAAGAAAACCACAGTCCCCGCCAAGCCTGCAGCTGCCAAGAAAGCCTCCAAGAAAACGGCCAAAACTATCGCCGTCAAGACCCAGAGCGGAGCTGACGCAGGCAGAGCACCGCTCTCACCCGACCTCTTCGGCATAGAACCCAATATTGCCGTGATGCATCAGGTCGTAACGGCTCAACTTGCCGCCAAAAGAGCCGGTACCCACAGCACCAAGAGCCGCTCCGAAGTACGCGGCGGCGGTGCAAAACCGTGGCGCCAGAAAGGCACGGGCCGCGCCCGAGCCGGATCGCGCAACTCGCCCATCTGGCGAGGCGGCGGTATCGCCCATGGCCCCAAACCCCGTGACTACAGCCAGCGGACACCAAAGAAGATGATCAAGCTCGCTTTGGCTGGCGCACTGTCCGACCGGGCCAGCGAGGGCAACGTCATCGTGGTTAACGAATGGAGTTTCGAGACTCCCAAGACCAAAGACGCCAGCGCAGCGCTCGAGGCTATTGGTGCAGAGGGCAAGGTTCTTGTTGTCCTCGACGATGGCGATGGCAACGCCGCAAAGAGTTTCCGCAACCTTCCGCACGTGTCCTGCCTGCACTCAGCTGAACTCAACACCCATGACATCCTCGACTCTGATGTCGTCGTATTCACCAAAGCGACACTCAACTCCGCAACCAGCGGACCGCCAACTCAAGACAAGAAAACCAAAGACAGCGGGGAGGAGCAGTGAAAGACCATCGTGATGTAATCCTGCGCCCGGTTGTCTCTGAGAAGTCTTACGGGTTGCTTGAAGAGGGGGTCTACACCTTCGTTGTAGCTCCCAAAGCCACCAAGTCCGAGATCCGCGATGCCATCGAAACGATCTTCGATGTCTCGGTACTGAAGGTGAACACGCTGAACCGCAAGGGTAAGCGCAAGCGCGAACGGCGCTCCAATCGCTGGGTTCGCACCAGCGATCAAAAGCGTGCCCGCGTCACTCTCGCCGAGGGTGACTCAATAGATCTGTTCGAGGCGTAACATGGCCATTCGTAAACGCAAGCCAACAAGTCCAGGACGGCGTTTCCAGACATCTTCGGACTTCTCCGAGATCACCTCAACAAAGCCCGAACCCAGCCTTGTTAACGGAAAGTCCAGCACCGGTGGGCGGAACAACCACGGACGAAAGACCTCTCGCCACCGCGGAGGTGGCCACAAGCGGCGCTACCGGGTGATTGATTTCAACCGCAGCAAAGACGGCGTGATGGCGACTGTCGCATCGATTGAATACGACCCCAACCGCACCTGCAATATCGCTCTGTTGCACTATCACGACGGCGAGAAACGCTACATCCTGGCTCCCCGTGATCTTCAAGTTGGCGACAAACTGCAGTCCGGTAGAGGCGCCGACATTCGAGTCGGCAATGCTCTGCCGCTTCGTTACATCCCGGTCGGTACCGTGGTACACAACGTGGAACTCAAAGCCGGTGCGGGTGCCCAGATGGGCCGCTCGGCTGGCGCTGCTATCCACATGGTCGCCAAGGAAGGCAACTTCGCCACCTTGCGCCTCCCTAGCACTGAGATGCGCCGAGTTCCGATCGACTGTCGCGCCACGGTCGGTGAGGTCGGCAATTCGGCCCACGAACTCTTGAAAATCGGCAAAGCCGGACGCAACCGTTGGAAGGGCAAGCGCCCGCAAACCCGCGGTGTCGCTATGAACCCGGTCGATCACCCGCACGGTGGCGGCGAGGGCAAAACTTCTGGTGGTCGCCATCCGGTGTCACCGTGGGGCAAGCCGGAAGGCCGAACCCGCAAAAAGAAACAGGAATCCGACAAGCTGATCGTGCGCCGTCGCCGGACGCGCGGTTCGCGGAGGTAATTGTTATGCCGCGCAGTCTAAAAAAGGGCCCCTTCGTTGATGACCATCTCCTGAAGAAGGTGGATGCTCTCAACGAGTCGGGCACCAAAAAGGTCATAAAGACCTGGTCTCGACGCTCAACCATCATTCCTGACATGGTGGGCCACACGATCGCCGTCCACGACGGTCGCAAGCACGTGCCCGTTTATCTCACCGAGTCGATGGTCGGTCACAAACTCGGTGAGTTCGCCCCAACCCGCACCTTCAGGTTCCATGCGGGCCAAGAACGGGGAGCCCGTCGCTGATGACCGGTCCCAAGACCAACGAACGCCCCGGCACACGGGCACAGGCCAAGTATGTTCGATCATCGGCCTCCAAGGCACGCGAGGTGCTCAACCAGATCCGCAACAAGTCTTACGGGGAAGCCTCTGAAATTCTGGCCTTCTCCGAACGCGGCATCAGCAAAGATGTGGCCAAAGTGCTGGATTCCGCTGTGGCCAACGCTACGCACAACGACAACCTGATGGCCGAAGATCTATTTATCTCAGCCTGCTATGCCGATGAGGGGATGACCCTCAAACGAGCCCGGCCGCGGGCCCGTGGTCGTTCCACTCCTATTCTCAAGCGAACTTGCCATATCACCGTGATCGTGAGCCAGTACGACGAAGCCACACTTGAAGCGCTCCGTGAACGTGAGGCAGTCAGCGGTCGCAGCGTCAGCAGCAACGCCGCTGAGGCACGCCGACGCAGAGTTCAGCGAAGCCGCGAACGCGAGCAGGTTGGCGAGACTGAAGATGAGACTGAAGAGGCACCAGAGCCTGAACAAACGGTCGAAGAACAAGCCGCTGAGATCGTGGCCGCTACCGAACAAGCCCTGGCATCAAGTGATGCTCCTAGCGAGACCGAAGCCACCGATACCGAAGACGCCGGCGAAGACAGCGACGCCAAGAAACCCGGTAAAGGCACCGGAGAGGAAGACTGATGGGACAGAAAGTCAACCCCTACGGATTCCGCCTCGGCGTAACAACGGAATGGAAGAGCCGCTGGTTCGCCGACCGCCAAGAGTACGCCGACAACGTGATCGAGGACTGGCAGATCCGTGACTTCCTCTTTACCGAACTCCCCCACGCGGCTATCAGCCGGGTTGAGGTAGAACGCACCCGCGACCGTCTTCGTGTGGATGTTCACACTGCCCGCCCCGGGATTGTCATTGGTCGCCGCGGTAGCGAAGCAGACCGCCTACGCGCCGGGCTGACAAAGATCACCGGTAACGCCAAAGTTCAACTCAACATCCAAGAGATCAAACAACCGGAATTCGACGCCGCGTTGATTGCCCAAGGCATCGCCGATCAGCTAGCCGGTCGGGTGGCGTTCCGGCGTGCTATGAAGCGGGCCGTGCAAAACGCTCAAAAAGCGGGTGCCCTCGGCATCCGAGTGCAATGCTCAGGTCGCCTCGGTGGATCAGAAATGGCTCGCAACGAGTGGTACCTCGAAGGCCGCGTACCGCTGCACACGCTCAGGGCTGATGTCGACTACGGATTTCGCGAAGCCCCGACCACCTATGGGCGAATTGGCGTGAAGGTATGGCTTTACAAAGGCGACATCCTGCCTTACAAGACCCAAACCGAAGACAAGGCCACGCTGGAAGCCGCTATGGCGACCGGCGAGACATCAGGCCAGTCAAGGTCCCGCAAGATCGTTTCTTCGGCCGCCGCCCGCCGCCGCGAAACGACTGATCGTGAGCCAGACATCGACGAAGAACCGGCACCGCTCATCAAAGAAGCCGACCCTGAGTTTGAAAAGCTCCTCGACGAAGAAGACGCCATCGAAGCGTCAACTCGCGAGCAGAGCGAGACCCCCCACTTCCGCGCGAACGACTGAAGGTTGCCGTCATGTTGATGCCAAAAAAAGTCAAACATCGCAAACAGCACCGAGGTCGTACCAAGGGCATTGCCAAGGGTGCAACCGAAGTGACCTACGGCGATTTTGGCATCCAGGCTCTTGAGCCAGGATGGATTACCGCCCGTCAGATCGAAGCTGGCCGTATTGCCATGACCCGCCACATCAAACGCGGTGGCAAGGTCTGGATCAATGTCTTCCCAGACAAGCCCGTAACCAGCAAACCCGCCGAGACCCGGATGGGCTCAGGCAAAGGCAACCCAGAGCATTGGGTCGCCGTCGTCAAACCCGGTCGCATTCTTTACGAACTGTCTTACCACGACGAAAACGTTGCCCGCGCCGCGATCGAACGCGCCATCCAGAAGATGCCGATCAAAGCCCGCTTCGTAACCCGTGAGGAGGGCTTCTGATGGCCAAGAAGACCACTGTGGTCGAACTGGGCGACACAGACCTCTTTGAGCGTCTCGCCGACTACAAAGAAGAACTGTTCAACCTGCGCTTCCAGTTCGCCACCAACCAATTGGACAATTCGGCTCGTTTGAAAGCCGTGAAAAAAGACATTGCCCGCGTACTAACCGAGTTGCGAGCACGTGAGATCGCTGATGCAGAGGCACTCGAAGCGGCTGGGGAGGCCTGAAATGACGCAAATAGCTGAGCAGCGCAACGCCCGCAAAGTCCGTGAGGGCCTAGTCGTGTCCAACAAGATGGACAAGACCGCGGTGGTGGAAGCTATTGATCGCGTCCGGCACCGTCGCTATTCCAAGACAATTCAGCGCACCAAGCGCCTTCATGTCCACGACGAGGAGAACACTCTTAATCTGGGCGACCGCGTCCGTGTTCAAGAAACTCGTCCGCTTTCCAAAAACAAGCGCTGGCGGCTCGTGGAAATCTTGGAGCGTGCCAAGTGATCCAGCAAGAGTCGCGGCTTCGGGTCGCTGACAACTCGGGAGCGAAAGAGGTCTTGTGTATCAAGGTCCTCGGCGGTTCGAAGCGTCGCTATGCGTCGATCGGCGACGTATTCGTGGCCACCGTCAAAGACGCCATCCCGGGGGCACAAGTAAAGAAAGGCGACGTCGTCCGCTGCGTCGTCGTCCGTGTCAAGAAAGAGAAACGCCGCCCCGACGGCAGCTACATCCGCTTCGACGAAAACGCTGCAGTGTTGATCAACGATCAGCGTCAACCACGCGGCACACGTATCTTCGGCCCGGTTGGCCGCGAATTACGTGACAAACAGTTCATGCGCATCGTTTCACTGGCCCCGGAGGTCCTGTGATGAGCGTCAGAAAAAAGCATGCCTCAATGAAAATTCATGCAGGTGACCGAGTCGTCGTCTTGTCAGGAAAAGACAAGGGAGCCGAGGGTGTTGTGGAACGAGCTATTCCTGAAAGAGGAAAGGTCATCGTTGAGGGGATCAACGTTGCGCGCAAGCACCAAGCCCCGACTCGCGGCGACCAGCAGGGTGGAATCATCGACAAAGCGATGCCGATCGACGTTTCCAACGTCGCGGTGGTGAGTCCCGGAGATGGCCAAGCCACTCGCGTTGGCTACCTGATCACTGAAGAAGGCAGAAAAGTCCGCGTCTGTCGCCGTACGGGAGTGGAACTTTAATGCCCAGCACAACCTACGCACCCCGTTTCCGCACCCGCTACAACGAGGAAATCCGCGCGGCCCTTAAGGACGAACTCGGCTTGCCCAACCTGATGATGGTTCCCAAACTCGAAAAGATCGTGATCAACATGGGAGTCGGCGAAGCAGTCGGTTCCGCCAAGCTGCTCGAATCCGCACTTGCAGACATGACCACGATCGCAGGCCAAAAACCTGTCATCACTCGGGCAAAAAAGTCTCTCGCCAGCTTCAAACTACGCGAAGGCCAGGCCATCGGTTGCAAGGTCACCCTCCGAGGCAACCGCATGTACGAATTCTTCGACCGGCTCATCTCACTGGCCATCCCGCGAATACGCGACTTCCGGGGACTCTCACTGAAGTCGTTCGACGGCAACGGCAACTACACGCTCGGTGTGACCGAACAGCTCATATTTCCCGAGATTGACTACGACACAGTCGGTGCCACCCGAGGCATGGACATCACGATTGTTACGACGGCGACATCCGACGACCAAGGCAGGGCGCTGCTTTCGTCTTTCGGTTTCCCGTTCCGACGCGAAGGGCAATGACCCATGGCAAAAAATGCACTTAGACAAAAACAACAGCGCACCCCGAAGTTCAAAGTGCGCGCCTACACACGGTGCCGTCGCTGCGGGCGACCACGCTCGGTGTACCGCCGCTTCGGTCTGTGCCGAGTATGTCTGCGCAACATGGCCCACGCAGGCGAACTGCCCGGTGTCAAAAAGGCCAGTTGGTGAGGAGGTGACGCTGCTATGACAATGACCGATCCCATTTCAGACATGCTCACCCGCATCCGCAACGCCAATGTTGCTATGCACGACGAGGTGGTAATGCCCTCCTCCAAACAAAAGTTGGCGCTAGCCGGCTTGTTGAAGAACGAGGGCTATATCAGCTCTTTCGCTGAGGTCGACAACGGTGATCGTCCCGGTAGGACCCTGACCATTGAGATGAAGTACTCCCCTGAACGGGCCCGAGTCATCTCTGGACTCAAGCGCGTGTCCAAACCCGGTCTTCGCATATACCGCAGGCGTGACGAAATCCCCCGTGTTCAGGGAGGTCTCGGTGTTGCCGTTGTATCGACCAACAAGGGTCTCATGTCCGATCGAGAAGCAAGGAAGAACCGCATGGGCGGCGAGATCCTTTGCTTTGTCTGGTGAGGAGCAAATATGAGTCGCGTCGGTAAAGCACCAATCACCGTTCCCGATGGTGTAGACGTTTCGATCAACGGGGGCTCGGTCACGGTCGAAGGTGCCAAAGGCTCCCTCAACCAAAAGTTGCCCGGTGGTATCACCGTTAGCCAAAACGATGGAGTCCTAGTAGTCGAACGCCCCGATGACAGCAGTGAATCGAAGGCCTTCCACGGCCTCTCGCGCTCCCTGATCCAAAACATGATCCTTGGAGTTACGCAAGGCTTCAGCAAGGAACTCCAGATTCAAGGCATTGGCTACCGGGCCATCGCCAAGGGCAGCAACAAACTTGAGCTGGCGCTCGGTTTCAGCCATAGCGTCAACATCGAAGCCCCAGAAGGTATCGAGTTCGAGGTACCGCAACAGACCCAGATTTTCGTCAAAGGAATCGACAAACAGCTCGTCGGCCAAGTCGCCGCCGACATTCGCAAGTGGCGCAAGCCTGAGCCCTACAAGGGAAAGGGCATCCGCTATGCGAATGAACGAGTGATTCGCAAGGCCGGAAAGGCAGCCAAGTAATGTCCTACACCGTCAAGAAGCGCCGATTGGACCGCCGTCGCCGCCACTACCGAATTCGCAAGACCCTCAGTGGCACCGCGCAACGGCCGCGCCTCGCTGTGCACCGTTCCAACCGCCACATTTCCGCCCAGATCATTGACGACTGGGCAGGCAACACACTCGCGGCCGCGGCTTCAACCGAGAAAACGGTGCGACCCACCAGCAACAGCAACACCGAAACTGCTGGAAAGGTCGGCGCTCTGCTCGCGGAGCGGGCCAAGGCGGCAGGCGTTGACACGGTGGTGTTTGATCGTGGAGGTTTCCGCTACCACGGCCAGGTTGCCGCGCTTGCCGATGCAGCCCGTGAGGGAGGACTGAAGTTCTGATGGCTAATCAACGAAATGACCGAGAACGCAATCCAGACAACCCACGCGACGGTGGGGAGGGGCTACGCGAGTCTCGCGTAATCAACATCAACCGTGTCGCCAAGGTCGTGAAAGGTGGGCGCAGGTTCTCTTTCACCGCCCTGGTGGTGATCGGCGATGGTGCCGGCAAGGTTGGCCTTGGCTACGGCAAAGCCAAAGAGGTGCCACTGGCGATCCAGAAGGGCACCGAAGAAGCTCGCCGCAACCTGTTCAGCGTTGCCATGGCCGGCTCGACCATCGTTCATGAGACGATCGGGGAGATGGGTGCTGGTCGTGTGATGCTCAAACCCGCCGCTCCCGGTACCGGCGTTATCGCTGGAGGCGCTGCTCGCGCCATCCTTGAGGAAGCCGGTATCAACGACGTGCTCTGCAAATCGCTGGGTTCGTCCAACAACATCAACATCGCTCGCGCCACCATCAATGCTCTGGCGGGCCTCCGTCGCCCCGACGAGATCGCTCGCCTGCGTGGCCTCGACCCCGAAGAGTTTCTTCCGGCCGGTCTCTGGGCTGCCTACCAGGAAAACCAGCGTGGTCCAGAGCCAACCACTCCTGTTGAGGTGTGATGATGGCTCTCAAAGTCACTCAGATCCGCTCCACTATCGGTACCAAACCCAAACAAAGGGGTACCTTGCGAGCTCTTGGTCTTCGCAGGATCGGTGCCAGCAGGACACACCAGGACTGTCCCGAGATCCGCGGCATGATTGCTCGGGTCCCTCATCTAGTCGAAGTCACCGAGGTCGACCAATGATCAGACTCCACGATCTGAAGCCCCCCGAAGGCAGCAACCGGCGCCCCAAGCGCAAGGCACGCGGTATCGGCGGTAAAGCCGGAAAGACCGCTGGTCGCGGTCACAAAGGCCAACGTGCCCGTAGCAAAGTCCCTGTCGGGTTCGAGGGCGGTCAGATGCCCTTGCTGCAACGCGTCCCCAAACTCCGCGGTTTCACAAACCCGTTCCGGGTTGAGTACCAGGCAATCAACCTCGACACCCTTGAGGAATCAGGTCTCACCGAGGTATCGCCCGAGTCGCTGCTGGCAAAGGGCCTCGTCCACAAGGGCGCCTTGATCAAAATCCTTGGACGTGGTGAAATTTCGCAGGCGATCAACGTGAAGGCTCACGCCTTCTCTGCATCCGCCGAGTCAGCCATCACCGCTGCTGGCGGTAGCGTCGAGAAATTGGCGCTGCCTTGGGGCGACCGTCGTCCTCCGCACGGTAGCTTCAACCAACACACCAACCGCTAACCCTCAGAGGGGATCGCCGTGCTTTCACGGGTTCTGAACGTTTTCCGGGTCGCAGACCTACGGATGAAGATTCTCTTCACCCTGTCGATGATCGCGCTATATCGCCTCGGGTCGTTCATCCCCGCACCCGGTGTCGACATCGAAGCAGTCCAAACGCTGCGAGACAGTGCCAACCAGGGCGGAATCCTGGCCTACATGCAACTCTTCTCGGGCGGCGCGCTCACCCAGTTCGCGATCTTCGCGTTGGGGATCATGCCCTACATCACCTCGTCGATCATCATGCAGATCCTCGGTGTGGTTATTCCCAAGATCGAACAGTGGCAGCAGCAAGGCGCAGTGGGTCAGCGCAAGATAACGCAGTGGACCCGGTACCTGACTGTTTCCATCGCGGTGGTCCAGTCCACCAGCTTCGCCTTCCTGTTCCACAATGGCGGTTTGGTCGGCGACGTAGACCTGCTGCCCAAGTTCAACGCTTGGACCGTGTTCGTGGTGGTGCTGACGCTCACCAGCGGCACTGCTCTGTTGATGTGGATGGGAGAGCTGATCACTCAACGAGGCGTCGGCAACGGCATGTCGTTGTTGATCTTCACCAGCGTGGTTTCGACTATGCCTGCTCAAGGTGCAGCCGTTAAGGCCGAAAATGGCAACGCTGCTCTCGTAGGGTTGATCATTGTCGCGGTCGGTCTGCTCGCCTGCATCGTGTTCGTCGAGCAAGGTCAACGTCGGATACCGGTTCAGTTCGCCAAACGGGTGGTGGGCCGCCGTATGTACGGCGGTCAGTCCACCTACATCCCCTTGAAGGTCAACCAGTCCGGCGTGATCCCCATCATCTTCGCTAGTTCGGTCCTGTATGTCCCCAACCTCATCGCCGTAGCACTGCCCAGCGAGGGAATTGGCGGGAGCATTCAGGGTTGGGTCAACAGCAACCTCGCCGAACCAACCGCAATCACCTATCTCGTGTTTTTCGGTCTATTGATCGTGGGATTCTCTTATTTCTACACAGCCATAACTTTCGATCCGGCTAAACAGGCTGACACCATCCGCAAACAAGGCGGCTTCATTCCCGGAATTCGTCCCGGCCCCCAGACCGAGCGCTACCTGGCCCGGATCTTGAGCCGTATCACCTTCCCGGGTGCTTTGTTCATCGCTGGAGTGGCTCTTATTCCCTCAATCATCATCAAGATCACGCTCGACACCGACCCCACGACTTCGGGTGCCGGTGCCGGCGCCGGTGGATTCGCTTTCGGCGGTATCTCTCTGTTGATCGCCTCGGGCGTGGCCTTGGAAACGATGAAGCAGATCGATAGCCAGTTGACGATGCGCAACTACGAAGGGTTCCTTCAGTAGATGTCAACTCTCAGAATGGTGATCCTCGGTCGCCAAGGTTCGGGGAAGGGCACCCAATCACTTCGGATCTGCGAGGCCCACGGCTGCATTCATGTCAGCACCGGTGACATGTTGCGTTCTGCGGTGGCGCAAGGCACCGAGTTGGGTCTCCAGGCATCGCAGATCATGGATGCGGGAGGTCTTGTCTCTGATGAGATCATCAACGGCATCGTCGCCCAACGCTTCAGTCACAGCGACATCACCGAACACGGAGTATTGCTCGACGGCTTTCCCCGCACTGTTGAGCAAGCGAACGCCCTCGAACGCATTCTTGTGAGTCTTTCCCAGGATCTCAGCATCGCCTTGAACCTTGACGTGCCAATCGAGATTGTCACACAGCGAATGCTGGACCGCCGCAGAGAAGACGACACCCCCGAAGCGATACAGCGGCGACTGGATCTGTATGAGAAGGAGACCGCTCCTCTGCTCGATTGGTTTACCTCGCGGGATTTGCTCAGCACCATCGACGGCGTGGGAACCGAAGACGAAGTATTTGCCCGCATAGACACGGCAATCACCGCCCGCAACCAATGAACCCCATAAGTGCGGTCTTTGCAGGTTGGTCACGTTCGGTGAGTCCGGTAGCGTTGTTCTCTGACCTGGGTAACCGGGTCTTTCCGCGTGCGAGCAACAGGGCTTGAACGCGTCTAGGAGGTTGCACCCTGCCGAAGCCTAAGGAAGATGCAATTGTTCTCGAGGGCACCGTCATCGAATCGCTCCCGAACGCCATGTTCCGGGTCGATTTGGAAAATGGCCACAAGGTGCTCGCACACATAAGCGGAAAGATGCGCATGCACTACATCCGTATCCTTCCTGGGGACCGTGTCCAGGTGGAGTTAACCCCATATGACCTGCAGCGGGGTCGTATTACCTACCGCTACAAGTAGCACCCGGCTTCGGCCGGCTAGCGGCCGCAGAATGCGGTCGGGAGTGAAATGAAAGTTCGAACCAGCGTCAAGAAAATCTGTGACAAGTGCAAGGTGATCAAACGTCGCCGCCGCGTCATGGTGATCTGCGACAATCCCCGTCACAAACAGAGGCAAGGCTGAGATGGCACGCATCAGCGGCGTAGATATCCCACGAGAGAAGCAGGTGGGCACCTCGCTCACCTACATATACGGAATCGGCCGATCCACCGCGCTTGACGTGTGCGAGGCCACCGGCATCGATTCGGCCACGCGAGTACGCGACCTCACAGACGACGAGGTCGCCAAGATCCGTACCTACATCGACTCCGACCTTCGGGTTGAGGGTGACCTGCGCCGCGAAGTCAGCCAGGACATTAAACGCAAGATGGAGATCGGTTGTTATCAGGGTCTGCGTCATCGCCGGGGCCTGCCTGTTCGGGGTCAGCGCACCCACACCAACGCTCGTACACGCAAGGGTCCCAAGAAGACTATTGCCGGCAAGAAGAAGGTCACGAAGTAATGGCTACTGCAGGGGAACGAGGGCGTCGGACTCGTAAACGAGAGCGCAAAAACGTCACTCACGGTGTGGCACACATCAAGAGTTCGTTCAACAACACAATCATTGCCATCAGTGACCAGAAAGGCGACATCATTGCCTGGGCTTCTGCTGGCAATGTGGGCTTTACCGGTTCTCGCAAGTCAACCCCGTTCGCTGCTCAACTCGCCGCCGAACAGGCCGCTCAGAGGGCTATGGAACACGGCGTCCGCAAGGTTGATGTGCAGGTAAAGGGTCCCGGCTCTGGCCGCGAGACTGCAATTCGTTCGATCCAAAACGCGGGAATCGAAGTTACCGGCATCAAAGATGTCACTCCGATCCCCCACAACGGCTGCCGCCTCGTCAAGCGGCGGAGGGCTTAAGCAATGTCACGTTATACCGGCCCCAGAGCACGCGTCTCGCGTCGCTTGGGCACCAACATCTGGGGGACCAAGGGTGAAACCATCGCTCTCGATCGGCGCCCCTACCCTCCCGGTGAACACGGCCGCTCCCGTCGCCGGGGTAACGTTTCTGAGTACCTTTTGCAGCTCCAGGAGAAGCAGAAGGCTCGCCACACTTACGGTTTGACGGAGCGTCAGTTCCGTAACATCTTCGCTGAAGCAAGCCGTCGTCAAGGTGTTACCGGCGACAACATGCTGCGCTTTTTGGAGCTTCGACTCGACAACGTGATCTACCGCGCGGGCTGGGGTGCTACTCGTCCTCAGTCTCGTCAGTTTGTCAATCATGGGCACGTCAATGTCAACGGTCGCCGGGTCACCATCCCGAGCTACCGGGTGCGCAAAGGCGATGTCGTTGAGCTGCGCGAAAAAGCGCGGAGCTTCACCGTCGTCCAATGGAACTCCGATGTCTTGGATCGCACGCCCCCGGCGTGGCTGGACCAGAGCGGAGAGTTCCAGATTACCGTTCGTGAGCTCCCACTTCGGGAGCAGATCGATATCCCCGTACGCGAACAGCTCATCGTCGAACTCTACTCCAAGTAGCCGAGGTACCCGATGCTCGTCATTCAGCGCCCAACCGTCGAATCCATTGACGAGGCCGAAGGCAACCTTCAGAGGTTTGCCATCGGCCCGCTGGAACCCGGTTTTGGCCACACAATTGGCAATTCGATCCGCCGCACACTGCTCTCGTCGATCCCCGGCGCCGCGGTAACGCAGGTTCGCTTCGATGAGGCCCTCCACGAGTTCGACACCATCACTGGTGTGGCCGAGGACGTAACCGACATCATTTTGAACCTCAAGGATTTGGTACTCGAGGTACACAGTGAGGAGCCGGTAACTCTGCGGCTCGACGCTCGTGGCCCGACTCTAGTAACAGCGGGCGACATTCAACCTCACCCTGATGTGGAAGTGCTCAACGGTGATTTGCCTTTGGCCAACGTCAACGAGAAAGGCCGTTTGGCTCTCGACATCACCGTGCAGAGAGGCCGCGGTTATGTGTCTGCCGAACGAAACAGCACAACCACGACTATCGGCGTGATTCCGGTCGATTCGATCTATTCGCCAGTTCGGCGTGTCGCCTTTTTGGTTGAGCCGACCCGGGTTGAGCAGTCCACCGATTTCGACCGTCTCATTCTTGAGATCGAAACCGTTGGTTCTATTTCCCCACGCGAGGCTCTTGCTTCGGCCGGTGGCACGCTGCGTGCCTTGGTGCAACTCATCGAGGAGATGAGCGACGAGCCGCAGGGTTTGCAACTTGGTGAGGCCATACAGGTGACCACGGGTGGGCCCGACATGGATCTTTCGATCGATGCCCTTGAACTGTCTGAGCGTCCTCGCAACTGCCTGAAGCGAGCTCAGGTCAACACTGTCGGAGAGCTCCTGCAGAAATCTGAAATGGACCTTTTGGCTATCACCAACTTCGGACAGAAGAGCCTTGACGAGGTCGTCTCCAAGCTTGACGAGCGGGGTCTCTCGCTCCTGAACCAAGGCTGAACAATGCCAGGTAAACCGCGCAAGGGGCGTCGTTTCGGCGGTAGTTCTCAACATCAGAAGCTGATGATGGCCAACCTCGTTTCGTCGCTCATCGCTGCTGAGGGGATCACTACCACGCAGGCCAAGGCGAAGGCCATGCGCCCCATCGCGGAGAAGATGATTACCAAAGCCAAGGCTGGCGGAGTTCACAATCACCGTCAGGTAGTCAAATTCTTGGGTGACCGGGAAATGGCCTCGAAGCTGTTCGACGAGATCGGGCCTCGCTACGAGGACCGCCCGGGCGGCTACACCCGAATCATCAAGCTTGAGAATCGCTCCGGGGACAACGCCCCGATGGCCCGTATCGAACTGGTCTAAGAGGCGGGCAAGGGCGGACCGCTGAATTTTTTGCGCGCCCGGGAACTGGAGGCAGGCTCTCGTCGTCGGATGGGGTGAACGTACACAACGTTGTCCGCCACCTAGAGGAGGGTGACCATGAGTTCAATCCGACGATTCGAACGCCTTACAGGAACACAAAGCGGCCGGCACAGCCGACGGAGGGCCTCGTCGTGGCTCGGTATCGTGCTGGCTTTCGGTCTACTGGCAATGTCCTGCAGCGGCGACGATGATTCCGTATCCGGAGCGGACTCAAGTAGGAGTACCGGTCGCTCGGCGGACGAATTCTCAGGCGACGACGGCGACATGTCTGACCAATACGACGGCGATGATGCCGACTCCAGCGACGATATGGCTGAAGCAGACGACGGGGATTACTACTACGACGAGCCCGAAACGGACTCGTCTTACGAAGGGACGACGACGGCGACGACGCTACGGCAGACGCAGCAGGGTGAATACGAGCCGCCGTCTGATCTGTCGGGCAGTATCACCTTCGAAGCCTCTGGTAACACGATCACACCAGACCGCGAACACCCGCGCCGGGAGTGCGTCGAGTGTCAAAGCAACATCTTTGAGGATTATGGCGTCAACCCGTTCGTCGACACCTACGAGGACCGGCTCTCGACGTTCGCTCTCGACGTGGACACAGCCTCCTACGTGGTCACACGGAACTATCTGGAGGGCGGCCAACGCCCACCGATCGAAGCGGTCCGCACCGAGGAATTCGTTAATTACTTCGACGGTGGATACGAACCAAAGATCGACGAGTTCGTGGTCAGTTTGGAAGCGGCTCCGTCACCCTTCAGTGACCCCGACCGGGTGCTGATGCGGGTGGGCATACAGGCACCCGAGGTGCTATCGGACCTAGTGATCCCAAAAAGCGTGGTGCTGGTCATCGACCGCTCAGGATCGATGGGTGGGAGCGCTGGTCCCGCGGGCGCACAGATGGAACGGATCGATCTGGTACACCGCTCAGTCGAACTGCTGTTGTCGGGTCTTGGTGGCAGCACTCGAGTCGGTGTGGTGTCTTACGACGACACTGCAGAAACAATCCTTGAGCCAACGCAGGTTTCGGGCAACGCCGATGAGATCATGCACGAAATCCGCCGACGGGTCTACCCACGGGGCAGCACCAATGCCGAGGCCGGACTGGTGCTTGGCTTCGACATGGCGCTACGGGAAGCAGATGACGGGCGGCCAGCGCTGGTGCTGCTGCTATCGGACGGCGTTGCCAACGTGGGCGCCACCAGTACCGATGACATCCTTGCCGAGATCGGTGAGCGTGGCGACATTGGATTGTCGACTATCGGTGTGGGTCTCGGGCCCTTCAACGACGAGTTGATGGAACAACTGGCCAACAAAGCCGACGGCACCTACAACTACGTCGACACGCCCGACGAAGCACGGCGCATCTTCGTGGACAACCTGACCAGTTTGTTGGCCTCGGTTGCCCGCGATGCCAGAATCCAAGTGGAGTTCGACCGTGAATTGGTGTACTCGTACCGCTTGCTGGGCTTCGAGAACCGCGATATCGCTGATGAGGATTTCCGCAACGACAGCCACGACGCAGGCGAGGTCGGCGCCGGGCAGAGTTCCACCGCCCTCTATGAGCTGACGTTGGCAAGAGGCTGGGAGCGCAGCCGCGACCCGCTCGCCCGAGCGACGCTGCGCTATCGCAGGCCCGCTAGCGAACGGATCACCGAGACTTGGCAGAGTCTCACCGCCGACGATGTGGAACGTTCTTTCCGCAGCGCCAGTCCCCACTTCAGGCTGGCAACGGTGGCAGCCGAGTTTGCAGAGGTGCTCCGGGCCAGTCCCTTCGTGGACGACTGGAGCATGGAAGAGTTGAGCTACCAGGCCAACGAGGCTGCCGACGACTTGCGCAACGACGAAACCGACGAACTAGCCCGCCTGGTCGACATCGCCCGCCGCATCAGCAGTCGCTAACTCGTCCGCACACGCCGCTTATAGCGCCGCGGCCCGCTGGACCTCCGGACAGAATTGTTCGGGGGCCCAGCCGCGCATCGCAACTAGACTTGCAGTTGATGCCTTCTGTGAACACGTTGGCGGGCGATGCCTGAAGGGGTTGGTCCCGCCGCGGTGCCCCCGCCGGAAGGTTTTGTTCGGGTGCGGATGAACGTTGCCTACGACGGAACCCCGTTTCACGGTTTTGCTCGTAACCCAACCGTAGTCACGGTGCAATCCGAACTTGAAAACACGCTGGCGCAGGTGCTGCGCCACCCGGTCACAGTCACCGGTGCCGGACGTACCGACGCGGGAGTCCACGCCCGCGGCCAGGTCGTTTCGTTCGACGCCGACGAGTCTCATTTCGAGCCGGGTGCGCTGAGCCGGGCCCTCAACCGCATGTTGGGACCAACGATCGCGGTCGACAAAATCGAAACGGCACCGCCCAGCTTCGACGCGCGCTTCAGTTGCACCGGACGCAGCTATCGCTATCACGTCTTCAACCGCGCCGTGATTGATCCTCTTACCAGGTATTTTACCTGGCATGTGCGCGACCGACTAGACATCGACGCGATGCAGCGAGCTAGCGAAGCGATAATCGGCACGCACGACTTCACTTCGTTTTCGAAGCGCAACAAGAGCAAGCCACAGCAACTGTTCGTACGCACGGTTCGCCAAGCGCAGTGGCGCAGATCCGGCGACACTGTTTCCGGCGACACTGTTTCCGGCGACACTGTTTCCGGCGACACTGTTTCCGGCGACACTGTTTCCGGCGACACTGTTTCCGGCGACACTGTTTCCGGCGACACTGTCACATTTGAAATCACGGCCAGTGCTTTCACTCATCAAATGGTGCGAAGCCTGGTGGGCATGTGTGTTGAGATCGGGCGAGGTCGGCGTTGCGTCGCAGAGATGGGCGCGGTGCTACGAGCCTTGAGCCGAGACGCTACCCCAAGCCCCGCTCCTAGCCGTGGGCTGGTGCTTTGGCGTGCCCATTACGACTGAGCAGCGCCGGGAATTAGGCGAAGTTAAGCCTAGAAATGTGTCGTTCGGGACTCAGGGCCGTAGCCTCATACAGTCCCGTACTTGTCTCGGAGAGTTCCGTGTCCACCACCGCAATAAAGGCCAGCGAGATCGAACGTCGTTGGCATGTCGTTGATGCCCAGGGGTTGGTCCTTGGTCGGCTCGCGACCGAGATCGCCAACATTCTGCGCGGTAAGCACAAGGCCACTTATACCCCCCATCTCGACACTGGCGACCATGTCATTATCGTCAACGCCGCCAAGGTCGTGCTTACCGGTGGCAAGGCCGAAAAGAAGATCGTGTACACCCACTCGGGCTACCCCGGTGGCATTGGCTCCGAAACTTACGGACACAAACTCTCTCGCAAACCCGAGCAGGCCGTGCTCGATACCATCCGGGGCATGATCCCCAAGACTCGACTCGGTCGTGCTCAGATCAAGAAATTGAAGGTCTACGCGGGCCCTACGCATCCTCATGAAGCGCAGAAACCGCAACCTTTGGAGATCGCTCATGCCGTGGCGCGTGATCAAGCCCAACAAGGTCAAAGCTGATGCCTACCCCAATTATGCAATCCACTGGCCGTCGTAAGCGCTCCGTCGCTCGTGTGCGATTCCGGTCTGGAAACGGGGTAGTCACCGTGAACGGCAAGACTCTCGACGAGTACTTCCCGTCTCGGACCCACCGAATGCTCTCAACGCAGCCATTGATTGTGACCGAAACCAACGAGACATACGACATCGACGCCACGATTCACGGTGGCGGCACTAGCGGTCAGGCTGGAGCGCTCCGTCTCGGAATTGCTCGAGGTCTCGTGAAGATTGATGTCGAGTACCGCGATGCTCTTAAGAAGGCCGGCTTCCTCACTCGCGATCCTCGCAAGAAGGAGTCGAAGAAGTACGGCCTCAAGAAGGCCCGCAAGGCTCCTCAGTACAGCAAGCGCTAATCTCTTGGGCGCACACTCGGGACTCATTCGGTCCTCGGGTGTTGAGGAGAATTCGTGAGCTTGCGTTTTGGGACCGACGGTGTGCGTGGCGATACGCGTACGCTGTTGTCTGCGGAGGCTGTCGCCGCGCTGGGCCGCGCCGGAGCGGAAGTACTCGGCGCATCCGGGTTTGCGGTTGGACGTGACACTCGGGCGTCGAGCCCGAAGCTTGCTGCCGCGATTCACGGCGGGATAGCTACCGCTGGTGGTCATTCAGCCGATCTCGGGGTTTTGGCCACACCTGCGGTGGCGCGCTGGTGTCATGACAAAGACGTTGCCGGCGCCGTTGTGTCGGCTTCACACAACCCGTGGCATGACAACGGGGTGAAGTTCTTCGCCGCTGGCGGCATGAAGCTGTCCGAGGATTCACAGCGACAGATCCAGCAGCGCTTCGATCACTACTTCAAGGCGGGCGGCACAGCGGTTGAATCCGCTGGGGTTGACCGACATCGCGAGGCGGTTGAACGTCATCTAGGTGCGGTCGTTGCCAGCCTTGACGGTCGTACTCTTGGGGGGCTGAGGGTGGTAGCTGACCTCGCCAACGGCGCGGCGACAACCGTTGCTGAACGGGCATTGACCGAAACTGGCGCGGAGGTGACGGTCATCCACGATTCACCCGACGGTCACAACATCAACGACGGCTGCGGGTCCACTGATCTCAAGTCTTTGCAGGACACGGTCGTTGAGAGGCGCGCCGATATTGGCCTGGGGTTCGATGGCGACGCCGACCGCGTGCTGGCGGTTGATGCCGCAGGCGAACTCGTCGACGGCGATCAGATCATCGCCATCTGCGCGCTTGACCGACACAGACGTCAGATACTCACCGACAACACGGTGGTGGTGACCGCGATGACCAATCTCGGGTTTCGACTCGCTATGGATACCGCCGGGATCGAAGTTGTCGACACCAAAGTCGGTGATCGCTACGTGCTCGAAGCGCTCAATGCCAGAGGACTCTCGCTCGGCGGGGAGCAGTCGGGGCATGTGATATTCCGTGACCTGGCGACGACCGGCGACGGACTCCTTACAGCGGTCCAACTGCTAGACGTTTTGGTCCGCCGCAACGCAAGCCTGGCCGACCTGGCGGCGAAAACCATGACTCGTTTGCCTCAAGTGTTGTCCAACGTTGCGGTGACAAAGTTGATTTCCGACCATGAAGCCCAGTTGCTTGACCGACAGTGTGCACCGTTGATCGACGCGGCGATGGCTCGTCTAGCTCAGAAGGGCCGAATTCTGATTCGGGCCTCCGGTACCGAGCCTCTGGTTCGTGTGATGGTGGAGGCCGAAACCACAGCCGAAGCACAGATGGAAGCAGATGCTCTAGCTGGCGCGGTCGCCCTGTTGCTCAGCTAACGCCACTGGTCACCGACCGGCGCAGGCGAGGGTAAACTGTCACAGCGGTTCGGGCTTGGAGAAGCTTCGACCTATCCGCTCGGCCTCGAATTGGAGGACCCATGTGCGGGATCATCGCAATCGTCCGGCGACCGTCGACGCGGCCGACTCCGCTCAAAGATGAAATCCTGGCATCGCTCAGGGCTGTGGAGCAGTCATTTTCGGATCTTGATGGTGGCGTTACGTGCGCCGTGCTACGCGACGCAGCCGACGAGGCAGCTGAGGTCGATTCGCGGCTGCGCGGCGTTGCTGGGCTTCGTCTGCTGTTGCAAGACCGTTCAGTAGCTGGAGTATTGGCTCACAACTGCGATCAGATGCTGGCCGCGGTCCAAGAAATCGAAACAACACTGGAATCGGACCCAACACTCGATACTGCTGATCTCGAACGACGCAACCACGAACTGAATCGCATTCGCGATGCGCTTTGGGCTATCACTCGGGATCGACTCCGTGCCGCCGACAGCGTCGCCCAATTGAGCAATGACTCAACTACAACTAGCGCGCTTGAGGCGTTCCTGTCGGTTCATCAGGCGTTAGCGTCGCTTGATCGCCTCGAAGTCCGGGGCCGTGACTCAGCGGGAATTCATCTGCTTGTTCGCGACCACGCGCTTGATCTGGATGATCCGGCGCTTCAGGCGGAAATCGCACGTCGCAGCAGCGATGACAATTTCGGCTCGGGCAGCGTAAGGGTCGTTGACGGTCTTGTGAGCGTGGTTCATAAGGTGGCTTCCGAGATCGGCGAGTTGGGCGACAACACTGCGGCGCTACGAGAAGCGTTGATCCAAGACGAGCTGTTGGCGGCCGCGCTGGCTAATGACACAGCTCAAGCTGTCGTGTTGGCGCATACTCGGTGGGCTTCGGTCGGCATCATTTCTGAATCCAACGCGCATCCTCTCAACAGCGAATTGGTCTCAACGGTCGGCCCCTATGTCGTGGGCGCCGTCAATGGCGACGTCGACAATTTCGCCGATCTGATTGCCGAGGAGGGTGTCCACATTCAAGAGGCGATCACAACCGACGCCAAGGTCATCCCGTCGTTGATGAGTCAGCGGCTAGCCGAGGGGCACAGTTCCGCAGAGGCGTTCCGGCGTACCGTGGCCACCTTCGAAGGATCAGTGGCAATTGCGGCTAGCACCGCCACAGCACCGCAGCGTCTTCAATTGGCCCTTCGTGGGAGTGGTCAAGCTTTGTACATCGGCTTGGCTGAGGATGCCTACATCGTGGCCAGCGAGCCTTACGGCGTGGTTGAGGAAACATCTCGCTATGTGCGCATGGATGGAGAAACCCCGGGGAACCCAGATAATCCCAATGCCAGCCGCGGTCAGATCATTGAACTCGACAGCGAAAATGCAGGCACCGCGGCGGGCATGCTGCGCCAGGCTTATGACGGCACTGACCTGGAGGTCACCGACGATGACGTGTTCACAGCCGAGATCACCACCCGTGATATTGACCGCGGCGACAGCCCTCACTACCTGCTCAAAGAGCTCGGTGAGGCCCCTGAGTCTTTCGGCAAGACCCTGCGGGGCAAGATCGTCGATGGCGTCGACGGCCCGGAAGTATCGCTTGGGCCGGAGATCGTCCCCAGCAAGGTTCGCCAAGGTTTACGCGAAGGATCGATTAAGCGGGTCGTGATAATCGGTCAAGGCACTGCCGCAGTGGCCGGTCAAAGCCTCGCGGTAACCCTTGATGCGCTAGTTCCTCAGGGCCAGATAGTCACCGAGGCGATTTTGGCCACGGAATTGTCAGGGTTCTTACTTCGTTCGGATATGTCCGACACTTTGGTCGTGGCGGTGAGCCAATCGGGTACTACCACCGACACCAACCGCACGGTCGACATTGTACGGAATCGGGGCGCGCAAGTTATTGCCATCGTGAACCGCCGCGGCAGCGACCTCACGGATCGGGCTGATGGCGTGTTGTATACCTCTGACGGTCGAGATGTGGAGATGAGCGTCGCCTCGACTAAGGCCTTTTATTCGCAGATCGCCGCCGGGTTGCTGTTGGCCATTTCCATTGCCAGCGAGTTGCGAGGCGACGAGGGTGCCGAGGACCGTCGCTCGCTGCTGAGCGCAATCCACGATGTGGCCGAAGCTATGGAAACTGTCTTGGGCCGCCGCGACATCATCGGCGAAGCTGCCCGTCAATTGGCTCCGAGTCGCCGCTATTGGGCTCTGGTAGGCAACGGCGCAAACCGCATCGCTGCCAATGAAGTGCGGATCAAGCTCTCAGAACTCTGCTACAAGTCGATGTCCGCTGATGCGACAGAGGACAAAAAACACATTGATCTCTCGGCGGAACCACTAATCATTGTGTGCGCGGCTGGGCTCTCGGGTTCAACGGCCGACGACGTGGCGAAAGAAGTCGGGATTTTTCGAGCTCACAAAGCAGCACCAATCGTGATCGCTGACGAGGGCGAAGGCCGCTTCGATGCTGCTTTGGCGGTGATTCCGGTCCCTGCCATCGATAGCCGGCTCGGTTTCATTCTGTCGACGATGGCCGGACACCTGTTTGGCTACGAGGCGGCTTTGGCCATTGACGCTCAGGCGCAACCGTTACGCGAAGCCCACAGCGCCATTGAGCAGGCCGCGGCTCGTTCTTTTCTCAACGGGGAGCAAGCCTTGGCTTGGGTGGAACCCGTAATCGAAAGATCTGCGGCGACATTTTTTGATTGCATTCGGACAGGTGACTACAACGGTCATCTCGAAGCGGCGACTGCTGTCAAGTTGGCTTCGCTGTTCCGCTTCGCATTGGGTTCTTCGCCACTTGAGGCATATCAGATTGAGTACGGCAAGGTCGGCACACCTGCGGTGATTCTCGATGATCTCGCGGCGGCTCTCAGCGTCGGGATCGACGAGTTGACCAGGCCGATAGACGCGATCAAGCACCAAGCCAAGACCGTGACGGTCGGTATTTCTCGCTCCGATGAGACGCTGTTGGAGGTGCCGCTGGCGTTCGCGGCGTTAGAAGCAGGTGCTCCCCGCGATCGGCTCAGTTACGCCTCATTGCGCACCTTGGCCGATCTTGATCCTGCGGTTGATGAAGTTCTGGGCCATACCCGGTATCGAGTCGAAGGCCTTGATGCCGATGGTGCCGGTGAGGCGACCGTAGTGGTCGTCGATCGCGGTGGAATCTCACGCCACATTGTGTCTCGTACAGATCGTTTCCCGAGATTGCGGGGAACCAAGCACCAAGTTGCGCTTGAGCGTCGGGTTTTTGTTGCCCGCGGCCGCTCTGATGACCGCTGCGTGATCATCATCCCCGAACTCAAAGACAACGTGACGACGGGCCTCACGCTGCTTCAGGTTAGGTTCGCCGACTCTCTTACCGCAGCCGCGGCTCGTGGCGCGCTGCGCGGCTACCGCAATCGCTATTCGGCACTGTATGACGCGGTCGTGGAGACCGAAGAGGTGTTCCGTGAGGACCTTCTCGCCACTGAGGACGTCGCCGATTTGTTGACCTTGCCGATCAACGTGCTCGCCGACCACTGGCGAACCGGCAGGTAATGGTCCGTCGCGGATTTGCTCGGGGCGACTCGCCTTCGTTGGCTTTGGAGGTGATGTCGTTGGCGGTTCGGGTCCAGGCGAAGGGTCTGGGGTTGTCGTTCCAGCTTTGGGTTCTGAGGTTCCGCCTGTTGGCTTGACACCTTGTAAAGAGGGTGAGCCATGACGATGATGGAACATGACAAGCCGTTGGTTGGGTCTTGGCGGCGGTTCCGTAAGGAGTTCAAGGCTGATGCGACTGCGTTGGTGTTGGACGGTGAACGGTTGATCGCTCGAGTTGCTTGTGGTTTAGAGATCGGTCGATACGGGCCTAGCGAACCGAGGCTTCGTATCTCAGGTGTCATGTCTACTCATTGACGATTCCTCCAAGATCAGGGGGAAGCCCACCTCGCTGATCCCCCGACTGTTGGGCCACCTCAGCAACCGATCTGAGAGTCTCCAGAACGATCCGTACAGCACCGGCCTTGAACTCCGGGGCATATTGGCTTCGTATCTCAGGTGTCATGTCTGGTCTTAGCCGATTCCTCCAAGATCAGGGGCCTCGTGGTGGGTTGTTGGGGTTGATGATTTTGTAGCCGGTGTTGGTTTTGGTGACGATGTAGTCGCGGTCGTGGATGTTGTGGTGACAATTGGGGCAGGCGAGGCACATTTTGTCGATGTCGGTTAGTCCGCCTTGTTCCCAGGGCACGATGTGGTGTATTTCGCATCGTTCGGGACCTGCGGCGCAGTCTTTGCCTGTGCAGTGCCGGTCGCGGGCGATGATGGCTTTGATTTGGGCTTCGGTTGCGTGTCGATGGTTGCGTCCCACCCAGAGGGGTTGTCCTTTACCGTCAAAGACGACTCCGGTGACAGCAGCGGTACACATCAAACGTACCAACACGGTTTGTGGTAGCGCATCACCCCCGACGATCTCAGCGACCCCAGTCGGGTCATCAGCGCGTAGCCGTTCGATGTCGGCTACTGCGATGAGCTGTGTCCGTGTACTACCGGGTCCGCGTCGGGGCCGGGTTGGTCAACAACGCGATCAACGCGTCTGCTGAGCGTTGTTGTGGTGTACGTATCTCATCAGGCTTGCCGTCGCGTCCGCCGTCGTCTCTCCACAGCCGGTCGTATTCAACGTTGATTGCTTTACGCACCTGTTGATAGCTAGTCGGATCGAGTTCTGCTAAGAGCACTCCCATGCCTTGTTCGTTGATCCAGTGCTTCAACAACCGGCGTTGACGCTGAGCTTCGTGTGCATCAGCACCGTCGTCGGGTTGGTTGCGGTTGACCCAGCGCCGTGACTGTTCCGCGAACGCATCTACAGACGATGTCTCAGCGAGCTTGGACAGTTCGTCGTCGACTTGGTCGGTGGAAGTCTTGGCCGCAGCCCCGACCGCGACCGTGGCGTGCTCTGCGGTGATCTTGCCTTCAGCCAACGACTCAGCCAGTTTCGGCATCTCAGCCAACCCCGCGGCAGTCTTGGCGACGCTGTTGGCGGCACGAGTCGACATACGACCCGCCTCGCGCAAAACGGTTTTGGAGTTCACCCCGCCGTCATCAAGAGCCTCGATCTCAGTCGCGCACCGTACCTGCAACGCAGACATCGCCGCCATAACGCGCCCAGCACCCGAAACCAAACCCTCCAACTCCACCCGCGAAACACCAGAAGTCACCACCGTCCGGGTCTGTTTGCGAACTCCACCGGTGGATGCAAGTGATCGGTCATGATGACCGGTTGCAACACCAAGCATCTCACCGATGGAGGTTTTCAGTATGGTACAAAGGCTCAGTGTTGTTGAGCGCGCTCGGATCGAGGCGATGTATATGGCCGGGGTTAGCGTTTCGGAGACGGCGCGGTGTTTGGGTCGTGCCCCGTCGACGATCTATCGAGAGTGCAAGCGAGCTGGCTGTTTGGTTAGGGGCTATGACGCTCAGTTAGCGCAGACCGCTGCTGAAGCGCGGGCGGCGAGACCGAAGGTTCCGCGCCTTGTCGCTGACCCGGGGCTCGGCACCGAGGTGGCGCGGCGTCTGGCGTTGGGTTGGTCACCGCATGCGGTGTCAGCGGATCTGCGTTGCGAGGGACGCGTTGTGTGTGCTGAGACGATCTATCGGGCGGCTTATGACCACAGCGGCCGCAGTGGTTTGGCCCCAGGTTCGTGGCGGCGGTTGCCGCGTCGGCGTCGATACCGCAGAAAACGGGGCCGGCTCGCTAATAACCCCAGACCGTTAGGTGACTACAGGCCCATAGCGGACCGTTGTGTCGAGGCTTTGGACCGCAGCGAAGCCGGGCACTGGGAAGGCGACTTGATCATCGGCAAGAACAACGGTTCGGCAGTGGCGACACTGACTGAACGGCTCAGCCGCATGACACTGGCAGTTGCGCTGCCCAACGGTCACGACGCAGAGCACACCGCTACCGCGGTCACCGCTGCGCTACGCCGCCAGCCCCCACACCTAGTCAAGACCCTGACCTGGGACCAAGGCCGCGAGATGGCCCGCTGGCAAAACATCGAAACCGCATTAGACATCAAAATCTACTTCTGTGACCCGCGCTCACCGTGGCAACGCCCCACCAACGAACAAACCAACGGACTGCTACGACGCTGGCTGCCCAAAGGCACCGACATCAACATCAACCCCACACACCTCTCGGTCATCGAAAACAACCTCAACACCATGCCCCGCAAACTCCACAACTGGAAATCAGCCAAAACCATCTATATTCAACTGACTTGCAACCACCACTAGAGCTTGCGCACCATGCCCCGCAAACTCCACAACTGGAAATCAGCCAAAACCATCTATATTCAACTGACTTGCAACCACCACTAGAGCTTGCGGTTGGATCATCGAATCGAACATGACCACAACCTAACAACAGGGTGTGACACTACATGAAATGTTCATTCAGTACCTCGCAGGCACACACCCGTTCAACACCTCGAACCCGCCGGAGGAAGCAGCCGCCCACCCCGCCCGAAAAACCAGCGAAAACCAACCCGACGCGGCCACAGACGCCACCTCACCAACCAAGTCTTGCGCCGAATGCGGCGCTACGAACAGACCCGACAGACCCCTGCGTGCACGCCGGTTGACGAGGGAGCGTCTGACAGACCCGACAGGCCCCGGTTACGGCGAGCAATAGGGCTGCATGGTAATACTCGGGAGGGACAATTAGGGTGTTGTTTCTGTGTCTTGTTTGTGGTCTGCTTTGGTGGTTGGGACTAGCCGAGTCTGGTTGACTGTCGGGTTGGTTTTTTCGTTGACGGCTGCGTTGTTGACGGGATCACCTTCACCTGCTGGCGCCGTGGCGGGATATGGAGACGTGTCTGACAGCACTTGGTACACCGATGCGGTGCAATGGTCCACAGACAACGCGATCACCGACATTGCCGGGGTTTGTTTCGGGCCTGAGACTGCGGTGTCGCGTGGTGAAACCGCGGTGTGGATCTACAACATGGCAAACCAGCCCGACGTCGGTGATCCTCATTCGTTCAGCGACGTAACAAACGACGCACAAAACGATGCGGTCTCGTGGATGGCCAACGCCGGTATCACCACCGGCACATCACCGACTACCTTCGCTCCTGATGAAACTCTCAGACGTGCCCAGGCTGCAGCGTTTTTGCATCGCCTAGCAGGTGAGCCTTCCGCACCACCACACAACTTCAGCGATGTCATTGCGGGCTGGCAACAAGACCCCGTGTCGTGGATGGCCAACGCCGGTATCACCACCGGCACATCACCAACCACTTTCGCACCTGAAGAGACGTTGACTAGGGCTCAACTCATCACCTTCCTGTACCGCTATCAGGGTGAACCAGACGTAACCATCAACACCTCAACGCCGGACTGCGACCCCACCGCCGATATGACCGAGGACCCTGCCGATTCGGGCGAAGCTGGGTTCGAAGGCGGATTCAAAACAGTCAGCGCAGGTTTTGGCCATAGTTGCGGGATACGCAGCAACGACACAGTCGCCTGCTGGGGAAACAACGACCATGGGCAGGCTGATGCGCCGACCGGTGGATTCAAAACAGTCAGCGCAGGTTGGGACCATAGTTGCGGGATAGCCAGCAACGACACAGTCGCCTGCTGGGGAAACAACTGGGCTGGGCAGGCTGATGCGCCGACCGGTAGATTCAAAACAGTCAGCGCAGGCGGGTTCCATAGTTGCGGGATACGCAGCAACGACACAGTCGCCTGCTGGGGATACAACTACTATGGGCAGGCTGATGCGCCGACCGGTGGATTCAAAACAGTCAGCGCAGGTTGGGACCATAGTTGCGGGATAGCCAGCAACGACACAGTCGCCTGCTGGGGATCCAACTGGGCTGGGCAGGCTGATGCGCCGACCGGTGGATTCAAAACAGTCAGCGCAGGCCACAGCCATAGTTGCGGGATACGCAGCAACGACACAGTCGCCTGCTGGGGATCCAACTACTATGGGCAGGTTGATGCGCCGACCGGTGGATTCAAAACAGTCAGCGCAGGCGTGTACCATAGTTGCGGGATAGCCAGCAACGACACAGTCTCCTGCTGGGGAAACAACGACTATGGGCAGGCTGATGCGCCGACCGGTGGATTCAAAACAGTCAGCGCAGGCCACAGCCATAGTTGCGGGATAGCCAGCAACGACACAGTCGCCTGCTGGGGATACAACGGCTATGGGCAGGTTGATGCGCCGACCGGTGGATTCAAAACAGTCAGCGCAGGCGTGTACCATAGTTGCGGGATAGCCAGCAACGACACAGTCGCCTGCTGGGGATCCAACGACTCTGGGCAGGCTGATGCGCCGACCGGTGGATTCAAAACAGTCAGCGCAGGCCAAGGCCATAGTTGCGGGATAGCCAGCAACGACACAGTCGCCTGCTGGGGATCCAACAGCTTTGGGCAGGTTGATGCGCCGACCGGTGGATTCAAAACAGTCAGCGCAGGCGGGTTCCATAGTTGCGGGATACGCAGCAACGACACAGTCGCCTGCTGGGGTCGAAACGACTATGGGCAGGTTGATGCGCCTACCGGTGGATTCAAAACAGTCAGCGCAGGCCACAGCCATAGTTGCGGGATACGCAGCAACGACACAGTAGCCTGCTGGGGATACAACGGGGCTGGGCAGGCTGATGCGCCGACCGGTGGATTCAAAACAGTCAGCGCAGGCGGGTTCCATAGTTGCGGGATAGCCAGCAACGACACAGTCGCCTGCTGGGGATCCAACGGCTCTGGGCGGGCTGATGCGCCGACCGGTGGATTCAAAACAGTCAGCGCAGGCGGGTTCCATAGTTGCGGGATACGCAGCAACGACACAGTCGCCTGCTGGGGATCCAACGGCTTAGGGCAGGTTGATGCGCCGACCGGTGGATTCAAAACAGTCAGCGCAGGCGGGATCCATAGTTGCGGGATAGCCAGCAACGACACAGTCGCCTGCTGGGGATCCAACGACTTTGGGCAGGTTGATGCGCCGACCGGTGGATTCAAAACAGTCAGCGCAGGCGTGTACCATAGTTGCGGGATAGCCAGCAACGACACAGTCGCCTGCTGGGGAAGGTACCCGGCAATTCTGGGCTTACCGACACATCGCTGATAATCGGGGCAACGCTTAGAGGGTTGTGCTGGCTGGTGCCGTTGTTGCCAGCGGCTAGGGAACGATGCGGCCATTGAGGGTCTTCACTTGTTGCGCTTGCTGGGTGATTCCGAGCACCGCGACAGCGAGACGGTAGGCTGTCGGGGTGCTCGGAATCGGAACCGACCTCGTCGACATCGATCGTTTCCGCGCCGTACTGAAACGAACGCCTGGACTGATTGATCGCGTGTTTCGGGCCGACGAACTGGCTTACGCCAACCAAGCTGGCGACCCGGTGCCTCGATTGGCTGCTCGTTTTGCTGCCAAAGAAGCAACTCTGAAATCGATGGGTTGCGGTCTCGGCGCGATGAAGATGCACGACATCGAAGTGCTTCACCATGATGATGGCCGTCCCGAACTGCGGTTGCATGCCAGCGCTCGCGAGAAGGCCAAAGCGTTCGGCGCCAACCGTTTCGCGGTGACGCTCAGCCATACCGACCAGTTGGCTCAAGCTGTGGTCGTAGCGCTGGCCGAATAGTGACTCCGTTCGCGACTCACCTCTGTAAGGCCGCCAGCACCCTGGTTCAGGGGAGCCACGGCTGATGTTGGCAATTGTCACTCCCGACGAGATGGCAGCGATTGACGAGGCTGCGCCTGAACCGGTGGAGGTGTTGATTGATCGAGCAGCACGCCACGTCGCCCGAGAAGCCATCGACTTGATGGGCGGGGTGTACGGACGTCGCGTGACCGTGCTCGCTGGGCCGGGCAACAACGGCGCCGACGGACGGGTGGCGGCTGCGCACCTTTCCCGCCGGGGAGTGCGGGTTTCGGTGATTGATGCACTAGACGCCCCGGAAACGCTGCGGCCGGTTGACCTTGTGATTGATGCCGCCTTCGGAACTGGCCTGGCCCGTCCTTACCTGCCACCGGTAGTCGCGGAAGCTCAACGTGTCATGGCTGTCGACATACCGTCGGGTGTTGACGGTTTGACAGGTGAGCGTCTCGGCCTTCCGCTTTCAGCAGAGCGCACGGTTACTTTCGCGGCACTCAAACCAGGGCTCGTATTGGAACCGGGACGCTCGCTGGCCGGCGAAGTACACGTCGTCGATATTGGCTTGGATGTGGGTCAACCTTCACGGCACGCGGTTGAAGACGCCGATGTGGCGGCGCTCATTCCGATGTCGTCAGCCAAGGACCACAAGTGGCGTTCAGGTGTGCGCATTGTCGGTGGTTCCGGCGGCATGACGGGAGCCGCTTGGTTGGCTGCCCGCGCGGCACAGCGCGCCGGTGCCGGAATGGTGCAATTGGCCATGCCGGGCGGGCGCGGCAACGAAGGACCGACCGAGGCTGTTCTGTTGCCGTTGCCCGCTCTCAGGTGGGCTGCTGACGCTCTTGAGGGGCTCGACGACCGTGTCCGAGCCGTACTTATGGGTCCTGGCCTGGGCCACGCAGACCCCCAAAGCGTTCGGGCGATGCTTGAAGTTGGAGTACCGCTGGTGATCGATGGCGATGCTCTAACCGCTGAGGTAGCGGAGACGCTTGGTGTCCGCTCAGCACCCACAATCTTGACACCGCACGACGGGGAATGGCAGCGACTGGGCGGTGACGGGGGCCCTGACCGTCTCGAACGAACCCGAGAATTTGCGGTCAAACACACCGTCACGGTGATCCGCAAGGGGCCGTCGACGGTGATCGCCGCGCCGAACGGACAGATCCGAGTGGTCACCTCCGGAACATCGGCTTTGGCGACCGCCGGAACCGGCGATGTCTTAGCCGGATTCGTTGTCGCTCTACTAGCTCAGGGTTTGACAGCTCTCGACGCCGCAACCGTCGCCGCTCATGTGCACGGCACCGCGGGCTCCCTACTAGGCCCCGGTCTGATCGCTAGTGACCTTCCCGAAACTATCAGTTCAGTAATCAGCAAGCTGACCTGAACGTTACCCACCGCGTGGCGCCAGTCAGCGGATCGCGGATTGGAGTTGGGTGACATGGAGGGCGATTGTGGTTGAGCGGCTGATCGTTCCCCACAAATGCCAACTGGGATTGGTGTTGGTCTGTTGCCAGATGTTCCAGCGGACAGTGGCTGTCAGGTCGAACGGTGATCCGCTGCTGTTTGTGTAGGTGTAGGTGCAGCGGCTGGTCTGAGGTTGGTTTGTTGTCGAGTCCCACACTTTGGAGAAGTCTTGGCGGCAGACACGCCTTGAGCCGTTGCCAAGATCCCAGGTGACATCGCGCAATGATGCCAAAACGGTGGCCCACACCGGGCCAGCGTTGGCCGAGACTTGATCGTAGCTGAGTTCACTGGTCACGGCCAACCAACTCGTAACTCCCACGACTTGTTGGTGGGGTGGCGACAGTTCAATAGCGGGCTGTTCGAAGTTGATATGGGCTATGGCGAACAGAGCGGCTTCCGCACTCGAGACTGCATCTCCCGGAATTTCTCCTGGCCCTTGGTATCTGGTGATCTTGGGATAAGGGGCCGCGCGGGTAGGTGACCATCCACCGGTCGTCGGGTTGCCCGAAGTGAACTTTGGGTTGACCTAACCAACGACGACCAGGTGGAGGTTTCTGTCATTATGCGCGCGCTGGAGCCTGAAGTGTTTGATGCTGTATGGGCGGCAGTCAAGTGGTTGTTGCCGCCGCCGGATCGGGGCCATCCGTTGGGTTGTCACCGACCGCGGATCGCTGACAGGGTGTGTTTTCGGGGGATCATGATCCGGTTGGTGACGGGGGCGTCGTGGGTCGATGTGGAAGCGATCATGGATTTTGAGGTGTCTGACACCACGCTTCGGGGCCGCCGCGACGAATGGATCGCGGTCGGGGTGTTCGACCGGGTTTGCGGCGAGGCGCTGGAAGCCTTTGACCGGATCGTGGGCCTCGACTTGTCTGAGGTCGCGCTCGACGGGTCGCTTCACAAAGCCCCCTGCGGAGGCGAAGGCACCGGCCCAAACCCCACAGACAGAGCCAAAATGGGATGGAAATGGTCAGTAGCGTCGGACCGTCACGGCGTTCCAGTTGGCTGGGCCATCGACGGCGCCAACCGCAACGACATCCGCCTGCTGGAACCCACCCTTGCAGCCGTTGCCGACAACAGACTCCTTGACGACATCGAAACGCTGCACCTAGACCGCGGCTATGACTACCCCGCAGTGCGCGACCAGCTCGCCGCGCTGGGCCTTCACGATGTGTGCATCCAACGCCGCGGCACCAAAACCCCAGGGACCCAACAACCCATACACCTCGGACTGCGCTGGATAGTCGAATCCACCAACTCCTGGCTGTCCAACTACGGACAACTCCGACGCAACACCGACCGCCGCAACACACACCGCCACGCCGCCCTATGCCTAGCCACCACCATCATCATCGTCGCCAAACTACTCAACTACCGAGACCGATGGTGCCCCCGCTGACCGCCTACCCGCGCAACCCCTAAGCCGGATATGACACGGCGGGATCGTCGGTCCAACAGTTGAGCAGGTAGGTGCTGTCGACCTGCGGCCAGATGGAGTCTCCGATCGGGTCGAACAGGTACTCACCGAATTCGACTGAGAAGTTGTACCAACTGCAGTAAATCGTCCCACCACCGCCGGGTTGGCCTGGTTCAGAACTGAGATCCAACGACCCCGGCACCCCTGCGGTAACCACCAAGCCGCTGACGGTCTCCTCAATCTCTGTGCCGAAACCGTCTCCCGATGCCGCTGTGCTCGACAGAAGAACCAATATGACCGCTATCGATAAGCAGCGATACACGGCTGTTCCGAATCGAATTTCTGAACGGTGTTGAACTGGCTCACCAGCAAACCTCCGAAGTGGTCGGTGACCGTCAATTGCACCCAGGAATAGGCGACTGAGTCGTCGATGACGGCGTCAGTGTTGAGGTCGTAGGTCTCGAGGTTGTCACGCAAACAGATGTCGACAACTGCAATAGAGTCCCGGCGCACAACCGTGTTGGGTGCTCGCACGAAAGGTTGACGATCCGCGGGCACGCGAGTTCCTCGTCCCGAGGTGAGGTTCTCCCGGGCATTGCGCCGAAGATCAACTGCGTGCCAGGGGGATGCAATATCATCGAAGAGCGGGCTGCTGGGGTTCGGGGGATCATTCACCTCAACCACCACTTCGAAATAGCGCTCGATGGCAGCGAAAACGTGATCGTCTTCGCTCAATAGAGCCGCCGCGGTCGTCGGCGATGCAGTCGAAGGTATCGCAGCCTCAGTCGTCGGCGGTGCGGTCGAAGGTGTCGCAGCGTCAGTCGTCGGCGGTGCGGTCGAAGGTGTCGCAGCGTCAGTCGTCGGCGGTGCAGTGGTAGCCCGCACAGTGGTAACCGGCGGCAGGGTGGTCATCGGCACCGTGGTCGTAGCAGGTACGGTAGTAATCGGTGCTGCGGTGGTTGGTGGGATTGTGGTCGTGACCGACTCAGCCGCATTGCTGCCGTCGTCGCTGCAGCCGGAGGCCACAAGCGCAGCACACAACATCCCACCAACAAACCGCAGCACCAAACCGCCTAACGTTCCGCTGACACGACGCACCGAACCGCCCGGTGCATCGCTGACGCGACACGGGACTTTCCTGCTTACCATTCCGCCAACGGATCGCATTAACCCGCTCAACGGTGCTTCAACACGGCGTGGGAAAAGTCCGCCTCTTGTCCCGCTAGTTGTTCGCAACATTGTGCCCGCCTGTGAGTCGTTGTCCCGTCGAAGTGACGATACATGATATATCTGAAAATACAACAAAAAATCCCAGGAATACGATTGCGGTGGCTTACGATAGTCAAACGCCGGTAGTTTTCGGGGGGTGAAGGTTGAAATTGCGGGTGTGACTGTCGGACATTGGACCGATTCAGCAGCGCGCACCGGTTGCACGGTTGTACTGTTGCCGCCTTCGACTACCGCTTCTGGCGAAGTCCGCGGGGGTGCCCCAGCAACCCGAGAGTTCGAACTGTTGAACCCAACTCGACTCGTCAACCATGTGGATGCAGTGGTGCTGAGCGGGGGGTCGGTTTTCGGGCTGTCCGCCGCCGATGGTGTTGTGTCAGCGCTTGAGGCTCAAGGCCGAGGGTTCGAGACCAACAGCGCCAACGTGCCGATTGTCGTGGCGATGAGCCTGTATGACCTCGGTGTCGGTGACGCAGCAGTCCGTCCCGGTCCAATACAGGGAGCTAGGGCGTTGGCTGCGTGCAGCACCGATCCTGGGGTTGGCCCCCTCGGCGCTGGCACCGGAGCCACCGTGGGCAAGTGGCGACAGCCAGATGACCCACCCCCCGGCGGGATCGGGATGTTCACCGCCCGCAAAGGCGAGTTGGCGGTAACTGTGCTGGTAGCCAACAACGCCGCAGGCGATATCGATGACGGAACCGTCACCGCCGAAATCGCCGAAGGTACCTTCGAGGATTGGCCCGAGTCTTTCGGCGGTGACTCTTTTGCTACAGATGGCGGCAACACAGTGATCGGTGTTGTTACAACCAATGCCCGCTTAGACCCCGTTGGATGCAAAGTGGTTGCTCAAGGAGCGCACGATGGTTTGGCTCGTGCGATCTTTCCTCCTCACACTCGTTCCGATGGTGACGCCTTTGTTGCAGCCGCCACCGGAGAATTCGATGCTCATGTCGACGAGGTGCGCGCCTTGGCGCTTGTTGCAACCGAACAGGCTGTGCGCAGCTCAACCTCGTCCCACTCTGCTTCCGCTGCGGACGGTGCCGCAGATACCCGGTGAATCCGCCGTGACTCAGCAGCTCAATCCCCCTCCTGTCGTGTGCGGGACCTCGGCGGTGGATCAGACGCGACTGCTTGCCGGGGCTATCGCCGGCCTGGTTGACGACGGTGACCTTTTGGTGCTGGTCGGTGACCTTGGCACCGGGAAGACGGCTTTCACTCAGGGGTTTGCGGCAGCGCTTGGTGTGGACGTGCCGGTTACCAGCCCGACTTTCACCCTCGCCAACCGCTATGAGGGTCGGTTGATCGTCAATCATCTTGACGTTTACCGGCTTGAGGATCTCGTTGAAGCCCGTGATCTTGCCATTCCGGAGCTGTTGGAGCAGGGGGTGACTCTGATTGAGTGGGGTGAGATGATCCTGCCCGCCCTGCCGGCCGACCGTCTTGATGTGAGCATCACCTTTGGTGATGGCGACGACGACCGACGAATAGAACTCCGCACGGTGGGCGACCGCTGGGGTGACCGGGTCAGCGCTCTCAGAGCTGCCATACAGACTTGGGTTTGCCGGCAACGGGTGTGTCACTGATGGGAGGCCCGTTGATTCTAGGGATCGAGTCTGCGACCTCTAGGGTGGGCTGCGCCATTGGTGGGCCGGATGGAGTATTGGCGGCACGCGAGTCAGCTCGACCCCGTCGGCATGCCGAGTCCCTTGTCCCTCAGATCGCCGAAATCGTCCAAGAATCCGGCGTGGCAATGGCAGATATCGGGGTGGTCGCGGTCGATGTCGGACCGGGTCTCTACACCGGTTTGCGCGTTGGTATCACTACCGCGATCACTATGGCGCATGCACTCGGCGCAGCGATGGTTTCGGTGACTTCGCTGGAGTTGGTGGCTCATGCAGCCCGGCGTAGCTGCACAAGCCGACGGATTGATGCGGTTATTGATGCGCGTCGCGGCGAATTGTTCCACGCGGCATTCACCTCCAACGGCGACTGGATCAGCGAACCAGCGGTGCTCGACCCTCACGATCTCGCGGTGATGCTGGCTAGCGAAGCTCCCGAGACGCTCCTTGTGGGCGACGGAGTCGAGGCTCACTCAGAGGCATTCACCCAGGCCGGTCTCGGTACCGAGGGGAGTTCCGTCTATCCAAGTGCCGAGGCAATCGTTGAGCTGGCCGCCGCCGCGGTCGCGGCAGACGAGGTAGTGAGTCCCGACACGATTAGACCGCTTTACCTTCGCGGACCTGACGCACAACCAATCGGGTTTGTTGCCTAGTGTCTGTTGACGTGCGCATCGAGCGAATGACCGTTCACCATATTTCCGCGGTCATGGCTACCGACGAACAGGGTTACGGCGATCCCTGGTCGGCCACGACGTGGCACAAAGAGATGCGTGATGATGATCGCCTGCATCTAGTCGCCATCACCGACAGAGAAATGACCAGCGACAACGACGAGAGCGACGGGGAGGGCGAACGTGTTGTGGGTCATGCCGGTCTTCTCTATCTGGCCGGCATGGCTCATGTCAGCAACGTCGCAGTCGACCCCGATTATCAACATCAAGGCGTCGCCACAAGACTTCTCATCGAGCTTCTTGATAAGGCCCGCGAGCACGGTTCCACTGCGGTCACACTTGAGGCTCGTGCCGCCAACGAGCGTGCTCATCGCCTGTACTCTCGTCTCGGGTTTCAGCCATTGGGGATCACGCCCGATTACTACACCGAGCCCCCCGAAGACGCCCTGGTGATGTCGATCCGTTTTCTCGACGAACCTGAGGTTGCAGACCGCATCGAACGGGTACGGGCGGCACTGCAATGAGCGTTATCCAAACCACCCAATCCGAGCAGATCTTGGCGATCGAGACGAGCTGTGATGAGACTGCGGCTGCGGTGGTGGAATCGGGTTCCGTTGTGCGTTCCTCGATTGTGTCGAGTCAGGTGGAACTTCATGCCCGTTACGGAGGGGTGGTCCCTGAGGTTGCCAGCCGAGCTCATTTGGATCTGATCGTGCCGGTTGTTTCAGCCGCGGTGTCTGAGGCTGGACTCGAAACCACAGATATCGACGCGGTCGCGGCAACGCACGGCCCCGGGTTGGTCGGCGCGCTGTTGGTGGGCGTGTCGGCAGCCAAGTCTTTGGCTCTGGTTTGGGACGTGCCTTTTGTTGCTGTCAACCATCTCGAAGCTCATCTCTATGCCGCGTTCTTGGAGGAACCGGATCTGGAGATGCCGATGGTGGTGCTGCTTGTTTCTGGTGGCCACACGATTCTCGTGGTGATGGAGGATCATCTGCGTTACCGCGTGCTCGGTGCCACGCTCGACGACGCCGCGGGCGAGGCTTTCGACAAGGTGGCCCGTTTCATGGGTCTCGGCTATCCGGGAGGGCCTGCTATCGATCGCTTGAGCGTGCAGGGTGACCCCGACTCGATTGCTTTCCCGCGGGCTATGGCCAACGACGGCTGGAACTTCTCCTTCAGCGGGGTGAAGACGGCGGTTGTCAACCATGTGCGCAAGAATCCCGGTGTTGAGACGGCGGACGTTGCCGCGTCTTTTCAGGAGGCGGTGGTTGATGTGCTTGTCGACAAGGCCCGCCGCGCGGCTCGCGAGATCGGCGCTAAGGCCATCTGTTTGGCCGGTGGCGTGGCGGCGAACTCCCGGCTGCGGTCCCGAACCGCGCAGGTGTGCGAGGCCGACGGCATCAGGGCGGTGATCCCCAGCAGGGCTATGTGTACCGACAACGCGGCAATGGTCGCAGCGGTGGCATGGCAGCGATTACAAGCCGACGGCCCGTCACCTCTAACGACCGGCGCAGACCCGTCCCTGCAACTCCCAAGCACCTAGCACGCAGCGGTTGCTGATACCGTCTCCGTTGGTCTTCATTCGGCCCTGCGCGTAAACGTGGGATTTGGGGTTGCTGGCACCGGTTGGCGGGTCATGTTATCAGGAGTCCTCGGGCTGCGAAGTTGGTGGGGTTGGTGAACCCGTGGGCGGTTCGTCGTAGGACTTGGAGGAGGTTGTTGGTGCCTTCGATTCTGCCGTTGCTGGGGTGGTTGGTGTGGTGCCAGGCGAGGATTTGGGGCTCTACGCGTTTAAGCGGGGAGTGGGTCCGCGGTGAGATGGTTGGGGGCCTCCAGAATCGGGGTTAAGCGAACACCGAATCTGAGGAGGCGGCGACCTCCATCGGTGGTTGCGACAGATCGGCCATGATGGTCGGTGTGAGCTTCCCCCTGTTGGCTGGACACTTGGTTTATGCTGCTTGTTCTAGTCGTTGTTGTTGGTGGTTCTCCCATTCTGTGGGGGTCAGGTAGTTGAGGGTGGAGTGGATTCTGTGGGTGTTGTAACGGCCGATCCAGGCGAAGATCTCTCGTCGTGCTTGGTTTCGGGTCGCGAACCGGGTTTGTGTGACGAGTTCTCGTTTCAACGATGAGAAGAACGACTCGGCGATGCTGTTGTCCCAGCAGTTGCCGACCCGGCCAACAGATTGGCGCATGCCGTGTCGGCGTAGCGCGGAGGCGAAGTCACCGCTGAGGTATTGCGAGCCGCGGTCGGAGTGGAAGATAACCCCGGTAGTGCGGCCGCCTCTGGATGCGGCGGCTGTGTTGAGAGCGTCGATGACGAGACGGGCAGGCATATCCGCGGCCATGGAGTAGCCGATGACCCGCCTGGACCCGATGTCTAACACGACAGCAAGGTGCAGCCAGCCCTGGCCCGTTGCGATGTAGGTGATGTCGCCCGCCCACACCGTGTCAGGCCGGCCGGGACCGAAGTCGCGGCGCACCAGATCATCAGGCGTCGAACACACACCAGCGGCTGGTCTGAAGCGGGGTTTGCGCCGCTTATAGATACCGCAGATCCCGTTGACCCGCATCAACCGCTCAACACGTTTGTGGTTCACCCGCCGGCCCTGCCGACGCAGCACGGCGGTCACCCTCGGCGACCCGTAAGCCCCACCGGAGTCGCTGTGGATGCGACGTATCTCATCGACCAGTTCGGCTGTGGCCAACTCTTTGAGGCTAGACCCCCGCGCTTGGCGGTCAGACCAGTCATAAAACGCCTGACGGCCCACACCAGCGATCCGACACGACACTACAGTCGGGAACCCTTCGGCCTTCCGAGAAGCGACCCACAAATAGCGGGTCACTGCCCCGACTCCTGCACCCAGAAGGCCGTCGCTCGTTTGAGCAGTTCACGCTCCATCCTCAGCTTCGCGTTCTCCCGACGCAACCGCGTCAGCTCCACACGCTCCTCAGTGGTGAGACCTGGTTTGTCGCCTCGGTCAATACGGGCCTGACGAACCCAGTTCCCCAGATTGTTCGCACCGATCCCCAAATCACGCGCGACTCCAGCGATCGGCCTTTCCCCGTCCAACACCAACGCCACAGCGTCAGCCTTGAACTCTCTACTGAACCGCCGCCGAGTCCTAACCGACAGCTTGTCTTGTTCCATCAATGACATGAACACCTCCTAATCGAGGTGTCCGGCCAAAGGGGGGATGCTCAATGAAGAGTCAGCAACCGAACCGATGGAGGTTTTCAGTATGGCACAGCGTTTGTGTTTCGATGAGCGGACACGGATCGAGGTGATGTCTGAGGCGGGGTTGAGCGTGGCGGAGATGGCGGATCGGTTGGGTCGTTGCCGGTCCACGGTGTATCGCGAGCTTGGCCGTGGCGGCGGGCGTGATGGTTATCGGGCTGGTCGCGCTCATCGCCGCACGGGTGTCGACGCGGCTCGACCGAAGGTTCACAAACTCGCTGGTGACGCGGTTTTGGCTGGTGAGGTCGCTGAGGGGTTGAAACTGCGTTGGTCGCCGCATGCGATCTCTGCGGACCTGCACACTAGAGGGATGGCGGTGTGCGCCGAGACGATCTATCGGGCCTGTTACGCCAACAACAACAACACCAGCGGACTCAAAGCGGGTTCGTGGCAGAGCCTGCCCCGCGGTCGGCGCAGGCGTAAACCCCGCAGCCGTTGCGAAACCGCCAAACGCAGCGCTTTAGGCCCGTACCGGCCCCTGACGCAACGCCCCCAGCAAGCAGACGACCGCAGCGAACCAGGACACTGGGAAGGCGACTTGATGATCGGCGCCAACAACGCCAGCGCGATCGCCACGCTCGTAGAACGCGTCAGCCGGCTCACTTTGGTGGTGCCGCTGCCGCACGGTTACAGCGCCGACAACGTGACCCGAGCCGTCACCGCAGCGTTTGGTCGTCAACCCGCTGAGATGGCCAAAACCCTCACCTGGGACCAAGGCAGCGAAATGGCACGCTGGGCCGACATCGAACACAACTGCAACATCGAAGTGTTCTTCTGCCAAGCACGATCCCCGTGGCAACGCCCCAGCAACGAACAAACCAACGGACTGCTACGACGCCGGCTCCCCAAAAGCACCAACCTCAACCTCAACCCCATACAACTCGCGTTGATCCAAGACAACCTCAACCACATGCCCCGCAAACTCCACAACTGGAACTCAGCCCAACACACCTACACTGCACTCTGTCGCAACCACCAGTAGAGCTTGCCCCCCACCACCGCGGACCCACTCCCCGGCTAAATCCGAAGAGCCGAAAATCAACGTGCTAGTAAGTTAGGTGTGCGATTGCTTGTTTTCCAGCACATCGATTGTGAACATCCCGGTCAGCTCAGGGAATATCTGCGGGCCGACGGGATCGACTGGACCGCGGTAGAACTCGACGAAGGCGAACCGATCCCTCCGCTTGAGGACTACGACGCGCTATGGGTGATGGGCGGACCGATGGATGTCTGGGATGTCGAGGAACACCCTTGGCTGATCCCCGAAAAGCAGGTGATTCGCCACTGGGTAAACGAACTTGAGCGGCCTTTTTTAGGGGTTTGCCTGGGCCATCAGCTCTTGGCCGACGCACTCGGTGGAACGTGCGGCCTACAGAGGCCACCCGAAATCGGGGTGCTCCCTGTTGACCTCACACCGGAAGGTCGGGTTGATCCGATCTTTGCGGAGATGGCTGACCGCCAATATGCGTTGCAATGGCATTCGGTGTGCGTGACAGAACCGCCCGACGGGGCTGTTGTTCTGGCCAGTTCACCAGTGTGCCGTGTGCAGGCGATGCGGGTGGGTTCTCAAGCCTGGTCAATGCAATACCACGTTGAGGTAGAACCCGACACCGTGCGCAACTGGGGCGAGATTGAGGCCTATCGCGATGCGCTCGAATCGACCCTCGGCCCCGGCTCCCTAGACACCCTGGCCGACGAGGCCGACCTGTACATCGATGGCTTCGTCGCCGACGCCGAACAGCTCTACCGCAATTTCATGGCCGCCGCTGCGGCTTGGCGTGTATGAGCAGCCCAACGGCTACAACTAAGAGAACAATACCGGGTACTAACCATATAGCAGGGATAGATTCGCCGAGCGTAAAATAGACGATAGCCCATGTGCCTTGGGCAATAGTCAGTGCAAGTGTCAACTTAGTAACAATACTCCACCATCCACTAAGTACGTTTCGAACTGTTGAATACGCTAAGAGAGGAATCGTTACAGGTGCAGCGAATATTGCGCCGCCGAATGAGGCTAGAAGGATCAACGAAACAACAGTTACAAACCTAAAGAAATATTGTTCAAGGCGCATGAATGTATCCGTTACATTTCTATCTGTGGAAAGTAACGATCATAATGGTTTCTCTGGTTTATAGCGGTAGGTCCGATGTTCATGGCCGCCGCTGCTGGCTAGGCGACAGCGCAGCAAGCAGCCGAGTCGTCGCTGTTGGCGGCTACCGGGCTCGACAGCACGACGTTGTCGAGCATCTCGTTGTCGCCCGACTTGACGTACCACTCCCACTCAACACCGGCAGGATCGGTGACCCAGGTCTCGGTCTTGTCGGCGTAGCAACACATGGTCTCGTCCACACCCGTGGTGCGCAACCCTGCAGCGGCAAGACGCTGTTGCGCTGAGAAGACTTCGTCCTCGGTCTCGGTTTCGACGCCGAGGTGGTTGATCGTTCCGCCCTGCCCCGCGGTCTCGAAGAGCACCAACTTCAAAGGTGGTTCGTCGATAGCAAAGTTGGCGTAACCGTCGCGTCGCTTGGCCGGTTCAACCCCGAAGAGCTTCGAGTAGAACTCGACCGCCTCGTCGATGTCGTCCACGTTCAGAGCCAGCTGTAGTCGCATACGTTCAGCGTACCGGCAGGACTAGGACCACAGAGTCCTCCTCGTCATGCACTGAGGAGACGGACGGGGCAACGCGGACCCGACGCTCGCGCCAGCCGCGCGTCGCAAGTCAGTAGTTCGCAGTCGAGGGATTCCGCCAAGGCCACATACATCGCGTCAAAGACGGTGACGGTGGACCGCAACTCATAGGCGCGTCGCAGAAACAGCGAAGTGTGGTAGCGCCGGAAGGGAAGCTCAGCGAGAATATCAATGGCCATTACGAACCGACTCTCGGTGATGTCTTGGGCAATCCATCTCTTTCTCAGAACGGCTGCGGTTTCAACGTCAATCAAGTCCGGGACGAAGGCTTCGCCCGCATGAGAGAGAGCACTTCGGGCTTCCGTGCCGCTGGGGCCGTCATCAACAAGAAAGTTCGCTAGTACTGACGCATCGATGACGATCAACGCTCACCCCGAACCTCTTCAAGGTCGGCGACTGCCTGTTCGAACCCGACGGTTCCGCCCGACATCCGCTCGATTCGGTCAATGACCTCGTCCAAGGTCGGGGTTTGAGCCAACCGGGTGAGTTCGGTCGTCAGGTAGTGCTGCAGAGACAACCCGGCGGAGCGAGCCTGTTCAGTGAGCTTTCGGTGGACTTCTTCTGGCAGGTCTCGAATCAAGACGTTCGTCATGCTTGCATTATGCAAGCAAATCCCCCACTCCGCAATAGTAAGGCGCTACGGGAGGTGGGTGTTGATCCAGGCGATTACTTCGTCGATGATCTCGGGGCCGGAGGGTTCGTTGAACACCTCGTGGCGAAGCTCCGGATAGACAATTCGCTTGACGTTGGGGAGCGTCTCGAGGATCTCCGAGGCCTCCGTAGGCACCAAACGATCATCGCCGCCATGAACCACCAGCGTCGGCATCGTCACTCGCTCAATTTTGGACCTGGTGTCGGAGATAGCACGCATGATCTCAAGACCCATACGTGCTGTCGGGTTGGGAACCCGCAGCGGATCGGCGTAGAAAATCTCTCCGACTCTGGGATCGGACGACAACAAGGAGGGGTCGCCCTCGTCATTTATCTCCAACCTCGGCATCAATCGGCCCAGCACCGGTGCCGCTAGTCGCAAATGAAGCGGGATCTCGGCTCCAAGTGCCGGACCCGAAAGCACCAGGAGATCTGGCTGGGGCCGTTCGTCAACGACATAACGGGTAGCCATCAACCCGCCAAGCGAATGGCCCAGAAGAACCGTCGGCAAACCAAGCTTGCGCACCTCGAACAACTGGTCCTGCACATCATCAGAGAACTGCGACCAAGAATCACAATGACCCCGACGACCTCCGCTGCGACCATAGCCACGGTGGTCAATAGCAACCGTGTCGAAACCAGCCGCAGCGAGACGATCGCCCACATGCCCATAACGGCCGCTGTGTTCAGCTATCCCGTGCAGCAACAGAACCGCTGCCCGCGCCGGGCTGTCAGGCTGCCAACGGCGACGCATTTGAATCAGACCATCGCGGGTGGTTCCGTGATCAATGGTGGACGGCACAGGACCTCTCAGTGCTTGGATTCACGAATCAGGATCGCCGCGCCATGGCGGATTGCGCGGGGGATCAAATTGGACCTTGATATCCTCACCGCGAATCGCAGCAAAAGCGTGATCGGCCCACCAGTCGGGATTGACCGTCGCCTCGGGAAGAGCGTCACGGGCAAAAAATCCAACGTCAAGGCATTCAAGCGGATGCGGACGTAGTTCGCCCCCGACCGCACGGCAATGAAACACCAACGCCACCAAAGGAATACGGGTGAAGCCGCGGCGTTGCCCGTCCAGAATCGATATCGGGCGTATCACCTCACATTCGATCCCGGTCTCTTCATAGACCTCTTTAACCACGATCTCCGCCGGCGAGTAGCCGACATCGGCCCAACCCGTCGGGTAGAGCCAAACCCCGGAATCAGCCCGCTGAATCATCAGCATCTCGTTGCGCTCGTTACCAACCACCGCTCCAATGGTGATCTTCGGAGTCACGTAACCCGCTACACCCGAACCAATACGGTCAACCCACTCCTGGACCTGTTCTTCTGGATGAAACCCGCCTTCAACATGGGAACGAATATCTGCGGCTACGGCGAGCACCTCTTGGAATCGCTCACGTTCATAGAGGTTCTCGCTGAACCCGAGACCGGTTCGCGCGGTCGCCGACAGTGCCTCCGCCCAGCGCAGAAGTACACGCTCGTTGGCTCGGCGAACACTCACGTCACAACCCTACGCGTCTGAGGCGATGGCGGTAAGAACAGCGATTTCGATCTCGCCAAGATAGTTGTCGTCGAGGATCTTTTCGCCATTGGGGCCACGCACATAAAAGGAGTCGACCACATCGTCGCCCAGGGTCTGCACTTTCGCCGAATAGATGTCGAGATCCAAATCGTCGAGGGCGCTGGTGATGCGGTACAGCAGCCCGATCGAATCCGGCCCGCGTACCTCAATGACTGTTGCATCCGACGACAGTTCGTTGTCGATAATCACCTCGGGCTCCGAAGGACGAGCCGTTGTCACACGCTGGAAACGATATGTGCGGGCTCGCTTGAGCAGCCTGGCTCGCACAGCCAGACCCCCCGCCAATGACAAGCGAACGTCGTCTTGCACGCGCTGGGGGCGCTCATCAAGACCGATGCCACCACCGACGCGCAGAACCTGCAGAGAAAGCGACCCCTCGGTGTGAAGTTGCGCTCCGAGAATCTCAACCCCGTGCAGAGCCAGCGCTCCCGCCACCCTTGAGAAAGCACCTGGCCGGTCGGGGGTTATCACTGTCAGTTCATGGCCTTCGAGCTGCACAATTTCGGTGCCCTGTGCCAGCAACTCGTAGTGATGCTCAGTCGGAAACTGGGAAGGGAGCATCGTTCCGCCGGTTTGCAGGAAGTGCGAGGTTCGGTTGACCAACTTCTTGACCAACTCAGCTTTCCAACCACCCCAAGCAGCCTTACTTGTCGCAATCGAGTCTGCTTCGGTCAACGCTCCGAGCAACTCGAGAGTGCCAACCGAGTCGATCTGTTCAGCAACGAAACGGATGGTTTCCTCGGCGTCGAGATCGCGACGCGACGCCACGTCGGGCAACAGCAGATGATGACGAACAAGAATTCCCAATGTCTCGATATCGGCTGGGGGGTAACCCATGCGAGTGGCGATGCTGCGGGTCAGCCCGACCCCAACCTCGCTGTGGTCTCCGGGGTATCCCTTGCCGATGTCGTGAAACAGCCCACCGAGCACCAACAGATCGGGACGCTCCACACGGTCAGCAATCGCAGCCGCCTCAGCCGCGGCCTCAAGCAGATGTCGATCGACCGTGTAGCGGTGATACACGTTGCGTTGCGGGCGACTGCGGTTGGGGGTCCACTCAGGGAACAGCCGAGATATCAGATCAACCTGGTCGAGCGCTTCGACAACCCGGATCGCTTCGTATCCCAGAAGCAGGAGATCAACAAAAATCTCCCGCGCCTCGTCGGGCCATTGGTCAGGCATCGGCGGGGTTTCAACGGCGAGCCTGTCGAGCACATCACGCTCAATAAATGCGTCTTCAGCAGCAGCAATGTAGGCCACCCGCAGCGGCATGACCGGGTCTTGTGAGACCGCGGCATCCTCGCCGAAACGAAGCGTCTCATTGACAATTTCGATGCCATGACCGAACCCTCGCACCCTGGGGCGCCAACGGCGGCGGGTCGACCGCACATGGATGCGATGCAGAACGGCGTCCATGATCCAGGCAACCGAGCGGGCCGCTGAAGCGACAGCTGCCATCAATTCGTCGGTATCCGCGTATCCGAGCGCCGCTGATACCTCGTCTTGGTCTTGCAGCAACAGTTGGTTGCCGGATTGTCCGCTGAGCCGCTGTAGTTCGATCCGTGCCGACAACAAGATCCGGTGCGGTTCGATCAGCTCGCTGCGTTCTGTCGCTTCCAGCAACCCTTGTTCTGCTTGATCAATCCAGTGCAGGGAGTCAACGTCGCGTAAACCTCCCCTGGCCAGTTTCAGATCTGGTTCCAACAGGAACGCGACTTCGCCGGAGGTGTCGTGGCGTTCACGGACTGACTCAACGAGTAGACCGAGCATCTTGTCGGCATTGGAACGCCACAGATCGCGAGATTTCTTTGCCAGTTCATCCACGAGCCGGGCCTCGCCGCCGATGAGGCGAATGTCAAGCAACGAAGTCGCCGTGTCGAGGTCATGGGCGGCCAAGTCGATTGCTTCGTCGATGGTTCGAACGGCATGCCCGAGCTTCATTCCGCTGTCCCAGATCGGGTACCAGATTCGCTCTGCTACTTCAGCCACATGGCCCGAGTCGTTATGCACAAGCAGCAGGTCAAGGTCGCTTCCTATGCTCAGCGAGCCTCGCCCGTAACCCCCTACCGCCGCCAGTGCCACCCCTCGTACTTCTTCCACGCCCTCGACGACCGACTCCAACCAGGCGTCGATCTCAGCGGTGTAGGCACGAGACAGATCGGTGCCGACCAGACTTCGATCTGCGAGAAGGGCTGAGGTTGCGGGGACTGCGTTCATGCTGCGTTCGATTGTGGATTGATTCGATCACTCTACCGACGCATCGGTTGTCAGTACGGAGTTATCAGTACGGCCAATCACGAGTTGTGTGGCCAAGTAACCGGGTCAGGGGATAAAGCTTCAGTGTCAAGGCACCCTTGATGATGACGTTGCGTGCAAACCACCCAAGTTGAAGCACCTGACGCAGGGCATTTGCCACCGAGGCCGAACCAGATATGGGTTCGCGCCGGTATTGGGCCAGCGACCCGGAGCGACCTTGATAGCGCCAGTGGTTGCTCACGAAGGTCGATGTCAACAGGGCTAGCGTCACGCCGATTGAGCTGAACGAATCATGAATCAGCATGGTGCCACCGTCAGCGACCTGATCGCCCCAAGCGACGATGTCTCGGCGCGCCAGTCCGAAGCGGTGGGCGCCATCGATGTAGAGAAGGTCAATGTTCCCGTCAACATCACCGAGCGCATCGCCGGACATCTTGCGAATGTGGGTTATGCGGTCGGCAACGCCGGCACGAGTGAGGTTGTCGGTGTAGCAGAAGTAATCGCTGTCTCCGAGTCGTTGATTCGGAGCAATTTCTTGGGGCCCGCGATCACCTCCGGCATGGGGATCAATGGACACAATCCCAACTCCAGCAGGCGCAGCACTGGCGAGAACGATCAACGAACGACCACGGAAACTTCCGATTTCGACGATCTGAGCGTCGTTTGGGAGCTTGCTGGCCCGGTCGTAGAGCCGTCGGGCTTGCTCGTCAGTCAACCAACCTCCAACATCAGCGATCTGATCTAGCACTTCAGGGAAGGTCTTACGGACAAACACCGGGAATGAGCCTACCCACATCAGCCGATACTGTTATTGGCATGATGACGATACCCACGGGCCAACATGGCAGCGCCCACCGGGCGCGCATCGGAGCCGACGTCGGGGGCACGTTCACCGACATTGTCGTCCAAACTGTCGACGGCACACTTCACTCAACCAAGGTCCTGACTACTTACGACGCGCCTGAACAGGGGATCCTCGCCGGAATCGAGCAACTCAGTCGTGAAACAGGCATAGATCTTCGCCATGTCGATCAGATCATCCATGGAACCACGCTGGCCACCAACGCCCTCATCGAGCGACGAGGTGCTAAGACCGCACTGGTAACCACAGCCGGGTTCCGGGACGTGATCGAAACCCGCACCGAAAGCCGATTCGAACAGTACGACCTCAACATCGTGCTGCCGGAACCTCTTATCGAGCGCAAGGATCGATACGTCATCACTGAACGACTCAACGCCCGCGGCGAGGTACTCGTAGATTTCGACGACGCCGGTGCAAGATCGTTGATCGAGCATCTCGACGCAGAGGGTTACGAATCTGTGGCAGTCGGTTTCTTGCACAGCTACCGGAACGGCGTCCACGAACGGCGATTTCGTAGCCTGTTGAAAGAGGCTCTCAGCGATGTTTCGATCTCCATCAGCAGCGAAGTCTCCCCGCAGATGCGTGAATACGAACGCTTCAACACGGTGTGTGCCAACGCTTACGTGCAACCTCTGATGGCGTCATACCTGCTCCGGCTGCGGGACCAGCTGGGCGCGATCGGTGTTGGCTGTCCGCTATATCTGATCCATTCCGGTGGTGGCCTCATGAGCGTCGACAGCGCGGCCGAGTTCCCGGTGCGATTAATCGAGTCAGGGCCGGCTGGTGGCGCTATCTTCGCCGCTGATCTTGCCGCCCGCTACGGACGAGACCGGGTTCTCTCCTACGACATGGGTGGGACCACCGCCAAAATCTCCCTGATAGAAGACTTCACTCCCCGTACCGCCAAAGTATTTGAAGTTGATCGTCGCTCCCGTTTCAAAAAGGGCAGCGGTATGCCCATCTCCATCCCGGTCATCGAGATGATTGAGATCGGTGCCGGTGGCGGTTCAATCGCTCGGGTTGACTCCCTTGGTCAGATTCGTGTCGGCCCCCACAGCTCCGGCAGCGAACCTGGACCGGCTGCTTATGATCGGGGCGGAACCGATCCCACCGTCACCGACGCCAATCTTGCGCTCGGGCGCCTCCACGCCGATACCTTCGGGGCGGCCGATATTGACCTCCAACCCGAGTTGGCGCTGGAGGCCATCGCCGCTGCCGTGGGTGATCCGCTGGGACTTGACGCCGACACCGCCGCGGTCGGTATCTCCGAGGTGGTCGACGAGAACATGACAAACGCCGCTCGGGTCCATGCGGTGGAGGGAGGCCGCGACCTCGCCGGGTTCACGATGATCGCTTTCGGCGGCGGAGCGCCTCTTCATGCTTCTCGACTGATCGACAAACTAGGCCTTGATGAACTGATCGTTCCTAGTGGCGCCGGTGTCGGATCTGCGATTGGGTTTCTCCGCGCTCCTTTCGCCTACGAGGCGATTCGCAGCTTCTACACGTCCACCGACGACTTCGACTACGTCGGAGCCAACGCAGTGCTCACCGAGTTGACAACCGAAGCCGAGTCGTTTGTGCGAATCGGCACCACGACCGATTCGTCTGGCGAAACAGAAACCATCGTCGAACGCCAGGTGTCGATGCGTTATGCGGGGCAGGGCTGGGAGATCCCGGTCCGCCTTGACGACGGTGAGTTCGACGAGTTCGCCGCCGAATTGTTGGCCGGCAAGTTCACCAAGGCGTACTTGGAGTTCTTTGGACGAGCCATCGACGATTTGACTATCGAAGCGGTCAGCTGGGCAGTTCGGGTGTCGTCGCTCCAGGAGTCGCCACCGCTGGTCGAGATCGTCGCTCACGGAAACCCTGCTGTGGCTGGGATCATGCGGGAGATGTACGACCCAGCCCTGGACAAGCGTGTCACCGCAGGGGTGTTTGAACGCACGCAACTCAACTCAGGTGATCTTGTAGTCGGACCCGCACTGATCGTCGAGTCCCAGACCACTACCGTGCTCGGCTCTCATCACCATTGCGTGGTCCAGCCCGATGAGTCACTGCGCATCAGCCGAGCCACGAGCACCGCCCGAGCCGGGGGCGAGCCATGAGCACCGCGGACTTGCGCAACCAGGTCATGTGGAATCGATTGATTTCGGTCGTTGAGGAACAGGCGCTGACTCTGGTTCGCACCGCCTTCAGCACGTCGGTTCGCGAGGCAGGCGATCTCTCAGCAGGGGTTTTCGACACAAAAGGGCGCATGATCGCTCAGGCTGTGACCGGCACGCCCGGACATGTCAACACGATGGCGGCGGCACTCGGCCATTTCATCAACGACATCGGTCCCGAGCGCATCTTCGAGGGGGATGTGTACATCACAAACGATCCCTGGAAAGGCACCGGACACCTTCACGACATCACCGTCGCTACGCCAGTTTTCTACAACAACTCCCACGTAGGGTTCTTCGCCTCAACTGCGCATGTGGTCGATATCGGTGGTCGTGGTTACGGACCTGAAGCCAGAGAGGTCTATGAAGAGGGGATCCGCATCCCCATCCTGAAATGGGTGGAGCGTGGGAACCTCAATCGGGATCTTGTCGCCGTCGTTGCCCAAAACGTGCGCGAGTCAGATCAGGTAGTGGGCGACATCTTCGGACTGGCAGCTTGTAACGAAACCGGCAGACGGCGTCTTTGCGCCATGTTCGACGAGTTCGGACTCAGCGATCTGGAGGGTCTCGCCGAGTTCGTGTTCGATCGCACACGAAAAGCCACGATGGCGGCGCTCAAATCGGTCCCTGAAGGCGTCTACACGAACCAGATGACCGTCGACGGATACGATCACACACTCACACTGTGCGTCTCCGTCACAGTTACCGCCGACGGCATGCACGCCGACTTCACCGGTACCTCACCGCTCAGCAAGTTCGGCGTCAATGTACCCCTCACCTACGCCCAGGCGTATTTCACCTACGGGATGCTCGTAGCGCTGGCACCTGAGCTTCCCAACAACTTTGCTTCGCTTGAACCCTTCACCGTCAGCGCACCACCAGGGGTGATTCTCAACGCACAACACCCTGATCCGGTGGCGGTTCGTCATGTGATCGGACACTTTGTAACCGACTTGTGCCTTGGTGCGGTCGCCGCGGCGCTTCCTGATCGCATACCAGCCGAAGGTTCGGGGGCGCTGTGGAACTTTCAGGCCAGCGCCCGATCCGCCAACGTCGATGATCCCAAACCGCCTGTTGAGCTGTTGATGTTCAACAGTGGCGGAACCGGAGCTCGTCCCAGCCTCGACGGACTCACCGCCACTGCTTTCCCGTCGGGTGTGCGCACGATGTCGGTCGAAGCGACCGAGCAGGTCGGGCCGATCATCATCTGGCGCAAAGAGATTCGCAACGACAGCGGCGGCGCCGGTCGACAACGCGGCGGATTAGGTCAGATCATCGAAGTCGGACCGACCGATGGCTACCTCTTTGAGTTCTCGGCGATGTTCGACCGGGTCGCCAACCCCGCACGGGGCCGTCACGGTGGGAGCGATGGAGCCGCCGGCGCGGTTTACCTGGACGATGGCAGCCCATTCCCAACCAAGGGCAAAGAGACCGTTCCCGCTGACCGTCGCCTGATCCTTGAGCTACCCGGCGGCGGCGGCTTCGGCAACCCCGCCGAACGAGACCCCGCAGCTATCGCAAACGACCAGCTCCAGGGCTACGTGAGCAGCTGATTTGCGTGACCGACCGTGCCGCTTGTGTAGCAGGGGCTGAGTCGCTGTAGCGACGGACCCGTAACATTGGGAACATGCTTGATCCTGTGACCACAGCAGAGGGACTTACTGTCGTTCATCTGTTCTGCAAACGCACCGCTGCGGCTGACAACGGCGCAATCGTGGCTTCCGTCGAGGCTGCTCAAGCGGCGGGGGTCCAGGTGGTGAGCGTGGCCGTGCTCGGCCACAAGGCGGAAATGTGTTTCATGGCGCTTCATCGCCAGGGTTGGCCGCTGCGTGATCTGCAGACCAGCCTCGTGAACGCCGGCCTTGAGGTTGTGGACAGCTTCGTGTCGATCACCGAACTCTCCGAATACGCCCTAGGACTCGGCGAAGACATGAAAAACATGCGGCTCTATCCGGAGTTGCCGCCGCCAGGAAAGTCGGCCTGGTGCTTCTACCCGATGACTAAACGGCGTAACGAGAACCAGAACTGGTATCGCTTGACCTTTGATGAACGCAAGGAACTCATGTACGAGCACGGCACCTCGGGGCGCAAGTTCGCGGGTCGCATAGTCCAGTTGATAACCGCATCAACCGGGCTTGACGATTGGGAATGGGGGGTTACGTTGTTCGGGACCAACCTCGATGATCTGAAAGACACCGTGTACACGATGCGCTACGACACTGCCTCGGCCATCTACGCCGAATTCGGGTCGTTCTACACCGGACTGGTCGGACCTGTCGCCGAAATAGTCGATCGGACTCACCGGCCCAGTTCCTAGAAGACCAACGACTGGCAAGTCTCCAGATACACGGAGCCAGATGCACGAGAAGCAATACGCAGAGATCAATGTTAGTGACTGGGATGTGTCCGGCGAGGAAGATCTAGGCACAAAGCCGAAACGTTGGTTGAACAAACCGGAAACTTCGGAACTCTGGCTGATGAAGGATGCCACGTTCAGCAAAGGGCTCGGCAACAGAAAGTACCGAAAGGGAGACGACTGGGCGGAGCGGATCGCTTGCGGCGTAGCTCAAACCATGGGCTTACCGGTAGCGGAGGTGGAGTTGGCCGTAGATCGAAGAGGCGAAGTACCCGTCTACGGCACGGTGTGCCGATCTGTGCTTCAAGATGACGAGACTCTCATCAACGGCGATGAGTTGATGGAGGAACACTCGATTCCCGTCTCTCGCTCTCACCGAGAGTCGTACACAGTTGAGTCAGTCTTCCAAGCCTTAGAAGGCGTTGATCCGCCATCAGAAGTCGAAATTAGCGTGACGGCATGGACCGTGTTCATCGGCTACTTAGCCTTGGACGCCTTGATCGGCAACACCGATCGACATGAAGAGAACTGGAGCGCGATCAAACCAGCCGAAGCCAGATCACGCCGCCGCCTTTCCCCTACATTCGATCATGCGTCGAGCATGGGGTTTTTATTAAGTGACGAGGAGAGACAACAGCGGCTGTCAACAAACGACGGCAATCACACTCCCGAGGGTTTTGCTGACCGCGCAAAAACTCCGTTTGCCAAGAAACCTCATCCGATTACAGCGCTGAACGACGCAATTGCTCTCGGCGGCCAGCACCCTGTTGACCACTGGATAGGACACATCCAACATGTGGACCACCTGCTTGAACCAATCTGGGCAATCCCCGACCAACGAATGTCGTCTGCTGCTAAAGCATTTGCCGAGAGGATGCTGCGGCACAACTGGGCCAAGATGACCACTTGATTCCGGCTAGGCTTATTTTGGTCGCCCTGTCATACCCCATCGATAAGGTCGAATCACATGAGCGAGCAGCACCTATTTGTCACTTGGCACCACCCTAAGGGTTTGATCCATCCTGTGGGTCGTCTCACCCGGCGCGTCCACGATGAGACTCAGGTGTACCGGTTCGTCTACCTCAAGAACTCGGAGCGCTTGACGGAGGAAGGGTTCCCACTCCTGCCGGGGCTACCTGACCTCCACCGGGTCTACGAGTCTGAGGAACTGTTCCCTGTTTTCCGCAAGCGACAGATGCCTCGTCAGCGCCCCGACTACGGTGATTACTTGGAGAAACTAGGTCTCAACCTGGAAACCGATCCGTTCGAGGTCATGGCCCGCAATGAGGGACGGAAGTTGACCGACCGTATCGAGGTGTTCGCCCCACCGGTCCGCACGGACCGCGGTGATCTCACCACGTTGTTCTTCGTAAGAGGTATCCGCCACCGACCTGGCGCTTCAGACGCCGTGGCAAACCTGAACGTTCGCGATCATCTCGTGCTCCTTGATGACTCCGACAACGAGGCGAACGCCCTTGCCATCCACATCGACACTACGCTCGGCGAGCCGATCGGCTGGGTCCCGAACTACCTGGTCAACACGGTTCACGATCTTCGCGACCTCGCTGGTGACAACGCCGTGACCATCACCGTTGAACATGTCAACCCTCCCGAGGTTGCTCCATATATGCGCTTGATCTGCCGTTTGTCCTCTCCTTGGCCCAACAGCTACAAACCCTTCTCAGACCCCGAGTTTCAACCGATCACTTCGTAGTCGAGCGATGGCGCAAAACCGATTGTGAATTCTTGCTCGTGTGGTCTTGAGGGACCGCAGGCCCATTCCGATCACACATCGACATAGACGGTGAGTGATCCGCCTCGGGCGAAGCCTGCGAGTTGCATACCGGCCCGCTCGGCAGTGGCAACGGCCAGAGCTGTCGGAGCGCTCACCGAAACCAAGGCTCGAAAGCCCGCAGCCCAAGCTTTGTGGACCAGTTCAAAACTGGCTCGGCCGCTTACCACCACGGCTGAGCCTCGGGCTGGTAGCTGCCCATCAAACAGCAAGCGGCCGACCATCTTGTCGACGGCATTGTGTCGCCCGACATCCTCACGGGTAGTGGTGACGGTCCCATCTGGGTTGACCACGCCCGCCGCGTGAACTGCTCCCGTCTGGGTGAACAGGACCTGCTCTTTGAGCATTCGGTCGGGAGCGTCTGCCAGAACCTGCCAATCGAGAGCGGACCCTGTAACCGGGTCGAGCTTGCTGGCGAGTTCATCGATCTCGTCGGTGCCGCAGAACCCGCATGATGAGGTTGTGGCCGTGAGTCGTGGCGTGGGAACGGGGGCTCTGCCTCCCGTGGAGACACTCACCACATTGAATTCTGTGGCCAGAGCAGAGTCTGTTTCGCAGTACTTGACGGTCAATACCGGATTTCCGTCGAGCAGCCCCTCGGTGTGGCAGAATCCAGCTGCTAACTCAAAATCGTGGCCTGGTGTGCGCATGGTTGTGGCCACACGAATACCGTCGAGTTCAATTGCCATCGGTTCTTCGGTCGCCAACTCCGCGCTCAAGCGCCCGACACGTTGTTGTTGAGACGACGAAGGCTGTTGAGACGACCCGGGCTGTTTAGGCGACCACGGCCTAACCAGCCGATGCTGACTACGCGAGCGAGCACTCACGAGTCCACACTACCGCTCAGTCTTGCACCCGCTCAGGGCGAACCGGGCAGGCGCAGATCCCATGCGCCTCGGCGATCGTCGACACGTGACAGTTCTGCTCGCAGATGGTGCGTGAGTGGCTGCCCCATAGCAGCCATCCACATCTCTGAGATCAGTGTGTCGCCGGAAACTTCAAGCCGACGACGAACTTCTGTGATCGGTTTAGCGGTGCGCGTCCCCTCCACTCGTTCTGTACGTAGATCGACTACCAGAGAACTCCCGGTTTCAGCGACGGTGCCGGTATGGATCTCCACCACTCCCGTCGGTTGCGTGAGCACAAGTTCCATGCCCGAACGTGGCTGTGGTCGGAGAAAGCCGACCTCGGAGTGCAGAGGTGCGTCGCTGAGCGGGTCGCGGGTGCGTTGCGTCATGGCCAAAAACGGTTTCCCGATATGGGAAAACTCGAGGTCTTCGAGATACGAGAAGTCAGGGACGGTCGGATAATGACCGTCGCCTGTACCTCGCCAAACGCCAACCAAGGGAGCCAACGCCTCGCAAGCCGAATGCAGTTCAGCCCCGCTCATCGACTACTTCTCTCCCGAGCTTGAGCCGAGATTACCAAGCAAGCTCAGAAAACTCCGGTGCTTGGGATTTCCGATCAAGCTCAGAAATCCATGTCAGGCATAGCGGGGCCTGCTGAATCTTCGGGCGCATCGGCAATGACAGCCTCTGTAGTGAGGAACAACGCGGCGATGGATGCCGCGTTCTGCAACGCCGAACGAGTCACTTTGGCCGCATCAATGATGCCCGCGCCGATCAGGTCGACGTAGTCGCCGGTGGCCACATCGAGGCCGGTGGAGCCCTCAAGGTTGCGCACCTTCTCCACAACGACTCCGCCTTCCATCCCAGCGTTGACCGCAATCTGGTAGAGCGGTCCTTCGAGGGCCTTGGCCACGATCCGGGCACCTACCTGCTCATCAGTGTCGGCGATATCAGCAATGGCATCACGCACGGCGGCTTGGGCACGAATCAGCGTGGTCCCACCGCCAGCGACCACACCCTCTTCGATGGCAGCCTTGGTGGTTGACACCGCGTCTTCAATGCGATGCTTCTTCTCCTTGAGTTCGACCTCTGTGGCGGCACCGACTTTGAGTACGGCTACCCCACCGGAGAGCTTGGCACGGCGTTCTTGGAGTTTCTCACGGTCGTAGTCCGAATCGGTGTTTTCGATCTCAGCCTGAATCTGATTGATTCGACCTGCTACATCCGCAGCATCACCGGCACCTTCAATGACCGTTGTTTCGTCCTTGGTGACCACGATCTTGCGGGCCTCGCCGAGCATTTCAAGGGTTACGCCTTCCAGCTTGAGGCCGACTTCCTCAGAGACAACCTGACCACCGGTGAGGATGGCGATGTCTTGGAGCATGGCCTTGCGGCGTTCACCGAAACCCGGGGCTTTGACCGAGACCGAAGTGAAGGTACCGCGGATCTTGTTGACCACGAGCGTGGCGAGAGCTTCACCTTCAACATCTTCGGCAATGATCAGCAGCGGTCGGCTGGACTGCATCACCTTTTCGAGCACAGGTACGAGATCACGCACAGCGGAGATCTTCGAGCCGACAAGGAGGATGTAAGGGTTGTCGAGCACGGCTTCCATGCGCTCGGTGTCGGTGACGCTGTAGGGGGAGATATAGCCCTTGTCGAAGCGCATACCTTCAACGAAGTCGAGATCAAGACCAAAAGTCTGGCCCTCTTCAACAGTGATGACACCGTCTTTACCGACGCTGTCGATGGCATCGGCGATGGTTGAGCCGATCTCTGGATCTGCCGAGGAGATAGCGGCAACGTTGGCGATCTGTTCCTTGTCGTCTGATACGTCGTGGGCGTTATCGGCGATGGAAGCAACGGCGACTTCGACAGCCTGCTCAATACCACGCTTCAGCGACATTGGGTTGGCGCCTGCGGCAACATTGCGCAGACCTTCACGTACCATCGACCAAGCCAAGACGGTGGCTGTGGTGGTGCCGTCGCCCGCTACGTCATCGGTCTTTTTGGCGACCTCTTTGACCAACTCGGCCCCGATGCGTTCGTGGGGGTCTTCGAGTTCGATTTCTTTGGCGATGGAAACACCATCGTTGGTGATGGTGGGAGCGCCCCACTTCTTTTCAAGCACCACGTTGCGGCCTTTGGGGCCGAGGGTTACTCGAACAGCATCGGCGAGTTGGTTCATCCCCGCTTCGAGGCCACGTCGTGCTTGTTCATCGAATTGAATGGTCTTCGCCACAATTCCTCCAGATTCGTCGCTGGCAGATACATCATCGCTGGCACTCTCGTGCCGCGAGTGCTAATTCAATCTGGGGGACACCAAAATCGCAACTACTGAGACAGCGAATTATCCACCTGCGACTGCAGGCACAATGCTCAGCGTTTCTCCCGCAGCCACCTCGGTGGAGAGCCCATTGAGAAACCGTACGTCGTCATCGCTGACGAAAAGGTTCACGAAACGACGCAACTCACCGGCATCGTCGAGAATGCGCTCTTTGAACCCTGGATGTGAGTGTTCAAGATTGTTGATCACGGCCGCTACCGTGCCGCCTTCAACCGCGACTTCGGATTCGCCTGCAGTTAAGGCTCGCAGCGTGGCTGGGACTCGAATAATGACGCTCATGGTGGTGTCTATTCCTTGCTACTCGGCGTATCTCGACGCCCAAGACCAATTCCCGACCGATGCTATCGGGAATTGATTCTGATTGCGCGCCCGGCCAGTTTGAGACATGGGCCACCTTGAGTTGCCGGCCACTTTGAGACGACCGTGAACTACGCTAGGAACATGAGCAAATCAAGTAAGGCGAGCGGATTGCCCTTTCCTGCGGTTGTCGTGATCGCTGCGCTGGCTGTTTTCGGCGTGATCACCATTGTTCAATGGTTGGTCGGCTCGCTTGCAGGGATACTCAAATTCGGTCTGTTCGTGTTGATCGTGGTTGCTATCGCCGGATGGGTCATCAACGTCAAAGGCAAGCGCTGATCCAGTCACGGGTTGCCGATTCGACACACTTGAGCGTGTCACTGCGGGCACGTCCTTCATATTTCTCCGTCAAATCCACGGTCGGGATCAAGCCGGCGACATCGAGCGTCGCCCTTCCCACGATGGCCACTACCGACACACCGGCATGTCGGGCCAGTTCCGCCACGCCTCCCACGACCTTTCCTTCGAAAGATGTGGCGTCTAGGCAGCCCTCTCCTGTGATTACCAGATCAGCCTCTTCTATCTGGTCATAGAGACCCACCGAATCAGCGATCAACTCGAACCCATCGCACAGGTTTGCGCCAACAGCGAACAACCCTCCCCCGAGGCCACCGGCTGCACCACTTCTGGGCACATCGGTTACTTCCACGCCATGTTCGGCGCTATAAACCTGCGCCAACCGGACGAGCCGACCCCGCAGTAACGCAACTTGCGCCGCAGATGCCCCCTTCTGTGGGCCGAATACTGCCGCCGAGTCGATGAACTTTGTTCGCACGTCGGCCGCGACCTCGACGTCGACACCGCGATAGCGAGCCAAGGGCGCCATTGCCCGTAGCGCTCCCATTCCGCCGTCTGTGGTGGCCGATCCTCCGAGGCCGACAATGATCTTGGTCGCGCCGCAGTCTGCCGCCGCCGAGATCAACTCTCCGGTCCCAGCGGTCGTCGCCTCCATCGCATCGTTCAACTCTGCGCCCCCTACCAGATTCAATCCCGACGCCCGAGCCATCTCGATCACCGCCAGCTTTCCGTTTAGATGCCATTCGGCTTGTACCGATGAGCCGTCGGGTCCTGTAACCGCGGTCGTCCGGTTCGCCCCACCGAATGCTTCCAAGGTGCCCTCGCCTCCATCGGCCAGGGGTTGAATCACACACTCCCAGCCAAACTTGGACACCGCTGCGGCCACAGCCTCCGCTACCTCAACGGCAGTCGCTGTTCCTCGGAACTTGTCGGGGCAGGCCAAAACACGCACAGCCCAGTTTGGCCCATCGTCTCAGAGCGCGCCTCAACCACCAAGAGCAGGGTCTACCAAGGTCAGGCGAGCAGTGTTTTTTGGTCAGCCGAGAACCGCGTCCGCACCGAGCACAACATAGATGTGGTAGTCGGTGGCGGCTTCTCGGTTGGCCTCACTCACCAAGGTAAGCGGATCAGCAGGTGCCATTTCGATGACGGAAGGCGATCCGTTCAAAGCCACCGCCACCAGTTCGGCTTCATCTGCATATCCGGGCGTGTAATAGACCCGGCTGAACTCTTTGTCGCTCGTATCAGCGTTGGCAGCAATCGACACGTACCCAGCGGTCGTCAAGTGACCCGAACGCGATCCCGCCAAGCCCGTCTCGTTACGGCCGTTGAGGACTGCGACCTTCACCGAATTCGGGGGATCAACTACGATCGGGGCGGCGGTACTCGTAGTTGAAGTCGTGCCGTCTCCGGGGGTGTCATCGGCGTCATCGCCGTCGGTTTCTACCGGAGTGGTGTCTTCGGTTTCCATGTCGTCGGCAGTCTCTTCGGGATCTTCTTCCTCGCTGGTGATGGGATCGCCACCATCGAATCCCTGCCATAACAAAAGCACACCGATGACGATCGCTATGACGATCAATACGCCGCCTCTCGCAGCGGCTGTCGCCGTCGACTTGGTGAACGAGTTGTCAGATGCGGCGTAACGCCCAGGTGCTGTCATCGGCTGTGCTCCTCGTAAGTGAGTGCCAAGTATGCCTTAGCTTGACAGATCACGGCGCGCAATAGGAACCGCAGACAGAAATTCGGCGCTGATCGGCCCAAACAGCCTTACGCTGAGGCAACGCCCGAGTAGCTCAGTTGGTAGAGCAGCTGTCTTGTAAACAGCAGGTCGCAGGTTCAACTCCTGTCTCGGGCTCCATGTGATGTGTCGAGACATGTGCAAGGTGCGAACCTGCGCGGGACGGGGTTTTTAGGGTTGGTGTTGGGGTTGGTAGTCGCGGTTGGGGTTGAGGGTTAGGTGTCGGAGGAGTTCACCGGTTTGGGTTGCGATGACTCTGATGTCGAGGTCGGCGACTAGCAGGGTTACGGGGGTGTGTTTGTGGGCTCGGCCGATGCCGATGTGGTGGAGTCGGCTGTTGTGGCGGAGTGTGACGGAGCCTGTTTTGTCGACGCGGTCGTGGCGGACTCTGAAGTGGATGTCGGCACCGTTGTGTTCAGGACCGGTTTTGGGTAGTCGGGTGTAGGCGGCTGCTGGGGTTGAACGTCCGAGGGATCGGTGGGGGCGGTGGTGGTTGTAGGTGTCGACGAATTCGTTGAGGAGCGCCTGGAGTTCGTTGAGGTTGTTGGCGCAGGGTTGGGCTTTGAGCCATTTCTTGAGGGTTTGTTGGAAACGTTCGACTTTCCCGCAGGTGGTGGGGTGGTTGGGTGCAGAGTGCTTTTGGGTGACGCCCAACGCGGCGAGGCGGGCCTCGAAGGCGTTGCGTCCGCCTTTCCCGCCCGAGAAGCGGGTCGTGTAGACCATGGCGTTGTCGGTGAGCACCGACGCAGGAACCCCGTGGTCAACACAGGTTTGGTTGAAGGTGTCAACAACGATCGGGCCGGTGATACGCCGATGGACGGTGACCGACAGAGCGAAGCGGGAGCAGTCGTCGAGCCAGGTGATGATCTCGGTGTCGGCACCTGTGGCGAGGCGCCAGTGGCAGAAGTCCGACTGCCACATCTCGTTGGGCAGATCGGCCTCGAACCGGACATAGGACGACCGGGGGCGTTTCTTCGGGTTGGGCTCCACGAGACCCAGATCAACAAGGCGGCGCCGTATCGTCGAGGGCGAAACGGTGATCTGGTGGCGCTGCTGGAGGTGCCAGCAGACGGTGTGCGGGCCGGCGTCGAGGCCTCGGGAGGACAGCTCTGAGCGTAGGTTCACCACCAACTCGACCACCTCGTCACAGACCTTGGATGGCGAGCTACCAGTACGCCGCGACCGGGCTTGGAAAGCCGTGTCGCCCTCAACACGCCAGCGGGCCACCCAACGCGACACCGACGACTCCGAGACCTCGTACTGCCTGGCTGTTTCGGCCTGGGTTCTACCCTCGATCACCACCGACAAGATTGCTGCGCGACGCTTCGACATGACGCCACAATCGCCACCCCCGAACCTTGCACATGTCTTGACTCATACCTTGCACATGTCCTGAACCACAACACGTCTGGAGTCCAGTGGTGGAGCGGACGTCGAAGGTGCCCGGCAGCGGCGAAGCCTGTGCGCCGACTTGCACGGATTGTTTGACCAAGCAGTTGCCAAGTACCGCGACCGCCTCCGTCGAAGCGTCGAAGCCGACGCCACCGAACTCTTCTTGCAGCTCACGACCGAGCCGGAGTACGCGGGGCTACAGATCAACGAAAGCTACGGGCTCACGATTCTCCACCAGGACGGTTCCGAGATACCGGTACGCTCCGCTGGCGCAGAGCACGTCGTAGCCCTGTCCCTTGTGGGTGCTTTGCAGAAGAACGCCCCCCTGCAAGGCCCGATCTTCATCGACTCACCCTTCGGACGGCTCGACACCCAGCACACCAAGAACGTCGTCACCGCCCTTCCAAGCATGACGGAGCAGGTGTGCCTCCTCGTGTACGAGGAGGAGCTGCTTAGGGGACAGCTACGTGCCGAATACTCCCTACGCCGGGTTTCCGCCCGTCACACTGAACTCGAAGAGATTGGGGGGCATCATGGCTGAGGACAAGCGAACGATTGGGGTGACCGAGGCCGCAGATCGTGTTCTCGCCGTGATGGTCGAGCAAGGACACTTCTCCGACGGCATCGATGCCGCTAAGTTCGCGATGGCCCTCGCGATCAATGCCGGGGCGAACGCGGAGGAGCAGGGCCTCACCGTCGAGGGCACCACCACGAAGTGGAACGTCGGCAGCTTCGATCCGGGAACCCTTCGGCCTTCCGAGACACCCAGCCAACTCCGCTCACTGATCTACGCCCTCTACGCAGACGTAGAACAGCCGTACCGGCTCCTCGAGTTCTTGATTGATGATGGGCTCCATCGTGTAAGCGAACACATAGCGTTGGTAGGCGAGCTTGATGTCATCGCGCTGCTCGACGAGGCCGGGACCCGTTCCAGTGCAGCTGCGCCATAGGCGCCCGTAACCAAAGGTACGGCGAGTCCGCGTATCAGACGCAGGAGTCGAGTAGCTCGTCGAACACTTCAGGCCAAGACAAGGCGACCCCGTGGGACTGGCACAGGTCAGGCCAGTACTTAGACAACGGCTCCCGCTCGACGGCCAACACGGGGCGGTTGTCCTCGAACCCCCAATCGACAAGGTGCGCATAGCTGAGTACTTGCCCAAGACCCAGCCGCAGTTGGCGTTCCTCGTTGTTGGGGGTGAGGCTCTTCACCTCCGCGATCCAAGCCGCATCGGCTGCAATCCAGCCGACATCGAAGAGAGGATCGGAATCACTTGGCGACCGCGGCTCCCACCCACGCTCTCGGACGGCCTCCGCTAGCTGGTTCTGGACTTTCTTGTGCGCGTTCGTTCCTCGGTCGATCGCATCAGGATCGAACCGGAACACACGCGACCTAGGGGTGGCCGAGCCACCAGGTGGAGGACGCATGTAGGGCTGTCCCCGAGTTGTCGGGAGGCTCGCGCCTCGTGACCGCACTTCTCCGCTTGAAGCACGTTCATCAATCGCCTCGATTACCGTCTTGCTCGGGGCACAGATGACGACCTCCATCCCGGTCTGCAATCGGCGGTTCTGGCGCACACGAACACCCGAGGCGGCCGCCGCTTCAACATTGGCCGTCCGAACCTGGAGGTTCTTCGAGTACGCGAAGTCAATGTGCAGAGCAGCGTCCCAGAACACAAAGACGTCATGTTCGGCGGCGTATCCGCAAAGCAGCACGAAGTCGACCCCCGACCAGTCGAGTTCGCCCCGTTCGCCGCGCCGTTGACCGGTCAACTGGATCTTGTGTTCCGGGGTTGATCGGCCTCCAGGAGGGTCCGTCGCGTTGTAGATATAGACCCGAATGCGACTAGGCAGCGGAGGGCTGCGTTCCACAATGAGTTCACCGGAAGCATCCGTGCTTGCGCCAACGAGTGCGGAAGGACCGACAGCGGCAACTAATCGATCATGAAGCTCCGTGGTCGAGAGCCGATTAGTCAACGTCGCCCTCCTGCGCCCACCTGTGGCTCATGCGTAGTACGCGCTGCCAACTCGCTCGAACCGATCGTTGCAGAGTTTTTCGAACGCCCGGAGCGAGAGTCCGACCGGCTTGGCACCACCACCGATCACTGCGCCCACAGCAACAGAGTAAAGGTAGTCGAGATGGCGCTTCGGCGAGGTGTTGCTGTCGAGGCCTTCAAGGTGCGCAGTGACGGCATCGACAGCTATGTCGCCCGCTCCGTTGAGTCGAGGTGTGCCTCGCCTCGCGGCATCAAACGTCATGACTAGGTCATAGAACGGCACGAACTCTCCTCGCCTAACCTTGTAGCCCTTCTGGCTGCGCTGACCCTTGTCGAGGATCGACACCTCAGCCTGGTGAAGGCCGGCGTCTTCTACCGCGTCAAGTAGCGCAGCCCACACGGCGTCATCCGAGTTGTGGAAGACGACCGAGACGCGTCCGTCCTTGACCACGACACGTTTCGCCTCTCGGAAGGAGTCGGTGAGCAAACGCTGATAGTCGCTGACCGTCTTGCCCCCGTCTTCGACGCGGCGCGACTTGTTGACGACGATCTCCTGGTCGTTGTCCGTCGGGTCCCCCAGCCACGACTCCCAGACGATGTTGCAGTCCGCGTAGTGAATGTTGTTCCCGAACGGCGGATCCGTGAACACATAGTCAACCGAGTCATCAGCGAGCCAACGCAGGTCAGTCGCTGACGCTTGGTTCACGTCGACATCACCGTCCGGGAGCACGTCGTAGAGGCGACACACCTGCCGCACCTGGTGGCGGAACACCTCGAACACGTTGGGCTCAGAGATGAGTTGCGGGATGAAGAGAGTGCCCGTGAGCGGACGCTGACCTCCCTTCGCGTTGTAACGCCGCATCCGGCTGGCGTGCCACGCCGTATTGGTGAATGCGAACTGCAGCGCTTCGCGAACAGCCACGTCATCGACCAAGCCAATCTGATGCCACAACCGGGACAGCGCAATGGCTGGCCGGCGAGCGAACATGTCGGCGACCGTCCGCACGCCACGAAGATGAAGCGCCGATCGGATGTACATCTCGCGGGACGAGTCGATCAGTGCAGTCGGCATCCAGCGAGTGATCCGGCGACGTCCGATCTTGTCGATCCGACTGAGCGCTTCTGCGGTGGGATCGCCATGGACCAGCTTCCCGCCTGACTCTGGAGCAAGCGTGATCCACCGGGGCAGGGATGCGATCGGCACACCACCCCTCCGATCGAACCACCACCTACAGCCACCACAACGAATGTCGCGAGGCAGCGGTCGGTCGGGCTCAGTCGCATCCCAAAGAACAATCTCCGACGCGCACGTCGGGCACTCATACACCTCCGACCAGACCGTGTGGCGCGCTAGCCCGTGAATGACTCCGTCATCGGTATCGACCGACGACCAGTAGAGATCGCGCTCCGTTCGCCGCATCCACGAGCGGTCGAGCGCGGCAATCGCCTCCGTTAGCATCTCGGGGGACACACGTCGTGTGTGGTTGCGGGCGAGGTGCACCGCTCCGGGCGACAGGTCAGACAGTACCGCCCGTCGGCCTGCGAGCACGGCGGCAACTCCCGTCATGCCGGATCCACAAAACGGGTCGGCAACCAGACCGTCTCGCGCGGTCGACGCCTCAATGAATGGGATGATCGTCTCGGGCGGAACCTTGGTGGGATAAGTGTGCGACGTGTACCAAGGCCCTCCCTTCGAGCCGGTCACAGTCGGGGGCAGCGGTCGATGAGCGGCCAAAGACCTCCGGCTTACGCGCTTGTGGCTGGTAGATACCATGCGTTGTCCTTCCTCTCAAGAATCCCGCTACACAGGGCCTCAACGGCGGCGAAGCTCCAGCCGGCCGGCGATGCACCTTCGGCGAGCAGATAACGCATCACCTGCGAGTGAAGCCACGGGGTGGTGCGACGCGATGCAGGCTGGTGCGCCACGTACTCCATCAGCTCGTTCTCGATCTCGGCTCGATCTGCATCGCGGCGCTGGGCATTGGGACCGGGCGGGGCTCCAGCAGCAAGGTGCATCACGAGGTCGAAGTTCGCGACCTTCTCACCCTTGTCTTCATGTCGGAGTCCCTTGAACGACGCCTGACCCTTGTCCATCACGACGGCGGCCTCGACGCAAAACCCGGCTGAATCGACAGCATTCTGGATGCTCGACCAGACGGCGTCGTCCGAGTTGTGGAACTGCAGCGAGGCCCAGGCGCCGGGCCGCAGCACACGACTAATCTCCCCCATCGCCCGACTCATCGCCTTCTCGTAGTCGTCGAGCGTCGTTCGACCCAAGTCGGGGGTCAGCCGCCTGTTGACCACGGTCTCGGCAGCAACGTCGGTCTGTTCGCCGAGCCACGCCTCCCAAAGGAACGACGAGTCGCCGTAGTAAATGTTCGAGCCGAACGGCGGATCGGTAAACACGTAGTCGACACTGCTGTCCGCGACCCATGCGAGATGCTCCGCGGAACCGAGATGGACCTCACACGAACCAGGGGCCTCCCAGGTCCTCCGATACATGTCGGTGATGGTGGCGAGCTTGCGGCGGAAGAGGCTGAACACGTTGAACTCGTAGTTCAACGATGCCAGGTACATAGTGGATGACAGGACGTTGGTCGGACGCCTCGGATGCCACTGGTAGCGGCGCGAGGCGCGGTTGACGCTCGCGGTGAACACGAAGCGGAGTCCGGAGCGCATTGAGTCATCGTCAACCTGCCCGATTGCATCCCAGAGTGCCGACAGAACATGCAGGTTGCGCGCCGTGAAAAAGTCCGCCGAGGTGGCGATCCCTTGAGCGTCGTGCTGCGCTCGCCACATCTCTCGCCAACGTTCCCAAGGAACCGCCGGATGCCAATACGAGATGTCGGCTCGGTCGGCTTCGTGTTCCGCGCCCGCCACCTCGACCGGCTGTACGAGTCGAGCTCGCTGCCCATCAATGCTGATGTTCTTTTGCACCGGTTCGGAGCGCAGCCAGCGGAGATCCTTCTTCTTGAACGGTCCATGGCCAGCGGGGCACGACAGCGTGCTCTGGACCGCCCCAGCCTCATGATCCACAGCCGCGTCCCAGAACAGGATCTCGCGCTCGCACGTCAAGCATCGATGCACGTCAGACCAGACCGTGTACTCGATCCGTCCCTCAACCACCCCGTATAGATCAATCTCTAGCGGCTTGAGCCCGGAAAGCAACTCTGACGCGACCTTCTCAAAAAGGACAGGGTTGATTCGCTGGGTGTAACCCCGTGCTATGTGGACCGCTGCTGGCGATAGATCGGACAGGACGGCGTGTCGCCCGGTCAGCACGGCCGCAACGCCCGTTTGCCCGGACCCACAGAACGGGTCGAGCACTACTTCGCCAGGATCGGTGTAATGCTCAACCAACTGAATGAGACCCTCTACCGGAACCTTCGTGTGATACGAGTGCGCCCGGTAGAAGACGCTGCCCTTGCCCCCCTCGATATTGTCCGTCATCGGCCCACGCGAACGAGTCCCGCCACGCGCTGGATGTTGGTGAGCAGAGTCAACCATGGTCTGCCGCCTTCGTTCCGTGGAAGCAGGCGGCAGACACCGCGGTAAGCCTAGGGCGGCTCGACGAAAGTCTCCAGAAGACGAATCCAATAACATACCTCGACAGCGTAGAGACGGGGTATGACGAACATGTGTTCGTAAACGCCATTTGTCCGTCGGCGCATGCTGTCAATTGACGGTTAACGCCATCTCATGCAGATCAATGCCGAGTTGAAAATGGTTCCGAGAGCGTTCATCCAAAGAGCCGTCAGAGCGGCCGATGCGCTTTCTTGCTGCCGTCAAGACCAGTGCACAGGCGAATAGCTCCCTCAAACTACAACCACCTGCCAGCGACTGGCCCTGTCCAATGCTCTCGGAACGTTCCAAGCGTGACCAAGCGCTATGGCGAGTGCGGGGACGGACTCAACGGCGCGAGGTTCCTGAGGTTCAGATATCAAGCGGCGACGGAATCCCAACTAGGCGACAAGCCCCTCAAACGGGCCGAAGTCCTCCCGCCTAGCTCAAGTCCCGGGCCATTTCCATGAATCGGGCCAGGGCATTGGCGAGTTGCATCTGTCGGGGCGTCCGGCAGCGGACGTCAACCAGACTCGGACTGGCGACGAGGACGGCTAGACATTGGGCACGACTCGTGGCGACATTCAGGCGGTTGAGGCTGTAGAGGAACTCCATTCCGCGCGGGGCTTCGTCAGCGGAGCTCGTTGCCATGGAGTAGATCGAGACGGGTGCTTCCTGTCCCTGAAACTTGTCGACCGTGCCGATTCGGCACTGAGGAAGTGCGCCGCTCAGTGCCCTGACTTGAGCGTTATACGGAGCGACGATCAACACATCGGACTGGTCGATCCCGCGTGTGTTGCCATCGGCGTCGGTGAAGGTCGGATCGGTGCTCAGCAGCTTCCTGACGAGGTCTGCCACCTGACTGACTTCTTCTGGTGACTCGTTAGTCCGGCTGTGATGTTCGGCGTCCACGTGTCGCAGACCCGTCCCGCTGAGCGTTGACGCACCCTTGAGGTAGAGCTTGTCGCGACCCGGATGTGCCTGCAGCCGTCCTTCGTAGAATACCTCGGACGTAAAATTACAGATCTCCGGGTGCAGCCTCCAGGTACGGTCCAGGAACAGCCCAAGATGGTCTGGCATCACTTGGTCGCGGTCGAGCAGGTGCGCCAGCACGGACCGCTCGCTGCCTGGCGGGTGCGTGCCCTGTAGCGGTTGATCGAGCTGTTGCGGGTCACCGAGCAGGACCAGGCTCTTCGCGCAGGGAGAGGCTGCGATCGCATCGGCGAGCGACATCTGCCCGGCTTCATCGATGAAGAGCACATCGACGCTATCGATCATGTCCTCGCGAGCCCAGAGCCATGTCGTAGCGCCGACAACAACAACAGACCCGTCTGCGAGCGCTTCTTGTGCCTCCGTGTTGGTCGTGAGATGGGTGAATTGAGCGCGGGCAGGTTCGGCACGGGTGCGCTGGCCGATGGCCACATTGGCGCCGAGACCAGCTGCCTTGTCCGCCACCTTCGTCAACAGTTCACCGATCACCTTGTGGCTATTGGCCGTGATACCGATGCGCTTGCCCTTGGAGGCAAGATCAACGACCATCTCGGCCCCTACCGTGCTCTTGCCCGAACCTGGAGGGCCCTGGATCGCCAGGTAGCTGTCCCGTAGATTCGCGGCCAATCGCAGCGCTGCTTGTTGCGAAGTCTCACCCTGTAGCAGGAGGGCTGACCCCATGGACCGATTAATCCGCGGCGGGTGTCGGATGAGTAGGTCACGCGCCGCTTGGTGGAAACCGGAATTCTCAATTCCGTGAGAGATAATCCATCGAGCTATGCGGTGCAGGCTTCCTGGTTTCGGACGTGAATTGACAAGATCGTACGGGATCAACGAGGTGGGCGATGGAGCGGGTTTCGTGTTGCCGCGCTTGATGACGATCTCGCAGGTCTGATCATCGATGCTGGCGACCTCCCCGACTGCTTCGCCCGTAGCTGGATCGTGCGGTTGGCTGCCAACCGCGATGGCGTGCTCTTGCGGCGGGAACCTGAGCCTGTAGAGGACTGACCTAGATCTTGGAGCCGGGTTCGGATGCGACCCCACAAGCGTTGTCTCACCTAGCGCGTCGGACTCTTCGCTGCGTTCCTTGTCGGTGAGTTCATTGGTTAGGTAGAAGTACCGCCACCAGAAGGACTTGTTTTCCCGCCGGTGCCAATTCAGCAACTGGGCAAGTAGCCAGCGACCGCGTTCGGCGTCCGTCATCTCCTCAACACTTCCCGGAAGGCCAGCACACAGGGCAGCCGCGAGCCGGTTCACCTCCTTCTGCTCGTCGCTGTCCTCGATCTCCTCCGGTTCTGGTATGGGCGTCAAGGCAGGCTGAGCCCCAGTTCTCTGCCCAGCTCATCCCGTTGCCCCTCGAGCCAGCGGCGTAGCTCAAGTGTCGAGCGGCAGTCATCTCGGTTGTAGACCTCGATTGAATCGAGAAGATCCTGACCAGCCTCACCTTGGCCCAGTTCAAGCCAATTCTCGAACTTCACGATGCTGGTGTTCGCATCGCGTAGCTCGATATCGCGCGAGAAACCGTAGAGCGGCTCCAGACGCTTAATCGAGTAGCTCTCAACCGAAGCACGGATTCCCTGGCGAACGGCCCGATAAAGGTCAACGAAGACCTCGCCTCGCAGAAGGCGGTCGACTTCAGCCTCGCGTGTGCCGTGACGGCCGGCAAGGCGCTTTATCGCTGTCGGCTCGTATGGGGCGTAGTGGTAGATGTGCAGCGCTGGGTCTGCCTCGAGACGCTCAATGGCGAAGTCGATGAACTCTTCGAAGGCGCGCTTCTCGCCCGCGGTGGTGACCGTGTCCTGCTCGATCGCCCAAAAGGTATGGAATGCTGGCTCACCTTCTTGCGACGCTCCCGGTTCGATCACACCGAAAAGATATTCAATCCCATCCACCTCCTCAGATCCGAAGAACGGGTCGCCTTCGATATCGAAGAAAAGATCGCCTTCCGAGGGCTCCGGGAGCATCAGCAAACCGTGATTCGGAATGAGGGCCCCGTCCCGGTCTTGTGGCAACTCGATCCGCTTCGAGATCGGCCGCCCCATACGCTCGCCCTCGACTTGGATGGCTGCCTGAGCCTGGATGTTGGCCAGTGACTCACTGCTGACACCGTCAGGTTGCTTACGCAGTGGCTGTTCGAGTTGGGCAAGACCGTGTCTTGTGACGATATCGATGTCGTGCAAGGCACGGCGTTGGCGAGATGTCAGGTTTGCTACTAGGGATAGGTCGTCTTCGGCCCGCCATTGCTGGCGACATTCTAGGCTCCACCGACAAGCGCCGCAGTGTTCCACCGGCTCAGGTTTGGTTTCCACTGCTGAGCCATCGCCGCTGTTCAAGAACTCCTCGAAGTTGCAGACCACAAGCCTGTAATAAGCCGAGAAATCGGCGAATCGAAACGACACCTTCTGGCGTTGAACCCCGCCAAGTGCCAGGTGCATTTCTTCTGGCGGACAACCTTGAAGCTCCCCGACCATGTCGGAGTACATGCACAACTGCAATACGGCCGATGCTGTTGCGCTCCGGGCGAGCTTCGCATCCCAAACCTCATAGCTGTAGTCACCAAAATCGCTGGGCTGATCGACACGCCGAAGGAAGTCCGCGTATCCTAGCCGCCCGCCATCGAACAGCACCGCTTGGTAGATCAGATCGGCACCAGCGGTCATTGCTGAGAGGGTGTCGTCCTGCCCCTTGATCCAGCGGTCAAGGAGTGGCAGATGCTCATCCCTCTCAATCTCGGTGACTGCGACCCCTTGGGCACGGAGCGTGTCCAAGAAACGATTCTCGTGTTCGATACCCCGCTTAGCAATGCGGTCTAGGACGGGGTCGTCTCGGGTTGGCCTCGTGCGATAGCCGAAAGCGGTGGCTCGCTCAAGGTCCGCCAGATGCCGGCATTCCAAGTACCCGACCAAGTCGGTTGCGGAGAACAGAAGCTGCCCGTCGACTCGCTGCACCGGATTAGGCTATCCCGGCTCTGTGAGTAGAAGATGGCCTGCCAGCCAGGCGGACGCGAGATGATGGTCTCGGATCTATTCCACGAGTAACTTCCCGTACGGCGACAAGGAGCTATATCAGGGGTACGGACGACGCTGGCGTGCTGCCCGCGAGGAGGATAGAGGCTTGCACCCGCGGTCGGCTCTAATCCGAGGCCAGCGGGCAGGTTGTCGAGGGCGTCGGCCGTGTCCTCGAAGTAGTTGGAGTGAGTGACTCTGATGGCCTCTATCGAGTCGGCACCCAGCAGGACGACCTCCAATCGGTGGTTGTCCCGGTATTGCTCTTCACATGTGCGTCGCCGTCGCACGCACTGCGTCCAAGGCCGGTGCTACGGTCGTCGGTTGTGACTTCCTCCAGTTCTGGTCGACCTACGCAGTTGGACCCGATTCAAGGTGTGCTGGAGGTCCTCGACCGCGCCTCCATGACGGGTACGAACAAACTCGGGCTCCTCCTCACGCTGCTCGATTTGGCACCGACGCTCGACGGTGAAACCCCGAGCATTGCTCCAGATGAAGTGGCGGAGCGTTACCTTGAGATCCACTGGGAACACGCGCGGCCCTACCAAGGCAAGACACTGCGCCAGAGTTCGGCACGCAAGCGGCGCGACGATGGCACGACCGCCGATGACACAACGGTCATGCAGGAAATCCAGCAACTCCGCGATCTACTGAAGGAGAACAAGCGTGGGGACCTGCGTGACAAACCTCTGGGCGTCGTCGAGCGGAAAGTTGAAGACACCGGATGGCACTCGGAATGGCAAAAAGCGCTGGGAGCTGCGCTCAAGAGAATCCGCGCTTCGCTGCTGAAGAACCCTGTGCGCCTGCTTCAGAAACTACCGGGCAACCCTGAGCCGTTCCTTTACGACCTCAATTCGGACAAATCAGGTCTGACGCTGCTTCCCGGCGTTGCACAAAACCTGACGAAGTTCGGGGGTGTCCTGCGGCCGCTGGTTGAGTTCAGATTCGCTCAAGCGGTCATGAGAATCAATCGCGAGGAGCTGAAACTGCCGGTCGACGATGTCTACTCCCATCTGTTCGGGCGGGAAAGGGTCATGCCGCCGACGAAGATGCGTGACCGTCTCGTCTGCATCCAGGATGGGCGATGCATCTATACGGGCGACCAATTGACGGGTATCGACAGATCTCTCGACCATGTTGTGCCTTGGTCGCGGGCACGTCTCTCGCAGATCGAGAACCTCGTTATCACTTCGCGGAGCGTCAACAGCAGCAAGTCCGACTCGTTACTTGCGCCCGCGGTAATGAAGACATGGCTTAGCCATGTCGAGAATAGGTCTGGCGATCTGGAGGAATGCGCCAACGAGCACGGTTGGATGACAGATCTCAATGCTGTCCGCAGCGTGGCATTTCACATCTACAAGGCCGTGGACCGCAGTACCGGTGTATGGAGTTCCGAGAACGGACAACACAAAGTCGAGCCACTCGGGCAAGAAGGCAAGCAGATTATGCTCGACTCGCTGCAACCCAAATCATGAAACAGTCGGCAAGTCGTCAGTACTTGACGAGTCAAAATTAACTCGAATTCCAAGCAGGCACAGAACGTTCTGACCGGTGTGCCACGGCACCCAGCCACTGCAACGGGGCCTGGAACCGACACGCGGCAACCTTCGGCTCGTCGATGCGCTCTACGTTGAGCTCGCTGAACAACTCGACGCCCCGATTATCACCACCGACGGGCGTCTTACCGAGACCGTCCCACGAGCCGAAGATTTGCGGCGTTCAGGTTATAAAACGCAGGGCGCTGGTGACTGACATGACGGCTAGGACCACCACCAGCAGTGGTGCGGCTGCGCCACACAGGCAACGCTCCGACGCCCACACCAACGACCCGAGCATCCAGCACCAATAGGTCTCTGCCTATCAAGGAGAGCGGTCATCCCCTTCTTCCGGTTCGACAAGACGCTGCTGGATCCAATTCCCGAATTCGTCCTGGCTGACGGTGCCAGCCGCCACTCCTTCGATCATCGCTACGGTCTCGTCACGTTCCACACCATCGTTGGGCGGTCGGGACCACTCATACCCGTTGCGGTAGGCAAACTCAAGCAGGCATGCGTAGCCGACCCGCTTGTTCCCATCGAGTAGAGGGTGACCCCTAATGAGCTGAAACGCCATGGCCGCGGCCTTGTCGGCGAAACACGGGTAGTACTCGACCTGTCCCATGCCGGTGTTGGGAGCCGAGAGCGCGTGCTCCGCCATCTGCAGCCGCGGATGGCGCGCGAGTTCCTCAACTTGGAACCCGGTGACCCGCTCCGCGATCAGTAGGAAGTCAACGAGGTCGAGACACTCCACGCCCATTTCACTGGGCGAGCCTCTTGAGCACAACGCGCTCCTCGTCGAGGATGCGCTGGAGCCTTGCTTGGAAGGCAGGGTCACGCCGCCGGTTCTCGATGTGCTCAGCGATGGCCGCGCGGACCGCCTCTGAGGTCGACACGCCATCAACCCGCGCTACTGCGTCGAGTTCGGCAGCCTGTTGGGCGTCTTGACGGATCGTCGTGGTGCGGGTGGTTGCCACTGTGTGTCTCCTCCTTGAGCGGGTGCTACAACTGCACTTATATCTATCAGTACGCAGTATTCATTAAATCACACATACGCAATCACAATCAATCTAAGTGCGACCGTGCGGTAAGCTAGTTCGCTGAAGTGTGTATGACTCGGGTGCTCCGGTGCCAAGCAGGCCAAGACCAGCGGAGCACGCATCGAGAGGTACAGCCAGAAAATCCGCGACGGCAAAGGTCTTCGCGACCGGTGACCAATCCTTCCCATCGCAAGGCGAGCCAAACGAATCAGGTGATCAAACGTAGGACACTAGTCACAGACATGGCGGCCAGGATCACCACTGGTAGCGGGGCCTTGCGCCACGCCGCGAACCCTCCAACACCCACGCCAACAACTCGGGCGTCCAGCACAAGCTCGCCCGCTGTCTCAAAGGTCATCACCACGATGAGTGCCGAGAACAAAACAGCCGGCAACAGCGACACCAACGGTCCAAGTCTGCGCTCCACAACTGCGCCAAAAGTCGTCACCCCCAAGACCTTCAAGCCATAGGAACCCGCAGCCAGCACGATCATCAGCGGCCAACTCACGGTTGTCCCCCACATTCGCCGCCAAGCGGCTCTTCGCTATCGCTCGGCCACCGGTGACGTACGTACAACGCCGGTAACACCGCAAACACGGCCAGCAGGATCGGAACGCCCGAAGCGGTAAAGGGCACAGCCCCCAAAGCGACAGCGGCAGCGACAATCCCGGCGACACGCCCAGCGGTCGTGCGGAGATGGGTTGCGAGCAACGCAACGAAGATCGCAGGGAAGGCCGCGTCAAGGCCCCAAGTCTCAGGCGTGCTCAAAACCGAGCCCAGTGCCGCACCCGCCACAGAACCCAAGTTCCAGCAGAGCCACAGCGTGACGCCCGTAAACCAGAAGGCGTCCCAACCCGCACGGCGATCCGGTTGAGCAACCGCCATAGCAGTGGTTTCGTCGATCATAAAATGGGCTGCCCCCAGTCTGGGAAGCACTGAATCGGGCAGGTTCTTGCGCACCACCGGTCCGTACAACGCGTTGCGGGTCGCCAATAGCAGGGCCGACCCAACCGCTGCGCCGCCGGTCCCACCATCGTCGATCACACCCACGGCCGCGAACTGCGAAGCACCGGTGAACACCAGAGCCGACATCACCACGATGCGTGGCAAATCGAAGCCAGCCGCCTCGGCGAACACACCGAACGTCACACCAATAACTCCAACCGCAAGGCTCACCACCAAGCAGTCACGCCGCCGACGTCGCTGTGCTTCGTCGTCGGTGGGACCCATATTCACCATCGGCGGTTTAGCCATCGTCCGTCCTGATCACCTCGGAACCAGATACCGAGCGAATACGCCAAGATACACGGTAGCCAATCCGCTCAAACCCACGAGACCACACGCAGATGTTCCGGCGATATCATCCGGCGCGGCAGACGGTACCGACGAGCAGAACCCGAACCAGGTGGTTGAAACCCATGACAAAGGACCAGGTGACTCCGGCAACGATGCGGGCCGCTTTGCTGCTCGGCACGGGCGGGCCCGAAATGCTGGAGGTGCGCGACGACGTTCCGGTTCCCCGACCCGACCAGGGCGACGTGCTGGTGCAGGTGATGGCATGTGGCGTCAACAACACTGACATCAACACCCGAGTCGGTTGGTACAGCCGTTCGGTTTCTGCAGGCACATCCGGTGATGGCTTCGCCGAGGCAGACCTCGAAGATGTTGGCTGGGGCCGAGAAGGGCTTGCTTCTCCTCGTATTCAGGGAGCAGATATCGCCGGGGTGGTTGTAGCGGTCGGTGAAGGTGCCGACAACAGTCTGCTCGGGTGTCGAGTGCTCGTGGACCCCTGGTTGCGTGACCGTCGTTACCCCAACGAACGCGAACTCGCCGGTTACTTGGGAAGCGAACGAGACGGAGGCTTCGCGCAGTATTGCACCGTGCCAAGCGAAAACGTCTACCCGATCTCAACCGAACTGTCCGACGTGGAACTAGCTTCGTTCGCCTGCTCATGGTCCACAGCCGAGCACATGTTGCAACGGGTGAATTTGGGTGCCGGCGAGACCATCGCCGTTCCAGGTGCATCGGGTGGAGTCGGGAGTGCCCTCGTACAGCTCGCCAAGCTTCGCGGTGCTGGCGTTGTGGCTGTGACCGGCGCTTCCAAGCTTGGACGGATCCTCGAACTCGGAGCTGACGCGGCGGTTGCCCGAGAAACAAAAAACCGAGTCGCTGCCGCAGTAGAGGCCAACGGAGGACTCTTTGACGCCGTGGCTGACATCGTGGGCGGTGTCGACTTCGGAGGCTGGCTCGAAGCACTCACACGAGGTGGCCGATACGTGACCTCCGGTGCCATCGCGGGTCCCGTTGTGGATCTGGACCTACGCACGCTTTACCTGCGCGACCTGCAACTCCACGGTGCCACCATCTACGAACCCAAGGTCTTCGCCGATCTCGTCGGCTACATCGAAGCGGCGCAGATTCAACCAGTGGTCGGCGGCACTTTTCCGCTCGAACAAATCCACGAAGCACAAGAAGCGTTCGGCTCCAAGAACCAGGTCGGAAGCATCGTCATCACGATCCAGCGCTAGTGAGTGCGGCGGGCCAGAATCTCGAAGCAGGCGACCGCGGCCGCGGCCGAGACGTTGAGAGATCCGAGCGCACCTTGCAACGGGATTGATGCCAAGGCGTCGCAGCGCTGACGAACCAGGCGACTCAATCCCGGGCCTTCCGCCCCCAGCACCAGAGCAATCGGTTCATCCGCGACGGTCAAGTGATGAATCGACTGGTCACCACCGGAATCGAGCCCAACCGTCCAAACACCGCTGTCGCTCAACGTTTGCATCGCGGCCGGCAACCCCCCGACCAACGCCATCCGCAGGTGCTCAATAGCACCAGCAGCGGCTTTCGTTACCGATGGCGTGATGTGCGCCGCGCGATGACGGGGTAACACCACCCCCGTTACTCCAGCGCACTCAGCCGTGCGCAGAATCGCTCCGAGATTCTGGGGGTCGGTGATTCCGTCGAGCAGCAACAGGAACGGTTTGTCATCCGCAGCGCCGCCAGCCAGCAAATCCGCCAACTCAGTTGGTTGCAGCGGGGCCGCGGTTGCCAACACCCCCTGCGAAGCGCCGGTGCGAGCCATGGACTCGAACTTGCTTCTCGTCAACTCCCGGATCGGTACCTTGTTCTCATCGGCAAGGTCGATGATGTCTCCAAGGATCGGGGCGTCATCAAGATCGCCCGCCAACACGACCTCGCGGGTGCGTCGGGTGCCCGCCAACAGCAGTTCCCTGACCGCGTGACGACCCTCCACCTGATCGCCACCCAAAGACAGTCCTCGGCTGCGATTAATCGGGTCATCACGGCGCGGCGTGGTACCACGTTGGCCTTGCCGACGATTCGCTGGCCCGCCCGAGGAACTGCGCCGTTGGCCTTTCGCTCGTCCGCTTGCCCCACCGCCCTGAGCGCCGCGCCGTCTATTACTCCCCGAGTTCTTGTTTCGGCTCATTTCGCCACCAGAGCGACCGCCCACGCGACCACGCCCTCTCCCCGACCCAAAGCACCGACACCCTCCGTTCGGCGACCCGTGACAGAGACCGGGGCACCCACAGCACCAGACAGTTTGGACTCCATCGCGAACTTCACGGGTGCCAGCGCAGGCCGATCAAGCACGACCGAACAGTCAATATTTCCTGGTGACCAGCCACTCTCACGCACCGCTTGGGCCGCCAAGCGCAACAGGTCCACACTGTCAGCACCAGCAAGTTCTGGGTCTGTATCGGGAAACATCTGACCAATGTCGCCCAATCCGGCTGCGCTCAACAATGCATCGGTACAGACATGGGCGATCACGTCGGCGTCGCTGTGACCCTTCAACCCCGGCTCGCCAGGGAACGCTATACCACCAAGCACCAGCACACGATCTGGATCATCGGAGCGGGCATGAACATCAAACGCCTGGCCCACCCGATAGCGGATCTCCGAACCGTTCAAGATTCAACACCGCACGATTCAACACCGCATGATTCAACATCGCATGATTCACCACTGGACGAAAGATAAACGGCAGCCACCTCAAGATCGTAGGGGGTGGTCAGCTTGAGGTTGCGTTGCTCACCTGACACAAGTTCGACTCTGCCACCGGCATCGGAAACCAAAGAGACATCATCCGTGGCCTCTGGACTCTGTTGATGAACCCGTCGCAGTACCTCGGCTCGAAACGCCTGGGGCGTTTGCACCGCCACAAGCTCATCACGGTCAACGGCGCCCCCCGAGCGATACCGAATGGTGTCGGTCACCGCGATCACCGGGGTCGCCGCGTCGGCTCCGGCACTCACCGCTGCTATGACACTTTCGAAAATCGAATCTGAAGCCAGCGGGCGAGCCGCGTCATGAACCAGCACGACCTCAGCATTCTCGGGAACCGCAACAAGACCATTCCGAACAGATTCCGAGCGGGTTGAACCGCCAGGCACCACCCGCCACTCAGACCTGTCGGGCAACTCGTTAGATTCAAAACTCATAATCAATCCCGCCAGATCTGATGCCGGGACGACGACCACGACGCCATCACTGTGCCGCGCCGCTGTGCGCACCGAGCGATCAAGCACGCTCACACCAGCCAGATCAAGGAATTGCTTCGCCGCGCCGAAACGACTCCCAGAACCGGCAGCAGCCACAATGGTCCAGATAGCGCCCTTGCATTCACTATTCACACCTACAGCTTGGCAGCAGCAAATCGAATCACCCAACCAAATGCGCGGATTGAACAGGGCGTTGCACCGATACCTGTTGTTTCCCGCTCTTGTTCGCTCCGCCCACTGGCCCGCTCGGCCTCTAGGCCTTTATTGCCTGAAATCTATACGGGATCGGGTCGCCCAACTAGATTGAAAGACCCATGACAGAGACCAGCATTCTTCGCGCTACTGAGCTGTTCGCCAGCCTCACCGAAGAATCTCTCTCTGCCATCGCGGCCACAGGATCACCACATCAACTGCGGCGAGGCGACACACTATTCACCGAAGGCGAAGATCCCGACCACATCTACATCGTCACTAGCGGCCGAATTGCCATGGTCAATCGTTCAATCGACGGACGCGAATCCGTCGTGGCCCTAATGGAAACAGGCGATCTGTTTGGCGAAATGCCGTTGTTTGACGGTGGACAACGATCAGCCAGTGCTCGAGCGCTCGAGCCATCCGAGGTCATCGCCATCCCATACGAGCCGGTTCGGGCGCTGTACGAAGAGCACCCTGATGAACTGTGGGGTGTAGTCAAACTCTTAGTCGGTCGCCTGCGCGCAACCGACAAAAGCCTGGCTGACAGCGTCTTTCTTGACGTGACTGGTAGGACCGCCAAACGCCTCTTGGAGTTGGCAGGCGACGAAGACGAGTTCATTCTTCCCATCACCCAAGAAGAACTAGCTGGAATGATCGGCGCCAGCCGCGAGCGAGTGAACAAAGCCATTGCTTCATTCGTACGTCTGAACTGGATCGATCAGTCCGACCGACGCTACGTCATCACCAACCGCGAACAGCTCACTATTAGAGCTCGCTGAGTTACCAGAGCCAGCGCGAGGCCTGCTGCCAAGCGTCGGCAGCATCATCGGGGCGGTGCGCCGGGCGGGCGGGATCATGAACAAAACCATGTTCCGCGCCGTGATAGGACACAACCTGCGCCCCGGATTCCCGAAGTTCTGCTACTCCCTCGGCCGGTGTATAAGGATCAGCGGTGCCAACTACGGCCAGCAGCGAGGACGGATCGCCGTTGCTCAGATGCTCAAGAGGCTCGCCCTGCCCAGATCCTCGCCAGCCCTCGGGCACATGAATCATGCCGTAGAAAGACACGAGCCGATTGAAACGCCGGGTGCTTACTGCCTTGTTGACATACATCCCACCCATGCAAAACCCAATCGCTCCCACCTTTGCCGCGCCTGTGCGATCAGCCGCGGCGGTCATGTCGCCCAAGACGCGACCATCGGATAGCGACGGAGCCGCCGCGAAACGGCCCTCGAGATCTAGATTCTCCTGGGTGGGATATAGCTCAGGGGCAACCACACAGCACTGCCATTCGTCAGCTAGACGGGCCGCCATTTCATCAAAGAGCGGACGAAGCCCCATAATGTCGGGCACCAATACAAGCCCCCGCTCATTGCTGGAACCAACAACTTCGGCGGGACTGCCGGACGGTAGTTCAATGCGCATCGACGTATCTTGTCATCTCCGATCAACTCGGGCCGACCTCGGCGAGTTGTACGGCGGCGGCCAGCGTTGGTGCTCGCAAAATGGTCAAACCTTCAGGGGCCCCGCCAGTTGCATGCGGAACGATGGCACGGCAAAACCCCATGCGCGAAGCCTCCGCGAGCCGTCGATTGATATGGCTGACTCCACGGAGTTCACCGCCCAAGCCGACCTCGCCGATGACCACCAAGTCTTCAGCCAACGGACGGTCCGTCAGCGAAGAAGCAACAGCCAAAGCCAGTGCAGCATCAGCACCCGGGTCGCTCACCTTCGCTCCTCCGACGGCCAGTGCATATACCTCCGCGCTCGAAAGCGGTAGCCCAACCCGCCTCTCCAAAACGGCTAGCAGCATTGCCAATCGGCCGTGATCCACACCAGACGCGCTACGCCTCGGCGTCGCCATAGACGACGGGGCAACCAACGCTTGTAACTCGACAAGCAAAGGGCGGTTCCCATCAACAGTCGGGACCACCGCCGAACCCGACACCTGAGCCACCCGATCAGCCAAGAACAATCCGCTCGGATCCTCAACCGGCGCCAACCCCGATTTGTCCATCTGCATCAGTCCGACTTCGCAAGTCGGTCCGAAGCGATGCTTGGTGGCGCGCAACAACCGAAGCTCATGATGACGCTCGCCTTCAAACTCAAGCACCGTGTCGACCACATGTTCAAGCACCCGCGGCCCCGCCAAAACTCCCTCCTTCGTTACGTGGCCCACCAACAAAAGAGCGATGCCACGACGCTTCGCTTCCTGCACCAGCACATGCACGCATTCACGGACCTGCACGACCGAACCGGGAGCCGATGCGTGAGCAGGGTTCTGCAAGGTCTGTACCGAATCGATGATTACAAGATCGGGTTTGACGTCATCAAGATGACCGAGGACCTGCGGTAGAGAAGTTGCGGCCACAAGCCACAACTCAGGTTGGACTACACCAAGACGATCCGCTCGCATCCTGATCTGGCCAATCGACTCTTCACCCGAAACATACAGCGCCCGGCGATTCGCTCCTGTCGCCTGACCCGCTACTTGGAGCAGCAGAGTTGACTTGCCGATACCAGGCTCACCACCAAGCAGAGTCACCGACCCCGGAACGAGCCCACCCCCAAGAACCCGGTCCAATTCCGGCAAACCCGTAGCTTGAATAGCGACCGACTCATCGATCACATCACCGATGCGAAGCGCTACGACAGCACCCTCAACAGGAGGCACCAAAGACAGCGAAGTGGAGCGATCACGCTCAACTAGTTCTTCGCTGAGGGTGTTCCACTCGCCGCAACTATCGCAGCGACCCGTCCAACACGGCGCGGAGGTGCCGCAAACTGAACAGCGGTGAATTGTTCTCGTTCGAGCCATGGAGGCACACTATGGAGGCCCTGTGACAGCGAGATCTGGCTACCGCTCTAGGTCCCACGGTTTTTGAGCAGGTCCTCGAATCCAAGGACCACCGTGTGGTCAGTGTCGGGGATCGCATCGCTACCCGACAAGAACAGCCCAGTCGCCATGCCCAACTCTTCGGCAACATCCAAGTTGCCCGGGATATTGCTCAGATAAAAACAGTCAAACAAATCAACCGCCAAAGTCCGTCGGGTCGCCTCGAATAGCGCGGGTTCAGGCAAGGTTGATCCGACATCGCCGCTAACCATCCACGACGCAATCGAGTCATCAAGCGCTGCCATCCGACGCAACCGGTCACCCCAGGCGCGCGGTTGATTGCCAATTACCGCAACCGGAAGTTCGCTGTTCTTCATACGATCCAGGAACGCATGCAAACCGGGAAGCAGCCGGAATGACGACAGATACCTCGTCTCAATCTGATCAGAGACCAAACTGAGATCAACCTCGCTCCAAAACTCCGACGGAGACAAACGCCCGAGCACCAACTTGCGATGGAGATCTCTTACAAGCTGGGGATCAATGTCGGGTTTTTCAGCCAAGATCAGCGGCAGCAGCGCACCTTCAAGCGGGTCCGTGGGCCGGACCAACACACCATGAACGTCCACCACCAATAGCCGCAACATTCGACGACGGGGCCGGCTCGCCTCCTGTGCCCGGGTGGCTGCACGATGCTGGCGACGCCGTATATCCCGGCGTCGGCGACCCTTCGGCGTGCGCCACTTGGCCAACAAAAAGCGCGCCAAGTACGTACCGAGAAGCAGCACCAAGAATACGCCGGCAGCAAGAGCGACCATCGTCCAAACCCGCACAAGAATGCTCTCTACTGCCGAATTCGCCTCGATCTCCACGGCGCGATCGCCGTAGCTCATCGTCCAAATGATGGTCTCGTCGACAATCTCACCGTTAGCCGACCCCGGCGTCTCTGGGAGCCGGACTGTCACGGTCAACCCGAGTACATCTTCGAAGTCGCCTTCAAAATCGTTTTCGATCGCGTCCTTGGTTCGCCCGAGAGGGGGGAGCCCCTGCGGGAAAACGCCGCCAAGCTGTTCGATGTCGAAGGTGGGGTTGATCGAACCACTGAGTTCGTAATCGGTCCTCGCCGGCCCCAGTCCGATGACGTCGAAGCTGTGTTCCTTGATGAGAGTGAATCCTTCGAAGATCACGTCCTTCCCAGCGATCTCAGCCAACACACCGCCAAGCGCGTCTGCGGTTGGAAACCGTTTCGCGATGGTCACAGTCAATGAACCAGCTCCATCAACGGTGCTGCTGTTCGTCCAGCCCGCTTCACTGAGATCGTCCAGTTTCAACGCATTGGGAGCATCAGGAATCAGAGAAGCGGCTTCAGGGTCAGCGACCACCTCCACCGTCACCTCGCCCGAACCGTCGTCGTCAACTCTGATGTCGACGGTGGTGTCGACTCGGCATGCGCTCGTGAGCAACAACAAAGCCAACGCCACGGGCGCCCTCATTTTCCAAGTAGCCACGCGCAACCGCATCATCGTATGAACGCTAGACCGCTGAGCACGTCACGGGCACGATATCTTCCGCTCTTGTTCGCTTCGCTCACAGGCCGCTCGGGCCAAAGGCGCTTAGAAGCTGTCAACCGCTTCGGCGAGTTCAGGTTCAGGAGGAGTGAAACCCTCGATGGATCGGAACACGATCATCAACTCGTCACTCGTATCTGGGTCGGCTTCGACATCAACGATGACAATTTCACCAGCCCGAAAATCCTTGTTCAGCAACCTCTCCGACAACGGATCTTCCACCAAGCGTTGCAGTGCACGACGCAACGGCCTCGCCCCTAGTGTCGGGTCGTAGCCCTCAGACGAGAGATGATCCTTGGCCGCATCAGTCAACTCCAAGCCCATTCCCTGCCCGGCGAGTTGTTTCGCGGTGCGGGCCACCATGAGATCAACAATCTCACGGACTTCGGGCCGGCTCAGCTCATGGAAGACAATCACATCGTCGATGCGGTTCAGGAACTCCGGTCGGAAATGTGCCTTGAGGGCATCGGTGACCTTTTCCTTCATGCGTTCGTAGGTGACAGCCTCGTCAACCTTGGTGAACCCGAGGTTGGCTTTGCGCAGATCTTGGGTGCCCAAGTTGGAGGTCATGATCAGCACGGTGTTGCGGAAATCCACGGTACGACCCTGACTATCGGTGAGACGACCCTCTTCGAGAATCTGCAGCAAGGTGTTGAAGACATCCGGATGGGCCTTTTCGACCTCGTCGAACAACACCACCGAGAAGGGCTTGCGGCGCACCTGCTCGGTGAGCTGACCGCCTTCGTCATAGCCGATGAAGCCAGGCGGCGAACCGATCAGACGGCTGACAGTGTGCTTGTCCATGTACTCCGACATGTCGAGACTGATCAGCGCGCTCTCATCACCAAACAAGAACTCGGCGAGAGTCTTAGCCAATTCGGTCTTCCCGACACCCGACGGACCAAGGAAGATAAACGAACCACTCGGCCGCTTCGGATCCTTCAGACCGGCTCGAGTGCGGCGAATTGCCTGGGACACCGCGTGAACCGAACTTTGTTGACCGATGACCCGCTTATGGAGTTCGTCTTCCATCCGCAGCAGCTTCTGGGTCTCTTCCTCAGTGAGTTTGTAGACGGGAATACCGGTCCACAGCGACAAAACCTCCGCGATAGCTTCTTCGTCGACTTCGTCGAAGAGGTCAACTCCGGATTCTTTGGCTTCGCCTTCCAACGAATCGCGACGCGTGAGCAGCTCTTTCTCTCGGTCTCGTAGACGACCTGCTTCTTCAAACTGCTGAGACTCGACCGCGAACTTCTTTTTTTGGACAACCTCGGAGATTTCAGCTTCGAGTTCTTTGTGCTCGGGCGGGGTGGCCATCCGCTTGATACGTAGACGCGAACCAGCTTCGTCGATCAGGTCAATCGCCTTGTCTGGCAGGAAACGATCGGATATGTAACGATCCGCCAAATTAGCCGCAGCCACAACAGCCTGATCGGTGATGGTCACACGGTGATGTGTTTCGTAACGATCACGCAGCCCTTTCAAGATTTCAATCGTGTGGGGGACGGAGGGTTCATCAACCACGACCCGCTGAAAGCGCCGTTCTAGAGCTGCGTCCTTCTCGAAGTACTTGCGATATTCGTCGAGGGTTGTGGCACCAATGGTCTGAAGTTCACCCCGAGCCAACATGGGCTTGAGGATTGAGGCAGCGTCAATCGCGCCTTCGGCCGCGCCTGCACCGACCAGGGTGTGGATCTCGTCGACGAAGAGGATGATGTCGCCGCGGGATCTGATTTCTTTGAGCACCTTCTTCAGGCGTTCCTCGAAATCGCCGCGATAGCGCGACCCGGCTACCAAAGCGCCCAGATCAAGCGTGTAGAGCTGCTTTTCGTGGAGCGTTTCGGGGACGTTGTCGTCGGCGATCGCCTGCGCAAGTCCTTCGACGATGGCGGTCTTGCCGACGCCGGGTTCTCCCACCAGCACCGGGTTATTCTTGGTGCGGCGACTAAGAACCTGCATCACTCTTTCGGTTTCACGAGCGCGTCCGATAACCGGATCAAGGCTCTTGTCTCGCGCTAATTGGGTGAGGTTGCGGCCGAATTGGTCAAGAACCAGGGACCCAGATGCGCTATCGCCACCTGAACCACCCGTGACCGCACCCGCCCTCTCACGAGAAGATCCCGACGACTGCTCTCCCGAAGGACCGCCGTAACCCGAAAGAAGCTTGATGACCTGCTGACGGACGCGACTGAGGTCAGCTCCGAGCTTTACGAGGACCTGGGCGGCCACACCTTCGCCTTCACGGATCAATCCCAACAGAATATGTTCCGTGCCGATGTAGTTGTGGCCGAGTTGCAGCGCTTCACGAAGACTCAGTTCGAGAACCTTCTTGGCCCGAGGAGTAAAAGGAATGTGGCCGCTTGGAGATGATCCACCCTGTCCGATGATCTCCTGAACCTGATTGCGAACTGCTTCGAGGCTGATGCCCAACGACTCAAGTGCCTTCGCCGCAACTCCCTCACCCTCATGGATAAGTCCAAGGAGGATGTGTTCGGTACCGATGTAATTGTGGTTGAGCAGGCGCGCTTCTTCCTGCGCTAGCACCACCACACGTCGAGCCCTGTCGGTAAACCGCTCGAACATCGGGTTTTCCTTCCTAAATATCGGGCTGTACAGATCTAAGTGTATAGGGACGCTTGTCGGTAAGACCATCGAATACACAACGAGACCGATTAACGCCTACGACGAGATTGGGCAAGTAACCTCTGTGCGTGGCTGCAACTCCGCTTTCTCTGGTTCCGTCGATGCAGGACGACCTGCTCCGCGTCGAGACCGAACTGCTGCGGGTCGTTTCGGCGGAGGACGACTTTCTCACCGACGTCGCAAGCCACCTCATCAATGCTGGTGGAAAGCGAGTTAGGCCCGGCTTTTGTATCGCTGCCGCGGCGGTTGACGATGTCGACAGCGCGGCGGCTTCGATCGACGTGATTCGCGGCGGTTGTGCGGTCGAGTTGGTTCACATCGGCTCGCTTTACCACGACGACGTGATGGACGGGGCGACTACTCGCCGCGGTGTCAAGAGCATCAACGCAGAGTGGGGAAATCTGCGGGCGATTCTCGCTGGTGACTATCTGCTGGGGCGTGCCTCTGAGTTGGCGGCAGCGCTTGGTACTGAAGTAGCCGGGTTGCTGGCCACGACTATCACCGAACTCTGTACCGGCCAGATTCTCGAACTGGAGTCCACCTACAACCCAGGTCGCACCTTCGACCAATACCAGCGGTCGATCTCGGGCAAGACGTCATCTCTGTTGGCGACTGCGGTTCGCATCGGCGGAATCGTCGCCGAAATCCCCCGCCCGACGATCGACACACTCACTGAGTTCGGACGCGCCTACGGAATGGCCTTTCAGATAGTCGACGACATATTGGACATCATCGCCACAGATGAGCAGCTCGGGAAACCCTCCGGCAACGACCTTCTTGAAGGGATCTACACGCTACCTGTGATCTACTCGCTGCAAGATCCAGATGTCGCCGGCGAACTCCGCTCGCTGCTCCGAAGCGACATCACCATCGAACAACGAGACCGGGCCCGCGAACTGACACGCATAGGCGGTGGGGTTGAGCTTGCTATCAACATGGCCGAAACATGGGCCACCAAAGCCGACGCCGCTCTATCAGACCTCCCGGACACGACCGGCGCGGCGGCTCTGCGTGCGGCCGGACACCACCTCTTGGAGCGCCTCAACGCCGTCCGCTAGGGGCTGCCCGCTAGCTGCCCACGAAATCTGCGCGTTCAGCTACAAATAGTGTGGTTAAACGCGCAGATTTAGGGGCTGTCCGCTAGCGGGTGTTGCGTTGGTGGACGATTCGTAGGCCGTGAAGCGTAAGGAAGGGTTCGACATTTTCGATTGTTCGCGCGACTGGGGCGATCAGGTGGGCAAGACCACCGGTGGCCACCACGTTTATCTCACCCATCTCTTCGGCAAAGCGATCAACCATGCCGTCGATCATGGCGGCAAAGCCGTACACGGTTCCCGACTGAATGGACTCGACCGTCGACTTACCAATCACGCTGCGTGGCTCAATGAGTTCAACCGCACGCAGCGCCGCAGCGCGGCCGAACAGCGCATCAAGGCTGATCTCGATACCGGGAGCGATTGCGCCACCGAGAAATTCACCGAACTCAGAGATGACATCGAAATTGTTGCCGGTCCCGAAATCGACAACGATCGTGGGGCCGCCGTAAAGGTCGAAAGCCGCGATGGCATTGGCTATTCGATCAGCGCCGACCTCTTTGGGGTTGTCATAGAGGATCGGGATACCTGTCTTTACACCTGGTTCTATAACGATGGGGTCGAACGGTAAGTAGCGAGCAACCATGTCTCGCAGCACTGCGAGAATCCGCGGTACGCCAGAGCAGACAGCGGTGCCGGTCAGATCCGTTTCCAGATCAACCCCTGCAGTGTTGAGTAACGAACGAATTAGTACCGAGTACTCATCGGAGGTTCTCTCCGGATCAGTTGAAAGCCGCCAGTGATCTACTAGGCCGACTGCGGCACCTTCACCCTCATCACTTTCGAGATCGTAGAGGCCGAGAACACTCTGGGTATTTCCGACATCAATCGTAAGAAGCACACAACAACGCTATCCGCGACCTCGCTCTTGTTCCCTATGGGCAGCGCCAATCAGATAACTGCACCGTCGTTGTCGATGAGCCGGGCTTGTCCGAAGCGCGCTGCTACGAGAAGTCGAACCTCACCGTGCAACGGACCGTTGCTGACAAGCGAATCGGCCTGCACCGCGGCCACATAGTCGAGCGAAGCAAGGCTGGCGGTGTTCACAACGGCCGCCATAACGGCCTCCACCGCCGCTGAATCCGTTTCCCCACCGTTGATCGCATCCAGCCCGGCATCAAGAGCGGCACGCAAGACCGGGGCCTGGGCTCTCTCATCGGTGGTGAGGTAGACGTTGCGACTCGACATCGCTAAGCCGTCGGGTTCTCGAACCGTTGGGCACGCAACCACCTCCACCGGAATGCTCAGATCACTGACCATGCGTTTGACGACGCAAACCTGCTGCCAGTCCTTCGCCCCGAAATAGGAACGGCACGGGCCTACAATCGAAAACAACTTGGCGACAACAGTTGCTACGCCTGCGAAGTGATGAGGACGCGCCACCCCTTCTAGAGGCGCTGCTACGGATGGCACTTTGACGACCGTGTCGACCGGGCCGGGGTACATTTCCTCAACTGAAGGCACGAAGAGATAGTCCACCCCGAGGGCTGCGCACTCGGCGCCGTCCGTCGAAAGATCTCGGGGATAAGAATCGAGGTCTTCGCCTTCAGCGAACTGCAACGGGTTCACAAATATCGAAACGACTGCCACCGGGTTGTGCGCAACGGCGGTCGCCACCAGCGATAGGTGCCCAGCGTGCAAGTACCCCATGGTCGGCACAACACCGACACCACGGCCAGCCCGACGCTGTGCGTCGAGCCGCTCCCTCAGCTCAGAAATTGTCGTGATTGTTTCCATTATCCGTGGTCTTGATCAACAACTTGGAACCAGCCTAAACGTGCGTGCTCAACCGATGGTCATCAGGGAGGTGCCAGTGAGCACGACGGTGATGCCGATGATCTGCCACCAGCGGAGTCGGTCTTCGTCGAACAATACCGCCAAGGCGATGGTGACAATCGGGAAGAGCGAACCCGCGACCGCGACCTCTCCGACCGGACCTCTTTGCAATCCGGCAATCAACGTAGCTATCCCTGCGCCACCGACCATCCCTCCGATCAAACCGGGGAGTCGAAGCCTACGCGGCAGTATCTGGGGGATTCGCATCGCTCTTGTAGCGACCAGCATCAACACCGAGGCCACCAGCCGTTGACTGACGGCTGGCCACATACCACTGTCGAGGCTGGTCCTGGCCAGAAGTACTGTCGCTACTGCGAAGGCAGACCCGGCCAATACTGCAAACGTGATACCTGCTCGGAGACGTCCGCCAAGGTCGGGGACGATGACCGCGGCTAGCAAGCCAACAATGGCGAGTGCGATTCCCGCAGCCACAATGCGCGAGGGTCGTTCGCCGGTAGCGAGTCCGTACACCAAAGGCCCCAGAGCTGTGAATGCGGCCACGATCGGCGACGCAACCGCCGCAGAGGATATAGCCATGCTGTGCCACATAGCTGAGAGCGCGACAGCCATCAGTGCGCCTGAAACAGCCCCCAACACGAGAGCCTCATAACCGATCGTGCTAGGCACGAAGTACAGCAACACCGCTGTCACCCCGAGGCCACCGATGAACGCCGTGCCCACCGAGGTCATGGCGTGGGCGCGCCGGGCGCAATATCGGCCGTAGTAGTCCGACACGCCGATGAACACCGACGCTAGAACTCCCAGAAGCACCGGCATACGAACCGCACGCTAGCGGGCCGAGTTGCCCTATGTGACTGAAGCCCGATGTGGCTGAGGCCCTGCGTGACTGAGGCCCTGCTTCAGCTTTGGGCTAAACGTTTCGCCTCATTGACCAAGGCTTCGTATACAGCGCGTTCGTCGGGTGGCAGGGCTTTGAGATGGTGGGCGATCGTTGCTTCGTCACCGCGTGCCGCTGGACCCGTGAGTGCTGCTGCGGGACCCAGGCGCCGGACGTTGTCGATGGTGTCTCGGGCCAGATCAAGCATCACCTCGAGCGGTACACCGGCGAGAGCAGCCACCCGTTCTGCTTGACCCAGCAAAGCCACCAGATGATTGGACGAAATCACCGCAGCGGCGTGGTAAAGGGGTCGCGCACACTCGTCGATGGGGAATGAGCGACCACCCAGCGCAGTGACCAGCGAGTCAACTTCGGGGTCGCCGGCGACCGCATACCAGGCACCGCGTAGCCGCTCGGAGCCCAAGTCTGGCGATGGCAAAGACACCAGCGGATGCAGCGCCGCGCAGCGCGGGTGCCCTTTGAGAACATCAAGCCCCAAGGCCCCAGAAAGATGAAGCACCAAAGTCGCGGGTACCGGACGAACCGACTCGGCCACAGCCGCGATTGCGTCGTCTGGAGTGGCGATCACCAGCACGTCGGTGCGGGTTGCTGCGCCGCTCAGGTCATCACCTCGACCCAGATAACCCAAGACGTCCCAGCCCGCCGACTCAAGCGCAGTGCCCAACGACTTCCCAGCACGCCCACCACCGATGATGCGGACTCGTCTCATGACCCGCTCAAGGACGCCAGTTCGTCGAGGCGACCACGACATACCACCTGATCGCGACGGCTCGCGCTGTCCACATCGAAACCCTCTGGAAGCAGATCCGCGGCGAGGTCGTGGAGCGGAATGAGCACGAAACTCCGTTCGAACATGCGCGGGTGAGGGACAACAAGGTCGGGTTCAGTCAGCGTTTCGCCATCGACCCACAAAACGTCAACGTCGAGAGTACGGGCACCCCAGCGGACTTCCCGTACCCGCTGAGCAGCACTTTCAAGGCTCTGACAGACACCGAGCAGCGCTCGTGCACCAAGACGGGTGCTCAACTCCACGACGAGATTCAGATAAGGATCCTGTTCAGGACCGCCGACCGGCGCGGTTTCGTAGACGTCAGACACCCCGACCAAATCTGGAACCGCCGCCACCCCATCGCGTAGATAGCCAACACGATCACCGAGGTTCGAACCGAAACCCAGAAACGCTCTGTGATGTTCGGTCATCGCCGTCGAACAATCCGGACACCACTCGAATCGAGGAACTGGGTGACCGGTGGGCGCAGTTTTCTTACCTCGACCGTGACTTCGGTGATCCGTTCATCGGCAAGCACTGCCTCGGCTACCCGTTGTGCCAGACGTTCAAAGAGCTGGAACGACTCGTTTTGAGTGACCTCTTCAATCCGGGCGAGGATGCTGCCGTAGTCGATCGTGTCGGGAGTTCATCGGTGGCCGTGGCGGCCAGTTCCGCCACTACGTCGATGTCGAATTCGTAGGGTTGCGGCCGATTTTGTTCCTCTGGTAGAGCGCCGCAGATGCACGCCAGGCGCAAACCCCGTAGTTGGATGACGTCAGGAGGAGACATCAGACTCACCTTCGTCAGACCCGCCATCGTCAGACTCGCCTTCGTTGGAGTCGTCTTCGTCGGACTCGTCAACGATGTTCACGAAAGCACCTGTCGGCACATCGTCCTGCAGGTCGCACCGCTCCAACATCGCCACCATCTCGCGACCGGTCGAAGTCAGCTCACGCTCAAAGAGCCGTTCCGTCACCATTATCGCTCGCGGGCCGTCAGGCACCAGACCCATCCACAGCAGGTAAGCGGCCATCAGTCCCGTGATTGTCTCGCCCAACTCTTCGCGGTGAATAACGATTTTGTGCCCAGCCCTGACGTGGTCACGGATTGCTGCCATCACTCGAGTCAGCCCCAACGGCCCATCGCTCAAACCAGCAAACGGCACATGGTGGTACGGCAAGCCAAGTTCTTCGTAGTTGTGGAGGTTGTGCTTCGAACCAATCAGCGACAAAACGAAGTGGAACCCTTGCTCGCGAAGCCAGATGATTTCCTCCAGTCGGCGAACCTTACGGTGATCGAAGCCATAGCCGCCGGGGCGCTCACAAACAGCTACCTGATCCTTTAGGACCCAGCGAAAATGTTTCGGTTTGATTCCTTGTGCCCAACGGCCCCTCATTGCCATATATCCAGGCCCTTCATGCTTTAAGCAAACTCAAGGCGTGGACCGTGGCTCTGACGTCATGCACTCGGATCATGTCAACTCCAAGATACGCGCTCCATACCGCAATCCCCACGGAACCTTCAAGCCGATCAGCGGATGAGATGATCGGATTCTCGCCCTCAACGGCGTCGGATTGGGCATGAATTTCTCCGATGACGCTCTTGCGGCTCGCCCCGACAAGAACCGGGGCGATCTCTGCGAAACGATCAATGTTGGCCAACAGTTCCAGGTTGTGTTGCGTCGTCTTGCCAAAGCCAATACCGGGATCAACCCAAATGCGTTCCACGCCCGCATCACGGCCACGACGCACTGCATCAGCCAGAAAATCGGCGATGTCTTCCACCACATCGTCATAGCGAGGATCGTCTTGCATGGTTGCGCTGTCGCCTAGCGCATGCATGGCGATCCAACCCGCACCGGTCGACGCCGCGACGTTCTCGAGCGACGCAGACACATCGTTGATAATCGTGGCACCCGCATCAACAGCGGCTCTGGCTACCGCAGCTTTGGTGGTGTCGATAGAAACCTCAACTCCTCTCGAAGCCACTGCGGAAACAACAGGAATCGTTCGCTCCAGTTCTGTGGTCTCATCCACCGGGTGTGACCCCGGCCGGGTGCTCTCACCACCGATATCGATGACGTCGGCACCTTCAGAGATCAGCGAATCGGCATGGGCAATCGCCGCTTCTGTTTCGAGCCAGAGACCACCATCGGAAAACGAATCGGGCGTGACGTTGACAATGCCCATGACCAGGGTCATGTCTCTACCGATCAAGAAAGCGCATGGCCTCGGCACGGGTCGCGACGTTGTCGCGAAATATCCCAGTCACGCTTGATGTGACCGTGGTCGTCCCCGGCTTGCGAACACCCCGCATCGACATGCAGAGATGCTCGGCTTCGATCACAACCAGCACACCGCGAGGTTCAAGCGCCCCTTCGATCGCCTCGGCAATTTGGGTGGTCAGCCGTTCTTGCACCTGCGGACGTTTGGCGTATCCGTCAACCAGGCGAGCCAACTTGGACAACCCAGTGACCTGACCGGACCCGCTGGGGATGTATGCCACATGGGCGGTGCCGAGAAAAGGAATCAGGTGGTGTTCACACAGCGAGTAGAGCGGAATATCGCGAACCATGACCATCTCGTCGTGACCTACCTGGAAGGTGGTCTTGAGGTAGGTGACCGGATCTTCGTGAAGCCCTGCGCACACTTCGGCGTACATTCGGGCGACTCGATTGGGCGTTTCTACAAGGCCCTCGCGGTCTGGGTCCTCGCCTATCGCGGCCAGGATTTCCCGCACCGCAGCAGCGATTCTCGGCTGATCGATTTGAGGCGCTTGGCTTCCGTTGACCAGCGGCCGGGTGTAGTTGTCGGGTGAGTTCACGGTGGCAAGCTAGCTGAGTTTGCGGGCTCAAAGACACTAATGGAGCTCAGTTCGCGATAATGCTCGGCTACATCAAGCCCGTACCCGACCACGAAGTCTGCCGGAATCGAGAACCCGACATAGGCAATATCGTCGGTTCTGGCACCATCACGCACGAGCAGGGCACAGACCTCCAGGCTGGTTGGTTTTCGCTCAGCCAAGAACCGTAGAAGGTAGCGCAGGGTCGATCCAGAATCGACGATGTCTTCAACCAGTAACACATCCTTACCTGCGATATCGACATCGAGATCCTTCACGATCCTCACCACTCCGCTCGATTTAGTGGACACGCCGTAGGAGGAAACCGCCATGAAATCCATCTCGACCGGAAGTCGAATCTCGCGGGCAAGGTCGCTCATAAAGACGAACGCGCCTTTCAACACTCCCACGAGTAGCGGACTGCGCCCCGCGTAGTCTTTTGTGATTTGTGCTCCTAGTTCTCGCACGCGCGTCGCAAGTTCCTCAGAGCCAACCAGAACTCGACCGATGTTCCCCTCCGGAACCGTCATCGCCACAGACCCTACAAGCACTCACCGACACCGTGCCTAGCCAGAGGTTTGGTCGGGGTGGGTAGCTGTGATGAGGTCGAGGATGCGGGTGGCTTCGGGGGAACCGCCGTCGCATGCCGCCGCTCATCCGGTGGCATCAGAGTGCTACTCGTCAGCCTCAACGATCCCGCCATTCCTGGTAACGCTGTCGGTCAACTACTCCTTCAAATGTCTCACTAACTGACTTGACCGCCACAGGAGCGGGTCGAGGATGGAGAGAATCAATGCCGCGCTAAGCACGCGGGTTGCATGCCACATCTGCAACGTAATGGCGGACTCTCGTGCGATCGGTCCACCGGACAAACCAGTAAGGGCAACTCCCAACACTCCTCCGAGAACCAGGATAGCCAGACGATACACCGATGTCATGAAGAGCAAATTGGGAACCGTGAGACCCAGAGAACGATAAAGCGCCGTGTCCCTGCGCGAGAACCAGCCGACCAACAGCATGACCAAAGCCATGAACGCTGCGCCTATGAGCCACGAGAACCTTGATGCTCTGTCGTTGAACTTCTGAGCGAACGGATCGTCTCGCGTAGAGGCTGCTGTCACCGTTTCGGCCGCTAAGCGACCGATGAGCGAACGCGTCCACCCGATTCTCTCGGAGTCAACGTGATCCTCCCATTCCACATAACACACATCGACAACGGTGGGGGTGTACCCGACAACGGCAACGGAGCGGCTGTAGTTTCTGAGGAAAGGAAGATCTGGGATCGCAGAGATCTGATTGCCCTTGTATCCGCGTCCAAGACCCCGACCAGCCAAGACCTCAGGAAGAACGCCCCCAAGCTCGTTTACCGCCTGCATACCGATGTAGATGGTGTCCCCTTCCGACGACCGTCTCGAACCGACGACCTGGCGATCGTCGAACATTCTCGCTAACCCCGCAGAAATCTCAAAACTCCGAAACCGCCGGCCAGGGAGTTGCGTTAGCTCAAGCGGACCGGTCTCACGCGCCCACCCAACCCTCATCACCCCAGAAAATCGGCGCAGTGCTTCACAGTCGCTTGCTGTTAGCGTGCCATCGTCACCACGCTTCGCGACAGCGATATTCGTGCCCTCTCGGATACGGGTCTCTTGTTCATCGACAGTGTCACTCAACGCTTGCGTCTCGGAGGAAACGGCGATCGTGCAGACGAGCGCCACCAAAACCAGTTGCATTACTGCCACTAGTGGTCGTGCAGTCAGGTTTCTCATTGTCTCTCGTAGAAGAATCCCAACAGGCGCGCTCACCGCTCGACCAGTCTTCCACCCTCAAGCCGGAGTTCTCGGTCGCATCTCGACGCCAATCGGGGGTCATGGGTCGCAACGATGGTGATCCGCTCGGGGTGCCCGTCGAGAAGGTAACCCGCCACTTGTTCGGAGGTCTTCAAATCCAGTTGACCCGTGGGTTCATCCGCCAAGATGATGCGAGGACGGGTTGCTAGGGCTCGGGCTATGCAAAGCCGCTGAAGTTCACCTCCAGAGAGGGTCGATGTAATCGCCTTGTGATGGTCGCCGAGACCCACGCAGGCTAGTGCATCAACCGCCCTTTGCTTGGCCGTATCCTCGTCGATACCGTTCAAGAGGCTGCCGAGCATTGCGTTGTCAATCGCCCTTCGTGATAGCAACGCGTTCCCGGTCTGAAACACCCAGGCCACAGCGTTCGCTGGCAGTTGTGATCTGCGAGACATGATCTTTCCATCAATCTCGACAACTCCCGAATCAGGGTTGATAAGCAAACCCAGGATCGACAGGAGCGTCGACTTGCCCGAACCGGAAGGTCCAGAAATCGCGAGTGCTTGCCCCTGCTCTACCAACACGCTCAACTCGTTCAAAACTCGACGATTTCCAAATGAATGAGTAATTGCTCTCGCTGCTAGCGTTCGCACAGCACCGATAGTTCTGAGCCGATTGGGTTGACGACAACGGACTCACCTCTCGACAAACCACCGATCACGGTCACGGTACCCGGCTCCGCGTTGACGGTCTCGATACTCGCTGATTCGAAAGTCCTGCTCTGCCCCCGACGCACCACACATGGAATGCCTGTCGGGTCCAACAGCACAGCACCGGGCGGGACCCGAGTGACCTCAAGAGGATGTCGCAATTCTACCCACCCGGTCGCCGCGCCACTTTCGCCGAAGGGAACCGCAGACAGGAGATCGGATTGGACCAAGGGCGTTCCGTCCCGAATCGTCACCGCTAGAGCCTCGTCCGTACCTTCCAAGATGACTTGCCAATCGTGGGATGAATCGAGCGTCATCGGAGTTCCGTCGGTTTCTAAGACAGCCGCCTCCCCACGCACGGCGCGAACGGTAGCAAGGGGAGACCCGAGGGGTGGAACCTGGTCTCCTACCGCAACAACGACCTCGTCCACATGAAAGCCCCCGGGACGTGACCACACATACCAGTCCATCGAAATTTCCAGAGGCCGACCAACCCCACCCGAGCGAAGAAAATGTTCTTGGGCCGCGATCATCGTTTCGGTTGCGACCATGCCGTCCACCTTTTCGAGCAGACCCGAATCCACCAACGACTGTTGAATTGCTCGTACGTCCGGGCCGTGATCACCGAGACTCAGGTTCCGCCACAAGGGCTGCTCGGTTTGCAGGGCGACGCGAACAACACCGTCGATCTCAAGAACGGGGTCACCCGTAGCGATATGGTTTCCAGGTTCGACAAAAACGTCCGTGACCGTCCCAGCTTGTGACATACTCCGCAGTGGAGTTCCGACGGACAGCCTGGTGAGGAGAACAATCGGTTGCCTGAGCTTGGTGCTAGCCATCTCGACTAGGACCGTATTCGGGTCTTGTTTAGGATCTGCTGTCGGTAGCGATCTTCGGATCACCCATGTCGAAAGCGCCAGAGTGACCAGTGGCAGCGTGAGAAGAGGCAAGTAAGCGATAATTTCGCGGCTCACACGGTTAGGCGATGATGGCCTCGGGAGGTCCGTCACCCTTGGTTTTCCAAAACCTCTTCGAAACACGAATCATATTCTCGGGGTTCGGTGTCAATCCAATATGCCAACGTTGATGGTTTGCTGTCGACGACATCAAAACCACGATCTCGCATGCACGCAGCCACCTCCCCGTAAAACGCTTGATCCTCGGCTTCGGACGGACCGGCTTGATCCGCCCAGAACAGTTCGACCTCGCTAATGAACTCCTGCTCGCATAGGCGCGTATCCTCCGATTCCATCACGGCTGTAACGTTGCCTGTTTGGGAAAAAACGCGATAACCGAACGATTTGGACTGTTCGTCGTATTCGACCTCGACCCTGACCCCTTGCTGGGCTACACAACTCGCGTAGCTCTCAGCGGCAAATTCCATCTCCCCATAAGTCAGCTCACCGTCGTCAAGGAGTCCTCGCTGGAACGGAGAAAATTCTGAAGTCGCCGTCCCCGTCGTTGGCTCACCGTCAGAGTCCGCGCAAGCCGTAACAACCAAGATCAGACAACACGTCATCAAAAGACGACAAAGTGCGGTTTGCGGACTCACCAACTGATCGTTCTCCACTCCGAGGTCTGGTCGTGGTCGGTCTCCCACGACCTCGCTCGGCCGCGGACGTTGGCCGTGGTGTTGACGGAAAGGCTCGCAGTAGTGCGTCTTACATTGGACGGACCTACCCGGTGGTGTTCGCTCCCATCGGCAGCATTGGCCTAAGATGTCATATAGGAGCATCCTCCATTCTGGTCGGTTGCCCAAGTTGAAGGCGGATCAAGCCAACGAGTCTGCCGTGAGAATCGCCAACTGCAGCCGTCATGGCCGTAGTCCGTGCTCCAGTCCCCAGCATCAGCTGGCGAGGCAGTGAGGGCCATGCCAGCAACCGCAACGAAGATCGTCACCGAGACGACGATGGCTAAGCGAATATTGCCAACGGCCGAACCACGGACAGAACTACTCGCTCCACCGCCCGATAGGTTCGTGATATTTTCGTTCATACTGAGTTCCTTTCCTTATATTCCGAGACCGTATCAGAATATTCCGAGACTCCACCGGGGGCGTTCGCCGAAGAACAATTGACTCTTCGGAAATTAGGCATCAGAGGGGTGGGCATTCGCTGTCAAGCACGGGGGATCGCTCAGAATCGGTGTTGTCAGAGACAACCGAACACTCCTCAAGTCCCCCACCCCCTCCCTAAAATCCGAAGCGCCCGTTCCCGACGGAGTCAAAGCAGGATCTGCTGCTTGATGAGGTCGAGGATGCGTGTGGCTTCCGGGGAACCGTCGTCGCAGGCCGCGGCCCATCCGGTGGCATCAGAGTGGTACTCGTCGTCGAGGATGCTCAAATCAGCACCGAGGTGGAGGAGGCGCTCGACCATGTCGGGCTTGCGGAACTGAATGGCGAGGTGCAACCCGGTCGTGTTGCGGTAGGGGCGGGCCTTGATGTCGATACCCGCTGCATTGAGATAGTCGACCACCGCCCGGCGACCATTGGCGGCAGCAAACACGAACGCCTCGCCGAGGATCTCATCGGGGTCATCGCTGGGTGCATCACCCTCGGTTCGTCCTACTGCTGCCCAGTTCGGTCTATACATGCCGGGTGTGCGAGTGAGTTTCCCGTCGGGGCTGACCCAATCACGCACAAGATCAAGTTGGCCCGAAGCTGCCGCAAGCCATAGCGACGGTCGGTGAAGTCCGTGAGCCACAAGCACATCGGCCGCCTCGGTCGAACCGTGCATCGCGGCGGATTCGAGGGGAGTGATGTCCGCGTCGGCACGCGCTGCGGGGTCGGCACCGACGCTCAACAATTCTTGGCACAACTCGGCACGGTTCCAGCAGGCAGCGAGGTTGAGCGCACGGTCGAATCGAGTTCCACAGTCGAGAAACACCCCGACAATCTCGGGGGTGAGCGCTACTTGTTCTGTGATGCTCCACTCCAGCAGCGTGTTGCCATTCCACGATGCGTCCGTGATCTCTGGATCGGTGACGATCGCGACTCTCAGATCGGTTGCGTCACCACTCAGCAGGGCGTGCAGCGCTGGCGTGATCCTCTCATCGTCAACCTCGACCATCACAGCAGTATCGCATGGTCTCATGTCGTACGAGCAGGCAGTTACTACCGATCTGTCAGGTGTGGCTCGTTGGATGGACTAGGCGGAGGCGACCGGCGGTTCGTGCCACGCGGAAGCCGCCTTCGACCTCGGTGGCTCGAGCCGTTCCGTCTACCACATCCATGACCCGATTGATCGAAGCGGCATCAACTGCGGTGGGGGTGCCTGTCTGCGTCATCAGCCACTGCCGCAGCGCTTCGGAGGCCACTGCTCGTGGGGCGACCCTGAGCGCCGCCGTATCGGTGGGGTCGAGCGCCGCGGCGGCATCTTGAATGACGACAAGGGCGTCTGCCACGAGATCAGCGTGACGATTCAGCAAAGGAACCGGGTCGCGTCCCAAGGCCTCGGCGGCCACCGGTAATAGCTGATTGCGCACCACCACGCGGGCGAAGCGCGGGTCGTCGTTCATCGGATCGTCGACCACCGAAACTCTCGCTGACTCGCACAAGGCACGGGTTTCGGCACGGCGCAACCCAAGAATCGGGCGACGCACGCGAGAAAACGGCGTGGCCACTCCAGCCAGACCAGCGCCGCGCAACAAATTGAGCAAAACCGTCTCGGCGCGATCATCGGCCGTATGCGCAACGCACACATCAGGCGGCAACGCGGCGTAACGAGCTTCTCGTGCGGTTGCCTCAAGGTCCGGTCCGTCGGTCAATTCGAGTCTTCGAAGCTCGAACGGCGCGCCCAGCGACGACGCCAACTTCTCGACCAACTCAGCCTCAGCATCGGAAGCATCCCGAATCCCGTGATGAACATGCCAGATAGTGAACGACCGGCCAGCTTCGGCCGCCAACAAAGCCATGGCCGTGCTGTCGGCCCCTCCACTTACACCAAGCGCAAGTTCGTCGTCTTCACCAAAGTCACAGCGAGCTAGCAGCTCCGCGGTGTCCATCGGTCAAGCCGCAACATCAGCAGAAGAAACCCGAGCGATCCACAGTTCCGGTTGCCGAATCTCCTTGATCGAGGGGACATTGGCTGGCTCAGCCCAAGCCCGATCGAGCAGTTCGGCTCCGCCGTGATCCTCCACCACGGCAATGAAGTGCTCTCCTTCGGCGTACTGTTTCATTTTCGCTTCAAGCCCTGAGAGCTTCTGAAAAACCTTGGTGAAGCCGCGCACGTTCTGACGACGGTTGCGAAGTACACGAGCGAAGCGGGGCGCCGAGGGCACCAAACCCAGACCCGCTCGATCCATCGTCACATCGCCGTGGCCTTCAAGGAGACTCATCAGGCCCGCAACTTCGTTGATCACCACGAGTTGTTGCTCCGAAGCAAACAGACCCATAACTCCACCCTGACCCATGATGTCTTCACCGCGTCGACGGGCTTCGATCAACCGGGAGACCGCCTCGATGACCCGCTTCGGGTCGGGATCAAGCCCATCCATTGTTGACTCGACGAGCCCCAAGAAATGCTGTCGCATCCACGGCACACCCGTGAACTGCGCCCGATGGGTGACTTCATGCAGCGCCAACCACAATCGAAACTCTTGGGGCGGGAAGGCATAGCGACGTTCGAGCGCCAACACGTTTGGTGCCACGTAATAGACGATGTCCTGCTCTTCAGGGTTTTCGTCTTCGATTACCAGAAGGTCGTACTGGCCGAGCACCCGCTTCGACATCCAACCAAGCATCACGCCCAGTTCTGCACCCGCGATCTTGCCTCCTAACCCGCGCATGGCGCCTTCGTCCATATGTTCTCCGAGCTTGGTGACAATGGGTCGCAGAAGCCGTTGAAAAGACGTCAGATTGGCGTCAATCCAGCCTTTGCGATCCGTTACACGACCGCGGGCATTACCGCTGAGCGAACGGAGGCCAGTGCACTGCGCAACCAGTTCCTCAGCTTGCGCGGTGTAACGGTCGAAGTCTTCCTCGAGACCCTGACGAAAATACGATGCCTGGTAAGGGTCGCGGCCCGCCGCCTTGTAGGCGACATTCTTGGCGATGTCCCAATCGACTGGATCCGTTGACACTCAGCAGTCCTGTTCAGTCTCGGGGGTAACGGGTGGAGGTGACCTTGTTGAGGTAACCCACGACCGTCGCAATCACGGCCACAACGGCCCCGACGGCAAGCGGAACTGCGATCCAGAAGTGCCAAACAACTGCGAAAGTCATATCCGCCAGTGTAAGGGGTTGCGCGGGTAGGCGGTCAGCGGGGGCACCATCGGTCTCGGTAGTTGAGTAGTTTGGCGACGATGATGATGGTGGTGGCTAGGCATAGGGCGGCGTGGCGGTGTGTGTTGCGGCGGTCGGTGTTGCGTCGGAGTTGTCCGTAGTTGGACAGCCAGGAGTTGGTGGATTCGACTATCCAGCGCAGTCCGAGGTGTATGGGTTGTTGGGTCCCTGGGGTTTTGGTGCCGCGGCGTTGGATGCACACATCGTGAAGGCCCAGCGCGGCGAGCCGGTCGCGCACTGCGGGGTAGTCATAGCCGCGGTCTAGGTGCAGCGTTTCGATGTCGTCAAGGAGTCTGTTGTCGGCAACGGCTGCAAGGGTGGGTTCCAGCAGGCGGATGTCGTTGCGGTTGGCGCCGTCGATGGCCCAGCCAACTGGAACGCCGTGACGGTCCGACGCTACTGACCATTTCCATCCCATTTTGGCTCTGTCTGTGGGGTTTGGGCCGGTGCCTTCGCCTCCGCAGGGGGCTTTGTGAAGCGACCCGTCGAGCGCGACCTCAGACAAGTCGAGGCCCACGATCCGGTCAAAGGCTTCCAGCGCCTCGCCGCAAACCCGGTCGAACACCCCGACCGCGATCCATTCGTCGCGGCGGCCCCGAAGCGTGGTGTCAGACACCTCAAAATCCATGATCGCTTCCACATCGACCCACGACGCCCCCGTCACCAACCGGATCATGATCCCCCGAAAACACACCCTGTCAGCGATCCGCGGTCGGTGACAACCCAACGGATGGCCCCGATCCGGCGGCGGCAACAACCACTTGACTGCCGCCCATACAGCATCAAACACTTCAGGCTCCAGCGCGCGCATAATGACAGAAACCTCCACCTGGTCGTCGTTGGTTAGGTCAACCCAAAGTTCACTTCGGGCAACCCGACGACCGGTGGATGGTCACCTACCCGCGCGGCCCCTAAGCTCAAAGGGCGTGCGCTGAGTAGAAAACGAGCCCGAGAGGAGAATTGAACTCCTGACCTACGCTTTACGAGAGCGTCGCTCTACCGACTGAGCTACTCGGGCAAGACACCGAAAGGTACCAAGCTACCGCAGCCCTTCCACGGAGTTATCAGGCAAAGGTCGGTTAGTCGATGGGTGACAGCTTCAGTAGCAACGACTGCAACAGCAGGGTCTCGTTGGGATTGCGGATCAGCGCATCGGTGCTGTGACGCAGGGGGTCCACAGCCCCAATCGCATCCTCACCACCCAACTCGGCCACGACCAGCTCGCGGTAGCGGGCCGCGAGCGTGGCGAAACCGAACCGCAGTTCCTCCGTACGGAACTGCCGAAGCTCACGCCGTTGTTGAGCCTCAACGGCGCGTCGACCAGAGCCACGCGTCCCGAGCTGTTCTTCACGCTGGTTCAACTCCTCGAGTTCTCGCTGATGCTGAGCAACTTTGACCTCCGCTGCATCGTCAATCAGGCCTCTGAGTTCTTCCACAACGGCCGCTACCGCGGCACCGCTGCCGTTGAGACGGTCAGGAACTGACCACCAGGCATCGCGTCGGAAGGCGAGTCTTTCATCAAGCACCAGCAGACGGGCCCTGTCCACGCTGCCGTTGGCCGCTGCCGCCACGACCTTGGCCTTCTCGACATCGGCTAGGTCTTCGGCGACGAGGGCTTCGGCGATGGCCTCGGCGCTGACGGGCAGAAAATCGAGCCGCAAGCAGCGAGACTCAATCGTTTTTTGATGAGGCGGCACATCGCTGGCCAGCAACACGAAGATCGTGGATTGTGGCGGCTCTTCCACAAGTTTCAGCAGCGCCGATGAGGCCGGTGCATCAGCCGACTGAAACTCCTCAACGATCACGACCTTGCGAGTGCCCTCTGTGGGCGAACGGGTCGCCTCGGAAATGATTGCCGGGATCTCACCCGGGTCGGTCCGCGAGCCGAGGCGCAAGTTGTTGCCCGACGGGGCGAAGACAACGATGTCGGCATGGGTCAGCTGCTGCGCCAAACGTCGGTGACGGCTCGCTCCGTCGGGGTCGGCTTCGGCCAACAACTCTCCAGCGAAGATCTGTGCGGCCTGGCGTTTCCCGACTCCTCGGGGGCCGACGAACAGATAGGCGTGAACCGGCGACGACACCGCCGCACGCAGACGGCGCGCGGCTTCGGCTTGACCGACCAGCGACTCCCACGGTTCAGAAGTCATCAGCGCAGCAAATCATCGACCACAGACTCAACCCGAGAAGCCACCTCATCGACAGTGCCATTGGCGTCGATCGCGACCCAAGAGTCTGGGTGTTGCGCGGCGAGTTTGCGGTAGCCGTCTCGGACCCGCTGAAAAAACTCCGTCCCTGTGCCCTCGATGCGGTCGCGCCGATCACCTAGCCGCTCAAGTGCCGCCGCAACATCGATATCGAGCAACACCGTGAGGTCCGGTTCCAAGCCCTGAGTGGCGAAGTGCATCATCGCGTCGAGCAGTTGCAGGTCGAGTCCGCGACCGTAGCCCTGATATGCCAAAGTCGAAGCACAGTAACGATCGGAGATGACGGTGCGTCCGCTAGCGAGGGCAGGTCGCACGATCTCGCTCACGTGCTGTGCCTTGTCGGCGATAATCAATAGGGCCTCGGTTCGATCATCAAGACGATCATTGTGTGGATCCAGAAGAATCGAACGAATGGCGCTGCCCACATCGGTCGCCCCAAATTGAAAAGTAACGTCGAAGTCGAGACGCTGGGCGAGCCTGCGAACCTGGGTTGACTTGCCTGAACCGTCGATTCCTTCGAACACGATCAAGGAGCCAGTCACCGGCTGTCTCCGCTCGGTGCTGTTGCTTGCGTGGACTTGATACCTCTGGCACGGAGACTCCAGGACGCAAGCAGTCCGGCCGCAACAACAGTTATCGCAGAGAGCCACAACGTGAGACGAACACCCGGCACCGCAATAGTCACACCAAAGAAGTCCCAATCAGAGTCCCACCAACGATTCGAAAGCACATCAAGGCCTTCCGCCAGCAACGGCGCCACCGCAAGTGCCATCAGCAGACAGAAGCGCACGAGCACCAACAGAGCGGCAAAGATACGGCCACGCAACTCATCGTCAACATGTTCATGCAGCAGCGTGAAGCCCAAAACGTAGATCGGCCCCGCGGCAAACCCCGCTACCCCGATTGCCGGAACCACAATCCCGAGAAGGGAAGACGAACCTGAAACGAGCAAAGCGCCTCCCGCCAAATACAAAGCCAGCGGAAACACCGCGGAACGACTGATGCGGTTTTGCAGCGCGGTCGCGGCTATCACACCGAGCGCCATGCCCAATCCGAGCGAGAAGAGAATGAGATTGAAATCGGCTTCGTCTCCTGAGATGACATCGTTGACGAACAACGCGCCAAGCGGTACCAACATTCCTCCGCCGATCACCCCTACTGCCAAACCAACGTTGACCGCCCGCACGATCGGGTTCACGGCAATGAACTGCCATCCTTCGCGCAGCTCGCGTATGGCACCGCCAAGATCCAAATTGCTGACGCCTCCCTCTCGTCGCTCTTCTTTGCTGCGACGTGGAATAGCAATGGTCCAGACAATGAGCGCCGTGGCCAAGAACGAGAAACCGTCGACATAAAAAGCCAGACCTTCCTGATTTAGTCGGAAGGTATTGACCCAGCCCTCGTCACTGAAGGATTCGGCGAGTTTGGCCAGCAATGCGGCAATCCCGGCAGCGACCGGGAACATGCCGTAGGCAGCCGCGACGTTCAGGGAGTTCGCAGTCGTCAGCTTCTCGGTGGGAACGATGTTGGGGACCACCGCCTCCTTGGCCGGCGACCACATCATCGTGCATATCTCCAGAACGAACGAAGCAGCAATGAGTCCCAGCAAGCTGTCCACAAACGGCAATGAGAAAAGCACCAAGGCCCGACAAACGTCACAGACCAGCATCACCCGCTTTCGGTCGAGTCGATCTACAAGCACCCCGGCGGCGGTGGCGAGGAAAAACCCTGGTGCTATCCGGGCCGCGAGGACCAGAGCAATGGCCGTGCCCGCAGAGCCATCGCTGAGTCGGTCGGCCAACGAGATAATGGCAATCAGACCCAACCAGTCGCCAGTGGCGGAGATTACCTGTGCGATCCAAAGCCGAAAGAACTCCCTTGAGCCGAACATCGCCTCAATGCGGCCCCGTTCGCGAGCAACCTTCAGCGCCTCCCCCAACCGGGTCGCGCTACTTGAGGGGCGTTGCTCGTCCACGGCGCGAGACTAGACCGTGATGGCGCCCGGCCAAACCTAGATCTCTAGGTTGACCTCTTCTTGGTCGCTTTCTTGGTCGCCCTCTTGGCGGTCTTCTTGGTCGTCTTCTTCCTGCTCCCTGCACGTTTCACAGCCTTCTTGGCAGGGCCTTTCAAGCGTCTGTCGGCCAGTAATTCCGCGGCACGTTCGATCGTCAACTCCTCGACTGTGTCGCCTTTACGGAGAGACGCGTTGTATTCGCCGTCAGTGACATAAGGGCCAAAACGGCCGTCCTTCACTACCATCGCCTTACCGGTATCTGGATCTTCGCCCATGTCGCGCAACGGCGGTTTGGAGGCCTGACCACGCCGGCGCTTGGGTTGTGCGAGCAGCGCCAGACACTCCTCAAGCGTCACCGTGAAGAGTTGTTCCTCGTTGTCGAGGCTGCGACTGTCAGAACCTTTGCTTACGTAGGGACCGTAACGACCGTTCTGGGCGGTAATGGCCTCTCCATCTGCTGGATCGGTGCCCACTGTGCGCGGCAGCGACAAAAGCTGGAGGGCATCTGCAAGCGTGACCCGCTCCAGAGTCATCGTCGCAAACAACGAGCCCGACTTCGGTTTCTGATCCTGCTCGTCGCTGTTACCAACCTGCACGTACGGGCCGAAGCGACCGGCTTTGGCATAGATGTTCATGCCGGTCGCTGGATCGGTGCCCAGTATGCGTCCAGCTTTGGGCATCTCAAGATACTCGAGCGCCTTTTCGAGGGTTAGTTCATCGGGCGGAAGATCCTCTGGGATTGAAGCAGTGTCGTTGCCGTCATTGGCACCGTTGTCATCGGCATCACCACGCTGCACATACGGGCCGTAACGGCCGACCCGTACGACAATCGGTTGGGTGTCTTCGCTCATCCCCAGAGGAATCGTGTTGATCGATCTGGCGTCGATATCGGCAAGGCGAGTCGACACCTTCTCCTTCAAACCAGGTTCGGTGCCTTCGCCTCCTCCAAAATAAAAGCGTGTCAACCAGGGTTCGGACTCTTCGGCGCCGTTGGCGATCTTGTCCAGGTCGTCTTCCATCTGGGCGGTGAAGCGATAATCAACCAGGTTGGGGAAGTGCCTCTCCATCAAGTTGACGACCGCGAACGCGGTGAAAGAAGGAACCAGGGCCGAGCCCTTCTTCCAGACGTACCCGCGGTCCAAGATCGTGCTGATGATCGACGCATACGTGGAAGGACGACCTACGCCGAGTTCTTCAAGCCGTTTGACCAGCGAAGCTTCTGTATAACGAGATGGCGCGGTCGTTTCGTGCCCTTCGGTTTCCAGCGGACCCCTTGCACGAACCCCGTCTCCTCGGTTTATCGAAGGCAAACGCCGTTCTTCGTTTTCGTCACCAGATCCATCGGAAGTTTCTTCGTAAACTTCGCGAAAACCACGGTGCGAAATCACTGTGCCACTGGCGCTGAATACCACATCGGTTCCACTGTGACCCGTAGCACCAAGTCGAAGTTGCACGGTCTCGCCCGTGCAGTCGGTCATCTGAGAAGCAACGGTTCGTTTCCAGATCAGTTCATAGGCCCGCGCCTCTGAACGGGGAACCTCCGAGGCGACTTCTTCAGGTGAGCGAAACGATTCACCAGCGGGTCGGATCGCTTCGTGAGCTTCCTGAGCGTTCTTCGATTTTTTGGTGTACCGCCTAGCAGTGTCGGGCAGATACTGGCTGCCGTAACGGTTCTTGATCGTGGCACGAGCCGCTTGCAATGCCGTCTCGGACAGCGTCGTGCTGTCCGTTCTCATATAGGTGATATAGCCCTTTTCGTAGAGGCCTTGCGCGGCGCGCATCGCCATCTGGGCCGACATTTTCAGCTTGCGACCCGCTTCCTGCTGATAGGTCGAGGTAATGAAAGGGGCTGCGGGACGCCGGCGATAGGGCTTGGCCTCACGGGACCGAACCTCATAGGGCACACCCGCTAGTTCGCCGACAAGTTCGGATGCGGCGGATTCGTCGAGCACTTTCACGTCTTCGCGAGCTAGTCGGCCATCGTCGCCAAAGTCTCGGCCGCTGGCCAGTTTCACGCCGTCAATGGAGGTGAGCAACGCGGAAAATGCTCGTGTATCGCCCTCAAGCGCTGCAAAAGTACCCCTCACACTCCAATAGCTTGCGGCTTGAAACTCCATCCTTTCGCGTTCACGCTGAACCACGATACGTGTGGCGACGCTTTGGACCCTTCCTGCCGACAGCTGCGGCAGCACCTTTTTCCAGAGCACCGGAGAAACTTCATATCCGTAAAGTCGGTCGAGGATGCGCCGGGCCTCTTGAGCGTCGACCATTTTGCGATCAAGCTCACGGGGAGAATTGACAGCGGCTGCTATCGCAGCAGGCGTTATCTCGTGGAACACCATCCGCTTGACCGGTATCTGGGGATTGAGCACCTCAATGAGATGCCAAGCGATCGCCTCGCCCTCTCGATCTTCATCAGTCGCCAGATACAACTCGTCGCTGGTCTTGACCAACTGCTTCAAAAGCCGAATGTGCGCCCTCTTGTCGGCGTTCTCCACATACAGCGGTTTGAACCCGTCATCAACATTGATCCCGGTGCGCGCCCAAGGCTCGTTCTTGTAGGCCTCAGGCACCTCCGCGGCATTGCGCGGAAGGTCGCGAATGTGACCGATCGACGACTCAACGGTGTAGCCGGCGCCAAGAAACTCCGCGATCTTCTTGGCCTTGGCAGGCGATTCGACAATAACTAGAGCGGTGGTCACAGGGAACAATCAATCCAAACGTGAGAAAACGTGTCGCGCAATGTAGCCCTCGAATGTAGCCACGCAACACTAGGGGTTAGCGGTACGCACCAACATCGGGTCGTCTGTCTCGATCTCTTCAACTTCTTTCGCACGCAATAAAATCGACGATCCGATCACCGCGGCGACCAGCGAAGCACCGAAAATACCGATCTTCGCTTCGGTGAGTAGCGGGTCCGAAAACGCCAGACCAGCAATGAACAGCGACACTGTGAAACCAATGCCTGCTGTAGCCGCTAGCCCGATGACATGGGTCCAGGTGGCCGACGGTGGCAGCGATGTCAGCCCCGACTTCACGCTGAGCCATGTGGCAAGAGTGACACCGATGAGCTTGCCGAAAACCAGACCAACGGCGATGCCGATCGTGATCGGGCTGGTCGCGGCATCGGAAACGGTCTCGGTCGACAGTTCGATACCCGCATTGGCCAAAGCAAAGATTGGAACGATCAGGAAACTCGAAACTGGATGGAGCAGGTCTTCAAGCCTTTCAACCACCGAAACTTGGTCTTTCAACTCGACATTCGCGCGGCGGACGACCATGGCGTTCGCATTACCACGCAACGCACTGAGAACCGGCCCTTCGTCGGGTTGCACCTCGTTCAGGGGGCGTGCGGGTGTGAGCAACCCCAGAATTACTCCGGCGATCGTGGCGTGAATCCCTGAATCGTGCACCGCGAACCACAAGAAAAATCCCACGACCACATAGGCGGGAGTCCACGCAATCCCGGCTCTACGCATGCCAATCACCACAAATATGGCAGCAACCGCGGCGAGCAACCATCCGATGGAGAGGTCGCTCGTATAGAAAATTGCAATGACCGCGATCGCGCCGATGTCGTCAACGATGGCAAGGGTGAGCAAGAAAACCTTCATCACGCTCGGTACGCGGTTGCCAAGCAACGACACCACACCAACGGCAAAGGCAATGTCGGTGGCCATGGGAATACCCCAACCGTCTGCACCCATGCCACTGGGGTTGAAGAAGAAGTAGATTCCGGCTGGAACGACCATTCCCCCAATCGCGGCGATCGCTGGAAGAGCGGCCGCACGGGGATCCCGGAGCGTCCCAACCACGAACTCCCGTTTGATTTCAAGGCCGACAACAAAGAAGAAGATGGCCATCAAGGCGTCGTTGATCCAAGCTTCGAGCGCTAAGTCAAGCAGGACATGAGAGCCGATCTCTATCGAAACGTGGGTCTCAAGAATCTCGTGGTACACGTCGCTGTAAGACGAATTCGCCCAAATCAGGGCGCTGACCGTGGCTCCCAGCAACAAGATGCCGCCCGCGGCTTGAATTCGCAGGAACTTGCGCAATGGACGACCTAGCGCTTCAACAAATCTAAGTTCTCGGCTTCGCCGTTTGGGCGACAACTGTTGGGGCGAATCGTCGGACATAACAATGCAAGACGCTATCCGCCCATGATGGCGCGGCGACGTCTAGTTCCGTGGAACACCAAGCGAACGTAGGTACCAGATGAGGAAGGATAAATGTCTGTCTCGTCGGCCAGCATCTGCATTAACCGAAGTCCCATCCCCGATTCATGGAGAAGCCGATCGGGTGAATCCGGTTCGGGGAGATTTGGCAGGGCGTCCAGGTCGAAACCTTTACCGTGATCGCGGATTATCACTTCAATGTGATCCTCCGCGACGTTGCAAGTGACCCTGATCTGCGCAGTAGTACCCGTGCTTTCATGGGACCGGATGGCATTGGTCGTGGCCTCGGAAACAGCTACCCGAAGATCCTCGATCCGTTCCGGCTCAATGTAGGGGTGGATTTGCGCAGCGCTGGACACCACCAACCGCACAAGCAACACATATTCGGTGAGAGCCGGGATGGCGAGGACAACTTCGCCAGTGTAAGTGCTGTCGGCGTCAGAGCTTGCCGGGTCGGATGCCTCGGAGAGACCTTTGCCTCGGGTCATTGGGCCGAGACTGCTTCTTGCACGGTTCGATGAAGCTCGAACACACGGTCGAGGTCGCACACTTCAAAAACTCTACGAATCCGAGGCCCGGGTACCACTATGCGCAGGTCGCCGTCAAGGAGTCGTGTTCTTTTGAGGGCGCCCACGATCACCCCGAGTCCAAACGAGTCGATGAAGTCAATTCCGCTGAGATCAAGCACCAGACGATGACTGCCTTCGCGCACCTGAGCCATCACGTGTTGACGCAACTCGGGTCCGCCGACGACATCAAGCTCTCCCGCGACCGCAGTGACCGACCACAGCCCCTCGCGAAATATCTGAGTCAAGTGCACCCCAGAAACCGTATCTGACCAGCACGCGTTGCTGGTTCATAAATTGCCCGAAGGGCACGGTCACCGTTCTCGGTACATGGCGGCCACCGACGACATCTGGGGGTCGTTGAGAATGGCACCAACAACTGAGACATCGGTTTGCATCTCGTAGACGAGCAGCACGCGGACCACCGAGGCATCCCGGGTAACAGCGACTGTGAGCTGAGCAGGGTCAAGCGAACCGGCATCGACCACCGTGGCGGTGACTTCAGCGTCCGATCCACCGACCGCGGCAACCCGGACCCCCTCACGAGCAGCGTGAGTGAGCATCACCCTGGCACGAACCACCAGTCCGATCTGGGCAATGACCAGCAGCGCGACAACCGTGACTGGGAGAAGCAACGCGAACTCAACGGTTGCTTGGCCCCTGCTTTTGCTACAGCGTCGCTTCACGAAACCCGATCTGCTATCGAGTTGACGACTTTGTTGAGCAGAGACGAGATCTTGCCCGTGGACGTGGCCCAGGCAATCAACATCATCGCCACCGTGGCCGCACCAAGCACCACTAGCGCATACTCGGCAGTCGCCTGACCCCTGTCGTCTTGTAACCGCGCCTTCGCCGCAACAACGACCGTGTACAGGGTGACCTCGATCGCCACCCATTGACGCAATAACATCCGCTTCCTCCTGTTTCGTACTGTTTCTGATGTGTCGGGGGAAGCGGTTAGTGCTCTGGTGTACTGGGCAGAACTGCGTTAAACGACCACACCGAGGTCGCTGAGAGATCCGAGCACCAACGGAACCAAGGTCAGCAATGCAAATGAGGGAAGCACGCACAACAACAGCGGTCCGAGCATCGCAACCGGCACACGCCGCGCTCGCTCTTGTGCAGCTACACGCCGCCGCCGACGAGCCTCGTCACTCACCCGCAACAAGCCTCCTGCGAGCATTGAGCCATCGCGTTCACCGGCATTGAGCGCCGCCACCAGCGGTCGCACCCGATCTCCGAGAGGCGTCATGGCTCGGTCGAGAGCATCGGCGAAGGTCGCCCCCGCTGCCGCTCTCGACAGCGCACTATCCACGGCTGTGGCAAACGGATCGGGCAACCATGCTTGGCAACGCTGCAGCGTTTCTCTGGGCGTGAGACCGGCTCCCACACCCACCAACAAGAGATCCACGACCTCGGGAAGGGTTCTTACCACGTTGGTGTGATCATCGACCTGCGCGCGGCGGCCGCGCACCACCACGACCGCATAGACAAAGAGCAGCGGAACCACCAACACCGGCTGCATAGACCCCACCATCACCACACCAAAGATCACCCCGACGAGCAGCGCCCGCTGCCGAGTTTTACTTCTCTTTGAACCACCAGTTGAACCAGTAGATGAACCACTAGATGAACCCACAGAGGGGAGTCGCGGCTTGGGCAAAGACTCCGCTAGTGGCCGCGGCCGGACACGCCAGGGACGAAACCACACCGCACTGAGCACACAACAGCCGACGACCAGAACAACGCTCATCGGGTCACCGACGCCACAAGCCACCGCATCCACACGAAACCAAGTACATCGAGCACCAGCCCCAGCGCCACGCAAAGTTGACCCAAACCGGTGGTGAAAACCGCCGCGCTGCTCGCCGGATCGAGGGTCAGAAGCAGAATCAGAAAGCCGATCGGCGCCACGAACAGCAACATCGCTGAGGCTCTGGTCTGTGCAGTCAACACCCGCACCTCGTCAACAAGCCCAGCCCGCTCCCGCAGAGTCAACGCGGCACGCTCCATTGATTCCGCCAGCGCCCCACCCGTGACCGAACCGAGGCTCACAACAGCACGAACCAGATCACCGTCGGGATGGTTCAACTCGCCGGCCCAACGGTCGAGCGCCTCCACCAGCCGTTCACCCGAAGCGAAGCGGGTCACCAGAGTGTCGAGCCCCAAACTGTGCAGTGGTGGCACCGATGAAGCCGTCTGGATCGCTTCGTGCAGGTTGCGCCCGCCTCTCAATTCACGCACCAACACGTCGAGCATCTCGGGAAGTTGGCCGATCGCGGCAACCCGCCGACGCTGCTCGGTACGACCCACAGTCACTCCCCGCACCACAGTCACTCCCCACACCACAGGGGGCGCACCGTCTCCCCGTCAACCACCTCGACAACCGCAGCCACCTCGCGAGCACCTGACGGTGTGCGTTCAACCTGCACAACAACATCAACTGCAGAACCAATCTGGGCGCGGATCGCATCATGCGGCAGCCCGGTTCCAGCCGACATCACCAACGACGCCAACCTTCGCAAGGCATCAGTCGGGGAGTTCGCATGGATCGTGGACAGGCACCCCGAATGCCCGGTGTTGAGCGCCTGAACCAGATCAAGCGCTTCGGGGCCACGCACCTCACCAAGCACGATGCGATCAGGACGCATACGCAGCGCGTTGCGCAGAAGGTCACGAATCTCCACGGCCCCCACCCCTTCAATTCCGTCGGTTCGGGCCTCCAAACGCACCACATGGGGATGGCGGAGCCGAAGCTCAGCCGCGTCCTCGATGGTGATCACCCGAGCTTCAATCGCCACATGCGCGGCCAGAGCGTTGAGCAACGAGGTCTTGCCCGCGCCCGTACCGCCACTAACGATGATGCTGCGCTGTTTTGTGACCAACTCCGCGAGCATCGAAGCAACGGTTGGTGGCCCGAAATCAGCCACATCCTCGGCTCGCAGCACGAACCGCCGAATGGTGACGTAGGGGCCGTCAATGGCAACGGGTGCCGCCACGATATTGACTCGGCTGCCGTCGGCGAGGCGTCCATCGACCCAGGGGCGTCGAGGGTCAACAATCCGGCCGATCGGCGCAACGATCCGTTCGACGAGCAACTCCAGTTCAGCGTCGTTGAGCACCACACCGCTGGATTCGATTCGCCCATGACGCTCAAACCAGACTACGCCGGGTCCGTTGATCATGATCTCGCTGATCTCGCGATCAACCAGCAACGGCTCGATGGGACCGAGGCCGGCCAAACGAGCCGTGACCTGTCGATGAAGCGACTCCCGTTCACGCGCGCCCAACAGTGGCGCATGGCGAGAGATGGCGGTGAAGATCTCCGCGGTGCCGCCGCCCTGGTCCAAGAGGTCACCGTGAACGGTTGCGGCAAGATCAACCATCAGTGCTTCAGCCATCCAGCACCTCGCTCAGGCGGTTCAACGAACGTGGCATCCGGTGCGCCAGCAAGCCCGAGTCCACCGCACGCGAGACCGCCGGATCCCAGGGCACGGCAACGACTTTGTGTCCGTTGAAGACTGCTGTCACATCTGACAATCGCAATGCCCTGCCGGGCTCTTCCACCACGACGACAGAGGTTCCGAGCGCCAACGGTCGGGCGAGGGCAGCCTGAATACCCAGGTAGCAGGCGCGAATAACCATGACGGAGCTCGCCCCTTGCACCAGCCAAGGATCGGGAGGGCCAGCGCTGCCCGCATCGACCACAACCCAGCGTGCAGACCGCGACAGGAGTTCCGCGGCCAACACAGTCCTCTCGGGATCGATCGCTTCCTGCGTTGCATTCCCCGCTCCGAGGAGTTGCAGCCGCTCACCCGCGGGCATCTCAAGCAGCGACAACGCATCGGCGGACACATCGGAGGGTGCCAGCAGCCAATCAGACAATCCGTCGCCGTTGCCGGGCGGCAGGCCGAGGACCATCGGAAGATCGCCGACAGTGTCGACTAGTAGGGTTTCACGGCCTGATGAGGCAATCGTCAGGCCCAGCGCGGCAGCTACGACTGAGGTACCTGATCCACCCTTGGGCGACCAGCAAACAATAAACACGACAACTCCCGGAACTCGATGTTCGACGGGGGAAGTCGTATGTCACACCCTAGTTGGCAAGGTGGCGGTGTCAACCACCGATCGCGCTAGCTCAGACGTCTTTGACCTTGCGGCCCAGCAACACCAGCAACACGATCAACACGACACCTAGAAGCAAACGGTTCTTCGACATTCCGATGACGCTATCGAGCCTCGACCGATCCCACACCGTCGAGAGTTTCCTGTTTGGCTGTAGCGTCTGGCGTGGAGGTGTCCGAGCGCCTGGTGGGCTCCCCCGCCTTCAAAGCGGGTGGGATGGGTGATCCCCGTCCGGCGGGTTCGATTCCCGTCCACCTCCGCCACGCGTGGGACTGGGCCTCTATGACAACTACGAAACAGACCCTCTGGGAGATCGAGCCGCATACCGCGGCCAAGCACGAACTCCTCAAGCACTACTTAGGTGCTTGGTTTCCTATATTGGCGAGCCGAGAGAAGCGGATCATCTTCCTCGACGGGTTCGCCGGACCGGGTATCTACAGCGATGACAGCCCAGGATCACCCATCGTTGCGTTGAACACACTCCTGAACCACGACGCTTTTCCTCGTTGCAACGGATGTGAGTTCGTGTTCCTCTTCGTTGAGGAAAACCAGGCACGCTTCGAGCGTTTGCAAACAGAGATTCGAAAGTTCGATCCGCTCCCACCGAACGTACGGGTCGACCCGTATTGCGCTGAATTCAAAGACGTGATCGCAGAGGTGTCGAACTCCCTGAGAGACAGCAACCGGAGGCTCGCGCCGACGCTCGCCTTCGTTGATCCCTTCGGGTTGTCCGGTGTACCCATGGACCTCATTGCGAAGTTCTTGGATTCACCGAAGTGCGAACTCTTCCTGATTCTTATGGTCGACCACTTGAACAGATTTCTCAGCACAGCGCCCATGAAGCGAAGCCGTGACAGCTTGTTCGGGACCAGCGACTTCTCAACCGTCGAAGCCGCACCCGCTGGTAGGCGCATACCGCTGCTCGTTGATCTATACAAGGCACAACTACGCGATGTCGCCAAGTTCCAATATGCCCTTGACTTTGAGATGGAGCGAGACAGTGGGACAGTTGCGTACTACGTGGTTTACGCCACCCGTAGCCTTACCGGAGTAGAGAAGTTCAAGGACGCGATGTGGAAAGTCGATCCAAGCACCGGCTCTTCGTTTTCTGATCGGAACTGGAACCAGGGGTCACTACTCACCGGGTCCAACGTGGAACTCAGTCAGTTACAGCAGCGCCTCAGCGAGGAGTTCGGCGGACAGGAGGTGTCCATTGATCTGCTTGAGGAGTTCACGCTTGTCGACACCCCGTTCCGCAAGCCACACCTTCGCAGCGCACTGAAGTCTATGGAAAGATCCAGCAGAATTGTAGCTAACAGACCAGCGGGCAGTCGCAGCGGATTTAAGCCCGGCACTCAGGTTCGCTTCAATGAGACCCTCGGCATCTGATCCCAAGTCTCGCCATCGAGGACTCTGCCGGCTGTCTTCTTTCCGACTCGTCGCATAGGCACCGGCGAGCCAGGAACAGCAGCGAGCAGGTCGGCAGCGGCAGGGTCGTCTGTAACCACTGCCCCGTCCACCGCGACTGGGACCGCTCCGAGGTCGTCACTGGGCGTCCAAGCTCCCCACTGCTTGAAAAAGAACGGAACATCGGCCCCAACACACTTATCTCGGAGTTCGAGCACCCACCGAGGGTGCATGGGCCGAGCGTGGTGACCCGACTCTCCGCCTGCGATGAGCCAGTCGATACCGTCAAGGTCGATGGAATCAAGCGGACCCAGCAGTGGTTCTGCTGAAATGAATCGCACGGTCGCGGGCACTGACCGTAGGTGCCTCACCCGGAAGCAGTATTGGTCGCTTTCGACGCTCACCCCCATCCAGACGTTGTCCGGCCACAGCAGCTGCGCACCGAGCGCGGCGAGGCGCTTCGATCGCTTGGTTAGCACTTGGTAAGTGTGACGAGGTGTGTCAGCCATCACTCGGAAGACATCCTCTATGAACTCATCGGGGACTTCGGGGTGGAACAGGTCGCTCATTGAGTTGACGAAGATGACCCGGGGTGACTTCCACCGGTGGGGAAGTGAGAGCTGGTCCAGATGAGGCGTCAGCGCGAAGCCCGGGCCAGAAGTTCTCGGGTCGCCGTCGTTCTGGTACTTCGGGTTGCCCATCGCTTTCAGGCGCCTAGCCAACGTCAAGGCGTAGCAGTTGTCACAGCCCGCAGAGACACGGTCGCATCCAGTGGTGGGGTTCCATGTCGCTTCGGTCCACTCGATCCCTGTGCCGTCACTCATGTCGCATCCCTCCCCAGGCCGGTCCCAGGTTGGTCCAAGCTGCATCTTCAGCTTACACATGCAGTGCGACAGCCATTGACTCGGCGGCGACACGCTGATCTGAGTGGATTAGCCAATCCTCAAGCGAACGATGCCCTGGTGGCGCTCGCTCAGCCCATCAATCGGAACCAGTCGGCAAGCGTTAGGCGCAAACGCAGGACCTCGTCTTCTGAGAGCTCCGAGCAGTGTGCTATCGGTCCTCGAAGGAGATTGAGCCTCGCCAGCACACTGATCGTGGCCTTCCTGCTATTGAACAGGTCGCCGAACGTCTCCCAGTTCGGATCGATGATCGTGCTCAGTTCACCAAACGTCGTGTAGTCAATAAACTCCGACGAGCGGGCGGACACGGCGGTATCGCTCTCGCGCTTAACGTTGCGTTTAGCGTTCTCCTTCACCGACGATGGAACAACCACCAACGGTTGTTCGACGTCCCACCAGTCGAGGCCATACTCCTCCTCCAGCCGCTCCCGTACGATCTCCCGAATGAAATTCTCGAGGCAGTAAAAAAGCTCGTAGTGTTCGGCCATCAAGCTTGCAGTCTCCCTAAGCGACGCCGGGAACTGCGGATAGAACGTCCGGTCTCGATCAGCCGCATTATTCGGCGTTGGCACGATCTCAAAGTCGAGGGCGGAAGCGACGACGCTCAACTCCGCGTAGACAAGACTCCTGTCCATGTAGAACAGCTTCAAGTCGTCGAGAGGAGTCATCGTAGGAGGTTGTCCTTCAGCGCCTTGAAGATCGCGTTGAAGACTTCCACGTCGTTCGTGTCGGGCAGATTGAGGTAAATGTTGTGGCTGAAGCGAAGTTGGCCAAGCTGACCTTCGGGGCTGATGGTGCCATCGTCGGGCTCTCGCTGATCGGTTCCCTTCTCGACGATGATGCGATCGTCGTCGACCTGTGTCAGCGGTTTGAGATCGAAGTTTGCAAATGAGGCCAGAGCGAGGAACGTCTTGACGATTGCACGAAGCGTGGTTGAGCCCTCCTCAAGCCCCGTCACCTCAACAACGAGACCTTCCAGTCCGGCCTCGTCGAGCGCGAGCGTGTACTCGTTCCGCTTGTACAACTCCGGGTAGCCTCTTCGGACCATTACCGCCATCGCCTGCTCGGACTGCGCCGGGTTTCGAAACTGGTTGTACAGGGTCGTCGGAGTCCCGTCAGGGTTCAGGAGACCGATCCGCTTCGCTAATGAAATGAACGGCCGAGCACCCCCACCAGAGAATCCCAACACCGTATCTAGATAGTCATGGGAGAACCGATCCGGCGTCTTTGCCTCCTTAATCTTGTTCAGGATCTTCGTGACATTCCCATACGCGTTCATGTAAGGGGGGTAGTCAGCCATCAGTTCTCCTCTAGACTCGTCAACTTCTCCACTGTACCGGTGCCCTCTGACATGCCTGACGCTGTTCGCTGCCGCTCAGGACCTGTTGGGCCCAGCCAACCTGTGCCGGGCGAGCCCGGCGGATGTTCACCTCCGGTACGGCAAATAAACACCTCTTTGTAGTACTCACTTAATTGCTGTTATGATGTAGCATCATGCGTACACAAATCGATCTTGAGTCCGAACAGCATGCACTCGCCAAACGCAAGGCCGTCGATTTGGGCATCAGCATGGCCGAGTACATCCGCCGGCTCGTAGAGCAAGACCTCGCTCAGACGGGCCCGAACTCCGACATCTCTGCCATCTTCGGCATCGGGGACTCTAGCGGCAGCGACATCTCCGTCGATCGCAAGGCGGCCACCGCTGAGGCGATAGCTGCTTGGAATGCGCAGCGGTGAGCGTCTTCGTCGACACGTCTGCGTGGTACGCGGCAGCCGACCGCGGCGATGCCCAACACGGCCGAGCCGTCGAGCGGCTCAGCGAGTTCTCCCGAGATCTGGTTACGAGCGACCATATCCTCATCGAGACCTGGTTCTTGGCCGCCAACCGTCTCGGCGTCGATATCGCCGAAACACTGGTCACCGCAATCCGCTCCGGCAGGGCCCGCGTGGAGGTCGCCACGATCGCTGATTTTGAGATCGCCGCGCAGATTCACGACGTGTTCACCGACCAGAAGTTCTCAATCGTCGATCGCACAAGCTGGTCGATCATGCAACGCCTCGGCGTGCACGAGGCGATCTCGTTTGACCGGGACTATTTGATCTACCGGTTCGGCCGCAACCGCCGCCAAGCCTTCACCGTTCACACCTAGCCCGTTCCAGAGCACGCAGCCAGTGCGGCAACGCTTCGAAGCTGGCAGTGCGTAGGTGCGCGGTGAAGAGGTCCAAAGCACATTCCAGGGCAACATCGACACGCCGAAAACACGCTGCCCTAGTGATCGGAACGCCAAGACTGCTGCCGAGTCGAAATTCCAAGCCCGACGTTATGGTTTGGGGCGGTCCGTAACGGTGATCCGAACTAGCGGGCGCACCGCGTGAACGGCTGGCGACTATGTACCATCTCTATGAAATCGAGCTTGAGTGCCCGCAGATGTGGATCAAGCTGCAAGGCTCGTGCTCATCGGTGGAACAGGCGACGGTGTTTTTTGGGTTCCGCTTTGGTGGCGATTCCGACCCGGAATGGCCCGAGTATGAATCCACCGAATTCTCGTTTCGGGTACCGCGCCGCCTATCCGAGTGCGTCGACCACATCGCAAATTGGGCTTCCGTCAAAGACGGGTTGCCAGATGGATGGGATTCCAGTGAGTTCCGTTTGGCGAAAGGCCCCTACGCATGGTGCGAGTCGCTGTCAACCGACTGCGATTGCCGCGGCGGCCGGGGCAGGCTCGACACCGTGTACTGCGCTGATGTCGGCCTGCTAGAAGACGCGGCCCGGCGAGAGACCAAGTCTCCGAATGTAAGGCACCTTGAGATCATTCAGGGAATGCGCGACACCGTGACCCGCCGCCAAGCAGAGCGGAGAAACAACTCCCCTACCGTCGTCGCGGAGCCTGAAGCCCCGCCCCAGGGGGAACAATTCAACTGCCCTGTCCACCGCGAACATCACCCATACAGCGAACAGGTGGAACAGAAATTGGAAGCACGAATGTCTGCCATCAGGATGCAGATGCGCTCCCAAGACGCCCGCGGAGACACGACGTTCAAGAAATTCTCAACCGCCTTAGCCGAGCATTTGCGCCGCCAGATTCAAGTTCAAGAATGCGCGGATGCGTTTGTCTCAGACGGCTTTGACGTTCCCGAGGTCATCTACAAGTACATGCCGGCCGACCTGATCGGTAAAGGCCCGCCGAGCAGTCTGCGGGCCACCCAGATTCTGGCGCTGAACGACAAGATGGAATGCAACTTCGTAACAATGCCCGACCCCGACATGGACGCCTTGGATTTCCTGATGCTTGTTCAATCAAGGGTCAAAGAGCGCCTGGGTATCGCAGTCGCCGAAGAAGTACTCCTCGAAAGATCGCTCAGATTCGGCGACTTGAGGCTCTCGACGTTCGTGCAGGAGTATCTCAACCCGCGAGTCGGCGTGGTCTCGTTGAGCACGGACATCTTGGTGCCCACGATGTGGTCGCACTACGCGGGCAACACCGGGGTCGTCGTCGGGTACGACACGGAGGCGCTCAAAGACCTCGGCTACGACCTGCGACCGATGCACTACGCCGAGATCGCGCCCGTGTACGAACCGAAACGAGATGACGCCATCTGTTTGCACTTCGCCGACCTTGAGAAAATGGAGCAAAACACCCGCTCAGGACAAGAGACGGGCCGAACACGGATTCTGGCCAGCGCCGAACTCACTCACATGGGTTCAGGCTGGAGGAACATTTCGAGGCTGCTGTTCACGAAAGACACGTCGTGGGCCTACGAGAAAGAGGTCAGGCTCTTGGTGGACCTACAGGAAGCCCGCGACACAGGGAAATGCGACGACGATGATTGGCCCATCAAGGTGATCGACCTCCCCTCGAGCGCGATCACAGAAATCTACGGGAGCGACAGCACGTCCCGAACAGACCGCGCTTTGGCGGCGGAGGCAGCTCGAGGTGAGAACATGAGCGGACTGACGGAGGGCTGGTTGTCTTCACATGCGTTCCGAATGCAGAAGACCTCCTCGGTGAGGCACTGAACCCACAGGCAGGCTCACGCCACCATGCACCCGACATCTGGTTCGAATCGCTCACGGGACCACTATGCAGGCCTTATTCGGCTTGTCCGCTCAGTTGGGACCCATTGGTTCACGAGTTCCAGATTGGATGCAGAGGTCGTGCAGGCAATGATCATTCGGCAAGTCAGGTTCTCTTCGTCCCCATTGTCGTCTTCGTCGGCGAACCAGCGGCCACGGGGGAAGGACTATGCGCTAGCTGCGGCGGCTTGGACGATAAGTGTGTGGAACTGTTGGGCGGCTTGGTGTTGGCTGGAGAGCGTTTCGAGGATGCCTTCGTGTTCCATCTGCACGAACGCCGGGATCCCCGCGGCGATCTTGCGGACGACGCTGCGCCTGATGCCGGCGATGACCTCCACAACCATGTCCGCGAGATCGTCGGCCCGGTCGTGGCTCAGCCCGTAGCCACCAACCAGCGATGCGATGCGCGTTGACCGGTCGGGCGGGCTCGGCCAACCACCCAGCAAGGGATCTGAATTGTCGCAGATCGGGGTGAATTGCCAGACTGCGTGAGCGAGGTCCCACATCGGTGTCGAGACGAAGATCCCGTCCCAGTCGATGAACGCCAACGCCCGTCCGTCCCCGAACACGGTGTTGCGCGGCGCTATGTCCCCGTGGCAAACGACCTGACCCGCCGTAACAGCCTGGGGGCCTTCCTCAAAGCCGGTCTCAGGAGCGAACCCCACGACGCAGTCGTGATAGGACCTCAACAGCTCCCCGACCGACGCCAGCTCCGTGGGGCCAAGCCGCCAGCACTCGGCGTCGGACGGCACCCACCCCTCAATCCAGCTAAGCACGATCGAGCCGTCAGACTCGGCACCGAGGAAGCGGGGCGCACCATCGAAACCGGCTCGTTCGAGGTGCACAAGGAGCTGCCGCACCGATGCTGAAGATTCGGTCGCAGGACGTCGGACGGTGTCTCCAACCTTGACAAACTCAGTGACGCGGCCAGCCATCGATTCCGGCTCAGGGGCGGGCGCTGGACGGTCCTGCATCAAGCGAGCACGCTAACGCGCGACATGCGGCGACGGAGGCGGATTGCTGGATTCGTACTGCCGGTCCGCTCACCCAGATCCGCTCGTAAGGGCGGTAGGAATTCTCGCCGGTTGTCCGACCAAGCGATCAAGCGATCTCAGATCTGACGGCAATCGACGGCGGAGGCGAGAGCTTCACAGACCTGCTGCATTCGTGTACCGCTGAGGCGACCGAGCCGGGAGGTGAGACTCGCCACAGAAATATTGAACGTGGCATCCAACTGGATCACGCAGGCACGGCGTACCGGGTCTTCTTCGGGTTCAAGGCGGACCTCTGTGATGAGGTTCCTGTCGATCGTGCTACATGGTGCGACGACCACCCTTTGGAGCGCGGAAATCGCGGCATCACGAGACAACACAGCCACCGGTCGGCGGTGTTTGTCAGGGACTTCGCACCACCAGACTTCGCCCCGCCGTGGTAATCCGTTCACGATCCCTCAACTGCTTCTAGGAAGTCTGCCAAGTTCCCCCATCCGTCTTCGGTGTTGAGCGGGATCTCGTCGAAGACCCTGTAGGAACGGTCAACCTCAGCAGCACGATGCTCAGAACACAGAGCCGAAAGAGCACGATCCAAAAGAGCTGCGTCGTTGAGATCGGGCAGGGTTGAGCGGGCCTGGTCCAACAAGGTGTCGCTCACTGTGGTGCTGATCCTTATCCGTGGCATAGCATAATCATAGCATGACTATGCCACGCAGACGTTGCGCGATCGACGACAAGATCGTCACCCACGACTGCGCCAGGTTCATGGACGGCGCGACCGTGCAACGCACGTTGGAGGCGGGACTGGGAATCGCTGCGTGGATATGATCCCCCGATGAGCCCAAGCTCGGACTCAGTTGGTACCGGCGACGCCGACAACGCCGACAGCTACGACGCGGTCGTCATCGGCGCCGGCATCATCGGGGCAGCGACGACACTGGAACTGGCACGGCGTGGGTGGCGGGTACTGTGCGTGGACAAGGCTGCAGCCGCCGGAGCGGGATCGACCCTGAACTCCTGTGCGATCGTGCGGTTCAGCTACTCCACCAAGCCTGGGGTCATCCTGGCCTGGGAAGGCCTCCACTACTGGCTCAATTGGCGCGACTACATCCGCGTCGACGATGAGTCGGGGCTGATCGAGTACCGCCAGTGCGGGCAGGTGTTGCTGCTCAGCGACGATACCGACCACCCCCAACGGGTACGTGCCCTGTGGCAGGAACTCGGCATTCCCTTTTCGGACTGGACTCTCGACGACCTGGCCCAACATCTGCCGATCTTCGATCAGGGATGCTACGGCCCGCCCAAACTACCTTCGGACGACAAGTTCTGGACGGAGCCTGAAGGGCAGCTCAGCGGTGCGATCCACTCGCCGGAGGCCGGGTATGTCAACGACCCCCAACTGTCGGTCCACAACCTGCAGCGAGCCGCAGAGGCTTCAGAAGCCCACTTCAGGTTCAACTCGCAGGTCGTCAACATCTTGTGCTCGCCGCAACGGGTCACGGGCGTCACCCTCGATGACGGCACCACGATCACCGCGCCGGTAGTGGTGAACGTCGCCGGGCCCCACTCGTATGTGATCAACAAGATGGCCGGGGTCTACGACTCGATGAAGACCAAGACCCGGGCCCTGCGTCACGAAGTGCATCACGTGCCCGCACCGGAGGGGTTCGACTACGAGACACAGGGCTTCACCGCCACCGACGACGACACCGGGGTCTACTACCGGCCCGAGGTCGGCAACCACATACTGATCGGCAGCGGCGACCCGACCTGCGACGAACAACAGTGGGTCGACCCCGACGACTACGACAACCGGATCAGCGACAGTCAGTGGGAGGCCCAGGTGCTCCGTGCGGGCCGGCGGATCCCCGGCCTCGGAATCCCCCACCAGAAGAAGGGAGTCGTCGACCTCTACGACGTCAGCGACGACTGGGTTCCGATCTATGACCGCACCGACCTAGACGGGTTCTACGTTGCCATCGGTACGAGTGGCAACCAGTACAAGAACGGACCCGTCGCCGGACATGTGATGGCCGAACTGATCACCGCGGTCGAAGGAGGCCTCGACCACGACAATGACCCGCTCGTCGTCGAGGGCCACTACACCGGCATGCCCATCGAGATCGGATTCTTCAGCCGTAACCGCGAAGTAGCCGCAACCTCAATGACTGTCCACGGCTGAACCCGTCTAAGCCCAGCGGCTAGGGGTATCAACATCTGCCGCCTCTGCTAGACGCTTACACGGTCTTTGCAGATACCTGCATTTGCAGGTCAAAGGTCTCACTAGCGACACCTAATTGTTGCCCGCGGCGATGCTGGCCGACATTGTGCGGGTCGCCTCAGCCTGCAACGAAGGAGATGACGATGCCGATTCCTGCGCCGGAACTGGATGATCTTCAGGCAATATCAAAGCGGTGGGGCCTGGATATCGGCAACGGCGACTTAGGGGTTGCGCGGGTAGGCGGTCAGCGGGGGCACCATCGGTCTCGGTAGTTGAGTAGTTTGGCGACGATGATGATGGTGGTGGCTAGGCATAGGGCGGCGTGGCGGTGTGTGTTGCGGCGGTCGGTGTTGCGTCGGAGTTGTCCGTAGTTGGACAGCCAGGAGTTGGTGGATTCGACTATCCAGCGCAGTCCGAGGTGTATGGGTTGTTGGGTCCCTGGGGTTTTGGTGCCGCGGCGTTGGATGCACACGTCGTGAAGGCCCAGCGCGGCGAGCCGGTCGCGCACTGCGGGGTAGTCATAGCCGCGGTCTAGGTGCAGCGTTTCGATGTCGTCAAGGAGTCTGTTGTCGGCAACGGCTGCAAGGGTGGGTTCCAGCAGGCGGATGTCGTTGCGGTTGGCGCCGTCGATGGCCCAGCCAACTGGAACGCCGTGACGGTCCGACGCTACTGACCATTTCCATCCCATTTTGGCTCTGTCTGTGGGGTTTGGGCCGGTGCCTTCGCCTCCGCAGGGGGCTTTGTGAAGCGACCCGTCGAGCGCGACCTCAGACAAGTCGAGGCCCACGATCCGGTCAAAGGCTTCCAGCGCCTCGCCGCAAACCCGGTCGAACACCCCGACCGCGATCCATTCGTCGCGGCGGCCCCGAAGCGTGGTGTCAGACACCTCAAAATCCATGATCGCTTCCACATCGACCCACGACGCCCCCGTCACCAACCGGATCATGATCCCCCGAAAACACACCCTGTCAGCGATCCGCGGTCGGTGACAACCCAACGGATGGCCCCGATCCGGCGGCGGCAACAACCACTTGACTGCCGCCCATACAGCATCAAACACTTCAGGCTCCAGCGCGCGCATAATGACAGAAACCTCCACCTGGTCGTCGTTGGTTAGGTCAACCCAAAGTTCACTTCGGGCAACCCGACGACCGGTGGATGGTCACCTACCCGCGCGGCCCCTTAGAGATCTTCAAGGCGTTGATCGAGGGTGCTCTGGGGTCCTATCACCAGGTGGACGCCATGTATGACGCCACTAAGCCGTCTGCGCCCGAGCGCTCGAGCTACCGGCCCGACGATGCCGAAAATGAGTTCGGTGCCTGGTACCAACGCTGTGACATTCAGGAGTCCGACTCTGGTCCGTTGGCCGACAAGACGTTCGCCATCAAGGACAACGTCACCGTGGCGGGGGTTCCGATGATGAACGGATCTCGCATCTTGGAGGGCTACGTGCCTTTGCGCGACGCGACAGTGGTTACCCGCATTCTCGAAGCTGGCGGCAGGATCCTGGGCAAGTCAGCGTGCGAGGATCTGTGCTTTTCCGGGGCGAGCCACACTTGCGCTACCGGCCCGATCCGCAACCCCTGGGACACGAGTCGCACCGCGGGAGGTTCCTCCGGTGGTAGCGGCGCCCTAGTAGCCGCCGGTGAGGTGGACCTGGCCATTGCCGGGGACCAGGGCGGGTCGATCCGCATGCCGTCGGCTTGGTGCGGTGATGTCGGTTTGAAGGCGACGTTCGGGCTGGTGCCGTACACCGGGGCCTATCCGATTGAGTCGACTATCGACCATCTCGGACCGGTGGCCCGCAATATGACCGATCTGGCCACGTTCCTGACCGTAATCGCCGGCCCCGACGGCAACGACCCTCGCCAGGCCCACGCTCCATCGGGGATCGACTACACGGCGGGGCTCGACGACGGCATCGAGGGTCTCAGGGTTGGCGTGGTGGCCGAAGGGTTCGGATTCGAGGACCTCAGCGACCCGGCCTCCGACGCCATGGTTGAGACAGCCGCCAACCGCCTAGCCGACGCCGGCGCCGTGGTGGAGACGATCTCGATCCCCGAGCACCGAGATGCGCTGCACGTCTGGAACGTGATCGCCACCGACGGCGCCATGTGGCAGATGATCCGCGGCAACGGGTACGGCATGAACTACCGGGGCCTGTTCGATCCCGAACTCATGGAGCAAACCATGCGGGGCTGGCGCACCAATGCCCATGCGACCTCTCAGACGCTGAAGTTCGTGATGCTCTGCGGGGAGCACGCCATCGGCCATACCGGTGGCGCGACATACGCCCGGGCCGCCAATGTGCGGTCCCAAATCAACGCGGCCGTGGACGCAGCCCTAGCCGACCATGATGTGCTGTGCTACCCGACCCTGCCCTTCCCGGCCAAGGAGATCCCGTCCTCAGATGCCACCGTCGACGAGTACGTGGCCCGTGCCTTAGAGATGATTCCCAACACCGCGGTCTCCAACGTGACCGGCAATCCCGACCTGACGATCCCCGTGGCAAGCGGTGAGGGGATGCCCGTGGGAATGAGTGTCGTCGGGCGGCAGTGGGACGAGTCCACCGTCCTGCGGGTGGGCCGGGCCTATGAGAAGCTCGTCGGAGGATTCGCCCTGTCTCCCATAGCCAAAGCACGGGTCAACGGTTAGGCCTGCGGCCGGGACCGTCTCACAGATCCGTGCTTGACTGGGGGCTAGGCCGTTGATCTCGGAAGGTGGTCAGGCCATGGATGACATAGCAATGGGTCGCCGCTTCGAAGGTGTCATCGAACTCGTCGATACCGACGACCTGGAGCGGCTAGCCGACCTGAGCCAGACCCTGGTCGGGTTCTTGGACCCTGCGGCTCTAGCTCAGCGCACCGCGCTGGACCTGTTCCGCATACTTGGACTTCCTCTGGTGTCGGTGGCGGTCCGAGAGAGCTCTTCAAACTTCGCGATGAGAGGCGTGCACGGGGCACGCACTGAGCGCTTCCGCCAAGTGCAAGTGTCGACCGGTAAGGGATTGGGCGGCCGGGTGATGGTGGAGCGCCGGCCGGTGGAGGTCCAGAGCTACCTCGACGACCCGCGCATTACCAACCACTTCATCGATGTGGTCAGCGCCGAAGGTCTCGGCGGGATGGTGGCCGTGCCCGTGGAGCATAAGAACGAGATGGTGGGTCTCCTGTATGGAGGGTTGCGCTCCATAGGCTCGATAGGTGACAGGGCCAAGCTCGTGCTTGAGAGGGCTGCCCAGGATGTGGCACCGATGATGGCCGCGTCGATCCATGCCTCAGCCACCATCCGGCACCGTGTTGACGCAGAGCGCCAGCGCATCGCCAACGATCTTCACGACGACGTGGGGCAGTTGCTGTTCTCCATCAGTTGCGCAGCACAGCGCCTGCGTGACGGCGGGGACCAGAACCTCGTGTCGGTCGCGGAGCGCATCGAACACCAAGCACAGGAGGCCGCACAGCGGATGCGTCAAGCGTTCAAGGTGCTGGGGCCCACTTCCTCCGACGAAGCCGCGGCCACGGCATTGCAGCGAGAGATCGACGACTTGACCGTCCGCTCAAGCATCGCAACTCACTTCGTGGTGCGCGGCGTCGCCCGTCCACTGCCGCAGCGCGCCGAGGCGGCGTTGGTAGGGGCAGCGCGCCAAGCGCTGTTCAATATCGAGCGGCACGCCGACGCGTCGCTGGTGGTTGCGACACTGCACTTCGACATGTCGGAAGTGTCGCTGGTCATCCAGGACGACGGCTGCGGGCTGCCTGATGACTTTGAGTTGGCTGTGGTGCCTCGCGGCGACCGGCACTGGGGGCTGGGGTCCATACTTCGCCAGGCCCAACGTCAGGGCGGTGATCTAGCGGTGAGACCCGGTGAGGACGGGGGCACCACGGTTCGAATCACCCTGCCTATCGACGAAGCGCAATGAGCGCCCGAGCCAAGGATCCACTCATGAGCCTGAACCAAACCGCCGATGGACAAGACGGCGCCTGAGCAAGGCCGCGCCTCTGCGGCATCCGTTCTGGTGATTGACGACCACCCGGTGGTCATCGACGGCGTCCGCCAACTATTGGCGGCCGAGTCGGACTTCATGCTTGTCGGCGATGCCACCACCGGTGAGGAGGGGGTGGAGTTGGCCCGGCACCTGACGCCCGATGTGGTGGTGCTCGACCTCAAGCTCGGCGACAACTTTGCGCCGCACCTTTGCCGGTCTCTCCAGGATGTATCGGGGAGCTCTCGGGTGGTGATTCACACCGCATTCGACGACCGCGAACCGCTGCGCGCCTGCCTTAACGCGGGTGCGGTGGGCATCGTGCTCAAAGACGCCAGCAACCTCGTTGAGGCGCTGAGGAGGGTGATGGCCGGCAAACTCTACGTCGACCCCTCCCTAGTGGAAGATCCACGAGCGCGTGCCATGCGTCTGGGTGAGGACGGAGGCATGTACGAATCGCTGACGCAGCGGGAATACCAGGTCCTGTGCGTGATAGCGCTCGGCCGCACGAGCAAGGAAATCGCCGCGGAGCTCTTCTTGGCCGAGAACACCGTGCGCAGCTACACGCAGTCGCTGCTGACCAAGTTGCACGCTCGAAACCGGATCGAGGCATTGGCGAGAGCACGCGATCTGAGACTGCTGTAATCGTCGAAGCAAGCCCTCTCCAGCGGTCCGACAACGGTCTCATCGCGCTCGGCGCGGGACCTGCATTCGCGCGTAGTTCGGAGTTGACCCTGCATTCGCGTATGTCTGCCGCTGCGGGCCATCACTAAACCTGAACACAAGGCGACTACGCGGGGCTCTTTGCACGCTGCGGGGCCGCCGCCCGAGGCGTCGAGAGCCGGTGCCCGAGGGTCCAACTAAGGGGGAAACACCCATGAGTCCACAGAGGACTACCACTCACCGCCGAGTTCGTCCGGTCTGGGCGAGGCTCGTCGCCACCACCCTTGCACTTGCGCTGGTCGCCGCGGGCTGTGGCGATGATGCCGACGAACCAGCGCCTACCGGGGCCGACGAGCAGGAGAGCACCCAGTCGGAGCCCGACAGCACACCCGACTCAGACACCACACCGAGCGATGAGACCGAAGAGGCACCCGAGGCCACCGAGGCCGCGCCGCAGACCGACGAACCGATCCGGGTGGGAAGCCTTCTCGACGAGACCGGCCCGCTCAACATCTACGGCACGCCGATGGCCGACGCCACCCGTCTCGCCATCGCTAACATCAACGCCTCCGGCGGCGTGCTCGGACGCCAGTTGGAGCTGGTGGCGCTTGACTCGAAGTCGGACCAGAACGAGTACATCGCCGGTGCCGACCAGTTGGTGGCTGAGGACCTCGCCGTGGTCCACGCTGGGATCACTAGCGCGTCACGCGAGGCGATCCGACCGACGTTCGGCGAGGCCGAGTTGCTGTACTTCTACAACGTCCTCTACGAGGGCGGCGTCTGCGACCGCAACACCTTCGTGACCGGCGTGGTCCCCACCCAGCAGCTGCAGGTGCTGATCCCATGGGCCGTTGAGAACTACGGGCCGCGGCTGTACGTGCTAGCCGCCGACTACAACTACGGGCAGATCTCTGCCGACTGGGTAAGTCACTACGCGGCCGAGGCTGGCGGCGAGGTTGTCGGGGAGGACTTCTTCCCACTCGACGTCGCCGAGTTCGGCACGACCATCTCGGAGGTGCAGAGCGCCGATCCTGACGTGGTCGTGTCCGTCCTGGTCGGGGGCGCCCACATGTCGTTCTACAGCCAGTACGCCGCCACCGGCACCGAGATCCCGGTGGTGTCGACATCGTTCGGGCTGGGTAGCGAGCAGGTGGCCCTAGATGCGGCTTCCTCGGAAGGCATCATCGTGGCCTACCCCTATTTCCAGGAGCTCGACAACCCCGCCAACAGAGAGTTCACCGCAGCTTGGCATGACGCCTTTGGTGACGACTACCCGTACATCACCGACCTGGCGGTGTACGTGTGGGAGGGCTGGCACCTGTGGGCCGACGCGGTCAATCGTGCTGGCACCCTTGACCGCGAGGCGGTGATCGCCGAGCTTGAGACTGGCACCGTCGATTTCGACAGCCCCAAGGGACCGGTCACGCTGGATGGGCCATCACATCATCTTGTGCAGCCGGTGAGCCTGGCCCGGGCCAACGACAGCAACGGCTTCGACGTGATCGAGACGTTCGAGAACATCCCGCCGTCGTTCGAGCAGCAGAGCTGCGACCTGATTGCCGACCCCGACACCAATGAGCAGTTCACCCCCTAACGGCAAGCTGCGGCCGTCGCTGGGGAATCAACCCCGTGACACCCAACTTCCCGTCTAGCCGATCCTCCCGGCTAGCAGCGCATGGGGTTGCGGGAGGGCGTCGACAGCATCGGCGCCCTCCCGCAGCCATCACCCGATCCTCCGGCTGAACAGGCCAGCAAGGGAGAGCCCGATGGCTCCCGACCGACTCTTCAACCTCGGCTTCGACCTAGCCACAACGATCTCGATCCTGGCTCTGGTGTCTCTGGGTCTCGCGGTCATCTTCGGGATGCGCGGCGTGATCAACCTCGCCCACGGCGAGTTCATCATGCTGGGCGCGTTCGCGACGCTTACCGGGGTGCGCAGCGGCCTCAACATCTGGTTGGCGATGGCGGTTGCTGCGGCGCTGGTGGGCCTGTTCGGGATAGTCGTCGAGCGGCTGATAATCCGGCATCTCTACGGGCGGCTCGCCGACACCATGCTGGCCACCTGGGGGCTGTCGCTGATCATGGTCCAAGCGGTGGAGAACCGCTACGGGTCGGTCACCGAGGGCATCTCGGTGCCGGTCGGGAACTTCACAATTGGCGAGTTCTCGATGTCGACGTACAACTTCGTGCTGATAGGCACGGCCGTCGTCGCGGTGCTGGCGACCTACACGATCATGCGCCGCACCCGCTACGGGCTGCTGGCCAGAGCCGCGACACAGTCGACGACGATGGCTGAAGGTCTCGGAGTGAACACCTCCGCGGTGAACATGTGGACCTTCGGGCTCGGGTCGGCCTTGGCGGGCGCTGCCGGTGCGCTTCTTGCGCCCGTTGTAGGGGTGATTCCCACCATGGGTCAAACCTTCGTGGCCCGGGCGTTCATGACCGTCATCGTAGGGGGTCCGATGTTCGTGGCCGGGACGGTTTCGGCCAGCGGGTTGCTCGGCTTCATCGAGAACGTGGGCACGAACTGGTTCACGCCTGTCATCGGCCAGGCGATGCTGCTCTTGGCCGCGATCGTGATTCTGCGGTTCTTGCCGCAAGGGCTCACCGGGACCCGGGTCCGCCGATGAGAGACCTGCTGGCTCGGGTCGGCGGCTCTGGGGGGGCGCAGCCAGCCACCGGTAGTGTGCTGCGCGACCTGGGCGGCGCCGTGCTGGCGTTCGCGGCCGCCGCGGCCTTGGGTAACTGGGTGGAGGAGTTCACCGCCTTCGAGTGGTCTCTCTGGGCCGTGCAGGCCATTCTTGCTCTGTCGCTGACGCTGGTGTGGGGCTACGGAGGGATCTTCAGCCTGGGCCAAGCCGCCATATACGGCATCGGCGGTTACGCCTACGGCTTCTGGGCCATCAACCTGACCGATAACACCGGCGAGTCGCTGACGGCGGTGCTGGTAGCGGTTGTTGTCGGCGCCGCGTTCGCAGCGTTGCTGGGCTACTTCATGTTCTACGGGAACGTCACCGACGTGTACGTGGCAATTCTCACTCTGGCCACGAGCCTGGTGCTGTTCGCCTTCGTGAACTCGACCTCGGGCCGCGCCTACCGCATCGGCGACGCGCCCTTCGGTGGTTACAACGGCATGCCTCGCATTCCCCGGTTCACCTGGCGCCTGCCGGGAGGTGAGAGCCACGAGCTGACCAGAACCCAGTTCTTCTTGTTCTGCGTGGCCGCGGGCCTGCTCATCGCCGTGGCCATTCGTGCGCTGTCACGCCGCCCCTTCGGCCGCATCGCCGTTGCGTTTCAGCACAACGAGCTCCGGACCGGGCTGCTGGGCTATGACGTGAGATGGCACAAGCTGGCGGTGTTCACGATCGGCGGCGCGATCGCGGCGTTTGCGGGTGCCCTCTTCGCGGCGTGGGGACGGTTCATGAGTCCGCCGGTCTTCTCGCTCACACCTGCCGCGCTGGTGGTGATCTGGGTGCTGGTAGGAGGCCGCAGCAGCGTTTCCGGAGCGTTCGTGGGTGTACTGGTGGTCAAGGGGTTCTCCTCGTGGTTCGGTGGTGCCAGTGGTGACAACGAACCGATCGTGCTTGGAGCGATCCTTGTTTTGATCGTGCTGCTGCTACCCGGAGGCATCGTCGCCAACCTCTCAAAGCTGAGGAAGTGGGCGCATGGCCGGATCTCGCTACCACCGGGGGTCCGTGCGGAAGCTGAGGCAACTGTCGATCACAAGCCCGAGCCGTACCTGAACGCCCCAACTCCTAAAACCGCACAGCAGGCGGCTCGGCTGATCGCGACTACGGCAGTGACTAAGCGATTCGGCGGGCTGGCAGCCGTGGACGCAGTGACTCTGGAGTTCCCGCGCGGCGTCTCGTGTTTGATCGGCCCGAACGGCGCTGGCAAAAGCACCCTGCTCGACCTACTGTCGGGCCGCCAGAGACCGACCGCTGGAGCGGTGATGCTGGGCGGCCAGGACCTCACCAAGCGCGAGCCGTTCCTGCGTGCTCGCGGGGGCGTGGGCACCAAGCTGCAGGTCGCCTCGATCTACGAGTCGCTGACAGTGAGGGAGAACCTGTGGCTGGCCTGCTATGCCATGCCACGCGACAGCGAGGAAGCTGATCGGCGCGCCGTGCTCCTGCTGGAGTGGCTAGATCTGCGATACGAAGCAGAGCAGGCCGCCGGAACCCTGTCGCACGGAAAGAAGCAGTGGCTTGAGATCGGTATGGTCGTGTCGACCGACCCCTCGGTCGTGCTGTTGGATGAGCCCACCGCGGGCATGACCCGGGAGGAGACGGAGCGAACCGCCAACCTTGTAAGGGAACTGGGCGAGAGGGCGTCAGTGATCGTCGTGGAGCACGACATGGACTTCGTGCGCCAACTGGACGCCCCGGTCACCGTGTTGCACATGGGCTCGGTGTTCACGCAGGGGACCTTCGAGGAGCTCTCCGGCGACGACCGAGTGATCGACATCTATCTGGGCGCGCACCACGGCAACGGCGGCCCAGTAGACGACCACGTATCTGCGTCAAACGGGCCCGTTGACACCAGCAGTGAGGTAGCGAACGGCACCAGCAGCGGCAGAGGATCAGCTGATGCTGACGCTTAGCGGTTTACGGGCCGGTTACGGCGCCACGCCAGTGCTGCACGGCATCGACCTCAAGCTGGCACCTTCAGAGTGCGCCGCGGTGCTGGGGCGTAACGGGGTCGGGAAGACGACCCTGATGCGGGCCATCACTGGCGCTATCGCCACCACCGGCGGATCAATCCAGTTCGACGGCATCGACCTGGATCCGCTCAAGGCACACGAACGGGCCCGGCTCGGTATCTCCCACGTGCCTCAGGGGCGCGACATCTTTCCTAAGCTCACCGTGTTGGAGAACCTCCGGGTCGGGACCGCGGCCCGCCGAGACCGCAGGAACGACGCCGTCGACCGGATCCTTGAGGAGTTCCCCATGCTTGGGCAACGCAGACGCGTCCGAGGTGGGAGCCTCTCAGGAGGCCAGAAGCAGCTCTTGGCACTGGCCAGAGCACTGGTAACCGCGCCTCGCCTGCTTCTGTTGGATGAGCCGTCAGAGGGCATCCAACCCTCGGTCCTTGACGAGATCGCCGAGGTGATCGGAAGAATCAACGCCGAAAGGGGCATCACGGTACTCGCAGTGGAACAGAACCTTGACTTCGCGGCCCGCATCGCCCGACGCTCCCTAATTTTGGAGAAGGGCGAAATCATCGCCGAAGTGGCCACCGCAAGGCTGCGCGGCGACCGCGAGCTCCAGAGGAAGTACTTGGCGCTGTAGGCCGAACAGACCCGAGCCGGCCTGACCCAGACCGACAATCACCGTCCCCGTAGCAGATACCCGAAACACGAGACACAGAAATTGGAGGAGCACACCATGAAGTCGTCAGGGGAGCACACCATGAAGCCGTCATCGGACTCAGGGCCGACCACGGTGCCGCTGCTGGAGGAGACGATCCCTCAGAATCTGGCCCGTACCGTCGCCGAGCACGCCGACCGCGATGCGTTGGTGTCGGTGGAGCAAGGGTTGCGCTTCACCTACGCGCAGTTTGCCGATGAGGTTGATCAGGTGGCCCGAGGGCTGATGGGCATCGGGGTGGCCAAGGGCGACCGGGTGGGGATCTGGAGCCCGAACTACGCCGAGTGGGTGCTGGTGCAGTACGCCACGGCCCGCATCGGTGCGATCCTGGTGACAATCAACCCGGCGTACCGCTCCTCGGAACTGGAGTATGTGCTCAACCAGTCGGGAATCTCGGTGCTGGTGGCAGTGGAGTCATTCTCGACTAGCGACTACCGCTCGATGATCGAGGAGGTGTGGGGCCGGGTGCCCACGAACCGAGTGATCTACATCCACACTTCGGATTGGGACGATCTACTGGAGGTCTCTGCTGAGGTGTCGATGACGCAGTTGGATCAGCGCACCGCCGAACTGGTTGCCGGTGACGGCATCAACATCCAATACACCAGCGGCACCACCGGCTTCCCCAAGGGTGCCACTCTGAGCCATCGCAACATCTTGAACAACGGCTACTTCATCGGCGAGGCCTGCAAATACACCGAAGCCGACCGGGTGTGCATCCCTGTGCCGTTCTACCACTGCTTCGGGATGGTGCTGGGCAATCTGGCCTGCACCACCCACGGCTCTACCATGGTGATCCCCGCCGCGGGATTCGACGCTGCGGCCACTTTGCATGCGTGCGCCCGCGAGCGCTGCACCAGCCTCTACGGCGTTCCGACAATGTTCATCGCTGAACTGGGCGAGCCCGACTTGGCCGGTTATGACCTGTCGTCGCTACGCACCGGGATCATGGCTGGCTCGCCCTGTCCAATCGAGGTGATGCGCCAGGTTGTGGAGCGTTTGAACATGAGCGAGGTCACCATCGCTTACGGGATGACCGAGACCTCCCCAGTGTCGACCCAGACCTCCGCGGACGATCCTTTTGAGAAGCGGGTGACCACAGTGGGCAGGGTGCATCCCCATGTAGAGATCAAAGTCGTAGACCCCGAAAGCGGCGACGTCGTACCCCGCGGCACCGGCGGCGAGTTCCGCACGAGGGGCTACTCCGTGATGCTGGGATACTGGAACGACGAGGTCCGCACAGTTGAGGCCATCGACTCAGACGGCTGGATGCACACCGGCGACCTAGCGGTGATGGACGACGAGGGCTATGTGAACATCGTCGGCCGCATCAAGGACATGATCATCCGCGGCGGCGAGAACGTGTATCCCCGTGAGGTCGAAGAGTTCCTCTACACCCACCCCGATGTTGTAGAGGTCCAAGTGGTCGGTGTGCCGGATGTGCGATACGGGGAGGAGCTCATGGCCTGGATCCAACTGCGAGAAGGCGCAGACACGACCGCTGCGGACATCAGGGACTTCTGCCGGGGCACCATCGCCCACTACAAGGTGCCCCGCTACATCAAGTTCACCGATTCGTTCCCGATGACCATCACTGGAAAGATCCAGAAGTTCAAGATGCGCGAGACCTCGATAGCCGAGTTGGGCCTCGAGGACGCAGCCGAAGTGCGGAGCGCGTAGAGCCGTGAAGCTGACTCAAGAACAACTCGACTTCCGCGCCGTGCTGCGCGAATTTGCGACCACTGAGATCGCTCCCCACGCGGAGGCATGGGACCGCGACCACATCTTCCCCACCGAGACAGTCAAGGCAATGGGCGACCTGGGCCTTTTCGGGCTGATCTGCGCCGAGGAGTACGGCGGCTCCGGCGCTGACTTCGTCACACTGTGCATCGCCATAGAAGAGATCGGTCGAACCGACCAGTCCATGGGTATCACCTTGGAGGCTGGCGTCTGTCTCGGAGCCAAGCCAATCGCGGAGTTCGGCTCGTCGGACCAGAAGGACGCCTACCTGCCCGATCTGGTGTCCGGCCGGGCGCTAGCTGGCTTCGGTCTCACTGAGCCTCACGGTGGCTCCGACGCTGGCGCCACCAAGACACGAGCCGTACTGGACTCCTCGGGTGCCGCGCCTCAGTGGGTGATCGACGGTGCCAAGACCTTCATCACCAACTCCGGAACCGACATCACCAGCCTGGTAACGGTGACCGCGCTCACCGATGAGGGCGTGTCTTCGATCATCGTGCCCGCAGGCACTCCGGGGTTCATCGTGGAGCCGCCGTACCGAAAGATGGGCTGGCACGCCTCTGACACCCACGGCCTTGTCTTCGACAGCTGCCGAGTACCCGAATCGAGTCTCCTTGGCCGGGCCGGGCAAGGTTTCCGTCAGTTCCTGGCCACCCTCGACGACGGTCGTATAGCAATCGCCGCGCTGGCCGTCGGACTCATCCAGGCCTGCTTGGACGAATGCACCGCCTACGCGAAGGTGCGCCAGGCTTTCGGCAAGAACATCGGCAGCTATCAGGCCGTGGCGTTCAAGTGCGCCGACATGGCGGTCGCCGCCGAAACCGCCCGCCATATGACCTACACCGCCGCCGCGCTCAAAGATGCTGGCCAGCCGTTCAAAAAGGAGGCCGCTATCGCCAAGCTGTACGCCACCGAAGCGGCGGTGGCGGCCACTAGGGAAGCCACCCAGATCTTCGGCGGATACGGCTTCATCGACGAGACTCCCGTCGCCCGCTTCTACCGCGACGCCAAGATCCTTGAGATCGGCGAAGGCACCAGCGAGATCCAGCGCCTAGTGATCTCCCGAGAACTGGGCCTCGGTACAGATGCATGACATACGTGCTGATCCTGCGATAGCGCTCACGCACCAACACGATGAGGCCCCGTCTACCACTAGCGTCGTGACCCGAAGCGCTTGGGGCTGTCCGGTCAGGATCCTCGGGTAGGTCTTAGATGCTTAGGAGGTCGCGGGCACCGGTGTCGGAGGAGGGGTGACGGAGCTTCGACATCGCTCGGGCCTCGATCTGACGAATGCGTTCCCGGGTGAGGTTGAAATGCTCTCCGACCTCTTCAAGGGTTCGAGGCTCGCCCCGGTCCAAGCCGAAACGAAGTTTGAGAATCTCACGCTCACGCTCATCGAGCGGAGACAACAGACGCGAAATCTCCTCAGGTAACAAAGACGTCGCCGCTACCTCGAAGGGGGAATCCGCACCTCGGTCCTCCACCACATCACCGAGTTCAGCGTCGCCGTCCTCCCGCAACGGCTCAGAAAGCGACAAAGGCTCAGCGGCGAAACGAAGCGCCTCGGTCACCTTGTCCTCAGGCATCTCCACTTCAAACGCCAGTTCGCTGAGCGTGGCGGGCCGGCCGTACTTGAGCTCAAGGCGGGTCCGTGCCTTCTGCAGGCGCGCCAGAGTATCCCCCGCATGCACCGGCAAGCGGATCGTGCGACCGGTGTTGGCGATTCCTCGGGTGATCGCTTGACGGATCCACCAGGTGGCGTAGGTCGAGAACTTGAAGCCCTTGCGCCAATCGAACTTCTCGACGGCATGCATCAAACCGAGGTTGCCTTCCTGGATCAAGTCAAGCAGCGGCAACCCAGAGGCCTGATACTTCTTGGCAATAGAGACAACGAGACGCAAGTTTGACTGGACGAAAGTACGGGTTGCGGCCTCGCCCTTGCGCGAAAGTCGGCGGAGTTCGCGACGGCGCGCAGGAGTCGGCTTCGACTCGGCCAGCTCGCGGCGTGCCTCAATCCCAGCCTCAATCTCTTGAGCTAGGCGAACTTCGCCCTCTTTGGTCAAGAGTGGATACTGACCTATGTCCGTCAGGTATAGACGGACCAGATCCTCTTCGTCCCTCTCGACACGCTCCTTCGCCACGGATGTCCCTCTCGTCGCTTCAGCCCCGTTCGGTTTACGATACCGACGGATTGTTTTTATACAACCGGCAGATAATTGTCATCGGGCTTAGGGGTTGCGCGGGTAGGCGGTCAGCGGGGGCACCATCGGTCTCGGTAGTTGAGTAGTTTGGCGACGATGATGATGGTGGTGGCTAGGCATAGGGCGGCGTGGCGGTGTGTGTTGCGGCGGTCGGTGTTGCGTCGGAGTTGTCCGTAGTTGGACAGCCAGGAGTTGGTGGATTCGACTATCCAGCGCAGTCCGAGGTGTATGGGTTGTTGGGTCCCTGGGGTTTTGGTGCCGCGGCGTTGGATGCACACATCGTGAAGGCCCAGCGCGGCGAGCCGGTCGCGCACTGCGGGGTAGTCATAGCCGCGGTCTAGGTGCAGCGTTTCGATGTCGTCAAGGAGTCTGTTGTCGGCAACGGCTGCAAGGGTGGGTTCCAGCAGGCGGATGTCGTTGCGGTTGGCGCCGTCGATGGCCCAGCCAACTGGAACGCCGTGACGGTCCGACGCTACTGACCATTTCCATCCCATTTTGGCTCTGTCTGTGGGGTTTGGGCCGGTGCCTTCGCCTCCGCAGGGGGCTTTGTGAAGCGACCCGTCGAGCGCGACCTCAGACAAGTCGAGGCCCACGATCCGGTCAAAGGCTTCCAGCGCCTCGCCGCAAACCCGGTCGAACACCCCGACCGCGATCCATTCGTCGCGGCGGCCCCGAAGCGTGGTGTCAGACACCTCAAAATCCATGATCGCTTCCACATCGACCCACGACGCCCCCGTCACCAACCGGATCATGATCCCCCGAAAACACACCCTGTCAGCGATCCGCGGTCGGTGACAACCCAACGGATGGCCCCGATCCGGCGGCGGCAACAACCACTTGACTGCCGCCCATACAGCATCAAACACTTCAGGCTCCAGCGCGCGCATAATGACAGAAACCTCCACCTGGTCGTCGTTGGTTAGGTCAACCCAAAGTTCACTTCGGGCAACCCGACGACCGGTGGATGGTCACCTACCCGCGCGGCCCCTTAGTGAAGCACTCCCGCTGGCACAAGACCACCCGCAGACACAAGGTGGCTTTCGGCTTCCATCACACCTCTGTTGAGGTGTCGGCTGGTTTCCGAGTTGCGTAGTGAACCCAGGAGAAGTTCGCCTTGCTCGCGGTCATTGCGTATGTCGAGCAGCAAGAAGCCGATGACACGAAGCAACGGCGCATCTGCATGGGGTGTGGCTAGTCGTTGCAGCGACTCACACGACGCTCTGAGCCTCCCCAGAAGCACACGCTGTGCGATCGCCAGCCGCACGACTGAACCAGGAATCGCTCGAATGGCGCTGAGGGCTTCTTCGGCTTCTGAAGAGGGAGCAGTGAAGCTGGTCATGTCGGCAAGAAGCACCGAATCCGGCATCAGTGTCTTCAAATTCTCGGCTTGCTCACCCAAGTGACGCCCCGTGGCTGACAACCAGGCAGCAACATCACCCCGGTCGGGCTCAACTTCACTGGCCCAAGAAACGAACAATTCGAACAAGCTCGACGAAGCCCAGTGAAAGTCGCGCAGCACGGTCGCGGTCGCAGCGACCGTCAAGACTTTTCCATCGTTCACCCGACCCACTTCGTCGCTCATGGCCCGATACTCCTCAACCCCTGTAGCGGTTGATAATCGGCATGCGGCGGTCACGACCGAACGCCTTGGTGCTGAGACGAGCCCCGATAGGAGTTTGGCGGCGCTTGAACTCGGCGATATCGACAAGGCGACAGACCCGCTGTACCAGGTCACGGTCTCCCAAACCCTGCTCAACGATCTCCGCCACGCCCAGATCTCCTTCCACAAAGGCCCGCAGAATCGGGTCAAGCACTTCATACGGCGGAAGCGACTGGTCGTCACGTTGATCTGGTTTCAGCTCAGCCGACGGAGCCTTGTCCAAAACAGACTCAGGAATCACCGAACCACCCTGGCTATTGCGCCACCGGCACAACTCATAGACAGTGAGTTTCCAGACATCTTTGATGACCGCGTAAGCACCCGCCGTGTCGCCATAAAGAGTCGAATATCCAACCGCGGCCTCCGACTTGTTGCCGGTCGTCAAAACCAACCAACCGTGTTCATTGGCCAGTGCCATCAACAGCACACCACGAATCCGAGACTGCACATTCTGATCGGTCAAATCTCCGAGATTCCCCGGTGTGGCAGAGTCGCTGGACAGCATCTCTGTAAACGCCGCATGAACAGGCTCGATAGCAACGGTACGAGCGTCGATACCGAGATTGGCAGCCAGTGCTTCGGCATCGGCAATGGAGTGATCACTCGAGTACCTCGACGGCATCAGCACGCCATGAACATGGCTCGCACCAAGCGCATCAGCAGCAATGGTCGCGGTGATCGACGAATCAACCCCGCCCGAAAGGCCGATACAAACATCGCTGAACCCACTCTTGTGGACATAATCACGGGTGGCGAGTTCCAACGCCCGCCACTGTTCGGCCAACTCCCCCAACGGCTCCACGATCGGCGCCACGAGCCGCTCTCGCCGTTGAGGATTCCCAGCCGAAACCGCAACCACCGAAGCCTCCTCGGTTGTCTCACGGGGACTCGCCAACTCAATATCGATCACCTCGACGCGTTCAGCAAAACGCTCACAGCGAGCCGTCACCTTCGGCCCTTGCGGTGTGGGATTCACAACGAATGAGCCACCGTCAAAAACCAGTTCGTCCTGCCCGCCGACGAGGTTGGCGTAAAGGACCGGAACTCTCGCCTCGGCCACGCGTTCGCTGATGACCTGTTCCCGCACCTTCTGTTTACCGGTGCGAAACGGCGAACCGTTGACATTGATCACAACACGGGCCCCCGCCGAGGCGAGCCTCGAAACCGGGCCGTCGGGAATCCACGAGTCCTCACACACCGTCACACCGACAGCCACGCCAGCGATCTCGTACAGAGTCAACGGATCATCACCACGCTGGAAGTAACGGAGTTCATCGAAAACGTCGTAGTTAGGAAGATGACGCTTGTAGTAGGTCCCAACCACACGACCGCTCGCACAGATCGCCAGGGCGTTCCAGACCCCGCTGTTGTAACCGAGTCCGTCTTCGTCAACCACAGCTAGATCCGCTACCTCACGTTCCGGTGAGGGAGCTCCATCGGCGAACCCGACCACAACCGCGCACCGCGAGGTCTGCGTCGCGAACTTCTCCAGCGTGGCCCGACAATCCGCCACAAAACCGGGCCTCAACACGAGATCCTCGGGGGGATAACCGGTGATTGCCATCTCCGGCATGACTGCAACGTCGGCATTGCCTTCCTCGGCCTCCGCAAGCGCTGCCAACGCAAGCGCCATGTTGCCTTCAAGGTCACCCACCGTCGGGTTGATGTGGCACACGGCAACTCGCAAGACATCAGGACGAGACGTCATGGCTTCATCGTAGGGCCAAACGCCAACACCACCGCTGTCGCGGAACCCGCAGTCACAACAAGCCGCTTTACTAGGTGATTCCAAAATACGCGAGACTCACCAAGCATGAACGCCCAACGCATGAATCGACAGGTTGTCCTGCGCCGACGCCCACAGGGAATGCTCACCAACCAGGACGTTGAGATCGTCGAAGCTCCGATTCGGGATCTCGAAGACGGTGAGATCCTGATTAAGATGGTCTGGTTGCAGATGGACGCGGCGGTTCGGTCCTGGCTCGACGAAGGAGAGGGCTATCTGCCCGCTGTCAAGATCGGGGAACCGGTAAGGGGCGGCGGAATGGGGCGAGTGATCGCCAGCAAACATCCAGACATCACCGTCGGGATGTGGTGCGGCGGTGGGTTGCCGGGATGGCAGGAATACGCGATCGCTAACGGCGACAGCCCCATCGTCAACCCTTATCCGCCCGACTGGGACGTACTGTTCCAGCTGGCAGTAATCAGCTCACCAGCAGCTACCGCCTACTTCGGTCTGAAAGAACTCGGCGAGCTGAAACCCGGCGATTCCGTACTGATTTCCGCGGCGGCCGGTTCTACCGGTTCTGTCGCAGTACAAACCGCTTTGAATCTCGGAGCTTCCGTGGTGGGCATTGCCGGGTCCGACGAGAAGTGCCGTTGGGTCGAAGAGCTGGGCGCCGAAGCGTGCCTCAACCGCCGTAGCGATGACATGGCAGCACGTCTCAAAGAACTGCGGCCCAAAGGGTTCGACATCTACTTCGACAATGTCGGCGGTCCTATCCTCGACCTAGCCCTGCGACGCCTGGCCATCGGCGGTCGAGTGGTGATCATCGGCGCCATCTCCATGTACAACCAGGGCGGGCGGCCACCGGGACCGTCGAACTATCTGAACCTCATCAACCGGCAAGCCAAAATGGTCGGCTACCAAGGGATGGCCTACGTCAGTCGCTACGACGAGGCCTGGAACCAGATGTGGGAATGGAAGGCGGAAAACAAGATGCGCTACCGCACAGAGATGGCACAAGGTCTTGAGAACTGCGTTCACCAGCTCAACATGCTGTTCACCGGCGGCAACACCGGCAAGGCGATGGTCCAGTTGTGCGACGACCCCGGCCCGAACCCTTCTGATTCAACGAACTAGGCGAGGGCGGCGCAGACGGTGTCGGTCATCAACGCGGCGACCACGTAGGGGTCGGCGTTGGCGTTAGGGCGACGATCTTCGATGTAGCCCTTGCCGTTCTGCACTACCTGCCAAGGAATGCGAATCGATGCACCGCGGTCGGAGGGAGCGTACGAGAAAGTGTCGAACCGCTCCGTCTCATGTGCCCCCGTCAGTCGATCCTCAATACCCACGCCATATCCCGCGATGTGGCGCGCAGGTACCCCTTCGACCCCCAACGCCTCGCAAGCGTCGATAATCGGGTCGAATGACCCCCGCATCGCCTTAGTGGAGAAGTTCGTGTGCATCCCGGCACCGTTCCAGTCTCCCTTCATCGGCTTGGCCTCAAGAGAAACCTCAACTCCGAACTCTTCGGCTAAACGGTAAAGAAGATAGCGGGCGACCCACATCTGGTCGCCGATCGCCATGGTGTCGATCGGGCCGATCTGAAACTCCCACTGACCGGGCATGACCTCGGCGTTGGTACCCGAAATCGCCAGACCAGCTTCGATGCAGGCGGTGGTGTGGCGCTCGATCAACTCACGACCGTGAATCTTCACTGCACCCACACCGCAGTAGTACGGACCCTGCGGAGCGGGGAAACCATTGGGCGGGAAACCTGCAGGCCAGCCTGTCGTGCGATCAAGCAGGGTGTATTCCTGCTCCATCCCGAAGATGGGTTCCTGATCGGAGTAGCGGCCATACGACTCGCGGGCTTGACGTCGGGTGTTGCTCGGGTGCGGTGCCAGAGTTCCGGTCAGCTGCGTTTCGCACATAACGAGGATGTTGTCGCCGCCGCGAATCGGGTCGGGGCATTGAAACACAGGTTCGAGGACGACATCAGAATCGCTGCCGGCGGCTTGATTCGTGCTGGAACCGTCAAAACCCCAGATCCCCGGCTCTTCGCCATCAGCCAGAACTTTCGTCTTGGAACGAATTTCATTGGTCGGTTCGCTCCCGTCAATCCACAGATATTCAGCTCGGTAAGCCACTAGATTTCCTCTCTTGGCGGTTGGTTGTCGACTCTTGTTCGCAAACTGTTCGGCGCTCCCTGATGCCAAACAGCGTCAGGTTAGCCAACAGACAGCCTAAGGGTTCAAGAATCGAGTTTCTGCGCGGTTGCCCAATTGTTAAGAGTGTGTGAACGGGGGCTTCACGCAGCAGAATCCGCCTGCTGGTGTGGCACCGTGGAGGCGCTCGGGGCCGGCTGACACAATCGGGGTGACAATGGAACGCGACCAGCAATACGTGCTTCGAAGCGTGGAGGAACGGGGCGTGCGCCTGATCCGTCTGTGGTTCACCGACGTTCTCGGAAAACTCAAGTCGGTCGCTATCACTCCGGCTGAACTCGAAGCAGCATTCGATGAGGGCGTGCAATTCGACGGCAGTTCGATCGACGGTTTCTCACGCGTGCACGAATCCGATGTTCTCGCTCGTCCCGACGCCACCTCCTTTGAGCTGCTTCCGTGGGCCACACAAGACGAACCGTCGGCTCGCATGTTCTGCGACATCCAGAACCTTGACGAGACCCCCTTCGACGGCGACCCGCGCCAGGTCCTTCGTCGTAATCTCAACGAGGCTCGGGCCAAGGGATATTCGTTCTTTGCTGCGCCGGAGGTGGAGTTCTTCTATTTCGCCTCGGGCGATCCGTCCCTGGGCAAACCTCAACCCCTCGACCACGCCTCCTATTTCGACCTCACTACCGCCGATGTCTCCAGCAACCTCCGCAAACGGACCATTCACATGCTCGAAGCCATGGGGATACCCGTCGAATATTCGTTCCATGAGGACAGCCCGAGCCAGCACGAGATCGACCTTCGCTACACCGAGGCGCTCGACGTGGCCGACAATCTCATGACGTTGCGGTTGGTCGTGAAGAAAATCGCCATGGAACGTGGCACCTACGCTTCGTTCATGCCCAAGCCGCTCAACGGTGTGCAGGGGTCGGGGATGCATGTCCATCTGTCGCTGTTCACCGGCGATACCAACGTCTTCCACGACAGCGCCGACCCATACGGGCTCTCGGCAACCGGACGTCAGTTCACAGCCGGTGTCCTACGTCATGCCCGTGAGATCACCGCTGTCACCAACCAGTTGGTCAACAGCTACAAGCGACTGTCGGAGAAATCCGAGGCACCTCCGTATGTCGCCTGGGCGCGCAACAACCGGTCGGCCTTGGTGAGGGTGCCGGTTCGTAGGCAAGGCAAACCAAGCTCGGCCCGAATCGAGTACCGCTCCCCAGACCCAGCCTGCAATCCCTACTTGGCCTTCTCATTGGTGCTCGCCGCTGGTTTGCGCGGCGTCAGCGAAGGTTACGAACTACCCGCGGAAACAAGCACCAACCTTCACGATCTCAACCCGCACGAACTCGCCGAGTTGGGGATAGAGCCACTGCCCCGTTCGCTCGACGAAGCACTGGACCTGATGGAGGGATCCGACCTTGTCCGCGCAACGCTCGGCGACCATATTTTCGAGTGGTTCCTGCGCAATAAACGCTCCGAGTGGGATCAATACCAGTCCACTGTCACCCCGTTTGAACTGGAGCGCTATCTCCCGACTTGGTAGAAGTGAACGTATCGTGAACGCATGAAGCCGTTGCTTGTCTTTCCCGACCCGGTGCCGCCGGAGTTGGCTCAGACCCTCGATATCGGGGGCTGGGCGTGGAAAGCCGCGGTTGATGTCGCCGCGGCTCGTGCCGACGAGCCGGCCGACGGCTGGGTGGGCGCCATTGTGATGGCTGGTTCAGATCTGGAACCGGCACTGCGTTTCTGTCGATCGGTTCACAACGGCGAGGTCAACGTCGGGTCGCTTCTGTTGCTCATCAACGGCGGTCATCTCCAATCGCTTGATCCCCATCACGATCTGTTCGACGACTTCTGTCTGTACCCGTTCCATCCCTTGGAGTTGGAGATTCGCCTCAAACATCTGTTCAGGCGGGGTGGACAAGCCGATGATGTCGAACTGATTGAGTACGGGCCGCTGGCCATGAACCTTGAGACCTATCAAGCCGTGATCGACTCCAAGCCGCTCGATCTCACCTACATGGAGTACGAACTCTTGAAGTTCCTCGCCGCGTATCCCGGCAAAGTCTTCACCCGCGAGACTCTTCTCAACCGGGTCTGGGGTTATGACTACTACGGCGGCGCACGCACAGTGGATGTGCATGTACGGCGTCTGCGCTCAAAACTCGGTGAGGAGCACGCCAACCTGATTCAAACCGTACGCTCTGTCGGTTATTCCTTCGGCCGTAGCCGCTGGGGCTAGTTGCTTCTCAGCTAACCCAGGTAGGGGTTGGTTTGCGAAAGCGCTAGATACTCGTTGGGTTCACCATCGTCGCCGATGTTGTCGAGATCGCGATCGCGGCCAATAAGGCCGCCGAGCGCGCCAGCAAGTGCGGCCATGCTCATGAGCACAGCCACGGGCATCACCACAACCAACAACACCACGATTATTACGGCACCCAGGTCCATAGCTTCAGTCTGCCAGATCGGCCGGGCGTACAGCTATTACTTCGATCTCGACTTGAGCACCGAGCGGGAGAGCCACCACAGCAACCGCGGACCGCGCCGGGCGGTGTCCATCGAACTCCTCGGAGTAGATCTTGTTCACCGCCGCGTAGTCACCCATGTCGACAAGAAAAACGGTGGCTTTCACCACATCGGCGAGAGAGGCATCAGCCGAGTCCAGCACTGTGCACAAGTTGACGAACACCTGCCTCGTCTCGGCCTCAACTCCGCCCTCGACCAGTACACCGTCACTGATACCGATTTGGCCGGCTGTGAACAGAAGATCTCCGCCTCTCATTATGGGCGAATATGGACCCACGGGTGTGCTCATGATGTGCTCCTGCTCAGTTTCTGGGTGCCTCGCAGACTATCAAAGCACCATAGTCAACGATCGCTGATCGGCCATTGCTGCGGGCAGTCTCGATCAAGCCAAACGGCGGCAGCGACCGCCGCGAACACTGCGTCTGAGCCGTTGACCGGATCGGCTGCGGACGGCTCAATAGTGATGTCGATACGGGGCGTATCGATCGCCCGCAGGATGCCGAAGGAACGGATCGTCAGATCGTGAAGTTCACCGTGCTCGTCGACCGCGAGGCTCTCGTTTGTCACCCACGACAGGGCCATATGCGCAGCTCCGGTGCAGTATGAGCGCAGAACCGTCTCGTCAAGAACCGCTCCGCAGCGCACGGAGACATACAGCATTCCATCCGCTCCGACCGAAGCGGTTGCCGCGCCTCCCCTAGGCGCTTTGATCCAACCGACCTCGCCTCTTACCCCTGCAAGCAACACCGTTGCTTCAACCCAACCAGCACCACGGATAGCCGCGTTGGTGGGCGGACCGACCACATCCACTTCCTGCACCAGCAATCCGGGAGCAACCTCGGTGATCGCGTCGCTGATACCCGGTGTTCGTGCAACCCGGACTACGCCTGTTCCATCGCGGTTGATTCCCGCTGCTAGAGGTGGACGCTTGGGACCTCGGCGCACGGAATCTTCACGGGAGTACAACACCCTCACGGGACGTCCCGCTTCGTTTGCGAGACGCTGTGCCACCTCCGCTACTTCGCTCGATTGTTTCGCCCCGAACGCTCCCCCATTCGCCAGAGGCGACACCGGTTCGCCGCCTGGAGCGCACCAAGATGCATCAGTCTCAAGGTAGGCCGGTTCCACCCATGAGGTGCGAAGCGTCAGGTCGAAGTCGCCTTCCGGCACCGCGATCGGCGGCTCGAAAACCGCTGTCGTGCGGCGGCCCTGCACCTTGCCTGCGAGCCGCAAAGCCTCGGCACGGCTCTTAGCAAGCACCCATTGTTCGTCTTTCGCCAGGACCGCTACGAGTGCATCCGCGGGGGCTGAGTCGTCGGCAAAACCACCGCGTCCCGCGGCGACCTCTGGGCCCACGGACTGAGCAACACCACCTTCAATCGTCGCTCTGTGAGCCGCGTCGCTTCGGTGGCTAGCCGTTCGAACATCGACAGCTGTTCTCGTTTCTCGAGGTTGGTCGCCAAAAGCCACCCATGCGTCAACGACAGGCTGCCAGCCGGTGCACCGACACAAGTGCGCTTGCAGTGCCTTGACCGCAGCCTCTCGGTCATTGTGGGCCCCGCCTTTAGCCCGCAGTCCCTCCAAACGGCAGATAATACCCGGCGTGCAGAATCCGCATTGACTTCCGCCTGTCGAAGCAAACGACTCAGCCCACGCCTTACTGAGGTCGTCGGGGAGTCCTTCAAGGGTGGTGATGATGCGATCACGAACCCGCCGCACCGGGGTAACACAAGACACCCGTGGCGCACCGTCGACTAGGACCGTGCAGCAGCCACATTGCCCCTGCGGGCTGCATCCGTCCTTGACCGAGGTGAGGCGGAGCTCATCACGTAAGACATCAAGCAACGTCGCCGTTTTGGCAACCGTGCCGTCAACCGCGACCGAATTGCCGTTGACGACAAGCTCAAACGACTCGGTTGATTCCACCGGCTGACCATATGCCCGAAACACCGTAAGAGGCTAGTGTTCGGCTCAATGGCGACGTTCCCGACGGTGGTCAACGAAGTAGAGGCGCAGTGGCTCACAGAATCGCTGCGCTCATCGGGAGTTCTTTCGCCTGACTCACGGGTCACCGAGTTCGACATCGAACCGATCGGCCTGGGTGTCGGCATCATGGGGCTGTTGTACCGCTTGTCGCTGCGCTACGACACTGACCGGGCGGGTCCGGCAACGGTCGTGCTAAAGCTGGCATCAAGCGACCCTCAGGCCCGTTACGTGTCTCGCGTCTTCCGTTTCTATGAAAAAGAAGTCGGGTTCTACCGCAAATTCGCAGAGCTGACCCCAGTGCCCACCACCGCGTGCTACGCGGCTGATCACGACCTTGAGACCGACGATTTCGTACTTCTCCTCGAAGACATTGGCGACGCGATCGTTAACAGCCAGGTCGATGGCTGCCCACCCGACGCGGCTCTGCTCGCGGTTAGAAACCTTGCTCGTCACCATGCAACATTCGCGGACTCGGCGCTGTTCGACGATCCCGATTTCGCTTGGGTGCCATTCGGTTCGGACTCGCCGAATCCTGAGGGCGTGGTGCAGGGAATGGCCGATTCCTGGGACCCGTTTCAAGAAACGTTCCCCGAGCTTGTGACCAGCGAACTAGCAGCAATCATGGAGCGCTTCGCCCGGTCGGCCCGTTCCCTGCTGACGGTCACCGAGGGTCACCCGATCACCTTGGTCCACGGCGATTACCGCCTCGACAACCTGTTTTTCTCCGCCGACGGCAAGGTCACAGCCATTGACTGGCAGGTATGCGCCAAGGGACCCTTTGCCTACGACCTCGCCTACTTCATGACTCAGAGCTTGACCATCGACGACCGTAGGGCACACGAGGCCACGCTCATCGATGCCTATCTCGACGAACTCCGAGACGCTGGCGTAGCTCACGACCGTGACATGTTGATGGACGACTACCGGGCGACCGCCATGTTCTGCCTCTGCTATCCGATCCAGGCAGGGCGCATCGAACTCGTCAACGACCGGGCCCGGGCGCTCATAGTCGACATGTTCAACCGAGCCATGACCGCCATCAGCGACCACAACGCCACCGAATTCCTCCTCGACTAAGCGGAATCGGGCAGCGTTTGTCAGCCACGTGGCGGTGCGAACCAGCATTGCATCGCTCAGCCAGCCTGGTGACCCTCTAGCAGGTCGATCGCGTCGGCAACATTCGTCACGTCGATTCGCATGCCGAGTCGGCGGGTCTGCTGAACAAACGGTGCCGGAGACGCTTCGGTGAGCAGTCCGCGCCTAACCAAGGCGTTGACGGCCTCCGATAAACCCATACCGCTCTCACTGCGAAGGTGTGCCAGTGCCTGCGCGGTGTCGTCGTCGAACCTCACCGTGATCCTCATCCCACGGAGAATACACACGTTGACGTGGCTATTTCGTGGGGGCGAACTCGAGAAGCTGTTGGAAGGTCGGGCGGTTCGTGGAACGGAAGGTGTTGGGAATCAGGTTCGGTGCGAAACTTGAGCGAAGACCCTCACGCAACCACATGCTCGTATCGTCGCCTCGTTCGGCTGTGATTTCGGAGACCACCCTCTCGATCGTGGCCCAGAGGGATTCACTGCACTCTTCAAGATTGCCGCCACCGCAGTACCGGAGGTTGAACGGCCCTTCGACCTGATGACCAAGAACTGTGCGCAAGTCTTTGTCGATCAGGCTCGCGGTGCCGATTCCCCTGAAGTTGATCGTGGTGGGCTGGATCCCCCCGAAGACAGGCTCCATGACCGTATCCGTGATCGGTCCCCAGAGCCGGTCAAACAAGAAGGCTCCGGCCCTGTCGTAGAAACCGTCCTCGTCGGCGTCGAGCAACGGCGCGTCGTCGTCCACCCAAGCACCAACGAGATCGACCACCTCGGCGGCCGCACTGCTCGGCGCGTCGGTTGATCGAAGCACCTCACTGATGACCGGCCACACCGGCGACAGAGTGTCCTCGGTAGCGGAACGGTTCATGATCCCTACAACGTCTTTCAACTCAGACTTGTCGGGCCACTGATCAAACAACTCGACTCGGTGAACCGACCCGTAAAGATTACCGTCACCATGCATGAAGCCTGGAGCAGACTGATTGTTCCAATTGAGGAGTCGCCCCGACGGATGGCCGGACGCGTGTGGATGCTCGTCCTGCTCCAAGAATCCCTGCCACTCGTATTCACCGGTGCCCAGCGTCGGCAAGCGGCGATCAAGCCCCTCAGCACGCTCCGGCAGGTAACCAGACGCAAAATAGGCAATACCCTGCCGGTTCGCGTAACCCCAGTTGAACGTGAAGCCAAACTGATTCGTCACTTCGAAGAACGCCTCCGGTGTTGCAGCATCACCCTCGGTCATGTCCTTCAGCGCAGCGAGGTTGAGTCCGTCACGGCCGAAGGTCGAACGTTTCCGGGTGAGCGCGACGGGCTCTCCTTGCGACATCGCCGTGCCGATCACCGGGCCGTGTACCGAAACGGGATAGCGGATCGGCGTATCACCGAGCATCCCTGCGTAGAACTGCTCAAAGGGAATGCACTCACCTTCGAACATGTAGGAACTCGATTCACGACTAGGGGCGGAGCCATCCGGGTTGCAGAGCACCTCGGCGTACACGTCGATCACGTCCTGGTTGGCCGATGTGAGGCTCCACGCATAGTCGGTGGTACGTCCGATGAGGATGTACATCGCCAACCCGGGCACCGCGATTCCCTGCGCTTCGATTCCCGGGCCGCTCAAATGAATCTGCTGGACGATCTCGGGGTAGTAGTAGCCGAGTTGGGGACCCATCACCGCGAGCGTCGTGTTGTTGACTGACCGCTCCGGCGCCACCGTCAACCAGTTCGATGCGGTAAGCGACGGAGGCGCCGAGGCTGCCTCGTACAAGACCCTCTCATCGCTGAACACCGTTGTTGAACCCTCCACCGGACCGCGAGGATCGAAGGAAATCACCGATCCTTTATCGATCACTACCGAACCGGTGACCTCGCCTCCGGTGAAGGTGCCGTATTCGAAGCGTTGGTCGATCGTGGTGGGTGCCTCGGGATCATCGGTCTGCATGAAGTCTTCCCACGCAGCGGTGCCCTGTTGCGCGCCGAGGGCGTTCTTCAGACCGGACAGGAACTCGGCGTTGGCCACTTCGCTGCCACCGCCAGCCCCGAAGATCGAACCGATGAAAGCAGTCACAGCGATCACATCGTTGACATTCACCGGATCCCGAACGATTCCGTTGGCCTCCCAGAACGCATTGATTCCCTCGGCGTAGGCGGCGGCATCGGAGATGATCTGTTCGCCCTCGGACCCGTAGGTTTCGACAATCAGATTCACCTGATCGGTGACTAGCTGTTCAGCCGCCGCGCTGGGTGTGAAGGACTGTGCGCTGGTTATGAGTCTGAAGGCGTTGATTCCGGGGACGTCAGCCACTGCAACCCGCGCCGGACCCCGACCAAGGGTCAGTAGCAGATCACGGTCACGGGCTGTTACCCAGCCGGCGCCGAAGGCCAGGTCTTCTCTGGTAACGCCGCTGACATGAGCGATCCCGAATTCGTCGTAGAGGATCGTCGTGCCTTCGCGTCCTGTTGGCTCCTCAACAGTCTCGCCGACCGGCTCGAAATTCTGGGGAAGGAAAAGACTGTCGATGTCGGCATCGCTGATGTTGCCTCGTAGCGGGGTGAGGCCGTCGTAGAGCGGGAGTTGGTCGAATGAATTGTCTGTTGTGGGAATACCGCCGTAGTTGCCCGGCGGAAGGATGTAGTAGGCCCGGTCCTCGGTGATCGCCGGCACCGTGGTCGTGGTTGTGGTTGTGGTCTCGGTCGCGGTCTGGTCGGGCGGGGTTGTGGTGGTCGTCGTCGTCGGATCGGGCGCGCCGACGCTGGTCGCCGTGGTGGTATCGGGTTCGGGGTCTGCGCTGGTGTCGTCACCCGAACAGGCCACGGCCACCATCGTTAGCGAGATTGCCGCAGCCAACCATTTGACCCGAATACTCTTGGGTTTGCTGTAATGACCTCTGGGCACCATTGCGCCCTCCTTTCGCCTCGGCTACGCGCCGAGCGCTTTGCGCAGGGCTGCCTCGGAGTCGCGTGCGTTATTGAGGCTGACTTGCGCGTTCACAACCATCGACGATCCGTGAAACGTTCCCGGGTAGGCGTGGATCTCGGTCGACGCACCCGCTTCGAGCAGCCGCATCGCATAAATCAATCCCTCATCACGCAACGGATCGAACTCCATCACCGAAACAAACGCAGAAGGCAGGTCTGAGAGGTCATCGGCCACCGACGGCGATGCGTACGGCGAAACAGGCCCTTCGTGGTCCGGGCCCAGGTAGTGCTTCCAGCTCCAGATCGCGTTGGGTCGATTCCACAGTGGCGTGTCGGTGAACTGTGTCATTGACGGCGTCTCTAGCCGATGGTCAAGTTCGGGTATCTCCAACAGTTGGAAGCACAACTTTGGCCCACCACGGTCGCGGGCCAACAGGGCGGTGCCGGCAGCCAAACCACCACCCGCGCTCTGACCGGCAATCGCAATGCGATCGGGATCAACGCCCAACTCCGTAACATTCTCGGCCAACCACACCAGCGCCGCATAGCAATCGTGAACTCCCGCTGGGAAGGGATCTTCAGGAGCCAGCCGGTACTCCACAGAAACCACCACCGCCGGAAACTCAGCAGCCACGCGATCGCACCACGGGTCCATCATCTCGATCGACCCGAACATGAACCCTCCACCGTGGATCTCCAACACTCCCGGCAGAAGATCTGAACTCGTCGAGTCCGGACGGTAAATCCGGACAGGCACATCGGGATCGCCGTCAAGACCCTGAACAGTGCGATCCTCACGGATCACGTCATCACGAGGTTCAATCTCGTTGGCGAACAAACCAATCGATTCGCGCATAGTACGAATCTCGGAGGGGTTTGAGAGGTCCATTACCGTGGGCAGCAACGGCAGCATCTCTAGAAAGTCTGGGTCGAACGCTCGCTCAGTCATGCCGAGACCGTAGCCCCCGCTTCGGTCCGCTGAGAAAACGAACGCTGAGTTCTCCGCAGAAACAATGCCAGCTCAAATTTTCCGACAATCATATGCCAGATTTGCCGACAGAAGCCTCTAAGATTTACGGTAGAAATCTCTATATTTTACGGTATCATGTCCTGAATATTCACGGGAGGCCCTGTGGAACAGCTAATACAGCGACGAGTGCAAGACATCGCACGGCAGCGGATCGCAGAATCACCGGTAGTACTACTACAAGGTCCCCGCTCGATCGGCAAGTCAACTCTGCTGCGCGCGCTCGCTGAAGAACACGTCGGTCATGTGGTTGATTTCGACGAACCAGCCGTGCGTGCCATAGCGGCTGACGACCCCGGGTTGTTCGTCGTCGGACGCAGACCCGTTTTCATCGATGAGTACCAGCACGTCCCCGAAGTGCTGGACTCGATCAAAGCCGAGCTGAACCGCGACGGGTCGCCCGGGCAGTTCGTCATAACCGGGTCCACGCGCTTCGACTCACTACCGTTGGCGGCACAGTCTCTGACCGGGCGCCTGCACCGCATCGAGATACATCCACTCTCACAGGGTGAGATCGGTGAAAGCCGCGAGAACCTGCTCGAAACGCTCTTCGCAGACGCCTCGACGGTCGTCACACCGCAAACGTCCACCACCACACGCGCCGAATACGCAAACCGGATAGCCCGCGGCGGGTTTCCACTGGCCCAAGAACGCACCGGCGCCTCACGGGCGCGTTGGTTCGACGACTACCTCACGCTGTGCCTCGAACGCGACCTGCTCGAACTCGGGCGGGTGCGCCAACCCAGTATTCTGGCGCCGCTGCTGACCCGTCTGGCAGCCCAAACGGCGCAGATGCTCAACATGTCTCAAGCGGGAGCCAGCGTCGGGTTGGCTGCAAGCACCGCGACGGACTACGTCAAACTCTTCGAAAGCAGTTTCTTGGTACGCCTGCTTCCCGGCTGGGGCAAGACATTGCGAACCTCGGTCGCTTCACGCCCCAAGCTGCACATAATCGACTCAGGACTCGCAGCCCGGCTGCTGCGCCTTCCGCCCGACAAGCTCGCCGGACTAGACCCCACATCGTTGCAACAATTCGGGCACCTCCTCGAGACGTTCGTCGTCGGCGAAGTGCTGAAGCAGGCCTCGTGGCTCGATCACCGGCCTCATGTCGGCCATTGGCGTACCCACGACGGGGCTGAAGTCGATCTAGTCATAGAAGACGGGCACGACGGCTCCGTCATCGGCATTGAAGTGAAGGCCAGCGGCAGGGTCCACAGACGGGACCGGCACGGCCTGCGGAGGCTGCGCGAAACCCTGGGAAAGCGATTTGTCGCCGGCGTTGTCTTCTACACCGGCGCTCACTGCGTCCGCTACGAAGACGACGACCGCATCATCGCCCTGCCAATCGACCGCCTCTGGACCGGGGCCTCGGCCTGATGCGACTGTACAGGGATCAGCTGAAGCTCTGCCCGCAGCCGCAAGTGCGCTGAGCGTTGGGGTTGTCGATCGAGAACCCTGCGTCGGTGAGGCCATCTTTGTAGTCGAGCGTGGCCCCATCAAGAAGCTGAGCAGACGAAGGATCCACCACAACACCGACCGGGCCGAAGACGACCGACATGTCGTCGGAAGCCCGTTCGTTGTCGAAGTACATCTCATATGAGAAACCGGAACAGCCGCCAGGGCGTACGGAGACGCGCAACGCCAATCCCTCTTCTCCCTCTGCGGTGAGGAGCTCATCAACTTTCGATACAGCGGAATCGGTCAGTGTGATCACAGGACTTCCTCTCTAGGAGAACTACCAAACTCTGACCCTACCCTATCCGCTACGACCCAGATTCGCCTCCCCTTTGGAACGGACTGGGCTGCAACCTGCCGCAGCATCTCGATACTGTGCTCGCCATCCCAGCACTTAGTTCCTGTTATGTGAGAAGCCGTCCCAACTCAAAGGTGAACCTCAACGGTTCTTTGCTGCCTCCCAGGCTTGGTCACCCAGTAACCCCCGAAGAAACTCGTTCGCCTGCTTTGCCAGCAACTCGCTGCGCTGCTTAAGGAACTTGCTGTAGGCGCTTGGACTCCACAGGGCGCGATCGGTGGGAATCCACTGGGAGCGCATATTCTCAAGACTTTCATCGGCCAGTTCCCCCAAGTACTCAGCCGGCGACTTCGATCCGATCCTCAGATTCTTCTTCTTCGTGATGAACGCAATGTTGGCCAGTTGGTCTATTTCCTCCTCGCGCACGCCCGACTGTTTCGCCAAGTACGCCTTCGGAAAAATGTGATGGGCTTCGAGTTCGACGTTCTCGCCGATGTGGTCAAACGAGAGCGACTCTCCGCTGGGCAGGTCCATTGCGCCGCACCGCTTGGTCATGGCCAGCAACAGCTTGTACTCAGCGCTGGCCGGTGTTCGTTTGTTACAAAAATCGGCAGGTTGAAGCGCGAGCGATCTGCCCGGCTTGCCCAGCAGGTCGATTAGTTCCGCAGCGCCAGCGCCGTCGCGCAGGGCGCTAATCGCATAGTCCAGCCGATTGCGCACATCGCTGGACCAGTGATTGTGCACGTTGCTGAGCTGCCACCAGCCGATCATTGCGTCAATGTCTACCTGGAGAAGCTCACCAGTTGCGCGCCGCTGCGCCGCGAACACAACGGGTACGTAGCCACGATTCAACACCGTGGGTTTCACCTGCGATAGTCCGAGTTTGTCCCGCAACTTGGTTAGGACATCATCTGTGGCGGAGACAAGCTGGTCGAAGCCAGCAATGAGCTTCTTTTTTGTCGGCGGTGGCTCCGGCGACTTCGGGCCGTAGAGCCCCTCATAGGCGACGGTGTCGGCAACCACGGCCGAAAGGCAGCGCAGCACCGCCTCGGTCGGCACGCGAAAACCGCTCTGTTCCCATCTGCCCTTCGCCGTGTCGAGGGACTGGCGCACTTCGGGCCACACCAAGCTGAGGCGGGCCACCACCAAGTCGGCCTCGCGTACCTTCGTCCCAGAGCGGTTCAAAATCTTGAATACGTCGACCGCGCGGTCGATATCGAGGTCTTCCGGCAGCACCTCCTTGTTGATGCGTGTTTCCTTGATGTTGCTCAGACGCATGATGCGCTCCAGGACTTTTACATGGCTGACAGTCCCATCCGAGGCGGCAGACGCGGACTCACTGTCAAAGCGCTCTATGAAATCGTCGACGACGAAGGCATCCGAGACGTTCACCCAACGCGGATCGTCAGCGAGACCATCGGTTCGAACAGTGTCGCAGCATAAACGCAGTCGAACTCATCCTCGTCCCATGTCGGTGAACCCCACTCCAGCAGTCGTGAACGCAACTCCTTTGCCACCGGATGGTCCTCAAGTTCGCCTTCAGGCTGCATACGTGAGTCCACACGCGCCATGGCCGCGAACGCGCCGATCAGCGCTGCGATGCGGCGGTCTCGATTCCAGCGCGTCTCCGAGAATACGTCCGCGGCAATTCGAACTACGAAGCACGGATCGTCAGACGCTGTGTCTTCCTCAACCTTCATCTGGCCATCGCCGAGTTCGTCGTCCTTCTTGAACACAAGCAGTGACTGCATGAGAGGCTTCAGACGACGCACATCCGCTCGGGCGAGCAACGCTCCGCGCGGCACGTCTAAGACCTCGCTAGGTGCCAGCGCAGCGTCGACGAGTTCGCCCGGCACGCTAAGAATCTGGCCAACCGAAACCATCCCGGGTAGCAGGTACGTCTTCTCCCAGTCCACGGCATCCTCATGCCATTCCACAACTTGTTGGTCGTCGCCACTGGTAAAATGCTCACTGTGGAGCAGCCGCGGACAACGAACCTCGGTCTGCCAAACGGCTTCCCCTAGTCGGATGCCATCCGCGAGCGCTGTCGCGCCTTTGAGCGCATGGTTGATCGTGACCTTGGTCTCAGTGCCTTTACGCTCGATCCGAGGCTCATACTGGGCATTGAGCCAATCGAGCCGGGTGCCGTCCTCGGTCAGCAGTGGAATGCGTGAACTTCTCATGTGCCTCCTTCGACTCCAACGGCAGGGGCAGCGTTAACCGGGTCTTCTGATTCAAAGGTGCCCGCTCCCTCAGGTATCGTCTTGGGAGGCTGTCTTCGCACGATCTCTAGCTGGGAGTTAGCTAATTCGGCTGGCGTGGCCAACGATTCGATCACGAGCGTCTGGCGCTGGCCTTGGTTCGCCCAATCTTGCGGTGGCGCGAACGCAAGTTCTTGCACACCATTCTGCGCGGAAGTTCGGGCTAGCACCGAATCGCCGCACCGTATTGCTCTGAGCTGAAGGAATCTCTGCGGCAGCGGCGAGTCACAAGTCTGATCGGAACCCGTAGGCACTGACAACCGGACGCCAATATACCCTGAGACTTCTTCCTGCAGGCTGAACAGCGCAGTGAGAACACTGGAATCATCGGAACGCGCCAACGGTGCCCAAGCGAACTTCGGCACGGAACCTGGCCTCGCCTTGCCCTCTTGCCGCACGGCCCCCTCACCCTTTCGCTTACCAAGCTTTGTGCCACCCATGCCTCGACCTTTGTTGGAGCCACCGAGACCGGGGGTCGTGCGTCCCACTGATTCGAGAGCCTGAGCCGCGTCGCCCTGAACAATTGCAAAGTCTGGAGGGCGAAATTCCTCTTGCTCACTCTTGAGGTGGAGATTGGCCCGAATCGTCTCGGCAAGTTCTTGTAACAGTTTGCGTAGCTGCCGTTTCTCGGTTGGGCTCAACCGCTTGAAGTCGATACCGCGATGCTCTGGGCCTTCGGCAGAGCGCACATAGCGTTCCAAATCACCGTCGCGCAGCGCGACCACCGCGTCGAATGGCATGTAGTCGCTGAAATCTGTATGGCACAGATTCTCAGCGCTCGACGTGATCCACATCCCCTTCCGGTACAGGTGCACGCGCGAACGAACATTACCGTCCACTCGGCGAATCTTGACCGTGACACCGCTACCCATGCCATGGGTGATCGTTTTATCAGCCGTGAGCGTTTCATAGGAGTTGTACGCGAACGATCCCTGTATCTGTCCCCGTTTCGGCGCTTTACGCTCATTGCGGCGTGATCGCAAAGTGCGCTCCAAATTGTGTTGATCGACGACCCGTTCATCGCCAGATCGAGCGTCGCGAATAGTGACGGTCAGCATCCCTTCAAATATGGCGTCGCAAAAGTTGGATGCGGAGACATAGGCGATCGACTCCACCGAGGAGGGATCCGATTCTTCACGCCGAAAGTCATTGAACCCCGCGATGCATACCACCAAGCCGGTGTCGGTTATTTCCTCAAGTGCCGGGCTGAGCATCGCGGGGATGTCGCGCGGATATGCCTCGCCGGCTTCCACGAAAAGCTGTTCTTGCTTAGAGTCGTTCACCCAATAGCCATCGTTGGCGCAAATCCGCTTTTGGTTGCCGGTCTGTTTTTTGTGTGTAGCAAGCACGGCATGGCCTGAGGCAACAGACTGGATGTCACCCGCGCCCGCACGGAACCGTGAAGCATAGAGCACATAGCGTAGATCGGATGCCGAAAAGGCGGCGTGATGACCAAGCCCGAACGAGCCAGCACCACCATCGCCCTTGTCGCTGTTGCCGCTGGTGAGCAGGCTCTGCATTCGCGCTGGAGTGATTCCGGTGCCATTGTCGGCACATGTCAACAATGGAATGCTCGGGGTGTTCAGATGGCGCTCAATTCGATTGACGATGGTCGCTTCATCATGGGTCGCCGCCTGCCCCTGTCGCTCTTCCTCACGCTGTTCCACAGCCAAACGAAACGTCTTTCGGTACGTGTCGAATCCCGGTAATTGCTGGTTGTCAATGTCACGTATCTCGAAGCTAACCTGACAGTCGCGATTCGCCTTGTCGGCCGCATCCACGCTGTTTTGAAGCAGTTCCCGAACGACTGGTTCTGCATCCCCGTCAAATTGGGAAAGCGCAGAGTGTGTGAAGCCGTACGGAGCGTGCGTGGGCCCAAAGTAAAGATCTGAGCTATTCCTCACGATCCTTGTGCGCCGTTTAACGTTCATTATCAATCTGTGCAGTCGCAGGCGGGCGTTCCCGTTGCATATCTGTCCTCCTGTGGTGTGAGCCCCTCCGCTAGGTCGGCGAACGGCCTCGCGTTAACGCCGAAGAAGCCGAATCGCGAAATGCCTGTGCCACCGCGTTTGGGGGCCAGCCTCACATGTCTCTCCTCAAAATCTGCCCACCAGCCAATATCCGACGGGGCGCCTGCGCGCCGCCGCGGATCGACATTGCGGCCAAGTTCGACGAGTTGGCGTGTTCCCTTCATAAAGCAGAACACGCAGTTACCCGCATCGGGCGGGACATCAAGGTCGAAATCACGTCGCTGCCAGAAACTGCGAACGTCTCCCGCGACAAACCCGGCCTCATGAAGAGGAAAGTATGGCCGTTCGCCGGGAGGCTGGGTCTTGACGCTGCACTTTGCCGTGGTGGCTCCTTCGGCAAAAAGTGAACGCGACAAGACACGGCTGACTCTGCGGTCCTCATCGGCGCGTAGGCCGAGCAGTCTGACGTGGAGAGCTGCGCCCGGGCCACGCATCGGTGCGGGTGCAGCCCCTACGGTAGTTGCGCGCACCGGCGCGTCGGTGTAGTCCTCCCAGAACTGTTGCGGTCTTGCTGAAGGGCGAGTGTTTAGATGCTCAGCCCTACGAATAACCGATTCACGCGTCGCAGTTCCATTGCTCAGGGAGTATCGGTCGGCAACCCTCCGAGGGCTGATAAGGCCCCCTTCACCTTCTTGGTCGCCCGTTTCACACCAGTGATGGCCCGCGTGGGCAGGGCCTTCGGTGCCACCGAGCCATTCACCAAGAAGCAGGTGAGAGGGGTACAACTTGAGTTTGGCCGTGCAGGTGCGGCTGTGAACGTTGGGCAGCATCCCCTGCAGGCTCACCAGGTCCTCAAAGAGTTCGCCGTGTGACTGGTAGCCATCGGGGTCATTCTCAATGGGAATCGGCTTCACCAAGCGGTAGTTAAGCTTGCGCCAGTATTCGCCCCGCCAAGCATCCTCAACGGTTGTGAACTCAAACCAGAGGACCGGAAGGCCGAAGTCCGCTTCGATGCGGCGCTTGCATTCAGCTGCGAACTCATACGTGCCAGGGTGCTCAGCAGATGTGTTTGCGAAGAGCACCACATCTCCTCGACTTGCGTTAAGCAAACCTTCTTCGGCTGCCATGAATAACAGCGCTGCGCTGGACCGCCCCCCGGAGAAGCTGAGGACATGCGGCAGCGTGGCGTGGGACGAATGCCGGTAGATCAGGGGACCGAGTCGCTTTCGACAAAGCCGGAGTGCAACAGACTGCGTCCCAGGGAACTCGGCAGATGCCGTCGCAGGACTTGCCATCGTCTTCACCTCCTAGTACCAGATCAGTGGATCGCGTCGGTCCCTTTGCGCAGGACACGGTAACAGAGAGTACCCACATGGTGTGACATGACCACCAGTGGAAGCCCGTGGCACTGTATCTCTAGGAAGTCCTTAGATCAGTGCCTTCCAAGGCTCACGACCCAGATTCGCCTCCCTGCCTCAGCGCTTGGTTTGCGGCGGTAGCCTCGGGGGGTGAACGACGTTGCTCTGCCTACTGCTGACGATGTGATCGGGTTGCTGCGCGGGGTGATCGACCCTGAACTCGGCAGTGACATCGTAGAACTCGGAATGGCTCGCTCCGCCGATGTCTCCGAAAGCGGCAGAATCACTCTGGAGATTGCCCTGACAACGAGCGGCTGTCCGCTGCGAGGACAGATCCAAAAGGACATCCGCAGCCGTCTCTTGTCGCTTCCCGGGGTCACCAGCGTTAAAATCAACTGGAGCGAACTGACACAAGAACAAAAATCTGAGGCCATGTCCAAGGCACGATTCAACGTCAGCCAGGACGCTCCGTCCACCGCCATCCCGCCGACCACCAAAGTCATCATGATCGCCTCGGGTAAAGGCGGAGTCGGCAAGTCGTCAATCGCAACGAACCTCGCAGCCGCGCTGGCCGACGTCGGCTACGCGGTCGGGGTGATGGATGCCGACATTTGGGGATTCTCGGTTCCCCGCATGCTCGGGGTCGACGGCGAGCTGGTAGCCCGAGAAGGCAAGATCACTCCCCTGATCCGTCAGGTCGGTAAGGGTCGCCTTGAAGTCGTGTCGATGGGCTTCCTAGTCGAACAGGAAGACTCTGCGCTGATGTGGCGGGGGCTGATGCTCGACCGTGCGGTACGACACTTCTGCGAAGACGTTGCCTGGTCAGAAGATCTCGACTACCTACTGATCGACATGCCTCCAGGGACCGGTGACGTGCAGATGGGCTTGGCGAAACTGCTGCCACGAGCCGAGATGCTGATCGTCACCACCCCAGCCCGCAACGCGCAGAAGGTTGCGGCGCGAGTTGCCGACATGGGCCGCAAGAACTATCTGCGGATCGTTGGCGTTATCGAGAACATGACCAGCTTCGTCGCCCCGGATGGAAGCGAACACAATCTGTTCGGAAGCGGAGGCGGGCAACAGTTGGCCGACGACGTGGGTATTCCACTGCTCGGATCGGTCCCAATCGAAGCCGAGGTGTCCATCGGAGGCGACTGCGGATCCCCCGCAGTTCTCGGCTCCGGCGCCGCAGCCGAGGCGCTGAGGGCCATCGCCGAAGCTATTGCCGAGGAGTACGTTCCCCCGGTGGAGATGGCGGGATGCTCGGCTCGCATGCTCGAAGCGGCGATGGCAGCCCTCGACGAACTCGACGAACTCGAAACGAACTCCAGCTGAGCAAGCTTCGCTCAGCGGTCAGCGCTGTTCGCGAGAACCATCTGAGTCGTCGTCGGTATCGGCGCTGGCGTTTGTGTCAGACACCGGGCCGAGTTCGATCGCTTCGATGGTGTTGTCGCTATTGCCGGCTTCACCAGCGTCGGTGACATCAGTTGCGTTCACATCGGTCCATTGATTGAAACGTATGCCCTGCCCTCCAAAGGGCCCACCAGAAGCCACACGACCGGCAAAGCGACGCTTAAGCACTTCGCGCACGACCGCCCGGGTAGGCGGGAACAACAGCAACAGGCCGATACCTGCGGTGAAGAACCCCGGCGTCAAAATCAGCGCCGCAGCTATCAACAACAACACGCCGTTGATCAACTCGTTTGTTGGAATCTGCCCTTTGTCGAGCGATTGCTGTGCCCTGCGCAGCACGCTGAGACCTTCTCGCCTGACGAGGGCGGCACCGACCATACTGGTCAACACGATCAGACCGATGGTGTTCCATCCACCCATGGCCTCGTTGAACGCGAGGATGACATAACCCTCAACGACTAGGACCACAAGGAACAGAATAAAAAGGATGCCCAAGATGCAGCCATCGTACGAGCAATCAGGGTCCACGCGCCGCAGAACCCCGCGAGGGCGCTGGCGCTCTAGGCTGATCTGGCCGTGACTGAACAAGCTTCACGCCCCCCGTCGGTCGACCGGCTGGCCCGGTCGTTGCACGACACCGGCCTTCCCCACCCAATGCTGGTGGAGGCGGCTCGAACCGCGATCTCAGCCGGATCCCCCCAAAGCGCACACCAGATCGCAAATGACATGGCCAGACGGCTACTACGCCCGGTCATCAACGGTACCGGCACGCTCTTGCACACCAATCTCGGTCGTGCCCCCATGAGCTGGGCACAAACCGACCAATACTCCAATCTCGAATTCGATCTGACGACCGGCGAGCGCGGCTCACGCATGGACACCTCGCCAGCACTGATCGCTCAGGTTTGCGGAGCTGAAGCTGCAATCGTTGTGAACAATTGCGCGGCAGCAGTGTTGCTCACCTTGGCGAGCCTTGCCGAGGGCAAGGGAGTCGTCGTTTCTCGGGGCGAATTAGTGGAGATCGGCGGTGGTTTTCGGGTTCCAGACGTGATGGCACGTTCGGGGGCACGCCTCATTGAAGTCGGCACCACCAACCGCACGCGGCTCGACGACTTCAAACACGCGGTCGATCAGCACGGCGAAGACGCATCTCTCGTGCTGCAGGTGCACCAGTCGAACTACAAGATCGTCGGCTTTACCGAAGCCCCCCGAACCGCGGAACTCGCTGCGCTCAACCGCCCGTTGGTCGCAGATATCGGCTCGGGGCTTGTTGACAGTCGTTGTCCATGGCTGCCCGGCGGGCCACCAGGGTGGCTCGACGACGAACCAGCCGCTCGTCAAACACTTGAAGCGGGTGCCGATCTGGTCACATTCTCCGGCGACAAACTCTTCGGCGGGCCGCAAGCAGGAATCATTGCGGGCCGGGAGGATCTGGTGGCAACTTGCGCGGCCCACCCGTTGGCTCGTGCGCTGAGACCTGGGGGCTTGGTGCTCGGCGCTTTGCAGGCAACTGCTCTCGCCTATCTCAATCGTGACGGTGACGCCATCCCGTTTTGGCGAATGGCGTCTTTGTCCCAAGATGTGTTGCGCTCCCGAGCTAAGAACCTCGGTGTTGGCATCGCTGTGGATGTGGCTTCCACGCCAGGTGGTGGGACTTTGCCGGAAGTCGAGATTCCATCGGCGGGCCTAGCGGTCGAGGGTGATCAACGCAGCGCCTTGCGCAACCGGGAGCGCCCGATCATTGCCCGGGTCGTCGACGGGCGCACGATAATCGATCTGCGCACTGTTCACCCAGAAGATGATTCTGAGATAACGGCTGCTTTGACCTCCGGCGCTGACTAATGACCCGCTCACCACGCACTGGGGGCGCTGACTAATGCATGTTGTCGCGACGGCGGGTCATGTGGACCACGGCAAGTCGGCTCTTGTCAAAGCACTGACCGGTACCGACCCAGATCGGCTATCTGAGGAGAAGGCACGCGGACTCACCATCGACCTGGGCTTCGCTTCAACGCAACTTCCCTCTGGCAGAGGGGTGGCCTTTATCGATGTGCCCGGCCATGTTCGCTTCCTCAAGAACATGTTGGCGGGTGTGGGCGGTGTTGACGCCGCCATGTTCGTGGTGGCGGCCACCGAGGGTTGGAAGCCGCAGTCCGAGGAACATCTACAGATCCTGCAGCTATTAGGGATCAAGCACGGATTGGTGGCGCTGACCAAAACGGGGCTGGCCGATGACGACCTGCGGGAGTTGGCAAGACTTGACGTGGAAGAACGTGTCGAAGGCACGTTTTTGGAAGCTGCTCCGATCGTTGAGGTGGACGCGCTCGACGGATCCGGTGTTGCCGACATCGGGGTAGCACTCGACGAATTGCTTGAAGCCACACCGACCGCTGTCGATCACAAGCGTCCCCGTCTCTGGATTGACCGAGTGTTCGCTGCGAAGGGATCGGGCACGGTCGTAACGGGAACCCTCAGCGGCGGCCGGGTACGGGTCGGCGATGAGTTGACTGCTCTGCCCCACCGGCGAGCCGTACGGATCCGCGCGCTGCAGAGCTTGCACGCGCAACGCTCGAAAGTAGGTCCTGGGAATCGGGTCGCCTTGAACCTGTCCGGGGTCAGCCATGATGAATTGACCCGCGGCGATGTGCTGGTTAGGGCCGACCAGTGGCATGTCACCCAGCGGGTGGACGGCCTGTTGAAGGTTCTTGATGCAATCGACCATCCGGTGACCCGGCGGGGCGCTCATATGGCGTATCTGGGCTCTGGGGAGTTCCCTGTCCGGGTCCGAGTGCTGGGTCCCTCTGAGATTCAGCCGGGTACGGAGGGTCCGGTGCGCCTTCACCTTCCTGTCGGCTTGCCGTTGCTGCCCGGTGACCGTTTTATCCTTCGTGAATCGGGCCGGGGTGAAACGCTCGGTGGCGGAGAAATCCTCGATGTTGACCCGATAGTTGCCGCTGCCAAAGCCCAACCTGATCGCAGCTTGGACCGGGTGATCGCCGAGCGAGGCCGAGTGGATGTCGACCATCTCCTGCGACTGACCGGCGAGCATCGCAAGGCCGATGTGGGGAATTGGGCGGTGGATCCCGCTGTGTTGAAGGCTAGGCACACCGAACTCAGTGAGGCCATCGCCGCTTCCGGGCCGCTCGGACTTGATATTGCAAAGCTCGACGACTTCGGCCGCGCGTTGCTCGACACGATTGAGGGTGTAGCTGTGGATCACGGCCATGCCCGAGCAATCGACGCTGTCGACACCTTGACCGGACACGCTTACATCGACGCCTTAGAGGCGTCGCCCTTCGCCCCGCCAGATCCTGAGGGAATTGATAGGGCCGAACTTCGGGAGTTGGTTCGGAGGGGGGACGTGGTGGAAGAGGGTGGGGTTTACTTCGCGGCTAGCGCACTTGATGCCGCCGCCAGAGTCGTAGCTGATTTGCTGAGCCGCCAACCAGATGGGGTAACGGTTGCCCAAGTCCGCGATGAGTGGGGGACGAGCCGCAAGTACGCCATCCCGTTGTTGTCTTATCTCGATAACAACGGGATAACCAGACGTCGAGGTGATCTGCGGATCGGCGGACCCCGACTGCCGCCGCCAGATCAATCGGCCTAGCGAAATCCGCTTAGACGGTCAACAGTTGACGGCGTTCGCTTTCACTCAGTCCACCCCATATCCCGTGTTGTTCACGAATGGAGAGGGCATGGGCCAAGCAGTCGTTGCGCACCGTACAGGTTTCGCAGATCGCCTTGGCATGCCTTTCGCGGGCCCGCTTTTCATCTCGTCGCTCTGGCGATGCAGGAGGGAAAAAGATCGCCGATTGAGGTCCGCGGCAAGCCGCTCGCAATTGCCAATCTATGGCGTTGATTTGCTTGATCATTCACACTCCGTTTCTTCAGATGTTTGGCTACCAGACAGAACCTGAATGGGCAAACGTTTTAAGCGTGAAACAGAGATAAATTCCCACTGTTAGTAGTTTTGTTGGTCAACAGCTAAAAACTTGACTCAATTTGGATCAATGGCGCATCTCGCGGTAGTCGCGAGCACCGCCCGTTTCGGGTTCGATCTCAAGGTAAAGCCCCTCAATGGCAACGACGCGAACCTGATCGCCCGCCGAGATCGGCGTCGTGCGATTCACTCGTGCTCGCCATGGAGCACCCTCGACACTGACGATGCCCTCCTTCTTGATGTCTTCTGTTGCCTCAGCCATCATCCCCACCATCCATTCGCGGCCGATCGTGGGCGTTCCGAAGCGTGTGCGGATCATCGACGGCATTCCCGAGATCATCGACAGCGAAATGCCGATAATGCCCGCCAGCAGCGTTATCCACGAAATCGCCATGCCGTCGTATAAGAACAACGATCCGGCAATCAGACAAATCGTCGCTATCCACGACCAGACCCGCGGCACTCCCACCTGCACATCAATGGCATAGCCAAACATGGCCACGACAAGCAGTGCGATCGCCCAATTCCGAGCAGGCAAAACGTCGAAACCATAGCAACCAACCACAAAGCAGCCCGCCCCCATCACTCCGGCTATCCCAACACCTGCTGTATAGAACTCGAATATGAGCAGCGCCGCCCCTATCAAAAAGAGCAGATACGCCATGGCAGGACTCGCAAGGCTATGCACCCAGCCGTCAATCAAAGGGAGCTTGGAGAAACGAACTCGCGAATCCGGCACACGCACCGGTTCGTCACCGCTGCTGTCTACTGTGCTAGCAAAACCGGGCAAATCCAGCACAAAGAACACAAGAGTAGGTGAATCGCGCTTGGCGAGACCCTGCTCAATAACGGTTTCTTCATCTACCGTGCCGTTCTCTAGAGCATCGGCGACAAGCAAGAACTCATCGGACAAAAGCTCCGGAAAGATCCGTTCGCCGGTGTTTCCAAACCGTGCACCCACCGCGACCGACAACTCCTCAGTCGCCGCTACAAGCTGAGCCGCCCCACCCTGAGCGGTGGCTCCAGAGGGACCAACCCAGGCGTAAACCGGGACCGCGGAGTCAACAATGGCCTGTGCCACCTCCGTTAGCCGTTCGTCGCTCACCACATGCCCACGACTGTTTACCTGAAGGACCACGCCACCCGATCCGCCGGCTTCGGCTTTGGCGATGGAGTCCTCAATGAAGTCAGCGACAATCTCGTCGATCAACCCTGGTATCTCGACCACATCAAAAATCAGGAATTCATCGGCCGTAGATGTTTGGGCAGCCAATCCTGAGCTTTGCTGGGCGTGGGCGGGCATGAACCAACCAAGCAGCAACATCGCTAGCAGTGCGGCCGCAGACGATAGCGTGACCCAACGACGTAGCTTTCGCCGTGTCCATCGTGTCAATCGCTTCGAGGAGGGGAATGGATCCCGGTCAATTCTTCGCATCGTCGCGGATCCTGATCGTGGCGGGGAAAGGTGGTGTGGGCAAGACCGCCACCTCAGCCACCTTGGCCTTGGCAGCGGCTCAAACCGGACGCACCGTCCTGCTTGTGGAGGTGGCTGGCCGGTTGGATTCGGCACCGATGTTCGGTGTCGACCCACAAGGTTACGACGAGCAAACCGTTTACAACGACTCAGGCCCCGGCTTGATCCGCTGCCGCTCAATTACTCCCGACGCGGCGCTCACCGATTGGCTGAGCAATCATGGTTTTACGCGGATCGTGCGGCGCATGTCCAAGTCTGGATTGCTGGAGATCGTGGCCACCGCTACACCCGGTATCAAGGAACTGTTGGTGCTGGGTCAGATCAAACACCTTGAGCAAAGCCGTGTGGCTGACCTGATAGTTGTCGATGCTCCAGCCGCGGGCCATGCGCTCAAATTCTTGAAAGCTCCGCTGGCAGTGCGCAACACGGCACGCACCGGTGTGCTGCGACGCCAGGCAACAGAAGCCTTGGAAATGTTGAGCGACAGCGAACGATGCCGAGCTCTGTTAGTCACCATCGCCGAGGAAACTCCGATCAAGGAGCTGGTCGAAACGGCATTCGCTGTTGAAGACGAGGTCGGGCTAGCCCTCGGCCCGGTAGTCGTCAACGGCCTTCTTCCATCAATCGAAGCGCTCGACAAGATTTCTGACCTCAATGTGTCCGACATCACAGCATCGCAGCACAACCTGCACACGGATGAGATCAGCGACCTTGTTACGGCAACGAACTTTCGGCGTGATCGCAAGTCGTTGCAAAACGATCAACTCACCTCGTTGGCGCAGCAGTTGCCTCTTGCACAGATACGTCTGCCGCATCTGTTCACAACCTCGGTCGGTCTCACCGAACTCACGACGCTCGCCGAAGCGGCCAACACTTCCATTGAAGCAATCGAACAGTGGGCCGGCTCATGAATGACACTCCACCGCTAAGTGATATGACGAGCAGCACTCCGCTAAATAGTTATGGCCAAAATCGTCGTGGCCCAAATAGTTATGGCGACCTTGTTGGTCAGAAGAGGGTTATCGTCGCCTGCGGTACCGGCGGCGTCGGCAAAACAACGATGGCTGCGGCCACAGCGGTCGCGGCGGCCCATGCCGGACGGCGGGCCGTGGTCGTCACAATCGACCCGGCCAAACGCCTCGCCGACGCCCTCGGGATCGACGAACTCGACAACACCCCGACGGTAATCGAAGGCAACTGGCCGGGGACTCTCGGCGCCATGATGCTCGACAGCAAAGCAACCTTCGATGATGTCGTGACCCGTCACGCCACCAGCCAAGACCAGGTAGAACACATCTTCAGCAATCGCTTCTACGTGAATATTTCGACGGAATTGCCGGGCACTCAGGACTACATGGCCGTCGAGAAGCTGAACGAATTGCACTTCTCGGGCGACTGGGACCTCGTGGTGGTCGACACACCACCAACCCGCGATGCTCTCGCCTTCTTTGAGGCCCCCAAGCTGCTGACGAGGCTGCTCAACAACACCATTTACAAGTTGCTGATATCTCCCCGTCCCGGCGTTCTGCGGGCGGTAAACAGGGCTGCGGGAGGTGTGGTTCGCCGTCTGTCACGCGTTGTCGGTGCCGAGGTCGTTGATGATGCCATCGAGTTTTTTCAAACGTTTCAGGGCATGGAAGAAGGTTTCAAACAACGAGCCGATGAGACCCTGGCCCTGTTGGCATCCAACAACACTGCCTTCGTACTCGTTGCCTCGCCCCGAAGCGACACAATCGCCGAAGCGCGCTACTTTCTCAGCAGGTTGGCCGACGCCGACCTGTCAGTCCACGCGGTAGTAATCAATCGCATGCTCGCTGCCTTGTCGATATCAGCCGACGAGGCCGCAGAGCTTCAGACCAGATTGGGCGCAAGTCCACTAGTTGGCCCGGCACAAGCTCTCGTTGATCACGTCAACGCCTCCGCAGGCGACCAAGACAGGGTCTCACAACTCATGGCTTACGTCCCCAACGCTACGCTGACCAAAGTTCCGATGCTGTCGAGCGACGTGCACGACATATCCATGCTCAGCCAGATCGCCGAACTCCTCACTCAAGACCCGCTCCAACAGCGCCCGAAACCAACCGCTGAGAACTAGCTACCGCAAATCACGGGCTCAGTTTTCGCTGAGAGCAGCTACAGCTTCCGGTAGGTCTTCCTTCACGGGGACAATGCGATCAAACCCAGTCGTATGAAGTAAACGAGAAATCGCAGCACGATCACTGAACACGGCGATCCGGCCATCGTTGTCGCGAACCTTGCGGATGCCTCCGATCAAGGCTCCAAGACCCGCTGAGTCCATGAATTGCACACCCGACAGGTCCACCAACAACCGCTGTTCCTCAGAAACCTTTGCGAAAGCCTCGCGGAATTGAGCGACGGAGTAAGCGTCGAGTTCTCCCTCCGGGCGAAGCACAACATAATTTCCATCGCCTACGCGACTAGCTGAGATCTCAAGCACAGGCGCATCGTATCCCTTTTGTGGCGTTGTTGTGCCAGCCCACTCGCCGACACCACAGCTACGGTTACAGCGGTGTACGATTCGGCGCGTGTCCGACATTCTCCTTGCCACCGACGCTGATTGGCTGGTTGACGACATCGAAGCCGCAATCGGCGGAGCTCACCTTATTCACCGAGTATGGCGCGGTGCGGATGTCGTGGGGGCTATCGCCGAGATCAACGCCGACCTTGTGCTGTTGGATTTTCAAATCGGCAATATGGGGGGCGTCGCTGCCTGTCTGGCAGTCCGCCAGGAAGAAGAGGCGGGTCGGCTCGAACCGAGCGTCATCTATCTGCTGCTTGACCGTGAAGCCGACGTCTTCTTGGCTAGCCGAGCTGATCCCGACGGGTGGCTGATTAAACCGCTCAATGCTTTCAACACCCTGCGAACCATCGAGAAAGCACTCGCGTCGCTCACCGAGAGCCAGTAGGCTCGCTGTTCTGCAACACGGGCAGTGGCGCAGGTTGGTAGCGCGCCTCGTTCGGGACGAGGAGGTCGTGGGTTCAAATCCCGCCTGCCCGACAAAATTTTGACAGGTTTGGGTTCGTAGGGTTGGGGGATGGATCTTCTGGAGATGCGGCGACGGGTTTCAGAGGCCCGATCGGGGGTTTTGAGCACCATTACGGCCCAAGGCCGGCCCCATGCGGTGCCGTGTTGCTTTGTGCTGGACGGCGAGGTGGTGTATTCGGCGGTTGATGCCAAACCGAAGTCCACTCTGGCATTGCGCCGGCTGGACAACCTCGCCGCCCATCGCCATGCCTGCCTGCTGGTGGACTGCTACGACGACGATTGGTCGGAACTCTGGTGGATACGACTGGACTGCCGTGGTCGAGTGCTTGCCGACGGAAACGAGCGTGAGCGGGCGTTGGACCTGTTGGCAGCAAAGTACCCGCAGTACCGCTCCGCACGACCGCCCGGCCCCGTGATCGCCCTCGACGTGACCACATGGCGTTCCTGGCCATGACCCGCCCTCGCGTTATCGGTCACGAGCAGCGCGGCGGAGGGCGCTCAAGCTGGGAATGGTTCCAGATCGACAGCTCTCCGTGAGCGATGTGCCGTGTTGGGGTCAAAATTCGGCTTGGACCGGACGGCTATTGTTCTATAATCGAACATATGAGAAGAGAGAGCGAGCACTTGGGGGCTCGCGTGGCCGCGGCTCGACGCGATGCAGGCCTCACGCAAGAGGAGTGCGCGTCGCGTGTGGGGATTGCTCGTAGTGCCTTGGCCAAGATCGAGACCGGTATACGAGGCATCAGCGCGACCGAGTTGGTCCGACTCGCGCAAGCATTGGAGATGCGTGTCGAGTGGTTCTTCGAAGACGCCCCTCAGGCGGTGCTGTCGAGGCGAAACGCCGCAGAGCCGGGTGCTCCCAGCCCGAGCGTGGATCTGTTCACCGAACGGATCGCCCGAGAGGTCGAGTTCCTCCAACGTCTAGGTGGGATCGAGTTGGCTGAGACCCCCGCGATGGAGTTCCCTGAGACCCCAGAGCAAGCCGAGGAGGCAGCAGCAGAGGCGCGCCGGAGGCTGGGCTACGACCATGAAGAGTCAGCGACCGCGTTGGGTGCCCACGCGGTCGAGTTGGGACTGTTGGTCTTCTCCTGGGAGCTTGGCACATCCGGGGCTGACGGGGCATCGGTGTTGCTGGAGCGGGGCGGTATAGCGGTGGTCAACGGCAGTTTCCAGACCGGCCGCCGACGCTTGACGCTCACCCACGAGTTGGGCCACTACGTCTTTGGTGACGAGCACTCCCCGGACTGGCGTGTGGCCGAAGCCCCTGCTGCGAAGCGCGAGGGGCGTATAGACCGGTTCGCGCTTGCTCTGCTTCTGCCAGCTGCGATGTTGAGGAACCGCTGGAGCGGAGGGGATGACACCCGTGTTGACGCTGTGCGCTTGGCTAACGAATACCGTGTGGACATGACCACCCTGGCACGGCGGCTGGACGAACTGGAGGTCGCGTCGCCTCAGGATCTGGCGGTGGTACGCGCTACGCGCACGCGCCAATCCGACATCGTCGAACTCGGCCTGCTCGTGGCCGACGAACTCTCACCACCGCAGTTGCCTGACGCCTACGTGAAGGCCGTGCTCAACCTGTATCGCCGCGAGGAAATCTCTGCCGCCCGCGCCTTGGATCTTCTGCTGGACACCTGGCAAGAGGACGACCTGCCCGACCTTCCCCCGCTCCCCGCTGACGCTGTCTGGTCCTTCGTGTCCTGAGCGGGCACCGCCCTCCTGGGACAGCGGTATTCTGGTGGTGTTCGAACATCAAGGTCAGAGGAAGGCGTGAACCGCCGACATGGGAACTTCGCAATCTCCTAGTGGCACGCCTGAGGACCTGCCGAACGCAGAAATATGGTGGGGGATGCCCGCGGGGCGTCCACCTCCCCACGTTGTGCTGGGGGGATGCCTAGTGCCTCACGATCCTCAAGATCGGGTAGCTCAAATCAGTGGCGCCAAGGTGGACCAAGGGTACGACGAGGCAGAGGACAAAATGTGGGTAGACGTCAAAGATGGTGACGGCCAGATTTGGCACATCCGATGGGACACTTCGCCACAGGAATCGACCGAAGATTGACCGATCTGCACTCCCGTCCGCCTCACGTTGCCCCAAGTATCGTTTCGACGGATCGGTCTGCGCTCCAACAAGGTTGTGAGATGACAGACCACGGGTACTAACTCGGGACACTCTTCGTCTAGACTCTCTATCCAATCGGACTGATCTCGGCAGCTAGAGTCGCGGCTCCGCTAAGGCGGCTGACCTGCCGGGACGTTCACAGTGCAGTCCGACCAAACCTCATATGTGTTGAAGTGCAAGCGGACGCCGCAAGCGTTCTACCTCTCGGTGTCGGCCGCTTGGAGTTTGGCAAGTCGTTCGAGCAATTTGGGGGGTGTTGCGCCTGGGGCATGCTGCTGTGCGGCGAAACGGCGGAGCAGCGCTAGCTCAGCGTCACGGTCACGGCGTTTGCGATGAATGATCGCGGCCTGTTCGTAGTACCACGGCGCCACTCCGCCACAGTGGGCTTCCTCAACTCGCATGCAGCCGTCAAGAATAACCAGCGCTTCGTCGTAGCGGCCGCTCCGCTTGTGGTCTTCGACGATCTCGCACCACTCGTATGGAGGGTCGTAGGCGACCAGTTCTTTGGGTAGCCGGGCATGTGTCCCGCCGCACTCTGAGCATTGTGGGGCTTGAGGGGTGACTACTGGCATCGCCGTACTCTAACCGGAAACCAACACCCTCCTGGATGCGCCACGTTTTCACACGGCCTTGATGGGATGGGGTTTCCACATTATGTCGGATTAATTGCTTTGGCGTCGGGTTCTGAGATCCCTTGGATCAGCCTGTAGACGCGGCCCGCTTGCTCGCCTTGATCCACATAGTCCTGGTAGGCCATGAGGGCGTTGTCGATTAAGCCGTCGTAGGTGACGATCCGAGCGTTGTTGGCTCGCAGAGTCTCGCGGGAGCGGGATTCACCAGTGGGGGATTCCTTCCAGTCACGCAGCGGCCTGCCGATCACGCAAATGACCTCTAGGGGTTCGTTGCTTCTGTCGGTCTCTGCAAGGACCTTTTCGGCAGCGCCATAGTACTTGGAGATCTGGACATGGAGGTCGCTGGTGGTCAGCACCCTGTTGGCCCGCTTTAGCTCAATGATGACGTGCTTGTTCCCCGTGGTCGAGTAATAGATATCCAGACGTGAGAGGCGTTGCTCCTCTGTCAGGGAGTTGTAAACGGCATCTAGAGCTTTGTGTATCCGCTTCTCCATGACTTGGGTGTTGGTGGCTCGCTCCCAGGACGGGTCGAGCAGCCAAAGGTGCTTGTAGAGATGCACCTTCAGTGCGTCCTCTTTTGCACCGTCGTCCACGAGTCCTGTGAGCTTTCGGATGACCTCGAGTCTGTCCTTCGCGATCTGGTAGTAGGCGCTGGCCTCCAGATCGTCGAGTTGGATAAATACGTCGTTAAGAGCTTCGAGGTTCTCTGGTGACACCTCATCAAGGCGGTGGAGCATTCGCCGCAGTTTTAGGCTCTCGAAGGCCAGTACACCGCTGACAAAAAGCTGGCGTTTCTGGTCGTCGTCTTCGAGTGGGAGTTGGTTGATGCGCCCGAACAGTCCTTTGGCTGCCTTTTGTTGGTCCGCGTCAAGGTCGCTGAACCACTCTTTGATCTGTGGGAACAAGAGCGCTTGGACGGTTCCCTGCTGATTGCGCAACTGGGTCCACCTCTTTTGGATCTATTTCAGCTCGTCGTTCAGCTTGCTCTTGAGCGCCTCGTATCGTGGGTCTTCCTCAATGAGCCTCTGGCGGCTGGTGGTTGCGATGTCATCTTGGTCGTCGAGGTCCAAGAAGTCGGCGTGGATCTCACCGAAGAGGTACTTCGTGTAGAGGCCGCCTTCGCCGAACTCCTCAAGGATGTCTTCTTGGGCGAGCTTCCCGCGCACCATTATCACTAGGTTGTTGAGACTCTCTTTGGTGTCAGGGTCCTTGAGTTGGCCGGACTTGAAGGCCGTCGCGATCCACCCGTCTATCTGATAGTCGGAGTCGTGGATATTGTTGTCGCGCTGTTCGTGCTCTTCGAGTTTGGTGGCAGCGTCACGGCAGCGGAGGCCGGTGTCGCCGAAGGTCCACAGGTACTGTACTTTGTCCTGGTATTCGCGGTCTTCGACGGTGATCGGCTCGTCGTTGAGCAAGATGTTGAAATCGTGGAGAGCTCCGATGACGCTGAATCGACGAGCGAGGCGCCTACGGAGCGGTTTGCCGGTCCATTGGAGTTGGCGCTTCATGTTCGTGAGGGTGATCCGTGTGCCCCGCTGGATGTTGATGTCGTCGGGATTGACCGCCTCGGGGTTGTACTCTGCCTCTCGCCCGTCGGCAATAATCTTCTCGATCTGGTCGGAGTCCATGACGAAGCCGTGCTTGATGCTGTCTTTGACGGTGTGCACTTCCACGGAACGCGCTATCGAGAACAGTGACAGTTTGCCGATCCCCTTGCGTCCCATGACCGGGCGATCCAGGACCGGGGTGCGGCGCTCGCTCTTGCGGCGCTCGTAGCCGACCGTCAGATACTTGTCGTTCGCGTCGTGAACGGTCATTCCGTGGCCGTCGTCTTCGATGATGACGTGGCCGTCACTGGCGTCAATGAAGATCGAAACGTTCTCAGCGTCGGCGTCCCAAGCGTTGGCCACTACCTCAGAGAGCACCGCGGCGACGTTGCTGTAAAGGCCGAACCCCAGATGGCGCAGCACGTTGAGGCTCAGCGTCATCTCGTACTTGTGCTCGCTGGTGTTCATAGCAGAGCCTCCAGGTGGCTGTTGATGGAACGTCCTATTGCGGCGCCCAGCGCGACAGGCACAGCGTTGCCGATCAGGCGAGCCACTGATGCTATCTGCACGGTCTCGCTCGACGCGATAAAGGAGTAGTCCTCAGGGAACGTCTGCAGCAGAGCACCCTCTCGCAGCGAGATCGCTCTGTCCTGCTCGGGGTGCCCGAAGCGACCGTTGCCATATCCGTGGAACTGGGTCGTGATCGTCGGAGCCGGCTGATCCCAGCTCATCCGCCCGTACACGCTGGAGTAGGTGCGGCCCGTTGCTTTCCTGTGGCACTCGGCCCGCAGCGCAACCTCCCAGTCGCGCCAAGTTCCGCCCGGCACGGATTTACGGATCCTGTGCAGGTTCGTCTCAGATAGCCCGCTGCACCGGTGCAGAGGATCGCTCTCGGACGTGCCGCCCGCTTGCAGCGGATCCAGCTGTCCGATGGTTTCCCACACCGTCGGCTCCCCCGACCGATTCCACCCCGGCGGCTCAAGCACGATCTCGCCAAGCGTTGATGCCAACAACACCAACCTCTTCCTGCGCTGGGGGACACCGTAGTCCGAACACCGCACAACCGAATAGCTGAGTCGGTAGCCCGCCGCCCTCAGCGCCGCCAAGAAGCTCGCAAACACAGCGTGGCGAGACAGGAGCGACACGTTCTCCATCGTCACGACCTCGGGCCGTACCTCCTGGACGATCTCGGCGAACTTGTCGAGCAGCTTCCACTGGCTGTTCGGATTGCTGCGGCCGTTGGTATAGGTCGAGAACGGCTGGCACGGCGCGCAACCCGACAACACCGCGGTCTATCCACGGCGAACAGAGAACCGACGAAATCAGGCGATAGCCCGAAGAGATCGCGCTCGTAGAACTCGGCACCGACGTTCGCCTCGAAGGGATACCTGCAAGACGGGTCAAGGTCGATACCCGCAGCCACCTCAATTCCGGCCTGTTGCATCCCAAAAGAAAGCCCTCCCGCCCCGCAGAAGAGATCAACTGCCGACGGTTGGCGTGGTTTTGTCATCATCCCAGCCCATCAAGTTGAATCGGAGCCCCGTTGGGCCTGACAGGGTAGACCTGTTGCGGGGCCTGCATCCTGGCAGCTGAGCCGCTGGCGTACCCGTCGAGAACTCCCCGTCCCATAGAATCTCCTGTTATTGAGTTCCAGCCAAAGATAGCGCGCCCATACGACGGTACCTGCTAGCGCCATCCAACGGTTTCCACGGACGCGGACATGCCCAAGAGAAACCTGCGCCCGTTCAAGATCGCTGGTTCGCTACTGTCACATTGACCCGACAGCCTGTACAAGTGAGATGTTAAACCAGTGCCAAATAGGCTTGGCTCCCCTCATTGCAAACAAGTCACCGGGCTGTGTAAGGGCGTTGTGCAGGACCACGGTGCCCGTTTCGACGGAATGGGGTGGGCTCTGGCAAGGTTGTGGGATGACAGACTTTGCTGAGAAATACGGGCCGTGGGGTGTGGTGACGGGTGCGGGAGCCGGGGTCGGCTTGGCGTACACCGAGGAGTTGATAGCTCGGGGCGTCGGCGTTGTTATGGTCGACATCTCACCGGGAGTGGTTGATGTCGCCGCTGGTCTCGGCGGTGAGACTCTCACAGTGATCGCCGATGTCAGCGATTCCGGATGGGTCGATGTGCTCACAGAGCAGACCGCCGGCCTTGAGATCGGGATTGCGATAGCCAACGCCGGTGTCTCATATGTTCGCCCGTTTCTCGATATGGACGCGGAGATGCGTCGCAAGACCCTCGATATCAACTGCCGGGCGACTGTCGATCTAGCCGCGTGGGCGCTGCCTGCCATGGCGGAACGTGGACGAGGAGGATTTGTTGTCACCAGTTCGGGGTCTGCCCTGTCCGGCACCGCCTGCGTGGGGCTCTACAGCGCAACCAAAGCGTTCTCCGTCAACCTCATTGAGGCGATCGGCTGGGAACTGAAGGACGCCGGCGTTGACACTTTGGCGATCGTCGCGCCGAGCATGGACACCCCCGCTTTCCGTTCCAGCGGCCCTGACTATGAACGTATGGGAGCCCCGCCTGTTGATCCTCGTACGGTTGTTGCTCCTGCTCTCGATGCACTCGGCGAAGGGGGCCGTTGGATGGGCGACGATGGCTCGAAGTTCGTAGCGTCCGTTGAGCGTTCGGCTCGGGTTGAGATGATGTGCGGCGCAACGGCCGCCATGTACCACCTCTTCGAGGACTAGCCATGCTTCGCGACCACACAGACGTTCTTGTAGTGGGGGCGGGGATTTCTGGGATCGGGGCTGGGTACTACCTGCAGAAAGAATGCCCGGACCGCACGTTTGTGATCCTCGAAAGACGGCCGGATATCGGCGGTACTTGGGACCTTTTTCGCTATCCCGGTGTGCGTTCCGACAGCGACATGCACACCCTCGGCTTCAGCTTCAAGCCCTGGACCGCGGACAAATCGATAGCCGAAGGACCTGCGATTCTCGACTATCTCAAAGAGACGATCGAGGAGTACGACCTCGCTCGTCACATTCACTTTGGCCGAAGCGTGCGCCGAGCCTCGTGGTCGAGCGCCGAGCAGCGCTGGACGGTAGAAATTGAACAAGCCGACACCGGCGAGCGCAGCACGATGACGGCAAACCTCTTGAACATGTGTGCCGGTTACTACTCCTATCACGAAGGTTTCACTCCTGAATTTCCGGGCATCGAGCGTTTCAAAGGCAGGATCCTCCATCCACAGGCCTGGCCCGAAGACCTCGACTACAAAGGCAAGCGGGTGGTTGTCATCGGCTCGGGAGCAACTGCGGTAACCCTTGTACCGGCAATGGCCGTCGACACCGCACACATCACCATGCTGCAGCGCTCGCCTACCTATATGGCACCCGCACCCGACATCGACCCGATCAACCGGAAACTCAAGCGTGTGCTACCGAAACGGGCCGCCTATTGGCTGACCCGCTGGAAGAACATCTTCCGGACCCATCTCATCTACCGAATGTCCCGCAACAAACCCGAGCGCCTGAAGGAACGTCTTTTGGACGCCGCTCGCGATGCTCTCGGCTCTGACTACGACATCGAGACACATTTCACGCCCGAGTACAACCCTTGGGACCAGCGGCTTTGCCTCATTCCCAACGGCGACCTGTACGAAGTCATCGACAACGGTTCGGCATCGGTGGTGACCGACACGATCGCCACGTTCACAGAAAAAGGAATTCTGCTCGAATCGGGCACTGAGCTCGAAGCCGACATCATCGTCACCGCCACCGGTCTGAACCTAGTAGCGCTCGGTCAAGTGGAACTCGAAGTCGACGGCCAACCCGTCGATCTCCACAAAACCTGGACCTACAAGGGCATGGCCTACTCCGATGTGCCCAACCTGGTGTCGACCTTCGGATACATCAACGCGTCTTGGACCCTACGGGTCGACCTCAACGCCGCTTACCTGTGTCGTCTGCTCAACCACATGCGCTCAACCGGAACCACGCAGTGCACGCCGCGTCTGAGGCCGACCGACCACGACATGGTGCCGCGACCCTTCATCGACAACTTCCCAGCCGGTTACATCAAACGCGCTATGCACTTACTTCCTCGCCAAGGCGACCGAGAACCCTGGCTCAACACCCAGAACTATCTGAGAGACCGCAAGTTCATCGGCCGTAAGCCAGTCGATGACGACGTCATGGTGTTCACCACCGCCCCAGTTCCCGCTCACACTGGCCGCTGAACCACATTCCCAGGCTTGACTTGGGGTGTAATATTCGGTGCTGGTCGAGCAGGTCTGCTTGGCCGACAAGCAGCGCGCTTGAAGGAGGTCGTACGCCCATGGCGGATCCGTCCCCGACGATCAACACGGGGCGCGGTCCCGAGTCCAAGGGCTACGAACCCACGGTTCCTATAACGGTGTCGCCGATCCTTGAGTGGCCACCTCGGCCGGTTTCAACGCTGCGCTATCTATTCACTCCCGTGATGCTGCCCTACGGGATGTTCTGGGTGGCGCTGGCAGCTCTGACTTGGAACTACCTCACCCCGTCGATCCAACGTATGACGACCCTGCATCCGAGATGGATCCTGGAGATCTACCTGCGCAATGCGCTGCTGTTGACCCTAGTAGCGGGGTCGCTTCACCTCTTCCTGTACACCCGGCGAGCCCAAGAGCAGCGCTACAAGTACAACCAGCGTTGGCTCAGCACCACCAACCGCTCGTTCCTGTGGACCAACCAGACCCGCGACAACATGTTCTGGAGCCTCCTCAGCGGCTGCGCAATCTGGACGGCATACGAATCACTCACCCTGTGGGCATACGCCAACGAATGGATCCCTTCAGCACAGTGGAACACGGCGTGGCCGTATCTGGGGGTGCTGACCGTCGGCGTGTTCCTGTGGTCCGTCACGCACTTCTGTTGTGGTTCAGGACATGTGCAAGGTATGAGTCAAGACATGTGCAAGGTTCGGGGGTGGCGATTGTGGCGTCATGTCGAAGCGTCGCGCAGCAATCTTGTCGGTGGTGATCGAGGGTAGAACCCAGGCCGAAACAGCCAGGCAGTACGAGGTCTCGGAGTCGTCGGTGTCGCGTTGGGTGGCCCGCTGGCGTGTTGAGGGCGACACGGCTTTCCAAGCCCGGTCGCGGCGTCCTGGTAGCTCGCCATCCAAGGTCTGTGACGAGACGGTCGAGTTGGTGGTGAACCTACGCTCAGAGCTGTCCTCCCGAGGCCTCGACGCCGGCCCGCACACCGTCTGCTGGCACCTCCAGCAGCGCCACCAGATCACCGTTTCGCCCTCGACGATACGGCGCCGCCTTGTTGATCTGGGTCTCGTGGAGCCCAACCCGAAGAAACGCCCCCGGTCGTCCTATGTCCGGTTCGAGGCTGATCTGCCCAACGAGATGTGGCAGTCGGACTTCTGCCACTGGCACCTCGCCACAGGTGCCGACACCGAGATCATCACCTGGCTCGACGACTGCTCCCGCTGCGCTCTGTCGGTCACCGTCCATCGGCGTATCACCGGCCCGATCGTTGTTGACACCTTCAACCAAACCTGTGTTGACCACGGGGTTCCTGCGTCGGTGCTCACCGACAACGCCATGGTCTACACGACCCGCTTCTCGGGCGGGAAAGGCGGACGCAACGCCTTCGAGGCCCACCTCGCCGCGTTGGGCGTCACCCAAAAGCACTCTGCACCCAACCACCCCACCACCTGCGGGAAAGTCGAACGTTTCCAACAAACCCTCAAGAAATGGCTCAAAGCCCAACCCTGCGCCAACAACCTCAACGAACTCCAGGCGCTCCTCAACGAATTCGTCGACACCTACAACCACCACCGCCCCCACCGATCCCTCGGACGTTCAACCCCAGCAGCCGCCTACACCCGACTACCCAAAACCGGTCCTGAACACAACGGTGCCGGCATCCACTTCAGAGTCCGCCACGACCGCGTCGACAAAACAGGCTCCGTCACACTCCGCCACAACAGCCGACTCCACCACATCGGCATCGGCCGAGCCCACAAACACACCCCCGTAACCCTGCTAGTCGCCGACCTCGACATCAGAGTCATCGCAACCCAAACCGGTGAACTCCTCCGACACCTAACCCTCAACCCCAACCGCGACTACCAACCCCAACCCCAACCCTAAAAACCCCGTCCCGCGCAGGTTCGCACCTTGCACATGTCTCGACACATCACAGTCCGTCACGCACTTCTATTTGAACCATCGGCTGCTGCATGTCCGTTGGTTTTACGACCACGCCCACTACCTGCATCACCGCAACGTGAACACCGGGCCTTGGAGCGGAATTTCGATGCACCCGCTGGAGCACGTGATCTATTTCAGCGTTTTTCTGCTCTGGTGGGTTGCGCCCGCCCACCCCTTCATCGTGATTCTCAACGGTTTGTTCAACGGCGTGTCACCGGCAGTCTCGCATTCCGGCTTCGAGCGTTTCGAGATCGGCCGACGTGAAGGCCGGACCGCTCCCGGTGCCGACTACTTCCACCATCTGCATCACCGCTATTTCGAATGCAACTACGGCAACCGGCCCGTGCCGATCGACAAGCTCTTCGGGACCTTCCACGACGGCACCCCCACCTCCCACGCCCGCATGAAACAACGCATGCGCGAACGTCGCGGCACCCAAGCCAGTTCTGAGGGCGCATGACTCCCGCTGACGTGAGGCGTCGTCACTCCAGCGGGAAGGGCAACTGAAGCCACCATCGGCGGTTGACGGGCTCAACGGAGCTGACCCACTTGACCCACCAGAAACCGCGCCGTCCGGGTGCCACTAGCCGCACCGGGGCTCCGTGCCCTCGTCGCAGGGGCTCACCGTCGTAACCGACAGCAAGAAAGAGGTTCTCGGCGTCTCGGGCGGGGAACAGGCGGCTGTAGCCGGTCAGCGATGTGACCTCAAGCGTGGGCGCGTCCAAGCCAGGCATCAATTCCGATAGCGGAACCGCGTCCCACCGCTGACGGCTCCACCAACCGCCAGTGCAGTCAAGGTCGGCCTCCACCGGCCGAGCCGAGTCCCTAAGGGCCTTGATCGAGACCGGCTCGCCGGCGATGGCGAGATCCCACTGCTGGGCTGCGACGTCGGGAGCACGGTCGTTGAGCCATGTCACCGTCGGCATTTGAGGTGGATTGAACGAGGCGGTCTCCTGGGAGCCGGTGAAGCGCCGGTTCCCACCCACGGCGAGTTCTTGGACGCCATACACCGCAGCCGCGGCCACCAGCGCAGCGCCACCTCCAGCGACGGCCCTGCGATCAAGGTCAGCCATTCTCGGCCGACCCGTGCGGCTGACGATATGCCAGATCACCAGCACAGCCAGCACGCCGGCCAACAGCACATGGGTCCACAGCGCTGACCAGTAACCGACCCCGTACCAAAGTCCGGTGGAGTGCAGCACGCCCAGCACGACCGTGGCCGTCACCAGCCCACCAAGCAGCACCGACAGCCACCGCGTGGCCCGTCGCCGGCGCAAACCGGTACGCACCGACCCGCTGATCTTGGCGGGCGCCAGCGCAAACAGGCTCAAACCAGCGAGCGTGTGAACGACAGTCACCCAGCGGGCCCAACCGGTGCCCACGCCCCACGACAACAGCCCGGTGGCCGCTGCAACGACCACGGCGACAAACAACAGCATGTCCACACGCCGCGGCGTCAATCGCCGGTACGGCCCGAGCAGAGCCTCCATGGCCTTAACCGTCGGGGTTGTCGGAGCCGGCTTCGTCGACAATCCTCGGGCGAGCAGCGGCTAATGCGACAATTATGACCACACCGAGGATCGTGGCCGATAGCAACGATTCTGAAGCCGTAATCGTGTTGTTCGAATACTGATCGATTGGACCATCGGACCACTCAAGAGGATCCCTCTGAACCAGCATGGCAATCATGGCGGCGAATATTCCGATCGTGACAGCCATGCTGGAGACCATCTCTCTCATCGACCCCGGCGTCGTTTGGCGCCAGCCGACGACCAGCAACATGATCGCCGGGATCCACAGCGGCAGCGCTATGACCGAGATCACCGCCGCCGGAATGATGCCGGCTCCCGCTGCCATAACGAAACGTCCTCGACCTACTGAGTTGGCCAGCAGAGCCACCAAAGCAGCAACGACGAAGGGCGCGACCAGCGATACCGAGATACGCAGGCTCCCGGGTTCTCCCTCAGATCCGAGGAACCTATTCAGACCGATCCCCGCCGAATAAACAATCGTCGCCAAACAAGCCACGACAACCCAACGCTGCATTGGCTCATTGTTTCGCATCAGCATCCCCCCTGTGATACCTGCGGTTCTTGCTGATCAGTGCCGCCTTACGCCGCCGTATTTCATGCGGGTGTCGTTCATGGAAGCGGAGCGCTTCGTGTCATCCACGATTGCGGCGTCGACGAGCTCACCGATGAACAGAGTGTGAGTGCCCAGGTCGATCGCATGGCGGACCTCGCAATCCATCCAAGCGATGGCTTCAACAAAAATCGGCGCTCCGGTACGGCCAGATCGAACAGCCCGACCGTTGAGGGTATCGCCCTCGTCGCGGGCGGGTTTTGAGAACTTGACGAAGACTCTGGTGTCTTCGGAGTCCCAAAGGTTGACCGTGAAGGAGCCACCATCGCTGATGAGCCGATGGGTGACCGCGGTGTTTTCGACTCCAATGCCGATCAGCACCGGTTCCATCGAAAACTGCGAAATCCAACTCGTGGTCATCGCGTTGCGTTCGTCGCCTGCTCTGGATCCCACCAACGCCAACGCGTTGGGGATTTTCCAGGTGATCCGGTTGATGAGTTCGCTTTCGAGTGCTGCGTCTGATGCCATACCCAAAGCGTAGGCCGACGACGGTCAATCGAGTTGCGGTCGACCAGTGCCGATGACGCTGGCGACACCTTCTACAAATAGCTTGCGACCGCTGAGATCAACGGATTTCTCGTTCCAGTGGGTCTCCAAGTCAAACTCGGGCGCGCCCGCAGCAGCCATCGCCGCGGCCACCGCTGAACAAGCCTGATCAATAGCCGCTTCTTTGGCCGGTTCAAGTTCAAAAAAGGAGGTCGGCTCCGCACCGATGTGAACCCGGTACAGCCCTCGGCGGGGCGAGGACACAGTCACACGGCGACGCAAGCGAACCTTGCCCACAGCAGCACCAATCGCATTAGCCACTTCCGCGTGCTCGGGAATCTCAACTTTGGTGCCGAGCAAATCTCCGATCGCCGGGTAGTAGTTAGCCGCCGGGGCACCAAGGCCCACCAACGGAACCGCCAGACCAACCACCAGCTTGGACGAGCGCGGCCTACCATCAAGCGCCGCGGCCACCACCTCAGACGCAGCGGCACGTTCCGATAGGCCATCGCTGGCGAATGCCATGGCAAGCAGCTTCTCAGCCGACTGACGCACCAGGCTTGCTGTCACAGCCTCAGCGAACTCACTTGGCGTTTCGACGATGGCCTTGCCGCGATGATCGCATCGCCGTGACCAAACTTGGGCAGCGGCATGGGCAACCGCAGGATCATGAGTTGATTGAGTGCCAAGCACATGGCTGGCATCAGTAGGCGTGAATGCCGACATGCGCAACACACCGCGAGCAGCCAACCTTCTCGTGGCGAGAGCAGATCGGCTGCCTTCGACAACAGTGTCCGCGGCAACAATCTGGTCGCCGATCCTTTCCATCAACTGACGTTCGACACGATCCAGCGAGGCTTCCGCGGCTTTCGCTGTCGGCTGCAGGAAAACCGTGCTCCACTCCTGCGGAAGGGTGTCGGCAGTAAGTTGGCGCCTCAGTTGGGATTGCAGGAAATCACCGTGACTCTGCGCCGTGACTACTAGCGGAACCACACGTCGTGGCCCAACCACCAAGTCGGCCCCGAGCGCACGATCCGCAAGCAACACCTCGCTGTCACCACCCAGACCATGAGTCGCCATGGCTACCGCTTCAACCATGGTTTGGTGTCCACCGACCGTCGCGCCCCTGGCACCTAAGTCGAACCGTCCGTCGCGCAATGCCGCGATGTCGGTCGTGGTGCCGCCGATGTCGGAGATGATGGCGTCTTTCTCGCCTACGAGATGAGCCGCACCGAGCAGGCTGGCGGCCGGGCCCGACAGGATCGTCTCCACAGGGCGTTCCCGGACAAAGTCAGCCGACACCAACGAGCCGTTACCACGGACCACCATGATCGGCGCGTCGATCCCCTGCACGTCGAGTACCTCTGTGGTGGTCGACACGAGCTCGTCGATCAAGGCGATCATGCGGGCGTTGAGTAGAGCCGTCACCGACCGTTTGGGGCCGTCCAGTTCATCCGCCAACTCATGGCTGCAGGTAACAGGTAGGCCGGTTCGCTCCCGAATCAAGTCACGAGCGGCGATCTCATGGTCGGCGTTGCGCACGCTGAACTGCGACGTGACCGCGAAGCCATCCACCGATGGTGCGATCTCTGTGACCGCCGCAGCAAGCGCCTCGGTGTCGAGCGGTTCGACTTCAGCACCGTGTGGGGTATGCCCTCCCGCAACCATCACCACCGAATCGCGGCCGATCGCTTCTCGCAAACCACCCCGGTCGAGTACGGCCTCCTCGAACCCGATCATCACCAAAGCCGCCGGGCGTCCTCTGCCTTCGACTAGCGCGTTTGTTGCCAACGTGGTGGACAGCGACACAAAGCCTATAGCGCTCGGATCGACCGATGCCGCGCCGAGTGCCCGCTCGATCGCCTGGCCGATACCCACAGCGAGATCATCGTGTGTCGTCGGTGCCTTGGCTTTGGCAAGTAGGGAGTTCGAGCCCTCGTCGTAGATGACCGCGTCGGTATAGGTACCGCCGGTATCAACACCAAGAATCCAACGACTCGCCGAAACTGGCATGGGCCGTTATTCTGCCCTACCCACAGCCTTGCCGCCGACCATAGTGGCTATAGACTTTTTGGGTGCCCCGCATTACACGTCCCAACATGGCTGGTTATGGGGTAACCGAAGACCCCGAGGGTTTGTTGGATTGGTCATGGGCGGAGCAACGCTTGCTCGCCGAACGTAACTTCTGGTTCGTGACTGCCAACGCGGAGGGGCGGCCGCATTCAATGCCCGTCTGGGGTGTTTGGATGCCCGAGCGGGAACGCTTCGGCATGTGCTGTGACTCCGGGACGCGCAAGGTACGCAACATCAAGACCAACGATCAGGTCGTCGTCACCACGACCAACAGTGTCGAGTGCGTTTCTCTTGAAGGACGGGCGGTACTTGTTGAGGGCGACGACGCCGAGCCACTCGCTGTTGCGTGGGCAGAGAAGTACTGCGACGACAACTTCTCCAAAGAGGAGATGATGGAGGCCGTGTACGGCGGCGCTGCGTTCGAAGTGATCCCCGAACGTGCCTTCGGCATGATCGAAACTCCCGAAGAGTTCTCAAAATGCGCCACCCGCTGGCTCTGGGACTGACCAGCTAGGGCCTCCTAGGGCCAGAGGGGCTCGTTGATTTCTGCGCCGAGAGGGGTTCCCCAAGTGTTGCGATACGACACCTCGTGTGCGGGGAGTCGGCTGGCAGTACCCCACATGCCCAACGGATAGCCCATGGGCACACAGCAGGCCATCCGCCACCCCTGGTCCTTGGGCACGTTGAGAACATCAAGGGTTTCGTCGTTCTTGAACAACAGCACGCTGGTCAGCGATGAGCCCACACCATCGGCTCGGGCAGCCAACATGGCACTCCACACGGCCGGAAAGATCGATCCACCGGTCGTATCGAACTTGTCGAACGCAAAGAGCAACAGCGGGTAGGTCGCAAAGTTCTTCTGCGCCCACGTCACCGACTTGATGATCTTCGAGAACTGGCGGGACTCAGGAGTCTCCCCGGCAGCCGCCTCAGCAACCTGGTCCTTGTAGATCGTCTCCCACAACATGTCGATGCAGTCCGAGTAGAGCGCACCGATCTTCGCTATCTGCTCGGGGTCGTCCACAATTAGAAAGCGCCATCCCTGGCTGTTGCCTCCGCTCGGCGCCCGGATCGCCGCATCAAGTATGCGTAGTTGGATCTCTTCGGGGACCGGGTCGGGTTTGACCCGCCGCATTGCTCTGGTGGTGTACAACGCTTCTCGGACATCCATTGCTGTTTCCTCTCAGTCTTCGCAGCCTCTATCGGCCCTCAACCCTAAGGGGCCGCGCGGGTAGGTGACCATCCACCGGTCGTCGGGTTGCCCGAAGTGAACTTTGGGTTGACCTAACCAACGACGACCAGGTGGAGGTTTCTGTCATTATGCGCGCGCTGGAGCCTGAAGTGTTTGATGCTGTATGGGCGGCAGTCAAGTGGTTGTTGCCGCCGCCGGATCGGGGCCATCCGTTGGGTTGTCACCGACCGCGGATCGCTGACAGGGTGTGTTTTCGGGGGATCATGATCCGGTTGGTGACGGGGGCGTCGTGGGTCGATGTGGAAGCGATCATGGATTTTGAGGTGTCTGACACCACGCTTCGGGGCCGCCGCGACGAATGGATCGCGGTCGGGGTGTTCGACCGGGTTTGCGGCGAGGCGCTGGAAGCCTTTGACCGGATCGTGGGCCTCGACGTTGCGCTAGCGGCGCATCTTGTCAACGATTTCCACACAGCGGCTTGCGATCGTGCGATCCTTGTGACCAACGATGGTGATTTCAAGATCGCAATCAAGCTCGTCGTCGATGCTGGTCACACCGTTGATGTGATCAGTCCCGCTTCGACCGTCAATCGGGAACTCGAAAGGGTGGCGTCGACGGCTAGGCCGCTGCGCACGGAAATACTATCTTCCTGTCAGATGCCGGACCGGGTGACGCTCCCGAGCGGCTACCTTCAACGCCCCGAAGTTTGGAAATGAAATACAGAGACCCACCCGTACGGGTGGGTCTCGAGCCCTCCCCACGAAGGGGGAGAGGGGTTATGCCACAAGTGTATAACTTCTTTCTTGAGTGTCAATGGTGATTACAGCAGACAACACCGTCGGGCCCGACAACCCGTCTCGGCGGGCCCTAGGAACCGTTGGGGTCGAGGTAGGGGCGGTCGCCGTCGATCTCAAGTCGGCGAATGATACGCCGTTGGGGGAAGTGGTCCCCAGCGGCACGATGCAGCGTCGAACGCTCATCCCAGATCGCCAGGTCACCCTCACGCCACTGCCAGCGGCAATGCAACGACACGTCCGCTACGTGCCCGCGCAGGAACTTGAGAACCATGTCGCTCTCAGCTTGACTCACACCAACCACATGGTCGATGAAACCCTCGGCGTACAGCAGCGCTCGCTTGCCGGTCTCGGGGTGAGTTCGCACCAGAGGATGCTCAACAGGGCCGTAGTCCCGCTCGATGGCCTCGACGATCCCTTCGGCGCGTTTGCCTCCCTTCTCGGCCACCCGTTTCAGATAATCCTCGTTGGAGTGCCTGATCGTCAACGAAGCAAAAAACGACTGAACCTGGGGGCTGAGAGCTTCGTAGGCACGAGTCGCCGAGGCCCACACCGTGTCGCCGCCGAACTCGGGGACCAGTTCCATATGCAACAGGGCGGCCTTGGGCGGTGTCGCAGTCCAGGTGACATCGGTATGCCAGCGATCAGCAAGGGGTGGGCTGTCGGGGCCGTCCTCGATCACAGTCATTGACGGTTCGGTCGCTCCCAATACACGGGCTACGGGATAGATGCTGGGCGTGCCGAAACGTCGCCCGAGCGCAAGGTGCTCGTCTTCGCTGAGGTGCACTTCCCGCAAGAAGATGACCTCGTGCTCAAGGAACGTTTGATAGAGCGCCTCGAAGTCAAGGTCGGGAGCGCGCAGGTCGACACCGGTGATCTCGGCACCCAACGCACCCGAGACTCGCCGGATCTGCATACCGTCCTCCTCGATGGTTGACTCAGCGTCGAAACTACCTCGTTTTGTTCTGTAGCCCTGATTTATTCTGTAGCCCTGATTTGTTCTGTAGCCCTGATTTATTCTGTAGCCCTGATTTATTCTGTAGCAGAGTGCGACGGGATACCAACCCGGTCAGACTCAGTCCGTGTCGAGGCGGGCTACCGCGGAGTTACCGAGTTCGATGAAGCGTTGGTAGCTGTGTTCGTAGGCGGGGTCATGGGTGGGCAGGATTGTTTGCATGGCGGGCATGGGCCATGCGCCGTATTCGACGCCTGGTTTGGGCCACCAGTCAAGTCCCGCGCCAGCGGCCAAAGCGGAGCCATATGCAGCCGAATAGTCCGGCTTTTCCGGTACCAAAACCTCAACGCCCAGCACCGATGCTTTGATCTCGCACCAAAGCCGGCTCAGCGCCGGCGATCCACCGCATGCCAGCGTCTGCAACTCGTACCCTCCAGCCGCCAGATTCTCAGCAATATGGGCAAGGCCATAAGCAGTCGATTCCAACACTGCCCTAGAAATTTCCTCAGGACCCGAATCGAGGGACAGTCCATGTATCTCGCCTGTGAGCCGTTTGTCCCAGCGGGGATCACGTTCACCTGCAATGTAGGGCAGCACAAGCACACCTTCGGCTCCGGGCGGAACCTGCGCTGCTTTGGCGAGCACCGCGGCAATCGACAGTCCGCTGAGGCTTGCCCACCACTCGAGCAAACGGCCATGACCGTTTACCGGTCCACCGACGATCGACACGTCCTGCACCGCGCTCGGCATCGAGAACATGTCATCACGAACCGAATCGGAGGCCACCGCCAACCCCAGCCCTCCCGTGCGCCCGCCGGGATCATGTCCAACCCCCGGGCGATAGGCACCGCACGCCCAAAACCCCATGAACGCGTCGGCCGACGCAGGCACCAACACAGTGCCTTTCGCCAAGCCATGACTGCCGTCGTTGACGCCCACCGACGAACCGGTGGCAATCGGCTCCCCGAAACCAACCGGCGCCGGATCACCGGGCCACAAACCGTGAAAGGAACCTCCCCCAAGCTGGCGCAACACCCAATCCCAAATCTCGCAAGGAGCAAAACCATCCCCAAGCTCGTCACCCAAAATCTCGCATTGAGCCGCATGAACTTCGTGAAGCCCCAGGTCGGCAACCGCGGGGTGGCTGACGGTGACTGCCAAGCCTTCCGGGATCGGAACCGTGGTGGGGGTTTGGCCGCCCACAGCAAGAGCTGCGGGTTTGCTGGCGGCTGGGCACCTCACCACCAGTTCGTTCATGGCGCTGAGCATCGCCTCAAGCCAACTGTTCGGGTCGGCACGGCCGACGGGCCAAGATTCGCTACCGCGGTAGCCGACCGCAGCGGTCGCAAGGATCTTTCCTTGGCGGTCACAAGCAATAGCCCGCGCCGCGCTGCTGCCGAGATCGACACCAACAACAACCGACAATTCAGGCTCCAGTATCGGCGCCCACCAACACGCGGTAAACGGGTGTGTGGGTGGCTTGTTGCAGGGCATCGGCCACCGTTTCGAGGCTGTAGCGGGCGGTTACCAACCGGTCGAGGTCATCGCTGAGCGCCCCGGACCGCAGCAGACCGGCAGCAATACGCCAATCCTGGGGCTCTTGGCTGTAGACGCCCACCACCGTGATCTCCTCATGGTGGAAGTGATCGAGGCCGAGACTTCCGGTGAGTTCTTTCGGGAAGGCGCTGTAGAGCACGATGGTTCCGCCGCTGTCGCAGATGTCGACGGCCAGCTCAAACAGTCCAGCGGCCGCGGCGGTGACAAAGACGATGTCGGCTTTCCCGCCAACGTCACGAGTGGTTTGCGGTGTGGCGATCCAATCCGCTCCCCCGTCAGCCGCTTCGTCGAGACGACTGCTCGATACGTCGACAAGCCCCACAGAACCGGCACCCCGGGCTCGGCACAGAGCGTGATGCAAACGCCCCATATATCCCGCCCCCAACACCGCTACCCGGTCACCGGCGAGCATCCCGCTGAGCCGTACCGAATGAACCACACACGCCAATGGCTCACCCATGGCAGCTTGTGCGATGGGTATGTCGCCGGTGACGTACGCCTGTGAGGCGGACACCCGAACGAAGTCGGCGAGCCCTGCCCCCATCGAAATCGTGCCATCGGCTAGGGCGCTGCCTTGCGGTTGTTTGCACACTGCGCTTCGACCGCGGCGGCAGGTCGTGCAGGTACCGCAGCGAGTCAACAGATCAACCGCCACAAGATCGCCGACTTTGGGGGCACCCGGCAACAAAGCCACCTGCTCGCCGGTTTCGACCACCCGCCCTGCGACCTCGTGACCAGGGGCAACAGGGTAAATCTGTTTCTCCCCGGAGAACAGGCGCCGTTCCATCGTGCATAGTCCGCACGCCCCTACCCGCACCAGAATGTCTTGCGCTCCTATCACTGGAAGCGGCTCTGAACGCAACTCCACCTCGCCAACACCGGTCACGACCGCGACCTGCATCACTTCGGTGGGCACAGCGGTGGGCACAGCGGTAGAAGCCATCTCTCAGACCGACTTCAACAAGAGATCGCTGGTTTGGCCAGACACAAACAGATCGCTTCCCGCCATCAACAACTCACGGTAGCTCTCTTCGGAGGGCAGCGAATCCAAATAGGCGTCGAGCGACCCGAGATCGGGGGCGTCGATCATCCAATACACCACTCCGTAGGCGCCGTACGCCTCCATCCAGGAAGTCACAGCACCACCATCAGGCACACGCGCGGCGAGGTGCGCGGTGTAGGAGGCGATCCAGCCCCGCACCCGCACACCGTCACTCGAATCGACCTGCGCTTTGCGAATCATCCGAACCATTGTTGCTCACTCTCTTCTATTCCGTATGTCGGGCCTATTCCGTATATCGGGCTCATGGCAGCCAAACTTCCAGCGCCATTGCTTTCGGGTTGAAGCCGTTCGATGCCGAGGTCTCACTCGGGCAGGCTGATACAGCCACCAGCAGGTCGATCTCTGCACGGATGTCGATGTAATCGCCGGGCTGCGCCAACGACTCCTTGAACACCAATTCGTGCTCGTCGATCACGTCGGTGTGCATGAAGATATTGAAAATGTCGGGCACCAGATCAGCCTCGAAACCCCAAGGAGCGATCGCTTCCTCCAGATTTCCTTGACAGGTCCGATGTTGAGCCTCAGCGCCAATGTCGTCGCGCACCGAATACACCCCCGCAGAGCAGCGGCCTCCGTTCCAGGCGAAATGCTCACCGACCGGATCGTCGATGACGGTTCCCATCACCCGTTCATAAGGAGGTCGCGAATACAAATAAGTGAGTCGGCGCATCGTGCCGGTGCCCGCCAACATGTTGAGCGCCACTGATTGCCCGGCGTGATACCCCTCCCGCGGGTTGTCAAGGGCCAAAAAAGCGGTGTCGGCCACTTGTGGACCTTCAGTGGCGATGATCCGAACTACCTGACCGGTGAGCACTTCCACCGCCCGTCCTTCACAGCGCGGGATCTCTACCCGCTCAACGATCTTGCGGGTCACTTGACGACCTCCCACACGGCGCTGTTCGAATCGGCGACAGTGCGTAACGGATCGTCTGCCATCAGCCTGTTCCACTCCCGCAAATAGCCTCGCATCGGCGCTTCATGGGTGACAGGAACCCGACGCACACCCGCAGAGTCGGGGATATCAGAAGGCATCCCGAGTCCCTTGCTCATGTCGATCCATTCAATCTCCGAGATCCCGAGCCCTTGCTGACAGCGTTCGAAAATCTCCAGATCATCCGGGTTGCCGAGGCTCGGGAAGTCTTCGGCTATACGCATTCGTAAGACATTGACTTCTTCAGGCACGCCAACCGCGGCCACCATCCAGGTGTGCAGACGGGTTTGGTCAACCCGAACCGGGTCAACCACCTCCACATGGTTTCCTTTCAACAACAGGTTCGGAAAGATCGAGAGGTTGACCATCGACCCGGCCGCCAGGTCCAAGAGTTCCGGTGCCGTGTCTCCGAATTCTTCGACGAGACGCTCTTGGTAGGGCTCCTGACCCGGAATCGGCCGTTGAGCTTGCCAGAACGATGAGTTGAGACCAGGCCGTTGGTCGATGAACAGGTGTCCGTTCCCGAGGTCTTCGCCGTACATCTCGGTTTCGTCTGGGGCGCTTTTGAACTGCGAAAGGCTCTTGGCCCCGCCGTGTTGGCGTTCGTTGAGCAACACGAACGAGCGATGGGCGAACGTCGGATGCGCGCCGTCAGCAGCGTTGTCCCAGGCAAGTTTCCAGTTGCCGTTGTAGATCATTCGTTGACGGTTGCGGAGCTGGATCTCACCTGTTGGTGAACGGTCCACGAACTCTTCGATTCGAGCTGCGGCCGGGCCGAGCCAGTCAAGTAACGGCATCGCCGCGGTGTTCAACGTTGCAAAAATAAAGCCTCGAAAGGTACTCAGGCGCGGAACTTGGGCCAGGCCGTGATCGGATTTGTCGAACTCGGCTGGATAACCCGTCATGTCGGGGATCGTCACGAGTTCACCAGAGTTGGAATAGGTCCAGCCGTGGTAGCTGCACTGGAAATGCTTGGCTGATCCTTGGTCTTGTTGACACACCGTTGATGCCCGATGCGAGCAGCGGTTGAACAAAGCTCGCAACTGTCCGTCTCTGTCTCGGGTGACGATCAGCTCTCGGCGGCCCAGGTGGGTGGTGATGAAGTCGTTCGGTTCGGGGATCTGACTTTCGTGAGCTACGTACACCCAGGTTCCACCGAAAATCTTCGCCATTTCCTGATCGAAGATCTCAGGCTCGGTGTAAATCGACCGATGCACCCGATGGGCTTGGACCAAGTCGGACATGATCACAGGATGAACGGGAACTTGCGGACATCGCCGCGGCTGTTGACCAGGCTGACGATCTTTCGGGCGATGGTCCAGTCACCTTCGAGGTCTCGCAGGATGTAGTCGTTGCGGCTCACGAATGGTGTGACGGAGTCCCGGCGATATTCCCAGGCTACTACCGAGCAACGCACGGCTACCTCGGTTGTGTTCGGCTCGAGCGGCCAGGCGGCAACGTTGCTGACCTGGCGACAAACGCGGGACACTGGCTGCTGGGAGTGGGTCCAACCTGTTTCGAGCAGCGCGATCCGGTCTTCGAGCCGACGCCGGTCGTCGAGCATGAACGAAACTTTGGTGCGCGGGTCGCTGTCGGGGTCGATCGGCACCCAATACAACGCGTCGGCCGCGAACCGGGCTAGCCACTGCCGGTACTGCTGGTCGTCGAGCAGACGGGCCTCGTGACACAGCACCCGTTCGGCAACATTTGCAAGCATCGGGTCATCGGGCCCGCGGTCAAGATTGCGCGAAGCCGCGAACGAGGCGAGTTCGCGGTAGCGCTCCTCGTCAATCGTGCTGTGTTGCTCCACGCTCACAAGCCAACCTTGCTACGGCCCGTGCACGGCCTGCATCAGCCGGGTCACCATGTTCTTCGGATCCTGCGAGCCCCAGACATTGCGACCGATCGCCACCCCGGCAGCCCCTGCTGCCACAACGCCGGAAGCCATTTCGATCACATCGTCTTCGTGATCCATTTTGGGTCCACCCAAGGCGACCACCGGCACGCCACACGCCTCGATGATTTCGGTGAACTCGTCGGTGGGGCCCGGGCACATGGTTTTGATCATGTCGGCACCCAACTCAGTTGCGATTCGGGCACCCTTGGCGACATTGGTGACCGTCCAGGGAACCTCTCGGGCCCAGCCTCCCGGAATCGACTCGGCGATCAGCACCATCCCGATCTTCTCGCACTCTGCACTCAGGTGAGCCAACCGGGACAGTGAGACATGTTCGTCGTGAGTGCCGCTGAAGGCCATCACGATGATCGCGTCGGCGCCGAGGACCATGGCCTGCTCCGCGGTGTAGAGCAGGGTCGACGTGTCGTCGGTTGCAGGTTCGCCCATGTCGGCAATCCCGCCATCGACGCGCAACACCAGACCGCTTCGGGCGAAGGCTTCGGGGTAGCGCCGTGCCAGGTTCCAGGTTGTGAGCACGGCGTCGGGCTTTGCTGAGGCGATCGGTTCGATGGCTTCTGCGGGAACGCCTGTGCCCATGTAGGCGGGATGGTCCATCGCCACCAACACACAGCGACCGTCGCCGGCGACTACTCGGCTCGCACGGCGGCGTTTGCCTGCCGAAACCGCCGACAGAAAATGCGCTCCTGCTCCCATGCAACGTACTCTTTCTCGGGTGGACTGATGGTCTTACCATACGCGATGTGCTGCTGTTCACCCATAACCAGCGCAGCGATCACATCAACCATCCCAACAATCTGAGGGGAAGCCGTGACCGAAAACATTGACCTGCTGATCAAGGGCAACTACGTCGTCACCATGAATCAGACTCGCGACGTCGTTCACGACGGTGCCGTGGCAGTCCGTGGGCGCGAAATCATCGCCGTCGGCAAGACCAGCCGGCTCGAGCAGCAATACCACGCAACCGAGACGATCGGGGGCGACCGTTTCGTTGTCACCCCCGGGATGGTCAACTCCCACATCCATATAACCGGCGAACCGCTGACCCGTGGCTATGTTCCCGACGACACACCTTTTGAAGAGAACGTCTTCATGTGGCTGTGCCCGCTGTACTCCGTGTACACCGCCGCTGAGGAGCGGTTGTCTGCGCAATTGGCGGCAACCGAAATGCTCAAATCGGGAACCACCACCTTTCTTGAGGCGGGCACTATCCGTTTCCTTGACGATGTTGTCGACGGACTCCAAGAAGTCGGGATCCGCGGACGGGTAGGCCAATGGGTCTGGGACCTGCCACCCGAACCCGATGTCTACAAACAAGACACCGACCAGGCCATCGCCAACCTGCAACGCCAACTTGAGCACCACCCCGCAGCAGCCGAGAACCGGATCAGTGCCTGGTCGCTGCTCGTGGGCCACACCACCTGCTCCGATCCGCTTTGGCGAGCCGCCCGGGAACTGGCAACCGAGCACAACGTCGGGCTGAGTTTTCACATGTCACCGGCCAAACTCGATCCTGAAAGTTTCGTTGCCGAGTTCGGTCACCGGCCGATGGTGCACCTGGCGCAACTCGGGGTGCTCGGTCCTGATGTCGCCATGACCCATTGCGTGCAGGTTGACGACAACGAGATCGAGATCATGGCCGAGACGGGCGTGCATGTGGCGCATTGCCCGACCACTGCGCTCAAGGTCAGTTACGGGGTGACCCAGGTCGGCAAGATGCCGGAGATGGTGCAGTCCGGGATCAACCTCGGTATCGGCACCGACGGCAACAACGCCTCCAATTACTCCGACTTGATGCGGGCTACTTATCTGGTGGCCGGGCTGTTCAAGGACGGACGCCAAGATCCGCAGATGTTCCCCGCAGAAAAAGCCTACGAAATGGCAACACTGGGCGGGGCCGAGTTGATGCAGATGTCTGATCAGATCGGCTCGCTCGAAGTCGGCAAACTGGCCGATGTGGTGCTGCACGACACCGACCGGCCTGAGTGGCGACCGCTGCTCAACGTCGCCAACCAACTCGTCTGGTCAGCCGACGGGCGCGGCGTACATACCGTTGTCGTCGACGGAAAAAAGATCGTCGAAAACGGGCAGATGACAACTATCGACGAACAAGCCCTCTACGCCCAATCCCAACTCGCCGGCGAAGCAATCACCACCCGCTCCGGCCTCCCCGACAAAGCCAAATGGCCCGTGTTGTAGGCGTTGCCTTCTTTAACTTTGCCGCTGCCTAAGCGCTCAGATATCAACTGATTGGCCAGCGGGATACGGCTTTGATGCCGCTGCGGGTTCGTAGGGATCGGCCGGCGTGTTGGGCCTCGGCCGCTAGGGCAGCGACATCGACGGTTGTTACCTGCCCGTCGGCGACTACGAGTTCGCCCGCTACGTAAACGTCTCTCACTGATCTGCCGTCGCTACCCCAGATGAGTTGCAGGACCGGGTCGGGACTCGGGGGAATCCACTCAATACGAGACCGGTCGTGAACCACGATGTCGGCTTGTTTGCCGACTTCGAGCGAGCCGATACGGTCGGCCATACCCAGGGCTTCTGCACCGGCGATGGTGAGTAACTCAAGCGCATCGTGAGCACCGAAGATCGTCGGATCGACCGCAGCGTCTTTCGCCACCCCTGCGAACAAGGCCGCTGTGCGGATCCCGTCAACCATGTCGCCGGCGTTCTCGGCGTCGCACCCCAAAGCCAGCCGGCCCCCTTCGCGCCACAGGTCCAAATGCCGGAACTCACGGGTCAGACCCTGCCCGAGCCGCAGGTAGGCCCAAGGGCACGAGACCACCGCGGCACGGCTGTTCACCAGCACCTCCACTTCCTGCGCGTCGAGATGCACACCGTGAGCGACAGCCACATGAGGGCCCAACACGCCCAGCGCCGATAGGTGAACCAGGGGCCGTAGCCCAGTTCTGGCCAGGTAGCTGTCGACATCGCTGGTTGTGGGGGACAGATGGAAGGTCATGCCAACACCTTTGGAGCGGGCCAATTCGCTGGCTGCCACCACCAGTTCATCCGACATGAGGTCATGGCCGACAAGGCTCACCCAAGTCGCCACCCGTGGTCCGGTCGCGAGGTCCAAAGCCGCGCGCTGTCGGTCGATCACCTCTTCGACTGAGCCTGCGAATGGCCCCTCGTCAACGTCCCATCCCCAGGTACCGACGGTCGCCCGCGCGCCCACGGTCTGAGCGGCGGCGACAACCCGATCCGGATGAGCGACAGTCCCCGCTTCGAAGGTCGTGGTGATGCCGTTGCTCAGAGCTTCGGCAAGGGTGAGCGTGGCGGAGAGTTCGTCGTCAGCAGGACTGTGCTCGCCGTGAACTGGCACGACCCAAGAAAAAATCGCCTCTCCAGGCGGCAGATCATCCGGAATTGATGATTGGATCAGGCGGTCACCGGTCAGGTGTTGATGGCCGTTGACATACCCCGGCAGTACCAGGTCGCTGGTTCGACCTGAAACGGTCTCGTCAGGATGAGCCGCCCGCAAGTCGTCGAAACTCCCGACCGCTGCGATGGTGTCACCCGAGATGACAACTGCACCGTCGCTAATGATCTCCCGGGCGGGATTCATGGTGACCACGGTGCCCCGCACGATTGTCATGGCCGATCAACACTCCTCACCGGCCCAGTATTGCACTGGGATCGCTGCGAACCCGTATGAACTCACGCTAAGGCTGATAGACCCATGCCCATGACGGTTACCCCAATTTGCGATCAATGGCGGGAAGGCAAAACAACCCTCGGGGGTTGGCTGGCAATCCCCAGTTCTGTTACGGCCGAGGCCGTGGCCAGATGTGGTTTCAACTACGTCTGCATCGACACCCAGCATGGTCCGATCGACTACGCCGACTCGGTGCCGATGATCCAGGCCATCTTGTTGGGCGGGTCGAGTCCGATCGTCCGAGTGCCGCGCAACGAGCCTGGAATTATCGGCAAGTCCCTCGACGCTGGTGCTCACGGGGTGATCATCCCGATGGTTAACACCGCGGCGGAGGCCGAGGAAGCCACTAGCGCAACCCGTTATGCACCCCGTGGTGTCCGCAGTTGGGGGCCGACCACGGTTGGTCTTCGCTACAACTACCGGGAGTGGGAGCCCGGCAATGTGGCTTGTATCCCGATGATCGAAACCGCCGAAGCGATTGCCAATCTCGACGAGATTCTTGCGGTACCCGACATTGATGCGATCTATGTAGGGCCCTCCGATTTGTCGATCACGCTCGGTCTGCCACCGGCTAATAACGATGGTCACGAAGCCTTCGACGAGGCACTCAGTTCGATCCTTGAATGCTGCGCGGCTCACAACGTCATAGCCGGGATCCAGTCGACGGGTACTTTGACCCCCAAGCGAGTGGCCGCCGGTTTCCGCATGGTCACCGTCACCACCGATCTTCTGGCAGCACGCATGGGGATCAACGCCGAGTTGGCTCTGGCCCGCGGCGAGGGTCCTTCGGGTCCTTCCTCAAGTTTGTACTGACGCGTCGGCCCGGCCGTGGCAGCAGGCCGTGCATGAGATGTGGCAAGGCCTACAGCCCGGAATCACCGAGGCCCAGCTGTGGTCGCACCTGCACGCAGGCAACATCGCCCGCGGGGGCGAGTGGGTCGAGACCAGGCTTCTGTCGAGCGGGCCCCGGACCAACCCGTGGTTCGCGGAGTGCAGCCACCGGGTGATCGAGGCCTGTGACATGGTTAGCTTCGACACCGACCTGATCGGCCCCTACGGCTACGCCGTCGACATGTCCCGCGGCTGGGTCACACCCGGTCGCAAACCGACTCCGCAACAGCAGTCGCTGCACGGGCTCGCCTGTGAGGTGATCGACCACAACCGCTCCATCCTCAAACCCGGTCTGGCGTTCAGAGAGTTCGCCGAGCGCAGCTACCAACTATCCGACCGCTTCCTTCCCAACCGGTACGCAGACATCGCCCACGGCCTGGGCCTGTCCACCGAGTACCCCATGATCCACTACCTCCAGGATTGGGACACCTACGGCTACGACGGCGTCATTGAGGACGGAGTGGTTCTGTGCCTTGAGGTATACGTCGGCGAACCGGGCGGAGACGAGGGCATAAAGCTCGAGAACCAGGTGTACATAACCGACGAAAGCACCGAGGTGCTTGACACCTTCCCGATGGCACTGATCCCGCACTGACCGGACACGGCACGCAGAGCTGCCTTTGGCCCGCGGCGAGAGTTCGACAGGCACAGAATCCAGCTTGTACTGACGCGTCGGCCTGACCGTGTGGCGCTACTACAACGCCGGTAGTCTCTGATGCGGAAGGTTGCCAGAGCGGACGAATGGGGCGGCCTCGAAAGCCGTTGTGGCCTCCGGGTCACCATGGGTTCGAATCCCATACCTTCCGCCATTGAGACTGCATTGTTCCTTGTCGCCGGGTGAGATGCCTGCATGACGAGCGGACGGTGTAGCGGTGCGTTCACGGGCAGTGCACGCCGGGATACGGGTTCGGGTTGGCGACGGACCACTCGTGCAGGTGGCGTGCCAGGGCGGGGCCCAACGCCGAGCCGCGAGGGTGCCGGCGCTTCTGGACGAAGACGACGGGTACGCACGGGGCATCCGCGGCTAGACGGTCGTTCGTGATCGTGGCGAAGTTCGCAAAGTTCTCTGTCACAATGACGCATTCCTGCTCGACGGCGGTCTCGTAGAGGGCGTCGTCATCGCAGCCGGAAAGCCCCGCCTCGGCCACACTGAGCGCCTCATGCCCGAGCGCGGCCGAAGAAACACAACCGAACCCGCCCGGCTAGGGCTGACTGCTCTAGTGCGTCCCGATGTTTTGAACGATAATTCCCCAACTCGGGTAGAATGACAGCATGGATACCGCTTGCGCTTCCTCTTCCGAGCGGACTCCTTCTGGGAGGCCCGCGTGGAACCTTCTCGTCGAGACCAGGTGGCCGGGTGGGGTGGAGTGTCCGAGGTGCGGGGCCGGCGACCCGGCGTTTCGGTCGGGGCGCACAGCGTGGAGATGTCATTGTTGCCGCTACGACTTCACGGTCACAACCAGAACGGCCATGCACAGGTCGAGAGTCGATGTCGCCAAGTGGGTGAAAGCGGCCTGGCTTTCTGATTTCCGCCCAGCGGTGCTGGCACGCGAACTCGATGTGTCCGCTCCTGCCGCCCGGCGTATCGCCGCTGCATTGGAGATGACGGGACAGCCACCCGGAGAGAGCCGCTTGAAGGCGCTGATACGTCAGCCCAGCGATCCCACAGAGGCAATTCGGAGCGGCCTGCCCTACACGTTCGACCCCGATGCCGGCCATATCGTTGGCCTGAGCAGAGGCCAGCGGGCTGTGATGGGAATCCTGCGGAGCAGGATCAGGGGCACAACGCTCAGCCAAGTGGCCACCGAAGCCCGCCTGTCCGAAGACCACGCACGGCGATGCTTGAACGCCCTTGTCGATAAGGGCTTCGCGCGGCGAGAACACGGCAGCGTGCCCTGGGGTTACGGTTCGCGCAAGACCGTCCTGTGGTCGCTCGACCTCAGCGAACAGTGTGTAACGGCGTTGGCATACCTGCCGCCGCGGCCCAGACAGGAGAACGACACCTGCGGTGAGCGGGTGCCACCTGAGTTCTGGAGCCTGTTCTGGAACGGGGCGAGCGCAAAGGACCTGAGGCTCCCCGACAACGCCTTCTTCGTGGCCACCACCCTGCTGGACGGCCCTGACCCGGTGGCGCGCACTTGGGCGCTGAGGTGCCTCCCCCTCGACGCTCTGCGAAGATGCCGAGACATGCGCGGCTACAACACCGGCAAGATCGCAGCCAGCATCGACAAGGCCATCGCCCGGCGCACCGATGGCTGAGATCGACGCATGGTCCGACGTACTCTCAGCTGAGATGCGCTCAGTGTGGCCCATCCTGTCGAGGGTCACCGACCCGCTCGAAGGCTGCCTGATGGGCGGCACCGCGCTGACGATCCATCTGCGCCACCGCGTGTCCTTCGACCTCGACTACATGACGGTCGACGGTTTCTCCGGCGACCAGCTCGCCCGGAAGTTCGAGAAGGCCTCTGGCAGTATCGACATCTACGCAAGCGACGCCGACCAGCTGCACGCCAAAGTCGACGCCGTACAAGTACAGGTGTTCAAGGCTCCATCCCGGGGGGCCAACCCCGGCCACGTCAAAACCCTCGCCCAGCCCACTGAGATAGACGGGCTGCCCGTCGCCTCTGTGGCAGACCTGCTCGCCTCCAAACTCGACGTGGTCATGTACCGGCCGAAACTACGGGACTACATCGACTTGGTGGCCATAGACAGGGCCGGGCCCTACACCCTCGAAGACGGGCTGCGGTTCCACATGCACCGCTACGGCATCACCCCCGCATCCACTGACGCCACCCGCATCATCAGCCTTCTCGAAAGCCCTGGAGACCTCGACCACGATCCCCACTTCGCAGCTCGCAAAGACGAAGTTCTCCAGTACCTCGCGGATCGCGCACCCGACCTCGAACAGTTCTTACACCAGATGCGAGTGGACCACAGCGGCCCGACCAACCCAGAGCCTCCCGACAGGAGAAGCCCCGCGGGCCTCAAATCAGACTTCGACGAGTCCCTTAGGTTCCTGTAGGCAGGAATAGGTACTACACCACGGAATGAATAACCGCAGAAACTGCCCGGTTAGGGGAAGTGGAGTTTGAGGCCGGGGCGGGGCCAGTCGATTTCGACTAGTTGACCGGTGCCGGACAAAGTGCAGAAGGCACGCGGCTCGTCGTCAACAAAACAAATGTTGGTTACCAGCGCATCCGGCAGCGCAACGTGTTCGACAGTTGAACCATCGGGAGAGATCGCTGTGATCCCACCGTTGCCGATCGTGGCGACACAGACCCACCCCTCGCCGTCAACCGCCAACGAATCAAACAACTGTGCTCCCGGCGCACCATGAAGCAGCTCGCCTCCTGTTGAACCCAACAAGTCCGTCGTGTCGACCATCCCGGGTGCGGTCACATCCCAAACCCGAACCCGACCCGTGTGGGTCTCCGCGGCATAGAGCCGGGAACCGTCGGGCGACAACCCGATGCCGTTGGGAGCATCGAGTGGATGTACTCGCTCAACACAAGAGGCACCGTCGATCGTGGCGTAGTGCAAACCCGTTCGGTCGCTCGTGCGCTCGAAGCGAACACCGTGATCAGTGAACCAGAACCCCCCGAACTCGTCGAAGACCAGGTCATTGGGCGCACGGAGCGGGCCGCTGCTGCTCTCGGTGTAGACGGTCTCAACCTCCCCCGTGACAGGATCGACTCGCTGGATCGACCCGCCAGACCAATTCGTCGGCACTTCACCGGGGATCATCAGACCCATAACTTCTTTGAACTGAAAGCAGCCACCGTTGTTGCAGACGTAGACCTTGCCATCAGGGCCGTAGGCCGCTCCGTTGGGTCCCCCACCACAATCCGCCACGACCGTCACCTCGCCATCGGGGGTGACCCGGCTCAAAGTGCCGCGGGCGATCTCGACGAGCAACACGCTTCCGTCAGCTTCAGCAATAGGCCCCTCCGGAAACTGCAGTCCGGTGGCAACAATCCGAGGTTCGCTCATTGCCGGACAGTAACCCCACCCCTCTAACTTCGCCACCACGGAACCGACACACGTCAGTGTGTTGCTGTTCTGCGAACAGCGCCCGTAGCGATCCTGACGCGCCGCTGGCACATCGTTGCAATATGATGGCGAGCAAAGGAGACATCACACTGCGACTCGTAGACGATCCCCGATTCAATGTGCCGCTCTACACAGTCGGAGAGGCAGCCCAGATCGTGGACGTGCCAACCTCAACGCTTACCACTTGGGCGCGAGGATACGTCCGGCGATTTCCCGACCGCCCCGAAGTAACCGGCGAACCCGTGCTCACCTGCTTTCCGTCAACAACGTTCAACGGACCCTCGATACCGTTCATCGGCTTGGTCGAAGGACTCGTAATGGCAGCTGTCCGCCAAAGCGGAGTACCAATGCAGCGCGTCCGCCCCGCCCTGAAAGAAATCCAGAGACAAATCGGATTAAAACACGCCTTAGCCTCGCGACGGCTCTACACGGACGGTGCCGAGTTGTTGTTCGACTACGCCCAGCAACATCCGACCAAAGGACCAGGACCTACAACGAAAGACTTGGTTGTTGTACGAAACGGTCAACGGGTTTTCGCAACCGTCATTGAACAGTACCTCCAGCGCATTCAGTACGGCCCGGACGGTTACGCAACCGTTATCCGGATCCCTGTATATCGTTCTGCCGAGGTCGTAGCTGATCCCGGCCGATCGTTCGGTGCTCCAATTTTCGAACGAGGCGGGGCACGCGTGTCCGACGTGCTCGAACGGTTTTGGGTTGGCGAGTCCCTTGAGGACTTGAGCGATGAGTTCGGCGTTCCTCCCAAGCAACTGGAGGATGTCGTTCGTGCCGCATCCCGCCGAGCTGCCTGAACTTTTTCTAGACCGAAGCCTCGGCCGGATCAAGGTCCCTCAGTTGCTCCGGGACGCCGGTCTCCGACTGATCACCCTTGCCGAGCATTACGGAATACCAGAAGACGAGGACATTCCCGATGAACAATGGCTGAAACTCGCCAGTTCGCAAAACCGCGTCGTGTTCATGAAAGACAAGCGAATACGCTACAACCCCCTAGAGCGCCAGGTGGTCGAAGCTTTCGCTGTTCGCTGTTTCTGTTTGGCAAGCCAGCAACTTCCAGCACACGAGATGGCTGCTCGTTTCTTGCACAACGTCGACGCGATCACTCAAGCGTGCCAGGAAGACGGCCCGTTCATCTTCGCCGTCTATAAGACCAGGATTGAGCGCCTCTCACTCAGCTAGGCCAGGGTGATGCCGGCAGACACGAGTTCGGCCATTGCAGCGTCGGTCGTTTCGGGGGCGACACCGGCGCAGTGCTCGAGCAACACGGTGGTGTCGAAACCGGCGGCCACGGCATCGAGCGCCGTCGCTCTCACGCAATAATCGGTCGCTAAACCAACCACATCCACCGAAGTAACTCCTCGCGCTTTGAGCCAGTCACCGAGCAACACTGTCTCGTCTGAGGCTGCACCTCCGTCGAAACCCGTGTAGCTCGCCGTGGTTCGGCCTTTCAAGAACACCTCGTCTACCGCTATGTCCAAATCGGGGTGGAAGGCCGCACCTTCGCTGTCGGCAACGCAGTGAACCGGCCAGGTGTCGACGAAGTTCGGGCCGACTTCGGGATCGGCGAAATGATCACCCGGATCGACATGCCAATCCTTGGTGGCCGCCACCAGCTCATAGGCACCACCGGCACGGTCCAAACCCGCCAGCTCGGTGATCGAACGGGCCACCGATCCGCCGCCGTCCACAGCCAAAGCACCGCCTTCACAAAAGTCGTTCTGGACATCAACAACGATCAACGCATTCATCGGCTCATACCTCCGTTGTTGTTGACAACCGCCGCCGAAAGCGGTTCCTCAACACCTTCCCAAATTGTGGGAACCGCAGGTGTTGTTGCCGGCCAGGGAGTTCTGTCTTCATCAACCAAACGTGCACGTCGTTCGGCGCAACGAGCCCGAGCCTCGCTCACATCGGTCAGGTCGGCGACAACTTCACCATCACGCAGTAGCGGTACCTGCGGGCACATCGAGTTCTCGGGCACCTCCACCGGAAGAACCGAAAGAACCTCGGCAAGAAACCTGCCTTCGGCGTCATAGGTCCGGTGCACGGACTTGTGACCACCGATGGTGCGTTTCCCCGGCGAGTGCTTACCGACCGCTCGTAGCGGGACGGGATGGTCATCGTCAGCGATGGACACCAACTTGTAGACCATCGAAGCCGTCGGATGGCCCGAGCCGGTGACCAGGCTTGTCCCAACCAGATAGGCGTCGATCGGTGCGTCCGCGAGTTCCAAGTCTGCGATCAGAAACTCGTCGAGGTCACTCGACACAACTATCCGACAATCAACAGCGCCCAGTTCGTCGAGCAACTGACGGGCCGCACGACTGTCGGCGAGCAACTCGCCGCTGTCGATTCGCACGGCTCCGATTTCGCGTCCGACCACATCGACGGCCCGACGTATGCCTTCCATCACGTCGAAAGTGTCGACCAGATAGGTGGAGCCGACACCCAGAGTGTCGCGTTGCACGCGGAAGGCTTCGGTCTCGCTGTTGTGGGCCAGCACGAACGCGTGAGCTGTGGTGCCACCGGTTGGGATGCCATGACGACGACCCGCCTCGAGGTTCGAGGTTGTGTCGAAACCACCGACATGGGAAGCACGGGCAGCAGCCACCGCCGATTCTGGATCGGTGCGCCGCGACCCACCCTCCACGAGCAGGCGTCCACCTGCGGCGTCGGCCACTCGGGCCGCGGCGGAAGCAACCGCGCAGTCATGGTTCAGCACCGACAGCAGGACTGTCTCGAGCACCACGCATTCAGCGAACGAACCAGCCACCGTGAGCACCGGGCTGTATGGAAAGAAGAGTTCACCTTCGGCGTAGCCGGTGATGTCTCCACCGAAGCGGTAGTTGCGCAGCCAGTCGGCCATCAATTCGTCTTGAACGACCCCGCAAGCCATCAAATGATCAACGGTGTCGTCGTCGAACCGGAAACGCTCGACGGCGTCCACTAGGCGGTCGATGCCTGCGACCACGCCATAAGCTCGGCCTTCGGGGAGGCGGCGAGCGAAGACCTCAAAGACGGAACGTCGAGAGGCAACCCCTGACTTGAGGGCCGATTCCACCATGGTCAGCTCATAGTGGTCGGTGAACAGCGCACTTGAGGGACGTTCCATCCCGCATCACGCTACCGGTCTGTGCCAGCACCGATGACTTCCGCATCGGAACCCGGGGAATCCACGCGGTGCCAGCACCGATGACTTCCGCATCGGAACCCGGGGAATCCACACCGCACCGGAACAGTGCCAGCACCGATGACTTCCGCATCGGAACCCCGGGAATTCGCGGGGGCATCACGGGCGCAGGGTCTGCGTAGGCTCACGGTATGACCGCGTCGAGTCCGTTCCAGGTAATGCACTCGATGAGCGCAGATCGCTCCGGAATCGACGGCAAGCAACTCAACAAGGACACGCGGCGCCGTGTGCTTGCGTTCGCCCGCCCATACCGAGGCGCCATCTTCGTCTACCTGTCGATCATTGTGCTGACGACCTTCCTCGGGCTGCTGCCGCCGCTGTTGATCCGCAAGATCTTCGACGTGGCAATTGTCGACAGCAACGGCCGCTATCTCAACGTGCTCTTCGTTGTGATGGTGAGCGCGGCGGCCACCGAGGCTCTGTTGTCGCTGGTAGAGCGTTGGCTCAGTTCACGGATCGGCGAGGGACTGATCTTCGACTTGCGGGTGCGCCTGTTCGATCACGTTCAGCGGATGCCCCTGGCCTTTTTCACCCGCACCCAGACCGGCACTCTGATCAGCCGCCTCAACAACGACGTGATCGGTGCGCAGCGGGCTTTCACCGGCACCTTGGGCACAGTTGTCGGCAATTTGATCACGCTCACCGGCACGTTGCTCGCCATGCTGATCCTGGAATGGCGGTTGACGCTGTTGGCCATCATCATCCTGCCGGTGTTTGTGCTGCCGGCTCGCCGGGTCGGTGCCAGCCTGCAGGACATCACCCGCGAGTCGATGACCGTCAACGCATCAATGAACAACACCATGACCGAGCGGTTCAATGTCGCCGGTGCCCTGCTCGTCAAACTCTTCGGGCGTCACGGTGCCGAAGCCGCAGACTTCTCAGACCGGGCGGGTCGGGTACGAGACATCGGTGTGCGCAGCGCCATGTACAGCCGCATATTTTTGGTGGCGTTGACGATGGTTGGGGCGGTCGGCACGGCCATCGTCTACTGGCTTGGCGCACACCTCGTCATCGACGACTCAATAACCATCGGAACTCTCACCGCTCTGGGTCTCTACACCGTGCGCATCTATATGCCTCTCACCAGTCTGTCCAATGCTCGGGTGGATGTGATGACCGCTTTTGTGAGCTTTGAGCGGGTGTTTGAAGTTCTCGACGCTCCAAACGCCGTCGTCGATGCTCCAGACGCAGTTGAGTTGGTCGATCCACAAGGCGAGGTGCGGTTCGATCACGTTTACTTCCGTTACCCCGACCCTCCCGAGGGGACACCGGCATCACTCGGGGGCGACGAATCGACTGCTTCAATCGGCGATGTGTTGAGCGACATCGACCTGACCGTGGCCCCTGGCCAGATGGTCGCCATCGTCGGCCCGTCGGGGTCCGGCAAGACCACGCTCACCTCGCTTGTTCCCCGCCTCTACGATGTGACCACCGGAGCAATCAGAGTCGACGGCCATGATGTGCGTTCACTCAGCCAAGACTCTCTGCGGCGCGCCATCGGAGTGGTGAGCCAGGACCCCCACCTGTTCCACGATACGGTCGGGATGAATTTGCGTTACGCCGACACCGAAGCGACCCAAGCTGAGATCGAGACGGCATGTCGCGCGGCCCGGATCCATTATGTGATCGCCGCTCTGCCGGAGGGCTACGACACGATCGTGGGTGAACGCGGTTATCGGCTTTCCGGTGGCGAGAAACAACGCCTCGCGATCGCTCGAATGTTGCTCAAGAACCCGGCGATTGTTGTGCTCGATGAGGCAACCAGCCATCTCGACACCGAGAACGAGGCTTATGTGCAGGAGGCGCTGGCGAACGCTTTGGCCGGTCGCACGTCGCTCGTGATCGCCCATCGCCTGTCGACCATCACCGACGCCGACATCATCGTCGTGCTCGACAACGGCCGGGTTGTTGAAACCGGCACACACGACGAACTACGGCACCGCGGCGGTCTCTACGAAGAACTCTACGAAGCTCTGGTCCGCGCAGATCACGTGTAGCGGCTTCGGTCACCACGGAAATCCTGCGGCTTATGGCAGCACGAGCCCCGTAGGCTTGCAGCTCGTGCATATCGAAGCCGACGCTGACAACTCGAGCGAAACCGTTCTGGTGAGGATCACCGGGCCTGACCACCCGGGGGTAACCGCCGGGCTGATGAGTGTTCTCGCCAACGCCGGCGCCGAGGTGTACGACATTGAGCAGATAGTGATCCGCGACCAACTCACGCTCGGTTTAGCGGTGGGGGTGCCTCAGGGGCGTGACCTGCTCAAGGACGTGTTGCTGTTTGGTTGGGAACAAGGTATGGAGGTCGACTTCGACCTGGTTTCCAACACGCCGTCCCCGCAGCTACCCGGCACTGTCGTCACCCTCCTCGGACCCCACCTCAACCCAACCGAAATCGGTGCGGCCGCGACCGCGATCGCTGACGCCGGCGCCAACATCGATCGCATTATCCGGCTTTCGCGTTTCCCTGTGATGAGCTACGAGTTGCTTGTTCGCGATGGCGATGTCGGGAAGCTCCGTTCCAATCTCATGCATGTCGCCGCGGCGCATCCCAATATGGATATCGCTATCCAGCGCGAGGGAATCGGGCGTCGAGCCAAGCGGCTGATCGTGCTTGACGTTGATTCCACAATCATCGGCGACGAAGTTGTTGATCTGCTGGCTGCTGAGGCGGGCTGCCTCGCTGAGGTTCAGCAAATCACCGCCGGCGCAATGGAGGGCGCTCTAGACTTCGAGTCTTCGTTGCGCACGCGAGTGCGGCTCTTGGCCGGACTTGATGAGGATGCGGTGGCTCGAGCGTATAGCAACCTCCGTTACACCCCGGGTACCCGCACCTTTGTCCGCACTCTACAACGTTTGGGGTACACCGTGGCGATCGTGTCGGGGGGGTTCACGGTTTTCACCGACCGGATCGCTGAGGATTTGCGGCTTCACCATGCCTACGCCAACGTGCTCGAATTTGTTGACGGGAAGCTGACTGGCGAACTTGTCGGCCCGATTGTCGACCGTGAACGCAAAGCAACGCTGCTGCGCGAGATTGCGGCGACGGACAACGTTCCGCTGTCACAAACGGTGGCTGTCGGCGATGGCGCCAACGATCTCGACATGCTCAGCGCAGCCGGGCTCGGTATCGCTTTCAACGCCAAGCCGATCGTTTCCGAAGCGGCTGACACGGCCCTTTCGGTGCCTTACCTCGACGCCATTCTGTTTGTTTTAGGCATCCGCCGTGAAGACGTCGAGGCCGCCGACCGCAGCGACAACAACGGTAACGGCGACCAAAATCTCGCCTGATGCGCAGGGCCGACCCTGCAACGATTTTTCTGGCCACCACCGCGGTCCTGGCCGCGGGCACGAACGCGAAGTGGATCGTGTTCATGCCTCGATTGGTCGATGACCTTCAACTTGAGCCCTACCAGTTGGCATTGTTGGGCACCGCTCTTGAACTGAGCGGCATAATCGGAGAGATCCCGACCGGCGCTGTTGCAGATCTGATCAGTCGACGTCTGTCGATCATCGTTTCGTTTCTGATCATGGGCCCGATAATGGCTCTCGCGGGGGTGTTTGAGAGTTTTTGGTTGATCGCTTTGACTCAGATTGGCTGGGGACTTGCCTGGACTTTGCATAGCGGTGCCGATGTTGCTTGGTTGACCGACGAGTTGCGCAGTCCGGATCGGGTTGATCGGCTGCTTATCAGCCGAGCCAAGGTCCAGTTGGCGGCCATTGCTTTGGGCGTTCCGATTGCGCTTGGGTTGGTTGCGACTACTACCCGTACCACGGCCATCGTTGTTGCTGGCGCATCGATTTCGGTGTGGGGGCTGGTGCTGGCCATGACCATGCCCGAAACGGGATTTGAGCGAACTGCGAGAGCAGCGGGCGCTGAGTTCAAACGCATCGTCGTGCACGGGAGCAGGTTGACTGCCCGTACTCGACCGTTGCGCCTGCTGGCGATCTCTTCGGTGTTTTATGGCTTGGGGTCGGGGGTTGTCGATCACCTCGACCTTGCCCGCCTGGTTGAAGTGGGCATACCCAGCGATGTCGATGAGGTGCTTCTATACGGTGCGCTCGCTTTGGTGCAGGCTGCGGCAGGCCTTGTGCTGATTCGTTTGGTTGAACGTCGCTACCTTGATGTTCCCGCGGCTCGGGTTCTTGTCGTTGTTGATGTTGTTGGCAGGGGTGGCGATCGCGGTGACTGCTGGAGCGAATGTGGGTTGGGCGATCTTTGTCGGTTTGGCGATGCAGGAGGCGTTGCGGATGACCGCTGAACCGTTCATTACGATGATCGCGAACTCTCATAGCGAGTCAGATGTTCGGGCCACGATGTTGTCGTTCATGAGCCAGGCTTACGCCGGCGGCGAAATTCTCAGCGGTGTTGCCCTGGGTGTGTTGGCCTCCGTTTTTGGTATAGCTACGGCTTTCGCCGTCGGCGCGGCGATCGTGGTGCTGTCCTCTGTGATTTCCTCCCGCATCTGATCGGCGACGCGTCACTGTCACTCGGGGGGAGTACGGTCGGCGGGGTGAATCAGGGGACTTTGACGGTTGCTGAACTCTGCTCGCTCATTCGTGCGGTTATTGAGCAGACCATGCCCGACGATGTGTGGGTGGAGGGCGAGATAAGCGGCATTCACCGGGCCCGCAATGGCCATGTTTATTTCGACCTGGTCGAGCCTGGTGAAGGTCCTGGGGCTGCGTCTGTCGCAACCATGCCTGTGGTTCTGTTTCGAGAGACCCGTGACCGGGTCAACCGGCTGTTGAAACGGCATGGCGACCCGATTCGTATGAGCGATGGTGTCTCTGTTCGCATACAGGGTCGGGTTGATTACTACCCGCCTTCGGGGCGGGTGCAGCTCCGTATGTCGTCTATCGATCCGACCTACACCTTGGGCAAACTGGCTGCCAGCAAAGATGCACTATTGGCTGACCTGTCGGCTGAGGGAATCTTGCGGGCTAATGCGGCACGGCTTTTGGCGCCGGTTCCGCTTCGTGTTGGCTTGGTGACTTCTATCGGCAGCGCCGCTCACGCCGACATTTCGACCGTTTTCGAAGGGGCGGGTATGGCATTTACGGTGGTGGAGGTCGACACGCCGGTGCAGGGGTCCGGGGCTGAGATGTCGGTCAGCGCCGCAATCCGCGCCGCGGATGAGTCCGATGTCGATGTGTTGCTTGTAGCTCGTGGCGGGGGTTCCAAGACCGATCTCGCGGTCTTCGATCACGAGATCGTGGCTCGCGCGATTGCCGCCGTGGGGGTGCCTGTCGTGACGGGTATCGGCCACGACATTGATCGCAGTGTCGCCGACGAGGTTGCTCATACGGCCACCACCACACCCACCGCAGCCGCCCAGTTCGTTGTGGGGAGGGTTCGGCTCTGGCTTGACCGGCTGGGCGATCACGAGAATTCGTTGGTTGCTGCTGGACGACGGGCGGTTCAAAGAGCCGATCAGCGTGTCGAGACGGTTAGCAGCGGAGTGGCCGTGTTGACGGCCAACGTGCTTGACCGCAGTGACCGGTTGTTGACGGCTCGTTGCGGTCGATTGGTGAGAACGGCGCGTTCGGTGGAGCAACGAACTGTCGGCCAGATTGCTCAGGGGGTTGCTCGCCTTGAGGTTGCGCAACGGCATGGCTTGATCACTGCTGGTAGGCGGGTTGATGCGGCGGCAGCTCAAGTGCGTGCTCTCGACCCGGCTTTGGCGTTGGCGCGGGGCTGGTCGATCACTCGAGACGGCGATGGGCGGGTTGTGCGCTCAGCGTCTGGCGTCGAGTCGGGCGACATCGTGACCACGCAGCTAGTAGACGGCACGTTCACAAGTACGATCACCGCGGCAACGGACCACGCGCGAACAAACGACACAAGTCCACAACAAAACACCAAGAGCGGGACTTCAGAGGAGGCCCCATGAGCGACAATCAGGCTGAAAACGGCGACGACGCGAACCGCGACGAGTCAATCGGTTACGCGGATGCCATGGCGGAACTTGAACAAATCCTGCGTGATCTTGAGGGCGACGACCTAGATGTCGACATGCTGGCCTCTCGCGTGGAACGTGCCTCTTTCCTTATAGGCCTCTGCCGCAAACGCATCGGTGCGGCGCGTGTTCAGGTCGAACGAGTCGTCGCCAACCTCGACAGCGAAGACGAGGCTGAGACCGATGCCGAGGACGACGACCTGTCGTGAAGCTGCCACCGACGGAACTCTTGGCGGTGGCAACAAAGGTTGACGAAGCGCTGAGTGCCCTGTTTGTCGAAGAACGCAAGACTTGGGCCGAGCTCAACCCAGCGTTGGATGTGCCTCTGGCTGATCTTGCTGATTTCGTGGCGAGCGGAGGCAAACGCATCCGTCCTGCGTATTGCCATTGGGGTTGGGTGACTGCAGGGGGCGATCCTTCTGGTGGCGGCGCTATTTCGGGAGGGTGCGCTCTGGAATTGTTGCATGCTTTCGCCCTCGTCCACGACGACGTAATGGACGGTTCGCCAACCCGCCGATCATCGCCAACTGTGTGGGCTCGTTTTATCGAACGCCATCGTGATGGCGCTTGGCAGGGTGAGGCGCGGCGTTTCGGTGAGGCCGCGGCGGTTTTGGTGGGGGACATAGCCATCGTTATGGCTGACCGAACCTTGGGGAACGCCACCGCCGAGGTCCGCCACGTTTGGGACGCGTTGCGCACGGAGCTCAACATGGGGCAATACCTCGACGTGATCGGCACCGCTCAAGGTGGGGTTTCCGTCGCCGATGCCCGCACCATTGTGCGCAACAAAACTGCCGGCTACACGATCGTTCGTCCCCTCCAACTCGGAGCGGCGCTGGCCGGTCGAGTTGACCTCGCTACGAAGTTGTCCGCCCACGGAATGCCACTTGGTGTGGCGTTCCAGTTGCGTGACGACATGCTTGGCGCTTTCGGTGAGCCGGAACGCACCGGCAAGCCGGTCGGTGATGATCTGCGTGAAGGCAAACCGACCGTGTTGTTGGCCTTGGCCCGCAAGGCAGCCGACGAATCCCAGCGTGCGGTGCTCGCCACGGTGCGCGCCCACGGCGGGCCCGAGGTGAGCGATGACAGAATTGCCGCTATCCAGGAGGTGTTGATCGAAACGGGAGCGGTGGCAGCTACCGAAGCCGAAATCGATCAACTGTTGGCCAGTGCTCTCGAAGCGATCGACAACCTTCCCGACATCAACGGCAGCCATGCGGCCCTTCGTGCTCTGGCCGATTATGTGGTCGACCGCGACACCTGAACGACCCGCACGACCCGCAGCAAGACTAGCCAAGGGTCTTAGCCTGTAACGGTGGCTGATCTTGAGACCGAAGCGCAACGTCGAAGGACGTTCGCCATCATCTCGCACCCCGACGCGGGTAAAACCACACTGACAGAGAAGTTCCTTCTGTACGGGGGCGCCCTGACCGCGGGTGCTGGGTCGGTCAGAGCAAAGGGCAGAGGCCGTTCCACAACTTCGGACTGGATGGAACTCGAGCAACAACGCGGCATCTCAGTCAGTTCGACCGTGTTGCAGTTCCCGTACCGAGACTGTGTTCTCAACCTGCTTGACACCCCCGGACACCGCGATTTCTCAGAAGATACGTACCGGGTGCTCGCCGCCACCGATGCCGCCATCATGGTGCTCGATGGCGCCAAAGGCATAGAGAACCAGACCCGCAAACTGTTTGAGGTTTGCCGAGACCGAGAGATCCCAATCATCACTTTCATCAACAAATGGGATCGGCCGAGCCGCGATCCATTGGGGCTACTTGATGAAATCGAGGAGCAGTTGATACTCGAACCGGTCCCGATCACCTGGCCGGTTGGAGATGGCGAACGGTTCCGGGGATTGATCGACCGCCAAAGCGGCGACTTCTTGCGTTTCACCCGCACCGCCAGAGGCGCTACAGAAGCCCCAGAAGAACTCGTCGACTCGAACAGGGCAGCCCAAGAGGAAGGCGATCTCTGGATCGAGGCGCGAGACGGTGTTGAACTTCTAGAGACGGTTGGCCGCGAATTCGAATCGAAGCTGTTCGAGTCGGGGGAGTTATCGCCCGTCTTCTTTGGGTCGGCGCTCACCAACTTTGGGGTCAGGTTGCTGCTTGATGCGATGGTCGATCTGGTTCCGTCGCCAACTCCGCGTAACGACAAGGCCGGTGAACCTCGTGCCCTTGCTGATCCGTTCTCAGCGATCGTGTTCAAAGTGCAAGCCAACACTGATCGCAACCATCGCGACCGAATGGCTTTCATGCGGGTCTGCTCAGGAAGGTTTGAACGGGGCATGGTTGTCACACATGGTCCGACCGGCAAACCTTTCGCCACAAAGTACGCCCGATCGGTGACTGGTCGTGACCGCGAGACTGTCGAAGAGGCATACCCGGGTGACGTGGTCGGTCTTGTCAACGCCAACGAGTTTCGGGTCGGCGATGCGGTATACGTTGATTCTCCGGTCCGCTGGCCTGACATGCCAGCATTCGCGCCCTCACATTTTCGGGTGGCACGCACCCTCGACACTTCCAAAGCCAAACAATTTCGCCGTGGCATCAGCCAGCTCGATGAAGAGGGTGTGGTGCAGGTCCTGCGAGAACCCGACGTTGGTGATCAGGCGCCGATCCTCGCCGCGGTTGGTCCGTTGCAGTTCGACGTCGCGACTCATCGCCTCGAAAACGAGTTTGGTGCGCCCGTTGAGTTGAACCCCTGCTCATGGACCACCGCACGTATCACCGATGAAGCATCGGCTCTCAAGCTTCGCCAAATGAGCGGTGTAACCGTGGCGAACCGAGCAGACGGTGAACTGCTGGCCCTCTTTGAAAGCCCTTATTGGCTCCAGCGTCTTGAGACGGACCAACCTGAGCTGACGCTGACGAGACTTATTGCCGAGGGCTGATCTATGGTGCTGGGATGAAAATCAACTTGGACAGCGATGCGTGTCAAGGTCACAATCGCTGCTACATGCTCGCCCCGGAAGTGTTCGACACCGACGATGAGGGCTACGCCGTCTTGCGCATCGAAGGCGATATTCCAAAGGAACTTGAAGAGAAGGCAATGTTGGCAGTAGACAACTGCCCCGAGTTCGCGATCGCAGTCGGCGACGACTGACCGTCACCACCGGCGTTCACCCCGGCACGGTTGATCACGTACGCTGAGAACGTGCGTATCCACAAGTTCACGTCCACCGATGCTTTCGTGGCTATCGACCTCGTTGGAGCGGAGACTTCGTCGGGTCCGGTTCGTTGGGCTCGCAGGGTGCTCCAAGGGGGCGCCAAGGATCTGGCACGATCCCAGACATATACATATGCGGTTCTCAACATGCGTCATGGTGGGGCCTCCGCGGGGATCAGCGCTGAAGGCCCGAAGCGCAGCGAAGCGATCAGCGCGTTCGTGGCTGAGGCAGCCGAGTTGGTTGACTACGGCACCTACCTGCCTGACGCTGCCAAGGGTGTGGGCGAAGCCGATCTGACACCGCTGCGTGCTAATGATCCTCGCGATACCACTCGTCTGTCAGGCAACGGTTCAACCTTCGCGGACCAGTGCGAGGGGTTGTCCGCAGCGGTGTGTGCGCATCACAGCGTTGGCGATCTTTCGGGCCGGTCGGTTTCAATCGAAGGGTTTAATGCCAACGGGCCGGCTCTGGCGGCGGCTGTTATCGAACGGGGGGCCTCCGTTGGCGCTATCGCAACGAGCGTGGGCACCGTCAGTTCCAGTTCTGGGTTCGATGCGCAGACCTTGGCCGATACTTGGGCTGCACACGGATTCGATCTGGTGAACGAACTCGGCGATCTCGGTAGTCCAGCCGATGTGTTTGCTTCGGGAGTTGACGTGTTCTTTGTGGGTTCCAAAATGGGCGCTGTCAACCACGAAATCGCCGCGCAGATTCAAGACGCCGCAGCCGTAGTTGCGTGTGGTCGCATCCCGGTGACTGCTCGGGCCCTTGCCGTGTTGCGGCGCGGCGGTATGGCGGTCCCCGCCGATTTTGTCGCTCTCGCCGGCTCGGCCCTTGCGCTTTGGGGAGATCCAGCCCGTTCAGATGCCGAGATGCTCGCCGCTGTGGCTGAAACTGTCGGCGTTCTCAGTGGCGAGTTCGCGGTTGATCCCGACGGGCCGTTTCTGGCTGCGTGCCGAGCCGCTGAGTCCTATCTGATGACTTGGCAGGAGGAACTTCCCTTCGGCCGACCCCTAGCCCCTTAGCCCGGCTATACCCTTCGGCAGGTCCTCGAAGCCTTTCGGCCGGGCTAGCTCCTTGGACCCAACGCCGCGGACGTGGGCGAAGCAGGCACTTCGAGGCCTTCGTAACTGGCGAGTTCGGAGCGTCCGACGACCATCCAGTGAACCTCGTCAGGACCATCGGCGAGTCGCAGCGTGCGTTGACTCTGATACATACCTGCCAGCGGCGTCCATTGGGACACGCCGGTCGCTCCATGCATCTGAATCGCCTGGTCAATGATGTTGCAGACCCTTTCGGGGACCATCGCCTTGACCGCACTGATCCACACCCTTGCTTCGGCGTTGCCGAGCGTGTCCATGGCTTTAGCGGCTCGCAGCACCATCATCCGCATAGCCTCAATCTCGGTTCTAGCTCGGGCAATGATCTCAGTGTTCCCTCCCAACCGGGCGAGCGGCTTTCCGAACGCTTCACGGGTGAGACCACGCCGACACATCAGGTCAAGGGCCTTCTCGGCGGCTCCGATGCCTCGCATGCAATGGTGAATGCGACCGGGGCCCAACCGGAGCTGCGAGATCTCGAATCCTCGGCCTTCGCCCCACAACATGTTGCTCGCGGGTACCCGCACATCGGTGAGGCGCAGATGCATGTGGCCATGCGGTGCATCGTCTTGGCCAAAGACATGCATGGGTCCGAGGATTTCGAGACCCGGGGCATCCATCGGCACAAGGATCTGCGACTGGCGGCGGTGCGGTGGCCCGTCGGGGCTTGTCTGGCACATCAGGATCATGATCTTGCAGCGTGGGTCTCCGGCGCCGGAGATGTAGTACTTCTCGCCGTTGATCAGGTATTCGTCGCCGTCGCGCAGTGCTTGGCAGCGCACATTTTTGGCGTCGGAGGAAGCAACGCCTGGTTCGGTCATGCCGAAACAGGAGCGGATCTCACCGTTTAGGAGGGGTTCGAGCCACTGCTGTTTTTGTTCTGGGGTGCCTACACGTTCGAGGACTTCCATGTTGCCGGTGTCGGGGGCGGAGCAGTTGAGCGATTCCGATCCGAGTGGGTATTTCCCCAGTTCAACGGCGAGATAGGCGTAGTCGAGGTTGGACAGGCCTTGACCTGTCTCGGGCAGGAAGAAGTTCCACAAACCCTTCGCCTTGGCCTGGTCTTTGGCACCCTCTAGCAGTTCAAGTTGACGTTCGGTGTAGCTCCAACGGTCGGATCGTCCTTCACCAGCTTCGAAGAACTCTGCTTGCATCGGATCAACGACCGTCTTGAGGAACTCAACAACTGCTTCGAAGAAGGGGCGGGACTTCTCGGACATCCGCAGATCAAAGTCGTCCATCGAGTTGGTTTTGAGTGCCCGTGATTCCATCGTTTGATCCTGCCACCGCGACACCCGCATTGCCACGCCGAGGGCAAACCAGTGACCGTGGCAGTGGGCCAAACCGGTATCCTCTCCCGCACGGGGCTGTAGCTCAGTTGGCTAGAGCGCCTGCTTTGCAAGCAGGAGGTCGCGGGTTCGATTCCCGCCAGCTCCACATCCCGCCGCTGCCCGCTCGTTCCTCCACAAGCGTAAATCACCGATCCGAACCGACTGGATTACCCTCTTGAGTAAATTTACTCAAGAGCGTAATTGAGCCGTGTATACTGTTGATATGGTCGAATTTCGACGCTCACATGTCGACACCCTCCTCAAACGATTGGCAGAGCCCCCCCAACGGCTCATCGCGATCTTCGGTCCCCGTCAGACCGGGAAGACCACCGCAGCGCACCATGCGCTCGCACTCATTGGACAGGAGCATCGTTACGAAGCGATAGACGCCACTGAGTCCATGGCAGAGCCATGGCCAGCTACCTCGGAAGCCGACTATGCGGCCCTTCCGTCAGCTCGACGCGATGCCCGATGGTTGGTGGAGGTCTGGGAGCACAGTCGGCACCAGGCGTGGACCTCGCCGCAGGGGTTCGTCCTTGTCCTCGACGAGATTCAGAAGATCGAGCGGTGGTCGGAAATTGTCAAGGGCCTCTGGGACGCCGACCGGGCCAGTGGGCGTCCTCTGCAAGTGGCCATTTTGGGTTCGGCTCCGATCTTGATGCAGGCCGGGTTGAGCGAGAGCCTCGCTGGCCGGTTCGAGCCGATCCATATCACGCACTGGTCCTACTCCGAGATGGCCGATGCCTTCGGCTTCAGTCTGGATGAGTACGTCTACTTCGGCGGATATCCGGGGGCTGCTCCTCTAGCCAATGATCAGGAGCGGTGGAGTGCCTACATCCGCGGGGCGCTGGTCGAGCCCAACATTGAGCGCGACGTGCTTTCGATGACCAGAGTCGACAAACCTGCCCTGCTCAAGCGGCTCTTCGAGTTCGGAGCGCTCTATTCCGGCCAAATCTTGTCGTTCAACAAAATGCTCGGCCAACTACAGGATGCGGGCAACACCACCACCTTGACCAGGTATTTGGATCTGCTCTCACAGGCGGGGTTGCTCACCGGCCTCTCCAAGCACACCGAGCGTCCGGTGTCGGCCAAAGCCTCGATACCCAAGCTGAATGTGCTCAACACCGCTTTGATGTCGGCTGCCTCCGGCTATTCCCTCGAAGAAGCCCGAGCCGATCGCACATTTTGGGGTCGTCTGGTTGAGAGCGCAGTCGGGGCGCACCTGGTCAACACGGCCTCGCCAAGCATCAAGGTGAGGTATTGGAGAGACGGCAACTACGAAGTTGACTTCGTGCTTCAAAGAGGGCCACACACAGTGGGAGTCGAAGTCAAGAGCGGCAAATCCCCGACCGGCCACCGTGGCCTCATGGAGTTCGAGCGCCGCTTCCAGCCCCGATCAACAGTCATCGTCGGAGACACCGGCGTGCCTCTCCATGAGTTCCTGTCCGAACCCGCCGACTACTGGTTCGAGGCGACATGAACATCACGGTCGCCCGCACCTGTTCCGAGCTGGATTCGGATGGCGACCGAGACAACATTCTCAGCGAGCCCAAGCCGCTGAGCGCCTTTAGACAGGCTCAGACCTATGTACTCCTGGGCGATGCCGGGTCGGGCAAGACAACCGAGTTTCAACAGGAATCAGAAACTCTCGGGGACTCCGCCGTATACCTGAGTGCCCGCCAATTCAACAGGTCCGATGTGGGCTCCCGCCCGGAGTGGCGAGGCAAGACCCTGTTCATCGACGGACTCGACGAAATGCGGGCCGGAACAACCGACCGGATGATCCCGCTAGACTTAATCATCACCCAACTTGATCGGCTTGGACAGCCCAGCTTCCGCCTTTCATGTCGAGAAGCCGACTGGCTTGGCACCAACGACCGACAAAACCTGGCCGACGCATCAACTGACTCGCGAATCAGAGTGTTGCGGCTCGACCCTCTTGATGATGATGGGATCAGAGCACTGTTGACCTCGCTTGATCTCCCCGGCGATGTGGGGGAGTTCGTCGACCAAGCGAGACGACGAGGCCTCGGCGCCATTCTGCACAACCCCCAAACGCTGACTCTGCTGGCTGACGCCGTGCAACAAGGTGGCATCTGGCCCGCCAGCCGGCAGGAGACCTTTGAGTTGGCCTGCAAAAAGATGGCATCAGAGTGGAACGAGGAGCACCTGGAGAGAGCTGATCACACGTCGTCGGATGTCACTATGGATGCCGTCGGCTATTTGTGTGCGTTGCAGTTGCTTGCCGGTACCGAGGGTTACTCGATGAGTCGTCAACCTGACAGCGTCTTGTTTCCATCAGTTGAAGAGCTACAGGCCCCACCTAACCAACTGTCCAACGGCAATCTTAGGCAAGCACTGACCACCAGGCTGTTCACCGGAGTGGTCGAGCGACGAGTCAGCCCCATCCACCGACACATCGCCGAGTTCCTGGCTGGCCGGCACCTGGCAAAGCTGATCGAGAGCGGGCTGCCGGTCGAGAGAGTTATGGCTTTGATGACCAGCCCGAGCGACCAAAGAGTCGTCACCGTGCTCCGGGGTTTGTCTGCCTGGCTAGCCGCGCACTCCCCCTCCGCCCGGCGACGGCTGATTGATCTCGATCCTGTCGGTGTCGGCCTGTACGGCGATATCAAGGGCTTACCCCTTGACGACAAAAGACAGATCTTGGAGTCGCTGGCCGCTTTCGCTGAACAGGGCCCGCTTTTCGGCCACGAGAGACCCGGCGGCGGCTGGGGTTGGCACCGGCGAGCCACTGCTCAAGCATTCCGATCTCTCGCCTCGGCTGACATGGCAGATGCCATCAGGGAAGTGCTCACAAAACCCGGATCTGAGCCCCACGATCACCGGATCATTGAGTTCGTTCTCGAAGTGCTCACCGAGGCCGACGAACCGGAGACCGATTCGCCGGGCGAACTGACCGCTGACATTGAGAACGTCCTGGTCGACCCCTCACGACCCGCAGACCTAAAGGTCGCCGCCCTTGATGCCTACCTCCACCTCGGGCCTCCCGCCGAAACCCGGACACAGATACTCATGCGCCTCCTGGAAGAGACTCACAATGGAGTACACCACGATCCTCTGGACGAGCTTCGAGGATCCCTGCTTGCTCTTCTCTATCCAGACCATCTCGCTCCGCAGCGAATTTGGCAATACCTAGCTTCTCCAAAAGAAGCGGCCTACCTTGGGGGCCGTTTCTGGATATTTCACCAGCAAACCCTCTTAGAGACGAGCTCGGTTCAACAGGTAGGCGAGCTACTCGACGCATTAGACGAGAACAGCTTCGATCAACTCCACTCGTCAGGAGATTCCACCTTGGGAGACTCGCCGTTTCGAGTTCTTGCCAGGGGTTTGGAGAAGCTAGGCGATGACATCGAATTGGCCCGCCTTTTCAGTTGGCTCAGCATCCCATCACGTTTGCTGAGGAGTCGCCCTCGATCTAGAGAAACTCTCGAATACATCCGGACATGGTTGCAAGCCCGACCGGAAATCCAAAAGGACCTTTATCTGGCTTGGCTCAGAAAACAGAGTTCGGACGGTGATGATGACCATTGGATGTATTGGATTTGCAACCCGCTGCAGATGACGAACCCTCCCAACGATTTAGGACTGTGGTGCCTTGACATGGCAGTTGAGCTTGAACACTCCGAGCCACCGATTTCACTGGTACTACTGAACCAGGCATACCTGTCGTTGCAACAGCAGAGTGGTTCTCACGGTCTGACGCTTGAAGTCATGAAGAAGCAGTTAGTCGGACACAATACGTTGGCCAACCGACTTGATGAACTGTGCACGCCGCCCCCGTCAAGCGACGAGCTGAACACATTTGAGCGCGAGATACAGGACCGGATGGCAGAGTACGAACAGGAGAAGCGCCAACGACAATCCGAATGGGCAGACCTACTGCGTTCGCGTGAAGACGAGCTTCGAGAAAACCGACTGCCACCCCAATTTTTGGGCACATTGGCGAAGGCCTACTTCGCCATATTCGCCGAGGTTGACCGAGACGCATCCCCCCTCAGTCGCATCAGAGAGTTTGTAGGAGGAGACTCCAGCCTCGCCAATGCTGTCATCGCTGCACTGCGAGATGCCGTCTGGCGAGATGACCTTCCTGAGGCCGATGAGACGACCTCGTTGTTTCTTGAGTCCAAACATTCCTTCCTGGCATTCCCGGTACTGGCGAGTCTGGAACTCCTCCACGGCCAAGAGCCAAGGATCGTCGACGAGTGCGACGACTCTCGTAAGCGCAAGGCCCTCGCCGTTCACTACTGCATCCCGAAACCGCTTGGGCACACGGCTGCTTCCCCGATTCATGACCGATGGCTCTTGCAAGATCCCGATCTGGTTCTCGACGTGCTCTATCAGTGTGCGGTCGCCGCGCTGCGTTCTGGCGAGACTTACATTCCTGGCCTCACTGACCTAGACAACATGGTCCGAAATGACCTGCACCCCGACTTGGCCCATGGTCTACGACTCAGGCTGCTCAAAGCATTCCCGGCGCGAGCCCCGAGTACGCAACATGAGGTGCTGGACCGCCTATTGGGAACGACTCTGCGATATCCAAACAGGGCCGAGCTTGAAGCCTTGGCCACCAAGAAGCTGGCTTCAACAAGCATGACCGTCGCCCAACGAGTCCGGTGGCTGACAGTTGGCACAATAGCCGCTCCAAACCAATTCCTCGAGCCGCTGCGAGAGTTCATAGGCGACAGCGAGAATCGAACAAAGTGCTTGGCTGAGTTCTTCCGCAATTCCACCGATGAAGGTTGTTTCGATACTTCGGTCTGGGGTTCACCTCCAAATCCCGCCGTACTCAGACACCTCATCAAGTTGCTGGGCCGTTCTTACGGCCCCCTGTCGGCTATCGGACTTGTGACTCTCGAGATGGGCAGTTCTGACCGAATCAGCAATTGGATAGAGACGCTTGGATCAATTGGCAACGACCAAGCTGATCACGCGCTATCTGATCTAATCGAAGACCCCCAGCTCGTGCAGTGGAAAGAGCACCTCACTAGGGCTTGGGAACGCCAAAACGTGGTCCTTCGTGACGCTACCTACAGCCACCCGAGCGTCGAACAAGTCCAGCGCACGCTCGGCAATGGCCTGCCGACCAACGAAGCCGACTTGGCTGCCCTACTGAACGACCACCTCAACGGAATCGCTGAGGACATCAGGGGAAGCAACAGCAACATCTGGCGACAATTCTGGAATGAGGATAAGAATCGCCAACCAGCTGAACCGAAGCTCGAGGACTCCTGCAGAGACGCGCTTCTTTCCCTGCTGCAAGAGCGCAGCCCCTCCAAAATCGACGCCGCACCGGAGGGCCGCTATGTCTCAGACAAGCGTGCCGACATCCGAGTGAGCTACGGCGGGTTCAACGTGCCAATTGAGATCAAGAAGGACTGCCACCGCAACCTGTGGTGCGCCGTCCAAGACCAACTGATCAAGCAATACACCACCGACCCCGCATCCTCCGGTCACGGCATCTACCTCGTGCTGTGGACCGGTGGCGACGAAATCAGGCCAAGGCCGGACGGCAAGCGTCCTGCTACCCCTGATGAGTTGAGAGAGTTGCTGGAAGGTGATCTGACGCCAGACGAAGCCAGCAAGATACCCGTCATAGTCCTCGACATCACCAAACCCTGAGCAAGCACATGGCAAGAGAGGACGACCACCTCAGCGTCGACGCGACCGGCTGCACATCTACCTCACCAGTTAGCAACCCCTATTGGCGGAGCCGTCTGACGGTGAAGCCCGTGAGGCGATCTACTCTCGTGTTGACGGTCTTTCTTGTCGTACTCATGCACGCCAGGCCGTCGAATCCGCCGGCAGGGACCAGCAGCAGGCGCACTGCGTGCTGCCCTATACGAAGGACGACGTGGAGCGGCAGTTCGGTATGTCGGCAGGATCCCGGCTCACTCGGCGCGAGATCCATGGGGTCCTAAAGGCCCTACGCCGGTTGAGCAGGCGTAACAAGAGCGACGAAGTCCAAGCCGCCATCGGGGAGATCCTGGTCAAGGACGAAGACAACGACTTCAGACGGGATTCTGGCACCGACGACACGCGCGGGCGGACGGCACTGGCCTGGCTTGAGGAGTCAGACCTGCTCAGCCGCGAGGAAATCGCGTTCGGGTCTTCCCGTCGTCGTTGCGAGTGAACTCGGTTGAAGAAGCAAGGGAGAAGCTCAAGGCCAGCGCGATCGAGGATCGCGTGGGCGTTGGCGGGCTTTCATTCGCTGACGCATTCGGGTGTGGGCCTCGGGGGTGCCGTCGTGGAAGGTGCCCGACAGCTTGTCCAACGGCACCGGCCGGTTGCCGTAGTTGCACTCGAAATAGCGGTGGTGCAGGTGATGGAAGTAATCAGCGCCTTTCATGGAGCGCCCTTCACGCCTGCCGATCTCAAATCGTTCGAACCCCGAGTGGGTGACCGCTGTGGCCAAACTGTTGGACGACAGGGTGAGGATCAGGATGACCGGATGGGCCGGCACCACCCACCACAGCAGAAACATGCTGAGATACATCATGTGCTCAATCGGGTGCATCGACAGGCCGCTCCACGGCCCAGGGTTCACGTTGCGATGATGAAGGTAGTGCACACGGTCATACACCCAACGAATATGCAGCACCCGGTGGATGCAGTAGAAGTGGGTGACCGACCACAGCGACGTCACCACCGTCAACGCCGACAGGTACAGCCATCCCCACCCTGAACTCCACTCAACAGACGGAATCCAATCGTTGGCGTAAAACCACAAGGTGAGCGCCTCGTATGCGGTCCAGACTCCGCAACCGCTAACTAGGCACCAAAAGATGTTGTCACGGGTTTGGTTGCCCCACAGGAACTCGGGGTTGCGGCCAAGCCAACGCGTGTTGTACTTGTAACGTTGCTGCTGCGCCCGGCGGACGTACAACACCATGTGCAGGGTCCCCGCGACCAGCGTGAACATCACCACATTGCGGAGGTAAATCTCCAGAACCCAACCCGGGCTCAAGGCCGCCATGCGCTCCAACGACGGGGTGAAGAAGTTCCACACCACCACCGCGATCCCCACCCAGATCAACCCCTGAGGGAGCATCATCGAGGCAATGTGGCGCAGCGTTGCGACTGGCTTCGGTGGCCAATCCAGTATCGCCGACACCGTGATCGGCACGTCAGGCTCGTACCCCGCGGCCCGCGAACCAAGCGCCTTGCCAACGGTTGACTCCGTGCCCGTCATCGGGCTGCCACCTCCCAGTTCAGGTCGAATCAACGACTTCCGGTTTGCACGACATGCTACAACTCCATATCAACCCCTAGAAAGGACGATTCTGCCGTTCTCACGTGCGGGGTACAACGCCGTATCCTGCGAACAGTCGGTCCGCTGGGCAACCGCACTACAGGGTGAACCACACCTCGAAAGTGCTACTGCCTACGGTCAAGTCGGGCCCACGAGTTCCGGCTATGGTGGCCGAGGGGTCGTAGTAGCGCTTTTAAGGACCGCGCCGTAGCCTCGCCTTGCGCTTGGACGGAAGGAACCATGGTCAAACTCAGCGGTGGTGAAGCCCTTGCCAGGTCGCTCGTCACCGAGGGCGTCGAGGTCGTCTTCGGGATCCCGGGCATCCAGACGTACGGGATCGTCGCGGGCCTGCGTGACGAGCCGGGGATTCGCCTGATCTCGCTCCGACACGAGCAGGCCGCGACGTATATGGCCGATGGCTATGCCCGCGCTTCGGGGAAGCCGGGTGTTGCGCTGGTGGTGCCTGGCGTCGGGCTCTACAACGCCGCCTCCGGCCTGGCCACGGCATACGCTCGCTCCTCGCCCGTGCTCGTCATCGTCGGTCAGGTGCCACGGGGTGCCATCGGCAAGAATGTCGGCGCGGTACACGAGGTGCTGGACCAGGCCGACACAGTGCGCTCCGTGACGAAATGGCAGCGGGCGGTGATGAGGCCTCGTGAGATTCCCGCAGCCGTCACCGAAGCCTTCAGGCAGATGCGCAGCGGCCGCCCCCGCCCCGTGCTGATCGAGGTGCCGCCCGAGGTTGGCGTGGAGCAAGAGGACATGGAGCTCTGGGATCCGGCGCCTGTCTCGCCGATCGTGCCGAGCCCGGACCAACTGCGGGAGGCGGTCCGCGTCATCACCGGGGCGCGCCTGCCAATCATCTACGCGGGCGGCGGGGTAGCGCGATCGGACGCGGAGGACGCCCTCGTCAGGCTGGCCGAAGCGACGAACATCTGTCACGTCAAGCGGCGGCAAGGGGACGATCCCGGACAGCCATCCGCTCTCGTACGGCTCCTGCTTCAGCCCCCGGGGCGAGCGGCAGGAGATGAACCAGCTGTTCGATGTCATGCAGTCCGCCGACGTCGTGATCGGTATCGGCGCGCGCTTCTCACTCGGAAATCCGGCGGGCAACGCCTCCACGCTGGTGAACATCAACGTAGACGACGGGGAGTTGATGCGGATTCAGTCCAACACGATCCCCCTGCACGGTGACGCCAAGGCGACCATCGAAGCGATGCTCCCCTACCTCGACGAGGCCGGAGCGGGCCAACGCCCATCGCCTGTCGAGGCCGTCGAGGCGGCGCGCAACCTGATCGCCTACTACGACATCCGGTTGAAGGAGCCGCAGTACTCGGTGCTGGAGGCGATCCAAGCCAGCATCCCCGAAGATGCATTCATAGTCTGGGACGTCACGCAGTTCGGCTACTACGCCCGCACGCACTACAAGGTGAACCACCCGAAGACCTACATCGACTCGGGCTATCAGTTCAACGTCGGCTACTCGTTCCCGACGGCGCTGGGGGTGAAGGTTGCCCAGCCCGACCGACCCGTGGTCTGCATGGTTGGGGACGGCGGTTTCCTGTTCAACGCGTCGGAACTCGCCACAGCCATGAAGCACGGTATCAACGTGACGACCGTCGTCTTCCGGAACGACTCCTACGGCAACGTAGCGCGCGATCTGGACTTGGAGTTCGGCGGCACCTACGGAACCGACCTCCACAACCCCGACTTGGTCAAGTTCGCCGAGTCGTTCGGTGCCGTCGGCATGCGGGCCGCGCATCCGATGGAACTTGCAACGCTGCTTCCGGCGGCGCTCGAGTGTGACGCGCCCGTGATCATCGACGTGCCGTTCGGCGACATGCCGATCCCGCGCGCACCGCAATTAGCGCCCTTCTATCACTTGCCCTGGACGCAGCCCCAGGACGGGCTGATCGAATCCTGAGCGACCGCCGCGTTCGTCGAAGGTGCCGCTCTTACGTCAATCCCCGGTGAGGCGGTCGAGGTACTCCTGGCGCAGGGGTTTCTTGTAGAGCTTGCCGGTCGGCAACCGAGGAAGCTCAGCTCGGAAATCGATCACGCGGGGCACCTTGTAGTGCGCGATCTCAGCGCGTGCGAAAGTCCGCAGTTCCTCAGCGAGTTCATCGGACGGTTCCACACCCGCCTCAGGCTGAATCACCGCATGCACGTACTCCCCCATCTCCGGATCGGGTAAACCGAACACGGCAACATCGGCGACCTCGGGATGCAGCGCGAAGCACGCCTCAATCTCCTGTGGGTAGATGTTCACGCCACCGCTGATGATCATGAATGCTGAGCGATCTGTCAGATAGACGTAGCCGTCCTCGTCGAGGTATCCGATATCGCCAAGCTTCGACCAGTTCGGGTGGTGCGGGTGCCGCGACTCGGCGGTCTTTTCTGGGTCTCCGTGGTACTCGAACGCGGAGGTCTCCTGCTCGAAGTAGACCAACCCGGCCTCCCCGGTCGGCAATTCGTTTCCCTCGTCATCGCAGATGTGGGGGATGCCGATAGCGGATTTGCCCACCGAACCCTTGTGCTCAAGCCATTCCTCGCTGGTGATGAAGCAGAACCCGTTGCCTTCCGTACCCGCGTAGTACTCCTTGATGATCGGGCCCCACCACTCGATCATCTGCTCCTTCACCGGAATCGGACACGGAGCGGCAGCGTGGATACACATGTTCAACGACGACAAGTCATATGCAGCACGCACCTCGGTGGGGAGCTTGAGCATGCGCACGAACATCGTCGGCACAACCTGCGTGTCGCTGACCGAATGGCGCTCGACGCACTCGAGAAACTTTGCCGCGTCGAACTTCTCCATCACCACGACCGTGCCGCCGAGTTCATGCATCCCACCGCACCACTGCAAAGGTGCAGAGTGGTAAAGCGGTGCTGGCGAGAGATACACGGAGTTCTCGTCCATCTCCAGCAGATAGCGCATGAGCATGGTCAAGCTCGACCGTTCCGGATCGTTGATCTGCAGGCCGCTCAGTTCCCGCCGGATGCCCTTCGGGCGACCGGTCGTCCCGGAGGAGTAGAGCATCACATCGCCAGCCGGTTGGTCTGCGCGCGTTTCGGTGGGCATCGCCGCAACGGCCTCTTCGTAGGAGTCAAAGCCGTCAATCGTCTCGTCCATCATCAGACGCTTCTGACATTGCGGGATCAGATCAGCCATCCCGGCGGCGGTCTCGGCCATTGCCGCAGTCGTGACCAGCACGCTGGAGTTGCTGTCGTTCACGATGTAGGCCGCTTCTTCAGGCGAGAGGAAGCGGTTGATGGCGGTGATGTACAGGCCCGAGCGCAGCGCCGCCCAGTACACCTCGAAGTAGCGCGGGTTGTTCTCAGCGAGGATCGCTATGTGGTCGCCGCTGCGCAGCCCTTGGGAGTGAAGCCAATGGGCCAACCGGTTCGAGGCCTCGTCAAGCTGGCGGTAGCTGACCGACTCACCGGAACCGGCCATGACGATCGCCGGCTTGTCGGGTGTCGTGGTTGCATAGTGGCCTGGGTTCATGGGTCCTCAGTCAGGGTTGGGGCCGGAGTCCGACGGCACGATCACCGTGCGGTTCCACGGTCAGTATGAAGGAGCCACCGCCCGTCCGCCACTCTTCTCTAGCTAGGCCGGCAACCGGCTCCACATCACGACGTCGGGTTGTTCATTCTTGACGGGTTCCCAAGCCCGCAGGATGCCTTCTCGCTGATAGCCGCACCGTTGGGCAACACGCTCAGACTCGGGGTTGTCCAGATGGGTCACGAGATGCAATCGGGCCAAATCGTGCTCGGCGAAGCCCCAATCGGTGACCAGATTCAGCGACTCGGTAGCGATACCCCGTCCTCGGACTCGCAGATCAAGCCAATAAAAGGTCACGGCACGACGGAAGTCTGCTTCCAACTGAAGACCAACCTGGCCGACGCATCGATCAGACGGGGGCAACGTGATCGCGAACGAATACAACCCAAGTGGCCACCACTTCAACCGCTGCTCAACCCAGTCCCGAGCCGTGGCTTCAGTCAAGTCCTCGGGCATCATCGTGAACCGGGGGATATCCGGGTCTTTGCACGACTCGGCGATTACGGTCGCGTCATCAACCCGGAAAGGACGCAAGCGAACCTGCTCACCGCGCAGGGTCGTGAAGGGGACAGCCACACTTCCAAGATACGCCCTGTTCAAGGCGGCAAGATTGTCAGATCCGTTGACCTTCTAGGCGCGCGAGCCAGGTGTTGACATCGCGACGGCTTTGGAGCCACACAACTGGCAGCGTGGGCTGGTGTTTTAAAAGGTCGCGTACCCGCGGCTCGTGCTCTGGGAAGGTTCGCCAAGCCCAGCGGACGATGTGATCCCGATCCGTGAACAGTTTACGAAGCGGCGGCTCTCGGCATCCTTCCCACAATTCGGTCCGAAGCAGCATCCTCTTGATTGTGCGACGGACCACACGAGCCACAACCAGCCAGCGAGGCAGATCAAGAAACACAAGCAGATCAGCACGTGCGCCGAGAACCGGGCGGGCCAATTGATACTGCCATTCGGTCACCCACCGCTCCGACCCAGCAAGATCCGCCACATCGCTTTCAAACGACGGACGCGGAACCCAACCAGGCCCGTGATACAGGGAATCTAGTTCCACGTAAGGGAATCTCAACTCCGCTGCGATGGCCGCAGCCACCGTCGACTTCCCGGCACCACACGCCCCCGCCACGACCACGCGGTTCAGTTGCGCGGGTAACGGATCATCCCGCCCGAGTAGTACCACCTACAAAGCGTACGCACTCGCAGACCGAAGCTGTGATCCTAAAGAAGGGTTCTGCGGGCAGTAGGTTGGGAGTGTGAGAGCACTGGTGCAGCGGGTGGCAGAGGCACGGGTCCGAGTTTCCGGTGAGGTCGTTGGGGAGATCGGCGCTGGGTTGTGTTGTCTGGTTGGGGTGACCCACAGCGACAACCAAGACAACGTCACAAAGCTGGCCCGCAAACTCTGGCACCTGCGAATATTTGCCGACGCGAACGGACACATGAACCGATCTGTGGCCGATACGAGCGGGGAGATTCTGGTGATCAGCCAGTTCACCCTCTACGGCGACACCCGCAAGGGCCGCCGCCCGTCCTTCGTGGCGGCCGCTGAACCAGATCAAGCAGTCGGGTTGATCGACGAACTCTCAGCAGAGCTCCGGCGTTTGGGCGCCACCGTAGCCACCGGATCGTTCGGGGCAATGATGGATGTGGAGCTAATCAACGACGGCCCGGTGACCCTGATGCTGGAGGTCTAACCGGCAAAGTCAGCTGGGAACTAATCTTGGCTTGGAGTCGTCTGAATGAGAAAGGTGCCGTATCGAAGGCTTGCCCGGCCTAGTCCTCTGAAGCGAGGATCCAGATGAGAACCAGAATCAAGAACCACAAAACCAAGAACTCCAGCAAGAGCCGAGTGGTGATCGCCGTTGGCATTCTGATCGCATTGCTGCTCGGATCGGCCTGTCAATCGTCTGCGGGTTCGGCGAATTCAGTCCAGGGGACGGTCAACTAACATGTTGTTGGTAATGGCCACGCCTCCGCCCGACCCGACCGGTCAATGGAACGAGTCGAACTGGCGGACATGGGTAGAAGCAGAAGTCCCGGTGCTCGGAGCGGAGGTCGTGGAGTCCCACCCGGAGGTGATACTGCTCGTCGAACATCTCCAATCCACGATGGACGGCTGCGTTCGCCGCGGCAGCCAGAGTTTCGAGGTGAAAGGATCCGACATCTTTGTCACCGTGACCCTCCAGCAACCACCGCCGACTCCCTGGGCAATACCGTGTGCTGATGAAGTCGTCACCGTTGAGGAGGTGGTGCGATTCGGGGACTCGCTCGTATCCGGGGAGACCTACCGGGTGATCGCCAACGGCGTCGAGACAGTGACCTTCACGGTGCCCTAACAAGTGCCCGATTCGCGACAACCCTCACCTGCACCGACGAGACTCCAACGGGATTTCTTCGCTCGGGATTCACTGGAGGTGGCTCCCGAGCTGTTGAACAAAGTGATCGTCTTCGGGGGCTGCCGTGGCCGGATTGTCGAAGTTGAGGCATACCAAGGAGCCAACGACCCGGGTAGTCACGGGCACAGAGGGATGACTCCGCGAACCGAGGTGATGTTCGGGCCCCCAGGTCATCTCTACGTCTACTTCACCTACGGGATGCATTGGTGCGCCAATGTCGTGTGCGGTGCCGACGGCGAATGTAGCGCTGTGTTGTTGCGGGCCGTGACCCCACTAGCGGGTTTGGCCGAGATGAGACCGCGCAGGCCTGTGGCTCGGCGCGACCGAGACTTGTGCAGCGGACCAGCCAAGTTCACCTCGGCTTTCGGTATCGACGGCACCCAAAACGGCGCAGACCTGGTTACCGCAAACGCGGGGATCGAGTTGCTCGACGACAGAACCCCACCCCCACCAGACCCCGGCCGTTCCACCCGCATCGGCCTCAGCGCTGGAGCCGAACTGCCGTGGCGCTGGTACGTCAGCGGCTGCGATGACCTGTCGCGCCGAGGTTAAGGTCAGCAAATGAGAGTCGGTATCCCAAGCGGTATCCCAACACAGTCGAAAACGCTGGCCGCGCTGCTGGCGTTCTCGCTCGTGCTCGGAGCATGTGGCGATGACAAAACGGTGGTGGGAGGCCCCGCCGTGTCGGACGATTCGAGCGGGCTGTCCCTCGACGGGCGGCAGTTTTGGTCGGTGTCAGTGCTCGACGACGGCGTCGAACACCCATTGGTGGAAGGCACGCGCATTTCGGTGCGGTTCAACAACGGCAACATCGCAGTATCAGCCGGATGCAACTCAATGAGCGGGCCGTATCAAATCGACGACAACCAGCAGTTGACGGTAACGGAGTTGGCAACAACAGAAATCGGCTGTGACCCAGAGAGTCACGCACAAGACGAGTTCGTAGCGGCCGTTCTCATTGTCCAACCCCAGCTAACCCTGAACGGCGACTATCTGACACTCGCCACCGACACCGTCCGAATCGAGTTTCTCGACACGGAGGTCGCCGACCCGGATCGTCCGATTTTCCGCACACGCTGGGTCGTCACCGGATTCATCCAAGGCGAAATGGCCATATCCATGAACGTGGACCCCGCTCAGGAAGGCTGGATCGAGTTCAGCGAAGACTCGCAGCTAACCGGGTTCGATGGTTGTGTCGATTTCAGTGCACCCGCAGAAGTCAGCGACGGCGAAATCCAATTCGGTGAGATGACCTCAGCGGACTGCGAGGAGCCTTCCTCCTACAGCGAGGCCTTCGCTGCCCTGTTCGAGACCGACAACGCCGTATTTTCCATAGACGGCCGGAGGCTGACCCTGCTCAACTCACAAGGCAACGGAGTGACCTTTCGCACTGACGAATAAGTCACGGAATACTTGGCAGTTTATAAGTAACGTGTCGGGAGTGACCGACGCATATCTCCAGCAGATCGACACGGCCCTTCGCAACGACATCCGTCGACTCGGCACCCAACTCGGGGCGGCGCTGGTTCGTCAACACGGCCCCGAACTGCTCGAACGAGTCGAGCAGGTGCGCACGCATGCAAGTCGACTACATCGCAACGGCGAGTCCGGTCCCGACCTCATCGATCACCTCACAGACGTTGACCTCGTCGAGGCGATCCTGTTGGTGCGGGCGTTCACGGTCTATTTCCATCTGGCCAACACCGCCGAGCAGGTTCACCGCATCGAACACCTCAATGCCAACCCGAGAACAAGCAACAGGCGCTTCGCCGAAACCGTCGCCAAACTCCAAGCCAGCGGAGTCAAAGACTCCGAAATCATCGATACAACCTGCTCGCTTGACCTGCGACCGGTGTTTACAGCCCATCCCACCGAAGCCTCACGCAGATCGATACTCGACAAGCTCGCAGAGATCGCCGTTCTCATTGAGGAGCGCAACGAATCCAGCGCCGGGAAAAGCGACAAGCAGCGCATCGACCGTCGAATCGACGAACTGATCGATGTCATCTGGCAAACCGACGAGTTGCGACGAACCCAACCCAACCCGGTCAACGAGGCACGCTCAATTCTCTATTTCCTCAACGAAATCACTACCGAAGGGGTTCCCGAACTCTTCGACGATATCGACGCGGTTCTGCGCAGCATCGGAGGAGCACTCAACGAAAACGCACCGGTTCATTTCGGTTCGTGGGTTGGTGGCGACCGCGACGGAAACCCCAACGTCACACCCCAGATCACTCTTGAAGTGCTCGAGTTCCAACGAAGTCGAGCGCTGCGCATTCTGATCCACGAAGTCGAGCAGCTCTCAGCGGAACTATCGGTTAGCGACATAGTCGCCGACGTATCGGCTGAGTTGCTCAGCCAGCTAGACGGCGACCGCGCAGCGTTCCCGGCGGTTACCGCACGATTCAACCAGCTCAGCCAAGGCGAGCCTTACCGGCGACGCTGCGGCGTCATACATCAACGCCTTCAAGAAACCGCTAGCACACCCCCCGGTCCCCACGCCTACACCTCACCTCAAGAATTGGAGGAGGACCTGGCGGTCATGGGAAGATCGCTCGCTTCACACCGCGGCACCTTGTTGGCACAGGGCCGCCTAGCGCGACTGCGCCGCACCGTGGCAATGATCGGGTTTCACTTGGCCACACTCGACATTCGAGAACACGCAGATGTTCACCATCGTGCGCTCAGCGAACTCTTTTCAGCTCTCGGCACCGAATACTCGACCTTGGACCGGTCAGCTCGCATCGACCTGCTGACAACCGAACTCAGCAGCCGCCGCCCACTTGCGCCACCAACAGGCCGGACCGGCAGCGGACCGCTCTCGCTCCTAGCGGCCCTGCGCGATGCCATGAACCAGGCTGGCGACGAGATCATCGGCGTCTACATCGTTTCGATGACTCAAGGAGTTGACGACATCCTGGCTCCCGCGGTGCTGGCCCGTGACGTCGGGCTCGTCGATCTCGTGGCGGGTGTGGCTCGGCTGAGTTTCGTTCCGTTGTTCGAAACGATCGACGATCTCCGAAGTATCGGCACTGTGCTGCGTGATCTGCTCAACAACCCGTCGTATCGGCGTCTCTTGGAGTTGCGGGGCAACGAGCAGGAAGTGATGGTCGGCTATTCCGACTCCAACAAGGACGGCGGAATCACGACCTCCCAATGGGAGATCCACAAGGCATTGCGTAAGATCGCCGAGGTAGCGTCGGAAACCGGCATCAAAATCACCGTGTTCCACGGTCGGGGTGGCACTGTCGGGCGAGGAGGAGGCCCCACCAACGCCTCAATCCTCAGCCAGCCCGCCGGAGTCATCAACGGTGCGGTCAAGATCACCGAACAAGGCGAAGTCATAGCCGACAAGTACGGACTGCCCGGACTGGCCCAACGCAACCTCGACTTGGCTTTGTCGGCAGTGCTGGAAGCTTCGCTGGCGCATCGCACACCTCGCCACGAATGGTCAGCGACGCACAGCTGGAACACGGCCATGGAACTCATGTCGCAACGAGCTTTTGAGTCTTACCGGGAGCTGCTCGAAACTCCTCGATTCGTCGATTACTTCCAGAAGTCAACGCCGGTGGAGGAACTAGCCGACATGAACATCGGCTCACGTCCCGCACGCCGCACAACTGCCGGAGCCGGCCTTGACGGACTTCGGGCTATCCCCTGGGTATTCGGCTGGACCCAATCCCGCCAGATCATTCCGGGATGGTTCGGGGTCGGGAGCGCTCTTGAAGCCGCCCGGTTGGCGGGGCGCGCTCCCGAACTCAAGGCGATGTATGACGACTGGCAGTTCTTCGCGGCGTTTATCTCCAACGTTGAGATGACCCTTGCCAAAACGGACCTTGCGATCACCCGTTATTACGTTGACCGCCTCGTACCGCTGGAATTGCATCACTTCTTTGACACCATCGCAGCCGAACACGACCGAACCGTGGCCGAGATTGCCCAAATCACCGACCGTGACCTTCTTGATGACCTGCCGATTCTGAAGCGCACACTGGCCGTGCGCGATGCCTATCTGGACCCGATCAACGTGTTGCAGGTCGAGTTGCTTGCCCGCTCGCGCGCCGGGCACGACGACGGCCACGACTTGACCCGTCTGCGCCGCGCTCTGCTGCTGACCGTCAACGGCGTCGCCGCCGGCCTCCGCAACACCGGCTAAGCGACCGGGCGACGCCGACCACCCAGCCGCTACAACGGTTATTTGGGTCATCACACTAAGCCTGGATCCACCGGTGCGGTGAGGTTGTGGGGGTTGGCGCGTCCACCAGAAAGGCCTCCTGACGTGGGAGAATGCTGTTTGATGTAACGGTCATTCTGGCCACGAGAGGAGGCACTTCCTGTGAGGAGCGTAGCTGGTGGGATCGACGGGTTGGGGGCGGTGTTCGATGATGGGTCTTTGGTGGCTGATGCGGGGTTGTTGCTGGCGGGCACGGTGATGTCGAGGCTGGGTTTGGAGGCGTTGATCGACGACACGGTGCGTCCGGGCGGGTCGGCGGGTTCGGGGGCGGGTCACAAGGTGCTGTCTTTGGTGGCGTCGATGCTGGTGGGCGGGTGCTGCATCGACGACGCGCAGCGGCTGCGGTCGGGCTCGGCGGCGGCGGTGCTGCCGTTCGCGCCGTTGGCGCCGTCGACGCTGGGGACGTTTTTGAGGTCGTTCACGTTCGGGCATGTGCGCCAACTCGACAAGGCTCTGGAGTCAGCACAGATGCGGGCGTGGTCTGTGGGCGCCGCGCCGAGCGTGGCGGAGATGACGGTGGATCTGGACTCCACGGTGTGTGAGGTGTGCGGCAAGGCCAAGCACGGCGCCGCGTACGGCCACACCAAGGTGTTGGGCTATCACCCGCTGGTGGCGGTGCGCTCAGACACCGGCGAGGTGCTGCACTCGCGGATGCGGTCGGGATCGTCTCAGCGCGGCAACGTGCACTTCGCTCGTGAGACCCTGGCGAGGGTGCGGCGCCTGGCGGCGCACGCGGCGGTGACGGTGCGCGCCGATGCGGGGTTCTTCTCCTATGACATGATCGCGGCCCTCGGCGCCCACGGTGCGTCCTACTCGATCACGATCCCGCAGAACGCCAAGGTCAAAGCAGCCATAGCGGCCATAGACGACGACGACGACTGGGCACCGATCGCCTACACCCGCGGCGGCGAGGCCCAAGTCGCTGAGACCACCATCGAAGCCGGCCGCCGCGGCGACAAGCTCCACGGCGACGACGCCAAGCCCGCGAAGCTGCGGCTCATCGTGCGCCGCACCCGCCTGCTCGGCGCCCAAGGCGAGCTGTGGCCCAACTGGCGCTACCACTGCTTCGTCACCGACAGACACGACCTCGACACCAAAGCCGCCGACACCTACCACCGAGCCCACGCCACCGTGGAGCTCGCCATCAGAGACCTCAAAGAGAGCGCCGGGCTCAGCCGCTGCCCCTCAGGACGATTCCCCGCCAACGGCGCCTGGCTCGCCTGCTGCGTGCTCGCGCACAACCTCGCCCGCTGGACCGCCCGCCTCGGCCGCGCCCACCCCACGCGCCAACTCACCGTCGCAGCCACCATCCGCAACCGGCTCCTCACCGTGCCAGGCCGCCTCGTCAACCACAGCGGCCGCCACAGACTGCGCCTGCCGCTCAACTGGCCCTGGCAGAACACCTTCACCACCGCCCTGCAACGAATCCGCAACCTCCCCCTGCTCATCTGAGCCGCCGCTCAGCGCCCCGCGCAGCGCAGCCCAACCCCAAGCGCCACCAACCCGCCACAGCCCCGCACTCCAGTCCCGCACGCCCCAAAACGCCCCAAAACGCGCCAGCCCGCACACACGCACCAGCCCAACGACCACCCGGCCCCAAACCGACGATCCCACAAACCCGTCGGTGGATCCAGGCTAAGGGGCCGCGCGGGTAGGTGACCATCCACCGGTCGTCGGGTTGCCCGAAGTGAACTTTGGGTTGACCTAACCAACGACGACCAGGTGGAGGTTTCTGTCATTATGCGCGCGCTGGAGCCTGAAGTGTTTGATGCTGTATGGGCGGCAGTCAAGTGGTTGTTGCCGCCGCCGGATCGGGGCCATCCGTTGGGTTGTCACCGACCGCGGATCGCTGACAGGGTGTGTTTTCGGGGGATCATGATCCGGTTGGTGACGGGGGCGTCGTGGGTCGATGTGGAAGCGATCATGGATTTTGAGGTGTCTGACACCACGCTTCGGGGCCGCCGCGACGAATGGATCGCGGTCGGGGTGTTCGACCGGGTTTGCGGCGAGGCGCTGGAAGCCTTTGACCGGATCGTGGGCCTCGACTTGTCTGAGGTCGCGCTCGACGGGTCGCTTCACAAAGCCCCCTGCGGAGGCGAAGGCACCGGCCCAAACCCCACAGACAGAGCCAAAATGGGATGGAAATGGTCAGTAGCGTCGGACCGTCACGGCGTTCCAGTTGGCTGGGCCATCGACGGCGCCAACCGCAACGACATCCGCCTGCTGGAACCCACCCTTGCAGCCGTTGCCGACAACAGACTCCTTGACGACATCGAAACGCTGCACCTAGACCGCGGCTATGACTACCCCGCAGTGCGCGACCGGCTCGCCGCGCTGGGCCTTCACGATGTGTGCATCCAACGCCGCGGCACCAAAACCCCAGGGACCCAACAACCCATACACCTCGGACTGCGCTGGATAGTCGAATCCACCAACTCCTGGCTGTCCAACTACGGACAACTCCGACGCAACACCGACCGCCGCAACACACACCGCCACGCCGCCCTATGCCTAGCCACCACCATCATCATCGTCGCCAAACTACTCAACTACCGAGACCGATGGTGCCCCCGCTGACCGCCTACCCGCGCAACCCCTTAGCGCAGATGTTGGTTGTCGCTGATGAACGGGTTGTGCGGGTTATCGGCGCTGAAGCCGCAGATCTCAGCGGTTTCGCTCGGAGTGTGACCGCGCGAGAGTAGTGCCTGGCCGATCTCGGCGGCCAGACGCGTTCGCTCCAGCGCCAGTTCGTCGCTCAGTGGTTCTCGGGTGCGCCACCCCAACGCGCTGAACCGCTTGTAAAAATTGGTTCGCTCTCGGGAACCAATGATGTCCAATTGGTGTGCCCGTTCGATGAGGGCCTGCATCGACACTCCCCAATAACGTTTGAGGTCGTGCAACCGCCCTACCGTGAGGTTACGTAGCTCGGGCCGAATAGTCTCGGCTGGCATCAGGAACTCGGCAGCAAACGCGTTGGCGTCAGATTCAACGTCATCGGGGACGCCTTGTCTGTGAAGGCAGAGGTGTCCAAGCTCATGGGCCAATGTCAACCGACGTCGGTCAGTGGGTGCTCCAACGTTGAGCATCACCACCGGATTGGCACCGCTCCACTGAGAGAGCCCGTCGACCCGGGTTGTCTTGAAGTCCGTGTCGATGATCAGACAGCCTGCGGCTTCCATCCACCCCACGAGGTCCGTAACCGGACCGTTGGGCATTCGCCACTGCATTCGCAGGAGGCGGGCCGCAGTCGCCGGATCGTATTCGAACGGGTCAAACCAGGGAATCGTCAGTTCAGTCTTCAGGTCCAGTTCATCGAACAACCTCTGGACGTGGAGCCTGTGAAGATTCAATTGAGCTTCAAGGCGACGCCATACGGTCGGTTTAGCGGTCGCACGCCGTCGCATATGGGCCCCGACAGCGAGAGCCCCTTCCATCCGGTCGGCCCGACTCAGGAGTTCGGGCACGACCCCAAGAGTCGAGGCAATTCGATCAAGGACATCGTCGGTCGGTTCGCGTAATTCGTTCTCATACCGAGACAAGGCCGCCTGCGTAATTCCCAAGCGCTCGGCCAGCAATTCCTGTGTCAGACCCCGGGCACGCCGGGCAGTGGCGATTGCCTCCCCCACGCCCACTATTCGCTTGCCTCCGTTTCTGCGATTCGTGCGTTCGGAAACTGGATGGTCGGCGCCTCAGGGGTTATCGGATCCGTCACCGAGGGCCTCAACAACCTTGTCCGAATTATCGCACGATTTCATACCGAAAAATATACCACACGCGCCCATTCGGTGCGCAGTCCCCTATTGCGCTGGTTATTCGCTGGCGGGGGGGCGATAGAACAGGGCCAGTTGGGCGATGGCGGCGGCGACTCCGCCGACAGCGCTGATCAGTAGTCCGGTGGAGCCGTCGAGGTTCTCGATCAATTCGAGTTCATAATCGAGGGAGTACTTTCCGGGGCCGGTCGTGGCTATGCCAACGGCGATGATCGCCAGCACGAAGTTGTACTCCCAGCCTTCGCTGACGATGAAGAAACCATTGTCGCGATGCACCGTCCATCCGGCCACGACCATCAGAGCCACAAAGGCCAGCGCAGCCAGCGGAGTGAGCAGGCCCACAGCAAAGAGGAGCCCGGCGCCGACTTCGGTCGAGGCAGCAAGCAGAGCGTGGAACTTTCCCGGCCGCATCCCCATCGAGTCGAACCAGCCTGCGGTGCCTTTGATCTTGCCGCCTCGGAAGAACTTTCCGTAACCGTGGGCCGCGAGGGTCAGGCCGATAGCGACCCTGACGATTAGCGTGCCCAGATTGAAGCCGTCGATATCGGTGATGTAGTTCTCGGCTCCAAGCATCAATGCTGATCCCATTGCGTTCCTTTGCGTTTCGGATTGAAGAATCGTCGGGTCCGAGCCTGATGGCTACCCGCGTACCGCGTCAGTGTAGAAGACTCACGTAATGACCGTCATGCTCGCGGGTGCCTGCCGCACCCCTTTCGCGCTTACAGACGGTGTTCTCGCGGGTTGGCATCCTGTTGACCTCAGCGCGTTGGTGATGAACGAGGCGATACGCCGCGCTGGAGTTGATGCTTCCTCGATTGATGAGGTGTGGGTCGGATGTGCCGAACCGGTCGGGGCGCAGGGTGCAAACATGGCCCGTGCGGCTGTGCTCAGCGCCGGTTGGCCCGAGCGCATCGGTGGAGTCGTGGTCGAGGCGGCGGAAACGAGCGGTTCGGCTGCTTTACATTCCGCGGTCGCTGCGATCACCTCTGGATCGGTCGGCTCTGCGGTTGTGGTTGGGGTGTCGGTGGCGTCGATTGTGGCGCCTGGAGCTTCGGCATTGGGCCGCGTGTACGGACAGCCGTGGGGTGAAGGCCCCGCCACACGAGTCGCCGACGACGGCGGGTTGTTGCCGCCACCGAGAACGGCCGATGCGACTGCTGGGCTGCTTGGGATTGATCGAGCACAACAGGACCTCGCCGCGACCCGCAGCGTTAAACGCCGCCGAGCCGCCGCTACGACGGGTTTGGTTCCGATCGCAGCCCATCCTGGGAGCCGTCTCGGAGCGGTTCGCGGAATGTCTGTCACAAGCGACGAACACCGCGGGGTGATCGACGATCCCTCCGAGTTGCCGCCATTGTTCGTGTCTGACGGCACTGTCACTTCGTACTCGTTTGCTCCACCCGTTGACGGTGCGGTTGCGCTGCTCCTCACTGCTGGGGGTCCTTCCGCCACGGGCCCGGGATTGGCCGATGTGGTCGATGTGGGGCGCGCTGCGGGCAACCCGCTCGATACAACCGGAGGTGTGGAACTAGCGCTTCATCGTGCGCTTTCAAATGCTGGTACTGACCTGCCCGAGATCACTCGTTGGGAGATTGCCGAACGCACCGCCGCCGGGTTCTTGTCGATCTGTCACCGCCTGGAGATAGATCCAATGATCGCCAATCCCGACGGAGGAACACTCGGCGTCGGAGATGCCGGCGCAGCCGAGGAACTCCGCCTGACCGTCGACGGCGTACTGAACACGCCCCCCGGCGAATGCATCGCCGCGGTCAGCGCTGGGGCGACCGGTTCGGCGGTCACGCTGTGGCGTCGCCGGGCGTAGGCTGGCCTGTAGTGAACGTGTTGAATGTGATCATCGCGGTGGTAGCGGCATTCCTCATCATTCGTATTGGTTTGGCGATGCTACGGGGGCTCGCTCGGCCGGTTCCGGAGCCTCCACCAGCGGGTGAGTTGCGGAAGGTGAAGATCACTTACCGTTGCAGCATCTGTGGTACCGAGGTTCGTATGACCGTCGCTCCCGACGAGGATCCAGAACCTCCCCGGCACTGTCTTGAAGACATGGATCTGGTAGCTCCGGTTGACTAAATCGGAGGTTTTCCACAGTTTGTGGGCAAGTCCGTGGATAATCACATCCGTTTGATTCAGCGAACACGACCCGCCGAACGTCTCAAACCTCTAGAGTTGCCACATGTCTGAAAAGCCCGCAAAGCGCCGGGTGTCCGGTGGCAGGGTCACCCCCAAAGGAACCAGACCCGACGGATACACGCCCGATACGGTGTCTCACACCGGCCAAGACAGCATGCCCCCGAGTCCCATGTGGGTTCCTGTGCTCATGTTCGGCCTGCTCGGCGCCGGTATCGCGACGATCGTCGTGAACTACGTCGGGTCGTTTTGGGACACATCCAACCCAATTTTGTTGCTTGGTCTCGGAATGATCCTGGCTGGTATCATCACCGCAACCCAATACCGTTGACGGCGACGGTCAGTTCTCGAAGTTCTCCCAGTAACGGCTGGGCATGGGTCCACGCTGGTTCTTGTACTTTGATCGGAGCGCATCAGAACCGTAAGGGTGCTCGGCGGCAGTCGTCATCTGTTGAAACGAAATCTGCCCGATCTTCATGCCGGGATAGAGCTTGATCGGCAGGTTGGCGACGTTGCTGAGTTCCAACGTCAACTGACCATCAAACCCTGCGTCGACAAAGCCCGCCGTCGAGTGGATCAACAAACCCAGACGACCCAGGCTCGACTTCCCCTCAAGCCTCGCCACGAGATCGTCGGGTACCGCAACCCGCTCAAGGGTGCTGCCCAACACGAACTCGCCGGGATGCAAGATGAACGACTCGTCTTCAGCGATTTTGACCAACTGGGTGAGGTCGCTGAGGTCTGCCTTCACGTCGATATGGCCCATTGTGTGATTTTTGAAGACTTGAAACAATCGGTCGAGCCTCAAGTCCACCGATGACGGCTGCAACGCCGACGGGTCGAGCGGGTCAATGATGATGCGCCCCGCTTCAAGCTGTTCGCGGAGCGTGCGGTCAGAAAGAATCACTTGTGTCCGATCTCATCGTCTTGAGGATGAATCTCAGTTGCCATTCGTTGGCGACCTTACCCGCGCGCATCACACCATCACACCAAATCGCGCCGAGCGTTATCCCCCAGAGAGATCTACTAGGGAGGATCCTGGTTAGTCGCGCACTTTCCTTGGACCCAGACATCGATGATGTTGGCCTCGTTCGATCTGCGCACCAACTTTTCGAAGATTCGGCGCGCACGTTCCTGTTGAGGGAACGGCGGACTCGTGAATCACCTGGGTGCGGGAACGACCGAACGTTTGCGGTCCGACGGAGTCTTCCTGGTCATCAAGTGCGTATTCCTCACCGTCAAGACGGGAGCGCTGCAATCGAGGGATCCTCCTCGTAGATCTCCCTGAGCAGGGTCAGATCAACGTATTCGTCGACGTCCGGGATCTTGACATCGTTGACCAGATCTGTGAGCGCGATTGACTGGGCAAGCCCCTCGCCTCCCATCCATCCGATCCCATACTCCTCCGTTTCGGGTGACACATACAACTGTCTGGCTAATTCTGCCGACCGTTTTTGCCCGTCAAAGTCGTGCCCAAGATCTGCCGCATACTTGTCAACTGTGAGTCGGGCGGCGTGCACGGGATCGCGGAGCAATCCGACCTGGCCCCTGAGGTCCGCCCGCATCCATCGCTTGATCACGTCCCGCGACTCCTCATCGTCCAAGGCGGACCGCATGGTGGTGTACGGCATCGTATACGCCCGGAAGGCCACCTGGCCGTAACCCGCGATAGAAAGGTCCTGCGGCGATGACAGATCAAACACTCGCGAAATCAGTGATGTACGACGTACAAGCAGCCATGGGGGCAACGTTCACGAGCTTCTGGGGCTGGATCTGGACAGAGAGCTTCGGGGATTTCGCGGGAGAGTACCGCGCGATTCGGGAGGGTGTAGGTGCCGTGGACGTGTCTTCGCTGATCGAGTGGGAGTGGACCGGACCGGACGCCCTTCTGGCGGCTCAACGTGCGTGCACCAATGACATTCTGGGACTTGATGTCGGTCAGATCCGTTACGGGCCGTTCCTAGACGCAAACGGCAAGATGATCGACGATGGCACGATCTTTCGGCTTCCAGATGACCGGGTTTGGCTGATGACGAACCGGTGGGACCTCGAGGAACACTTCGCGGAGGTCACCCATGGACTGGACGTGACGATCAAAGACGTCACTCTCGACATGCCGTTGATCCAGGTGCAGGGTCCTCGATCACGCGACTTCCTGTCCAAGCTGACCTCGATCGATCTCACTTCTCTGCGGTACTTTCGGTTCATACCTGAGCAGATCAAGATCGGCGGAGTTCCGGTATGGATCTCGTGGACCGGTTTCACGGGAGAGTTGGGTTTCGAGCTATTCGTGTCGCCCGCGGATACGCCTGGGCTCTGGTCAACCATCGTCGAGGCCGGCGCGACACCCTATGGAACGGCAGCCGCCAACACCCAACGTATCGAATCGGGAATTGTGGTCTACGAGGAAGACTATGCCGCCGGTGCTCTCACCCCCTACGACGTATCGTGGGACCGTCTGGTGACGCTGAGCCGAGATTTCCTGGGCCGCGAGGCCCTTGAAGGTCTGGCCGACAATCCACCTCGACGGATGAAGACGCTCGAAGTTGAAGGAGACTGCATACCAGAGCCCAATTCCACTGTGTACGAGGGTGACACCGCGGTGGGCACGCTAACGAGTCCAACCCTCAGTCCCGACTTTGGTGTCATCGGCTTGGCAATTCTGGACACAGACGCAGCACGAGAAGGAAAGCAGCTCGACGTCGTTGCGAGTGATGAGAAACGCCTCCGATCGACTGTCCGCACTCTTCCGATCTACGACCCTGAGAGAAAGCGTCCACGCATGTAGCGCTAGCCCGTGTCTGGTACGCGTGCAACAGTTTTATCTCGCCACTTACGGGTCTGAGAAAGGATCGAGGTATCGCCCAAATGAGTCATCCCGTCGTTGCAGAGTGTGACCTCGTCCTCGATGGTGGGATCGTTGTCACGATGGACGAATCGCGCCCTCTAATCCATCGGGGGACCGTAGCAATCAGTGGCGACACAATCGTGGCCGTCGGCGATTCGAGCGAAGCGTCTTTCGCGGCGAAGCGGAGAGTCGACTGCACCGACAAGATTGTGATGCCAGGCTTGATCGACTGTCACACTCATCTCTTCCAGAGTCTTGGGCGCGGCCTCGGAGAGGGCCTGTCGCTCGTCTCCTGGATTAGGGAGTTCATGTGGCCGTACGCCGCGGCAATTACACCCGAGGACGCCACGATCGCCGCTCAGCTAGGAGCTATAGAAGCCGCCAGGTCAGGAACAACGACCGTTCTGGACAACCACTACGCACCAGCTGATCTCGATACAACCCTTTCAGTGGCGCACGCGATCGAGACCGTGGGACTCCGAGGCGCAGTGGCTCGGGGCATGTGGGGTCCACTTACTGACATCGCGCGCAGGCATCTCGCGGAGTCCCTCTTCAAGTACTCCGTCGCCGACGAAGTGGACATGACTCGAGACGGGATCAACACACGACCCCCAGGTAGCCAGGTAGAGATATGGCCATCCGCCATCATGATTGCCTACGTCGACCAAGACTTGGTTCGCCGCTCCGTGGAGCTTGCCGTTGAGATGGGGACCGGTTGGCATACACACTGTTCAGAGATCGAGCTTGATCCGCAGGTCTACTTGGAAGCATTTTGTGTCCGACCAATCGAGTGGTTACACCGAGAAGGTCTGCTCGAATCACACGGGACAATCGCGCACGGGATCTGGCTAGATGATCAGGAGGTCGAAAGGCTGGGGACTACTTCCACCGGAATAGCCTACTGTCCTGTCTCACATCAGTACCTTCCCCTCGGGATCATGCGTCTAAGAAGCCTCAGGGACTCTGGGGCAGTGGTAGGTCTCGGCACTGATGGCCCCGCCGCCGGTCATCGACAGGACCTGTTCGAATGCATGAAACATGGAATCCTCCTGCAACGTGCGCACACATTGAATCCGCTCGTGTCCAACGCCCCCGAAGCACTCGAGATGGCAACTAAGGCCGCCGCTGACTATATGGGGATCCATGCCGGTGTCTTGGCACCCGGCCGCCTCGCGGATATCGCAGTGGTCGGCGCGAATCGCCCCCACCTTCAGCCCTTGTCTGATCCCATTGCCACTCTTGCATACGCCGTGCGAGGCTCGGATGTCGACATGACCATCGTTAACGGCCGCGTCATATACGAGGATGGGAAGTGCTCGCTGGTGGATGAGCAGTCAGTGATGGATGAGGCAGGAGCAAGGAGCCGGGAACTCCTGCTGCGGGCTGGGATCTCAGCACCGCTGCTCTGATATCAAACGGGCGACGGATAGCGCGGGTCCGCGATCTACCCGCCGGTGATCGGCCGGTGGTGTTGGTGTGGCGCAAACGAACCTGGCGTTGGGCTTCCTGGTCTGGAGACGGTCTTCGAACCATGGGTCTACATGAACTACAAGCGAGCTGCGGAGTACATCTACACCGCTAAGCGTGTCGCTGCGGCCGAAGCCCTCGATCACGGCCTGGCCAACCGCGTGGTCCCGGCCGATGAACTCGAACAGACGGTCGAAGAGATGGCGGCGGTCATCGCGCAAGCCCCGACCGTCACGCTTCAGGCGGCGAAGATGATCCCGACCAGGGCTTGGGAGACGATGGGGTTCCGCACCCATCAGCAGTCCTCAAATGACCTGCAAGCCGTTGTCTCCCATACGCCCGAATTCAGGAAGTTCCTGCAGGAACTCATGGCGAAGGGCTCGACACCGCCTCAGCGAATGGGTGATCAGAAGAAGAACGATGACGAGTGAACCTCATGGAATGATTAGCTGATGCCATCACCACGATCGAGATAGACGACAGACGACGGTGACCCCTACTCCGTCACCATCACCCGCTACCAGATAGCTGTCCTGCTCTGCGACCTCCTTGAGAATCGGTATCAAGGGCTTTCCACTAGGGCGGGTCCTGGCTAGTCACGCACTTTCCCTGGACCCAGACATCGATGACATCGGCCTCGTTCGATCTGCGTACCAACTTCTCGAAGATTCGATGCCAGTCATCGAATTCGGCCCAAACACCTATCGTTGACTCGTCGCCGATGCACAGCGCGACTGCGTCGAACACCCGGCCCTGTTCCAGAAGGCCCGCGGGGATGCCGAGGAGATCAGCTCCACCGACTGTGGCGATCCAGAATGCCGTAGGGATGTCGATACGCGAGTTCTCTACGCCAGTAACGCTTGGCACCACACCATCTTCAAGCATCCGCGATGACGTCACAGCCTGTTGACACTGCACTAGAAGAGATGCTGACGACCCGCCAGCGATATCTGAGCCAAGCCCCACTCGCAAACCACTCTCAAGGCTGGCGCGTGCCGGGAATACCGCGTTCGAAAAGTACGAGTTCGAAAGAGGGCAATGAGCTACTCCCGCGCCTGCAGCAATCAGCAGGTCGCGATCGGTTCCGGTCAGATGCGTCCCGTGCGCTAAGACCGTGTGTTCGTGGACAAGACCGAAGCGACTGAGCGACTCGCTATCCGTGCAACCGTGACGATCGAGAACGTATCCATGTTCCCAGTCGCCTTCCGAGCAGTGCGTCTGAACAAGAGCGCCGGTAGCGGTCGCGAGTTCGCCCAGCCCCTCCATCGCTGCATCTGTGCAGGCAGGGATGAACCGGGGGGTGATCATCGGCTGGACCAGGTGCAAAGGATCTGCCATCGACCGAAGTGCCTCTATTGAGCGAAACGACGCCTCCACCGATTCCGCTGCGCTGTTGTCGCGGTACCACTCGGGCGTGCCCTCTGGATGGTCCATTGCCACCCGGCCGATAAATGCACGCTGCCCGAAGCGGATACACGCCCCGGCGAGGGCAGTCGTCGCTGGCTCATGGATCGAGGCGAAATACACCGCCGTTGTAGTGCCGTTGCGCAGCAGAGACGGGACCATCGACGCCCAGACACTCTGAGCAAAGCCGAGATCAACAAATCGGGCTTCGAGCGGAAATGTGTGGTCGTTCAACCACTGATCGAGCGGCAAGTCGAGCGCGGTGCCGAGTTGAGGCCACTGCGGCGCGTGTATGTGGGTGTCGATCAACCCGGGGAGCAACACCTCGTCAGAGCCAAGCGTCCGATCCGCCACAACTCCACCACGCGGTGCAACCGACGTAATGACACCACGGTCGTCGATCGTTACCAGGTGGTCTTCAAGAACCTGAAGGATGCCCGGCTCAGGCGTCTGCAGAATTGTTCCGCTTACGGTGGTTGGCATGGACGCTCGATTCTCTACGACGGCTCCGCCGCCGGAGGCAATTGAAGCCTACCGAGCGGTGAAGTTCCACAAGGATTGCTTGGGGTGACCGCAGCTAGCAGCAATAGACTCCGAACGAGCCGACGCGGCCTGGCCAACTCGGCTCATATCAACCATGCCCGCGGGTGTAGTTCAATGGTAGAACATCAGCTTCCCAAGCTGATAACGCGGGTTCGATTCCCGTCACCCGCTCCAACCGTTCCACTTGCGTTGCGAATCGCAGTACGATTGCCGTACAATTGACGTACAGTTATTCTGTAGTTGAACAGGAGAAAACGGTGGCTACTGATACACGTCCCCGGCGCAGTGAAAGGATCGAGGTCCGGCTGACACCCGCGGACCGTGCTCTCATTGACCGAGCGGTGAATGCCAACGGCACTCAACTCACCGAGTTCGTCGTCACCCATCTGACGATCGCTGCTCGCCGGGTGCTGGCCGACCGCAACGAATTCGCACTCAGCCCCGAAGCATCCCAAGCGTGGGAAGAGATCAACAACGGTCCTGCTCAAGACCTGGCCGGTTTGCGAGCCCTGATGGCCCGACCATCACCTTTCGTTGACGAATAACCCGCGCTACCTACCGCCGACACCGCTAACCCCCGATCATCAAATCGAGGATTTTGAGTGCCGCTCAGATGAGCAGACCCAATGGTTACAGCGACACGCTCGCCATTCCATGGCGATGGGAACAACGAAGATGCTTGTGGTCACCCAACCTTCCCAGCCAAATGTGGTCGCCTTCTACGGGTGGTGCATGGCACAAATCCAAATTGCGGACGCACCAGTGCGGTTGCGAAAAGGCGCTGGTCGCTACCCCCAACCCATTGCGCTGCTAGCCCGACTCGGAGTCAGTATCGATCATGAAGGTCATGGGCTTGGTGCAGCGCTACTTCTCGACGTGCTGCAACGCACCGCGACCCTGAGCACCGAAATCGGCTGTCGGGGTTTGCTGGTCCACGCAGAGAGCCCCGAAGCCCGAGAGTTCTATCGCCACTTGATCCCAGAATTCCAACCATCACCCACCGACGATCTGCACCTCGTACTGCTGATGAAGTCAATCCGCGAAACCCTGAGCCGGCCCTTATAAAGCGGTTCGGCCCGGTCGTAGGTGAGGTCAGTTATGTTGTCTGGTGAAAATCCGTTGTGGGAGAAGCAGTTGTGAAACAAACACGGGGGACCAACGGCGTTGCTGAGAAAGACTCGCCTGCACAGATTCCACGGAGGGGGTTTGTCAAGGGCTCCCTTGGTGTGGCCGGGTTCGCAGCAACCGCCGCGGTGTTGGCCGCATGTGCAGACAACAACGTGTTGAACCCCGACAACGAGGGCACCGACAGCGCAGGCACTGAAGGCCCAAGCGGCACTGCAGGCACGTCGTTCTCCGGGCCTCAGATCAACTGGGACATGGCAACAAGCTGGCCCGAATCACTGGTGACGCTGTATGGCGCTGCCCAATTCTTCGCCGACAAGGTGAGCCAACTCACCGGCGGTGCGTTCAAAATCACTCCGAAGCCCGCTGATGAACCCATCGGAGCTCTCGACGTGCTGCCCGCGGTTCGAGACCTCGAAGTCGACATGGGGCACAGCGCGTCGTATTACCACGTGAACCTCAGCCCGGTGCAGCAGTTCGGAACCACGGTTCCGTTCGGGCTCACCCAGCGTCAACAGAATGCCTGGCTATACCAAGCAGACGGCTTGAAGATGCTCAACGAGTTCTACGCGCAGGAGCACGGGATCATCACGTTCCCCGCTGGTAGCACCGGGTGTCAGATGGGTGGCTGGTTCAGCAAAGAAGTCAAGACCGAGTCCGACTTGCAAGGGCTGAGAATGCGCATACCAGGTCTCGCTGGACAAGTGCTTGAGAACCTTGGCGGTGTACAGGTCGATCTTGGCGGCAACGAGATCCGAGACGCTATTGCGCGCGGCGAGATCGACAGCGCTGAGTTTGTCGGCCCCACCGACGATCTGATCCTGGGACTCGACCAGTTCGACGGCCAGTTGTACTACTACCACCCGGGTTGGTGGGAACCCGGCACCACTCTGGAGGTGCAGATCTCACTTGAGCGCTGGAACGAACTCCCGCCGTACTACCAATCCGTCGTCGAGACGGCCGCCATGGCCACCAACATCAACACGGTCGCCCACTACGACTACCGCAACCAGATCGACCTGAAGAAAATCCAGCAGTTCGCCATTATCCGCGAGTTCTCACCCGAATTGATGAGAGCGTTCAAAACAGAAACCGAGAATGTGCTCAACGCACTCGCCCTGGAAGACCCCCAGTTTCGGGCCATCTTCGAGCCGTGGCGAAGCTTCCGAGACAGTATCTCTGTGTGGCACGGTCTAGCTGAGCGTTCGTTCCTGTCCCAACAATCCACCATCTGGATATAACAGTACGCACAAGTAGGGGGGAGTTCTATTCATGACCACTGAAGATTGGACGTTCGCTGACTATCGCCTCGGTGACACTGTGCTACCTGAACCGAACCTCGGTTGGAACATGTACGGCACGGGCCTTGAGAGCATGGGCGACAGCGGCTCGCCCGAACCAATGGAGATCCCCGCACCGGCGCCAGATCAACTCCTGATCCGCATCGACGCCGTGGGCCTGTGCTTTTCGGACGTGAAACTCATCCGCCTAGGCAACGACCACCCGAAGCTGTATGGCCGTGATCTGGCGGTGGACCCAACCCGTCTTGGTCATGAGGCGGCGGTCACCGTCATCGAAGTGGGTTCTGATCTTGCTTCGAGGTTCAGCAAGGGTGACCGCTTGGCGATTCAGCCCGACATCCATGTTGACGGACGCAGCACGGCCTACGGCTACACGATTCCCGGTGGTCTGATTCAGTACCACCTGATCGGCTCTGAGGTCCTCGACGCCGACGATGGCGCATACGTGATCCCGGTCAACGAAGAGATCGGTTACGCAGCAGCGGCCTTGTCGGAGCCTTGGGCTTGTGTGGAAGCCGCATACACGCAGCGGCGCCGTCTTGAACCCCAAGCAGGCGGAAAGACCTGGATAGTGGGTGACCCGCAAGACCAAACCACCTATCAGTTCGGCCAGTGCATAGCCGATGTGGCTTCTCTGGTGCTGACCGATCTGTCGCCTGAGGTTCATGCCCGGGTTCTTGAGGCGATAGGCCCCGATACTGAGACGATCATCGCTGACGGGATCGAACCGGACGGCTATGAAGCTCTCGCCGCGGATATAGCCGGCGGGGCCGGGTTCGACGACATCATCCTGCTTGATCCCCGGTCCGCGGTGCAGGTGACCGAAGCGGCCCGCCAGATCGCCTTCAGGGGAACCCTGAATCTCGTTGGCAAGCACCCCCTTGACGACTTGCCCCAGATCGATTTTGGCCGTTTGCACTACGACTACACCGCCTATGTGGGCACCCAAGGTCCTGATGTGACGGCCGCATACGGCGAGACCCGCAACCGCTGTGACCTGCGCACTGGCGGAACCGCCGTGTTCATCGGGGCGGGCGGCCCAATGGGGCAGATGCACATTCAGCGGGCGATCGAAAGCGACCACGGCCCGGCGACCATCATCGGGGTTGATCCCGACGGCATTCGTTTGGCGGTGCTGGAAGCATCGCTTCGTCCGCTCGCAGAGAAAGCTGACCGCGCGCTGGTGTTGTTCGACCCGAGCGCGGCGGATGAGACCACCGAAGAGATGGTGAGCAGGCTCACCGACGGTGAGGGCGCCGACGATGTGGTCGTGACAGTGCCGGTGGCCGCGGTGATGGCCGACGCGGCACGACTGCTGCGCCCCGACGGAATGCTGGTGTTCTTCGCGGGTATCGCCAACGGCACCATGGGTCCGCTCGACATGAGCCGCGTCTATCTCCACAACGCCCAATACACAGGCACGTCAGGGTCTGCGATCAGCGACCAGGCGTTGGTACTCGACAAGGCAATGAACGGTTCGCTCTCCCCGGCGCTCAACTTGGCTGCGGTGGGCGGCATCGAGGCGGCCCGCGACGGCGTGGAGGCAGTAATGCAAGGCCGTTTCGCGGGGAAGGTCATGATCTTTCCCCAGGTGAGCGGTGTTCCGTTGCTGGGTTTGGCTGAACTCGCCGAGCAGTTCCCCGACATTGGCGCAGCCTTGGGCGAACGGGGAGAATGGACCCCCCAAGCAGAGAAACTCCTGTTCGAGAACTACCGAGTCACCTCAGCACCTTGATCACCACCCTCACCCCGAACCCAAGCATCGACCGCACCTTGGCTATTGGGCGGTTGGAGCGCGGTGAGGTGCTGCGAGCAACGACCGCAAGCGTCGAATTCGCAGGCAAAGGTGTCAATCTGGCACGGGTATTGACAACTAACGGCTATCAGGCTCAAGCGGTAATTCCCGGTAACCCCGATGGCCTTGCCGATTTGATCGCTCCGTTGAACGAAGCAGGAACCCAAACCCACATGGTTGCCATTGAGGGCACCGTTCGCACCAACCTCACCATCATCGAGGACGACGGCACCACAACAAAGATCAATGAGAGCGGTCCACGCCTCAGTGCATCTGCGGTCGATGCGCTCCTTGACACCGCCGTGAACCAAGCCGCTGATTCTCAGTGGCTGGTGGCCAGCGGCAGTCTTCCACCTGGCACGCCAACGGATTTCTACGTACAACTAGCCCAGAGGTTGCCGGACACGTCCCAAAAACTGGTGATTGACACCAGCGGCACGGCTCTTGCACGCATGGCTCATACCTCCTGTGCAGTAGCGAAACCGAACCTCGAAGAACTAGCAAGCTTGACTCAAAAACCGCTTTGGACGTTGGGCGATGTGGTTGATGCGGCCAGTGAACTCCAGCGCCACGGCTGGAGCACGGTTCTGGTCAGCTTGGGGGGCAGCGGAGCGGTACTTGTGGACGACCAAGTGAGTTACGGCACTTCACCGGCGAGTGACATCCGCAACACGGTCGGGGCCGGCGATGCGCTGCTTGCCGGGTTTTTGGCTGGCGGTGCGGAGGGACCAGCCGCTTTACACAATGCTTTGGCGTGGGCACGGGCCGCGGTTCGCTCAACAGACACTGTCGGTCCGCCCTGCACCGACGAGGACCGATCCGCGGTGACCATGACCACCGATATACCCCTTGAGATGAGTGTTGGCCATGGTTTGGGCTAGTCCTTACTTCTCTGTACTTTTGTGACCGGTGGACCCAAAGTTGGGTGGCGGCATCGGACTATTTCCGCGAGACTGCATGCCTGAATGACTGAGCCGAAGATCAAACCGTTCCCTCTACCGATACCAGCGATGTTTCAGCGCGGCTTGCGTGGCTATGTCGCAAACGTGGTTCCTCTGACGTTGGCTGCTGTTGCCACGTTCGGTGTCTTGGCCGTGTCCCAGATTCCGGTGTGGGGGGAAGAAAACGAGTTCCGCTATCTGGCAGTAACCACCCTGGGGCTGCTACTGGCAACCACAGCAGCGTTGCCCTGGTTCTCCTACGCACTCAACGCTGCACGCAACGAACCGATCGACATCGCCGCGCCGTTCCGAGACGGGACTCGTTTTGTTGACCAGTTGGTTTGCGCCTTCTGGTTCTGGGCTGCGTTCTTTCTCGGATTTTCATACCTCAGAAGCCTGTGGGGGCCGATTCTGTTCTTTCTCGTTGTGGTGCTGTATGCGTTCTTCGGGTTTGTGGTCGCCGATGGGACAGTTCAAGGCCCTCTCAGGGCTCTGGGTACCAGCGTTCGGCTGGGCGAAAAGCGACGGATCGCTTTGTTCGCGATCTGGGTTCTCTTCTTCCTATTCAACTTCGCAGCCGCGCTCCCACTCGGCCGGGGCGTGAATTCTGTAACGGTCGTGATCGCGCTGATTACTTTGGCAATGACCACCAGCATCTCCATGGTTGCATGGGCATGCCTTTATGACACGTTGGATGACCTGCTTACCCCTCTGCCACCGGCGCAAAGACCGCAATGGGGCGCGAGGAGAAAGCCTAAAAGGTCGAGAAAGCCGAGGAGAAGGCGATGAATTCGCCGGCCGAAGCGAGACTTGTCGGTACGGGCGCAGCGGGAGGGGTCGCTATCGGGCCTGCGGTGGTCATCGACACGGTCGAGGTTGAGATCCCGGTCACTGATGATCCCGTCGCTTCTTTCAACGAGGCAATGGCGGCGGTGCAAGCTGATCTGCTCCGGCTACAGGAACACGCTCGCAACGCAGGTCGGACTGAAGCGGCTGAGGTTCTAGGTGCTCAGGCTTTGATGGCAGAAGACCCGATGTTGGCCGATTCTGTGGCGGCAGGTATTGAGGCCGGAGCGACGCTTGAGGAGGCCGTGACCAACACTTCTGCGGAGATCGCTGCCATGTTCGCGGCTATCGACGATCCATATATCGCGGCCCGGGCAACCGATGTCGTGGAGGTCACCGACCGTGTGCGGCGTCACCTTGCCGGGGTTGAGAGCACGGATCTGGGTGCCATCGAGGTCCCGTCGATCTTGGTGGCAGCGGCGATCACCGCGGCCGAAACTGCGTTGCTCGACCCAAACCTGGTTCTCGGTTTCATCACCGAGGCCGGCGGCCCCACGAGCCATGTGGCGATTATCGCCCGGTCCTTGGGTGTGGCCGCGGTGGTGGGAACGACTGGAGTTGTTGATTTGGTGCGTTCGGGTGACTCGGTGGCGCTCGACGGCACGAGCGGTGATGTAGCGATCCGCCCGAACGACGAAACCACAGCCACCTTCGCTGCCTTACGGGACGCATATGTCGCCGCGCAGCAGGCCGCGGCACGGTACCGGGGGGTGCGGGTCAGTCTCGGGGATCGCCCGGTGGCCGTTCCGGCCAATGTGGGCTCTCGCGACGACATCGAATTGGCGATTGCCGAGGGCGCTGACGGCATCGGTTTGTTGCGCACCGAGTTCTTGTTTCTTGATCGCAGCGCTCCACCGGGCGAGGAGGAGCAGTTCGGGTTCTATTCGTTCGCAGCGCAGGGTTTCGGCGACACCGTGGTTATTCGGACCTTCGACATCGGCGGCGACAAACCCGCCTCTTATCTCGACATCGACCCCGAGGAAAACCCATTCTTGGGTGTGCGCGGGGCTCGCCTTTATTCCCAGGAGTCCGACCTGTTCAACACCCAGGTGCGGGCGATTTTGCGGGCTTCAATTCACGGTGATGTTGCGATGATGCTGCCCATGATCTCCCATGTCGCCGAGATCCGTGAAGTACGCGCACAGATCTTCGATGTGGCTCAACAACTCACCGACGAAGGCGTAGTTCACGAGGTACCGCCGATCGGTGTGATGGTCGAGGTTCCTGCGGTGGCGTTGGCGGCCGATGCGATCGCGGCCGAAGTCGATTTCTTCTCGATCGGCACCAATGACCTCACTCAGTACACGATGGCCGCGGACCGCACCAACGGCGTGCTCGACGGATTTCAGGATCCTCTGCATCCTGCGGTTCTCGCTTTGTGCAAGTTGACCGCCGATGCGGCCCATCGCAACGGGATCACTGTTTCTGTTTGTGGGCTGGCTGCCGCGGACCCAGCGGGCGCTGTGGTGCTCGCAGCTATGGGCATCGACAAGTTGTCGGTCAGTGGCCGTTCTGTCAACCCCACCAAGTCGGTCATTGATTCTCTTGACGCCGCATCCGCCGAACAGTTGGTTCAGCCGGTACTCGCCGCGGCCTCAGCCAGCGAGGTCCGGGAGATCGTTCGTTCTGCGAGCACCGAGAATTTCGAGAGTTCGGTGGGGTGAGCGTCAACATAGACACGAGGGTTATCCGGATAACCCGCTGGCTTCTCGACCAGGCCAGGCCTAGAAGCACCGCGGAGCTTGCCGCTGAACTTGGTTTGAGCCAACGGGTGGTTCGCTATCGGCTTGATCAGGTGGAACGGTACCTTCACGGACACGGTGCTGAGTTAGTGCGTCGGCAGGGTCTGGGGTTGATCATTGAGGCGTCTGACGATTTGCGGGAACAGATCATGGCCGATCTTCTGTCGCGTCCCCAAGCCCCCCGGGTTTATGCCCCTGAGGAGCGTACTCGCTTGCTCTTGGCTGCCTTGTTGTGGACCGCTCCGTCTATAAATTCGCTTGAAGAGCTGCATGAAGAACTGGAGGTGTCGAAGACTTCAGCTCGTCGGGATCTCCATACCTGCGAATCTTGGCTTGAGCGCAACGGCTTGCCTTTGGTCCGCCGTCCCGGCAGGGGAATCTCCGTGGTCGGTACTGAGCGCCGTATTCGCCGCGTGATGGTGCAGTTCACTTTGGAGTCGGTCCCTGAGGACGTGCTGCGGTTGCAGATGGGCAACGATGCCGAGGCTCGCGAGCAATCTTCGGTTCGTGTACCGGTGGGGCTTCGGGAGCGGTTGTTTGCTCTGCCGCTGGCAGAGATGTCGGCGATAGTGCGCCGTAGCACGCTCGGTGAGACTCTCACGTCCGGCAGAAGCGACGTTGTGTTCGCGCTGTTCTTGTCTGTTTCGATCACACGGCTGTGGGCGGGGCACCGGGTTTCGGTGGAGACGGGACTGCATCGTTCGGTCATGGACCATCCGGTGGCAACGAGCGTGCTGGACATGGTCAGCGACATTGAGCAGATCCTCGGGTCGGGACTGCCGGTAGAGGAAGTGGCGGCCATAGCCGAGTATCTGCTTGGCCTCGACGCCCTCGATGCTGTCTCCACTGAAACGATGGCTATTACTCAGGAGTTGCTCGACCGGGTGATCAGTACCGCGGGAGAGCGGTTGCACATTGCTCTTGGCGACGATCGGGAATTGCGGCGCGGATTGGCTCTGCATCTCGGTCGGCTGAGCGTTCGGCTTCGTCATGGGTTGCCCATTCACAACCCCTTGCGAGACGAGGTAACTGCTCGCTATCCGGATGTCTATTCCGTCGCCGGTGAGATCGCTGCGCTGGTTGGGGATGAGATGGGTTTGTCGATCAATGATGATGAAGTCTGTTTCATCACCATGTACCTGGCGGGGGCCATGGAGCGGGCGCGACTGCGTCCACGGCGGAGGGCTCTTGTGGTGTGCCCGAGTGGTATGGCTACCGCTTGGGTGCTCGTGTCGCGGATCCAAGCTGAGTTCCCGGAGCTCGAATTGGTGGAGGTGCTCTCTGAGCGTGGCTACGAGGCGCTCAGTCACGATCAGTTCGACCTGGTTATCAGCACAATCACGCTTCAGGAGATCAATGCTCCCGTAGTTGTGGTCAGCCCCCTGCTGTCTGCATCCGATGTGGCCAGAGTTGCGCGCTATACCTGATTCTTGAAAATCGTGCATGATATGGTGGATTTTCAAGGATAACTTGGATAGATGCGGCTGATTGAACGGATTGTCGACGCGCAGAACCTGCGCGAAGCGGTATTACACGCACCGGTGACCTTGCTGACAGGACCTCGACAAGCAGGGAAATCCACCCTGGCCCGTCAGACTATTTCCTCGACGCCCGCGGCGTTCTTCGACCTTGAGGACCATCGCGACCTCGCTCGTTTGGCCGAGCCGACGCTGGCGCTGCGCGACACCGGCGAGACGATCGTGATCGACGAGGCCCAGAGAATGCCCGAGTTGTTCCCGACGCTTCGGGTCTTGGTCGACGAGCACCGCCGTCCGGGCCGCTTCGTCGTGCTCGGCAGTGCATCGCCCGATCTCATCGGTCTGGGCTCGGAGTCATTGGCCGGTCGAGTCTCCTTCGTCGAGTTGGGGGGCTTTCGGCTGTCCGATGTGGGAGGGCACCGACTCGATGATCTATGGCTGCGCGGTTGTATGCCCGAGTCCTTTGTGGCCCCCACCGACGAGGCGTCGAACCGCTGGCGCGACGACTACATCTCAACGTTTCTCGAGCGCGACCTCGCCAACCTCGGCTTCCGCTTCCCAGCGACGACGATTCGGAGATTCTGGACGATGCTGGCCCACTACCACGGGCAGACTTGGAACAGCGCACGAATCGCCCGATCAATCGACGTGTCGGAATCCACTGTGAGGCGTTACATCGACGCCCTCACCGACGCCCTGGTCGTTCGCCAACTGCCCCCGTGGTTTGCCAACATCTCCAAGCGCCAGGTCAAATCGCCGCGGGTTTACATTCGCGATTCGGGTCTGTTGCACCGGCTGCTGGGTATCGCCACCATGGTCGACTTGGAGCGTTCGCCGATGCTGGGTGCCAGTTGGGAGGGCATGATCCTCGAACAGCTACTGGCAAGGTTCGCCCCTGCCTACCCCACTTACTGGTCGACTTACGCAGGCGCCGAACTCGACCTACGGCTGGAAATCGACGGACGAGTCCTCGGATTCGAGATAAAGCGAACCTCCCGGCCGGCAGCCTCAAAGTCGATGCACAGCGCCCTGGCCGACCTCCGCCTCGACCATCTATTCCTCGTTCACGCCGGCCCCCACAGCTTCCCCCTCACCAACCGCATCACCGCCATCACCGCCACCGATCTCGTAGCAGGAGACAACCCGTTCGCCGAACTGTCGTGAATTTCGCGGGGAATGCTCTTGGACCACGGCAGTGAGACACTCAGTCACGTCCAGTTCGAGCTGGTTATCAGCACGATCACGCTCCAGGAGATCAATGCCCCCGTGACTGTGGTCAGCCCTCCATTGTCAGCATCCGACGTGGCCAGAGTTGCGCGCAATACCTAACGCAGCGCCGTTTTGTCATATCTTCTTAGTGCCTTATTGGGAGTAGCGCGGGATGACAATTCTGTGACATCTTTACGTCAGCATTACAAAAATAGGGGAGGACCCGCGAATGTTAGAACGTATCCAACGTCTCGGCGGTTTTCTGTCCAGCATGGTCATTCCGAACATCGGAGCGTTCATTGCTTGGGGCTTGATCACCGCTTTGTTCATTCCAGATGGCTGGCTGAAGGAACTTGGCGCCGACTGGGATTGGATTGATGATATCTCCGGAGCCACCGTCGGCCCGATGCTCACATACCTGTTACCGCTACTCATAGCCTACACAGGCGGCAAGTTGATTCATGGTCACCGGGGAGGTGTACTCGGCGCCGTCGCCGTTTTGGGTGTTATCGGCGGTGCATCCTTCGAACTCTCGCTGCTTGACGTAGAAGGTAACCCGGTTACTGGCAATCCCCCGCAGTTCCTTGGAGCCATGCTGGTAGGACCCCTCGCCGGGTGGGTGATGCGAGAAGTTGACAAATACTTCGAGCCCCGCACTCCGGCAGGGTTTGAAATGTTGATCAACAACTTCTCCCAAGGGATCTCCGGCCTCTTCTTGGCCATGATCGGATGGCGGATCATTGGACCGATCATGCGAGAGATCGCCGAAGCATTCGGCAACATGGTGGAAAGCATTGACGATTCAGGGCTCCTGCCACTGATTGACCTGCCCATTGAAGTAGCCAAGGTGCTGTTCTTGAACAACGCAATCAACCACGGTGTGCTCACACCGCTTGGCACCACCGATGTATCCGAGAGCGGACGCTCAATATACTACCTGCTTGAGACGAATCCAGGTCCAGGTCTTGGTCTGCTACTCGCCTACTGGTTCGCCGGTAAGGGCTTGGCCAAGCTCTCAGCACCCGGCTCGATCATCATCCACTTCTTCGGTGGTATCCATGAAGTGTACTTCCCGTACGTGCTCATGAACCCCGTGATGATAATCGCAATGTGGGCAGGAGGCATCAGCGCCGACATCATCTTCGTGATCTTCGATGCCGGACTGAAGGTGGTGCCGTCACCAGGCAGTGTCTTCGCCTACATTGGAGGCACGCCAACTGACGGAGGCGCAGCCGCGGGGGTCTGGATCGGTATGGCAGTTGGTGCAGCAGCCACGTTCTTCGTGGGCAGTATCTTGCTACGGCTATTCCCTGTGAAGGACATGACCGACGCCGACGATGAGAGCGACGACATGGCCGACGCCATGGCGGGCGTGCCAGGCGTCTCATAAAGGGGCCTGAAGTCTGATATTTGTTGTGGGGTGGTCTGGGCGTATCCGGACCACCCCACAACATCAACTGCCCCACGGCATTGAAGACGAACAAAAAGAACTAGGGGACCGACGTGACAGAGCGCGTGACCAAGCAGGCCGACGAAATCAAACTCATCGTCTACGCCTGCGAGGCTGGGATGGGCAGCAGCTTGATGGGTGCCAACCAGTTGAAGAAGATGGTCAAGAAGGCGAAGCTCGACATCAACGTCGTGCATTCACCTGTAGGCCAGTTGACCGACGCAGCAGATGTGGTTGTCGTTCACAAAGGCTTGGCCAAGCAGGCTCAAGGCAAAGTTCCGGGGGCGGCGATCATTCCGTTCACGTTGTTCATGAATGACCCGGCCGTGAAGGCATTGGTATCGAACCTGACCGCGGGCGAACCCATCGTTTCTGCGCTGTGAGTCAGCCGATGGACGACTCGCTCACCGCCGTTCTCAGCCCCGAAGACATCGTTCTCGGTCATCATTCCGATTCGATGAACGAGGCCATTGAACACGCGGGCGGATTGTTGGCGGCTCGCGGGTCGATCTCTGATGAGTACATCGAGGGGATGAAACAGCGCGAGCTGAAGGCTTCCACTTATTTGGGCAACGGTGTCGCTCTGCCCCATGGATTGCTTGAGAGCAAGGACTACATCCGTTCCACGGGGATCGTGGTGGTACAGCACCCTGATGGTGTTGATTGGCAGCAAGGAACCGCCCATTTGGTTGTGGGTCTGGCCGCTGTTGGTGATGACCATGTGCGGGTACTCTCCCAGCTTGCCGAGGTTCTGCAAGATGAGGTCCTGTGTGAGGCGCTTTGGCGCACCACCGATGCCCAGTTCTTGTACGACTGCCTTACCGCTGACCCCGACGACGACGACGACTAGACAATCATTGACCCCTGGGGGGGCCAAATGGAGCGTGAGATCATCATCACCAATCCGCAGGGTCTTCATGCACGCCCTGCGTCCGCTCTTGTCGAGCAGATGAAATCCTTTGATGCGACAGTACGCGTCGAGGTTGGTGCAAAATCCGCAAATGCAGCGAGCATCATGAGCGTGCTTGCCCTTGGCGCAACCACCGGCGACACCGCCCGAGTGATCGCTGAAGGCGCCGATGCGCAAGCCGCGCTTGATGCTGTTGAACTGATCCTGACTTCGGAGGCTGACTGAATGGCCCGACTAAATCACGATGCTCTCAGCGAAGCAGTCAGCGCCGCTGTGGGCGCAACGCCAGATCCAAGCGGTGAGGCTGACCTCGTCTTCGACAAAGGTTCGATCAAGGGTTCGATCATTGTGGCTCCTGCTACTGGGGATCTGAAGGCCGCCTTCAAGCGAGCCAAAAAGATCAACGGTTACCGCTGGGTGGCGATTAATCGCCAGGATTTGTTCGGCGCCAATCCCTTGTCTTTGGGTTCCAAAGCCGGGATTCTCGACGCCGCCGGCAAGGTTCTCAAGAACGCTGACACCCTGCGCCGTAAGGTCTAAGCCGTTTATCACCTCAGTAGCGCTCACGCTACTGGGAGGAAATAATCGCTACTCTCAGTAGACGCGCACCGATTGGTAGTGCTACGGTCGGCCAGACCTGCACAAGCTGACGCCAAGGTGCTGACCAACGCACCGCGGTTGTGGCCACGCAGGCGGCATATTCACTTTCAATTGGGGGAGACATGGCCACTGATCTTGAGATGTTCGTAGGCGCTGATGGCCGCGAAGAACAGGTAAGGGAGGTGGAAGCCCGAATCGAAGCCGACAACATCGCATACTTGTACTGCCAGTTCCTTTCCGTCACAGGACGGATCATGGGCAAAGGCATACCGGCCAAGCATTTCGGCATGATCGCCCGGAAAGGCTTCCAACTCGTCTACGGCTCCACCGCGAATTTGTTCACCGACCGTCACGGTGAATACATCGGTTACGGGCCTGAGGCCCGCGAGTTGGTCGGCTTAGCCGAACCTGAGACTTTTATGCCTTTGCCGTGGGACAGTCGCACGGCACGGGTTTGGTGCACGCTGTTTCGCGGACGTGAAGAGGAAGTCGACGGCGGAGCTTTCCTCACCTCGGACTGCCGAGGCAACCTCAAGCGCATCCACGCCGAGTTCGAAGCCAAGCACGGACTGCATCTTCGTGCGGGCTGCGAGCCGGAGATGATGTGGCTGCGAGCCGACGAACACGGCAAACCGACCGTTGAGGGTTTGACCAAACCCAACTGCTACCACATCGATCAGTTCGCGGAGTTGCAACCGCTGATCCACAAAGTGATCGAGTACTGCGAGGCGATGGGTCTCGACATGATCCAGGGCGACCACGAAGACGCCCCCGGGCAGTTGGAACTCAACTTCAACTTCGACCGGGCCGAACTCACCTCCGACCGGCTGAGCACTTACCGGCAGGTGTGCAAGCAGGTTGGCCGGGAGTTGGGTGCGTTTCCGTGCTTCATGCCCAAGCCCTTCATGGGCGTGTCGGCCAATGGCTGCCACCACAACATTTCGCTGTGGGACGCGGACGGCAACAACAAGTTCATGCCCGAAGGAGACAACCCGCAGTTGCCCGGCCCGATCGGCATGAAGGCCATCGGGGGGATCCTTGAGCATATCCGTGCGCTCACCTGCTTGACATCACCTACCGTCAACTCCTACCGCAGGTTGTGGGACACCGGCTTTTGGGCACCTGTGTTCGCCGACTGGGGATTCCAGAACCGCACCACCGCGCTGCGCATCAGCGCGCCGGGACGCTTCGAGTACCGCTCGGTGGACAGTGCGGTGAATCCGGCTCTGTCGTTCGCTGGTCTGCTCAAGGCGATGGACGACGGCTTGGACCGCAACCTCGACCCGGGTGAACCCGAGGAGCGCAACATCTACGATGCCATGAAGCAAGGCAAACAGGTCCAGAAGATACCGCTCACCTTGGGCGAGGCGCTTGAGGCGTTCGACAGCGACGAGGTAATCAAGGCGGCGCTTCCCGGCGAGATGTACAAGGTGTTCATGCACTACAAGACCGACGAATGGGAGCGGTTCCTGCACACCGTCTCAGACTGGGATGTCGAAGAATATCTCGACATCCTGCCCTGATTCGGCGCTGCTTCGCCGGGCTTCGGCGGGTCCAACAACAATTCACACATATCAGAACAACTAGGGAGGTAGCACCATGTGCGGCATCGCAGGAGTGATCCACCGCGACGGCACAGCCGACATTGGCGCCGAATTGACGGCCATGTTGCAAGCAATGAAGCACCGGGGGCCGGATTCCACCGGCTACGCGGTGTATGGACCAGCCGACGATCTTGTCGTTATCCGCTTCGTGCTCGCTGAACCGAACCGCAGTACCGGTTTCGGGATGGAGGAACGTCTGGCGCGCAACCGTTTGGAAGTCGAGTCGCGGCTCGCCAAGATCGGTGCTGAGGTGGCCACGGTCACCAGCGACACCGGTTACGCCTTTCGGGCCACGGTCCGTTACAGCGGTGAACTCAAACCGCTGGCCGACTACCTCGAGGACATCCCGGGTTGTGAGGTGCTGTCGCTGGGCAACTCGCTGGAGATCATCAAGGACATGGGCGATGCGGCCACAGTGAGCGACCAATACGGTTTGGGCTCGTTTCGGGGGACTCACGGAGTGGGGCATGTGCGCATGGCCACCGAATCTGAGGTTGACCTGGCCAGCGCCCACCCTTATTGGGCCTACCCGTTCGCCGATGTGGCTGTGGTCCACAACGGGCAACTCACCAACTATCACCAATGGCGCCGCCGCCTTGAGCGGGCAGGCCATCGTTTCCAAAGCAAGTGCGACTCTGAGATCATCGCGGTTTATTTGGCTGAGAAGATGACGGCTGGGTTGTCGCTGGAGACGGCCATGAAGGACAGCCTCGACGACCTCGACGGCGTGTTCACCTACGTGTGTGTCACCGGCAACGAGTTGGGGATAGCCAAAGATGAGATGGCGGCCAAACCGCTGGTGCTGTTCGAGTCTGATGACCTGGTGGCGGTGGCGACCGAGGAAGTGTCGATCCGTACTTTGGTCAAGCGTGAGGTTGAGACTCGCGATCCCTATGAACGGGAGGTGTTGGTGTGGCAAGTGTAGGTACACGCAGCGGTGTCTCTTATGACGCTCGGGGGCTGGTTGAGCCACATGCAGAGATGCCCGACAACATCGAGGTTGACGGCGACCGGGCTCGTTTCGACGCCGCTGACTTGACCATCCGCCAGATCAACATGGCCTTGCGGAAACTGATCTACAACGACGGCATAGTCGATGTGACGGTGCTCAACCCGGCCTCGAAGCACTCGCTGGCGGTCGGGATCCTGAAGCGCTGTCGGATCCATTTCGAGGGCAGCCCCGGTTGGTTCGCTTGTGGTCTGATCGACGGCCCCGAGGTGAGGATCAACGGACGGGTCGGCTGGTCGTTGGCCGAAAACATGATGTCGGGCGTGGTTGTGGTTGAGCGTGGCGGTGGCTCGCTCACCGGAGCTGCGATCCGCGGCGGGGATTTGATCGTGAAAGGCGATGTGGGTGCTCGCACCGGTATCGACCAGAAGGGCGGCACGATCATCGTGATGGGCGATGTCGGGATCAACACCGGGTTCATGATGCAGCGGGGCCGTCAGATCATCTGCGGCAACGCCGGCCAGAATCTCGGCGATTCGATGTACGACGGTGCGATCTACGTCGCCGGCAAGGTGAGTTCCTTGGGAGTCGACTGCGTGCCCGGTGAATGGACCGACGACGACACCGAGTTGATCGAACGCAAGTTCCGTATCCACGGGTTGGGCGAGCCACCCCAGTTCGAGAAGTTCGTTTGCGGCAAGCAACTACACAACTACGACGCACTTGAGCCCTCCGAGCGCAAGCTCGTGATGTGAGCAGAGAGAATCGAGAGGAGACAGGGAGACAATGAGCGAAGTCAATAAGAGTACCGATGTGTTGGGCCAGAGCCGGATCTTCACACGCGAGGTGATCAACGACATCCATGTGAAGTCCGAACTGGGCCGCTACCGGATGCGAGGCTTTTCGATCTTCAAGAAAATCCCGCATTGGGACGAACTGGTGTTTCTGCCTGGGACCCTCACCCGTTTCGTGATCGAGGGTTACCGTGAGAAGTGCGAAACTAAAACTGTGCTCGGGTCTCGTTTCGCGGCCAAGCCGCTAGAACTCGACATTCCTGTGTACATCACCGGCATGAGTTTCGGTGCTTTGTCGCTGGAGGCCAAAATGGCACTGGCGAAGGGTGCCTCGATGGCCGGCACCGCTACTTGCTCAGGCGAGGGCGGCATGATCCCACCCGAACGGGACCTGTCGACCAAGTGGTATTACCAGATCATTCAGAGCCGCTACGGCTTCAACCCTCATCACCTGATGCTGGCCGACGCGGTGGAGTTCTTCATCGGCCAGGGCTGCAAGGTCGGCCTCGGTGGTCACCTGATGGGCCAGAAGGTAACAGAGCAGGTGGCTGAAATGCGTTCGCTGCCTGCCGGCATTGATCAGCGTTCACCGGCTCGGCATCCCGACTGGCTTGGACCCGATGACCTGTCGTTGAAGATCCAAGAGGTGCGTGAGGCCACCGACTATCAGATTCCGATCCAGTTGAAGTTGGGCTCGGCCCGCGTCTATGACGATGTGCGCATGGCCGCCAAGTGTGGTCCTGATGTGATCTATCTCGACGGTGCCGAAGGCGGGACTGGTGCTGGTCCCCATCTGGCGACCGAGGAGACCGGTATTCCGCTGATGGCGGCTATCCCGGAAGCTCGTCGGGCGCTTGAAGATGTCGGCCTCGCCGACGACATCGACCTGGTTGTCGCTGGTGGTATTCGCAACGGTGGCGATGTGGCGAAATGCATAGCGCTGGGTGCCGACGCCATCGCCATCGGCACCGCCGCGCTGATGGCTCTCAACTGCAACAAGGAGTTGCCGGGCATCACCGACTATGAGGGCACTGTAGGTGTGCCCGCCGGTGAGTGCTACCACTGCCACACTGGTCGTTGCCCGGTGGGTGTCGCTACTCAGGATGTGGAGTTGCGCAAGCGCCTCGACGTCGATGAGGCAGCGCTGCGGGTCTACAACTTCTTGATCACGCTGACGATGGAAGTGCAGATGTTGGCCCGGGCCTGCGGCAAGACCGATGTTCATTCGTTGGAGCCCGAGGACCTCGCAGCTCTAACCTATGAGGCCGCGGCTATGGCCAAGGTGCCGTTGGCCGGCACCACTTACATTCCCGGCGTTACCGAGGAGAACACTCTGACCGAGATTCGGGAACTGTTCGACAAATACGTGATCGACGGAGGCAACTGAGATGGCCGGATCGGCAAGCACGGGGGAGAGCCCTTCGGAAATACGCACTGTGGCGATCGACGCCGAGGTTTTGGCCGGAAAGCGTTTCCCGTATCAAGAGGACATCACGCTGGTGGCCGACATTGATCTGCTCGCTGCCACGCCAGGGACCGATATCAATTGGCTCGAGGACATCACGTTGTTGGAGGAGGACGGCGTGCCAGCGGTGTTCGACCGTTATTCCAACTCCTTTCTGAAGATCTATTTCGATATCCCTGAGGGTTCTGAGGATGACATCGCCCGCAAGGTGCTGATCAAGCATCTCGTCGAAGGCAATTCCTATGGCACCGTCTTGAAGGACATCCACTGCAAGTTTCCGCAGGTAGAGCTCGGGCCTTGGGTGGATGAGTCGCGCATCGTGGGCGAGAACTGGAAACCAACCGAGCTTGAGGGATGGTCTGCGCCACAGGCGCATTGAGGCCCTAGGTCAAGCCAAGAACTAACAAGGAGCAGCCGCAGTGAGTCTTCCCCGCAGTTCTCGCTATGTGATCATTGGTGCTGGTATTCACGGGTTGTCCACGGCTTGGAACTTGGCCCGTGATCTGCGTTCGTCGGGGCGCGGCTCGGGTGCCGATGTGGTCGTGATCGACAAAGCCGGTGTTGGTGCCGGTGCTTCCGGGATTGCCTGTGGAGTGATCCGCAACAACTATTTTCAGCCCGCGATGCGTGAGCTGATGGCGCATTCGGTGGATGTGTGGGAGAGCGACCCGGAAGCGTTCTCGTACCATCCGGTGGGGTATTTGCAGATCAGCCATGAGGCGATGCGCGATGATGTTGCCTCGATCCATGCTCAACAGCAGGCCATCGGTTACGCCTCGACTTTCGTGGAGGGCGCTGAGGATTCTCGCCGTCACATGTTGGGAATATTCGACGATTGGCAGGCGCAGGGCATCACCAGCGTTCTGCACGAGCATCGCGGTGGTTACGCCAACAACATGGCGTCGCTCAAGGGCCTGTTGGGCAAGGCGGAGGCTGAGGGTGTATCGGTGGTTGGAGGCGTGTCGGTGATGGGTTTTGAGCGCGACGCTGCTGGGGCTGTGACTGACGTTGTCACCGATCAGGGCAGTGTCAGCTGTGATCAGGTGGTGGTGGCGGTCGGGCCTTGGGTGCAGAAGATTTGGGCCATGCTCGACTTGCCAACTGTCACCGATGTTCTCGGCCGCGACGGTCAGGTCCATCGACGTCCGACTTGGACCTACATGTGTTTGCAGGAAGGCACGCTGGAGGTCGACCCGGGCTATCTCATCGACAATGTCGGCAACATGCCGCCGGTGGTGCATATTGACACCGACGCGCCGCTTTATGACGCCGATGGCCTGGTCACTGAGGGGCCTTGGGGTGTGTATTACAAGCCCGATTTCAATTTCGGTGGTGTGCAGGGTGGTTACATGCCTTATGTGGTGGACAAGCCTTCAGATCAGGTGGCCGTTGATCCGTATGGCCCGGATTCACCGGATTTTATTGTTGGTGAGGATTTCTATCGCACTTGGTCTGCGGCGCTGGCTCATTGTCAGAAGCGTTTCGAGGGTAAGGGTCATCTGATGAGCCGTGAACCCTCCGGTGGTATCGGCAGTTTCTCTCCCGACAATTTCCCGGTGTTCGACATGTTCTGCGACAACGTGTATTTCATTGCCGACTCGAATCACGGTTACAAGATGATCGGTGTCGGCGCGCTTGTGGCTAAGGAGTTGTTGGGTGAGCCTCAGGTGTTGCTGGCTCCGTTCTGTTGGTCTCGTTACGCAACTGGGGATCTGCATCCCGTTAGCAATTCGCCTTATCCGTGGAGCTGAGCGGGAGATGACTGTTACTGGTCGCTGTGCGTGTGGTGCGGTGCGGTTCACGCTGAGCGGGCCGCTTCGCCCGGTTATCAACTGCCACTGTTCCCGCTGTCGGCGTTGGACGGGCCATTTCATGGCCGGGACGAGCACTGCTGTGGATGATTTGTCGTTCAATCGAGGTGTCGATTCGCTGAAGTGGTGGACTCCCGACGAGGAGCCCACCGTGGCCTATGGATTCTGCGCTGGCTGCGGCGGGAGTTTGTTCTGGCGCTCAGACTCCGAGGCCGGCAGATATGCGGTGGCTGCCGGGACTCTTGACTCGCCTACTGGTCTTTCGACTGTTCATGCCTTGTTCGTGGCCGAAGCCAGCGATTATCACCGGATTGATCCCGACCTTCCCCATCACCTGCACGATTCCGGTACCGACGGCGTCCAAAGCGAAGACATCTGGTAGCCCAGCTGGCGGGAAAACGACAGAACCCCGGGAACCGCTCAGAGCGACCCCTCGGGGTTGTCGACACTTACCTTACAGGCGCCGGGGTTAGGCGCGGGCGCTGGGGCCGTAGGCGCAGAACATGTGGTCGTTCTCGGCGAAACGGGTGGGGCGCAACCGGTGAGGGTCGAAGGGCGGTTCGTGTCCGAGGACTATGGCCGCCACGATCTCGCCGATGCCTGGTGACAGTTTCAAGCCGTGACCTGAGAATCCCAGGGCCAGGCACAGGCCGGCGATCTCGGGGACCCAGCCGATGAGGGGGTGGTAGTCGGGGGTGACATCGTAGGCACCGCTGATGTGGCTGAGGGGGGTGGCGTCTCTCATGGCGGGCATGCGGGCAGCCAACGCTTGGTCGATTCGTTCCAGGTGGGCGCGCTGGTCGGCTTCGTCGCCCGTCAACAGCGGGTCATCCACGAGCGGCATCTCCGAGGGGTAGGCAGCGGCAAGGAAGCGGCGGCCCATGTCGGGGCGCAAGACGATGTTGGAGTTGCCGTCGGTGACACAGGAGTGCATCTGGGGTTGGCCGGGCAGGGTTTGCAGCATGGTCATTTCGAGCCGCCGCCGTTGCACGGGCACGTGAACACCGATCGGGTCAAGCAGGTCAGTCGCCCAAGCTCCGGTTGCGGTCACTACGACGGGTGCGTCTATTTCGCCTGCGTTGGTGGACACTCCACTGAGTCGGCCACCGCTGGTTCGCAAAGCTGTCACTTTGACTCCGCTGATGACTTGAGCGCCATGACCCTGAGCCGCGGTGAGCCAGCTCAGCACCATTTTCGTGACGTCGATGTAGCCGCCGTCTGGTTCGTATGCTCCCCCTGCGAGGTCGTCGGTGATCAGCAACGGTTCAAGGGCGGCAATCTCCGCGGCGTTCACGAAGCGGGTGTCCACGCCGCAGGCTCGCCCCAGGTCGATGTTGCGGTGCAGGGTATCGAGTTGGTCTTCGATGACCAACAGCAGGTATCCGAGCTGCACATATCCGGGATCGCCGACTCCTACTTCGGTGTCCCAGTTTTGAATCACGTTGAACCCGTGCCGGGCCATCTGGACCAGCAGTTCGTTGGAGTAGTGCTGACGGATCTGCCCGAAGGTTCTGCCGGACATCCCGCCCACCGGTGGGCGTTCGTCAACGACTACTACCCGGGCATCGGATTGGGCAGCGAGTTGATAGGCGATGCTGGCACCCATGATGCCCGCGCCGACGACAACGATGTCTGCTGTCGCCGGGGGTGGCTTCATGGGTCTAGCGGTGAACCCGTTAGGAGTCGGTGGCCAGGAACGACTCAAGCGAGTCGTCCAGGGCTTCGACCCAGTCGGTGTGGTGTGTCGGCGCAACCGTGCCGGTCATCGGTGAGGCGTGACCGTTGTCGCGGTAGCCGATGATCGACTGTTTCTTGTGCCCCTTCCAGTCCTTGAACATTTTGGAGACCAGCGGGGTGTTGAAGTCCGGGTAGTCGCTCTGCTCAAGCAGGTCTTGGGTGTATGCGCCCTGGTAGTCGATGAGTCCGTAGTCGTCTTCGATGAGATCCTCGATCGCTTGTTCCTCAGCGATTGAGCGAGCTTGCTCCTCGGCCGAGGGCAACTCGATGCGTCCGAGGATGACATCGCGGGCGTACCAGGCTTGCACGTCGAACATGTTGAACGTGTACCACTGGTCCTGCATACCTAGATACATCACCCCGTTGTCGGGTTGGAAGACCACGCCGCGGTACAGCATTGAAGAGGCCAAGCGGTTGGTGGTGGCGAGGCGCAGGTCGTCGTCCATGTACGGGAAGTGATGCAGGTAGCCGGTGCAGGAGACGATGGCGTCGATTTCGGTTGACGTGCCATCAACGAAATGCACGGTGCGCCCATCGACGTGGCTGAGGATCGGTTTTTCGGTGATGCCGTCGGGCCAGTCGAATCCCATAGGGCCGCTGCGTGAGGAGCAAACCACCGAGCGCGCGCCGTATTTCCAGCATTGAGAGGCGATGTCCTCAGCTGAGTAGCTCGATCCGATAATCATCACGTTCTGGTCGGTGAACTGGACGGCGTCCCGGAAGTCATGCGCGTGCATCAGGGTGCCGCCGAAGGTGTCGTAGCCGGGGTATTGCGGCATGTTGGGCGTCGAGAAGTGCCCGCTGGCCACTACCACATAGTCGAACTCTTCGGTGCTGGCCGTGTCGGTTTCGTGGCTGTGCACCCGTAGAACGAAACGGCCGGTTTCAGGCGAGCGGCCGACGCTGCGAACTGCCTGGTTGAAACGGATGTATTTGCGGATACCGCTGCGGTTGGCGCGACCCACGATGTAGTCGTAGAGCACTTCTCGCGGCGGGAAAGAGCCGATTGGCCTGCCGAAGTGTTCTTCGAAGGTGTAGTCGGCGAATTCCAGGCATTCTTTGGGGCCGTTGGACCACAGGTAGCGGTACATGCTCCCGTGGCACGGCTCACCGTGTTCGTCTAGGCCGGTGCGCCAGGTGTAGTTCCAGAGCCCACCCCAGTCACTTTGTTTTTCGTAGCAGACCAGTTCCGGCATTTCCGCGCCGTCGGCTGCTTTGTCGCTTGCAAATGCGTGTAGTTGCGCTAGCCCGCAAGGTCCAGCACCGATAATAGCTACCCGTGTCATAGTCCAAATCCCCCCTGTGGTTGGACGTACCTCTAACGAGAGTAAAAACTTAGCGCACTCGGAAGTCTCCTGCATGAGAAGACCAAGACAGCCGAAAAACAGGCTCTAAGCAAGCAATGGGGACTACACACTTATTTACCCATGTGGTGGGGTGCTCAGGGTAAATGCTGTAAACAGGCGGTTGGGTGAGCGGCTGGCCCGCGGGGGTGATACTTTGTCTTCGCGTCGTCCGTGTCGTGGTTCCAGCAGATTGCGAGTTCACCTTGAGTGTCCAAACGCCACCGCCGCTTCGGGCCCGCGGCGTGAGTGTGCAGTACGGCGACGTCTATGGCGTCCGCGATGTCGATGTAGATCTTGGGACCGGTGAGATCCTCGGGATCATCGGTCCCAACGGTGCCGGCAAGACCTCGCTGATCGAGTGCATCGAAGGGCTGCGAAAAAGGTCAGCAGGCGAGATCAGTGTGCTTGGGCTCGACCCGGCCAGGTCCCGTACCAAGCTGGTCGCTCGTATCGGTGTGCAACTCCAGGACACGTCGTACCCGTCGCGAGCCAGGGTGCACGAGTTGTGCATGCTTTTTTCGAGCTTCTACGACTCCCCAACTCCCTTCGACGACCTGCTGGGAGAGTTCGGGCTCAGTGACCAGCGCAGGGCATACGTAGACAACCTGTCGGGCGGCCAACGCCAGAAACTGTCCATCGTGTTGGCCTTGATCGGTAGGCCCGAGGTGCTGTTTCTCGACGAGCTGACCACGGGCCTCGATCCTGCGGCTCGCCGTTCCACATGGGACCTGCTACGAGCGCTGAACGAGGCCGGTACGTCAATCGTGCTGAGTTCCCACTACATGGACGAGATAGAAGTGCTTTGCGATCGTGTCATGTTGCTGCTCGACGGCACCGTTCGTGAGAGCGGGACCGTCACGCATTTCATCGATCAGTGCTCCGAATACCACCACTACACCCTGGACGAGGATGTCGCCGAGAGCCTCGATCTTGACATTCTTGTGGCGCTCGAGGCCATAGTGTCAGGTGAGCGGCAGGGTCGGCGGATCGTGCTGCGGGGATCGTATCCGGCCGGTAGCGAGGCGCTCGCCGGCGCTCTGCGGGCCCACGGGCGCGACCCGAGCCGTGTCCGCCACCGACCTCCGAATATGGATCACGCTTTCATCCACCTCACCGGCCTGTCGCCTGAGGAGGCCGGAGATGCTCGCTGAGGCGGTCCGGTTCGAGTGGAGGAGAGTCTTGCGCTTCTTTCCTACCGTCTTCTTCTCGTTGGCATTCCCGGTGATGCTGCTGGCGCTCTTCGGTTCGATCTTCGGCAACGACCCGACCGACTTCTACGACGGGTTGGGCACCGTTGATGTCAGCGTGCCCACCTATATGGCGTTGGTCATTGCGGTTACTGGGTTGATGAGCTTCCCGTTGACCATGGCCGAGTACCGCGACAAAGGAGTGCTCCGCCGCCTGCTGGTGACCCCGGCCAGCCCGCTGACGCTGCTGCTGGCCCAGTTGGTGGTGAACGTAATGCTCACCATCATGGGTTTGGCTCTGCTGGTGTTGGAGGGAGCCCTTTTCTTCGATCTTCACATGGCGGACAACTGGGCTGCATTTGTTCCAGTAGTCCTTCTTGTGCTGGTCTCGACCTTCTCGATCGGATTCTTGATTGCATCGTGGGCACCAAATGAGCGCACCGCCACCATGGTCGCCATGCTGGTGTACTTCCCTCTAATCTTCCTGTCTGGGGCTACCTTGCCCATGGAACTGATGCCCGAGGTCCTCCAGAATGCAACCAAGGTGCTGCCATTGACATGGGGCGTCGACCTCCTGCAAGGCGCTTGGGTCGAGGGCGCCGCCCCGAACTGGACGCTCGGAATCGCCATCCTGGCGGGAACCACCGTCGTGTGCTCGTCACTGTCGGTCCGATTCTTCCGGTGGGACTGAACGCCGCCTTGGGTAAACAGGTATGGAATTCCGCAAGCAATCTCTAGGTAAGCAACTCGTCGAGGGCTGCGAGTAGCAGCGTGACGTTGCGGGGACGGGCCGTGTGACCCATGCAACCGATGCGCCAGCAGGTTCCGGCGAAAGCTCCAAGACCCCCGCCGATTTCGATTCCGTAGCGGCTGAGGAGTTCTTTGCGGATATCGGCCTCGCTCAGCGAATCCGGGAGTCGGGACTCGGGTACCCGCACCGATGTGAGCTGGGGAAGGCGGTTGGAGGCTGGCGCTACCAGTTCGAAACCCCGGGCTTCGAGCCCGGCTTGCAGCAGGTCGCCGCATTCTTGGTGCCGGGCGTGCGACGCCTCAAGACCCTCGTCGAGAACCGCGCCGAGACCGGCATGAAGGGCGTAGATCATTGAGATGGGCGCGGTGTGGTGGTAGGCCCGTGCACCGCTACCGGTGACGTAGTCGGCGATCATCTGTAGGTCGAAGTACCACGAGCGGGGCCGTTCGAGCATCCGTTCCATAGCGCGGGGCGCGACGCTCAGCGGCGAAAGACCGGGCGGTACGCCGAGACATTTCTGGGTGCCGCTGTAGGCGATGTCCACTCCCCAATCGTCAAGGCGCACATCGATTCCAGCGAGTGATGTGACACAGTCCGCCAACAGGAGCGCGTCACCTTTTGCAGCGCCCAACTCGGCGAGGTCATTGCGCACGCCTGTGGAGGTTTCTGCGTGGACGACCGCTATCAGCGTCGGGTTCGGGTGCGCTTCGAGGAGACGTTGCGGATCGATGGGCGTACCCCATTCGGCTTCGACGGGGACCACCGTGGCACCGCAGCGGGCGGCTACGTCACACATGCGTTGACCAAAAACTCCGTTTACTCCCACCACGACGATGTCGCCTTCGGAGACTACGTTCACGAACGCCGTTTCCATGCCTGCCGAACCGGTTCCTGATACGGGAAAGGTGAGAGCATTCTCGGTGCGAAAGACTGTACGCAGACGGTCACAGGTTTCGTTGAGCAACTCGATGAACTCAGGGTCAAGATGGCCCAACAGTGGACGCGTGAAGGCTTGGGTGACTTCTGGATACGGATTGCAGGGGCCCGGACCCATCAAAATTCTATCAAAATTCGGCATAACCATCCGCAAGATTAGTGGAACATCCCTTGACAGTAGTGTTACTGTCCCAGATAATCCCGACGAATTCCACCAAAAGTTCTCTTCGCTACCTAAATTTCGTCATTTATTCGTCCGACGATTGGTCCATCATGAGCCATCATCAAATTGCCGAGGTGACCCGACGGCTGCATCGCAGCGAGTTGGCGGTGCCGGGTTCAAGCCCCGCTTTCTTCGAGAAAGCGGCGGCGAGCCGAGCCGACTACGTGTTCTTGGACCTTGAGGACGCAGTCGCGCCCGATGACAAAGAAATGGCCCGCAGCAACGTGATCGAGGCGCTGGCTGACATCGATTGGCGAGGATCCAACAAGACCATCTCGGTTCGGATCAACGGGCTCGACACCCACTACATGTACCGCGACGTGATCGACGTGGTCGAACAGGCGGGCGCACACCTCGACACGATTCTGATCCCCAAGGCGGGAGTGCCCGGCGACATCTACATGGTGGACGCTCTCGTCACCCAGATTGAACAGGGTATGGGCCTTACCCACCGGATCGGTTTGGAGGCCCTGGTTGAGACTGCTCTGGGGATGGCGAATGTCGAGGCTCTGGCCGCGGCAAGCCCGCGGCTCGAGGCGCTCCATTTCGGAGTGGCCGACTACGCGGCCTCGTGCCGGGCCCGGACGATCACAATCGGTGGACTCAACCCTGACTATCCGGGTGATCAGTGGCACTCGGCGCTGTCACGGATGCTCGTGGCCTGCCGCGCCAATGGGTTGCGTGCCATCGACGGCCCGTTCGGTGATTTCGGCGATCCCGAAGGGTTCACCGCCGGCGCCCGTAGGGCCGCGGCGCTCGGGTACGAAGGCAAATGGGCGATCCACCCGTCTCAGGTTGATCTGGCCAACGAGGTGTTCACGCCCCCCGCAACTGAGGTGGCTCAGGCCCGGCGGGTGCTTGAGGCTCTGGAGGAGGCCGCAGCAGCGGGCCGCGGTGCAGCCCAGATGGACGGGCGCATGATCGATGCCGCGTCGGCGCGGATGGCGAGCAACGTGGTCGAGACCGCCGATGCCATCGAAGCCGGCTGAAGGTAAGGTTTGGCCGCCTGAGCGCCGCTGGGCGCACACCAAGATCTTAAGCAAAACCGCATTCGAGGAGTTTGAGGAGGGGACTTCATGGAGATTCATGAGTATCAGGCCAAGGCCATACTCGCTGACTACGGCGTGGCTATACCCGATGGCGGGTTGGCATACAGTCCGGAGCAGGCCGCTTATCGTGCTTCGGAAATCGGCGGCGAGCAGTGGGTGGTGAAAGCCCAGATCCACTCGGGGGCTCGGGGGAAAGCCGGCGGCATCAAGCTTTGCAGCCATGAGCGCGAAGTATGGGAGTCGGCCGACGAGTTGTTGGGCAAGCGCCTTGTGACACAACAGACCGGTGAACTTGGCAAGGGCGTTTACCGGCTCTACGTGGAGGCAGCGGTGGCCAGCGAGAGCGAGATATATCTCGGTTTCGTACTCGACCGTTCTGCTGAGCGGGTGATGATTGTGGCTTCGGCGGCAGGCGGGACCGACATTGAGGAGATCGTCGCCTCCGATCCCGACTCAATTGTGCGGATCAACGTCGAACCGGCCGTCGGACTGCAAGCGTTCGAGGCACGCGAGATCGCTTTCGCGGTCGGCCTCGACGCGAGCCTCGTACCGCAGGCGGTCCAGTTGATGACCGCGTCCTATCGGGCCATCCTCGACCTCGACGCCACCATGTTGGAGATCAACCCTTTGGCGGTAACCGCAGACGGGCGGTTATTGGCGCTCGACGCCAAGATGATCTTCGACGACAATGCCCTGTTCCGTCACCAGGACGTGTCGGAGTTGCGGGACAAGTCTCAAGAGGATCCGCGAGAGCGAACCGCCGTCGACCGGGGTCTCAGCTATGTGGGACTTGAGGGCGACATCGGCTGCATCATCAACGGCGCGGGGCTGGCCATGGCCACGATGGACATGATCAAACATGCCGGCGGTGAGCCCGCCAACTTCCTCGACATCGGTGGGGGCGCCTCGCCCGAACGGGTGCTCAAAGCGTTTCGGCTGGTGCTCTCCGACGACAACGTCAAGGCAGTGCTAGTGAACATCTTCGCTGGTATCAATCGCTGCGACTGGGTTGCTGAGGGTGTGGTGCAAGCCCTGCGTCAGCTCGAGGTACCGGTACCGGTAGTGGTGCGATTGTCGGGCACCAACGTCGAAGCGGGACAGCAAATCCTCAAAGAGGCCGATGTCCCGGTTATCACCGCGCAGTCACTGGCCGAGGCAGGTACGAAAGCCGTGGAGTCCGCCGCAGGGAGGGCAGCCTGATGAGCATCCTCCTCGACGAAACCACGCCCGTGATCGTGCAAGGCATCACCGGGCGCATCGCCACGTTCCATACCGCCGATATGGCCGAGTACGGCACCAATGTCGTGGGTGGCGTCACCCCAGGCAAAGGCGGCACCAAACACTGTGGGGTGGATGTGTTCGACACCATGAAGCAGGCAGTGGCGGCCACTGAGGCCACAGCCAGCATCGTTTTTGTGCCTCCTCCGTTCGCGGCCGACGCCATCATGGAAGCGGCCGACGCCGGGATCGAGAACTGTGTGTGTATAACCGAAGGCATCCCAGTGCAGGACATGATCAACGTGAAGCGCTATTTGCGCCGCTACCTGCACGCCAAACGGATGTGCTTGATAGGCCCCAACTGTGCGGGCGTGATCAGTCCGGGCAAAGCGATGATGGGCATCATGCCTTCGCACATTTACGAGCGGGGTCCGGTTGGCATCGTCAGCAGGTCGGGAACGCTCGGCTACGAGGCGGCGTCTCAGCTCAAGGCGGTGGGCATCGGGGTGAGCTCCAGTGTCGGCATCGGTGGTGATCCCATCAACGGGAGTTCGTTTCTCGACCACTTGAAGCGCTTCGAGAACGACAACGAGACCGAAGCGGTAGTGATGATCGGCGAGATCGGAGGGCTGCAGGAGGCGCAGGCCGCCGTCTACGCCCGTGAGCACATGCACAAGCCGGTGGTGGGCTACATCGCCGGTCTGACCGCGCCCAAGGGTCGGACCATGGGCCATGCGGGTGCGATTGTTTCCACCGTTGGGGAATCGGCCGCTGAGAAGGTTGAGATCATGCGCGACTGTGGTGTAACGATCGTGAAGCTGCCGTCCGATTTCGGCACCGTCGTGCCCAAGGTCCTGCGTCGCTGAGGTCCTGAGTTACCGAAGGTCCTGAGTTAGGGCGCTCCGACGTCGCGGACTCGGGATTTGGTGGGGTCGTAGAAGGGGAATTGAACGACGGTTGCGGGGATGCGTTTTTGGTGACCGTCGATCTTGCCGACTTCGACTTGCGTACCGATCTCTGCAAATTCGACGGCCATGCGACACAACGCCACGTTCTTGCGCAGAGTCGGAGAGATAGTGCCGCTGGTTATCGAGCCCACCTGCGCTCGGCCCACGTAGACACCGTCGTCGAGCGCTGCGGGTTCTCCTCCTTGAAGTTCCAGGCCGACTAAACGGCGCTGCGGGTTGTCCCTGCGTTTCAGCAGCGCTTCTCGTCCGATGAAGTCGTCTTCTTTGGTTTTGAGCGGGACGGTGAAACCGATGCCCGCTTCGTAAGGGTCGGTCTGGTCACAGAACTCGTAACCGGCGAAGATCAGACCTGCCTCGATCCGTAGTATGTCGAGCGCGTCGAGACCCATCGGCACGAGGCCGTGCTCGGCGCCGGCAGCAAAGACCGCGTCCCAGAGGGCTGGGGCGTTTGACGGGTGGCAGAAGATCTCAAAGCCGAGCTCTCCGGTGTAGCCGGTGCGGGAGACGAGCAGGGATATGCCGTTGTGGTCGCCGATGCGGGCGATGGCGAAGCGGAACCATCCGAGTTCGCTGACGTTGGGCTGGTCGGGGCGTGTCCAGATGATCTTTTCGAGGATCTTGCGGCTGTTGGGGCCTTGGACTTGCAGGTTGTGGAGCTGGTCGGTGGAGTCCTTGACCCAGGCCCGCAGGCCGCGTTCTTGTGCTTGTTGGCGTATCCAGAGGCCGCTGATGTCGCTGCCGCCGATCCAACGGAAGTTCTCACGGCTCAGGCGGAAGACCGTGCCGTCGTCGATCATGCCGCCGGTTTCGTAGCACATGGCTGTGTAGACGACCTGGCCGTCGGAGAGCTTGCGGATGTTGCGGGTGACGCAGGTTTGCATCAGCAGTTCGGCGTCGGGGCCTGCGACTTCGTATTTTCGCAGGGGCGAGAGGTCGATGGCGGCGGCGGATTGTCGGCAGGCCCAGTACTCTTCGGTGGCGCCGTGATCGCGGTAGGAGTCGGCGAGCCAGTAGCCGTTGTATTCGCCGAAGTTGCGGGTGACCGCAGCGGTGCGAGGGTGAAAGCCTGTGTCTTTGGTGAGTTCGGCTTCTGAGTCGGCGGTCATGCGGAATGCGGTCGCTTTCTTGAACATGTTGTTCGCGGGGTAGACGCGAACTTGAATATCGGTTGGGTACCAGCCGTTGGCTGCGTCGATGTCACATGGGCAGGCCGTCGACACGCATACGAGATCTTCCAATGCTCGCAGCAGCACGTAGTCGCCAGGTCGTGACCAGGGTTCATCGAAGTAGATCTGGTTGTTGTCGTCGACGTGGGTGTTGTAGAAGAAGTTGATGGCTTCCCAGCCTCGCCGGGCCGCCACACCGTAGGGGGACCAGACGGTGTTGATGTTGTCGGTGCAGTTGATGTGGCCGGGGAATCCCATCTCTTCGTAGTAGCGGGAGTTGCAGGCGGTGTTGAAGGTGTCGTGTCGCCCGACGGTGTCTTGCAGAACCTCAACGAGGGGTTGCATATCGGCGTTGTAGAACTTGGAGTACAGCCCGGGGCCGGGGCAGGTGGAACCCATGAGGGTTCGGGTGATGGTGCCGTCGAGGCAGTTGGGTCTGCCTTGTTCAAGGTCGCTGACAGCGAAACATTGAAAGTCTGAGCATTGGCGGCCTTCTACGTCGACCACTTGGAAGTAGTCGCCTTTGCGGACTTCGTAGGCTTTCCCGGTTGAGGCTTGGACAGTGAAGTCGTTTGTCGGGTCCGCTAATGGGGCGGGCAGATAGATTTCGCCGGGTTCGGGCAGCGAGGCGCGGTAGATGTAGACAATGAGGTCGGTCGGCGGGTTCTGGTCTTGGGGGTTCATCGGCCCGCCGGGGGCGGCTACGACCACCGCTATTGATTGCACCGCCGTGAAACTAGCTTTGCTGTCCGCTGGTGAATCAGCTTCGAACACCAGAGCGGGTCGGGCTTGGCTGAGATCAATGCCTTGTCGTTCGAGTCCAGCTCGGACCCGTCGAGCGTCGGTGAGTGGGGCGGACAGAATCGCACGGGTTCCGTTGCCTGAGTTGGTGTCGGCTGCGCTAGCCCCCAGTAGGCCCGGGTCGCTCACCCCGTCAGCATCGAAGGCACTCAGCTCGCATTGCTGGCGACCTTCGGGGTCGATGATTTCGATTCGGTCTCCGGCGTTGAGCGCTAACGCGGTGGCCCCGCCACCGGTTACTCGATATCGCTCGGTGCCCGGGTCGAGTAGCCACAAGCCGGGCTCAAGCACTCGTGGCAATACAGAACTAATGCTCATCTGAGGAGGGGGTGGCGGCGGATACGGCAGAGAACATGTCCCATAACATCAGGATTGCCGCAGCGAGCGCAGCGAGCGCCACAATCACTGGACCAATGCCGACATCACCGGTGCCGGTGTCGGAGAGGTTGAGGATGGCTCGCCCGCCGACCGCTGCGGCGAAGCCGGCACCGGTCCATGCCGGCCGGAACTTGACTTGAATCAAGACCAGGGTGATGAGCAGGGCAAGGAAGACGACTTTGCCGTCGTCAACGGCAAAGCCTGTTGATGTCTTAGCGCCGCCGGTCTCCCAGGGAAGGAGTAGGGAGACAACGGCGATCACTAAGCAGAGCCGGGCCAAATGTAGACGGGTGAGCCTCACGATTGGCTTAGCTTGGGGTGAGGGGTTGTAGGGGGTACATAAACGTGAACTGTACCCCCTACCCCTTCTGGTGTCAGGCGCCTTTCTGGTGTCAGGCGCCGCCGACCAATTGGATGCAAATGACGACGAAGACGATGCAAGCAATCGAGAAGATGACGACCGCCCTCTCTACGCCTTTGTCATGGCCTTGCATCCCGTCGAACTCAGCTTGTTTTCCGGCCATGTTCAGCCCTCCATATTCGAGTTGTACTTGCCAGCAAGGCGCTCCGCAGATTCGTTGAGCAGTGCGTTTTCACGCCTGGTCACTGTGACTGCCGCAGACACCGAGATGACGATGGCGATGAGCGTGATGAGTACCGTGGCGAAATTTCCGCCCGGTCCCCATGTGAAGTAGCCCGTGGATTGGTCAGCGGCTTCAAGGGCTGCTTCCCAACTGTCGTAGGGAAATGTGTTCATTTAGTTCTCCTCAGGTAAGTGAACGTTGGTTCAGTTCGTGTTGTCTTTGGTGCGGCCATCTGACTTCTGTTGTCTTCGCTTGCGCATCCCCCAGTACCCGGCGGTGGCAACCACCAGGTACATGAGTGCGATTGCTGCGATGAACTGGAGCCATGAACCGGACACCCTCGTTATTTGAGGTCCGCGTAGGCCGCTCGTAGAACAGCTTCGGCTGACTCCTCGGATCCGTCGGCGTTGACGATCGGCTCAGCGGCACGACCGAACTCCGGATAGAAGTCCGTCTCGAACTCGGCCATGTCGAGGCCCTCGATCTCTACTTCGGGTGGGACCCTCAGCAGGTTCATCTTCTTGAGGATTCCAGAACCGATGTAACCGGTGAGGAACGCCAACGGGAAGAGGGTTGCGACACCGACGAGCTGGCCTAGGAACGAGGTTTCGATTCCCGCGGCGCCGGTGGGGTAGCCCGCGGCGACGATGCCCACGAGTAGCACGCCCCACATGCCCATGACGCCGTGGACTGATACTGCGCCAACCGCATCGTCGATGCGGGCTTTCTGCTCGATCCAGTTGGCTGCTGCGTAGGCAAGGCCGGCGGAGAAGAAAGCGATGATCAGCACCAGCGACGGATTGTAGATATCGGCGCCAGCCGAAACCGCCACGACCCCGGCGAGGCCTCCAGACAGTGTCCAGAACGGATCACCCTTAGAGAAGATGTATCCGCCGGCGAAACCGCCGGCGAAACCCATCGTGATCGTGAAGGTGATTGCCGACAAGGTCGCTGGGTTGAAGTAGATGTTGGCCCAGCCCGGCGTGGTGTCGGCGGTGATCGCCAGACAAGCTGCGTAGAACGCGTAGAACCCCGTGAAGATGATCATCAGGCCCATCAACGTCAGATGGAGGTTATGCGGCTTGAACGCTCGCGTGCCTCCGTTTCTGTCGTATCGACCAAGTCTGGGACCTAAATTGAACAACACCCCTAGGGCGAAGATTCCGGCGATGCCGTGGACCACGCCTGATGCGGCGAAGTCGTGGTAGCCGAAGTGGATGGTCAGCCAACCTCCGTAGCTCCAGCCCCAGGCTGCGGCGATCACCCATACCAGACCACCCATAAGAGCAGTTAGCCACAGGTAAGCCGAGATGCGGATTCGTTCCAGCACCGAGCCCGACATGATCGAACCTGTCGTCCAGGAGAACAGCACGAATGCGGCCCAGAAGACCCCACTGAGGTTGTCGCCAAGGTTGGGTCCCATTGAGCCGTCCCAAGGAACTCCGTAGCCGTCACCGCATAAATACGCTCCTTCTCCCCCGGTGCCGTCTGGCGATGTGGTTGGCAAGAAGCCTTCTTCCATACAGAAGTAGACCCACCACCCGAGGTAGTAGAACGTCGGTGTGACCACCGCGATTGTCATGATGTTCTTCATCGCCGTGGACATGATGTTTTTGCGCCGGCTTACGCCGGCTTCGTAGGTCATGAAACCCACATGCAGCAACCACATGATCGCGACGGTGAAAAAGTAATAGGCCTCTGTGAACACTGTTGCTGTGTCCATAGGCGCACCCCCGATTCTTCGTGCTAATTCCGACCTTCTGGCCGGATATCGCCGACGTTAGCACAGAGGTAGCAAAGTGTCGAATGTCACTTGTGTCTTTGTGGTGCACTTGGCTGACCGGTTAAGAGTCGGGTTCGGTGATGTCAACCTCAAAGACGTCGCCGGTGCCAGCGTCGACCCTTACCGTTGCGTGGTGGAGGAATTCGGTGCGAGTCCCATCAGGGTCGGGCACGGTGAAGACCACGATCCAGACGGCTCTTGTGGGTATCCCTTGGCGCAACACTCTGGCTTCGGTATTTTCGGGTTCGAAATAGTCTTCGTGCGCCTCGAAGGCGGCTGTGGCGTTGTCCACGGCTTCCTCTTTGCTTATGTCGACTCCTGAGCAGCCAAGCATCAAAAAAACGACGACCAACAGCCCGGCAACGATGAATATCGCCTTGCGGGGAGTCATCCAGTTTTTGAGTCTGGCAATCCAGCTACTCATCGGGCTGGTCACTTCGAGTCACTACGGGGCGCACGCACAAGACGCAAGACTATATACCCAACCACATGCGTGATTGCCACGAAGCTCGCCCACCACAGAGTGATCTTGAGTCGGTAGCCGCGCTCTCGGCATTCCCAGAGTGTCAACAGCAGCGCTGCGACTAGGAACAGCCACAGCATGATGCTCTCGGTAGCATCATCGCCGATCAATATCATCAGACCCATGGCTTGAGCCTAAACCACATGTGGGCGGGTAACCAGACCAACAAAAGTCTTCGGTGGTTGGTCGGGGGCTAACCGCCTGTGCCTATGCTGCTTGATGCCTGAGATTATGTTGGGGCCACGGGTTCGGAAATCGCCCTACTATGAGGCGACAGTCGCCGCTGGGGTCAGCGCTTTCACGATCTACAACCACATGTATATGCCGATGTCTTACGGTGATGCGGCTGAAGAATATCGGCGGCTGACTGAACGGGTGGCGCTTTGGGACGTGGCCAGCGAACGCCAGATCGAGATTGTCGGCCCCGACGCTGCGCGCATCACCCAGTACCTTTCTGCTCGCAACCTGGCGGGCCTGAAACCTGGTCGGGCTCGTTACGCGCCGATCTGTGATCACGACGGCAATCTCATCAACGATCCGGTGGTGTTGTGTCTGGCCGATGATCGGTTCTGGTTTTCGATCGCTGACAGCGACCTCGGGTTTTGGGTTAGAGCCATCGCCAGGGAGCGTCGTGCCGATGTGCGGGTCTTTGAGCCGGATGTTTCGCCGCTGGCGATTCAGGGGCCGTCGGCTGAAGATCTTGCGATTGACCTGTTCGGTGCTGAAGTCGTTGGTCCGCTGGGGTTCTTTCACCATGTTGGCGTGGAGCTCGACGGGATTGGTCTGGTGCTTTGTCGTTCTGGTTGGAGCAAGCAGAACGGCTTTGAACTTTTCTTGATGGACGGGTCTCGCGGTGTGGAGCTGTGGGACCGGGTGCTGGCCGCGGGCGCTCGGTTCGGGATTGGGCCAGGCGCGCCTAATGCGGCCGAGCGTATCGAAAGCGGTCTTCTGTCTTTTGGGTCCGACAACGATTCGCAGACCGATCCGTTCGAGGCGGGGCTTGGGGCGTGGGTGAACCTTGACGGTGAATACGACTTCGTCGGCAAGGCGGCTCTGCTGGAGCGGGTTGAGCGTGGCATCGAGCGCTCTTTGATCAACGTTTCTTTCACCGACGGTTCGGGCTCGGCTGCGTCGCTGCCCCTGGAACATCCCCGTTCGGTGCGGTTGGACGGGCAGGTCGTGGGCGAGCTTCGCAACGCCATCTGGTCTCCTCGACTGGGTCACGGGATCGGCATTGCTTTGGTACACCGCTCAGCGACCACCCCCGGCACGCGCCTCGCTGTCGACATTGACGGCGTTGTGTGCTCTGTGGTCGTGGCCCCCGAACCCTTCGGCACCCCCCGTCGGCCCATCTCGGCAACCAAACGCTGAGAAGCTCAAGTTGTTCGCCCTTCCACAGGCTCGGCCTGCGAATGTCGTACGGTATAGGTAGCATCGCTCTTGAAGATCAGATCGCGAGAAAGGCATCAACATGGCGGATGCGCCTACCGCTTCTGCAGTAGCAGTCGCTACGGAGATTCGACGACGCTGCCCGGGTATCGGCACAGCGAAGCTCCACAAGCTCCTCTACTACGTGCAGGGGTATCACCTGGCGTGGGAGGGAGAACCTGCCTTTTCCGACGATATTGAAGCGTGGGAAAAGGGGCCTGTCGTAGCAAGCCTTTGGCGTGCAGAGAAAACGCAGGGGATTCAAGATCGTCCTGAACAGATGCGTGAATCTGTACGCAACATCATCACCAACGTGCTTTGCCGACTTGACCACAAGACTGGGGCCGATCTCATTACCGCCACCCACGCGGAGGATCCGTGGTCGGACGCGACCCAGGGGGGAACTGTCATAGCCAACCAGTTGATCACACACCGGTCACTGGCTGATTATTTTTGTATCGAAAGCCCGGATCTGCAGCGCATGCGCGATGATCTCAACGCCGCGCGTGATGACTCTCCTTTCGTTCCCGACCCACCCGGTGCGCTCGACGCTCTTCTTGCCGAGATCGGTTAACGGTAACGTCATTGCCAGCCAAACCATGGCAGACGAATGCTGCCGCGCGTATCAGAGATTTCCTTGGCCGTGAGGATCCAGCCGAGCCGGATGCGATTGCTCTGACGAAATTCGCCGATCGGTTAACCATCGATCCGTACGACACGCTGGCCGAAAGGTCCCTAGACGGCGAATGGGTTCACCGCATCGGGCCGTCCGCCACAAGACCTGACCGCGCGTTGGCTATCGCATACTGGATCGACGATTCCTACCGGCAGGTGCAGGTGATCTCGATCTTCTACACGTACCCTGAGTCGTTGTGAGTTCTGAGGTCGGCGGTGGAAATCGGGTGGGTTTTGGGATAGAAACAATGGTGTGTTGATCGTTGTTTCTCCGGCGAAGTCGCTGGATTACGAGTCGAAGCTGGTCACGAAGAAACGCAGTGAGCCGCGGTTTCTGGACCGCAGCCGTGAGCTTGTCGAGGTGATGGCGCAGAAGTCGCCGCAGGAGCTCAGCGAGCTCATGTCGATCTCGCCGGCTTTGGCTGAGCTCAACCATGAGCGTTTCGGGGACTTCCAGACTCCGTTCACTCCCGAGAATGCTCGGCCTGCGGTGTTGGCCTTCAACGGCGACGTGTATTGGGGGATGGAACCCAAGACGTTCAACGAACGTGATTTCACGCATGCCCAGAAGACGCTGCGGATTCTGTCGGGCCTTTATGGTGTGCTTCGTCCGCTTGATCTGATGCAGCCTTATCGGCTGGAGATGGGCAGCCGGGTTGCTACTGCTCGCGGCAAGGATCTGTACGGCTTTTGGGGTGACTCGATCACCGATGTGCTCAACGCCGATATCGAGGCGAGTCCTGGTGCGAGTGCTCTGATCAACTTGGCTTCAAACGAGTATTTTGGCGCTGTCAACACGAAGCAGCTGGATGCGCGCCTGGTCAGCCCAGTGTTTTTGGACTCCAAGAATGGTGCCGAGCCGAAGATAGTGAGTTTCTTCGCCAAGCGAGCCCGGGGGTCAATGGCCGGTTGGATTATCCGCAATCGGGTCAGGTCTCCGAGAGTTCTGATGGAGTTCGCCGAGGACGGTTACAGCTACGACCCCGATCGCTCAGACGCTAACCGCCCCGTTTTCGTCCGCTACAACCGCTCCTAGCTGCTAGCACCCTTCTGGCCTTACTGAGCATCCCCCCTTTGGCCGGACACCTCGATTAGGAGGTATTCATGTCATTGATGGAACAAGACAAGCTGTCGGTTAGGACTCGGCGGCGGTTCAGTAGAGAGTTCAAGGCTGACGCTGTGGCGTTGGTGTTGGACGGGGAAAGGCCGATCGCTGGAGTCGCGCGTGATTTGGGGATCGGTGCGAACAATCTGGGGAACTGGGTTCGTCAGGCCCGTATTGACCGAGGCGACAAACCAGGTCTCACCACTGAGGAGCGTGTGGAGCTGACGCGGTTGCGTCGGGAGAACGCGAAGCTGAGGATGGAGCGTGAACTGCTCAAACGAGCGACGGCCTTCTGGGTGCAGGAGTCGGGGCAGTGACCCGCTATTTGTGGGTCGCTTCTCGGAAGGCCGAAGGGTTCCCGACTGTAGTGTCGTGTCGGATCGCTGGTGTGGGCCGTCAGGCGTTTTATGACTGGTCTGACCGCCAAGCGCGGGGGTCTAGCCTCAAAGAGTTGGCCACAGCCGAACTGGTCGATGAGATACGTCGCATCCACAGCGACTCCGGTGGGGCTTACGGGTCGCCGAGGGTGACCGCCGTGCTGCGTCGGCAGGGCCGGCGGGTGAACCACAAACGTGTTGAGCGGTTGATGCGGGTCAACGGGATCTGCGGTATCTATAAGCGGCGCAAACCCCGCTTCAGACCAGCCGCTGGTGTGTGTTCGACGCCTGATGATCTGGTGCGCCGCGACTTCGGTCCCGGCCGGCCTGACACGGTGTGGGCGGGCGACATCACCTACATCGCAACGGGCCAGGGCTGGCTGCACCTTGCTGTCGTGTTAGACATCGGGTCCAGGCGGGTCATCGGCTACTCCATGGCCGCGGATATGCCTGCCCGTCTCGTCATCGACGCTCTCAACACAGCCGCCGCATCCAGAGGCGGCCGCACTACCGGGGTTATCTTCCACTCCGACCGCGGCTCGAATACCTCAGCGGTGACTTCGCCTCCGCGCTACGCCGACACGGCATGCGCCAATCTGTTGGCCGGGTCGGCAACTGCTGGGACAACAGCATCGCCGAGTCGTTCTTCTCATCGTTGAAACGAGAACTCGTCACACAAACCCGGTTCGCGACCCGAAACCAAGCACGACGAGAGATCTTCGCCTGGATCGGCCGTTACAACACCCACAGAATCCACTCCACCCTCAACTACCTGACCCCCACAGAATGGGAGAACCACCAACAACAACGACTAGAACAAGCAGCATAAACCAAGTGTCCAGCCAACAGGGGGAAGCTCATTACGGTCGCTGATCACTGGGAGGGGTGAGGGTGTTCTTGGGGTTCTAGGTGGAGCCAGGGGTCGGTGTAGGGGTTGGCGCGGGCTAGATCTTCGTTGAGGTCTGCGCCGAGGCCGGGGCCTGAGGGCGGGATGACGTAGCCGTGGTGCCAGTTGATGGGTGTGGTGAGGAGGTCGGCGTAGAAACCGCCGAAGGTTTGGATTGATTCGAGGATCAAGAAGTTGGGTGTGCAGGTGGCGAGGGCAATGTTGGCGAGCGCTTCGATCGGGCCGCAGTAGAGGTGGGGGGCGATCTGCACGTGGTCAGTTTCGGCTATGGCCGCAATTTTCTTGGTTTCAAGGATTCCTCCGGATCTCCCCAAGGCGGGTTGGAGAATGGCGGCGGCCTGGGCTTCGACCACTCTGGCGAATTCGTATTTGGTGGTGAGGCGTTCGCCGGTGGCGATCGGGATGGATGTTTGGCGGGCGACTCTGGCCATCTCTTCGATGTTGTCGGGTGGTACCGGTTCTTCGAACCACATTGGATCGAACGGTTCGAGGGCTTGGGCGAGTCGGATGGCACCGGCTGCAGTGAATTGGCCGTGGGTGCCGAAGAGTATGTCGGCCTGGGTGCCGACGGCTTCGCGGATAGCCGACACGAAGGCGCGGCTTCGTTCGATTACTTCGAGGCTGGGCATGTGTCCGTCGTAGACGGTGTAGGGGCCGGCTGGGTCGAATTTGACCGCGGTGAAGCCTCGCTCTACTTCTTCTGAGGCTCGTTGCGCGGCTAGTTGGGGGTCGCTGTAGACGCGGTTTTCGGTGTAGGGGTCTCCGCTGTCGGTTGGTGAGGGATAGAGGTAGGTGTAGCTGCGGAGCCGTTCGTGTACCTGGCCGCCGAGCAGTTCATAGACGGGCTTGTCGACTGCTTTGCCGATGAGGTCCCAGCAGGCGATTTCGATGCCGCTGAGCACGCTGATGAGCGATAGGTCGGGCCGTGACGTGTAGCCCCGTCCGTAGACGTTGCGCCAGAGGGCCTCGACGTGGAACGGGTCGTGGCCGACTACGTGGCGTTCGCAGACGTCTTCGATCATCCGGGCGACGACATGGGGGTTGAAGGTGGCGGTGTAGACCTCTCCGTAGCCGACTGTGCCGTCGTCGGCCACGAGTTTCACGAAGATGAAGTAGCGGCCACCGAACGAGGGCGGCGGATTGCCGACCACAAAGGTTTCAAACGTTTCAACCTTCACCCCATTCACCTCCTTCGTCGCCCGTGGTCACAAGGTGTCTACCACCGCTGGCGTGAAGGGTCTAACACGTTCGGGCCGTGGGTCGCCGCTGTTGTCGACCGGGTCACTTTGCAACCGGCGGGATATGCGGCGGTTGGGGAGGTTCTCGAGGCTGAGGGTTTCGGTGACAGGGCTGTTTACGTTTTTGGGTCGCCGCATTTGCAACGCTATTACTTGGGAGATCGTGTGGTTGGGAGTGTGTCGGGTGATCCGATTCCTGTTGGTGCGGTGGTTGTTACTGAGCAGGATTGGGAGTTGCGTTTCCCGCTTCAGCGTGACGGCGTTGTGCTGTGGGGGTCTGGCGGTCAGCAGTTGTCGTTGTTTGAGGCGCGTGACGGTCGTCAACTTGGCCCCGTGACTCTCTGGTTGCCTTAGGTTTTGAGTTTTTGGCGTCTAGCGGGGCGGGGGTGTCGCGTGGTGTCACACCGGCGTTGTAGTTTGGAGATATGAGTGCAGGTGGCTTGCGTTTAGTGGCGCACGGTGTTGTGGGCTGTCTGTGGCAGGTCGGTGGCTTATGACTGGGCCGGATCGGCGCAGGGGTGGTACGTCTACATCGAGCTTTGGGGTGGGACGTCGTGAGGGACATGACGCCTCGGCGTTCTATGAGCGTTTCCCGGCGCCGGAGATCAGCGACGACGACAGCATTGCCGAGCATTCGTGTCGTGATCATCTTTGGGTGGGTGACGCCCGTGATATGGACGCGTGCGGGGATGTGGCCGACAATTCCGTGGCGTTGGTGGTCACCTCACCGCCGTATTTTGCGGGCAAGGAGTACGAGGAGGCGTTGGGCGAGGGGCATGTTCCTGCCGACTATCTGGCTTATTTAGACATGTTGACCGACGTGTTTGCGGAGTGCGTGCGCAAGTTGGAGCCGGGTGGACGTATTGCGGTGAATATCGCCAATCTGGGGCGTCGTCCGTATCGTTCGTTGTCGGCGGATGTGGTGCAGATCCTGCAGGATCGTTTGCGTTTGTTGTTGCGGGGTGAGGTGATTTGGGTGAAGGCTCGGGGCGCGGCGGGGAACTGTGCTTGGGGGAGTTTTCGGGGGCCGGCGAACCCGGTTTTGCGTGACCTCACTGAGCGGGTTGTGATTGCTTCCAAGGGGCGTTTGGATCGGGCCCGGCCGGTCGCCCAGCGAGCTGATGAGGGGTTGCCTTCGGAGGCGACTGCACCGGTTGAGGAGTTCATGGAGGCGACGACCGATATTTGGGAGATCCCGCCTGCTTCGGCGACGCGCGTTGGTCATCCTTCGCCGTTCCCGGTGGAGTTGCCGAAGCGTCTGATTGAGCTTTATACGTATCGGGGTGATCTGGTGCTGGATCCGTTCATGGGTGCGGGGACGACGGCGGTTGCTGCGGTGCGGACGGGGCGCCATTACGTCGGTTTCGATACCGACGCTGCTTATATCGCCACGGCGGAGAAGCGAATCGCTGCCGAGCGCGAGGAGCTTGCCAAGCCCGCCGAGGCGCTTGAGTGGCCGGTCACGGTTCCTCGTTCGGTTGGCCGGAATCGTCAGCTGAGCTTCGCTGAGGAATTGCTCGGCGAGCCGCCACAGAACGGGAGTTCAACCATTGCCCGTGGTGCGGTTGTGCCCGATGATAACGACTTCCAGACTCGGGCCGGGAAGGAAGGCCGTAAAGCACAGGAGATGGCCTACGCGGTTCTGCTTTCTCATGGTTTCAGCGATATCCGAACCAAGGTTTCGGGGCCTGGTGGCGTGGAGATTAATTTCGAGGCTCTCGACCAGCAGGGCCAGCCGTGGTTGTTTGATGTGTCTGGGGCTTTCAGCGTGACTCAGCGTCCGGGGCTTCGCCGGACCGACACGCTGTGGAAAGCGCTCGGTAAGGCCTCTGTTTTGCATTCAAACGATCCGAGCACTCGGCTGGTTCTGTTGACGACCGACCGACCGGCGCCCAACAGTGCCGGCGACCGCGCGCTTCGTGAGGTCACCGGCCCCAATAAACCGGTCCGCGCGGTGATCGGCATGCTTTCCCAAAAGGACCTCGACCACCTCAAGGCCCTCGCCGCCGGCGATCCCCCCACCGAGTAACGCCTGCTTGTGAGGCTCACAGTCGGGATCGGCTGTTAGTTGATTGGCACGTTGGTTTCACCGAATTTGTTGGAGCCCCAGCAGATGACCGTGTTATCAAGGCGCAGGCCACACGAATGTTCCAGACCGGCGGTGACAGCTTGGAACGGACCGCTAGGCGCGTCGAGTTGCCCTGCGGGATTCCATCCCCAGCAGGTGACGGTGCCGTCTGTACGCAACCCACAGGAATGGGCCGAACCGGCGGAGATAGCTTGAAACGAACCCTCGGGCGCGTCGGTCATCCCTGTGGCTGTACCGAACACGTCGTTAGCTCCCCAGCAGGTGATGGCGCCATCTGTACGCAGCCCACACGAATGAAAGTCACCGGCAATAACGGCTTGGAACGAACCTTCAGGCGCCGTGGCTTGCCCGAACTTGTCGGCTCCCCAGCAGGTGATGGTGTCGTCTGGGCGCAACCCACACGTATGTTCCAAACCGGCGGCGACGACTGAGAACAGATCGCCCGGCGGCTGAGTTTCACCAAACCTGTTGCGACCCCAGCAGCTGATGGTTCCGTCTGTGTGCAACCCGCATGAATGGGCCGCTCCAGTGGCGACAGCTTGGAACGTACCCGCCGGAGCACTGGTCTGGCCGTAGCTGTTGGAACCCCAGCAGGTGATTGTGCCATCTTCGTGCAATCCGCAGGAATGTCTGTCGTCCTCGAAGGGTTCGCCGTTTGTCGCGATGGCTTGGAACGAGCCTTCAGGCGCATCGCTCTGACCCGTTTCGTTGGAACCCCAGCAGGTGATCGTGTCGTCGATGCGTATCGCGCAGGTATTCTCGAAACCGGCAGCGACGGCTTGGAATTCGACAGGCGGTATGTCGCTCTGTCGGAGGAAGTTGTTGCCCCAGCAGGTGATGGTGCCATCGCTGTGGATCGCGCAGGTGCGGTTGCCGGCGGCGGAAACCGCTTTGAACGAGCCTGTGGGAGCGCTGGTCTGTCCGTTCCAGTTGGAACCCCAGCAGCTGATGATCCCGTTCGGGCGCAGGCCGCACGAATGGTCCTCACCAGCGGTAACGGCTGTGAACAACCCCTTGGGAGCGTCTCTTTCCCCGTTGTTGTTGGAGCCCCAGCAACTGACCGTGCCATCAGCACGCAATCCACACCAATGCGTCGCTCCGGCGGAGACCGCATGGAACAAGCCCTCCGGCGCAGCGGCTTGCCCGCTGGTATTTGTGCCCCAGCAACTGATCGTTCCGTTCGACCGTATCCCACAGTTATGGCCGTTTCCAGCATCGATGGACTGGAACGACCAACTGGGCGCTCTGGTCGCTGGTCCGTCGAAGCCCCAGCAGGCAACGGTGCCATCCGTGCGTACTCCGCACGAATGCACGTTTCCGTTGGCCACCGCTTTGAACGAACCCGGGGGCGCCTCCGTTTGCCCAACGTTGTTGAAGCCCCAGCAGGCAACGGTGCCATCCGTGCGTACTCCGCACGAATGCAGGTCGTTGACGGTGACGGTTTTGAACGAGCCGGTGGGCGCGGCTGTTGCTCCGGGGGAGTTGTTCCCCCAACAGGTGACGGTGCCATCAGTGCGTGTCGCGCACGCATAGTTCGCACCGACGGCAACCGTCTCGAAGGAACCTGGGGGCGCGGGTCTTCCGTTGTGTCTGAAGCCCCAGCAGCTGACGGTGCTGTCCGGGCGCACTCCGCACGTATGGCTCACACCGACGGTGATGGATCGGAACAGGCCTGCCGCCGCCTCAGACTGGCCGTGGATGTTGGCTCCCCAACAAGTGACGGTGCTATCAATACGCAGTCCACATGAGTGGCCCCAGCCCGAATCGGGTGTGAGAGTCTTGAACAAACCCGCGGGCGCATCGATTTGGCCGTGTTGGTTATCGCCCCAACAAGTGACGGTGCCCTCGGTACGGAGGCCACACGAATAGAGCCCGCCGGCGGTGACCGCTTGGAATGAACCCTCGGGCGCATCAATCTGACCGTATTCGTGGCTGCCCCAACAAGTGATGGTGCCATCGGTGCGCAGGCCGCACGAATGGTTCCCCAGGCCACCGAAGAAAGTGCCACCGGCGGAGACGGCTTGGAATCTACCGTCCGGCGCGGTGGCTTGCCCGATGTGGTCGGCTCCCCAGCAAGTGATGGTGCCGTCGGTGCGCAGGCCGCACGAATGGTTGTAGCCGGCTGAGACACTCTGGAACGAACCCGTCGGCGCGGTGGCTTGCCCGATGTGGTCGGCTCCCCAACAAGTGATGGTGCCGTCAGCACGCACGCCGCACGAATGGTTGTAGCCGGCTGAGACACTCTGGAACGAACCCGTCGGCGCGGTGGCTTGCCCGATGTAGTTGGCACCCCAACAACTGACGGTGCCATCGGTGAACAGGCCGCAGGTATGACTCCCACCAGCGGCGAGGGATTGGAACCTGTAGTTGTGGGTTGTCGGTGTGTCGTCCGCGGTGGGGTCACATGTTGGGGTCTGGGGGTCGATCGTTACCTCTGGTTCGCCTTGGTAGCGGTACAGGAAGGTGATCAGGTGCGCACGCGCCAAGGTGATTTCTGGCGCGAATGTGGTGGGTGTGGTTCCGGTCGTGATCTTGTTGGCGGCCATCCACGAAACAGGTGCGTGTTGCCAGTCTTTGACCACGTCGGTGAATGGATGCGGGCCCGCTGCTGGTTCGCCGTCCAAGCGGTGCAGGAACGCCGCTAGTTCTGCGCGTTCGAGCGTCTGCTCCGGCGAAAATGTGGTATCTGACGTACCGGTTGTGATACCAACCTCGAGCATCCATGAAATGGCGGGGTTTTGGGATTCAACGGTCACGTCAGTGAATGAATGCGGCGGCGCTGAAGGTCGCCCTTGCATATTCCAAATGATCTGCGCGGTCTCACCCCGTGACACGGGTGAGTCTGGGGCAAAACAAGCGCCGTCCAAGCCTGTGATCCCCTGGTTCACAGACCACTGAACCGCCTCGGCGTAGTAAGTGTCTTCAGCCACATCGCCATACCCGGCTACACCGGCCGCTGGCGACCCCGAAATCATCAGCGAGGCAGCAGCCAAGCTCAGCACCACCCCACACCAACCAAGCAATCGAGGCCTCATCTGACTGACAACCCCTCCTTGAAATCGGCGTAGCGCGACCTTAGCATCCTGTTGCTCACCTCGGCGGGCGGGAGTTAGGGGACGGTGGCGGTGTCGCCGGATTGGGTGCTGGTGTCGTAGCTGGATAGCACTTCGAAGGTGCAGCCGATGGCGTTGCATGCGCTGACTTTGGCGGCGTAGGTGCCCGAGTCCAGGTCGGTGACCGTGTAGCTGTGGGTGCCTATACCGACCGTGGTGCTGCCGCTGCTACCGGAGGCACCGGCTTCCGAGGGGAACCATCTGATCTTGTAGCTGGTCACGCCGTCGAGCCCTTGTCCGCTGGAGTCCCAGGTGATGATCTTGGTGTTGTCGGGTTCGTTTGCCGGTACGTCGTTGATCCGTACAGCGAAGATCGACACGTTGGTTGGTACGCCTGCGGTCTTGACGACGGGGGCGTAGCCGGAGGTCCCTACGAATCCGGAGCGGGTAACGGCTCGGACTCGGACCTCGTAGCTGGCCCCTTCTGTCAGGTTGAGGATTTGGGCGTCGGTAACGGTGAGCGGGAAGTCGGTGCCTGCGGTGTCGCTGTCGCCGTCGACGGTTTGCCAGACGTGTGCGGGGTAGCGGGCGTCTGGCACTGGTTTGTCGGGGTCGGCGAGTCGCCGGTACTGCACTTCGTATCCGGTGATCGGGGGTCCACCGTTGGTTCGCGTGACGGCGGTCCATGCGACGACTAGCTCAGTGCCGTTTCCGGGCGTTCCGTCGCTGTTGACTCTCGGCGCCCGGGCGGTGACAGTTTCGGGTGCGGAGGGCAGCGCGGAGGTGTAGCCACTTAATTCGTGGCTGTATCCGCCGGTTCCGACTGCGTTGACTGCGCCGATCACTACGAAGTAGGTGGTGCCGTTCTGCAACCCGGTGATGGTGTGGCGGTTGGCGGGCGCGTCGACTCTGATGTCTGTTTCGAATTGGCCGGAGTCGCCTTCTGCGTAGTTGAGCAGGTAGTGGGTGATCGTGTTGCCGCCGTCGTCTGGCGGGTTCCAGGTCACGGTCAGCGATTCGAATCCGGGTTCGATTTCGATGTTGGATTCAGATTCGACTTCGTCTGCGCCGATGCTGTCAGGTTGGGTGGACGGGGTTCCCGAGGCTGTGGCCCATGGGCCGCCTTCGGTTGGTGTCGGGTTGGTTGTGGTTCCGTCGCCGTCGTGGTCGTTGGTCGCTCGGACTCGTACGTCGAAGGAGACACCGCGCCCGCTGACTTGGCCGCTGCGGATGTCTTTGAGGCCGCTGATTGTGACTGTCCGGCTGTTGATGTCGGCGGCGGTGAGGGTGGCTGGCCGCCAGTTGCCTGCATTTTGTTGGTCGTTTGCGTTCGGCGAGCTTCGAGGCACGTAGGATTCGCGGTATTCCACGACGTAGCCGAGCACGGGGTTGGTGCCGTTGTCGGCCGGTGGATCCCAGGTGACCAGCAGCGATTCGGGGTCTACTACGACTGCGTTGCCGCTGGTGTCAACTGCTGGCGGCGGGCCGGCGTTGACGTTGCGTGGGGCGGCGGGCACAGCCTTTGGTATTGCGGTTACTTCAGATGAGGGTTGACTCTTGCCCGAGCCAGATATGGCTTTGACCGACACGGTGTAGCCGAAGCCGTTGCTGAGTCCGGTGATGGTTGTTGAAGTGACTGAGCCGGTGACGCTGATTTGTAGGGGTGTTCCGCCCGACGAGTAGGTGATTTCGTAGCCGGTGATAAGGCCGCCGCCTGTGTCGGTTGGCGGGGTCCAGGTGACCTGCAGGGCTTCGTGGGCTGACAGCACACCGCTTGCGTCGAGCCTTGGGGGTCCTGGTACTTGTACCGGTGTGGCTGTTGCTGAGGCCCAGCGCCATGGGCCGTTAGCACTGGTTTTGGCGTTGACTGCTCGGACTCGGATTTCGCAGGGTTGACCGTTCCCGAGACCGATGATGGTGATTGAGTATTTCTCGGTGGGGATGTTGGGTACGTCTACTCTGCCCGCTGGGTTGCCGGGGATACCGGTGGTGACCCAGCCGGTGGCGCCGGTGCTTGTGACGCAGTTGCGTTCGACTCGATAGTGCTGGACGGGTTCACCGCCGTCGTCGCGTGGGGCTCGCCATTCGGCGATTAGTTCGGTGCCTGAGGTTGCTGAGGGGGTGACTGCGAGCTCCGCGGGGAGGTCGGCTCCGACGGTGCTGGGGCTGACTGGTTGGCCGTTGGGGGCGGTGGTGAGTTCGCCTTGGCCGGCGGCGTTGATGGCGGAGATCCAGACGTAGTATTCGGAGGGGTTGGCTACGGTGGTGTTGCGCAGGCCGGTGATGGTGTGGGTTCTGGCTTCGGGATCTTCGATTAGTTCACCGAGGGGTTTGGCTCGCCGGTTGGCGCTCCATTCGACGAGGTAGCCGGTGATGTCGCTGCCGCCGTCGTCGGTAGGCGGTTCCCAGGTCAAGGTGAGTTCCATGTTGCCGGATTCGACGTTGAAGTTGCTGACTAGTCCCGGTGCGACGGCCGGGGTGCCGGTTGTTTCAACCGACCATGGTCCGTTGGCGTTTACGGCGGCGACTCTGAGCGTGTATTCGGTTCCTTTGGTGAGGCCCGGGATTGTGGTTGTTGTGACCCTGGAGCTTTGTTGACGAGTTGTTGCGTAGTCTTCGTCGCCGGACTTCCATTGCACGAAGTAGCCGGTGAGCCGGTGACTGTGTTGTTCGGTGCTCCGGTGAAGCTGGGGCCTTCCCAGGTAACGGTCAGTTCGGTGCCGTCATCGCCGCTGGGTCGTGAGACCGCTGGGTTCGGTCGTGAGACCGCTGGGGGCTTCGGCGGTGGTGTTGGTGAGAGTGCGATACAAGCGGGCAATGAACGATGCCATTTGTTCGCGTGTCACTCCGGCTCTGGGTGAGAATGTGGTTGGTGTGGTGCCGGTGGTGATGCCGAGGCCGTAGATCTGGGCGATTGCATCCTGCTGGTCTGGCGAGCGGCGGCCGATGTCGGTGAAGTCGGTGTTGACGACCGGCGCGTCGACGCCGGTTACCAATCTGTAAAGGCGCGCTAGGAACAAGGCCATGTGTGATCGAAGCACGGGGCTTCTGGGCGAGTAAGTGCTGGCGCTGGTGCCTTTGGTGATATCGAGTCCGTAGATGCGGCCGATGTCGTTGAAGGCGAAGGAGTCTTCGGGTGTATCGGTGAAGGGCGTCTCGGCGATTTCTGCTGGGCTTCCGGTCACTTGGCGATAGGTGCGCGCCATGAATGCGGCCATTTCTTCGCGGGTTACTTCGTCATGTGGACGGTAGCGGTTGTTTGACGGTTGAGTGATGTCGAGTTCTAGTAGGCAGCGGATGTCGTTGAAGGCGAAGCTGTTGGGGTCGACGTCGGTGAACGGCAGCGTGCCGGTGTCGGATGGGCAGGTGACGGTTTCGGTATCGGTTTCGGTATCGGTTTCGGTATCGGTTTCGGTATCGGTTTCGGTATCGGTTTCGGTATCGGTTTCGGTATCGGTTTCGGTATCGGTTTCGGTATCGGTTTCGGTATCGGTTTCGGTATCGGTTTCGGTGTCGGTTTGGGCGGTTGCAGTGGTTGTAGCTAGTCCGACTGTGCTGGCGAGCATGATAAGGGCGATCGCTGCTCGCATGAGGCGAAGCAGGTATGACCGAGTTGATCGGTGTGACTTCAGTGCCAGCGCTTTATTGTCGGTGACTGCTGATCTCATCGCTGCTCCGTTCTGGGGTTGGCTTCTCGCGTTTCGCCAACTGCAGTCGAATCTACCGCCTATGCGCTCAACATTCAGAACTACGGGTGCTTGAAAACCCCGATTCTGGGTTGGTCCGGGGGATGCGCAGGTTCAGGTTGGTACGAATCACCAGACGGATAGGAAAACAGAGTCGCAGATGGACACAGTTGTCACTGTGATTGTCGCGACTCGCTCTCGCCGGGCCGCTACGGGCGACTTATGAGCGGGCGGGGACGGTTACGTTGGCGGTGCGGCGGGCGCTGTTGCCGACGTGGTTGGTTGAAGAGACTTGCACGGTGTAGGAGCCGGGGGAGAGGCCGCGTATGGCGTATGTTCCGGTGGTGTTGCTGGTGATGAGCACGGTGCCTCGGGCACCCCAGGGGTCTGTGATCGAGAACCAGCTCACGGTGTAGCTGGTGATGTCGCTCGGTGTGCCTTGAGAGACGGCGGTCCAGACCACATCGACTGTTACGCCGTCCGTGGCGATGGTGGCCGCGAGGAGCGCTGGTGTGGCTGGAGAACCCGCGGCGGTGACCGGAGCGTCGATGTAGCCCGAGCTACCGGTGAGGAGAGCGACCGCCTTCACCCTCACCAGATAGGTCCTGCCGATGATGACGTTGACGACTGCCGTTGTAGTGTTGCCGTCGATGCCCGTTGTCGCGAACCAGGTGCTGCCGGGGTTGGTCACATCGAGGGTTTCCACGATGTAACTGCTCACGGGGCCCGCGCCGTTGGTCCGGGTGACTCTGTTCCAGGTCACGGTCAGGGTGGAACCGTTGCCGTTCGGTGTGGGTACTGCTCTGACCGACGTCGGAGCGTCCGGGAAGAGACCCGTGGTGGCTTGGATCTCGCCGGCCAGGTTCGGGCCGGTGCCGATGGCGTTGACGGCCTGGACCTGCACGACATAGGGCACACCGACTTGGAGTCCGGTGATCCGGGCGCGTGAAACGGGTGCGTTGACACGGATGTCGGCGCTGTATAGCTCATTGCCTATAAAGTTCTCCGCATACCTGATGAGGTAGTGGGTGATGTCGCTGCCGTTGTCGGTGGGTGGATCCCACGACACGATAATCGACGTGTGCCCAGGTTCGAGTGTCGGCGTGACAGCGGCGGGCGCGGTTGCCGGGATCCCCGATCCCATAGCCCATGGGCCACCTATTGAGCCCGTGTTGTTGTTGGTGTCGTGGTCGTTGGTTGCTTGGACTCGGATGTCATAGGACCTGCCGGTTTGGAGCCCTCCGATGGTCACGGTCCTGTTTATGACATCCAAGGTTCCGACGCCGGTGCTGATCCAATGGCTTGCTGGTGTGGGGCTGCCGCCCGGCGTGGTGGAGGAGATCAGGGAGTCACGCCGCTGCACGACATAGCCGTCGACCGGGTTGGTGCCGTTGGGAGGCGGCGCATCCCAGGTAACTACCAGGCTGGTTGCGGCGTTGGCGTTGGTATTGCCGTTGATCAGCAGCGGTGCCGTGCTGACTTGAACGTTTCGCGGCGCTGCGGGTACGGCGCTGGGTTGCGCGCTGCCGCTGGCGAACGAGGTTGTGCTTTCACCCACCGCGGTGATCGTCTTGACGCTTACGGTGTAGGCGAAGCGGTTCTCCAAGCCGGTGATCGTGTAGGAGGTGCGGTTGCCCACGGTGACTGAGGCTGGGATACCAGCCGACCAGGTCAGCTCGTATCCGGTGATGTCGCTGCCTCCCGTGTTGGTGGGGGGTACCCAGGAGACTTGCAGGGACTCGTGAGCGGTCGTGACTATGACGTTTGTTGGTGCTGACGGCAATGTTGCGGGGGTGCCGAAGCCTTGTGCCCAGGGGCTGTACAGTATCTGTTCGTCGCTACCCCGGAAGTTGTTGCGATCTTCGTCGTAGTAGCTGTTGGCTCCTACTCGCACGTCGCAGTGGGTGCCGTTGACCAAGCCCCAGATCGTTATGGTTTGGATCGCGCCGGCTGTGTTGTGTGGCTGTGGCGAGCCGTTCACGGGACTGAATTGAGAGACGGCACCGCAGCGGTTCTCGATGGTGTATCCGGTGAAGGTTGTCCCTCCGTTGTCGGCCGGTTCCTTCCATTCGAGGGTCAGGATCCGGTTGCCTGGTGTGACCGTCAAGTCTCGTGGGGTGGTTGGCGCGGTGGGTGCTGGGGTGACCGAGAAGTTGTTGCTACCGGGACGGACGCTGGCGGCGTCGCCTGTGCCGGCAGCATTCTTGGCTCGTACCGATACCGAATACACCGAGAAGTTTCTCAGTCCGGTGATGGTGTAGGAGGTGGCTTGGCCGTTGTCGAGTTCGGCGGTTTCGGTTGGTTGGCGCCCAGTTCTCCAGCTGATCACGTAGCCGGAGATTTTGCTGCCACCATCGTCGGCCGGCGCTGTCCAACTCAAGGCCAGCGAGGCGTTGCGGGGTGTGGATCTGAGGTTGCCGACAAGGCCTGGAGCGACCGCTAGGTTGCCGGAGGCTTCGTCGGACCATTCACCGCGGCCTGCAGCGGTCCTCGCGGCGACACGGTAGGTGTAAGTCTCGCCGTCGCTGAGGTCGTCGAAGGTGGCTGATGTGGCGGTGGTTGCTTGCTGTTTGGTTCGGGTGTAGTTGGTGTCGTCGGTTTTCCATTGGATGAGGTAGTCGATGAGTTCGCTGGAACCGGTGTCGCTGGGGGCGGTCCAGTTGACTTCGAGGGCTGTGGCGTCGCTACCGCTGACGGTTACTTCGAGGGCGGTGGGGGCGTCGGCTACCGTTCCTGAGGTGATGGCGTCAAGGGCGCGGTATATCCGTGCGACGAACGAGGCCATCTGTCTGCGTGTCACAACATCGCCGGGCGCATAGGTTGTGGCTGAGGTGCCGGTGGTTACGCCGAGCCGGTAGATCTGGCCGATTGCCGTCTCTTGTTGGACAGTTCGGTTGGAGATGTCGGTGAATGGTGTGTCTGCTGTTGGAGCGTCGTTGCCGGTTGCTTGTCTGTATAGACGTGTCAAGAACAGGGCCATGTGCCCGCGGATCACTGGGCTGTTCGGTGAGTAGGTGGTGGCTGAGGTGCCGGTGGTGATCCCAAGCCCGTAGATGCGGGCGATGTCGTTGGCGTTGGGATCGCCGTTGATGTCGATGAAGTTGGTGGCGACGATGGGGGCATCGGTTCCATTGATGATTGCGTAAGTGCGAGCCATGAACCGGGCCATCTCTGAGCGGGTCATCACGTCGTCAGGCCTGTAGTTGTTGCCCGGCGCGGGTATTCCGAGTTCTTTGAGGCAACGGCTGTCGTCGTAGGCGTAGTTGGTCTGGTCGGTCAGGTCGGCGTAGGCGTCGGCGCCATTGGTGGGGCATGAGTTGGCGGTGGACTGTGCAGTGGCTGTGACCGTTGCCAATCCGAGACTGCCCGCGACGACGAGAAAGGCGACCGCCATGCGCGTGAGGCGGACCAGGCGTGCCCGATTCGGTCGGTTCGGGAACCCCGCTGGGACCTTCTTTGGTGCAACTGCTGATCTCATTGTCTTCTCCACTCCCGGTTGGACTGCCTGGCACTTCGCAACCACTAGTCGAAACCTATTGTTTGTCCGCACTCAACAGACTACCGAATGCGTCGGACACAGTGCGCGCTTGGGTGACGTTCCATTCGGGTGTTCCGACAACAAACAGTACCGGCTACCAGAGAATCTGTCACCTGAATCATCCGGGGTCGGCATTGGAGTCGACGGTGGGGGGAATAGTTAGAGCCCGAGGCCAAGACCTCGGGCTCTAAACTAATGCTTAGTTGCAACTGCAGCTAAGTAGCCGGCGGCTCACTGTGCCCGGCGGAGAGCACAGGAGCCAGCCGACTACATCTTGGTATTACTTATGACGGTACCGGTACCACCGGAGCGGTCCCCGCCGCGCCGGCTGTGCTCTGACCAACATGGTTGACCGCTGTCACTGTCACTGTGTAGGTGCCAGGGTTCAAGCCGGTGATGGTGTACTTACCGGATCCAGCACCCGAGACAGAGGCGCTGCCACGGCTACCAGTCACCTGGTTGGTGGAATTGAACCAAGCCACGACGTAGCCCGTGATATTGGTATCGGTGCCTTCAGGGATACTGTCCCAGCTCACGTTGACTGTGGAACTGGTTGCCTCGTCGACAACGGCTGCGACGTTAGCTGGAGTTGCTGGTACGCCTGCGGCCGTGACCGTGCCAGCCAAGTAGCCGAAGCTACCGTTGGGCCCTGTCCCTGCTACAGCCCTGACCCTCACCAGGTGGGTGTTACCGTCGACGGAAACGACATCAGCCGTCGTGTCAGTCGGATCGCTGACGGCGGTCGGAACCCACGCTCCGGTCACGTTTGCAGCGGGCGCAGTGATCAGGGTTTCCACGATGTAGCTGGCGACCGGGCCGGTGCCGTTGGTCTGGGTGACCGTCGACCATGTCACGGTCAGCAAGCTTCCATCGCCGTCCACCTTCGACACGGCTGTCACCGATGCCGGAGCATTCGGGTACAGACCGGTCGTCCCTGCGAAGTCAGCACCCGGGTTGTCTCCGGTTCCAATGCCGTTGACGGCCTGGATCTGGATCACGTATGGGAGACCGACGGAGAGTCCGGTGATATTTGTCCGGGTTAGCGGGGCATTGACTCGTATGTCGCTGCTGAACGACTCATTGCCGGTCACGTTGAGTGCATACCTCACGAGGTAGTGGGTGATGTCGCTGCCGCTGGCGGCAGGTGCAACCCAGAGCACGTCCAACGAGGTGTAACCAGGCACAACAACCGTGGTCGCAGCAGCAACTCTACCGGGCAGTGTGGCCGGAGTTCCCGAACCGACGCCGTATGGACCAGGGCCGCTCGTAGCAACAGCCGCGTCCAAGTTTGTGGCCTGGACCCGTACGTCGTAGGACGTGCCGATTGCCAAGCTGCTGATGGTGGTCGTCGTCATCGGCGCCGCTACTGATATGGCAGTCGACCAGGTTCCGGCGGCTACTGCGTCGCCAGCACCCGGGCTGCTCTCCGGCACTGCGGAAGTCCGGGATTGCACGTTGTAACTGATCACAGCGCCTGTGCCGTTGGAGGGTGGCACATTCCAAGTGACCACCAAGGAGGTACCGCTATGGGTCTCCCCAGCAACTACTGCTGGTGGCGCTGCTTGGACATTGGTCGGCGCAGCGGGTACCGGAGCAGGATCGCCAGTTACAACGGTCGACGCATTCGTGCTTTCGCCAACAGCGGTGATCGTCTTGATCGTAACCGCGTACTGATACTGATTGTTCAGACCGGTGATCGTGTACATCCGTGGTTCAACAGGAACAGTCGCCTCAAACGGGACGCCAGCGCTCCATAACACCTTGTAGCCAGTGATGTCACTGCCGCCGTCCACTGCGGGAGCGTTCCAAGTGATCTGCAAGGACTGATGTGCAGGAGTGACTTCCACGCCGGTCGGCTCGTTCGGAACCGTTACCGGAGTACCGGAGCCTTCAGCCCAAGGACCGTTCTTCGTCGCCTCATCCGCCGTCGGCACGTCCGGGGTGCTGGGGTTGCCGTCGTCGTCCCACATGTCCTGGCCGTCCGGGATGACATCCAAATCGAGGTAGCTGTTCGCTCGAACTCGAACTTCGCAAGCGTCGCCGTTGTTCAAACCGGTGATCGAGGCACTCTGAAGTTGCTTGTTCGCTACGTTATCAATCTCCTGGGCATTTCCCCAGGCAGTTGTGCTGCCGCAGCGGCGCTCAACCGTGTACGCCCCTGTGGCCAAAAGAGTCGTGCCACCATCGTCGGCGGGTGCTGTCCAAGAAACGGCCAATGCTGTGTCGCTTGGAGTGACCGTCACGTTCTGTGGAGCGGTCGCCGCGGTTGGTGCCGGACTCACAGAGGCATTGTTGGCGCCGGTAGGAACTGAAGCAGCCTCGCCATTGCCTACAGCATTGATCGCTTCAACCCACACCGAGTAACTCGAGGAGTTCATCAAACCTGTGATGATGTACCCCGTTGCGTCGCCAGCGACTTCAGCAGTGTCAGCCGACGCTTGACGTCCGGTGCGCCACGAAATCAAATAACCGGTGATCTCGCCGCCACCGTCATCGGCAGGAGCGGTCCAGCTCAAGGTCAGCGTGCCGTTACCAGGCGTCGAAGTGAGCTCGCCAACAAGACCGGGAGCAACCGCTGGGGTACCGGAGGCCTCGTCGGACCAATCGCTTTGGCCATCATCGCTCACCGCAGCGACACGGAATGTGTAGGTGTCGCCCTGAGTGAGGCCATCGAACGTGGCCGAAGTGCCACTCTCAGATGATGCGTTGTCGGCGGAGTAGTCGCCGTCGCCAGACTTCCACTGCACGACATAGCCGGTGACATCGCTGGTGCCGCTTTCTTCAGGGGCTGTCCAGGAGACATCCAAAGCATCTCCAGCCTCACCGCTGATTGCAACTTCAACACCGGTCGGAGCTCCTGGAGCTTCCGCTGGATCAGGTAGAGCATCAAGCACTCGATACATACGTGCGACGAACGAAGCCATCTGGCCGCGTGTCACATTGTTGGACGGCGAGTACGTCGTATCTGTAGTGCCCGTCGTGACTCCCAGAGCAAAGATCTGACCAATAGCGGCCTGCTGCTCGGCACTGCGCTCAGCGATGTCGGTGAACTCAGTGTCACCGGCCGGAGCATCGCCACCAGCTACCGCCGTATAGAAACGTGTCAAGAACAAGGCCATGTGCCCGCGAATCACAACGTCATCGGGCGCATACAAAGTGCCCTCCGGATTAACGCCGTTGGTGATGCCGAGTCCAGCGATACGAGCAATATCGTCCTCGTTCGGATCGCCAGCCACATCAGTGAAAGCGTGATCAGCAACATCTGCTGCGCTTCCCGTGACCGCTGCGTATGCCCCAGCCACGAGCCGGGCCATCTCGGAACGAGTTATATCGTCGTTAGGCCGGTAGGTGTCACCCGGTGCGGGGATACCCAATTCTAGAAGGCATGCGATGTCGTTGGCGTGCGTGCTGCCTGCGACGACATCCGAATAGTTGTCGGCGCCATCAGATGGGCACGATCCGCCGGACTGCGCGGTCGCTGCGACCGTAGCCAAACCGAGACTGCCCGCGACGACGACAAAGGCCACCGCCATGCGCACAAGGCGAAGCACACTCAACCGAATCGATCGGTTCGGCACCTTCACCGGCACTCCCTTTCCCGTTACTGCTGAACTCATTGCTGCTCCATTCTTGGTTGGATTGTCTGGCTCTTCGCAGACACCAGTCGAAATCTAGCGGTTAACTGCACCCGGCACCTTGCTGGGACACAGAAAACACCTATCACGATCGGCACGCAAAGGTTAGCGCAGGCCGATTTCTAACACAACCCAACCCCCAAGTCAACGACATAGGGGCCGGAAGAGGCGTCAGAATCGCTAGGTGTCGGTAAAAAACCGCACATGTATTCAAGGCCCTTAGCATAACGCCACAATTGAATACGCGCCATGCTTTCACGGGCTAACTGATCCACCTTTCTTCCTGTTGAGGATACTGGAGTCAGGGCGGGGGCTCGGCAAGGGGCCGTTACGCTGTGCGGAGGCGGCCCCCTGGTCGCGGCGGGACACTGACTTTTCAGCCCGTCTACAGCACGTCCAACAACCCATGGAAGCCTTGTGATCGAACTCCCAGCACTCCCCTATCCCCAAGACGCCCTCGCCCCGCATATCAGCGAACGAACCATGGGATTCCACTACGGCAAACACCACGCCGGCTACGTGGCCAACCTCAACAAACTCCTTACCGGCGGTGCCGGCCAGGTCGGGAACTCTGTGGGGGCCTCAGGTGGTGTCTCTGGTGGCCCTGGCGATGGGGCCGGCGGTGGGGGGGTGAGCCTTGAGACGCTTATTGCTACCCCCGGGCCGGTTGCGGTGTTCAACAACGCCGCCCAGATCTGGAACCACACCTTCTACTGGCAATCCATGAGCCCCGACGGCGGAGGCGACCCGAGCGGAGAACTCGCCTCGGCCATCACCGCCAGCTTCGGGTCTGTCGACACGTTGCGGGACGAGCTGAGCGCCGCGGCGACCCGCAACTTCGCGTCTGGCTGGACCTGGCTCGTGCGCCTTGGTGCTGGGGGTGCTGGTGCTGGAGGCGGGGAGCTGGCCGTCATCAACACCAACGATGCCGACAACCCGCTCACGAGCGGGCACCAACCACTGCTCACGATCGACATCTGGGAACACGCCTACTACCTCGACTACCAGAACGCTCGGCCCGCCTACATCGCCACGTTCCTCGAGCACCTTATTAATTGGGACTTCGCAGCAGTCAACTACGCCGCCTGAGCCATCCGCCGCCTGACCCATCCGCCGCTGCGTGGGCGACTCGACGCCCTGGGGGCGATCCGCTCGCTGCGTGGGCGACTGATTGTGTAGACGACTCGCTGCTGCGTGGGCGGGGCGTGCGGTGCGGGGCGTGCGGTGCGGGGCGGGCTTGAAGAAGGCGCTGCGACTCAACTCACCCAGGACTTGACCTTATCTATAAGGGCCAGCGGGTCGCCGCCGACCGGAGTCACCTGTAGACGAGTCACCCCGGCCGCGGCATACGCCTCCACACGCTCCCGGACCCGGCCCTCGTCGCCGACCATCGCCGTGGCATCAAGGAAATCCTGAGGGACCGCAGCCATCGCCTCATCCTTGCGGCCTGAAAGGTACAGATCCTGAATCTGCTGCGCCTCTTGTTCATAGCCGTACTGACAGAAGAGATTGTTGTAGAAGTTCTGATCGCTCGAACCCATGCCCCCCACATACAACGCCACCATGAAACGGGCGCTGTCACGAATCTTCTGCGCCTGAGGCTCATCACAAATCGAAACCAAGCCGCCGGCCACGACCTCCAACGGGCCCAGAGCCGGATCACGCTTCGCTGCGCCCTTCGCCAACACGTCGCTCCAAACCGAGCGCGCCTTGTCCGGATGGAAGAACACCGGAATCCAACCGTCGGCAACCTCGGCGGTCGTCGCAACATTGCTCGGACCAAGCGACGCAATATATATAGGGATGTTCGAACGCTTCGGATGGTTGATCAACTTGAGCGGCTTACCCAGACCCGTGCCCTGGTCGGGCGGGAGCGGCAGCTGGTAGCTCGGGCCGTCGTGAACCACGACCTCACGGCGCCACACCTTGCGACAAATCTCGATCAACTCACGCTGGCGACCAACCGGGCGGTCATAGGGCACGCCATGCCAACCCTCGATCACCTGAGGACCCGAAGCGCCAATACCGAGAATGAAACGTCCATCCGACACCGCATCAAGGCCGGCCGCAGTCATCGCCGTGAGAGTCGGCGTGCGCGAATAGATAGGCAGGATGCTCGAACCGAGCTCCATGGTCTCGGTCTTAGCCGCTAGGTAACCGAGAATGCTGACCGCGTCGAAGCTGTACAGCTCCGCCACCCAGCCAACATCGATCCCGGCGGATTCCAGATCTCGGGCTTGCTCGGCCGCAGCCTTCGGATCGCCGGAGTAATTGAGTGTCATCGACAGCTTCATCGTCTTTGTGCTTTCAGTTCGGTTGTGTGGTTGGGGGGTTCGGGGGTTCGGGGGTTGATTTCCGGGAGGATAACTATTGTCAGTGTTGGCGACAATAGTTGACCCGCCGTAGTGTCACACCGTTAACCAATACTGGCAACCACCCCTGCCAACCAACCCTGTACACAAACACGGACGACCGACAAGCCAGGAGAACAACTCGTGCAGCAATACGGCGAATGGAACGGAACCATCGGCAAGACCCTCGCCGAATCCCAACCGTGGTTCCCCGAACCGCCCCACCCCGGCGAAGACGCCCCCAATGTCGTCCTCGTGTTGCTCGACGACCTCGGCTTCGCACAACTCGGCTGCTATGGATCCGACATCGACACCCCCAACATCGACGCACTCGCCGCCAACGGCCTCCGCTACACCAACTTCCACGTCACCCCACTGTGCTCACCAACCCGAGCCGCACTACTCACCGGACGCAACCACCACAGCGTCGGCATGCGAGCCGTGTCGAACTTCAACACCGGCTTCCCCAACATGACCGGACACATCTCCAACCACGCCGCCACGCTCGCCGAAGTACTCCACGACGAAGGCTACGCAACCTTCGCCGTCGGCAAATGGCACCTCGCCCCAATGGAAGAATGCAGCGCCGCTGGACCCATGGACCAATGGCCCCTACAACGCGGCTTCGACCGCTACTACGGGTTCCTCGAAGGCGAAACCGACCAATTCAACCCCTCCCTCACCTACGACAACCACCCCATCGAACCCCCAGGCCGGGCCGAAGACGGATACCACGTCAGCGAAGACTTGATAGATCGAGCCATCGGCTTCGTGCACGACACCAAAAGCGTGCGACCCGACAGACCCTTCTTCCTCTACGTCGCCTTCGGAGCCACCCACGCCCCACACCAAGCGCCCGCCGAATACCTCGACAAGTACCGAGGCCGCTACGACGAAGGCTGGGATGTCGTGCGGGCCCGCTGGTTCGCCAACCAACTCGACATGGGAGTGATTCCTGCGGGGACGGCTCTGGCGCCGCGCAACCCAGGAGTCGAACCCTGGGACGACCTACCTTCGAACCAACAAGCGCTGGCATGCCGCCTGCAAGAAGCGTTCGCCGCTTTCCTAGACCACACCGATGCCCAAATCGGACGGCTAGTCGACGACCTCGCCGCGCTCGGCGAACTCGACAACACCATCATCATGGTGCTCGGCGACAACGGCGCGTCACAAGAAGGAGGCCCGTTCGGGGTGCTCCACGAGATGAAATTCTTCAACGGGATCCTCGAAGCGCCCGACGAAGCGGTGGCAAACACCTCGACGAGATCGGCGGGCCACACTCCCACACCAACTACCCCTGGGGTTGGGCGCAAGTCGGCAACACCCCATTCAAGTGGTACAAGCAAAACACCCATGAAGGTGGAGTGCACGTCCCCTTAGTGGTCCACTGGCCCACCGGTCTTGCCGATGCTTGCGGCGGCCCTGCGCCGGACGGTGGTTCGGGCGGGGTGCGGGATGGGGTGCGGGGGCAGTTCCATCACGTCAACGACATCGCCGCCACGATTTATGACCTTATAAATATACAACCGCCCGCTGTGCGGCGAGGTCTCGAGCAGATCCCGGTCAGCGGAACCTCGCTCGCCTACACGTTCGCCGATGCTGGGGCCCCCACGCGCAAAGAGATCCAATACTTCGAGATGGCCGGGCATCGCGGACTCTGGCACGACGGCTGGAAAGCCGTGACCCGCCACGAACCCGGAGTCCCCTTCGATGATGACACCTGGGAGCTGTACCACACCGACGCCGACCCCTCCGAATGCAACGACCTCGCCGCCTCCATGCCTGAGAAACTCGAAGAGATGATCGCGCTGTGGTGGCAGGAGGCCGAGACGCATGGCGTGCTGCCCCTCGACGAGCGGATGTTGGAACTCTTTGCGGTGCGCTTCCGTGACTGCTCACCGCACCCCGTCGACAAGACCTACCGCTACTACCCGCCGGTGTCGCCGATGGGGAGCCAATCCGCGGCGCCCGTCGGCGGGCGAAGCTGGAAGTTCACCGCTTCAGTTACTTGTGGCGCTGGTTCTGATGGTGATGGTGATGGTGGTGACGGGGTGCTGTTTGCCACCGGGACTGAGAACGCCGGTTTCTCTATCTTCTTGGACGACGGGTATCTGGTGTTCGACTACAACGCTTTCGACGACCACACCATCGTTCGCTCGAGTACTGCTGTCAGTGCGGGCGATCACAAGCTCGGTCTCGAATTCCACCGAGGGCCATCCCGAACCGCCCAGGCCCGCCTGTTGATCGACGGGGAAGTGGTTGGTGAGGGCCACATCCCGTGGATCATGGCAACGATCTCCTCAGTCGGACCCAGCGTGGGCTACGACGCCGGCTCGCCCGTCAGCCGTGCCTACACCGACCACAACCCCTTCACCGGCAAGCTGCACGAAGTCGAGATCCAACTGCTGTCGCGAGAAGACATCGAAACCCTCCGGGCCCAAGCCCGCGCCGAACTCAGCCGCCAGTAACGGCAACGGCGCGGAGCCGTGGACATCTTCGTCCAGGCCATCTGGAACCCGCCCCACACCCTCGCCCCGTGTTGGGTTGGGTGGTCGACGCTCAACCGTCATATGATTTTTCATGCAGTGTCATACCCTCTGACTAGGTTGTGGTCATGTTCGATTTGATGATCCAACAAACCAGAGCGACGGTGATCTCGGGCCTTTCACGGGCGGAGTTGACCGGTGTGGTTGAAGGCGCTGGGCGGGCGATAGCGGCGTTGAGTTCGTTGCAGGCACGGTGCGCAACTGAGATCGAAGCGTTGGGTGATGGAGGGGTGAACTCCAAGACGGTGTTGCGTGAGGCTGGGCGCATGTCGACACGTGCCGCGAACTCGGTCGCCAAAACCGCCGCTGGTTTGGCTGAGATGCCCAGACTTGCTGAATCGTTGGCTGATGGTGCCATTACTGTCGAGCATGCTGCTGTAGCGGTCGCTGCGGCGGCCAAAACTTCTGCTGAACAAGTAGACGACGAATTGTCGAGGCTCGCTGAGAATTCGACGGTCGACATGTTCGCTGAACAGACAAGGCGTTGGGTGAACCGCAACCAGACCGACGACGGATCCGATACGTACCAAGCGCAGCGTCAGCGCCGGTCCTTGAAGAACTGGGTAGACGATGACGGCATGGGTGTGTTGCTGGCTGAGCTCGATCCCACTAGCTATCAACAAGTACGCAAAGCAATCAACGCCGAATATGACCGGTTGTGGCGTGACGACGGCGGCCGCGACGGCACCCCTGACGATGTGCGCACAGCACCACAACGCTTGGCCGACGCGTTCGTCGCGTTGATCACCGATCCAGGCCGTCGCGGGCCGGGCAGCACAAGGATGCAGCTCATCGCTGTGGCTGACATCGAACGGTTGCGCGGCGACAACCCCACCGGTGTCGCTGAGATCATCGGTGGTGAAGCGTTGCCCCAAACAGTGCTGGAACGCTTGATGTGTATAGCCACTGTTACCGGAGTTGTGTTTGACGGTAAAGGACAGCCCATCTGGGTGGGACGCGACCGCAGATTCCCCACCGAAGCCCAAATCAAAGCCATCATCGCCCGCGACCAGCACTGCACAGGCTGCGCCGCTGGGGCTGAGCGCTGCGAAATCCATCACATCGTGCCCTGGGAACAAGGCGGGCTCACCGACATCGACAAAATGTGTCTGGCCTGCCCCATGTGTCACCACAACATCCACGACCGCGGCTACATCGTCATCAAAACCAACACCGGCTACAAAATCATCAACCCCAACAACCCGCCCAACGGCCCCTGAACACAACAAAACCGGTCACGGGGCCGAGCGGCGGTCGGATGGCTCAGGTTGTTCAGCCAACAACCCACCACAGGGCCCCTAACCACGACAGCACGATCCCTACCGGAGCCAACCAGCCGAAGCACAACGCTGGACTCATAGCAAACCGACTCCCTCAGGCTCATGCCGACTCCCGCAAACCCCTGTGAATCACTGCCCGATTGGTTGCTGGGTTTCGACACCCCACAATCCGCTCAACACACCAAATCGGCACGAGCTCCGTGGATGAGACGAATTGGAGGCTCACATGGGCTCCATGAACTCGAGGCGATTGCCGAGGGGGTCGAAGACGTGGGCTCGGCGGTAACCGTCGATCTCGTTGATGTCGGTGGTTTCTAAGTTCTGGGCTCGGCAGAGATCAACCAGTTCGGCAACATCGTCGACAACAAAACCAACATGGGCCTTGCGGGCCGGACGAAACTCTTGCGCCACACCCAGGTGAAGCTTGATGCTGGGCCCCTCGAACCAGGCCCCACCACGCTTGGCCAACTCCGGCGGTTTCGGCACCTCGGTCAACCCCAGGACACCCGCATAGAACTCCCGGACCTGATCCTCCGCCCCCGCAGGCATAGCAAGCTGAACATGATCAATTGAGCTGACTCTGGGCATGGGCGCCTCCCTTGTTACGTTGCCTTGCCTTTTACGTTGCCTTGCCTTTTACGTTGCCTTGCCTTTTACGTTGCCTTGCCTGCTACCTGCCTATTGCGTGTAAGCGAGGTTGCGGGCTGCGGTCTCGCCCCAGTGAGCGTCACCGGACCACGAAATCTTGTTGGCATCGATCTGGGACTGAGGGTCAATCCGGCCGCAGGCGAGCATCACAAAAGTTGCGACATCGGCAAACACCTCAACGTCAGGGTCATCAAGCTCAAAGACCCGGCCCGCGCGGCCATCCACACGCACCAAGATATCGCGCTCGATCGGCCCGCGAATCCGAAAAGCGATACTCATCGGGTCGGGCAAACCGATCTTCTTGCCAACGATGTAGCCGATCGAGTCGTCAACCTCTTGCAGGGCTGTTTCGGCGATGAAGCCCGAGTCGTCAAGAGTCTCACCGAGCGGGATTGCGATGTCGCGGGCATGCACCCACATATCGAATACTCGTACCTGCAAGAAACGGCCGTAGCTGGACATCCCAGCCGGGGTAACCGACGGGCGATCAAGTACCTCCGGACCCATAGCACGCAGATCATCAAGGCGCGTTGCGGTCGCTTCGGCGACAATCTGCGCGAACTCAGACCTGCTTGCATCTCGGGTTCGGGCATCAAACTCGCTGAACCGCTCGAAAGGCGGTAGGGCCGTATCCGACGGCTCCCAACCGGTCATCCAATACTCCGCGCCAACGGCGTGGTTGATGACTCCCCTCACATCCCAGTCAGGGCACAGCGACTGCACTGCCATCTGCTCGTCGCTCAAACGGCCGACAAGATCGTTGTAGTGCGCGAACAGGTCTTGATGGGCGGCAAAATAGTCGTCAAAGGAGCTCATGGCACCGCAGAGTACCAGCGGGTTGCCAGTAAGAGAATCTGTCAGGCAAACTGACACTTATGAGCGATAGCGAAGTCAACGCAGTCAACGAAGCACTCGACGCCCTGCTAGCCGGGCACGACCCAACGCAAGAGTCGTATCAGGAGTTTCGGGGTCATCAATTCGACGCTGGACTGGCCTGGGTCCAATTCCCGGTTGGCCACGGCGGTATCGGAGCGCGACCCCAACTGCAACGCAACGTCAACCGGCGACTGGCCGAAGCGGGCGCTCTGTCCATGGACACCAGTCAGTTCTTTATGGCGCTATCGGGACCCACGATCCTCGCCCACGGCACCGAAGAACAAAAACGCCGCTTCCTCCGCCCGATGTTCACCGGCGAAGAGACATGGTGTCAGCTCTTCTCAGAACCAGGCGCCGGATCAGACTTCGCGGGTCTCGCCACCAAAGCAGAACTCGACGGCGACGAATGGTTAGTCAACGGCCAAAAAGTCTGGAACACCATCGCTCACATCGCCGACAGGGGAATGCTCGTCACCCGCACCGATCCACAACTGCCCAAACACAAAGGTATGACCTACTTCGCGCTCGACATGCACGCCGAAGGAGTCGAAGTGCGGCCTCTCCGCCAAATCACCGGTGAAGCCGAGTTCAACGAGGTCTACATGACCGATGTCCGCGTGCCAGACGCCGACCGCATCGGACAGCGGGGCGAAGGTTGGCGAGTATCGATCACCACACTGATGAACGAACGAACCGTCATCGGCGGATCAGGGGGCGGAGGCATCCCACCCCGAGGCAGCGGTGCCATCTCCGAGCTCGTGAAAGTCTGGAACTCACTACCTGACTACGAGCGCACCGACGCGCGGCGCGACAACTTGATGAAACTCTGGAACCGGGCCGAAGTGCTGCGGCTCACCAACATGCGTGCAGTAGCAAACGCCAAACGCGGCCAACCAGGCCCTGAAGGCTCCGTAGCCAAGCTGGCAGGAGCAGAACTCAACAAAGAGATTTACAGCGAAGGCATCAACCTCGCCGGCATGGCCTCCCAAATTGACCTTGACTACACCTTCCGTCGCCCCACCACAGTCGTACTGCCCGGCGAAAGTGGCAGCCTCGGCTACCTCTTCTTAAGAGCACGGGCCAACTCAATCGAAGGCGGCACATCGGAGATACTCCGCAACATCATGGGTGAACAGATGCTCGGACTACCCGGCGAACCCCGCGTCGACAAGGGGATCCCCTGGGCCGACGTCCCCAAGAACTGACCCGGGCTGAACCCGAGCCGACAACCCCAAAAACCGACCCGAGTTGACTGGATGAACCGGGGCCTGCGCTGAGTCTGCGTTGAACTCAACCGGTACCGAGACGGTCGACCACCGACCGGTGCAGTTGCCGCTTGATCTTCTGGAGATTGGCACCCGCGGTAGCGCTGTGAGCACGGCCATACTCTGAGACCGCAATCATCAGGTGATCAAGGCTCACCGCCTCATTCACGAACCCCGCAGCAACCGCATCCGGCCCGCCATACCGGCGACCGGTCGTCACGGCCTCACGCGCTGTGGCGTTCGTCATTAAGTTGCGGATCATCGCCATCAAACCAGGAGAAAATGTCATTTGCAGGTGCACCTCGGGCCAACAAACAAACCCCCGATCAGCGCGCATCACCGCATGGTCGTGTGCCAGGATCGCGAAAGCACCCGCGCCGAAAGCGTGTCCGTTGACAGCAGCAACCGTCGGTGCCGGAAAAGTCAGAATACGACCGAGCACCTTCTCCACCGTGTTCACGTAAGCCCCGATCTCCGGGCTCGAAATCGTCGCTATGTGATCCACGTCGAGTCCGTTGGAATAGTGCTTCGCCGAACCGGTCGTGATCAACGCGGTCGGGCCGCTGAGGGCCTGCGCCTCAGCCTCGTCGAGCAGCACGTTCATAGTTTCAACCCAAGCAACATTGGTGCGGTTGTCATCGTCGCCAAAATCGATTATCAGCAACTCGCCGTCTCGGCTCAAAGTTGGTATCCCCACGGTTTCTCTCCAATCCCAGGCCGACGGTCAACACACCGACAACCTCACGGTGAAGCTAGTGCGTCTTGTCGTGGACACACCTAAGCGGCCAAGATCAACAAATGGGCCAACCGGCGATCGTGATTGCTCACTTCGAAGGTTTCACCGCCCTTGACGAGACCGCTTTGGATCGACTCGAAACCGTCGGGAGGCTGCTCGACCGCAAACCGCTCCATTCCTGGGACGAACCACGGGCACAAGAACTGCTTGGCTCCGCCGAAGTGATCGTCGGACACTGGGGTTGCCCCCTGTTCGGACCAGAGTTCTTCGAAACCGCTGCGAACCTGCGGCTGTTCGCCTACGCCGCCGGCTCGGTCAAGTGGTACCTGAGCTCCGAACTCTGGGAACGAGACATACTCGTCACCTCCGGTGCCGACGCAAACGCCGAACCAGTCGCCGAATACACGTTGGCCATGATCTTGTTGGCCAACAAAGGAGTCATCGGGGCCATCGACCGAGAATCTCATCGGACCTCATGGACACCGCCGCCCGAAGCCGCCGCTCACGGTAATTGGGACAAGACGATAGGACTCGTTTCGGCATCGCTGACCGGTCGGCGGGTAGCCCAACTGCTGCAGGCCTTCGGTCACCTCGACGTGCAGATCTACGACCCGTTTGTCGACGCCAAGACAATCGAGTCCGTCGGCGCCACGAAACAAGACTCTTTGGTTGAACTCTGCGCCCAAGCTGATGTGCTCTCGATTCACGCACCCGCCCTTCCCGACACCCACAACCTCATCGGCGAAAAAGAACTCGCAGCGCTGAGCGACGGAGCCACCGTCATCAACACCTCCCGGGGACACTGCTTGGACCTCGATGCGTTGACCAGCGAACTCGAATCGCAACGACTCTTCGGCATCATCGACGTTACCGACCCCGTAGAACCGTTACCGTCAGACCACCCGCTTCGGACTCTTGCCAACGCCGTGTTAACACCCCACATCGCAGGCTCACAGGGCACCGAACTTGCCCGCATGAGCGAATGGGTAATCGACGAGGTCGAGCGCTTTGCCACAGGTGCGCCCCTGCGTAACCCCGTAACCCGTGAAATGGTCGACCGGATCGCCTGATCTAATGAAAACAGTGCTGCCCAGTGGAAATTTCGGCTCGGCTTTACGATCGGTCACGTCACAGCACGAATCGGCGCCCTTTCTGATCGAACCTCGCGGGCAGACTCACAGCTACGGCCAGATTGACGATCTAGCGGCACGCTACGCACAAGTTCTCAACGCCCACGGTGCCAGCGCCGGCGACCGGGTGCTCGTGCAGGTCTACAAGTGCGTCGAAGCGGTTGCTCTATATCTCGCGTGTCTGCGCGCGGGGACCGTTCACGTCCCTTTGAACCCCGCTTTCACCGCGGAGGAACTCAACTACTTTTTGAACGACGCCAATCCAGCCGTGGTTGTACTCGATCCCACCTCAGCGGCTGCCCAAACAGCGTCCGGCAACGACCGTCGAATTCTCACCCTCGCCCCCGGGGGAAAGGGCACGCTCACGGCGCGGGCCAACGCGGCCGAGACCCAAGCCATCCGTGCCGCCACCGCGCCAATTGTTGACCGCCAAGACGACGACCTCGCCGTGCTGCTGTACACCTCAGGAACCACCGGTCGGCCTAAGGGCGCAGCGCTCAGCAACGCCAACCTGCGGCACAACGCCAGAGCGCTCCACAACAGCTGGCACTTCAGCCGCAGCGATCACCTTCTTCACTGCCTGCCGATATTTCACACACATGGACTGTTCGTGGCCCTCCACTGCGCCATGCTCTCAGCGATTCCGGTGACTTTCCTTCCCAGGTTCGACTCTGAGCGAGTACTCGACTCGCTTCCAAATACAACCGTGATGATGGGCGTGCCCACGCACTACAGCCGACTGCTGCAGAACCCGCGATTGAATGCTGAACTGGCCAGCGGAATCCGGCTGTTCACTTGCGGATCAGCCCCGCTACGCGACTCGGTGTTCGCAGAGTTCACCAAACGCACCGGGCACCGAATCTGTGAGCGATACGGCATGAGCGAAACAGGAATCATCACCTCAAATCCGTACAACGACGTGCGCTTAGCAGGCACCGTGGGCTATCCCCTACCAGGGGTCGAACTGCGTGTGGTTGACAATGCGGCAATGGTCGAGCAATCGGTCGATCGGTCGGTAGAGGTTCGCGGCGAAGTCGGTCGAGCCTGGAGTCATCGGCTCGGTAGAGGTTCGCGGTCCACATGTGTTCTCGGGCTACTGGCACCGAGACAACGTCGCCACCAATGCCCTCAACGATGACGGATGGTTCACAACCGGCGATCTCGGTGACCTCGACGAAAGTGGCCGCCTGACCCTGCAAGGCCGATCCGGCGACCTGATTATCAGCGGCGGCGAGAACATCTATCCCAAAGAAATCGAACTCGTGCTCGACGAAGTTGCCGGGATACAGGAATCGGCGGTGATCGGGGTACCTGACCGAGACCTCGGCGAAGCAGTGACAGCCATCATCGTTGTGGACGACGAAAAATTCGCTCTCGACAATTGCACCGCGGAACTGGCAAGACAACTGAGCCGCTACAAGCATCCGAAACAGATCCTGATAGTTCCATCGCTGCCCCGAAACACCATGGGGAAAGTCCAGAAAAACGCCTTACGAGAGCAGCACCAAGGTTTCTACCGCTAACCCGTTACGAGGCTGGCAAGGGCCCAGACAGCAGCGACCAGGCCAACCACGATGAACACGATGCTACGACCGAGCGGTGCTCGCTCCAGATCACCTTGGCGGCGCTGCGTGGCCGCCGGGCGCAGCAAAGCCAGTAAATTGCCGACCGCCATCGCGCCACCGAGCGCCAACACCAGCCACACCAGCAGATCCTCACCGAGAAACATTTAGATTGCCCGGGTTTCCAGGTTCCTGAACGACGTCAATCTGGGCACGAAGTTGAGGTTGACTGTGCCGGTTGGCCCATTGCGGTGTTTGGCAATAATCACTTCGGCCAAGCCTTCGGTCGTCTGGTCTGTGGGGTTGTACACCTCGTCGCGATACAGAAACAAGACCACATCGGCATCCTGCTCAATCGAACCCGACTCGCGAAGATCAGACAGCATCGGACGCTTGTCCGTCCGGCTCTCAAGGGTTCGGGAGAGCTGGGAAACACCGATTACCGGGCACTTCAACTCACGGGCCAGAATCTTCAAGCCACGACTGATCTCAGCCACCTCAACCTGACGACTCTCAGCACGAGAACGACCCGTCATCAACTGGAGATAGTCGACTACCACCAACCCAAGATCGCCAATGGAGCTCTTCAGTCGCCGCGCCTTCGAGCGGATATCCATAATCGTCGGATTCGGGTTGTCGTCAAGCCACAACGGCACATTATTAAGACGGGCGATGGTGGACGTGATCCGTTGCCATTCATGCTCCTTGACTCGGCCATCGCTCATGTCCTTGGAGTCAATGCGAGTCTCAGCCGACAGGATGCGCTGACTGATCTCAATATGGCCCATCTCCAAACTGAAGACGAGGACAGGTTTTTGTTCGCGAATCGCAGCATGGCTCGCGATGTTGAGGATGAAAGAGGTCTTGCCCATGGCAGGCCGAGCACCAACCACGATGAAAGCGTTGGGCTGCAACCCCGACAACTTTTGGTCAAGATCAACAAATCCGGTTGGCGTGCCGACAATGCCCTTCCCAGACTCGTTACGAGCAACGAGGTGATCCAGCGTCTCCTTGAGGAGCACTTCGATCTTGCTCATCGATTCGGTGTCTTGACCTTCTGCGATCTGAAACACCATGTTTTCAGCCTCGTCGATGGCTGCAATAGCGTCACTGGGCTGGCTGTAACCGATCTCGGCGATTTCGCTCGCAACTCGGATCAGTTTTCTGAGCATGAAGTGCTCGCGCACGATGCTCGCGTACTTCGCAGCGTTCGACGATGCTGGAGTGTTCATTTGCAAGCGATGCAAGCCCTCAAGCCCGCCAACTGCTTCTGCTACGCCGGCTCGCTCTAGTTCAACCGCGACCGTGACCGGGTCGACCGGGTCGCCAGCGGCATATAGCGCAGCAATAGCATCGTAAACGTGGGCGTGTGCTGGTCGATAGAACTGCTCAACGCTGACGAGTTCGATGGAGTCCGCTATTGCGTGACTCGAAAGCAACATGGCACCAAGCAAAGACTCCTCAGCCTCAAGGTTGTGGGGAGGCACACGACTGTCATGCCGCGTGCTGGTCTGAGTCATCGCCATTCGTTCGTCACCTGATTGTCACCCTTTCGTCATATGAGCCAACCTTTAAATTGGCCCGGTTCCCCCGTGGGAGTCCAGGGGAAATCGTCATATTTCTGGGGATTTCTTGTGTACTTTCCACAACACCGGGCGCGCGCCTCTCAAACCGCTGGCAAACACGAGATCTCAAGCTGTTGTCACCGGAGGGCGACAACCAACTCACTCTGGAATTACCTCCACCGTGACCGGGAACTCCACTTCGTCTTGAAGCTTGCAGTTCACCGATACTCGGCCAAGTTCTTTCAGCGGAGCGTCTAGCGCCAAGGTATGACGATCGATAACAACACCGGCCTGCGCCTCGACGGCTGCAACGATGTCGAAGTTGCTCACTGAACCAAACAGGCGACCACCTTCTCCGGCGCGTGCACTGATGGTTATCACCATCGGAACCAGGCGTGCAGCAATCTCTTCGGTCTCCGCCCGACTCTTGGCGTCTCGCAAGACCGCAGCACGGCGCATCGACTCAGCCTGAACCTCCACTCCCTTGCTCGCCTTCAGAGCCAACCCGCGAGGAGACAACAGGTTGCGAAAATAGCCATCGGCAACATCGCAGATCTCGCCCTTGCGACCGAGACCAGCAACATCTTGACGGAGAACGACCTTCATGCTCTGCTCGATTCAGTAGCCGCAAAGCCTGCACCAGCAGCGTTGTCAGCCTCTTCGTAGATGTCGTCGTCTTCATCACGAGAAGCAGGTGGCGGACCGCTAGGGCGCGGCATCGGAGCATCGGCACGACTGATGCGATCACGATCACCCCGGCCGCTGCGTTGAGTGGTCACCCGGTTGGCGTACGGGACAAGGGCCATTTCACGAGCAATCTTGATGGCGTCGGCAACCATCTTCTGCTGCTGAGTGTTGTTGCCTGTGACACGGCGAGCGCGGATCTTGGATCGCTCAGACAGGAATCGCCGCAAAAGGTTGGCGTCCTTCCAATCGACGTACTCAATCTTCTCGACGTTGAGGATCGAGATCTTCTTCTTGACCCTGCGGCCACTGTCCTTGGGTTTGCCCCGCTTCTTTACCTTGGCCATTACTTCTCCAGTTCTGTCGTTTGTGTTCTTGTCGTTCGTGGTTGATGTTCGGTGCGCAAGCCGCTGCTCGCTGACGAGCTAGAACGGCTCCTCATCAAGGTCATACGTTGGTTGAGGCTGAGAGCGTTCGGGAGCCTGCGACCTAGCAGCGCCCCCACCGCTTGGTCGGCCGCCACCCTCAGCGCCGCCTCGGAACTCATTGCGGGTGACCTCAGCTGATGCCCACTTGAGGCTCGGCGCCACATCATCAGCAAGGATCTCAACCTTCGAGCGGCGCTCGCCTTGCTGGTTTTCCCAGCTTCGCTGCGTAAGCGTGCCATAAATGACGACCCGCGCTCCCTTACTGATCGAATCAGCAACATTCTCAGCAAGCTGACGGAAACACGTCACGTCGAAGAACGAAACCTCGTCCTCGCCGTCATTTTTTTTCTTGTTCCAGGCCACGCCAAAATTGGCGACGGCCAGTCCGCCCTGCGTAAAGCGCAGTTCTGGATCGCGGGTCACGTTGCCCACAACAGTTACAGTGTTATCAAATCCCATGTAGGTACCTCCTGGTAAACCGGCCTATGCCGGTACCGTCTCCCCAAACAGACCGCGGCGAGCCGCTTCCTTTTCTGGGAGACGAAAAAGCTTGTGGCGGACAATGTCGTCCGCGAGACGCAACTGGCGTTCGGTGTTGGGAAGACCCGCCGATTCGGTAACGATCTCCCACACCACATAGGTGCCTTCAAACTTGTGCTGGATCTCGTACGCAAACCGACGACGACCCCAATGGTCGGTGGACGCAATCCGGCCACCTTCGTCGACAATAAGGCCGTCGATGCGAGAGATCACCGCATCAATATCGCCATCATCAACATCAGAGTCGACGATGATCATCAATTCATAGGCTCGAGAAATATCCACGAGCACTCACCTCCTACGGACCCGACAAAACCGGGGCCCCTTCCCGGGGCAGGGGTTGCTGGCTGAAGTTGTTTCCTTTCGGAGTTGCTTCCGTTGGAAACGCCACCTCGGGGAATTGCTTAAGACTACCGCCGCCAAACCGCGTGCCCACACCTTGAAAATCTGCATGGTCACAGCATGGCAAGGGGGTGTGACAGCCACCGCCGAACCGCAGCCGATACAGGCTCTATTGACCGCCGTAGAGTTGCAGTTCGGAAGCCTCAGCGTCGGCCATGTGATAGCTCTCGGCATGGTTGGGGAACGCACCAGAGCGCACATCAGCGGCATAGGCGGCAACCGCCGACACCGACACAGATTTGACATCCGCGTACCTCCGCACGAACTTCGGCACAAAGCGATCCTCAATGCCCAAGAGGTCGTGGTAAACGAGCACTTGGCCATCACAGCGAGAACCAGCCCCAATCCCGATCGTCGGAATATCGACAGCGTCGGTGACCATCTCGGCAACCCGATCAGGCACGCCCTCAAGAACCACCGCGTAACAACCGGCATGAGCCAGCGACTTCGCTGCCTGCACCAGCTTGCGGGCATGTTCAGCCTGCTTGGCCTGCACCTTGAAACCACCCATCGCATGAATTGACTGAGGCGTAAGACCAATGTGACCCATCACCGGAATCTCCGCGGCGATGATCCGATCGATCATCGGCAACCGCTTACGGCCACCCTCAAGCTTGATGGAATGAGCACCCGCGCGCATCAACCGGGCCGCGTTCTGAACCGTTTCCTCCGGAGAAACGTGATAACTCATCCACGGCATATCAGCCACGATGTGACAGTCCGGTTTGACCCGGGCGACAGCCGCGGTGTGATGACACATATCGTCGATAGTCACCTGAAGCGTGTCGTCGTAGCCGAGCACAACCATGGCAAGGCTGTCACCCACCAAAATGATGTCGGCACCAGCCTCCGACGAAATACGCGCGCCAGGCGCATCGTACGCAGTCACCATCACCAGAGGATCGTCACCTGCACGAACTTTCCTGCATGCAATCGCAGGGGCAGTGAGCTTGCCCATGTCTGACTCCTTTCCCGTCCAGCGCACTGTGGCTGCCGGCGGTGAACACAGACTAGCGGATCAAACCGTGCAACTCCAAGCCCCAAAAGACCAAAACCCGGAGATCATCCCCCCACTCCCCCCACTCCCTCAACCCCTTCAACCGCTTCGACCGCGCAACCCCCGACCGAACGGCTCTTCGTCAGATGGTTCCAGCCGCAATCCGTGCACACCTCAACCACGTAGCCACGCGACGGTTGCTTGCGAGCATTGAGACGAGTCATCTCCTTGTCGCTAGTGACACAACGACCATGCCCCGGCAGCCGCGGACCGAACACATAGGTGACCTCAACCAGCCCATCCGTCTCACAAACCGGGCAGGGCAACTCCAGAGGCCGTCCACAAAACTCGGCGTTGCGGCGCAACTCCGGTTGAGCATCGCACAACTCAGAAATACCGACCTTGCCGCCACGCCAAGCACTCAGAGTCATCTCGCGCATCAAGCGATAGTCGATGCCCGCATCGCCACCAACGGCCTGAGTCAGTCCCATCTTCACGCCCATCACAGTAACCGTCCACGCATGTTGCGCGCACGACGACAAGAATCAGACCCATGCAACTGCACGACACACGGGCTCCAGCAGACCGACCTATCGACTATGTTGACCTCGGCATCGGCGTTGAACCCACACTCGACCGACGCCTCATTGGATACGTCTCCGGGCGACGCGTTCTAGAGCTGGGATGCGGCCAAGGACACGCTGCGGTCGGACTCGCGCTGCGAGACGCTCGGGTAACCGCAATCGACGAAGACGTCCAGCAACTGCGGGCCGCGCGGGAGCTGGCGATACACCACGAAACCACCGTCGAGTTCCATCAAACCCAACTCGCTGAACTGGCCTTTTTGGCCGCCGACCAGATCGACCTGGCAATCTCGGTGACCTCAATGTGTTACGTCAAAGACCTCGACCGCGTGGTCCGACAAGTCCACCGCGTCATCAAACCCGGCGGCCATCTGCTCATCTCGCTCCCCCACCCCGCGGCACTGTGTGCAGACCCAGACAACCCCGCTCTAACAGTCCGCCCCTGGACCGGCACTCGCCCGATCAAAGGACGCTATATCCACACCATCGAATCCATCGTGTCATCGCTGTGCCGCGCCAAATTCGTCGTAGACACATTGCTCGAACGGCGCATCAAAGACAACCTGCTACCCGCAACCCTGCTCACCCGAGCCCGCAAACCCTAAGCGAGCCTCCAGGGCAATCCGCTCGGCCTCAGAGCAGACCTGACTACTCACGGGCGTGCCCAGCCCACCAATCCTGCAACCGTCGAGCAGCCACATCACCAGCCAGCGGGCCCTCAGAGACACGCAACTCGGCCAACCATTTCATCGCCTTACCGAGTTCGCGGCCCGGCTCAATACTAAGCATGTCCGCAACCTCCAAGCCACCAAAAAATGGTGCTGGATCATCCAAATCGGGTTCGCGACGACGCAAATCAACGAGTTGCGCAGCTACCTGATCAACATCGTCCGCCCAAAGCCCGTCTCCAGAGCGCAACCCAGCCACAAACGTCAGCAGATCCTCCACCGTGCGACCAGCGGGGCAACCCCTAGCAAGTTCGCGAAGCTGTCGATCCGAAAGCGTCGCCAGATCCGCCGTCAACAACTCAGGGCCCTCGCTCAACAACCACCTCACCGCTCCGACCAGCTCGCCCGAAAACTTCAGCGAACGCAGATCCGGTTTGTCGACCTGCAACGCACTCAACATCGCAGCCCAACGCATTGCCGGCTCTGCCGACTCCGCTCGCAAACGAGGTGCAGCAGACTCCCAGTCGTCACAGCCACCAACGACCGGCACCATTCGACCAACCCCAGTGGCATCAATCAACCGCAAACCCGAAGCCGGATCGTCGAGCAACAACAACTTCTGCAACTCATCACGAATGCGCTCCACCGAAACGATTTCCAAACGGTCCGCCTCAGCCGTCATCGCAGTCACCAACTCCGACGCCGGTGAAAGATTGCAGCTCGAGCAAAACCGGGCCGCACGCAACATCCGCAACGGATCCTCAGACAACGAAACCTCAGGCTCAAGCGGAGTGCGCAACATGGCAGCCGCCAGATCGGCTTCACCCCCGAACGGGTCCACCAACGAATGATCGGCCATATCGATCGCCATCGCGTTGACCGTGAAATCACGCCGGGCGAGATCATCAACAATGTCATCGCCGAACACAACCGTCGGCTTACGCGAATCCGGACGATACGACTCCGCACGGTGGGTCGTGATCTCAAAGCTCTGATTAGCGATGACGCAGCCGATCGTGCCGAACCGCTCGCCCTGGAACCACACCTCATCAGCCAACTCAGCTACCAAACCCCTGATCGCATCAGGTCGCGCATCAGTAGTGGCGTCGAGATCCTGACCAACGTCAGAACGCTTCAAGAAGTAATCCCGCACCACTCCGCCAACCAAGAAAAACCGATAGCCAGCAGAATCAAACACCCGCGCCAACGGATCGGCCCGCTTCAACACCGCCTCAAGCTCGTAGGTGTAGCCGGCCACACAAAGACATTACCGGGCGCTACCTGCTCAACGGAGAGCGACGTATCGTAACAATGACCATGGCCCTCACCCAGCTCACGATCGGCGACGCAAGATTTCGCGCCGGGCGCTGGCAAGGCCGCGCCGATCTAGCCACCCTCGTACCGCTCAGCGCCGCCCAAACACTCGACCGCGAATCACTCTCAGCAGCCCGAAACATATTGCGAAACCAAGGTTTCCAAGCCGTAGTCACAGCCGCAGTCGCGCCACCGGAACGGGCCGCCTTCCTGCTCGACAACTTCAGCGAACGCGAACATCTCCACCTGCTGCGCTACGACCTCCAACCACGCTTTGCCGCCAGACAGCCGGGTGGCCAACCCCGCGGCCAACGCCTGCGACCATGGCACCGCCCTCGCCCCAGAATCCGCCGCGGAACCAGCCGCGACTGGGACGACGTGCTCACCCTCGACAGGCAGTCATTCGACGAGTTCTGGCACTTCGACCGCGACGGACTCCAAGACTCAATCGAGGCCACTCCCACCAGCCGACTCCGCATCATGCGCCGCTCCGACCACGCAGAACCGCCGAAAACCGACCACCCCAGCAACCAAATAGTCGGCTACGCCCTCGCCGGTCACTCAGGCCGAACCGGATACCTGCAAAGACTCGCAGTCCACCCCGCCTATCGGCAGCAAGGAATCGGTGCGCTGTTAGTCACGGACGCCCTCTGGTGGATCCGCCAACGTGGAGCAAGGATCGCTTGGGTCAACACCCAAAAAACCAACAACAACGCTCTGCAGCTATACAAAAAACTCGGGTTCACCCTCCAAGAACACCCCCTGACAGTCATGTACCGAACACTCACATGATCGGTAGAGCGCGCTTCGCTGCCGCGCTAGCGGCTGTGGTCCTTGTGCCACTCGCGACGATCACGAACCTCACCGGTGCGGCCGCTCAAAACGACGGGCGCATAGACCTCGTCGCCCAAACCGCCTTCGTCGGCGAGGACCCCGCAACCATCGACCTCAGAGTCATCGCCCCAGCCGATTCGACAATCCGCATACAAATCTTCGAGGCCCGCACAACCCGTGAAGACATCCGTGCCAGCTACATCGGCCTCGGCGAGCAAAGGCCCTTCAGCGATTTCATCTGCGACGTGGACGAACCCCTCGCCGAGGCCCACTGCCAACTCAACAGCACCGGAGAAATCTTCTCGATCGAGATCCCAGACGAAGAAATCGGCGAGATCCTGCGCATCAACCAAGGCGCGCTTCCCGTAGTCATCACCCTCGAAGACAACAACGGCGAGATCATCGACACGCTCATCACCCACCTGCTTGTGCTCGAAGAGCCGCGGCGATCGACACTTCACGTCGCCTTCATCGCCGACCTGAGCGCACCGCTCGCCGTCCAACCCGACCAAACCATCAACCTCGACACCCAAGACCTCTTTGCTCGAGCCGAACGAATAGCGGAACGCAACGAAATCCCCATCACCGTTGCACTGCAACCCGAAACGTTGCAAGCACTGGCGATCAGCGGCAGCGAACAGCTAACCGAGTTCGCCAAGTTGCTCTCTGACCGGCCCGTCCTCAACACCCCCTGGGTCGATCTCGATGAAGAAGCCTGGCGGCGCGTCGGCGACACCACCCTCATCGCTGACCAGTACACCTACGGTGCCACCGTCATCAGTGAAATGCTCGGGCGCAGACCCACAACGATCTCCAAACTCGACCCTGACGCAACACCCGAAACGCTGACGCTGCTTCGCAGCAACGGCACCCAAGCCGTGCTCGTTCCACCCAACCAAATCACCGGCAGAACAACCGACAGCAGCGAGTTAGCGCCGCTTCAACTGCGCGACGCCACCGGAACGGCCCTAACCGCCATCACCATCGACACGTCGCTGCGCCAAACACTGAACCATGCCGACCCAGAACTGGCAGGCCACCGTGCACTCACCGAACTCGCAATCGAAGCAGCCAACGCCACCATCGATAGAGCCATCCTGTTCGACTTCGATCAACTCGAACCAGCAGCACTCGAAGTGCTCCTAGACGGCATCAACGAACGCAGCAACCTCCGAACATCCCCACTCACCCGGGCATTACAAGTACCCGTCGCCCGCGACACAGACGGGCAACCAGTCCAGGCCACCTTGAAACCAACCCAAGCACCTGATCTGTCGCAGCGTGCAGCCGATATCGGTGTCACCCGAGGAACAGTCGATGCCTACGCTTCCATGGTTGCCCCGGCGCGAACACCAATCACCGAACTCGAAACGCTCATGCGAGCCGCCGCCACAAGCAGCCTGAGCGACGAACAAAGCGCCGCCTACACCCTCAGCGTGTTCGACGCAGTCCTCGCAGGAACAGCCAACATCACCATCGAACCAGCCGAACGCATCACACTAACCGACCGACAAGCCAACCTCCGGATCACCATCCGCAACGGACAACCCCTTCCCATCACCGTCGACCTGCTGCTCAGCGCCGAAAAACTGCGCTTTTACGATGGAGAGCGACTCAGCCGAACCCTGGTCCCCGGCGACAACGAAATCACTGTACGAGTCGAAACACTCGCCTCCGGTGACGCCAGAGTCACAGTGGCCATAACCTCGCCCGGAGGGCAACTCGAACTCCACGAAGGCGTCATCGATATTCGCTCCACAGCAATCTCCGGACTTGGCCTAGTCATCTCGATTATCGCCCTCATCGTGCTCGGCGGATGGTGGGTCCGAACGATTCGACGCGTACGCCGCAACCGCGCCGCTGCTACCGTCGCAGCTACTGACCAAACAGCCAACGCCGAAGCAACCACAGCAGAAGCAAGCGCCGATGAGCAGTCAACCCAGCCCCAAACAAACCAAACCCAGCAAAGCCAGGAGGAACTGTGACCGTTCGTATCGTCACCGACAGTGCCTGCGACCTTCGCGGCGACGAAGTCGACGAGCTCGGCATCGAAGTCGTGCCCCTCTCGATTCGCTTCGGCGAAACCGAATACATCGACCGCGAAGAACTCAGCGTCGAGGAGTTCTACAGCAAGTTGGCGTCCGCCGACACGCTCCCCGAAACAGCCGCGCCAGCGCCAGGCCGCTTCGACCAAGCCTTCCGACGGCAACTCGACGCCGGCGCTTCCGGCATCGTCTGCATCAACCTGTCCGCAGCCCTCTCAGCAACAATGCAGTCCGCCAAGACCGCCGCGGCCTCAATAGACGGCGACATCCGCGTAGTCGACAGTCGCTCAATCACCGTCGGACTCGGATCGATCGTGATCGGCGCTGCAAGAATGGCTGCCGACGGCGCGACAACGCACGAAATCGAAACCGCAGTGGTCGACCTCAGCGACCGGACACACGTATTCGGCGCGCTCGACACGCTCGAAAACCTCAGAAAAGGCGGTCGCATCGGAGGAGCGCAAGCCCTCGTCGGTTCGATGCTGGCGATTAAACCGATCCTCGACTTGTCAAGCGGCGAGGTCCAAGAAGCAAGCAAACAACGCACCCGCAAAAAAGCCCTAGCTTGGCTCCGCGACAAACTCGCCGAATACGACGATGCGGAGAACCTGGCCATCATGCACGGACAAGCACCCGACCTCGACGAATTCTTATGGATGATCGACGGGATCGTCGACATCAGAGAGGCACGAGTCGAATTGATTGGTCCAGTCGTCGGAACCCACGGCGGACCCGGAGTCATCGGCTTCGCCCTACAAAGCTGACGAACCGACTCGTACTAGGGTCGCAGTGACGCTTCCATGGACGACTCGACCCTTATCAACGCGGCACAAAGAGGAGACCGACAGGCCCTCGATCAGCTATTGCGTAAGCATCAAAGCCGCATCTACGCAGTTTGTCGACGAATAGCAGGCAACGACGCCGACGCCCTCGACGCCACACAGGAAGCACTCATAGCCGTCGTCAAAGGACTCCCCCGCTTCGACGGGCGGTCCAAGTTCTCAACCTGGATCTACCGAATCGCCACCAACGCCTGCATCGACGAACTACGCCGTCGACAACGACAGCCCACACCAGGCTTGCCCGAATACGAAGAAGCCAACCCCGCCCCCATGGCTGCCAGTGCTCCCCGAGACCCCGCCGAAACAGTCACCGCTCGCATAGACATCGACCACGGGCTCAAACAACTGCCCCAAGAATTCCGCACCGCGGTGGTACTACGCGACGTGGCCGGTCTCAGCTACAGCGAAATCTCCGAAGTGCTCAATATCGCGCCTGGCACAGTCCGCTCCCGGATCGCCCGCGGCCGACGCCAGCTAGTCGATGTCATGAACCCCGGCAATTCAAGGAACCAACCCACACCCGAGAATCGTCACAACAAACAAGCCAATGAGTGATCCAACCCCTTCCGACGACGAACTCATTTCGTCCTACATCGACGGTGAAGCGACCCTCGACGAGGTCGCTCGCATCCAAGCCGACCCAGAACTGCTAGCACGCGTCCAAGAATTCGAGGCCGCCGCAGAACTGCTGTCCAGCCCCGTAACGCCGCTACCCCAAAGCGATGTGGACCGGCTCATCGACAACGCTCTGTGGCAAAGCACCACCAGCGACCGGATCACCGATCTATCGGCGGTCAGAGCCATGCGCACATTCAATCCGCAGCGACTGGCAACCATCGCCGCGACCTTGGTTCTCCTCGCCGGGGTAGTCGGCGCACTGATCGCTCTCAACTCAGATTCCGGCGACGAAATGAGCGCCAGCACCACCGCAGACAGCTCCGAAATGGCCGACGATTATGTCGGAGATGACGGCGACGACATGGCCGCGTCCGAAGACGCCATGGCTGACTCGGACGACGGCGACATGGCCGAGTCCGGAGACGACATGGCCGATTCGATGCCCGAAAGTGACATGGCCGACTACGACGGCGACGACATGGCCGAGGACGACAGCGACATGGCCGAGCCTATCGACTCCGAACAAAGCCTCGCAGACGACCCAACCGCGGCAACTACCACGGTTGCAGCGGCTGACCCACCCAGGATCCACAGGTTGCTCAACATAGAAATCGCCGAGAGCTACGAATCTCTGGACGAGCTGATCGACCACACCGCAGACCAATGGCGTGAACTGGTTGCGACGGATTTCGCCGGATTTATCATCCCCTATGACGAGGAAAGTCATGAGTCGACCGAGCAAGCTCTGGCCGCCACCCCCTGCGGGCGAAGCCTCCTCACCTACATGTTCGCCATGCCCGACATCGACGGCGTTGACGGCTTCAGAATCAGCGAAACCACAATCAACAGCATCCCAATCACCATCGCCGTTCTCATACTCACCGGCGACCACTCACCAGACACCGCGGCATTGCTGACCGCCAGCGAACCCACCTGCACCGTCGAGCAACTCGCAACACTCACCCCTTAGAAAGCAGCATCAGTTCGCATCAACTCGCATATGCGGTCTCCTTGCGACAACTTATGCTGAGCAACCCAACCACAACCAGAGGGAAATCCGATATGTCCAAAGTGTCTATGGTCGCAACATTCAACTGCAAAGAAGGCAAGAACGACGAGATGGACGCCGCGCTAGCGACCCAGGTCGCGGTCGCAGCCGAGCTAGACGGCGTGGAGGTCTACTCGTACCACCGCGGCGAGGGCACCAACTACTCATACTTTGCGTTGTTCTCGTCGATGGAAGCGATCCAATCACAGGGCCAATCCGAAGCTCTGCAAGCCGTCACGGGAACCTTCATGGAACTGCTCGCAAGCCCCCCGCAGATGTCGATGTACTCCCCCGTCGCCGCCGCCGGCCTCGACCTTTAGGAGCATCGGCGCGCTGTCGGCGCGCATCGCCGTTGTCGGTCATTCGGGTGCAAGAACCTCGATGTCGGCTTCGCTGATCTCCGGCCATTTCTGGTCACAGGTCACAATCGAGCATCGGTGCACCACCCCAAACGCGACGACAACGGCATCGACCATCGGGAAGCTCCGGTTGCCGTAGGCAGCACGCAATGCTCTGGCTTGGTCGGCAACATCGTTGGTAACCGGCTCAGTTCGAAACCCAGGCTGGTCCAGCACAGTGTTTGCCTCGTCCAGCCTCTGTGAACGGCTCGGGTGAATCAGCGCCTCAGCTCTGGTCACGTTCAAGATCGCGACACCATCAGCGGTGAGACAACGACGGATAGCCGCCCGATGAAACGGGTGCCGAGAGTCGAGCACCGCTATCGCAACATTCGCGTCAACAACAATGGTCACCGCTATCGCAACATTCGCGTCAACAACAATGGTCACCGCTCCTGAGCCTCGGCCCGCTGGTCCTCCAAATAGCGGTCGGGCCAGTCGATTGCGAGGGCTGACACCCGGGCACAAGCCGCCTCGAGGCGAGCTTCGAGGATCTCCTCTCGATGGTCCGCGATGAAGTCCCTGATCGCCTGCTGAGTCAGGCGTGACAAGTTCAATCCGACACGGCGGCTCAAGTCGTCCAACTCCACCGGCAGGTAGATAGTACGGTTTGGCATGCGTATATGTTAGCTGATGATCTACGTATACCATCGCGGACCACGCAGGGCGCTTGAAATATTGCGCTGCCGCTAGGCTCCGAGGCCATGAATGACGAGACCGCGCCAGTTGAGAACGACTGGATATCAGGTGTCGTTGACTCGATAGTCGACAACGTCGACAAGGTCCGCACCCACGGCACCGAAAACGCAATCCGGGTCGTGCGAGCAATCGTCTACGGCTTAGTCGCACTGGTTTTCACCACCGCCGCGCTCACCCTGCTGATCATCATCGGAGTCCGCCTCGCCGATGCCTACCTGCCAATCGGCTCTGGAGTGGGCGATGCAACCTGGGCCGCCCACCTTTTCATCGGCGGTCTCTTGGCGATCCTCGGCTTCGGATTCTGGCTCAACCGGAAAATCGACGGTATGCGCTGGGTCAACTCAGCGTTGATTCTCGACGCCCTGATCATCGTCGCAATCGTCTGCTACGGCATCATCGACTCGTTCGCGTGACCACAAGTCCCACCAGTGTATGCGCTAGGAGAACTAATGCCCGAAACCCATGAAGTGATCATCATCGGCTCCGGGCCAGCCGGACTCACCGCCGCCCTCTACACCTCTCGTGCCAACCTCTCCCCGCTACTGCTCGAGGGCGAACCCAGCAGCACCAGCGACCAGCCCGGTGGGCAACTCATGCTCACCACCGATGTAGAGAACTACCCCGGTTTCCCCGACGGCGTCATGGGCCCCGAGTTGATGGTCAACTTCAGAGCCCAAGCGCAACGTTTCGGGACTGAAATCAAGACGGTCAAAGCCATCAGAGTTGACCTCTCCGAACGCCCGTTCAAGGTTTGGGTCGGTGATCCTGAAGCTGCAGAGCCGACCTATCAAGCCAGTTGTCTGATCGTCTCAACCGGAGCTCAATCGCTGATGCTCAACCTTGACCGCGAAATTGAACTTGTCGGTCACGGGCTTTCCACCTGTGCAACGTGCGACGGGTTTTTCTTTCGCGACCAAGAGATCGCCGTAATCGGCGGAGGCGACTCAGCCATCGAAGAAGCCAACTTCCTAACCCGATTTGCGAAAAAAGTAACGATCATCCACCGGCGCGACGCCCTACGCGCATCGAAGATCATGCAGCAGCGCGCCTTCGACAACCCCAAGATCGAGTTCATCTGGGACACCGTCGTTACCGAATACCTCGGCGAGGACTCCGTCGGCGGTTTGCGACTGCGCAACGTGAAAACCGACGAGAGTTACGATTTAGCAGTAACAGGCGTCTTTATTGCGATCGGGCACCGACCCAACACCGACATTTTCAAGGGTCAACTCGAGATGAAAGACAATGGCTACCTGGTGACTCAACCTGACTGCGCACGCACCAACGTTGAGGGTGTTTTTGCATGTGGTGACGTGCAAGACGACATCTATCGACAGGCCGTTACCGCAGCCGGCTCCGGATGCATGGCTGCACTCGACGCCGAGCGTTGGCTTGAGGCGCAACACAGCTAGAGTCTGCAACAAGCCAACTGAAAGAGAATCAACCATGGCCGGATCCCTTGGAACCATCGACGACAGCACCTTTGACGAGGAGATCGGCAGCGCTACGACGCCCGTTCTTGTCGACTTCTGGGCTGAGTGGTGCGGCCCATGCAAGATGATCGCCCCGATCCTCGAAGAAATCGCCGATGAGCAGGGCGATGCTCTCAAGATTCTACAACTCAACGTTGACGATGCCCCTTCGATCGCTCAACGGTTCCAGGTCATGAGCATTCCTACCCTGATCCTTTTTAAGGACGGCGAGGAAGCAAAACGCATCATCGGTGCAAAGCCGAAGCGTGCTCTTCTCGACGACGTAACCCCGTTCCTGTAAGCGGCCGTATGCGCTCGCAAGCCGGATGAATCCGCCCGGGCTTCCCCTTCGGCGCGGCGACGCCGGCGCCGGGGTGCGAGATCTACATCGTCGACTGGCCTCGGCGGGATTCACCGATGTCGGGGATCTCGATGTCTTCGACGAAACCACCGAACAAACGCTTCGTGAATTTCAAGCCGCGCGTCGCTTGGTTGAGGACGGAATCTGTGCTCAACAAACCTGGGCTGCGTTGGTTGACGCTCATTTCCGTCTCGGTGACCGGATGCTCTACCTCCGTGCGACGATGACCCGAGGCGATGACGTAGCTGATCTCCAATTGCGCCTGGGCAATCTCGGGTTCGACGCCGGGTGGCTTGATGGCATATTCGGACCCGACACCGAAGCGGCAGTACGGGATTTCCAACACAATCAGGGACTCAGCGCAGATGGCACCGTCGGCCGCACGACCGTTGCCGCGCTCGACCGATTGGCCGGCCGACAGGTTGGCGCCAAAACGATTGCCGAGGTCCGCCAAACAGAGACGCTCCGGCAACACGCCGGTGTTGAGGGGCGGCGAATTCTGTTGGGAGAAACAGGAGGCCTCCCGGCGGTGGTGAATTCGCTTGCCCGCTTGCTGCAACTTGCCGGGGCGACAGTACTCACCCTGCATCACCCCGATCTCTCCTCACATGCCCGGATTGCCAACGGCTGGGGCGGTGACGCTTACCTCGGTGTCACCCTCGCCACTGACGATTTCCGAGTCGCATACTTCCAAACCGAGGGCTTTACCTCCAACGGAGGGCGCCTGCTAGCCCAGCAGTGCACGGCCAAAATCCGGTCTGTATTGGACAGCGACATCCCTGCAACCGGGATGCGCTTGCCGATCCTAAGGGAAACCAGGATGACCGCAGTGTGGTGCCGTGTAGGACCTGGGCCAGTGGTGGTGGAGCGAGCTGAGGCAATCGCCAACGCGTTACGCGATGCTGTGACCACTTGGTGTGACAGTCCCCACCCAGAGTGATCATCGAGTTCTCCGCACTATATTGACAGTTCTACTGACAATAGTTGTGTGAGATCACTGTCCAGCGATGATCCGATAGATCCGCTCAAGGTCATCGACATCGGCGAAGTCAACCACTAGCTTCCCGTGGCCCTTGCCCAATTTCACAGCGACCCTGGTATCTAGCCGAACAGCCAAGAGCTCTTCAAGCTCCAGCACCCCAGCATCCGGCACCTTGGGAATCGTCTGTTTAGCTGTGCTTTCGTCCTCACCGGCGGGTTCGGTGGGATCTTCCTCCCGAAGCATTTCCTCGATCTGGCGAACCGTCAAACCTTCCTCAACAATCTGTGTCGCCAATCGCTCCTGCTCGCTCCGGTCTGGAGTAGCCAACAACGCTCGAGCATGTCCAGCGCTGAGTTGCCCCTCGATCAGCAACCGCTGCACCATCGGAGGGAGATGCAACAACCGAAGAGTGTTCGCCACCGCAGACCGAGATCTCCCCACCCTCTGCGCAACATCATCCTGAGTCAAACCGAACTCTTCAACCAGTTGCTGATATGCAGCCGCTTCTTCAAGCGGGTTGAGATCCTGCCGATGCAAGTTCTCTACGACAGCCGTTTCGAGCGAAGACAAATCATCGGCGGTGCGAATGATTGCCGGAATGGCCGAAAGGTTGGCACGCTTTGCGGCCCGCCAACGTCGCTCCCCCGCTATCAGCTCATACTGTCCGTCCTCCAACTCTCGGACGACAATCGGCTGAATAACACCAATCTCCGTGATCGACCGGGACAAAGAGGCCAACGTCTCCTCGTCGAAGTGCTCCCTCGGTTGGTAGCGGTTCGGGACTACCTCTTTGATATCGATCTCTAGATAGACACCGCTGTCAGCGGTGAAGTCCGCTGGAATCAGCGAACTGAGGCCTCTACCAAGTCCACTACGTCTGGTCACCAAGAACCTCCTTCGCTAGGATGCAGTAAGCAGTTGCCGCACGCGACCCAGGGTCAAATACCGAAATTGGCTGGCCAAAGCTCGGGGCTTCGCTCAAGCGGACAGCTCGAGGGATCACCTGTCGACACACTTTGTCGCCAAAGTGGCGCCGGACCTCGTCGGACACCTGCCTGGACAATTTTGTTCGCGCATCAACCATGCCCAACACGATCGTGCTGAGATGAAGCTCTGGATTGAGGTTACGTGTCACCAAGTCAATGTTGCGAACCAACAAGCCAAGACCTTCAAGCGCGTAGTACTCGGCCTGAACTGGTACAAGAACTTCGTTCGCCGCAGTTAGCCCATTGATCGTAAGGAGCCCAAGAGAGGGTGGGCAATCAATGAACACAACGTCATAGTCGTCGGCAACCGACTCAAGCGCGATCTTCAATTTCCTCTCACGGTTCATAGCAGGAACCAACTCGATATCCGCGCCCGCAAGATCAAGGCTTGACGGAACGAGGTAGAGGTTCTTTACCGAAACTGGCTCGATCACATCCTCCAGCAGAACATCCTGGAGCATCACATCGTAGAGAGAATGATCGACCATACGCGAATCAATACCAAGGCCCCGTGTGGCATTCGCTTGAGGATCTAAGTCGACGATTAATACGCGTTGGCCAAGTTGCGCCATACAGGCCGCAAGGTTGATAGTCGTCGTGGTCTTTCCAACCCCTCCTTTCTGGTTGGCTACCGCAAACACCCTCGTGTTGGGTTGAGTCACAAACCAACTCCCTTCCTCCGAGCAATACTATCTTCGGTCAGCGGATACCGAAGGTCAAGGACCCTCTGATTGTTTCACGTGAAACGCTTTGAAACTCTCAACAATCTGTTTCATGTGAAACGCTCAAAACAACGGTTTACGACGGCGGGCTGCCTGGCGGCGGGGGAGTCGATCCGCAATAGTTCCCCCTGTGCGTTGAGCACGCAGGTAGCTACCTGAGGTCGTCTCCCAGTGTTCGATCACCGAAGCCGCTAGCAGCGACAAGTCCGCGATTAGCCAAGCATTTGCCGTGTCGGCCGATACCGACACCACCAGAGATCCACCCGCAGCAAGTAGCGGGATCCCGCATTCCGCCACTTCACAAGGGGGTCCGAACAGTCGTGCAACCACCAGATCATTTGCTGATCGCCACTGCGGTTCACGGGCGTAGTCGTCCGCACGCCCATGCACGACTTCAACTCGATCGCCCAGACCAGCCGCGCGAACCGCGCCGTGAGCAATCTCGCAACACCGTGCACTTGCGTCCAGTAGCCGCCAGGTCGTTTCTGGATGCAACATCGCCAGCAATACCCCTGGTACACCTACTCCCGTGCCCAAATCAACGCAACGCGCGCCCGGCCGAAAGCTAAACCTCGGCGAAACATAGCCCTCCGCATGCTTGCGGAGCTCTTCAATTGATACCGAACCGAGCGAGCCGATTGCTCGCGCTGATTCCCAAACTGCTGCTAGCGCCTTGTAGCGAGAATCAGCCACCAGTTCTTCGCTGCCTACTCTCCCGAAGGAACAATCACCACGTAACGGCGGGGATCTTCACCTTCGGAGATGGTTTGGACGCCGTCTGTCCCGTCAACAGCATCATGAATGATCTTTCGATCCGCTGCATTCATGGGCTCAAGTGATCGAGGCACTCCGGAATCCTGCACTTCGACTGCTTGGTCACGAGCAAACCGAACAAGCGCTTCGTTTCGTCGCGCAATAACCCCTCCAATGTCCACTCGAACGCGGCCATTCCGCGCACTACCTGCTCGGCGCTGCAAAACCGTCCGAACCAGGTCGTCGATCGCTCCCGCGGTCATCCCGCGGTGACCAACCATACGACCCAGTTGGTCGCCGCTGACGGTAATACGGATCTCGTCGCTCCCGATATTTTCTCTTTGGAAGTTGACGGTCGTACCAAACCGCTCAGCCAGGCCTTCAACAAACTCCTCGGCAATATCAGCCTGCTGCGGCAAGGGCATCATTTCTTGGTCTTGGTTCACAGTTTCTGCCTTTTTCTTGGGTTTTTGTGATGTTTGCTTCTTCTGGTCTGCTTGTTGATTTTTTGAAGGTTGGCTATCGGATTTCTTCGCTGAGGATTTCTTCGCTTTACCATTTTGGGAGCGTTCCTGTTTGCGCCGGCCTGAATCCTGGTTTCCACGGTTGCTGCCGTTGCGGTTTCCCTGGCCCTGGCCTTGCCGACCCCGTCTGTTTCCGCGATCACGTCGACCGCTATTTTCTTTCGCCCTCGGAGTCTTCGGGCGAACTCGCGCTCTCACCCGCGCCGGTTCTTTAACGCGTCCGAACACCCCCGTCTTTACATCACTAAGAACATCAAACTCCGCGTCGTCTTCATGCACCCCCAACCGATCCAAGGCGTGTTCTTTTGCCAGGTCGATCGAATCGCCGATGCTTTCTACCCATTCCATCACTTTTCCTTTCGCTGTGTGCGCTGCCAATCCCCCACCTAGAAGTCCCACCACGGTGGGGATTGGGCGCTACTTCTTTCGATTCTTGTGTTGTGGAGAACCTGGTTCGGTCGTACGACCAGACCCCCGTTGGTGCCGAGTCGGGGCGTTGCCCGTCCTACCCGCGCCAGTGCGTTTCGGTTCGGGCCTGCTCGTTTTGGCCTTAGCCCCAGACTTGTCCGGAGCTCTCTTGCCCCCCGATCGACCCGTATCCTTTTTCGATCGACTTGTGTCTTTTTTGCCTTCCGACCGACTTGGCACATTCTTGCGGGCCGCTGGTTTCCCACCCTTTTTGTTGGCAAAGCTGCCATCTCGTTTTGGAGTTGGCACTCCCTTTTTCGGAGTAATACTCCCTTTCGACGCGGCACTATCACCCTCGTCGTTCTTCATCTCCTCACGCTTTTGGGCCAATATAACCCCCGGGCTGTCCTCTCCGCGGTACAAACTCCGGGTTATGTAGGCTTGCTGACCGATGCGATAGAGGTTGGAGACAACGAAGTACACAACCAGCGCCGCTGGCATCGTGAAGCTGAAAACAGGCAACATGTAGGGAAGAATCTTCATCAGCATCTGTTGCTGAGGAGGCATCGCCGAAGCGTTCCGTCCCTGGATCTGGCGCTGTTGAAAAAGGCTGGATACCAGCACAATCAGGATGAGGAGCATATAAGGGAGCCCCGAGATCAGACTTTCGCCAATCACGTCTTGCGCGCTGCGAGACAGGTCTATTCCCCAAGACACCATCTCTGTTGGACGATCCTCAATTGTTTCTCCCTCACCGCCTGCAAGCCTCAAGTAGAGATCACTGTCGAACGGGAGATTCTGCGGCAGGAACGGCCGATCAATCGAAGAAAATGCTGTGCTGTCGAGTCCTAGGCCAGAAGAAACGCGGCCACTCGTCCATCCAAACTGGTTACCGAAGTTAGTCGCCCGGCTAGTCAGACCTTGAACCACACGGAACAGCACCAAGAACAGCGGCATCTGCACCAGCAGAGGCAAACAACCGCCGAACATTGAAATGCCATGCTCCTGCTGGAACGCCATCATTTCTTCGTTCATTTTTTGGCGATCACCGCGGTGGCGATTTTGGATCGCCTTCAGCTCGGGCTGATAACGCTGCATCTGGAGCATCGACTTCGTGCCCTTGAGCGTCAATGGCGTAACGATCACCATCACTACGAGTGTGAGACCCGCAACAGCCATACCGTATGACGGCCAGAGCTGGTAGCAATACGCGAGTACTTCGCCGATCAGGTTGAACATTCCGACTCCCCAGTTACAGGCACCGGGTCATACCCGTAAGTACCCCAAGGATGACAACGACATACGCGCATTGTTGCTAGCCAACCACCGCTGATAGCGCCATGAGACTCAACGGCCTCGATCGCATAAGTCGAACATCCAGGCACATGTCGGCATGGTGATATTCGTCCTGCGGTTAACCGTTGGTACCCCCCGATCAACGCGCGTATCAGGCGTGCCAACGGACTGGGTGCATAGGAGCTCATGAGCCAGCACCCAATACTGCAGACTCAGATTCCCGCTCTTGTTCGCGACGCTGACCCGGCCGCTCGGGTCCCAAGCACAAAACCTCAATCACGGTGTCTCGCAGTTGTGTGGGCGACCAGTGCTCGATCTTGGAGGTGACCCGGAATAGGTAGTCCCCCGGCGGAAGAATCGACGGGTTGTCTCGAGAGATGTCGCGCAGTATCGCGCGAATTCGGCGTCGGATTCTGTTCCGTTGTACAGCATTTCCCACTTTGCGTGAGATTAAGAAACCTATTTTCGCGCTTTGCGTGGGCTTATGGGCAGGCGCGGGCCGCCAAACCAGCCGAAGCGGACCTCGGCCGCGGCGCATTCCCTCCGCGCGTAAACGTTCGAAGGAGCGACGACCAGACAGCGCCTCAATCACGCGGAAAGCCGCGTCCGCTTCTTTTGACGGCGGTGGGTCAGGACTGAACGTCCACCCCGAGTACTCATGCGAGCGCGAAAACCATGCTTCATTGTTCGCTTGCGCACATTGGGCTGATAAGTCCGCTTCATTGTTCCTCCACAAGAGCCACCCGCAGATAGTGCGGACGTGGCACACGCCGGGTCCCTCGGATCCGACATAGTTTCGATCACAGTAGGGTTGCAAGGTTACAACAACAACCACGCAACGCGTCTGTGTGACCCGACCGAGACACCTCCGAAGACCAAAATTTGGGTCCCCAACGGAAATTACAGTAAAGAGATTGATTCTTTCACGAATGTAATTTAATGCGCTTATTGTCCCGTGAACAGGCCCGATGAAAAGACCTCCAGTTTCAAGTTGCAGAGATCGTGAACGTTGCTAAGTTCACCTCTTACCACGGTTAGGTTGCCTCACCGACAACGACAAACTTGTCGGTGAGGCTTGCTCCCTTTTCCCAACCGCAAAAATAGTCGTCCACACCTGTGGACAAGCCTGTGGAGAGTCAATTGAACAACAAAGAGGCAGACGATGCGAGCGGCTTGTGGAGTTCCTGTGCCGAGAGCATTCGTGCCCAAGTAAGCGACGCCGTCTGGCACACCACGTTCAGTGGCGCCAGAGCCACCGCATTCGATGAGGGAGAGCTGGTCATCGTTGTCCCCAACGGTTTACAGAAAGAACGAATCGAGGGTAGATACCTCGGGCTTGTCAAACACGCGATCACCGAGAGTCGATCCAACGCAACCGTCCGGGTGGAGATCGACACAGACTGGACCGAAGAATCCTTCGATATTCCGCCAGCCGATCTAACCACTCCTAACGAGTATAAGCCCACTTCAGAGACGATTTCTGAGACACTCCCAGAAACAATTCCCGAGGCCAGAAGCGAACTCAACGAGAAGTTCACGTTCGAGCATTTTGTCATCGGCCCGTCAAACCGCTTCGCACATGCCGCCGCATTCTCCGTAGCCGAAACACCAGCCGCCAGCTACAACCCGCTGTTCATCCACGGAGACTCAGGACTCGGAAAAACCCACCTGCTGCGAGGCATCGCCCACTACATCGGGAGCCACTACTCGCACTACAAAGTCCGCTACGTCTCAACCGAAACGTTCCTCAACGAATTCGTCCAAGCAATTCGCACCAACACACAACCCGAATTCAAACGCCGCTACCGCACCAACGACGTCCTCCTCATTGACGACATCCAGTTCATGGAAGGCAAAGAAGGCCTCCAAGAAGAGTTCTTCCACACATTCAACGAACTACACCAAAACAACAAACAAATCGTGCTGTCGTCGGACCGGACACCCGACGCCATACCCACCCTCGAAGAGCGCCTCCGAAACCGCTTCAAGTGGGGACTGATCACAGACATCCAACGACCCGATCTCGAAACCCGGCTCGCCATCCTCCGCAAAAAAGCCGAATCACGAACAATCCAAATTCCCAACGATGTCTTCACGTTCATCGCCGAAAACATCACCCAGTCGATCCGTGAACTCGAAGGCGCTCTCATCAAGGTGACCGCCTACGCAAGCCTCACCGAGCAGCCCCTCGACATGCGACTGGCGAGCTACGTCCTCACCGACCTGATCAGCAGCTCCCAAAAACCGCCGGTCACCGCAGCACGCATCATCGAACTCACAGGCGAGATGTTCGGCTTAGAAGTCGAACAAATCACCGGAGGCAGCCGCCGCCGGCCACTCGTTGATGCACGACAAGTTGCCATGTACGTCACCCGCAGTGTGACCGACCTCAGCTTCCCCGACATCGGCCGCGCCTTCGGAGACCGTGATCACACAACCGTGATGCACGCCGTGCGCAAGATCGAAGCGCGAATGGGTGAACGCCAACAAATATTCGACAAAGTCACCGAACTTCAACGTCGACTCAACGAACCGCCGTGATCCCAGCCGAAGACGGGGGAGGCCGAGCACTCAGCGCCTATGCCACGCAGCACGCAGGCAGTGAACAAAGCTGTAAATCACTTGTGCAACGCCAGTGGGCCAAAGTGCATAACTCTTGCAATACCCACAGCCAATACCTCAACTCAATCCAAGCTGTGAATCAACAGGCAAACCATGTGGACGCAAGAACTGCGGAAATACACGGCAAACTGACATTCATCCACAATCCACACCCCCTATGAACTCCTACAAGGAGTATTCATACAAAACTCAGGAGAAGTAATCGCACAATGAGCATGCAGTTCAGATGCGAAAGAGACGTACTCGCAGATGCCCTCGGTGTGGCCGGCCGAGGTGTAGCCACCCGCGGGGGAACAGCAGTCATCGGCGGAGTACGCCTTGAGCTTGCCGGCGACCAGCTCACAGCCACGGGCAGCGACGGCGATCTGACGATTTCAGTGACCGTAACCGTCAATGGCGGCGGCGACGGCGTGACTGTCATGCGCTCGAAACTAATGGCCGATGTAGTTCGCTCACTTCGACCAGGCGCAGTTGACGTGATGATCGAAGACCAGGACGCACGCATCGTCGCCAGCCCCTCCGAATTCTCAATCCGGGTGATCACCACAGACGACTTCCCCGAGATCCCAGCGCCCGCCGGTGATGTAGTCACCCTCGACGCGACCGTCTTCAAAGCAGCCGTCGAACAAGTAGAAAAAGCCGCCTCGTCTGACGACGCCAGGCCCATCCTCACCGGCGTGTTGATGGCCGCGGAGTCCGGTGGGCTGCGGCTCGTGTCAACCGACTCCTACCGCCTGGCAGTTTGCGACATAGCAGGCTTATCGGTGCTGGGTGAGGGTCAAAAAGTGCTGGTGCCGAGCCGCGCTTTGAAAGAACTCGCCCGGATCGTCGGTGAAGAAGAAGAGATCACGCTGTCACTAGGCGAACACAACGCCAGCTTCTCAGTCGGATCAGTGACCATCACCACCCGCCTGATCGAAGGCGACTTCCCGAACTACAACCGGTTGATTCCCGACGCACACGACAACCGCCTCACCATTGATCGCGAAAGACTGTTGGATGCACTGCGCCGCGTTCGTCTGCTAGCCCAAGAATCAACTCCGATCCGCATGTCGATGTCCGCAGAAGGACTCGAGGTAGCAGCCGTCACCCAAGAAGTGGGTGAAGCCCACGAGGTCCTCGAAGCCGAATACCAAGGCGAAGACCTGATGGTTGCGTTCAATCCCGAGTATTTGATCGACGGGATCGAAGTAACACCAGGATCAGAGGTCATGCTGGAGACCCTTGGCGAGTTGAAACCGGCCCTGCTCAAATCCTCCGAAGACCCCAACTTTCTGTATCTGCTGATGCCAGTGCGCGTTAGCTAGGGGCAGGCGTCCCGGCCGCTCCAGATGGCAATACAGTCCCTGGAACTACTCGACTTCCGCATCTACACCCAAGCCGCGGTCGAGTTTGATCCCGGCCTTACCGTCATCGTCGGAGAGAACGGCCAGGGCAAAACCAGTTTGCTTGAAGCCATAAGCTGGATCGCCGGGCGTGGATCATTTCGCGGTGTAGCCGATGACTCGTTGATCCGCATGGGTGCAGACGCGGCGATCATGCGCGCCAACGCGACAGCTCCCGACGGCCGCAAACAACTGATCGAAGTCGAACTACCACGCGTCGGCAGAAATCGTGTGCAGATCAATCGCCAGCCTCTTCGCCGCAAAGGAGACCTGATCGGAGTCGTCCCCGTGACCATCTTCTCGCCCGACGATCTGGAACTGGTGAAAGGAGGACCAGCTGGCCGCCGGCGTTGGCTCGACGACGCAGCAGCAAGCCTGCAACCCAGCCACGATGCGCTTTGCAGCGAGCTGGAAAAGATCGTGAGACAACGCAACGCCCTGCTGCGATCCAGCGGAGGCCGACTCGATGCCGACGGAACCTTCACCCTCGATGTCTGGGACGCCAAACTCGTCACCACCGGAACCGCACTACGAACCGCTCGCGAAACCCTGCTAAGCGAACTCGAACCTCAGCTATCGGCGGCGTACGACGCAGTAGCAGGAAAGCCCGCAGAGATCAGCGCCGCCTACCTGCCAAGCTGGGAAGGCGAACTAACTGCAGCTCTCGAACAAGCACGCACAATCGATCTTCGACGCGGTCTATCAACCATCGGGCCGCACCGCGATGAGATCACGCTACAAATAGGGGACACGCCGGCTCGAACCCACGCCTCACAAGGCGAGCAACGATCACTGGTGCTGGCGATGCGGCTCGCAGTGGACGCACTAGTACGCCAAAGCGGAACAGCGGAGCCATTGCTGCTACTCGATGATGTGTTCTCCGAACTAGACGCCGGACGTGCCGAAGCGTTGCTTGAGGCCCTGCCCAAAGGCCAACGACTCCTCACCACAGCCACCTGGGTTCCCCCCACAGCGACACCTGATCGGGTGCTCAAAGTGGCCGCAGGGACCGTCACGGAAATGCCCCGATGAGCAGCGGTGACGACGAGCCCAAAAAACTTGGATGGTCTGTCGAGCGCTTACTGAACACAATGAAAGCGCCCAGCACAGACGTGCTCAAAGCAGTCTTTCTGCAATGGCCCCAAATCGTCGGTGAAGATGTAGCAGCCCACGCCCAACCCAGCGTCATCGACGGTCAGACGCTGTTGATAATCGCAGACGACACGACCTGGGCCAGCCAACTTCAATGGCTCGAAACAGAACTCATAGCGAAGATCGAAGAAGTCTCAGGATCGGACCGAATTCAAGCCATCAAAGTAAGGGTTAGACCGCAAGGATCAATGTCCCCAGACTGATAGACTCAGTACAGTGTATGGGCCTGGAAATCAGCGTCTCAGAGGCGCCGCGACCTCACCCGAATCCCACCGGTTTGCTTGTGACGTGCGGTTCTTCGGGGTCCACCGGTGAGCGGGAAGAACAAGCCTGGGATCTCAAATGAGGACGCAACCTGCGCGCAGAGCGACAGAGCCGTCTCGAACGGACAAAACGAGATGAAAATAGACACGATCAGCGCTGACGAATCGTCCTACGAGGCTCAGGACATAACGATCCTCGAGGGGCTTGAAGCTGTGCGCACCCGGCCCGGTATGTACATCGGCTCCACCGGACCCACCGGCCTGCACCACTTGGTGTGGGAAGTCGTCGATAACTCTGTTGATGAAGCAATGGCTGGCCACTGCACGCGCATCAACGTCACCCTGACCCCCGACGGCGCCTGCGAAGTGTCAGACGATGGCCGCGGCATCCCAGTCGAAAATCATCCCAACTACGAAGACCTAACAGCCGCTGAAGTTGTGCTCACCGTCCTTCATGCGGGCGCCAAGTTCGGCGGCAAGGGCTACAAAGTATCTGGAGGACTGCACGGCGTAGGGGTCTCGGTAGTCAACGCCCTGTCAAAACGAGTTGAAGTCGAAATCGATCGTGACGGCGAACGCTACGCCATGCTGTTCGGCAACGGAGGCGAGCTGATTCAACGGCTAAAGCCCGTGGGTCTGTCAGCCATCGGCGAATTACCCAACGGAGAAACCGGACCCCGAACCGGAACCACCGTGCGATTCTGGCCCGACCCGGAGATCTTCGACGAAGTCGAATTCCGGTTCCAGACCCTGCTAGAGCGCTTTCAGATGATGGCTTTCCTCAACCGCGGGCTAGAGATCCGGGTGCGAGACCAACGAGAAAACGCGGTGTCAAACGATTGGGTCTCGTTCCAATACGAAGGCGGGATCATCGACTTCGTCAGCCATATCAACGCCTCAAAAGAAGCGCTCTTCGAAACAGTCGGATATTTCGTCGGCTCCGAAGAGATCGACGAAAACCCTCACGAAGTCGAAATTGCTTTCCAATGGAACACCGGCTTCAACGCCGATGGCATACACAGTTTCGCCAACGGCATCGCCACCATCGAAGGCGGCATGCACGAGCAAGGCTTTCGCTCCGCGGTCACCCGCACCGTCAACAGCTATGCGCGGAGCAAAGGGCTGCTCAAAGAAAAAGACGACAACCTCACCGGCGAAGACATTCGAGAAGGCCTCACCGCGATCATCTCCGCCCGGATTGGCGAACCCCAATTCGAAGGCCAAACCAAATCGAAACTCGGCAATGTCTCAATGCGCTCGTTGGTGGAACGGGTGACCAACGAACGCATGGCCGACTGGCTCGAAGAACACCCCGGCGAAGCCAAAGCCACCATCACCAAAGCAACCAACGCCGCTCGCGCCCGTGTGGCAGCAGCCGACGTCCGCAAAGCCATCCGCTCCAAATCATTGCTTGACGGTGCGGGCATGCCCGACAAACTCAAAGACTGCTCATCGAAAGACCCAGCCAAGCGTGAACTGTTCATCGTCGAGGGCGACTCCGCAGGCGGTTCAGCAGTGCGAGCCCGAGATCCCCGAACCCAGGCGATCCTGCCGATACGCGGGAAAATCCTCAACGTCGAACGAGCACGTATCGACAAGATGCTGAGAAACGCCGAAGTCAAAACCCTCATCACCGCGATCGGGGCAGGTTTTGCCGATGAGTTCGACCTCGAACAAGCGCGTTACCACAAGATTATTCTGCTAGCCGACGCCGATGTCGATGGCAGCCACATCCGCACCCTGCTGCTCACCTTCTTCTTCCGCCAGATGCGCCCGCTCGTGGAAGCCGGATACGTCTACATCGCCCAACCGCCGCTGTACTCGACAAAAGTCTCCAACAAAGAAACCGTCTACCTCAAAGACGACGCCGCCAAGGAAGAGTTCCTGGCCAGCCGTCCGAACTACACCAAGGACTTCCAGCGACTGAAAGGCCTCGGCGAGATGGACTGGGACGAACTTCGCAACACCACGATGAACGTTTCCTCCAGATCGCTGCTGCAGGTTTCAGTTGAACAAGTCGCCATCGCCGATGACGTGACGTCGATCCTCATGGGCGACGATGTCGAACAACGCAAGAACTTCATTGTCACCAACGCACGCGAAGTGCGGAACCTGGACTTCTGAAGGATCCAACATGGCTGATACTCCAACTGTGGATCTTGATGACCAGGACGAGCCCGGTGACGTGACCGCCATCGAGATCCAGGAAGAGATGGAAAGCTCCTTCCTCGACTACGCCATGTCGGTCATCATCAGCCGGGCCCTGCCAGACGCTCGCGACGGCCTCAAACCCGTGCACCGCCGCATCCTCTGGTCAATGTTCGATCAAGGCTTCAGGCCCGACCGAGCCCATGTGAAATGCGCCCGCGTGACCGGCGACGTCATGGCACGTTTCCATCCGCACGGCGACAGTGCCATCTACGACGCGCTAGCCCGCATGGCCCAGCCATTCTCGCTGCGACACCCGCTGATCGACTTCCACGGCAACTACGGATCACCAGAAGACCCACCGGCCGCAGCCCGCTACACCGAATCAAGGCTCCACCCACTCGCCATGCACATGCTCGCCGGAATCGACGAGAACACCGTCGATTTCGTCGACAACTACTCAGGCGATTTCAGCGAACCACAAGTTCTCCCGGCCCGCTTCCCCAACCTGCTGGTAAACGGAAGTCAAGGCATTGCAGTCGGAATGGCCACCAATATCCCGCCGCACAACCTCAACGAAGCATGCGACGCGGTTGTCCACCTGTTGCGAAACCCAGACGCCACGGTCGACGACCTGATGGAACACGTCAAAGGCCCTGACTTCCCCACGGGTGGCCAGATTCTCGGCCGGGTCGGCATTGAGGCGGCCTACCGAGAAGGCCGAGGTTCGGTCAAAACCCGGGCCTCGATCGAGATCGCAGAGATCAAGAACCGCCAAGCGCTCATCGTGACCGCGTTCCCGTATCAGGTCTCCGCCGGGGCTGTCGCCCGGAAAATCGCCCACCTGGTAGACGCACGAGAACTCGAAGGCATCTCCGACATCAACGACGAATCATCTGGGGACGACACCCGATTCGTGATCTCACTCAAACGCGACGCCAACCCAGAAGTCGTGCTCAACAACCTCTGGAAAAGCACACCACTGCAAACCAGTTTCGGCGTCAACATGGTTGCGCTAGTCGCCGGGGTGCCCCGCACCCTCAATCTGCGAGAAGCACTCGTCGCCTACGTTGACCATCAAATCGAGGTCATCACCCGGCGTTCGCAATCTCGTCTTGATGCAGCCGAGAAACGCCTGCACATCGTTGAAGGCCTGATCAGGTCCCTCGACCTGATCGACGAGATCATCGCCACCATCCGCGCCAGCCAGGACCGCAGCGCGGCCCGTGACGCGTTGATGGCAGACCCGTTTGAATTCTCCGAAGTGCAAGCCAACCACATCCTCGACATGCAGCTCAGCCGACTAACCCGACTCGGCCGGTCTGATCTCGAAGAAGAAGCAGCCAACCTGCGAGAGAGAATCTCAGAACTCCAAGGGATCCTGGGCGACGATCAGAAGCTCCGCGGAGTGATCATCGACGAACTCACCGAAATTCGCGACAAATTCGGTGAACCCCGCCGCTCAACACTCGAAATCGATCCGGGCGAATTCGATATCGAGGATCTAATCGATGACGACCCGCTGGTGGTCACCATGAGCGCCGCCGGCTATGTGAAGACGGTCATAGCAGAAGAGTTCAAGACACAAGGCCGCGGCGGCCGAGGCGTCGCCGGCACCAAACTCAAAGACGAAGACACCCTCATCCACCTCATCTGGACAACAGCACACTCGTATCTGCTGTTCTTCTCCACACACGGCCGGGTCTACCGCCTACGGGCGCATGAGATTCCAGTGGCGTCGCGCACCGCCCGCGGCACGGCCATCGTCAACTTGCTGCCCTTTCAGGAAGGCGAGCGGATTCAAGCCATCATCGACACCCGCAACTATGAGACGCACCGCTATCTGTTCTTCGCCACCGCCAAAGGCCGAGTAAAGAAGACCCGCTTCAACGCTTATGACTCTTCAAGGCGGGCCGGCCTGATCGCCATCCGGCTCAACGACGATGACGAACTCGCGGAGGTCGTTCCCACCAACGGGCTCGACGACATCTTGTTGTCATCCCGGCTCGGCCAGACGATTCGCTTCAGTGAGTCAAGGGTCCGAGAAATGGGACGGGCCGCGGCAGGCGTTATTGGCTTGAAGTTCAAGAAGGCTGGTGATGAAGTCGTGGCTTGCAACATCGCTGCTGGGAAAGCGTCGCTACTCCATCTCACTTCCAACGGTTTCGGCAAGCGGACCCCGATGGAGGAATACCCCACCAAGAACCGTGGTGGGAGGGGAGTCATAGGGGTCAAACTCACCGAAGACAAAGGCTCTGTTGTTGGTGCGTTGGTGGTCGAAGAACACGACGAGATCCTGGCTGTGACAGTCAATGGTGTGGTAATCCGCACTCCAGTCGCGGCGATTTCGTCGCAAAGCCGCTACGGAAGCGGCGTGAAGGTCATGAACCCCGATAAGGGTGACGTTGTCGCATCCGTGGTCCTGGTCACCCCAGATGACGACGGGCTCGATGACGACGGGCTCGATGACGACGGGCTCGATGACGACGGGCTCGATGACGACGGTCTGGATGACGACGGTCTGGATGACGACGGGCTCGATGACGACGGTCTGGATGACGACGGTCTGGATGACGACGGTCTGGATGACGACGGTCTGGATGACGACGGTCTGGATGACGACGGTCTGGATGACGACGGTCTGGATGACGACGGGCTGGATGACGGAAGTGACTCCGTTGACGAAAGCGGCGTCGCCAACGAATAGGCCAACCGGCTGAACCCGAGCCGAGCTATTTCCCCCAGTAACTCGAATCGAGTACAAGGGTGACCCCCTCGACATGCGTGAGCAAACTGAGAACTGGCCAACTGACCGCGGCCAAGCCGTGCCCATGATGCTGGTGGTATTGCTGCTGGCAGCGCTGGTTGTGGTGGCGATCGCCCGGCTCGGCATGGCCGCGGACGATGCCGCGCGAGCCCGAACCGCGGCAGACGCTGCAGCATTGGCGGGCGCGGCGGAAGGTTTCGCGGTTGCAACAGAACTCGCCGAGGCCAACGGCGGCAACCTGTTGGATTACACGGCGTTCGGCAACCAAGTCGAAGTTCGTGTTCAAGTAGGAGCCAGCGTTGCTGTTGCCCGAGCGGAGCGCACAGTGGTGTGGGAACTCCCCGGTTAGACACGCGGACGTTCTGCTTATCCGCGCAGCCCTTATTCCCCCCTACACTTGTCCGGTACTCGGCCACCGCTTTGGTCAACGCCACGCCGAGAAAAAGTCTCCATGAGTGAACCCACAAAATCCCAGCCGGCTAGGCCGTCGCAACGCCCGTCGCAACGGTCTTCTCAGCTCCTAGCTGCCTTTCTGGAACGCCGCACCGCGAGCCGTCTCCGTGCCCGCAGAGTTCGCCGCCTGGTGCGCCACATTGAGCCGTGGTCGGTACTCAAGATGTCGCTCATCTTTTACTTCTGTCTCTGGGTGATCTTGTTGATCGCCGGGGTGATTCTCTGGAGGTTCGCGGTCACCGCAGGCACCGTCGACAACGTGGAGAACTTCATCAAGGAACTGTTTGCGCTGGAGACCTTCACCTTCAATCCCGACCAGATATTTCGGGCTAGTGCCTTGGGAGGTCTGGTGATGGTCGTCGCCGGGTCAGGGTTCACGGTATTGATGGCGGTGTTGTTCAACCTGATCAGTGATCTGATCGGCGGGGTGCGGATGACTGTGGTGGAAGAAGAAACCGCCAGGCCCCGGCCGAAGCGCACACGACCCCGTATAGCAACCTCGGGGGCTGCTCGTTATGTCGCACAGCCGACACAACAACCGGCGGCGCAGGCCGCTGCCAGGCCGAAACAACAAAGGGCCGCAGCGAAAGATCCTGTTCCCGAACAAGCCGACGAAACCCGGTTTTGGCCCAGCGACAAACGCAAAACCGCAAAACGGGGTTCTTTGTCGAAACGACCGTCCGACCGCTAGCGTGGTCGCCTTGCGGGGCTATAGCTCAGTCGGTTAGAGCGCACCCCTGATAAGGGTGAGGTCGCAGGTTCGACTCCTGCTAGCCCCACGTTCGGCGCCGCAAATCCACGGGAGGAACTGATGGGTAGGAGTGGCCTATTCACACTCATACGAAGAGCTCTCGTTGCGATCGGGGCAGGAGTCGCAGTAGCGGCCGCGATCAGAGTGCGAGGAAGCGGTGGCTCGCCACCCCAAAAAGGAGGCTGGCGGGAGCTTCGAGGCGACGACCTTCGCTGATGTCGCACATCGTGGTGTTCGGGGCGGGAGCAACAGGTACACGGATCGCGCAGCAACTTCTGGCCAGCGGTCAAGCGACCAACGTCGAAGTACGCGACGCCCGTCGAGAACGCTCGCGACAACTCGTCCACACCCTCGGCCGGGCATCGGAACTCGGCCACGGCTACCACCTTGATTCCTCGGTCGACTTGGCCGTCGTTGCCACCCCGGCCGCGGGTCAGGCAAACCTAGCCCGCCGTGCGGTTCACCACGGCGTTCCGGTCGTAACCACATCGAATCATCTGTCGGAAGTACGACGTTTGCTGGCGCTGCATCAAGAAGCGCTGCACAACCGGGTCCCGGTCGTTGTTGGTGCCACCTTCATGCCGGGATTTACCTGCCTGATTGCCTGCCACGGCGCATCAGAGTTTGACCAAGTTGATGAGATCCACGTCGCCAAAGTCGGCACTGGTGGACCCTCATGTGCGCGGCAACACCATCAAGCCCTGTCGTCGGTGGGACTGGATTGGCGCGACGGGCGTTGGACCTCCCGTGCTCCGGGGTCAGGTCGGGAACTCGCATACTTCCCGGATCCCATCGGCGGACGCGACTGCTACCGGGGAGCGCTGCCCGATGCGTTGCTGCTGGTCCCCGAATTCCAAGGAGTGCAACGAGTGACCGCCCGAATGGCCGCAACCCGCAGAGATCGTTTGACTTCGCCGCTGCCGATGCTGCGCCCACCACACGCCGAAGGCGGCCTCGGAGCAGTGCGTGTTGAACTACGAGGCAGAGTTGGCATCGAACGCCGGGTGAGCGTGTTCGGTGCCGTGGAGCGTCCGGCTTCAGCAGCGGCTGTAGTAGCAGTCAGCACCAGCCTCGCTGTGCTCAGAGGAGATTTTCCTGCCGGCGCGTACGGCTTGGCAGCGGCAGCCGATCCGCTGCCGCTGTTGAACGACATTGCCGATCGAGGCATTCGCCCGCTCCGCTTCGAAGGCGTATCCATGTACTACTAACCGGCATAAAGTGGGGCTGTGCATTTCAGGCTGATGATGGCGTTCGCTTTGTTGGTGAGCGCATGTGGAGGGTCGGGGTCATCCACAGAACCCGAGCCGGTCGACCCGGCACCGGTCGACACGGTTGCTGTAGCGGCGCCCGAGATATGTCCAGACGCCATAGATGCGGCACCTGAGAAGCTGCCTGTCGGCGAGGTGCGAGAACTGTCCGACAATGGTGCTGTGCATGGGCTGTGTGCCAGCTTCGATCACGCACCCCCAGCCAGCGGAGATCACTTCCCGGCCTGGCAGAACTGTGGCATCTATACCCAGCCCATTCAGAACCAGACCGCCGTGCATTCCCTTGAACACGGTGCCGTCTGGGTGGCGTATCAACCGGACCTCGATGCGTCTTTGATCCAAGCGATGACCGAGCGCCTCAAATCGGAGAAGTTTGCGTTATTGGCGCCATACCCCGGCCTGCAGAACCCGATCGTTCTCACTGCTTGGACACGACAACTCGCAGTCGACGACTGGTCGGACCCAGCAATCGAAGAGTTCCTCGACACCTACTTTGGGAGGTACTCCCCGGTTGCACCCGAAGCTGGCGCATCTTGTGGCCAAGCCGTTGGCTCCGGCCCAAACTCCCCGAACTTGAACTATCAAGAGATTCTTGAGCAAGTGAGCTGAGCAAACCCGGTAGCGGGCCTGTGCTGAGGGCCTGTGGTGAGGAGAGTCAGTGCCCAGCTTCAATCACTGAACAGGGCCAGAAGATCGCCGTGGATCCGACGGTTCGTAGCAATGGCCGACCCGGAACTCCAGACATCTGCACCAGTTCGACCATCAAAGGCACTGAAACTGCCTCCCGCCTCAGCGATGATGACAGCGATAGGCGCTAGATCCCAAGGGAAGGCCTCGGGATCCACCATCGCCTCAACTTGGCCAGTAGCCACAAGGGCATAACCGTAGGCGTCACCCCAAGTTCGCAACTTCACGGGACTATCGAGCAGCACCCGCAACGCAGCGTCGGGCCAGTAACCGAAGCCGCTCGTACACACGAAAGCACCGTCTAGGCCTTCGTGGTCGTTGACACGACACGGCTCACCGTTGTGAAACGCCCCAAGTCCACGCCCGGCCCAGATCGTCTCACCCAATGCAGGCAGGTTGATCACACCCACAGCGGGACCGTGCTCATCAACAAGAGCCAACAGGTTGGCGAACAAAGGCACACCCCTCATGAAAGCCTTAGTGCCGTCGATTGGGTCGATCACCCAAGTTCTACCCGATGTTCCAGAAGTGTCGGGATGTTCTTCACCGAGCACGGAGTCATTCGGGAAGGCGTCGTTGAGACGCTCACGCATCAAAGTCTCCACCGCGAGATCAGCCGCGGTGACCGGCGAACCATCGTGCTTGTGATCGACAGAGAAAGCACTTCCGCGGTACCACTCGAGCGTGAGCTGTCCAGCCTCTCGGGCGATCTCAACACAGGTCTCAAGATCTGCTGAGTTGGCGATGCCGAGCCGAGTCACCCTTAGAAGCTAGTTGCTCAAGTGGCATCAGCGGTGTAGAAACTACCGAATTATTATATAGTTTCATTAAGTTTCAAGTAATAACCTACTCCACCAGAGGAGCGAGACGATGCCCAACCACGAGGTAGATGAGGCAGCACGCCTGTTGACTATCGCAGACCGATACTTCGCCCAAGCTTCGGCCGCCCGTGCGCTCGCCGCGGCCATCGATCAGCGCCGCATCTCCCTCACAACCAGGCTGGACCCGTGTGTTCATCGGCATCTCCCCGAAGTGTGGTCGTCCAACGCCGCGGAAGTCAGTCGCATGAGGCTCACCAGAATGATCGCCCGCGACGTTTGGGTCGCATGTGAGCAACTACTCGAAACCCGGATAGCCCTGATCCGAAATGCTGAGGAAGCTGATGCGCAAGCCTTCGTTCTTCAGAGCCGCGCAGCCGAGATCAATTTGGCGACGGCGACACGTGACAGCAAGACCTCTCCCGACAAGCTGGTTTAGCTAGAAAACAACGGGTTTTTTCAGGGATTTGTCCGTAGTCTGCGCTAGCGACGAAAGGGTCGACAGTGCAACAACTCAGTGCTCAAGACGCAAGTTTTCTACATCTCGAATCACAGCGAACACCGATGCACGTCGGGTCGGTCGCGATTTACGACCAGGGCAGCGTTGAGGGCGGAGTAGTTACCTTCAAGTCCATCCTGGCGATGATGGAAGAACGCCTCGGCATGGCGCGGTCGTTCACCGAGAGGCTCGTTCATGTGCCGATGAAAGTTGATTACCCGTATTGGGTATCCGACCCCGACTTCGACCTTGAGTATCACGTACGCCACGTAGCGCTTCCCAAGCCAGGAGACTGGCGCCAACTATGGATTCAAGTCGCTCGTCTCGTTTCACGCCCGCTCGACTTGGAACGCCCGCTTTGGGAATTCACCGTCGTTGAAGGACTCGACAATCTCGACGGCATACCAACTGGTGCCTACGCCATAGTCTCCAAGATCCATCACTGCGCCGTTGATGGCGTATCGGGCCAAGAAATCACCGCGGCGATCCACGATCTCGAACCCAACACTCCCTTGACCGACCCGCCTCTGGTGCGCACCGACAACGTGCCCACCGGGGTTGAACTACTCGGACGAGCCGCAGTCAACAGCATTCGTCAGCCATTGAGAGTTCCGAGCCTCATCAGGGAGACCGTTCCTGCCCTGGGACGCCTAGCAAAGGTGGCCAGCAAAGACGATGTCCACTTGCCAGCAGTGCCGGGACGGGTACCAGTGACTCGATTCAACCAAAAAGTATCCCCACATCGAGTGATCTCAGGCAAGCGCTTCGACCTCGACGACGTCAAAGCGATCAAAAACACGGTGCCAGGAGCGACCATCAACGACGCGGTCCTCACCATTTGCGCCGGAGGTATTCGGCGCTACCTCGAACACCACGGCGAGCTGCCCGAAGAGAGCCTGACAGCCATGGCCCCGATCTCGGTGCGCGCTGAAAGCGAACAAAGCGACGCAGGCAACCATGTGGCGGCCATGGTCGTGCGACTGCGCACCGACATCGCCGACGATGTGGAACGCCTCGCAGCCATGCGCGAGGCCACCAAAGAATCGAAGGAACTCACCGATGCCGTCGGCGCCCGGTTGATGACCGACTACACCGAATTCGTACCCGCGGCGACAGCTGCGCTCGCCAGCCGCCTGGCAACCCGCCTGGCAGTCAACACCAACCGGCCAGTCGTGAACTGTGTGATAAGCAACGTGCCCGGCCCCCAGGTTCCGTTGTATGCGGCGTCAGCACGGTTGATCGACATGTACGGATTTGGTCCGTTAGTCGACGGCTTGGCGCTCTTCATTCCGGTACTCAGCTATTGCGGTGGAATCACCATCGGCGTTACTTCATGCCGCGAGATCATGCCGGACCCAGAGCGGTTCATGCTGTGCATCGAAGAATCCTTCGAGGAACTCAAAGCCGGCGTGTCGGCCTGAGCCATCTCAGCCCTTGGTCAGGTCAGCCCTTGGTCAGGTCAGCCTTAAGCCACGTGTTGAGACGGATCGTAGACCTCTGCGTTTGGAAACAACCCCCGTAACGCGGCAGGTGGCTCGAACGGCTGCCATTGCGAACCCTCTTGAGCCAAGCGATCCGCAACCACGACAATTGCTGCGGGGTTGTGACCAAGCCCGCAGTGACTACCCCGCACCTCGACGTTTTCGGTATGGGGAAAGTCACGGTTCAGGCAGTGGTCCCACTTCACGATGCCGTCGCCGCGGGTGTAAATCGAAGTAGCCGAAACCGGGATTGGTTCCCTAGCCCAGCTAGGTATGCGAGGTTTCATCACCCGGTCCGAATGGAACTCTTTGAAAGAACTGAACGCCGCGCTCACATTCGAATCCTGTTCCGCGACGATCTGGAAAGGACTCCCAAGCGTGATCACTTGGCGGATCATCTCAGGAGCGAGCCGAGCCATCTCCCGGGCATAAAGGCCGCCAAGACTCCATCCCACAAGGTCGATTGGACCGTTCTTGTCGTCAAGGTCATCAAGGAGGCTAACAAGACCATCGAGGATCTCGTCGGTAGGACCGATGTTGCGGCCGAGGCCCCAACCAACCGCATCGTGTCCCAAAGAGCGAAGCAAAATACGCATTGGTTTAGTGCTGGGGTCGTCACCCAAAAACCCAGGAAGCACCAACACTGGACGCCCGACGCCGCGTGGCAACACCCGGGACAACACAGGCGCAATAGCTACGAAGGTTCCCAACTCTGCCAGAGCTCGAACCTCCAACATGACTCGTAGCGAATCAAGCCGAGTGCGCACAAAGCCAATCGTGGCATTTTCAAGTTAGTTCAGCAAGTGCTGGTCTAATATTTATGCACGTTTCAATAAATCACACCGGCTTTTAATCGATTCCGTCGAAATTGGGTGGACGCTTCTCAGCGAACGCAGTCATCGCCTCGATGTTGGCAGGAGAACCCATCAGCACTGCGAACTCGCCGTTTTCTCGGGCGTGAGCCTCATGCAGAGCGGCTCGGATGGGTTCAACCATGGTGCGTTTGGAGGCGATCAGCGAGCTGATCGGTTTGGAAGCGAGAATCTGGGCGCGTGACATGGCTGTGGCCAGCAACTCGTCGGGTTCACAAACCTTGAAAGCCAAACCCATCTCAAGGCATTCGCCGGCTGTTATCCACTCAGAACTCAGCAAAACCCAACTCGCATTCTGTCGCCCGATCAGCGCGGGGAAGCTGCCGCTGCTTGCCAGTTCGGGGGCAACGCCGAGCATCGTGAACGGGCACTTGAGTCGGGCCGTAGACGACATGAACACAAGATCAGCCAAGCCGAGGATTGTGGCGCCGAACCCGAGACCCATACCGTTGACAGCCAGGATCAGCGGCTTCGGGAAATCAATCAGGATCGTGGCAACCCCAGCGAACCCGTGGATCCCCTCGATTCGCTCACCTATAGCCATCCGACCCATCTCGATGACGTCCTGGCCGGCCGAGAAAGAATCTCCGGAGCCGGTGATGACAACCACGGCCACATCCGGAGCTTGTTCGGCTTCGTTCAACGCCTCTGCGAGACCGTCCCACATGGCTGCGTTCATGGCGTTCTTAGCTTCGGGCCGCATCAAAATTATGGTGCGAACCCGGTGGTCGTCGGTGATCTCAATCATGTTGCCCCTGTGCTAGTGAGGAGATTTGCTGATAGCGAGAGTAGGCGCTTGTTGCTGTCTGAGTGTCATCATGTGGCTGGTTCAACAACAACGCAATCAAACCGCCGAAGGGGAAAGACGATGGCGCAACATGATCTGATCATTAGAGGCGGCACTGTTGTGGACGGCACGGGCAGCGCGAAACGCACCGCAGATGTTGCCGTGAACGGTGGCGTGATCAGCGAGGTAGGTCGGGTCAGCGGATCGACTCGCCGCGAGATTGATGCAGACGGAGCGCTGGTCGCACCCGGCTTCGTCGACATCCACGCCCACTACGACGGGCAAGCCACCTGGGATGAACGAATGCAACCGTCGAGTTGGCATGGCGTCACAACCGTTGTGTTCGGCAACTGCGGGGTTGGTTTCGCACCGGTGCACGACCAAGACCACGACAAGCTCGTGGAACTGATGGAAGGCGTCGAGGACATCCCTGGAGCGGCTCTGCACGAAGGACTGCAGTGGGCCTGGAACTCCTTTGACGAATATCTCGGCGCGCTCGAGGGCCCCAAAGACATGAACATCGCTGCACAAGTGCCTCACGGTGCGCTGCGCCTGCACGTCATGGGGGAGCGCGGTTCCAACCGAGAAGACGCCACCGACCAAGACATCTCAACGATGGGTCATCTCGCCGCGGAGGGCATCGCTGCAGGTGGCCTGGGGTTCACCACCAGCCGCACCTCAAACCACAAGACGTCAACCGGAGACTTCACGCCAACACTGACCGCCGCAGCCCAAGAGCTGATCGGAATCGCCGAAACAGTAGGTAAAGCCCACACAGGGGTCTTCCAACTCGTGAGTGACTTCACCGACCGCGACGCCGAGTTCCAGATGTTCCGCGACATGTGCGCAGTGTCTGGGCGCCCGCTTTCGTTCACCATCGTGGAGAGTCCACGCTCAGCCGGATTCCACCAAGACCTCCTCAGCCGAATCGAAGCTGCTCGCGCAGACGGACTGGAGATCACAGGACAATGCCCGGTTCGGCCCATCGGCATCCTCCTGGGCTTCGAATGCACGCTCAATCCGTTCATGCGCAACCCGGTATGGCAAGAGGTTGCCGACATGGCGCCCGCTGAGCGAGTCGCAGCCCTACAAGACCCCGACCGCCGACAGCGCCTGCTCCAAACCAGCGGCGGCGTCGAACGCGACCTCGTCGGAGGCGGCCTGATCGAGAACTTCCACAACATGTTCGAAATGGGTGAACTGCCCTACTACGAACCCGACCCAGACCAAACAGTTGCCCGCCGTGCCGAAGCGGTCGGCAAGAGCCCTGAGGAGTTCGCCCTCGACCTGCTGTTGAAAAACGGCGGTACCAACATGCTGTGGTTACCCTTCACCAACTACGGATTCATGAACCTGGATGGCACGCGGGAGTTGCTCACCCACCCCTACACGGTGCCGGCGCTGGGCGACGGCGGTGCCCACGTTGGGACGATCTGTGACGGTTCGTTCCCAACCACACTGCTACAGCACTGGGGTCGGGACCGGCCCAACAACAAGATCAGTCTGGAGTTCCTAGTGCAACGCCAAGCCCGTGACACAGCCCGCACCGTCGGGCTATTTGACCGGGGAGTCGTCGCTGAGGGGTACCGAGCCGACATCAACGTCATTGACTTCGACAACCTGCGAGTGCGAGGCCCAGAGCTGGCCTATGACCTACCCGCCGGTGGTCGTCGATTGTTGCAACGAGCAGACGGTTACCTGCACACCATCGTCAGCGGCGATGAAACCTACGCTTCGGGTGAAGCCACCGGTGCTCTGCCCGGCCGTTTGGTACGTGGCGCGCAGCCGACACCAGCAATGGCTCAACCGGCAACGACGAACGGAAGCGGGCGGTGAGTGCCGTAGAAGCCGTTGAAGGCACAGCAGTTCGACCGCTCGAAACTCACGCAAACTGGACAGCGGCTGATGTTGCCGACAGCGACGTCTGGACCCATCGGCTCAACGTTGACGAAATCGCCGAACTCGAAGCTGCGCTGGCCGTTGCACGCAGCCACACCCACGAAGTGCTGGATGTCGACAAAGACCGTTTCCCGTTGCCCACGCTCGCCCCGGTGCTGGCACAGCTCGCGGACGAATTGATCAACGGGCGTGGATTCTGTCGAATATCGGCACTACCCGTCGAAAGGATCGGTTACGAAGCAGCGGCCTGGATGTACTGGGGGATCGGCCTTCATCTAGGCGTGCCATGGCCCCAAAACGTGAAAGGTCACCTGCTCGGAGATGTCAAAGACCAAGGGAAATCAGTCAATGACCCCACGGCAAGAGGCAACGAACTCGGGGGTGTGGCCCAAGTATTTCACTCCGACGGCTCCGACCTGATCGGGCTGTTGTGCCTCGATCCCGGCGTGTCGGGCGGTGAAAGCCTGGTGGCCAACGCCGTCGCCGCTCACAATCTCCTGGTTGGAACGGATCCAGAACTAGCCGGGGTGCTCTACGACGCGCTTCCCTACGACTTCCGTGGTGAGCAAAGCAAAGGGAACGAGCCCTTCTATCGGGTGCCGGTGTTCACCGAGCACGGCGACCGGCTATTCGTACGCTATATCCGGCCCTACATCGAGGCCTCGCAACGCCACGCGGACGCCCCACGACTGAGCGATAAACAACGCGCCGCGATGGACGCCTACGACGCCCTCATCTACGACCCCAATAATCGAGTCGAAATGACCTTTGCGCCCGGCGATATGCAATTCGTCAACAACTACCACGTGCTCCACGGCCGTAACGCCTACCAAGACGATCTGGCCACAGGCCGGGTGCGCTGGCTGAAACGTTTGTGGCTCGCCACCGAGATCCTCAGCCCGCAAGATCGCCCCCAGCGTTTTCAATCCGCCGGCGCAACCCAGCACTGGTCAACCCGCCGCACCCGCGCCGGAGCCTGAAGAACTCGCTGAACCGCGCCACAACAACTAGCCGCGCGGATGTGTCTGGGGGCTTGCAGCGCAGTATGTTACGGACTTAATGAGATACGCAGCTCCCACAACTGTGGATGAGGCTCTTGAACTGTTGCGCAGCGATCCCGACTCTCGGGTGTTCGCGGGCGCAACCGACCTCATCCCCCAAATCCGAGCCGGTCGCCCCGAGCCATCGGTACTAGTCGACCTGAAACGCATAGAGCGACTCGTTGCAGTCAGCCACGACAACGGCACCTGGACTGTCGGTGCGGCCACGCCCACATCGGCACTCACCGCCAACGCCGAATTCAGCTCCATGTTCCCGGGCCTGTCCGAAGCAAGCGGTTTGATCGGCTCTGACCAGATCCAGAACCGGTCAAGCTGGGGCGGCAACCTCTGCAACGCCTCACCGGCAGCAGATTCCGTGCCAGCGCTGATCGTCAACGACGCCACCGCCGTGATCGCCGGCGTCTCGGGCGAACGGACAGCCGATGTGGCCGATGTCGTAACCGGGCCAGGGCAGACATCGCTCGCCGATGGGGAGTTCGTCATCGAGTTCCTGCTTGACGACCCGCCCGCCAACAGCGGCGATGCCTACCTGAGGCTCATACCCCGCACCGAAATGGACATCGCCGTAGTCGGCGCTGCGGTGCAACTGACCATGGACGGCGACAGCGTCGCATCAGCGAAAGTTGCTCTCGGCGCGGTGGCCCCGACCTTCGTGCGAGTGGCAGACGCTGAAGCTGCCCTTGTCGGCTCCAGCTTGGACGACGACACCCTCGCAGCAGTCGCTGCCGCGGCCTCGGCGGCCTGCAACCCCATCGACGACAAACGAGGCACGATCCAATACCGCAGGCAAGTAGCGGGAGTGCTGGCCAAAAGAGCCGCCGTGATAGCCGCACAACGAGCAAAAGGAGCGAGCTGATGCCACGAACCCACGTGAACTGCACAGTCAACGGCGACGAAGTGGATTTCCTGTCGGCAGATGAGACCTCACTTCTCAACGCTCTGCGTGACGAGTTGGGCCTCACCGGCGTAAAGGAGGGTTGCGGAACCGGCGACTGCGGTGCCTGCACAATCCTGGTCGACGGCAAGGTCAACTGCGCATGTCTGATGTTCGCTCCCGAAGCCGAAGGGTCTGCGATCATCACTGTTGAAGGCATCGCCCAAGGCGACCGACTGCACCCGGTGCAACAGACCTTCCTCGAAGGAGCTGCTCTGCAATGCGGCGTTTGCACCCCAGGATTCATCGTGGCTGCCAAAGCGCTGCTTGACGAGAACTCCGACCCCACCGAAACCGAAATCCGCTACGCCCTAGCCGGCAACCTCTGCCGCTGCACCGGCTACGACAAAATCATCCGAGCCGTGCAAGAAGCGGCTGTTCAGGTAAATGGAGCCTCCAAGTGACTGTCACCGAGAACCCCCGAACCTACAAATACGTCGGCACCCGACCGGTGCGTCACGACGGACTCGACAAAGTAACCGGCAAAGCCCGGTTCGCTGCCGACCTCGACATGACCGGGCAGCTCCGCGCCGCCCTAGTGCGCTCACCACACGCGCACGCCCGGATCGTCTCGATCGACACCAGCAAAGCCGAAGCGATGCCGGGAGTGAAGGCGGTAGTGACCGGTGCTGATTTTGCTGATCTCGACCCCACTCACCCCGAATTCGACATGGCAGTGAACCTGATGGCACGTGACGAGGTCCTGTACAACGGCCATGTTGTTGCCGCGGTTGCCGCGGTTACGACCGCCCAAGCCGAAGCTGCCGCTGACGCAGTCGAAGTCAGCTACGAGCCGCTGCCCGCAGTACTGACCATCGACGAAGCGATCGCCGAAGGCGCCCCGATCGCCAACCCCACCACCCGCACCCTGTTCTCGGCCGATACCGAACCATCGAATCTGGCGTCAGTCAACGAATTCGGTCGCGGCGACGTGGAAGCCGGTTTCGCAGCAGCGGACATCGTCATCGAACGAGAATTCCGGACTGTAGCAGTGCACCAGGGGTATATCGAGCCCCACGCCTGCGTGGTCGACTGCGGTCAAGACGGTAAAGCCACGATATGGGCGTCCTCGCAGGGACATTTCGCGGTGCGCTCCAAAACGGCCGCTGCCCTCGGCTGGAGCACCGACCGGATCAAAGTCATCCCCGCCGAAATCGGTGGCGGGTTCGGCGGCAAGACCACCATCTATCTCGAACCAGTCGCGGTGTTGCTGTCACAGAAAGCCGCCCGCCCGGTGAAGCTGGTGATGTCACGCGAAGAGGTGCTACGGGCAACCGGCCCGGCACCTGCCACCAAGATCAACGCGAAGATCGGTGCTACCGCGGACGGCGAAATCACCACCCTGCAATCCACGATGTACTTCGACAACGGCTCCACCAAAGGGTTCAGCGCGCTCACCGGGGCGATGTCGGTGGCTTCCTACAAGCTGCCCAACCTTGAGCTTCACGCCATCGGTACTGTCACCAACACGGCACGCTCAGCCGCTTATCGGGCACCCTCGGCACCGCAGGCAGCATTCGCCGTCGAAACGTTGATTGACGAACTCGCACAGCGCCTCAATATGGACCCGATCGACATCCGCCTACAGAACGCGGTCGTTGAAGGCGACGCCACCGCAATGGGCGCACCACACCCCAAGATCGGTTTCGTTGAGACCCTTGAAGCGATCAAGAACTCTGACCACTACAACTCACCGGTTCCAGAAGGCGCCGGGCGAGGCGTGGCAACCGGTTTCTGGTTCAACATCGGGGAACAATCGTCAGCGACAGTCAACCTCAACGAAGACGGCACCGCCACAGTGATCACCGGGAGCCCCGACATCGGCGGCAGCCGCGCTTCTATGGCGCTGATGGCAGCCGAAGAACTCGGCCTCGCCGTCGATCGCATAACACCGATCGTTGCCGACACCGAATCGGTTGGTTTCACCGATATCACCGAAGGCAGCCGCGCCACGTTCGCCACCGGCATGGCAGTGGTCAACGCCTGCCGTGACCTCATCGGACAGTTGAAGCAACGAGCTGCCACCATCAAGAGCGTGGAGGTCGATCAGGTCGAATGGGTCGACGGCGCGGCGGTCATTGAAGGGCAGGATCCGCTCACAATTCCAGAGATCACCGCAATGGCCAAGAACACCGGTGGCCCGCTCACCGCTACCGCCTCGCTCAACGCGGCGGGGGCGGGCCCGTCGTTTGCGGTCCATGTCGCCGACGTAGCCGTTGACGAAGAAACCGGGGAAACCACGGTCCTGCGTTACACCGCCGCTCAAGACGCCGGCACTGCCATCCACCCCTCCTATGTGGAAGGTCAGATACAGGGTGGGTCGGTGCAAGGCATCGGCTGGGCGCTCAACGAGGAATACATCTACGACTCCAACGGGGTCATGGAAAACGCCAGCTTCCTCGACTATCGGATGCCGGTGGCTTCTGATCTGCCGATGATCGATGCGATCATCGTCGAGGTTCCCAACCCGAGCCACCCCTACGGTGTGCGCGGCGTCGGGGAAACAGGCATCGTGCCCCCGATCCCAACCATCGCCAACGCCATCGCTGCAGCGACAGACGTGCGTATGACCTCGCTGCCGATGTCGCCTCCGAGGCTGCTGGCCGCGATCAACGAGAACCCCGGCAGCTAGACCCCGGCAACAAGAGCTAATGGCCACTGTCCATCTTCAAGCCGATCATCGTCGCTTCACCGGCGGTGAAAAAGTATTGCGGGTGGATGGCAACACGGTTGGCGAGTTGATTACAGAACTTGAGCGCCTCTACCCGGGGCTCGGACCGTTGTTGACTGACGGTGCCAGCGTTGCCATCAACGGCGAACTGATCCCCAACGGGATCTTTGAGAAGGTCGATTCCTCCACCGAGGTCTATTTCGTAGCGCCTATATCGGGCGGTTGACGTCAGCTGTTTGGGGCTGTTGTGGCGGCGGGGTTATAGTCGGCTGACCGTCTAATAAAGGGAGACCAATGGCTTGCTTCCACGAGTTCGAAATGCTTTCGCTGGAAGGTGACCGAGTGGCGTTTTCGACGTTTGCCGACGCGGCTTGCCTGGTCGTCAACGTCGCTTCCGCTTGAGGCCTCACACGCCAGTACGCAGGTCTGCGTACGCTCCACAACGGAGACCACGGAGTCCAGGTGCTGGGCTTTCCGTGCAACCAGTTCGGTGGCCAGGAACCGGGTAGCGCTGAAGAGATCCGGGCTTTTGTCAACGACAACTACAACATCAACTTTCCGATGTTCGCCAAGATCAACGTCAACGGTGATGACGCCGCCGATCTCTACAACTGGCTCAAGCGCGAGCACCCAGGCGACGATGCCTTGTCAGACATCCAATGGAATTTCGAAAAGTTCCTGGTCGGCTCCGACGGAGAAGTGGTTGCTCGCTTCTCACCAGCGGTCACCCCCGAAGAAATCACCGAACAACTGCCCGCCCTGCTGGAATAGAGGCACTTACTATGACCCCCCAAGACCTCGTTGAGATCGAACAGATCAAACAACTCAAATACAAGTACCTCCGGTTGCTCGACCAGCACTTGTTTGAAGAGATGCGTTCTGTACTCACCGACGATGTGACCGTTCGCTACAGCGACGGCAAGTATTCGTACGATGGCGTCGCTGCGGTGATCGGCTTCCTAACGGAATCGATGGGTTCAGAGAGCTTCCTGTCGAGCCATTCCTGCCACCACCCCGAAATCACGCTCAGAGGGGACGGTACAGCCACCGGAATCTGGAAACTCGAAGACCAGGTGATCATCGGTGAGCACGACCTGACGTTGCGCGGCGCGGCCTTCTACTACGACGAGTATGTGAAGACCGCTGCCGGTTGGCGGATCAAGACCACCGGTTACCGCCGGATCTTCGAAGAAATGCATCCCCGCTCCGCCATCGAAGGACTCAACCTCGTAGCCACCTGGTTCGGCGGCGAAACCTGAGCGTCTCGAAGATTAGGTGTAGCGGGGGCCGCGTGGGTTTGGGGGGTTTAGGTGTGGCGGGGGCCGCCGCGGTCGCCGGGCCAGCGGCTCCCCCCGATGACGTCGGCGTGAGGCCAGAAGGCGATGGGGTCTAGAGGGCCGGCGTTGGTGATGTCGCGTGCTTTGGCTTGATGGGTGACCAACTGGGACGACACCATCTCCTTGATCGGCAGGTAACGCGCCACCGGATCCCATGGCGAGTCGAGGAGTTTCAGATCACCGTCGATCTCCTCCACATGGATCTGCTCAAAACGAGTGGCCACGTCGACCACATGGGGTGGGAAGTCGTATTGCTTCTCGGCTCCGCCGATCGCACGGGAATACTTGGTCCACCACTCGTGCTCAACAAACTCGCCCTCAACCGGGGCTCCCACACCAGTCACCTCACCGGAGAATTCAATGAAGGTGTAGCCCTGATGAACGGTACGAGCACCGACATGATCGCCGAGACGAAAGAACTCAATGTCGCAGAGAAACTTGGGTTGGCCGTTGAGCTCACCGCTGATGAACACGGCAGCCTCCTGATCGATCCCCATACCGAGGTTGTAAGCCCCCTCGACACCGTTGAACGAAGCCGGAACCTTCACGCTGACCCCGAACTCGGGTTCACCAAGAATGGGCACACAATAGATGCCGATCTGCACGACGGGATCAAGCGGAGTGAGCCCGGGCGGCAGCAGCGGGGCGACATTGGCCTCGTCGGTGGTGTACTTGACGACGAGCTTGGGCCAGCCAGCAACCTCACCCGGTCGGCTCATCGGCACTGGGTTGGTGGGCACTGGGTTGGTGGGCACTGGGTTGGTGGGCACTGTGTCAGTTGGCGTGGTCATTGGCGGTCCTCCGTAAGGCGTAGATTAGATTGAGTGATTAGTGCTGATCTACAATGCCCGGGTTCGGGTAGAAAGCTCAAATCGTAAAGGAGCACACCCATGCCGAATCCCCTCGAAGGCGTTGACCAAAGCAACGCTCCATACATCATCGTGTCGTCGGATACCCACGCCGGGTTGTTCGTTGAGGACTACCGCGAGTACCTCGAATCATCCGTGCACGCCGAGTTCGACGATTGGTTGGTGACGCGCCACCAGCAGCGGGCGATGGTCGAAGAACTCAACGGCGAATACGTTGAGCAGTGGGAGCGAGACAACGAAGTCGGCCTCAAAGGCGCTTACGACCCCGAGATCCGCGACAAAACCCTCGATGCCGACGGTGTAGCGGGCGAGATCATATTCGCCGACGGAGATGCCGTGACCGGGATGGAAGCGCCACCTTTCGGGGCGGGGTTGCAGGCCGGGATGATCACCGACCCGAGGCTTGCTTGGGCCGGAGCCCGAGCTCACAACCGTTGGCTCGAAGAGTTCTGTGCCACGAACCCTCCCCGTCGTGCCGGGGTAGCGCTCGTGCCGATCACCCACGGAGTCGACGAATCCGTCAAAGAAATCGAGGCGCTGGCCGGGAAACCGGGGGTCAAGGGAATCATGATCCCCACCATGTGGCACGACCATCCGTCCTACGGCCACGAGAGCTACGACCCGGTATGGGCCGCGTGTGCAGAAGCTGAGCTGGTAGTTCACACCCACTCTGGTGAGGCCGACTCCGGGTCTTACAACGACAACATGGCCCAGTACATGCTGGAAGTGGCGTTTTGGACCCACCGACCGCTGTGGCAACTGCTGCTCTCCGGCAAATTCGACAAGTTCCCGAACCTCAAATATGCACCTGTTGAATGCGGCTCCTGGTGGCTCGGCGACCTGCTGTTCAAGACCGATGCGGTCTTCGGCGGACGTAACTGGAAGGTCAAGAAGATGGCCTCCCGAACCAAGGGCCTGATCCAGAAACTGCCCTCGGAATACATCGGTACCAACGTTTTCATCGGTGCGTCGACCATGAGCAAAGTCGAACTTCGCCGCCGTTACGTGAACGGTATTGATGCGCTGATGTGGGGCACCGACTATCCCCATCCGGAAGGATCATGGCCGCACACGATCGAACGTCTCGAAACTGATTTCCAGGAAATCCCGGTGGAGGAAACGCGGTTACTGCTGGGCCTCAACGCGGTGCGCTGCTACGACCTCGATCTCGATGGTCTCACCAAGATCGCCGAAGACGTCGGTCCAACCCCGTTGGAGCTGAACCAGGACCTCAGCCTGCGTACCTCGCCGACCGCGATCCGTGAGGCCCGATTCTGGTTCGAGGACTACAACATCGATTGGCCCGACTAGGCCGGTCCCTCGGCTCCGCACCGGCTAGCTGGTGACGGAACCGCCATTGAGGTTGATTGTCTGGCCTGTCATCCAACTGGCCTCTTCGCTGGCAAGGTAGACACAGAAAGCACCGATATCGGGAGGGCTGCCCAAGCGTTTCACCGGGATCGCGCGGGCCAGATGCTCCGTGTAGGGCCCCCTTCCCGCGGGTTGGTCCATCAAGCCGATAGCCACGCTGTTCGCAGTGATCCCGAGCTTGGCGTTCTCCAATGCCAACGACCGCATGAAGCCAAGACCACCGCCCTTGCCCGCCGAGTAGGGCGCCACGCCGATACCGACGCCGGCGGATCCAGCCCCCGAAGAGATTGTGATTATCCGCCCCCAGCCGGCTTCAACCATCGGGTTGATCACTGCGTGCACGCAATTGAGCACGCCTCGCAGGTTGACCTCGATGGGGCTGTCCCATTCGGTCGGGTCCATCTCGCTGAACGGTTTGGGCCGCATCTGTTCAGCACCACCGTTGCCGGCATTGTTGACGAGAATGTTGATGGGCGGGTGTTCGACGAGTTCGGCCTGGATGGCGTCGAGATCGGTCACATCGAACGCTGCAGGTGCGGCCGATCCTCCCGCAGCGGCGATTTGATCGGCAACCGCAGCCGCTCGTTCGGGGAGAAGGTCATTGACCAGAACATGTGCCCCCTGAGTTGCTAAGGCCGCGGCGATACCTGCCCCCACGTTCTGCCCCGCCCCCGTGACCAACGCCGTCTTGTTGGAAAGATCAAACATCCACCTGACGTTAACCGACCTGCCCGGCGACAACACCGCCTAGCGGCAACACCGCGTAGCCTGAGGTCTGTGAAAGAAACCCCCACCGGTTCGACCAGTAACTCGGGTACCGACTTCATCCGGGAGATGATCAAGAGAGACGCCGCCGATGGGCCCTTCGGGGGGCGGGTACAAACCCGCTTTCCTCCCGAACCCAATGGGTACTTGCACATCGGGCACGCAAAATCGATCACGCTCAACTTCGGTGTGGCCAACGAGTTCGACGGTGTATGCCGGCTGCGCTTTGACGACACCAACCCAGAAACAGAAGACGCCAGCTTCATCGATGTGATCCGCCAAGACGTGGCGTGGCTGGGTTTCGACCCCGGCGAATCTGCCTATGCGTCGGACTATTTCGTACAGCTGGCCGAATGGGCCGAACAACTCATCCGCGACGGACTTGCCTACGTCGACGACCTAGACGCCGAGACGATCTCGGCAAACAGGGGCGGGTTCACCACACCAGGTGTCAACAGCCCGTACCGGGATCGAACCGTTGAAGAAAACCTCGACCTCTTCGCCCGGATGCGGGCCGGGGAGTTCGCCGACGGCGAGAAGGTGCTGAGAGCCAAGATCGACATGGCCCACGACAACATGGCCATGCGGGACCCGGTCATGTACCGAATCCGCAACGCCCACCACTTTCGTACCGGCAACGAATGGAAGATCTACCCAACCTATGACTGGGCACATGGGCAAAGCGATGCGGTTGAGGGAACGACGCATTCACTGTGCACACTCGAGTTCGACACGCATCGGCCCTTGTACGACTGGTTTATCGAACACCTCGGTCTTGGCAACGACCATCCCCGCCAGACGGAGTTCGCGCGCCTCAACCTCACCCACACCGTGATGTCGAAACGCAAACTGTTGGAACTGGTTCGCGACGGTCATGTCGATGGCTGGGACGATCCCCGCATGCCCACGCTGCGGGGCTTGCGCAGGCGTGGTTACCCACCTGAAGCCATCCGTGCGTTCTGCTCGCACATTGGTGTCGCCCGGGTCAACGGCACCCACGAGATCGAACTACTTGAATCGTTTGTGCGAACTCATCACAACCGGCAAGCCCTGCGGCGGATGGCCGTGCTCGATCCGGTCGAGTTGGTGATCGACAACTGGCCAGAGGGCTTGATCGATCAGCGTCCGGCTGTCAACAATCCCGAAGACGAATCGGCCGGTACCCGCATGGTGCCGTTCAGCGGCAAGCTGTGGATCGAACGGGGTGATTTCATGGTCGACCCGCCCAAGAAGTTCTTCAGGCTCGCGCCGGGCCGCGAGGTACGCCTGCGTGCGGGATACCTCATCACCTGCACCGATGTTGAGACCGACGCCGACGGTGAGGTGGTGCGCATTCACTGCAGCTACGACCCTGAAACCGCTGGTGGGCAAGCCCCCGATGGCCGCAAGGTGAAAGCCACGATCCATTGGGTGTCGGCTGATCACGCGCTCGACGGCACGGTCATGCTCTATGACCGGCTCTTCACCGACCCCTTCCCCGGTGCCGAAGGTGTCGACCCACTCGCTTCGCTAAACCCCGCCTCGCGTGAGGTGCGCAGCGGCTGCAAACTCGAACCTGCCCTCGCAGACACCCCAGCAGGCCAAGTGGTGCAGTTCGAACGCCTCGGTTATTTCGCGCACGACCAGCAAGACCCGCTGACCTTCCACCGCACCGTCGGTCTCCGCGACGAATGGGCCGCGATCCAACGCCGTCAATCCCAACAGCGCTGAGCAACCGGTGCCGGTCTTAGAGAGCTGCGAGGTTGTGGAGAAAAGGCCAGGCGATTTCTGGGGGGATACCGCCGCACAGGGGTTGTAGGGAGAGAACGCCGTATTGGTCGCGGAGTTGGCGGGCATCGTCGATGGTGACGATCCTGTAGGCACCATTTTGGGCTCGGAGTTCAGCGACTGTAGTTGCGCTCGACAACGAAGCCGAAGCGACATCTCCCATCCACTCCTTGTACATGACCGCATCGTGAAGGAGATGAGGGCCGAGTTCCTGCCAAGCCGTATCAAGGTCGTCAGCGACAAACAAAGACGTGGGGGAACCAACCCCAGGCGACATGCACATGCCAGGGGGATTGCCAGCCTCGAGAGCGGCTGCATCGTAAGCCTCGGCCAGGGCCGGATCGCCGTGTTGAGGCAGCAACATCATGCCGCGACGCGCGGCCCGGCGGGCTGCTGCCACAGTGCCACCGCCGTAAGCGATCATCGGACCGCCGGCAGTCAACGGTTCAGGAGTGACATGTACAGTGCGACCCCGCCACTCGAAGCGTTCCCCAGCCAGGACTCGCTTCAACATGTCGAGGTGTTCGTCCATCAGTACACCACGCCTCGAGGAATCGACCCCGAACATTGCGTATTCTTCGGCCCGGTAACCGAGCCCGACCGTGTAGCTGACCCGGCCGCCGCTCAGATGGTCGAGCACCACCATGTCTTCGGCCAGTTTGATCGGGTCGTACATCAACGCCAACAGGGCTCCCACGTTGAGCGGCAGTGAGGTGGTGCGGGCCGCAGCCGCTGCAGCCATGACTACGGGCGATGGCAAGTAGCCGTCGCTGGCGCCGTGATGCTCGGAGAACATCGCCATCATCGCCCCGTTCGCCTCGCCCCATTCGCACATCTCAAGCGAAGCACTATAGAGCTCGGCCATCGTGGCGTCGGATTGTGGGCCGAGGCGAAAATCGAATCGAAGAATAAACATGGCGCTCAGCTTTCCCCGTCGTGGCGGCCGAGTCGAAATCAGCCCAAGATTTCCCGCAAAACTGCAAGATCAGCGACCGCGGCCGCAAACAGCTTCTCTGGTTGGTTGTCGAGTTCGCTGAGGGTTCCGTCAACGAATTCGAGGCTCCAGGTGCCGTCGAAACCGAGGTTGTTGAGAAGGTCGACGGTTTGCTCGAACTCGTCTCGAATTTCAGCCAACGGTGGTGCCTTCAGGTTGAGGTGGTTGATGTGCACGTGACAGATGCGCTCGCCGTATGCATCGAAGCGCGCTCGGAGCAGATCGTGGCTGTCGTGGGTATGAACCAACGCACCCACCGCCTCAGGGGGTCCGCCGGCGGCCAACACTCTGGCTGCGACTGAGGGATCGTCCATGGCAGAACCGTCGTGGCATTCGCACACGGTTTGGACGCCCGGCAACTCGTTGACCCAACGGGCAAGCCGCTCGCCGTAAGCGTCGAGAGAGGCTTCGTCACGGTCCGCCCCAGTGTTCCACTTGACCTTTGCGGCCCCAGACAGGCGGGTCATTTTGGCGGCTTGCTGACGTTCCGTGTCGGATTCATCGTCGAAACTGGCGTATGTGTTGTACACCGCCACCCCGAGGTCATGCCCAAAGATCACTTCCACCTCGGCAGGTTCGGCTTCGGTGGCGTGAGCCTCCCATAGTTCAATACCATCGATCCCGGCGTCACGGATTCGGTCGAGCCAGGGACTGACTGTGATCGTTGCCCAACGGTCTTGAGTGATCCCAAACCAGCGGTTGGGTTCCAGCGCGATCGTGGCGAGATATATCTGAGCAGTTGGCATGTGCTTGGCGCGCCCGGAGAGAGTCGAACTCCCGACCTTCTGATCCGTAGTCAGACGCTCTATCCAGCTGAGCTACGGGCGCAACAGCGGTTCAGTGTACGCCGAGTTCGGTTGGGCCCGACAACCTTTAGTCAGGTCGGCGTCCCAGTCATTTCCGCTGGCTCAAGAACCACGACTGGAATCTCTCGATCAGTCTTTGATTCATAGGCGGCGTAGTGCTTGAACTCTGAGACGGACGCATGCCAGATCTCCGCTCGCTCGTCCCCCGAGGTGATACGAGCGGTCATTTTCTTGGTGCCGTCTGCAGTACGCACGGTGACCGATGAGTTGTCGCGCAGGTTCAGGAACCATGCCGGGTGGTTGTCGTTCCCACCAGCAGAGGCGATCAGTGCCATCCGGTCGCCGTCCTGCCACGGCGCAGTCAGCAGGACCGAACGGGGTAGACCGCTTTTGCGTCCGATGGTGGTGAGTTCAAGGACCGGCATCTTGGCCCCGGTCCAACCGAACTTCCCACGGCTGACGGCTATCGCTGAGCTGTGAAGGCGATTCAAGGCTTTGAAGGCAAAATCGGAAGGCATGACAATGGGTCTTTCGGTTGGCGGGATCTTAGTTGATGATTTGCGGTTACGGTCGGGTTGTGTCCAACGCTGACAACTCATCCGCGGCGGGGCTTGGCGTTCCGTCTGGAGCACTAACGAGTGCAGGGTTCAGGTACGCAGATACCGGGGGTGATGGACCCGTAGTGGTGCTGCTTCATGGAGTGTTGATGAGTGGCAGCTTGTGGGACGAGGTCGTTGATGGCCTGCGAGACCGGTACCGCTGCATTGTCTTGGAACTGCCGTTCGGAGCGCATCGCACACCGATGCCCGAAGATGCTGCCCTTGACCTGGAATCGATCGTGACCATGATCGCCAGAACCCTTGGGGAGCTTGACCTGCACGACGTCACGTTGGTGTGCAACGACTGGGGCGGTGCGCAACTCGTTGTCAGTCCCGGCGGGTCTGATCGCGTGGCACGGCTCGTGCTGGTCTCTTGCGAGGCGTTCGACAACTATCCGCCAGGTCTGCCCGGTCGACTGCTGTGTCTCAACGCAGCAATACCAGGCGGGACTTTCATGACTGCGCAGATGTTGCGACCTCGGTGGCTTCGCCATCTCCCGTTGACGTTCGGTGGCCTGTCCAAAAAACGAGTGCCGAACGACATGTTCATGAGCTGGCTCGACCCGTTGCTTCACAACAGCGAAGTTCGCCGCGACCTGAGTAAGTACCTTCGATCCGTGCCCAAAAAGCAGCAGTTACTGGAGTGGGCTGAGCAGCAGCGGTCATTCCGTGGGCCGGTTCTCATCGTTTGGGCACGTGAGGACAAGTTGATGCCGCTCGCTCACGCTGAACGACTAGCGGAGCATTTTGATGACTCGCAGTTGGTCTGGGTAGACGACAGCCGCACGCTGATCCCAATCGACCAACCAGCTGTCCTTACAGCCAGCCTCCGAACGTTCCTAGCCCAACAGACATGCTGAAAAGCGCCCCTATCCCGGAAGCGGCGCTCAAACGCGGTGAGTACCGAAGGTGGATCCGAGCAGTTTGATGTCGTCCGGGTCGCTCGTGACGACCGTTGCCCCAAGTCGGTGAGCGCATACGGCCACATGCCCGTCGACAACGTCAGATGTCTCGGTCGCAGCTAGCAGAAGACCGACACTTCTGGCTTCGGCGTGGTCCATCGAGACCACATCGGTATTGGGCATCCTTAGCAGAGCCCCAAGGCGGGCTTGGCGGCTGGGATTACGCCACGCCTGAGCTACACATCCCGCAGGAACGGTCAAAGTTCCTTTGGTTCGTCTTGCTTCGGAAACCAGATTTGCAACGAAGCGGTCTCCGCGCTCCAAGGCAATTAGAGCGCCGGTGTCCAACACGACGCGGTTCATGTCGCGGCATCACCGGCCAACAGGCGACGAGCTTCCGCCCGCTCCTCGTCGGTAGGTGGTCCGCCCGTAGCCTCCAGCATCTCAGCGAGCATCGTGTCGAATGAAGCTTCGGCTGCGAGTTGACTGGCGACGGCGTGTTCGACGTACGCCGAGACACTTCGTGCCTCGCCCGCCTCAACTGTCGACTTGACGCGCGCCAGCACATCGGCGTCGATGGTGACTGCGATCTTGGCCTTCGGAACGGTCATACCAATCATCCTACCTCTATGGATCGAATTGCTGCAAGGTCGATCCCCATGGCCCATACTGCTGCACCCGGTGACCCTAGCTGAGTGCCTCGTTGCGCCAGCCCGACTAGGGGTCCTTGATGAAGCTTCGGCACGACTGCAAGCGGCATTCGACATCGACATCGTCGATCCCGGAGCTCCCTTTAGATTGGCGAAGCTAAGAGCTGAGACCCGGCTGCGGCTTCCTGACGTCATCGTGCTTGACACCGCCTTGAACCGACATGCCCGAGCTATTGCCACATTTGACGAGCAACTGCAGACCTGCGCAGCCGATTACGGTCTTGATGTCCTGGGAACTTGATGATCTTGATTCCGTGGGCACCGCAAGACCTGTAGCTCGGGAATGCGGAGTTACCATGACCTCAAGGACCCAAGCGGTGCAATCACATGGACCTCGCAATTGACGGCTTGATATTCGACCTGGACAACACGCTGTTCGACTTTGAGAACGCTTTCGCCGGAGTCGCCAACAGCTTCTACGAACAGCACATCGAGACAACGACATCAGTCGCACGCGCTGATGCCGTGGCGATGATGACTCGCTGGGACCACGACCTACACGCCACCACGCAATACGTACCCAACTTGAAGGAACGGCGATTCGCTCGTTGGTTGAGCGAATGGCCCGATACCGGCCTGGACATCGCAGCGTTGAACCGATGGTACGACGACGCAATGGACCAGCAGATGCAACCCGACCCGGAGGTCAACAGTTTCCTTGCCTACCTCAACCAACGAACGGTGCCGTGGGGCATCGTCACCAACGGGCCGAGCGGGATGCAACGCAACAAATGCCAGGCATTGGGCCTAGACCCTATAGCGCCGTTCATCGTCATCTCAGAAGAGGTCGGCTACGCCAAACCCGACCCCAGGATCTTCTGTGACGCCCTCGATGCGACAGGACTTGACAGCCCTGAGCAGGTCATGTTCGTCGGCGACAGCCCGGCAACCGACATAGACGGAGCCAGACGCTTCGGAATGAGAACCGCATGGGTTCGGCGAGGCCGGCAGTTCCCCTCCGAATTGCCACCACCCGATCACACGATCGATTCCGTCACCGAAATACGTCACCTGATCGACGCTGAGCCGAACCCAGTCACAGCGGCAGAAGAGCCGACAATCCCTGCCCGCTAGACACACGGTTGACCATCGCGTCACCTCGTCGATCACGGTCAGTTCGTAGTTAGATTCGTAGTTAGAGAGGCGATGGCCTCATTCGGTGATACGGAAGTTGCTGATCTGGATGTCGTCAACGCCGTAGTCCGCGAAGTTGTCGTCGGCCCGTCCCGTGATGAACTCGCGCCAACTGAACCGGCGGTAGTGAGGTTGTCCGGTAAGCAACACATCGATCGGCGCGATCATGCAATCACGGGGAGGGTTCGAAAAGAACGGGATGCTGTAGCGGGATCTCTCGGTCATGGGAACGACCCGATGAACCGCCGCCTTGTAACGGTCATTGGTCCACACCTGCATAGTGTCGGCCAGGTTCACGACAATGGTCCCGGGCCGGGGTTCAATATCGATCCAGCCGTGCTTGACCGATTCTGCTTGGAGTCCGCCAGTGTCGTCTTGCAGCAACAAGGTGAGCACTCCAGGGTCCGTGTGATAGCCCAAAGCGGTTTCCCCGAGCGGGTTCAACCCTTCGCGCTCTGGCAGCGGGACAGGATCCCCGACCGGGTAGTAGTTGAGACGCACGGTACTGGTGGAACGCATGCTCGTGTGGCTCTGCGCCGCCTTCTGGGGCAGACCCAAAGTGTGATGCAACAAACCGAGAGTCCTCGACGCGAGCGCAGCGAAAGCATCGAAGAATTGCTCCATCGTCTCGCGGAAACCGTCTACTCCTTGCGGCCAACAGTTCGGGTTGTGCTCGAGGGGAATCTCAGGATCGATGAAGTCGAACACCTCCTTGTGGTCTCGTTTGCGTTTAGTGAGTTCACGGTCAAACCAACCGAGCATCGAGTCGGGATTCCGGCGAATCGACTCCTTCACTTCTGGCGGTGAATCAAAGAACTGGCGTGTGGCACGCCAGTTCTGGTCGATCAGGTCGTCGAGGCCGTGGCCTTCGAGGAGAAAGAAGCCATGATCGGCGCACGCAGCGTCCAGTGCGCTGAGCGACGCCGCTGACGGCTCAGCAATGTCAATAGTCGGAACCAGATCCATCTCCAATGAAGCTAGCCAGATTATTCGAGAGCAGGATCTTCGCAGAAACTGGGAGCGCGCTGTGGGTCGAATATGCGGGGGCGTTGGATGAATCCTGTACCCGGACGTTCGGTATGCAGGTAGGCGTCGATGGCATCCGCGGTGGCAGTGGCGGCTACCTGGATGTATTCGTCGGTGGTGAACAGCGCGGCTTCGGAGGGGTTCGAAAGGTAGCCGTACTCGACTAGGGCTGTGGGGACAGCCGGACGGACGATCATTCCGTAAGCGTCGCTACCTCTTGACGACAGGACCCGCAGCACACCTGCACTGGCCGATCGGCTCCAGGTGATGTTGTCGAAAGTAGCAAGCGCAGCGGTGATCTCTTCGTACAACAGCCCACCGAGACGAGCGGAATCGGCACGAGCGAGGTCGCGTGAAGCAGATTGTATGAACACCTCGCTACCAGGGACGCTGCTCCTTGCCCAATTGGGTGCGTTGTGGTGAATCGAAACCAGTGCTTCGACTCCCAGATCGTCGGCGAGGAGGGCGCGAACCGACAGCAACGTCCCGTAGTCGCCGGTGCGGGTGCTGACCGCGGAGATGCCGCGGCTCGTCAGTTCATCGATGACGGCTCGGCCGAGTGTGAGGTTCAAGTCGCGTTCTACCAGACCATTGGGTCCTACCGCGCCTGTATCCACGGGTCCGCCGTGGCCTGGATCGATCACCACACGAGCACCGTTGATCAGCACACCTTTGGAAACTTCGGCGGTGTTTCCGCAAGGTGTCCTCACCAAGTAGCCCGAATCAGTACGTTCGAGAACCGCGACCGGGATACCCGTGGGCGTCACCAAGCCAGCCGGGACACTGCTTTCGGGATCCTGGGCTGGGACCGTGACGGTGGGTTCGGGCACGGTCGTTTGAGGAATCGTGGTTTCGGGCGCTGCTGTTGTGGTGGTGTCGTCGACTGTGGTTTGGGGTGCTGTCGTTGTGGTGGTGTCGTGACCGAGTTCATCGCCACCTCCTTCAGAGGTGCATGCAACAGCAACAACGGTTAGTACGACTCCGAGAAGCAGGGCTCGATGGCTGTGTTTCACCGAAGCGGAGCCTAACCCCGAGGGCGTCCAAGTCGGGTGTGAAGGAGTTTCCCCGATTGCGCACCCGGTCGGGTTGGGACCAACCGCTGGAGGTAAGGTGCAAACCGCTCGGGAAGGAGCGAACTATGCCCCGCCCTCGTTTCATAGTTGGTTTCATCGACGCAACGCTCACAGTCGCTTTGCTAGCCGTTGGATGCGGTGACGACGCTCCCCTAGGAGGATCCGGCGCAACTCCTTCCTCCCCAGCGATCTCAAGCGGCGTCGGCCATTCCTGTGCGATCACATCCGATGGTGCTGCGACTTGTTGGGGTGCCAACGCGTGGGGCCAGGCGGATGCGCCCGAGGGCCAGTTCAGTGCCGTCGCCGCGGGCAATATCAGCTCGTGTGCCATTAAAACCGATGGTGCTGCGACTTGCTGGGGAGACGAGGGGTTCAGTCAGTTGGATGCGCCCGAGGGCCAGTTCACTGCGATCACGGTGGGTGACTTCCATTCGTGTGCCATCACAATCGCCGGCACCGCTGTCTGTTGGGGTCACGGTGCCGGCGCGGATGCGCCCGAAGGCCAGTTCACTGCTATCGCCTCGGGCAGCACCCATTCGTGTGCCATCACAGTCTGTGGTGCTGTGACCTGTTGGGGTGTTGAAGACTACGGCCAGTTGGATGCGCCCAAGGGTCAGTTCAGCGCTGTCACAGCGGGTGCGGCTAACTCGTGCGCTATCGCAGTCGGTGGTGCTGTGACCTGTTGGGGTGTTAACGATTACGGCCAGTTAGATGCGCCCCACGGCCAGTTCGTCGCGATCGTAACTGGCAACTTCCATTCGTGTGCCATCGGAGTTGACGGTGCTGTGACCTGTTGGGGCACAAACTGGTATGGCGAGTCGGATGCGCCCGAAGGTCAGTTCAGCGCCATCTCTGCGGGCGGGGGCCATTCGTGTGCCATTCGGGTCGACGGCACCATTACTTGTTGGGGCTCCAACTCGCACGGACAGTCGGATGCGCCCTGAGGCCATGGCGCGGACTTCGCGATTTGCTCCGACCTTTGACCGGACATCGGCGTGATCCTCGGAAGTGCAGTCGACCAAAATACTGCGACAAATGGTCTGGACTCGGTTGGAGTGGGGTCCTCGGGCCATTGACGCCGCATCGGGGCGGCTCAGATGAACTCGCCTTGCCAGAGTTCTCGGACGAAGTCCGTGGCTCCGATCACGTCGATGCTGTCGCTGGTGCGACGCGGCTTCGGTTCGAGGCAGACCACGATTCGGCGACTGACGCCGGGATGTTCCTCGGCTAGGGTGCGGAGGCCCTTGAGGTGGCTGTTGTTGATCCTGCCGGTCGCTTTTGCTTCGATCGCAAACCGCATGTCGCCGACAATGAAGTCTACCTCGATACCGCTCGGGAGTCGCCAGTAGGTCAGTTGCTCGTCGCGTTCTCGGTATGCGAGGAAAGCCGACAACTCATGGAACAACCAGTTTTCGAACGCCTTGCCGTAGGAGTCGGAGCCCCGGTGCAGTTCACCGCGCCGCGCCAGGCGGTTCACGACTCCCACATCCTCGAAATAGAGCTTTGGCGCGCCGGCCAGCCGCCGCTTGGCCCGCCGCCGCCAGCGGGGCAACCAGCGACCCAACAGCGTGTCCTCGAGGATGCCGAAGTACGATTTGACGGTAGGTCCCGACACGCCGCACTCGCGGGCAACGTTCGAATAGTTGACAGGGTTGGTGTCGCTCAGTGCGGCTGCGTCGAGGAAGTCTGAGAAGGCGGGCAGGTTCCGCACCAGTCCCTCGGCGGCGACCTCCTCACGCAGATAGTCGGAAATGTAAGCCTCAAGCCTGCGGCTGTGCCTGTTCGACCCGTAGATCGAGGGTAGGTAGCCGTGGTTGAGAATTCGGTCGAGGTCGAAGGACTCCCCGAGTTCACCAGCGGTCAGGCCACGCAGTTCGTAGCGCAGGGCGCGCCCACCCAGCAGGTTCGCGGCGCCGCGTCGTACCTTGCGCGCGCTCGATCCGCACAACGCGAACCGCAGCCCACGGTTCTCGATCAACCAGTGGACCTCGTCGAGCAGGGCGGGAACCTTCTGGATCTCGTCGATGACCACCTGGCGCGATGGATCGGGTCCCGCCGCCTCCAACTCCTCGCGCAACTGCTCGGGACGGCTGATGTAACGGCGGAACTCGTCCGCCTTGAGCGGATCAACCCACACGGCGTCGGCGTACCGATGTCTGAGCAGGGTGCTCTTGCCCGCTTGCCGCGGTCCCCAAAGAAAGAAAGTCTCAGCCCCGGACTCAGGTAGTGAGAGCAACCGTTGGAATATCAACTTTAGATTATCATGACAATCTAAAGTTCTACTTCATGTTTCCAGCTTTGCGCCTGGTGGCATTCGAGGACCTTGTCGGGGCGGGAGCGGTGATAGCGGCGATCGGCGCATCTCAGCGATCACCCGTGGCTGCTACTGCAGCAGCCGGCGTACGCCGACGCCACGGACGACCTCCGGGAGCGTCTCTCTGATTGCACCTCCGGGCGCGAACTGCAGAAGTGGGGTTTCGGTAACGATGTGGAATGGGCGGCCGAGGTCGATGTCAGCCAATCGGTTCCCCTGCTCATCGACGGCAAGTACGTTGCCGCTCACTGACGCATTCCTTGCCCAACACCGCTAGGTGGTGCCCGTTCTAGCGGCGTCAGGGGGTTTTCTTGGTCGTGCCCTGCCAGCGGCCCAATTGCAGACTCCCATCGGCCAAGGCGGTTCTGCATTCCTCGATGACTTGCGCGGCCGGTCCGTCCGACGAGACAACATGGGGCTCAAGATCTCCCAGGTCTGCGAACTGGTCGTACATGGCTTCGGCGCCAGTGGTATCGACCACGTCGTCACGGCCACGCACCCGTCCCAAAGCCCTGGTACGGCCGGGTCGCAAGACGAGATATTGCAAGCGGATCTTGCGGGCGCCAAGGTGTCGGGCAACCAGATCTAGGAACCATGGTCCGACAATTCCGTCCCACACGACTGCGTAACCCGCTTCGGCGTACGTCGCCGCAGCGTCGGCGGCAATCACCATCACCGCCTGAAGAGGCCCGAACCGACTGCCCGTTCACCAAAGCGATCGGTCGTGGTTCAGCCATGGTCTCAGGACCGCTTTCGATGCGGGCTAGGTGCTCACCGTTGACTGGACCTTAGATTCGAGTTGTCGTCTTGTGTCTTGAACTTCTCGGCGTGCCTGTCGGTTTTGTCGAATGCGTGTCTTGAACTTCTCGTCGATTTTGGGCTCTTCGGATATTAGGGGGGAGTGATGGTGTTGAGGAGGGTCCAGTTGGGTTTTCCGGCGTAGAGCAGCGCCCGGATCCGGTAGTGGTTGAAGCGCCGGAATCCGTAGGCGGTGCGTTTGACTCGTTTGATCAGATTGTTGACTGCTTCGGTGGGGCCGTTGGTGACCCGGGCGTGGTGCCAGTTGATGATCTGGTGATGCCAACGACGTAGGGTGCGGCCCAGCCGGGACAGCTCGGGTGGGCAGTCACCGTTGGTGAGGTTGTCGGCGAGTTCACGCAGGTAGGTGTCAGCTAGTCGTGGGCATTCAATGTCATAGAGACCGCGCAGGGTCTCTTTGGCGTGCCACGCCAGACGAACCTCGCCGCGGGGATCGCCTGCGGTGAGCAGACCCCGGAGTTTGGTGTCGGCACCTTCGCTGAGACGTTCATGAGCCGAAATCAACAGCCGCCGCACCCGATACAGCGGGGCACCTTTGCGGCCACGGTGACCCAAGGTGTCGTTTTGGACCCGACGCCGGGTCTCGTCGATGCTGTTGTTGCCCAAGCGGATCACATGGAACGGATCAGCGACCTGACCGGCTTGCGGTAACGCCACATCGAAACTGCGCCGGTACGCGCCTGAGAGATCCAAAGTGCCCCAAGTAATGCCGTCACGCCACCGGTGGGGTTGGTTCAACAACCACGTTGTGGCCGCTTGCGCGTCGCGACCAGCCACAACGTCAAGCAACTGACCACCACACACATCCACAATCGAGGTGCACCACCGGCGGGTACGCCAACGACCCTCACGACCAAACAGGGTCTCATCAAGCCCCAGCGCCTCGACCGAACCCACACGGTCGGCATCGACAGCCAACAGCGCCTCACCCCAAGCAAGCACTGCTTTGTTGACTGTGTGCCACCCACACCCCAACTCGGCGGCAACATCAGACACCGCACGCGCGTCACGCCCCACCGCTGTTGTCGCCCAACGCCCCGCCCTAGTCGTCAACGCCGAACGCGTCGGTGCGACCTCGTCGTTGGTTTCAGTGAATGAACCTGTCACACAATCTGTGGCCGCACAGAACCAGCGATGCTTGTGCCACAACAGGCGCACCGGATGGCCGAACGCCGGCAAATCCACCAGCCGCACCGCGCTGGTGCCTTTGGACCACACCAACCCGCCACAACCCGAACACACCGGCCGGTGCCGTGTCCGCACATGCACCACCAACGGAGCCGACGGTTCATCAACGACACCAAGCACGTCAACATCGCCTAAACCAACCAACAACTCACAGATACGCGTAGAGTCTCGTTCCACCGGGGGCCTCCTCAGATTCGGTGTTCGTTTAACCCCGATTCTGGAGGCCCCCAACCATCTCACCGCGGACCCACTCCCCGCTTAAACGCGTAGAGCCCGATTTTGTCGGTGCAACGTTGTCTATGCCGACGTTCGTGCAGTTGGGTGGGTGCCCGAACTATCGGCGGCGATCGCGTCTGTTGATGGCGGCGGAGGTCATCGCGTCTGAGAATTGGTAGAGCAGCGCGCCGACGACGGTGAGCATGATCACGTAGGTGGCTGAGAGCGCGCCGAGGTCGCTCTCGCGGCTGATTCCGAGTTCGGCGATGACGATTGAGAACTCCCCGTGCGCCACAAGTGCGGCACCGGTCCGCAGTCGCCCGGGTGTGCCGATGCCGGCGCGGCCGGCTGCGATCCAGCCAGTGGCGATCTTGGCTGCGACGGAGACCACGGCGATGGCGGCCGCTACAGCGGCGACGCCCGGGATGAGGCCAGTGTCCACTTGCAGGCCGAAGAATACGAAGAACACTGCGGCGAAGAGGTTTCGCAGCGGCAGCAGCAGCCCTCGGGCATGGGAGACGATGTCGCCTGACAGCGCGACGCCCACGACGAAGGCGCCGACCGCGGTAGAGAGGTTGAGGCGTCCCGCGATGCCAGCGCCGAGCAGGGCCACGCCGAGCAGGGTCAACAACAGCGCTTCGCTGGACTGGCTCAAGGCGATAGCGCTGAGCCGGTCGCCGAGCGCGTAGGCGATGGCGAGGACTGCCAACACCGCGGCCAGCGAGAGGGCGACCGTCACGACGGTGCTCGTCACCGAACCGCCGAACAGCACACCCGACACGATCGGCAGGTACAGCACCATGGCGAGATCCTCGATGACCAGCACGCTGAGTACGACCGGGGTCTCGTGGTTGCCGATCCGGTCGAGGTCGGCGACCAGCTTCGCCACGATGCCCGACGACGAGATGTAGGTGATGCCGCCCAACAGCACGGCTACGATCGGATCGAACCCGAGCAGCAGACCAGCGGCCAATCCCGGCGCGAAGTTGAGGGCCAGGTCTGTGAACCCGGCCAATGTGGATCGGCGCACGTTGACGACCAGTTCGTGTGGCGAGAACTCGAGTCCCAGCATCAGCAGCATCAAGATCACGCCGATCTCCGCGCCGACCTCGATGAAGTCCGCCGATGCTGGCAACTCCACCATGCCGCCGTCGCCGAGAGCGAGCCCCGCCAGCAGGTACAACGGGAGCGCGGGCAGCCCGGCCCTGCGCGCCACACGGGCGATGACGGCCAAGCCCAGGACCACCGCCCCCAGTTCGATCAACAGGAGATCGCCGCCCGTGTGCATGCTGGCTTAGCTGGGCGGAGCGAGAAGCCTGGTGGCGGCCTTGACGGAAGACGGCACCCCCACCAACACCGCCGTGTCACCGGGTTCGAGACGGTCAGTTCCCCCCGGTATGGGAATCGAGCCCGAGTCGGTGACCAGCGCCACAATGCCGGCACCCGTGCGTTTTCGCAGTGCAGCCTCCGTCAGGGTCAGCCCGGCCAGAGACGACTTCTCGTCGATCCTGATCCACGAGATCACCAGGTCCTCCAGCCGGTGCACGGCATCGTCGAGATGCTTCAACACCGGGCTGCCTCCCAAGAGTTCACCGAGCGTGTGGCCCTCGTCCTCGCTGAGTTTCACACTCTCACAGGCCCGGTCGACGTCCTGCTCGTCATATACGACCAGATCACGCCGGCCGGACTGATGCACGACCACACCCACACAACGACCAGCGTTCGTCTGCAGGTCAAAGCGAACCCCCACGCCGGGCAGATCCGCCTCTGTTACCTTGTGCATTGCTCACTCCTCCCGACAGCCATTGAGCGGTACCGCACCGTAGCACCGCCCGCACCGACCGCCGCCCGTACCGACCGCTGACCGTACCGACCGCTGACCGTACCGACCGCTGACCGTACCGACCGCTGACCGCACCGACCGCTGACCGCCGATTGAATGCGGCCAGCGACGCCTTACCATGGCTGGATGCTTAGCAGCGGAGAAGTGTTGATCGTGTCGGGGCCGCCGGGCTCGGGGAAGACGTCTGTGAGCGCCGCTCTCGCTTCGGGGTGCGAGCGAGGTGTCCATCTGGAGTCGGACTGGTTCTATCGGTCCATCCGGTCGGGGTTCATTGCGCCATGGCTTCCGGACGCGCACACCCAGAACGAGGCGGTGATGATGGTTGCTGCCGACGCTGCGGCAGCGTATGCCGATGCGGGTTACGTAGTTGTGTGGGACGGAATTGTCGGGCCGTGGTTCCTAGATCGGGTTGTTCGACGCCTTGGCGCGCGCAAGATCCGGGTGCAGTATCTCGTCCTGCGACCCAAGCGTGTCACGGCGTTACAACGGGTACGGGGGCGTGACGACACGCCCGAGACCACTGGTGCAGCAGCCATGTACGACCAGTTCGCCGACCTTGGAGAGTTTGAGCCTCACGTCGTCTCGTCGGACGCACCGGCCGCGCAGGTCATCGAGGAATGCAGAGCCGCCCTCGTCGATGGCCGTCTGGAAGTGGAACTCGACTCCTGGGCCGACGACCGTTGGCCGGTCTCGGTGAAGGCGGTGCTCGGCTGGCACGACCAGGTCGTTGTCTTGCGGAATCGGCGCGGGGAATGGGAGTTACCCGGCGGTCGTCTCGACTCCACCGACGACAGTCCACAGGATGCCCTTCGCCGTGAGATAGGCGAGGAACTCAGGCTCTCTGCTGTGGTGGGCTCGATGATCGACTCGTGGATCTATGACGTGGACGGCAAGCGTGTGCTGATTCTCACCTACGCGTGCACAGCGAGCCGACCCGCTTTGCTAAGTCACAGTGCCGAGCACACCGAGGTTGGAGTTCTCAGCACAGCCGAACTCGCCAACGCCGCCATCCCGAGCGGCTATCTCCAGTCCATCAACTCGATGTTCGATCAGCAACGGTGACATCAGCCAGACACAGGCCGGAGTTGACCCGGCTCGACGAACTCGGCATCGGGCGCGTCGTAGACATGCCGCTGGGGGTGTGTGGGGGGTGTGTGGTCGTTGGCCCAACGGCTGGACATCAGGCGCAGCAAGTGTCTTCTAGAGACTCGGCCCGCCACACAGATACTGTCTCGTAGGCCGCCAGTGAGGCGATGAACAGCCCGGCAAGTGGGTCGGCCCACCACCATCCCAGAGTCGCGTGGGCTCCCAGGCCGATGAGCAGCCCGCCCGACATGAGCGCGCACAGCAACGTCTGGTTCGCCTCGGCTTCCACGGCCCGCGATCCCATCACCGGGGCCAGCCGACGCTTGGCCAGGGCCAGCACCGGCATGACTGCCAGCGATAGGGCAGCCATAACGATCCCCACCAGCGATTCGTCGGGACGGTTGGCCAGCACTAGGTCGCGCCCTGACGCGACGCCCACATAGAGGGCCAGCGCGGCGAAGCTGAGCGCGATCAGTCGCTGGGCCCGTTTGTCGGCGTCCTGCTTGCAGCCGGTGCGGCGCTCCTGGGCCAGCCGCCAGGTCAGGATCAGCGCGGCCGACACCTCGATGCCGGAGTCCAGTCCGAAGCCGATCAGGCTCACCGACCCCGCTGCGACACCGGCGACGATTGCAACCACGCCCTCGACGCTGTTCCAGCCGATGGTCGCGGCGGTGAGCCACTTCTGCCGAACGACGGCTTCGGCCCGGTTGGTGGGTGCAGTCAGTGCCATGCAGCCGTCGCCTCTCCTTGCTGTCGCTCCATGACCCTCAACCTATAGGTCTCGCCGACTACTATCGGCCTGGCGCCACAGTGAGTCCAAGATGAGAGGCGGCGGCGATGAGATTTTGGTCGCCGCTAGCGAAAACTGTGTCCACATCGGTAACTGTCTGCGCCGCGGCCAGGTGAACTGCGTCATAGCCGCGTAGTTGGTGCTCTTCGGCTAGGTCGCCCGCAGTTCGAACCAGTCGGTCGGTGATCTCGACGTGATCGACTTGGGCACTGAGGTCGTCAAGTAGCGCAACCGCAGAATCAAGCCCTCTGTGGGTCAGCCGCCCGAGTCGCTGAGCCCGAGCCAGCGCGGATCGGGCCTCGACGTAAAGAAGACGCACGCTGACGGACCGCGTTGCTTCATTCCAAAGTCGCTCGCGGGAATCGGAGCTAGGCTCGTCGATGATCAGGGGAATGAGCGCGAACGTATCGAAGTAGACGATCACTGGCGCTGTTCGGCCACGAGGTCGCTCACTGTTCCCTTGCTCTTGACCTTGGAGTGGGACAGTCGCGTTTTCGCCGTCGGAGCCGGCATGACCAACCCATCGTCGACCAGCCGGTCGATGGTTCGGGGCTCATGAATGCCGACCAGAAGCGCCACTGCCTTCCCGTGATCGGTCACGGTGACCTCGGTCCCTGCTCGAACCGCGGTGAGGTAGCGACTCAAATTGTCCCGCAACTCTCGGACTCCAGCTTCCACAGAGAAAATTATAGCGCTTTTCCGTTGGCTTTTCTAGCCATATTTAGAGTAGGGCTATCGGTCGCCGAGCGAGCAGGGTCTTAGCGAGCAGGCGTTTGCCCAGTTCAGCGGGGGTGAATCACAGCCCCGCAGAAGCTATATCCCATCGAGAGTGGCCTCTTTACTCCACTCAGCGTTTTGCTAGGTCGGTAGGGGTCTTCTTGTTCGGTTGAGTCCGAACGCGTTCCGTGATGTGGCGGCGCACATAAGGTGACACGTGGTTCGCCGGCCACCATGGGGATCGCCCAGCGCACGATCGCCTGCCCGAGGTGGGGCGTGTCGCCGTCGGAGGTGCGAATGATCTTGATGCGGCAGATGGCCTTGCCGAGCGTCTGGCCGCGCCACGCAACCGTCACGGGCTCATAGAGCGCCCATCCGACCGGTGCGAGTATGCCGAGGGTTACCTGCCCGCGGTCGGTCTCGTGCGTCGAGCACCAGATGCAGAACGTGGCAAGGAAGATCAGCAACATCCCCCCGTAGCCCAAGGCCCGTGGATCACCGAGTCGATAACCCGCGCCACCCCACGGGCTGCGGGAGTCGCAAGCTTGACCTGCCGGCCGTCGCTCAGGGTCACCACCGGCTCGGGGTGCTGGTGCTGGGTCACGCTGTTGCAGTTTCGGCAGTGTTATCGGTGGCGAGGAGATCGCCGACTTGGAGATCGACTTCTGTTGTCCCGTAGGTAGCGCTGATGCGGAGCCGCCCCCCGGTCGCCTCAATGAACCGGCAGAGAGTGGCCAGGTGAAGGTTGTCTCGTCGTTCGAGCTTGGAGACATCACCTTGGGTCATACCGAGAGTTTCCGCTACTTGGTTCTGGGTGAGTCCGATGGCGCGGCGAACCTCGGCAAGAGTGGCGTGCTTGGCTGCGAGCCGCTCTTCGATAGTAGCCAGTAGGGCATCGTGAGCAGCCTTCGCTGTTGCGTCGCCGAGAACCTGTTCGCGTGCCTGCACCACGCGGCTAGCGGCGTTGGCGTACTCCGCAGGGGGATGTTCGGTGTCTACTGCGGGTTCGGTCATAACCTCACCAGCGGAGTCCATCGCTTTCGGGATTCTCGCATAAGGCTGTGATCTGGTCGGCGAAACACGGGGTGGTACTCGATCCGTGTCACCCAAAGAGTATGGTATCAAATCAATATTGAGTCAAATCCATTTCACCATCCGCCACAACAGCCGACTCCACCACATCGGCATCGGCAGAGCCCACAAACACACCCCCGTAACCCTCCTGGTCGCCGCCCTCGACATCAGAGCCAAGAGTTATCAGATTGGACCTAGCAAAACGGATCGTGACCAGCGACAATCCAGCCGTCGTTGCCGACAAGGCCAGAAGCCCGGAGCACGGTGGGCCCGTGGTGAAGGTCTCTGCGCTCTTTTGGTTCAAACGCGACCGAGCGTGCATCACCTGCGACCCAGCCGCCAAGAACCCGCTGACCCCAGACTTTTCCAGCGACTACATGGCTGTGCAGACATGACCGTTCGTCGTCGCTGTCCACAGCGGCGCGGAACTGCCCGCCCGTCCCTGCAGCTCAGTGGATACAGCGTCGGTTTCCTAAACCGTACGAAACAGGGTCTTAGCCATTTAGACCCAATCTTGTTAGCCACCAGAGCGAAAATAGCCTGGTTTGGTCGTGTTTTAGCCGTTTTTGGGGTTCCCGCGGGTTTTGTGGTTACGCACCATTGCGACGGCGAGTGGTGTGTCACTAGTAGGCAGCGACGATGGTGTCCCAACACGGACTAATGGGCTAGGGATCGTCCCAGTAATCCCAATCAAACTCAATGCCGATCACGCGCAATGTAGATGGATCTGATCGTCCAGCCAATGGTCTGGCGAAAACAACCCGGGCGGGCGGGAACATCCCTTTGACATCCCGCATAAGCAGCACCATAAGTTCGGGGTGGTCCTCCTCAACGGCGGTGGCGCTGCGCCACGATGTAGAGAGGACCCCTTCAAGATGCGGCCAATAGAGACTCTCGAAGTCACTCAAGGAGGGTCGGGTACCGTCTCCGTGCCGTTCGCGCGGAAAAATACCAGCCACTGTGGTGTCGAAGGCGACGGTCCTCTCAACTGGAGACTGTTCTGGGTCTTTCGTCACTCCAAGATGTATCCCACCGCCACCGATCTGGCCCAGGCTCGATCATCGTCTGTAACCTGTCTGGTATCCACCAAAGCCGTTTCGTAAGGAATGGTCTGCCCGTCCTCGACGGACTGCCAACCAGCGGACGCGCTGTGCGAGAACTCACTGCACTGGTTACCCGACCAACCTCGAAACTTGGACAGCGAACGGTCCAAGAACCTCAAGTCATCGCTATCGAAGATCGGACGGTGAGAGCGACTCGGGCGGACCACCTGTTCGGGTAACGACGTACCACTGGATCGTTCTTCGATTTTGATTTCGGCTGACTTCTCCAACTGCTTGCGCACCGGCAACAGACGCACAGGGGCGGGACCCTCCGACAGTCTCTGGTAGGCACTACCGGTGACAGAGCATCCTCGCTCGCGGAAGCTCTCAAAGTCCGCCCACCACAGAACCTTGTTCAGCTTGACCGCACCGCGCCCAGACGGATCGTTCTCAAGACCGTTGGCAACATAGATAATCGCCTCACCCAGTCGATCATCACCGGGCGGAGACTCCATGCCGTGACGAGAAATATCCGCCAACTGAGGTGACATCCTGAGTTCCTCCTGTTGGTACCCAACTGTAACCAGTCGGTATGACACCCGCGCCGATACTCGAAGTCCGGCGAACGTCAAGCGTTCGACGAGTTGGTGCGCCTCACCTATGCGCCAACGACCTCGACATCAGAGTCATCGCAACCCAAACAGGTGAACTCCTCCGACACCTAACCCTTGACCCAACCCGCGACTACCAACCCCCAAAACCCACCCAGATAAACCCACCCCGCGTGGGTTCACAAGGTTCCTATGTCTTGACACATCACACAAGCGGAGACGGTGGGATTCGAACCCACGAACGCCTTGCGACGTTACTTCCTTAGCAGGGAAGCGCCTTCAACCTGGCTCGGCCACGTCTCCAGAGTTGTGAGGCTAGCGCACAGAAGCACAAGCCCACCGCCCTGATAACGTTCCTGTAAGCGGAACGTCATTCCGCAAACAAGCGAGCCGGAAGGGGGGCACTCGTGCCTGATGTTGTGGGATACCGGGCCAAAATCGGGGTCGTAGTGCCGTCGACCAACACGGTTGTCGAACACGACTTCGCCCGGGTGCGCCCACCCGGGGTCACCTTCCATAGCGGACGCTTCTTGGTAGAAGCGCCAGACCTCAGCAGCGACGAAGCATTCCTGCACTTCCTGGATCTCATCCGCGAGACCATTCCCACCGCAATCCGCGACATTATGACCTGCAAACCCGACCACATCCTTATGGGCATGTCGGCCGAAACTTTCTGGGGAGGCAAAGAAGGCAACGCCGCCTTCTCAGCACGTGTCGCCGCTATCGCCGGCGAAATCGGTATCACCTCAGGCGCCGCAGCCTGCAACGCCGCCCTCGGCAAGCTCGGAGTGTCACGCATTGCCTGCCTCACGCCGTACCAACCAGCCGCAGACGAGCAGGTGTACGGATATTTCAGCGAATGCGGCCTAGACGTGAAACGAGTACACGGCCTGCGCTGTGAATCGGCAACCTCAATCGCCGATGTGACCCCGGAAACCCTAGTGGACGTACTCAAAAGCCTCGACGGCGACGACATCGACGCCATCGTGCAATGCGGCACCAACCTGTCGATGGTTGAGGTAGCCGATCAAGCCGAACGCTGGCTTGGTAAACCCGTGCTGGCCATCAACGCCATCTGCCTGTGGCATGCGCTACGGACCCTTGGCATCAACGACCAATTTGTGGGCCACGGGATGATGCTGCGCGAGTACTGAGTTGTGCCGGATCCACATGTAGTCGTTGCCGGGGCGGGTCCCGTCGGTTGCGTCGCCAGCGCGGTACTCGCCACCCGGAACATCAAAGTAACGCTGCTCGAAGCCTCACCCGAACTGCCCCGGGAACTGCGAGCTTCCACCTTTCACCCGGCCACCCTCGACTTGCTCGATCACTACGGCGTCGTCGACGAGATGATCAGTCGAGGCTTGGTGGCCCCCCGCTTTGCCTATCGGGACCGACGCAAAGGAGTAGTGGCCGAGTTCGATCTAGCAACGCTGGCCGATGTGAGCGACCATCCGTTCCGTCTCCAATGCGAGCAGAACAAACTCTGCGAAATCATGCTCGACCGTTTCACCAAAATGGCCAACGTCACCGTCAAGTTCGACGCTGAAGTAGTCGGCGCAGCCGATCAAGGCGACTCAGCTTCGGTGATTTTGGCCTCGGGCGAGACGATCAGCGCCGATGCTGTGATCGGGGCCGACGGCGCGGCCAGCGCGGTGCGTAAATCGCTACGCCTGACCTTTGACGGCATGACCTATGAAGATCGCTATCTGGTGGTGTCCACTCCGTTCGAAATGGCTGACCATCTCGACGATCTGGCTTACGTCAACTACATCTCCGACCCCGATGAGTGGTTGGTGCTGCTACGAACAGTCCGCTTGTGGAGGGCGTTGTTTCCGGTCGGTGAGCACGAAACCGACGAGGAAGCTCTCAGCGACGAGAGCGCTCAGCGCCGACTCAACGGGGTAGTCGCCCTCAACCATCCCTACGACATCGCCCACCGCACGATCTACCGGGTTCACCAACGAGTAGCCGACCGATTTCGGGTCGGTCGGGTGGTGTTGATGGGAGACGCTGCCCATGTCAACAACCCGCTCGGTGGGATGGGCATGAACGGTGGGATCCATGACGCGGTGCTGCTAGGTGGCTCACTGGCCGCCGTACTGCACGGTGACATTGCTGAGGACCGGCTCGATCACCATGCTGAACTGCGCCGCACCCTCGCGATTGAATACGTGAAACGGCACACCCACAACAATGCCGAAAGCTTGGCAGCGAGCGACCCTGCGGCCCGACAACGCGCCTTGGACCAGTTGGCCACCACCGCAGCCGACCCTGAACAGAGCCGGGCCTACATGCTGCAAACCAGCATGATCGGTGCAGTGAACTCGATGAGAGCTGAGTTGGCCGAGGTCGGAGTACTGAATCCAGACTGAAATCGGCGATTTTGATCCACCGCCGTGCAATCGGCTGTTTCGTTGACCGGAACGCTGTTTCGCTGTAGTGTCACAGCAGGTCTGTGGGAAAGTGACCCGCGACAAAGGTGAATTCTCGGAGGGAACCCATGATCCGCACCAAATACCGCTTGATAGCAGCGGTTTCTGTTATGGCGCTAGCGAGTCTCGTTGCGCTACCTGCCGCATTTGCCGATCATGGTGAGGGTCACAACGGAGAGACTATGGAAGTCTCAAAGAGCGAAGGCATTGAAGACGGCGACGTCATCACCGTTACGCTCACAAGCTGGCTTCCAGGCAAGACCGCGACGATAGTCACCTGCTACAACTATCCAGCGGTCGGTCCTGCCGATTGTGAACTGAGCAACTACGGCACACACATCGTTGAGATCGCGGAGGATGGGACCGCGACGATCGACTATCCAGTATCGGTGATCCCCCTGCGTTGCGACGCGGACAACCCATGCTTCATCGTGGCCGGCGATGGATTCGGACCAGCCGCAAATTACGCGGCACAGCCGGTCACCTTTGCGGCCGTGGCCGAGCCGGAACTCGAGCCGGAACTCGAGCCTGAGCCGGAGGTGGTCGAACAGGAGCCGGAACTCGAGCCTGAGCCGGAGGTGGTCGAAGAGGAGCCGGAGCCCGAAGCAGAGATGGCCGAAGAAGAGACCGCCGCGGTGGCTGACGATGATGATGGCGACGATTCAGGGTTCAACTGGATACCCATTGCGGTGCTGATCCCCGTGATCATCGTTGTTGTCCTAGTCCCCACAATACGAAGGCAGCGGCAACGCGGGGGCGGCAGCGCCGCCTGATGTGATCGGCCGCCGGGTCCTAGCCGCGACTGTCGTTGTCGCATGCGTCGCCGCGGCCGCTTGCGGTAGCAGCGACGGCGAAGCTGAGCCACTCGCCGAGTTCAGTAACCTGTGGCGTGTTCAGATCGGTAGTTCTGGGTCCGAAACCTCCTACGGCGTAGCTGCGACACCAAATGGTGAGGTAGTGATAACCGCCTCCACCGAAGGCAATCTCGCCGGCGAAAACCAGGGACAACGAGACGTGTTCCTAGCCCGTTACTCAAAAGAGCTCAACCAGCTGTGGGCACTGCAGACCGGCGGTGAATCCAACGACTCACCTCTGGGCGTATCTGTTGCACCAGACGGATCGATCTACGTCGGCGGATTCACCGACGGCGACTTTGCTGGACCCAACCAGGGATCGGCTGATGTTTGGCTCGCCCGCTTCGACGGCGATGGCAACGAACTGTGGCGCACACAATTCGGCAGCGACCAATGGGACCGCGGGTTCGACGTGAGTGCCTTCGACGGCGGAGCATACATAAGTGGATACAGCGCAGGCACGCTCGATCCGGACACCTATCTCGGGGGCTTCGACGGTTTTGCGGCCCGCTTCGACGCGGAAGGCAACCAGCAATGGGTACGCCAGTTCGGAACCGATACAACCGACTGGGGGCAAGGCTCGGCGCTGGCACCAGACGGTGGCCTCTATGTCACCGGATACACCGAAGGTGACTTCGGCGGCCCCAATGCGGGGGACAAGGACCTGTTCGTGGTGCGCCTCTCACCCGACGGCGAACAGGAATGGGTCACCCAGCTCGGATCGGACGCTTTGGACTGGACCCAAGGAGTCGGGCTCGGACCCGACGGATCAGTGCTCGTGGCCGGTTCGACCGAAGGCTCGTTCGCCAGGGGTCTCGGTGGTGAACGAGACATGATCGTGGTGTCGCTCAATGCCGAAGGAAAAGAACAATGGCGCTGGCAGTCCGGTTTCACCGATCTCGACTCCGGATTCGAAGTGCGCTTTGTCGACAACCAAATCGTCGTGACCGGCACCATCGACAACCTCACCCTGCCCGAGTTCCCCGAGACCGGGGAATACTCGTCCGACCTACCCGACCTGCCCGTCGTGCCCACGGGACGTGATATTGCGTTGGCGTGGCTGAAACCCGACGGCGGCGCGATAGCTATCACGACGTTCGGTTCAGAAGCGGTGGATGAGGGGACCGGTCTAGCAGTAGCCACCGATGGATCGGTTTATTGGAGCGGTTACACGACGGGGTCTTACGCCGCTGACAGTGCCGGAGGGTCCGACCTCGTACTCGGCCGTCTCACACGCGACGGGTGACGATTGCTATGAGCGTCGACACGCAGAGCCGGGCCACCGGAGAGTTGTTGGTCGAGGACATGACCGACGCCGAGCGCGAGCGGGCACGTCAGGTCGATTCGGTGCTTCCGGCGCTGGCCGAACGGGCAATCGAAGCCGACCGGTCAGGCGAATTCCCGATCGAACATGTCCGCACGATTTCCGACGCCGGCCTGCTGGGGCTGACCGTACCGGTCGCCTACGGGGGTCTCGGCGGCGGCCTGCGCGACCTGGCAGCAGCAACCTTCGCGATGGCCACGGCCTGCGCTTCGACCTCGCTTGCGTACTTCTTCCAATGCAGCGGATCATCTCGAGGACTGTTACCGCTCCAGGCCATCGAAGCCGGACTGTTCGCCGCCGACGAAGTCCCGGTAGTCACCGCTTTCGGGGAGAAGGTGCTGCGTTGCATGGGTGCAGAAGGCCGTTGGGTCGCCAACTTTGCCAGCGAATCGGTGCGCACCAAGGACGCGGCCGTCACCATCGCCACCGAGGCCTCCCGCACCACAGGCGGCTGGTTGATCAACGGAGTCAAATCCTTCGGCTGCGCCACCGGAGTGGCCGACGACTACCTGGTGACAGCCAAGCTCGACAGCGGCGACACCGCCGAGTTCCTAGCCGTGTTCCTGATCCCCAGAGACACGCCGGGAGTGAGCGAACGGGCCAAATGGGACGCTGTGGGCATGCGTGCCACCGCCACCCACGGCATCGTTCTAGACAACGCCTTCGTGCCCGACGAGAATGCGCTGACCGTGCCCGCGACGTTCGTCAAGATGACCCAGGTGAGCCGAGGCAGTTTCGTCGGCAACCAAGTGGCTCTGTCATCGGTGTACATCGGCGCGGCCCAAGCCGTATACGACTATGCGATGCAATTCCTGAGGACCACCACCTACCACGACACCGACGAACCGATCGGCGGCAGCGACACGCACCGCCAGCTGATCGGCAGAATGCGAGCCCACCTCGACACCGCCTACCTGTGGGCCCGCCGCCAGATTCGCTTGGAGACCGCCAGTCCCGAGATCCTGGCAAAAGAAGATGTGGTCGCGAACTGGCGGATCGCCAAAGGAGAAATCGCCGACAACTGCTTCGGTGTCGCAGTGTGTGCGTTAAAGGCCTGCGGTACCGGCAACACCGGGATGGATGGGCCTATCTCCCGGGGTCTCCGCGACCTGTCAATGGGACTCGTGCAGGGTTTCCCAGCCGAAAGAGGCCGACTCGAAGCGGCTTCCTACTACGTGCACGGACGCGAAGGCGCTCAGTTCGGCACCACCGGGGGAAAGACATGAACCAACTCCACAAACGCCCCTGGTTCTTCCCGTCAATGGGCGTTTTCTTGTACCTGACCGGGATGAACGACGAACTGCTGCATGGGCTCGGCGGTTGGTGGCTGGACTTCGGTCGCTGGGGGCAAACCGTGGTCGTGTTGGCGCTGCTTGCGCTGGTTGCATATTTCACCTCGGAAGCGCTCAACCGCCGCCGTTCGGCCTACCGTGCGGCTATTGGTGCTGCTGATGCGACACGTCCCGCGTCAGGCGCCGAATCGAAAGGGCTGAAGATTCAACAATGAGAGGTGCACCATGAGCTTCGCCGTCGCCCGTGCTGGTCGTCGCCAAAAGAACCCCCGAGCGCTCGGGTTGCTATTGGCGGTGGCAATGCTCGTGGCCGCCTGTTCTCAGTCAGCCGACGAGGACCAGACCGATGCTGACCCCGACTCCACGCCTACCACCGCAGCCGATACAACCAGCGATGAACCCGAAGAAACCGAACCAGCCGAACCGGCTGAACCCTCTGGTCCGGTTCCCGCAGGAGCAGACACACCCGGTGTCAGCGACGACACCGTCACCATCTCGTTCATCATCACTGACACGTCCGCGGTAGCCGCCGCGTTCGGTTGGGAAACCCCTGATGAAGGCGACCGCGAAGCGCAGCTAGCGGCGATGATCGACCACTTCAACGCCAACGGTGGTTTCGCGGGTCGACAGATCGAAGCCAAGGTCACCGTGTTCAACGCCATCACCGACGGCCCGGTCGCTGAAGAGGCACTCTGCAACGCCATCACCCAAGACGACAAGGCCTTCGCCGTGGTGATGACCGGCCAGTTCCAAGAAAACGCCCGGCCCTGCTACCACAACGCCAAGACACTGATGCTCGACGCCACGCTCTACCCAGTGGACAACTCAGGGTTCGAAGAACTGGCGCCGTACTACTGGTCGCCGATACTTCCCTCCTACGACGACCTGGTAGGTGGACTTGCCGCGGGACTCATAGAAGACGGCTGGTTTGACGGAGCCACGCTGGGCGTCATCGCCATCGAATCAGAACTGTCTGAACGGGTCTACAACCAGCAATTCGTACCCCGGTTGGAAGCAGCCGGTGTGGAAGTGGCCTCCTACAACACCATCGACCCGACCGACGGGACATCGTTCAACAACGACCAACTCCAAGCCATCATCAACTTCAAAGAAGCAGGAGTAGACAAAGTCGTAGCGATAGGCGGCTCCAGGCTGGTCTCCTGGTTCATCGACACCAGCGTCACCCAGAACTTCTCGCCTGCATATGCCGTGACCAGCTACGACAACCCCGAGTTCAACGTCTTCAACTACCCCGAGATGATGCCGGGCGCGAGCGGCATCAGCGTGATGCCCGGGTATGACGTGGGAGACGAGCAGCACCCGTTCCCAGCCTCAGATGCCGAACAAGAATGCCTCCACATCTTCACGAACGCATCGCTGGCATTCGAAGAACGCAACAACGTCCGCACCGGACTCATGTTCTGCGACATGCTTCGCCTGCTCCAAGCTGCTTCGCCACACCTGACCGAGGTGAGCGCCCAAGGAGTCACCGAGGCGATCTGGCAACTTGGCAACAGTTTCGAACCGGCATCGGTCTACGGGGTGGAATACAACGAAGGGAGCTACTCCGGTGGTGACGCCTACCGGAGTTTCCGATTCGACCCCGAATGCGAGTGCATGGCACTGATCGGCGATCCGGCGGATTTCGACGGCTGAACGGCTGGCGGGCAGACCGATGGACCAAGAGCGCGAGGGGCGGCCCGGCAACCCTCGCCTCCTAACCGCGATCTCCTTGCAAGCAGCAGGCATGGCGTCGCCGTTGCCGGTCCTGTTGTTCCGCCGAGAGGAAATAGCCGAGCACCTCAACTTGCTTGGCGCGATCGTCGGCGAAGCGACCCTGCTAGGCGCGGTAGCAGTATTGGCCGCTCTGATTGTGCCTCGGTTGCGCGACAAACTTCCTGCCGGGTCGCTGCTCTTTCTCGGCGGGCTGATGGCTGCGGTCGGGTTGGCCTTGATGGCATCGGCAGACCGACTCGGCCCTTTCGTGGTTGGTGGTGTGTTGTTGGCCTTCGGCTCAGCGCCAGGGCTGGTGACGCACCGAGTTCTGGTGGCTACCGACACACGCTCTGCGGATCGGTTCCGCACCCTCTCGTGGTATTGGGCAGCGGTGGCCAGCGGGGCTTCGTTGCCCCTGGTGCTGCGTGTTGTAGGCCCAATCAACCACGACACGTTGCTGTGGATCAGCGCGGCGCTGGTGCTGGTCGGCACCTTGCTGGTTGGTCGCCATGCGCTAGTGCATGACGAAGACTCAGAAGTGGAGGACACCGTCGCCCGTACCGATGTGCCGTGGGCTCGTCGCGCTTATGGAGCTGCTTTCGCGGGCGGCGCAGTAGTCATCGGCGGAGCCGATTCTGCCGCATCGCTGCTGGTGGAAGAATGGCAACGCAGCGACACCCAAACCGCCGCAGTTCTGGCGGCCGGCGCTTTCGCCGCCGCGCTGATCAACGGTTTCGGACCCTGGTATCACCGGTTGCACCGGCTGGTGGGAGGTCGCCGGGCCGACGCCATCGGAACGAATCTGTTGGTGGCTGGTTTGTTGGTGACGCTGGGCGGCTTGTCGTTCACCTACGTCGGGTTGGTGGTTTGCTGGCTGGCCGCCGGCGGCGCTCTTGGCTTGGCCGCAGCCGGACTGGATGCCGCGGCGTTCACCACGCTTGCCCCGGCGTTGCGCAGAAAGGTGGCCGCCCGCCAAGTCCTCTGGGCCGGTATCGGTGCGCTGGGTGTGTCGCTGGTCAACACTGCGATTATCAGCGGTTGGTCAGACCAATGGAAGATCGCCTGGATCGGACTGTTGTTGGTGGTGGTGGGATGGGGTGTGCGGCGCTTCGCGCCCTCGTCGCGCGACACTGCGACCACCGTGGCTCAAGCACAGGCCACCACCGTGCCGCGACGGGTTTACGCGCGGCAGACTTCCGAAGGCGGGCCTCCGACCCCGCCTCTACTTTGGGTGGAACAGGTATCGGTCGCGTATGAAACCGTGCAAGTTCTGTTCGATGTGGACCTCCAGGTTGACGAGGGCGCGGTCGTTGCGCTGTTGGGCACCAACGGCGCAGGCAAGACCACCCTGCTGCGAGCGATCTCAGGACTCGAACCGACCATCGGCGGGCGCATCGTCTACGCCGGACTCGACATTACCAAGACCCGCCCAACCTGGCGCGTCGGGATGGGGTTGCACCAGATCGTCGGAGGAGAGACGGTGGTCGGCCCGTTGACCGTGGCCGAGAATCTTCGTCTCTTCGGCCACGGAGCAAACCAAAAGACCCGTGACAAAACCGCTGCAGCAAGCGTGGCCGAGGTATACGAACTGTTTCCGCGTTTGGCCGAACGATCCAACCAGCGAGCCGACACGTTGTCGGGCGGCGAGAAACAGATGCTCTCGCTGGCAAAGGCCATCATCGTGCCTCCACGTCTGCTGCTGATCGACGAGTTCTCGCTGGGCCTGGCCCCCACAGTGATCGCCGATCTACTGCCGGTCGTTCGCCAAATAGCCGACCAAGGCGCGGCCGTTCTGCTAGTCGAGCAATCGGTCAACATTGCGCTGGCAATCGCAGACCACGCCTACGTGATGGAAAAAGGAGAGATCGGTCACTCGGGAACAGCCGAAGATTTCCGGGCCAAACCCCACCTGTTGCAAGCCGCTTACCTTGAGGGCCTTGCCAGCGCCCTCGGAGCGGATCGGTAGAACCGTGCCTTCGTTCGACATCTCCGGGTTCGACATCTCCGGGCCACTGCTGTTGCTGGGCTCAATTTTTGGGATCGGCTACGCCCTGTTGGGCATCGGTTTGGTGCTGGCCTACAGGTCCAGCGGGTTCATCAACTTCGCACACGGCTCTATCGGACTGGTGGCGGCCTCAATGATGTCGGTCGTCGTCAATGATTACGGAGTGCCTTACTGGCTCGGGTTCGTTGGGGCGTTAATCGTGGCAGCGCTGTTGGCCGCCGGCATCGAAGCCTTCGTGGTCCGCAAACTAGCGGCCGCCCCCAAAGTGCTGTCGATGGTCGCCACTCTGGGTGCTGCACAAGCTCTGTTACTGCTGGCGTTGTCGTTCTCCAAAGGCGGTTTGGGTGGAGGCAGTTTCCCGCAGCCACCCGGATTCCCCGAATTCGACCTCACCGTCTATGTTTCGCCTTCGTCGACGGCGTTGCTGTGCCTGTCGCCAGTAGTGGTCGCGGCGCTTTACCTGTTCCTGCAACGCAGCCGATTCGGTCTGGCAATCCGAGGAGCCGCGGCCAACCCAGACTCTGCGACCCTCACCGGTGTAGACCCACGGCACATGGCGATGCTTTCATGGGCGCTCGCCGGAGCTATCGCCGCGTTCGCCGCCATGCTCATCATCGGAAACCAGTCGACGGTCACCGCCGATGCGCTGGGCCCCGACTTCATCATCCGCGGCCTCGCAGTTGCTGCGCTCGCCAGGTTCGCCAACCTAGGAGTGGTGTTGGCTTCAGGCTTGGGGATCGGGATCGCGGAGCAACTCCTGGCGTCCAACCCAGAAGCCACTGGCTGGTTTGAAGTTGCGCTGTTCTTGTTGATCCTGCTGGGGGTTGCCCTGCAGGTGCGTTCGGGTCGAGAACAGCCCGAACGCTGGTCCAGCCTGGCACCGAGCCGTCGCTTGCCCGATGCCTACCGCGACATATGGCTGATCCGAAATCTGGGCTGGGTGATGGGCGCAGTCGCAGTGATCGCGGCGGTGCTGGTTCCTCTGGCGATCAGTAATCGGTCGGCTTTCGTGCTGTCCACCATCGTTGCCTTCGCCACCATCGGCATCTCGGTCAGCTTCCTGACTGGTTTGGCAGGCCAACTCTCGTTGGGACAGGTGGCCTTCGCAGCTATCGGTGCAGTCGTCGGAGTACGGGTAGCTACCGAAACCGGCAGCCTCATCTTGGGCCTTGTTTGCGGTGGAGTTGTAGCAGCGGTGGTATCGGCCGCAGTCGGCTTGCCCGCTTTGCGGGTTCAGGGCTTACTTCTGGCCATCGCCACGCTGGCGTTCGCTCTGGCCACTTTCAGTTGGTTGCTTCGCCAAGACTGGGCTTTCGGTGTGGGTTTGTCGTCCCGCCCGGTCAGCGTGGTCGGTATAGATCTCACAACCTCTCGACAGTTCTACTGCGTGGCTCTGGCGATGTTCGTGGTGGTGCTGGCTATCGCCCACGTGTTACGCCGTTCGTCGTTCGGCCGATCGCTGATCGCTACTCGCGACAATGAGGCGGCCGCTCGGGTACTGCAAATTGCTCCGCGCCGTCTCTTGTTGCAGGCCTACGCCTTTTCCGGGTTTGTTGCCGGTGTTGGTGGGGTGATCCTGGCCATGAGCAACACTTTCGTGACCCGCAGCATTTTTACTCCAAGCGACAGCATCAACGTGGTGTCCCTGGCTGTCATAGGCGGCCTCTCGGAGCTGACCGGACCCCTTCTCGGAGCGGCCTATCTGATCGGTATCCGCGAATTCTTCGACCTTGAGTTGTCGGCTTTAGCCGGACTCAACGCGGCGTGGCTGATCTTGATCCTCGAGCAACCACGGGGCCTGCACGGTTTGCTGACCACTACCCGCAGCAACCTCATTGACCAGATAGCCCGGCTGCACGGTATAGACCCAGGAGCCGCCCGGGCCGAGTCAAGCGATGTCGAAGCGAGTTCGGCAGCGGTGACCGTTACGCCCACTGAGCACCACAAACCCGCCGATGACCTGATGCTGGAAGTGCGTGGCATCAGCAAACGATTCGGCGATCTGGTGGCCGTAGACGACGTGTCATTGCAGGTTCACGCCGGTGAGACATTGGGATTGATAGGGCCCAACGGAGCAGGCAAAACAACCCTGTTTGAACTGGTCAGCGGGTATCTGCGCCCCGATGCCGGCACCGTGATCTTCGACAATGCCGACATCACCCGCCTGTTGCCGGAGGCTCGCAGCAGCGCTGGTCTGGTGCGCTCCTTTCAGAACGCTTCGTTGTTCCCCACCATGACTGCCCGAGACATCATTTTCCTAGCGAACCAACGAGCCGCGGGACACAGTTTTGTGGTTGGCGGATCGGCCACCGAACGCCGAATCGAGGACGAAACTTCCGAGACGCTGGCGATGTTCGGTCTTAGCGGGTTGGCTGACCAGCCTGTGAGCTTGTTGTCTACCGGCACACGCCGCCTCGTCGAGTTGGCGGCCAACGTTGCCTTGCGTCCCCGGCTGTTGCTCATGGACGAACCTTCGGCCGGTATCGCCCAAGCCGAAACGGAAGCATTAGGCGCGGTGATCACGCAGATCCGCGACGCCTACCAAGTGACGCTGATAGTGATCGAACATGACATGCCGCTACTGAGTTCTGTCTGCGATCGGCTGATCGCCATGGAGACGGGTTCCGTTATCGCCGAGGGCACCCCAAGTCAGGTGCAAGCCGACGCCGCAGTGGTGCGTAGCTACCTCGGAGGTGACCTGACGGCCATCGCCCGCAGCGGCTCCGCGGTCACCGGTGTAAGCGAGTACTAAGGGCCGTCAGGCGCCCTTGATGTCGACGAACAGATCGCGTTTTCGGAACGCAGCAGTCATGAAACGGGCGAAGGCTTTGCGGCGGGTCAGCCACACCACGCGGGCACCGGACTTGTCGGTGGCCAGAATGTGGTCGGCCAGCCAGGGAGTGACGGTGTGAACCTCGTCGCCCAGAATGTTGAAGATCTTCTTCGACTTCTCCCACTGTTCGGAGGTGAGGTCGTAATCGCCTGTGAGCAGGTCGGTCACGACGATGCCCGGTGAGACAGTGCAGATCTGAACGTCGGTGTCGGCGGTGTCTTTGCGCAGGGCTTTCTGCAGGTAACGCACGGCTCGTTTAGTTGCGCCGTAGGCGGCCATACCGGGTTGAGTGGCGCCATCAGAACCGAACCCTTCGGTGTTCCAAACCTGCCCGTGGCCTTGGCGCACCATGTTGGAGACAGCTGTCTTGCTGGCTAGCAGCGCTCCGGTGAGGTTGGTGTTGACCAATCCCGCCAGTTCGCCGTCGCTTTGTTCCCACAGAGGTCGGCGCTCAATGCTGACTCCCGCGTTGTTGATCCATATGTCGACCCCGCCGAAGGCCTGTGCGGCATGATCCCATAGCTCCTGGAGTTGGGTGGGGTTGGTGATGTCGCAGGCCTTGCCGCAGACCTTGGACGGGCCGTAGTACTCAGCGAGTTCGGCCACCACCGTCGCCACGCTGTCGGCTGAGCGTCCACTGATGGCCACCTGGCATTGGCGCTTCAGGAACTCACGGGCCAACCCATTGCCGATCCCCCTCGTGCTCCCCGTGATAACAATGCGCTTGCCCATTTAGCCCTCTCCTGCAGATTGTACGAGAACGCCGGGTTCAGCGTCGGGTCCAGTGGGTCACCAGGCGATGCTCGACAAGGCTCTCAAGGCTTTTGGGGACGGGTCGGTCGAGACTCGTGGCGATGAATGCGGCGATGACGTCGCCGAGCAGTTCTCGGACCTCGGGGTCTGCTGAGACAGGGTCGGACTCCAGGTAAGTGCGGCCGCTTGTGGTGTCGAGCGGCCAGCAGATAGCGAAATGGCCCGCGCCGGCCAACTCAATCAGCCAGGAATCTCCGGTGTCGCGGCCGATTGCCTCGTCGAAGGTTCGGCGGATGGGGTCGTGGGCCCTTTCGTCTTGGTTTGTGAGGTAGCGGTCACGGCTCGCTGAGATAACCCCGTCGTCAGTGCCGCCCAGCAGCATCACTGGCACCTTGGCCGGCACGGTCACAACGGTGCTCTCGCCGTGCCCCAACGCCGTGGTGGTCATGGTGTGAGCGCCGTAAGTGAAAACCGCCCGCAAACCCGGGACCCAGGTTGGGTCGCTGTTGTGCAACGCCACCGTGCCACCGGCGGAATGACCGCCGATCACCACACCGTCCAAGTCCAGTAGCCCGGTTACGGGGCTGTCGTCGTCGGTGGCGCCGTTCAGACGAGCCAACAGCGGTTCGAGCACGGTGGACGACGGTTGGGTGCCGATTGTGTCGGGGACCAGGGCACCCATGTCAATGCCGGGAGTGATGCCGCGGCCCGCAGGCCCCAGCGAGCCGATAGCCGCATAGGTCACAACGCAGAATCCGTCGGCCACGAGTCGGTGAGCGAGCCAGCGGTAACCGTCGGGAGCGACATTGATCCCCGGCATCATCACCACTACTGGCCAAGGATCGGGCCGTTCGATCGCCGGAACCCGCCCGGTCAACCGCGCCTCGTCTAGACGCTGATCGTCTCCGGGGTAATACAGCGTGCCCACCGCAGCGTCTTCGTCGGCCTCAAACGCAAAGTGCCATCCCCGAACGATCATATTTCAGCTTATGGTTCCGCTCAGTGGAACGCGGTTTCATTGTCGGGCCGGGCACTCTACGATTGCGCCATGAGCGAACAAAAAAGCTACGGCCCCGGATCGGAGAGGCCCTATCAGTGTTTCATGGGCCGCTGGGAAGGGCTGTGCAAGAGCTTCAGCCCCGAAGGGGAGTTCCTCGAATCCAGCGCGGTGCACATGGATGTCTACTGGCTCGACGACCAGACCTGGCACCTCCACGAACACTTCGAAAACCTCTACGGAGTGGGTGAAACCATCTTCAACACGCCGATCGGAGTTGAAGGCAAACGGTGCTTTGCCGACAGCGAACAGATCAGCCTCGAAGGCGCCGAACTCACGCCATACAACTATGTGTTCACCATCGACAGCAGAGTCAGCAACACCATCGTCTACAACAACCACTACTTCCTGGATCCCGACACCCGCCGCATCATCACCCACAAAGTGCGTGACGGGAAAACCAACCTGTTCCAGATTCAAGACTTCGCACGGATCCAACGGCCATGATCGTCCAGCGAGCCACCGGCGGGTTCGGTGATGCGCCGCACTTCGTGATCGCAATGCACCAGCACACCGCTTTCGCTGGAACTCTGGCCGCAAACTTCGGCAACGACGACTTTGCCGGGCTCGAACCCGCCGAACCGATGCAGTTCATCGTCGACCACCACGACCAAGGATGGGCCGACCTGGATGCCACCGCCCCCCAAGACCCGTCAACCGGACTGCCATACAACCTCACAGCTACACCGTTGCCGCAAATCGTTGCCACCTCCGCAGGGTCGCCAGCGTTCAATGAAACCCACCACCCGTTCAGCGGCATCATCTCGTCGATGCACACCTACGGCCTGTATCGGGGACGGTACGGGCTGAGCGACAAGATCTTCCTCGACAGCATCGGCGAAGACCTACGCCCCGACGTAGACGCCATGTTGGCCGCAGAAGAGGACCGCCAAACCCGCCTCAAAGAACAGCTGGCGGTGAGCGACCCCGACCATGCAACCGACGACTACCTGTTCCACGCATACAAACAACTCCAGTTCTTCGACACGCTCTCCCTCTACATGCACCTGGCCCCCGAGGGCGAACGCGGTGAATCGCGGTTCCACAACGTGCCCCGAGCGGTCGGCGACGACGTGACCATCTCGGTTGTGGAGCATCCCGGAGCGGTGTACGAAGTGGACCCGTATCCCTTTGCTACCGACGAACTCGAGTTGGCAACAGACGGCCGATATCTCGCACCGCAACCAGCGGGAACCGACCTCGGTCCGGTGTTGGCTGCCACGGCGGTCCAGTCGCAGACGGTGCGCTTGGTCCGGGCGTGAGCGGTGGGTCGTTTTCTCGGGGTGTCGGTGAATGGATCGGCGCGGCTGAGGTTTACGACGCAGAAGGCCGCTTCGCTGGTGCGGGGCGCGACACCCGGTCAGTGCAGGCCGATAACCACGCCGGGACGGTAACCGTAGACGTCACCTTCGACGGGCCGTTCTCGCTGTCGGGTGAGTACACCATCGTTGATCACGGTTCGTATCGGACCTACCAAGGCCCTCTCAACGTTGGCTACGCGGAGGCATTGGGCGACGGTCTGGTGGCGGCTCACAACTATTGGCCCGATCTCGGTTTGTCGCAGCGGTTTTTCTTGATGGTGATGCCCGATGGGACGCGTCAGTTGTCGCTGGCGTTGCTCAGCCGGGGGGAGATGCTTCGTTGGACTGTGGTCGGGGAGTATCAGCGTCAAGTTGACGCTGAGGCGCCGACACCGCCGCCTGTTCAAGCATTGGACCCCGCGGAGCTGGGAGACGACCCCGCGGCGGGCCGAGACGAGCTTTTGTTGTTGCGCTCGGGGTGCTGGTCGGGCCAGTTGCACCATCTCGACGCTGATCTTGAACCCACCGCCGTGGCTGCATATGCCGAGACGGTCACCGCAGGTAACGGTCAATTCCAAGTGGAGTTATCAGGACCTGGGTTCGCAGGCGATGTCTCGTTCCCGCTGACCTCTGATGGCTGGTCGGTCTGGACCCCGAACGGCGAGGTGACAGGCAGCGCGACCCTCAGCGGCGGCAGGGGTCTCAGCGGCCAATTTCATCACCAGACCGACGGGCTGCGGGTCTGGCGCCGCGAAGTCGCGGCCCTCGACGGCACCATGAAAGCAGTGCTCCACATCTGGTACCAGGGGGAACAACGCCTCGGCGCGACCTACGGGACCCTGGCCTTCAATCCGGCATCAACAACGGTGTGCCTGGAACATTGAGACCAAAATATAGCTGACATCTAGAATATCATGGTCTAACCTGCACCCGATGAACAATGTCATGATGCGCCTGAGTGCCGAAGACTTCTCCCGTGATCCCCATGCCGTCAAGTACGGAGACCAACTCCGAGAGCACCGTAATGCGTTCGAGCGTCTATTTTCATTGCTCAACGACCCGGCAAACGAACAACGCTTGATCGACGCTGAGTCGTATGACAAGCCTGCTCTAGCCGGTGTCGTGCGATTCATTGAAGCCGACCCGAAAATCGCCACGGTAGTGAAATCAAATCGCTTTCGACAGACCGTCGGCGTAGCCGTCAAACTGAAAATGGAGAAACTTGGGTGGGAGAAGACGGGTAAGAAAGGGACCGTTACTGGGGCGCGTCACTTCGTCAGCGCAGAGCGTTACACCAAGCGACACGCTACTGAGTCTGCATACACGACAACCGCGATGAACGCGCTCAAGGCCGTGTCCCAGATTGGTGACGACCGCGAAAGAGAAGAGACGGGGCGCGACCTCATGGAAGCACTTGCAACAACGAGGCGCGAGTCAGGGCGCGTATTCTGAGATGTTGTTAGTCCTTGACAGCGGGCCGCTCGGGTTGCTGAGCAACCCGGTACCCACCGGTGCCGCTCAACAAGCCCGAGAGTGGGCCGAAACCCACCTGACCGCAGGAGATCGGTTCATCGTCCCCGAGATCGTTGACTATGAGATTCGACGCGAACTGCTGCGCGCGAACAAACAACATGGCCTCGCGAGGCTTGACGTACTCGCCACTGACTTTGGATACTTGCCGTTGACAACGGCGATGATGCGAGACGCCGCCTCGTTGTGGTCCCACGCGCGTAGCGTCGGATTACCCACCGCACACAACCAGTCCCTAGACGTAGACGTCATTCTCGCAGCACAGGCTCGAAATGCCCCGACCACCGACCTTGCTGAGACCGTGGTGGTGGCCACAACCAACACCGCTCATCTGAGCAGATACGTTAACGCCAGACAGTGGACTGATGTCTAACGCCGGTCCATGACTGGAAGAAGTCGTTTATATTTGGTGTCCCATGAACGCCGATCCCGTCAGCGATGGTCCCGTTAGCGGCGACAAATTCGGTGGGGCCTGGCTGGTAACCGAATACGTCCACGACCCGGACGGTACATACCGGGGAACCGTCGCCCAGCGTCGTTGCGTCGAACAAATCGACGCTGGTCGGCTACGGGTGACCCAACAATGCGAAACCTCGGCCACGCTCGCTGGCCATGCCATGGCCGCCTTCGCCGACGAATGGGTATTCGACCTCGAAGTGGTCGGTAACCAACGCCGCTATCTCGGCCCCGACGTGATGGGCACAGCAACGCAATGGCAACCCGGTGCAATGACCGGACAGGGGCTGTGGCCCCGATTCGGGTATGAATTCAAGTCTTACAGCGTGCTCGTTGCCCCTGACCGCCAACTCACAGGCGGGTTCTTCTCACTCGCCGGACGGTCAGTGGCCGACATCGTGGGGGTAGCTGTTCCAGAAGCCGCCGGGATCGAACCTCGACTCGACCTGTCGGCCCCGCTGCCCGAAGTCGGCGATGAATGGCAACTGCGCCGTGCGATCGGCCCGATGCTCGTGGCGGCCTGCTGGCCGGCGCCATCACAGCGCCGCCGCCTATGGGCCATGCACGACCCGATTGGAGCAACCGCCGTCTCCCTCGCTGAGACCGTCGACCACGACACCCGCTCAGTAACGGTGACCATCGGTTGACCCAGAGAACGCCACCCGGCGTGGCGCACCCGACGGACCTCTCGATTGCTGGTCATATCCCCTGCGCCAAGATGCGGTCGGCTACTGGCTGCCTGCTTGTCCATCGTCGGCAGGCACCCCGCGGACACTGACCCCGAGCGCCCTCTCCAGGTTCGACAGGTATTCGGCGAAGGCCCGTCGTCCCTGTGGGGTCGCCTGCACCCAGGTGCGCGGTTTGACGCCTTGGAACTCCTTGGTGATGGTCACCAGCCCCGCGGCCTCAAGCTTGCGCAGATGGACCGTCAGGTTGCCGCCGGTCAGCCTCAGGGTCTGTTGGATGAATCCGTAAGCCAAGCGGTCCGTCTCCTGGACCGAGACCAGCAGCGTCATGATGCGCAGCCGGGTTGGCTGATGGATGGTCTCATCGAGGATGATCTCCTCGCCGGTCGACACGGGAGTTACGTCCCTGGACGGGGACGGCTGACTGGTCATGGAGGCTTCGTCGTTCACCATTCGCCGGTCTTGCGGACCCACACGAAACCGGCAACCGTCATGGCCAGCGTCGCCGATCCGGACACCGCCAGTGCCACGTCGCCGAGGAGATATTCCGGGATGTAGAACGCGGCTGCTAAGCCCAGACCCAACACCGCGATCATGGGACGGTGCATGATGCCGAACAGGACGTATCCGAGTGCCACCATGCCCACCCAGAATCGCGGGAGGCGCTCGGCATCGTTCCACAACCCTGCCGCGCCACTGAGGAGGAACGAGGCCACCACGAGGGTGACCCAGAAGAGGCAGACCCGGATCCCTGCACGGCGGGCCGCGTTGCTTGCCGCAATGTTCTGGCTCGCTCGGTAACCGATGAAGCCGCTACTCACCCCACCCACCGGGCCGAGGACAGCCCACAACGAGCCTGGGAGCCACGGCCTGTTCTCGACGAACTCGGTGGCGAGCGTCTCGATGGCGTACTGGGAGAGCCATCCCACTGAGCCGATCACGCCCCACAGCAGCACGATCTTCGTGCTTCCGGCCAGGTACATCGAGCTCCGGGCATCGTCCATGGTGGTGTGGATGACCTGCCAACTCTCCTTGGCGGTCAGGGAACCTGAGCTTTCATTGAATGTCTGCAATTGCTCGCCTCCATCTAGTTTGTAACACAAACTAGTTTGCGATAACAACAAAGGTTTGTCAAGTCTTGGTTCAAACCCGGTGGTTGGTCGGGCTGGTCTCCGAGAGCTCAGTCGGCGGGAGTGAGTGCGCCGAATTCATCTAGGAGGCGATCGAGCACGAATTCCTCGTGGACGATCAAGCGGCGGCGATCGAAGGCATCTCGCAGCGCCGGGTCCCAGGGGGTGGTTCCGCAATCCCGCGGCTCTTTTTCTAGCCGGGTATTGGACTGGGTGGCCATTTCGACTGCGGCTTCGTAATCGGAGGTGTCCATCATCCAGGGCCGGCAGCCGCCGTCTTGCATGCGGCGGCAGATGTCGAGTCCGGCTGTGTCGAAGTCTCCGTGGTACAGGAGGCGGGCACCGGAACTCAGCAGTTGCCGGATGAGGACCCATGGCGCTGTCGTGGGATTCCCGTTCGTACTGACAACGCTGCCAGGCAGTCTACGCTCGGCTGCTGCCTCAACTGGTCGCGGGTTCTCGACGACCAGCACGGGTGTGCCCGTTGGAACTCTGATCGGGTGCTTCCGCAGCGCCATGAGGGTGATGTGGATGGGGATGCCGCCGGATGTGGCAGCCCGTATCAGCTGCTCGAGCGGGGAGGCGCCCGTTGCGGGAAGCGCCCAGGTGAGCACGGGTGCGGAGACGAGGTCGGCTTGGATGCCTGCCGACTCCCATAGTTCCCTGCCCTCGATCCCCGGTTGGCCGGTGCGGAGGCGGAGGGCGGCCTCGGCCGCAGTGGCCAGCTTTTGGCCACGGTCCAGAGCATGCGCAGACCCGAACAGCGTGGCGGCTACCTCGGTGCGGCTGGCGGCTTGGACGGGCACGGCTTCAAGGTGGTCGAGCAGTCGCCGCACATCCGTGGCGAGGCGGGCGACCGCTTCGCCGTCGAGTCCTCCCAGTGTCCCTGAGCGTTGCACTTCGGCGGCCCACTCTGTTGCCCAAGGCTCTTTCCAGGACTCGACGGCATCGCTCAGCGCGGCGCGTGCTGCGTGGGTACGGGCCCGGGTCTCGCGCCGTTCAGTCGCGGCTGCCGACGGCGGGTGGCCGAGGCGGCTGATGGCGTAGCCCAGGTCGCCGCCGACGTTACGTTTCACGAGGGCTGTTTCCATCTCTTCGAGGTCGAGCCTTCGTGGTGGCTTACGGCCGATCAGTGAAGCGAGGCTCAGACTGCTCGCCCGGTCGAGGTCGGGCAGGGCTATAGTGCCGCGCCAGGTAGGGCCGTTGCGGTCGAGCGCCCGGCGGATCGTCTTCCATAGATCGTCGAGTCCGGGGTGCTGCAGTGATTCGGGAATATTGACATCGGTCATGGCGGGCTATTGCCTCTCGGCCGATATCGGCCATTGGCTCATGTCGGACGGAATTGTGCGGAGCGTGGTTGGGTGTGCGGTCAAAACAGGTGTTCCTGCTCGAAGTCGTCTTCAGGCTCCGGGTCGGCGATGTTGACATCGGCCTGATATCGCCACGCGGCGGGGAGGAGCCGAAAAGTGCCGTTTGTGAATTCCGCGAGACGGTGGTCTTCAAGGAGGTCGAGGATTTCGTCGGCGAGGCTTTCAGGGTTGTCGGCGAGTTGCGACCAGTACTGGCGCCGTTCGGCGGCCAGCGCTGAAACTTCGGCGACAAAGTCGGCTTTGGCCATGACTGTGCTGTCCGCTCGGGTGAGCCGGTCGAGGAGCAGCAACGCCGCGTGCCCTGTGGTGCCACCTTTGGGAAATCGGCTGTCAGTCAGGTCGTCGCCGGGGTCGATGATGGCGATTCCCTCGGCGCGTGCTTCGAGGTATGCACCGAGCATTTCCTCGAAAATGGCCGACTCGTGGCCGAGGCGGCGGCGCAATTCTCCCCATTCGTCGTCGCTCAGGTCGGTTCGATACAGCACTGGCTCTTCCAGCAGCGCGGCGCGCATCCACTGGCGTGTCGCGGTTGTCCTTTCGGGCCGGTCTTGCAACTCTTGGGGGGTGTCGGCTCTCGCTAGCGATGGCAGCGGTAGCAGCGCTGCCCGGTCGGGACGGATCCGGAGAACGGCGTCAGATCCGGCGTCTCCGACGTAGCGGTCCACTCGGTCGTGCATCTCGGTGGCTATGCCGTTAGCGATCAGCCAACGCATCGCCGTGACCAGAGCGCGGCGGTCGGCCGGTTCGTCGGTGATGATCACATCGGCTTCGGTCGCTGCCGACCTCACATCTTGAAGTAGGTCGCGCAGGCTGGTCACGGTCGGCCCGGATGAGATCGCCGCGAGCAGAAGCGACAGCATGGTGTACTCGCGGATTGAGAGCGGGCGCTGTTGGGCGGTCTTGGTGCGCAGCGGGCGCCGATTGGCGACGGTGGTTGTCTTGTACAGGCGGGCGGTGTCCGATGTGAGTTGCAGGCGGTATCCGAATCGCTGGGTGAACCAGCGGTCTAGTTGCTGCTCGTGTCGTCGGATCAGCCGGAACGCGTCAGGGTCGTCTTCGGCGTTCAGCAGCGGTTGGGTCACCAGTCGGCGGCCCGTGGCCCGGAGTTCAACCGTTAGGCGGATTTCGGCAGAGGTTGCTGCGCTCAAACCCGGCCTCCTAGGCCAGCGAGGTCAGGTGCGAGATCTGGTGCGGCTGTATCCGAGACTGGACTCACGGTGACTTCCAGGTCATGTAGGGTGAGCGTGCCTTCGCTGTACTCAACGACGGTTCGTGCCCCGTCGGTGCGCCGCACCTCGCAGCGCACCCCGTAGGCGGCGGCTGAGCGCGCGGCGGCACCCGGCGAGGACCCTTGCCATGAGCGGGCTATCAGGTCGCGAAGCAGAGCGAAGGAAGCGTCGGGAAGCTTCGCTCCGTGGAGATGTCCGCCCTCGGCGGCGCAAGCCAGCAGTTCGGCGGCGACGACTTCGCGGGCGACGCGCTCCCGCTCTCGTCGTTGTTTGAGCCTGCTTCGGGCGGCGCTGCGGTCTCGCAGCGGTGTGATTGTGCCTCGCTGGACCTGGTCGCCACGCTCTCGCAGGGAGACTGGTACGAGGGCGCGGGGCGCTTCTTGCCATGGCGTCGTGGTGGGTGCGGGGTCGTCGGAGTCGGCTGAGAGCGCGCCAATGCTGCGACAGGAGCCGAGCCCGAATGCGGCGTCGGCGATCCGATGGGCATCGTCGGGGCCCTGGGCTTGGTCGAAGAAGCCGGCTAGTTTGACGAAGTCGCCCCGTCGCGACGCGGCGCCCAGGCCGGCACGCGACAGCCGGGTCACGTTGGCGGTCAGCGTCCGCACTGCCGCGACGGCCTGCCGGGTGAGCTGTTCCAGCCGGGAGGGGTGTCCCGGCGGCGTGCGGAACCATGCTGCCAGATGGTCCCAGTCCTCGGGGTCGGCACCCTTGTGTCGGCTGACGGCGGTGCTCTCGGCCAGCCCGGCCTCGTCGATGCGGGCCGCGAGTCCGGTTTGCAACTTGGGGATCAGTTCGTCGAGCCGTCCGAGCACTTCGTCGAGGCTGCGTGCGATGGGGCGCGTCATGCGCTCGATTTCGCCGAGCTTCTCCGAGACGTAGCCGACGAGCACCGTTGCGAACATCTGTACCTCTTGGGCGTCGAGGTCGTAGCGGTTCTGCCGCAGGTTCAGGTCTGCGAAAAACTGCGTCAACTGGTTGGTGAACCGTTCGTGGAGGTCGAATACCTGCCTGACACGGTCAGCGAGTTCCTCGCCGCCGGCACCGGCGTCCATCTGCTGTGAGAGTTCGCCAAGAGAGCGGTGGAGGTCGCGGAGCCGGCCGGTCTGCACGTCGCCGATCTCGTCGCCCCCCGCCAGGACGCCCTCGACCAGTTCGTGGACCTCTTGGCCGGCGCGCGTGATGAGGTAGCGGTTGTGTCGGCGGTAGTAGTCCTCCACGCTCGTCGGCGTGCCTACCGAGGCGGACCTTGTGAGGTTGCCCCAACGGCACAAACTCTCGAGCCGGTTGGCAACCACCTCCAGTTCGATGTCTTCGGCGGCGACGGCTGGGTGGGCGGCCACGTCCGCGGCGGCGAACTCGGCGAAGAACGTGTTGGCAAAAACGGTGAGGATCGTCCGATAGTCCTGCCACTCCGGGCTTGTGAGATAGCTGAACAGCTGTCTGGTCTGGGCTTGCCCGTTGTCTCCATCGTCGTTGGTCGGGTAATGGTCTTCCGTGCGGTTCGGCCCGGTTTGGGTTGCTTGCCCTCCGGTCACGGTGCGGCCCGTTGTGACAGCGTGGCACCGTCCCAGCTGTAGTGCTCCAGCAGGATCGTCTTGAGGTCCGCGTCTCGGACGACCTCGGTGATGGCCAGTTGCGGCACAGTCGCGTGGGTGCCCCAGAGCCGCTCGCTGGTGGCGATCAAGTCCAAGTCGAGGTCGATGATGAGGCCGAAGAGGACGGCGTGGTTGTCCTCGGAGACTTTGGCGAAGGCGTCGTCTAGGAGCACAAATCTGGCGATCCCCGGTCGGTCAGGTTCGTGGCCCGGTTGCTGGGCGGCTAGAGCGTCGTGTGATGCGGCGACCGCCGTGAACAGCGTCAGGTAGGTGACGATTTTCTTCTCTCCCTCCGACAGCGGGGTTCGGCGGACCAGGCGCGTTTCCCGGCTGTCGCCGCGTTTCAGCATCACCGACATCTCGTGCCACTGCTTGTAGTCGAGCGTTTCGGCGATCAGTTGCCGGTAGGACCTGTCGGGATCTAGTGACCGGGCCTCGTCAAGTCGTTCTGAGAGCAGGGTTCGCAGTTCTTGCTGGTCGTCCTCTAGCCGGAGGTCGGGGCGTTTGGAGAGCAACTCGACCATGCGCGCCGTCGGTGCGTCGAGTTCGGGGGAGAGCCGCCAGCGCAACCGGACGCCCACATCGTGCGCTGTTGTGACGCTGGCGAGCCGCTCGTTCATCAGATCGACGAAGCCTTCGGCTCCATGCACCTTCTCGGCGATCTCGGCGGCAATCAGGCCCTGCAATAGCTCGCTCAGCGCGCCGGCCTGCTTTTGGTCGAGCAGCCCAGCGAGTTGGCGGAGTTGTTCGGAGGCTGCGAGGGCCGCTTCGGCCAGGGGCGCTCGGCCCGCCGGGCCGGCGACCTTAACGACGAGAGGTAGGGACGGGCCGGATTGGCGCGCCTCGGCGTCCCAGCCGGTGCCGAGGGTGTCCCGGCGCTGTCGGAGCGACTGATGCACACTGTTGATATCGACGTTTCCGACCGGGGTAACGTCCGTGTGCTCGTCGGGCACCAACTGCTCGATTCCGCCGAGCAGTTCTTTAAGACCCTCGGCGCCGCTTTGCGTGGAGGCGGTCGGTTCGACAGTGCTTGAGTTGGCGGGGGCGGCCACGGCTTGGAGCAGCCCGGGCGTTGCCAACGCCTCGGCCAGCGACTGGCGCATCTCCTCGCATTCGCGTACGGCCTGCGCCCGTCTTTCCGCGGCGGACTCGGTGTCGGCTCTCGACTGTGCGCGCCGGTCGACGGCGGCGTCGCGATCGCTGCGCACCGTCGGCAAGCGGCTTTCGGCTGCTTCTTTTTTGGCTCGGTGGCGATCCCGCTCCGCCACAACGTTCTGGTACTCCTCGCCGATGCTGTGCCTGATGGTGGCGAGCCTGTCGTTCTGGCGGTCGTGTTCGTCGCTTATCGTTATTAGGTCGGCTTGCTCTCTGCGGATGTCTTCGGCGGCGGATTGCCATCGCCCGGCGGCGGACGACCAGGTCTCTGCTGATCTCGCTGTGGCGTCCGCTTGGAAACGGCATCGCTGCAGGGTTTCGCCGAGTTCGCCCAAGTCGGCCAGGAGGGACGCAAGACCGTCATGGTCGATGGGCAGGCTCAGGGTGACCGCCCGGCGCTGCAACTCGTCCGAGGCTGCGACGGCCTCCCGCTCTGATACCGCCGCCCGCGCGGCGGCGTCTTCTTTGGCCGCGCTCGTCTGCTCCGCTGTAACGGCGGCGGCGTCGAGGGCGCTTGTCGCTGCCTCGATCCCGGAGGTGCCGGGAATTTCGGACTGCAGCCGGTTCGCATCCTCACACGAACCTTCCAAGGCGGCCAGTTCGTCTTCTGTGGCGGCGGCCACGGCTCGGGCCTTCCGCAGCGCTTCGGCGGCGGCCCGCCGGTCACGCTCGAGTGCGTCGCGGCGGGCGGATGCCCCGATGAACTCGGCGCGATCTTTGCGGTGACGGCCTTCGAGCGCGCCGACCCGGAATGTGCCGTCAACTCCCGCCGCGGTGGTGACCCCAGAGGAGGTGTCAGAGGAGATCGAGTCGAGCAGCTTGGTGACCAGGCCGGAGTCCACGGTCCCGCCTAGCCGGTCTGGAACTGTCACGCTGAGCAGATCACTCAGCGGACTCGGGACACTGCCGGTTGCGATGGCTACAAGTTCGCCGCTCGCTAGTTCGGCACCGCCGTTTTCGACCAGCCGCGCCGAGAGCAACCCGGAGGCCTCCAGAGCGGCTTCGAGGCCGGCTCTTCGGCTGTCGTCGAGGTGCGGATCGAAGTCGATCAGATCGGCGAGGCAGTGGTCGGCTCCGGCCTGCCACTCGAAGCGGGGCGGATCGGGTTCGGTCTGGTCTGCGAGTTTGTCTGCGACCGTTTGCGCTTCGGCGGCGGCGGCTTGCTCGTCTGCCAGCCGGTGTTCGCACGCCGCTACAGCCTTGACCCGGAAGGCAACGAGGGCGTGGGCGGCCGCCTGCAACTCCGTCCTCAAATCCGCGGCAGCGGGAATGTCGGCGGCGTCCTCGGAGTTGGCGAGGGCGTTCACAGCGGCTGACTCCACTTCTGCCGCCTGCAACAAGGGGTGGACTTTCAATGCCCAGAGCCGGGCCTGCTCGTCCCACTTGAGCTGTGCTACTGCCAAGGCCTGTTTTCGTTGAGCGAGGGCGGAGGCGGCGCTTCCGGCGGCCGCCCTGGCGGTTTCCAGTGCTGTGTCGGCGTGGGCTTGTCGCTCGACCGCGCCGTCGAGTTCCCGGCGGGCCTCGTCTACCTCGGCGAGGTCGCCGCGGCGTCGGCTGAGCGCTCCTTCGGCGTCACCGAGGCTGCGCTCGACCGCTGGTGCGTCGAAAGGCTCTGCCGGTTCGTTCGCGTCAAGCCCGTCAAGGGGCGCTTCGGATATCTGGGCGGGACTCGGCGGGCGACGGGCCAGCCCGCTGTGCATTGCCAGCCGGGCTGTAGTCGCCAAAGAGTCGTTCAGTTGTTCGAGGTCGCTTCTGCTGCGAGCTTGCGCAGCCTTGACCTGGGCGCCTTGGTCGGCCGTTCGCTGTCTGTAATCCGTGACGCGCTCTTCTGCCTTTGCGCGCTGCCGGTCGAGATCATGCACGAGTTCCTCTAGGGTAACGAGTTCCTGGCCCGACTTGTAAGCCTGGGACTCTTCGAGTGCGGCGATCTGGCTCCCCCAACGTTTGATCTCGCGCTCCAGATGCGCGATTTCCTCATCCAGTCGGCCGACCTCGGCCTCAGATTCGTCGGCGGCCCGCTGAGCCTCCTTCTCGTCGCGGGTTCGACGGCGCAAAGCGTCGAGCCGGTCGGCCCCCTCGTCCATCCGCTGGCGCAGATCGCCGACACAGTACGCGCGGTAGACAACGAGCAGGCCGTCGATAGCCGCCACAGTCCGTTCGAGAGCAGTGACGTTGCGGCGGTACTCCTCCAAATCGTCTAGCGGCTGTGCCGCCTCTGCCAGCGACTGCTCGGAAAGTTGCGGAAGCGCGTTCACGAGTCGCTGTGGGAGCTCAACGTCGATCCGGTCACCGACACGGGGGTCGCGCACCAGGTGGATCAGCCCGATGTGCTGATCAATGGACGCGCCTCCGAATAGCCTGTGCTCGATCTCGCGCTGGTAGTCGCGGCGCTGTCGCTCTCCGTACACCGTCCCTTCGTCGAGTACAGCACGAAGGCTGTCGGCGGTGAGGGGGACGTTTCCCCTTCCGACCAGACGGAAGTCGATGCCGGGGCGTTCGGCGGTGACGAACCACCAAGTGGTGACATTGTCGGACGCCCGGTTGGCCTTGATGCCGCAGCCACAGGTGAGGTACTCGCCCCGGCGCTTGAACTCTATCCACAGGTACCCGACCGGCTGGGGGTCGTCGCGCCCTTCAAGCATCCACGACTTGAGGATGCCGACCTGCTCGCCAGCCGCGTCGATCCCCCTCTGCCGGGCTGTCAACAAAAAAGGTAACAGCATATTCATCGCCGTCGACTTGCCCGAACCGTTCACGCCCCGCAGCAGCAGCCTCCCCCCGCCGAAATGCAGCACCTCGTTCTCGTATTGGTAGACGTTCACGATGCCGGCACGGCACAGCCTCCACCGGTCGGGCGTTTGCCCAGGTGCACTCAGCGTCTCGTTCACCTCTAGGAGAACCATCGACGAAACAGTACAGGGGGGCTGTGACAACAACAGCTTCTGGCATTGAGGTGCGCTGTTGCTCTGAGCACAGCATTGAAGTCTAGGTCGGCTGCTCTCAATACCCCATCAGGCGTGAGAGTTTGATCCACCTCTTGCGGGAGCGCTCGCCGATCAAATCCCAGGTCTGCCAGGGCTCGGGGATCCTGAGCCGAGCCCTTCCAGTGTGGCCGTGTCATTGGATACGTCGGATTCCACAGGCGCTCAACTGCTAGACGTTCCTGTGATTCTCAACGGACTCTCCCGGTGTAGTTGTGCGGTCACCCCTTGGTGATCCGTAGCCACAACCAGAGCCATCGTGGATCTCTAATATCATGTAGTGTCACACCCTTTGGTTAGGTTGTGGTCATGTTCGATTCGATGATCCAGCAGACCCGGGCGGTGGTGACTTCAGGGCTTTGCCGTGGTGAGTTGGAGGGTGTGGTCGCGGGCGCTGGTCGGGTTATGGCGGCGTTGTCTGCGTTGCAGACACGGTGCGCAACTGAGATCGAGGCTCTTGATGATGGTGGGGTGAACTCCAAGACGGTGCTGCGTGAGGCGGGGCGCATGTCGACTCGTGCGGCGAACTCTGTCGCTAAGACTGCTGCTGGGTTGGCTGAGATGCCCAAGCTCGCAGAAGCGTTGGCTGGAGGCGCGATCACCGCAGAGCACGCCGCGGTCGCGGTCGGGGCTGCGGCCAAGACATCTGCGGAACAAGTAGACGACGAGTTGTCGAAGCTTGCTGAGACATCTTCTGTTGACGTGTTCACGGAACAGTCACGGCGTTGGGTGAACCGCAACCAACCCGACGACGGTGTCGAGCGGTACAACCAGCAGCGCAACAACCGGTTCTTCAAACACTGGATCAACGAACAAGGCATGGGTGTACTGCTCGCAGAGTTGGACCCCACCAGCTATCAAGAAGTGGTCAAAGCAATCAATGTCGAGTACGACCGGTTGTGGCGCGACGACGGCGGACGCGACGGCGCCCCTGATGAGGTGCGTACAGCACAACAACGCCTAGCAGACGCCTTTGTCGCGTTGGTCACCGATTCGGGCCGCCGCGGACCTGGCAGTACACGAATGCAACTGATTGCGGTAGCTGACGTTGAACGGCTCCGCGCCGACAACCCGACCGGTGTTGTTGAGATCGTGGGTGGTGAAGCCTTACCGCAAACAGTGCTGGAACGTTTGATGTGCATGGCGACAGTGACCGGTGTTGTGTTTGACGGAAAGGGCCAACCGATTTGGGTGGGTCGCGACCGCCGGTTCCCCACCGATGCCCAGATCAAAGCGATCATCGCCCGTGACCGGACCTGCAGCGGCACAGGCTGCACCGCTGGTCCTGAACGCTGTGAGATACATCACATCGTGCCTTGGGAAGAAGGCGGTCTCACCGACATCGACAAAATGTGTCTCGCCTGCCCACACTGCCACCACAACATCCACGACCGCGGCTACATCGTCGTCAAAACCACCACCGGCTACAAAATCATCAACCCCAACAACCCACCAAACGGCCCCTAACCGTGACACCCAGTCATCTAGCAAATGAGGAGAGGTTGAGGCACGTCGACTGGCCCGGCCGCGGTGAGGCGGCGGGTCGGTCGGAAGGGGTCGATGATGGTTCCCGGTGGTTTGAGTCCTGCTTGGTTGGGTAGGACCGATGATGGTTCCGGGTGGTTTGTCAGTAGCCCAGCCAGAGGAGGCCGACGATGGTTCCCGGTGGTTTGTCAGTAGCCCAGCCAGAGGAGGCCGACGATGGTTCTCGGTGGTTTGAGTCCTGCTTGGTTGGGTAGGACCGATGATGGTTCCCGGTGGTTCGTCAGCGGCTCAACCAGAGGAGACCTGGACAACCACCTATCCGCTCGACCCCTGAGTAACAATGGCCATCGGTCGAGCCCAATCGGTAACACCCCGTTGGTGCGTTAGTCGGATGACCAGTTGAGGGGACCGAACACGATGTCGGTCATGCGGTCACCGGAGTAGAGCTTCCAGGCCACAGCCATGGTGTAGCTGCGATCAAGGATGAACTCCCGTCCTTTGATCTTGAACGCCTCGCTCGCGTGATGCTGGGTCGTGTACAGCGCCCGACCGTAGGCGATGGCGTTGCCCCAGAAATCGGGGCCATCGTAGGTGTAACGGTTGCCGCCGGAGCGGGTGCGGATGTAACTCAACGATCGGTCGATGGCCCCCGACATCTCCAGAGTACAGTTGGCGCGCACCAAGTCGATGGGGTCGTTGCGCAAGCGAACGTCGACTGAACCCCGGCGCTGTTGGTCGGCCCCGAACACCTCACATTGGCCGGTCCATTCACCACCGACCCGATCGGGCACGGTGTGCGGCCACGACGCAAGTTCGCGTTCGGCCTCGATGTGGCCGTCGATCCATTGTTTGGTCTCGGCGTTGGTGTCGTAGTCGTGGGCGTTGAGGTACACCCCGTTGAACACCGCGAAGAGGGTCGGCCCCTCATACAGCAGTGACGAATAAACCTGGGTCACGCCGTCCGGCAGGATCTGGTTCATGGTGTTGAGATCGGCCCGCCATCCCGGAGAGTAATAGTGCGAATCCACCAGCGACCCGTAGGGGTGACCTGCCCCGTAGAAGTCGGGGCCCTGGTAGATGCGGTCCTTGCCCTGGTCGTCCACACCGAACTCGAAATCGCGGATCTCGAAGCGGTTGCGCAACGGCCCGGTGTTCATGAAGTTGCACTGCATCCAATAGGTGACTTTGTCATCTGCGAACACACTGGCCCGACTGACCTTGTTGAACCCGGTGTGGCTTCCATCGGCATCGAAGACCGACGGCAGTCCGTACCACTCACCGGTGATGCGCTGCTGCCAATCGGAGGCTTCGGTTTCGCTCATAGGTGATCTCCGTTCTCGGTGCGGTCGGGTTCGGTTGGGCTGGGTGCGAGTCGGGTGCGGGCTGGTCGGGTGTCGGCGGGTGCGGGCGGGTTTGCGTTCAGGTGCGTGCGGCGGTCTTGAGACTGGTCTGGATCTCGGCGCTCATCTCTGCGCCGAGCAGCTGGTCCACCCGGGCCCACACCGGGTCGACCTCCGGGCTGAAGATGGCTTCACGGTTGCGTTGGTCTCGCCGGTCCAACTCCTTGGGGGTGACGCCACCAAGGGCGTCGCCGGGGACACCCTCAAGCACCAACTTGAGCCAGTGGTCGCGGTACTGGGCGACGGCACCGAACACTGCGGCAAAACCGTTCTCGTCGGCTCGATGGGCGAGCATCCACGCCGACATCAACTGCCATTGTCGGGGTGACAGGTGCGCAGCGCTGAGCCCCTCAATCTGCAGGACTTCGTCGTGGGTCTCGGTGAGCGGGCCGTAGCAATGGTCGATGTACGCCAGGTTCGCACCGGGGTCCAGGCGAGGGATCAGATCGAGGTGAAACGCATAGTGGGGACCAGCCAGCACTGAATCCACCGTGAAGTGTGGGACCGGACTGTGGGGCGGGGTGAACGCGAAACACATGTGGCTGTCGAGTCCGAACGCCTCAACGGTCATGCCCACATAGACCAGCGCAGCTACCCCCGCGCTCGTCAGCACCCGGTGAGAACCGACCGGCGTACCGTCCAGCGCTGAGACCAGCGGTGTGTTGACGGTTTCGGCCAAACCCAGGCGAGCCTCGATCGCTTCGACAGCCCCGAGGCACAGATCAGCCGACAGGCTCATGGCACGGGTCTCATGCCGGCCGTTGTGGCGGGTCTCATGCCGGGCGTTGTGGCGGATCTCGTTGTGGCGGGTCTCATTGTGGGGGTCCGGTGCCTGTGTGCGGTGCTGTGGCCTCGCCGACCGTCCTTTGCGCGACAGCTTCACTGACGGTGGGGAACACCCAGGCGTTAGCCAGTTCTGGATCGCCCGATCGTGCCGGTGAGGGAATCACCGCAGCGGCCCGCATTGCCTCCTCGCTCCGCAGCACTTCAAGTCCCCAGCCCTTGTCGATTTGTTCTTGGCGCCAGCGACGGTAGGCCAACTGGATCGAATCGGACTTGACATGCAGTTCGGCCGACAAGTCGAAGGGCAGCAACTCGGGCCGCTGCCCCTCCACGGTGGGCTGGTCCTCCAGGAAAATCTTGATTGTGCGTTGCATGGAGTTCTTGTCGGCCCAACCGCCTGTGAAGAACGTGCGCAACATGGCGAACTTCGAGACGGTGAGGTGCTCATCTCGGGGGACCGCCGCGGTGAAGATGCGAATCTCGCCCATTGGCAAGCGCACGATCAACAGCGACACATTGGGGGGATAGAATCCGGTAGTTGTGCTAACCGGGGGGCGGTCTTTCTTGGAGATGAACTTCCACAGCCCTGACGGGCGTGGTGGCTCAAGGTCGACCGTGGCCGTCACCGAAGTCAAATAGCCATTGCGGTGGTCCTCTTCGAGTTCAAAGTCACCGATTTCAGGTTGCTCGGCGTTGCCGAACGATCCGGAGTGCACGAACGGGGTGTGGGCGATGTCTACTGCGTTCTCCAGCACCCGGTCGTAGTTGGCGTTCCAGGTGAACTCCCCGAATATGGCGCGGTAACCCTCGGCTTTGGCTTCGGTGTGTTCTTCGAGGCCGTCGAGTACCGGCACCGGAGGTCGCTGGTCCACAGGAAGGTCGCCCAAGAACACCCATACGAACCCGTAGCGCTCGATACAGGGATAGGTGTCGATCCGGGCCTTTTTGGGGATGGGCAGACCTTGCCGATTTGCGGGGATCTCCACACACGCACCGCCGGTGTCGTAGCGCCACCCGTGGTAAGGGCACTGCACGCAGTTGCCCACCACCTTGCCTCCGGCAAGTGAACCGCCACGGTGGACGCAAAGGTCGGATTGGGCGTTGACGGTGCCGTCGGGGCTGCGCCACAACACTAAATCGTGGCCATGGATCCGGGCCAGTACAGGCTCGCCGGCGACATCGGCACCGAACTCGACTGCGTACCAGTGGTTCTTGATGAACATTCGATCCGTCCTAACTGGGTCTCAGCAGTAACCGGTCGCCACCCCAGAGAGCTCGAACTAGGCGATCGGTCATCTCCTGACCGAAGAACCGTACTGCCATCACGTTCGCGGGATCTCGTTCGGTGATGTTGCGTCGCCGGGCCAGATCGTCTGCGGCAAGTTTTTCTCGACGTGCTTGCGGCACCGGTTCGGCTTCGTCAACCCAGCCCAGCCATTGGTCGACCCGCCGATGGGCCAGTTCGCTCACCTGGTCAAGGCGTGCTTTGTCGTGGGTGCGGTTTGGGGTGGTGAAACAGATGGCCACGTCGCTCAGCGCTTGGCGGATATACAAAGCCCTTGAGGTGAACGGTGCCAGCCCCTCATCGGCGCGTAACTCCAGGAACTCTTCGTTGAGCGGTTCGAAGTATTTGTCCAGCGCTTCGGTGTCGAGCATAAGATCGGAACGGGCATTGAAGTCGATGTAAAACCACAGGTCGGGCAGGGTTCCCCAGGCGATACCGAGATGGGGTACGTCTATGTGCGGGCCGAGCCAGGCGGTTACGTGCATGTTGGTGAAGCCCAGCGGCGGGTTGCCGATCCAGGAGTGGACCAGCCAGTCGATTTCGGGTCCGGCATAGGCGGCAAGCCGTCCTGAGGGGTGCTCGGTTTCGCCTCGGTAGGACTCCAAATCGTCGGTGCTCGGGTCTCGGGTCAACTCGAACCGGGCTTCGATCTTGGCCATGAGTTCGTGGGTGATGGACCACAGGCGGTTGAACGTTGCCGTAGCATCTGTCGGACCTCGCTCGTCGAAGATGTCTTGGACGCCCTTCAACGTCTCGCGCATAGGTACTCCGGTATCGTCAGAGGAAAGTTGTTCCGTTAAGCGGAACAACGTTTCATTCGGCCTGACAGTAGGGCTGAGCAGAGACGAGTGTCAACAAACCACACTGCCAACAACATCAGGGAACTGCCACGACAATGAGCCGCACCACTCTCTACGTCCCGGGTGACCGCTCCGACCGCTTCGATAAGGCGCTCGGTTCGGGAGCTGATGCCATCATCTGCGATCTCGAAGACGCAGTCGCCGAGACAGCCAAGGCAACCGCCCGAGAAGCGGTTGCTGAATGGTTACGAGCCAACTCCGGCGCAGCGGCCTGGGTGCGGGTCAACAACCGCCCCGACTTGCTCGACGATGATGCTGCGATGGTGCGCTCGTTGGTCGCCGACGGAGTGGAATTCGCGGGTGTGGTCGTGCCCAAAGCCGATACAGCGGTTTGCGCAGTCGACTTCGCGGGCAGCCCCGTGACGGCCCTTATCGAGTCGGCTATCGGCGTGGCCGACATCTACGAGATCGCGGCGATGCCGGCGGTGGTGCGCCTGGCTTTGGGCGAAGCAGATCTCGCTGCAGACATGTGCATGGAACCGTCCGCCGACGCCCTCGAAATGTGGCCGATCCGCACCCGAGTGGTGGTGGCATCTGTGGGTTCTGGGCTTGAGTCCCCGTGCGGACCCGTACCTACCGACCTTGACGACGACGAAGCGCTAGTCACCTCCAGTGAATCGCTGCGCCGCCACGGCTTTGGCGGTCGCTCGGTTATCCACCCCAAGCAAGTGGCCCCAGTCAACACGGCCTTCACCCCAACTGCAGATGCCATCGCTCAGGCTGAGAAGGTTGTGGCCGCGTATGAAGCCGCGGTTGCCGAGGGCCGTGCAGCACTGATCGTGGACGGCAAGTTCATCGACACCGCTGTCGTGCGTCAAGCCCGAGCACTGCTAGCTAGAGTGCCACGCTCCGGCTGAGCACCGCGGAAGCTTGCCAGGGGCGACCGCCTACTAGGTCAGTGTCCTTGGAGACCTCTCGATTCAGTGCTCGACCAGGGTGCAGAGTAGCCATCAAGAATCCGTTCGTCGGTTTGGCCCGGATAGTTGTCGGAGTGTTGATCGTGCCGTCGTAGGCACTTGATCGCCGAGCATTCCACAGCGAATCAGCAGGTGGGTCGAGCATTATCGCAGCACCGGCCGAACCCGCCGGGCCGCATGCGGCGAGGCTGACTCGGTTCTCGGCTGCACGCTCCACCAGAGCCAGATCCCACTCCCACCGGTGCTCAGGCTGCCAACACACCACAACCATGTGGGCGCCGGCCACCGCCGCTAGCCGCACCGCTTCGGGATATCGGTGATCGTCGGCCACCAGCACCGCCAAATCACCAAATGGAGTTCGATACAAGTCAACCGAATCGCCGAGCGTGGTGACTTGCGGGTAACGGTCGCTGCGGTGGATCTGCGGTTGTTCGTGGACGAGACCTTGCGCCGACCAAACCTGGCCCCTGTGTTGAATGTGGCTGTGTTGAATGTGGCTGTGTTGAATGTGGCCGTGTTGAATGTGGCTGTGTCGACCGTGGCCGTCTCCTTCTGTCTGTAGGGCTGTGGTCACTACCAAGACATCATCGGGAATGTTGGCGGGCACCGGTGTCAGTTCCGGCAAGATCACCAGCGACGCCGAAGAAGCGAAGGCCTCGTCGAGGAGTTCCGGATTCGCTTGGGTTCCAGGCACGCAGGCGACCAGCACTTCAGCGGCCATACCGGTTGCCGGCCGTGCCGTGCCAGCTTGCGCCAGCGGGGCGTACACACTGGGCCGTCGGCCCACCAGCCGGGTTGGGTCGGCCTCGGACAGGTCGATCTCGGCGATGACTACCGCTTCGCCGGTCAGGGGCCCGATGGCCAACACCTTGCCGTCGGGACCGACGATTTGGCTTTCGCCAGCACCGTTCAGAGTCTCAGGCGGTACGCCCAGTGCCTCGCTGAAAGCGTCCACGCGGTCTGGGGGCAACAGGGGACCGACCTTGTTGGCAGCCACCACAAACACGCCGTTCTCGGCGGCTCGCACCGGAATGTGCAATGCCGCTTCGTCTCGGGCGAATGAGTTGAGGTTGTTCATCAAGAGCCGAGCACCGCGCACCGCCAACGTGCGGGGTATTTCGAAGGTCACCCCGTCCATGCACGAATACAAACCCACCGGGCCGAAGACGGTCTCGGTCACAGGATTGGCACCGGCACCGCTGCTCAGGAATGCTCGTTCGTTACCCATCAGCATCTGCTTGTCGGCAGTGGCTGCCACGTTGCCGTTCGGGTCGAACAGGACACCGGTCACAGTTACTCGGTCATCGGCTTGGGGAACGGTCACCGCCATTGCGGCATATATCCCGTGCTCAGCAACCCGCCGAGCAAAAGCCCGCATCCAGGGACCATCCAGTGCTACGGCAACAGCGTGGCAGTGCGCGGCATCGTCGTAGACCGAGATGTGGTTGCAGAACTCCGGCAGCACCACCAGATCAGCCCCTTGCGCGACGGCCGCATCGAGCATCCGCAGGCAGGTGGCAAGGTTCTCCTCGAGATCGCTGCCCGTGGCAAACTGCACCGCCGCGACCTTCAAGCGATCCTTCACTTGATTGGCTCTGCTGCTCGGCCTCTCAGGCACCAGGGCGGGCTCCGAGCTTTTTGGACAGCGCTCGGGTGACCTCCACCACCGCAGCCGCCGAACTGGCGATTTTGTCGCGGAAGCGTTCAATCGGTCCACTGACGCTGATCACCGCGACTGGCGCTTGGTTGTGGTCGAGGATTGGTGCCGCCACCGAACCGGCGTCGTGCTGGCGTTCACCGAGAGAGACGGCGAAACCCTGCTGACGGATGCGGCCCAGCTCGGCGCGCAGTTCGTCGACAGTGACGATGGTGGCCCCAGTTATGGCGTCGAGTGAATTCTCGGTCAGATAGAGGTCAATCTCGCCTTCGCTCAGCCAAGCCAGGAACGCTTTGGACGAAGCGCCGGCGTGCAGCGGAAACGACCCACCGATGGGCACGGTCATCTTCACCTCTCGGGGAGGCGTTATCTGGGCGACGTAAACACGTTTGTTGCCGTGGCGTACCGACAGAGTCGCAGTTTCGTCGGTAGCGGCGCTGAGTCTGCGCATCTCGTCGAGGGCCAGGGTCCGAATATCGAGCTGATCGCGGTAAGCAGTGGCCAGTTCCAACACAGCCGGCCCAAGCGCGTAGCGCCGGGTCTCTGGGTCGATTGTCAACAGGTTGCGTTCACGCAACGAGGTGAGTATTCGATGCACGACCGCCTTGGACACGCCGAGTTCCTTGGATATCTCGGTGACGCCCAGAGTGCTCGGTGCTCTGGCGAACAGGAACAGCACATCAGCGGCCCGCTCGATAGCGGCCACGCTGCGACTTGTTCCAGTGACTGAGTCCATTGGTTCTGCTGTTCCGCTCAGGGGAATGAGGTTAGCGGATGTTGGCTGGTAAGGCCTGTGTTCGCTGGAAACGGTTGCCAACAGACCCGATTGTGCGGAACACTAGGGCCGATGTTCCCCTGGGAGAAACGACGTTCCGCATGACGGGTCCTCTGGCCGACCTGCGCGTCATTGACGCTTCCACCGTGATCGCGGGGCCGATGATAGGCCAGATCATGGCCGATTTCGGCGCGGATGTGATCAAGATAGAGCATCCGCAGACAGGCGACAGCATGCGGGGTCACGGCGCGCAGAAGGATGGTCAGGGTCTCTGGTGGAAAATCGTGGCACGCAACAAACGCTGCGTCGGTTTGAACCTGAGCGATCCCGACGGAGCCGAAGCGTTCTTGGACCTGGCAGCCTCCGCCGATGTAGTTATCGAGAACTTCCGGCCCGGCACGTTCGAACGCTGGGGCTTGAGTCCCGATGTGCTGTCGGACCGCAACCCGGGACTGATTCTTTGCCGGGTCACCGGATTCGGCCAGACCGGCCCGTATGCCCGTCGTCCGGCGTTCGGAACCTTGATCGAAGCCATGAGCGGCTTCGCCCACATGACTGGTGAACCCGACCGACCCCCGACCCTGCCTCCCTTCGGACTCGCCGACAGTATTGCAGGCATCAGCGGGGTGGCCGCGGTGATGATGGCGCTACACCATCGCAATGCCACCGGGGAAGGCCAAACGATCGACCTGGCAATCCTCGAACCGCTCGCTACCGCGCTCGGCCCCCATGTCATCACCTGGGACCAAACCGGCCATATCGCCGGGCGGAGTGGGAACCGCTCGCTTAACAACGCCCCTCGCAACACTTACCTCACCGCCGACAACCGCTGGGTGGCTGTGTCGAGCAGCGCCGACGCCGTAGCTCGCCGCACAATGGAGTTGATCGGTCGGGGCGACCTGGTGTGTGAGCCGTGGTTCGCCACCGGCGCGGGTCGAGCCGGCCATGTGGATGAAATCGACGAGGCTTTGGCCGCATGGATCGGCGAACGCCCACTCGCCGAAGTGCTAGAAGCGTTTGCCGCGGCCGAAGTAGCGCTAGCCCCGGTATACGACGTGGAGCAGTACGTCGCTGATCCGCAAGTGCAGGCACGCGGAGCCGTGGTCTCGGTGGACGACCCCGACTTGGGTCCGCTACGGATGCAGAACGTCCTGTTCGGTTTGTCCGCCACACCCGGCGAGATCCGACATCCAGGGCGGAGTTTGGGCGCAGACACCGATCAGGTATTGGCAGATGCCGGGGTAGGCGCTGAACAACTCGCGGATCTGCGAGACCGGGGAGTGATCGCATGAGCAAGGATGACTCAGTGCCAGTCGCTGATGACTCAGTGCCAGTCGCTGATGACTCAGTGCCAGTCGCCGAGCTCCTGGGCATGCTTGCCGAAAGCAGCGTCTACGACCTCGGTCGCCTAATGCAAAACGGTATGGCGCAATCACCGAACCACCCGATGTTCAGCCACTGTCTGGACCGTCGCCACGGCGAACGCGTACGAGCCGACGGTGGTTCGGCGGCAGCTGACCTACTAACAACCGGCTGTCACGTCGGGACACATGTGGACGCGTTGGCCCATGTCAGCCACCTTGGCTTGCTGCATGGTGGCATAGACGCGCAAACAGCCCAGTCGGGTGGGAACTTTGAGGTGCTGGGGATCCATGAACTGCCGCCGTTCGTAGGTCGTGGCGTGCTGCTGGACATAGCCGGGCTGCTGGAGGAGGAGGTTTGTGATGGAGGCCACGAGATCAGCGTGGCCGAACTCAAAGGCGCGGCCGCTCGTCAAGGTACCCCTCTGCGCTCGGGTGACGCGGTACTGATACGCAGCGGCTGGGGGGCCTACTTCGACGACCCCGACCGTTATCGCGGCACAGACACTGGAGTGCCGGGAGTCGGGGCGGAAGGTGCGCAATGGTTGGCTGAGCAGGGAGCAACCCTCGTCGGGGCCGACACGCTTGCCTTCGAGTGCATCCACGCTGGACAAGGGCATGCGGTGCTGCCGGCTCACCGGGTCTTGCTGGTAGAGCAAGGTATCAACATCATCGAGGCCCTGGAACTGGATGGTCTGGCCGCCGCCGGGGTTCATGAGTTCGTGTTCGTGCTGTCCCATCTGAACATCTACGGCGCTACCGGAGCGCCGGTCCGCCCATTGGCCATCGCATGAGTCCGGTGGTTTCGCAACTGGCGGCATTGGCTGCCGCCCCGGTGCCAGAAACCGTCCGAGCCGGTATCCCGTCTCGCATCATCGACATCGTGGGGATAGCCGTGCGGGCCTCCACGCTGCAGACATCCCAAGCTGTCATCGGGTTCGCCGTTGACCAGGGCACGGCCGCCCAAGCCACCGCGATCGGTGCCGGACAGGCCATGTCGGCAGCCGAAGCCGCCTTCGTCAACGGCGTACTGGCCCACTCGCTGGACTACGACGACACACATCTGCCGTCCATCCTGCACCCCAGCGCATCGGTGGTGCCCGCAGCGCTAGCGGTGGCTGAGTGGCAATCGGTGTCCGGCGCAGCGCTACTTGATGCTGTGGCGGTGGGTTTGGAGATAACCGTGCGTCTCGGTATGGGCGGCTACGACCCCCGAGCCCGTCAATCGGTGTATTTCGAACGAGGCCAACACGCCACCTCGATATGTGGCGCGGTGGGATCAGCGGCCGCCGCCGGTCGGTTGCTCGGCCTCGGTAGTGACGGGATCGCCCACGCCATGGGAATTGCCTGCAGCATGGCAAGCGGAATCATCGAAGCCAACCGGTCTGGTGGCACTGTGAAACGACTCCACTGCGGTTGGGCCGCCCGAGCTGGGGTCACCGCGGCTCAGCTCGCGGCGCGCGGCATTACCGGACCGCCGACAGCCATCGAAGGCCGGTTCGGTCTGTTCCAAGCCTTTCTCGGTGACCAATCCGACCTCGACTCGGTCACCGCGCACCTGTCAGATCGCTGGCATTGCGATGACATCTTCTACAAGCCATATCCAGCGAACCACTTCACCCACACCGGTATCGACGCTGCCATCGCCTTGCGCCAGCGGGGTGTCTGCGCCGATGACCTCGCTAGCGCCACCCTGGAAGTGGCCCCGCCGACCGTGCGCACTATCGGCGAGCCGATTGAGGCTAAACGGATGCCCGAAACCGGATATCACGCCCAGTTCAGCGGGCCGTACACGGTGGTCGCCGGTTTGCTGGGCGGCGCAGGACTAGGCGTTGGTCTGGGCGATTTCAGTGATGCGCTGGCCCGTGACCCGCTTCGTCGTGAACTGATGGAGCGGGTTGATGTCGTGGGTGATCCTCAGCTGATGCAGATATATCCGTACCAGCTCCCCGCCCGCTTGAGCGTTACGACCACGGCGGGTCAGACGTTGGTGAAAGAGGTGCTCGCAAACCGGGGTGGACCAGACCGGCCCCTGTCAGGGTCGGAGTTGGCAGCCAAGTACACCGACAACACCGCCGGCCTGTTGTCGAGCCAAGACGCCTGCAGAACGCACGAGACCTTGTCGGGCCTCGCCGATATTGACTCCACCGCTGGACTGCTGGCCCCTTTGCAACGAATTGACGCAGCAACAAAGGAACGCCCATGACCGACCTGATCATCACCGGTGCCACGGTTGTCCGCCCAGACGTGCGCGAAGCCACTAAAACAGACATAGCCATCAGCGCCGGGAAGGTCAGCGATCTCGGTGTTGGGCTCGCCGCTACCGCGCCCGAAACCACAGAGATATTCAAGGCTTCGGGCCTCATCGCCTTCCCGGGATCGGTGGACGCCCACACTCACATGGGCATCTACAACCCGTTGCCTGTCGATGCTGCAAGCGAGAGCCGGGCTGCCGCGCAAGGCGGCACGACCACGGTGCTCAACTACATGCGGACGGGTCAGTACTACTTGAACCGAGGCGGGCCCTATGCCGAGTTCTTCCCGGAAGTGTTGCAACAGATCGAAGGCAACAGCTATGTAGACTACGCCTTCCACCTCGCTCCGATGCAGGCAAGCCACATCGACGAGATCCCCATGCTGGCAACCGAATACGGGGTGACCTCCTTCAAAATTTTCATGTTCTATGGCGGTCATGGACTGCACGGTGCCAGCGACGATCAGTCCGGATTTCTGATGACTCCGCCCGGTGAGCGTTACGACTACGCCCACTTCGAGTTCATCATGCGGGGCATCGCCGAGGCCCGCCGCAACCACCCGGATCTGGCCGGTGCGCTGTCGCTGTCGCTTCATTGCGAGGCGGCTGAGATTATGACCGCCTATACCAAGTTGGTCGAAGATGCCGGAGAGCTGACCGGGCTGGCTGCGTATTCGGCTTCTCGCCCTCCGCATTCTGAGGGACTAGCCGTGACCATCGCCTCGTATCTGGCCCATGAGACCGAGGTGGTCAACATCAACCTGTTGCACCTGTCGTCAGCCAAAGCTGTGGACGCGGCCCTGCGCATGGAGCGGTGCTTTGAGAACGTGGACTTCCGCCGCGAAGTCACGATCGGGCATCTGCTGGTGGACATCGAAACTTCTGGCGATCCGTGGGGGAAGGTCAACCCGCCGATCCGTCCCCGTGCTGATGTGGAGGCGCTGTGGAGCCATGTGCTCGCCGGTGAACTGGATTGGGTGGTGAGCGACCATGCTTGTTGCCGCACCGAGGCCAAGGTGTCTGCGGAGAATCCCGGAGACATCTGGCTTGCCAAAAGTGGATTCGGGGGTACCGAGTACCTGCTGAACGGGCTTTATTCCGAAGGGACCAAACGGGGCTTGGGTCTGGTGGATATGGCTCGCATGCTGGCATGGAACCCGGCCCAGCGATACGCGCTCGGTACAAAAGGAACCATCGCTGTTGGTTTCGACGCAGACATCGCATTGTTGGACCCGGCAGTCAGCCATGTGGTGTCAGCGGATGAGTCAGAATCCAGCCAGGGTTACACGCCGTTCGAGGGCCAGGAACTCAACGGCAAGGTGCGCCATGTCTGGTTACGGGGCCAACGCATCCTCGCGGACGGCAACGTCGTGGGCGACCCGTCTGGTCAGTACCAAGAGAGACCGACATGAGCGGCACGGCTTGGTATGCGCCTCCTGTGAGTTCAGCGAGGTTGAGGGAAACCGCCGGCTTTAGCGACCAAGCTGGGCACGCCGTGGCCGAGTTGGGTTTCCAGCCAGGTGCTGGCATCGATGAGCGTGTCCAAGTCCAGACCGGTGTCATAGCCCATCTCATGCACCAGATAAACCACATCTTCGGTGGCCACGTTGCCGGTGGCTCTCGGGGCGAACGGACAACCGCCGACTCCGCCAAGGCTGGAGTCGAAGATTCGCACGCCCTCGTCGATGGCAGCGGCGATGTTGGCCAACGCAGTGTTGCGGGTGTTGTGGAAATGCCCGCGCAAAGCGATTCCAGGAGCACGCTGCGCCGCGCCGGCGAACAAAGCACCAACTCTGGTGGGCACGCCTGCGCCGATCGTGTCGGCAAGGGCCAGCTCGTCAGGTTGCGTGTCGGCCAGATCAGACACAATGTCGAGCACCTTGTCGGTATCGACCCGCCCCTCATAAGGGCATCCGCACACCGCCGAGATTGTGACAGCGGTCTTGATCCCGGCCGAGCGGGCAGTGTCGCTGATGGTGTGCCAGCGCTGTATCGATTCAGCGATCGTGGCCCGTTGGTTGGCTTGGGAGAAGGTCTCGGTCGCAACAACCACGCCGCAGACCTCGTCAACACCCGCTGCTATTGCTCGTTCAACGCCTCGCTCGTTGAGCGCCAGGGCGCTGTAACTCACGCCGCTGAATCGGGGCACCGCGGCCATGACTGCGTCTCCGTCTGCCATTTTCGGCACTGCTTCGGGGTTGACGAAGCTGGTGGCTTCGATGCGGGTGTGCCCGGCGGCGATCAGCCGTTCGATGAGCTCGACTTTCTGTGCCGTGCTGAGATCGGCGGGATCGGCCTGCAATCCATCTCGGGGGGCAACCTCGACGATTTGGATGGACTCGGTCACCCTGCCGAGCATACTGGTGACGCATGACCGGGGCGCTTTCCGATATCCGTGTGATCGAGATGGGCACGCTGCTAGCCGGGCCGTTCTGTGGTCAACAACTAGCTGACCACGGCGCTGAGGTCATCAAGATCGAACCGCCCGTGACCGGTGACCCGATGCGCGCCTGGGGCCAAGAAAAAGCCGACGGCAAATCGTTGTGGTGGCCGGTAGTGGGCCGGGGCAAGAAGTCGGTCACCATCAACCTTCGCGAAGCCGCCGGCCAGGACTTGGTGCGCCAGTTGGTAGCCGACGCCGATGTACTGGTGGAGAACTTCCGGCCGGGCACGTTGGAGAAATGGGGTCTTGCTCCCGAAGATCTGCGAGCTCTCAACCCGCGATTGATCGTCACTCGCGTCTCGGGTTACGGCCAGACCGGGCCGTACTCGACTCAGCCGGGTTTTGGCGCTATCGGCGAAGCGCTCGGTGGTATTCGTTACACGACGGGGGATCCCGAGAAGATGCCCAGCCGAACCGGTATCAGCATCGGCGACACACTCACTGCGATGTTCGCAACGATCGGCACCCTCAACGCTGTTCACGCCCGCGAGCGCACCGGTAAAGGCCAGCTTGTTGACGCCGCGCTGTATGAGTCGGTGCTGGCGGTGATGGAGTCTCTGCTAACCGAATACCACATTGCCGGGTTCATCCGGGAGCGCACCGGCTCGATGATCCCCAACATCGCGCCGGCCAACGCGTATCCGACCCGCGACAACAAGATGCACTTGATCTCAGGCAATCAGGACACCGTGTGGCGGCGGCTGGCCGAGGCAATGGGCCGTCCTGAATTGGGCGACGATCCCCGCTTCGCTACCCACATCGCCCGAGGAGACAACCAGCTTGAGCTGGACGAACTGATTGCTGAGTGGTCGGTAACCCTCGACGCCGAGGAGCTACATCAACTGCTCAACGAACACAGCGTCCCCAACGGTCAGATGTACCGCGCCCCAGAAATGCTGGCCGACGATCATTTTGCTGCTCGCGAGGCGATTGTTTGGGTGGACACCGCTGATTTTGGTGCTGTACCGATGCAGAACGTAGTGCCGAAGATGTCGAACACGCCGGGGTCGATCAATTGGTCGGGTCCGGCTTTGGGTGAGCACAACGACGAGGTTTTCGGCCAGATCTTGGGACTCAGCGCCGATGTTCTGGATCGGCTTCGGGTTGACGGGGTGATCGGCTGATGCGGAGCGTGACGATATGAGCGAGGAAGTGACCGACGAGGGGCTGCTCGATGACTATCGCCGTGCGGGGTTCAACAACCGGCTGGGGTTCGGCAAGCGGCCTGCCTTGGTCGTGATCGACTTCTGTCGGGCCTACCTGGATGAGGCGTCGCCGCTCTACGCCGGGGTGGAGGATGCCCGCGCTTCGTGTGTCCGGGTGTTGAACGCTGCCCGAACCGCTCAGATCCCGGTGCTTCACACGAGAGTGGAGTTCCAGCCCGGTGGGGCCGACGGTGGCATATTCTTCCGCAAGGTCGGTGCCCTCGAGTGTTTCGTGAGGGGTAACCCGCTTGGCGAGTACGGCACCGGACTCGAACCCACCGCTGGGGAAGTGGTGGTCGTGAAGCAATACGCCTCAGGGTTTTTCGGCACGTCGCTGGCTTCGACGCTCACCTCGATGGGTATCGACACGCTGATCCACACCGGTGTTTCCACCAGTGGTTGCGTTAGAGCGACTGCGCTGGATGCCTGCCAGCACGGGTTTGTGCCGATCGTGGTGCGTGATGCCTGCGGAGACCGGGACGCAACGGTGCATGAGTCCAACTTGTTCGACCTTGACGCCAAATATGCCGATGTAGTCTCCGAACAAGAAGTGCTTGCCTACCTGGCAACTCAAAGAGCCTGAGACTCAGGCCGGGTTACTGGTACGAAACGAACAGCGCGTTGGGGGTCAGGGCCAACACCTGTGCAGCGGTGGCGGTGGGGGAGTCCTCGTCGTAGAAGTTCTTCCAACCCCAATAGAACTGGTCGGCGTCGGGCTGGCGGGTGAGGGCATTCCAGGAGCTGTACTTGGTCCCTAGCGGACCCTGACCGTCCATGTGGATTAGAACCGCCAACTCGGCAGGAGTCTCGACCAGATGGCGGTTCGTGATCATGGAGAAACGGAACTGGTGGAGGACCAGCAACTTCTGGGGAAGTGCTTCTTCACGGACGATCCCGGCCAGCCACTCAACAACCTGGTTGATCTCAGCCGCGTCCACGGTGCCGATCTGCTGCAGATGACGCTCGCCGGGCTTCAGCCTCCACTCGGGATCCAATGCCAGCCCCACATGACCGAGGCGCAAGAACTCCTCGTAGATCTTTGCCTGTGAGAGATAATCGGATAGTCCGGGCTGAAGATCGAGTACCACGTAAATGTCGTTGGCGGCCGCTGTCTCGATTAGGGGCCTGAGTATGTCCAAAGCGGTCTCATTGGAGAAGTTCCCGTCGCGACCGCTGCTCGCGGCAGCCACGGTGGCGATGATCTCGAAGGTGGGAAGCACGGTGGATCCGTCCGCGCCGTAGCCCTCGGCGATCGACCGCAGTCGTTCGACGGATTCACTGGGCCCCTGTTCTCCCAACACTCCGAGTCCTGATGTCTGTGGATGGCCGTACATGGCAACCATGCGGCGGGGGTGTCCGGGATCGAACAGGAGCAAGCCACCCCCGGGCAGTTCAGCGCCACGGCGGATTACATCCAATTGCCAGGCTGCGTCCTCGCCGTAGTCCGAAAGCAGTTCCACCTCAGAAGCAGCGGCGATCATTTCCCGTACCTCCGGAGAAGCGGCTCGGAGGTCCCCAGCCACAGTGATCACCCTGACACCGATTTGGTTGCCGAGAACCGCCAGCGGCACCGCTTCGATCAAATTGTCGACAAGCCACACACGGTCACCGGACAGGCCTTCAAGCGACAGAGCTTCAAGCGACAGTGTTGCCTGCTGATCGACAGTTACGGACTCGGTGGCGAAGTCGGCCAGCGTGTAGCGCAGAACCCAGTCGGAGAATCCGGCAGCAACGATCCGATCTGGAGCGAGACGTTCCATATCGGCTATCAGAGGGGCATCAATCCAACGACCTACCAACAACAGCGGCCCTTGAATCCCACGGGATTGAAGCGTGGCGATCGCGCCAGGATCGTTGGCGTAAGCAAGACCGACCTCGTGGGCGCAGTCATAGGTGGCCTGTGATATCTCGATGCTGGCAGCCGTTGGAGAGGGTTGGGATAAGCGAAGATCGTTGGGGATATGAGGTGAACAATCGCGCTCGGACTCTTCAAGTTCGGACGGTTCGGTGACATCCCCGGTATTGGGATTGGGGGGCGCGCTCGTCGTAGTCGTCGGCTCAGCCTCGGTTGTGGTTGTGCTTGTTTCGGTGGGAGCGCTGGTCTCGACAGAGGTGGTCGAATCCGTGGCTGAAGTTCCGTCATCTCCAGAAGCGCAAGATGCCAGTACCAACAAGGCCGCCAGGAGCAAGTGTCGGGTCGCAAAACGCCAAGAACTGCAACTGCGCTCCAGGCCTAGAGAATTCAGCGAACCCAATTTGAACCTCCGAGTGCCGGCCGAGTCGCAGGCTAACCGACCAATCACCCTTAGTTGTGTCATCAACTCGCTTGGTCTACGACGACCAACTGCTCCAGTCCACCGACTGAGGTGGACGACCCAGGGGTTCGGACCCGATGGCCTCGACATACTTCTCCTTACGTTGAGGCCGTAACACTCCATCCCTAATCTGCCACTCAGTGTCTAGGAGAAGGCCGGACAAGTGACGCATCTCCATCAAGAAATAGGATACCTGTGAGGTCATGCGAGAGTGTCAAAGCTGTGGGAATGGGCACGTCGAGTCCCAGAACCCATGAGCCTTCATCTCAGCGTGAATTCGATTGGCCTGATCGCGCGTGATCGTTCGCTCGTCAGCGGCTCGAACGAGCAGCTTACGAATCCTCTCGTACCTGTAGGGTTTGTCGCCGCTGAGTCCTGAAAGCACCTTAAGGGCATCAGAATCATCCGTCACTAGCGTCCAGTCGCGTTGGTGAGCTATAGCGACGCAGGCCGCTTCTCCCGGCCCGAGTGGTGCCTGCAGGCCGAACTGCGATGCATAGGGGCCTTGAAGTTGATCTGCAAGCCGTTGCTCCAGAGGGTCCATAGCCTCCGCGACAAGGCGTCGCTCATCGTGCAGACGATCGACACGGCTGACTTTCCAGAGAGACTCGGTGTCTCCATTAGATGCAGCGATGTTGTCGTAGTACCTAACGATTTGCCGCATCTCTGACAGAAGATCAGGCTGCGGACTGGACTCCAGAGGGATCGCCCGTTCCTCCGGGTCATAGACCGCGAAGGGCACCCTGAAGGGCCACCCGATCAACTCGCCCAGCAGTTCCTCCTCGTCAGCCAAGAGGAAGTACAGCAATATGACAGTGTCGAGAACGTGTGATTCGTCAGATGACACCAGTGTCCTCGAACTCGTCGAACTCTGCTTCGACGAGTTCCCAGCGCTCCTCCTCGATCGGTAGCTCGCCCACGATCTTGGCAATTTCGGGGAGCGCTAAACCAGCGAAGGAAGCGGCCGTGGGCGGCGACATCAACTCCTTGACGACCGCGTCGCGAAGCATCCGCAGAAACGGCCTAGGGAAGCGGCGCAGTCGCCAACGCTCTGGATCTTGGTTCCGTTCCTCTGGATCAACGGTGTAGCCCAATGATCGCGCAAGCCCCACCGGACGAACTGACTTCCTGAAGCTGTCGTAGGTGGTCTGGCTGATGGCGTTCATCTGCCTGAGCCGCACGAGCGCCGTCGGCCATGACACCCGAAAGTATCGTTGGATACGCACGGCGTGCCGGGGTTCATCAATCCGCGGGGCCATTCCGGCCTCCTCCATGAACGCGCGGACGCCTTCCCGAGGCATTAGGAACTCGCCCGCGAAGATGTCGGCAAAGGTCTCATCAGGATTCCTAACCCGCGACACCACCCGGTTTGTCTCATGGCTGTGGAACAGGGCATGCGCTAGCTCATGGGCGACCGTGAACCGCCGCCGGCCTGGCGTCATGCCTAAGTTGACAAGGATCGAGAAACCCACCTGAGGGTGATTCAGGAACGCCCCCGACGGGACCCTGGAGAGATCTGTTCCCAAGTGAGCGCGATAGACGGTGATGCCGAGTCTTTCGCAGACCGGATCGAGGTCGGCAATGGGCCACATTCCCAAGCCCAGCATGTTGCGTACTTCCTCCGCCTTTCGACGGATATCGTCCTTTTGGGCGAACTGAGAACGGTAGATGAGCGGACTCTTGGTCATGCCCCCGATGTCCTCTCCGAGCATCAGAGCCAGGTCGGCGTAGCGGCCGAGAAACTGGTCGAACTGTCGGATGCCCGGCACGGCAGCGGGAGCGATCCCGTTGTCGGCTCGCAGCAGCACCCCAGCCATGTCAGTGTCGGCGGTCTCGACGACTCGGCCCTCGAACAACTCAGCTGGCTCGACACCGTAGAGACGGGCTAGCGCACTCCTCTGGCGGTCGTTGGGGACGCGCGAACCTCCCTCCCAGTACGACACCATCGCCCTGCTCACGCCCAGAGCGGCGCCGACGTCGTCCTGCGAATAGCTAGCCCGCTCGCGCGCTCTTTGAAGACCCGCTTGCAAGTCGCCCATCAAGCAACCTCCCCGTTCAGCAGTGGTGTTACGGATATCAAGGATATCACGTTATAAACGTAACATGCAGCCGATGCAAGCTCTGCTGCTCTCCTCCATCAGCATCTCGGCCCCAACCGGCGGACAAGCGCGTGTCAGCGGAGGGAGGGGTGTGGTGTTTCAGGACATATGAGGAGCGGAGACGGTGGTGTGATGGTTCAGGACATAGGAACCTTATGTGTCAAGACATAGGAACATCGCGGTGCTGGTCCAGGGTGGGCGATGTCGAAGGTCCGTCTGGTTGTCAAAGCTGTTGTTGTGGAGGGGCGAACCCACGCCGAAGTGGCCGCCCAGATCACCGTTTCGCCCTCGACGATACGGCGCCGCCTTGTTGATCTGGGTCTCGTGGAGCCCCCGAAGAAACGCTCGAAGAAACGCCCGAAGTCGTCCTATGTCCGGTTCGAGGCCGATCTGCCCAACGAGATGTGGCAGTCGGACTTCTGCCACTGGCGCCTCGCCACAGGTGCCGACACCGAGATCATCACCTGGCTCGACGACTGCTCCCGCTTCGCTCTGTCGGTCACCGTGCATCGGCGTATCACCGGCCCGATCGTTGTTGACACCTTCAACCAAACCTGTGTTGACCACGGGGTTCCTGCGTCGGTGCTCACCGACAACGCCATGGTCTACACGACCCGCTTCTCGGGCGGGAAAGGCGGACGCAACGCCTTCGAGGCCCACCTCGCCGCGTTGGGCGTCACCCAAAAGCACTCTGCACCCAACCACCCAACCACCTGCGGGAAAGTCGAACGTTTCCAACAAACCCTCAAGAAATGGCTCAAAGCCCAACCCTGCGCCAACAACCTCAACGAACTCCAGGCGCTCCTCAACGAATTCGTCGACACCTACAACCACCACCGCCCCCACCGATCCCTCGGACGTTCAACCCCAGCAGCCGCCTACACCCGACTACCCAAAACCGGTCCTGAACACAACGGTGCCGACATCCACTTCAGAGTCCGCCACGACCGCGTCGACAAAACAGGCTCCGTCACACTCCGCCACAACAGCCGACTCCACCACATCGGCATCGGCCGAGCCCACAAACACACCCCCGTAACCCTGCTAGTCGCCGACCTCGACATCAGAGTCATCGCAACCCAAACCGGTGAACTCCTCCGACACCTAACCCTCAACCCCAACCGCGACTACCAACCCCAACACCAACCCTAAAAACCCCGTCCCGCGCAGGTTCACACCTTTCCCATGTCTCGACACATCACAAGAGCGGAGGGAGGGGGATTCGAACCCCCGGGGCCGTGAAGCCCGCTGGTTTTCAAGACCAGTGCAATCGTCCGCTCTGCCATCCCTCCGGCTAACCAGGATACTGGAAGGCCTCTGGAAGGGGGCTCGCCAATAGCTCAGCTAAGACATCGAGATAATGGGCGCGAGGCCACTCCACAACCCCGAGCGTTGCGAGATGAGGAGTCACCCACTGCACATCAACCAGCCGTCGATGACCGACACCCAAGAGGTCCACGAGCGCCACGAGCGCAACTTTGGAAGCATCCGTGACACGGTGAAACATCGACTCACCTGCGAACAAACCACCGATGGCAACCCCGTACAAACCACCAACCAATTCTCCGTTCTGCCAGGTCTCGACGCTGTGGACCCATCCCAGAGAACCGAGCCGAACATAGGCATCGCGGATCTGCGCATCGATCCAATCATGGGGCCGTCCTGAGTTGGCACAAGCATCAATAACCGCAGGCAGCGAGCTGTTGATGCGAATCTCGAAACGGCGAACCGAGCGCCGAAGGGAACGGCTCACATGCAACGAGTCGAGTTCGAGAACGCCTCGCGGATCGGGCGACCACCAGCCGATCAACCCGTCAGCCTTGATCGGCATCGGGAACATCGCAGACCTGTAGGCAGCCAAGATCGTTTCCGGTTCCAGATCGGCACCGACCCCGACCAACCCACTGGGCTCTGTACTCTCGACCGGTGGAAAATGCCATGAAGATCGAGGTGGGTCCACAGGCATGGGATAAGGCTAGGGCGCGCTAGGTTGCCCGGATGGCGAACCGCCCCCCTCTAGTTGCCTGGATGAACCCGTTGCCGATGGAGTTGGCGCCCGCGCTGCGCAAACGCCGGAGCAGTCTGGCCTCAGGGGCAAGCGGTCAAGTCCTCGACCTGGGCGGTTGGTCCGACCATCTCGACACCTATCAGATCTCCACCGAAGTCGATTCGGTCATCATGCTTGATCGCCTTGGCGACATCAGGGCTGGTACCGCCACGCACGATCCCGAAGGCGTTGCCAGAGTCGATGCCGAACCCGAGGAACTGAACGAACTCGGCCACGGCCCCTTCGACACGATCGTCAGCCTGATCCGCACCCCCCTTGTGGCTGACCTGAATCGTTTCCTCACGCACGGTCGAACCCTCATGGAGCTACTTGCAGACGGTGGGCGCCTGCTGTTCCTCGAACCGGTGGCACGGGCTGGTCGAACCGGTCGCTTGCTGGCGCTCGGCGGGCGTCTCGGCCGGGCAGTCGGCGGATTACACCTCGACTGGGATCTACCGGCAGAGATCCGAGCATCGGGAATGACGATCACCGATCTGCAACGCTTCGAAGTGCCGAGCGTTTCGGCGCCGTTCCGCCCGTTCGTGGAGGCGAGGGTGCGGCGGCCGATCAGCTCACCCGTCAGCTCACCCGAATCGCAACCGAGTTGACAGTGACGGTCCGAGACGGGTGACCTCCGAGCCCGCTGTCGTCGGGTTGGTGCAAGCCGATGATGTCCTGCATCACGCCGAGTCCGGCTTCGTCGGTCTGCCCGAACACGATGTAGGTACCTTCCCCGTCGAGCCGAGCGGTGTTGGGGCCGGTCGTGAAGAAGAACTGGGCGCCCGAGGCATCAGGACCAGCACTTCGGGCCATCACCAACTGGCCCGGAACATACCGGTAGGGCCCAGTGAGGAAACCACCCTCGTCGGTGAAGGTCGGCTCGTCGGGGATCGTGTAGCCGGGTCCCGGATCGTCGGTTGAATTTGTGTGGGGTGAGCCGCCCTGAATAATGTCGTTGCTGGGATCCGTTCGGAACAGAGTGGTGCCGTCGTAGTAACCCCAACGGGCGAGGGTCACGAAATTGTTGACTGTGTTCGGTGTGTTCTCGGTGTCGAGGTCGATGACGATCTCGCCTTCGGAGGTGTCGAACACCGCTTGGTAGTTGTGAGCGGGGTTGATACACATCGGCTGCGGACCACCGAAGTCGAGCGTGCGAGGGCTGCTCTTGTCGGGCGCGGGGCAATCTGGATTGGACGGCTCCGAAATCTCCACCGGTTGTGTGGGCGATGTCGTACTGACGGGTTCAGGTTCGACCGGGTCAGGTTCGGGTTCGGTCGGGAGCTGCGTGGTGTCCGTCACCACCGGGTCGAAACCGTCGAACGGGTCGTCGTCGCCACGGTTCAACAACCAGTTGATACCGACGAACACGATCACGATCGCGGCGACACCCGAACCCCATAGGGTCATCCGCCGCCGACTTCTGGCTTTCGCTTCGGCTGCCTGCGCCGCGGCGACACGGCTGGCTCGGTTGGCTTTCTGACGTGCGCGTTTGACGGTACTCACGGCATCGCAGGCTATCGGCTGGTCCCGCCAACTTTGGGCCGTGGCCGCACCTAGCTCAAGAGCGTGAACAATATTCCCGCGGCGAGCGGCAAGATCATCGCCACAGCCAAACCCACGACCAACCAGAGAAGGAGGCGACGGCGGCGTTGCTCATACCTAGACACCGCTTGGGTGTGGTGCTGTTGCTGGGCGGTCTTTACGCGTCGCTTGCGGGTGTTGGGGTTCGTGGCCACTGCAGTTGAAGCTACCGCCTGCCTGCACAGGCTCCAAGCGTTCTGTAGCCTCGTGGCGTGCACCGGTTGCTATGCCTGATCGCCGTCTTTGTTGCGGGTTGTGCGCTACAAGGCAACGGCGATGACGAGGATCAGTCAGAACTAGAAGCCGACTCGTCATCAATCGCCAGCGATATGACAACGATTCCGCATTCGGTGGGACTTGTGCGTGTCGGTCCTTCTGCTTACGACCTTGTGTTCACATGCGTGGACCGTGGTGCTGGTGAGATCCTCGCGGTCGGCGTCGGAAGAGACGTCAACAACAAGCCTGTACACGCCTTCGTGCAAGCATTCGTCGCAGAACCCTACATTGGAGTGGAGGTTGGCGAACCGGGAGAGAAAGTGCTCTTTGAGCCACGTTTAGGGGTGTTGCTCAACTTCATCTTCGACCACGACATCGTGCGGTTCGACAACGTCGATTTCGTAACCGATCTGAACATCGAAACCGGTGAGTTCACACCAGCAGGAATCGGCTCGGTGGTCGTTGAATGCCGGAGCTACGAGACCGAACTCCCCGACGAAACACTCGAGTAAGAGGGCGTCTTAGGCGCAGGGGTTGTCTTGCAGGATCATCGGCAAGCGACCCGACCGATAAGTCGTCACCGCGCCGTCTTCGACCGTGAACACAACTCGGAAGTTGGCGTCAGAGGCATCAGATGGCACAAAGATCAAGTTGACAGTGTCGGCATCGATCACCTGTCGCTCAAGCTTGTCTCCGAACGTATTGACTAGATGTTCGGCGCTGGTTCCGATCCCTATTCCCGAACGTGTAGTGATCGGGCCATCAACAATATCGACCCGCTCAATTGTGGATGTATGCACCAAGAAGCTGATCCCGGGAGGAGCCGCGGCAGGCGTGACGTGGTAGCACTCGCTCCGAAGCTCACAAGAGAGCATGGCCGATCCGCTCACTTCGGCGGCATTGGCAACTGTCAGTCCGAAGGTGACAATGCCGAGTCCCACCGTGCTGATCGACGAGTTACTGCCCAGTTGCGGAACCGCGTCTTCTGCGACATCGGCAACTACCCGAGCACCAGCACCGTCGGCTGCACAAACAACCGGAACGTTGATTGGCACCGAAAGCGGAATCGAAGTTGTCGAACTCGTGGTAACGGGCGTCTCAGTCGGGTCGTCAGCGTCGTCAGATCCGTCGTCGCCACCCGGATCAGCCGCAGTGTCCGAAGTCGTGGTAGACCTCGTGGTCGTACTGGTCGTAGTTGTTGATTCGTCTTCAGAATCGTCGCCGTCGCCCCGACTGATAATGAGAAGGGCTGCGGCGACGATGAAGATTAAGGCAACGAGAGTAACTGCAATTTGACGTGGTGACATGACTCAACCGGGCTGCTTGGGGTGTGATATTCGGACGGTTCGGAACTTATCACACGACACTGTGCTTTCTGGTGCAAGAACAGGCTTTTGGTTACATCAATGGGATTCGTAGGCCGCCCGGGGCTCGAACCCGGCACCTTGAGATTAAAAGTCTCCTGCTCTACCCGATGAGCTAGCGGCCCACCAAGCAGGCTACAGGCCGCGCTGCGCGCTACTGCCTCACACTCCCGCGTCGGCTTCGATCTTCAACAATCGCTCGAAATTGTCTCGAAGCTCATCGCGCCGACTGCGATCATGGGCCAAATTCACCAGTTCCAATGGATCCTCGACGGTGTCGTACCACTCATGATCGTGATCCTCAAAAGAAGCGTCGACATCAAAGTGTTTTGGTGCAGAAGACCGGGTGCCGTCACGCTCAATGCCACCGCCGATGCCGTAGTAGCGGGCATATTTGGTGACACCATCGAAAAAACCGCGGACCGCGTAACGGCAATCTCGAAGCAGCGAAGACTGTGCGCTGTCTTGGGAGAACAACACATGGTCGCGCGGCCGGGCGTCCGAGTCGGCAAGCGCGGGCATCAGGTCGACACCCGACAACGAAGGCGTCTCGTCGAGGTCGACTCCGCCGAGCGCGCACAGCGTTGCGGCGAGGTCGACATGAGTAGCCAAAGCATCGGTCGTCGTTGCGGCCTCGGTAACACCAGGAACCTTGATGACCAGCGGCACGCCCATGACCTCCTCATAGACACACGGCAACTTGGCGCGCAGGCCGTGGCTGCCGCAGGCGTCACCGTGATCAGAGGTGTAGGCGATGACCGTGTCGTCGTATATGCCGAGTTCGTCCAGGGTGCTGAGCAAGTCGCCGAGATTCTGGTCAAGTTCCTCATGCAAGTAGGCGTAGTAGTCGAGTTGCCGTAGCCAGGTCCGCTCATCGGCGAGGTCCATCCGGCCCACGAAGTGTTCGTGGTTGCGCACCTGGCGCCAGGCCCGCTGGATCTCCGGTTTGGAATGGAGATCGTCGTGAAAGTTGGCGGGAAGTTCGCTGAACCGTTCCGGGTAGTCCTCTGACATTGCCTCCACAGGCACACCCTCAAGCCGCAGCTTGCGCATGAATTCGAAAACCTTTGCGTCTTTGGGGTGCTGGGCCTGGTAACTCAGATGGTCGATCGGAAACCACATGATGTCGTGCGGGTTCACGAGGGCCACCGTGAGATGCCAGGGTTTGTCGTCGTTCGCGTGCTCGCGTAGCCAGTTGATCGCATCGGCAGCGATAATCGGATCAAAGAAACGACCGCTCCAAGCCGACCCTGTGTAATGCATGTCGTTACCCCGAAAATCCTGGTAGCCGTGCGCGGTCATTTCAGGGATGTGCTCGTGCGAAAGATGCCATTTGCCCAGGTAAGCACTGTAATATCCGTGATCTACCAGAAGGCTCCCGATTGTCGGAATTGCCGGATCGAGAGCCGTGTGAGCCGGAAACGAGACGTTGTCGACCACCCCATGCTCGGCGAGATAGCTACCGGTGTAGAGACTCGCCCTAGACGGCGAACATGGCGAGGAGTGTGTGTAATAGCGGTTGAAAGTCAACCCGTCGGTTCGTAGCCGATCGTGCGCCGGAAGGTCAGCCTTGCCGGTCAGCCAATCGTTGCGTCGTTCCTCATCGGAAACGATCAACAAAATGTTGGGTTGTTTGTCCATTGTGGCAGCGTAGAACGCTCAACTCAGCCGGGCTATATGAGAAGCCAAAACTGAACGGACGGTATCGAGTGCTTCGCGGTTGCTCAACTCATCAAGGACCATGACCTCACCAACATGGATTTGTACCAGCGGTCGGCCGCGCCAAGGAATCCGCGGGAACCGACTGTTGCTTGGCCATACCTCATCAGACCCGACCAAAGCGACGGGCAACACAACCGCGTCGGCTGCTCTGGCGATCTCCAAAAACCCTCTGCGAACCTTGCCGAGACCTGATTCATCGCGTTTTTCGGGAGGCACGATCCTACCCTCAAGCAACACCGCCACCGGGCGACCAGCTGCGAGCGTTTCAACAGCGTTATTGATCGTTGCTCGCCGTCCACTACCAGCGCTAATACAACCAGACGATTTGAGAAACCTCCCCACCAGCGGAATGTCGAAGTACTTGGCGCGCACCAAGATCCGAGCTCGCAGTGAGAGACTCTCGAGTAGCGCGAACCCCACGGGCACATCAAAAAAACTCCGGTGGTTCGCGACCACAACAACGGGCCTTCCGAATGTGTCGATCGGACCGTCCGTAGTTTGGCGAGTGCGACACAACAAGCGACTCACAAATCTGAAGAAGACAGCCCTACGCGCAAACCGGCGTTGATCACGATCAGAGACTGGTGCCACGGCTATTTTCTAGCGCTAATTAAGCGAGGCGGCACACGAGAAACGAACAAGGCGGTCGACAAGTTGGCGCGGCGGTGGGGAGAAGCCACAGTTCTGAACTACGGTCGGCGGTTTATGCCCGCCGCAGCGCCCGAAGAGATCACCCGGGAGAGTTGGCTGGCGTTGATCGTCGTTACCGCGGCGGCGTTTCTGGTGGTGCTTGACGTATCTGTCGTCAACGTTGCTCTTCCCTCGATAGCACGCGACCTGAAAGCGACATCGGTGGAGCTCCCTTGGGTGATCTCCGGTTACAACATCGCCTTGGCGTCACTGTTGCTGCTGGCAGGACGAACAGCAGACCGTCGTGGCCGGAGGGCGACGTTCACGGCTGGGTTGTACCTGTTCCTTGGCGGCTCCGCGCTGTGCGGAATGGCCAATAGCCCAATAACCCTGATTGTCGCCCGGGTAGTGCAAGCGACGGGGGGCGCATTTCTCATGCCGGCTTCGCTGGCGATGGTCCTGCCTCAGTTCCCGCTCTCCCGACGAGGTGTAGCGATCGGAATCTGGGGCGCCGCTGGTGCGTTGGGAGCGGCCTTCGGCCCCTCTGTTGGTGCTGTGTTGATCAGCGCATGGAGCTGGCGGGGAATATTTCTTGTCAACGTTCCGTTAGGACTGGTCGTCGCTGTCTTAGCCCGACGTCTGGTCGCTGAAACGCGTGATGAAACCGCCGAGGGACCGCTTGATCTAATCGGTGTTCCCGTCGGTGTGGCCGGCGTGGCCCTGGTCATGTACGGAATCGTTCGTTCAGAACAGCACGGGTGGACCGACCAGAGTGTGCTCTTGCTGATCCTGGCCGGGATCGCGGTCGTTCCTTTTGTGGTTTGGCGATCGACACGCCACCCTGCCCCGCTGCTTGATCTGTCGCTGTTCGCCGGTCGTCCCTACTCAGTGTCAACGGCGGCTTTTTGGGCCTATTCGCTGGCTTTCACGGCCGGATTTTTCCTCAACTCGTTCATGTTTCAAGAGCTTTGGGGTATGAGCGTGCTGAAGACCGGTTTTGGTCTCACTCCGGGCCCTCTTATCGCCGCGGTGACATCTGCGCGCTTGGGAGGGACGGCCGACCGGATCGGACACCGCTGGATAGTGTCAATCGGCTGTTGGGTGGTCGCCGCGGGCTACCTCTGGATATTGCTGACTTTCACGTCGGAACAGGATTATGTCCTCGTCTACTTGCCGTCTGCGGTCCTTATCGGAGTGGGCGTCGGAGCAACTATCGCCGGTTATCAAAGCGCGGCGATGGCAGAGGTCGGAGTCGACCAGTTTGCGAGCGCCAATGCCACGCTCCGCACCTTTCAACAGGTCGGGTACGCCATTGGTATCAGCGTGGTGAGCACCCTTGCTGCCGGGTTCAGCTACGACGGCATATATCGCGGTTTCATATGGGTGATCGCCTGTTTTGTTGTCTCCGGGATGGTGATGCTGGTCGGCTATCCCTCAGGTTCAGCCACTGCCCGTCAAGCCTCAGCTGTTAGCTGACCCAGCCGTTAGGTGAAGGTGTATTCGCTGGAGTCGGGGGCCTTGGTCCACTGCTGGTAGGTGTGGATCGGCCAGGGCGACAGGGTGAAGACATCGCCGTTGGCGTTCTTGTAGTGCGTGTGGGGGATTGACCAATGACTCCAAACCATCTGGTCGATCTCGGTTTTGCGGTGAGCGTTGTAGGCGTCGTGTATCTCCGGCCGGGGTTCCATCATGCGATGGTCCCCGTCGAGAATCTGCTCCAAGCACCCCATGATGTAAGTGATCTGGCATTCGGAGTGGAAGATGAGGCTTCCGCCGTGAGCCAAATTGGTGCCGGGTCCGTACATGCAGAACAAGTTGGGGAACTCTGGGATGGTTATGCCGAGATAAGCGGTTGGATCCTCGCCCCAGTAGTCATTGAGGAGTTTGCCTTGGCGTCCTCGGATGTCCATCGGCCACAGGAAACGGTTGTGGTGAAATCCCGTTGCGTAGCAGATCACGTCGATTTCGTGCAGCTCGCCATCGGTTGTGCGCACGCCAGTTGGCTCAATGCGCTCAATGCCAGTGCGGATGAGGTCGACATCGTCGCGGGTCAACGCAGCGAGCCACGATCCGTTGTCTTGCAAGGTCCGCTTTCCGGTCGCTGGATAGTCGGGAATGACCTTGGCCAACAGTTCCTCGTCGTCGCCTACCTGTTGCCGTAACCAACCCTCAAAGAAACCTCGGGTTGCCAGATTTCGTTCGCTGATGGCATATCCGTCGCTGTCGTCGTAGTCAGGGTCGATACGACTGCTGCTCAGATCTCCTCCAGAACCTGGCCAAAACTGTAAGAACCGGAACCAGCGCCCAAAGAACGGTAGGTGGCGGATCGCCCACTTCTGCCCTTCGGGTACTTTCTCGTGGTAGTTCGGGTTGGGGAACATCCATTGGGCCGTACGTTGAAAGATAGACAGATGTTCGACCTGATCGGCGATGGTGGGAGCAATCTGAAAGCCACTCGCTCCGGCTCCGACGAGAGCGAACCGTTTGTCGGTGATGTCGACCGTGTGGTCCCAGCGAGTGGAGTGAAACCACGGCCCCTCAAAGTCGCTGATGCCGTCGATTTCAGGCATTTTCGCGCGGTTCAGGGAACCGACGGCGCTAATGATCGCACGGGCAGGCAGCGACTCTTCAACGCCGTCAGCCGTACGAATCTCAACTGTCCAGATTCCTGTGGACTCGTCGAGAGTGGCTCCGACGACTTCGGTGTCGAAGCGGCAGCGATCGGTGATTTCGTTGCGCTTCATCACGTCGACGAAGTACTGCTGCAGTTCGGGTTGTTGAGAGAAGTACTCCGTCCAATGGTCCGAGGGCTCAAAGGAGTAGCAGTAGAAGTGGCTGCCGACATCAACCCGGGCTCCCGGGTAGCGGTTTTCCCACCAGGTACCACCAGGTCCACCGTTTTTTTCGAGGATTGTGAATGGAAGGCCAGCCTCTTTCAGACGAACGCCGGCCAACAGGCCCGATTGACCGCAACCGATCACCACGACTGGGAAAGCTCTCTTGGCATCATCTGAAATTTGGTCAGACCAAGCAATGCGGTTGACATCGGTGTCGCCCAATCCCATCTCGTCGAGCATCATCGGCACGACTTCTTCTGGAATCTCGGCAACCCCAATGAAGTTCATCATTTCGTGCAGAAGATCAGCATCTGGCTGTGGCTCGGGCAAGACACAGCCGCTGTCGCGGTAGGCGACGATTTCAGGCAAGGCACGGCACCGCACCTCAGCTTTGGACTCTTCATCCATGTAGCCCTGGTACTCGTTGAGGAACAAGCCGGCAGGTTTGATTTCACCGCGAATCCAACTGAGATCCCCGGTGATGTGAACCATCGTGCACATCAGGGTGGGGATGCTGACTTCTTCGAGAACCGTGGCGATCGCGCTGTCATCGTCGGTAAATGGTTCCCCCGCGTGGGGGTGGCGGGTATCCATTGCCGTAGCCTGCCGCGCCCTGAAGGTATATGTCAGATCGAGTTTGACGAAAAAGAGCGGCTTCGGTTGGTTACCCTCACCCTTGATGCAAGACGAACCGTCTCCCGACAAGACCCCTCCACCCGACCCCACCCCGGACGACGCACAGTCCCCCACAGCGGACGCTCTCGGCGCAAGCAACGATCTTGATTTCGTGGACGAGGCGCTGGACGCCCTGGACCAGGATGATCTGGAGCGAGCAGAAGAACTAGCCGAACGGCTCCAAAGCTCAGATTCTTCGGACCAGAGCTGAGATGATGGACCGAGGTCGTCTGATTCTGGTCGCTTTGCTGGTCGCAATCGCGGGCTTAGTCCGTTTCCGACGCCCCCAGCGGTCGGCAACCTCGCCAATCGCGGCGTTGAGCCGAGCCCAGCGTCGCGCCGAGATGGCGCGGCTAATGGTTCGCCGCGCTTTCGACAGAAGCATGACAAAGGCGCGCCTGAAACTAGCTGCCGACGGGTCACGGCGTCGGCTGCAAGCTGACCTCGAACGTCGTGAAGCCGAAGATGTCGTGGCAGCCCTGGGAGAAATGAAGGGCGCGTTGATGAAGCTCGGTCAGATGGCGAGTTACCTCGACGAAGGTATGCCACCCGCGATGAGTAGAGCGCTCGCCAGCTTGCGCAGCGGCGCCCCACCGATGCCCTCGGATCTGGCCCTCACCGAGATCGAACGGTTACTTGGCCGTCCACTCCACGAGGTGTTCGCAGAAATCGACCCAGAACCAATAGCTGCTGCTTCGATCGGCCAAGTTCACCGAGCCATCACCACCGAAGGGAAGGCAGTGGCGGTGAAGGTTCAATACCCGGGGATCGCCCAAGCCATAGCGGCCGATCTTGACAACAGCGAAACCCTCGCCAGGCTCTTGAGCATGGTCTACCCGGGTCTTCACCCCGACGACCTCGTTGTCGAACTTCGCGCGCGAATCAGTGAAGAACTCGACTATCACCACGAAGCGGCGAACCAGATGCTCTTCGCCGACTACTACCGCGGCCACCCCCATATATGGGTACCTGATGTAGACCCAGAGCGTTCAACGGATCGAGTTCTGACCAGCGAATTCGTTGCCGGACGACCGTTTGAGACCGTCTATGACGAAACGGACGAGGTGAAGGAACGAGTCGCCGAAGTTGTCTACCGTTTCGTGTTTCGCAGCTTGAACCGCCTGCATGTGTTCAACGGCGACCCCCACCCGGGCAACTATCTGCTGGCCGACGATGGCCGCATCGCTTTCCTCGATTTCGGGCTGGTCAAACACTTCGAACCCACCGAAGTAGAGCAGTTCGCCCGGCTGATTCGGGCAATGATTCAACGGGATCCCGCCGAATTCCGCGGCACTGCGGAGGAGGTGAAAGTGCTGCGGGCGGATGCGCCATTTGAGGATCAGGAAATCTTTGATTGGTTTGCTGCCTACTACGAGATGATTCTTGACGACGCCCCTGTCACGTTCACCTCCGACTACAGCGCCGGGCTGCTCCGTCAAACCTTTGATGCCAAGACCCATGCGATTTTGAAGCACACCAACGTGCCGCCCACGTTCGCCCTGATTCAGCGCATCAACCTCGGCTTGTTCTCCATCTTGGGGAAACTGGGAGCCAGGGCCAATTGGAGGAGGATTTCCGAGGAACTCTGGGAATGGACCGACGCGCCTCCCAGCACACCGATGGGCCACGCCGAGGCTGCCTGGCTAGCCGAAAGAGCCCAGCCGACATCGAGCACTTCGCCGGATCACGGGGTTGGGTCAGAGGAGTTAGCCAGCCTGAGGTAAACCGCTGTCGTCGACCTGCGCCGGAAGTTCAGCCATTGAGGAGAGCTCGGCAACCGGGTCAGCTCGATCGTTGAGGGCCATCAGGTATCCGATTGCGCGTTCCGTCAGAGGGTTGCGCTGCACCAACGCGTCGAAGGCCGGGGAGTGGTTGGGAACCACAAGGTGCGCCAGTTCATGCACGATCACATGATCCAACACCCAGGGAGGTACGTCTACAAGCCGGTCGGAAATGCGGATGTGGCCACTGTGAGTGGAGCACGACCCCCAACGCTGGCGTTGAGTCTTGGACCAGCGAATCGAAACTGGTAAGGGAAGGTCGAATTTGTCTGCCAGTACCCGAGCACGGCTCGCTAGGTCGATTCCGTGGGAGCGTCGCTGTCTCTCGATGCGGTCAACAATGTCGCTGACAAACTCGGCTTCGTCTCGTGAAGTCATCCAAGAGGGAATCCGCACGCGGATCACCCCCTCAACGATGCGGGCTGAGACGGTTTTGACTCTGCGGTCGCTGCGAATGACTTCTATCGGGTAGCGCGAGGACATCATTTTTTGGATGGAATATCGGTCATAGGATCAGATCCTGTTCTTGAGGTGTGATTTTTTGGGTGAGCGCTACCCGCTCGCCGAGGTGCCAACTTGTGCCGTCGTGGTGCAACCAACGGCCTTCGAGATTGGAGATCCGGTTGTATTCGTTGCCGAAATGGCGTTCCAGGGCGTAGATGACCCCACCGTGGGCAACAACGAGCACGTCACCGGTTCCGCACTGCTGGCGAAGCCTCTCCAGTCCTTCTAAGACCCGCTGCAATACCGACTCGTCGGGTTCCCAACCCTCGGGCCAGATACCGGCGTCGAGTTGACCGGGGAACCGTTCGTCGATCTCTTCGCGGGTCAACCCTTGGTATGAACCGACATCGCGCTCTGAGAAGGCATCGTCGATGAGCACCGGGCCGATACCTGTGACCTCTGAGATCACAACGGCCGTTTGGCCGGCTCGTTGAAGGTTGCTCGAAATGATCGCGTCGAAGGAACCGCAATTCGTTGCCGCGTCGGATGCCTGAACGAATCCGAACTCCGAAAGCCGGGGGTCGGCCTGCCCCTGCCAGCGCCCTAGTTGGTTCCATTCTGACTGCCCGTGGCGGGCAATAAGCACGTTCAGCATGATGGTGCCGACCGTACCGGCGCCGTGTGACAAGATCGGGGATACCACCCCAGGCAGCGAAAGTGACCGGTAGCGTTTGGTGATGGCCATGATCCGATTGTTTGCTTCGGCCCGGGAAGCAGCAGGTCGTCGCAGTGACGAATTCGCAGGTTCCACTGTTGGCGACATTCTTGAAGCCGCAGTCGATTGCTATGGATCAGATTTCGAGGCTGTGCTGGAGACGTGCACTATCTGGCGCAACGGTGAACCGACCAAACGAGAGGAGGGCGTCAGCGACAGCGACGAAGTCGCGGTGCTGCCCCCTGTCTCGGGAGGTTGACGGCGTTGTCGGCTCAAAGGCTGGGTATCGTTCAAGAAATGGATTGCCACCGAACATGCGCGGGCGGACCTTACGAGGTGGCGTGGTGAGTCGGGTCGCAGTTCTTTCGCTCCACACTTCGCCGCTGGTGCAACCCGGCGGAGGCGACGCGGGCGGCATGAACGTCTATGTCAGGGAACTCGTTTCCTCGTTGGCCCAAGCTGGGGCCGATGCCACCGTCTATGTCCGACGCTGGGCCGATGCGCTACCCGAGGTTGTTGATGTGGAACCCGGGTTCCGAGTCGTGCACGTCGAAGCGGGGCCCGTCGGCCTCGCCAAAGAGGCACTACCCGGAATCGTCGATGACTTTGCTGATCAGGTTCGGGGTTACCTGATGAGCGACCCGGTCGAAGTGATACATGCCAACTACTGGCTGTCTGGAGTTGCAGGTCACCGGTTGAAACACGAACTCGATTTGCCGTTGGTAGCAACCTTTCACACGCTGGCGCGGGTAAAGGCCGAAACTGGTGATCCCGAGCCGCAACTGCGCATCGACGCCGAGATCGATGTGATCCGCTGCTCCGACGTGATCACCGCCAACTCCGTGACTGAGTTGCACGAGTTGGTGTCGCATTACGGGGCCGACCCGGACCGCATTGAGATCGTTCCCCCAGGAGTCAACCACGCCTTCTTTTCGGCTGGGGCACAACACGGAGCACGCCAGGCCCTCGGACTGGGTTCTGGCCCAGTGCTGTTGTTCGTCGGTCGTATCCAGCCTTTGAAAGGCGCTGATGTTGCTGTTGAGGCGCTGGCCGAACTCAACGATCCCGAGGCTCGACTGCTAATCGTGGGAGGGGCGAGCGGTACTGACGGTGACACCGAAGTTCGCCGGCTAGAAAAGCTCATAGCCAACAATGGCCTCGCCGAGCGGGTAGAGATTGTCGAGCCACAACCGCACCATCTGCTTTCGACGTATTACCGGGCTGCCGATGTGTGTCTGGTACCGAGCCGTTCGGAGTCCTTTGGCCTAGTGGCCCTTGAAGCAGCGGCCTGCGGAACGCCCGTTGTTGCATCCGATGTGGGAGGGTTGCGCACGCTTGTAGAGCACGGTCGCACGGGATTCCGAATTGCCGGCCGTGATCCGGCCGAGTTTGCCGAGGCAGCTGGTTCGATCTTGGATTCACCGTTGCTCGCCGATGACTTGTCACACAATGCCGCGACTTCGGCCCGGTCCTACACTTGGACGACGATGGCCGGACGGTTGCGCCGTGTCTACGACGACATCGCGGCTCGCATCCCGGTTGACTGCACGTGACCCCCAGGCACTCTCGGTAACGTCGCGTGATGGAGTCGCCTCTCGCCACACCCGCCGAGCTGGCAGCCGTAGAGCAGTGCATCGACGCCTGGCTGGAACAAGCCGCGGCATCGAATCCGCTGATTGACGCAGTGGAGCGCAGCACTGATGACATTGTTCGCTGGTTCGTCCGTGTACTCGGTGAAGAGAAGGATGTCTGGACAGCCTGGCTCACACTGCGCCAGCGCACCCTGCAGTTCGAGACTTACGTGATGCCGGCACCCGAAGAAAACGAAGCCGAGTTCTATCGCCAACTGTTGCGCCGCAATCACAAATTGACCGGGTTGGCATTTGAGATCGGCGATGAAGACGCCCTGTTTCTCGCCGGGTCTTTACCGGTAGCAGCGGTGACCGAAACTGAACTTGACCGAATCTTGGGATCATTGTGGGCGGCCGTCGAGCTTTGCTTCAGACCAGCCCTGCGAATCGGCTTCGCCTCCCGTTTTGCATGATATTTGAGACCGATCCCGTTTGTAGTTGTGTTTCAATCAGTTTCATGTATATTAGTTCTTGACCAGGCGGGGCGGCGGTGTACTCGGGGAAGTGTGCATCTTCGTTCCCGCCGGTCCCCCCTCCCTCTCAAGGTAGAGTGGCCGATAGTTGCAGGTTCATCTCCTCTAGGGCAGCGCGGGCTGCGTCGACTGGATCGGTCCCGCCGTTTTCTGCTTGCCAAGCTCCCAGTATTGCTCTGCTCGAATTTACGATGATCCCTGTTCCTTGATCGGTGCAGCCAGCCACAGCCTGTTCGGCGCCAGCTCCTTGAGCTCCGAACCCAGGCACAAGAAACAGCGTGTTGGGAAGAATGGCCCGCAACTCTGCTGCTTCGGAGGGCCAAGTAGCTCCGACCACGGCTCCTACATCAGAAAACCCGCTAGCACCCTGGCGCCCCTGCCCCCATTCGTGAACTTTTGCCGCTACGACCGTCAACAGAGAACCGTCGCCAACGATCTGGTCCTGAAAATCTTGTGCGCCCGGGTTAGAAGTGCGCACCAGCACAAAGACACCTTTGCCCTCTCCAGGCGAACCGAGCAACGGTTCGACAGAATCACCCCCCAAGTAAGGGTTGGCTGTAATCCAATCGGCGTCCAGCCCTGGAAGCCGTTGTGAGGCAACCAGCCCAGGTGACGACGTGAGCAAGCCCTGTCGATAGTGCACTGCAGTTGAACCGATGTCGGAGCGTTTGGCATCCAAAATGACGGGAACCTTGAGCCTCCGAGCCTCGGCCACAACCCGTTCCAACACCTGCCAACCAGCCGAACCGTAAGCCTCATAACACGCAGCCTGCGGTTTCACGGCCGCACAATGGCCCGCCACGGCACGCACGATCGACACCATGAACGTCTCGAAAGCAATCGCCACCTGCTGGCGCGGATCATCAGTTTGAGCGACCGCAGAGCTGACGATCTCATTGGGAATGAGCTCAGGACGGGGATCCAATCCCACACAAGCAATCGAACCGGTTGACTCACACGACCCAGCCAACAAGTCCCCTCCATGCATACGCGCACGCTACTGCCCGGCGGCGTACCTGCCAATGAAACGGGACCCGGTGGGCTACGGTGCGTCGGATGGAGCTGCAGATAATTGGTGGCGGCAAGATGGCCGAGGCGCTGCTAGGGGGACTAGTCGATCGCGGCTGGGCGACAGCCGACGAACTGCATGTCGTTGAGCCTGTCGCCGAGCGCCGGGCGTTGCTCGCCACCAGACATCCGTCGATGTCGATTGGGACCGAACCGATTGACGAAATCGACGCGCTGATCGCGGTGAAACCGGATGTCGTAGCAGCGGTCTTGGGGGGCTTGGCAAAAGCCAGAGTCACCCGCGTTCTATCTATCGCCGCGGGAGTGCGGACCGAGTTGATCGAACAACAACTACCGGCTGGCACTGCGGTTGTGCGCTGCATGCCCAACACTCCGGCGCTAGTCGGAAAAGGTGCAGCGGCTATCGCCGAAGGCGCCGCGGCAGGTCCAGACGATCTTGATTGGGCGTCCAGCATCATGGGCGCGGTCGGCACCGTCGAAATCGTCGCTGAAAGCGACCTCGACGCGGTGACAGGACTATCGGGATCAGGCCCCGCCTATCTGTTTCACCTAGCCGAAGCGCTGACCGCAGCCGGAATCGCCGAAGGCTTAGCTCCCGAAGTAGCCGATTCCCTCACCCGTCAAACCCTTCTGGGGGCGGCCACACTGCTATCAGAATCGGGTGAAGACCCGGCAGTACTGCGCAGCAACGTCACCTCACCGGGAGGCACCACCGCAGCGGGCTTGGCCGTGTTTGCCGAAGCCGATCTGGTCGAACTCGTAGGCAGGGTTGTGCGGGCAGCCACGCAGAGATCACGCGAACTCGGAAGCTGACGTCGTCGCTGTGGCTGCCCGATTCGACACCATCTCGTTTCTGTCCGATTACGGGTACGAAGACGAATTCGTAGGCGTAGTCCACTCGGTAATCCGCTCAATCGCCCCGCACGTCGCGATCATCGATGTCACGCACGGAGTATCCCCACACGACACCCGAGCTGGAGGCCTGGCCCTCGCCCGAGCCGCCAACTATCTGTGCCCCGGCGTGGTTGTGGCGGTAGTTGACCCAGGTGTGGGAACCCAACGGCGAGCGGTCGCAATCGAAGTAGGCGACGGAGCGTCCTATCTGATCGGACCCGACAACGGACTGTTGGCTCCAGCGGTCGGTCTCGTGGGCGGTGCCACACGAGCCATCGAACTGACATCGCAAGACCACCGTGTGCCGTTGGCTGGAGGTGCAACCTTCGATGGCCGTGACGTGTTCGCGCCAGCCGCAGCGCACCTGTGCAATGGGGTTTCACTAGAAGAACTCGGAGAAGATATCGACACCGCCAGCCTGGTACCCGGTGTGCTACCGGTAAGCCACCTGGACGGCGACGAACTCCTGGCCGAAGTGTTGTGGATCGACCGCTTCGGCAACTGCCAGCTGAACGTCGATCCCGTCGACATTGACCGCTTCGGTACAACAATGCTGGTTGTCATGCCGAACACGGAGAAAATCGGGATGCGAACCGAGGCATACGACCAGATCCCCACCGGTCGAGCAGGCCTGATGGTTGACTCCAGTGGTTTTCTTTCACTTGCGATCGCGCGAGGATCAGCTGCAAGCGAATTCGACCTGGCCGAAGGCGACGAGATTCGCTTAGCAGCAACCGATGGCAGCACAGCCCAAACACAAGCGCAACAGGGCGGTGCGACCATCGCAGTCGAGATCCAAAGAAAGGAACGCCCCTAATGAGAAGCGGAACCACCATCGTCATCATCATCTTGCTGGTGCTGATTCTGGGTGCCGGAGCGCTGCAGTTCTTGTTGCTGTGAACAACCCGATGGGTTCCGCGGCTTGCTGATGGAGCGCGTGCCATCATTACGGTGATCTCGATAAGGACCCCGTCACTGTGAACCTCGCCACTCTGCTCGAAGACCATCCCGGTAGCCGCACGGCCATCGTTTCCGGTAGCGACCGTGTCTCATATGGTCAACTCCGAGAGGAGATCGCCGCCACCCGAGGTGTGCTCGTTGGTCTTGGCCTTGAGCCGGGAGACAGAGTCGCCATTCTTTGCGGCACAAACACACGGTTTGTGCGTGGGTGGTATGCGGCGGTCGGAGCAGGAATGGTTGCGGTTCCCCTCAATCCGCAGGCACCCGCGGCTGAGATCCAACGTGAACTGTCGGCTGTCAATGCCAGAGCAGTGATTGCCGGCCCCGCAGGAGTGGCTGCTCTGGAAACGCTCGACCGAACAGAGGTTGCGGCGCTTGAACATTGCCTTGTTCCGGCAGGTTCAGTATTCGAAGGCGCCATCGATCTCGACGCGGCCGTCGCCCAAGCCGCACCGGTGCCGATCGTCGACAGAGACGACGAGCAGTTGGCGACCCTGCTGTTCACCAGCGGCACCGCAGGCAGCCCCAAAGCCGCCATGCTCACCCACGGCAATCTGGCGTCGAATATTCGCCAGGTACTAGCCCGACCCGAACAGGTTGCGCGCCCAGACGATGTGTCTGTGTGTGTCGTTCCCCTCTTTCATGTGCTGGGACTCAACTCAATTCTCAATGTCTCGCTTTGGGTCGGCTCGACGCTGGTGTTGGTTGAACGGTTTGATCCGGTGTCGATGGTCGAACTCGTCGTTGAAGAACAAGTCAGCACCATGGCCGGTCCACCCACCATGTGGTCGGCGTTGACCCATCTTGAAGACGTTGAAGAAGGGGCGTTCTCCTCTATTCGCTTGGCCGCCTCTGGTGCCGCGGCAATCGCGGACCGGGTGGTGGAACAAGCACAGACCCGCTTTGGTATTCGGATCTATGAGGGTTACGGCCTAACCGAAGCAAGCCCGACAGTAACGCTCGCGACCGGCACAGACGCACCTATCGGTTCGATCGGTCAACCTATTCCCGGCGTGGAAGTACGCCTTGTTGACGATGGCGGCGATGTGTATGTCGGTGATCCAGGTGAGGTTCTAGTAAGAGGCCCCAACGTATTTCGGGGGTACCTCGGTGATCCGGTCGCCACCGCGAGCGTCATTGATGAGGAGGGATGGCTCCACACCGGTGACATCGCAGTGGTCGACGACGACGGCTATCTCTACCTGGTGGACCGAGCCAAGGATCTGGTCATTGTTTCTGGATTCAACGTATTCCCAGCCGAGGTTGAACGTGTGCTCGTCACCCATCCGGCGGTTCGCGAAGCAGGTATTGTCGGGATACCTCACCCATACAGCGGCGAAACAGTAAAGGCTTTCGTTGTGGCCGAAGACGGCTGCATGGTGGAGGAGGACGAACTGGTGGCATGGTGTGCCAACGAGTTGGCTCGTTACAAATGCCCCACCAAGATCGATTTCGTTGACGAGATCCCGCGGGGCATGGGTGGCAAGGTGCTGCGTCGCGAATTGCGGTAACTCGGCGGAACTCGCAAGGCTACGGTTGTGTCAGTGAACGACCACGAACCCATCCCAGAAGCCACTGTTGCTCGCTTGCCCGTGTACCTGAGGAGCCTCTCGGAGTTGGCTGCGAGCGGCCCCACAACGGTTTCGTCGTCGGGCCTTGCCGAATTAGCCGGTGTCAACGACGCAAAAGTGCGAAAGGATCTCAGCTATCTCGGTCCGCATGGAACGAGAGGCGTAGGTTACAACGTTGATCATCTGATCGTCGAGATCAGCCGTGCTCTGGGCGTGACCAACACTTGGCCGGTCGTAGTTTGCGGACTCGGCAACCTTGGCCGAGCGCTCGCCAACCACACCGGTTTCACAGACCGAGGGTTCCCGGTGGTTGCCTCAGTGGACACCGATCCCGACAAAATCGGCGCCACTATCGACGGGGTGACCGTGCACCACCCCAAGCACCTAGCTGAGGTCGTGGCCACCCATCAGATCGCTATCGGGGTGATCACCACTCCTGCCGAAGCAGCACAGGAAACCGTGGACTTACTTGTCGAAGCTGGGGTTCGCTCGATTCTCAGCTTTGCCCCCGCGGTGCTTGTGGCGCCCGACGAGATTGACGTGCGCTCCGTCGATCTCTCCACCGAACTGCAGATTCTCGGATTCCATCTCCAACGGCAACAACCACAAGACACCAGCGGGGTCGCCGAAAGCTCCTAAGCCCGGTACCGTTTTGCTGGTCTGGAAATCGAGCGGTGCCACGAGCGACCGCTCCAGCGTCGGATTTGAGGAATTTGGCTGTGTCGATCGTTGCGATTGGTTGTAATCATCGGTCGACTCCGCTCGCCAAGCTTGAGCGGATGACCGTCGCTGCCGAGCAACTGCCAAAGGTGCTGAGCGGGTTATCGGAAGCAGACCATCTCTCTGAAGTTGTGGTGCTGTCCACCTGCAATCGCGTTGAGGTGTACGCCTTCGCCGAGCGCTTCCACGGCGGTTACCAAGATGTACGCGAGTTTCTGGCTCGCCATGCAGGTCTGGCCCCCGAGGATGTGGCTGACCATCTCTACGCATACCACGACGCTGACGCTGTTCGACATCTGTTCTCGGTCGCCGCAGGACTTGATTCCGCCGTTGTCGGCGAACATGAAATCCTGGGGCAGGTGCGGGACGCTTGGGATTGTTCCGTCACCGAACACACCGTCGGATCGGTGCTCGGTGCGCTCTTCCGCCACGCCATTGAAGTGGGAAAACGCGCCCGGTCTGAGACTTCAATCGGCCGTGGAATCGCTTCGGTCTCACAAGCTGCAGTGGCGCTGGCGAACGAACGCATCGGCGGCATAGCCGGGCGCTGCGTATTGGTGATCGGTGCTGGTGAGATGGCTGAAGGAACCGTCAAATCTTTGGCCAAGGCCGGCGCTTCGGAGATTGTTGTAGCCAACCGCACATATGACCGAGCCGAGCAACTAGCCGCGGTCTGCGACGGCACTGCCGTTCATATTGAGGAACTCCCTGACGCTCTTTCGCGAGCAGCGGTGCTGGTAACCACCACCGGAGCTCAGGAACTGATCCTGCAAGCCACGGATGTGGCAACGATGTCTGCTCGGCGCGGCGATCTATCGCTGGTGATCGTTGATATTGCCGTTCCCCGTGATGTCGACCCTGCGGCCAGCCGACTCAAAGGAGTCACGCTGCTCAACATGGACGACATCGGCGATTTCATCGATGGTGGCCTAGCAAGCCGCAACCGCGAAGTGTCCAGTGTCGTAGAGATCGTCGACGCTGAAGTTCAGCGCTATCAATCGATCACCTCAGCACGTGAGGTGGCGCCGCTGATCAGCGCGTTGCGTCAGCAGGCCGACGAGATCAGGCTGGCAGAACTCGAGCGGATAACCGCGAAACTGTCGGACCTCAATGCCGAACAACTGGCGGCGGTCGAAACTCTGACCAAGCGGATCGTCAACAAGATGTTGCATGGGCCGTCCACGCATCTCAAAGACGCTGCAGGACGCGCTCGCGGAGATCGTCTAGCTGAATCTTTGCGGGATCTCTACGATCTCTGAGGCAAGGCACCGCACAATGCTCGCTGCCACACGTCAAAGCCCTTTGGCTCTGTGGCAGACCCGTCATGTGGCGTCACTACTGGTTCGGGCGGGTCTGGTTGCGAGCCTCGGAGAACTCGCGGTGTCGACAGCGGGTGATCGACGAACGGACACTCCAATCCACTCAATGGGCGGCAAGGGAGTCTTCTCCAAAGAAGTACAACAAGCGGTGCTTGATGGCCGCGCCGATATCGCAGTTCATTCCGCGAAAGACCTGACGTCTTTTACACCCGATGGGCTGCTGCTTGCGGCGGTGCCACAGCGCGGTGATGCCCGTGACGCGCTGGTGGGAACCCGCCTGCAAGATTTGCGTGAAGGGGCCCAAGTCGCCACAGGATCCGTGCGCCGACGCGCCCAACTCGCTTGGCACCGACCGGACCTGGAGTTTTCTGAACTGCGTGGCAATATCGCAACGCGTTTGAAAAAGGCCGAACAGTTTGACGCGATCGTGATGGCCATGGCAGCTATCCAACGCCTCGAACTAGACATCGAAGTAGTTGAACCACTTGATCCTGAGGTGATGGTCCCCCAAGTTGCCCAAGGTGCGTTGGCAGTCGAATGCCGAGCAGACGACGAAGACACGATTGCTGCGCTGCGTGCTATTGAGGATCCCAGAACACGGCTAGTCGTGGATGCCGAACGCGCGTTTCTTCACGAACTCGGCGGCGATTGCACGCTTCCAGCGGGTGCGGTTGCAGTGCTCAACGATGCTGCCGGTGGTGACGGCAATATCGAATTGGTAGGAATGCTGGCCTCACTAGACGGTCAGACCCTGGTTCGTGAACAACGCCGCGGCACAGACCCGGATGCTCTCGGCCGTGGCGTGGCCCGCTACCTGCTTGACGACGCTGGAGGCCGCGATCTGCTAGCGGAATCCCGATGGGCAGACAATGGCTGAACGTCCCCTCGACGGTGTTCGGGTGGTGGTGACCAGGGCCCGCCATCAAGCTGGGGGGCTTGCCGACGCACTAGAAGAACTTGGCGCCACAGCAGTCGTCGTGCCGGTGATCGAGATCGTGGACCCCGCCGATGGAGGTGCTGGCTTGCGAGAACATCTCGCCGGTCTGGACCCTGATGACTGGCTCGTGATCACCAGCCCCAACGGCGCAAACAAAGTCTCCGAAGCTCTGGCTCTGGCACCGCTGGCCGAGGGGGTCTCTGTTGCCGTGATAGGCCCCGGCACCCGCGACCGGGCCCAAGAGTTGGGCATCGAAGTTGATCTCGTCCCGGATGCCTCAATTGCAGAAGGTTTGCTCGAATCGTTTCCTCAACCCAGCCACCCGGACGCGACGGTTCTATTGGCCCGCGCTTATGAGGCTCGCAGGTTGCTTCCAGAAGGACTCCGCGAGCTGGGATGGACAGTTCACGATGTAGCGGCATACCGAACAGTCGGCGTGCCGGTCAGCGACGCCGACATCATGGCTTGTCGTCAAGGTGATGTGGTGGCGTTCACCTCGTCTTCGACGGTCAGTCATTTGTACGCGGCTGTTGGCCCTGGCAACCTCCCCGAAATCGTTGCCTGTATCGGTCCAGCGACAGCCGCCACCGCACATGGGTTGGGGCTGACGGTCAGCGTTGTAGCCGAACCCCACACCATTGGCGGACTCGTGTCCGCAATCGTCGACTTCCACGGGACCGATTGCGGCTCGGACGCCACCAAAACCGAGCGGTAGAGTTCGGTTTATGTGGGGCTGCTAACCTCGGTTCGGACTCGGGACTCGTTCTAGAGTTGCGAAATCAAACAAGACGGGGGGTCAATAAAGACCATGTTGAGATTTGCTGAGGAAGTCGTTCTGCTGTTGTTGCGTGACGACGACGGGAAGTTCGTGCATGTGCCGAGTTGGCTACTGGACCGGATCCTTGCCGGTGCAGTGCTGATGGACTTGGCGATGGAATATCGCATCGACACCGACCCGGAGAGACTGGTTCTGCTTGATGACACACCAGTTGGCGACAGCCTTCTGGACCCGACGTTAGCTCGAATCGCTGAGGACCGAGAAGGTGCGGAGCGTGACGCCCGTCATTGGGTTGAGCAGGAAGCCACACACGCCGAAGAGATCCGCGAGGAGGCGCTCAACCGTCTTGTCGAAGTGGGGATCTTGGAACGTGAAGACGACCGTTTCTTGTGGGTGTTCAAGTCACGCCGCTACCCGATCATCGACGGCAAAGCCGAACGCGAAGTGAAGCTGCGGATTATGGGTGTGCTGTTCAGCGACGAGATCCCAGATCCGCGCGACGTTGTGATCATCTGCTTGGCCGACGCTTGTGGTCTCTTCCGGGAACTTTTGCCAAGGCGAGAACTCGAGCAGGCATCTGTCCGAATTGAGCAGGTGCGCAAGCTGGACCTCATTGGTCAGGCGATGGCTCAGACCATCTACGACATGGGGGTGTGGCTAGCCGCCAGCCGCGTTGAGGGCCGTATGTTCTAACGGCGGGTGCTTTCCGCTCTTGTTCGCTTCGCGATGTTCGCACCGGTTCGCTTCGCTCCGGGCCTGTTAAGCCCTAACCTTGCAGGGTGCCGTTTCCTCAACGCCGCCTGCGCCGCCTGCGACGAACTCCCGCTTTGCGGCGCCTCGTGTCCGAAACACATCTTCATGTCGATGACCTGATCGCCCCGCTATTCGTGCGGGAAGGCATCGACGAACCGCAGCCGATCTCTTCGTTGCCCGGCCATTGCCAGCACACTCGGGAGTCGCTGCGAGCCGAAGTGAGCCAACTTCGAGACCTTGGCGTTGGCGCGGTCATGCTCTTCGGGATCCCGCAAAGCAAAGACGCCGAAGGATCAGAAGCTTGGAACCCCGATGGCATTGTGCAAGTCGCCCTCGCTGAACTGCGTGAGGACCATGACGACGAGATGGTACTGATTGCCGATCTGTGTCTTGACGAGTACACCGATCATGGTCATTGTGGCGTGCTGGACCCCACCGGTCAGCCAGACAACGACGCCACCCTCGATCTCTATGCGAAAGTTGCTGTCGCCCAGGCACAAGCCGGCGTCGACATCGTGGCACCCTCGGGAATGATGGACGGCCAAGTAGCAGCCATCCGCAAAGCCCTCGATGAAACGAGCTTTGAACGGATCGCCATACTCGCCTATTCAGCTAAATACGCGACCGCGCTCTACGGCCCTTTCCGTGACGCGGTCGACGTGACTATTGTCGGTGGGGGAGACCGACGCGGCTACCAGCAAGATGTGGCCAATACCCGAGAGGCAGCCGAAGAAATTCGCGAAGATATCGGCGAAGGCGCAGACATCGTGATGGTCAAGCCGGCTCTGCCGTATCTCGACGTGATCGCTCGTGCCCGAGCCGAGTTCGACATTCCCATCGCGGCTTACCACGTGAGCGGCGAATACGCGATGGTTCACGCCGCCGCGCAATTGGGCTGGTTGGAACTTGAAGCGGTGGCGTTCGAGCACACTCTGGCTATCAAGCGCTCCGGAGCAGATCTGATCTGCAGCTACTTCGCACGTCTGCTCGCCGAGCGACTCCAGTGAGCAGCGCACCTACGAACAAATCACTGTTCGACCGCGCTCAGGCGGTCATCCCCGGAGGTGTCAATTCGCCGGTGCGGGCCTTTGGGTCGGTGGGCGGGACGCCTTATTTCGTTGCCCGAGCGAGCGGTCCCTATGTCTACGACGTCGAAGGAAACCGCTACATCGACTACGTGCAGAGCTACGGCCCGACGATTCTTGGTCACGCCCACCCGGCTGTAACCGAAGCGGTACAAACTGCTGCGGCTTTGGGCACAAGCTACGGTGCGCCGACGCAGGCCGAGGTTCGCCTAGCCGAAGAGATCACTCGCCGCGTCGTTGGTTTGGAAATGGTGCGGCTCGTGTCTAGCGGCACCGAAGCGACGATGACCGCCATTCGCATGGCGCGCGGAGCAACTGGGCGCGATCGTATAGTGAAATTCGCCGGCAACTATCACGGCCATAGCGATGCGCTGCTGGTGGCTGGAGGGTCGGGAGTTGCCCAGCAAGGTTTGGTCGGTTCGTCAGGAGTTACAACTGGCGCGGTCGCAGACACGGTGGTTGCGCCCTACAACGTAGTACCGGAACTCGACGAGACAGTCGCGGTGGTCGTGGTCGAACCGATTGCTGCCAACATGGGTCTCATAGCGCCGGTAGCCGGTTTCCTCGAAGACCTTCGTCAGGCTTGTGACGAAGTTGGGGCACTGCTGATGTTTGACGAGGTCATCACCGGTTTTCGTCTTTGCCATGGGGGAGCGGCCCAGTGGTACGGCGTGAATCCCGACATCTGGTGTTTCGGCAAGGTGATCGGCGGTGGTCTGCCGATGGGAGCGATCGGCGCATCAACCGAGATCATGGGCAACCTCGCCCCGCTGGGAAGCGTCTATCAGGCGGGCACTTTGTCGGGGAATCCGCTGGCTACCGCGGCAGGACTAGCAGTTCTCGAACAGTTGACCCCCGACTCCTACAGCCGGCTGACCGACATCTCAGTTCGTTTGCAAGCAGGTCTGGCCGCAGCTTTCGACGACGCAGGTGTTGAGGCTTGCGTACCGAGGGTGGGGCCGCTATTGGGTTTGTTCTTTGGCAGCGAGCCCCCGACAGATTTTGATTCCGCCAAGGCGATCTGTGACAACGGCATGTACCAAAGGTTCTTCCATGGGATGCTGAGCCGTGGTGTGGCTTTCGCTCCGGGTGCCTATGAGGCAGTGTTCACATCACTGGCCCATACTAATACCGAACTTGACGCCACGATTGAGACGTGTCGCGAAGTGGCCAAGGAGATGGTATGAAGAAAAAATGGCTGATAACTGGAGTTTTGGTGGTATTGGCAGCGGTAGTCGTAGCACTCTGGTTGCTGTTTTTCCGTGACGATGCACCCGAAGCAGTAAGCACCGAAGCAGGTCTGGAGCAACTCCGAGAAGACCTTGCAGCCACCGATGACGACTCAGACGATGCGCCCTCGCTCTCGGGCGATGACACAGAAACAGATGACACAGAAACAGAGGTTGAGGCCGATCCTGAACCAGCGGATGAACAAGAAGCTGGGTTAAGAGCCGACCAGAGTCCTACCGGTGGTCCCGCCAACGGTACTTGGACGGTTGATGATGAGTTTGGTGACTTCGATTTTGAGACGGCCAGCGGCTCTTTTGCTGGTTTCCGTGTGGAAGAGGAACTGACGGTTGGCAAAGTCACAGCCGTGGGACGCACCGGTGGCGTGACGGGTTCGCTCACAATCGAAGACGGAACACTTGCCGCCGCCGAGATCACCGTCGACATGACAACGATCGAATCCAACGACGGCCGCCGCGAGAATGCCATTCGTGGTGCTGTCGGTGCCGGTGACTTCCCGACTGCGATGTTCGTGCTCACCGAACCAACGCAGCTCGACATCGAGGCCCTGGAATCAGGTTCGACGCTTTTTATCGACGTGGTTGGCGACCTAACCGTTAAAGGCACCACAAATCAAGTGGCCTTTTTTCTGCAAGCCACAATCGTCGAACCCGGCATCGGTCTCATAATCGGGTCGACTGAGATCTTCTGGGAAGACTTCGGTGTTACCCCACCGACTGCGCCGATCGTGGTGTCGGTAGAAGAAAGCGGCACCGTAGAGTTCCAACTCATCGTCCGCTTGGGCTAGCTCAATGCCGCTCGGCGCCTAGTTGACTGGCTCTGGTAGCTAACCGGCTCTGTCAGCTGACAGAACAGGGCAGGTGTTTGATGCCGTTGATGAAGTTGGAGCGCAAGCGCTCAGGCGGAGCGGTGGCCCCGATATTGGGGAAACGCCCCAGCAACTCGCGGTACATCACGCCGATTTCCCGTCGCGCCAAGTGAGCACCCAAGCAATAATGTGGGCCCGGTCCGCCGAAGCCGATGTGATCGTTGGGGTACCGACTCAGATCGAACCGCTCGGGATGTTCGAAAACAGTTTCGTCACGGTTGGCTGAGTTGTACCACAACACCACCTTCTCGTCTTTGGAGAACTCATGGTCTCCAAGTCGCGCACCGTCGGTGGTGACCGTGCGTCGAAAATGAATGACCGGTGTCGACCAACGCACGATCTCTTCGACCGCGGTTGGGGTGTTGCCCTCAAGATCGCTGAGCCACCACTGGCGCTGCTCAGGATGTTCGGTGAGGGCCACCAACCCGTGGCTGATGGCGTTGCGGGTGGTCTCGTTGCCAGCCGCGCACAACAGTACAAAAAACGAAGCCAACTCCTGGTGGCTTAGCCGTTCACCGTCGATCTCGGCATGGACTAGCGCGGAAGTGATGTCATCGGCGGGTTCGTCGGTGCGGAAGGCCGCCAACTCGGTCATGATCCCAGCCAAAGACGCAGCCGCATGCAAGAATGCCTCCAGCGCGTTCGTTCCCTCCGGGACGTATTCAGGGTCGCCTGCCGACAACAAGATGTTGCTTTGATCAAACACGTCTTGGTAGTGACTCGGCGGGATACCCATCATCTCACAGATGATCTGTAGCGGTAAGCGGGCAGCCACATCGGGTACGAAATCGCATTCACCCACTTCAGCCAGGTCGTCGACGATCTCAGCGGCTATCCGCGCGACCTGCTCCTCCACACGGGCCAGAGTGCGAGGCGTGAAACCTCGAGACACCAGCCGCCGCAGACGCGCATGACGAGGATCGTCCATATTGATTATCGATCCGAGGAACTCGTTGAACTCGGTTGGCAGATCCGTGATCTGGGTGCCATGGCCTGAACAGAACAAATCGGCGCGGCGACTGGCCTCAACGATGTCGGCGTGCCGGGTGATCGCCCAAAACCCGGGCCCCGCGTGGGTGATCACCTCGCCGTCGAGTATGTAGTCGCGCTCCTCGCAGAAACGGATCGGATCTTTCGCCCTCAACAAAGCGAACGCCTGCTGTATCTCCTCCTCGGGACGAACCCAGAACTCCATGATGTTGCCCAAATCGATCTCGTACAGTTCCATGAATCACCTCCGATCACTGGTGCATCCGTAGTGTCGGCCCAATACAGCCTCAGCCGACCGAATAGCGAAAGGTTAGCCGTAGAGCCTGCAACTCGGTAGATTCACAGATTACCGGCAAAATCAGAAGGGACGGCAGCAATGCTCACCAAGGGACTCGACCATGTAGCGGTGATCACCAATGACTCTGATCGGCTTCAAAGCTTCTACATCGACATGTTCGGTGCGACCGTCGAAAGCGACGGTGAGGAGTTTCCGGGCGGACCCCGCATGACCGTCATCAACATCGGACCGGCGACAGAGTTGAACGTCTTCGAGATCGACGGCAACGAACAGGCCGACCACCAGACACCGATGTTCGGACGGGGACGGCTCGATCACATCGGTCTGCACGCGGCCAGCCTCGACGACTTCGATCAGATCCGCACCCGGTTGATGGCTGGAGGGACAACCGACGGCACCGTTACTGACTTCGGTCGCAAACTCAGCCTGTTCTTCCGCGATCCTGACCAGATGGAATGCGAAGTGCTGGTGGCCAACCCCGAACCGGGCCGTGTACCGATCGGTGGCGCCTCACCCCTCTACCAGTAAGAACCGAGAGCCGATCTGGCGTGTCATCTGAAAGTGGGCCATTGTTTCGGGATGGAACAAGGAGCGATCTTTCGCCATTTGGATCGGCTGGAGTGGGAAACCGCGGCTGATCAGAAAGCCGAAGTCGCGGCGCTCGCCGCCCAGGCGGATGCTCTCGGTGCCCGCCGCAGCCGACTCACCACCGGTGAGCACGGCTTTCACAGCCACATCTCAGAAATGCCGCCGGGATTCTGTGTCCCGCCTCATACTCATGACATAAACGAGGTCATGGTGATCCTCGACGGCAGCGTGGAAGTGACCAACGGGACGGTGCTCAACGCTGGAGACACCGCCGTCATCCCCGCAGGCCACCTCTACGGTTTCACTGTGGGCGAGCAGGGAGTTCGCTTCTTTGTGGCTCGCACCGCGGATGCCGCAACCAACCTCAAGTAGGAAAAAACAATTATGCGCCACGGGTTCAAAGTGTTCGATGCGGACGCACATGTCGTCTACCCAGCCGATCTGTGGCAAACATATTTACCCGAACGCTTCAAACATCGACTCGACCGCCGCAATCCGGCCGGACTCGAAACCTACAACCCGGTGTTGGTCGACGGCCGTTACAGCCAACACGACGTGAGCCTCTACGGGCAGTTTCAGAAAGCGATCAACTGGACCTATGAAGATATGGTCGCCCAGTACGGTGAACTCGCCACCGACGGATTCACCGGAGATCGGGTAGCCAGAGCGCTCGCAATCGACGGCGTTGACTGCTGCGTCATCTACGGACCCGAATACGACATGTGGCTCGCCGGTATCGACCCCGAGCTGCAAGCGGCGATGGCAAGGGCCTACAACCACTGGGGTGCAGACATGCGAGAAGCCTCAGGCGGACGCGTGATGACTGCCGGCCCGGTCCCCCTCAACGATGTGAGCCGAGCGCTCGAAGAGATCCAGTACGCCTATGACCACCTCGGGGTTCGCTGCTTTTGGACTCGACCCAACCACACCAACCACCGCGAACTCGGCGATCGCTACTACGACCCCATCTACGAACTGCTACAGGATCTCGACTGCGCCTTCGCCACCCACGAATTCATGGGCCTCAACGCTCAAACCGAAGGCGTCGACCGTTTCAAAACCTTCACCGAATGGCACACCGTCGTGCATGTCCACGAAGCTCAGAACGCTTGTCTCTCAATGATCGTTCAAGGAGTGTTCGAGCGTTTCCCGAAGCTGCGCTGCGCCTATCAGGAAGCAGGGTGTGGGTGGCTTCCGTCCTGGCTGCATCGCATCGACGAACACCTGGAGATGGCGGGCGCATCCGAGTGCGGCTATCTCACCATGACCGCCACGGAATATTTCAAACGCAACTGTTGGATCAGCACCGAATGCGAAGACCCCTTTGTGGCCGACGTCATCCGCTGGTTGGGAGACGACCACATCCTCTGGGAAAGCGATTTCCCGCACCCGGACTCCAAATACCCGGACGCAGTCCAGTACTTCCTCGACCTCGAACCGGAACTGATCAGCACCGAGAGCAAACGCAAGATCCTCTGGGACAACTCCGTTGACTTCTACCGTTTCCCCGACGACTACCTACCGACCGAGTTCATTGAGGCCACCGAGCTAATGCCGCAATGAATCAGATTCGTCGACCTCATGAAGCGGTCGACTACGACCTGCTCACAACGCGGCTCCCGCCACCCCCGGAGTACCTCGAAACCGCCTATCTCGACGATCCAGAAACGATCGCCGACAAACAACTAACCCGGCTGCAAGACCGCGCCCGAGCCGCCTTCGAAGTGCCGTTCTTTCGGCGCCGTTGGGATGCCGCGGGAGTCAACCCCGCAGATCTCCGTTCGCTCAACGATCTCAGCCAACTCCCGAGCTACACCGTCGACGACATCCGAGAAAGCATCGAAGCCGAGCCGCCCTACGGCGACTACCAGGCAGTGAGTGTCGATCAAGCTGCCCAAGAACCAATGCGGGTCTACATGAGCGGCGGCACCACCGGCGTGTCCCGACCGACGCTCTACACCGCATGGGACCGCGAAGCCGGAGCAATTCTCAGCGCACGAGCGCTCTACATGCAAGGGATTCGCCCCGGAGACGTGGTGCTCAACGCCTGGGCCTACTCCACCCACAACGGCGCCCATGCCATGGACGAAGCGCTCTACCGCTGGCTCAACTGTGTTGTGCTGAGCACCGGAACCGGCAACGTGACCCCAACCCGAAAACAAATCGAACTAGCGGTGCAATACGGAGCCAAAGCGATCCTGACCACCGGCGACTACCTGCTGCACCTTGCAGAAACCGCTCGCGAAATGGGAATCGACCCCATCACAGACCTGCAACTGCGAGCGCTACCCAACATTGGTGACAAACAACGACTCAGCGAAACCTTCGGCGCGGCCGTCTACGACTCCTACGGCTTCCACGAAGTGCAGTGGGTAGCGATCGAATGCGCTGCGGGCGACGGTTTGCACATCTTTGAAGACGCCTTCGTCGTGGAAATCGTCGATCTGGAAACCGGCGATCTGTTGCCCGACGGCGAGCAGGGAGCGGTCTGTATCACCGAGATCTACAAGACAGGCAGCCCCCAGATCCGTTACAACATCATGGACCTCTCCACGCTATATCCCAGAGGCCAATGTGAGTGCGGAAGTTGGCTGCGCAAGATGGCTCCCTTCACAGGGCGCGGCGACAACATGGTGAAACTCCGTGGAGTCAACATTTGGCCCGAAGCACTGGGCGAGATCGCCTCAAGCGTCGAGGGTGTGGGCGATGACTATTTCGTGGTGGCCGACCGGTCGAACAACCGAGACGAAATGACCGTGAAGATCGTGAGCGAAGCCGATCCGACCGATTTCGAAGCGTTGTCCGATCGAGTTGCCACACAACTCCACCAAACAACCGGTGTGCGGATCGGAGCCGAAGTGGTCGCCCCCGGATCGCTCAACCATCTGACCGGATTCGGTACTGCCGCCAAGCTCATCCGGTTCCGTGACGACCGATGATCGACTACTGGTGCAACGCTTTCACGCCCGACCGAGAGGCGCTTTGGGCAGAGGTGATCGCCCGTGACAGTCTGAGCATCCGTACTCGCGGCGGCGACTTCGAAGACGGTTTTTGTGAACCAGCAGAGATGGTGAAGCGCTTGGACCGGGTGGGCGTCGATACCGTCGTGCTGCCCGTATGTGAACTAGAAGCGGAACTCAGCGGAGACCAAGACGACCCGGCGCTCACCGAGTTCGCCCACTACGCGCTGCGCGAATCTGAGCTGAACAGCCTGGTTGCGACATATCCAGGGCGGTTCGTCGGGGTGTTCAGCGTCAACCCCGATGCGGGCGCCGCGGACCTCGCAGCTGCCGCCGAAGCCGTCGACGCGCAGTGGTGCGTGGGCCTGCACACCCACACCCACAGCTGGGACCGGCCCTTCGACCACCCCGACTATTGGCCGTACTACGAACTGTGCTGGCAGAACCGCATTCCCTTCACGATGCAAGCCGGAGCTTCAGGAGGCGACATGATCCACGAGTCCGGTCATCCGAATGCCATCGCCAAGGCTGCCACAGAGTTCCCTGACGTCGGATTCGTGCTGTCACACACCGGAGCTCCCTGGGTTGTCGAGACCATCGAGGCAGCTTCAAGGTTCCCCAATGTGTACATCGGCACGGCTACCCACCCTCCCCGGCGCTGGCCCGACGAACTTGTCGCATTCATCAAGGGCCACGGCCGAGACCGCTGTCTGTTCGGCACCGGGTTCCCGCTCACGGGCCACGTCCATTCGATACGCCAGCTTCAGGATTTAGCACTCGACACCGAAACCGTCGAAGCTCTTCTCGACGGCAACGCACGCCGCGTCTTTGGCCGTATTCCCCAACCCGTCACCACATCGCAAGGGAGCTGAAAATGGTCGGCACCACCTACAACGTTCCACCCGTCCCACCCGACGAAGCCAGCACCGACTGGTTCGACTTCGCCCCGCTGCGGGTCGGGATCGAATACCGCAAGGTCGATCCGGCCGCCCTCGCCGACGTCTACGGAGACAACGCCGAGCACATGGCTGAGATCGACGAGCACTCCCCTGAAGGTGGATTCAGCGACGAGGGCATCTCGGTTCACATAGTTGCTGATGGCCACGAATACCTGCGCTTTGACGCCTTCGTCGACGACCCGCACTACCACTACATCGACAAAACGGCAGGTACCAACACCATTGTCGAGTTCGACAAGGTGGCTCACGGGCCGGTCAAGGTCTGGGTGCTCACCCAGTTGCGTGACCGCCTGCCCGAAATGCTGAGCCATGCCGGTGCATCCGAACTGGCCGGTTCGCTCAGTTCCGAGATCGGCACCGAAATCGCTCAACAGGTTGAACGCCATCTTCAAGCGATCGGTGAGTTGTGACGTTGAGGGTCGTACCGACGACCCCGACGCTGGGGGCCACGGTCACCGGCATCGACTTGGGCCGCGCCACCAGCGACGACATCGCCACGGTGATCGAAGTGATCCTGGAGCACAAGGTCCTCTTCTTCGAGGATCAGCACCTCAGCCCGCAGGCGCAGCTGGCCTTCGCGCGGGGCCTCGGCGAGATCGACGTCGCACCCTTCGGCCCGAAACACCCGGACCACCCCGAGATGACCGTTCTCGACCAGGTCTCACCGAAGAACCAGGGTGCAGATGCCTGGCACACCGACAACACCTACCTGCCGTGCCCGCCGTCTTTCACGATCCTTCAATCGGTGATGCTGCCCGAGCTTGGCGGGGACACCTGCTTCGCAGACATGTACGCGGCGTTCGATGCGCTTTCGTCGGAGATGCAGGCGTTCCTCTGCGAGTTGACCGCCACCCACGACCTCACCAAGACGTTGAAGCGGGCCATCGCCGACGGCAACGCCGACGTCGCCCTCGCCACGATGCAGCAACAATGGCCCCCCGTGCACCACCCCGTCGTGCGGGTCCACCCCGACACCGGCCGAAGAGCGTTGTTCGTCAACGGCAACTTCACAACCAGGATCGACGGCCTCACCAGCGCCGAGAGCGAGGCCTTCCTCTCGATGCTCCTTGAGCACGTGGGGTCGCCTGCGTTCCAGTGTCGCCATCGCTGGACTGGTGACACGTTGACAATGTGGGACAACCGCTGCGTGCAGCACTACGCCGTTCCCGACTACACGTCCCGCCGAGTCATGCACCGCCTGACCATCACCGGCACCAAACCCACCGGAGTAATACCCACCTGAGGTGACGGGGGATGTGGCGCAGCCGAGCCGTGGCTGGTAGTTTCACCCACTATGTTGAAGCACACGCGGGTTCTGTTGGTTGGTTTGGTGTTTGCGGCGGTTGTGTTGCCCGCGTCGTCGGCTGGTGCTGTGGCGGGGTACGGCGACGTAGCCGAGGGCCGTTACTTCACCGACCCGGTTCAATGGTCCGTCGATGGCGACGTGACCGGTCTCGACGGGGCCTGCTTCGCGCCCGACCGGTTTGTCACCCGCGGCGAAATGGCGGTCTGGCTGTGGAACATGGAGGGCCAACCGTCCGCGGTGGCGCACCCGTTCACCGACGTGGTGTCGGGGTGGCAACATCAGCCCGTGGCGTGGCTGGCCGCGGAGGGGATCACGACGGGCACGACCCGGACGACGTTCTCACCCGGCGACGGGCTGACACGCGGACAGTTCGCCGCGTTCTTGTGGCGGCTGGCCGGTGAGCCGTCCGCGGCGGCGCACCCGTTCACCGACGTGGTGTCGGGGTGGCAACATCAGCCCGTGGCGTGGCTGGCCGCGGAGGGGATCACGACGGGCACGACCCGGACGACGTTCTCACCCGGCGACGGGCTGACACGGGGCCAGCTCGTGACGTTCCTGTACCGCTACAACGGTGAGCCGACCGTCACAATCGACCCGACCTCCCCCACCACCTGCACACCACCGAGCACGTTCAAGGCCGTCACCGCCGGCGGCTTGCATTCGTGCGCGGTCCGCAGCGACGACACCATCGCCTGCTGGGGCGACAACAGCACCGGGGCGACCGATGCGCCGTCGGGCACGTTCAAGGCCGTCACCGCCGGCGGCTGGCATTCGTGCGGCTTGCGCAGCGACGACACGATCGCCTGCTGGGGCGACAACAGCACCGGGGCGACCGATGCGCCGTGGGGCACGTTCAAGGCCGTCACCGCTGGCAGCAGGCATTCGTGCGGCTTGCGCAGCGACGACACGATCGCCTGCTGGGGCGACAACAGCACCGGGGCGACCGATGCGCCGTGGGGCACGTTCAAGGCCGTCACCGCTGGCGGCTCGCATTCGTGCGCGGTCCGCAGCGACGACACGATCACTTGCTGGGGCAACAACCAACGCGGGCAGACCGCTGCGCCGTGGGGCACGTTCAAGGCCGTCACCGCTGGCGGCTTACATTCGTGCGCGATCTCCAGCGACGACACGATCACCTGCTGGGGCTCCAACGTCTCCCGGCAGACCGCTGCGCCGTGGGGCACGTTCAAGGCCGTCACCGCTGGCGGCTCGCATTCGTGCGCGGTCCGCAGCGACGACACGATCACCTGCTGGGGTGACAACACCGACGGGCAGACCGACGCGCCGTGGGCGCTGTGGGGCACGTTCAAGGCCGGGGTGCCGTGGGGCACGTTCAAGGCCGTCACCGCTGGCAGCGGGCATTCGTGCGCGGTCCGCACCGATGACACGATCACCTGCTGGGGCAACAACCAACGCGGGCAGACCGAGGCGCCGTCGGGCACGTTCAACACCGTCTCAGCGGGCGGCTCGCATTCGTGCGGCTTGCGCCCCGACGACACGATCACCTGCTGGGGCCGTAACTCCCGCGGGAAGACCGTTGCGCCGCCGGGCACGTTCAAGGCCGTCACCGCGGGCGACGCGCATTCGTGCGCGATCTCCAGCGACGACACGATCACCTGCTGGGGAGGGTGGAGCACCTACGGACAGAACGTTGCTCCGTCGGGCACGTTCAAGGCCGTCACCGCCGGCGACTTGCATTCGTGCGCGGTCCGCAGCGACGACACGATCACCTGCTGGGGCGCCGACGGCGACGGGCAGACCGCTGCGCCGTCGGGCACGTTCAAGGCCGTCACCGCGGGCCAGTGGTATTCGTGCGGGCTGCGCAGCGACGACACGATCACCTGCTGGGGCCGGAACTTCTCCGGGGAGTCCGCTGCGCCGTCGGGCACGTTCAAGGCCGTCACCGCGGGCGACGCGCATTCGTGCGGCTTGCGTACCGACGACACGATCACCTGCTGGGGCTCCAACCGCCACGGGCAGACTGACGCGCCGTCGGGCACGTTCAAGGCCGTCACCGCCGGCAGCTCGCATTCGTGCGCCTTGCGTACCGACGACACGATCACCTGCTGGGGCTCCAACAGCTACACCGATGCGCCGTCGGGCACGTTCAAGGCCGTCACCGCCGGCGGCTCGCATTCGTGCGGCTTGCGTACCGACGACACGATCACCTGCTGGGGCTCCAACCGCCACGGGCAGACTGACGCGCCGTAGAGCGCGTCACCGCCGGCAGCTGGCATTCGTGCGCGATCCGCAGCGACGACACCATCGCCTGCTGGGGCCTATGACGGCGGCGAGCCCGGCCCGGACTCGGGCAGTCACCCGGTTGCGTCACGGCGCAGGGTGACGCCCAGGCACGCGCCGATGGCACCGTCCAGGACCGGATCGTCGGCACCATACCCACCCGAGTTGCGGGACCCTCTGCACAGCGACGCTGAGTTCGGGAACCCTTGGAGAATGACAACATATATGGTACAATATATGTCGTGAAGCAGACCACGATCTACTTGCCGGACGAGCTGAAGAAGCGTCTCGAACTGGCGGCGCAACAGGAACGTAAGACGGAGGCCGCGATAGTGCGTGAAGCGCTTGCTGATGCTCTGAATCGCCGGGAGGTGACCCCGACGGTACCGCTGTTCGCCGAAGGCTGGGGAGACCCGACCATAGCGGAGCGAGTTGACGAGTTGCTGGCCGAAACCGGGTTCGGAAGGTGATCGTCGACACGAGCGTGTTGCTGGCGGCGTTCGTTCCCGACCAGCGGATGCACAAAGCGTGTGCCCAGGTACTTGCGACAACGCGCCCGCTGGTGGTCTCGCCGTTGGTGTTGGCGGAACTGGACTACCTCACGGCGCAACTCGCGGGGGTCAATGCTGAATTGACGGTCCTCGCAGAACTCTCCTCAGGGGCTTACGAACTGGCGTCGTTCGGCCAAGCAGAACTGATCGCGGCACGGGCTGTGGTCGAGCGTTATCGCGACCTGCCTCTCGGACTGACGGACGCCTCGCTGGTCGTGTTGGCGGACAAATACGAAACCGACGTCATCGGCACACTGGACGAACGCCACTTCCGTGTAGTCCAGTCGCTGCGCGGCCATCCGTTCACCCTCCAACCCGCCGACTCCATCGCACCCCCAGCCGGGTGAGCACGGCGGCTGTTACAAAGACATTCCAGGCAGAGTCTACGTAGGGGCAGAGTCTCCATAGGGGAAGCGGTCTCGACGTTTGTTCGGCGTTTGTTCGGCCACTGGCTGCCGAGGGTCATGACTAGTGCAGAATTCGCTGCGGTCATCGTAGGGAACTGTCAAGATCTCGCTGTGCGTATTTTGGTGACTAACGATGACGGAATCGATTCCCCTGGCCTGCACCACCTCGCCCGCCAACTCACGACAGTCGGCGAAGTGACGGTGCTCGCACCGTCAAGCCAGTACTCGGGCGCGGGTACCGCCATCGGGCACCTTGGTGAATCTCTACCGGACGTTCATCGTGTCAGACTCCCGGAACTTCCGGGTTTAGGGGCCGCTTACCACTTTGATGGGCCACCCGCCCTCGCGGCTTTGCTCGCTTGCAAACGACTCTTCGGAGCGACCCCCGATCTGCTCGTTTCTGGAATTAACGAGGGATGGAACGTCGGACAAACGGTTCACTTCTCTGGGACCGTTGGTGCTGCGCTAGCCGCGAACGTCCTAGGCGTGACCGGGATCAGCATCAGTCAAAAAGGCGGTCGTCCACAATTCTGGGAATCTGCAGCCGCGGTTGCCGTCGATGTCATCAACGACCTCCCACCGGAACCGGCATTGTTGAACGTCAACGTTCCAAATCTGGCGTATGACGATCTGAAGGGCTTCGCTGCCACCACGCTAAGCCAGCGAAGTCCGTACACGATGGAGCGGGCCCACCTCCACCAGAAGACCGACGCCGTGTTCGGAGCAGACTTTGAACGCGGAGGACGATATGACAATTGCGAAGGAAGCGACGCTCACGCTGTCGAACAGGGGTTGGTTTCGATAACGAGGCTGTCGACACTCCAAGCAATCGCACGCACGCCAGATCCAGAACCCTGCTCAACCGACGGGTGCAACTAGACGACCACCAGAAGGTTGGGCAAACAGACCGAGCGGCACTCCCGCATTCCAATGTCGCCACCGCTGGACTGGTGGCACATTGACCAGGTGGGACAATCGCTTCGTACAGCACTACGCGGTGCCCGACTACACCAGCCGCCGAGTTATGCACCGCCTTACCATCACCGGCACCAACCCACCGGAGTTGCAGGCTAGCCGTTGGCTCGGTGGCTCCTCAGCTCGCGGTAGTGGGTGATTAGGGCGTTGGTGGAGGGGTCGTGGTTAAGGACTGGGGGCTCGGGGGCGCTCAACTCGGGACCAATCGCGGTAGCCAGGGACTTGCCCAACTCGACACCCCATTGGTCGAACGAATTGATTCCCCAAACCACGCCCTGGGTCAGTGTCTGGTGTTCGTACAAGGCGATGAGTTGCCCCAGAACCGACGGCGTCAAGCGCGGTGCCATGATCGTGGTCGATGGTCGGTTCCCAAAAAATGTGCGATGCGGTACCAAAGCGGGGTCGATCCCGCTCGCCGCGACTTCTGCGCTAGTCCTACCAAAAGCCAGAGCCTCGGCTTGAGCGAGACAGTTGGCTACAAGCAGCTCGTGATGACCAGAAAAAGCGGCAGCGTCACCATGATCCGGGTTGGCGAAGACGATGAAATCGCACGGCACGATCGTGGTGCCCTGATGAAGCAACTGATGAAACGAATGCTGCCCGTTGGTACCAGGCTCACCCCACAGAATCGGTCCGGTTTCGTAGCTGACGGTGTCACCGTCGAGCCGCACACGTTTGCCGTTGCTTTCCATGTCGAGCTGTTGCAGATACGCAGTGAAGCGGCTCAAGGCTTGCGAATAGGGCAGCACGGCCCGGGTCGGTAGCCCACAAAACGTGCGGTACCAGACCGCAAAGAGTCCCGCTAGCGCGGGCACATTACGGTGCAACGGTTCACCGAAGAAGTGTTGATCGACGGTGCGCATACCGCTCAACATCTCTTCGAATTGCTCCGGCCCGATGGCTGCCATCAACGATAGACCGATGGCAGAATCCACCGAGTAGCGGCCCCCGACCCAATCCCACATTTCAAACATGTTCGCCGCGTCGATACCGAACTCAGTGACAGCAGCTTGGTCAGCCGATACCGCCACAAAGTGTCGAGCGACGGCATCGTCACCCAAAGCACCGGTCAACCAGCGCCGCGCTGAGGCTGCATTAGCCAACGTCTCAGAGGTGGTGAACGTCTTGGAGGCAACAACAAACAAAGTCGTGGCGGGATCAAGATCCGACAGAGCGGTCAGCAAATCGTGGCTGTCGACGTTGGAGACGAAGCGACAGCTCAGACGCTCATGTCGGTACGCGGCCAAAGCCTCATAAGCCATTGACGGTCCCAGATCAGACCCGCCGATCCCGATATTGACAACCGTGTCGATAGGTGCATCCGTGTGGCCGAGCCATTCACCATCACGTACCCGCCCACAAAAAGCGGCCATGCGCTCACGCAAGTCATGAACCTGGGCGACGACGTCGGTTCGGCCTGTGGAGTTCTGATCGAGTTCGATCAGCGTGCCCTGCGGTGCCCGCAGAGCGGTGTGAAGCACCGCACGGTTCTCGGTGGTGTTGATCCGCTCCCCGCGCATCATCGACTGGACCCGTTGAACCAGACCAGCCCGGTCCGCCAGAGCTACCAGCGCCTGGACTATCTCATTGGTGACTCGCTGCTTGGACATGTCGACCACAAGATCGCCAACCGTGAACGTCAAGCGCTCAGCCCGACCGGTGTCGTCGGCGAACAAGCGGCGAAGATCAAGATCGTCGAAGGATTCGGCCAACGCCGACACCGTGCCCCATTCGCTAGTGGTTGCGATATCCACCGATCTCCCTCGCGTAGTTCTGCTGGGAAGATTGTCGCGGGGATCGCCCCTGTGTTGCTGACAATTCCCCAGATTGTCGGCCTCTTAACCGGCGGCGACCTCGTCGTGGGCGGCGGCGACTGCGGTGCTAGCCTCGTCAAGCTGGGTACTAACCTCGGCCACTGATACCCCGAGAGCCAGATTGCTCACGCCCGCCTCCTCGTTGAGGTGGACGAACTCCTCAAGCACTTCAAGTTCGTGCCGCGCCGTTTCGTCCTCAAGATCACCGTGAGCTACCCGCTCGTAGTAAACAACCGCTGCTAGCTCCTCGACCGTCAGAGATTCGGTGAAATTGCCCATTGCGGCACCGAAACTGCCGACTGTGCGGGGGCTGTCGTTCCCGATGCGGGCTGGATCGCCGTATTGGGGACCCTCGGTGATCTCGGTTTGATCCGAACCGTTAGCGACCCAGGCGATATGGCCGGCCAGACCGTCGTAGCCAGCCGCATCGCTGGGGAACGTAAGCAGTACTTCACCGCCGTTGAGCTGGCGACCGGTGCCACCCGAACCCGTACCACCGTGGCAGGATGCGCAAACTTCGGCATAGACCTCGCCACCCTCAAACAGCAAGCCCTCAGGGTCAGCGGGCGGGCGCTCCAGGTAACCGACGTAATAGATCGCCCAGATGGGCAAGAAAAGCAAGACAGGCATGACCCAATAGGGGATTGTCTTGCGCTGTAGTGCTGCGGTCACATAGGGGGGGACCGGCGCCTCAACTTTGACCACTGGTTCTGCTGGAACCGCGGCGGGTGCGGTTGGCGGCGCAGGCACGGCGGGAGAAGCAGTCGAGGCAGCGTCGGCAGGTGCTGCTTGCGCGTCACCGTCGGCAGCGTCGGGTTCACCGCTGAGGCGAGAGCGTGCCTCAGCGGACCTCTGTAGAAGGTGATCGGGTACTTCGACCAACGTCGTCTCCGGTGCGGGGTCAGAACTAAGCAGAGCTTGCTGCGTGGCGCGACAAACTCTAGGGGAACTTCGGGGAAGGATAGAGCGATTGCTCACAGATTCGACAAACCCGAGCGGATTCTGGAAGAACCGTGCTCCCAACTGAGCGGTTTCGTTGCTCGGGACTACACTTGTGCGAGGATTCACGAAGTACTTAGATTTACGACTCCGACGGAGCCGACCATGGTTGCTTTCACGCTGTCTGTCATCGTTACCCTCGCTGGCACCGCTGGAATCCTCGCGTATGCGAAGCGGCGCCCCCCAGATGCTCCCCATACCTGGGGCGAAGCGATGTTTGGCGCCATGTTTGTGTTCTTCTTGCTGTTCATGGCCTACGGAGTAGTACCCCATCAATGGCTCACCTGGGCAGAAAATGAACTGGCCTGGCGAAGCGACAAATTTTTCATCGGTTGGGGTGGCTTCCTCAAGCCCCAACCCGCGGGCGGCTGGAATCCGTTGACGATCAACTACCTGCACATCGAACACATCATCGCGGTGTTGATCTACGGCATCGTTCTGGGTGGCAACATCTGGCTCTGGAAGGTCTGGCAACAGCGAGGCAAGAAGTCCGCCGAGACCGCCCCGGCCCGTTCGGCTTTCGGCCGTCCGCTCGTAAGGGAGGGTTCGTCGCTATGACCACAACCGACGCCAACCCGCCAATGCCCGAGTTCCGCGACGACTACGTACTGCAAGAGGTTGACGCTGCCTGGCTCAGCGCAACCGTCAAGCCCAAGCAGTTCATCCACATTGATCAGTCCGAGTGCATTATGTGCGAAGGCTGTGTCGATATCTGCCCATGGAAATGCATCCACATGGTGCGTCCCGATGCCATCGACGAAGCGATAGGCACCGAGCAGCCCGGGATTGACCCGAGCGATCATGTGATCTTCACCATCGACGACGACGTCTGCACGCGCTGCGCGCTTTGTGTTGATCGTTGTCCTACTGGTGTCATCATCATGGGCAAAATCAGCGATCCTTCGGTAGAAGGTGATGCCCACCAGCGAACCAATACCCACGGCTACGGATACGGAATGCGCCTCGGCTAGAACCGGGCAACGCAGGAGAGATTGAACACATGGCAATCGACACCGATGACGACATCAAGCCGCCGCTCAAACAGCGGTTGTCAGACCAGATGTCGAACCTGGGAAAAGACGTCCAAGGCAGCCAAGCTTGGAGTTCAATTTTTAGGCCCGGATCAATATTCCGGAAGGGCTACACGGACAATCCACGTAACCGCAGCTATGTGATTATGAACAGCGTGTTGTATCACCTCCACCCGGTGAAGGTGAAACGGCATGCTGTGAAGGTTTCCTACACCCTCTGCCTCGGTGGGCTTACCTTCTTCCTGTTTATTCTGCTGACGGTCACCGGCATCTTCTTGATGTTCTTCTATCGCCCGACGGCTGCTGCTGCCTGGGACGACATTTACACGCTGCAAACCTCGGTCACCTTCGGGCTGCTAGTTCGAAACATGCACCGATGGACGGCGCACCTCATGGTGCTGACAGTGTTCCTGCATATGGCGCGGGTCTTCTATCACGGGGCTTACAAACCCCCCCGCGAGTTCAACTGGGTTATAGGCGTGATTCTGCTCACCCTCACGCTGCTGCTGTCGTTTACCGGCTATTTGCTGCCCTGGGATCAGTTAGCCCTGTGGGCTGTGACGGTGGGTACCAACATGATGGGGTACACGCCTGTATTCGGTGATCAAGTCCGTTTCGTGTTACTGGGAGGGGTTGAGATTGGAACCGACACGTTGTTGCGATGGTATGTGCTCCATGTCCTTATGCTTCCGTTTGTGGCCGTCATCTTCATAGCGATCCACTTTTGGCGGGTGCGTAAGGACGGCGGCATCTCGGGTCCGCTGTAGGTCGTAAGGAGATCAGGAAATGGTTGAAGTTCCCGAACACCTTCGTAAGAGAGCAGAAGAAGCGCGAGCCAAAGCGGCTGCCAAAGCAGCAGCGGCCGCGGGCGAGGCCCCAGCCGGCGACGAGCCCGCCATGACAGAGGAACAGAAAGAAGCAGCGTCGAAGATTCCGGCGCATCTGCTTGAGCGTTCCAGAGCAGCCAAAGCGGCAGCCGGCGGGGCAGCTAGCGACCCTTCATCGGTAGCACCAGCCGCCCCTGCAGCACCCGCTGCCGCAGCCGAGGCGCCAGTGGCGACCGGCCCGGGTGGACACACTCAGCGTCTGCTCACGGTGGTCAAGTCCGGTTCCATCCAAGACGTCAAGTCTGTGCCGCAAGACAAGGTGCATGTCTGGCCGCATTTGCTGGTCGTCGAGTTCGCGGCAGCTCTGTTCATCACCGCCTTCTCCACCATCTTCTCGATATTCGTCAACGCTCCCCTTCTGGAACTGGCCAACTTCAACGAGACACCCAACCCGTCGAAGGCTCCCTGGTACTTCCTGGGCTTGCAGGAACTCCTCACCATGTTCCACCCGATGGTTGCCGGTGTGACAATTCCCGGTATCGGTATCTTTCTGCTCATTCTTGCCCCGTACATCGACAAGAATCCGTCCCACAAACCCGAGGATCGCAAATTCGCCATCTCGCTGATGACCATTCACCTCATGTTCTGGGCGGTGTTGGTAATGATCGGCTCGTTCTTCCGCGGACCCGGATTCAACTTCGTCTTCCCTTGGGAAGCCGGCCTCTTCTTTGAACTGTGATCGAGAACTGTGATCGAACTCTGATGACCCACCACTCAAACGCCTCAACCGTCGAACAATCCCAAAAGAGCACACCATGACGATCACGATCGCCATCGTTGTCCTGGGTGCCCTAGTCGTGCTTTCGACCTTCGCTGCTATGCGAGGCCGACAAAACGCTGACGCTGTTGGCATGTTGTCACGCGAGACCCGCAAACGCGACGCCACAAGTGACTCGCTCGAACCCGCTAAAGAGCTCACAGGACGCGAGGTTGAGAAAGCTGTGGTCGCTCAACGGGAAGCGGCGAGCAAAGAACTCGTGTTAGCAAGTCGCGTCAGCGCTCCGCCAGCCCCCTACGTGCCACCAGACCCCGAGACCCTGGGAGTGTCCCGGCGTCAGTTCTTCAACCGTTCAATCGTGCTGATGTTCGGCCTTGGTTTGTCGGGCTTCGGCGTTGCCTGCATCGCCTTCCTGTGGCCGCAGATCGGCGGTGGATTCGGGTCGGCCATCAAGGTAGGACTCGTTTCGGATATTCTCGCGGAAATCCGTAACAACAACGGATTCCTGTACCGGGCTGATGGCCGCATGTGGATCACCGAATATCCCAGCGGCGCCGTCGAGAAAGCTCGTGCCGTCTACTCCGGTCCAGAACTCGCCGGTATGGAATCCGGTGCCACTCTTGGCCTCGACGGAGGGGTTGTGGCGCTTTACCAGAAGTGCCCGCATCTTGGTTGTCGAGTGCCGAACTGTGACACATCACAATGGTTTGAGTGCCCCTGCCACGGTTCTCAGTACAACCAGGTGGGGGAGAAACGCGGCGGTCCTGCGCCGCGGGGCATGGACCGTTTCGCCATGTCGATTGGTATCGACGGCTCACTCACCGTAGACACCGGCACAATCATCCAAGGCCCCGCCATCGGGACCAACACCACCGGGCAGGAAGCCGAAGGGCCCAACTGCCTCGGACAAGCCAGCCACTAGTAACCTCTCTCCGTTCTCATGCTGCTCGCCGCTTCTACCCCGCGAACAATCGGATTCGTCATTTTGGCGATCGTCTTTGTTGGTGGACTCGTATATCTCTTCTTCAACATTCGAGCTGCCAAAGGTGAGGTGGGCTCTGAGGTCGAACTTGCCGCTAACCGCCGCGATGATGTCCGCGACGAAGACCTTGAAGGCAAACGCCTGGATTTTGTCTTGGGCGCCAACTTGGTGATGCTCACGATTATTGGTGTTTCGTTGCCGCTCTATTGGCTCGGCGAACCAGGCCGTCAGGAGGGACGAGACGTAGACACCGCCCGTATTTTTACCAACCGCGGTGAAGAGATCTACCTAGAAGGCGCCGAGTGCGTAACCTGCCACGGAGCTGACGGAACCGGTGGGTCAACCAGCGTCGCGCTGACCTCAGAATCCGGGGAGTTCATCGCCCAGGTGAGCTGGAAAGCCCCCGCTCTCAACACGGTTCTCTCCCGCTTCTCCGAAGACGAGATCCTGCACACGCTCAACTATGGCCGCAATGGGGTGATGCCTGCGTGGGGTGCCGCTGGCGGCGGCCCGCTTACCGACCAGCAACTCGAAGAAATCATTTTCTACCTGCGGAGCATCCAGATCAGCGGGGATCGCATCGTCGATCAGGTTGAAGCGGGGGTATTGCAAGCCGTGCGTGCACACCTCTCGGCTTCAGGTGACGAGGTAACCGACGAGCACGCCAGGCAATGGATTTCCGACGCACGAGCTGTTGCAGAGGCCGCTCAACAACTGGCAATCGCGCAAGACGATTCGCTGGCGCTCGACCAGAACTCTGAGGACCTGAGGTGGGCGGCACTTGACATTCTGGTGAGCGGCGAGGGACTCAACCCTGCGGCCTGGGAGCAATACAAGACCTACGGGCAGTTGCTGTTTGCCAACCCTGGAACAGTCGGATCCTATAGTTGCACTCGCTGCCATACCTACGGGTTCAGCTTCGGCGCGGATGAGGAAATGACCTTGCGTGTCAACGGGCGAGACACACCGATTGAAGGCTTCGAAGACGGGCTCAACCAGGCCGGAGGGTTTTTTGGACCCAACTTGCAAGGCGGCGCGACCCTGGCTGAATTCGAGTCACCAAGGGGTCACGCTGAGTTCGTCGAACAAGGACAGACAATTGGCTCCACATATGGGCGAGGCGGATCGGGCGGTAATGGGCAGATGCCGGGCTTCGGACCCCGGGTCGAGACCGACACGGTTGGACCCGGCATCCCCAACGATCTCGAAACCCCATACCCGGCTCTACTCACATCGGATCAAATCGATGCCATCGTCGCCTACGAGAGGAACCTCTGATGGAGGCGATCGAACTTATTGCAGGTCTCGCTTGGGACCCGGAGATCCGGGGCTTTTTTGCGGTTCTCACGGGTGTCGTGGTGCTCATAGGTTCGGTTTGGCTGTTGCTCGCCACCAATTCCGGCACCCGGCTGGGCACGCTGATCGCGCTCGCCGGATTCTTCGCATGGATGACGATCATGGCTGCGATTTGGTGGGTCTACGGGATCGGCTATCGAGGGGATGCGCCGAGGTGGGAACCGGTGGAGATCGTTGAGGGATTAGACAGCGAGGGCCATTTAACGTTCGCCGCGCTCGACGAAGCCGAAGAACTTCGCTCCGAAGACCTGCCAACAGCTCACGAGCTGGTAGTGGACGCGTATGCGGGGCTTAGCAGCGTCTCAGACCCCGAACTGCGAACCGAGATCGAAGTAGCAAACAAAGAGTATGGGGTGGTCACCGTCGCTGATCTGACCGCAGATCAGACCGAGGGCCTAACCGATCAAGAAATCGCGGCCCTAGCAGACGAGGAATATGCCAAGAACCAGCCCACCACACTCAGCGAGTTGGCGGCTGTAGCCCCGAGTTTGATCAACCAGGACGACGAGGCGCTTGGCGGTTGGACGTTGTTGTCGACAGCTCAAGCAGGCGAAGCCCAGGCGTCGGCAATCGCCATTCTGCTTGCAAGCGGCGATTTCTCGTTCAGCACCCAAAACGAGTTCAAGCTCCTTGATGCCTACAGCATCGGCGGGAAGCGCGGCCTTCCGTCAGACCCGAGTCGTTGGGACCGGATCGAAACTCAGATTCGCACGGCGCTGACGCTCAAACATCCGACCCGATACGGCATCGTGCAGTTGCAGGCAGTCTTGCCGGAGTCAATCGACAACCTTCCCGGTCAGGCCTCGAAACGTCCGATCGCCGATCCCGATGAACCAGTCGTCTCGGTGGTGATGATCCGCAACCTTGGCAACCTTCGGCTCGTGCCAGGGTTGGTAGCGCTCGGTTCGCTGCTTATCTTCCTGGCTTTGTGCTACATGCTCCACGAACGTGACAAAGTAGTGATGGCCCGCGTAGCCGAGTTCAACAAAGGGGCGGGATAGCACATGATCGGTCAGTACCTCCCACTGTTTGCGCTCTTCGTGCTGGCCGCCCTGTTCGCCGCTGGAAGTTTCGTCGCATCGGGACTGCTAGCGCCCCGAAACCCGACCGGACCGAAGCGAGCACCCTACGAATGCGGCATCATCCCCACTCGGGAGACACCAGAACGCTTCCCTGTCCGTTTCTTTTTGGTGGCGATGATCTTCGTTGTGTTCGACATTGAGATCTTCTTCTTCTATCCGTGGGCGATAGCGCAGGGCGGACTCGGCCTGTTTGGGCTGGTCCTGATCATGATCTTTTCGTTCGCAGTATTTGAATCGTTCGTATATCTGATCGGCAATGGAGCGCTTGAGTGGGGTCCGCTCAAACAAGTGGCCGGTCCAGCAGGAGCGATCTCAGCCGAACGCACAATCACCTCAACTGTTCGCCGGGTAGGACTCGAAGATCGAGGCCCGGCTATTGTGCACGAGTCCCCCGTCGCCACAGAAGACTCCGAGGACGGCTCAGGAGAGGCGGCCTGATGCGTATTCCCGGTATCGGCAAAGCCGGTGAGATAGCCGACAATGGTCTCGCCGGCCTTGAACACAATTTCATTACCAGCAACGTCGAATCGCTGGTCAACTGGGCTCGAATGCGCAGTTGCTGGCCTGCCACGTTCGGGCTGGCGTGCTGCGCTTTTGAAATGATGGCCGCGGGGGCAGCCCATTACGACCTGGGGCGCTATGGCATGGAGCTCTTCCGGGCTTCGCCCCGTCAGGCTGACCTGATGATCGTTGCCGGCCGCGTGTCTCAGAAGATGGCACCGGTGTTGCGGCAGGTGTACGACCAGATGATGGAACCCAAGTGGGTTATTTCGATGGGAGTGTGTGCTTCCAGCGGGGGCATGTTCAACAACTACGCCATCGTGCAGGGCATTGATCAGGTTGTGCCGGTGGATGTTTACGCCCCTGGCTGCCCGCCAGGACCTGAGACTCTCATGCATGCGATCTTGACGCTCCACGACAAGATCAATACCGGCGAACTGTTGAAGCGTCGGGAGACCTCTGGTACCGGCGAAACGGCAACTGGGGCGGGGATCATTGTCCAGCAGCGCGATGGACAAACCGCCGGTCTCACTATCCGGAGCTGATCGTGGCGGAACTTATTCAGCCGGAACTCATTGAGGCGGAACTGACTGAGAGCGTGCGCTACGGGGCATTGGCATCGGAAATATCGTCGCAGACGGTGTTGTTTGTGACCGTCGACGAGTACCTCCAAGTAGCGACCGCTGCCCGCGACGATGGCTTTGACCAGCTCGTTGACCTAACTGCTGTCGACTATCTCAGCTACCCGGGGGCGCGGCCTCGGCCCGCAGATGTGATCTGCGAACGTTTCGAAGTTGTGGTGCAACTGATCAATTTCACTTCCCGAGAACGGCTGGGATTGCGAGTGCAAGTACCGGTCGATGAGCCGATCGCGCCATCGCTGTTCGACCTGTGGCCGGGTTCCGAAAACCTCGAACGTGAAGTGTTTGACATGTTCGGCATTGAGTTTTCCGATCATCCCGACATGAGCCGAATCCTGATGCCCGAAGACTGGATTGGCCATCCTCTTCGCAAAGACTTCGCGGTCGGCGACGTGCCCGTTCAATTCTCTGAAGCGAGTGCTCCACGGTGACCGCCGAACGGGTGATGCGACGCGGCGATGACTCCGCGGTGCTTCGGCTCTCCGAAGCCGAAGCTGCGCGTATCGGTGACGACGCGGCCGATCCCGACGACGACGAACGGGTCATGCTCAACATGGGCCCCTCGCATCCGTCGACCCATGGCGTGTTGCGCCTGATGTTGGAGATGGAAGGCGAAACCGTACTGCGGTCCAAACCCGTAATCGGTTATCTCCATACAGGCATGGAAAAGCAAGGCGAGAATCTCACCTATCTCCAGGGTTGCACCAACGTCACCCGCATGGATTACGCGTCGCCGCTTTTTTCGGAGCTGGCGTTCTCGCTCACCACCGAAAAACTCCTCGGTATCGAAGTCCCCGAACGCGCGACCTGGATACGAATGTTGATGTGCGAACTCAATCGCGTATCGTCGCACCTGCTGTTTCTTGCGACCAACGGCATCGACCTCGGCGCGGTGTCGATGATGATCTACGGCTGGCGCGAACGCGAAGAAGTGTTGCGTTACTTCGAAAAGGTCACCGGGTTGCGCATGAACCACAACTACATCCGCCCTGGCGGTGTGGCTGCGGATCTCCACGACGGGTGGCGAGACGACCTACGCGAGCTGCTTGAACTCATAGAACCAAGGCTCGACGAATACGACGTGTTGATGACAGGTCAGCCGATCTGGCGTGAACGCCTGCAGGGCGTAGGGGCAATCAACGCGGATGAGGCGCTGGCGTTGTCAGCCACAGGGCCGTTGCTGCGTTCCACCGGTTACGCCTGGGATCTACGCCGTGACGAGCCCTACCTCGCTTACGACGAGGTCGAATTCGATGTCATCGTCGGCACTTATGGGGATTGCTACGACCGTTTCGCAATCCGCCTCAACGAGATCCGCGAATCAATGAAGATCGTGGAGCAGATCATCGAGAAGATGCCCGGCGGTGATTACCGCCTGCAAGACAAGAAGGTCACGCCACCACCGCGTATTCGCATCGACGAGTCAATGGAAGCGTTGATCCATCACTTCAAGATCTTCACTGAGGGATTCAAGGTGCCCAAAGGTGACGCTTACGCGGCGGTTGAATCGCCTCGTGGTGAGCTCGGCGTCTACATCGTCAGCGACGGCACCTCCACGCCGTACCGGATGCGCGTACGCCCGCCGAGCTTCATCAACCTTCAAACGCTGCCACACCTCATGCGTGGTGGCCTGATCGCAGACGGGGTCGCCGTAATCTCCAGCGTTGACCCGATCATGGGCGAGGTCGACCGATGAGCTTTTTCACATCTGCCAACCTCGAAACCGCCCGCGAGATCGTTTCTCGCTACCCGATGCCGCGCTCGGCGCTCATTCCGCTGCTACATCTAGCTCAAGAACAACACGGTTGGGTCACAGGCGATGCCATGCGCCAGCTAGCTGAGCTCTGCGGCGTGACCCCGGCCGAAGTCAAGGGCACGGGCAGCTTCTATGAGATGTTCAAGTTCCATCCCGTCGGCAACTACCTGATCAACGTCTGCACCAACATTTCCTGCATGCTGTTGGGAGGTGAGGAACTGCTCGATCACGCCCAGCAACGACTCGGCGTGAAGACCGGGGGAACCACCGCAGACGGCATGTTCACCCTCGAAGACGTGGAGTGCATCGCGGCTTGTACCGAAGCCCCGTGCCTGCAAGTCAACTACCGCTACCGACTGCGAGTCAGCAATGACGACTTCGACGAAATAATCGACAGCATCCGCGCGGGCCGCACCGATGACTTACCGCAGCACGGAACCCTCGCCCGTGTACGCCAGCGCATCCCCTTAGACAGGCTTGCGGGGATTGTGCCCCCCGACGACGCCCGCGAGGCACCTGTGTGGCTGAACCGCAACCGCGCCGCCGAAGATTCGGTGGTGAGTTGATGACAACCAACGGCTATGTCGCACACGCACCGGGCTATGTCGACAACGACGGCCCCAAAATCGTCAGCGAACGGTTTGGATACCCCGACTCGTTCACCCTGGCCCGTTTTGAGTCCACCGGAGGCTACGACGGCTTGCGTGCCGCGCTCGCCAAGCGACCTGCCGACGTGCACGACGAGGTGCGCAGCGCCACCGTGCTGGGACGCGGCGGCGCGGGATTCCCGGCAGGCGTCAAATGGGGATTCCTACCGCCTGGCAAGTTCCCCTATTACCTGGTCGTCAACGGTGACGAAAGCGAGCCCGGCACATACAAAGATCGCCTGCTCATGGAACGCGATCCGCATCAGCTCATCGAGGGTTGTCTGATCACCTGCTATGCGCTCGGCCTTACCCAATGCTTCCTCTACGTACGCGGCGAGATGGCGCTCGCCCAGGAACGGATCGCAGCGGCACTCAACGAGGCCTATGACGCCGGATACGTTGGCCGCAACATTCTGGACACCGATTTCTCCGTAGATATCGTGCTCACCTGGGGTGCAGGTGCCTACATCGTCGGCGAAGAAACAGCGCTAATCGAAAGTCTCGAAGGCAACCGGGGTATGCCTCGCCTCAAGCCCCCCTACTTCCCGGCCGCGATCGGGCTTTACGGTCAACCCACCATCGTCAACAATGTCGAAACGCTCGCCAACCTGGGTTGGTTGATGGTCAACGGCGCTGAGCAATACAAGAGCTACGGGTCTCAGGCATCGCCAGGAACACGACTTTTTGCAGTCTCAGGCCATGTGCGCAGACCGGGCGTGTACGAAGTTGAGCATGGTGTCACCACCTTCCGTGAGTTGATCTACGGAGACAACTTCTGTCAGGGAATCCGTGAAGGCCATGAACTGAAGATGTTCATCCCCGGGGGTGGCTCAGCGCCCTGGTTCTTCGAAGAACACTTGGATCTCCCCTTGGAAGCTGGGCCCGTCGGCGCTGCTGGTTCGATGCTCGGATCTGGTGCCATTGTGGTAATGGATGACACCACCGATGCTGTCAAAGTCACGCTGCGAGTCGTCAAGTTCTTCGCTCGCGAGTCGTGCGGCAAATGCACGCCTTGTCGCGAGGGCACCACCTGGGAAGAACGGATACTGCAGCGGATCCTCGACGGCGAAGGCCGGCACAGCGACATCGACATGCTGCTTGATATTGCCGACAACATCAGCCCCGGCCCCTACCCGGTTGCAGCCCATCCAGAAGAGGGCCTCGAGGCGGTGCCCTTCCCGCCGAAACAAACGACGATCTGCCCGCTTGGACCTTCGTCGGTAGCGCCGATCGTCTCAACAATTCGCCGCTTTCGCCATGAATACGAGGCCAAGATCACCAAACGTAACTCGATTCCAGTTCGTGCCGAGGTGTTCCAGTGACTGATACTCAGCCCACGGACACAGCAGGTGACGTGTCGACGGTCAGTGTCATCGTCAACGGCCAAGAAATCCAGGCACGCCCCGATGAATTGCTTATTGACGCTTGTGAGCGCAACGGCACCTACATTCCCCGGTTCTGCCATCACCCCCGAATGAACCCGGTGGGGATGTGTCGGATGTGCCTAGTAGAGGTCGATACAGGGCGAGGATCCAGCTTGCAACCAAGCTGCATGGTTCCCGTAAGCGACAACATGAAGGTCGAGACCGAAACTGAGGTCACCAAAAAGGCACAGGACGGGGTGCTTGAGTTCCTGCTGATCAACCATCCACTCGACTGCCCGGTCTGCGACAAGGGCGGCGAATGCCCGTTGCAAGACCAGACCATGGCCTATGGACCAGGCGAGTCCCGTTTCATCGAAGAGAAGCGGCACTTCGAAAAGCCGATACCGATCAGCGAAACTGTGTACCTGGACCGCGAGCGTTGCATTCTCTGCGACCGCTGCACCCGCTTCGCGGATGAAGTCGCAGGCGACGCGTTGATCTACTTCATGGATCGGGGTTCCAACACGCAGGTCAATACCTTCCCAGACGAGCCGTTCGCCTCCTACTTTTCGGGCAATACGGTGGAGATTTGTCCGGTAGGAGCGCTCACTGCCAAGCCCTATCGGTTCAAAGCACGCCCCTGGGACCTCGAAGAAACGATTTCAACTGCTTGGACCGATTCAGTCGGTTCTCGCATTACCGTGCAGTCTTCGCGCAATCAGGTGTTGAGAGTCCTTGGTGTTGACGCCGATCCGGTCAACTGGGGTTGGCTCTCAGATAAGGAACGATTCGCTTTCGAGGCGCTCAATAGCGACAGTCGGCTGGTCGCTCCGATGGTGCGCAGTAACGGTCAACTCGAAACAGTTGGCTGGGGCGTGGCGTTTGAACGGGTAGTCGCTGCGCTTGACGGTGTCGATCCCAACCGAGTAGCGGTGATCGGTGGTGCTCGCCTCAACAATGAAGCTCAGTACGCCTGGGCGAAGTTGGCCAAGGGCGTCATCGGCACCGATCATGTCGACGCTCAACTTGGTGACGGTCTACCCGCCGAAGTTGTGCTCGGCCTACCCCGGGCCACCATCGACGACGCCTGTCGTAGCGGTGGAACCATCATCTTGTGTGGCCCAGACCCCAAAGAAGATCTCGGAGCGCTGTATCTGCGTTTGCGTCATGCCGTGGTCCAAGACGGGGCGACCCTTATTGAGCTCACCCCGCACCGCACCGGTCTCAGCAACATTGCAGCGCACTCTTTGCGCCCCCGACCAGGCGAGGTGGGAGATCTAGCCGCCGCCCTAGTCGCCGCCGCAACCAACCCCGAACCCACTGACGGCTACGCCCAACAAGACGCCGGTTCCAGCCTGGAGGGCTCCGGCTACGCCCGGCAAAAGCACAGCATCCTGGCGGCTGCGCGAGATATCTCGGGGCCGGTGACAGTGGTGCTTGGTCGTGCCTCGCTCAGTGAGTGTGCCGATGCCACGGTCGACGCGGCCGTCGCCTTATCGGCACTTCCCGAAGTCTCGTTCCTGTCTGCACTTCGGCGGGGCAACATTCACGGTGCGCTCGACGCTGGACTCGCACCGGGCTTGCTTCCCGGCCGCACCACCTTGGAACTTGGCGCACACCGCTTTGTTGACGCATGGCCAGGTGTTCCCGCAGACGTTGGTCACGACACCGCAGGAACCTTGCGAGCGGCTAGAGCAGGTGAAATCGACACGTTGATCTTGCTTGGGGCTGACCCGTTGAACGACTTCCCAGACGTTGCGTTGGCTCGTGCAGGCATGGCTGGTGCAGGCACTGTGATAGCAGTCGACCTGTTGCCCAACGACACGATCACAGCCGTTGCGGACGTGATCTTGGCTGCCGCCGGACCCACAGAATCATCTGGCACTTTCACCAATCTCGAAGGCCGGGTCAGTGTCTGCGGGCAAATCGTCACAGCCGCAGGCGTTTCGCGGCCCGACTGGATGATCGCAGCCGAGATAGCAGCCCGGCTAGGTGCCGATCTCGGTGTTGATTCACCCGCTGCAATTCGAGCCGAACTTGCCTCGGTCTCTGAAATCCACGCACCGCTTACCGAAGCAGCCCTTGAGGACTCTCCAGTAGATGGCGTACTACTGAACGGCAACGGCGATATCGCGCCGCCGGGTCCGTCCGGAGCGACCAGTCCGGTGAATGATCGCTATTCGTTGCGCCTGTTGACCACCCGACGGATGTACGACGACGGCACAGCGCTTCGCCACAGCCCCGCAAGCAGCGGGCATGCCGCGCCACTCGAATTGCGACTGAATCCGGTAGACTTCGACAAGATCGGGGTTCAAACAGACACCGTGGTGCGGGTCGAATCAGCGCGGGGCCATCTCGACATGCCTGTGCAGGTTGATGCCGGTGTGCCTGTGGGTTCGGCGGCCGTGTCGTGGCGGACTTCCGGCTCAGACTGCAGGCCGCTCATCGACGCTTCGGCGATGGTCACTGATGTGAGAGTGGAGCGGCTGTGATTATCGCTAGCGATCCTCTCTTCAGCGATCCTCTCTTCAGCGATCCGTTCGGCTTGAGCGAAGTCGGCGTTGTGCTGCTCAAAGTGGTTGTGGCCTTCGTTTTCTTGCTGATAGCGGTGATGTTCAATATCTGGTTCCTGCGCAAAGTCATCTCCGACATGCAGAACCGGATCGGTCCCAACTTGGCTGGACCGTGGGGCATCTTGGTGACCTTGGCCGACGGCATAAAGCTGTTCTTCAAAGAAGATCTCATCCCCGAGAAATCCCACCGGTTCGTCTTCAAGATGGCCCCGTATCTGTCGCTCATCCCGGCTTTCTTGGTGTTCGCGATCGTGCCGATCGGGGGAGACTTCAACCGCACAGACGGTTCCGACGGCGTGATCTCGATTTTCGGGCACGAGACTCTGCTGCAAGTAGCCGACCCGCCTGTTGGCATTCTTTTCTTCTTGGCAATGTCGTCGCTCGCTGTCTACGGGGTGATGCTCGCAGGCTGGGGTTCAGGTTCGAAGTACCCGTTGTTGGGTTCAGTACGAGCTTCGGCTCAGATGGTCAGCTACGAAGCCGCCCTGGGCCTGTCGATAGCCTCGGTCGTGCTAGTCAGTGGCACGCTGTCGATGCATGAAATGGTGTTGGTGCAAGCCGGTCAAGGCTTCAACGGCTTGCTGCCCAACTGGAACATCATCGTCACCGGTTTCATCCCTTTCTTTGTTTTCTTGGTCGCAGGGACCGCAGAACTCAACCATCCACCTTTTGATCTGGTCGAAGCCGAACAAGAACTCGTCGGCGGCTTTCATACCGAGTACTCGTCGATCCGCTTTGCATTGTTCTACCTGGCGGAATTCATGAATCAGATAACTATGGGTGCGATTATCGTCACGCTCTTCTTGGGGGGACCCGCTGGTCCGGCACTGTTCGTGCCGAAGGGTTGGTGGATTGGCATTTTCTGGTTCTTCTTCAAATTGATGCTCTTCTTGTTTGGGTTCGTGTGGGTGCGCGCCACACTGCCTCGGCTCCGCTACGACCAACTCATGGACCTCGGCTGGAAGTTGCTGATTCCCTTGTCGCTTGCGTGGTTCTTGGTTCTGGCAGGCATCCAGATAGGTCGTGACCGCGACTGGAGCAGCATCGAAGTAGGCGCCTTTGCGCTGGGTTTCGGGGTTGTTTGCATGCTGTGTGGGTCGTTGCTGATGATGGCGTTGCGCTCCGCACGCAGGCAGCGCCTCGCTGATCTTGAAGAAGAACAAGCGATAGGGGGGTACCGTGGCTGAACTGACTGACTACATAAAAGGCTTCGCCGTCACCTTCAAGAAACTCTTCGAGGATCGGGTCACCGGGGACTATCGAGGTGGGATGGCCAAACCCGGCCAACCTGACGAAAAGCGTCCCAAAGTTGAACGCCTACACGGACGACATGTCCTCAATCGTTACGAAGACGGTATGGAGAAGTGCATCGGTTGTGAACTGTGCGCGGCTGTGTGCCCAGCCAAATGCATCCATGTGCGAGGCGCCGACAATGACCCCGACAATCCGACTTCACCCGGTGAGCGTTTTGGTTATGTCTACGAAATCAATTATCTGCGGTGCATCCATTGTGACCTGTGTGTGGAGGCGTGCCCCACACAGGCCATCACCGAAACGAAACTGTTCGAGTTTTCCTTCACCAATCGCAACGACGCCATCTATACCCGCGACGAACTGCTAGTCGGCGACGACGGCAAGCCCCAACAGCTTCCGTGGGAAGATTGGCGTGAGGGCGAGGACGAAATGACTTCTGGCTGGATGCGAGCCACATCGCCGTCAGGAGATCATCGCTATGAAGGTGTTGTGCAATGGTCCGGGGAACTCGGCTACGGCGTGCGAGCACCCGAACTCGGCCAGTCTGCTGACGGCGTTGCCAACGATGCTGACGCAGGTGCCGATGCTGACTCAGGTGCCGATGCTGACTCAGGAACCTCAAGCGGAGGTGACGCGTGAGCGAGGTGATTGTCTTTGTTGTTGCCGCGATCATTGTCTTGAGCGGCGCTATCGGCGTGGTCGCATCGCGTAACCCAGTACATTCCGCCCTCTTTCTGATCCAGACGCTGTTCGGGGTCGCAGTGCTGTTTGTACTGCAAGAAGCCCATTTCTTAGCGGCCGTGCAGATCGTGGTCTACGCCGGTGCCATAGTCATCCTCTTCCTTTTCGTCATCATGCTGCTAGGCGTGGACACGGCCGACGATTGGTCGGTTGAACCGATCGCAGGGCAACGCCCGCTAACGGTGATAGTCGGGGCGACGCTCCTCGGTTTCGGTTTGGTTCTGGTGATGGTTGCATCCGATGGACTGACCGGCGCGATCCGTGGCGGTGGTGAACGTGCCCTTGACAATGGGTTCACCGATATTGAACGCATCGGGCGGGTCTTGTTCACAGATTACGCGTTGTCGTTTGAGATAACCGCCGCCCTGTTGACGGTCGCGGTGATCGGTGCCGTGGTGTTGACCCGCAAGCAGCTTCGCAGTGAACTCCTTGAAGATCTCGAAGTTGCTTCGATGGATCTGCCGGCTCCAGCCCCCTCCGCTACAGAGGAGGTGATCTCCGATGGAACTGACCAATGATTGGTACCTGGTGCTGTCGGTGATCATGTTCACTATCGGCGCGGCGGGTTTGTTGCTGCGCCGCAACCCTCTAGTGATGTTCATGTGCGTGGAGTTGATGCTCAATGCTGTCAACGTCACCTTCGTGTCGCTCGGTACAGAGTTGAACGATGTGTCCGGCCAGATAGCGGTGTTCTTCGTATTGGTGGTGGCGGCGGTCGAGGTCGTGGTCGGACTGGCTCTGGTGGTAGCCATCAACCGACGCCGAACCGATGCCACCGCTGACGACATTTCGGTGCTGAGGGGCTGACATGGAGCAGTTGCTCGACTTGGCCTGGCTTATCGTCGCATTCCCGCTTGTCGGGTTCGGAACAATTCTGCTGTTCGGACGTCGTCTCGGTGAGCCTGCTGCCGGCTGGCTCGCAACTGCCGCGATGGCCGGCTCGTTCGTTGCCTCGGTGCTTGTGTTTGTGGGCTTGCTCGATCGTCCCGAAGGCGACCGGCGGTTCGTTCAGACTCTGTTTGAATGGGTTCCGGCGGGCGACTTCTCAGTCGATGTGGGATTTCTGGTCGACCCGTTGTCGGTGACGATGACGTTGTTCATCACCGGTGTCGGCGCTCTGATCCACCTCTACTCGATCGGTTACATGCACGGAGACTCCGACTTCTCGAAGTTTTTCGTGTACCTGAACCTGTTCGCTTTCTCAATGTTGATGCTGGTGCTCGGCGACAACATGCTCCTCACCTTTTTGGGGTGGGAGGGCGTTGGGTTGTGCTCCTACTTGCTGATCTCGTTCTGGTTCACCGACGAATACAACGCATCAGCAGGGAAGAAGGCCTTTGTCACGAACCGCATCGGCGACTGGGGCTTCATGGTCGCCATGTTCGTTACTTTCACAACGCTGGGATCAATCCAGTACATCGACGTGCTCGACAACGCCGGTGGTCTGGCGCAGTCAACGGCCACTGCAATTACTGTGCTGCTGCTTATTGGCGCGGCGGGGAAATCGGCACAGATCCCGCTGTATGTATGGCTACCCGACGCCATGGCCGGTCCCACACCAGTATCTGCGTTGATCCACGCGGCGACGATGGTTACCTCCGGTGTGTACTTACTGACCCGGGTCAATCCGATAATCGCCGAGTCGGCTGCGTGGGCTCCTTCGCTGATCGCCTGGGTTGGTGCCATCACCGCGTTATTGGCAGCGACCATCGCGGTGGCTCAGAACGACATCAAGAAAGTGTTGGCGTATTCGACCATCAGTCAACTCGGCTACATGTTCCTGGCTGTCGGTTCCGGAGCGTATGTGGCCGCCATCTTCCATATGGTCACCCACGCGTTCTTCAAAGCGTTGCTGTTCTTGGGTTCGGGGTCTGTCATCCACGGCATGGACAACGACCAAGACATGCGTCACTACGGCGGACTTCGCAAGCTGATGCCAATCACGTCGACCACGTTCATTGTCGGCTGGTTGGCGATTGCCGGCGTGCCGCCCTTTTCAGGCTTCTGGTCCAAAGACGAGATTCTGGCCTTCGCCTGGGAAGAAAACGTGCTGCTGTGGCTCATCGGCTTGATCACCGCGGTGCTGACCGCGTTCTACATGAGCCGCCAAGTCTTCATGACGTTCTTCGGTCGTTACCGCTTCGCCGATGTGCGGCCCGAAGAAATCTCTGAGGCTTGGTCGGCTCGGGTTGTCGACGCCTCCACAGCCGTTGACGAGGCACAAACACAACTCGCCTCAGCCGAAGAGACGATTGCCAAAGCCACCGAGAAGCTTGGATCAACCCGGGCCAAGCTCAATTCCCGCAACGCGGAAATGTCAGAAGCCGACCCGGCCGACGAAAGGGCCACAGCCAAAGCAACCAAGAACCTTGAACGGGCCGGCGGTGCGGTTGTGACAGCGGAGGCAGCGGTTGCCGCTGGCGTCGAAGCGCACGCCGAGGCCCAACGGGCGGCCCTCGCCGCTCAAACAACCAACGAGCAGGTGCTGACCGCTGCTGCGGTTTCCGAACAGGGTGCCGATGGCTCGATCTTCGACGAACCCGACACGGGTGACCTCGACGAAGCTGATTTTGGCGCCTCAGTGAAAGCCCGCCGTGAATATCACCCACACGAATCACCCTGGTTGATGACGTTGCCACTGGTTGTACTGGCAGCGGGTGCTGTGGTCGCGGGGGTGATGAACCTTCCGTTCAGCAGCAACCTTCACTTCTTGGGCAATTGGCTCGAACCGTCGCTGTACAACAACGAGGCGCATCTCAGTTCCGGTGCCGCAGCGAAATGGGCGCTGGCAATCGTGGCGGTGATCGGTGGTGGTGTAGGCATCGCTGCCGCGGTGGCCGTGTACTTGCAGCGCCGTGCTGTTGCCGGGCGCGGTGCTGTTGCCGGGCGCGGCCGGAGCCCACAAGACGGTGCGGTTGAGGCGAAGCCCAAGTACTGGGCTCAGCGTGTTGAACTGCCGTTGTTTGCCCGTGGCTGGTTTATCGACGAATCGATCACCAATTTCATGGGTGGACCAGGTCGCAAGAGCTTCGATGCTGTCGTGCATTTCGACACGACGGTGGTTGACGGCACAGTCAACCGTGTCGGTCGTTGGATTCGCTTGGGTGGCAACGCAGTGCGCCGAGTCCAAAGCGGCCTCGTTCGCTCCTATGCGCTGATGGTTGCGATCGGCGCGGTGGCCCTCTTTGCCTGGTTCCTGTCGAGAGCGAGTTGGTGATGGGAACCCTGTTGGCCAATAGCATGTTCGCCGCAGAAGCGAGCTCCGCTGCCAGCACATTTCCGGTGCTGAGCGCCCTCGTGGTCACTCCGGTGATCGGTGCTCTGGTGTTGCTGTTGTTGCCCAACAACCGACCCGAGTATTTCAAGCAGATCGCGTTCCTGTTCAGCGCCGCGGTTGGTGCCATGTCGGTGTGGGTGCTCACTGATTTCAGCACGGAGGCGGCGGCGGAGTTCCAGCTGACGGACCACCACACTTGGATCGAAAGCCTGGGAATCTCCTGGTCGCTGGGAGTCGACGGAATCTCACTGTGGCTCGTGGTGTTGACTGGGCTGATCTTCCCGTTGACCATCGTCGGCGTCGACGCAGAACACGGCCCCAAGGCGTACTACTCCTGGCTGTTGATTCTCGAGGCTGGTTGCATGGGGGTCTTCCTCGCCCTCGACCTCTTCGCCTTCTTTACCTTTTTCGAGATCGTCCTGGTGCCCATGTACTTCCTCATCGGCAGGTGGGGTCATGGCGAACGGGCCTATGCAGCCACCAAGTTCTTCATCTTCACGATGTTCGGATCGGCTTTGATGCTCGTGGGGATCTTGTCGTTGGCGTTCCTCAACAAAGCCGAGACCGGGGTGCTCACTTTCGATCTGGTGGAACTGGCGAACTCCCAGTCGATAGCCACGACAACCGCGCGCTGGATCTTCTTGTCGTTCGCGTTGGCTTTCGCGGTGAAAGTGCCGCTGTTCCCGTTCCATACCTGGTTGCCCGATGCCCATACCAACGCTCCGACAGCGGGTTCGGTGATCCTTGCCGCGGTGATGTTGAAGCTCGGGACCTACGGTTTCTTGCGTTTCGGTATCTATCTGTTCCCCGAAGCTGCGGTGTGGTTCGCTCCGGCGCTGGTTGCTCTGGGCACCATCGGCATCATCTACGGTGCGGTGGCTGCCACGATGCAGCGCGACTTGAAACGCCTGGTCGCCTATTCATCGGTCGCCCACCTCGGTTTCATCATGATCGGCTCGTTCGCGTTGAACACCGAAGGCCTCGTCGGCGGCCTGTTGCAGATGGTCAACCACGGCCTTTCAACGGGTGCGCTCTTCTTGTTGGTGGCGATGATCTACGACCGCCGCCACACCCGCATGATCTCCGAGCTGGGAGGGCTCCAGAAGCCGGCGCCGATGTTGGCCGGGGTTTTCATTCTGGTCACGTTGTCCTCGCTGGGCCTACCGGGACTCAACGGTTTCGTTGGCGAGTTCTTGACACTGCTCGGTGCATACGCGGCCCACAGCTGGTGGGCGGTGGTCGCCGCTAGCGGAGTGATCATCGCGGCCCTCTATCTTTTGTGGGCTTACCAGCGGGTTTTCCACGGTCCCGCGGAGGGCGCCAACGCTGAAATCAGCGACCTGAAGTTGCGTGAGGGGCTGTTGCTGGCGCCGTTCGTGGTTGGCATCGTCTTCATGGGGGTCTATCCCAAGCCGGTGATCGACCGGATGGAACCGGCTGTTGATGCACTCATCGAGCACGTCGAGTTCCATGTCGATGACTTCTCTGAGCCGGTGGCGGACGTGATCATCGTTGTTGACCACGGCGGTTCGGTGCAGAGCGAGGACGATCACTGATGCTCGCTCAGATCACTCCCGTGGCACCTCCGCAGTATTCGCTCGCAGGGTTGAGTCCGCTGATCATTTTGGCGGTCGGGGCGTTCGGTCTCATCATGTTCCGCTCTGTCATAAAGCGGTTGCCGGAACCGGTAGAGCGTATTGCGACGATCGCCGTCGGCCCGGCCACGGTTGCGGTCGCCTGGGTTGTGGCTGGTCTGGTCGGTAACGATCTGCCTTTGACGAACTTGCGCTCCGATATCGGAATGCTGGGGTTCGTGGTGATCTGTGCGCTGGTCCTGGTGGTTGCAGGTCTTTTTGTGGCCACCATGCGAGTCGGGTTCGACGCGATCTTCACAGCCGGTACCGGGCTGGTTGCGCTCGCTGCAATCGCTGAGTTGTGGAACGACCACCACCGAGCAACGTGGCCGGTGGACTTTATCGACAGGCCTGTGGGCCTTCTCGGCAACCCGGTGGGCGCTATCGGCGATCAGTTCTCCTTTGATGGGTTCAGTCTGGTGGTTGCAGGGGTGATCGTGTCGGCGGTGGCGTTGTGCGCGCTTCTGCTCGACGAGTACTTGCGTCGTGAGGGCATCGACGGTCCCGAGATGTATGTGCTCATGATGTTGTCGGCAGCCGGCGGCGTGGTGATGGCCGGTGCAGGCGACCTGATCGTCTTGTTCCTTGGTTTGGAAACGCTGTCCATCCCGGTTTATGTCATGGCGGCCTTACATGTTCGTCGCAGTGAGTCACTGGAAGCCGGTTTGAAGTATTTCGTGCTCGGGGCGTTCTCATCGGCCTTTTTGTTGTACGGCATGGCGTTGGTTTATGGCGCGACTGGTTCTTTGAACCTTGTTGAGATCCGCGCTTACTTTGCTTCGGTGGTGATTCTGGACGATGCCATGCTGTTGGCGGGTTTGGCGATGCTGCTCGTCGGACTTGGATTCAAGGTCGCCGCTGTTCCGTTCCATGCGTGGACGCCCGATGTGTATCAAGGCGCTCCTACACCGGTCGTGGCGTATATGGCTTCGGCGGTCAAGGTTGCGGGTTTCGCGGCGCTCGTGCGTGTGTTCGTGGTGACCTTTGCTCATTACCGGCTTGACTGGCAACCGGCGGTTCTTGGCTTGGCAGTGCTGACGCTGCTGGTTGGAGCGGTGCTGGCGATTGTGCAACATGACGTGAAACGCATGTTGGCCTACTCCTCGATCTCTCACGCCGGCTTCATTTTGGTGGGAGTGCAGGCTGCCTCCCATCGAGGCACAGCTGCGGTGGTTTTTTACCTGGCGGCCTACACCTTCATGGTGATCGGCACCTTCGGTGTTCTCACGGTGATTTCGGGCAGGGGCGACCGCAAGACCAGCCTTGATGATCTCGATGGTTTGGGTGCTCGCCGCCCGGCTCTGGCTTTGGCTTTGACGATTTTCTTGTTGGCTCAAGCGGGTGTGCCGTTGACTACGGGATTCGTGGCGAAGTTTGAGATCATCGGCGCGGCGGTCGAAATGCGGTCCTTCTGGCTGGCGGTGATAGCGATGGTCTCAGCGGTGGTGTCCGCTTTCCTCTACCTGCGCATCGTGTTGTCGGTGTATCTGGGTTCGCCTGCGGTTGATGACGAGATTTCCGACGATGAGTCTGTGGAGCGGGTACACCCCGCTGCCGGTCTCGCTATCGGTATAGCTCTGGCGATTACCATAGGTTTCGGCCTCTTCCCCGGTCCTATCGACGAGCTGACCCTCGAAGCCATCCCCCAGCTATTCGCCGCCCGTTAGTCCTCGGGTGCCTTGTTGGTTGCCGTCGGGTTGCCGCTTATGATATCTATAGATATCATCTGTTCATGACCGATATCTTGATTCGAGACGTTCCCGAGGACGTAGTTTCCGAAATTGATGTCAAGGCAGCAAATGCAGGGCTTTCGCGAGCCGAATACTTGCGACGAGTGCTCCTGCGGGAACAAACCAACACTGCTGACGCGGTGACCCTCGAATCCTTGGCGCGAATCGCGGAAATGTGCAGCGATCTGAGGCGGCCAGAGGTGATGGCCGATGCCTGGTCGTGACCACATGGCTAGTCGACAAGTCCGCTCTGGCACGACTGGCCCTAAGCCCTGATGCCGAGAAATGGGCTTTGAACATCCAGCGCGGTCGAGTACGAGTAACCACGGTAACTCTTCTTGAGGTCGGATTCTCCGCACGATCTGCGACCGATTATCGTGCCACGCTCACCGAATCGCCGTTCACACAAATGCCCGTTGAGTATCTAACGCCCAAAATAGAGGCCCGAGCCCTGGAAGTGCAGTTGGCATTAGCGAACAAGAGGCACCACAGAGCACCGTCAATCCCCGACCTGCTGATCGCGGCCACAGCGGAACTGGCCCAACTCACCGTTCTCCATGTCGATAAAGACTTCGACCTGATCGCACAGGTCACAGGACAACCAATGGAGACTCTCCAAGCGTTCACCAAGAAGTCATGACCGCGGTTTGATCGCCACGGACCTGACCGATTTCGGGCCTTGCGTAACATTTGTGCCACGTTATAGTTGGGTGTATGCCAACAGCACGTACCGGAGCCGAACGTTACCTTGAAGGTCGACGAACGGACGCCGAATACGACCTTGCGTACAAGACCTCTCTGAGACGCATTGAGCAGATTGACTCAATCATCCGAACACTGGACCAGCGTCGATGCAGTCTTGACCTGAGCAAGGCCGAGTTGGCACGTCGTGCCAACCTTCGTCCAGAAGTGATTAGGAGGCTTTTTTCCGCCGAAAGCCCCAACCCGACGCTGGCAACGCTTGTGGCACTCGCCGAAGCCCTAGAGATGGAGTTAGCTGCCGAGCCTCTAGAGGCGAGTCAGGCTATTTGAGTACCCCTCGGTGCCGGTTGAACTCCGAACGATACTCAATGATCTGCTTGTAGTCCTTTGGGTCGGCGGCTTGTCGTCGTGGTTTTGACAGACCACCCAGACAAACGATGGACGAGCCGCCGAGGTTTGTTGCGTTACGCACGAGCAAACAGAACAACCGGTGGTTCTTCCCACCTCCTTGCACGCGGACCTCATACAGTCCAGCCATGTCACCATGCATGGCCTCCCACTTGCCACCACCCGAGAAAGCTGGAGGCGGTGCCGTAGCTACTGCATCAAGAACGGCATGGATCTCGGCGGCCACTTTGGCTGGGATCGTTTCAAGAAACTCAAGCGTCGGAACGGTCTCTTCCTGATCGTCATCGATCGAACGCTTGAAGAAGTGAATCAGCCACGGCCGGCGGACCTGTTGGGCGGCGGCCATTGCTATGTCTCGGTCTCGTCGTTAGATCCGTCGGGGTTCTCCCCGACGAGTGATGCCGCCAATGCCTCTAGTTGTGCAACCACTTCACCGGTCAGCTCCCAGTTTCTGAAAGCTGACAGGCGCAGGCGAAATACAACCGAACAGTACAATATAGACGGGCAATATATAATGATAAATCTTGAAATTGCTATAGATATCTAGAAAAGACCCGTCGTGATCTAGACAAGGCCCGCGCGATCATTAATATTTCGGGCTGCTCCAGTCAGTGAGGGTGTGGGCATCGGTGGGCATCAGCCGGTGCTTGTTCGGCACCGGGTCGATGTGAAAATCTGCATTGTGAAGTGCGGTGATCTTGCCAGTTGGGGGTCAAAAGTGTTGTACTACACGGCGTGACCAACATTCCTGCTTCTTTATCTGCATTGACGCCTGAGTGGGTCAATGAACGTTTGGCCGCCGCTGGTCACGACAGCGAGGTCACAAGCATAAGAGTGCGACCGTTGGAGGGGTTCTCGGGGATCATGGGCGAGGTGGCGAACCTCGACGTGACCTACGCGAGCGACACCGACCTGCCGACGACCCTGTTCGGCAAATGTCCGCGCGATGACGAAAGGGCCCGGCGTTACAACAAGGTGATGAACGCCTACAAACGCGAACACGGGTTCTATCGGGATTTGGCCGGGCGGGTGCCGATGACCCTTGCTCGTTCGTTCGTCAACGAATACGACGATGAGTCTGGCCGGGCCGTCCTGCTGATCGAGAAGATTGAAGGCACCGCCGGCGACATCCTGGACGGCCCAGACATTGAGATGTTCAACCAGTTGATCAGTCAACTCGGCACGATGCACGGTCAGTACTGGGGCAGCCAGCTGTTCAGTTCGCGTGAATGGTGTATCGACTGGAGTTCTCCGTCGTTGCTCAGCGGCATTCCGATCCTCCGCGAAGACTGGCCGTTGATGAGGCAGATTTGGCCCGACATGGGGCCCGTCGAGATCCTTGATTTCTACGAACGGACCTGGGTCTATGACACTGAGTTATGGCTTGAACGGTATGGCGAGCGGCCATGGACGATGATCCACGGCGACTACGAGTTCGACAACATCTTCTTTGCTGCGGACGGTCCTGTGATCCTCGACTGGCAAACCACGATGAAGAGCTTTCCAGGCGGTGATATGGCCTGGTTCCTCGGAGTCGGAGCCACCAGCGAGTCGGTTGCCGAAGAAGATGCGCTGCTCGACACTTACCGAGCCGCGTTGGCAGCCGCAGGGGGACCCGACTGGTCACGAGAAGAGCTGCTCGACGATGCAGCCGCCAGCCTTCAGTTCCACTGCACGGGCTCGGCAGCAGCTCTGCGCGGCGTCATTGCCGGAGGTGGGAAGCCAGAGGACCGCACCTACCAGCGGTTCGTCAAAATGGTTAATGGCATGATGGCCTGCGCGGTTCGCTGGAACGTGTTGGATCGAGTGGCACAGGATTAGGACGAGTCGAGCCAGGCAAGTAAAACTCAGCCCATGCCTTTGAGCCGCGCTGACGACTATCTAATCCATCAGTATCCCGAGCCGATCGACACGGTGTTCACAGGGGATCGCCACTTCTACGATCGCTACTACTTCAACATGCACGCCTCGGACGACACGCTGTTTGCGGTGATGGGCATGGGTCAGTACCCCAACCTAGGAGTAACCGACGCCTTCGTGAGCGTCAACCACCAAGGCCGACAGACCACGGTGCGCGCCTCGCGAGAACTCGGTTCGGATCGCCTCGATACCAGGGTCGGCCCGATTCGGGTCGAAGTGATTGAAGGACTCCGTTCGTTGCGGGTCATCTGTGAACCAAACGAATGGGGACTCGCACTTGATGTGACCTTTCGGGGAACTACCGAAGCCCTGGCGGAACCCAAAAGCTGGACCCGGGTAGGCACCCGTGTCACCCAGGAGACTTACCGCTTAGCACAGGTCGGCTCCTATGAAGGCTTAATCGAAATCGATGGGGAACGCTACGAAGTCACCCCGAACCGTTGGGGCGGTGCCCGGGACCACAGTTGGGGAGTGCGCCATGGCGTCGGCGAACCCGAACCAAGGGGTATCCGCTCAAAGGTCTCGCCCCAGATGGCGATGGGGTTCTTCCACAATTGGCTGCCAATCCAGTTCGACGATCACATGGTCAAGATCACGATCGATAACGACCATACGGGACGACGGATCCTTGAGGAAGCGGTGCGTCTCTACAACCTGGGTGACCCGCGAGAAGCCGAACATCTGGGTCGCCCCGAGATCGACATCACTTATCACCCCGGCACACGGGAAGTCGCCAGTGCAGAAGTGTGGTTCAGCGGCCCTGGAGCATCAGATCTGCGCATCAAGACCACCCCGCTGAAAACGGTCTATCTCAAGGCCGGGTCCGGCTACATGTACGACGGTTACTGGGGACATGGTGTGTGGCAGGGAGACGACGAAAAGGTGGAGGGTGTGATCACACCAGTCGGCGAGCCGACGCAACGTTTGGGTATCTCTTTTCTCAACGAAACTCTGAGTCGCCACGAGACCAACGATGGGCGTGTCGGCTATGGAATGCACGAAAATCTGATCTCTGGTTTGTATCTGCCCGACGGCTTCGACAGTCCCGAGGCAATGGCACCTCAGATAGGCGTGTCATAGCCGTATCGGTGCTTGCTCCGGGTGGTCTATTGGTTCACGACGCTCGCTAGGCTTACCGTTCGTGTCGGATTTTCTCCGTAGTTATCTCACCGTCGGAATCTTCGGTCTTGCAGGTGTCGCCCTCGTCGCCGTCTTTTTGGGCCTGGGCCGGATCTTCAGGCCCTCAAATCCGACCGAGCAAAAGCTCACCTCGTATGAGTCTGGAGTAGATCCGACCGGCGATATGTGGTCACAGGCCAACATCCGCTACTACGTCTTCGCGCTGCTCTTTGTGATGTTCGATGTGGAGGCAGTTTTCATCTTTCCGTGGGCCATGCGTCTTGAGTTCTACAAGATGTTCGGTCTTATTGAGATGGCGATCTTCATCTACATCTTGTTGTTGGGCCTTCTCTACGCCTGGCGGAAGGGGATGCTCCGATGGGTCTAGTCGAATCGGGGAAAATCCCCAAGCCACTGACGTCGTTGCTCAACATGAGCCGCAAGTACAGCCTGTGGGCCTACCAATGGGGACTCGCTTGTTGCGCCATTGAGATGGGGGCCGCTTTCGGTTCGCCTCGTTACGACGTGATGCGGCTCGGTGTCATCCCGCTGCCGGCAAGCCCGCGTCAGTCCGACTTGTTGATCGTGTCGGGCACGGTGACCGACAAGATGGCACCGTCGGTTCTGCGTCTCTACGAACAGATTCCCGAGCCCAAATACGTCATCTCGATGGGTTCCTGTGCCAACTGTGGTGGCCCCTATTGGGACTCCTATTCGGTGACCAAAGGCGTGGATCAGATCATCCCGGTGGACGTCTACGTGCCCGGCTGCCCACCCCGGCCTGAGGCGCTGCTCGAGGGCATTGTCCTGCTCCAGGAACGGATCCAGAACGAAGACATGACTCAGCGCTGGAGAGGTGATCCCATTGTCGTCCAGTGACACAGTGTCGTCCAGTGACACAGTGTCGTCCAGTGACACCGTCGACGTCACCTCCGCGACTGAAACGGACAGTGACGCAGCGAACGAATCAGCAACCGATGAAATCCGTGAAGAGGTTCTGTCTGAGCTCGTAGCCGAGTTGGGCGATGCCGTGGTTGGTTCCCACATAGCGGCAGGCGTCGACATCACCGTTCGCGTCACGTCTGAGGCTTGGACCGCCACTGCTGAATTCCTGAAAAACGAGATGGATTTTGCTTACTTCGGTTTCCTGAGCGCTATCGACTGGCTGCCTTCACCATTCGGCCGGGATATGGACAGTCAAGTGGATCTTGCACTTGACCCGGCTGTTGAACCAGCCGCTTCCGAAGCAATGGAACAAGGCCTCGCCGGTGGTGATACCCGTTTTCAGGTTCTCGGGAGGCTCAACGACATCGTCAACCATCGGGCCGTCACTTTGAAAGCCGATGTGGACGACGCCAGCATGTCGGTGCCGAGCTGGGTACCGGTGTACGCGGGTGCCAATTGGCATGAGCGTGAGACCTGGGAAATGTTCGGTATCGACTTTGTCGGCCATCCCGGCTTGCGTCACATCTACCTGCCAGGCGCGTTCGAAGGGAACCCCCTGCGCAAGGACTATCCGTTGTTGGCGCGGCGCGTGAAGCCTTGGCCCGGCATCGTTGACGTCGAACTGATGCCGACCGAAGAGACCGACGAGCCAGAAGACACCGAAGCCGCAGAAGAGACAGGCGACGCATGACCGCCGTCTCAAACCGCCAGCAACTCAACTACATCGCCGCGCAGGCCGCAGACGCTCGGGTCAACCTCGAAATTGAAACCGAGGGCATGACCCTCAACATCGGTCCGCAGCACCCAGCCACCCACGGCACGCTGAGAATCGTGGCCAAGCTCGACGGTGAGCAGGTCATAGCCGCCGACCCAGTCATGGGCTATATGCATCGTGGCTACGAAAAACTCAGCGAGGTTCGCACCTATCCGCAGGTCACGACCCTTATCAACCGCATTGATTGGCTAGGGAGTTTCGCCAACGAGGTGCCGTTCATCTTGGCGGCTGAGCAGTTGCTGGAGGTCGAGGCTCCTCCACGCGCTCAGTGGATCCGCACGCTCCTCTTCGAGATGAGTCGGATCGCCAACATTGTTCTGTTCCTTGGCGACATGGCCGTGCAGGTGGGTGCGGTCACACCGGTCTTCTTCGCCTTTCGCGACCGAGAGCACATTCTCAACCAGATCGAAGCGGCAACTGGAGGGCGTTTCCACCCCAACTTCGACCGAATTGGCGGCCTGAAAGATGATCTTCCTGCCGGTTGGATCGTCGAGACCAAGCAGGTCATGAAAAAGATGCGCTCGTTCTGCGACGAGATCGAAGAGCTGGTGATGGGCAACGAGATCTTCCAAGCCCGTACTCGCGGAATCGGTGTGGTTCCCGCAGACATCGGCCTGTCCTACGGACTCTCAGGTGCCAACATCCGCGCATCCGGGGTTGACTGGGATGTCCGACGCGACGGCACCACCGGCGCCGGTGGCCTGGTACACGGCGAACTCGACTGGCGGGTTTGGACTCATCCCGACGGTGACTCGTTCAGCCGATTCTGGGTCCGCCTTCAAGAAGTTCGGGAGTCCACCAAGATGGTCGACCAGATTCTCGATGGCCTCCCGAGCGGCTCGATCATGGCCAAAGTCCCACGCATCATCAAGGTTCCAGCGGGCGAGGCGTACGTCGAGACCGAGAATCCCCTCGGGGTGATGGGCTACTACGTCGTCTCGAAGGGTGGTCTGGTTCCGTTCCGGGTCAAGATCCGCTCTGCGTCGTTCAACAACATGTCGATCACCCCGTGGTTGCTGATCGGTGTGTATGTCCCCGACATCATCACCATCCTTGGCAGCCTCTATTTCATTCTCGGAGACATTGATCGGTGAGCACGAGCCACGTTCTCGCTGAGCTGGCCTACTGGCAGCAGACCGGCATTCGTGTCGGCGTTGGGCTGGCCGCGGTTCTGCTGGTGGCGGGCGCGCTCGTCCAATTGCATCTGTTCAAGGCCGTGTCGTTCATGCAGAGTCGACTGGGTCCGATGGAGGCCGGTCCCTACGGTTCGCTGCAGTTGCTGGCCGAGGTTGGTAAGCACCTCCAAAAAGAAGACATCATCCCACGCAAAGCCGACCGGTTCGTGTTCGCCGCGGCGCCGTTTGTGGTGCTTGCTTCCACGTTCTTGTTGGTCGTCGTAGTGCCGGCCGGCCCCGACCTTTGGTTCGTCGACAGCGAACTAGGGATCTATTTGGGTCTGGCGGTGTCGTCGGTTTCGGTACTCGGCGTTCTGATGGCGGGTTGGGGGTCGGCCAACAAGTACTCGCTACTCGGTGGCCTGCGAGCGACGGGTCAACTCATCGCCTATGAACTCCCACTGATCCTGGCGGTAGTCGGCGTGGTGATCCAGGCGGGCACAATGAACATGGTAGACATTGTCTACGCCCAGGCAAACGGCGAGATTTTCGGTTTGGGTGTGGTCGGCAACCCCTACATTCTCACGCAAGGTGTGGCGTTCCTCGTTTTCTTGATTGCCATGCAAGCGGAGTTGGCCCAAGCACCGTTCGACATGCCTGTGGCTGAATCCGAACTGGTGACGGGCTACATGACCGAATATTCGGGGATGCGCTTCCTGTTGTTCTTCATCGCCGAGTTTGCCACTGCAGCGGTGTTTGCAGCGTTGGCCTCGGTGCTGTTCCTAGGCGGTTGGTACATCCCGGGTATCGATCCCAGCGCCGACATCATGAACCTACTGGGCCCGTTGGTGATGCTTGTGAAGATCGTCGGCCTGACTTTCCTAGTGTTCTGGACTCGTTTCACCATGCCCCGCTTCCGCGAGGATCAGCTTCAGCGTCTGGCATGGAAATTTCTCATTCCCATTGCTCTCGCCAACATCGTGGTGACGGGCATTCTCAAGGTCACGTTCTAAGTAGGCAGGTACTCATGGGACTCATTCCAGGACTCATCAAAGGGCTCGGTGTCACCGGGTCGACCATGATGCGTACGATCTTCCCCGGGGGGCTCAAGAAACCGATTCCTTCGCCCGTGAAGGGTGCCGAGACTGTGCAGTACCCCCACGAGAAGGAGGCACCGCCGCCGCGGGCCCGTGGAGTGATCGCGCTTCACGAGGAGAACTGCACCGCTTGCATGCTGTGCGCCCGTGAATGCCCAGATTGGTGCATCTACATCGAGGGCCACAAGGAGAAGGCGCCACCGCGTCGGGCGGGCGGAAAGCCGCGTCAGCAAAACATACTCGACCGCTTCGACATCGATTACGCGTTGTGCATGTTTTGTGGGATCTGCGTTGAGGTTTGCCCCTTTGAGGCGCTGTTTTGGAGTCCTGAGTACGAGTTCTCCGAGCCCCGTATCGCGGATTTGCTGCACGATATGTCACGTTTGTCGGAGTGGATGGAAACGGTCCCCGACTTCGAGGACTATGAGGCCGGTTCGCAGCAGAAGAAGCTGCAGGTGCCGCCCACATGAGTTTGCTTGCCGCACAGTCCGCCGACGGCGACCTCTACGTGGCGCAAAACGTCTTCTTCACGGTTATTGCCGTGTCGATGATTGTCTCGGCGGTGCGTGTCGTCACCACCAGCAACATTGTGCATGCGGCGCTGTGGCTGGTAGTGGTTCTGGCCGGGGTGGCCGCTCAGTTCATCCTGCTCGGCTCGGAGTTTGTTGCCGTCACTCAGGTGTTGGTCTACATCGGCGCGGTGGTGGTGCTGTTCTTGTTCGGGGTGATGCTGACTCGTGCGTCACTCGGTGACGACGAGTCGGTAGGCGACGAGAAGAGGGGTATGGCCGCGGCCGTGGGAGTACTGCTCTTCGCGGTGATGGCGGTCGCTTTGATTCACAGTTTTGAAGACGACCGCTTGGTCATCGATCAACCCCAGTCGGTAGACACCGTGTCGGACGCCATTTTCTCGCAATACATCGTGGCGTTTGAAGCGGTCTCCGTGTTGTTGTTGGCAGCGTTGATCGGCGCGATCGTCGTGGCGCGGAAGGACTGAAAGGTAACGACCGATGTTGTTGAATCAGTTCCTGCTGCTGTCTGCCGTGTTGTTCTGCATTGGTGTTTATGGCGTTCTGGCGCGCAAGAACGGCGTGCTGGTGTTGATGTCGATCGAACTGATCCTGAACGCCGTGAACATCAACCTTGTTGCCTTCGGTGCCCTTACCGCTGATGTGGGCGGCGAGGTATTCGCCCTGTTCACCATTGCGGTGGCCGCTGCTGAAGTTGGCATCGGCTTGGCCATTGTTCTGCTCATTTACCGTAACCGCCGCAGCATCGACCTCTCCGAGATCGATCTCATGAAGGGCTGATCTGTGTCTTTTCTTCTTGGGTTTGCTGCGCCTAGCTCTGTACCGACTTCGTCGACTGTCACAGATAGCGCGAACTGGTTTCTTGAGTACGCATGGCTGGTTCCGTTGCTGCCCGCGTTGTCGTTCGTGGGGATTCTCTTTTTCGGCAAACGCATGCGTTACAAGGGCGCCGAACTGGGAATTGCCGCGGTGGGGCTTTCGTTCTTGTTGGCCGTGTGCGCTGGTTTCGCCTGGCTTGACCATCGCGACAATTTCGTTCTCCCCGACGACTCTCACGCCGCTGCCTCGGTTGACACCCACGACGACGCGGCTCCGGCCACGCCCGGCGACTCCGACGGTCATGCCGACGCGGCTCCGGCCACGCCCGGCGAAGACTCAGACCACGCTGACGCGGCTCCGGCTACGCCCGGCGACCACAACGCCGGCCATAGTTACGTCGCGGTTCAGAGTTCTACGCAATGGCTGCAATCAGGGGGTGTTGAGTTCAGCGCGGGGGTTCTCGTTGACGGCCTCTCGGTGATGATGCTGTTGGTGGTGACGATCGTGTCGCTGTTGGTGCACATCTACAGCACCGATTACGTGGGCGACGACAAGCGTTACACCCACTTCTTTGCTTTCCTGTCGTTGTTCACCGCGGCGATGCTGTTCTTTGTTCTCAGCGACAACATCTTGCAGATGATCGTCGGCTGGGAGCTCGTCGGCGTCTGCTCTTTTGTGTTGATCGGACATTGGTGGGAAGAAAAACCCAATTCCGACGCCGCGCTGAAAGCGTTCCTTACCAACCGGGTCGGTGATGTCGGCCTGATCATCGGCACGATCACGCTCTTCTTTGCCGCTGGCGGTGGCCATACCTTCGACACGATCAGCATCAACGAAGCGATTGTCCGAGGCGAGGTCGGACACACCGCGCTAGTAGTCGCGGCGGTGTGCCTGATGGCTGCGGTCATGTCGAAATCGGGTCAGTTCATACTGCATACCTGGTTGCCCGATGCCATGGCTGGCCCAACTCCAGTCTCAGCGCTGATTCATGCCGCCACCATGGTCGTTGCCGGCGTCTTCCTGATCGCCCGTCTGTACCCGGTTTTCTTTGAGGGGATGCAGATCGGAGGGTCGAGCATCAACCTGATGGCCACTATTGGCGCTATCACCTTGGTCTTCGGCGGCTTGCTTGCATTCGTACAGGACGACATCAAAAAGGTGCTGGCCTATTCGACGGTTTCGCAACTCGGCTACATGGTGATGGCGCTCGGTGTCGGGGCGTGGACCGCGGCGGTCTTTCATCTCTTCACCCACGCTTTCTTCAAAGCCAACCTCTTCTTGGGTTCGGGGTCGGTAGCCCATGCGGTGCATTCGTTCGACATGAAGCGAGATATGGGCGGAATGCGCAAGTTCATGCCCAAGACCTATGTCACGTTCATTATTGGTTCGCTGGCGTTGGCCGGCTTGTTCCCGTTGGCCGGGTTCTGGTCCAAAGACGAAATACTCGTCGGTACCGGCGGTTGGGGGCTTTTTGGTGGCACTGGCGGCAACGGCGCCTACACCTTCCATCTGTTGATGGGCATGTTCGGAGCTGCGCTGACCGCCGCCTACATGACTCGTTGCGTGTATCTGACCTTCCACGGGGAGTACCGCGGTGGACACGACCACGCCCACGGGGCCGACGGCGCGCACGAAGCCCATGGCGACCCTCACGAGTCGGGACCCCGCATCCTGGTACCGCTCTACATTCTGTCGGGGTTGGCCATCGTGGCTGGTTTCGTCAACCTTCCGGCTGGTTTCCAACTTGTTGGCGACTCATGGACAGAACGATTCGGTCATTTCGTCGAACCGACAGGATCGTCATATTTCCCGGCGATCAGCCACGCGACTCCGAGTTGGTCGTTGGCCGTGGTTGCGAGTCTCGTGGCTCTGGCAGGTGCCGGTGCAGCGATCTACTACTACTTCGTCAAGGTAGATCGTTTATCCAACCAAACGCATCAGTCCCTTACCGAGTTGCCGGACGGTCTCGCGAAATCCAATGGCCTAGCTGGTGCCGGCCACAAGGTGCTCGTCAACAAGTACTACCTCGACCGTCTGTATGAAGGAATCATCGTTGCCTTCACCAAGGGTCCACTGGCCCGAGCGGCTTATTGGGTCAACCAGAATGTGATCGATCGGACGGTCGACAAGGCTGGTGAAACGGCAGTGCTGGTGGGTCGCCATGTCTACGACGTGGTCGATCAAAGCGTTATTGACGGCTTCGTCGACGGTTCGGGCCGGGTATCGGACGCAACCGGAGAAGAACTTCGTCAGATCAACTCCGGCAAAGTCCAAAATTACGCCGCAATCCTCTTCGCAATGGCGGCTGTGCTCGCCGGAACCTTCTTAATCATCTTCGCTCTCTAACCCAGGAATCTTTTCAACATGGACACCATCGCTGATACCAACTGGTTGCTCACAGCCTTAGTCTTCGCTCCGATCGTTGGGGCGTTGATCATGGTCTTGATCCCCCAACAAGACGAGCACACCCACAAACAGGTGGCCCTGCTCGCTTCGCTGGTCACCCTGGGGCTTGCCGTCTTCTTGTTGATCGACTTCGATTACGGCAACGCCGGATCGTTGCAGTACTTCGTGGACACCGATTGGATCGAAATGATCGGTGCGGGTTACACGATAGGGGTCGACGGCATGTCGCTGCCGCTGATCGCGCTCACCGTTTTGGTCATGCCGTTGGTGTTCGTCTACTCGTTGAATCACATCCCCGAACCAGGCAATGCCAAGGCTTTCCTGATTCTGTCGCTCATCTTGGAAACAGGAATGATCGGCACATTCGTCGCCCAAGACCTGGTCCTCTTCTTCGTCTTCTTTGAGGTCGTGTTGCTGCCGATGTTCTTCATGATCGCGGTTTGGGGTGGAGAGAACCGACGTTACGCCTCGTTGAAGTTCTTCCTGTTCACATTGTTCGGTTCGGCCCTGATGCTGTTGTCGTTCCTGGCTTTGTTCTTCCTCACCGACGCGGGCACCTTCAACATGTTGGTGCTTACCGAAAATGCTGGTGAGGGGATCGCCAGGGGCACGCAGTTGCTGGTTTTCGGCGGCATGTTCATCGGCTTCGGTGTGAAAGTGCCGATGTTCCCGTTCCATACCTGGTTGCCCGACGCCCACACCGAAGCACCGACTCAGGGTTCGGTCATTTTGGCTGCGGTGCTGCTGAAACTGGGTACGTACGGCTTCATCCGCATTGCCATCCCGATGTTGCCGGAGGCCGCCGAGGCTTGGGCGCCGTGGATCGGCTTGTTGGCGGTGATAGGCATCATCTACGGCGCGCTCGGTTGTTTGGCTCAGACCGACATGAAACGCCTGATCGCGTTCTCCTCGGTATCTCATATGGGCTTTGTGATGCTCGGAATCGCCACGCTGACCGACTTTGGAATCAACGCCGCTATTTTTGGCATGGTCGCCCACGGGCTGATCACCGGGATGCTCTTCTTCATTGCCGGTTCAGTGAAGGAGCGCTATCACACCTTGGAGATCAAACGACTTGGCGGGATGCTCGTTCAGGCCCCCCGCTTGGGCTGGATTCTGGGGTTCGTGTCGATGGCGTCTCTTGGCTTGCCCGGCCTTGCCGGGTTCTGGGGGGAGTTCCCGGCGATCCTCGCGGCCTACAACCCAGCTACCGGAATCTCCGAGGAGACCTTCCGTGTCTACATGGTCGTGGCTGCTATCGGTACGGTGCTCGCTGCTGGTTACTTGTTGTGGCTCCTGCAGCGCACGACGATGGGTGAGCCATCGGCTGAATTCGCCGATGACCCCAATATCACCGACGTATCGACGACCGAGTGGATTGCTTGGGCGCCGATGCTCTTCGGGATCGTGTTGTTCGGCATTGCACCCGGCTTGATCTTCGAAGTAACCGACCCAGCGGTGGTCCAATCGCTCAACAACTGTATCCAGGTGGGTTGCAAGGTCGCTGAGGTCGCAGCTTCTTCTGTGGCGGGTGGAGGCTGATCGTGCTCGACGGTCTCGCGCCTGTGCTTGCTGCGACCGAATTCGTTCGGCCGGTGATTGACTGGCACGCGGCCGCGCCCGAACTCACCCTGCTTGGTTTCGGCGCTCTAATCACGATGATCGACATCGGCTGGCTTGAACGGGCTCGAAGAATCGCCGCGCCGCTCGCTTCTTTGGCCCTGCTGGCGACGTTGGTGCCGATAATCACTCTGGCTCTGGCCGGCGACGACAGGTCGATGTTCAACGGCGGTTTTGTGGTCGACGACTACAGCCTCATCATGAAGGCGACGTTTGTGTTGGCCGGTTATGTGGTCGTGTTGATGTCGACCAACTACATCGCCGAAGGCGACTATTGGGAGAACGAGTACTACGGCCTGTTGTTGAGTTCGATCCTCGGCATGATCCTGATGGCTTCGGCCCGTGACCTCCTCTCTATTTTTGTGGCTCTCGAACTGCTGTCGATCCCGGCCTACATGCTGGCCACTTGGCGCAAACGCGACCTCAAAAGCAACGAGGCAGGTCTCAAGTACTACCTGATGGGCATATTTGCTTCGGCGGTGATGCTCTACGGCATGTCTTTGCTGTACGGCGTCACAGGATCAACTTTGCTGGTTTCGATCAACGACTCCATCAGCGCGGCAGCTGATCCTTCCGCGGTGGTGGTGATCGGCATCATCTTCGTGGTGGTCGGATTCGCTTTCAAGGTGTCGGCATTCCCGTTCCACACTTGGGCACCCGACACCTACGAAGGTTCGCCGACACCGGTCACTGCGTTTATTTCGGTGGCCTCCAAAGCGGCAGGTTTTGTGGCTTTGATGAACTTGTTGTTCGTCGGCTTCATAGGCCGTGACGACATCTTCGAACCGCTGATGTGGGTGTTGGCGGCAGCTTCGATGACGGCCGGGAACCTAATGGCGTTGCGCCAGACCAACATTGTGCGGATGCTCGCATACTCGGGTGTGGCTCAGGCGGGTTACATGCTGGCACCACTGGCCGTGGCCGGAACAGTTCCTGACAAGGCCCTCACCGCCTCTGTCACGTACCTGGTGATTTATGCGGCTATGAACCTTGGTGCTTTCGCAGTGGTGATTGCGGTCGCCCGTAAGACGCGTTCCGCGGAGATCGGGGACTATCGGGGGTTGTTCCACTACGCCCCCGGACTCACCGTTGCTATGACCATTTTCTTGTTCTCGTTGGCGGGTATCCCACCGTTGGGTGGTTGGTTGGCGAAGTTCCGGGTCATGGAGGCGGTCATTGAAGCCGACACGGCAGCGGGCGTGGTGCTGGGCGTTTTCGTGGCTGTCAACTCGGTGATCGCGCTCTACTACTACGCCCGAATCGGTTTCGGCATGTGGGCTGAAGACGCCCCCGACGGTGATCTGACACCCGTGAATGTTCCGCTGTCGTTGGGCGTGGCCCTCACCCTGACCGCGGTGATCACGATCGCTATGGGCGTAATTCCAGGTGATGTCCTTGGTCGTTTCACCGAAGTGAGCCTGCTAGCCGGCGGCTGAACCGTCGTATTTTGAGTGGGGCCGTAGTCTGGAACTGTGGTGTCTCTCGCCGATCGGCTGCGTCGAAGAATTGCTGAGCAGGGGCCGATCCCGGTGTCGGAATATGTAACCGCCGCGCTCTACGACGAACGCGAGGGCTTCTATCAGGCGGGAGGCCAAGCTGGGCGAGGCGGGGATTTCCTTACGGCTCCCGAGGTTGGCCCGTTGTTCGGTGCAGTCGTGGCACGGGCAATCGACACTTGGTGGCGGGATTTTGGATGCCCACAGCAGTTCTGTGTGTATGAGTGGGGGGCCGGGCCGGGCACGCTGGCTCGAGCGGTTATTGCCGCTGAACCCGAAGCGGTTCGCTCTGGAGCTTTGCGCTGGCATGCGATTGAACGGTCAGCTGCTCAGCGCGCTCAGCATCCTGAACACCCGTTGCTGGTCTCTGCGGCAACCGGACCCGGCGATCCGGTTCCGGTTGGGGTGGTGTTGGCCAACGAACTCTTGGACAATTTGGGATTCGACCTTTACGAACACCATAGTCAGCAGTGGTTTGAGCTGCGGATCACAGAAGGCCCCGACACAAGTGAGTTCGCCACAGTCGCGGCCCCGGTAGCGGAGCATTCGCCGGTCGTCGAAGAACTCAGAGCCCTGCTGGGTGCGCCCGCCCCTGAAGGGGTGCTTGTTGCCAGACAGGTCGCGGCGAGGGATTGGTTGGCGGAGGCTCTAGCTTCGCTGCACTCCGGCCGTGTGGTGGTGCTCGACTATGGCGTAACGACCGCAGAACTCGCAGCTAGGGGCAGCTGGCTGCGGACTCACCTCGGCCACCGTGGAGGTGACTCGAACCGCTGGCTCAAGGATCCGGGAATGTGTGACATCACTGTTGATGTCGCCATAGATCAGCTTGAGTTGGTCCGCAAGGCCGACTCAAACCGAACCCAAGCAGGGTTTTTGAAAGCACACGGCATCGATGACCTCGTCGTGGAAGGCAAGCGCCAGTGGCGGGAGTCGGCCCATATAGGTGACCTGTCAGCCTTACGAGCCCGCAGCAGAGTCCGCGAAGCCGAAGCTCTCCTCGACCCAGCCGGTTTGGGCTCCTTCCGCGTCCTCGAATGGCTTATCTAGCACGACGTCGCAGACCAACTCAATGATAGCGTTGAATTGGCGCCAATAACGCTACATTGGTGCTAGAATTTGTCTGTGGCGACTATTCAGATCAAACAAGTTCCTCCCGATATCCACCGCAAGCTCAGGATCCGTGCTGCGGCGGCGGGACAGTCATTACAGCAGTACATGCTTGATGCCGTCTGCAAACAAGCCGATTTTGCGAGCGCGGAGGAGTTGTTGGCTCGCAAGCGGGTAGAAGCTCTCGCATACGGCGAGTCCGATATCAACCCTGAGTTGATCGTGGAGATCATCAGAGCCGATCGCGATTCGCGTTGATTGTCGTCGATGCGAGCGTGGTCGTAGAGGCCGTTGCCGGATCAAGCATACGGAACCTTGAGGCGCTGAGACGGATCGCTCAGGACGCATCGCTCGCCCCCCAGGTACTCGACCTCGAAGTTCTATCCGCTCTGCGGGGGTTGCTTCGTGGCGATGTGATTGTAGAACCGGTTGCTCGCAGCTCGCTGCGGCACCTCGCTCATTTGCCGATCAGACGGGTCCCACACGAGCCGCTATTAGAACGTTGTTGGGAACTCCGGGATAATCTCACTGTCTACGATGCCTGCTACGTGGCATTAGCGGAGGTGACGGGAGCGACTTTGTTGACCCGTGATCGCCGCCTTGCGGGTGCCCCCGGTGTGCGATGCGAGATCGAACTTCTCCACTGACTCGAGCCGGGGCGGTTTGTCAACGCCAGCCGGCGGCGATGTGTTCGAGCCACCATTGGGGGGCGTTGTCGGTCAGGTTGGGGAGGTTCGAGTAGTCCCACCAACGTTGGATCAGACCGTCGTCGGTGAGTTCCATCACTGAGGTGAACGGGTGGACGATGCGTTCGCCGGTGTGGAAGACCCATTCCTCAGCGTGTTCGGTCACGACGAAGTGATCTTCGGCGATCATGCGACCTTCGACGTGGTTGTGTTCCTGCACCGGGTCAAGGCCGAGGTACAGGCGGGCCACGATCTCGTCGGGTCCGTGAGCGCCACCCATAGTCTCGCCGAGACCGGTATCGACGTAGTTGGCCGTATCGGTGAAGAACGAGGCGATCACGTCCCAGTCGTGGGAGTAGAGGGCGTCCCAGTAGCGGGCGACGATCCCCTTGTTGCGTTCTTGGATGTTTTCAGCTTGATCGGTGCTCACCGTATGTCCTCCTCGGGTCGGACTGAGTGCGTCTCAGCCCGACCCGAAGAGTAGAGCCCAAAGGCGGGGGCGTGCCCATCGAGCCGATCTAATCGTCTGTGTCGTCGGAGGCGTCGAGGTCGTCTGAGTCTGGATCGTCTAGGTAATGAGGTTCGGCGTTGCGCTTGCGGATGGTTCGCCGGATCAGCCAGATAGCCACGACGACGAAGGGCAAGAAGGGTAGGACTGTGCCGAAGATGATCAACCCCACCGAACCCAGCGTGGTCAGCATGGACCAGCCCGAAGAGAACGAATCTGAGAATCCGGGAAGCGGGTCTTCGACGCTGGCCTCCAGATACACATAGTCACGCACTTCGAGCTCAGCCTCTTCGTTCTGCGGCAACAAGGTGGCCGCTGGAACGGCTGTGGCGACGACCTCAATTTCCCGTCCCCGACTGGTGTTGATCCGACGCACGAAACCGTCGGTGGCTTCGATTTCAACCACAGCAATCAAGGACTCCCCGGGTTCCATAGCGTTGAGATCGCCGCTGCGCACGGTCAGGTCGTCGATCCGGAGCCGGAAGGTTGGCACGTTGATGTCGACACCGGTGAGAACGTCATCGCCGGTGTTGCGGACCTCTATGCACAGAACCGCTTCGTCGTTGGCTTCTATGGTCAGATCAGAGAACCCGGGGCAGGCGTCCTCTTCGTCTTCGCCGAGCCAGGCCACCATGTCGATGGCGGCGTCGGGAACGTCGGGGCGCATTTCGGTGATGGTCACGGTGATGGTGGCGAGGCTGACCTGGTTCTGGAGCGTTCTGAGTCGGCCTTTCAGCTGTTCAAGGAGTGTCTCTCGCTCAAGTAGCTGCTGTTCTAGTTCGACGATGCCTTCGACATCGGAGGCGTTGCTGATGAGCGCTCGCACACGTTCCACGCTCAGTCGGGCAGTTGTGATGCGGCTCTCAAGATCGACAACCCTCTCGGTCACGTCGTCGGTGTGAATTGACTGGTGCTCGACTTCGCCGACGCCTTCCAAGGCGCGCATCGCCCTGTCAAAGTCCTCGGGGTAGACCTTGTATGTCAGGACCGTATGGGGTCGTGCCCCCGCTTCTGTGCTTTGCCCGAACAAGAAACCGCCGACCTCGGCGATTGCTTCGTTGGCTCTGGTAGTCGCGGCGGGGACATCCTCCACGCGGATATCGATTTCTGCGGTGTAGATGATCTGGCGGCCGATGCTGATCGGTGAGATCTCGGGAACGGCCAACCCGTCGCCTCCGATGGCAGCGGTGTCTTCGGCCATGTCGTCGCTGTCGTCGAAGGCGGCTGGACCTGAGTCCGGTGAGGCATAGTCGGCGGCCATATCGTCGCCTTCGTCGCTCACGTAGACGGAGTCATCGCCGTCTCCGGCGGTTTCCAGGGACACGCTGGAGGCTGAGTCGTCGCCGTCGACGATTCCGCATGCGCTGAGCAGCAGGATGAACCCAAGCAGGGCAACGGCCCAACGTATCGAGCGTGTCGTGGAACTGATCACTTTGAAATCCCCTTTGAGTGGGTTGGACCCGCGTGGTGTCGGATCTGACTATCAGATGAGACGGTCGTTCTCAACGATTAGTTCCCATGTCTCGCGATTGACGCAGGTTCGTCACAGAAACGCAGTATTTGAGCTCTCGCCGTTTGTGAACTCAGGGGGTGGCCTCGGTAAGGTCGCGACATGATAAAGAGAGACATTCACATTCGCACTTGTCACCTTTGCGAGGCGATGTGCGGCCTTGAACTCCATGTCGAAGACGGTGAGGTGAAGCTGACCCGCGCCAACCGCGACGATGTTTGGTCGAAGGGTTATCTCTGTCCCAAAGGCACCACGCTCGGTCACCTCCACACTGATCCCGACCGGCTCCGTGTACCGCTGGTTCGCAACGCCGCTGGCGAACACGTAGAAGCCAGTTGGGACGAAGCGTTTGCCCGAGCTGAGGAGTTGATGGCGGATGTGATCGCCGAACACGGCAAGGAAGCTGTCACCATCTACATCGGCAACCCGGCAGCCCACAACTATTCGATCAGCCGCTACACCGGTCTGATGATGGGACTCGCCGACTTGCCTGGTCCGATCTATTCGGCGGGCACCGTTGACCAATGGCCCAAAAACGTCACCTGTTGGACTATGTACGGGCATCCGTGGCGTATCCCCGCCCCAGATCTTCCCAATACCGACTTCATCGTTGTGCAGGGCGCAAACCCACACGCCAGTCAAGGGTCGCTGCTTGCCTGCCCCGACGTATTGGGCGAGCTCGACAAGGTGCGTGAGCGTGGCAAGGTCGTGGTGATCGACCCGCGCCGCACCGGCACCGTCAAACACGCAGACCAGTGGCTGCCGATCTATCCGGGTACCGACGCTGCGTTGCAGTTGGCGGTGGTGCAGGTGCTGTTCGAGGAAGGTCTAGTTGATCTGGGCCATCTCAGCGACAAGCTCCGCAACGTTGACGTGGTTGAGCGAGTGGCCCGCGACTTCACACCCGAACGGGTCGCTGCCACATGTGGTGTGACAGCAGCCGAGATTCGCACTCTGGCCAGGGAGTTCGCAGCAGCGGATCGGGCCTGCTGGTATGCCCGAATCGGTACCTGCAACCAAGAGTTCGGCACGCTGGCGTCGTGGCTGCCTGATGTGATCAATGCGCTCACCGGCAATCTCGACAGCGAAGGTGGCCTGATGTGGGGCAAGCCGATTGCTTGGTCAGCGACCCTTGCGCCGCGAGACCAGCCAATAGAGTTCGGCAAGTTCCACAGTCGTGTGCGAGGCGCGCCGGAGGTCATGGGGCAGTTCCCGGTGTCTTGCATGGCCGAGGAGATCGCCACGCCGGGGGAGGGCCAACTGAAGGCTCTGGTCACGGTGGCCGGTAATCCGGTGATTTCAGCACCCGATTCGGGCAAGCTCGACGAGGCCCTGCCGATGCTCGATTGCATGATCGCGATTGACAACGCCTTGAACGAGACAACGCGGCACGCCGATGTGATCTTGCCGGGTTTGTCGCCTCTTGAACAGCCCCATTACGACGAGCTGTTTTGGTCGTGGGCGGTGCGTTCTGCCGGGAAATGGTCACCGGTGCTGTTTCCGCCTGAAGATGGCCGCCCCGAAGAGTGGGAAGTGATGATTCGGGTAGGAGCGGTGATGGCGGGCATTCCCCAAGAACACGTTGACATCAAGGCCATCGACGACGGTTTCTTCTCTGCGTTCGCGCAGATGGGAGGTGCCGATCCTGAAGTAGCTCTAGCGGCATGCCCCGAACCTGGACCGGAGCGTCTCAACGACAACGCCATCCGCACGGGTCCGTGGGGGGACCACTACGGGAAGAACCCGGACGGCCTGACTTTGCAACACCTCAAGGACGAACCCAACGGCATTGACATGGGGCCGATGGTTTCTCGCATCGACGAGATCATCTGTCATCCCGACGGCATGGTCGACCTGGCTCCGGAGTACGTGATCGCCGATCTGGGTCGCCTTGAGGAACGAATTGACCGCGAAAACGACGGGCTGTTGTTGATCAGCCGTCGTCATGTCCGCTCCAACAACTCTTGGATGCACAACGTGAAGGTTCTGGTCAAAGGCAAGGATCGCTGCACTTTGTTGATCCATCCAGACGACGCGGCCGCAAGTGGCGTGACAGATGGCTCCGTGGCTCGGGTTTCGTCGACCGCCGGTGAGATAGAAGTGCCGGTGGAAGTGAGCGATGAGATGATGCCCGGGGTGGTATCGCTGCCGCACGGTTGGGGGCATGACAAACCTGGAACCCGTATGTCGATTGCCCGTGAACATGCCGGCGTCAACAACAATCTGCTGGCGCCTGGCACTTTTGTTGACGTCCCCTCGGGCAACGCCGCGGTCAACGGCATCCCTGTTGAGGTCGTGCCTGCCTAGCGGCCCGAGCGGCCCGGTGAGCGCAGCGAACCAAGAGCGGGAAACAACGTTTGCAACTCGAAGGCTGACATCTTGACGTGGGCCTCTCAAACTCGCTGCCTGTGGTGCTAGGAGTCCGTAGACTCTGAGGTGCATGGAAGCGACTTCGACAACCGACGACGCGGCTGCGGTGCTTTCTGCGATCGTCATGGACACCGATGTTGCAGGTGCGCTTTGGGCTGCGGTCGACAGCGGGCGCATCGACGATCTGGTACCTGAACTCCCGCTGCTGCGCATGGAACAAGACCCGATTCATCGCCATAAGGATGTGTTGGCCCACACGATCGCGGTCGTGGCCAAGACTCCCGATGATGAAATAGTGCGTCTAGCAGCACTTTTTCACGATATAGCCAAACCGAGGACCCGCAGCTTCGAACACGGTGGCGTGACGTTCAGACATCACGAAGCCGTCGGTGCCCGTATGACTCGCAAACGCATGACCGAACTCGGCTACCCCGAACAGGTTGTGGAGGAAGTAAGCGAACTTGTCAGGTTGAGCGGTCGCTTCAAGGGCTATTCCGACGGTTGGTCTGATGCTGCTGTGCGCCGCTACGCCCGTGAGGCCGGCCCACTTCTGGGGCGACTCAACGCCTTGATTCGGTCCGATTGCACTACCCGCAACCAGCACAAAGTCGAAGAATTGCAGCGGTCGATCGACGAACTCGAATCTCGAATCGCGGATCTTGCCCATCAAGAACGCAAAGCCGCAGAAAGACCTCAGATCGACGGCACCGCAGTCATGGAATACCTCGGTGTGGGTCCAGGCCGACACGTTGGAGACATTCTTGGCTGGTTGCTTGAGTTGAAGCGTTCGGAGGGTGTTCTTGACGACGAAACGATTTTCTCCCGCCTCGACAAGTGGTGGGAACAGAACCATTCGCGCTATTCCTAAGCGCGATATTTGGGGACTGTCGCAGAGACCGCCGGGTAGCCTAAACGGCATGGATATCGGAATCGTAGGGGCGACTGGTCAAGTCGGTGGGGTGGTCCTCACCGTGCTAGAAGAACGGGATTTTCCGATCAACACATTGAGGTTGTTCGCTTCGGATCGTTCCGCGGGAACGAGTATCGACTTCAAGGGCCAGCCGTTCGTTGTTGAAGAGGCGATGACCGCTGACTACTGCGGACTCGACATCGTCATCTTCTCTGCAGGGGCAACTGTGAGCCGTGAGCTGGCACCGAAGGTTGCAGCCCAGGGTGCGTTGGTGATCGACAACTCGTCGGCATGGCGCATGGACCCTGAGGTCCCCCTAGTGGTGCCGGAAGTCAATTCTGAAGCGCTGCGCTCAATTCCTAAGGGGATTGTTGCCAACCCCAACTGCACGACCATGGCGGCGATGCCGGTCCTGAAGCCGTTGGCCGACGAAGCTGGCCTGGAGGCAATGGTGATTTCGACCTATCAGGCTGTGTCCGGAGCGGGTCTGTCTGGTGTGCGTGAACTCGATGACCAGGTCCAAAAGGTTGGAACCGCGGGACTGGAACTCACCTACGACGGTGCTGCCGTGCCGCTTGAGGCGGGCGAGAACTTCAGCCAACCAATCGCTTTCAATGTCTTGCCCCTTGCGGGTTCGATCGTTGAAGACGGGGCTAACGAGACGAACGAGGAGCAGAAGCTCCGCGATGAGAGTCGCAAGATCCTCGATCTTCCTGAACTGGCAGTGTCGGGTACTTGTGTGCGGGTTCCGGTGTTCACTGGGCACAGCCTTTCGATCAACGCTCGGTTTGGGTCGCCTATCACCCCCGAACGTGCTTATGAACTGCTCGCGACGGCTGAGGGTGTTGTGCTCGAAGAAGTGCCGACACCACTGAAAGCCGCTGGTGTAGATCCGTCTTATGTTGGCCGGATCCGTCACGATCCGACGGTAAGCAACGGTCTGGCTTTGTTTGTCTCGGGCGACAATCTGCGCAAGGGCGCGGCCCTCAACACCGTCCAAATTGCCGAGACACTCATCACCCAAGGTCTCATCGCCGCCTAACCCCTGCAACGCTTAGGGGTTGCGCGGGTAGGCGGTCAGCGGGGGCACCATCGGTCTCGGTAGTTGAGTAGTTTGGCGACGATGATGATGGTGGTGGCTAGGCATAGGGCGGCGTGGCGGTGTGTGTTGCGGCGGTCGGTGTTGCGTCGGAGTTGTCCGTAGTTGGACAGCCAGGAGTTGGTGGATTCGACTATCCAGCGCAGTCCGAGGTGTATGGGTTGTTGGGTCCCTGGGGTTTTGGTGCCGCGGCGTTGGATGCACACATCGTGAAGGCCCAGCGCGGCGAGCCGGTCGCGCACTGCGGGGTAGTCATAGCCGCGGTCTAGGTGCAGCGTTTCGATGTCGTCAAGGAGTCTGTTGTCGGCAACGGCTGCAAGGGTGGGTTCCAGCAGGCGGATGTCGTTGCGGTTGGCGCCGTCGATGGCCCAGCCAACTGGAACGCCGTGACGGTCCGACGCTACTGACCATTTCCATCCCATTTTGGCTCTGTCTGTGGGGTTTGGGCCGGTGCCTTCGCCTCCGCAGGGGGCTTTGTGAAGCGACCCGTCGAGCGCGACCTCAGACAAGTCTGTGGATTTTTCCTCTGGGATCTGAACGCGGACTTTGGTCGGTCGCTCGGAACGGGCCTCCCCCCGACCCAACATCCAGGCTGTCAATCGAGTTGGGGCTGGTCTGAGCCGGTCATGCCACGTCTGGTTCGGAGCAATCGATCGCCACCGGGACTCCACCTGGAACTTTCCTTCGAAGACCTCAACGCCGGGAGTTGCTCTGACTGCTCTGATCAACACCCGATGTCGTTCAGGTGCACGTTTGTCTTCAGATGCTTTCGATGAGATCTGAGCCGTGAAGTACTTCACGGTCACCAGTTGATCGTTGGCGGAGATCAGTTTTTGTCCAAATGCTGCTAGATCAAGCCATTTATGATTAGTACCCGTGAGTGCACCGTGATAGAGATTTAATCCATCGACGTATACAATTGTTCTGCGCATAGGGTTGAAGCATTACACACGCCCCTCGTCGAAAAAAGAGAACCAGCGTCGCGTGGGGTCAGGTCAGGGATAGCGCAATCGTGGGCCGGCTTCGGCCCAGTCCATGTGATTGCGGATGTATTCGTTGGCACTGTCGCGGACGGGTGTGAAGTCCCACGAGTATTGGCCGTCGATAGTCATGGCGGCGTGAAGCATCCGACGGGTCCGCTGGGAGGCCACGACCCGCTCCCGTATGTCGTTGCTGTCCCAACGCTCAGCGGTCTCAGCGGCGAAGCTCGCAGCTAGTGCGGCGTGAGCAGGGTCGTCAGCGAGGTTGCTGCGTTCGAGGGGGTCGGCCTCGATGTCGTAGAGCAGGGCTGGATCGCTGTCGCAGTGGATGTACTTGTGTCGGCCACGGCGGATCATGAACATCGGCTGGGAGGTCATCTCGCCGGTGTATTCGGCGATGGTCTCATCTATGGGGTCGTGCCCCCCGGTTGCGCTTTCCCACAGGCTTCGCCCGGCAATGGGTAAGACCGGTTCGATGCGGTCACCGCCGTCGCCGGCAATGTCGAGCAGGGTGGGTAGCAGGTCCAGCAGCGAGCAGACGTTGCCGACCGTGCCGTTGGCGACTCCGGGACCGGCCATGATCAGCGGGACCCGCAGCGACCGTTCAAAGAAACTCATCTTGAACCACAGCCCTCGGTCCCCGAGCATGTCGCCGTGGTCGCTGGTGGCGATCACGATCGTGTTGTCGATCTGGCCGGTTTCTTCGAGGGCTTTGATCATATGCCCCAGCAAGGAGTCGAAGTAGCTGGTGTTGGCGTAGTAGGCGTGGCGGGCGTTGCGACATTGATCGTCGGTGTAGCCGATGGTGTCGGCTTGGATGCCGTGACGGATCCTCAGCGTGTGGGGATCCGGCGAATCGAGACTGTCGTTGGGAAGGTCGATGTCGTCGTGGTCGTAGAGATCCCACCATTCGGGGCGGGACACGTACGGGTCGTGAGGGTGGATCAACCCAGTCGCCATGAACCACGGCCGCTCGTCGGCTTCACGGGCGAAGTCGTAGATCTGGCGCGTCGTCGAGAACCTGACTTCTTCGTCGTAGTCGATCTGGTAGGTGGCGATTGCTTGACCGGCGTCGGACAGGCTGTCCATGTTGTGGTACCACTTGTCGATCCTGTCGTCGGCCGCGTCCCAGTTGGGTGTCCAGGCGAAATCGGCGGGATAGATGTCGGTATTCAAACGGCGGGTGAAACCGTGGAGTTGGTCTGGACCCACGAAGTGCATCTTCCCGGTCAACACAGTGCGGTAACCGGCGAGGTTGAGGTAGTGGACCAGTGTCGGCACCCCTGCCGGGAACTCAGCGGCGTTGTCCCAGGCGTCTATGGCGCTCGCTTGTTGGCCTGCCAGCATCGAGAATCGGGAGGGGGAACACATCGGGAAGTGACAGTACGCCGCGTCGAAGCGCGCTCCTCGTTCGGCGAGCGAGTCCATGGCGGGTGTGCGTGCCAACGGATGGCCGTAGGCACCAGTGAAATGTGGTGCCAATTGATCGGCCATCACCATCAGAATGTTGGGCTGTTTCATACCTCGCGATGCTACTACCCAGAACTCTGTGGCGAGCGTACTACGGTCCGGTTGCACAGTTCGTCGTCGAGTGAGGTTGAAGGAGCGAACATGTCGAACGGAACCTCGTCGGAGAAACATGCGGTTGGCAACGTGGCCATGAGTCGCTTCAACGCAATCGGTCTCGCTGCGATGGGACGTTATAACGCCATCGGTGTCGCCGCGCTGAGTTGGCTGAACGCTATGGGGATCGTGACGCTCGGCGGTTTGAATTTGATGGGGATCGTGACGCTCGGCGGGATCAACGCGATCGGTCTTGTGACGTTCGGTGGCGTCAACTCTGTCGGCATCGTCTCCATCGGCCCCGGATCCACCACCAGTTTGGTGTAGACGGCGAACCCCCGAAGCCCGTCGAGACGCTGACCAAATGCGTTCTCCCTGACGGACGGAATCATCTCGCCACCAATGACGACCTCAAGGTCCTTGAACACGGTCTGCGCGCAGATTTCGCCAAGTCGCGTGCCGAATTCGCTGACCTGAGGGCTGAATTTGCCGATTTGAAGGGATACGTCGATTCGGCGTTGGCCAAGCAGACCCGCCTCATCACGGCGACTCTCGTCGGTTTCATGATCGCCATATGGACCTCCTTGTCTGATACTCGTGTCAGTTCGCGTCAGGTTGTTAGCGCGTGATGCGGGTGGGCCGCCTATGGCGGTGTGGTGTCGGTGACAGTTGTAGTCGTGGATCCAGCGTTTGAGGCGGATGCGGCGTTCGGTTTCGGATCGGAACTTGTAGTTGTAGAGGAACTCGTCTGTGAGGGTGCGGTTGAAACGTTCTGCTTTGCCGTTGGTTTGGGGCCGGTAGGGTCGGGTCCGGCGGTGCACGATGGCTCGTTCGGCGAGCAGCTCGGCGAACGCACCAGAGACGAAGTTCGGACCGTTGTCGGTGGGGACCTCGTCGACGGCCATGTCGTTGGACCAGAACCAGTCCTGGGCGCGTCTCCAGAACCCGACGAGGGTGGCGGCGGTTTCGTTGTCGTGGGCTTCGACGTAGGCGACACGGGAGTAGTCGTCGATCGCGACGTGTAAGCCTGAATCCACCGACGGGTTTGTGGGATCGGCGGTTGGGGTCGGGTGGCTGCTGGGCTGGTGTGTTTGGGCGGGCTGGCGTGTTTTGGGGCGTGTGTGGTCGGGGTTGGGGGTTGTGGCGGGTTGGTGGCGGGTGGGGTTGGGCTGCGCTGCGCCGGGCGCTGTGGGCGGTTCAGATGAGTTGGGGCAGGTTGCGGATGTGTTGCAGGGCGGTGGTGAAGGTGTGTGCCCAGGGCCAGTTGAGCGGCAGGCGGAGTTTGTGTCGGTGGCTGTGGTTGACGAGGCGGCCTGGCACGGTGAGGAGCTGGTTGGGGATGGTGGCCGCGACGGTGAGTTGGCGCGTGGGGTGGGTGCGCCCGAGGCGGGCGGTGAGCTTCCCCCCGAATCGTGGAGGGTTGGTTTAGGCTGCGTTGGCTAGTTCGTAGTCTATTGGGCTGGTCATGTTGTTGGTGGAGTGGAGCCGTTTTCTGTTGTACCAGGTGTCGATCCAGACGGCGATGTCTCGGCGGGCTTGGTCGCGGGTGCGCCAGCGGCGGCGTGATATCAGCTCGTGCTGGAGGGTCGAGAAGAACGACTCGGCGGCGGCGTTGTCCAGTGCGCAGCCGACGCGTCCCATCGATTGGGTGATCTTGAGCTTGGCGCAGGCCGCCGCGAACGCGTCGGAGGTATATTGAGAGCCCTTGTCGGTGTGGAAGATCACCCCGGCCACGGCACCGCCGCGCACCGCGGCGGCCATGTTGAGCGCGTCTGTGGCCAGCTGCGCGGTGGGGTGGCGGTCGGACTGCGCGAAGCCCAGCATCGGCCTGGAGAACAGATCCTCCACGGTGGCGAGGAACACCGGCCCCTCGCCGGTGTCGACCTGTTTGAAGTCGCCGACCCACTTCTCGTCGACGCCGCCGGCGGTGAAGTCCCGCCGCAGCAGGTCCGGAACCGGCGCGGCCCGCTTGTCGGGCCGGGTCAGGCCCCTGCGCCGCTTGGGCGCGCGGCCCTGCAGGCCCTGGCGGGCCATGGACGCCTCAACGGTCTTGTTGGACACCTTGCGGCCCGACCGGTGCAGCTCGGCGCGCACCCTAGGCGAGCCGTAGGTGCCGCCTGAAGCGTCGAAACAGGCTTTGACCTCGGCGTCTAGTTCAGCTCTGCGCCGCTTCGCCGGCGTCGGGGGCCGGTTGTGCCACTTGTAGAACGTCGACGGGGCCACCCCAAGGGCCCGGCACGACACCGCGTGAGGCACGCCGTGGTCGGTCCTTTGGGCCGCGATGTGCGCTGAGACGCTCATCGCGTTGCCTCCTTGACCCAAAGGACCACTGATCGTTTGAGCACATCACGCTCCATCTCCAACTCCGCGCAGCGGCGGCGCAGCCGCACCAACTCGGCCCGGTCATCCGAGCTCAAGCCCTCGGCCTCACCCCGCTCCATTCGGTCTTTGCGGACCCAGTTCCCAAGGGTGCCCGCACCGATCCCGAGATCGCGGGCGATCTCAACGACCGGCCTTCGCGTCTCCTGGACGATCCGCACAGCACCGGCCCTGAACTCCGAGTCGAACTTGCGTCGTGTGTGTGACATAGTGTCTCCTCATAGACGATGACTCCACGATTCGGGGGGATACCCATCGTCGCCGACCTCGACATCAAAGTCATCGCAACCCAAACAGGTGAACTCCTCCGACACCTCACCCTTGACCCAACCCGCGACTACCAACCCCAAAACCAACCCTGAAAAACCCCCGCCCCGCGCAGGTTCGCACCTTGCACATGTCTTGACACATCACAATCGAAGGTAGCCGGGGTTCGAACCCACGCCCTGGTCGCGGTCGGTGCCGCTCTGTTCACGATCTCGGGCGCGTACGGCATCGATGGCATCTCCGACCCGACGCGCGTTGCTGCGCAGGTCGCGAGCGGGATCGGCTTCATCGGGGCCGGTGCAATCATGAGAATCGGGTTCAACATCACCGGGGTCACAACTGCGTCGACCCTGTGGTTGTCCGCGGCGCTCGGTGTTGCCGCCGGCTTCGGGATGTACGTAGTTTGCCTCTCGGCCCTGGTGATGGCCTTGGTTCTGGTCGTTGCGCTCGGGCCGTTGATGTCGCTCTTGCCGTGGAGTCGTACGCACGGAATCGAGCTCAGGTACCACATCGGCCACGGCACGCTCGGTCCTCTGTTCACAGAGCTGGCCGAGAGTCGAGTGACCGTGCGCCGGGTACAGCTCGACGAGGAACCCGACGGCATCCGCCACGTCGAGCTGACCGTCTCGGGGAGTGAAGTGGCAGTCGGCCGGATCGTGTCCGAAATCTCCCTACGTGAGGAGATGATCCGGGCTGCGACGCGTCCCCTTTGAATCAAGGCCTGGCGGAGCAGTGGTACCCGCTGCTTGCGGCCTGTGGAGTCACGGTACGGCTCGCCGCGGAGTGTTGAACCTCACCCCTCGTTCTAGCCTGATCGGTCTGGCCATTCTCAACTGCTTGCGCTACGGCAAGAGCTCGTCCTCGTGGGCCTCTCGGTGGACGTTTCCGAGCACCGAACCCATTCGGTATCGCGGGCGACCGGCAGAGCTTGCCCTCCTCCGCCCTATGGTCGAAGGTATGGAGCTTGCCGTCGAGCAGATCGATCGCCCGCACTGCCTCCGGGTGAAGCACTTCCCTAGAGGTGTGTATCGGGTTGTCGAGGAGGGGTGTCGTTTTGCTAACACTTTGCTAACGGCAGCGAGCGGGACGCGCCGACAGCAGGCGGAGACAAGCGGGGCGCACAAGGAGGGAACGACAGTACTTGCCGCCTCCTGCAGCAGGGGGCAACCACACACCGGGGGCCAGGGGTGAGTTCAAGTCCCCCCTCCGACACATTGTGATGTCGCGCGACATCGGAGACAGGTGTCGCACGACATTGGAGACAAGTGTGGTGGGTTTATGGGGGTTTTGGGGTTGGCACCGAATGGCAGATGCCAAATTTGTGGAGCGCGATCGGCCGTCCCGACCTTGCCGAGGACGCTCGATTCGACACGAACCCGAACCGGCTCACGAACCGTCAAGCGTTGACCGACATCATCGAGTCGTGGATGGCGACGTTCGAGACCGACGCCGAAGTCATGTCGGCACTTGAAGGCGCGCGGGTCCCCTACGGGCCGAGCCTCTCCCCCACCGATGCCCTGACCCACCCCCACTTTGTCGAGCGCGGCCTCGTGCGGACGGTGTCCGATCCGCTCGCCGGCACGCTGGTTAGGCACATGCCTCGGTGTCGGCACACCGCCGACATAGCGCGGATCTCCGAATCAGCGACCCGTACCACGATGAACGGCTCACCCGCACGGGTAACGGCGAGGTAATCGCCCACATTAGGAATCTGCTCGCTGCGTCCAACACACAACCACTCAGAGCCAAAACCGCCTCAAGCTCAAAACGATAGAAGTCGGGGTCAGCGTAAACCGACGGAGGAAGACCCACGAGGTTGTCCCGGGGGTTGTTGAAGTAGAGGGGTGGTGGTCCCCCTCTGGGCGGTGCCGTTGCGGCATCGTCAGGAGGTCTTCGAAAACACACCTGAGAAAGGGACCACCATGAAGAACGTAGACGGACCGGCTGTGCGGCTGGTCGATGAAACGGATGAACGGCTCACGGAGTTGTTGCCTGACGTGCTGGCGATCGAGCTGGGCCAGATCGCGGCGTTGTGTCGTGAGGGGCTGATGGCGTTGTCGGTGGAGGCCGGGCTGGCCGCCGCTCGGGCGATCATGGCCGAGGAGGCCGACGCGTTGTGCGGGACGTGGAACGCGAGAGATCCCGAGCGCAGCCATGTGCGGGGCGGTACGACACCGTCGTCGGTGGTGATGGGCGGCCAGCGCCTGGCGATCAAGCGACCGCGGGTTCATGGCGTTGATGGTGATGGCGCCAACGCGGGCGAGGTGGCGTTGGAGACCTTCGGCGTGTTCGCAGACGGTGATGTTCTCCAGCGCACGGTGATGGAGCGGATGCTGGCCGGGGTCGCGACCCGATCCTATGAGCGTGTCGCTGATCCGATCGGCACCCAGGCCCGGTCGCAGGCGACCTCGACATCGAAATCGGCGGTGTCGCGCCGGTTCGTGTGTGGCACCAAGAAAGCACTCGCCGACCTCCTTGCCCGTGATCTCACCGAGTTGGACGCGGCGGTGTTGATGATCGACGGTGTCGACTTCGCCGGCTCCACCTGCGTTGTCGCCCTCATTGTCACCGCTGATGGCACCAAGGTCCCGGTCGGGTTGCGGCTCGGCGACACCGAGAACAAGATCCTGGTCAAGGCCTTGTTGGCCGATCTCGTGGACCGCGGCCTCGACTACAGCGGTGGTCTGCTGGTGGTGGTCGACGGCGCCAAAGCACTGGCCACCGCGGTGCGGGCTGTGTTCGGAGAGCTGGCGTTGATCCAGCGTTGCCAGATCCACAAACGCAGAAACGTCGGCGATCATCTCCCCAAAGCCGACCGTGAACAGGTCGACGCCCGGCTGCGGGGAGCGTTCGCTGACCCCGACCCTCACAGCGGCCTGTTGAAAGCCAAACGGCTGGCGGCCAAACTTGACCGCACCTGTCCCGACGCGGCCGGCAGTCTGCGAGAGGGCCTCGAGGAGATGTTCACCGTGCGTCGCCTCGGTATCGACGGGACCCTGGCCCGCACCCTGGTGTGCACCAACATGATCGAATCGATGATCTCGATCGCTCGCACCACCACCCGCAACGTCAAACGCTGGCGAGACGAAGGCGACATGCGCCGCCGATGGTGCGCCGCCGGGATGGCCGAAGCCGAAGGCAAATTCCGGCGAGTCCGCGGCCACAAGCAGATGCCCCAACTCGTCACCGCGCTCGGCCGTCACGCCGACACTGTCACCCCGGCCTGCGATACTGAACCCAACGAACTCGCTGCATGAACACCAGGACCACCCCCCGCAGCAACTTCAACAATCAACGGGACATCCTCAGACCCACTGCGTCAGCGAAAGTACCCCGAGAACGTCGCAAACTCTCTAGAGAAATCGGACTCTCATGCATGGGTAGCGGTGCTCTTCGGTTCGTTGGCTTGCCGCGGGATGGTCAGACCATGAGACCACGGCTGCTATCGACGCGCAAGCCCACGCAGCTGACAGATTCACTTCATTGAGGATCAGCTAGCGGGCTGATCGGCGCAGTCGTCATGGTGACTATCAGAGGATTTCATAGTTAACAAGGTGTAGTGAATGGTTGCCAAGCAAAGGTTCGGGCATTAAGTTGCGGGGCATCACTCGGGGACGGTGAATGCGACCCCCTCCAATACATAGGAATCAAGGAGGATGGTCATGCCGGCGAGTGAAGAGGAGCGCTTGGCGCTCTTGAGCAGATTGACCGAAACACTCGGAGCCGATGCAGCTAGGACGCTAATGGAATCGCTACCCCCAACGCATTGGGATCAGATCGCGACCAAAGATGATCTCCGAGCCCTTGAGGAACGTCTGGTGCACAAGTTCACGAGCGAGATGCACAAGTTCACGGGCGAGTTCGCCAAGATCAACGGTCGGGTCGATGGGGAGTTCGGCAAAGTCTACGGCGAACTCGCGAACGTGAGAGGTGAAATCAGGGAGGTGAGGGGTGAAGTCAAAGAGGTGAGGGGCGAAGTCAAAGAGGTGAGGGGCGAAGTCAAGGAGGTGAGGGGCGAAGTCAAGGAGCTGAGGGGTGAAATCAAGGAGCTTCGTGGTTCCATCTCGCTAGAGATCTCGAAACAAACTCGCACGCTGGTGTTCATGCTCTGCGGGTTCGCCCTGACGGTCTGGATTTCACTCCTGGTTGTTGGCGGCTCCTAACGCACCGGTTGGAGTGTCCGTACGGAAGCGGTCATTTGTCGTGGTGATACACGTAGACCGACGGGTGCCGTCGCGGATGACGTGTGAGGGTGCGACACTGAGCGCATGAGCAAGCCATGGCCGGTTGATTCCGATGATCGATTCGTCCCTCAAGATCGGCGAATCCGCATTGGGGGTGTGATGGCGGTCTCCGTAGGCGCAATGTTGGTGGGGGTGTCTGGGTTCGCCGTTTGGTATGAGGTCTTGGGCTCGCGTCTGACGGGCTTTCGGCTGGCTGAATTGATCGGGGGTTTCGGGACCGAACTCAGTTCTGTGCCCCCGCCATGGGTTGGTGCAGCGTGGTATTTGTTCCCCATGTCGGCAGGTGTGTGCTGGTTACTGACATTTTGGCGATCACCGCCTGCCGCTTCTTTGGCGCATGTCGTCTTGGGTACCGCTGTCGTCTTGGGTGCAGGACTGTATTTGGGCCTCGTTGACCATCAACCGGGTCCGGTGTTAGGGCTGGTCGGAGGATCGTTGGTCCTTTTGGGAGGTCTTTCAACCGTTCGGGAAGGCGGCTAGTATGGTTAGCGATACCAGGTTGTCAGCTGGGCAAAAACCACGGGATCCGACCAGAGGTACGAGATCTGGAGCACTTTCATGGACAACAACATCGAGCCAGAGGATCAAGAGAAACTCACTGAGTCGTCGGGCGAGCCGGTGGTTGATGGTGAGTCTGAGTCGTCGGGCGAGCCGGTGGTTGATGGTGAGTCTGAGTCGTCGGGCGAGCCGGTGGTTGATGGTGAGTCTGAGTCGTCGGGCGAGCCGGTGGTTGATGGTGAGTCTGAGTCGTCGGGCGAGCCAGAGCCACGGGGTTTGTTCGCGTCTTGGTTTGGCTCCAGAACAAGGCTGATCGCTCTCTTCGTCGGTGTCGTGTTCCTAGTCGCTGTGCTCTATATCGTGATCAGCGGGGTATCTGGAGAGCGGCGTGGAGCGGAGGGCCCTGAAGCAGCGGTAGCCGAACTAGTCGAGGCACTGAACAACGAAGACATAGTCGCCGCGCTCAACGTCATGGCGCCCTCCGAGGTCGGTACTCTCGGTGACATGTATCCTCGCCTTGTCGAGTTGGCGGCGGAGGACGGGGATGTTGAAAACGAGAACTTGCTTGTCGGCTTGGATTTTGAGATGGCCGGTCTCAAGACTCGTGCCACTGAATTGCACCCGGGCGTAGCCCTCGTCGAACTGCGCAGCGGTACGTTGTCGATGGCGATCGACCCTGACGTAGCCGATCCAGATCTCTTCGATGTCGGAGAGTCAGGAGAGACAGAGGCCGCCATCACCATCGAAGAAATGCGCGACGCGATGCGAGAACTGGAAGACAGCGGAGAACTAGACGAGTCGCGAGAAGCAATCGAAGAGATATTCGGGACCTCCGTTGACGAACCGATCACCGTCCGTGCCCCTCGTGACGGTGTCTTCCTGATGACGGTCGAGCGAGACGGGCGTTGGTATGTGAGCCCGATCTACACGGTCGCTGAATACGTCCGGCAGATTCTGGATCTTCCACCGGCTGATTTTGCGTTGTCCCGCGAAAAGGCCAAGCCAGGCGCTTCCAGCCCCGCGGGGGTGGTCGATGATGTAGTGGAAGTTATCAACAGCTACACGGTCGAACAGCATCTCGATGCGTTGCTGGATGGCGACCCCCAAGGGATATTCGATCCTTTCGCCGTTTTTGTACCGTACGACGAACTCGGCGTATTCATTGACTATTCGCCCTCTTTCGCTGCTTTGACAGAGGAGATCAACGAGGCGTTTCAAGGCGACGACATGCAAGAGGAGCTCTCGGCGGAAATGGAGGAACTGATCGACGCGTACGAAATCGAAGGCGAAATATCGTTGACGGTGAATGTCCGTGAAGAAGAACGCCAAGACGGTGATGTCGTCATATACCTGGAGTCCGGATCGCTCAAGGTGGACATGAGCGCACTCCTAGACCCCGATTACGAAGATGTCACCGAGGTTGATATCGACGCTTCGTGGGATGGTCTCTGCGTGGACCTCTCTGGCTCGATCGACGGGGAACCCGAAGACAGCTTCGAGGATTGCGTCCCCGCTGACAGCAGGCCTGAGGGTCTTGACGAGATATTTGTGGTTGTCGGCGAAATCGACGGGTCTTGGTACGTCAGCTATGTCGAGACGATTCTCGCTTACATCGACATATTCATTGAGGATCAACTCAAGAGTTGATCCCCGAGTCCGCTGGGTGGTCAGACCATAAGACCACGGCTAGGGTCGCTGAGCAACCAGATCAGAGAGAACCATGACCTATCCGAACACGCTCGTATTTATTGACTTTCCGTCCGACGATGTAGACGCAGCCCACGCCTTCTACACCGAAGTATTCAACTGGGAAATCGAGGAACGTATTCCTGGCCTTTTCCACCGCATCGTGCCCGGCCAGAACTTCAAGGTTGACGACGGGTCGCAAGGCCCGACCGGCAACCTCCATATGGGCCTGTCGAACGCCGCCAACATGCGGCCACACCCCGACACCGCACCGACCGAACCCACGAACCTCAATCCGGGTGGTCGCTCCCTTCGTGCCTGGATATTGGTGAGCGACGACGATTCCTTCGATCGCATCCTCTCCGCCGCTGAGCGTCTCGGGGGAACGATCTTGTGGCGAGACCACTTCTGGACCGAGTTCGGTGGCGCCAATGCCTCATTCCTTGACCCGTGGGGCAACCAACTCATGCTTTGGCAGCACCTTCCCGACGCCGAAACCGACGACGACACCCACCAAGTAGTCGGGGAGTTCAGCGTCCCCGAAGGCTGGACCGTCGAATAGAACGCGGCTAGTCGCTCAGACCCCGCCGCCGGATGAGCGTTGGGGGCGGGTGGCGACGAAGCACTGCTGAAAACCGATGGGTTCAATGAGGCGTATCTGTGCAAAGCCGGCGTCACGCAACCACTCGGAGAAATGTTGATGGGTGAACGTCGAGCCCTTTCTGGTGCTGGCTATCATGGTGGTGCCCATGATTACGGCGTGCGGATTGAACTTGCGCTCCACGTCAGTGAAGTAATCCGCTAGCAACAGTCGTCCCTGCGGTCTCAACGCGTTGAAGGCCCGCTCAATGAGATGGCGAGCGCCGTCTTCGCCCTCGGTCCGGCAGATATGACCGAGCACGACAATGTCGTAGGCATCCTTCTCGATGTTGATGGTGTGAAAGTCACCCGGCCGCAGTTCGCAGCGGTCGGCTACCCCATGCTCGCTGGTCTTGGCCGCGGCTACGTCGATGATGCCGGGCAGGTCGTTGATCACCGCGCTGCCCTGCGCGCAGGCCTTCAGAATGGCGATCGACCAGGGCGCCCCACCCGCCCCGAGATCAAGGACATGGGGTTGTTCCAGCGCCGAGTAGCGGATTTTAAGATCGGCCCGGCTAGCACAGCGAAACATCGTGGTGAAAGTCCCCTCCACCAGCGGGACGTAGAACGCTACCGGGTCGTCTTCGATTGGAGTGGCGGGCGCGCCGTTGCGGATTGTGTCGGCTAAGCGGGTCCAGTTTTGGTGCGGCCCGGGTGCCACGGCCACCAGATCGGCCATCGTCGCCAGCCCATCGCTCACGAGGTAGCGCTTAGCCGCGTCGTTGAGTTCGTACACATCCACGAATTGGTCGAGCAACCCCAAAGCGACCACACCGTCGAGCAGAGTCGCAAGATGACCAACAGGCACATCGAGTTTTTCGGCCAGCACTTCAGCAGTGCTTGGTCCAGTCTCCTTCAGGGTGTCGAATACGTTGAGCTCGAGCGCGGCGACAAGAATGTAATAGCGGCCGAGCCCCTCGATCGCAGCCCATACCGGAGCCGCTGGTGGAGGTTTGTAATCAGTCCACGGACGACCTTTGAAGGCCATCGTGTGGGTCTTCTTCAACTCGGGATACGGGGCGTCTCTCGGCTCGCTGGTCATTGGTACCGCCAGAACGGGGGTTCAGGGTCTGAGGATGATCTTTCCGAAGAAATCGCCGGACAACATCTTGGCTTGTGCGTCGGCGGCGTCGGCCAGCGCGAACTCAGAGTCGATCACAACTTCGAAGTCGCCCTGACAAAACGTGTCCCATACCGGGCCGAACTCCTCTGGCCGGTACGGGTCCGAACCGAGGATCTTGATACCTGCGTGAAACAGGTAGCCGAGCGACGGGATGGTCGCTTCGTCGCCCGACGAGTTGCCGCAGTTGACGAGTCGCCCGCCGATCCCGATTCCGAACAAGGACTGGCCGAACAAAGCGGTGCCCACATGGTCAAAGACCATGTTGACACCAGCACCGGCGGTGACTCCTCGGGCGAATCCGGTTACGTCGCCGCTGCGGTTGTTGCACACATGGTCTGCGCCCAACTCAAGCGCCCGGTCGCACTTCTCGTCGGTGCCGGCGGTAGCCAGCACGGTGGCCCCGGCGTGCTTGGCCAGCTGGATCGCGGCGGTGGACACCCCCGAACCGGCGGCGTGGATCATCACGGTTTCGCCTGCCTGTAGATCGCCGACCTCGAACAACGCGTGGGCCGCGGTGAGATAGCAGGTCGGGAACGTGGCCGCGTGCTCGAGCGGCATCGAATCGGGCACTTTGTAGACATGCGAGCTCGGAGCGAGGCACTTCTCGGCGTATCCACCGTCGACAGTCCCGCCGATGATGCCGAGATCGCCGTAGAGGTCGCCCATTCGTGCGAGTTTGGAGGACTCGGGCACGCCCGCCAACGACGGGTCAACCACGACCCGGTCGCCAATTGCCACGTTGCTGACCTGCGAGCCGGTCGCTGAGACCATCCCGGCTAGGTCCATACCAGCGATATGGGGATACTGGAAACCAGGCATGTGGAACCAGCCGTTGCGCTGCACCACGTCGAGTCGGTTGAGCGCGGTGGCGGCCACGTCGACAACCACGTCTCTCGGTCCCGGCTCGGGATCGGGCACATCGACATATTGCAGAACTTCGGGTCCACCCGATTCGTGGTACAGCATTGCTTTCATTGCTCTAGCTCCGTCTCCGTGCGTGGGTTGATAGGCCCGGCGGTATCCAGGCTTTGTCGGCGGGGTTGATGTCGTGACCGGGTGGCACTACATCGTCGATCAGGTCGAGCACCTCGCCTTTGAGAGTCAGCTCAGCCGCGCCGAGCAGATCTTCGAGTTGATCCATGGTGCGGGGGCCGATGAGCGCGGTAGTGATCGCTGGATGCTCCAACGTCCAGGCCAAAGCCAGATGGGTGACAGAAACACCGGCGCCGTCCGCGATCTGGCCCAGAACCTCAGCGGCATCGAACTTGAGTTGGTTGCCGCCGTCGAAATGATCAGGATTTGTGGCGCCTCGACTACCGCTCGGGGCCGGGTCGTTTCGCCGGTATTTGCCAGTGAGCCAACCACCGGACAGCGGACTCCACGCCAGCGTGCCCATGCCGTAACGCTGAACCACGGGCAATACATCTCTTTCGATTCCTCGACACAAGATCGAGTACGGCGGTTGTTCGGTATGGGGTCCGATACCCCCGCTGCGGGCCGCGGCCCAATGCGCTTCCACAAGTTCCTCGGCGGGAAACGTCGAGGTGCCCCAGGCCCGGATCTTGCCTGACCGCACCAAATCGGACAGAGCCTCGACCGTCTCATCAATCGCGGTGGTCGGGTCGGGTCGGTGCACTTGGTACAGATCAATACGGTCAGTTCCGAGCCTGCGAAGGCTGTCTTCAACGGCGGTCATGATCCAGCGACGGCTGTTGCCCCGCCGATTCGGATCAGGATCATCGCCGACCGGGTAATGGAATTTCGTGCACAACACCACTTCATCGCGCCGGGTCTTGATCGCGGAGCCAACGATGCCCTCGTTCTCGCCGTCTCCGTACATGTCAGCGGTGTCGATCAAGTTGATGCCATCGTCGAGCGCTCGGTTGATTATCCGGGTGCAGTCCGCCAAGTCGGTATTGCCCCAAGCTCCGAGCACCATTGTCCCGAGCCCCAAACGGCTGACCTGTATTCCCGTACGCCCCAAAGGTTGATATTGCACAGTTGGCTACCTGAGGCCGCGGATGAAGGGACGGGCCAGCGCTGCCGGGGCGCGTACTCGGTGGGCGAAGATGGCCATGCCCGCGATAGTGACGATGAACGGCAATGACTGCAACAACTCACTATTGATTTTGAGATCCTGAATTGAAAACCGAAACGACAGTGCTCCGGCGAATACCACACACCCAGCGAGCGTTCCCCGCAGCGTCCAGCCGCCGAAGATCACCGCTGCTATGGCTATGAAGCCGCGTCCACCGACGACCGTATCTTCGAACCTGCCGATGTGTCCGAAGATCAGGAAAGCGCCCCCGAGTCCGCACGTTAATCCGGCGTAATAAATTGACTGGCGGCGACGTTTGTTGACATCAATTCCTGAAACGTCAGCGGATTGCGGGTTCTCACCTACCGCCCGCAGCTCCAAACCCCAGCGGGTCCGATAAACCAGCCACCACGAAAACGGCATGAGCAGATACAAGACGTAGAACGGCCAGCGCTGATCGAACAGCGCCGGTCCAACGAGGGGAATGTCGTGAAGCAGCGGGATTTCCCATTTACCGGCCAAGGTTGACTCCGGTGCGATCTCGTTTTCGAGAAACCCGGCGAGTCCCAGGACCAACAGGTTGAGCGTGAGCCCAACCACGAACTGATCCGCGGTGAGGCGGTGGCTCATCTCGGCTTGCACGCCCGCGACCAGCATCCCGCCTAAGATTCCCGTTAGCAGACCGACAGCCACCGATCCGGTGATGTGATAGCCCATAACGGCGGAGAACGCTCCGCTCAGCAGCATCCCTTCGACTGAGATATTGAGCGTTCCCGACCGCTCTGCCACCCATTCGCCCGTTGCCGCGAAGGCGAGGAAAGCCGCAAACAACGCGCCGTTGCCATAGGTCGCCTCGCTTGAGAAGATGTCATAAATCGCGCGCAGAAAATCTGCCATGGCTCACACCCTCTCCGTTGCCGCGGCCCGAGCACGACGGCGATCGCGAAGAAACATCACCGCCGCGGGGATCAGCAGGGCCAACACCAGCAAACCTGAGATGACATCGGTGATGCGACCCTCAACCCCGGTACTGCCGACGAAACTCGACCCCGTGCGCAACCCCGCGAATACCACCGCCACGGGAATCGCGGCCAAAGGCTTCTCGTAAGCCACCAGCGCCACGAGCAGACCAGTCCAGCCGATATTGGCGGAAAAGCCGGGCACCATCTGGTAATTCCCAAACGCATACCCCCCGCCGGTCAGCATGGCAGCACCGGCCAGTCCCGCGAAAGCGCCGCTGAGCACGAGAGCTGTAGCGCCGTATTTGGTTTCCGATACCCCCGACCTCTGCGCTGCTCTCGGATTGCGGCCGAGTATTCGAAGCCGAAACCCCCAAACTGTGCGTGACAGTGCAAAGGCAACGATTGCGGCGAGGAGAATAGAGATGAAGACAGTGAGCGGGAATTCGTTGCCGAAGAGGTCGGGACGTGGAAGTCGGTTGTCGACTGCGAGTTGCTCGCTGACTTGATTGCGGTTGCCGCGGCTGCCTTCCGGGGCCAATAGCAGCCATTCCCAGCGGAGCGCATAGGCGACGGCATGACCCCCGATGGCCACCAATAGCAGCGTCGACAACACCTCGGGGACGCCGCGCCAGTAGCGCAGACCTGCCGCTATTCCCGCCCAGAGACCACCGCCGGCAGCTCCGATAATCAGAATCAGCACCACGTTGAGCTGCCCGGGCCCCCCGATCAGCAGCCCGAAATAGGTCCCTATCGCGGCGCCGACGTAGAGCTGACCTTCTTGGCCGATATTTACCAAACCGGCTTTGGCGGAGATGACAGTGCCGAGCGCGACGACGAGCAGGGGCGCGGCAGTGGCGAGGGTTTCGCCCCAGCGCCCAGGTCGCCGGATGCTGCCGTCGAGCAGAGCATTGACCACGGGTCGCCAATCACCCCCGGTTGCCTCCACCAAAATGGTCGACAACACCAGCGCAGCCAACACACTCAGCGTGTACAGCACGATCCACTCGCTCAGTCTTGCCCCGTGCCTTGCCCGCGTGGGTCGCACGACCTCGGCGTCAACGGCCTCGACGGTGGTCATGCCGCGGCGCCGCCCATAAGCAGACCGAGAGTCTCGAAGTTGGCCTGCGCTCGGGGCATCTCTCCGACAATACGCCCGCTGTGCATCACGATGATGCGGTGTGAGAGTTCGAGGATCTCCTCCAGCTCCCTTGATATGAGCAGCACGGCCACGCCGGTGGCCGCTGCGGCTTCAAGTCGATGGCTCATGTACTCGATGGCGCCGACATCAAGCCCACGGGTTGGCTGGGCCGCTACGAGGATCTTGGGTTCCTGCGCCAATTCCCGTGCTAGTACAACTCGCTGTTGGTTTCCGCCTGACACCGACCACATAGGGGCGTTTGGGCCCGAGCAGGCGATGTTGAACTGGCCGATCATCTCCAAGGCAAAGGCATTGAGCCGTTTTTGGTCGAAAAGGCCGCGGGTCGCGGCGCGGGATTGGTCAACGAGCACAAGATTTTCGGCGACTGTCATGTCGAGCACCAGACCGCTGTCGTGGCGGTCTTCTGGAATGGCGCCGATTCCTGCTTTGGCCATCGCTCCAGACTTGCCGGTAGGCACTGGTGTGCCGTCCACGGTGACTGTCCCCGACGAGAGTGTCAGCAGGCTGGAGAGCACATCTCCGAGCTCCCGTTGCCCGTTGCCTTCCACGCCTGCCACTCCGACGATCTCGCCGGGATACATCTCAAGTGTGAACTCATCTAAAGCGACGACCCCACCTGCGTCGTGGGCGACTGCCTTGTCGATGCGAAGCACGGGCTGAGCAGTCGGCCCGATGTCGGGCGCGGTGTCTGGAGTGTCGCTATCGCCGGTTTCGCCGGTGTCACCCGTCGCGGTATCGGCTTCGTCGAGGTCGCTGCCGTCGAGGTCGGTGTCATCGAGGCTGTGAATGCCGAGCGCGGCCCGTTCGGATCGCAGAGACACTTCTCGACCGACCATCGCCCGGGCCAAGGTTGGGGCATTCGCGTCGGCTGAGCGCCGCTGATCCACAACTTTGCCCTGGCGCATGATCGTGATGTTGTCGGTGGCGTGCAACACCTCGTCGAGTTTGTGGCTAACCAACACCACAGTTCGGCTCTCGGCGGCGACCACATAACGGAGGGATTCAAAAAGCTGCTCAGATTCTTCGGGCGTGAGAACCGAGGTCGGTTCGTCGAAGATGACGATGCTCGGGTCACGGCGAAGGCACTTGATGATCTCGACCCGTTGACGAAGCCCAGCGGTGAGATCACCGACTCGTTTGTCGGGGTCTATTACCAGTCCGTACTGCTCGGCGATTTCGCCGATGCGAGTTCGGGTTGCGTTCGGGTCGAGTCGGCCTGAGTCTCCGAGGGTCACGTTTTCCCAGACGGTTAGCGCGTCAACCAGGCTGAAATGCTGATGAACCATGCCGATGCCAAGCGCCGAGGCGGTCAGCGGGTCGTGTATCGACTGGACCGTGCCGTCGATAGATATAGCCCCGGCATCTGGCAGCACCAGCCCGATGAGTATCTTCATGAGCGTGGATTTTCCGGCGCCGTTTTCGCCTAGTAGGCCGTGAATCTGCCCACGTTGAAGCGTTAGGTCGACGCTGTCGCAGGCTACGACAGCGCCGAACCGTTTAGTGATGCCGATTAGCTGAACCGCGGGGACCGACGAGTTGGTGGTCTCGTCAGTCCCTGCGGCGCCTAGTTCGCTGTTACTCACCCGCCTGAGTAAGCCTCGCCCGAAATAGCTCCGAGTGCTCCCAGCAGTTCACCGTCGGAGGCGACTGCGGTGAAGGCGTCGTCAAGCAACGCTTGGGCTTCGTCGGGCGCGTCGCACAGCAACGCACCGTTGAGGCCGGCTTCGGTCGGGAACTGATAGGTCGAGCCTTCGGCCAGTTCGCCGTCGACGATCAAGCGAAGTGCCTGTGCAGCGTAGAGTCCGCCGTCAAAGACGATGCTTCCGGTCCAGGCGATACCGTCGTCTCGCTCACACACGTCGGCTGGTCCTGCGGCGAACACCGCGACGCCTTCATCGGTGGCGAGTTGGCCGACGGCCTCAAGTGCGCCGCCGAGATAGGCGTAGGCCAGGGTGACACCGTTGGCTATGGCGCTGGTGAGAGCGGCGGTGGCGTTGGCGGAGTTGTCGAAGTCAAACTGGTAGTCCCCGGTGCCCACATACTCCATGGTCAAGTTGGGATCGACGGACTGAAGTCCATAAACCGTGGCGTTGTACGACTCGCGCTCAAAGTTGATGTCGCAACAACCGAGGAACACGGCTTTGTCGCCGCCTTCGGCTTGCAGTATGCCTGCCATGGCAACACCCGCTGTGTAGTGGATGGCCGAACCCCAGTCGGTTGCTTGCGCCAAACCAGGCAACTCCTGGAACCCAGCACCGCAGTTGCAGTACCAGAAGATGTCGGGATACTGCTCGGTCAGGTCGGGCAGTGGCTCGGCAATCTCGGAGGCTCCAACCATCAAGATGTCGACACCTTGTTGCGCCAAGTCTGAAAGGGCTTGCGCGGCTTCGGCTGCACCGATGCTGTCGGACACGATTGGAGGAGCGAAACCGTTATCGGCAGAGAACTGCTCGGCGAAGTTCACCAGCGACTGGTAGTAGCCGTTGTCATCACGTGGGCCAGCGGCTGCGACACCGATAGTGACAGTCCCGTCGCCGTCACTGTCAAACGCTTCCACGACGGCGCTTGTCTCAACGGGTTCTTCTTCGGGCATGTCCTCGGGTTCTTCTTCGGGCATGTCTTCAGGTTCTTCTTCGGGCATGTCCTCGGGTTCTTCTTCGGGCATGTCTTCAGGTTCTTCTTCGGGCATGTCCTCCGTTGTTGGCGTAGCTTCCGGCTCGTCGTCGCCATCGTCGTCTCCGCAAGCGGCGGCGATGAGCGTGAACGCCAACAACAACGTCAATAGCTGAAGTAGCTTTCTTTGCAATTGTTTGGGCATTGGATTTCCCCTCCTTGTTAACATGTACTTTCGGGTTGTTCAGTACACTGGTTGTTGGGATCTGTGGTTAGATTCGGTGGCTTACCTATCGGGCCAGGCGTTGCGGTAGCGCTGGACTAGCCAGCGGTTGAATTGGATGTGGCTCTCCTCTTGCCAGGAGTAACGGCCTCGTGGTGCGAACCGGGAACGCAAACCCCTTTGGACCCTGGTGGTTGCATCCTGGTCCTGGGCAACAAATACTTGCACGCCCGCGTCCGATAGGGCCATTTTGTGCTCAAAAAGCGGGTCTTGCAGTGCCGAGGGGTGGAAGATGTAGCCGATCTCCACATCGATGGACTCCGGGCTCTTGGGACGGACCAAAAAGAAGAAGCACTGATCGGGCGCGGTGCCGAAACACAACGTGGGTGGGATCAGAGCAAAGGTTGACCGGGTTCGTTCCTCTTCGGTGAGATCAGGGAAGACATCCATGATGACGCGATGGGTGGCATTGAAACCGCCGTCGATATGGGTGTATCCGGCAGTGCGGAAAATAACATTGGAGTCGTCGGACCACGGCACAGGAAAACCCGACATGATCGACGGGCAGAAGTCCTGCACGAATTGGTGAAGCCGGTTGGCGTGGTAACCGTCGTTGAAGTTCTCGAACATGACCTTCCAGTTCCAGGGCATGTCTTCGAGGGTGAACGTGCCAGGGCACACCGCGTTGGCGAGGTCGTAGTTCCCAAGAAAGGGTTCGTAGCGGTGCAGGGTCGGCCCCAGCGGTGCGGCATCCGGGTCGAAGTTCACAAAGATGAAACCCAGCCATTCCTCCACCTTGAGTTGAGGCAACCCGCATTCGGATTTGTTGAAGTCTTCTGTGCGTTCCATTGCGGGTGCGCCCAACAGGCGTCCGTCGAGTGCGTAGTTCCAGTGGTGGTAGGGGCATTTGAAGGTTGTGCTGTTGCCTTCGCCCTCACACACCTGCATGGCACGGTGCTGACACACCGCCGACATCGCCCGTACAGTTCCCTGTTTGTCGCGGGTGATGATGAGCGGCTCATCAACGAGATTGACGGTGAACCAATCGCCCACATTGGCGATTCGTTCGGCTCGGCCGACGCAAAGCCATTCCTTCATATACAGCGCGTCGGTTTCAAACGAGAGGAACTCGTCAGAGGTGTAGATCTCGGGCGGAAGGGTTACTGCCTGCGACACATCGTCGGTCGAGGCGTCGAGCCGTGCCAGTAGGTCGCTGTTCAGCACGCTCATGAGACACCAACTCCTTCCTTCAACATGAATTTTCGTATCTTTCCCACGCTGGTGCGAGGGAGTTCTGAAAGCATGGTGATTCCTCGGGGTTGCTTGTGCTTGGAAAGGCGACGGTTACACCATTTCAGCAGGTCTTCGGTCTCGGGGGGATTCGTGGCGTCTGCAGGCACAACAAATGCCATCGGTACTTCGTCACGGATCGGGTCGGGCGCGCCGATAACCGATGCTTCCAGCACCAGCGGGTGCGCACACAGCACCGACTCGATCTCAACGGTCGACACGTTCTCGCCGGCGACCTTGAGCACATCGGAACGACGGCCATCGAAGAAGAAGCGGCCTTCGCCGCCACGCCAAGCTCGGTCGCCGGTACGGAACCACTCGCCGCGATAGTTAGCAGCAGTAGTCGCGGGGTCCTCGAAGTAGCCCTCGAAGATGGTGATGCCGGGTGTTCCTTTGACCACGACCTCGCCAAGTTCGTCGTTGGCGCAGCGCGCTCCGTTGGCGTCGTGGATCTCGACTTCGCAGCCGCGGGTGACGAAGCCCATTGAGTCGGGCCGTGGGTTGGTCGGTTCGTCTGTGAGCACTGCCGGGATGGTTTCTGTCATGCCATAGAGCTGGCGGGGACGGCAGCCGAACCAGTCACAAATTGTCTGGTATTGGTCTTCAGCTAAGTTCTGGGCGAACCAGCAATGCCTCAGTCGCAGTCCTTCGACTGGGCCGCCTCGAGCCAGAATCATTCGTAGCGGGGCCGCGAAAAGGCTTGCGCAGGTGGCTTGATGTCGTGCTGCTTGTGGCAGGAATCCGCTGGCTGAGAAGGTGTGCATCAACGCCACAGACGCTCCGACCCAAATCGCGGAGGCGAACGAGTAGTACTGCGCGTTGGCGTGAAACAACGGCAACACAACTAGTTGACGGTCTTTGGCGGCAAGACCGGCCACCTGCGCCATGACTTTTCCGGCGAAGGCGTAGTTGGCTTGTGTGACTGAAACCCCTTTGGGACGTCCGGTGGTTCCGCTGGTGAACATCACCGCGGCAAGGTCGGTTGGTTTGGGATTCGCCCAGGCGCTGAACTCCGCTGGTGGGAATGGCGCAAAGGTGGCATCGGCTTCGTCGATCTCGATGACGGTCATTGCCTTCGGTGGCACGGATCCCGCAAGGACCGCGGGCACGGCGGCCACGGCAGCCGCGTTAGCCGCCGCCGCTCGATACTGAGTGCTCCGACTCGTTGAGCAGAAGCCCACGGTGGGGCAGGTGCGTTCGATCTGTTCGGCGAACTCGGGTTCTTTGCCCAGCGGATCTGCAGGCACGATCCAGGCGCCGAGCCGGTTGGCCGCGAGCCACACCGCCACAAAGGTCGGACAGTTGGTCAACGCCAAATGAACACAGCTACCAGCAGCAACGCCTTCAGCATTGAGCCGAGCCGCGACTCGTTGGACTTGTGAATCGAACTGCTGGTAGGTCCACTGCGTCACCTGGCCGTTCGGGTCCTCAAAGATCAAAAACGTCTCATCGGCCCGAGCGCGCACTGCACGCTCCCAAACCGACGAAAACGTTGGAACAAGGGCGGTCTCAAGCATCGTCGGGGGCTCCGTAGCCTCCCCCACCGGGGAGTTCGAGCCGGATGACATCGCTGCCGTCGAGAGTGATCCGGGCCTGTGTCTGTACGGGTTGACCGTTGACCTTGAAACTGCCCGCGGCACCCGCTTCGCCGCCGAACACTCCGAGGGGAGGGTCTGCTAGGCGGCTGGTGACAGCGTTTAGTTGCCAGGGCTTCTCGGTGTCGACACTGAACTCGATCGATTGGCCCAAACCCCCGATTTGTGCTCCTCTGCCCCCGGAACCGGGTCGCAGCGATTTCTCCGAGAACCTGATGGGGGCCGACGCTTCCACCACTTCGATCGGCACTGCCGAAACCCCGGTCGGGTAGGAACAGGCATTGAGGCCCGGTTTCGTGGCGCGAGCCCCCACGCCGCCCGCGTAGGTGAACATCGCAGTGATGAACGGGCTGCCGTCGGGGTGGTTGCCGTTGACCTGCATGGTCCAGACCGCACCGGATCCTTCGGCCATTGCCGCTTCGGGCCGAACCTGAGCGAGCGCCTTGAGCAGCGCGTTGGGCAAAAACATGCCGACTACATGGCGCGCCGTGCCCGGCTGGGGTGTGACCGCGTTGACGATTGAACCTTCGGGAGCTTTGACCTTGATCGGGGCGAGGCTGCCGTGATTGTTGGGGATGTCGGGGTTGAGAACCGATCTCACGGTGAAGGTGGTGTAGGCGTGCGTGTAGTTCATGACCACGTTGATGCCCCACGGCGATGCCTCTGAGCTGCCCTCATAGTCGACGGTGATCTCACCAGCGACAGGGTCGACTTCAAGTGAGCACACAATGTTGATGCGGCTGGCATCGGCGAGATCGAGTATCGCGTCGGCGTTGTAGGTCCCGGCTGGGAGCGCCTGGATGCTCGCCCGGGTTGCATGCTCGGATCGGTTGATGATTTCGTCGGCCAACGCTTCGATGTCGTCAAGTCCGTGGGTTTCGCAGAGCGTGAAGAGCCTTTGCGCACCTACCTCGCCAGAAGCCATCTGCGCGTGCAGGTCACCGGCCATGTGGTCGGGTTGGCGAACGTTGGAGAGGATGAACTTCCACACATCGGGGTTGCGCTGACCGCCTTTCATCAGCTTGCAGATGGGAATCCACAGGCCCTCTTCGAAAACATCTCGTCCGCCGGCGCCGATGCCGTAGCCGCCCACATCGGTGTGATGGATGGTCGAGCCGAACAAAGCGATGATGCGACCGTTGCGCCATGCAGGTACGAGCACCGTCACATCAAGTAGCTGACCGGCGGTTTTGTAGGGGTCGTTGGTGATGAGCACATCGCCGGGTTCGATCTGATCCAACGGGTATTCTTCAAGCATCTTCGAAGCGCCGATAGCGAGCGAGTTGATATGGCCCGGTGTGCCGGTTACCGCTTGAGCGACCATGCGCCCGCGGCGGTCGAATACCGCGTTTGCGAGGTCTCCGGCTTCGCGCACGATCGGCGAGAACGCTGAGCGTTGCAGCGCCCGGGCCTGCTCGTTGACCGTCGATATAAGCGATTGCCAGAGAATCTCAAGCTCGATGGGGTCGAAGGTTGCTTGTGGCATGTCGGTTGCAGTCATGGGTGCATCCTCGTTGCCATCAGGCTTCCGTCTGCGGCGACCTCTACGGACCAACCTGGGCGGATGACTGTGGTGGTTTCGCGTTCTTCGACTACTGCCGGGCCGTTGAACCTGGCTCCGACTGCCAGTTCGCTGCGGACATACACCGGCGCGTCAACCGCTGCGATCCCACGTCCGAACACCATCGGTCTGCTGCGGTTCGGCACCGGCGCGTTGCCTGCGCCGGGCGTAGCCGGAGCCGCCGCGTTGCCTGCGCCGGGCGTAGCCGGAGCCGCTGCGTTGTCTGCGCCGGGCGTAGCCGGAGCCGCTGCGTTGTCTGCGCCGGGCGTAGCCGGAGCCGCTGCGTTGTCTGCGCGGATGCCCGCCGGCTCGAATGGGGTAGGTGCGGCGGAGACCGACAATCGCCAGGTGATGGCCTCTACTTCCACGTCGGGAATGGTCATTCCGTAGATACGGCGATATTCGGCTTCGAATGCTTCGACCACTTGGGCTTGCTCGACGGGCCATGAGGTACCGTCACCAACCCAGATGGTGATCTCGTTACCCTGCCCGGCGTAGCGGGCGTCAACTCCGTAGCGATACCTGATCGCACTGTCGGGAACACCCGCAGCCCGAAGAACGCGGCGCCCTTCGTCGCGGAGTTCGTCGAGCAGACGGTCTCGTTCTGCGGGGTCAACGGAGTTGATCAGGCGGGGCATTGAGCGGGCGAGGTCGATGCGCACAGGCGACACCAGTGTCCCGAACGCAGACAGGACGCTGGCGTTGACCGGGAATATCACTTCGTCAGATTCGAGCAACTCAGCTACACCGCAGGCATGAACCGGGCCAGCACCACCGAAGGCGATGACGGGGATCCCTCGAAGGTCCATGCCCATCTCAACACCGTGCATCGACGCTGCTGCCGCCATGTTTTGGTTGACAACGTCATGGATCCCCGCGGCGGTGTCGATCATGGACAGAGATAGGTCTTCGGCCACGGCTTCGGTGGCAGCATCGGCCAGTGATGCGTCGAGTGGCATGTCACCACCGAGGAAGGCGTCGGGATCCAGCAAGCCCAAAATCACATCCGCGTCGGTTACCGCGGGAATTGTCCCGCCTTGGGCGTAGCTCGCCGGGCCTGGATCAGCCCCGGCCGACTCAGGACCGACTTTGAGCAGACCGAACTGATCCACCCGAGCCAAGCTCCCGCCTCCGGCGCCGATCTCGACGAGGTCCACCGAAGGCACCGAAACGGGATAGCCGGATCCTTTTTTGAAACGGTAGGCCCGGGCTACCTCGAAGATGTTGGTCAGCTCTGGCTCACCGTGTTCGATGAGACAGGCTTTGGCGGTCGTGCCGCCCATGTCGAAACAGAGGAGCCTCTTGATGTTGAGTCGTTTGGCGAACCAGCTTCCAGCGAGCGCACCTGCCGCAGGCCCGGATTCGACAAGACGGATCGGCCCGCGGGCAGCGTCGGTGGCCGACACAACCCCGCCGTTGGACAACATCATCAGCACCGAACCTCCGAACCCCTCCGCCGACAGCCACTTTTGGAGTTCGTCGAGGTACGGGCCGATGACAGGCATGGTGGCCGCGTTGCAAGCAGTGGTGGTCATCCGCGGGTATTCGCGGATTTGTGGTGAAATGTCGGCGGAGATACAGACGGGAACGCTTAAAGCTTGGCGCAGGTGCGCGGCCACTTTCTGTTCGTTGGTTGCGTTGACGTAGGAGTTGAGCAAGCAGACAGCAACCGACTCGATCTCGGCGTCACGCAATTGTTGGGTCAACTCTTCGAGGTCTTCGGTGCTCGGGTCAGTAGCGATGCTGCCATCGGCAATAGTCCGCTCGTTGAGTTCGAAGGTCAGCTCGCGGGGAATTGGCGGTGCCGGGAACTCGATTTGCAGGTCATACATGTCGTAACGGTGTTCATCGCGGATGAGCAGCGTGTCACCGAACCCTTGCGTGGTCACCAGCGCGGCGCGCCCGGTTTTGCCTTCGATCAAAGCGTTGGTGATGAGTGTTGTTGCGTGAACGATGGGCGCGGTGATGTCTTGGGGTTGCACGCCCGCCCGTTTGAGTAGCTGCGTAAGCCCGGTGCGTACGCCATCGAGTGGCGCGGCGGGTGTGGTGAGGGTTTTGTCGACAACGATCCGCCCAGATTCGGCGTCGAGCAGCACAACGTCGGTGAACGTCCCACCGATGTCGACTGCAAGCCTCCAATCTGCCATCAGCCGGCCACCAAATCGTCGCGTGGCGGGCTGAACACGTCGAGGATCCAGCATTCGTCGTATTCGTCGTCGCCCACGAAGATGCTGTCGCCGTGCCACACGCCGGGTGCTGCCAGGTACACCTGGTTGGCGCTCAGCACCTCTCGTTTCGATGAGTGGTCGGACTCTTCGCCGTCGAAAATTCGGAAGTCCAGCGTACCCCGTACGATGATCCCGAGTTGTTCATTGTCGTCGTGTTTGTGCAGAAACGACCCAGTCGCACCGCCTTTGATGCGCCAGAAGCAAAGTTGCAGGTTCTCTCCTGTTATCACCCGCCGCCTGAATCCCGGCCGGTCAGTCTCGCTGAACTCGTCCTCTTCGAAGAAGTGGCAGTAGTGGTTGGAGAGGTTCACGCTGTCTCTTTCGTCAGATCGGTTGCGGGGTCGGCTGCGGCGTTGGCCGCCAAGCCGGCAAAGCGTTTCATGTCTGCGGCCAGATCCAGGGGTCGGATGATCGCTTGGTGTTCGTCTTCACCCCATTGATCGGGGGGCACGAGCCACATCACTTCGAACTCGAGTCCGTCGGGATCTTTGCAGTACAGGCTCTTGTTGACACCGTGATCTGAGGCACCGATGAGGACACCTGCGGCTTGTAACCGGCGTTCCATTTCAGCCAGTTCGGCAAGGGTCGCTACTTCCCAGGCGATGTGGTACATACCAACTGTCTGCCGTCCGGCCTGCGATGCGCCGGAGGTTTCGCCGATGGCGAAAAAGGCGATGTCGTGGTGGTTTTCGGAGCCGGGCGCGCGCATGAATGCGTATTGCCCAGGCTGATTGACGATGGTACTGAACCCGAGCACGTCTTCGTAGAAGTTTCGATGCCGTTCGGAGTCGCGCACGTACAGCACGGCGTGGTTCATGCCGCTGATCATCGATGTGTCCTGTCGCTAGCTCTCATTACGCCTCCAGTTGGATGAACTCGGCAAAGCAGCGACGCCACTCAACCGACGGTTTGTCTGATTGCACGTTGACGACGCCGGTGCGGGTGAGCGGCAGAGTCCCGGGCACCTGTTCGAGCATGGCTTTGTCTTCTGCGCCGATAGCACGGTCGAAGGCGACGATTTCTTCGGGCTCAACGCTGTGGTCGTCGTTTCTCCAGACAACGAATGTGAACAAAGATTCGAGGTCGTCGCGAGGTGTGCTTACCAACAGCAGGATGTGTTCGAGGCCGTCGTCGTAGCGGATGGTGCTTCTGACCATGAACGGCAGAGCGAAGCCGGTGGTCATCACACGATGCACTACGTCTTCTTCGCTGCCGCTGAGAGCGGTGGCTTCGTCGGGGTTCGCGGCGTACACCTCGTATATGTAGCCGTAGAAGTCTTCGTCGAGTTGCAGCAGGTTGAGCTTGGGTATCAGCGGGTCTTGGCCGAGGCCGAACGTGCCGGTGTGGACCCACGGAAAGTGGCTGAAGTCCATGAAGTTGTCGACCAGTCGAGGGGTGGACACCTTCCAAGTTTCGACTCCGGTGTTCAATCTGCGAAACGCCGGGTCTTCGTCTTGGGGGATTCTTGGAATTGCGACTGCTGGTTCGCCGGGGCATACCCAGACCAGTCCGTATCGTTCTTGCACGTTGTAGCAGTTCAAGTGCGCGGTCGGCGGTATGGGAGCTCCTGGACCTGATGACGGCACGAGCACGCATCGTCCTTGTTCCCCGAATGTCCAGCCGTGGTATGCGCAGGTGATTTGGCCTTCGTTGTACGTGCCGATTGAGAGCGGGGCTTGCCGGTGTGGGCACTTGTCGGGTGCGGCGATCAGATCCCCGTTTTGTGAACGCCACAGGACGAGGTTTTCTCCGAGAAGCCGGGTGGAATGGGGTTTGTCTGTGACATCGGTCGATTCTGCGACCGGATACCAGGCCGTTTGTAGCGGTGCTCGGTCTGCGAATGTTGTCATTGGAACCGCTCCTCCCCACGTGGATCATTCCCGTTTGGTCAGACCAACTGACCATTTGCGCATTCTATAGTGAGGTCCGTGAATGAATCCAACGAAGCAGCTACCCCGAGCGCGATCGCCCGTTCGTATCTGGAATCTTTCGCTACTGGTAGCGCCGAAGCAATCGCTGCACGTGTGTCGCCCGACTTTGTCAACGAGCACACGTCGGCTCTTGGGGCTGGTTGCGTCGGGCGCGATGTGTATCGCCGGCGACTGGTCGGTTTCCTCGCCGACATGGTTGATTTGCGCTACGAAATCGAGCGTCTGATCGTGGAAGGCTCAGATGTCGCAGCGTTCTACACCATGACCGCCCGTTGGCAAGGCGAGCACCCCATATCTGTACGAGGCGTACAACGTCTAGTCGTTGCCGACGGACTCATCACCCACCGCACCGACTACTGGGACAGCGCCGTCTTCCTCACCCAATCCAGCGAAGAAGCCCGCTCCGCCCTAACCCCCTTCGGCATCCAGTAGCGCCGAAGCCGGTGTCGAGCCGAGAACGCGGCTGTGCTCTACGGACGGTTCGGGTGCTTAGAGTTCGCCGGAGGCGAGCATGTCGGCGGGGATCTTCATGTCGAGAGCTCCAAGGAAACCGCCGGCGTCTTTGATGGCGTCGTGGACGTCGTAGCCGAGGAGTTCTTGAGCTCGGCGGGGCAGCGTGCGAGCGATATCGGGGGGTGTGGCCAAGCAGTTGTTCTCCTCGCAGCGCAACCAACCCAACATGTAGCTCAGATGGAATGCGGGCCGATGCTGGTCGGTGGTGGTGTTCGAGCCGGCACCGTGGATGGTTGAGCCTAGGTAGATCACCCTTGAACCGGCGGGCATCTCGGCATCCGCGAACTCGTGAGGCTCCGGCAAACGGTCCCTTTCCCACTGGTGGCTTCCAGGCACGACCCGGGTAGCACCGATTTCTCGTGAGAAGTCACACAGAGCGGTAATCGACGCCAACTCGATCTCGGGACGGGGACTGGGCATGTGCACCCAGACATCTTCGTCACGGTGGGGAAACTGCGCCTCAGCGCCAGGTCCCAACACCAGCATGTGGGCCACGTTCAGCTGGTAGTCGGCGCAGCTTGGGCCCAGTACGGCATCGGCAACGCCGAGCATCATCCGATGAAGCAGCACCTCCGCGACAAAGGTGGGCGACTTGGAGCACAAGCCGGTCACATGGCGTGTGTGCTCCCCGTAGAAGTCGGCAATGATCGGGTTGATGTGGGTTCTGTTGGAGTCCGGTTTCGCTATGTGGGGCGCCAACTCCGAAAGGATCTGTTCCATCAACTCGGCGCTGAAGCACTCCTCAACGATCACCGCCCCGTCGGTGTCGAGCACCTCCAGCACATCTTCGAGGGGCTCGTCATTCTTGAGATGGGTCAGCTCAGCCTGGTGCATCATGGTCCCACCCTATTTCAGCGGGAAATTGAGCGGTAGTCACAGCTGAGATGGGACATCGCAGACCGAATCCGAGGCCCGTCGTCTCCGGCCCAGACGCAGAGCGGTGCAGAAAGGTGTTCGGAAGCCGCTACGGCTTCGGCACCGAGAGTAGAGAGTTGATGCGCGTCTGCGAGTTCGGCCATGCGGTACGCAAGGTTGCGAACCGGTACTACGTCAATATCGGAGGGCAGGTTGAGGAGTTGTCGCCCCAACTCTCGACGGGCACCGCGGGGCCACGAACCGGTGAGGGCCCCTCCGGTGGCCGACACGACGCTTCGGCAAAGCCGAATCAAATAGAGATTCGTTGTAGCTGGTTCGTGATCGACGAGCACCCGCTCCAACCCGTCGCTCAACTCACCGGAAAGCAGGTCACGTAGGAGATGGTCGTCAAGAACCGCCTGGCTCATGTGGTGGCGAGATCCGGGTCGTCGGCCAACCCGCGCACGAAGTCGGCATGCTCGTCCCGTCCAAGGAGGTCGGCTAGCAGCTGGCGTCCCTCGCCCTTAGGTACAGCGAGCACACCAAATCCGAGATCGAGTACGTCGACCGGTCCTCCGTCATCAAGGTTCCAGCGATGCCGAACCTGGGCGGGTAGACACATCTGGCCCGACGACGACACCAGATATTCCTGTACGTTGCTCACAATCAACACGTTACTTGGTAAATAGGTATCTGTCACCAAGTATTAAGTCTTCAGATAGTGCCACACATCCCGACACTGGCGCCGGTTTTCTTCGTTGGTGGTCTGGTATTGACCGAGTGTTCAGCGAAACCAGCGGGAGCCCCGCTTTTTCGGCTCTTCGTTGAAACCCAGCGGATAGTCGTCAAATTTGCCCTTTGCGGGAGGTTCGCTTGGAGCAGTGTCGTCTGAGGGTGGCGCCACGTCTGAGGGTGGGGCCACGTCTGTAACCGACGGGGATTGAGAACTTCTCACAGCGGTTTTCCTGTGAATGTTGGTGGAATCGTTCAACTGCTCGACCAGGAAGGTTGCGACATCCTCTCTGCTGAGTTCGGTGTCGCGTTCGGGATCGTTGACAATAGGGACACGAACGATGGTCCAATCGAGCGGACTCTCCTTGATGATCCGTTCCTCAGATCCGTCGCGGCCAACGAGGCTCAGATCCCCGCGACGCTGCGAAACAACCGGGAACCGGACGCGTTGGATACTTGAGGTCATCGTCTCGTCGAGGCTGTCTCCGGTCGTGGTCGCGACGACAAGGCGTCTGACATCACTGCGGACCATGGCGTCAACAATGACTCTCGTAGCGGTAGTCGCGGTGTGGTCCATGGCGAGACAATGGATGACAGCATCCTGGCCGGGTATCGCTTTATGCATCGAGTTCGGATCATGTGGATCAACCCGGATGAGTCTCAATTCCGGTTCTTCACGGGCGAGTTGCTTCAGCCGACGATTGAGGAATGTGAATAGGATGGCGACTTGAACCCGTCATCAAGCGCCTTGCGCCAGATCTGGTCTCCTAGTCGGCTACTGGCCCCGAACACAGTGACTCGCATGTCGTCGCCTCCTCTAGAGCGGTCTCATTGATCGGTCAGCGAGACCAGCGGGAGTCCCGTTTTTGTGGTTATTCGTTGAAACCCACTGGGTAGTCGTCAAATTTACCCTTGGCTGGAGTTTCGTCTGAGGGTGGGGCCACCCCTGAAGGTGGAGCCGCGTCTGAACTGTAAGAGGGTGGTAGGCCTTGAGAATCGCGGGCTGTGATAGTCCTGTGGATGTTGGTTGGATCGTCCAGTTGCTTGACCAGGGAGGTTGCGGCATCTTCTCTGCTGACGTTGGTGCTGCGTTCTGTGAATCCCGGCGATAATTTGTCGTTGATTACAGGGACGCGAACGATTGTCCAGTCAAGCGGGCTCTCCTTGACGACCGTTTCTTGAGGTTCGTGACCACCCAACATGTGTGTGCCCCACCGTGCACCCCACAGCCTGGCCCACGGTATGAAGATGCGCGCCCACATCGAGATCTTTTCCTCGTCGAGGCCATCTCCGGTTGTGGTGGCGACGACAAGGCGTTCGACATCGCGGCGAACCATGGCGTCAATTATGCGTGTCGTGCCCGTAACCGGGGTGACATGCTCGATCAAGTCGGTACCGAGACAAACGATGACGGCATCATGGCCGGATACAGCTCCACGGATCTTGCCCGCATCTATTGCGTCACCCTGTATAGGTCTCAGTGCCGGCTCTTCTTTGACGAGTTCCTTCGCCCAACGTCCGTAGACCGTGACTCGGTTCCCGTCGTCAAGCGCCTTGCGCCAGATCTGTCGACCGAGTCGGCTACTGGCGCCGAACACAATGACTCTCACGTCTGCCCCTTTCATCCGTAGCGACCTTCACTGAAATCAAATCTAGGTTCAATCTTGGTGGAGTGGTTGAATTCTCGCCGATTCTCGAAACCCTTTGGTGGCTGTCACGGGGTTCGACGAGACCGCCATGAGCGTCGGTTTTTGTCCCGGCGCCGGGACCCAACGGAAAGTCGTCGAACTTGCCTTTGGAGAGTGGTTCGCTTGGGGTCGGTTCGGCGGCGTGCCTGCTGGGGGTTGGCTTGCGCGATCAGGGCTTCCACCGGGGTCATACCTATAGCGCTCAGCGCATTCATTCTGGAGTCATCGTCGCACCTTACTGTTCACCGCTTGTTTGCCGTGCCCGGTCGCGGTTCGATTGACGGTGGAGGGTGACCCTGTTACCGTTCACAAGCATGAGCGGTGAGAACCTCGACGGGCCATCAGACGCCAGTTCGGGTTCATCATCTCAAGATGCCGCCGAAGCCAGTCCAAGTGGGGACGAAGTCCCATCGTCGAGGTCAGCGATAAACGTTGAAGGCCGTGTTGTGGTCAGGGTTGGCGCGGCGATTATGGTCCTGTCCAGCCTGCTTGGCTGGGTGAAGACAGGCGGTGACAGCTTCCCCCACGTCACTGGTATCGGCGGCACCACCTTGGGTACGGGATTGGCCGTCTTCGTGCTTGGGTTGTCGCTTCTGCTCCGGGACTGGTCGATCGGAGTCACCCTGGGCAAGGCTCTGGGTTCCTTCAGCGTCACCGTGGTTTTCTTGTCGATTGTTGGCCCGAGTTCGGGACAACTCGACGCTGGACCATGGTTCGGATTGGTGGGCACCGCAGTTGCAGTGGTGGGGGCAGTTCTGGTGGCTGTCGAATCTGTCGACCAGGCAAAGCTAGAGCTTTCCAGCCCTTTCCCAGGGGGGCTTGGCGCGGTCTTGGCTATCTTCGCTTCGTTTTGGCTTGACTGGGTGGCCTGGCCTGTTTTTGACGCCTATTTCGGCTTGGGTTTCGCCACGAATATGTTAGACATTAGACCCCTCAGTGGAGTGGATCCTGACGTTTCCTACGGGATTCCTGTGCTCATCTTGGCGTCGGTTGCGCTGTTGCTCATCGTCGGCGGTTTTTTGGATCTTTTGACGCTCGGCAAGCTTGGTTCGTTGATCATCCAGGTCGCGGGTATTTCAGTCACCGTTATTGCCGGCGCGAATGTACTGGGCGGCATGATTGTCGGATTGTTCGTGTTCGGGTCCGCCCCCTTGGTAGCCCTCGCAGGAGGCATCCTGTTGACCAGCGCGGTGCGAGAGCCCAATTCTTGAATGTTCGGCGAGGCGGGAGCGAATTTGAGTGGGGGATCTATGGACTATCGCAATCTTCTCTACAAACGTGATGATGCTTACGTAACGATCACGCTAAACCGGCCCGAGCGGCGTAACTGTCTGTCAACGGAGATGTTGGCCGAGTTGGAAGACGCCTTGCGTACCACAGGCGACGACGGCCAAGTCGCTGGCATCGTGCTCGCGGCCAACGGGCCTGTCTTTTCCTCTGGGCATGACCTCGGCGAGATGGCAAAGATGAACGAGGACGAACTCAGGGGTCTGTTCACGCTGTGCACTTCGGCTATGACCGCTATTGCTGAGATTCCCCAGGTGGTGGTGGCTCAGGTGCATGCCCTTGCCACCGCTGCCGGCGCGCAACTAGCGGCTAGCGCCGACCTGATCGTGGCGAGCGAGGAGGCTGCTTTCGCGACGCCGGGTGGCAAAGGCGGGCTGTTCTGCCACACGCCGATGGTGGCCGTGGCCCGACCTCTGGGGCGAAAGCGGGCGGTGGAACTAGCGCTCACGGGCGACACGATCGACGCTGCCACAGCGCTCGACTGGGGCCTTGTGAACCGTGTGGTGTCCGCTGATGAGCTCGAATCCGCGACGCTGGATCTCCTGGCCCGGGCGACCCGGGGCAGCCGCTACGCCAAAGGCGTCGGCAAGCAGACCCTGTATGCCCAGATGGACATGCCAACCGGCGACGCTTACGAGTTGGCTATCGACGTGATGGCCCGCAACGCGGCGCGTGGTGACGGTGCCGAATGGCCCAAAGCCTTCATCGAGAAACGCCACGCTGTTTGGACCCACTCCTGCTAGCAAGATTCTTGGGGCTAACAAGATTCTTGCGGCTAGCAAGGTCCCTGGACCAGCAAGATTCTGACCCGGAGCAGGCGGTCAGGCGAGTTTGTCGATCATGGAATGTTCGACCAGGTCGAGGTGTGACTCTGCAGCCAGGCGCATTACTGCCGCGTCGCCTGCGAGGAAGGCGGCAGAGATCGCGTGATGGCCGTCAGATGAATCGGCGATGATCTTGGTGACTTCGGCCTGGTTGGCTTCCGAACTCAACAACGTGAAGAACTCAACTGACCGGAAGAGCCGGTCGAGCACCTTGCCGTACAGTTCGATGAGCAACGGGTTGTCGCAGCTAGCGGCGATGGTGGTGTGGAACTCACGATCTAGGCGGCGGAATTTTCCGATGTTCAGTGAGCCGTTGAAGCGCGTTGCCAGTGCTGCCACCCGCTCGCGGTCCTCGTCGGTTGCCCGCACTGCGGCCATCTCGAATAGTGGCACTTCCAGTACTCGACGAGTTTCGAACAACTCGGCGACGAACGACTTCCCGTTACCGGTACCGCCCGGTGCTACCACCACTTCGGGCAGATGCTCTGCAACGTAGGACCGGTTACCTCGCCGTTCCACGATGCCAAGGGATGCCAATCCCTGCATCGCTTCTCGTACCGAGGTTCGAGCGACGCGGAAGCGTTCGCTGAGGTCGCGCTCTGAGGGCATCCGGGCCCCTGGGGCTAGTTCGCCGGTGGTGATTCTCTCTAGCAGTTGGGTCCGAATTTGGGAACTGACTGTCTGGCGAGAAATGGGTTCGAAGGGATGATCATCTGGTATCACGCTTGTTGTCCCCCAGCGGCCAGAGCGGATTCTGGTTAGATCGGTTCAATGGTCCGACCAAGATACCACAGTCGTTCGGATGCCGTGACCGGCGCTGTTGGTCTGACCAACTGACCATGGTAGGTTTCGTGACCGGGAGGCCTGCTTTGACCGAATCGACTTATCAACTTCACCCCACCGAACCTCGATGGACGCATATCGCGCTGCGAGTCAAGGACATGGACGCCACGGTCAAGTGGTACACCGAATTCACGCCTCTCGAACTGATCGAGCGCCGTGAAGATGACGACGGTTACGGCGCCTGGTTGGGAATGCCCGGCGAAACCAACAACCCGTTCATCTTGGTTCTCGCTCAGTTTTTTGTAGGCAAAGACCCCTTCGCCGACGCACCGCTAGCAACCCTCGCCCCGTTTGCCCACCTAGGCATGGAATTGCCCGCGCAAGACGACATCGATGACATTGCAACCAAAGGCGAGTCCGCCGGATGTTTGGCGATGCCTCCGACGATGATGCCTTCGCCGATCGGTTACATCACGATGCTGCGCGATCCTGACGGCAACATGGTGGAGTTCTCGTGGGACCAAGGCGTGTACGCCACACTCCAAGAACAGTGGAGCAAGTAGCAGCAAGCCCGAGTATCACCAAGCCCGAGGATCACCAAGCCCGAGGATCACCAAGCCCGAGGATCACCGAGCCCGAGGATCAAGTCGTGTGGATACGGCGATTGAACTCAAGCAACAGCGGGTTTCCGCCCATGTACTCGAGGACCGAAACTGAACCTGGGTGTACCCACAGCCGCAGGATCATCGCCGGGCCTCCGCCAGTCGCCCAAATTACCGCCGATTTGATAGGCGTTGCGTGGGTCACGACGAGGATGTTCTTGTCGACTGCACGTTCGGTCATGTCAACACAGGCATCGGCTACACGGGAGTGAAGCGAAGAGAGCGACTCGCCACCTTCGGGCCGGTAGTTGATGTCGGAATGCCAACGAGCACCCATATCTGGGACCACTTCTTTGACCCGTTGCCCTTCGTACTCGCCGAAGCTGATCTCCCGCCAGCGATCGTCAACCTCACAGGTGTGTGGCAAAAAGCCAGCTAACTCGGCTGTTTGTTGGGCTCGTTGCAGCGAAGTGGTGATCGTCTCATCGATGGTCCAGCGCTTACGGATGTATTCGCCGGCGCGCTCAGCTTGGATCTTGCCAACATCATCAAGCGGCACATCCAAATCACCCTGAAGGCGCGCTTCGGCGTTGTTTGCAGTCCGCCCGTGGCGTAACAGGATCAACACATTGTCAGTGTCGCATAGATCACTGTCGCTGGGCGACTGTGTCCACTACCGGATGTGCAGATCCCTCGCGCGATCAGGTGCCTGCCAGCGCGGCCACGACCTTGGGGAAATGCTCCATGCCTTGACCCCCGTCTTGCTGCACCACCACGTAGTTGAAACCCCAGCGTTCGCGGCGTTGCTGAAGGGTCTCCACGATCTGCGAAACCGAACCCACCAGCAATGCTGGTGAATCGGCGACATCAGCAGTCGAGGTGTTGAACATCTCCGCGAAAAACCCTAAAGCTCCATCGCGGTCGTCCGTGATGGTGGTGTTCATGGTGAGCGAGCTGATCTCCAAATCGTCGATGCGACTCCCGGCACACTCACGCAAACGAGCAACCTTTCGGTCATAGGCAGCCGGCATCGAATCAGCGATGGCATCAACGCTGATCTCCCCAGAGCGAAGATTGGCGGTGACACCGACAATGTCGGCGTGCGCAGCCGCCACTCCCAGCATTCGGGGACCTCCGCCCCCAATGATGATCGGGGGTCCGGACTCGGTCCACGGCTTGGGGTGACCGTCGTAGCCAGTGATCGTGTAGTGCTCGCCAGCAAAGTCGAACGGCCCCGGTGCCCAACAGCCTTTGATGATCGCCAAGCTCTCGATCAGCCGGTCGATACGCAGACCGGGCCGGTCATAGGTCATCCCGGACTGTTCGTAGTCGGTGCGCATCCAACCAGCGCCGAGACCAAACTCACAACGACCCTCCGAGATCTGGTCAAGAGTCGCCATCTCTTTGGCCAACGTCACCGGATGGCGATAGTCGTTGCCGAAAACCAGCGCACCGAGCTTCAATTCGGTGGTGACCGCCGCCGCTGCCGCCAGCGCCGTCACCGGACCGTACTGGTGGTGAAAGTGATCCGGTATGAGGATCGACGAATAGCCCTGCTGCTCGGCGTAGCGCGCAGAGTCGAGCCAACTCATCGTGTCGATAGGAGAGTGGAGTTGAAGACCGAAGCGAAAGGGTTGAGTCATAGACGAAGCTTATGCGCGGCGAGTAGTGAAGAAGTCGCGCAGAAGCGCCGCACAATCGTCGGCTCGTACCCCGTGGCGTATCTCGAACTCGTGGTTGAGTCGAGGATCGCTGCCGAGGTTGTACAGCGACCCGCAGGCACCCGCTTTGGGGTCCGCTGCGCCGTAGACGACCCGGGTGACCCGGGCCTGTTGCAGCGCACCAGCGCACATGGGGCACGGCTCAAGGGTGCATACGACGGTGGCGCCGTCAAGGCGCCAAGAGTTGAGGACCCGGGCGGCGTCTTGCACGGCCAGCAACTCTGCATGGGCGGTCGGGTCGTTTGTTGCTTCTCGTTCGTTGTGGCGGCGGGCGATGATCCGGCCCTCTACAACGACTAGGGCGCCGACCGGCACATCTCCGTGTGTGGTTGCTTTGCGAGCTTCGTCGATGGCGATCCCCATCAGGGCTTCGTCAGTCGGGTAGTTCGCGATCTCCACGGGCTCAGAGTCCGGCGTACCAGTCGTAGCCGCGCTCGCCCCAATAGTCACCGCCCGCTTCGGTGAGGAACTGAATCTCGCCGATCCGTTTGAGTTGCTTGATGCCGTACTTGAGCGGGGTGGCCAGTCGCAGCGGCGCGCCGTGAAGTTCGTCGATCGGCTTGTCGAGGTTGTTGTAGGCGAGCAGTGTCTGGTTGTGGCGCATGGTCTCGATGTCGTTGCTCACGTAGTACTGGCCGTCGGGGGTCTCAAGGTATACGTGGCTGATGTTGTCGGGGAGCTGGCTTTCGTAGAGGCGCATGAAGTCGCTGAAACGAGCGCCACCCCAGTTGGTGATCTGAGCCCAGCCCTCAATGCACTTATGCTCGATGGTCATCTCGTGGTAGGGGAGGCGTTGGATGTCGGCGAGCACATGCCGGCCCAGTTCGGTTCCATCGGGTCCCTTGACGGTGAGCTGCCAATTGTCGAGATCAATCTCGGATCTCAGGCCGATTCGCCCGTTGAGACGCAGGATTGATGCGGAGTATCGGTCAAAGGTGCGTGCTTGGTGGTCGTCTCGGAACAGATTCGTCCACAGAGATTCGTTGAGTTCGTGACCGTTGCGCAGCACGTTGGGGATGTTGTTGGTCTCGGGCTGGTTTTGGATCCAACGCCAGCCGAACAGACCGGCGACTGCGGCAACGCCTCCGGTCAGCAACGAGCGGCGTGATCGTTGCCGGTAAGCCTCAACTGAGATCTCTGGTTTTTCAGGCATCAGCTGTCTCCTGCGGCTGGTCTGGCGGTACCGAATGCACCCACTCTTCGGGCTCGTCGGGTTCGATGTCGACTAACTCGTAGCCGGTGACCATGCTGGTGAAGTTGCGCCACCCGGCTCGCGCCACCTGCAAGATATGGACGACAAAGAACAGCACGAAGGCGATGGTCACCGCGAAGTGGATGATTCGGGCTGACGTGTAACCGCCGAGTATCCAGGTCAGCGGAAACACTTGGGTTGGTTTGAAAATTGCAAAGCCGCTGAGAACAGCCAAAGCACCGAGCACGATCACCAGCGAATAGGTGACGCGCTGGGCTTCGTTGTAGCGCCCCCGCTTGGCCGGTTCCTCCTTGCGTATGCGCAGGTCGTGAAGCAGAACATCTAGCGAACCGCGCAGCGAGCGCTTGTTCGGCGCAAGTTCACGCCACTCGCCGGTGCGCCAAGTGTAGATGACGAAAGCGAGCCCGTTGATGGTGAACAGCCACGCAAAGTTGAAGTGAAACGCTAAACCGCGAGCGAGGTGACGGTTGAGATCGAGAGATTCATAGAAGCTCTCCGGGAAGAACTTGAACCATTCCCAGTCGAGAATCCCGAAGGCGTATACGTCTTCTGCCCAGTAGATGCGCAGACCGCTCCAGATCATGATGACGATCAACGGAAAGTTGATCCAGTGCATCCAACGGCTGCCCCGACGATGCTTGAGAATGGCCTTCTGGCTGGCCTCTTCGGTTTCGGTGGGTGTGTGGACTGTCAAGATGATTCTTCGTTCAGTGGCAGTTCAGCGGCTTCGGAGCGATGCCGTAGTTCGTAGAGCACAAGCACGATACAACCGCATACGACAAACATGTCGGCCACATTGAAAACCGCGTACCAAGTGACATCTATGAAGTCGACAACTTCGCCGGAGAGCAGGCCGTCGTCAGCCCCTAGTACCCGGTCGATGAGGTTGCCGAGCGCTCCTCCGAGGATCGCGGAGAATATCGCGGCCCGCGCGGGCAGTGTTTCAAGCCAAAGCCGCCAACAGATGAACCCGCACAGGGCGATGACCAGAGTGCCGACCAATGGTCCATGGCCGGCACCGGTGCCGAACGAGAAACCGCTGTTGTAGGTGAGGTCCAACTCAAGCGTCGGAAGGATTTCGATGATGCGACCTCGGCTGAGACGGTTGATGGCCCATTGTTTGGAGAGTTGATCGAGCACCACTACCACGGCGATGACAACCGTGACGGCCTGCCACTTCCGTGAGCGCATCAGTTCACGTTACCGGAAGGTGACACATGCCAGATCTGCGGCCGACGTGAGACCTCATGGCTTTGGTAGTCGCTCGATCAGGTGAGGGCTGTCGTTGCGGACATTGTTGACGTCGGTTGACACCGGATGCGTGCGGATCAAACCAGACGAGGCCGGTACCAGCAGTTCTGTGGTTGCTTGGGGGTTGGTGTTGGCTGGGTCGAGCCAGAAGTCCCAGGTGTCGCTCGGCAGAATCACCGGCATGCGGTCGTGAATCTCTGCTATCGCCTCGTTGGCGGCGCAGGTGAGGATTGTGCATGAGTGCACTTCGAGGGGCTCTCCGTCGGCATCAAGGTTGTCTCGGTCGCGCCACACCGCCCACAACCCGGCGAAGGCGAACGTCTCCGAGTCAGGGTGGCTGATGAACATCGGCTGCTTACGTTTGGAGCCTTCGATGCGCTGCCACTCGTAGAACCCGTCGGCTGGGATGATGCAGCGCCGCTTGCTGAGCGACGAGCGGAAAGCGTTCTTGGTGGCGGCAGTCTCTGCGCGGGCATTGATCATCCCAGCGCCGATCCGAAGGTCCTTTGCCCAGAACGGCACCAACCCCCAGCGCAGCGTGGCGAGACGACGCACACCATCGGTCTCGCGTGCGGCGTGCACGAGTTGGGTAGGGGCGATGTTGTGGCTGGGATCCAAGGCGGCACCCGGATCTGGCGCTTTGGCCCTGAGGAACCGGGCCAATTCATCGGGCGGCGTGTTGGAAACGAATCGTCCACACATGATCCCGAACCTACCCCGACCGGTGAGACAATCTGGAGAGCCGAAGGTTGTGTGGCTGGCGGACAGCCATATGTGCTCTCACGTAGCGGACAGTTCGTCGGGATGTGGGATGTGGTTGTGCATCTATACACATAGATGTGTATAGTCACCCCATGGCTCGAACGAACATTGACATCGACGACGAGCTCGTTGAGCGCGCCATGAAAACGTTCGGATTGCGCACCAAGCGGCAAGCGGTCCATGTCGCTTTGGAACGCCTTGTTGGCGGCGGACCGATGAGCCTCGACGAGCAACTCGGCATGGAGGGTATTGGTTGGGACGGAGATCTCGAGAAGATGCGAGCGAACAGGATCGGTGATTGGGACAGCAGTGCTGATAGCTGACACGTCGGCGTGGGTCGACTTCTTGAGGGGCACAGGATCTCCGCAAGCTGTGCGCCTGCGTCGGGCCATCTCCGAAAGGGAAGTGGTCGTAATCGATCCGATCCTCCTAGAAGTAACGGCTGGCGCAAGTCGTGACACCGCTGTACGCACGCAGAGGTTGTTGGAGGCCCAACAACTCGAATCCTTGTTCCCCAAATTGGACTGGCTCGACGCCGCGACGATTTACCGCGAACTCAGATGGCGGGGTGTCACCGTTCGTTCGCAACTCGATGCTCTGATAGCAGCGGCAGCCATTCGACTTGATATGCCAATCCTGCATCGCGACCGGGACTTTGCTCAGATCGCCCGACACACGCCGCTTCGTATCGTCGCAGCTTGACCTCACTGCAAGTGCCGTAACTAGGAATCTGAAGCGACTAGAGCCTTGGCTCGACAGGCTCACTTTCGAGCGTCAGTACACCAAATACGCATTCATGCACCCGACACAAGTGTTTGTTGGCCACGAACCGGTCGAGTGCTTCGATGCCGAGAGCGAATTCGGTGGGAAGCTGCCTCAACTCGGGCACCTGTTGAGCGGAGATAGACACCGACCGAGCACGCTACTCACCGCGCTGGGAGGCCATGCTCTCGGCGATTCTGTCGCGGTGAGCGCGGCGAGCGGCGGATCCCACGACAATCAGGAACCACCGGGGGACTATGGGTGACGTGCCGTGAGCGCTAACGTGACACATGTGACAGGCGCTTGTGGTTCGTGTATCGAGAGCGCTCCCGGTCTTATCCTTGGCTGCGGCACGACAACTCTCGGGATCCGCTGAGGCCGGGTTTTACAAGCGAGGTAATCAATGGCTCAAGTCACAATCGACCAAGTCGCTAGCGAAGTCGGCGTCTCGCGCCAGACCGTGTCCCGCGCGCTCAACGACATGCCAGGCATCAGCGCGACAACGAAGCACCGCGTGCTCGAGGTGGCACGTCGCATGAACTATCGGCCGAGCAGACTTGCGAGGGGATTGGCCGGCCACTACTCCAAGACGATGGGCATCATGTTCGGTGACATCGAGAACCCATACTTCGCTCAGATCGCGCGTGGCGCCGAAGCGACCGCGCGAGAGCATGGCTATCACGTCATCATCACGAGTTCGGACACTCGGTCCGACAAGGCCGCAGCGAACCTCTACTCGCTAGCGGCGCAAGGTGTCGATGGTGTCATCCTCTACGCGGCGTGGATGACTCCGGAGGCCATCTCGAGCTTCGCTGCGGCCAATCCGGAGTTGATCGATCTTGGATCGAAGAGATACCGTGAGCGCTAACGTGAACCACACGGAGGCAAGCAATAATGGCCCATTCGCTTGATCTGGTCACGCGACTAGCTGTCTCGTCGGATGGTGGTGGTTGAGGTGAACGTTCCAACTTGGGAACTCATTCTGCGACTGGTGCTCGCACTCGGCTTGGGGGCGGCGTTGGGCATCGAGCGCGAGTCTCGTAACAAGACCGCCGGGACAAGGACCCATTCGCTAGTCGCCCTCGGCGCTGCGTTGTTCACGGTGTCGGGTGCCTTTCTCGGAACCGACGACGAGTTTACGGACCGCAGTCGCATCGCCGCGCAGGTCGTAAGTGGCATCGGCTTCATCGGCGGCGGCGCGATCCTGCGTAGCGGACTCACGGTGACGGGCATCACGACCGCGGCGAGTCTTTGGATGGCCGCGTCGTTTGGTGTAGCGGCCGGTGTCGGGTTGTACTGGGTAGCAGCTGCCGGGGGGCTGCTCACGTTCATTGCCCTCTTCGGACTCGGCGCCATCGCCGACCTTGTGTTGAAGCGCCAAGGTCTGATGAGCCTGGAAATGGTGTACGAACCCGGACACGGGACCCTCGAAGTCGCGTTTCGAGGCCTGGGCGAATCCGGAGGAGTGGTGCGCGGCATGCAGCTGGTGAACGAAGGCACGAAGAGACATGTGTCGCTGTCCGTGTCCGGTGTGAACCACCGCTCCATGAGTCCGGTCGTCCGTGACTTAGGACTCCGCGACGAGGTAGTCCGTGTGGCGTCGAGCTCCGGCGAGAGCTAGAGCCCCAACTGCGTTGTCGCAGTCGTTTGGAATTCGCCGGTTGGAGATATTCCAGCCCGTAGATGATCCGGAGGTCCTCACGGCCCCTGCACTTGACCCCCGGAGCAGGGAATTGGCGAGCAACCTCAGGTACGAACCTGCGTCTGGGTCCGGTCCCAGCAGTTCGCCGAGTGACTCGGCAAGATCCATGCCGGTGTGGCCAATGGCCGCAATAATGCAGAACATGAAGTTTTCACTCATCTATGAGGCCCAGACTGCCGACCCCACGCGAGCGGGCGACCACCGAGTGTTCGAGGAGACCGTGGAGCAGGTTTTGTTGGCCGAGGAATGCGGGTTCGATGTCGTATGGGCGGTCGAGCACACTGCGCTGACGATGTACGCCCACATGTCGGCACCCGAGACTTTCTTGGCCTATGTGGCCGGTGCGACCAAGCGCATCGGAATCGGTCACGGCGTGATCTGTCTACCCCCCAAGTTGAACCATCCAGTGAAGGTGGCCGAGCGTTGCGCCACCCTCGACATCTTGTCGAGAGGTCGGCTCCATGTCGGGTTCGGTAAGGGCGGCACCGAGCAGGAGGCGGGCACGTTCGGCTACCGCAAGGCCGACCTTGGACCCATGATCGATGAGGCGATGCGCCTCGTCCCCCGCTTCTGGACCGAGGACATCGTGGAGCACCACGGCGAATTCATCGATGTGCCGCCCCGGGAGATCCATCCGAAGCCGCTGCAGGTGCCACATCCGCCGCTGTATCAGGCTTGCACCCACACCGAAACGCTCAGCGACGCCGGCCGTCGCGGTATCGGCGCGTTGGTGCTCGGTTTCGGTGGCCCCGACCAGGTTGCGGAGAAGAACCGGGTGTACCGCCGGGCTTTCGCCGGGCGAGACCCGGCCGAGCAGGTAGGCAGCAGACCTACGGAGCACTTGTCGGCTTTGTGTCCCGCCATCGTGCTCGATGATGGGGCAGAGGCTCGCCGGTTGGGGATCAGAGGCCAGAGGTTCTTTTTGGAGTCGATCGGTCATTGGGGAAGCAACGGTGCGACGCCGCTGCCCGATCCGGCGTCGTGGGTTGAAGCTGGCGACACGGTGACCGACGGTTCCGCGGTGGTTGAGGCGTCGATCGGTTCTGAGGCGGTCCGAGTCGACTTGTCAGACCCGGCGATGGCGCTGCGCAACCCCAACCACGGCTATGGCACGGTGGAGGACTGTCTCAGCTACGTAAAAAGACTGATCGAGGCCGGAGCCGACGAGATCATGTTCTTGTGCCAGATGGGTACGGTCCCCCAGCAGGCACAGCTGGAGACGATCCGCAACATCGCCGACCATGTGATCCCCCGCTTACGCAACGGTGCTGGCCATGATCGTGTCGAGTCACCAGATGTGCGGGCTGCGTCATGACCGGCCGACTCGACCGAAAAGTGGTCTTGATCTCCGCCGCGGCCCGAGGCCAGGGCGCGGCGGAAGCGAAGTCGTTTGTTGCAGAGGGGCCCGCGTGATCCTTGGAGATGTGTTAGTCGATGAAGCGAACGCGGTGGCCACACCGTTAAGCGATTAGAGCCTTGGGTCGACAGGCTCGCTTTCGAGCGCCAGCACGCCGAACACGCATTCATGCACCCGAGACAAGTGTTTGTTGGCGACGAACCGGTCGAGCGCTTCGATGCCGAGAGCGAATTCTCGTCGTGCGAGCGATGACTTCCGGCGGAGCGACCGTTGACGCAGTCTTTCGAGATTCGCCGGTTGGAGATATTCCGGTCCGTAGATGATCCGGAGGTACTCACGGCCCCTGCACTTTACACCCGGCAGGACGAGACCTCCCTTAGCGTGGGTTATGGGCTCAAGGGGCTTGATGACCATGCCCTCGCCCCCACCGTCGGTGAGCGAGCACCACCAATCTGTGGTTTCCTGCACCGATCCGTCGTCGCCCAGGTCAACAAATCGGCGATCGGTGCGACGTAGCAACCCCGGGGCCTGCTCAACGAGCGCGTCGATCTGTTCGAGATGCCAGCGGTGAGGTCGCCGGGCCAGGACCTCACCTTGCGCGGCGAGGATTTGGAAGGGGGCAATCTCGATTCCGTTGAGGCCGTCGACATCCCAGCAGTACCGCCGGTAGGCCTCGATGTAGGAACCGACGTGCTGCGCTCGGTCGGCCGTGCGTGCCGCGAGGGCTTCGAGATCGATCCCGCGTCCGAGCGCGTCGGTGAGTAGTCGTTGAGCGGTGTCGAGCGCTACGGTCCCAGCCGCTCCGGTCGCGGCGTATTGGTGTTGGATCAGCTCAGCAGCTTTTGCTGACCATGGAAGTAGCTCCGCGTCGAGGACGAGCCAGTCAGTGCTTAGGCGGTCCCAGAGTCCCGCCGCGTCAACGGCCAGTCTGAGGCCATCCAACAAGGTCTTTGTGAGGGCAGGTTCGGCGAAGAACGGCCGGCCGGTGCGGGTAACAACCACACCTGCCGCGTCGTTTGTGATTCCGAACCGGAGGTGAGCCGCGTCGGGGTCACGGGCGAATACCAAAACGGCCCGCGATCCCATGTGTTTCTCCTGGCAAACGACCTCGTTGACGCCTACTTTCTGGAAGTACGAGAACGCCTCGTCGGGATACTCCAAGTAATCGATGCGTTTGCTGGTGCCAACGGGTGCCATCGTCGGCGGGAGGTACACCAGCCATCGGGGATCGACCGCGAATCGACTCATGACTTCGAGCGCGGCGCTTGATCGGTCGGCTTCGATCGTCAAGCGACCCGCCAAGGTCGTTTCAACGAAGTGCTTGCCCAAGACATCGCTGATGTTGAGCAACAGCGGCGGTCGTTCCTCTGTGTCGGTGTTGATCGGCCTGATCGGTTTGTAATATTCCCGTGCCGCCGGAACCGAGACCAGCTCGCGCTCAGGCCAGCGAAGTGCGGTCAGTTCGCCTCCGAAGACCGCGCCGGTGTCTAAACAGATCGTCTCGTTGAGCCATCCTGCCACGGGCACAGGAGTGTGGCCGTACACAACCGCGGCCTCGCCCCGATAGTCCTCGGCCCACTGATAGCGCACCGGAAGCCCGTATTCGTCGGTCTCGCCGTCGGTGTCTCCATACAGGGCGATGCTTCGCACGCGCCCCGACGAACGTCCGTGGTACCGCTCGGGCAAACCGGCGTGGGCGACCACAAGGCGACCGCTGTCGAGCAGGTAGTGGCTGACGAGACCGTCGATGAACTCGGCGACTCGTTTGCTGAATTCGGGACCGCGTCGTTCGAGCTGTTCGAGCGACTCGGCGAGTCCGTGTGTCACCTGGACCCTGCGCCCTGCGAGTGCCCGGTTCAGCTTGTTCTCGTGGTTTCCGAGGATGCACAGTGCACTGCCGGCAACGACCATCGACATCGCCAGATCGAGCACTTCGGCGACACCTGGGCCTCGGTCGACGAGGTCTCCCAGAAAGACAACTCGCCGGCCCTTCCGGTGAGTGATCGGTTCGGCCGATGTCTCGTAACCGAGTTGGTCGAGTAGTCGCACAAGCTCGTCATGACAGCCATGCACATCGCCGATGATGTCGAACGGACCGCTGTCTTGGCGACGATCGTTCCAGGACTTGGTGCGAACCACGGAGACGGAGTCGACTTCTGAAGCCGAGCCGAGTGTATAAACCCGGTTGAAGCGTTCTTTTCGTAGCCGTTTGGCGGTGCGGCGAAGCGCTCCGTGCTGACGTTTGATGGCGTGCTGTGGTGTCTGCCGGTCCTGGCGCGAGTTGTTGTGTTCGACGCAGACGGCCAACGGGAGGTCGAAGACGATGGCCGTGGAGAGGACATCTGATCGGCGGGCGAGTTCGAGCAGCGGTTTGCGGTCTTCTGGCTTGATGTTCGTGGCGTCGACCACGGTCAGGCGACCGATTTCGAGTCGTTTGTCGATGATTGTGTGAAGCAGTTCGAAAGCCGCTTGGGTGACCGACTGGTCGCTCTCGTTGTCGCCGACGAGGGCACGGCACTGGTCGCTCGACACGATCTCGGTTGACGAGAAGTGTTGGCGGGCAAAGGTCGACTTGCCCGAACCGGACGCGCCGCACAACACGACGAGTCCGAGTTCGGGGATCTCGATGTTGGTAAGAGTCTCTCTCATCGCCGGAATACCGCCATCTGTGTGGGCGGGCCACCGACGGGGTCGTCAGGACCGATGCTGCTGATCTCGTAGCCGTAGCCGTACCGATCTTTGATGCTGTCGGCCCACGCTGCGAACTCGTCTCGGGTCCATTCGAAGCGATGATCGCCATGCCTCAGACCAGTTGCGCCGAGGCGTTCGAAGTTCGCGTTGTATTCCCGATTCGGTGTCGTCAGCACGACCGTTGCGGGAGCAGCGTTGGCGAACACCACATCGGCGAACACGTCGAGCCGTTCACTGTCGAGATGTTCGATGACCTCCACCACGGTGGCGACATCAAAGCCCCGCAACCGCTCGTCGGTGTAGGTCAAAGCGCCCTGCACTAGTGAAACCTGCTCCCGACGACGCTCTGACATCTCGTCGAGGCGAAGACGTCGTTCGGCTCGCTCAAGCGCTCCCACGGACACGTCAACTCCGAGAACTTCGGTGACGCAGCGTTCGGCGACAAGTCGTTGCAGCAGCCGACCCTCGCCGCATCCCAGGTCGATGACCCGGCCTCCACCAACTCGGCGAATGGCCTCGATCACTGCTTCGAGCCGCTGTTCGTTCAAGCTGATCGGGCGTTCCACCGCCTGTTCGGCATCGTCGTCTCGTTCGTCGATCAGATCGGTGTCCTCGCCAGCGTCGGCGAGACGAGCCAGGGCTTCCCGGGCGAAGCTGCCGAAGCGCAGATAGCGACGGGTGATCAGCTCCGCTTGCGGGTGCGACGCAAGCCAGTCGCCACCCCGCCGCAGCAGCTTGTCGATCTCGTCGGGGCCGATCCAGTAGTGCTTGCGGTCATCGAGCACACCGAGCATGACGTAGAGGTGCTCAAGCGTGCTGCGCACAGTGTGCTGGCCGCAGAGTCGAACCGACAAGCAGCGGCTATCGCCCCAAGCCGGGTGTTGCTCATCCAACGGGATCGGCACCGATTCAACCCGGTAACCCAACGGTTCGAACAGCGCTTCGAGTACTTCTGTGCCGCCTCGCACCGACACGACCGGCAATTCGATTTCAAGGTCGAGGGGTGTAGAAACTAGTTCAGGTCGGGTTTCGCAGGTGCCGCTCAAGGCGGTGCCGAACAGACGACCGAGAGCAACACTCAGCATTGACGACGACACATAGGGCCGATCGTTCACGTAGGGCTGAAGGCCTTGGGGTTGACGCCCTTTCGACCCTCGCGCCAAATCGATCGGGTCGACCTCCACGAACAGCGTCGCCGTGCAGCGTTGCGGAGACGCCTCTGGATAGAACACATGTGCGCGCCCAAAGCCGACATCGACTGACCGAACTCGGTCCGGGTGCTTGTGCAAAAGAAATCCGAGATCGGTTGCGTCGGGCGTCGTCGAAGTGAGCGAAACGAGCATGAACTGCCTATTCAATCGGATGCTGCACGGTCGTGGTGCACAATTTCCGCCTTTGCTGCTGACGCGGCAAGCTAAGGCTGTGTGCAGTGAGTCAAGTCCTTTAACCCAAGTTTCAGGTCACAGCATTTGGCAAAATCTCGACAAACTTTTCGGCGGAGGGTGTGGGATTTGAACCCACGGAGGCTTGCACCTCACACGCTTTCCAAGCGTGCCCATTCGGCCGCTCTGGCAACCCTCCGGGTACACCCTGGTGTGGGTATCGGCTCAAAAGGATAGCGTGGATTGATCGCTCCCGTTTCGGGGTGTGGCGGTCGGGTCCTGTGCAACAGGCGTCCGTGAACCGGGTCAGGGCCGGAAGGCAGCAGCTCTCAGCGGAGCCGCCTGTGTGCCGCAGACAGCCTGGCCGTCACTCCCGGAAGCGGGAGCCTCAATTTTTGTGTCTGACACGGGTCGGACAGCCGTGTCACGGGCGCACAGTAGGATGACGAGCACATGGCCTATCAGTCCCTCTACCGCCGCTACCGACCGCAGAAATTCTCCGAGATCCGCGGACAGAACCATGTTGTCACGGCCTTACGCAATGCTGTTGCCAAAGACCAAGTCGGTCACGCATACATGTTCAGTGGCCCGCGAGGCACCGGCAAGACGAGTTCTGCGCGGGTACTTGCCAAAGCGCTCAACTGTGAGCGTCTCGGTGAAGACTTTGAACCATGCGGCACCTGCGAAAGCTGTGTGGCTATCGAGCAGGGGCGCTCATTTGATCTTCACGAACTCGATGCCGCAAGCAACAACGGCGTCGAAGACATGCGTGACTTGTTGGGCAAAGTCAACCTCGGCAACCCAGGGAGGATGAAGGTCTACATCCTCGACGAGGTTCACATGTTGACCAGGGGAGCGGAGAACTCGCTGCTGAAGACGCTTGAGGAACCCCCCAGCCATGTTGTCTGGGTGCTCGCCACAACCGAACCCCACAAGGTCGTCGAGACGATTCGGAGCCGCTGCCAAGTATTTGAACTCGGCCTGCTCGGTGCCGAAGAAATGACTGCCCATGTCCGCTGGGTCATTGAAAACGCCGCTCTCGACGTCGACGACAGCGCGGTCGACTATGTGGTTTCGGTCGGCGATGGTTCGGTCCGAGACACGCTCAGTGCGCTCGATCGGGTAGTAGCGGCCGGTGGTGTAGTCGAAATCGATCAGTCGACCGACCAACTACTTCATGCTCTTGCCGTGAGGGACACGGCCGCTGCTCTCGGTGCTGTCGGCGATGCGTTGGGCAGGGGCCGCGATCCCCGAGCTATCGGCGAGATGCTGGTGGCAGGGCTGCGAGACGCGTTCTTGACCGTGATGGGCTCGCCCCCGCCTCGAATCACTGTGGCCGACCAAGAGCGTGCCTCACAGATCGCCGAACGGATGTCTCCGCTGCAACTCACGCGGGCGCTGGAGACTCTGGGAACATCACTGGTGGAGATGCGCCAAGCACCCGACCCCCGGGTGCATCTCGAAGTAGCCCTGGTTCGACTGTGCCGGTCTGTTGACGACGGTTCCGTTGATTCGCTGCTGGCGCGTATTGAACAACTTGAAGCCCGCCTTGCTGCTGGTACGCCGACAGCTTCGCCCGCGGCTGCGGCTGGTCCTCCGGCCGCTGCAGCTCCCGCTCCGGTTGCCCCCGCCGCGGCTGCTCCCGCTCCGGCTCCTGCTTCTGCGGCCGGGCCCACCCCAGAGGTCGAGCCGGAATCGGATGAACCACGCCAGCTTGAAGCGTTTGCTGTCGCGCCGAAGTTGCCGCCTCCACCGCCGCTAGCCGCCTCCGCTCCGAGTGCTGCTGAAGAAGATCTCCGGTCGTTGCAACCGAAATCGGCAAAGGAAGTTGTTGAGCTAGCTGGACTGCATCTCTCTTTAGGGCGCAACTTGGTGATCACTCGGGCCAACAGTTTTCTCGGTCCCGCGCAAGGCAAGCGCTCCGAAGATGATCTTCAACGATTGTGGCGGGCGCTAGTCGATGAGTTCGGCCCAGATTCGGTCCCCGACGCCCCTGCCCTCGCCGATGAGCCCCCCGCCGCAGACGACCCGGTGGAAGACCCCACACAAGACGAAGCGAGCGGTGTTGCTCCAGCCAATGTTGATCTACCCCAAGTCGAGACGGCTGAGACGGCTGAGACGGCTGGCGAAGAGAGCGACGAGGGGGCTGACAAAGCAGGCGACGCGGGCGACGCGGACGGGGATGGCCTAGACCTAGACGAACTCATAGATGCGTCGTCTCACACGGATCAAGTGGTGGAACTTCTCGAAGAGGCTTTCCCCGGTGCCGAGATTGAGACCCCGCCAGCAGCCAAGGTTGATCAATGAGTTATTCCAACGCGGTGCAGGAATTGATCGACCAGCTAGGTCGATTGCCCGGGATCGGCCCCAAATCCGCGCAACGGGTTGCGTTCTACCTTCTCAAAGTGCCGCGCGAAGATGCGCTGTCGCTGTCACAGGCGATCATCGAGGCAAAAGAACGAGTGTCGTATTGCGAACGCTGCTTCAATCTTTCCGAGTCGGGCAACGAGTGTTCGATTTGTGTCAACCCGCGCCGTGAAGACCGGCTCGTCTGTGTCGTTGAAGACAGTCAAGACATAGTTGCCATTGAGCGAACGCAGGAGTTCCGTGGCCGCTACCACGTCTTGGGGGGCGCATTCAGCCCCATCGACGGAGTCGGCGTCGAGCAGCTTCGGATCAAAGAGTTGATGGGCCGGGTCGCCGATGAGGACATCTCTGAGGTCATCGTCGCCACCAATCCCAACCTTGAAGGCGAAGCAACCGCGGCTCTGCTGGTGAAGTACCTGAAACCGATGGGCGTACGGGTCACCCGGATCGCCATGGGCCTGCCGGTAGGCGGCGATCTCGAATATGCAGATGAACTCACTCTTGGCCGTGCCCTTGAAGGCCGCAAGGTCATCGACGACAACGAGACCGCACCCGCGGCGGGTGCCGTTTAGGCGGTTACTCTTTAGCGCGTGCAACTCACAGAAATCGACCACATCGCTATAGCCGTCAACGACCTTGAGGCTGCGATTGCCTACTACCACGAGGCTTTCGGAGCCGAGGTCCACCACCGCGAGATCGTCGACTCAGATGGCGTCGAAGAAGCTTTGATCAAGGTCGCCGACAGCTACATCCAACTCACCGCGGCGACCCGACCCGATTCCCCGATCGCCAAGTATCTAGAGAAGCGAGGCGAGGGATTGCATCACGTCGGTTATCGCGTCGACAACTGCGCCGAAGCGCTCGCCCAGATGGTGGCAGCGGGCGCCACCCCGATTGACAAGGCCCCTCGAGGTGGCTCACGAGGTACGACAGTCGCCTTCATTCACCCCAAAGGCTCGCTCGGCACGCTGATCGAGCTAGTGCAGGAGTAGCGCGCCGCCGCTCATTCTGCGGCTCTGGTAGAACACAACTCCACCACGCCGTTGGGGGTGAGCAGGGTTGCGGTAACCGATGCGGGGCCTGGTTCGACAGTTACCGCTACGCCGTACTCGGCGAGACGACTAGCGAGTGTGGTACTCGGATGTCGCAGCATAAAAGACATAAGCGTCACCCCCTCAGCCGCCGACTCGGCCGGAGTAGTACCTGGCCATTCGATCAGGAACGGCAGCACCCCATCACCATCGCCCTTGGTGGGGGGCGGAGTCAGGCGCCAACGCAATGTCTCACCGGCTGGGGTTGTGCGAGTCATCGCAGCCGCCTCGCCAGGGTCAACACCACGGCGGCGCGCCCAGGTGATCCAAAGATCAAGGTCGGGAACTCCCGCCGCCCACGCGACCAGCGCGGGCTCAGCGAGCTCGTCGATACCGAACGGTCGCGGACCCGGGGGCTCGGGTTGATCTAGATCAGGGCCGATGACCTCAAGGTAAGTCCCGCCACCGAGAGCGAGCAGAGCATTACGTGTGCCCCGCCCGTCGTGACGGCCACCTTCAGTTGGCGTCACACCCCAAGACTCGATGATCTCGGCCACGGTGGCTTCGAGATCGGGAGTCGCGTAGACGAGATGGTCGATCGTGGCTTCAAGCAGGGCGGCTCGGTTGATTCTCGGGTGCTTGGGGCGTCCGCCGAGATCCACAACCACCAAGCCTCGTCCACTGGCCAGTGCATCATTTCGCCTGATGCTGGCGTTGCGCCCGTCGGCAAGGACGAAACGACCACTAACACCCTGCACGGCGCGGGCCATGCGATCTCCGAAACCATCCAGCAGGGTGGCGCCGATGTCTTTGAGATCGACCGGAACCTGCTCGATGCCTCGGCTTCGGGCCAGTCGCTGGGCCCGGTTGCGTACATTGCGTAGTAGCTGTCTATCGGCGTTTCGATGGTGGCGTTCGGGGTCAAGCACCAAGGTGAGACGTTCAGCCATGTCCGCCGGAAGTTCGTCGGGTCGACCGCGCAAGACATCTCGGTCTTCAACAAGCGCGGCGAGCAGGCAAGCCAGCCACGGGTGGGCGCTTGCCACGACCATCTTGGCCAGGCGTGGGTGAGCACCGACGCCGGCCATCTCGTGACCCAGCGCCGTGGCGTGGCCCGATTCGTCCAGGGCATCAAGGGATTGCAGAAGTGCTACCGCAGCGGCCCAATTGGCATCGGGAGGAGCATCAAGAAAGGGCACTCGGCTTGGATCGGTGAGACCCCGGCGGGCCAGATCAAGCACAAGATCAGAAAGTTCTACCTCGGTGATAGCGGCAGGAAGATACGGCAACCGTGAGACGTGTTCGACCTTCGACCAGAGCCGGATGGCGATCCCTGCTCCGGTACGTCCGGCGCGGCCGGCTCGCTGGTCGGCTGACGCCTTCGAAATCGACACCGTGCGCAGAGCAGTCATCGTGGTGCGCAGGTCGTGGCGCGGGACTCGTGCCAGACCTGAATCTATGACCACGCCGATGCCTTCGACGGTAAGGCTGGTTTCGGCCAGGTCAGTTGCCAGCACGATTCGCGGCTGTAATCGGGGGAGCAGAGCGGCGTCTTGTTCGCTGGCCGGTAGAGACCCGTGCAGTGGCAGGACTGCGGGGCCAAGGTTGCCGAATTCAGCGTGCAACGCTTTTTCGGTGTGGCGGATCTCGCCGACTCCGGGTAAGAACACCAGCAGATCACCGGGTCCCTTCAAGCCTTCGCGAACAGATCTGACAACAGCGGGAAGCAATGGCGCTCGCGTCTTGCGGGGGCGCCAACGTATTTCCACCGGGTGGGTCCGTCCCGTGCTGGTGATGATCGGGGCAGGGTCGTCGCCCTGACCGAGCAGGGTGGCCACAGCGTCGTCGTTGAGAGTCGCCGACATCACCAGCAGGCGGGCCGTAAGACCATGTTCGCGGCGGCTGTGCAGAGCGAGTGCGAGGCCGGTGTCGGCGGGAAGGCTGCGCTCGTGAAATTCGTCGAAGATTACGATTCCCACCCCGGCCAGGCTCGGGTCGGAGACGAGCCTGGCGGTGAGCACGCCTTCCGTCACCACTTCGATACGTGTTCGGGGCCCTACCCGGCGGTTGTCGCGTGTCGTCCAGCCGACGGTCTGCCCCGGCTCTTCGGACAGTAACGAAGCCATGCGTCGTGCCGCTGCTCGAGCTGCTACCCGTCGGGGCTCAAGCACGACAATACGCTGGTCACCCAACCACGGCTCGTCGAGCAGACGCAGTGGAACAACGGTTGTCTTGCCTGCGCCCGGTTCCGCTACCAAAACCGCGTGACCGGTGATTGCCAACGCGCCCCGCAGCTCTTCGATCACTTCTTCAATCGGGAGGTTGGTCGGCTCCAGTTCCATAGACACGCATCATGGCGCGTCGCGCCCTTGGGTGTGGGAAGCTCGGCAGATGTTTGTGCATCTTGTTGATGGGACTTACGAGCTGTTTCGCTTTCACTACGCCCCGTCCAACCGCGATACCCGCCTCGGTGCGCAGCGTGGTGTGCTCAACACGGTGCTGGACCTCGTGGCCGGCGGTGCCACCCACATCGGAATCGCCACCGACCATGTGATCGAGTCGTTTCGCAACGACCTCTATATGGGCTACAAGGATGGCAGCGGGGTAGAACCGGATCTTTTCGCTCAGTTCGGTGAGGTAGAAGAGTTGCTGGAGCTTGCCGGGTTTGCGGTGTGGCCACAAATAACCCACGAAGCCGACGACGGCCTAGCGGCCGGTGCGGCAATGGCTGCAGCTGATCAGCGGGTCGAACAGGTCATCATCTGCACGCCCGACAAAGACCTCGCCCAATGCGTGACTGCCGACGGGCGAGTCGTGCAACTTGATCGTCGCCGTGGCATCACCTACGACCGCAAAGGGGTGATCAAGAAGTTCGGTGTGCCACCAGAGTCGATTCCCGATTATCTCGGGGTGGTGGGTGATTCCGCAGACGGCTTCCCGGGGCTTTCGGGCTGGGGCGCGAAGTCAGCGGCCAAGATCCTGTCGAAGTTCGGGCATATCGACCGGATTCCGTTCGACGTGGCGGAGTGGAACGTTGATGTCCGTGGTGGCGCAAAGTTGGCTCTAACGCTCAGTGAATACTTCGAGGAAGCACTGTTGTTTCGGCGAATCGCCACGGTCGACCTCGACGCTCCAGTGAGCGCGTCGGTCGATGAGCTGCTTTGGGCCGGTCCAGGTGCCGGATTTGATGAGCGTTGTTCAGCTATCGGCGCCGAACGGGTTGCGCAGCGGGCTCATCGGCTGTTCGCTGATTTCGGTGCGTGAATCGACGGCTTCAGGTAGCTGCGGGAGCCGGGTAGGCGAGCAGAGTTTCTTCCGGTTCGCCCGCGGCGTGGCGTTGGATCAGTTGGTCGAAGTCAACGTCGATGCCGATGGGGTTGGCTGCGAAGACGGGTGAACGCATGAACGTGTCGGCCTCGGCCAACGACATGGTGTCGACTTGGAGCTCAACCTGGTTGCCGTCGGGATCGCGGTAGTAACTCGAGAGTGTCGCTCCGTGGTGAATCATCCAGTACGGCTCAATACCGAGTTTCTTGAGGCGTTGGTAGTTCTCGAAGAGGTCTTCAACCGAGGCGTAGGTGTAGGCGATGTGGTCAACGCCGACCCGTCCAGGTTCGGCGGCGGGAAGGCCGGCTATGTTGATCACGGCGATCCGGTGGTGTTCGTCGTCGTAGGACATGAAAGCGATGAGTTCGTTGCCGAAGCGCACATCGGCTTCTAGAACCGTTGTCCACCAGTTGACCATGGTGTCGAGTTGAGTCGTACGCAAAACGACATGAGCGAACTTGTGGGGGCTCGGCATGGGTCTCTCCAGAGCGGTAGTTATGAATCAATAATAGCATGATGGCGCTGCCTTCGCCAATCAAGTCGCTTAAACAACGCGCATGTGTCAGCCCTCGGCGTTCAACACTTCGCTGATACCCATAGGAGCCGCTTGTTCGAGTTGGCTGTATTCGCAAGACACAGCCTCACGGTCCGGCCGCCAACGCACGAAACGCGTCGTCCCCCGGAATCTGCCGTTAAGAACGGCCTCGTATTTCACCTCGGCCACCAATTTACAATCAAGCGGCGTCCAGTCCTGAGACGGCTTGCCGCCACTCCAACGCGACGGAGCACCCGGCATCAAGCCCCCTTCATGAGCCTGCGGGTTCATCCACTCAGACCAAGGATGATCAGCTAAATCCTCGATGATGTTGGGAGCCAAGGTGTCCACAAGTTCGGCTCGCAGGCTGGCCTTGAAACTGGAGGCCACCCCCATGTGCTGAAGCCGCTGGTGTTCATCGTGCAAACCAACGAGCAACGAACCCACCCCGTTGCCGTCTTTGTGCATGCGGTATCCGGCAACGACCACATCAGCGGTGCGAGTGTGTTTGACCTTGAACTGAGCCCGTTTATTGGGCAGGTAAGTGCCGTTACAAGGCTTGGCGATCAGTCCATCAAGCCCGGCACCCTCGAAGCGCACGTACCACTCTTGAGCGATATTTCGATCGAGCGTGGAAGGCACCAAATAAATAGGCGGTTCGAAACCCGAAGAGATCGTTTCGAGGATCTTGCGGCGATCCCGGAACGGCTCGTCAGTCAAGGCGGTGTCGTTGACGGCGAGCACATCGAAAGCCACGAACTCAGCAGGTGTCTCCTGTGAGAGCCGCTCCACCCGCGAAGCTGCCGGATGGATCCGCTGCTGGAGGGCATCAAAACCAAGATGGTCATCGACTGTCACGATGATCTCGCCGTCGACAACGCAGCGCTGCGGCAAACACTGTTGCAAAGGCGCCAGAAGTTCCGGGAAATAACGGGTCAACGGTTTTTCGTTGCGCGAACCCAGGTAAATCTCATCGCCGTCACGGAAAACGATGCATCGAAAACCATCCCATTTGGGTTCAAAAGCGAGGTCCCCATCCTCGGGGATCCCGTCGATCGCCTTAGCCAACATCGGCTTCAGCGGCGGCGCAACAGGCAAATCCATGAGTCGCGAGCTTACGCTCAGTTTGCTGTTGGCGGTCGGGGCGAGCACCATGCGGAGATGAGCGACGACATCCGGCCCTTCACCATTGACATACCCGACTCAGCAATCGACGATCTGCACGAGCGCTTGGCTCGCACCCGCTGGCCCGAAGCCGAGACGGTAGACGACTGGTCGCAAGGCATTCCTCTCACCTATACGCAGATGCTGTGCGAATACTGGGCCACCGAATATGACTGGCGACGCTTCGAGGCTGAGCTCAACTCCTATGACAACTACCTGACCGAGATCGACGGACTCGACATCCACTTCCTGCATGTCCGCTCGCCCCACGACGACGCCACCCCGATGATCCTCACCCACGGCTGGCCGGGTTCGGTGGCCGAGTTCATGGCCGTGATCAAACCACTCACCGACCCGAGCAATCACGGCGGCAGCGCAGCCGACGCATTTCATCTGGTCATCCCGTCGCTACCCGGCTACGGCTGGAGCGGCAAACCGACGCGGCCCGGGATGGGTGTGCCGTGGATCGCCACCGCCTGGAACACGTTGATGGTCCGGCTCGGCTACGAATCCTACGTCGCCCAAGGCGGCGACTGGGGCAGCGCGGTCACCACCACAATCGGATCACAGAATCTGGGCAATGTCCGGGCCATTCACACAAACATGCCCGTCTCTGGACCCACGCCCGAATCGCTGGCAGACCCGACCGAACAAGAGCAGGCCGCGCTCGAAGCTCTGGGCCACTACGACCGTTGGGATTCGGGTTACTCCAAACAGCAATCAACCCGCCCGCAGAGTCTCGGCTACGGCTTGGTCGATTCTCCCGCCGGTCAATGCGGTTGGATCGGCGAGAAAATGTGGGCCTGGACCGACAACGACGGCGATCCCCGCAGCGCCCTGACTTTTGACCAGATGCTCGACAACATCTCGATCTACTGGTTCACCGCCACAGGTGCTTCGTCGGCACGCCTGTACTGGGAGAGCTTCGCCCAATTCGGTGACGGTGCCGTTGAAGTGCCCACCGGCTGCAGCATCTTTCCCAAAGAAATCATCCGAGCCAGCAGGCGCTGGGCGGAGAATCGCTACGCCAACATCGGTTACTGGAACGAACTCGAAATAGGCGGCCATTTCGCCGCATGGGAACAACCAGACCTATTCGTCACCGAAATGCGCGCCGCCTTCAGCGTCCTGTAAGACGCGGCGCGGCTTTAGGCGCGGCGTGACGGTATTGCTCGGGGCGCCTTGGATCTTTCAGGGACGTATTTATCCTTTCCCCTTTGCCCGCCTCCTAATAAACACTGCAAGCAGCGCAATCGCGGGGATTGTCACGATGTACTCAAGGGGCTTCCATAGATTAGCCAGCATAAGGACGACAGCGATAAGGCAACGGCAAGCTCTACTGGTGGTTGCGACAGAGTGCAGTGTAGGTGTGTTGGGCTGAGTTCCAGTTGTGGAGTTTGCGGGGCATGTGGTTGAGGTTGTCTTGGATCAACGCGAGTTGTATGGGGTTGAGGTTGAGGTTGGTGCTTTTGGGGAGCCGGCGTCGTAGCAGTCCGTTGGTTTGTTCGTTGCTGGGGCGTTGCCACGGGGATCGTGCTTGGCAGAAGAACACTTCGATGTTGCAGTTGTGTTCGATGTCGGCCCAGCGTGCCATTTCGCTGCCTTGGTCCCAGGTGAGGGTTTTGGCCATCTCAGCGGGTTGACGACCAAACGCTGCGGTGACGGCTCGGGTCACGTTGTCGGCGCTGTAACCGTGCGGCAGCGGCACCACCAAAGTGAGCCGGCTGACGCGTTCTACGAGCGTGGCGATCGCGCTGGCGTTGTTGGCGCCGATCATCAAGTCGCCTTCCCAGTGTCCTGGTTCGCTGCGGTCGTCTGCTTGCTGGGGGCGTTGCGTCAGGGGCCGGTACGGGCCTAAAGCGCTGCGTTTGGCGGTTTCGCAACGGCTGCGGGGTTTACGCCTGCGCCGACCGCGGGGCAGGCTCTGCCACGAACCCGCTTTGAGTCCGCTGGTGTTGTTGTTGTTGGCGTAACAGGCCCGATAGATCGTCTCGGCGCACACCGCCATCCCTCTAGTGTGCAGGTCCGCAGAGATCGCATGCGGCGACCAACGCAGTTTCAACCCCTCAGCGACCTCACCAGCCAAAACCGCGTCACCAGCGAGTTTGTGAACCTTCGGTCGAGCCGCGTCGACACCCGTGCGGCGATGAGCGCGACCAGCCCGATAACCATCACGCCCGCCGCCACGGCCAAGCTCGCGATACACCGTGGACCGGCAACGACCCAACCGATCCGCCATCTCCGCCACGCTCAACCCCGCCTCAGACATCACCTCGATCCGTGTCCGCTCATCGAAACACAAACGCTGTGCCATACTGAAAACCTCCATCGGTTCGGTTGCTGACTCTTCACCGACCATCATGGCCGATCTGTCGCAACCACCGATGGAGGTCGCCGCCTCCTACAGACGATACGAATCCCACGACATCGGGCACATTAACACCGATATTAGTTAGAGAGGCGATTACTTCATGAGAGCGTGGACTATAAGCGGTCGTGCCCGACTCACTTGCTTGGTCGTAGTTGCGATAGCCGCAATCAATGCCGCGTGTTCGTCTGGGCCTGAGCCAACGGGGCAAATCAAAGGCGCTGAGACCGCTGACGAGTTCGTGTCCGTGATCCGCCGCAACATGGCCGTCCAGTTATTTGGGCTAAGGGATCCGGCTACGGTCCTAGACAAGTCGTCGATTGCTGTCAAGGGTTCGATTAGTGGGGTTCGACGCGGGCCATCAGTGGTCGTTCCGTCAGATCTGCCACCCTGCGCCGTACAGATCGAACGGGCGATAGAGGAAGGTATTGAGGTTGAGTCCTGTGAGGAACCAACCAAAGACGAAACCCTCTACGCTTTCCTTAGCTTCGACGTCATCGTCTCTGATTCATACAAGGACGGTGACTCGGCTCGCGTCGGAAAGACTCTGACGTTTGAACTGATGGTCCCACCAATCGCCGTCGAAGAGGCGCTCAACGCTGCTCCTGGTGGCGAGGTAATCGTCCTGCTCGGCGAGGATAGTTCGGCTAAACAGCATTTTCCGAATAGCCGAATTGTCTGGACAGATACAACAGAGCGGAGTTTGGTGATTCCTCTGCCAGAAGGTGTGTGGTTCCACGGTAGCGGATCACGACCGCTGAATCCTTTTGTAGATGTTGAAATGCTTGGGTCCGCTTGGAATAGTCCCGAAACACTTAATGACATCGCTGATGCCTTCGAGTAGGACTGACCCGATTGATTGAAGCGAAGGTGAATTGAATCCGTTGCCCGTAGCGGCGAGAATACACATATGGCTCTGGCTGACTTCCGTATCGAACCGTTCTCACACGTAGGCATCACCCACGACGTGTACCTGGTTGGCGATGGCCCCTGTGTTCTGGTGGCGTCAGAAATTCCAGGAATCACCCCCGAAGTAATCCGATTTGCCGAAGACCTGTTGGCTGCCGGTTTCTCGGTTGCGATGCCGTCCATGTTCGGGGTTCCCGGCAAGGAACCCACAGTTGGGCGGATAACCAGGACCCTCGCACGGGCCTGCATCAGCGCAGAGTTCCACGCCATGGCCACCCGCGACAACTCCAAGGCCACCGAATGGCTCCGCGGTCTCGCCCGCAAGCTTCACGCCGACCACGGCGGGCCGGGCATTGGTTTTGTGGGCATGTGTTTCACCGGTGGATTCGGGCTGGCGATGCTGCTCGACGAGGCGGTGATCGCGCCGGTGCTGTCCCAGCCGACGCTGCCCTTCCCTATTGGCGCGAAACGTCGAGCCAACACGGGACTTGACGAAGAGCAACTCTCGGCGGTGGCGCAGCGGGCGGCCGAGGGCTGCGCTGTTCTGGGTCTTCGCTTCACGGGTGACCCGATGGTGCCGGCCGAGCGTTTCGCCACGCTGCGAGAGGCCCTAGGCGAGAACTTCATCGGTGTCGAGATTCAGAGTCCCGACCCAGATCACGGAATCCCAAAAAACGCTCACAGCGTGCTGACTGAGGAGCGCTCCGATGCCGACGGTCATCCCACCAAGGAGTCGTTCGATCAGGTAGTGGCCTTTCTTACGGCGCGTCTCCAGGGAAAATAGCGAGAATCTCTACTGCGGCCGCAGGTATGGACCGTAGCCAATTCTTACAATCCGGAGTTTTGCCGCGGGAGGTGCCACTGCCTTCCCACTTTTCGCTACTGCTGCGGCGAGCGCCCAAGCCGCGGGCGAAAGCCCTTACGGCTCTTTGGAGGGCGTCGCGCCGGATGCCAACGGAATGATCCTTCCGCCTGGCTTCACGTCACGTGTTGTGGCCGTCGCCAGTGAACCGGTAGGTGATACCGACTTCGAATGGCACATATTTCCAGATGGCGCGGCGACCTTCGACGACGGCGGCCGCTGGTGTTGACCACCTCATCATCAACCCGCTCAGCGACGACCCACAACAGATAGCTCTCTTTGTCAAAGAGATCATGCCCAACGTTTAACGAGCTAACACCCGATTACGGAGTTCGACTATGCAGCTCATTTTGCACAACATCAATCAGGTCTTCAGCGGTCGGCTTGATGAACCCACGCTTGATGTCGACACGATCGTGGTTGACGACGGAGCGATCGTCTCGTTCGACTCAACCACGCCAAAACAAGCTGACACAGTGATCGACTGCAAAGGCATGACGGTGGCCCCAGGTCTGGTCGACACACATGTCCACCCCACGCTCGGCGACTACGCCCCGAAACAACAATCTGTCGGCTATCTGGAACGAATGATGCACGGGGGAGTCACAAGGGTCATGTCGGCCGGTGAAGTCCACGCCCCCGGTCGGGTTGATGCTGAATCGGCACTAGCGATTGCTTTGGGCACCTTCCACTCGTTTCGGATCTTTCGGCCCTCGGGAATGAAGGTTCATGCAGGGGCGATGCTGTTGGAAAAAGACACAGAGTTCAGTCACATCGACCGAGCTTTCGAGGCGGGCATGCGCATCATCGGTGAAGTTGGGATCGGCTCGTTGAAAGACCCGGTCCGTTCAGGAGAGCTGTCCTCTTATGCCCGAGACTTGGGCATGACAGTACATATGCACTGTGGTTGTACTTCTGACCGAGGCCCGGGCGGCGACGCCCATCCTTACTTCTCCGCTGACGATGTTTTCACGGTCAAACCTACGATTGCTTCGCACGCCAACACATTTGCCTCGTTGAGCGACGAAGACATCGACCGTCTCTGTACAGACGACGGCCCACCCTTTGTAGAGGTGATTCAGGCTGGTGGCACGCGCTCAATGCTACGTGTGGTGGAGCGCTTGGTTGAGACCGATTCACTCGATCGGCTTCTAATCGGGACCGACACTCCAACCGGCTACGGCGTTACCTCGTTGGGTATTCTCAAGACGATCGGCGATATCTGTTCTCTGGGTGGCGTCGCCCCTGAGATTGGATGGGCGATTGCTTCGGGATCCGGGGCGCGGGCCTTCGGACACGATCAGAACACGGTTCAGATCGGGGCAGCAGCGGACCTCGTGGTGATCGACGCATCGCTGGGTTCAGTCGAGGGTTCGGCCGCAGAGGCGATCGCGGCTGGCGAGTTCCCGGGTGTAGCTGGTGTGATCACCGACGGCGTAGTGCGGGTTGAGGGGTCGTTGTGCACTTTGCGATCCCGCCGAGTCGCCTCTATAGATACCGCCGCATAAGTAGCGAAGGCTGTCTTTTTCTTTGAGTCGATAGTCGGGGAAGGTTACGATCAGGGCGATGGATGTTGTCGTTGTGTTACACGTGGCCGCAGCGCTGCTCTTGATCGTGGCAGGCGTCGCCAAGATGGTTCGGCCAGTACCAACGACGGATCTATTAGCTTCCTTTGGCTTGCCAGAGGTGCCTGCGGCGGTCGTTGTAATCGGGGTTGTTGAGTCTGCGGTTGGTGTCTTGGCGCTGTTGGCCGGGGGGCCGCTGTTGGCCGCGGCGACAGGTGCTCTCTATGTCGGATTCGTGGCGGTGGTTTGGCGAGCGCTCGTCACTGGTGCCACAACCTGTGGCTGTTTCGGTCGGGCCAACTCGCCGCCATCGTGGCTTCATGTAGTCGGCAACGCCACCTTTGCTGTGGCGTCATTTGTTGCAGCGGCGGGGCGCACACCAGCGCAGGTCATGGCTGACCAGCCTGCAAGCGGAATTGGTTTTGTGCTCGGGTCCGGAGTGATAGCAGGTTTGGCTTTGGTTGCGTTCACCGCGGTGCCCGAAGCGCTCGCCGCGCGCAGCGGTACCCCGTCATCGGCGAGCTTCCACATCAACAGCGAGCGCCACAACCGATGAGCAGAACTGTTGTCAACGCTTTGAGTCGTGTGGTTGCCCATCGGACATCTCGGCGCGGTCTCCTCGCTCGTTCCGCTTTCGGAGCAACCGCGCTGGCTGTGGCGCCAGTGGCTTTCGCGATGCGCCCGATTTCCGCGTACCACGTGATTTGTTCCTGCGGAAGTTCCGAGTGTGCTTGCGGTGACCTTTGTTGCGATGGGTACTCCGATTTTTGCTGCAAGTTGACCGGTGAGAATCTGTGCCCGCCCAACACGGTGGTCGCGGGCTGGTGGAAAGCCGATGGCACCGGGTTTTGCGATGTCGGTGACAGTCCTCGCCCCCGCTATTACCTGGATTGCAATCATCTTTGTGACGATGGTTGTGAATGTGACTCGTCTGGGGTTTGTGAATCGTCGTGTACGTCTGCTGATTGTCGTTGTCTTGAGGGATGTGATTCGCGATCAGTCGACTGCGCCACTTTTCGCTATGGCCAGTGCAATCAAGACCTTGCCTGTGTGGGACCTATTGCCTGTCGAATCGTCACCTGTGCGCCCCCGTGGCAGTGGGACGGATCATGTGATGACACGCCGGCAACTGATGACTCCACCGGGTCTCATGATCAACCCTGCTTGCATGAGGGTTTCACAGATATCGCGCCGAATGCTTACTATGCCGAGGCGGTGGTCTGGGCGTTGGAGCGAGAAATAACGACCGGTTATAGCGGCGATATCTTTGGCCCTCATGAGCCTCTGCTGCGTTGGCACTTGGCCGTTTTTTTGTGGCGTTACCAGGGGAATCCTGAACCGGTGTCGGCATCAAACTTTGCCGATGTGCAAGACAGGTGGTACTCCCAAGCTGTGAACTGGATGTCCGAAGCCGGGATTGCGTCTGGCACCGACGCTGGTCGGTTTGACCCGGATGTTCCGGTCACGCGTGCCCAGGCCGTCACTTTCTTGTGGCGCATGAAAGGTCAACCGGCTGCGAACTGGGAGGCACCTTTACCATTTGATGATGTGGGAATTGATGCTTATTACCATGACGCCGCTCATTGGGCCGCGCAGGTTGGGCTCACTCAAGGCGTGGGCGAGCGCGAGTTCGGTGGCGAACTCAACGTTGATCGGGCCCAGGCGGTCACGTTCCTGCACCGCTACGACATGCTCAGCAACGATCCCGATAGCTCTGGTGCCCAAGACTCCGCAGACAGTGATTCAGAGGTGCCGGCATGATCGTTCTTCTTATAGTTGCCTTTGTTGCCATCGCCGTTTTGACGCTCATCGTCTTCGGGTTGCTTCGGACTCATGCCGATATTCTCCGAGCGCTTGACCGTGCAGGTATTTCTCTCGATGAGAACTCGGTGTCTTCAAGCGTTGGTCCGGTGTCTCTGAGTCAACCGTCTGGAAATCAGGACGCAGTCGACATTGTGGGAACGGTTCCGGGCGGTGGACCGGTTTCGGTCAGCGTGGGTGGCGCTCAACGCACTCTGCTGGCATTCATGTCCTCGGGTTGCAAAACCTGTGCGAACTTTTGGTCCGAATTTAAATCGCCCGTTCTTGATCTTGGTGGTGAGGCAACTCGGCTGGTGATCGTGGCTCAGGATCCGGCTCACGACTCTGAGAGCCGACTTGTTGAGCTGTCGCCAAACGGTGTGCGAACGGTGTGTTCCACAGCTGCTTGGGAAGCGTATGGAGTACCGGGTTCGCCCTATTTCGTACTGGTCGACGGGCCCACAAGGAAGGTCACTGGCTCAGGTACCGCGACGAACTGGCCGCAGGTGCGCCAACTGCTCGCTCAAGCAATCGGTGATGCCAAATCAACCGGTGCCCATTCAGACGTCGCTCATTCAAACAATGGCGTCACAGCGGAGCTGGCCGCATACGGTATCGGTCCCGGTCATCCGTCGCTGTACCCTCCCGACCCTGCCGCGCCCCGGTCGCAAGAGGACAAGGAATGACTCTGTTCTCGCTTGCGCTGTTGATTGCGCTTGTTGCTGGGGTGCGCGCGGCTTGGTCTCCTTGAGGAACGTCGATGCTGACCAGCATCACTCCGCTCGGGGAGCGGGGCAGGGGAAATCGCTGGGTAACTACCTCGGCGTGGCTGATCTTCGGTCATGTTGTCGGTGGATTTGCTCTTGGGTTGTTGTTGGCCGGCGTGGGCGCGCTCTTTGCGTTTGCTGGGGTTGAACTCGGCCGAGCAACCTCGATAGCGGTTGTGAGCGTGGTTGTGTTGGCTAGCGCGCTGTTTGATCTTGGCGGAGGTCGAATGCCCGGTCGTCGGCAAGTCGATGAGCGTTGGTTGACCAAGTATCGGGGTTGGGTGTATGGCTTGGGGTTTGGTGCCCAGTTGGGCTTTGGGTTTGTGACCGTGGTGAACACAGCTGTGTTTGTTGCAGTTTGTGTCGCCGGTGTGTTGCTTCCTGCGACTGATGCCCTGCTGCTCGGTGTCGTTTACGGCTCGACCCGGGGGCTCGTTGCCAGCTCCAATGGCAGGGTTCGCAGCAGGGCTGCGTTGCGGCGCATGCATCGGCGCCTTGACCTTTTTGAGAGGCCCATTCGTTGGGGAGCAGCAGTAGCGGTTGCGGCACTGGCTTTGAGGTCGATCGTCGCGTGAGCAGCACGCTGCTCACTGCCAATGGCATAACTGTCACAGTTCGTGACGGTTGGGATGTCGAATTTAGCGAGCTAGCTGGAGCGTCACCGCGTTCGCTTGTTCACATTGCCAATTTCGCGCTGCCGGTTGAGCGGGGTGACTACGGCTCGGGTGCGGTCGAGATCATGGGTTCAGCGGGCATTTTCATGGCACTGATGGAGTTCGATGCGGCAGCGGCTTCGACCGCTTTGTTCTCAGGAGGGGTGATGCCCACCAGCCTGGCCGTTGCTGACTTTTCAGCCCAGACTCTGCAAAGAAGGTTGCCTAACCATCTCGGAACCCAGCGCTTCTTCGTGGCTTCTAGCCGGCCGTTCGTACTCTATGTAGTGCTCGGATCGACCCTGACAGCTTCATTGCTCGTCTCAGAAGTGAACCGCGTTCTGCCCGGTATCAGCATCGGTGCAGCAACCTAGTGGGCGGGTTGGAAGCGGCGGGATACGGCTCGGTGGGTGGTCAGCATTTCTTCTAGACGGGGTGAGGTGAGCTCGCCGTGGTTCACGACAGATTCGCCGTTGACGATCGTGTGGTGAGCACCTACCGGGCCGCAGCGAAGCCAGCCTTCGATGAGATCATCGAGCACACCTGCAAAGGCGGGACCATCGAGCTTCCAAACCGCGATGTCGGCGACCGCGCCAAGCGACAGCTCCCCGATTTCACCAGAACGGCCAAGACACGCAGCCCCTCCACGGGTTGCAATATCGAGCACCGAACGAGCAGGCATCGAATCGGCACCGTTGCGTAATTTCCCCAGCAGCATCGCCTGACGCGCCTCTTGCCAAAGCGACGCACAGTCAGCTGATGAGGAGCCATCACATCCCAACCCAACCGGCGAACCAGCAGCTCGAAATTCGGCCACTGGAGCGATCCCAGAACTAAGAATCAGATTGGAGCTAGGACAGTGGGCAATCCCAACACCGGCCGTTCCAAGCTTGACGACTTCGTTGGGATTCGGCCGTACGCAATGAGCCACCCAACTTCGATCGCTGAGCCAGCCGCAATGCTCGAAATGCTCAACGCAGCGCATCCCGTAAGTCGCCGTCGAAAAGTCGTCGTCCTCGACGTTTTCAGCCAAGTGCGTGTGCAAGCGCACATCTAGTTCTTCAGCCAGCGCAGCGGTTTGCTGCATAAGGCTGGTGGTCACGGTGAAAGGAGAACAAGGAGCCAAAGCGACTCGGGTCATGGCCCCGTGGCTGCGGTCGTGGTGCCGGGCTACGGCGCGTTCGCTTTCGGCGAGAATGAACTCTTCGTCACGCACTGCGTTGTCGGGCGGGAGCCCCCCGTCCTTGACCGACAGGCTCATTGAGCCGTAGGTGGGGTGAAAGCGCATGCCGATGTCTCGCGCCGCGTCAATCTGCGCGCTGAGGAGATCGCCCGCGCCTTGGGGATGCAGATAGTGATGGTCAGTCGATGTGGTGCAACCACTCAAGGCCAGCTCAGCCAGACCAACCCAAGTCGAAACGTGGGCGGCCTGTTCGTCCAAAGCGGCGGTCCACAGTGGATACAGCGTTTGCAGCCAGCCAAACAGCGGCGCAGAAGTCATCGGCGTGTACGCCCGCGTCAGATTTTGGAACAAGTGATGGTGGGTGTTGATGAGACCAGGCGTGACCAGACACCCGTCAGCTGAGATCGTTCGCAAAGCCGCGGGATGCGGCTCGTTTCGCTCCCCAACTCCAGAGATCTTGCCGTCGGTGCAAGCAACCCAACCCCCGGGGATCTCTCGACGCTGCGCGTCCGCGGTGGCTACTAGCGAAGCATCAACGATGAGCAGGTCTGCGGGCATGTTCTAACGTTCTTCTCGGCGAAACGGCAGACCCAGAGCGGCAGGTGCAGCTGGTGGTCGGTTCCGAAGCACCAGCGCACCAGCGATCATCACCGCAATGGTGAGGACGTATGGCAGCATCGACCACAGAATCGGGTCCCAGGGCAGGTCGAAGCTCTCGGTGCGGTTCGGCAACGCCAATGCGAGACCGAACAGGAACGCGCCCAATGCAACCCGTCGCACCTTCCAAGCACCGAAGATCACCAGCGCAACGGCGATCCAACCCCTGCCGGCCACGACTCCCACGGTCCAACCAGGGCTGATCGAAAGCGACAGATAGGCGCCGCCGATTCCCGCGAACGCTCCACCAATCGCAACCGCGAACAAACGCAAACCGAGCACAGAGTGTCCAGCCGTATCCGCGGTCGCGGCCGACTCGCCAGCAGCCCGCAACGCCAAACCTCCGCGGGTGCGGTTCAACACGAACCATGTGACAAAACCTAACAAGACGGCCAAATATGTCAGCGGAGACTGTTGGAACAAGATCCGACCGATCCAGGAAATGTCACTGAGCGGACCCCAATCAACGTCTACAAACTGGACTTCGGGACGGACGCCTTCGTAATCGGTGCCCCAGAAGTTGGCGAGACCGACCCCGAAAATCGTGAGCGCCAGCCCGCTTACAACTTGGTTGGCACCGAGTACCACCGCGAAGAGTCCATGAATCATCGCTACCGAACCGCCGATGATGGCCGCGGCGAGCAGCCCCAACCAGGGATTGCCGGTCTCAATCGCGAACACGAAGCCACCGACCGCGCCCATGGCCATCATGCCTTCGACACCGAGATTGAGCACGCCGGCCCGTTCCGCGATCATCTCGCCGAGGCTCGCCAGATAGATCATCGCGCCGAATTGAATGGCGGCAAAGAGCAGGCCGATCAGAGCGGTTTCAGGGAAGGTAAGGCCGAAAATCATGCGCTGCGCACCTTCGGTTCAGCCATCTCAATGCGATACACGATCAGCACCCCGGCGGCGATCACGCCAAAGAGGATCAGCGCTTGCAGCACTGTCGATACTGCGTCGGACACACCAATCGCCTTGATTGATTGTCCGCCAACCTGCACGGCACCAAACAGCACTGCTACCGCCGCCACTCCGCTCGGACGCATCAACGCCAGAGCCGCCACGATGATCCCCGCGAAGCCGTAGCCGTTGGAGACCGTTTCGGTTAGTCGGGTTGCGTTCCCTGTTAGTTCTATACCGCCAGCGAGTCCTGCAACCGCGCCAGACAACACCAGCACCGTCAGGATCTTTCTTTTCAGCGAAATACCGGCGTAAGTGGCGGTCGCGCCTGAAGAGCCGGCAACCCGTAGCTCATAGCCCCACGAACTCCGCGACACCATCAAACCGATCACTGCCAGCACTGCAATAGCGATCAGCAACCCGATGTGAGTTCGCTGAAATAAATTTGGAAGGATTGACTGTTCCGGTAGCGCCGGGGCTTGCACGAATCCGTAGCCTTCGGGGTCTTTCCATGGGCCGTTGATCAGATACCGGATCAGCCGAATGGCTATCTCGTTAAGCATCAACGTGGTGATGATCTCGTTCACACCGATGTATGCCTTCGCCGCGGCAGGTCCGAGCGCCCATAGAGCCCCGCCGATAGACCCTCCGACAATCATCGCCAAGATGAGTACTGGTCCGGACCAGCCTTCACCGATCTGTGCAACCCCAGCGGCCGCGGTCGCCCCGAAAAGGATTTGTCCTTCGGCACCAATATTCCAAAGGCCCATAGTCGCCGCTATCGCCACAGCTAAACCGGCGAGAGCAAGCGGAATTGCCCGGTTGAGGGTGACAGAAAAAGCTTCCAAGTCGCCGAATGAAGCCGACAACATCCGTCTGTAGACCTCCATGGGGCTATCGCCGGCGACACGAAGAAGAACCGCGCCAAGCAGAAGCGCCACCATCAAGCCCACCGCGAACGCCAACGGTTGTCCACCGCGAACGGGCACTTCTCTGCGAACCAAAACTGGGCGTATCATGGCGACTCGCCCGCCACAATCTCACCCGCCATGGCCAAGCCGATTGCTGCCCGGTTTGTATTGGCGCCCTCATACTCCGCGGCGATCCGGCCGCCGTGCATCACGATGATTCGATCAGAGATCGCCAGGAGTTCGTCGAGATCTTCGGAGATCATCAACACACCCAAACCTTCGTTTCGGGCTTCAATGAGCAGTTCTTGAATCGCCTTCACTCCCTGCACGTCAAGGCCGCGCGTCGGCTGTGAAGCGACTATGACCGACGGTTTGGCGGTCAACTCACGACCCACAAGCAGTCGCTGAAGATTGCCACCCGAGAGCCCCGCAATACGTTGATCCAACGAACCGGCCCTCACCTTGAACGAGTCAATAACGTCGGCACAGAAGGCCTTTGCCCGATCAACCGCGATCAGAGGACCGCGGGTGTGTTCTCGGTAAGAACGCAAGATCGCATTGTCGGTGACGCTGAGTTGGGGAGCGAGCCCCACCCCAACACGATCTTCGGGAATATAAGACAACCCGGAACGAAAACGATGACGCGGCGTAGCGGTTGTGATGTCCTGGTTGAACAACGTCACGGTCCCCGATGTGGATTCGCGAAGTCCGGCGATGACATCTGAGAGCTCGCGTTGACCGTTACCTGCCACACCAGCTATCCCCACGATCTCACCGGCATGAACCGACAACGAGATGTTGCTGAGCGCTTCCAGATTCCGATTGTTGAGGGCGCACAGATTGTGTACCGCTAACAGTTGGTCGCCAGCTTGTCTTGACTCGGGTCTTAGCGCCGCTTCGGTAGCTTCACCGACCATCAGTTCCGCGAGTTGTTGGGGGGTAAGGTCGGCGACCGCCAAAGAAGCCGCCACAGTCTTACCGCCTCGCAACACTGTGGCCTCGTCGCAGTACTGCTTGACTTCGTGCAGTTTGTGGCTGATGAAGATGACGGATCGACCGTCGTTTGCCATGCGCCGGATCACCAAACCGAGTTCGTCTGCCTCGTTCGGCGTGAGAACTGCAGTCGGCTCATCGAGAATGAGAATCTCCGCGTCACGCCAAAGCGCTTTGAGAATCTCAACCCGCTGACGTTCCCCCATCGACAATTGCCAAATCTGGCGTTGCGGATCAACGTCAAGCGAGAATTGCTCCGCAAGCTCAGCGACTCGGCGTTCGACGGCCCCCATATTCAAGACACGGTCCGCGGCTCCCAGTACCACGTTTTCGGCCACAGTGAAGGTTGCAACTAGTCGGAACTCTTGATGGACCATCCCCACGCCCGCCGCTAGTGCATCGGCGGGATTGGCGAACACCTTGCGTTCACCGAACAGACGAACCTCGCCCTCTTCGGGGCGATAGACGCCGGCAAGGACGTTCATCAACGTCGACTTACCAGCGCCGTTCTCACCAAGGACTGCGTGGATGCTGCCCGGCTTTACCTTGAGCTCAGTACCGGCGTTGGCGACAACACCGGGGAACCGTTTCCAGATTCCTGTGAGTTCTACAGCAAGCGGGGCAGCATCCACTGGTGTGTTAATAGTTGAGTTTGTTGGTAATACAGCGGGGGAGGTTGTGTCTTAGCCGATGTCGCCAACGACGCCTTGGACGAAGAATGCTTCGCCCAACAGTATTCCTGGATCCATGACTTCGCCTTCAGCTAGCAGTTGCGTGCCGTCTTGGGCGAACAGGGGACCTGAGAACACCGCGAACGTGCCGTCGATCATCTGCTGGCGGATGTCCTCCACCTGAGCGACGATGTCAGCGTCAACGTCGTCGGCAATAGAGCCGATGTCAACGATTCCGTCGTCGTAACCACCCCAGTAGAAACCGGGTGTGTAGCTACCGTCGGCAGCTGACGAGATGATCTCCGCATACCGCGGGCCCCAGTTCCAGATTGCCGAGGCAAGGTAGGCATCAGGAGCAAACTCGCTCATGTCTGAGTTGTAGGACACCCAGCGAGCATTTGCTGCTTCAGCGGCGAGGCCAGCCGAGGTGGTGTCCTGATGCATCGCAATGACATCTGCGCCACCCTCAAGGAGTGCGTCGGCCGCATCGCCCTCAATTGCCGGGTCGAACCAGGTGCTGGTCCATTGGACAACAACTTCAACGTCGGGGTTGACCCGCTGGGCACCGAGCGCGAAGGCGTTGATACCGCGAGCAACCTCAGGAATCGGGAACGCGGCAACATAACCAATCTGATTGGTCTCGGTAGCAGCCCCGGCAATCATGCCGGTGAGGTAGCGGGGCTGGTAAATCTTGCCAAAGGTGTTCCCGAAGTTGGTGTCGTTGGCCTTGTAGCCCGAAACGTGTTCAAAGACGACGTCGGGGAACTCCGCGGCCATTGCCTCCATGGTGTCCATGTAGCCGAACGAGGTACCGATAATCACGTCGTGCCCGTCAGCAACGAGAGTGCGTATTGCTGCTTCAGTGTCAGCTGCTGATGTGTCATCAATGCTGTCGACGAAGAAAGTTGGGATTCCGGTGGCCTCTTCTGCGAATATACGGCCCTGGTCGTGAGCCCAGGTCCAACCGGCTTCACCGATGGGACTGATGTAGAGGAACGCTGCAGAGAAGTCGTCGTCATCATCGTCACCGCAAGCAGCGGCGATCATGACGAAAGCCATGAGTAGAGCTAGTAGACGCAAGAGCACCTTCGTACTTTTTGTTAATTTCACGTTCCCTCCAAGGGTTCGATCCCTGAAAGTCCGGTGGACCCTCATGGACGGTCTGTTTCCCGGGGCACGCCTCAAGAGGCGCACCCCGCTGAGAATCTTTGACGATTCTCTTGAGCGTCACGACACTAGCGCCATCTGCGCGCGTTGTCATGAGCGAGCCATCGCTGTCGTAACCTAATCTGACAGCCCCGCACCTCGGAGGTTCCGCCCAGCGTGCATGACGTCCAACTCCCGGCACTTCGACCAACCTCATACGCCGCGCCCACCACCATTGCCGAAGCGCTGGCGACGCTTGCCGACGGTGGGCGAGTGGTTGCTGGCGGCACCGATCTCATGATTGAGATGGATCGCCGGATCTGTAACGAAGTCAAGCAACTGATCGACATCACACGTATCGCCGGGCTAGACAGGATTTCAGTAGTCGACGGCCGAGTACATCTGGGGCCGCTGGTCACCCATAATCAATGCACAAGCAGCCCGATAGTGGTTGAACACGGCCTGGCCCTGGCGCAGGCCTGTCTGGAAGTGGGCGCTCCTGCATTGCGAAACCGTGCAACGGTGGCCGGGAACGTGGTAACCGCCAGTCCCGCAAACGACACCATCAGCGCCTTGAGGGCCCTGGAGGCGGACATAACGCTCACATCAGCAACGGCCACAAAAAGACAGCAGAGCCGCACTGTCGATCTGGCCGATTTCTTCGTGGGTGTGCGCGAAACGGTCCTCGAACCGCATGAACTTGTGACCGATATTTCGTTCCCGATCCGCAACGTCGACAGTCGCTCAATGTTTTTGAAGCTGGGCCTTCGCGGGGCTCAAGCCATCTCGGTCGTGCATCTAGCGGTTCGCTGCGACTTCGACGATGGGGCTGTTTCCGATATAGCGATCGCCTTAGGCAGCGTGGCGCCCGTCATCGTGCGAGCAACCGAGGCTGAGGGGCTACTGATCGGCGGGTTCCTGGACGAATCCAGCATTGAAGCAGCTGGCGCGCTTGCTAGGGCCAGCGTTGCGCCTATCGACGACTTGCGAGCCCCAGCGGCTTACCGCAGCCAACTCGTGGGGGTGATGGTGCGTAGATGTCTTGAGGCGATAGCGGCGGGTGATCATCAAGCCGCATGGCCAGAGTCTGTGCCGACCCTGGGAGGCCCTTGCGTTGCTGCAGATGCGGTCGCTGCGGAGTTCGGTCCGGGTGACATGATCTCCACAACAATCAACGGCATGTCGGTCGACGCACCCTGGACAGCGGTATCGCTGCTCGACTGGATTCGCGACCAGACCGAGTTGACGGGCACCAAAGAAGGATGTGCCGAAGGAGAATGTGGTGCCTGCACACTCCACCTCGACGGCACCGCAGTTCTCAGTTGTCTGGTGCCGGCGGGCAGAGCGCACAAGTCGCAGATTACGACAATCGAGGGACTTGCCGGCGATGGTGCCCTCCACCCGCTTCAACAGAGTTTCATCGACTGTGCAGCGGTGCAGTGCGGCTATTGCATCCCGGGGTTTTTGATGGCAGGAGCGGCATTGCAGGCCAGCGACCCCAACGCCGGCAACGACGCGGTCAAGCAGGGACTCTCCGGCAATCTCTGCCGCTGCACCGGCTACTACGCCATTGAGGCTGCGTTTGACGTGACACGCCACGCGGGGGTCAATTCGTGAGTCTCGGTGAAGCGGTAGCAAAACCCGACGCACACGGGAAGGTCACCGGCGAGGCAATCTACGCCGGTGACATCGCTGATGCTGAAATGTTGCACGCCAAGGTCGTGTTCACCGACCAAGTCCATGCTCACATCACTTCTCTCGACATCAGCCCTGCCGCCGCGTTACCCGGTGTGCATCTGGTGTTGACCGCCGCCGATGTACCGGTGAACGAGTACGGGCTGACCAAGTTTGACCAGCCGGTCTTGGTCGGGCCACATAGCTCGGGTCGAGCATCAGTGGCGGCCGATGTCTCGCGCTGGGAAGCCGACCATCTAGCAGTGGTTGTAGCTGACACAGCCGATATTGCTTTGGCGGCGGCTCAACTCATTGTCGCCGAATGGGAGCCCTTAGATGTGGTAGCTGACCTGGACGCGGCGCTGAAACCGGGGGCAACTCTGGTCCACCCCGAAGATGGCATCGGTTCCAATGTCTACGCGCATCTAAAGATCCGCAAAGGTGACACAACCGCTGCCTTCGCTGACGCCGTGCATATTGTCGAAGGCACCTACGAGTATCCCTATCAGGAGCATGCCTACCTTCAGACCGAGGCCGCTGTTTCCTACATCGACGCCGAAGGCAGGGTCACCGTCGAGACCGCCGGTCAGTGGACTCACGAAGATCAAGAACAAGTGGCCCACGCGCTCGATCTCCCCATTGAACAGGTACGTATCATCTACAGGGCTATCGGCGGGGCTTTCGGCGGTAAAGAAGACATGAGCCTGCAAGTGGTGATGGGGCTTGTTGCGTTGCGACTGCAAGAGGCCGGAACAGCTCGACCTGTTCGCTGCGAATGGAGCCGTGAGGAGTCGATTGTCGGGCATCACAAACGCCACCGAGGTAGGGTCCACACCCGCTGGGCAGCGGATGCCGACGGCCAAATTCTTGGGGTGGAAGCGGACGGTTGTCTCGACGCCGGCGCTTACAACTACACCTCCAACAAAGTGCTCGGAAACCTGCATCTCAGCGTGTCAGGTGCCTACGTGATACCGAATGCCTGCATTGATTCACGGGCCGTTTACACGAACGCGCCGCCGGGTGGAGCATTCAGGGGTTTTGGCGGGCCGCAAGGCACCTTCGTGGCTGAGATGCAAATGAACAAGCTGGCTGAGCTTGCCCGTGTCGATCCTGTCGAGATCCGTCGCCGCAACATCCTGGCGGACGGATCGCTGGGGATCACCGGCACGGAGATGCCTGCTGGTGTGAGTCTCGGAGAAGTCGTCGAGGCTTGTGCGGACGAGGCCAACTGGTCAGAACCGCTGCCGGAACCTCGAGCCGCTTCGGTGTTCAGCTCCCTTGCACCTTCGACGAAAGCGCTTAGGCGTGGCCGCGGCTTTGCCTGCGCCTATAAAAACATCGGCTTCTCGTTCGGGTTCCCCGAAAGAAGCGAAGCAACCATTGTCCTGCATGAAGACGACGGATCGCTCGGTGCCGACACCGAGTTCCCGGCATCCGCGGAACTTTTTTTGGCTGGCGCTGACGTGGGGCAGGGAGCTCACACCGCTTTCCTCCAGATGACTGCCGAAGCGACCAGCGTGCCTTTGGAAGCGATCGAGGCGAGATTCTCAGACACCGCGACCAGTGGGGATTCGGGTTCGGCATCGGCGTCTCGACTCACCTGGATGACCGGCAATGCCATCTTGGGCGCCGCAGAGGAAGCAGCAAAATCCTGGCTCAACGGAGATCGCCCTGCCATCGGTGAGTTTCGCTACGTTCCCCCTCCCACCGAGGGGCTTGACCCCAATGGTTTGCAACCCACGACACCGAACTTCGCGTACGGCTACGTGGCAGAAGCGGCGGACTTGTCTGTTGACATCGAAACCGGCCACATCGTGGTTCACGATGTTGTGTGCGCGGTCGATGTGGGCCGTGTCGTGAACCACGCTCTGGTTGTCGGGCAGGTCGAAGGCGCGGTCATCCAGGCTCACGGTTACGCATTGTCGGAGAATCTGCAGGTAGTCAATGGGCGGATACTCAATCCGCGATTCAGTGGCTATCTGATCCCCGGGATAGTGGACATCCCCGAGCGGGTTCGTTCTGTGCTTCTTGAGATTCCCGACCCTCGTGGTCCTTTCGGCTTGCGGGGCATGGCCGAGATGCCGTTTATTCCCTACGCGCCCGCGATTGCGGCGGCGCTTCACGACGCCACCGGCGTGTGGTTCGACTCCTTCCCCCTAACCCCCGCCCGTGTCCTAGAGGGCCTAACCTCAGCCAACCCCAAACCGGCAAATGTCTCACACCGCTCCGGCCGCGTCCGGCGATAACACCGTGCCAGGCGATAACAAAGAGGCGGCTCCGGTTGTGCCCGGCGATAATTCCGTGCCCGGCGATATCCCGGCTCAAGCTGCGCTTGGCGACAACACCGCCTACTGTTTATGATCTGATGTCTGTGCGAGCACCCAGAATCATCGTCGCTAACTGATGCACCTTCTCCACCGGTTCAGCGGGAGCCTCGTCCCTCTCGTAGCGGCGTTGGCAGCACTGGCTGTTGGCGCGGTGGTGATCATCGTGCTTGGGGCCAACCCCCTCGTCGGATACGGAGAACTTGTCAAGGGCGCGTTTGGCAGCGGTGACGCTCTCGCCGACACCGCGGTTCGGGCCATGCCGCTGCTGTTGGTGGGCACCGGTATCTGTATTGCCTTTCGTGCCAGCGTCATAAACATCGGCGGTGAGGGACAGATCGTCGCGGGCGCGCTGCTTTCAACGGTCACTGCGCTGGCTGTACCCGATCTTCCAGCGATTGTTCTCATACCGGTGGTGATGCTGGCCGGGATCATTGGCGGAGGAATTTGGGGAGCGATACCAGGAGCGTTGAAGGCCTATCTCGGCGTCAACGAAATCCTCTCCACCATCATGTTGAACATCGTCGCCATACAGGTGATGAACTACCTGCTACGCGATCCTTTGATCGACCCCCTCGAAATTGAACGCGGTACGCGCATCCCGCAGACCGAGCGCCTGTCGGAGAATGCCGACCTGCCAATCCTCATTGAGGGCACCCGGTTGCACCTTGGTGTGGTGATCGCCTTGCTCGCCTCGGTGGTGGCGTGGGTCTTCTTGTGGCGCACGACAGTAGGGTTCAAGACCCGCGCGGTGGGGCACAACTCCGCGGCCGCCAACTACGCGGGCATGCCTTTCAAGCGCATGACCATGCTGGCGCTCACCTACTCGGGAGCTATGTGTGGTCTAGCTGGCGCTGTGCTGGTGTTTGGGAGCCAGTCACATCGGCTGATTACCGACGGATCGTCACTCGGGTTCACAGGATCGGCCGGGTTCAACGGGATCGTTGCCGCGCTGTTCGGCGGGCTTCACCCGCTATGGACTATCCCGTCGTCGTTCCTGTTTGGAGGTTTGCTCGTCGGTGCCAACGCCATGCAGCGCGCCATCCAGATCCCCTCGGCATTGGTTATCGGCCTCAACGGGTTGATTGTAGTGTTTGTAGTGAGCAGTAACAGCGTGCGTGACCGCCTCCGCCAGGCGATGGAGATCTCGCGCATGCGAACCCACGGCGAGACCGGTTCTGCGGCTCCGTCCGCCGGGTCTGCAACCCCCGAGGGTCGAGACGAGTCTGCGGCGCCGCCCGCGTCGTCTTCAGCCTCTAAGGGTCGAGACGAGTCTGCGGCACCGTCCGCAGCGACAGAAGAGCGGCTTGATGAGTGACTTCTTCACGCTGTCGGTGTTGGTTGCCACGTTTGCTTCCGCGATGCGCTTGGCCACTCCCTACCTACTGGCCGCGCTCGGCGAGACGATCGGCCAACGCAGCGGGGTGCTGAACCTGGGTGTGGATGGCGTAATGCTCTTGGGAGCCTTCTTCGCCTATTGGACAGTCTTAGAAACCGACTCGCGTCTGCTCGGAGTGGCAGTGGGCCTTGCTGTGGGGCTGACAATGGGAATCGCCTACGCGATTGTGACTCTGGTGTTCAAGGCCGAACAAGGCATCAGCGGTATCGGCATCTACTTGTTCGGCTTAGGAATGAGCGAACTGCTATTCCTCAAGCAGGTGGGTACACCACGCGGCATTCCTTCCTTCGATGATCTCAAGATTCCGCTGCTAGGCGACATACCCCACATCGGCAACATGTTCTTCAACCACAGCATGCTGGTCTATTTGGCCGTGTTGATGGTTCCCGTGCTGACGCTCATCGTCAATCGCACCACCCTGGGGCTCAACATCCGAGCCGTTGGCGAAAGTCCCGAGGCAGCCGATTCTCTGGGGGTCAGCGTTTTTCGAACGAGAGCAGTTGCGATCCTCGTTGGGAACGGACTGGCTGGCCTCGCAGGCGCGGCTCTGACAATCGAACTAGGCACCTTTCAGAACAACTTAACTAACGGGATCGGCTTCATCGCTGTGGCGCTCGTCTACTTCGGAGCTTGGCGTCCAGTAGGGGTGCTGGCCGGGTCTCTGCTCTACGGGTTGATAACGGCAACCGTGACACAGTGGAAAATACTAGGTATTGTGACGGGGGCGACAGCGAGTCTCACCACCACGGCACCCGCTGTTCTCACAGTGATCGCGCTAGCGATCATTGCTCGCCGGGCCGCTGATCAACCCGCAGCGCTCACAGTTCCATTTAGTCGCGACGGGTGATTTGCTCAGTCACGAAAACCCAGGAGGGAAAAAATGAAAAAAACATTGATGTTTCTTGTGGCGATTCTCGCCGCGTTAAGCCTCTTAGCCGCATCGTGTGGAGACGATGAAGATCCGGTTGAAGCCGACCCAACCGGCGACGATTCGGATATGGCCGAAGAAGATGATATGGCCGAAGAAGATGATATGGCCGAAGAAGCCATGGATCCGGCTGCTACCGCTGAACGAGCTTGCGATACGGGTAGCGAAGGTGAAGGAATCCGGGTCGCCATTGTCGCCCCAAGCGCCGAAAACGACTTGGCCTTTACTCAGAGCATCGTCGAGGGTGTCGATTGTCTCGCAGGGGTTTCTGAGGTAGCGATCACTCCGGGAACGTTCATCGTTGAAGATGCCGGCGTGGCGTTGCGCCAGTACGCCGAGGATGGCTATGACCTAGTGGTCGGACACGGCTCGCAATATGGCGGCTCGATCCAGGAGATAGCCCCTGACTTCCCCGATACCGCATTTGCCTGGGGTACCGCGGTTGACACGTTTGGTTTGCCGAACGTGTCTGCCTACACGGCGGCTTCAGATGAGGGTGGATACGTTCTCGGTGCCGCTGCTGCGGAACTAGGCAGCAGTGTCGGCATTGTCGGGCCGATTGAGGTCGGCGACGCGAAGCTGTACGTCGACGGTTTCCGCCTCGGAGCAGAAGCTGGAGGCGCGGAAGTAGCCGTCGTCTACATCGGTTCGTTTGCCGATGTGCAACTTGCGTCTGAGACCGCCACAGGGTTCGTTTCCAACGGTGCCGACATCCTTACCGGCACGGCTCAGATGACCGTGGGAGCGATTAGCGTCGCCCAAAATGAAGACATCTTGTGGTTCGGCACGCAGTCGAACCAGACCGATGCTGCGGCAGACGGAGTCGTGGCGGCGAGCCAGGTGTACCGCTGGGAAGTTGCCTTGCAGCAACTCGTTGACGACATCAACAACGGCACGCTTGGTGGTTCCAGCTATGAGATCAACCTCGAAAACGCTGGTCTCGGTATTGAGTACGGCAACTGGGATGTGCCCGACAACATCACAGCATTGGTGAACTCCACCATCGAAGCGGTGATTGCAGGCGATGTAACCACCAGGGTCAGCTGATCCCGCTGATTCCATGATCCCACTGGGGGCGCGTCGACCACGGCGCGCCCCCAGTATTTCTTCGCTAACCAGCTCCAGCTTGCTGAGGTTATGACTGACTCAATGCTTGAAATGAGGGGAATCACCAAGCGGTTCCCGGGTGTACTCGCCAACGACAGCGTTGATTTCGACGTACGTCGCGGTGAAGTGCACACGCTCTTGGGCGAAAATGGGGCGGGTAAGAGCACCTTGATGAAGATCCTATTCGGCCTCTACACCGCCGATGAAGGGACCATCACTTTCGAAGGAGCGCCGCTTCGAGTCGATTCTCCTGCTGCGGCGATCGGCGCTGGCATTGGGATGATCCACCAGCACTTCATGCTGGTGCCCACCTTCACGGTCACAGAGAACGTTGCTTTGGGTCTGGGCACTTCAGACATGGACCGAGTGCGTGAACGCCTCACCGAACTGGCGGAAACCTACAGCCTAGATGTCGATCCGGACGCTTTGATTTGGCAGCTCGCGGTGGGGGAACGTCAACGAGTCGAAATTCTCAAGGCGCTATATCGGGATGCTCGACTGCTTGTCCTTGACGAGCCGACAGCGGTGTTGACCCCTCAGGAGGTCAACGACTTCTTTGTGACCCTGAGGCAGATCGCCGATGACGGGCGCGGCCTCATCTTCATTTCTCACAAACTCCATGAGGTGATGGCACTATCGGACCGAATCACGGTGCTACGAGACGGAAAAGTATCGGGATCGACAACGCCCGGCGAGACATCTCGACAGCAACTCGCCCAGATGATGGTGGGGCGTCCTGTCAAACTTGCTCCCGATAAACCTCCGGTGGCGGCTGGTGTGCCCAGACTCGAACTCAAAGAACTGAGTGTTATGGGCGATCGCGATGCTTTGGCGGTGCATGCGGTCAACCTCTCTGTTGCCGGTGGTGAGATCGTCGGTATCGCTGGCGTTTCCGGCAACGGTCAACGCGAACTCTGTGAGGCAGTGGCTGGGTTACGCCCGGTCACAGCCGGCTCAGTGCTGCTCGACGGTCAAGACACCACAGGTGCCTCGCCAAGACGTTGCCGCACGGCTGGTCTCGCCTTTGTTCCTGAGGAACGCATGCTTCATGGCGCTGTAGCTCAGTTCAGCGTCAGCGAGAACTTGATGTTGCTCAACCACGACTCGCAGGAGTTCTCGCGATTGGGATTCCTTAAACTGCCCGCTCTGCGGGAGCGAGCCGGTCGGCTTGTCGAACACTACGACGTTAAAACCCCATCGATTGACACTGCTACCGGCGCTTTGTCAGGAGGCAACATCCAAAAGTTGATCATGGCCAGGGAGTTGTCTGCTGAACCGGCGGTGCTGATTGCCGCGCAGCCCACTCGGGGGGTTGATATTGGTGCTGCTGAGTACATCCACGAGCGTCTGATCGCCCAACGGGAGCAGGGGACGGCCGTGCTTGTAGTTTCTGAAGACCTTGACGAGGTATTGGCGCTTGCCGATCGGGTGGCGGTGATGTTTGAAGGTTGGATCGTCGCAGTCGTCGACCGTTCCGAATGCAACGTCGAAGATCTAGGCCTCTTGATGGCCGGTGCCCAACCCTGACAGACGCCAACTAGATGCATTTGCTGGGCGGGTTTCTCGCGTACGGTGGCAATGCGAGCGGTGCGCCGCCTCTAACTCTGCCGCCTTACGTTCACATTCGGAGCATCAAAGGACTTGGTTATTCGACAATACAGCCCGCGGGGACTCCACTTACCTGGAATCATCAATATGGCGGCGACAGCGAAACTGAAAACACCAGCATTTATAAGTCTGTCCCAACCGATCTCTAGCAAGCCAGTTGCTATCAATACCGCCATCGCTGCCCCTGCGAGGCAGGCAAAGGCAAGAAAACTGAGTGCCAGTGAACAATAGCTGGCCGCGAGCGAAAACTTCGATTGCTTGGCTGTCTGTTCTAGGCGCGTGGTTGCCATTGTTCAACCTCTCCTGCAAACGTGACGTTGCCACTGTGACGACCGTCAAGACAGACCGAGATGCCTAACCGCATACTAGCATACTAGTACCGGTCTTCCGAGAAAACAATTGGGATTGTGATCTCGCATTATATTTTCTACGGCCTCTGCAGTATCCTCTACCCACACTTGTGCCCTCCTGGGAATCTCCGTCAGTATCCCCTTGCACGCGCGGTACCAAATTTCAGTTTCAACATATTCCGCGAGTTCATTTACTAAGACCATCACTGGGATTGCCCCCGGGAGTGCTATATTCACCCATTTTTTCACCGGTTTGAACTTTGTAACCGACTTTGTGAGCAGTTTCACCGTACCTTTTGCCCCCGCGTATCCGAACGCCGTGGCAACCCAAGGGGTAACGGTGCAGACCACCTTGGTGTAAGTATCATAGACCGTAGTCCATTCCCAACCGGCGGAGGCGGGTTCGGGGTCAACCGCGGTGTCTACGGTGAGCAGGCCGACAGCTAACGCGAGGACCAGCAATGGAGCTACAACGATACGGCTAAGGCGTGAACGGGTGCGGCCCCGTCTTTCTTGACGGGCGTTATGCGTCTCGTCAAACTGACTTCGAGAGGATCTGTTGAAGCACCTCCCATCGCGTGACAACTTCAACCAACGGGGTACGAAAATAAATCGGCTCTTCATGACCGCTAACGAATACTCTCCACCCCCCCTTTGTCGAGTCTTTCGCTGAAAAACTTTTTGGCCCCGGCGACACTATGTGTCTCAAACGCCAACAAAATAGGGAATTACCTGCAATAACGGGAGTGTGTCAGGGTAGTTCGCTGTTGTCGCTGGTCGTCCGTCTGCGCCGCGTCGCGACATCGAACTCGGTAAGAATGGCAATAGGCGTGGCGCATCGCGAGCCCTAGTGTAAGAATACGGCTCGTGGACGAGCTTCGGATCAACGTTGACCGGCTCATGGCCCGGATAGGTGAACTGGCCCAGATAGGCGCGATCGAAAACACTGACGGCTGCGCACGTTTGGCATTAACCGACGAGGACAAAGCGGGCCGGGATCTGGTCATTACCTGGATGCGCGACCTTGGCATGCAGATCACCATCGACGGAATCGGCAACGTCACCGCCGTGTGGGCGGGCCCAGACACCGACGCCTCGCTTGATCCAGTCATGACAGGATCACATATCGACACCGTTCGCACCGGTGGACGATATGACGGCAACCTTGGCGTGTTGGCCGGCCTCGAAGTGGTTGAGACGATTGCCGAGGCTGGATTGTCAACCCGTCGTCCGATTGCTGTGGGATTCTTCACCGACGAAGAGGGATCAAGATTCCCGCCCGACATGTTGGGCAGTCTCGTTTATGTCGGAGGGATGAGTCTCGAAGAGGGGCTCGACACGGTGGGTATCGACGGAGCGATTCTCGGCGACGAACTTGACCGCATTGGCTACCGGGGCGGTGCTCCGTGCCCGGCCGCCGCGCCTCATGCGTTTGTAGAACTACATATTGAACAGGGGCCGGTACTGGAAGCCGAAGGAATCACAATCGGGGCTGTGGAGAGCGTCCAAGGCATTAGCTGGACCGAAATCACCATAAAGGGCCAATCGAACCATGCGGGTACCACACCCATGAACCTGAGGCGCGATCCCGGATATGCGGCGGCACGAATCGCCACGTTTGTGCGTGAACTAGCCCTAGAACTGGGGGGTCGCCAGGTGGCGACGGTCGGGCAAATCAAACTGCACCCCAACCTGGTAAACGTGGTGGCCGCGAACGCCACACTCACGGTTGATCTTCGCAATACCGATGAGATCACGCTGCAGCAGGCAGAAAAACAGCTCGCCGTGTTCTGCGATGAGCTGGCCGAAAATGAAAATGTCACGATCACCTCTAGGTCGCTGGCTCGTTTTGAGCCGGTTGTCTTCGACCCCGAGGTTGTCGACCGGGTTGCTTGCACCGCCGAAGCGCTTGGGCATTCGGTCAAGCGGATGCCTTCGGGTGCCGGGCACGACGCGCAGATGCTTGCCCGGGTTTGTCCAACCGCCATGATCTTCACCCCAAGCTGGATGGGCCTTTCGCACAACCCCTTCGAGTACACTGAACCTGACGACATCGCGGCTGGCACCAACGTTTTACTGCATGTCGTAAGAGGCTTAGCCGACGGAGACGGGTAGACCCATAGGTAGAGAAGAGAAGCTATGACCACATTTGAACTCAACGGAACCGCGGTCACCATCCGCGGAAAGCATCCACATCTACTAAGCGCCCTGCGTGAAGAACTAGATGTTACGTCACCCAAAGACGGCTGTTCGCCTACCGGACAATGCGGTTGCTGCACCGTGCTGATTGACGGTAGAGCTCGGGTTGCATGCCAGGTCAAGCTCGACAAGATCGAGGGACGCGCCATCACCACACTTGAAGGCATGGACCCAGACGAGGTTGATCGCATGGCTCGCGCCTTCGCGGCATGCGGTGCGCTTCAGTGTGGATTCTGCACACCAGGAATCGCAGTTCGGGCCAAGGCGCTGATTGATCGCAAGGGATCGGCGCTTACCCGTGAAGAGGCATCCCGCCACCTTGGTGGGCACCTGTGTCGTTGCACCGGCTACATTAAAGTGCTCGACGCAGTCGAGGCCCTGGCCTCAGGCAATATTCCCGAACCAATCAAGCCTGGTGGCATCGGAAGTTGCGGTGTCAAGTATGAGGGGCTCGAATTGGCAGTTGGGCTGCGTCCCTTCATCGACGACATGCGACCTGAGGGTCTGCTGCACGGTGCCTTCAAACTCGCCGATCACGCCCGTGCCGACGTCATCGCTATCGACACCAGCAAAGCCGAAGCAGTTGAGGGAGTTGAGCGGGTGCTAACCGCCGCGGATGTTCCAGGCGAGATTCGCGTAGGTCTCATCCACAAGGATTGGCCCATCTTCATCCCCGTTGGAGGTCGCACCAGCTATCTGGGCGATGTGATGGCGATGGTGGTCGCCGGTGACCGTGAAACGGCCCGGGCCGCGGCGGAGCTTGTGGACATCAGCTACGACGTCTTGATGCCGATGGTCGAACCGGCGGCAGCGGTCGCATCCGATGAGGATGCCGTGTGGGGGTTGGACGGCAACGTGCTGTCGAGATCCGTGTATTCACGTGGCGACACTGAAGCCGCTCTGGCAAGCGCGGCTCATGTCGTTCGTGAAACCTTCCAAACGCAGCGCATCGATCATGCTTTCGTAGAACCCGAATCCACGCTGGCAGTGCCCGATGACAACGGCGACTTGATGGTCTACAGCGGGGGGCAGGGGATTTGGGATGACCGCAACGACATAGCGGCCATTTTGGATGTTGACCCCGGCCGGATCACCGTCGAATTGGTATCCAATGGTGGCGCTTTCGGGGGCAAGGAGGACATGTCGAACCAGGGCCAGACAGCGCTGGCGGCATGGCTGTTGCAACGTCCCGTCAAGACCACCTTCTCCCGTGAGGAATCGCTGCTCGTCCACACCAAACGTCATCCGATCCGCATGGAGTATCAGGCCGGCTGCGACGCCGACGGCAAGCTCGTGGCGCTGCACGCGCGGATGCTCGGTGACTCCGGGCCGTACGCGTCGGTGGGGATGAAAGTGCTTGAGCGAGCGGCGGGCCATGCCAGCGGCCCCTATGTTCTTCCCAACATCGATGTCGAAGCGATAGCGGCCCGTACCAATAACTCGGTGGGCGGTGCGTTTCGTGGTTTTGGGGCGAACCAGGCACAGTTCGCCATGGAGGGGGTCATGGACCGGCTCGCCGACGCGGTCGGAATCAGTGCCTGGGAGATGCGACAGCGCAATGTGGTTGAACCCGGCGAGATCTGGGGGCCCGGGCAGATCATGGACGACGGTTGCCTAGGCGCACAAGCCTGCTTGGACGCGATCAAACCTGCTTTCGACGCTGCGGTTGCTGCCAACAAGCCGGTTGGTCTGGGCCTGGGCCTCAAGAACTCCGGTTTGGGGAATGGCTTCAAGGAGGTCGCTAGGGCGGTGGTTCATTTCCGTGAAGACGGTCAGGTGGAGGTCCGGCACTGTTGGACCGAGATGGGCCAGGGGGTTCACACGGTTGCGTTGCAGGTGGCGGTCGAGGAACTGGCTATCGACCCGGACCGGATCGAGGTGATTGTGGACACCACCCGTGAGCTGGGAGCGGGCCAGACAACCGGGTCACGAGGCACTTTGATGGGTGCAGGCTCGGTGCAGGACGCTTGCCGCGCCGCTTTGGCGGACGGTTGCAAGGTCGGTGTCGATTACGAGGGTGAGTACCGAGTGGATTGGACCAACTCATTGTCGGATGGAGTTGAGAACCCGATCATTCACTCCACTTTTGGCTACGCGGCGCAGCTCGTTGTGCTCGATCCTGACACCGGTTTGGTAGAGCGTGTTGTTGCTGCACACGATGTGGGACGAGCTGTCAACCCGATACTGTGCGAAGGCCAGATCGAAGGTTCTGTCCATATGGGTTTGGGCTATGCCCTCACTGAAGGATTCCCCTGCGATGAGGTTGGCATGCCCGACAATATGACTTTGCGCAGCCTGGGAATTATCCGACCCAAGGACATGCCGCCGGTTGATGTGATCCTTGTCGAGTCGGCCGAACCCAACTCTCCCTACGGGATCAAGGGCGTCGGCGAGATCGGATTGGTTCCGACAGCGGGAGCGGTTGCCACAGCCATTCGCAACTACGACGGCCAATGGCGCACCGAACTACCAATGGCTGCTGACTCCAACCGCGAGCGCGCGCTGGCGTGGCAGTAGTCGCGGATCTCAGACCCAACCAGACCCACGGGTTGGTTTGCGCGCATCATCACCTGTATTCGGCTCTCGCCCGCGGGATGCCGGCGCCACCGCGTACTCCGGGATCGTTTCTCGACATCTTGGAACTGGTTTGGTGGCGCCTTGATCGAGCCTTAGACCTTGACACCATCGAATGGTCCGCCAAACTCGGAGCCCTTGAAGCCCTGGAGCGCGGCACCACCTGCATCATCGACCACCACGAGTCGCCTACGGCTATCGAAGGCTCCCTCGAAGCGATCGCTGCGGGTTGCGCTGAAGTCGGTGTGCGGGTCAACACCTGCTTCGGGGTCACCGACCGCCACCCTGGCGCCATTGATTCTGGTGCCATTGATCCTGGTGGCTGGGACTCCGCTCGCTTCAATCCGGCTGGCCCGATGACGGAAGGTGCACGCCGCGGGTTGGCAGAAAACCGCCGCCACCTCGAGAGTGGGGCGGCAGGGATGGTTGGAGTGCACGCCGCATTTACCTGCACCGACGAGACCCTGTCCGCGGCGGCCGAACTAGCCGCAGAATTCAATGTAGGTGTGCACATTCATGTTGCCGAGGGTGCAGCCGACCGAGACGCGGCAGAGCGGCTCGCGACGCTTACCACAGACAAGTGGCTGATCATCCACGGAGTTCATCTAGCGGACGACCACGGTTTGGCCGGCACTCTGATTCACAACCCGCGGTCCAACATGAACAACGCAGTCGGTTACGCACGGCCCGTGCGTTTCGATAATGCTACAGGACTGGGAACCGATGGGATCGGCGCCGACATGCTTGATGAGTTCCGGGTCGCATATGTGCGCATGCGCGAAGACGACGTGACAGCGGGCCCCGATGCTGCTTGGGACATGTTGGAGGTCAACCGTGATCTCTTCGGAGATAGTCGCAACGATGTCGTGACCTGGAACTGCGACGACATGGACCCATGGCGGCTGGCCTTCACAACTGGTGTGTCCCCTCAGACAATCACCGTTGACGGAGAAACAGTGATGGACGACGGTCGCTTGACTAATGTCGATCCGGTTGAGATTCGGGCCAAAGCTGCCGAAGCCGCTCAACGCCTTTTTAAGAAACTGGAGAACCTTCCATGACCCAGCCTGTTGCTCTGTACATGCAAGATGCCCGCAGCATCCGTGATGCGATGGACCATGTCCGATACGCTGAAGAGTGTGGATTCGACGCTGTTTGGCAGGCCGACTCACGCCTGGTGCGAGAAGTGTGTGTACCCATGGCCGCGTTTGCGTCGACAACCGACACCATCAAGATCGGCAGCGGTGTGGTTGACTGCTGGACCCGTAACCCCGCGCGGCTGGCGTCAACCTTTTCAACCCTCGACGATCTCGCTCCTGGACGCATCATCTTGGGCCTAGGGGCCTGGTGGGATCCTCTCGCCGCCAAAGTCGGAATCGAACGGTCTCGTCCGCTGCGGGTGATGCGTGAGGTGGTTGAGTCGTGCCGTGCCCTGTTGGCCTGCGACGGACCGGTTGACTACGACGGCTACTTCGTGCACCTCGACGGTGTTGAACTCGACTACGTGCATCAAGAACGTCGAGCTAAGGAGATTCCGATCTATATCGGTGCGACCGGCATGAAGATGATGGAGCTGGCTGGGAAGATCGCTGATGGTGTCGTCTTGAACTACATGGTCGAACCCACCTACAACGACCGGGCCATGGACGCGCTGGAGGCAGGCGCTGCAGCGGTGGGCCGTGATCTCGACGATATCGACCGGCCTCAGTTGATCGTTTGTTCCGTCGACGAAGATCGCCAGGTCGCCTTGGACGGTGCCCGTCTGCTGTTGACCCAGTATTTGGGTCAACAGCCGCACATCATGGCTGCTAGCGGGGTGTCTGATGAGCTTCTAAATGACATTCACCAAGTGCTCACCTGGCCCGCCACGCACGAACAAGTAGTGGCAGCCTCAAAACTCGTGCCCGACGATGTGGTTCAGCGCTGCACGGCCTCCGGTACTCCCGAAGAGGCTGCCGCCAAAGTGTCGGAGTACATCGCCAAGGGTTGCACCACCCCAATCCTCTACCCGCTCGGCCCCGACGTGCCCCTAATGATCGACACCTTCGCCGATTGGTCCCGTTAGCTGCGTTGTTTGGGGCAGTCCCACACCTAGCGGGTTGAATCGATGACAGCTTCTGAATCCGAGGCAGAGGTTGATGGGAGCACCGACAGGGAGAACGGCGTATCGATAGCTAATAAGATATCTGGTAAGACTGGACGAGACTGGTCGTTGCTGGCCTGTGTGGTAGCTGTGGCTTTCTTGGGAGTTTGGTTGCTTCAGTTGCTATGGAATTCACCCATTGTCGTACAAGACCAGCCTCGCGCCGACCAGAGTGTCGAGTTTGATTCGTCTGTTGATTCGCGAAGTCTCCCTTCCGAAGATGTCGTGCTTGATGAGTTGCCAATTGACACCGACGTGTCACTGGTGAACTTGCTTGACGAGTGGCCCGATATAGCTGGCGCGTTGATTCTGAGGGGAGTGGCTCTCACAGAGAATGCCGAAGATGCTGAAGACGTTGTTGACGTGACCATCATCGGAGGCCAGGTCAACCGCTGGCCAAGCCCGCCGAACACTACTTCTCAACCGGTGTGGCTGTCGGCTGATGGACACATCGTTCTGTTCCCTGAGGGTCCAGGACGGTCCAACCGAGGTGTATGGTCCTTTGTCTCAACGAACGGTACCTTTGTCGTCAATCCGGAAAATGGAGCGCTTTGGTCTGTCAGCCACCTGCGTCGCAACCTTGCACGCCTGGATTCCGAAACACCAGATCAATATGTGGAGCACGAGCTGAGTCCTGATATAGAGCGAGTCATCGGCCGATTCGACCAGGGATTCCTAGTTCTGCACAGTTTGGAGTCCGGTGGCAGCGGGTTGCCGTCTGGACCGACGGGGGAGCGATTGTCACTATTGACATACCCGTCGGAGCGGAGTTGCTCCATGTCGGCTCCTCGTCAGTTCTGCTGCGAGCGTCGAAACAAGGAGTCCTTTGGATGGATGTGTCTGAACTGCGTGCCGTCACTGCCGACGCTTCGGTGAACGTGGATTTTGAGATCCTCAGCGCCTGTATGTCCCCCGACGAGACGCTCGTGGTACTCGTGGGGCAAGAGGGCCTTACGGTCATCGAGATAGCCACGGGTCTGACACTGATCCACGAACCGCTGGTCGACGATTTTGCGTGGATCACCAGCAATTACCTTGTGTTCACCAGGGGTGATTCGCTGTTCGCCAGCGACCTGATGTCAGACTCAAGCCGTATTGCCGAACTCTCGCCGGAATATTCGTGGGCAGTCGCTTCGAGTGGCTCCGCGTGCCAGACGGCACCACAGGAAACCCGCTAACCGTTACTCGAAGGGGAGGTGGAGGAGTTTGATGCCGTTGCCGCGGACGATCTTGTAGACAGCGTCATCGTCAAGATGAACGAGGTGCGCCATGGCAAACGGCCACATCGAGTCGTTTAACCGGCGGTTCCACAGTCGCCAACCAGAAACCGCGAATTTGTAAAGTAGTGAGCTACGAATTTGTAAACTATCTTGCTGCGAAATTGATAAGTAGAACTATAGTCAAAGAATGGAGACCGTCGCTCGACATATACAGTCAGAGATCGAAGAAGCGCTGGAATACTCCCGCGTGGTCATGTTGCACGGTGCCCGCCAAAGCGGAAAATCAACACTGGCTCAGATGATCGCTAAGGACCGGCGAGGCACATATGTATCACTGGACGACGACGATCTACGCGAAGGGGTGCTCGCCGACCCAGTTGCCTTCTTGGCCAGCCAGAGCTACCCACTGGTCATCGACGAGGCCCAGCGCGGCGGCGACCGGATGATCGTCGCCGTTAAGCGGCTCGTAGACCAGGACAGAACCCCTGGGCGTTTTTTGCTGACCGGGTCTACCAACTTCCTAACCGTGCCCAACATCAGTGAGTCCCTCGCGGGCCGAGTGCAGATTTTTCGCTTGTCGCCACTTTCCGAGACAGAACTGGCCGGTACACGCTCCAGCGAGATCGACAGCTGGTTCGAGGGTGTCCCCACACCGTCTCCCGCAACCGACCTCACACGGGCCGACTACTTCTCCCGCGTCTGCCGGGGAGGCTACCCAGAGGTCATCGACCTGAGCCCGAACCAGCGGCAGCACTGGTTTGCCAGCTACGTCGAGACGGTGGTCCAACGCGACATCGCCACACTCGCCGATATACGTAAGGCGGCCTCGTTGCCGCGCCTGCTGCGCTGGGTCGCCTCCTGCACCAGCAGTCAGATCACCCAGTCGGATGCCTCGCGGGACCTACAGGTGAGCCGCCCGTTAGTCACCTCATATCTTGAGTGGCTCCAAACCGTCTTCTTGATACACGAAATCCCAGCGTGGTCTCGGAACCTCTCGTCGCGCACATCTCGCCGACCTAAAGTCCACATCACTGACAGTGGACTGGCAGCCAGCCTTGTCGGAGTCAATCCCGATGCGCTGGCATCACCCACCGCTCCTGCCTCGGGGCCGCTACTGGAAACTTTCGCTGTGAACGAGATCGCCCGCCAGCTTGCCGCCTCACCCCATAGATACACACTCCACCACTGGCGCAACCATCAAGACCGTGAACATCGGGGTCGCGAGATCGATCTCATCATCGAAGCTCCCAACGGTGATGTCGTAGCGGTAGAGATAAAGGCGACCAGTTCACCCTCGGCCGATGCAGTCAACCATCTGCGCTGGTTACGTGACAAACTCGATGCCTCCAACCCTGGCACGTTCCGCGCGGGCATTCTTCTCCACACCGGGCCCTTCACCCTGTCTGCGGGCGACCGCCTCCATCTCCACCCCCTCAACTGCCTCTGGTCCTGATAGCTGTTGGCCCGATCATTGGCGCTCGCTAACATTCCGAAATCCGCCCTGGTTCGTACTGATCGCCGGTGCTGTGTTGTTGCCGGGCGTAGCCGGAGCCGCGGCCAGCTAGCGGCGAACACCCGTGATCAAAACGGCGGCGCTGTCGGTGGGGGAGATGGTGCCTTGGCGGACTGCCGCTAGCAGACCTGCGTAGCCGGCGCTGCCGGTGTGGTCTGCGTTGTAGCCGGCGGCGCGGACGCGTTGGTTGGCGGACTCGATGTCGTCTTCTGAGGCTCCCACTGATGAACCGCCGGTGAGTAGCAGTGCACGGGCCACTCCGAGCCAGTCATAGGTGACATCGTCGAGTATGCCGGTGGCAGCAGACGACGGATCTGGCCAGGGGGTCATCAGCTGCGCGGCCTGTTGCTCAGCAAGACTCAGTCGTTCGTCCACGCTGGCTGCGGCGGGTATTTGCGACCATGCCTTCTCAAAGGGAGCGCATTGCTGTGCTTGCACCGCCCAGACACGAGGCACACGTTCGAGCGGCCCGAGTGCGGCACCCTCAATCAGACCGATGGCGCAGCTTGTCAGCAAGGCACCGCCGCCGACTTGCACCAGCACATTGTCCACCGAGTCGGCTCCGAGCTGGTCGGCCAACTCCCAACCGATCGTGCGACCGCCGTCGAGTGTCCAAAGGTTCTCGGTGGCCTGAACACCGAAAGGCAGCGCACCGCCTCCCACGGCTTCCTGGAAGCGCAACATGCATGGGTCACCCGACTCGCCGCTGTGACGTTCACAGACATGGATGGTGGCTTCCAGATTGTCGAGCGCCGACACGACTTTAGGATCGGCCCAAGTCGGGATGAAGACATCGATCGGGCGGTTGGCGGCGCGGGCCACTGTGGCAGCGCCAAGGGCTGCATTGCCGCATGAGGAGATGGCGAGCCGAACATCGTTGGCCACGGCATCGACCGCTAGATGCAACAGCAGACCCATGAGGTGGCGGGCTTTGTGAGAGCCGCCCACGTTGCCTGTCTCGTCCTTGGCGAACACTGGTGCTTGTGAAATTGCGCCAAGTGAATCGTCCCAGCGGGCGGGAGTCGTCAAGAAACCGGTTCCAGCCACTTCTTTGACCGAATCGTCGAGGGCGTGGGTCATGGCGACGAAGTCGTCATCGTTCAAACCAGCATCGATCCAGCGATGCCACGACCACAACAGTTGCCGGTAACGCAGAAACGGGTTTGTCTCGGTGCCATCGGCGGTCGGCCAGGCTGCGCCTTCTGGTGTTACGAGCCAGGAAGACGTCATCGCCGAATCGCTGCGCTTGAGTTCTAGACGGACACGCCGGTTGCGGCGTTGAACTCGTCGATCATAGCGTCCCAGCCGGGCGCCATGGTGTGGAGATGATTCCAAAAGCCCTGGTGACGACGTACATCGAAGTCTTCAACACTCACACCCTGCTGTTCGACCCAGGTGTAGTAACCAAGGTTGAAGATACGGTTGCGCCCCACCGAATCGAGTTCTTCGAAGTGTTCGGTGTCGGCCCCGGCCAAGTGCTGGGCCACGATCTCCGCGGCGTGGATCTCACTGAAACCGTCGGGGTATTCGGCCGCTAGGAGTTGCTCTTTTTCGCTGACGTAAAGCTCGGAGCCATCGGTGGCCACCGAAATCACCACGTCGTCGTGGCCCAAGTCGAGCTGCTTGGCGGTCTTGATAGCCGCCAACATGTTGCATATCGAGGAAAAACCGAAATGGCGCAGCTGATCGACGATCTCAGCGTCAACACCAAGCCGCTCAATCAGGTAGCGCTTGCCAGTATCAGTAGTGAACACCAGATTGAGCCCGTCGGTTGCTTCGTCGCTGATGCCTGCGGCGATGTCGGTGTTCATAACGTTGTGAATCAGCGGGATGTGCTTGTCGCCGATCCCTTGGATGTTGTGCTCGCCGTAGCCGTTGTAGAGCATGGTCGGGCATTCGAGCGCCTCAACAGCCACGATCTGGGTACCGAAATCGTCCTTTAGCCGGTCACCGGTGGCCAAAGTTCCAGCCGATCCCGACGCCACCGTCACCGCAGCGAGACGAAGCTGGGGATCGTCGGCCAACATGGACCTGTACACATGACCAAGAGCCTGCCCGGTGACCGCGTAGTGACCGATGTGGTTGGCGAACTCCGAGAATTGGTTGAGGATGAAATTGCCGGGGTCCTTCTCGAGTTCGTTGCATGCGTCGTAGATCTCTTTGACGTTGCTTTCTGACCCCGGTGTGCGAATCACGTCGTCGGGGTTCGGGACCCAAGCGTCAAGCCAGTCGAAACGTTCTTGCGACATGTTCTCGGGCAGCACAGCCACGCCTCGGCTCTGCATCAACCGGGAGATTGCTATCCCGCCCCGCGCGTAGTTTCCAGTGGACGGCCAAATGGCGCGATGACGAGTCGGGTCGAACTGGCCACTCACCACCCGAGGCACCAAGCAGGAGTAAGCCGCCAATACCTTGTGGGCCCCGATCATTGGAAAACGGTTGCCGAACACCAGCACGATCCGGGCGTCGACTCCGGTCAACTCGCTTGGCAATACGACATGTTCGGGAACTTCAACCTGCCCAGCGCTGTCCCAGCCGTTGTACCAGTGGACCCGAAACAGATTCAGCGGATGAGCCTCGTTGCGACCCACGCCGGTGAGAGCGTTGCGTATCTCGGCGGGAATCGTGGAGGGATCGGCGAGCTGTGCAAAGGTCGGAAGCAGAATATCGGCCTCCCGAAACCGCTGGACCGACCGCTTGTAGCTGTCGGGGTCAACAACGGATTGCAGGAGTCCGTATCGGGCCGAATCAATCGTAAGAACCATGGCCTGACACTATCGCCTGCACACCACATGGGCGTCAGCCGTCGATCAACCAGGCGAGGACAGCCGTGGGTACCGCCAGAAGCTGGGGATTGTCAAGGTTCACCTCCGTGCGGGTTGCGACGATGCCCCTCCACGGGGATGCTTTGATGGTACGACCAGCAGTGCCTCGCCAGCCGCCGTCGACATACTTCGACTCAATGGCCACGTCCCCAAGATCGCGGCCCACAAAATCGATCTCGCGATTGGTCTGGTTCCGATGGTAGAGAAGCCTCCCGAAGTCTACGTAGCTGCTGGGATGGCGCCGTTCGATGCTGCGTAGAAGAGCCATGCCCAACTGCTGCTCGGACAGGCGGGTGAAATCCACGCTGCCATCGCCGATGAGCAGTGTGTATGCAGGATCGCAGAAATAGGTCTTGGACTGGGCCCGGAGCTTCGGAGTCAAACGGGTGCCATCGGCCTGGTGAGCGGGCCAAACCACCAGTGCCTCCCGGAGGTCGCCGAGGCGCTCCGAAGCTGTGTGGGGGGCGACGTTGATGTCGCGGGCGATCCGTGAGTAATTGGTTGGCGAGCACATGCCGTCCACTATCTGGCGTAGAAGTTCGCTCGACTGGATGCTGGAGAGGCGGGCTCTCTTGAAGGCATCTGCATTGATGGCTTCCTGCAAGCTGACAAGGAGGCTGGGGTTGATGGCATGGGAGACGGGCCGAGCCATCCCGGGCAGCTCTGGCTGCTGCCAGGGCTGGGACACGTCTCTGGAACGGACATAGCTGGCAACTGCCTGGGGAAAACCGCCTATCTGAAGATACGACTCCCACGCGGCAACAAGGACATGCAACCACGGCATCAACCCATATACCGCCTGTTCCAGCAGATCGTGGTCGAGGTCGTCCGGCTGAAACGGTCCAAGATCATCAAGTTGGGGTCCCTGTTCGGCGGCAAAGCTGACAAACGACCGAAACCCCATCGGCAACAGCACCCTGTCGGGGTTGACGGCGCCTCCCCTCCGTCCCGCCAATGCCCCAAGCGACTCTTTCAGGTTCGATGAGGAGGAGCCGGTGAGCACCACGGTGTCAGAGCGAAACCGCGGGTCGTTGTCCCTCAACCACTTGATCCTGTCGGGCCAGCGGCCCGCAACGCCGCTGATCTCGTCTAAGAACCAGTACCGGGGCGCGCCTGTGGGCGTGATCTGAGAAGCAGCGCTTACCAGTCGCTCCAGGTCGGCCTCGCCCCACCCCTCGACCGACATGTGGACAATCAGCCGCGGGTCCACCCCGCCGTCGATCAAGCGCTGCACAGTGCGCTTCATTGCCACTGACTTGCCGACCCTTCGTGGGCCACGAACGACATAGAGGCCACCGGGGGTGAGATCGTCAAGCACGCCCGTGGTGTAGCTGAAGGGGGCGCGGGCGGCCTCCCTCAAATCGGTGTCGCCAGCCGCCCATCCGTGTCGATTGGCCCACCACCGGTTGGTAGATGCCAGCCGGTGCTGTATCTCGCCTGCTTTCACTCCCAGCCTCCCCTTCTCGCGGGTTGTCCTAATTGTGTATAGCGACTCTGAAGAACTAACACTCCTTTTAACTATATATTTTTACTACTCTATAGTATCAAAATATATAGTTGATTATGCCATAGAGCTGAAAGGGTACGGGCGACCTCAGCGTGGTTGGCACGCAAGCAGGATCTTGCCGGCCAGGGTGCGGCTCTGGATCAGGCGGTGAGCCTCCGCGGCGTCGCCCAAATCCAGGCGAGCCGCGATGCGCACTTCCAGATCACCTGCAGCTATCCAGCTGAACAGGTCCGCCGCCCTGGCCTCAAGTTCGCTGCGCTCACTGATGAAGCTCCACAGCGTTGGCCGGGTCAGCCACAACGACTTGCTCATCAGATGCAGAGGCGCCTTGGGTTCAACTGGCCCCGAGGCGTTGCCGAAGGTCACCATCGCCCCTCGGGGACGCAGCAGTGCAAGGCTGTCGTCATAAACGGCGGCCCCCACTCCGTCGTAGACCACATCGATTGCGTCAGGCCCCACCGCAGCTTCAACACCTGCCACAAGGTCGGTAGTGGTGTAGTTCACCACATGGTCAGCACCAGCCGAACGGGCCAGCGCGACCTTGTCCTCGCTGCCGACCGTGGCGACCACCTCAGCCCCGCGCAGCTTTGCCATCTGCACAAGCAACCGTCCAGTCCCACCCGCGGAAGCGTGGACAAGGCAGCGGTCACCAGGTTGCAGCCGCGGGCAGTCGCTGGCCAGATAGTGAGCGGTCATTCCTTGCAAACCAACGGCAGCCGCAACTTCAATACTGATGTCGTCAGGTACCGGGATTGCGACCGCAGCGCGCACCAAAGCCCGCTGGGCATAAGAACCCCCGGACCCACACCAAGCGACACGATCACCTACCGCGAATCCCTCGGTTTGGTCGCCTTTCGCAAGCACAGTTCCGGCACCTTCCTGGCCCAGCACCGCCGGCAACGGCAGCGGGTAGAGCCCGCTGCGGTGGTAGGTGTCGATGAAGTTCACGCCGGCTGCAGCCACCTCCACCAACAACTCACCGGGCCCGGGTTCTGGATCGGCTCGTTCCACGAGCCCCAGGACCTCAGGACCCCCAGTGCGTTCTATCTGGACAGCCGAACTCATCATCTCGGTCATGGAACTCCGATTGGTTTGGTCTGCGCGAGACCCTTGGGAAGGTTCTAGCTGGCGCGTTGTGTTACTTGCACGCGCAAGCGGTCCATTAGATCGACCCCCATCTGGCGGAACAAGTCGATCAAGTCGATTGGGATCCAATTCTCAACCAGCAAATCACCTTCGCGTTTCCACCAGTCGAAGTCACGGATCGTCATCAGCTTGCCTGTAGCGGGAACCCCTGCGTATTCGCCGTGGTGCCTCGAAAACACGGTGTCCCAAATACCGCCGCAAGAGTATTTTCCCTCGCCCACGAAGCCCATCAGACGTCCCCCGCCGTCCTGGCTGAGGCAGCGGTCTCCAAAGCCGTGAAGCCAAGGCCGCTGATGGAAATCCTCGAACTCCTCAAGGTCGAAACACAAACCGATCCCGGTGGTCCCATACCACTTCATGTCGCGATGCCAGTACTGCCATTGCTCCATTTTCGTCATGTCGGCGCCGTCGCGTGAACGCACGTAGCGTTCAAGCCCGCGACCCATGGCATCGACCAGCTGCACCGTTTTGCGGCTCTCGAGAGGGTCCTGGTCAGTGAGCATTACTCCGTCTTTGGCCAGAGGACCGGGGACCTTGCCGCCCTCGGCTCCGGGCGCAGGAGGCAAGACCTGAAAACCGGCCTGGCGCATCACAGACAAAATGTCGAACATCACGTAGCTCTCGACGATCTTGCCTTCCGACATCACGTAGAACTGCCCGAAGTGGATGTTGGTCTTCTTTCCCGTTGCGGGGATGCCGAGCCAGTCCCGAACGAACGTGCCAGTCAAGTAGCCGCAACCAGAAACCCATTGCTCGCCGGCTCCGCTGCTGTACGCCGACTCACCGTCGTCGATGCCACCAAGAAAGATGTACGGCGTTCGTTTCAGGTCGGGAAACGAATTGAGCAAGGGTTCCCAGAAACCGGAGATGAGTGCATCGACGCCCAAAAGCTGGTCGATTGGTGCCGAGCCATTCCAATTCACATCTTCGTGAACCGCGGCGCGGATCACCTCCGCAACGTTCTCGGCACCTACATGATTGAGCTTCTGCCAGTAGTCCCAAACCGCGGTCTTGTTGGCCTGGTTCAGCGATATCGGCATTGTTGTTCTCCTTGGGGGATGGGGGGTATTGGTGAGAGGGGATTAACGCTGAGGGGGTGGTTACCAGAGCCGTTGTGATGCCAGTGCAGATCCCTCAACCAGCGACGCCAACTTGACGTAGGCAATCTCGGGATCGACTCCCGCATAACCAGCAAAGGTCGAAAAGCCGCAGTCCGTGCCTGCTATCACCCGCTCACGACCGACGATCGCCGTGAAGCGCTCAATTCTCTGGGCGATCAATTCGGGATGCTCGACGAAGTGGGTAGTGGTGTCGATGACACCGGGCACCAACACCTTGTCATCAGGCAAGTCCGCCGCGGCGAACACCGTCCACTCGTGGGCGTGACGAGGGTTAGCCGCCTCGAACAGCAGAGCCTGCGGCTTGGCTTTCAAGGCGATAGGCAAAACCTGCGACATCGGCGCATCGTGGGTGTGAGGACCCTCATAGTTCCCCCAGCAGATGTGAAGCCGCATGCTTTCAGCTGGGATATTGCGAACCGCGTGGTTGAGGGCCTCGACATGGATGTTGGCCAGCCGCTCATATTCGGCGTCGGGGCGGCCCTTGAACATCATGTGCCGACCCAGACCCAGATCAGGCGAGTCAAGTTGCAGTACAAAACCTGCCGCAACGATGGCCTCATATTCAGCTCGCATGGCTTCGGCAAGCGCATAAAGGTACTTCTCATGATCGCCGTAATAATCGTCGGGTTGAAAGAGCGCGATCACCCCTGGAGACGCCGCATTCATGAACGCTTCAAGCGGTTCGCTGGCATCGGCGGCGGCCCGAAGGTTGGACGTGTCCAAGCGGCACGGCTCAGGGTCTTTTACCTCAACGGGGCCGATGCACATGGGTCGCTTGTAGGTCGGCGTGCCTCCAGTTTTGGCTTGGCGTTCCAAAAACGATGGGTGTTCTTCAAGATCCGCGGGCGCCCTTCGGGGACTGTCGCCTGCGAAACCGGTAACGCGATGCTTGATATAGGTGGCGTAACTGAGCTTGCTCATCTCGCCGTCGCTCACCACGTCGATACCGATGGCCACTTGGCGGGCGACCACCTCGGCGACCGCTGCAGAGATCTGCCGACAATGTTCATCAAGGTCAATTTCTTCGTCATTGTCGATGGCGAAGACCCCACGCGTGACCGCTTCAGAACGCGGCAGGCTGCCGACATGGGTGGTCAAGATGTGGTCTGTGCTGGTTTTCAAGATCTGATCGCCTTGTGAGTGGTTGGATCGAAGAAGTGGAGGTGATCGGTGTCCACGTTGATCTCAATGTGGTCTCCTACCCGCGCTCGGGTGGCGGCACTGAATCGCGCGGTGCAGCGGCCTGCGTCCTCTTCTCCGAGTTCGTCGAGCGCATCGGGATCGCCGCTGTCGACGGTGGGTGCAGCGATGCTGAAATGCATCAGCGTTTCAGCGCCCAACGCCTCCCGAACTTCAACCGTGGCGCTGATGCGCTGATCGCTGGGATGGTCGGTCGCGACAGCGGCATCCTCAAGATCCTCGGGGCGGATTCCGACTACTAATGGTTGGTCGACGTATCGGGCCAGAGCAGGCCGGATGTTCATCACCGAACCTGAAACAGCGAGTTGATGATCTCCGAGTTGCAACCGGTATCCGCCGCCGTTGGTCGCCGATAGTGCGGCCTCGTACAGGTTCATCGACGGCGACCCGATGAAGGCGGCCACGAACACGTTGTCGGGATGGTCGTAGAGCTCTTCTGGAGGCGCCACTTGCTGCAGAAGGCCGTCTTTGATGACCGCTACCCGCTCCCCCATGGTCATAGCCTCTACCTGATCGTGGGTGACATAGAACGTGGTGACCCCCAAGTCGCTCTGTATGCCCGCGATATCGGCTCGCATCTGCACTCGGAGTTTGGCGTCAAGGTTCGACAACGGTTCATCCATCAAGAACAGAGCGGGTTTCCGCACGATCGCTCGCCCCATAGCCACGCGTTGACGCTGACCGCCTGAGAGATGAGACGGCTTGCTATTGAGTTGGTCAGTGAGTTCGAGTACACGCGCCGCGTCTTCGACCAGGGTGCGGCGCTCGGCTTTGGAAATCTTGCGGAGCCGGAGCGGAAAGCCGATGTTCTCCGCAACGGTCATCTGTGGATACAGCGCGTAGTTTTGGAAGACCATGGCGATGTCGCGATCTTTGGGCGCCACCGTGTTGACGTAACGATCTCCCACGTAGAGGTTGCCGTTGGTGATCGGTTCGAGCCCTGCAATCATGCGCAGCACCGTGGACTTACCGCATCCTGATGGACCCACGAGCACCAAGAACTCCCCGTCGCGGAGTTCCAACGACAACTCGGTGACTGCTTGAAATCCGTTCGGGTAGATCTTGGTGAGCTGGTCGAGCGTGACTGTTGACATTAGTCGTCTCCTTTTGCGATAACTCCCGGGTTCTCGCCGTCCTTTGAAGCACTGCCGGTGCTCAACTCTTCTATTCCAAGCAGTTGACGCATCCGGGCCAAGACATCAAGGCCCTGCATCGCCAGCCAATGGAGAAGATCGATGAACACCCAGTTTTCTGCCAGCTTGTCGCCATCTCGTCGGTAGATATCGACGACTCGCATGTCAGCGGAATTGCTTGCAGGCATACCCATAAAGCCGCCCACGGCGCGGTTGCTCAAGTTGGCCCACCCGAAGAACCCGGCGTAGTTGCCTTCCGCGAATCTGGCGACATGACCTTTGAAGATCTTGTCGGTGACACCGAAGCGGAATGGGAATTGGTGTTGTTGTTGGTAACGGTCGATCGTGTAGGTCGCGCCTATGCCTTCCGGCCCCATCCAGATCATGTCGTCGTGCCAAGCGGTTCTCAGAAGTTCTGCCGGCATGAGGTTGTTGCCTGTGGCGTTACCCAACTCGTTCCAGTCGACGAGGTCAGTGATCATGCGGTTGACCAGGTCCATTGTCGCTATGCCGGTTGACTCGTCCTGGTGCTCGTAGAGCAAACCATCGTGGGTTCGGGGCCCGGGATGAACGAACGACGCCCCGGTTTGGGGAGGGAACGGGTACTGACCGGCCTGGCTCATGAGGCTCACAACGTCAGTGAAAAAAGCAGTCTCAGCGATCAAGTCTCCCTCGACCCGGTGGAACTCGGCATAGCGAAGGAAAGCCATCTTGCGTGTCGGTGGTATGTCCAACCAGGGCTGATCGAATAGTCCGAGGAACTGACCCATCTGGCAAACCCAGGTGGTCGCTCCCTCATCGACATCGTTACGGCCGGCCATGAACACATCGGGCCGCCGCTGAAGGCGTGAGAACGCTTGGCGCAGCGGGTTCCAGAAGGTCTCAGCGACCGAAGCTGAACCCACCTGTTCGTTGAACGGGTGCACGCCACGCCACAGGTAGTCCGCAGTTGTAAACCGGTCGATAACGGTTTCGATCTCAGCTACCGAAGCCGTGTCGAGCGCATCGAAATATTGGAGTACCACACGCTTGGCTCGCTGGAGTTGGTCGGACATGCTCCGCTATCCCTTCACGGCGCCCGCACCCAGGCCTTTCACCAGGTGCTTTTGGAAAATGATGATGATGATCACGATAGGCAAGGTGATCGAGACGGATGCTGCTGCGGATTCCGTGACAGTGCTGGCACTGTCGCCGCCGGTAAGGGCGGAGATGGCGACCGGCAACGTCCACTCCGTGACCGCGAGCACCCGCACGAAGAGGAACTCGTTGTAGGCCAGCAGCATTGTGAACAACGACGTGGCAATGATTCCGGGCCACATCATCGGGATGACAACCATCCGAAAGGCCTGCAGACGAGTGGCGCCGTCCATCATGGCCGCTTCTTCTATTTCCCGCGGAACCTCCATGAAGAAGCTCCGCAGCATCCAGATCGTAAAGGGCTGGTTGATGGCAACTAGGGCCAGCACGATGACAAGTCGGGAGTCGAGGATGCCCAATTCCTTGGCCACAAAAAAGTACGGAAGCACGAAAGCGGTGCGCGGCAGAGCCCGAAAGCCCAATGCGACGATCAAGATGACAGCTCCCGATAAACCCGAGTATCGGGCCAGCCCGTAACCGGCCAACAAACCGATCGTGATCGAGATGATCACAGTCAAGACTGTGACGTAGACCGAGTTCACAAAGAAGTCGAATTCGCGGTTCATCTCAAAGACTCTCGGGAAAGCCGAGAATGCGACCCAGAGCGAACCGAGAATAAGCAGGGTGAACGGCCAGGTGGTCTCAACTCGACGCCTGGCTAGAGCAAGTGCGGTGACCGCCGCGGCCAGGACGAGAAAGAACAGACCCACATCCCACATATTCTGTTCTTCGTTGACAAACCAGAACTTGCGGTAGGGGTCTGATGTGACATCGAAACCCCAAAGCGTGGGTTTGCTTGAGATCGTGTCTCGAGTGAACTTGATTGAGGTCTGCGCGGCCCAATAGAACGGAACCGACGTGACAAGGGCCGTTAGCAACAACGTGGTGTGTATTGCCAAGGTCTTGAAGATGTTCCTTTGTCCGGGCATGGTCGCGCTCATCGTTCGGCGATCTGTTCTTTGTAGGACTTGACAAGGAACGGGATGAGGACCACGAAGATGCCGATCACAGTTATCACCGCGATGGCATTGCCTTTCCCTATGCGTCCGAACTGCGAGGTGAGGGCGACATTGAAGTTGTAGACCTGCAATGTGTGTGCGGCCTGACCAGTGCTTTGGCCGAACACGAATGAACTGTCGAACACTCGGTAGGCGTCCATAATCGTGATCAGCAAGACGAAGATGATCAGTGATTTGAGGTGGGGAATGACCACGAACCACTGTTTTGCCCAGAAGCCGGCGCCGTCCATATCGGCTGCTTCGATCCGCTCTTGGGGCAGGGTCTGGATACCGGCGAAGAAAGTAATGACTGCGAATGGAGTGAAGGCCCAGATGCCATGAGCTATCAGGAGCCACTTGACATTGTCTGCGGTGATGACGAAGGGACTGTCGGTGAAGACATCCCAGAGCCAGCTGATGAGCCCACCCCGGTCAAAGAGGTCGCGCACCATCAGGGTGCCGACAACGGGCGTGACAATAAACGGCAACAGCAGGGCCGCCATATACAGACCCCGACCGCGCTTGACTCGATCGAGCACGTTGGCGAGGCCCATACCCACCACAACGTGGATAGGGACCACCAAGACAACGTAAAGAATTGTGAGTCTGAACGCCGCCCAGAAATCTGGATCGGTCAATACATCGGTGTAGTTCTCCAAACCGATCCATTCGCGTTGAGACAATTCACGCAAATAGATTCTGTTGAACGACAAGATGACGGTGGTTACCAGGGGGAACACCATCAACACGGACATGACGAAAACACTCGCTGCGGTGAAGCCAGTGAATGTTCTCCGGTCCATCGAATCCCCCTTTGGATTCTGGCGTGGATTCTGGCTCTCTGGAGGACCGTACCCCCTTCGTCGGGGTCAACGCCTAGAAGCGTTGACCCCGACTGAGGTGAGAGCCGCTGCTATCTAGAGAAAGCCAGCCTCCCCAGCTTCCTCGATGTATTGAGCCTCAGCACCGGCCAGCGCCTCGGCTGGGTCGGCGCCACTGGCTGTGATTTCCAACAGAGCTTGACCGAGGATTCCCTGGGCCAACGGAAGTGCCGCTTTCTTGGTCCTTGCTCCGACGCCCTCGGCAACGCTCTGCGCCGACGCGGCGCCGTTGCGCGGTGCGTCGGGGTTGGTGGCGCTGAGACGGGCCACAGCCGCGTGTGCGGCTGCCGCGTTCTGCGACTCCAAGTCCACGGCTGCCATGATCACCTTGAACACGAGTTCGGGATCAACGCTGCCGCCCGCTGTGATTGCGTAGTAGTCAACGAACGCGGGACCGTTGCGCAGTGAATCAGCGTTGGTGCGCAGCGCTGGCGCGAACTCGATGAGGCCCACCACCAGAGAGTTCTCTGGATCGTCCATCTGTGCGGCTCGTGAAGCCCAGATAGATGCCATCGGCAACTCGCCGGCGCGCAACGCCGCTTCAGCGTCGTCAATGCCGAACGAACGACCGGCGTCGCTCATACAGGCGTCGGAGACTTCCACAATCTTGTTCACGGCTTGAGTGCCTTCAGGCGTGTTCCAGGCAGGGGAGTTGTCGTCGTTGAGGATCGTTCCTCCGAGTGACTTGAGGAGGTTGCTGAACTCAATCTCCCAGGCCCAGCCCGCACTCAGGTTCATGTTGAACGGATCATCGAAACCGGCGTCCTGCAACACTGCGCAGGCTTCGATTACCTGGTCGTAGTTGTCTGGAGCGTCCAAGCCGTTGTCGGCAAGGATCTCGGTGTTGTAGAAGAAATGCATGGTGTTGCTGAACAGCGGCACACCGAGGATCTGCCCGTCAACAGCACTGCCTTGCCACATGGCGTCAGGAATGTCGTCGAGGTTGAACTCGTCGCGGTACTTCTCGATGAACGGTGTGAGGTCAACGAGGTTGGCGGAATGCTGACCGACAGTGGAATCAGTGGCGTGAATGATCTCAAATTCTGGTGATCCGGTTGACAGGTCAAGCGCAATCTGGTCCTGGGCATCTTGTGAAGCCAACAGTTGCACGTTGATCGAGAGGTTGTCGGAGTCGCATTCTTCGATTTCCTTGCGGATCTCGTCGGTTACTGGGAACTCCCAACCCAACAGGTCGATGGTCACGCTTTCAGAAGGAGCGTAAATCGGACACTCATCAGAGATATGGGCCATGTCTTCGGCCATGTCGTCGCCGTCGTCTTCGGCCATGTCGTCTCCGGAATCATCTCCAGAGTCGTCGGGCTGAGTCGCCGCCGGTTCGCTGTCGTCGTCATCGTCACCGCAAGCAGCGGCGATGAGGGTGAACGCAAAGATGATGGCGAGAAATCGCCACCACTTATACTTGGTTGTATTCATGGGCAGTGCCTTTCATGGGTTGGTTGGTGTTGCACAAATTCAGCCACTGGGCAAGGAGACTGGTGAGTTCCTCGGGCTGATCGATCGTGGACAAATGCCCGGCTCCGGCGACTGTCGACAGGCGAGCGTGAGGTATTCGTCTGGCTAGGTCGCGGTGCATCGAAGGCGGACAGAGTTGGTCTTCGCGGCCACAGGAAACTAGGACGGGACAACTCAACGAGGCCAGGTCGTTGCGGCGGTCGCGGCGATACAGCAAAGCCTGGTTTTGTCGGAGGAAGGCTTCGGGGCCGACCCGTGTAGCCATTTCAATGATGGCTTGGCCGTGGGTCTTTGGGTCGATGGTCAGATGGTCGACGGTCTCGATGAGCTCGTTGAAACGCCCAGCCCGCACGAACTCGGGCCAGAGCCGACGGTTTGCTTGTTGAACCTCGTCCGCGAGCGCCAAGTTGGTGTCGAGCAATGCCACGCCGGCTACACGCCTTGGTGTTTGCACGGCGACCTCTGCCGCAACGATGCCTCCGAGAGACAAACCCGCTACTGCGAATACGGGTGGAGCGTCGTTGAGGACATCGGCTGCCATCGCTTCGATGCTTGACGACCTGGTCAAGTCGCCAACCGACGCGGCTGAACCCAGCGACTCGAGTTGACCGGAAAACAACGCGGCATCACACATCGAGCCGGGCAGCAGCACCACAGGGAGCGTCACAGCACCGTCCTCCCGATCAGTTCGAAAGGAGCGATGTAACCGCCTGCATCACGGCTCCAACCCACTTGTTGGGCAGCGTCAACGATGTCGGGATCCCACTCGATTGCGGGACGCTCATCAGTGGCACAGACGACAATGGCGTGAGCTTCGATGTCGCCGATGTTCGACAAGTCACGCCACGCCCCGGAGTTGACAGAGACAACCGATCCTTGCGCGGGGCGAGAGTGCAGCGAACTCTCCCCGCGGTTCACTGCAATATCCCAAGAACCGTCAATGACGATGACGACCTGGTTTTGTTGGTGTCGGTGCAGACCCGTGCTGGAACCAGGCGGCAGTCGCAACCACTCAACGCTGAAACCGTGAGCTGATGTGATGGGGGAGCGTTGGCGGCGGTCTTCGGTCATGCCGTGTCCGATCACTGGCGCCATAGCGCTTGCGTGTCCGGCGACAACGTTGGACAAAAGGGACTGATGAGACCACTTCAGATCCTCTTGCCTAACGGCTCGACCAGCTAGCTCCTTGTCGCTGTAGCGGTCAACCGAAGCCAGCTGAGCAGGCTCCAGGGGCTGCACGACATCATTGGTGGACAACCCATCGGTACCGTCAACCACGGTGTAGTCGGAACGCAAATACAAACCGGTCTCAGCAGCAGCCCGCAACACGTCTGGAGCCCAGATAATGCCGCCGGTGTCATCGCCACCGAGTACCGTATACATCCATCCGTCGTGGTCTCCGATGTTCTCGAATCCGCGGAATACCCAGGTAGGGGCTGAAAAGATGGTTCCGGCACCTAACTCGAGTTGCTGTTCCCGGTGCTCTCCGATAGCGACGCGCCAGCGTCCCTGAGTGCAAATGAAGACCTCAGCGGTGAAGTGAAGATGCTGACTGTTGACGACGCCACTAGTCATGCTGGCCGCGCCGATGTTGAAACCATGCGGAACGTTGAGGTTCACCGTCTGGTCCGGGTTCTGCGACACACCGGGTCCGATGAAGGAGTAACTGGCTTTCCCTGCTGAGCGCTCAAGACGCACATCGATAAAGGCCGCAGTGTCGGCCACAAAGTCGACAGGCTCAATGACACGCCGGGCGAAGTCGTCGGCATCGACGATCACCTCCGGCGACGACTGGCGGAGGGACTCAGTCATCGTCGGCTCCTGTCATTGCAGAAGATGGTGATCGACGAGGTTGGGTGAGGGAGGAGGTGAAGTGAAAGCAGCATCGGTCATGACGTCCCAAGAGGCCGACCGCCGTCGACGCTGACTATTGATCCGGTCGTGAACGGCAAATCGTTGACGACTGCGCTAACCGCCGCGGCGACATCGGTCGCTGTTGCCAACCGGCCAAGAGGTGTGGATTCGCATTGGGTGTCGAGATCCTCTTGAGGCAGACGCATCGCGTACTCACCCATCACCCACCCTGGGGAGACCGACACGACTCGGATTTTCGGGGCCAAGGCTCTCCCTAGAGAGCGAGTCATGCTGTCGAGGGCGGCCTTCGACGCGCAATACGCGACGTTGGAACCCTGTCCGGTGACCCCACCCACTGAGGAAATGTTGACCACAACTGGGTTTGCTCCCTTATCCAGCAACGGGCGAAGAACCCGAATAGCGGCGAAAGACCCGCGCCAATTTGTGGCGAAAATTTCATCAATCAGGTCGTCATCAAGGCCATCAAGGTCGTTGTGGGGTACGGGTCTGCTTATTCCTGCGCAGTTGACCAAGACATCAAGTTGGCCGAAGCCGCTAGCCACGGTCTCGCTCAGCGCGTCAAGAGAGTCGGACTCAAGCACAGAAATGCGCTGGGTCATGTGCTGATCACCCGGAAGCTCAGATACCAGAGTTTCAGCGGTTTCCGCTGAGCGGTGATAGCCGACCACGACCGCGAATCCATCAGCGGCTTAGGGGTTGCGCGGGTAGGCGGTCAGCGGGGGCACCATCGGTCTCGGTAGTTGAGTAGTTTGGCGACGATGATGATGGTGGTGGCTAGGCATAGGGCGGCGTGGCGGTGTGTGTTGCGGCGGTCGGTGTTGCGTCGGAGTTGTCCGTAGTTGGACAGCCAGGAGTTGGTGGATTCGACTATCCAGCGCAGTCCGAGGTGTATGGGTTGTTGGGTCCCTGGGGTTTTGGTGCCGCGGCGTTGGATGCACACGTCGTGAAGGCCCAGCGCGGCGAGCCGGTCGCGCACTGCGGGGTAGTCATAGCCGCGGTCTAGGTGCAGCGTTTCGATGTCGTCAAGGAGTCTGTTGTCGGCAACGGCTGCAAGGGTGGGTTCCAGCAGGCGGATGTCGTTGCGGTTGGCGCCGTCGATGGCCCAGCCAACTGGAACGCCGTGACGGTCCGACGCTACTGACCATTTCCATCCCATTTTGGCTCTGTCTGTGGGGTTTGGGCCGGTGCCTTCGCCTCCGCAGGGGGCTTTGTGAAGCGACCCGTCGAGCGCGACCTCAGACAAGTCGAGGCCCACGATCCGGTCAAAGGCTTCCAGCGCCTCGCCGCAAACCCGGTCGAACACCCCGACCGCGATCCATTCGTCGCGGCGGCCCCGAAGCGTGGTGTCAGACACCTCAAAATCCATGATCGCTTCCACATCGACCCACGACGCCCCCGTCACCAACCGGATCATGATCCCCCGAAAACACACCCTGTCAGCGATCCGCGGTCGGTGACAACCCAACGGATGGCCCCGATCCGGCGGCGGCAACAACCACTTGACTGCCGCCCATACAGCATCAAACACTTCAGGCTCCAGCGCGCGCATAATGACAGAAACCTCCACCTGGTCGTCGTTGGTTAGGTCAACCCAAAGTTCACTTCGGGCAACCCGACGACCGGTGGATGGTCACCTACCCGCGCGGCCCCTAAGCGGCGGGCGATGGCTGACCCGATACCACCGCTTGCTCCGGTCACGACGGCGCTCTTCACTGGGCGACTCCGCCATAACGCTTCACACGGATATCGGCCTGGGCCTGATGGCCGGCAAAGTTCTCAATGGCACACAGCCGACTGCAGTACTCGCCAATCATGGCACTCGATGCCGGATTGGTGACCCGCTGGTAGGTGACAGTCTTGATGAACTTGCCGACCCAGAGACCACCGGTATAGCGAGCCGCGCCTTGTGTCGGCAGCGTGTGGTTAGTGCCGATTACCTTGTCGCCATAGGAGACATTGGTCATCGGACCTAAAAAGAGCGCACCGTAGTTAACCATGTTGGCTAGGAAGAAGTCGTCGTCGTCGGTCATCACCTGAACGTGTTCGAAGGCGAGTTCGTTGGCCAGAGCCAGCATCTCGCGGTTGTCGCCAACGACGATGACACGGCCGTAGTCGGCCCAGGCTCTAGAAGCGATGTCCGCTGTTGGCAAAGTCTTGAGTTGGCGCTCAACTTCGGAGATCGTGTCGAGTCCCAACTGCCGTGAGGTTGTGATCAGAACCGCGGGTGAGGTTGGGCCATGCTCGGCTTGGCCCAACAGATCGGTGGCGCAGATCTCTCCATCGACGGTGTCGTCTGCCAATAGCAGCGTTTCGGTGGGCCCGGCAGGCAGGTCTATACCCACACGCCCATAAAGTTGACGCTTGGCCTCGGCCACGTAAGCGTTGCCCGGACCGACCAGCACATCGACGGCTTCGACGAATTCGGTACCCAGCGCCATTGATGCCACGGCCTGAATACCGCCCAGAAGGTAGATTTCATCGGCCCCCGCTAGGTGCATAGCCGCGACTGTCTCGGCGGGAATTTCTCCGCCGATTGGCGGGGTACAGGCCGCGACGCGCGCTACTCCGGCGACCTTGGCCGTCAGAACGCTCATGTGAGCGGAGGCCACCATCGGGTATCGGCCACCCGGGACGTAGGCGCCCACTGCGCTCACCGGAAGGTTTTTGTGACCGAGTGTGACGCCCGGGAGGGTCTCTACTTCGACATCTTGAAGTGCGCTGAGCTGGGCTTTAGCAAAGTTGCGAATCTGCGATTGCGCGAATTCGATGTCGGTGATAGTGCTCGGGTCGACTCGATCAAGCGTCTGTTGGATCTGGTCTGAGGTGAGCCGGAACTGTTCGGGTTCCCAGGAATCGAAGCTCCTCGACATCTCTCGAACGGCGGTCTCGCCCCGAGTCTCAATATCGGCGATGAGAGTCCGAACGCGTTCAGCCAGCTCCAGATCAGCACCGTGGCTGCTCTTCGTGTTGGCGTCTTTGAGGAACTCAGGCATGGCGCTTGGCGGTCGTCTTTCCGTATCGGATGGTGCCGGGCACGACTACCGAAACCGGATCGCTGTCTGTTGGTCGGCCTGAGGCAAGAAGAATCTCAATGGCCCGAGCTACCAGCACATCTGTGGCTTGTACCAAGGTGGTCAGGTCGAACCCGGCCCAAGCGGACTGAGAGAGCCCGTCGAAGCCGGTAAGGAATAGATCGGCGGGTACATGAACGCCAGCGGCTCGCAGGCCGTCGTGGACGCCGAACGCCACTTCATCGCTGCTGACCATCACAGCATCAGGTCGCGGTTGTCGCTCAACGATGTGCTGAGCGACCTTGTAACCCGCTTCGTATGTGAATGCGCCAGCTTCAAGGTAGGTGCATGCAACGTCATGGTTACCCAGCGTTTGAGATGCCCCCCGATAGCGGGTCTGATCGGTGGAGGCGCTGGATACGCCTCCGATATAGAGAACGTCGCGAGAGCCGATGTCGATCAGGTGGGTCGCCAATTGCGCCATCCCGGCTTCGTTGTCGACCGAAACCGATGGCACCACCCCGGCCGCGGCCGGGTGGTTGAAGGCCACCACAGGCCGGTCTGACTCGCGCATCTGGGCCAGTTGAGCTTGGCCGATGGTGGCAGAAGCCAGAACCAGTCCGTCTAACCGGTACTGCGCTACCGAGGCCAGTACTCCGTCGACATCGCCGGGTTCGGCGAAGCTGAACAGCAGCAACTGGCGATCCCGTTCGGCGAGTTGACGGGAGAACTGGGTAAGAACGCTCTGCCAGTATTCGCCAAACGCCGGTACGACCGCGCCGATGATGTTGGTCCGTTGGGACTTGAGGCTGCGGGCGATCACATTGGGTACGTAACCGAGTTGCGCTGCGGCGTCCTGAACTTTGTCGCGGGTCGCAGGCGAGACCTTCTCAGGTGACGAGAAAACCCTGCCAACCGTGGCCTGAGACACTCCCGCTACCGCGGCGACATCCACCGACGTCACCCCTCTACGGGTTGGACGAGGTGAATCAGACTGCGATTTTGACGACATCTGAGACCCCCTCCCATATCGTCATGTCGTTTGTCCAGGAATGCGTCCAGGAGTTCGATGCTTACGTAGTCATTGAACGTATGCTTACGTAATCATTCTGTCAAGCCGAGACTCGGAATTTTCCGAAACAGTTCGCTTGTCCGTGCAACCCGAGTTGTATCAACCGGTATGGAGCAGGATCTGCTTGTGGATGGCCACTTCGTCGAAGAGCACGAACTCGCGATGCAGGCCACGGGGCCCGAACTCAGCATGGCTGATGCCCATCACATGTACGGGCGCACCGGTTGGCGGACCGAACGCACCAGCACCGCTGTGGCTACCGGTCAGCGACCATCGAAGCGCTGCACAGGGAGCTATATCGGCATCGGTTCGGCCGATCTGGTGGTGAACCTCGAAGACCGCATCGGGTAAAGCACTACGAAGACCGGCCCAGAAATGGCCCGTTTCGTTCCAGCCATGAACCGTGCGACCACCAGGCAAGTCAAGCTGGGCAGCCCGGTCATATCGTCTTGTCACAGCGCCTGTTTCGCCCGATAGAACCTCGCTGAGCGTCTCGGCATAAGTCGCACCGATCTCATGGGTGTTGCCCGAACCCAGATACACGGGTGTCACATCGTTTTGTGGCGTCAAAGGGTGCTTGGCCTCCTCAGGCCCGCCTTCGGCTTCGATCTGGTTGGCCGCAAAGGTTCGAGGATCAATGCGCAGTTGGCGAACGATGGCGCCAAGGTCGCGCACCAACCACTCGTCGTAAATCTGGTTGTTGTTGACCGCACAATCGGCAATGACTCGATAGCACAGGCTTGAACCGGTGGCTGCGCCGAACACACCGTCGCCAGAATGGGTAGCGGTCGAGAGAATCCGGTGAGATGACAGATAGCCGTCTTTGTCGTTGCCGCTCCAAATCACGTCCTCGCCTAGGAGTTGGCGGTCTGGGAACTCCGCCAGAGTGGCCCAGGTGGCCTCAATTACCGCTTGGTTGCCGATCACGACCCCATCGGGCGACCGCACCGGAATATTCGGTGTGTAGTAGTGGTTGAGCGTCTCAACACCACGTTCCTCCCAGATTTCTTTGGTGATCCCAATAATGAAATCAGGCAGATCCCGAAACTTTGAATCGAACCCCCGCATCTCGTCTCCCGTCGAAGCCAGCGCGGGAGAGTATACGCACACATGAGATTTCTCCCTGCAACTTTTGGTTGACCGGATTCGTGGACTGGCGTACAATTTTTGAACCTCGAGTCGGGCAGGCAGCGAGGTTAAAAGGTGTGTGCCCAGCCCATACCAGCCCGACTTGAGAGGACATAACCATGCGCTTTGGGTATTTTCTGAATTCCAATAACCTTGGTCTGCGCAAGACCTTTACTCAGGTTCTGAACGAGGGCCGTGAGATTGCACAATATTGCGATCAACACGGCTGGCACTCGATCTGGACCACTGAACACCACTTCGGCCATGAAGGGCTCGAAGTCTGCCCCAACCCAGTACTGATGTGTGCTGATCTGGCCGCTCACACCGAAAGACTTCGGATAGGCCAGGCTGCGAGCATCATCACGTTTCGGCATCCGCTTCAAGTAGCCGAAGATGTCGCCATGCTCGACCACATGTCGGGCGGGCGAGTCGAGTTTGGCGTCGGGCGGGGTATCTACCCTCGTGAGACGCTCAACATGAACCCAATCGCTGATGTGCGCAACCCGGCCGTTAACCGGGAACTGTTCGCTGAAGGCCTTGAGGTTATTCGGCGGGCTTGGACTGAAGAGTTCTTCTCGTATTCTGGCAAGCACTTCGAGTATCCGTATCCGGTGTTTCTTTCCCCCATCCGATGAGTACCCCGCTGCCGGAGAACACCGACCCTGACACGGGAGACATCACCGCACTGGCGCTTGTGCCTCGACCCCTGCAAGACCCGCATCCACCCATCTGGCAGGTTGTCGACACGATGCCATCAATCACCAGCGCGGCCCAGATGGGACTCAACGTGATGTTCTGGATTCCGCCAACAGACTCGCTGGTTCCGCGGTTCGAGATGTACCGCGATGCGGCCTCTGAAACCGCTGGCAAAGAAATCCCTCTGGGTTCCGGCGTCGCGGTCTTGCGCGACATGTGCGTCACCGAGACCATGAAAGAAGCCGAAGAACTAGCCGGCGAGGCGATGTTGCGATATGTGCGCTGGGTCTGCCATTACCGGGGACTCAACAATCACCGGTATCCCGGCGAAGAACTGCCCGAGACCGACAACAAACTCGACCTGTTGAGCTACGACTGGGTGCATCCCCGCAACCTGCTCTTCGGCACGCCCGAGTATGTGACTGAAAAGATTCAGGAGATGAAAGACAAGCTCAATATTCAGAACTTGTTGGTCTGGTCGAGCTTCCCAGGGATGCAACACGAAGCAGCCATGGCGAGCATCGAACTGTTCACCGAGCAGGTCATGCCCCACTTCAGCGAAGACGGGGCAGGCTGACCATCTGGAAGGAGTTGCCTGATGAGCTTTGAACTACGAAAGCTGGTGGCCACCAGCGAAGAAATCCATGTGGAAGGCGGTAAGGCATGCGAGGTGCCGTTGCGGTTGTATGGAGTGGCCGCAGTCATCACCAACCCCTGGGCCGGTCAAGGGTTCGTGGAAGACCTCAGGCCGACGATACTTGCGGTCGCCCCTGAACTCGGAGCGGTCATGGTGCCGCGCCTGGTTGAGATGGCCGGGGGCGGCGAAGCGGTCGAGGCATACGGCAAAGCTGCCATGGTCGGTAGCAACGGTGAGGTCGAACACGGATCAGGCATGATCCACACGCTGCGGTTCGGCAACGTCTTTCGAGACGCGGTTGGCGGTACCTCGTATCTGTCGTTCACCAACACTCGGGGCGGTCCCGGAGCGACCGTGTCGATCCCGATGATGCACAAAATCGACCCTGGCTGGCGTTCTCACTACCTCACCTTGGAAATGACCGTTGCCGACGCGCCCGGCCCTGACGAGATAGTCGTCGCGATTGGGGCATCGGTTGGGGGCCGCCCGCATCACCGAATCGGTAACAGGTATTCCGATATGGAGGAGATGGGGTTGGACAACGCCCCATGAACGCGACACTTGGCCGTGTCGCAGGGGCAGGACCTCCGCTGGTTCTGATACACGGCGTCGGTCTAGATCACACCATGTGGGATCCGGTGGTCGAAGTGCTGGCACAGAAGCACCTGGTTCTGCGATACGACCTTCTGGGGCACGGAAGCAGCGACGATCCCCCCGGCCCGCGCCGGCTCGACGATTTTGTGGATCAACTCTTGGAAGTTCTCGACTTCCACCAGATTGAGAGCAGCGATGTGGTCGGCCTGTCACTTGGTGGCCTCATCGCTTTGATGACTGCGGCCCGTCACCCCAATCGAGTCCACCGAGCTGTGCTGGTGAGCACGGTTTTTGGTCGTAGCGAAAGCCAGCTGACCGGGGTTCGACAGCGTCTAAAGCTAGCCGAGAACGAAGGACTCGAACCCGTGGCGGACCTGGCAATCGAGCGATGGTTCACGCCTCAGTGGCTGGCTTCGCATCCCGCTGAGGCAGAATCGGTGCGTCAACGATTGCTCACCACCGACCACGTTGGCTACCTGAAGGCGTACCGGCTATTCGCCGATGCCGATGACCTAGCTGCAGCTTTGGCGCCTGATATCGAAGCGCCCACGCTGGTCCTCGCTGGTGAACGCGATAGTGGTTCCACGCCCGAGATGGCCCTCGCTCTTGCGGGTGCGATCCCTGGTGGAGAAGCTCGGATAATGCCTGGGGTGCACCACCTCGCTCCCATAGAAGCACCAAAGAAATTCTCGAACACCCTTCTGGAGTTCCTCAATCAGGAGAATCACTCATGACCGACTATCAACTCTTCATCGACGGAGTGTTTTGCGATGCTTCCGATGGCGGCCGTTTCGACTGTGTCAACCCAGCAACCGGAAAGCGCTGGGCCAGTGCACCCGCGGCCACCGCAGACGACGTCGACAGAGCGGTAAAAGCGGCTCATCGGGCGCTTCGTCATGGGCCATGGCCTGCGCTGACCGCGACGCAGCGTGGACAGCTGTTATTTCGGCTGGCAGACCTTGTTGCCCAGAACGCTCATCACCTCGGCAGTATCGAGACGACCGACAGCGGCAAGCTAGCTGCTGAGACCCGCTCGCAAACCGCTTATGTAGCCGACTATTACCGCTACTACGGGGGGCTCGCCGACAAAATTCAAGGTGCCACGCTACCCATCGACAAGCCTGACATGCACGTCTTCACCAGGCGCGAACCAATAGGGGTAGTTGCAGCCATCGTGCCCTGGAACGCCGAAATGTTTCTTACCGCAACCAAGCTCGGACCGGCGCTCGCGGCAGGAAATACCGTTGTGATCAAGGCATCTGAAGAAGCCCCGTCGGTGTTGTGCGAGTTCGCAAACCTGATAGCTGAAGCTGGCTTCCCTGCTGGTGTCGTCAACATCATCACCGGTTTCGGAGAACCCTGCGGTCGAGCGCTGACAAGCCATCCGCTTGTCAGCAGAGTCGCCTTCACCGGCGGGACTGCAGCAGCAAGCAAGGTGGTCGCCAATACCGCAAACAACTTTGCTCACGTGAGCCTCGAGTTGGGCGGTAAGTCGCCGATATTGGTGTTTGACGACGCCGATATGGAAGGCGCAGTCAATGGAGCCATAGCGGGCAACTTCGGTGCTACCGGACAAAGTTGCGTTGCGGGATCACGGGTCATTGTTCAATCGGGCATCCACGACGAGTTCCTGGCGAAACTCATTGAGCGGGCCAAAGAGATTCGTATCGGCGACCCGCTTGAGGACCGCACTCAGATGGGGCCGTTGGCGACACAGGCGCAGCTTGAACGGATACAGCAGGTAGTAGCGGAGTCCGAAGCGCAAGGAGCTGTAGTGCAAACAGGCGGTAAACAGCCCGTTGGCTTCGATTCCGGCTGGTACTACGAACCAACGATCATCTCCTGCAAGGACCAGAACACACCCAGCACCCAGGTCGAGTTATTCGGTCCCGTCATGTCGGTGCTGCGTTTCGAAGATGAACAGGCCGGCGTTGGGTTGGCCAACGACACTCGCTTTGGCTTAGGTGCCGGTGTGTTCACCAAAGATGTGGCCCGAGCTCATCGGGTCGCGGCGGCCATCCATTCTGGCATCGTCTGGATAAACACCTACAGAGTGATTTCTCCGATCGCCCCGTTTGGAGGTTTCGGCCAAAGCGGCTATGGCCGGGAAGCCGGTATGGACGCCATCTACGATTACACCCGCACCAAGACGGTCTGGGTCAACACCTCGGACGAACCCATGGCCAATCCCTTTGTGATTCGCTGAGACGCATTGGTCCTTCAGCAGAAATGGAGCAACCGGAATGAACGTTGGAGTGGTGTTGCTAGACGACATCGAGTCGGTAACCAAGCGAGCCCTGCAGACCCACGGTGCCTCCGAGGTCATCGCTGCGCATGTCGCTCACGCGGTTCGGGTCGCCGAAGCCGACGGCAACCTGATTTGTGGCCTCTACTACCTTGAGAGCTACTGCCAACAACTGGATTCGGGGCGAGTTGACGGTCGCGTGGAACCGGTAGTGAGCCACGACAAGGCAGGAGTTGTTCGTGTAGATGCCAAGTTCGGGTTCGCTCAGAGCGCCTTCGCCGCGGGATTCGACACCGCGGTGGAGTGTCGTCGTTCACTATTGTCAGACAGACTAACTTCGGCCTTGGGTAGGCTGACGGGTCCATCGCTACGGAGAGCAACCCGAAGGCCATATGACCTGGATAGACGAGACGCTTCAGCGGGCTCGATCGCCGCTCTATATCAACGACTCAAAGACCCCGAGCGGAGTAGCACATGTTGGCTCGCTTCGAGGGGTCTTGACCCATGACGCCCTACTGCGGGTAGCGAGCCGCAACGGTCAACAAGCGCGCTTCACATACGGCTGCGACGACATGGACCCGGTCGATGAGATCCCGCATGGAACGGGGGAGTACTTCCGCGAACACCTCGGCAAGCCGCTCTGTGCCGTACCGCCACCACCCGAACTGGCTGGCGACACGGAGTCGGCCAGCAAGAACATGGCGCAGGCCTACTTCGCTGAGTTCACGTCTACCTTCGCGCCCCTCGGCGTGGAGGCGGAATTTTACTACATGAGCGACATCTACGCCGCGGGTCGCCTCGACGAGACGATCGATGTGTTCCTTCGCAGGTCCTCGAAGGTCCGCGAGATATATCTGCGCGAAACCGGTTCTGTGCGGCCAGACAACTGGCTGCCTTTCCAGCCGATCTGTGAGCGTTGCGGACGAATCGGCACGACCTTCGCCTCGGACTACGACGGCGAAACGGTGGCTTACGAATGCCAACCTGATCTTGTTGCTTGGGCGCAGGGTTGTGGTGCGGTCGGCCGAATCTCCCCGTTCGGGGGCGCTGGCAAGCTGCCGTGGAAACTTGAGTGGGTCGCCAAGTGGAAGGTGTTGCCGGTAACCGTGGAAGGCGCTGGCAAGGACCACATGGGTGCGGGCGGGTCGCACAAGGTAGCCGCGGCGCTGGCCCGCGAGGTTCTCGACTGTCCGGTGCCAACTTCGTTCTCCTATGAGTTCTTCACCCTCGGCGGGGCCAAGATGAGTTCTTCCAAGGGGATCGGCCTCAGCGCCTCGGAACTTGTGGATTGCTTGCCCCCTCAGCTACTTCGTTACCTCGTTCTCAAGGTCCAAGTAAGACGTGCTCTCGACTTCGACTTGGATCTTGCGACGCTCAACGGTGCCTTCAGCGAGTATGAGCGTCTCTGGAACGCCGTTTACGAAGGCGACGCAAACAGCAATCAACACCAGCTTTATGCGATCTCAGAACTGATCGGGAGCGAAGCGACCACCCCGCCTGCCTACAGTCCACCCTTTGATTCAGTAGTGAGTGTCGTGCAGCAGCCTCACATTGATCTTTCCGCCCACATAGATGCGCTCGGCGTAGGGCCGTTGAGCGACGCCGATCGAGACTGGATCGATGTCAAGCGTCTGACCGCAAAGTCTTGGTCGCAGCGATTCTCCGAGAGTGCTTCGAGACTGATGGTCGCTGATGTGTTGCCCGAGACGACCGAGGATCTTTCCAATCAGCAGCGTGGCTTCCTTTGTGTGAGCCAACGACTGTTCAGCGAGCTTGGAACGTGGCGAGCGGCGAGTATCCAAGCGGTTCTGTTTGACGCCGCTCGCACCGTTGGCATCACCCCGGCGGAGGCTTTTGAGGCCCTGTACACCGCTTTCTTCGGCTGGCCGGAAGGCCCTCGCGCCGGCTCATTTCTGGAATTTCTAGGCCGCGGTGCGGCATGTGAACGGCTCGGCGAAGTGAGCTACTGCTACCCCGAATTGGTTGCTGTGACCGCTATCGAACTTGACGATTGGAATCGTGCTGTGAGCGCTGCCGCGGCCGAACAAAACGAGTTCTCGATCCTTCCCAACTGGATTTCCGACAGCGGCGATCCAGACAAACTCGCAAACTCCGGGGTTCTTGAGTTGTTCGTTGCTGACGCCAAGGGGCGGACGTCTGCTCAGCGAACGGTTTTCGAAGGAACGGAAACGGCCTTTGCGCAGGCAGCACTCGGTCATGTGGCGCGGCTCTTGAGTATCGCCGAAGCTGAGGTTCCGATCAGGCCCGACAACCCCTTCGGCTAGTCCGTATCCTTGGCCCAATAACCGATTGCAAAGGAGGGTTCGCATGACCAGTCCTATCGCCGCTCCCATCATTGATATAGGCATTCCCGAAGAGGATCGCCTCGCTGTGGCCGACGGCGTTAGCCACGTCTTGGCCGACACCTACACGCTCTACCTGAAGACGCACAACTATCACTGGAACGTCACCGGCCCCCTGTTCAACACACTCCATCTCATGTTCGAAACCCAGTACAACGAGCTGTGGGTGGCGGTTGACCTTCTGGCCGAACGAATCCGCTCCCTGGGCGTATTCGCACCCGGCAGCTACGCGCAGTTCGCGGAACTCACAGTGATCCCGGAGGCCGACGGTGTGCCCAGCGCTGAACAGATGATTGCTGATCTGGTTGCAGGTCACGAGGCCGTGGCCCGGACCGCGCGAAAGGTCTTTGGTGCCATCGAACAAGCTGGTGACGAATCAACTGCGGACCTGCTGACGCAGAGACTCCAAGAGCACGAAAAGACTGCTTGGATGCTGCGCTCAATGCTCGGCGGCAGTTGAGAGGCCGAGCGGAGGCGGCTAGGCGCGACTAGGCGAGATTGTCGGGTCCGAAGGCTTCGGGGATCAGTGCGCTCAACAGCAGTGGTTCGGGTTCCCAATCGACGAGCAGGTCGCCGCCACCGTGCTCGAACAGCAGTTGGCGGCAACGGCCACAGGGAGCGACCGGCGTCTTGTCTCCTTGCACTGTGGAGACTGCTAGTAGGCGACCCCCACCGGTTCGAACCAGGTCGGAGATCATTGAACACTCCGCGCAGAGGGTGAGTCCGTAGGAAGCGTTCTCGACGTTGGTTCCGACCACGGTGCGACCATCATCGACAATTCCAGCAGCCCCGACGGGAAAGTCGCTGTAGGGGGAGTACGACAGAGCGAGTTGTGCGATCGCCAGGTTCCGGAGTTCTGCCAGATCAATGTCAGTCATGAGTTGGTTCGCTTTGCTGAAGGTCGGGGCTCATAGGTTAGTAGCCGAGGTCGAGATCGATTGGGCCGAGAAGTTTCTGGCCGGTTGAGTAGCGGCGAGTGTTCTCGGTGACCCGATCGGCCAGCAGATCAAGACCCATGAGCGGGGTGTTGCCTACGTGGGGCGTGATGATGCAATTGTCGAAGGTCCACAGTGGGTGGCCTTCGGGGAGCGGGTCGGGTTCGGTCACGTCCAAGCAGGCCCCGCCGATGCTGCCCGAACGCAGTGCGGCTACGAGGGCTTCGGTATCGACATGCACGCCCCGAGCCAGGTTCACCAGCCAACTCTCTGTTCCCATGAGTTCGAGTTCTTCAGCGCCGATCACCCCAACGGTCTCGGGGGTCACTGCCAAGGCGACCACAACCACATCGGCCGACGGGAGTTCATTGTGGAGGTCATCAAGCGTCCCCACAGTTGTGGCACCCTCAAGGTGAGTGGGCACTCTTCGCAGGACCACGTTGTGAGTATGAAACGGGGCCAGCAATCGCAGCAGATTCTCGGTGATGCCTCCTCCGCCCAGGATCAGCACCCGGCAGCCGTGCAGGTTTCGGCCCACCGGGTCGCTCCACTCGCTAGCTGCGGAATAGGGGCCGAGGTTGTGGAACGCGGCCAGTATCAGGGCCAGGATGTGTTCGGCTACGGGCCGGGAGTAGACCCCTTTCCCGCAGGTCCAGAGCCGTTCGCGGTCAAGCATGTGAATGAACGGTTCGACACCGGCATACGGAAGCTGCACCCAGTCGATCTTGTCGTGGACGTGTCCGGTCAGTAGTTCAGGCGTTTGTGGGTCGGCCCACACCAGTGCCGTTGCCTCACTGCACTCAACCACGCGACCGCCTCCTGCTTGAACCGCCTCAACCAGTGCTTGCCGACGCCAACACGGGGGCTCAACCGCAATGCAAACACTGGTTTCATCAGCAATGTGCTCATCAACACCGTGCGCGTCCTCAGGCTGTGAAGTCATAGGAACAGGATCGTACAGTTGCGGGCGGTCGAGGGAAACGGGTTGACGGTTCGATGCTGGCTGGCTTTCCGACTATTCCGTCGCCCCCAAGCTCGGGATGGTTAGCGGGGGCGGTGTTGGGTGTCGAGACCGGCGGTGATGAACAGGGCGGTGGCGTGCTCAGCTACATCGGCGGTGTGCCAGACGCCGGGGTCGTTGATTGCGTATTCGCCGGCTCTGATGGTGGCGGATCGCTGCGTACCGTCGGGTAGTTCTTGGTGCAGGGTCATCTCACCCGCGGTACACACCACCACTTCGGAACCTAGTGGGTGCATCTCCCATACTTCCCACGGTTCGGTGAACGAGTGCATGGCAACTAGTCGGCCCTCCACGCCATCGCTGGCGTGGCGTTGGGTGTAGTCGCCGTACCAACTCATATCGCCGGTGAACTCCGGCTCAACCTCCGCGGTGGCCCCCAATCCGAGATGGATCAGGTTGGAATCAAGAGCAAACACGGGTCCTTCGGGAATAGTCATACGCCCATTGTGGCTCAGACCTACCGGGCGCGCCCATCCTCAGGCGCTCACGAGACTCCGGGTGCGCTGTCGGAGGCGAGGTTGACTTCGACGCGGCGCGCGGCGATGGCCCAGATCAGCAGAGCCACGATCACAAAGGGGTCGATAATCTCGAAGGCGGTCTCGTTGTCGTTGGTGAAATACGCGTAGATGAACAGAGCAACGCCGAGAGCTGAGGCGCTGATCGCCACAAGCTGCGCGGTAACGGCTGTTGGCCCTGGGTCTTTGCGCAGGCCCCAGGCGCTGTAGACGGCCACAATGGCAAAGGCGAGGAACAATGGGTCGATGGTGTACCAGACGTTGAGCGCGTGATCTCCGAAGGAGTTGGCGTATTGATTGATCAAGATGCTCACCGCGAGAAGCGACAGGGCCAACGTGCGCACCCAGGGAACCCGATGCGTGTTCCGCCACAGAATCCAAACGCCGATGACGGACACCACGAGGGGCGGTGCTTGCCAGAGCTGCCATTCCCAGCTTCTGGAAAGTTCGAAGTCGGGGTCTACGACTACCGACCGCTCGGTCCAGGTGAAGACCGCGACAACCAGCATCGCCAACCAAAGGATCGCGTCCAAAGCTCCCAGGTCGCGCCGCCGGAAGATGTGATTTACCATCTTGACTCCCTTGTGTGGTTACTTCTCACAAGGTTACGGGACCAGCGGATCACGAGGTGGTGTCGTTGAGAATCATCACAGTCTTGACTTCACTGTGGAAGTCAAGTGCGTAGTCGCCACATTCGAAGTTGAGAGATCGGCGGATGCGTTCCGGGTCAGGGTGATCAAGTCGCGTTGGGTATTGCTGCCCCCTATGCGATGTGTGTCGTGCGCCAGATTGTCGAATCTGGTCGCGGCGGTAGCGTGATCGCCTTCAACATGGGACCTCATGGCAGCCAGCAATGGGCGCACGACTTCGCTGAAGGTGTGGCCGTTCTCCGACACGGGGGCGCGATGAGAAGCCTCAAGACCCTCAAAGAAAGGTGTCGCGCCCCGATGGGCCGACTGACGAAGAAACACCAACGAGGCGTGCAAGTCAATGAATCCGCAAGTGTGACGTTCGGCAATAGTGGTCCAGCGGTCAGCCAGCGCCGACCAACGGTCCGCCACAACAACACCGACGAGTTCGAGCCGCCACAACATCGAGGTCAGGTCGCACAACCGGAATGCCGTGGTGGCAACGGCCAATTCCTGGTCGTGGATCGACAAGACCCGCTGATACTCGCCTACCGAAATGAGTCTGAGCGCCAGATGCCACCAAATATGAGTCGATAGCGCATCCTGGTCGTGCCAGACAGCGTCGGGTCCATCAAGGAGATCCAAAGCGCCCTGTTGGTCATCTGCAGTTTCATACACGTGGGCCAGAGCGTGTCGAGCCCAGAGATCGTCCGGGTCGAGATCAAGGGCCGCTCGCCCGACCCTTTCGGCTTCATCAAGGCGACCGGATTCCTCTAGGGCGAAAGCAAGCTGTCCCTGGACAAAGTTGTAGCCGTGATCGTCGCTTTGCCAGCGATCCGCGGCTGCTAGCGAAGACCGCAAGCGTCCGTCGGCGTCTCCAACGTGAAGATAAACATCGTGCGCGATCCGAACCGCCGCGAAATCGTTGGCTCGCGCCGCGATTCCGTCCCACACCTCGGCGGCTCTGGTGTAGTCGCCTGCCAAGAGGTGCCTCAAGGCCTTGACATGGGATTGGTCACGCTCACCCGTGGCGTCGCTCCGCTGATCAACCCGTTCGACTTCTCTTGTCAATTGTGGAGCGTCGGGGGGAGTCCCAGCGAGCACGTAGTAGGCAGCGTTGTAGACCGAACCCAGCACAAACTCAGGGTCATCCCGGTTTGCCGCTTCGAGTTCGGTCATCGGGTCGCCCCGAAAGTGCAGCATCTTGGCCCAGGCCCGATCCCAGCAAGCAACACTGGCTGCGGACCCGCTGACCGGTTCGCCCCAAGCGTCAACGATCATCGAATCCGAACCTCGACGTGCTCGATTCCGTTCACAAAGTTCGAACGAACGAATTCGGGCTCGGATACAACAAGGACTAGTCGGCCGCGAACCTCTGCGGCACGGAGCCTGTCATGAGCCTGCTGGGCCTCGACAAGAGGGAGGGTCTCCACCGGTTGAACGATAGATGGTTCTTGACGTGGAAGATCCAATAGTTCGTCAAGTTTGCTGCGGCTGCCCCAAATGCTTGAGAAGAAACGGGCTTCGTGGGGCACAGCCCCAAAGACATCTGGTGACTGCTGTGTGGGCGGCTATGTGTTTTGTTGTGACCCGAACCGTGCCGGTAGAGGTAAGTGGGCCGCTTCATCGAATGGCTCAACATTGGAGACCGCACCTCGGTGCTTGACTTCGTCCCCGAGTATCGCAGTCACGCACCGGAAGGCTATTTCGGGCACTATCTCACAATGATCGGCGCACTCGGCGCAGCGGACTGCGAAGCTCCCGGAACCCAATTCGGCCAGTACGAAGCGGTAGCAGGTACCGGCCAAGTCCACATATGGTTTGACCTGTGAATCACGCCCCGCGAGCACTCATCATCATTCACGAAACCGAAGGCGTTGGCTGTCAGGTCGAAGTGAGACTCCGCGAACTGGGCTGGCGTATCGACAACCATCTCGTCACCTCCGACTACGAGCGTCCCAACGAACCCGCACCCTGGCCGGACTTCTCGGACTACGACATCATCGTGCCGATGGGGTCGATCCGTTCGCTCACCAGCAAAGACGAGATCTCCAACTGGATCTACGACGAACTTGAATTGCTGAGGATCGCTCACGAGCGCGGCACACCGATCCTTGGCGTGTGCTTCGGGGGTCAGCTACTGGCCGAAGCGCTCGGTGGTTCAGTGGAAAAGGCCCCCGTCACCGAAATCGGCTGGTACGAGATTTCACCTGCGAATGGTGCTGAGAATCCGATCGGCCCGGGACCGTGGTTCGAGTGGCACCACGACCGTTTCGAAGTGCCACCCGGGGCCGAGGTGCTCGCGGTCAACGAGAACGCTGTGCAACTCTTCCGAATCGGAAATTCTGTGGGCACTCAGTTCCACCCTGAGGTGGATGTCGGTCACGTAGCGGGGTTCTTGGATGGGATGGCTGGGGAATACCTCGCTTCCCTCAACCTCAACCCCACACAAATGCTCAGCGAGATCAGCTACCACGAAGAACGCAACACTAAACAGTGCCACGCGCTCGTCGATTGGTTTCTAGAACAATCGCAACGTAACGAATTTAGGAGCGAATGACATGACCACCCGTCCTCTGATCGGACTACCCGGTCGTCGCAAGGCTGGACGCGACATAGCCGGGATGCTCTCGATCTTTGCTGATATGCAACTCGACTTGTATTTTGCAAACTACGCAAAGGGTGTGATTGCTGCTGGCGGGCTTCCCGTGCATCTACCCGTCGATGTTGATCCGTTGTCGATCATTGATCGGCTCGACGGATTACTCCTCCCGGGAGGTACCGACATTGAGCCGAGCCTCTACGGCGCTGAGTCAGAAACTGATATCTACCCCCCCGAACCCGAACGAGACGACCTGGAACTCGGCCTGCTGAAAGGAGCGGTTGATCGAGAGATTCCTGTGCTGGGTATCTGCCGTGGACAACAGATCGTCAATGTCGGTGCCGGGGGTACTTTGCACCAGGATGTGCCACCCCACTCCGCTGTCGGACATGCTGCTGAAACCGAACTCCACCGGGTCACGCTCGAACCCGATTCGATACTGAGAGAGCTATATGGCGCAACGGTTTGGGTCAACTCACTTCATCATCAAGCGGTCGACGCCGTGGGGACGGACCTGCGCGTAACTGGCTGGTCTGATGATGGTGTTGCGGAGGGCCTGGAACACACGAGCCTTCCGATCGTTTGCGTGCAGTGGCACCCCGAGATGATGCTCACTCGTGACACCGACCCCATTTTCTCCTGGTTCGTTGAGGCTGCTAGCGATGGATAGACCGCTCGATGGGGTTGCCGTAGTCGCCCTCGAGCAGGCGGTGGCGGCACCGTTTGCGACTCGTCAACTGGCCGATCTCGGGGCGACCGTTCTCAAGGTTGAGCGACCGGGGGAGGGCGACTTTGCGCGTGATTACGACTCTGCCATGGGCGGGACGTCTGCGTTCTTCGTCTGGTCCAATCGCGGCAAACAAAGCATCGAACTAGACCTGAAGGATCCCGAACAGCGCGCCACATTCGACCTCCTGGTCGCCGGTGCAGACGTGTTCATTCAGAACCTCTCGCCTGCGGCGGCTCAACGAGCCGGGATCCTTGCCGATCAGCTAAGAGCAAAGGAGGATGTCCCGTTGATTGTTGAAGTTGCTGCGGGGGGTGGTCCTGGTGTTCATGCAGCGAGTTCGTTGGGTTCAGTATCGCAGGCCGGGGTGACAGTGTCGGCGTGACGGCCGAGCGCGGTGACGAGTTGGGGCATCTGCTTGTGGCCGCGGACTCGCCGGAATTTGCCTTCGGCTTCGGCCATCCCGGCGGCGCACCATCGGCGGCGCATGTCGCCTTCGTCTCGCCAGCGTTTGACGTTGCGGGTGGTGGTGCGAGCGATCGAGATCATCGATTCGATCATGTTGGTGCACACCAGGGTGCGGGCCAGGGTCCCGTCGATACCGAGGCGACGCACGGTGAACATCTCCTCGAGGCCCTCTCGCAGACTGCCGGCCGCGTCGGGACAGGTGCGGTCAAGTTTGGCCGCCAGCCGTTTGGCTTTCAACAGGCCGCTGTGAGGGTCGGGGTCAGCGAACGCTCCCCGCAGCCGGGCGTCGACCTGTTCACGGTCGGCTTTGGGGAGATGATCGCCGACGTTTCTGCGTTTGTGGATCTGGCAACGCTGGATCAACGCCAGCTCTCCGAACACAGCCCGCACCGCGGTGGCCAGTGCTTTGGCGCCGTCGACCACCACCAGCAGACCACCGCTGTAGTCGAGGCCGCGGTCCACGAGATCGGCCAACAAGGCCTTGACCAGGATCTTGTTCTCGGTGTCGCCGAGCCGCAACCCGACCGGGACCTTGGTGCCATCAGCGGTGACAATGAGGGCGACAACGCAGGTGGAGCCGGCGAAGTCGACACCGTCGATCATCAACACCGCCGCGTCCAACTCGGTGAGATCACGGGCAAGGAGGTCGGCGAGTGCTTTCTTGGTGCCACACACGAACCGGCGCGACACCGCCGATTTCGATGTCGAGGTCGCCTGCGACCGGGCCTGGGTGCCGATCGGATCAGCGACACGCTCATAGGATCGGGTCGCGACCCCGGCCAGCATCCGCTCCATCACCGTGCGCTGGAGAACATCACCGTCTGCGAACACGCCGAAGGTCTCCAACGCCACCTCGCCCGCGTTGGCGCCATCACCATCAACGCCATGAACCCGCGGTCGCTTGATCGCCAGGCGCTGGCCGCCCATCACCACCGACGACGGTGTCGTACCGCCCCGCACATGGCTGCGCTCGGGATCTCTCGCGTTCCACGTCCCGCACAACGCGTCGGCCTCCTCGGCCATGATCGCCCGAGCGGCGGCCAGCCCGGCCTCCACCGACAACGCCATCAGCCCCTCACGACACAACGCCGCGATCTGGCCCAGCTCGATCGCCAGCACGTCAGGCAACAACTCCGTGAGCCGTTCATCAGTTTCATCGACCAGCCGCACAGCCGGTCCGTCTACGTTCTTCATGGTGGTCCCTTTCTCAGGTGTGTTTTCGAAGACCTCCTGACGATGCCGCAACGGCACCGCCCAGAGGGGGACCACCACCCCTCTACTTCAACAACCCCCGGGACAACCTCGAGCAAAGCACCCGCATCTGATTGCCTGCGACGTTTCAGGGTATGGGCTTGGCGGCCCTCGAACCGATGACAAGGCTTATGACCTCGCGGTGCAGGCCGAAGCCGGTGCCGTTGCTCTCACCGGAACCGTTGATCAGGCCTGCAAGGTCGGGTTCTCGGTGGCGGATGTGTCAGCGGCCATGTATGCGTTCTCATCGATTCTCGCTGCCTTGTATCGCAAGCAGGCGACGGGAGAGGGTGCGACGGTAGAGGTGTCGATGCTGGAGAGCCTCGCGGAATGGACTTCAGCTCCCACTTTCGCGGCGGTCGGCACCGGTGTGATTCCTCCGAGGGCGGGCCATCGCCACACGATGATCGCGCCCTACGGCATGTATCAGATGAGCAACGGCACCTACATCATGATCGGTGTTCAAAGCAACCGAGACTGGGTGTCGTTCGCTACCCATGTGCTCGGTGATCAGAGTCTTTGCGAGGACCCGCGGTTCTTCGACAACGTCGACCGTGTCGCCAATATCGACGACCTCGAAATGTTGATCAACAGCGTCTTCGCAACAATTTCACCCGAGGAACTACTCGAACGGCTCAACCGCGGCCGGGTGACGCATAGTTCGGTGCGCGACCCCCACACACTCTGGCAACACGAACAGCTTCGGGCCAGGGACAGGTTCATGACGGTGACCACCCCCACCGGCACCGCCGAGGTTTATCGTTCCCCGTTCAACATCAGCGGCGTCGCTGGTCCCGATGCCTCAGTCCCCGAAATCGGAAGCCACGACCCCGCTTTCATCCAACAGCTTCTTGCCCGCGCCCAAACCCGAACAAGCGCTGCGACGAAGTAGTGGCTGAGCAATCGCACAACGCGAACACACATGATCTGGAGCTTGAGGCGGTTGTAGGGGGCTACCCGGGACGCGGTCTGCTTCTCCATACGAGTTCCGACGCGCGACAGACTTGGATGTACTTCATCACCGGTCGCAGCGAGTCGTCTCGCTCTCGCCGAATCCGAGTCGTCCCTCATGCGCTACTCGTCGAACCGACCGGATACGTGGCTGACAAGGACCGACTGCGCCACTACACATGTGCTCGCAGAACAGAACATGGGTTGGTGATCGGCAACGGCGACCATGTTGATGCTATTGCAGATCGGCTGATCTCGGGTCTTGTCACGACAGAGGTGGTTGCTGACATCGTTCCAGAGCCCGACCCGCCTATTTTCACCCCTAGAATCGCCATGATTATCGGCGCAACGGTGGAGATGTTCTCGGTTTTCTACGATGGTGACACCGTTCGACAACGGTTAGACACCGTGCCGATGCGCCCCAACTCAGTAACTGTCTTGTCGACCTACTCCGGTACGTCCGATGAACCGCGAGGTTCCGCGCCGACATCCACTTTCGAGGAAGTAAGGGACCGAGAAACCGTAGTCGAAGCTTTGTGGTCGGCTCTGGACCATCAACTCAGAGTCGCTCTAGCGTGGGGACCCGTCGAATTCGAACAAGGCCCAGCACTCGGCTTGGTACGGAACAGATGGTGACCGCAGACTGAAGCGCCGACTGCATCCGATTACTCGCGAACAGGTAGAGTTCGCCCTATGAAGGCTCCGAGATTTGCCGCCACACCGCAGTTTGTAGCGGTGCTCGCAGGGGTTGCCGCGTGTTTCGCTGGCCTATCAGTCTGGGTGATGCTCGCTGGCTTCTCAGATGGTACGACGATCGGCTTGGCGTCCTTCCTGCTCTTGGCTTGCATGTTGCTGTTGGCGTCAGTTGGCGTGTGTCTCTCGAAACAGCAGCCGAAGTAGGCATTGATCAGATTGCCGATCTGGAGGGACGCTAATCTAGAGTGCCGGTTATTCGAGGCTACGAAACGATCGGAATCCGGCAAGGTAGCCGCCATCCCGTCCAACCGCTCCAAGGCTGCGGTGGTTTCATGCAGTAGATCGAGAAGTTCAGCGTCCCTTTGAAGTTGTGGATCGGGTGGCGGCGGTTTCGGAATGAACCCTTCGTATCCGGTTACCTTTGGGGGGAACCGGCCCGATCGTTCGCTTGTCGTCTCGTTCCTTATTCCAGTTATTGGAGATTGCAGTGTCAGGAGCGGCCGTTATTCCATTTTGAGAGAGATTTTGGAATAAGTGATGGTTCCGGTTGGCTGTGGGCGGATCCAGTCGGTTTGCTGGCTTGTCACCGAAATGATGCCCACGCGCGATACCGATCCCGTGTTCATCCAACACCGTCTAGCCCGCGCCCAATCCCGAACAGATATCGCTTCCTGCGAGTAGTGGCTCAAACAATAACGTTTTTAGCCCAACGTCCACGGTGCTTTTGGGTGTTCCTAGTCCAGAGAACTTGGGTACATCCGAGTCAGGGGTCATCCTGTGGTGGCCGAAACCGCTGCGCGAGGACTCGACCTAGACCCACGTAGTCCAGCACATCGGCGTCCCAGGTTTCTGCTTCAAGCTGTGAATCGGCTTGGTTCAACAGGAAATCCACGCCATTGTCGGGCACCTTTCCCTGGGCGGCTGCCAACAGCAATTCAGGCAGTAACAACTTCCAGTCTTCTGGGAAGCGTCCCTCCAGTTCACCGATCAGGGCCTCGCACTCGTTTTTGTTGTTTCCCCACCAGGCCCGTTGCGGTGTAACCCATCGCAATATCGCCACATGGATAAGCCCGTCAAAATAGGAGCGAAACGCGTTCGGCAGGTCAAACTGCACCCACTCGGGTGCTCCATCGGAAGTTTTCTGTTGTAACGCCTCCTGCATCGCTGCCCCGACGGCAACCAACGTATGTCGGTCGTCAAGGTCGCCATACAACGAAGTACGGCGTAAGCCAACTGGCTGTGGACTCCACAGTGGACTTTCTGGAGGTGTGCAATTGTCTGAGCTGTTTGAACTGTCTGGGCTCAACCATCTGAGGCGATTCTCCCAAAGACCCTCAACGCCGTGCCGCGCGTTCGCGAACCAATCCGGGTGAGCCTCGCTGAGCACATCGAGTTCTGCTTCTAAGGGTGACTCCAGAGGCAGGTATGTCAGCCAAAGGGCTACGAGCCGTGTGGCGCCGTTGTCGTCGCGGAACGAGTTGCGAACGGAACGCCATGCCTCCCTGTCTGCGGGAATGGCGTGAATAACAATTCCGTGCATTTCGGGAGCGATGTCGCGTGATCGATAGTGGTCCTGAACAGACACCACGAGGTGTTGCAAGGTAACGCCGGTAAGCAGGCCAGCAACGATCAGGAGAACCGAAGTGTGGCCTTCGAGTTCATCACCAAATCCTGTGCCGTCAGAACTCATGACAACCGACTTGACAGTGGGACACACTTCCTGAGCCGCTAGGAGCATCAGGTTGCCTGCGCCCAGGTCGGTACCGGTCATTTCGCGGAGGACACGAATCTCTTCGGGGTCGCATACTGCCACGGTTGGGTTTCCACCTTGCACTGCCTCCAGCGCGGCCACGATCTCGTTCCTTGATCTGTCTCGAATCGGCAAGTTTTTGAGTTCATCGATACGGTTCTTGACCAGTTCCGATATGTCGTCAGCGTTCGTGAGTAATGCTGTCGGCTCGAAACGAACACGTCCTAGGTCTTTTGAGCGCCATTTGGAATGGGGGCGGGTGGCCTCCACCGGAGCCAGCTGCACACCAACTCTCTTGGCATCAGGATTGTGAATCCTCGTGTAAGTGTTCATCAGCGAAGCATTTCGCCGTCCGTTGTTGGTATCCGGCATGATTCGCGTTGGCATCGGCAACGTCATGGCAGCGAACGAGTGTGGATTTACATGCACGACTCGCGCTCTATTTACATCGCGACAATGGTGACACCGATCGGCAGTTGTTGCTGGGGACAGCTCATCGCCGAGTGAAAGCCACGGAGCTTGTTGACCCCGATGCTCTGGTTCTGGGAGACTTGTTGCTCCTTCATTCCCTCGGGCGACGAGACATTCAGAGCGCCAGCGACCTTGGGCTGTGGCTTCAAGGGTATCGCTCAACATTCGATAGGTTCGACCTGTTGACGAAACCGATAAGAGCGCCAATACATCCAACTGATTGAACGCTTTGAACCTCCGCAAATACTCAAAGCGGCTCCGCGGGTATGTATCGGTCCACACAATCTCGAGGAGCCCGGGGGCAGACCCCTCGCCTCTGGACACGGCAGCGATCCTAAGGGCAAGATCCAGCTGCTGGACAATCGGCATCAGTGTCCCAGAATCAACCACGATCGCGGTCGTCTCGGTCACGTACCCGTACAACCATGTTGCGATCGCGATAGGGGCACGCGGGTTTCTGAAGGCGTCAGCTATTCGAACGAACGTGGCCGCGTGGTGCCCGGAGGGTAGTTGATAGTGGTACTTCTGAGGTCTCCAGACTGCTTGACCTGCCTGCAGAAAATAGTCAAGTTCCACTGCTCGACATCGTGCGAGCGTATCCAACTCGAGCATCTCGCTCCGCACGGGGGCTTCCCCGAGTGGCAATTCCACTACGCCGACTTGCAGTTGTCGATAGCTAGTTTGTAGAGAGTCTTGAAGCGCTTTCGCAGTTTCTTCCACGCTTGTCGGCCATGTCGATCCGCTGATGACGGGCGTGTCCTGCGCCGCTGATCTGAGCACTGGGGACCTGAACACGATTTGAGAAGCAGAACCGGCAACGCTCGGGGGCAGTGACCTCAGTCCGCTCAAGACATCGTCCCAGTCCTCGCTTCGCAAGTCCATGTCGACGAAGAAGACGCCACCCTGAAGGGGCGCTGTGTGAACTTCGAGCGTGGAGGCATTCAAGCAGCCGTAGCCGTCGCCTCGCGAGTTCCTCAACATCGTTGTGAACTCCGTTATGCGCTGGCGAGGATCGGTTGATACAACTGGGCAGTTGTTTCGTTGTAGTCATTCGTTTCGAAGAGCAGCGACTCTTCATCCGCAGCCTCTCCGCGCGCACTTTCGTCGTCAGTAGCTTGCAGCAAGACGTGCATAAGCGTTCCTTGTGCGCCGGGTATGACTGGGGTCGATGGTGCTTTCTCTAGAGATTCCTTGTCTATGCCGCGTGTGCCCACACGCAGAATCTCGCCTCTGGCATTGGTTGTGAGAATGTCCAATGCTCCGACCCATTTCGCGGCAGATAATTGGCTTTTATAGATCCCATCGCCGTCGTGATGGTCTAGCTGCCGCCTTTGGCGACCGCTGAAAATGAGCTTACTCAGAATGTCGAGGTCATCAAGACTGTCGAAGTCGCTGTCAGAATCGTGATAGGCAGCCAGATAGCGTTGAAGTGCTGAGGGGATTCCGATCCCGTTGTCTGCTACGACAATGTGCAGACGGTTCCAACTCGCGCGACGACCGCCTCCACGCTCGCCTCCTCCTTTTGTGACCGAGACTGCTGCAAACGCTCGGTTGGCTGTGCTCCACATATGGACATTTTTGATCAGTTCGGAGACGACCTTGTCGGCAGCCCCTAGAAATCGTCCATAACCAGGACCCGAAAGTGCCGATGATCTGATCTTGAGGCACCCCAGCCATGGGTAGATCAGCCCGCTCCAGCTCGGCGTCGGGATGCGATGTCGAGGGCTGGCAAGATCAGGTATGACGCGCAGTGCATCGCCGTCCAACTCGTCAAAGGCTTGCCACTGCGCTCCTGGCAGTCGAGCGTGGCTCCGATCGGGGCTGATGGACAAGTCCGAAAAATCAAAACGTTGTCCGTCTGAGTACCGCAGGACCATCGATCGGCTTTCAGCTGCCGCGATGATGCCAGTGCGAACCAGGTGTCGAAGGGACGCGGAGCCTCGATCTGGCAGCACCAGCGACCAGTTGGCGGTATCCCCATCCTGGGACAGCAACCACCAGGACAGAGCGCTCCACGTCACCAAGTCTGCGTGGCGCGCACGATCATGTTTGAAGTCCGAAAGGTTGATCTCTGATTCGCCGTCCGCCATCCGCCTTGCCTCGCCCTCAACTCTTGCCAGATCAACGGTGGGTTGGTTCGCCACTAGCCCTCCTTCGATTCGACTTTAGTCCGCGCACGGTATCAGAACCTGATTCGATATTGATCAATGGGACCGGTGTTTTGCATCACGATCCTGTTAGCAGAATTCTCTGTGCTGAGGCGGGCCGCCTGGAGGGTCGCGCTTGAGCGCTGGAGGCGTTTATCCTTGGGGGCTCGCGACTAGATCAGAAAGCGGCAAAGTATGAACAGTGAGCAGTTCAACAAGGTCAAGCAGGACGATGGGTTCATTGCCGCTCTCGACCAGAGCGGCGGGAGCACGCCCAAGGCGTTGAAGCTCTACGGAGTCGCCGAGGATGCCTATGAGGGTGACGCCGAGATGTTTGATCTGGTGCATGAGATGCGCAGCCGTATTGTGACCAGTCCCAGCTTCGACGGTGACCGCATCCTCGGGGCGATTCTCTTTGAGATGACAATGGATCGCGATATCGCGGGCCAGTCAAGCGCCTCCTACCTTTGGAACGAGAAGCAAGTGGTGCCGTTTCTCAAAGTGGACAAGGGTCTAGATGCGGAGTCGAACGGCACCCAGATAATGAAGCCGATGCCGGCACTGGACGAACTGCTTGAACGGGCCAATGACATGGGCATATTCGGTACGAAGATGCGCTCGGTCATCAACGAAGCGGACCAGGCCGGTGTCGATGCGGTTGTCGACCAGCAATTCGAGGTTGGCAAGCAGATTCTCGGCGCGAACCTGATGCCGATCATCGAGCCTGAAGTCAACATCAACAGCTCAACCAAAGCCGAAGCTGAAACAATGCTGAAGGCGGCGATTCTTTCGCATCTCGACCAGCTCAACGAAGACCAGTCGGTGATGCTGAAGCTCACCCTTCCCTCTCAAGACGGGTTCTACAGCGACGTAATCGCCCATCCGCGAGTTCTGCGGGCGGTGGCCTTGTCGGGCGGTTACAGCCGTCAAGAATCCAACGATCGGCTGTCTCGCCAGCTTGGTATGGTCGCCAGTTTCTCCCGAGCCCTCACCGAAGGACTCAGTGCCCAGCAAAGCGAAGAAGAGTTCGATTCGATGCTCGACTCCTCAATCGGCAGCATCTTCGAAGCGTCCCGCACATGAACTCCGCAGCCGCGGTGACTGGGACAGCAACCGGATTGAGCGTCCGGCGAGTCTCGGGCGCGCTCGGTGCTGTTGTTTCGGGGGTCGACCTCGGTGCCGATCTGTCTGCTGAGACGATTGGGGAGATCCGCCACGCTTTTGTTGAGCATCACGTCCTCTTCTTCCGTGATCAGAACCTCACACCCGAGCAACAGATAGCTTTCGGTAAGCGCTTCGGCGAACTCGACACACATCCGTTCGTGATGGCCAACCCGGATCACCCGGACCTGATCGATGTGATCACCGAACCAGACGATGTGTTCAACTTCGGCGGCGGTTGGCATACCGATGTCACGTTCCTCAGCGAACCCGATCTGGGCTCGATCCTGTATGCAGTTGAGGTGCCCGAAGCCGGTGGCGACACTCTGTTTGCCAACCAACATGCTGCCTATGACGCGTTGAGCGACACCATGAAGGAACTGCTCGACCCGCTATCGGCGTATCACTCGGCGGGTCCGCAGTACGCAGAGGGCGCCTTGTCCACCCAGACCAAATCAATCGAGACAACCAACCCTGAGCAGGCGTCTGAGATCGTGAGCCATCCGGTGGTCCGGACTCATCCCGAGTCGGGACGCAAGGGCCTGTATGTCAACGGTGCCTTCACCGTCGGTATTGCCGGCCTTCACAAAGATGAGTCGCGCGTCCTGCTGCGCTTTCTCTTTGCCCACGCAGTCAAGGAACGGTTCACCTGCAGGTTCTCTTGGGAGCCAGGTTCATTAGCAATGTGGGACAACCGCAGCGTTCAACACTACGCGTTGCATGATTTCGCGGGTCAGCGGCGCCATATGCGCCGTATCACCATCAAGGGCGACCGCCCAGTCTGAACTCTCGTTTGAGGCGCGAGACACGTCGGTGACACGCCGGGATGGGAGTTTGGGCTGACAAGTGCGCTCAGCGTAGGGTCAGCGCAGGACACTCCAAGGAGGCACATCATGGGTCAACTCGACGGACGGATAGCTGTGATCACAGGAGCGGGCGACGGTATCGGAGCCGCCATCGCTCAGCGCTTTGTTGATGAGGGCGCCAAAGGTGTGGTGATTGCCGAACTCAACGAACGGACTGGTCAGGCGATAGCCGACAAATTGGGGGACGCGGGTCTGTTCCTGCGCACCGATGCAGGCAACCGAGCTGATGTGGAAGCGATGATCGACGCGGCCGTCGATCGCTGGGGTGGACTCGACATCTTGGTCAACAACGCTTGGGGTGGCGGCGTTATCAGCCGAGTTGAACAAAAGTCTGCCGAAGGTATGGCTCGGGGTCTCGATGTCGGTTTTCTGGGTCCGTTCTGGGCCATGAACGCGGCCCACGCGGTCATGAAACCTCGCGGATATGGACGAATAATCAACTTGTGTTCGCTCAACGGCGTAAATGCTCATATGGGAACCGTCGAATACAACTCGTCGAAGGAAGCTCTGCGGGCCGCGACCCGCACCGCGGCGCGGGAATGGGCCGGCACCGGGATCGTCGCCAATGTGATCTGCCCGGCCGCCAAGTCCGCTTCCTTTCATGCCGTCATGTCACAGCATCCGGAGCTTCTCTCAGCGGCAGACGCAGGCAACCCGATGGGTCGAATCGGTGACTGTTATGACGACATCGCGCCTGTTGCGGTGTTTCTGGCGAGCGAGGGTTGTGGCTACATGACCGGCAACACCTTGTTTGTCGATGGCGGAGGCCACATCAACGGCTCGTCGTGGGCCCCCGACCTCGGAGAGTGAGCCGACATGACTGTGGATCCAGAGCGTCAATACGACCCAGAAAAGCTGACACAGGGACTATGGAAAATGATTCCTTTCGCTCAGCGCACCGGTGTGCGTGTTGAGCACGCTGAACCCGGCTATGTGCGGTTGCGGATGCCGTTCGAGCCCAATGTCAACCATGTGCAGATGATGTACGCGGGCGCGCTGTTCACTTTGGCGGAGGTGCCGGGAGGAACCATGTTCACCACGACCTTCGACTACAAGCGGTTTTACCCCATCGTGAAGGAAATGAAGATCCGCTTCCGACGCCCGGCGCTGACCGACATCATCGTCGAGGTGCGGTTGTCGGAATCAGAAGCCACCCGGATCACAAAGGAAGCAGAAGCTAACGGCAAAGCCGACTACGAGTGGGAATGCGAACTCAAAGATACCAACGGGGAAGTTGTTGCTATCTCACACAACGTCTACCAACTGCGCCGGATCGGAAGCTGATCGGGTGCCTGCGGCTAGTTGACGCCTCGGCCGTGGTCTTTCCAGTACGGCGCTCGTAACTCCCGTTTGAGAACCTTCATGGCGCCCGAGAGAGGTAGGGGCTCGCTTCTGAACTCCACAGATTTGGGAACTTTGTAGCCAGCGATCGACTCCCGGGCGAAGACTTGGATTTCTTCTTCGGTGGTCTCGGCACCTTCGGCGCACACCACGACGGCGTGGACTTGTTCACCCCAGGTGTCATGTGGGATGCCGATCACCGCAACCTGGGCAACCGCTGGATGTTTGGAAATGGCGCTCTCGACCTCAGCGGAGTAGACGTTCTCGCCGCCGGTGACGATCATGTCCTTGACACGGTCAACTAGGAAGAGATAGTCGTCTTTGTCGAGGTATCCGGCGTCTCCGGTGTGGTACCAGCCGCCTTCGAACGCTTCCGCGGTGGCGGTCGGATTCTGCCAATACTCCTGCATGAAGTTGCCGCCTTTGGCCCACACTTCGCCCGTTTCACCGCTTGCGACTTCGTTGCCGGAATCGTCACGGATTGATAGCAAGACTCCAGGGACGGCTCTTCCCGCGGACCGGAGACGAGCGCCGCCTTCCCTGTGTTCTTTCGCGCCAAGCATGGTGAGCACCGCGGAACACTCGGTCATCCCGTAGCCCTGCAGCACTTCCATCTCGGGCCAGGTCGACAAGATGGTGTCGAGGATGGCCGCAGGCATCGGACTCGCACCGTAGAGGAGCTGTTTCACGGAGTTGAGACGGTCCGGTGCAAAATCGGGGTGTTGTAGCATCATCCCGATCATGGTCGGAACCATCACGGTCTGGGTTACACCGTGGGCTTCAATCAAGGCCATGGCTCCTGCGGGATCAAACACCGGAATACTGACTGCGGTTCCGCCGCTCGAAGGCGTCCCCAAGATCGCGCCCATCGTGGCGGCGTGGAACATGGGGGTCTGGATGAGGTTGACAACGTCATCGTCGAAGCCGAACACGATGGCGATGTGATACAGGTTGAGCATCTCGGCTCGGTTGTCGACCAGAACACCTTTGGGCAATCCAGTCGTTCCGCCGGTGTACATGAGGACGACCGGATCTTCTTCTTCGGGCTCCTCGGGCACAGTGGAGTCGGCGCCGTCGATCAATGCCTCGTAGCTGAGGTCGTGGGGAACATCACCATCGCCGATCAGCACCACGCTGCGAACGTTGTGCGGTTCCGCCGATGACTCAAGGACCTGTTGTATTGCGCCTGCGAAGTAGGCGTCGGCGAAGATCACTTCGGTGCCAGAGTTGCGAAGGATGTAGTCGAGCTCTTTGCCGGCGAGACGCAGGTTGAGCGGGTTGATGATCCCGGCACCGAGAAACGCCGCGTGATACAGCTCAAGGTACTGGTGGCTGTTGAGCGCCATTACCGCAAAGCGGTCGGACCGGGCGATATCGAGGCGGTCCTTCAGAGCGTTGCTCAGGCGAAAGACACGGTCAGCGTGCTCGGCGTAGCTGGCGCTGTAGCCGCCATCGATAATCAGGGTCTTGTCGGCATAACGGTCAACTGTGGGTAACAGAGAGCGATGGTAGATGAGTTCTTTCATCCATCGACTATGCCCCAGAACATGAGAAAAACGACACAGGCGACTACCCGAATAGGGCGGACGCCTGTGTTGATATTCAGTACGTGGGCCGTGGGGCCTGGATTCGGCCTAGGGGAAGAAGTCGATGAGGTCGGTCACCGGCACGGCTTCGCCTTTGCCCTCCTTACCCGCCGCGTGGTCGAAAGCGCCGAGACGGACCAGGTCGCGGGCACCGAACTTGGTGGCGCTGAGCGAAGACGCTCCGCCGGGAAGGGTGAAGTCGCTCAGACTCTCAGCGGCGGCTCTGAAGCTGTCGTGGGTGAGGTTGACCCCGGCTGCGGTTGCGATCTCCACGAACAGCGCGAGGTGGCGACAGTATCGGCGGACCGAGCTGAACCAGTAGTCATCTTCTTCCCCATACTCGTCCGGCTCGCGAAGATCGGCGTCGGGCATGGCCGCGGCGACCACATCGTGGCAGGCCGATTGGTAGAGCGGGTCTGCAAAGATCTCGCCGTCGGTGGGTCCAATAGCGGTGAGCACGCCGTCGGCAATCGACTTGTCGGTGATGGTTCTTCCGAGGTTGTTGAGTCCACCGGAGTTGTTGGTCCACACCGCGATCTTGCCGTTGAGACCTGCCGCGCCGATACCGCGAATCGTGGCGGCGGGATTGCCGTTGATCATGATTGCTTCAGCACCGGACTGTTGGAATCGTTCCAGGATCACTTCAAGCTGCTGGTTCTGCAGAAGCGTATCGCCGTCGTTAGCTTCGATGACGGATCGGCCCACGACCGCCGCGCCGCGTGCTTCTAGTTCCGCAATCACTGTGTCCATCGTGGCTTCGGCCGCGCGCCCGGCAATGACGTATACGGGCAAGCCATCAGTCAGGTGGCCGTTTGAAACCAACAGTCCGAGCAGGTGGTCGGTTGCAGCCTCAACGGTGGGTTCAGGGTGATACCAGGGGGCGCTGGACTGTTCGAGTTCGACTGCGTTGATTTCGCCGCCGACGAGGATGGTCTCGTTGAGGCCGGTGATGCAGGGATCTGCCGTTCCGCCGAGGGGTCCCACGAAACCACCGAGCACGGCGAAGACCTCGTTGTCTTGGGTGAGCGCTGTACACACACGCTCGGCATCGATCGGGTCGATCGGGCTGTAGTACTCGTACACCGCTTCAACCGTTCGCCCCTTGATGCCTCCATTGGCGTTGAGGTTGGCGATCAGAGCTTCCCAGACGCCTTGCTGGTCCCCCCAGCCTTGTGACAAGTTGAGTTCTTTCAGAAGGGCGAAGTCGAGCATCGACACACCCACGGTGATCGTGTCTTCGGTGACACCTCTCCAAGAGGCGGTTCGCGGTTCCGGTTCGGGCTCCGGCTCGTCCATGTCACCGTCGTCTCCCATGTCGCCGTCATCGTCGTCGTCTGCCATGTCGCTGTCATCGTCGTCGTCTGCCATGTCGCTGTCATCGTCGTCGTCGCCGTCGTCAGCCATGTCGTTGCCGTCATCGCCGTCGTCACCGTCATCTTCGGCCATGTCGTCGCCGTCATCGCCGGCTACCGGTTCGGCGTCGTCTCCATCATCTCCGCCGCAGGCAGCGGCCAGCAGCAAGAAGCTCAGAAAAAGTGCCAGCAGGCGCAAGGTGGTGTTCGGTCGTTTACGAGTCATTGTCCCCCCAGGGTGTCAGTACAAACTCAATCGGCGCAGTATACCCATATGTCTCGTTCGGGGACAATATTGCCTTGGGCGGCTAACCTTGGATTGTGGCTGGCGAACCCAAAACCGATCTCAACGGACGGCGCGGACCGGGACGCCCGCCGAACACTGACAACCGGCGAGCCATATTGGAAGCCACTCGTGCCGTGCTTGTCTCCACCGGTTACGAACGGATGACCCTGGAGGCGGTCGCTCAGGAAGCGGGCCTTTATCGCAGGTACATCAACCGCACTTGGTCATCGAAGGCAGAACTCGTACGAGATGCATTGTTCGATGATGTCATAACCTTTGAGTCTCCCGATCTCGGTGACCTTCGAAGTGATCTGCGAGCGGTTATTACTCAACATGTCGATCTCACCCTCCGACCGGACTTCCTCCGGGGTCTTCCGGCGATCACTGCTGAATTTCGGCTTCAACCATCACTGTTCCAAGACACGCTTCGGCGCCACGTAGAGCCACCCGTCACAGCCATGGCTGAGGTCTTTGATCGCGCGGTCAATAGAGGTGAAATCAATTCCGCGCCCAGTGCCCGCGTTGTCGTCAGCACGATCTCGGGAGCAATCCAACAGATCTCTCTGCTGGGATTACTTGACCGCGATGAGCTGATCAACCATGCGTTGGCCATGGTGCTCGACGGATTGGTTGGTCCCCCGTCAGTCGTCGGATCCGGCTAGCAGGGCGACACCGCGCACGGTTGTTTCGTAATCGGCGGCCGGGCGAATCTCCAACCCGGTTGTCTCGTGGATTGCTTCTAGCAGAACCTGTGACTGGCTCAACCCGCCGTCGACCAGAAGCGGGCCGGTTACACCCATGTGTGCTGTCAACTCAGCCACGCGGGTGGCGATTCCTGTGAGCGCGCCGAGCACAATGTCAGCGGCTGTGGTTTCCAACCCGATACCCCGTACTGCGCCCCGCGCCTGAGGATCCTGGTGAGGCGAGCCGAGTCCCGCAAATGAGGGCACGAACTCTATGCCGGGAGAACCGGACGCGGCGACTTTATCGAGCTGTTCGACGCGATCCAGCAAACCGGCCCTGACCAGCCATTCGATTACCGAACCCGCCGTCAAGATCGAGCCCTCCACCAAGAACTCGTCAACAAGCGCTCCATCAACGGTGCAGCGCCACAACGGCAAGGCGTAACAACCGGCGGGAGCTTCCGCCACGGACGAGCCGGTTCCGACATCAAGCATGCCTGAAGTACCGAGAGTGAGCTTGGCAGTGCCGTCAACCATGCCGTGAGCCATGCATGCCGCCATTTGATCTCCACACCGGGCCGCTAGCGGGATGGCAGCGCCGACAAGTTCCGAATCGCAATGACCAACGATTTCGTCGGATGCCACAACCGTGGCCATCGATTTGCGAGGTACACCGAACAGTGCCAGCACATCGTCGGACCAATCACCGCCGTGCAAGTCGTAACAGCCGGTTGCTCCTGAATTTGAGGGATCCGTCACGTGGACAGTGCCTCCGCTCAAAGCCCAACTCAGCCAAGTGTCGACGGTCCCGAAGCGAAGCGTGCCTCTGGTGGATGCTTCGCGAACGGAGTCGTCGTTGGCCATGAGCCACTCGAGTTTGGTGCATGACGCCGAGGTATTGAGCGGGATTCCGGCTGACACAAACTCCGCGACACGCTCGACGGTGCGAGTGTCCTGCCAGCCGATCAAAGGGCGCAGCGGCCGACCGGTCTCGCTGTCCCATGCGACCACGCTTGATCGCTGGTTGGTGATGCCCAGAGCGCCGATGGCGGTTGCTTTGACGTCGGCGGCTCTCAGGCTCTGGCGAAAGACATCGAGGGCGGTGCTGACGATCTCATCAGGATCCTGCTCGACGGCACCGGCAAACGGATGCCGAGAACGCAAAGTGGCACGAGCAATGCTGAGGCGTTCACCTTCACCGTCGAACACCGCAGCACGAACCGTCGTGGTCCCAACATCAATCGAGGCTATCAAGCTCATGGTCCCAAGTCTGCAAGGTAGGAGATGGTCATGCCAGCCCAACTGCTCCTCGCCGCGTCATTCTGATTTAGTGTTCGCGAACAGGGTTCAGTTCCACCGACCTGTTCTTTGATACTTCCTTCTTAACGGGTGAATAGGTGTGTGTGTGTGTATGTTCACACGATGCGCAAGGCGAACCTCAGTGTCGATGTGAGTGCATTGGGCCATCGGCGGTCGGTTGTGATGAGGGCGTCAGCTTGGTGCGCAGTGGCTGTAGCGATGACGAGCGCGTCAGGGAGTTTCAACGAGGGGTGTCCAGCACGCAGCACTGCGGCAGATCGAGCGATGTCGACATCAGCGTTGAGGACACTGATCGGGATGGCGGCGAGTGCCGCCTCAAAGCTAGCGGCGGTCTCCTCACCAGCTTTGGTGGGGTAGACGAGGCACTCGGCGAAGGCCGTGACGGGCAGCGCCAGCCGCTGAGCCGAAGACGCCGCTTCGCGCAGCGCGTTGGTGGCGGCGTGGTGGTGTGGATTGGTCCGATCAAGGTGGCCGATGACGACGCCGGCATCGACCACGATGAGTCCAGTTTGACTACTCCCACTCATCGCGGAGAATTTCGACCGTATCGGTGGGGTAGATACCGTCGAAGATTCCCGCGGTGTCGCCGAGTCGGTCGCCTACGCGCTCAAAGATGACGCGGCCAGGACCGAGCGCGGTGCCTCGCAACGACTCACCTTTCTCAAGACCTGCGGCTACGAATGCCTCTGCTGGAATAGTCACTTGGTGCTTCGAGGTGATTGTAGTGCAACCACGCGGCCGTACTCTTACTGATTTGCTCATCAGTATTACTGTAGAGGGCCTTCATCTGATTCGCAAGGCCGTTGTGGCTCCGAACTCTAGAGGTGTTCATGATAAACTATGCAGTTCTGCGCCACAACCTTCGCTGGGTGACTTCTGCAGGGAAGGTAGCCGCGGCGATCATGGCGCCAGGACTGCGAAGGGGATGGTCACGCCGACGAATGAACTGTCGTCGATTGGGGGATACTCACCGACCAGCAAACGGTATTCGCCGGGTTCGATGTTGTCGATGGTGAACTCGAAGGTGCCCCAAGCCTCGAGCCAGCCGGTGGCCGTAAGACCCCACCTGCTGCCGGTGCCCGGATTGAACGTCTGCGGTCCGGTGACCGTGGCCGTAGCGGCCGTTCCGTCGGCGTGCTGGATCTCGACAATGCCAGCGGATTCGAACCAACGGGAGTAGCCGCGCACCGTTAGGGGTAGTGTGACCTTGGTGGGATTCCGCTCGTCGAGTTCGCCGGGCCAGGCCACAAAGCTGCTCGAACTAGCGTGGAGTTGCGGGTTGGCCGGAAGGGGCGAGCCGTTGCCGTTGTTAGTAGCGGGTATGACATCAACCAGCAGGCGAGCGGGGTCGCGTAACTTCTGGGCTGCGAACAGTGACGGCTGAGGCGCATACACGTCGATTACGACCGCGCCGTCCGTCGAGCGCGCCACGATGGAGACGAGGTTCCAGCTCTGCTCGGATGCGGCGTCGAGACGCGCTGCGTCGAGTCCCGGAACGCTGATCCGTGCCCAAGTGCCGAAGGACTCGACGGATAGATCTTCTGGGACAGCCGCGGCCAGTGGCCCACCGCTGTCGTAGTCCCATGCGGTGCCAAAAGCGATGTGCAGACGGTCGCATCCCGGCCCGAGCAGGTGCCAGATCTGTGCCACATGGTCGACCCGTCCCTCGCTATCGCCGACTCCGGGTGCCCCGCTAATCGGTGCGGGGCCTTCGGCTGCGCCGTCGGTGGCGCAGGGGTCGTCGAAGTAGGATGTCTGTGCCGTTCGGTTGATTTCTAAGCGGTCCGCTTCCACCCAGCCGGTTCGTCCGAGTCCCAAGAGCAGTTCGCGCCAGCCAACCCCTCCTTCATCGGTTAGTACCGCGCCCGTGCCCTCGATCACCCGCCTTGGCACGGTTATCATCGCGGCCTCGTCGTAGTCGGTGCCCGGGCCGGAGCGAATGGTCGCGCGCAGGGAGTCGCCTCCGTCTCGGGCGTACCATTCACCGTCGGCCACGAGTAGGTCAAACAGCAGAGGCGCTTCTTGGTGCCATTCCGGCTCGGTGGTGGTGGTTGGCTCTGTGGTTGTGGTTGTGCTCGCGGGCATCGTGGTGCTAGTAGGCGATGTGGTGGTTGATGGAGCGGTGGTGCTAGTAGGCGATGTGGTGGTTGATGGAGCGGTGCTTGGCGTAGTGGTAGTTGGTTCCGGGGCGGTCGTGTCCGGTGCTCCGGTTGTGTCCGGCGCTGAAAGAGAGTTGTCATCGGCGCTGTTGTCGGAGTCGCCCCCGCAACTGGACATCAGCAGAATCACACCGAACAGCCAAGCGGTGCTGTTCCAAAACGATCGTGGCGTGACTATCAAGCTCATGGCAGCAAGACTCCGGGGTTCATCAGGCTACTGGGATCGATCGCCACTTTGACCGAACGCAACAATGACAATCCGCCAGCCCCAAGCTCAACCGGCATCCAGTCGCGTCGCACTCGCCCGACACCATGGTGATGGGCTAGACCTGCGCCGATACTTGCAGCTGCGTTCATTGCTGCCGACCATAGAGCATCGTAGGTGGACTCGTAGTCCTCAGGTGATGTGGGTGTGGCTGCCAGCGTGAAATAGAGGTTTGCTCCAGACCGGTAAGCGTGTGAGGTGTGGGCACTTGCAGCAACCACGCCCTCGACCGCTTCCAGAGCATCGATTACCGAGCGGTAGAGCTTTGAAAGCCGTGACCAATCGCTAGCCATCTCGATGGTGTCGGCCACGATCCCCTGAGCCAGCAACTCATCCCAAGTGGGCACAGTGTTGCGGTGCTCAAACCAACCATCGACTACCTCGTCCGCCGCTGCGACACCACCCTCGGATTCGCAGATGTTTGATACCGCAGCGGCTTCAACAGCGGTTAGTGCCGCCAGCCCCATGTGAGCCAGGATGAGCATCGAGTTGCCTTTCGGCAAACGCTCACGGAAGTGTCGCCAAGATTCGCGGCCGTCATAGAGTCGCACCACCCCAGGACGCCACTCGGCTCGCATCAGCTTGCGTACTGCTTCGAGTCCCGTGTCGAAGTTGTTGAAATGAAATGCTTGACGCACTTCGGATTCGGGTTGTTGGCGCAGCGAGAAGGTGACCTCGCTAACCACCCCAAGGGTGCCCTCGCTGCCCATCAGCAGATGACGCAAGTCCGGACCAGCGCTAGCGCGCGGAGTGTCGCGACTTCGATAGATCGACCCATCGGCAAGCACCGCTTCCAGGGAAAACACCATGTCTTCGATGTTGCCATATGAGGTGGAGTACTGACCCGACGCCCGTGTCGCCACCCAACCCCCGACCGTCGACAACTCAATCGATTGCGGCCAATGGCCGATACTCAGACCTTCGGCCTGCATCTGCTGCTCTGCTTCCAATCCGTTGGTGCCGGCACCGAAGGTGGCAAGCAGGTCCTTTGACGAGAAGGCCCGTAACCCGGTCATTCGTTCGGTGCTCAACACCACAGAATCGGGGCTGGCTAATACACCGCCGACCACACCGGATCCTCCACCGCGGGGAATCATCGCTGTGTTGTGGTCGATGCAGCAACGCACCACCTCGGCTAACTCTTCGCTGCAACTCGGCGCGCAAACCGCGAGGGGCGCAACGACTGGCGTTCCCGCTGAAATGGGAATCTGTGACCGCATCCAAGTGTCGCGAGCGCGGGCGCTTCGTTGGTCTTCGGTTTGCAACAACCCATCGCCCAAGATTGCGGCCAAGTCACCGATGAGCCCGCTCATTGCGACACTCCAGACATGCCAGACACGCCAGACACTTCAGACATAAACGAGAGTTCGTCGCTGAATTGGCTACGCACACTGGCTAGCTCGGCCTTGACCTGTTCATGTGACCAACCTAGAACCGAAGCCATCTTGTCGGCTATCGCGATGGACAACTCCCAACGGTGCTGGGGCACGAACCAGGCCACTCTCAAGCGACGGTAGACCACATCGACAAGGGTCGTCGCTGCCTCAACCTGGACAGCCCAGTCCACTTCTCCTGCAACCACTGGTGCATCGTCAAGCAGCCGTTTTGGGTCGAGTGAACAGATTTCTTCGGTGTCGCTACCGTAAAGCCGCCGGAGCCGCAGAGCTTGCTGATCAGTTGGGTCAACGACCGTGGACATGCCGCCCGGGATCGGTGTTGTCCCGGGGCCAGGTGGCAGGTCCTTAGCGAGTTGTTCGCCCACGACCTTGAGGACATCTTCAGCCATGCGACGAAAGCCGGTGAGTTTGCCGCCAGCAATGGAGAGCATCTGGCCGCTGCCGACGGTCACCTCGTCTTTGCGAGACATCTCCTTGGGGGCTTTGCCTGGAGCCGCGATCAGCGGACGTACGCCCGCCCAAGCTGCCACAACATCGCTGGGGGCGAGAGGCTCAACGTCGAAGTAGCGGGCCAAGGGCGCCAGCAGATACTCAACATCGTCCAAATCAATCTCGGGCCACAGCGGTCGTGTGCCCTGGTAGTTGGTGTCGGTTGTGCCGATATAGACAATGTCACCGCGAGGGATCGCAAAAATCGAGCGCCGATCTGAGGTGTTGCAAATGACCAGATGGTTGACGCAGAAACGCTCGCGGGGCACAACTACGTGGATCCCTTTTGAGAGGTGCAGCAGTGTTGTGGGTGGGTCTTGTTCCATGCGAGCGATCTGATCTACCCACGGACCTGCGGCGTTGACCACGATGTTGGCGTGCACACGCACTTCTCGCCCACTCGTTGAGCATTGGGCGACTACGCCGTTGATACGGCCACCCTGGTGAGTGAGATCGGTCACCACGAGACGGGAGGCGACTGTTGCGCCAAACTGGACTGCAGCCCGTAGAACCCCCAGTACGAGCCGAGCGTCGTCGGTCAGATACTCGCGGTATGCGACCGCAAAGTTGTAGGTGTCTGTCCGAAGGAGCGGTTCGTTGGCGCTGATCTCGTCTTGACGCCAAAGCTGATGGCGGTCCTCGTCGTCCACCGCCCCCAGGCGTTCGTAGGTGGTGATACCGGCACGAAATTTGGTGGCAGTCACGCGGTTGCGAGCGGGCACGACCATCCAACACGGCTCAGCAAGATGGGGTGCCATGGTGTGAACCGCGGTGCGTTCGGCGACAGTTTTGCGGACTAGATCGACCTCGCCGTTGGCCAAGTATCGAAGTCCGCCGTGGATCAATTTGGAGGATCGCCCAGATGTGCCGGCGGTGAAGTCGTCGGCCTCCACGAGAGCCACTCGCAAGCCTCTTCCAGCGGCTTCGCGAGCGATTCCAGCGCCAGTGATTCCCCCTCCGACCACAGCCACGTCATAGGTATCTGCCTCAAGTTCATCGAGCAGATTCGCTCGGGTTGCGGGGGTAAGGCGAGGATCATTCACGTTCTGTTTCTAGCCCAGTTCGCGGCGATAGTGTCGGTAGATGACATCGACTAAACAACTTGATTCACCGATCGGGCGCCTCCGTTTGGTTGCTACTGACCAAGGCTTGAGTCATCTGCTGTTTGACCAGCAGGTGGGTGAAGATCTGGAATCAGATGGTGACCCGGCCGAAACCGACAACCATCCAGTGCTTGATGAGGCCGCAACGCAACTTGAGGAATACTTCGCGGGGCGGCGCCAAGAATTTGATATTCCCCTTGATCTGTCGGGGACCGAGTTTCAGCGTGCCGCCTGGTCCGCTCTGGCCAACGTCCCGTTCGGTGAGACACGGTCTTACCGACAGCAAGCTGAGGCGATTGGCCGTCCCAAAGCGGTTCGGGCGATTGGAGCAGCCAACGGTCAGAACCCGGTTCCCATTGTCTTGCCGTGCCACCGCATTGTTGGCTCAGACGGTTCGCTCACGGGTTACGGCGGAGGTTTGCCGATCAAGGAGTATCTCCTCAACCACGAGCAGGCACAGTCTCAAAAGCACTAACGCCAACCACGGTCGCCTTTCCGCTGGTTTTAATGCGGAGGCGGAGGATCCGTTCGGTGTAACCGAACCTGGCGAGCGCAGGATCTACCTCGAGTCGACCGATTTTTTCATTCACTGAAAGTACCGCTTGATCGTATGCGTCGAGCCATCGGGCTCACTCAACGACATCAACAGTGATGTTCCATCCTGTCATTGTTGCTCCGGCGATGCGTCTGTCCAGAGTGATCAATGGCGCGTCGAGCACACCCGCCAGTGCCACGAAAGCGGCGTCGTAGGCGGTGAGGTTGTGGCGGAGTTTCCAGATGGTGGTCAGGAGCGACTCGTGGGTGTAGCGGTTGACATCGAGGTCGCGCAGAACATTCAGGGCTCTCTCGCCTGTGTCGGCTGCTATCTCTCCGGCGGCGGTGTAGCGCCGCATGACCTGGGCTACTTCAATGTCCATCAGCGCGGGTGCATGAAGGGAGTCGGCGGCCAGAATTCGGGCCCCGACGGCATCCGCTAGGGGCAGTCCGAGCAGCCACTCGACTACGGCTGAGGAGTCGAGGACGATCAACGCGCGTCGCGTTCTGAGCGGATTGCGTCAACAGCCGATTCTTGCAGGGCGATGCGTTCGAAGGATGCGACCCGTTCGACCAATTCCCTCCTTGTCGGATGTTGCATGGCGCGGCGCAACTCGCTCAGCGCGTATTCTGAAAGTGAGTGGCCCTCAATGGCGGCACGGGCCTTGAGTTGGCGGTGGAGTTCGTCAGGCACGTTTCGGATTTGCAGCGAAGTCATGCAATCAGCATAAAAGCATGCATTCTGCATGTCAACGGCGGACGACTATGTGGGAGTGTTTGAGAACTCGGTGGTGGCGTCGTGGATTGCGTCGTAGAGGTATTGCCCGAAGGAACGATCGGCGAGTATCAGAAATGAGGGTTCGTCGTTGATGTCGTCGCGGATCAGATCAGAGCTGACCTTGGCCACTGAGGCGGAGCCCGTTGCACCGTCGGGGAACATCATGTCGTCGAAGTCGAGACTGCACACTTTTTCCAGAGCAGAAGCGCTGCGGACGCCGCTCAAGCGCAGACACAAACGACTGTGGGTGATATCGATCTGGTTGACGGACGAATCGAATTCAGCGACAGCGAGAAGGGCGTCCACATCTGCGGCGTTGCCCAACAGCAGCCATTCGTCGGGACGGATACCAGCGATGAGCACGCCGTCACGCGTGGCGGCCCGTGTGAAGTCGACACCGAGCAGCGAGGCACCGACCCGGACTCTGACGCTCACCTTGGTGAGCGAGGATTCGTCGGTCAGTGCCGGTGCGCCTTCGGGTGTGGCGGCAGGGTTCGTGACAGAGCTTCGGAACTCGGGTTCAGCCACGAAGACGCACCCCCTCGGGATCGAAGTGTGCGTGGTGTTCCATCACCCTCGCCGTGGTGTCGGAACCGTCGCACAAGCGCACCGTGAGTTCAGTGCCAGCCGCAGCGAACTCAGGTGTCACCTGCCCCAAACAGACCGAGCGGCCCAGGGTGGGAGAGAAACGTGAACTGGTGATGCGTCCGACTATTTCTGTCGTGCCTGCACGCAGAATCTGGCAGGCCTCGTCGGGTACGAGTTGAGGGTCTGTCGGGGTGATGGCGACCAACACGGGCAGTTCGGGTGCCTCAGCGTCGAGCGACCATTCGAGTTCAGGCTTACCGGCGAAATCGTCTTTGTCGAGTTTGATCAGCGGGGTCAATCCCGTGGTCGGGGCTTTGGTCAACCCGTCGGTGTCCTGGCCCACGATGAAATGCCCTTTTTCAAGACGCATGATCCGCTGCGCTTCGAGACCGAAGGGCCCAACCCCGAGGTCAGCACCTTTTTCGAGTAGCTGTTCCCAGACATGCAGGCCAAAACCTGCCGGCACATGCACTTCGAAGTTGAGTTCACCGGTGAAGCCGATGCGCCACATGAAGCAGTCAGGAACTCCGGCGATTGTGCCGGTGCGGACGTTCATGTATTCGAATGCTTCCGGACTGAGGTCCACGTCATCTACGAGTCGCTTCAGCAGGTCACGGGACTTGGGCCCGGCAATGTTGATGCTCGTGTATCCCGTGGTGACGGGAGTGACATGCACCTGCCAGTGAGGGTGCTCGGTTTGGAGCCACATTTCGACCCATTGCCAGATTTGACCCGCGCCGGAACTGGTGGTGGTCATCAGATAGTGGTCTTCGCCTAGTCGACCGGTTACGCCGTCGTCGAGCACCACTCCGTCCTCGGCGCACATCATGCCGTAGCGGACTCGGCCGATGGGCAGTTTCGACCACTTGTTGGTGTAGAGCAGGTTGAGCAATTTGGGAATGTCGGGGCCGCGCAGATCCAGTTTGCCCAGCGGGGTCACATCGGTGATTCCGACGTTGGTTCGCACGTTCACGACTTCGGCATTGGGATCGCCGTAGTGCTCTGGCCGGATCCATTGGCCTGCGAGAATCGGAGTCATGTTGTGGGCCGTGTGCCATTCATGGATTGACGACACGCGCACCGGTTCGAAAACTCGACCGGCCAGCGCTCCGAGACTGATGGGAGCGTAGGGAGGGCGCCATACGGTTGTGCCAACCTCGGAAATGGTTTCGCCGCGTGCCTCCGCAAGGACGGCGACGGTGTTGACAGTCTCGAGTTTGCCCTGCGACGGCCCCATCGTGGCTGTGGTGAAACGCTTCACGAGCTCGACCGAGTCGAACCCTTCAGCGGCTGCGCTGACGAGGTCTTTCGAGCCGACATCTTCGGAGAGGTCGACCATGCCATGAGTGTCGGAACGGTACAGCTCTGGGTGAGGTGCGCGGGACAGACCGATACGGAGATCTTCTTGTATAGGAGGTTCTGGACCCTCGGCGTTATGGGCGCGAGTGACCGTGGACCGCAGTCGGTGCTTTACGACTGCCGCTCGTTGCGCGGCCAACTCTCCGCTGCTGATGCCGTGGGCGATCAGTTCGTCGAGGCTGCCGTCGCCCACGAGGGTGCCGGTGGCGATCACGTTGTCGGGCAGCGCGGTGGGGAAGAAGCGTGCCGCGGTGGGGTCGTAGCTTGGTCGATCACCGGACATGTTGAGCAGGGAGGTGGGGGCAGTCCAACCCGTGGCGGTGACCAGCAGGTCGGCTTTGACTGTCGAGCCGTCTCTCAGCGTCACCGAGCTGAGTCGTTTCGATCTACCGGTTGCCTTCGAAATTGTCTCGCCAACCCGAGCGTCCACTACCTGAACTATCTCGACACCGGCGCGTTCGAGATCGGCAATAGCGGCGTCGCCTTCGGCGTTGGCGGTGAGTACAACGGCACGATTTCCGGGACGGACGGCATACATGTTGATCAACCGTCGGACTGCTCCAGACAGCATCACACCCGGCAGATCGTTGCCCGAGAACACATAAGGCCGCTCGACTAGTCCGGCGGCCACCACCAGGGTCTTGGCTCGAGCTTTGATGAGCCGTTCGACCACACCCGGATGGTTTCTTTGAGAGATCGCGATCCAATTGTCGTCGTAGCGCCCGGTCACGGCGGAGTCGGTCAGGATCTCTACGCCCGCCACCCGGGCGGCCGCTTCAAGTTCATGGGCGGTCACTCGATCTTGATCGGTCCCCCAACGGAGATGACCCCCGAGCTGATGACTTTGTTCTACGAGCATCACGCTGCTGCCCGCTTGGGCCGCGCTGATGGCCGCAGCAAGCCCTGCGGGACCACCGCCGGCAACGACAACATCAGGGTGTGAGTAGCGTTTGTCGTGATAACCGTGAGGCGTCTTGAGGTCGACGACGCCTCCGGGAGCGAAACGGGCCAGCACCTTCTCGTAGGCTGGCCAGAGTCGCTGCGGCTTGATGAACGTCTTGTAGTAGAAACCCGCTGTCAGGAAACGGCCGAACAGCCCGTTGGCTGCTTTGATATCGAAATCAAGTGACGGCCAAACGTTTTGTGCCGAAACTTTCATATCGGCTTCAAGTAGACGGTGTGCTCCTCGCACGTTTGGCTCTGTGCCGACCTGTACGGTCGTGTTGGGGTCCCAGTAGTCGGCGGTCAGCACGCCACGAGGCCGGTGGTATTTCATCGAGCGGGAAAAGACGCGTTCGTTGTTGGCCAGCAAAGCCGAGATGATGGTGTCGCCGGAAAAACCAATGTATTTTTTGGAGTTCCAGGTGAACTTGAGCGGTGTCGTGCGATCAATGACTTCGCCAGTTTGGGGTTCGAGTCGGCGGATCACGACCCACCTCCCCGTTTGTCGACGTCGGTGCACGGTTTCGCGGTCTTCGATCCGGGTAGCGGTGGTTCGCGAAACTCGGATGTGACGGTGTGGCGCTCGACGGTGAAAAAGCGTCGGCACCCGCTACTGCAGTACCAGTTCTCCCGCAGCCAACCAGCCGGGTTGTATTCCATGTAGAGGTAGTCACGCCACTGAGCGGGCGTTGTCGATGATGGATCCGGACGGCTTGCTGCTTCTCCTTGATAGGACATATCCGCGGAGTTTCGGGGACCGCAATGAGGGCAGGGAACGAGCAGCATCAGTGTCCTACCGCCGCTGCGCCTTTTTCGCCGACGAGCACGCCACTATCAAATCGCGACAATGCAAAGGGAGAGATCAAATCGGGTGTGGTCTGTTCGGCGACGCATTTCGCCATCTGCTCCCCTGAAACCGGCCCGGCTTTGAAACCGTAGGTACCCCAGCCAACGTCACAGAGGAAACCTTCGACGGGAGTGAAGCCCATCACCGGCGAGTAGTCCGGGGTAATGTCACAAAGGCCGGCCCACTGTCGCAGAAGCCGCATTTGAGAGACAGCAGGCATCAACTCAAGGACATGACCTGCGAGTTCTTCGGTGAAATCGAGGGTTCCGCCCATGTCGTAGGTGGCGAACGGGTCGACGGATGCTCCGAAGACCAGTTCGCCGCGGTCGGTTTGGCTGACGTACACGTGCAGCGAACCGGAGACGACCACGGTCGGCAGGAAGACCTTGACTGGTTCGGTGACCGCAGCCTGCAATGGATGTGTGGTGATCGGGAGTTTGAGACCGGCCATGGCAGCGATGAGGCTGGCCCAACCGGCGGTGCAGTTGATCACCACCGGAGCGGAGATGTCGCCCTTTGAGGTCCGTACTCCGGTGACCTTTGCTCCTGGGCCTTTGCCGTTCGGGCCTTCTCCACCTTCGCAGACAATGTCAATGACCTCGGTCTTTTGGTGCATGTCTACGCCGTAGGCATCGGCGGCGCGGGCGTAGGCCCACACCACGGCGTCATGGCGGATCGTTCCACCGGGGGGGTGGTAGAGCGCAGCGAGGATCGGGTAACGAGTGTTGGTTGAGGTGTCGAGGCTCGGTGCTATTTTCTTGATCTCGTCAGGGCCGATGACTGTGGAGTCGATGTTTTGAAGTTTGTTGACCTCGGCTCGCCAGCGCATTGTGCGCACTGCCGAATCCGTGTGGGCCAGTGTCAGGTGGCCGCGCTCGGAGAACATGACGTTGAGGTTCAAGTCGGCCGACATTGTTTTGTAGAGATCAAGCGACCGGTCGTAGAACGCCACGCCTTCTGGAGTCAGGTAGTTCGAACGAACGATGGCGGTGTTACGCCCAGATCCGCCGCTTCCGAGGTATGCCTTGTCGAGCACGGCCACATCGGTGATGCCGTGATTGGCAGCCAAGTAGTAGGCGGTAGCGAGTCCGTGTACGCCTCCACCGACAACGACGACGTCATACGACTTCTTGAGCGGTGGTTCGCGCCAGACACGCGGCCAACTGCTGTTGCGAACGCCTCGCCAAAGCAGCGCTGCACCTGAGTAGCGCGGAGCCCTGTTTCTTCGGATCACGGCGAATAGTTTGACAGATTTTTGAGATAACTCTATTACTTGTTTTCTTCTTATTAAGATATTTCAGATATGGATATTCAAACGGTAACTCTCAAGAGGCTGAACTATTTCGTTACCGTGGCAGCGGAACTGCACTTCGGCCGCGCGGCTGAAATTCTGCACATTGCCCAACCCGCACTGAGCCAACAGATTCGCCAACTTGAATCAGATCTGGGTTTGCAGCTCTTTGAACGTACTACCCGGCGTGTCTCGTTGACCCCGGGAGGATCAGCCTTCCTGCCCCATGCCCGGCATCTGTTGGTGACCGCGCAAGGAGTAGCCCGTGCCGCCGCGGAGTTTCGTGCTGGTCAACGAGGCAACTTGCGTATTGGCTTCGTCGACTCGGCTGCTTATGAGTTCGTGCCACGCTTCTTGCACCGTTTCCGACAGGCGAGTCCCGCGGTGACACTGCAACTCCACACGATGTCATCTGATGAACAAGCCGCGGCGCTGGTAGCTGGGCAGATAGACATCGGCATAGCGCGTGTCACTCTTGACCATGCACCTTTGCTAGCCACTGTGGTGGACGATGAACCATTGGTCGCCGCGGTGCCGAGTAGCCATCGGCTGGCAAGCGAACCTTCGATTCGGCTGAGCGAGTTGCGCAACGACGAGTTCGTGGGGTTTGCGCGGGAGCAATCCCCAACTTTGCACGCCAGATTGCGGGCTATGTTGGCACCCCATGGAGTCAGCTACTCGCCGGCGATCGAGGCCACCGAATACACGACCATTCTGGGGCTCGTCGCGGCAGGGGAGGGTGTGGCGATTGTGCCGACGGGCGTGCAGTCACTGCGTCTGGGCGGCCTAACCTTCGTACCCATCTCCGACCCGGAAGCCAGTGTGCAGCTCGTAGTCCTTACTCGTGTCGATGAACCTTCAGTCATCGTCGCCAACGCCGTCGACGAACTGACGCAATCGGCGAGCGGTGAAATGATCGCGGCGACATGAACGGGAAGCAACAAGGCGAAGTGTCGGTTCAACAATCGTGACCTTCGTTGAGAGACCTGGGCTAGGCGCCGAACTGCGACGCTTGGCAGTTCCCGTTTATCTTCCATGGGCCTTACCGATGCTTGGCGGAGCGGTGTTGTTACCCGTGTTGCCCCTGTATCTCATAGAACAGGGAATCAGCCTTTCGCTTGTAGGTGTGATCATCGGTGCGGTTGGTGTGGGTTCGGCACTCGGAGGAATCCCGGCATCTGTTTTCGGTCAACGTTTCGGCAACGACACCTTGATGTTCGTGTCGGTTGCAATGCAGGCTGCGGTGGTTTTGGCGTTCGGTTTCACTGGGCTGGCGGTTGCGCTAGTCGTGTTGCGGGTTGCCACAGGTATCGGAATGTCGGGAACCCTGCAGTCTCGACAGGTCTATATCGCTCGCAGCGTTGATGTGGGCCTACGGGGTCGGGTGATGTCATTGGTGGGAGGCACCAATCGCTTCACTTTCGTCGTTGGCCCCTTGTTGGGTGGATGGGTGTATGAGGAGTGGGGTTCGGAAGCTGTCTTCGTGCTGGCGGCGGCTATTACCGCGGTCGGGTTGTTGTGGATCGCGCTGCCGGGAGGAGTTGATCCCAACGACGATCACCACCGGCTCTCGGAGCAATTTGGGGTCGGTGTTGCCTTGCGCAGACACCGACGACTTCTTGTTCGATCCTCGCTGGGTCCGATGTTGATCGCGGCCGCCCGGGAGGGGCGCTATGTGGTGATCCCTCTGATCGGATACCGGTTGGAGCTATCCCCGGTCGCAATAGGCGTGCTGGTGGCGGTCGGTACAGCTGCCGACTTTCTTCTGTTCCCCGTCTCCGGGTTCATCATGGACCGCTTCGGGCGGCTCTATTCGATGGTGCCAGCCTTCAGCCTGATGGCGTTAGGTTTGCTGCTATTGGGTATTGCCGACTCGGCGAGCGAAGCGGTTGTCGCCGGAATTGTTATCGGTGTGGGCAACGGATTGAGTTCTGGGTCGATGTTGACCATGGCCGCGGATCTTGCCCCGAACGATGCCAGCGGCCCGTTTATTGCTGGTTTCAACCTGGCTGCGGGTGTCGGCAGCCTGGTCGGACCGATGGTTGTTGGATGGGCGGCGCAGTTGATCGGACTGGGAGCTTCAGCTATCGCACTTGCTATCACCTTGGGATTCGGGCTCTCATGGATCGTGTTCGTGATCGGAGAAACAGGAGGATCGAGCCGTGCCGACTAACCCCGCGACTGACGGAGACGCTTACCCGAACACTGGTGGGCTTGTGCATCCGGATTGGCTGCGTCGACTCAACTTGTTCGGTGATTCGGTTGGATCTGCGAGCCGCATGGTGTCGCTTGACCCAGACGAAATGCTCAACACGGCCGCGGTGTCAACGGGCTACTCGGACTTTGGTGACGAACATCGTTGGGAAGAGGGATACCGAGCGATGGTGGCCGCGCTGGAAGCCAACGCCGCGCTCACCGTGTTCGGTCGTCTCTCAGCGCGCGGAGAGATCTTAAGAAACCTTCAAACTCGATTGCGACTCGTTGATCTCTGGCAACAACACCCAGAGATTCGAAGTGAGCCAGTGGTTGCCCCCGTGTTCATTCTTGGACCGCCTCGTACTGGCACCTCCATCCTCTTGGAGCTTCTGGCCCTCGATCCCGGTCTGCGCCCGGTGATCGCGCACGAGGCTCATCACCCGCTGGGTCCGCTTCCCGATACCGGGACCGGCACCGTGATGCAGATAAGCGAACCTGAACAGGAGTTCTGGTCGGATGTGCATCCTGAGTTCATCACCATGCACGAACTGCGCAGCGACCTGCCCTGCGAATGCGTGCATTTTGTGCAGCCTGAATTCCGGAGTTGGCATTGGGCGATGATGCACAACCTCGGTGATGTTGAGAGCCGCAAAGACGCCCCGGCCATGACCGCTGTCTATGACTTCCACGAGGGGTTCCTGCAAACAATGCAGTATCTCGACGGTGAACCTCAGACGTTCCTGCTGAAGTCACCCGCTCACCTTGGTTCTCTCGCGGGGCTATTGGCGCAGTACCCCGACGCCAAGATGATCCATACTCACCGCGACCCGTTGAAGTTCATTGGTTCCTCCGCCAACCTGACCGGGGTATTGCAGTGGATGCGCAGCGACGCGGTTGATATGACCATTCGCGGCCCGTTGATGACTTTGGCGTATCAATTCATGTTGAGCGGCGTGATCGCGCAGCGACAGTCGGGAGTTGTGCCCGCTGAGCAGATGGCTGACATTCACTTTCTTGAGCTAATGTCTGATCCGGTGGACACAATCAAGCGGGCTTATGAGCAGCTCAGCATGCCGTTTCCCGATGAGATGGCTGAGTCGGTGCCCGCTTATTTGGCGGACAAACCAAAGGGGAAATTCGGACCTCATCGCTATGAGGCTTCTCGGCTTGGTCTTGATGAGTCGACGCTGCGAGACGACTTCTTTGACTACATAGACCACTACGGTGTCGCCCTGGAATCCTGATCGGGCCATTCTCGGCTTAGCCAACGATTTTCATCGGTTCTCCCGGGCACGATAGGCTTGCGTCCTGTGGGATCATCGTCTGTAGCAGCACCCGCCAAGCTTGAGGTGCGACCGATTGCCGGCTCGCTCGGCGCTGAAGTCATCGGTCTCGATTTCAGTGCGGTTAGTGCTGTGGCTGACGAGTTGAGAGAGGCATTGAACGAGAACCTGGTGTTGTTCATGCCCGGCTTGGACCCGACCGCTAAAGGTCTTCGTGACATTGCGGCGACGTTTGGTCCCCTTGAAGTTCACCCCTACCTTGACAAGGTCGATCCTGAGATTCCCGAAGTGATAGTGCTTGACACCTCGACGACTCCCAAGGCCGATGTTTGGCACACTGATTTCACTTGTTCGGACCATCCCCCCGTCGCCGCACTGTTGCACATGGTCGAGTCTCCGCCGTGGGGTGGCGACACGATGTGGATCAACTGCTACGAGGTCTACGACTCGCTTTCTTCGGCAATGAAGCAGTTTCTCGAAGGGCTGACCTGTTTGCATGAGGACACACGCACCGGAGGAGCACCCGCGGCAGAGCACCCAGTTGTGCGGGTGCATCCCGATACGGGGCGCAAGAGCTTGTATGTCAACAAGCAGTTCAGCCGACGCATCCCTCAACTCTCGCGGCCCGAATCACAGAATCTCTTGTCTTTTCTGTTCCGCTGGGAGGAGCAGGTGAAGTTCAGTTGTCGCTGGCGCTGGAACGTAGGCGATGTGGTGCTGTGGGATGAACGGGTCACACTGCATTCGGTGGTTGACGACACTTCTGAGCGGCGGGTGCTGCGACGCTCCACGGTGCTCGGTGACGATCCACGCTCGCCTGACGAAGCGCAGATTCTGCCTCGTCACCGCACCCCGAAGACTGCCTCTAGCGGCTTTTACGGCATCGGCGGATACGAGTTTTAGGAAGCGTCGGCGTTCAGATGGGTTTTGAGGAACGCTGAGGTGCGGGCCCAGGAAGCGGCTGCAGCGGACGGGTTCGCGAACATCGGGTTCTTGTCGTTGTCAAAGGCGTGACCTGCCCCTGCTTGCACCAGGATTTCGACGTTGCCCATTCCTTGGGTAGCAGCGCGAAGCCCGTCCACATGCTCGTTGGGCAAGAAAGGATCGTCGTCGCCGAAGTGGAACAAGATCGGGCAGGTGATCCCAGAAGCCTTGTCGAGGTTTTCGCCGATCATTGAGCCGTAGTACGACACGGCGCAGGTTGGCTCGTGAGCTGAGGCCGCCAGATAGGTCATCGATCCGCCGAAGCAGAACCCCATCACGGCAACTCCGCCTTTCACCTCGGAGTGGCTTGATAGATGATCCAGCGCAGCACCGATGTCGGCGACACCGTCTTCGGGCGGATGCTGATTGGCGATCTCGAAAGCCGGCCCCAAATCCTCCGGGCCGCGCGCGTCGACACGGAACGGGTGCTGGATCCGCCAATACATGTGGGGCGCCAGCACCACGTAGCCCTCGTTGGCGAGACGCTCAGCAACGCTGAGAATGTAATCGTTGATCCCGAAGATCTCCTGGATCAACACGACACCGGGGCCGGTACCCGAGTCGGGGATGCACAGGACTGCGGGGATGTCGCCGGAGGCACCCGCTATTGCATGGTCTGTTGTTGTTGGCATGGCTTGGAGTTTATGGGCGTTAGGGTGCTTGCGCAGATTCGCCGATCCCAAAGGAATGCTCATGGACATCAATCGCATCACTTCGCTGTTCGGGCTTGAGGGCCGACGAGCTGTTGTCACAGGTGGTAGTCGCGGTATCGGGCGCATGATCACCGAGGGCCTGCTCGACGCCGGCTGTGAGGTGATCATCACTGCCCGCAAAGTCGAGCAAGTGACGGCGGTTGCCGATGAGATGTCGACGAGAGGCACCTGCACCGCAGTTCCAACCGACCTTTCCACCGACGAAGGTATTGATCACCTAGTCGCCTCCATCAATGAACGCTGGGATTCGCTGGACATCCTGGTCAACAACGCCGGTGCATCCTGGGGCCAACCGCTCGACGAGTTCAGCGCGCAGGGGTGGGACAAGGTCATGAACGTGAATGTCCGAGGAGTGTTCTTTCTTACCCAGCGATTGCTGCCGTTGCTTCGCGCCGCAGCCCAACCTGCACATCCCGCCCGAGTGATCAACATCGGTTCGGTCAACGGACTGACCCCACCGGAACTGGAAACTTTCTCTTACTCTTCGTCAAAGGCGGCGGTGCACATGCTGACCCGCCACCTTGCCAAGGAACTTGCCGACGAACACGTCACGGTCAATGCCATCGCTCCCGGACCGTTCGACTCTCAGATGATGGCCTTTGCGCTCAACGACCCGGAGACTCGCGCCGGTCTTGCCCGAGATGTGCCCCTCGGTAGGATCGGTCTGCCCGACGACATGGCTGGAGTGGCGATCTACCTCGCCTCTGCGGCTGCCTCCTATGTGACCGGTGCCGTAGTCCCCGTCGGTGGTGGCCTGTCCACGGTCGCCCAGTAGCTGGCTCGTAAACGCACCTCTAGCGAAGTAAGCGCACCGGGAGGTGTTTCAAGGAGTTGTTGAGGTTTGACTGTTGACGTTTCGGCTCGCCTGTCAACTCAATTTGAGACCAGCGTTTGAGAACTTCGTCAAAGAAAACCCGGCCCTCTAGGCGAGCCAAGTGAACTCCCAGGCAGAAATGGGTGCCGAATCCGAAAGAGAGATGATGGTTAGGGTCTCGGGTGATGTCGAATTCTTGAGAGTTGTCGAAGACAGCTTCGTCGCGGTTGGCAGATGTGTAGATCATCGCAACTTTGTCGCCAGCGGCGATTGATTTGCCACCGAGTTCGGTGTCGACAAGCGCGGTGCGCCGGAAATAGTGCAGCGGGTTGGCCCAGCGCAAGATTTCTTCGACGGCTTTGGGCAGCAAAGCGGGATCGTCGCGCAGCATCTGCAACTGGTCCCGATGTTGCAGAAGGGCGAGCAAACCACCCGACAGCATGGTCCGGGTGGTGTCGTTGCCGGCGGTCACCAACTGCACGAAGAAGCGACCGAAATCGATATCGGTCATCAGCTTCCCGTCGAACTCCGTGCCGAGCAACAGGTCGGTCAGATCACCTTGTAGAGGTTCGCTGCGACGTTTGGCGGCGAAAGCCATCCCGTACATCGCCATGTCGATGCTTGATGAGCCGCGTTCGTCTGCGGCAGCAATATCGGGATCCTGTCCTCCGCTGTTGCGTTCGGCCATAGCGTGAATAGCCGGCCAATCTTCACGCGGGAGTCCCATCAGCTCGCCAACGACCTGGCTGGGCAGATGAGCGCAGACGTCGTGGACAAACTCGACCTCGGGACCCATCGCCTCAGCACGGCCGAGGATCTCTGTTGTGATGGTACGGATTCGTCCTTCCATCGCGCCGATCACACGAGCCTTGAACTCCGGCGAAATCGGTCGTCGATAGGCCGTGTGGCGTGGCGGGTCCATGGCCAACAGCATGTCTCGCATTTGCGCAAGGCTGGGAGGGTCGAGGTTTTCGATGACCACGCCTCCTTCGTGGGCCGAGAAGATCTCAGGGTGTTTGGCGACGTGCACTACGTCGGCGTGGCGCAGGACCGCCCAGTAACCGGGTTCGTCCTCCATCTCTTGAAATACGACAGGCTCTTCACGACGTAAACGTGTAAACAAGTCATGCGGCGGTTGGTCTACGTAGGTCTCTGATCTGTGCAGAGCCAGTCCTTCGGGTCTCGCATTGGTACTCACGCCGTATAACTTATCGGGCTGGTTCGTTGGATAATGGGCGTCGGTGCTCGTACCCTCAACAGTCGGTCAGGGTGAACGCGTCGTCGACCGGAGAGGAGCCCGCAATGGCAACCGGACGATCCAGTTTTGCGAAACGGCAGCGTGACATGGCCAAAAAGGCCAAAGCACAGGCCAAAAGAGAGAAGCGTCTCGATAAGAGTGAGTTCGACGATGATTCCGATAGCGAAGAAATCGTCGATGATGGCCCGAAGCTGTCAAACGATGATGTGATGGCCCGCATCGAGGATCTGCACCGTCGCTACGACGACGGTCAGATGGATCTCGACACCTTCGATGAACAGAGGGCCACGTTGATGGCTCAGATTTCCATCGACTGATTCAAGGCTTCAGCAGCGTATTTCCAGAAGGTCGCTGATGCGATTGCGTAACTCGGCGATACTGGTGCCTTTGTTGGCGCTAACCCAGGTGATTTCAGACTTTTCGACCCCGAGCTTTTGAGCTAGGTCAACACGGCGCTTTTTGGACTTTGCCGGTCGGACCTTGTCCGATTTGGTAGCGACGAAGCAGATTTGACGGTTGAGATGTTCAAGCCATTCCAAGGTTTGCAGGTCAAGCGCGGTTGGGCCGATCTCGGAATCAATGAGCAGCAAGATCGAAACGAGGTTCTCTCGTTCTTCGATGTAGGTGTTGAGCATCTCTGCCCACCGCTGCTGTTCGGCCTTGGATACTTTGGCGAAGCCGTAACCGGGTAGGTCCATCAGCCAACGCCCGGAGTCACAAGCACCGACCTCAAAAGCATTCAACAGCCTGGTCGCCCCGGGCGACTTCGATGTTTTTGCTAGGGATTTGCGTTGTGCCAGTGCGTTTATCAGCGACGACTTTCCAACATTGCTTCGACCCACCAGCGCGAGTTCCGCGTGGACGTGCGGAAGATCCGCCACTCGCACGTACGAGCGCAGGAAACGCATGGGGAGTGGGCCTGCCATCCCGCAAGGTTACGTGCGTGACAAGCGAGCCGAGCGGCCTTAGCGGCCTATGTCGTTTGCGAAAGCGTTTTCCAAAATAAGCGCGGCGTCGGCTCGGCGAAGGAAGCCTTTGGTGACGGATCCCTCAACCGAAGTGGTCATGGCTTCAAAATAGGTGGCTTTGTCTGGGTACAACTCAGCTAGCTTTGCGCTGCTGAACAGCGTCGTTGAACCAAACAGGCCACAGAAACCCGCACCTCCGGGTGGTTCGCCAGTGAGCGTGGCCACTGGCACGTCCACCCAAGCGGTACGGATCCCACCGAGGGTGTTGCCGTGTTCATCAACGACGAATTCGTCGCCGTCGGTCTCCAACAAGGGTGCGCTTGGTGGTGGCGGCCCGCCACTGACCCAAACGTTGAGTGCGTGGACCGCAGCGTTCATGACCCAATGCTGTGGTCCGCTGTTGATTGGCGCGTCGCATTCGAATATTCCCGGGATCGGAGCGCTTACCTCTACCACTTCGGCAACTGCGGGGTTGTCACCGATGTCTTGAGGGCCCATGGACAGCGCAATGTTGTAGACATCGCCATGCGCTGTGCCTGCCACCTCCCACAGAGCGATGTTGTGTGCGTCAGGTTGTCGGTCAGCGATGAAACCAAGCCGGAAAATGTCGGTCTCGGTCTGAAATGTCAACACCGGGACCCGCACATCGCTACGAATCAATACCTGCTCGGGAGTGTTGATCTCGGACTGAGGCGATTGCGAGAGGGCCGCACTACCGTCCCCCCGGCTATGAATCAAGAAACCATCGAAGAGTTGGGCGAGCGGATCGACTCCGTTGAGATAGGTGGTCAGCCGGAACGCCGATTGTGAATCGCCGACTGCGATCAAGCGCTCGGGTGAGAGGCCCGGCAGCATCTCGATATTGGCTGGGCCGATCAACGCTTGAGCGGCCTGGCTGAAGATGTCGTAGGAGAACGAATCGCCGGGATGGTTCAGTGACCCGTACCGTTCGGGATTGTTGCCTTTCAGGTGAAGCGGGAAACCGACATCGATCCCCGGTCCACCACCCTCAACGCCCCGGGCCTGGGCAGACACTCCGACCCAGGCGTAGCCTTCGCGGATCTGTTCTACGTGCGACATGGTCCAGTTGGGGGCGGCGTCGAGCCCGCTGCTGACGTTGTACCACTCGACCATGACAGTCCCATTGAAGACACTTGGATCGCTCGGGCGTATCACGGTCACCCGAGTGGTGTAGTAGGCTTCATCGGCGAATTCGAGCATCCACCGCCCATCTGGAGTCAGTTCTGTCTCGTCCGCGGGGACGAATGATCGGGCAGTTCCCGAGATGAAATACTCTTGCTGTTCGTATCCCAACAAAGCCGGGTCGAAACTGGTACCCGAAGAGAACGGGTTACCGACATCTGGCGGGTAACTCACGATCGGAAGCGGGGTGGGTGCTGCTTCGCCGATAGCAAGCGGGTCGACTGTGGTGGTCGTCGTGGGTGCTGAGGTGGTGGTGGGTGCTGCGGTAGTGGTTGTTGTTGTGGTGGTGGTAGTGGCGTCAGCGTCGTCGCTGTCGTCGTCGCTGCAGCTTGCCAGTGCCAGCCCGAACGCCGTAATCAATACGAGAACCGTTGAGATAATGGCTACCTGAAGTTTCCGCATGTAACGAGTCTGCGCCGATCTTTGGCTTTAGTCCAGTCGTCGCGCCTTGATCACTCCGACACAAGTCTCTGCGTGGGCTATGGTGTGGCACCGGATGGTGCCATAGATGGGGAGTAACCGATGTCAGAAGTGGTTCTTGAGAAGGTAACCAAGATCTACGAAAACGGATTTCAAGCGGTAACGGACCTTGATCTCAAAATCGAAGATGGAGAATTCCTAGTGTTGGTCGGCCCGTCCGGTTGTGGGAAGTCCACCGCCCTGCGCATGATCGCGGGTCTTGAAGAGATCTCCGGCGGTGAGATGCGGATCGGTGACCGTGTCGTAAACGATGTGGAATCCAAGGATCGCGACATCGCTATGGTGTTCCAGAATTACGCGTTGTATCCCCATATGACGGTCTACGACAACATTGGTTTTGCCCTCAAACTCGCCAAGACGCCGAAGGCCGAACTGGATCAACGTGTGCGCGAAGCGGCAAAGATCCTTGAACTGGATGACTATCTTGATCGTAAGCCGGGCCAGCTTTCGGGTGGTCAACGTCAGCGGGTGGCGATGGGGCGAGCCATTGTGCGTCAACCCGCCGCCTTCTTGATGGACGAGCCGCTCTCCAACCTGGACGCCAAGCTGCGTGTTCAGATGCGGGCAGAGATCGCCAAACTGCAAAGAGAACTCGGAGTCACAACCTTTTACGTCACTCACGATCAAGTCGAAGCGATGACCATGGGAGATCGAGTAGCCGTTATCAAAGACGGCATTCTTCAACAGGTGGACACCCCACAGAACCTGTACGACCATCCCGACAACATCTTTGTTGCCGCTTTCATTGGTTCGCCTTCGATGAACCTCTACGAGGCGACGGTGACCGGCTCAACGATGCAGCTTGGCAGCCACAGCATCGAGCTGGCAGAGGTTCCAGCGGGAGTTGCCGCCCGCGAGGGCAAAACAGTGGTCGTGGGTATCCGTCCTGAAGACATGGATGACGCAAACCTTGTGGATGGCGACACAGCCGGCCTCGTTGTCTCCGCAACCGCATCGCTGGTTGAGTCGCTTGGTTCGGAGATCATGGTCCACTTCGAAATTGATGCACGAGCGGTAGATGCGGGTGACCCCGATGTGCTTGAGGAGTTGTCCGACGAAGAGGCCGCGGAAGCGGTTGCCCGCTTCAACCCGCGCAGCAAGGCGCGCGCTGGTGAACCCATCTCCGCGGTGTTCGACATCGGACGCCTGCATTTCTTCGACCTTGATTCTGGCCTGGCACTGCGCTAGCCGCAGGGGCTAGCCCTTCACAGAACCCGCCAGAATCCCCCGCACGAAGAAACGTTGCAGGCCGAAGAACACAACCAATGGGAAGAATGCCTGTACGAACGCGGCGGCGGGCAACAAGTGTTCGTTGCGCCCGAAGTCGCCAGCGAGGTTGGCGATCCGGATTGTTGTGGCGATCGCGTCGGGGTTGGTGCCGGCCATTGTGTTGGCGATCAGGAAGTCATTCCAGGTCCATAGGAACTGGAAGATTGCGAAGGCGGCAAGCACCGGGATCGACAGTGGCAGCACCAGACGCCAGAAGATCGTGAAATGGTCGGCGCCGTCGATGCGTGCTGCCTCGAACAGATCGCTGGGTAGCCCAGAGATGTAGTTGTGGAGCAAGAAGATGGCAAACGGAAGCGCGAAGCCGGTGTGAGTGAGCCAAACCGCGGTTGTTGTGTTCACCAGATCGAAATCGGGAATCAGGGTGACGGTTTTTTCGAGAAAGGGAATCGTCCAATGCGAGCCGAAGTTGTAGAGCCTCAGCAGCGGGATCAACGCAACCTGAAGAGGTATTGCCAACAGCGACACTGTGGCGATGAACAGCCATTTGCGGCCTTTGAAGTCGATCCATGCGAAGGCGTAGGCAGCAAAGGCGGCAATGGCGATCGGAATGACTGTGGCCGGGATGGCAATAGCGAAGGAGTTGAGCAACGACTCTTTGAGCCCGGCAGTGGCGCTCGCCGAGAAGACAACATCGTAGTTGTCGAGCGTCAGGCCGTCATCGCGCCAGACGTTCCACCAGCCGGCTCCCCGCTGATTGTCGCGGGTTCGGAACGAGTTCACCGCCAAACCCAGTGTCGGCAGGCTCCACACCAAGACGATCAACCACAGCAGACCGGTCGGGATGCGGCGCAAGAAGCCGTAGATTGCGGTGTCGACGCTAGGGCGGTCACCGGACATTTCAGGCCTCCCGCTGCATGCGACGAATGTTCAAGACCATTACTGGCAGAACCGAGATGAACAGAATCACGGCCAGTGCGGCACCCACGCCAGTGTTGGAGAACAAAAAGGCTTCCTCGAACATGTCGTTGGCGAGAACCTGCGATCCGAAATTGCCGTTGGTCACCACTTTGACGATGTCGTACACCTTCATGACCAAGACGATGAGTGTGGTGACAACAACGCCGATGGTCGTGCGGATCTGAGGCAATGTCACCCGCCAGAACACCTGAGACTCATTGGCACCGTCGACCTTTGCCGCTTCAATGAGTTCGGTGGGTACGGCTTTGATCGCGGCGGACATGATCACCATCGCGAACCCGGTCTGAATCCAGATGAGGATCACCATCAACCAGACGTTGTTGAACGGTTGATCCTGAACGAAGAAGATTGTGTCTGACACGGTGTCGCCGGCGGTGTTGGTCCGGAATCCGCCGATTCCGTCGAACGTGAAACGGTAGGCGATCCAAAGCAGGGCGACCGTCGCTAACGCTCGCAGCGGGATCTTGTCGTAGGTTCGCGAGGTCAAACAACGGCTGATCGAAGCGACCCCCAACACAACCAGTAGCCATACGAAGACCGTGCCGAGCACCGTGGGGATACCACTTCCTGTACTCCAACGGCCGAGTTCAACCCAGACCGCATTCATCAAACCTGTTTGAGACTTGCTGGTGTCCCGGGCGACGTACACCAATCGCCAGATGATGGAAGCTCCAACCAACGAGATGGCCATCGGCATGAAAATGATCGACTTGGCCACCGATTCGAGCTTTACCCGGTCAGCGAGCACCGCGATTGCTAGGCCCAGCCCGGTGGAGAAGATGGTCACGGTGAAGACCCACCAGAGGTTGTTCATGATCGTGCCCCGCAACACCGACAGCACGCCGAACACGATCATCACCATGGCAATCATCAATGGCCCGAAAGCTGGACCGCCCGCCGAAAAACCATCACCGGTACGCTTGCGCAACACCAAACCGATAACGAGACCAACAAGACCGATCAGTACACCCAGTCCGAACAATGAACTCGTGAAGATGCTGGTCCAGTTGCTGACATCGAACGAGTTGATGTCGGTGAACACCGAACCGTAGTTCTCGAACCAGACAAAGTCTACTGAGTCGCGGTCCTTGAGAGAGAGCCAGATGGTGATCAATGTCGGCGCGATGAGCGCGACGGTGACGAAGAACAGCGCGGGAACCAAAAAGATCGCGCCTCTGGATTTTGCGTCGATCCGGGCCCTACCGACGACACCGGCGTTGGCACTGAGCCCAAGGCGCGCACCTATCGCCAGGCCCGGAACTGCTGCCGCGATAGCGGATTCTAAAGCGGAGCCGTCGCCCAACTCGGGCATTCCGAAACCACCGATCAACCATCCCAGCGCAACTCCAATGAGAGCTGCGGTCGCTGGGTTCTTGCCGCGAACTAGTGCAATACCTGCGCTGATGCTGCCGATGACGATCGTCGAAAGCAACAGGGGCAAGATCTCCAACTCTGGGCGAGCATGTTCGGCGAGTCGGATCCCGATGAAGCCCCCGAGCACCAGCCCCGAGCCTGAGGCAATCCAGAGGCGTTGGGTCCTGTCGTCGTTGTTTGCGAGGATCACCGCCAAAGCCGAAAAAATCAGGGCGCCGAGAACCGGTGTCCACAGCAGTTCACCGAACCCCGTGATCGAGTCGCTACCGGGGCCGTGCGATTTGAGAAGTCGGTTTCCCTGTAATAGCAGCAGCAACAGGAAACCGATGGCGTAGCCCGCAAGAGCATTGAATCGAGTCCAGCTTGTGCGGACCTGGTTGAACAGAAGGTTTGCGCCGATCCAGAGAGCCGCGCTGGCACCCACGGCCACCACGATCAGAATCAAGGTGCTGACGATTTTGCTGAGGTCTTCCCCGTTAAGGATCGCTCCTTGCACCACTCCCTCTTTCGTGCGCGCTCGGCGTTCGCTGAAACCTAGCGGATCTTGAAGCTGCTCGCAGAACGAGAGTGGGGGTGGCCCTGGAGCCACCCCCACTTCATGGGTTTAAGTTAGGAAAGTCTCAGTGATGAGACCCGGGAACTATTGCGGCCAGCTGGCCTCAATGCGGTCGGCTGCCTCGGCGGCGGTGAGGTCACCGTTGACCGCTGATGTGCCTTCGGTCCAGAAGGTGCCTGCACCCACGTCTGCGGGCATCAGGTCCGAACCGTCGAAGCGGACGATGGCTGCTGTCTCAAGCACGTTGAGGAACGACTGCTCAAGGGGCTGATAGACGCTCGGGTCCTGGCCTAGAGCGGCTGACAGGAAGCCGGAGAGCGTTGCGCCGCCACCCTTACGGGTCGCCTGTGAAACCTGACGGGCCTCGGCATAGTCCGGGGTTGACAGGAAAGCGAGAAGCGCCATGGTTGCGTCGTTGTCGTTGAACGCGGCAGCAAGTGTGCCTGCACCAAGAACCGGCCTGTCACCGTTGATGTCGGGGAAGTAGAAAACATTTACAGCACCTTCATCATCGCCAAAGACCGTACCTTCAGGCATGAACGCACTGAAGAAGCTGGCCTGACGATGCATGAAGCAGTCGCCGTCCACGAGGGGCTGGCCGTTGTCTTGGAAAGAGGTCGCGGCGATTGAACCTGAGGAGGCAAAGACGTTGTCTTCGGTCCACAGGTCGAGCACGGTCTGCATCGTCGAAACGATGCGGTCATCGTTGAACGGGATCTCATGGGCCACCCATTGGTCGTATACCTCGGCACCGTGTTGGCGCAGCACCATGTCCTCGACCCAGTCGGTGAAGGGCCAACCGGTTGCCTGACCTGATTCGATACCGACGCACAGCGGCCTGTTGCCGTCTGCGGCGATCTGGTCAACCAGTGCGGTGAACTCGTCGAAGGTCTCCGGGACCTCGTAGCCGTTTGCCGCGAAGCGGGCCGGTTGGTACCAGACAAGCGACTTCAGGTCGGCCTTGACGGGAACGCCGAATTGGACGCCGTCAACGTTGCCGAACACGGTCCAAGCCTCGGACCAGTTTGCGGCTGTCGCCGCAGCGGCCTCGTCGTTAAGCTGGACCAGATGGCCATCGCGGGCAAAATCGGCAAGCTTTCCGGGCTGCGGGAAGATCGAAATGTCAGGGGGATTGCCACCCTCGACTTGGACGTTGATCTCGGCTTCCCAGTCGGCGGAACCGAGGTAGGTGACCTCAACGCCGTTTTCCTCACCCCAGGCACCGAGAACCTCTTGGATTGCTCCAGCCTCGTTCTCGTCACGTTCGGGGCCAGTCACGGTGATTGAGACGTCGTCGCCGTCGTCGCCTTCGGCCATGTCGTCGCCGTCGTCGCCGGTGGTTGTCTCGCCGTCGTCGTCACCGCATGCTGCAGCAATGAGCGTAAACGCGAACAACAGCGCGAGTATTTTCAGAAAACTTGATTTCATATCTTTCCCCTCCAGGGGGGTCGACAACCTCTGAGTCGACCGGTCGTGAAGGGCGGAGTGTAACCGATTATCGGTGTTTCTCCACTACTGGACCGCTGGACGGTTTGGCGAACACTACGGTCTCGGCGCCGTCTATGTGAATAGTTTGCACCGAGTGCGCTGGTTGCCCGGTTCCTGTGCGGTGGACCAACGACCAGACGCCGCCGGGAGTGAAGTCGGTGGCCTCGTCGTTTGTGTTGAGAGCGAAGAGATGATCGCCCCGTTGGAAGGCAACGACACCCTCGGATGTGTCCAGCCAGGTCACAATCGGGTCCAGATCGCTCAGTTGCCGACGACACTGCAACAGCGACTGCATCTTATGAACATGCGCGTCAGGGTTCTGCCGTTGCACCGCAACGGAATCCTCCGCGCGGTGTCCCAACGGAAGCCAAGTCTGATCGGCGGTCGAGAAACCGAGATTGTGACCCGGTTCCCAGGGCATCGGAGTACGACAGACATCCCGCCCCACCGCGCCGGGATTGCGGGTGGCGATCGGGTCGGAACGCAATTCTGGTGGGACTTCACCGTCTTCGAGCCCTAGTTCTTCGCCCTGATAGATGAACGGCACGCCTGGTAGCCCAAACAGCATTGCGGCGAACGCGAGGGAACGGCGTCGCCCCAAATCTCCGCCCCCGAAGCGAGTCGCGGGGCGACTCTCATCGTGGCTTGACTGCACCCAGCCGACTCTTTCCCCAAGCCGCTCAGAGGTTTCGCGTAACGTCTTGGTGATGTCGGGTGCTGTCCATGGCATTTGCATCGGCGCAAACCAGAACCCGAGATGTAACCCGTCGCCTGGCACCAAGTCCGCCAGTCCAGCCGGATCGAGCACGTAAGTTTCGCCGATAAGCGCTGTGTCGTAGCGTTCGGCGATACGACGCCAATCACGGTATATCTCCAGGCTCTCGGGCTGTTGGAGATCGTATCGATGCTCGAAGCAGCGAAACTGCTCGCGGGGATGCGTCAGGTTGGCGAGATCGCCAACTTGAGGGTTGTCGCGAAACTCGCTGTCTTTGATGAGCGCGTGAGCGACGTCGATACGGAAGCCGTCGATGCCTCGCTCAAACCAGAACTCAAGAGTCTGCTCGAACTCGGCACGCACCGCGGGGTTACGCCAATTGAGGTCGGGTTGTTCAGGCAGAAACAGATGGCAGTAGTACTGTCCGCTTGCTTCGTCCAGCGTCCAAGCTGGGCCTCCGAAGTGTGCGACCCAGTTGTTGGGCGGCCCGCCGTCGGGTGCTGGGTCACGCCACAGGTAGTAGTCGCGGTAGGGACCGGTGGGGTCCTCAACTGCGGCGCGGAACCACCGGTGTTGGTCGCTCGAGTGGTTCGGAACGATGTCGAGCACAACTCTCAGCCCGAGTTCATGCGCGCGATCAATCAGCTCCTGCATTGCTACCAAGTCGCCGAAGATGGGTTCGATGTCGACATAGTCTGCGACGTCGTAGCCGTGATCTGCCATGGGCGACGGGTAGCACGGCGTGATCCAGACGATGTCGATGCCTAACCAGGCGAGGTAGTCCAAGCGTTGGGTGATCCCGGCCAGATCGCCGACTCCGTTTCCGGTGCTGTCAGCGAACGAGCGGATATATACCTCGTAACCCACGGCATTGTGGAGCCAAGACAACTTCTTTGTTTCTGCAAAGGGTTTGGGGGCCAACGCACTACCGCCTCAGCGACTCAAGCCAGGAGACCATAGCCGCCGCTAGTGGCTCACCGATGTCGTCTTGGATGAAATGGTTGCCGGGATCGAAGTACTGATGAGGTTGATTGCTGGTGCCCGGGATAAGTTCCAATAATTCGGCATCAAGATGTCCGAGCACTGGATCGCTGCGACCCCAGAGCAGCAGCACCGGCTTGGTCCACTCAGAAAGGACCTCCCGTGCGGCCTTGTTCTCGGCCACAGATCCGTGCTCAGGGGTGATCGGTACCAAACACGGAAACTCACGCAAACCCGCCATGTAGTCCTCGTCGGGGAAAGGCGCACTGTAGGCGGCTTGCTCGCCGGGGCTCAGGGTTCTGGTGCTGACGGCATTGTCTATCAGGCGTCCAGAATCGAATGGATTCAGTGTCTGTGACAGCTCAAGCCAGAAGTCGAAGCCCGGGCCGAGACTCTCACCATGGGGCAGACCTGTGTTCCCAAGCACAAGGTGCCCAAACCGCTCAGGTTGTTCTGCGGCTAACCGCAGCGTGATTAATCCGCCCCAGTCCTGACAGAAAGCGTCCCAGGTTTCTACGTTGCTGAAGTGGTCGAGGAACTCGCTCATCCAAGCCACATGTCCGGTATAGGTGTAGGCTGAACGCTGCGTGGGTTTGTCGGAGCGGCCGAAGCCGATGAGGTCGGGCACGATGACGCGATGCCCTGCCTCGGTCAGAGTTGGGATCATGCGGCGATACAAGTACCCCCAGGTTGGCTCGCCGTGAGGTAACAGAATTGTGCTGGCTGTGCCGGGGCCTTCATCGAGGTAGGCCATTCGCAAACCGTCAACCTGCACGTAGTGCGGTTCGTAGGCAAAATCTGGTAGATCAGAGAAGCGATCCTCGGGGGTGCGAAGAAAAGGGACCCCTCGGGCGGTCTGGCGTGTGGTCATGGCCGTGAACATACGGCTTGCGAACCGTGTTGGTCTACCCGGACTTTCTCAATTGCGTCTTCTGCGGGGTTGGAGCGGGCAAAGTGGTTGTCAATGGATGTGCCCGGCACCGCTTCTCGTAGTTTCTTGGCCTCTCTGCTGTCGGTGTTGGGTCTCTTGGCAGTAGCTGGGGTTTTGGTGTGGTTGATGGCTGCGAACGGCAACGAGGAGACTCCGTTGGTCCCCCCAACAACAATCCCGCCGACGAGTGCCCTGCCGACATCGACCACTGTGTCGACAACAACCACAACGACGTTGCCAATTGAAGAGCGGGTGCTTTCGTCGCTAGTCGGGGAGATGTCGCTGAGAGACAAAGCCCTGCAACTGCTAGTTGTTGGTGGAACGGGCCTGGATCTGACTGCTGCGATCAATGAGCGTGTCGGATCTGGATGTGTAGGAGGTGTATTTCTTACTGAAGCCGCGAGCAATTGGGGATTTGACCGCGACGGAGGAGTCTCTGCCACGGCGGTCCTTGAGGCGGCCCTCGACTGCAAGATCGGCCCGCTGGTCGCTACCGATGCTGAAGCCGGAACACAGGTGCTCAAAGTTCCGATCGACCCGTTGGCACACCCGAGAAACCTCAATGTCGCTGTTAGCGAGGACTTGGCTGGAGCGTCAGCGGAATTCAGGGCGCGTTCGACCCGCTTCGCGGCGGACTTGGCGTCAGCGGGCGTGCATCTGAACCTCGGAGTGGTGGCAGATGTGGATGTGGATGCGAACCACTACATGGCTCGTCAGAGGCGAAGCTTCGGAGGCGACCCAGTTTCTGTCCAAGCGTTGTCAGAAGCGATGGTGATGGGGCACTGCAACTCTGGCGTGGCGGCGGTTCTCAAACACTTCCCAAATCAGGGAGCGACGCTCAATGACCCTCATGTTGGTGATTCGGTGTCCTCCAACTCGCTCGAACAATGGCGGTTGTTCGGTGCAGTGCCGTATGTCGACAGCAACGCCCCGGTGGTGATGACCGGTCATATCCGATATCCGGGTATCGACGGGAATCGGCCAGCTTCGCTATCACGCGAGATCACCACCGGCTGGTTGCGCACCGAACTTGGATTTGCCGGCGTGGTCATTACCGATGATCTAGCGACTATGCGCGGTGTCACCGAAGAGGGAACTGCGGGTGCCCGAGCGGTGGCTGCTATTGAAGCTGGAGCCGATCTGGTGCTTTTTGTTTCTTACCGCGAGATCGAACAGATAGTTGCTTCAATCGTTGAACGTGCGACCGCGGACCCCAGCTTTTTGGCCCGAGTCGATGAAAGCCTGGATCGCCTGCTGAGGCTCAAAGCCGCGCTCGGCCTAGTCGCCCGCCTCAACCCCGACCAGTTCTCCCTCTGTTAGTTCCCTGCCATATATTTACTGTCCATGGACTATCCCGAGGCTCCTGAACTGGCGGTTAGTCGCTGGTTCAACACCGATGAGAATCCCACGCTGGCCCAACTCAGAGGTGAGGTTGTGGTGATCGAGGCGTTTCAGATGCTCTGTCCGGGATGTGTTTCGCACGGTCTCCCGCAGGCTCAGCGGATCCACCGCACTTTCGGCGATGCCGTTAAGGTGCTCGGACTTCACTGTGTGTTCGAGCACCACGAGGCAATGACGCCGGTCGCGCTTGAAGCCTTCCTGTACGAATACCGGATTACCTTCCCAGTCGGTGTCGACGCTTACGACACCGGCGTTGACTTGCCGATCACGATGGGCAGGTACCAGCTGCGCGGCACACCGAGTCTCATTGCTGTAGACCGGGCGGGACACATCCGTCTTCACGCGTTCGGCCAAGTTGACGACCTTGCGGTCGGTGCCACCCTCGCTCGCCTGATCGACGAGCCATCCCCCGATTGAACTGTCAGCACAACCATTCTGTGGGCTCCAGCATGCGTTGCCGGGAGCGCCGGTAGCTATTCGGAGGCATATGGTTTAGCATATGGATATGGCGCGTCGAGAGGTGTTGGTCCAACTTGATGATGATCTGGTTGAGCGTTTGGCCCAAATTGCCGAGGCGCTGGGCACGAGTCGTTCTGAGTTGCTTCGACGGGGGGCTCGGGCTGTTATTGAGGCCGAGGAACTGGTTGCTGCCGACGCGGAGCTTCTTGAGGCATACCGGCGCCTGCCTCAGGACCCTGCGCTCGTTCAATCTGCGATTCGGCTCGCGTCTCGGACCGCGCCCTCGTGGTAGCGCGTAACGAGATCTACTGGACTGATCTTGGACCGCCCGCAGGCCGACGGCCCGTGTGCGTATTGACGCGAGATGCCGCTGTGGCTGTCCTCACAGCGGTTACATGTGCGCCGATTACGCGCCCTATCCGAGGTATCCGCTCTGAAGTTGAGATCGGTACCGATGAAGGTCTCCCCGAGACCTGCGTGATTAGTTGCGACAACGTAATCACGGTGCCGATCTCGGCCCTCGATCCAGAGCCGGTTGGACAGATCGGTGGCCCCAGACGAGCCGAACTTGACCGAGCGCTGCGGTTTGCGCTCGATATTGTCTATTGAGTCAGGCTGAATCCCAAGTCTGCACCGATGATTGGGCTTAGCTTTCAGAGAGGGTTCTCGGCGCCTTTGTAGAAGATGCGGTTTCTTGCAATGACGTCTACCCCGCAGAGCTCGAAGTCGCTTTCACTCAGGCGGGCCTTGGGGGATGTAGCAATCTGGAAATGATTCCATCGGTCTTCGCCGTTGACATGGGCAACGAGGGCCTTGGTGCCGTCATCGTGGCTCGTGGAGGCGTTTATGAAACGGATTGCGCTACCGATGCGTCGTTGGTCGCTGTTGTTCGGTCCTGAAGAGTGGAACATATGCCCGTGATGCATGGAGAACTGCCCTGGCTCCAGTTCCACGACCACGGCGTCGGCTTCGTCGACATCGACGGCCACCTCCTGACCTCGTGAGAGGAGGTTGTTCTCGGCGTAGGTGTCGTTGTGGGGAACGGCTTGAGCCTTGTGGCTTCCCGGCATGAACTTCATCGCACCGTTGTTCGCGTTCGAAGGTGTCAAAGCCACCCAGCAAGTCACTTCCTGGGTGCCTTTCAGTCCCCAGTAGGTCAAGTCCTGATGCCAGGAGACGATCTTGGGAGAATTCGCTTCTTTGGTGAACAAGGCAGCACTCCAGACCATCAGATCTTCCCCGAGAACACTCGCCGCGGCTGCGATGAGCCGCTCGTTGCGAATGAGTGCATCGAATGAAGGCAGCAATCGGTCTGGGTACAAGCGGAGCAGAGCGAGCTTCTCCGGTTCGTCGGCCAGTTCAAGCTCCGCCGCTTCCAGGTCGGCTCGGATATCGGCAGCAGTATCTTCGCTGACCGCGTCGAGGGGAAAGAGGAAACCATCCTCGTGGTAGCGCTGAGCCATTTCCAGGCCGCTCTCTTGGACGATATTCATGCCGGGATTCCGTTCGTTTCTCAACTCATGTCGAGCCAGCGTCAGCGGCACAGAGTCACTTCGATACTAGCGACCGAGCCGGTCTGGACGAGCCGATAACATGGAATCGATTTTCCCGACGGTGCGAATGCCCAGCCGGTAGTCCATTCTTGAGCAACCATGACCAACCCACCAAGTAACGAGGACCAGGAGGCGTGATGATCGAGATCACTGGTGCATCAGTAGTCGATCTCCGCTATCCGACTAGTAAACAGCTCGACGGGTCGGACGCCATGAACCCAGATCCCGACTACTCCGCCGCATATCTGCGCCTGCACACATCGGCTGCCGATCTGACCGGTCACGGGTTTGCTTTCAGTATCGGTCGCGGCAACGACCTGCAGGTCGCAGCGATCGAGTCGCTGGCCGCCAGGCTCGCGGGGCGTGATGTAGACGGGCTCTGCGAAGATCCGGCTGCACTGAATCGCGAACTCTTGTGGGACAGCCAACTTCGCTGGTTCGGCCCGGACAAAGGCGTAATGCATATGGCAATGGGTGTGGTCATGACCGCGGTGTGGGATCTCCGTTGTCGGCGGGAACAACGTCCGTTGTGGGCCGCTCTGCTAGCCCTGACTCCTGCTGAGGTCGTCGCCATGGTCGATTGGACCTACATCGCTGATTTCCTTGATCCTGGGCGAGCTCGGGAGCGTCTCGAACAACGTCTTTTGGACCGCCCGCAGCGTTTGGCACGAATGCAGACAGAGGGCATCGCGGCCTACACCACCACTCCCGGCTGGCTTGGTTACACCGAGAAAAAATTGGTTCGACTCTGTCGCGAGGCCGTAACCGATGGTTTCGCCACCATCAAACTGAAGGTCGGCGCCGACATTGACGAGGACAGGCGGCGGCTGGCCCTAGCGAGAGAAGCCGTGGGACCTGATATCAACATCGCCGTCGACGCCAACCAGATTTGGAGCGTGTCCGAAGCAATCACCGCGATCAATCAGTTGCGGGAATTCGATCTGCGCTGGGTTGAGGAACCAACTCACCCCGACGACATGGTCGGCCACGGCGAGATCGCTCGGGCGGTAGATCCCGTCCCTATCGCTACTGGCGAGATGTTGGCCAACCCCGTCATGGCTAGACAGCTCCTGCAGCTTGGTGGTGTCCAAGTCCTTCAGATCGATGCCACACGCATGGCCGGTGTGCACGACCTGCTTGCTGTCATGTTGCTAGCTGACCATGCGGGTGTTGATGTCATCCCTCACGCCGGGGGAGTCGGGCTTTGCGAGGCGGTGCAGCACTACGCCTATTTCTATACGGTCGCGCTTGCTAGCGATCCGAGCCGCGTGGAGATCGAGTACGTCGATCATCTCCATGACCAGCTTCAGGTGCCGGTTCGCCTCTCCAACGGCCGGTACTTTCCTCCGTCCGAGGCTGGTGCGGGGACCGCCTTTACCTCCGCCGCGATCAGCGACTTCGCTTACCCTGCCGGCACGGAATGGGTGGAGTGATGAACGCTCGACTTGCTGGTAAGACGGCGCTCGTAACTGCGGCCGGTCAGGGCATTGGTCGCGCCTCGGCGCTGGCGATGGCGGCCGAAGGGGCAAAGGTGCTGGCGACCGATATCAACCCAGCTTCGCTCAATGAGCTTGACGAAGCTCAGATGCCGTCGCTTGAGACTTTCGTGCTCGACGTGCGAGACGATGTTTCAGTCCGGGAAGGAACCGGCGGCCGCGACATCGATGTCTTGTTCAACTGCGCGGGGTTCGTACATCACGGTAAGGTCCTTGACTGCACCGACGATGAGTGGGACTTCGCGTTCGACCTCAATGTCCGCTCGGCGTTTCGCATGATCCGGGCTGTTTTGCCGGGCATGCTCGACAGAGGCAGCGGCTCGATCATCAACATGTCGTCAGCGGTGTCATCGATCATCGGTGCTCCGGATCGCTTCATTTATGGGACCACCAAGGCAGCGGTCATCGGGTTGACCAAGTCAGTTGCCAAGGACTACGTGACGAGCGGCGTGCGATGTAATGCCATTTGCCCGGGCACGGTAGACAGCCCGTCACTGCATGAGCGTGTCGCTGCTAGGGGTGACTACGCCACGGCGATGCAAGCGTTTGTTGATCGGCAGCCGATGGGAAGGATCGGCAGCGCCGATGAGATTGCCGCTCTTGTTGTCTACCTAGCGTCTGATGAGAGCGCTTTCGTTACCGGTCAGACCCATACGATCGACGGCGGTTGGTCTAGTTGAAGTAACGTTTGCTGCTATGGAGCTGTCGCTGGATTGCTATCCGGGAATCACCTATGACGCTGAGCAGCCCGTTGTCGCCGATCTTGAAGAACTGCGTCAACTACGCAAGTGGGAGGTGGCCATCGGTTACCGCATCTTTGGTGCTATGCACTGGGGGCAGATGGGCGACGGCCATATCAGCGCCCGAGATCCAGAGCTGACCGACCACTTCTGGGTGCTTGGCTACGGTATCCGTTTTGCAGACGCCACTATGAACAACCTCACCTTGGTCGGCCCGGACGGACGAGGCGTGGCCGGCCCCACCGACAACGGAGTTAACTTCGCGGCGCACCACATTCACTGGCCCATCTTGGATGCGCGCCCAGATTTGGTCTCAGCAGCTCATGTCCACACGCCTTATGGCACACCGTGGGCGGCAAATGTTGAGCCGTTCCGGCCAATCAGCCAGGAGTCGTGCGCCTTGGTGTTCGACCAATCCATGTACAACGGTGAGGATCTTGAAGTGACCAGCACCGCGGGGGGCGAGGCCATCGCCCGGGCGATGGGCGACACGAAAGTGTGTATCTTGCGCAACCACGGTCTTCTCACAGGCGGCCGTTCTCCTGGCGATGCTGTCGGATTGTTTGTCACCGCAGAGCGTGTGGCCGAAGTGCACGTGAAGTCCCCCGAGGCTCGGCCTATCAGCGAAGAAGCTGCCAAAGAGGTGAGTTCTTCGCTGTATTACGCCGATGTGGGTTGGCGAAATTTCCAGTGGCTGGCCCGAGACTTGGTTCCGGACCCGTCCGTCGTCTTGGGGTGACCGTGCCGGTCACCGGTTTGTTTGCGCGGAGCGCCTCAGCGAAGGGTTCGGTCATGAACTCAAGATCCTCTGCGCTGAACGCACCGGGGGATGCCAAGAGCCGATGCGTGTAGAACTCCTGACCCAGCGTTTACGTTTGTCGGGGTTGCGCGAAAGAGAGAGCTCGATCCACGAGACCGGAGGTCGATAGTGAGCGTAGTATGAGGTAAAGCGGGGTCTGAAGGTGGGCAATGTGTGAGAGTACGTAGAGTTCTACAGGCCGGGGATTACCGGGAAGCAGAGTGAATCAGGCTCGCCGGAATCGTGATTCGATCCCCGCCGGGATCATCACCTTTCTGTTTACCGACGTAGAGGGATCTAGTCGTCTTTGGGAGGCAGACGCAGTCGCGACAGCCAAAAGTGTGGAAGTTCACGACGCGTTGATCCGCCGCATCGTTGACACTTCTGGTGGCCACATCTTCGGATGGGCTGGTGATCATTTTCGCGCGGCGTTCCAGGATGCCCAAGCAGCCGTTGACGCTGCTGTCTCCATTCAGAATGAACTCGCTCGCACAGACTGGCGGAGCGGACCCTCCTTGCGTGTGCGCATGGGACTTCATCGAGGCAACGCCACGCTTCGCGGTAACGATTACTTCGGAACCGTCCCCAATAGGACGGGTCGGCTCGAAGCCCGCGCCGCCGGAGGCCAGATTCTTATTTCCAGTGATGTGGCCGAGGTGGTTGAGCTAGAACTGCTCTCGCTGGGACATCATCGTTTGCGAGATGTGCCCCAGCCGATGCTCATTTACCAGATCGGGTGCAAGGATTTTCCGTCGATCAATCTGTCTGACTCGTCGCAAACGACGTTTAGCAATACCAACTCGCCAACCGTCGGTCTGGTAAGAGAACTTGGCCAGGTTCTAACAACCCAACTCCGAAGAATCCTTCTAGCCTGTTGCGATTCTATAAATAATGCTGTTTCATGTAATACAGATGGATTCTGCAGATATTGTCATTTTGGATCGTCCTGGTGCTTTCTACCTTTGGACTGTCATGTCGGCCACAACCGAAGAGCTGGTGTGGGACCGGGTTGCAATCGACGGTTTGATCGAACAGGCCGACAAGATTCTTGCCGGATCCACGAGTGATCCGTCGCTGTCACTGCGGCGAGCCCACGATGGACTTGACCGGTTGGCTGCCGATTTGAAGTCGCGGCTCGATCAGATCGACTTGCTGTGGGCCGACATCGAGCGAATTAACGAGTTGTCTGGTCACATCTCCGATTGGCAGGTCAGCGACAGCGCGGCCCAACTTGACTTTCTGGTGCGGAATCGTCGCGAGCGGATTAGCGCCTTTATGGGCGGTGATGAGGCGGCTACGCAAATGATCGTTGAATTGATTGACGGCGGGCTTGATTTCGCCAACGCGATCGGAATCGCGGAGCAGCGTCTGTTTAATCTGCGGGTGGCTGAGGTGCTGGCGAGTAACGGCGGGTCGCTTGCTTCGGCTGAGGAGTATGTCCACCATCTCGACTATCAGCTAGCGGTGCTGAGCGCCAACGGCTTCGTTGGTGAGGACGCGGTAGTAGGGGTTGCCCTCGCCATGAGTCTCGACATCGACATTGTCGAAGTGGCGACGGTTGTGGCCGAACGGGACGTGGACTTGGTAGACGCCATCGCCTGGATAGCAAGTAGTCGTGCCCTTGGCGTATCTGTGCCGGAACTGCTTGCTCTGAAAGGCTTTCGTGAGAGTGTGAGCGATCTCGACAACCCATCAGGCGGTAAGACCGACGACAAAGTCAGTATCGGTGATCTGCGCTATGTGGTTGAGCACCCATGGAAGTTCGCGGAACCGACGGTGATGGCCGCGCAGGCGTTACTAGACAACCCTGATCTTTGGAATCGCCTCGACACGGCCGCTCGCAACGAAGATCTCCTCGCCGGCGAGGTGTTTGGCAGCCGAAATCCTGGTGATGGAGTGGTGTCTCTCGACGATCTTGAGATGTTCATGGTCAAGAGCCAGATTCACTCGGTGTTGAAGGAGTATCGAAGCCAAATCGATATTGCAGCTGATGCTTCGGCCGAGGTTGATGGTTTCTACTCGCGTGCCGATTTCCGGCGTTTCATTGAAGACAACCCTCATCTACCCGACGAAGTTCTGGTTGCGGCAGACGCGGCGCTCGAAGCTGGATGGTTTGACCGCACTTGGTTTGAGGACCACCGTGACGAGTTGGCTCTCGGAGCAGCAGTCTTGGCAGGAGGCGCGGTGATTGTTTTGAGTGCCGGAACGGCCACGCCTCTGGTGTTGGCTGCGGGCGCTGCGGCTGGGGCAACCGCGGCTGGAGGCACTGCTTTGACCATCAATCTGACGGGCGACGCTCATGACGCATTCGACGGTGTGATCAAGAACATCCGCAACGGAGCGGTGGTCGGTTTCACCGTTGCGGGTCTACCAACAGCGATCCAGTCGATAGGCGCCACGACCGGCGCGGCGAGGCTGGAAGCCGTGTCGGTCGCCGCCACAGATGTGGCAGCTATCGCCGCTTGTGGCGCGTTGGACATAGTCGTTCCCGAAGAGTGGGAAGACGAAGTTCACGCCACCGCGGGGTTGGCTGTTTCGGCGTCAACGGCATGGTCTGTCGGTGGTGATGTGACCAGCACAAACCCGGCAGCGCAGTCCTATGATTCGCTTGAAGGCGGACTTGACGCCGCAGCCAACTTGATCGGCTGCGAAGCACCCGACGATGTCGCGGAAACTCCAGAGTGGGCACGAACCGCGGGGTCGTATCTGCGGTCGTCGGGAGATGTCCGTTCTGTGCTTGATGCCGTGCAAGCCGGTACCGATATCGGGCCTTCGGCTGAGTGATCAGTTGATTTGTTGTTGCCGGTCGGCCCAGTAGGGGTCACGCAGTTTGAACTTCTGCAACTTGCCGGTGGCGGTGCGAGCCAACTCGTCACGCACCTCAACGCTGGTAGGGCACTTGTAGTGAGCGATTCGCTCCCGGCAATGATCGATCAGATCCTGTTCGGTAGCGGTGGCGTTGGGGGCCAGCACAACCAGGGCTTTTACCGTCTCCCCCCACTTCTCGTGGGGCACGCCGATCACCGCCACCTCCGTCACGTCTTGGTGAGAGAACAGGCAGTCCTCAACCTCAATAGAAGACACATTTTCGCCACCCGAGATGATCACGTCCTTCTTGCGATCCTGCAAAGTCAGGTAGTTTTCTTCGTCGATCACACCGCCATCGCCGGTACGGAACCAGCCGTCGACAAGCGCCTCCCTCGTGGCATCTGGATTGTCCCAATACGACTTCAGGATCACGTTGCCACGCGCCAGTACCTCGCCATCGTCGGCCAACGCCATGGTGACACCCAAAGCGGGATTACCTTGCCGTGCAAGTTTCGATGCTCGCTCTGCGGGGGTGAGTTCATCCCATTCGGCGCGATTGCGGTTGATGGTGAGCAGCGGGGCCGTCTCGGTCAGGCCGTAGATCTGGATGAACTCCCAACCCAGTTCGGTTTCAACCCGTTCGATGGTCTTGGTGGGGGGAGGAGCGCCCGCCACCACGATGCGGACCTGACCCCGGCCGGGGATCTCGCCGTCCCAGTCGGGCGCGGCGTCAAGGATGGCAGCTACCACCGCAGGAGCACCACACATGATGGTGACCCCATGCTGTTCAACCCGCCGCAATATCTCCGCGCCATCAACTTTACGCAATACCACATGGGGGACTCCCATGGCGGTCATGACGTAGGGCATGCCCCAACCGTTGCAGTGAAACATCGGCAACGTATGAAGGTAAACGTCCCGGTCGCTGACCCCGGTGTGCCAGCCGAAAGTGGCCGCGTTGACCCACAGGTTTCGGTGGGTCATCTCCACGCCCTTAGGTCTCGCAGTCGTGCCGCTGGTGTAGTTGATTGAAGCTGTGGCCGACTCGTCCGGGGTCCAAGCGACCGGTTCGCTACCAACCCGATAGAGCGAATCGCTCTGCTCGCCGGCGATGAAACGATGCTTCACTCCGATGTCTCCCAGTGTCGACTCGAGTTCTGGGTCGATGATGAGAACCTCCGCTCCACAATGCTCGACGATGTAGGCGACATCGGCGCGGCTGAGCCGAAAGTTGATAGGAACAGCGACCCGGCCGAAAGCGCTAGTGCCGAAGAGATGAACGAGCACCCGCGCGGCGTTGTGCGACACGATTGCCACACGAGCTCCAAGGTCAATACCGAGATCGTCCAGTCCCGCGGCCAAGCCGGAGGACAGTTCTTCAAAACGCCGGTAAGTCAGCTTCCCGAGTGATGGGGCTACTTGGTCAGGTTCATCGATGATCCCAATTCGGTCTCCGTATACGAGCGAGGCACGGCGCAGATGATCGGCAATGGTCAGCGGTACTTCCATGAATCCTCCTCACGAGGCCGAGCGAACAGCCAAAGATACTCCGTGCCTGTCGGTTCGGGAAGCGAACAAGAGCGGGTAGCAGAGCGTCAGCCTAGGAAAAGCAGGGTGTCGGTGTGGAACTGGCTCCAGGCGAACCAGAAGGCTTGATGTGCAGCCAGCGGATCACCGGATGTCTCTGATATGGCGGTGAAACCCGCGCCATCGCTGGTGACGGTGACTCCACCGAAGGTGATCACCGCACCGTCGGCAGTCAGGGGCTCAATGGTGGCGACGGGGAAAGCGACCGGTGTCCCATCCTCGGCGATAATTCCAACGACTGGTTCTTGCACTTCAAGTCGTGGGTCAACGTCGCCGATCGGAAAGATCGGCCAGCGGTCATCGCGGCCGCGCAGTGGATCGCGCGGATAACTCCGTCCGATGCCGCCGTCTTCGGCAACGATCCGAGTGTCGGGGTGAGCCGCCTTCCAGTCACCCCAGGTGCTGGTACGTACGCTGGTCTGGGCGAGCTTCACACCAGCTTCACGTAGCGGTCCGCTCAGGGCCTGGCCGGTGAAGGTGTCCATCACCGACATGGTGTGGAACTCAAACATCACCTTGTTTGACCTGCTCAACAGCCCAGATGTTCGTAACTCGTAGGTGTCGTAGCCGTTGAGATCAATCCCCGAAGCCACATCGTCGGTGAAGTACGCCTGGGCCGAACCGCAGAGCGTGCAGTAGGGGATACCCAAGCGGCGACCACCGACGGCGATGTTGACCATCTCATGGATCTCCATGATGTTTTTTGGAAACGCCACCACTTCATCGCCCACAACCAGACCAAACACGATCGAGTTGTCTGGATACCAGGAACCCTCAGCCGCCGATGTGAGCGCTGGATCGTTTAGCGCAGGAATGCAACCTTGAGGGCAGCCAACGTTGGTCTGGCCGATCGGCCGGTCGTCGATGTACACGCCGCCCCATGACACCCAACGCCAGTCGACCGTGGCGTCGGGGTCATCGAACAACGGAGCCCACCGCGGTTCGACTAGTTCAAAGCGTTGGCGTTTCCATTTGATGTAACCGGGTGGCGCGGGAACATCCCAAGCGATCATGTGGTTGGTGGTGAAACCCCACGGCCATTCATTGGCTGGGATCGACACATCGGTGAGCGACTCCCAGGCGTTGCTGGTGTGCTCAAGGATCTCGCCTGTGCGGACGAAACGGATGATGTCGGTGAGCAACCAGGCCACCCTGGGATCACCCGAGGCGCCTATCCGATCAATTGCTTCGAGGTCTGGATCTATTGCCAGCGAATCGAACAGCGCGTTGAGATCGGCTTCCAAGTCAGCATCAACGGGTCCGCTCGGCGAATCCGGTGCTGGCCCGAACGCGTCGTCGCTGATCTCGGGGGTTGTTGCCTCGTCTTTGTCAGCAGACGGTTCCGGCTCTCCCGCTTCGGTCTCGCTTGGCTCGCCGGGCTCATCGGTGACGTCACTGGTCACCTCTGGTTCGACCTCGTTTAACGGATCGCCAGATCCACAGGCAGTGGCCATCAGGCCGAGGACAATCAGCAACAAAAATGTACGGCGCCTTCTCATGTGGCTGAACCTCGCGATGTCAGTTGACTATCGATTTCCAATCGTGGAACTATCCGGTCGAGCCACGCGGGCATCCACCAGTTCTTCGCACCCAATAACTCCATGGTTGCAGGCACCAACAACAATCGCACCAAAGTTGCGTCTACCACGATGGCCAAGGCGAGACCCAAACCGAACACTGCGGCCACCCGCAGATCCTCCAACATGAAACTGCCGAAGACGAACGCCATGATCGCGGCTGCCGCAGTGATCACCCGTGCCGTTGCCGCTAGACCATCACTGACCGAGGTGACGGGATCACCAGTACGTTGATATTCCTCGCGTATTCGGCTGAGCAGGAACACCTCGTAGTCCATCGACAGGCCAAAGACGATGGCGAACATCATCATTGGAATGAAAGGCTCAATGGGCCCCGGATCAGCTCCGGTAATATCGCTCAGCCAACCCCATTGGAACACGGCGACAACGATCCCGTAGGCAGCGCCGATCGACAGCAGGTTCATTATCACGGCCTTTATCGGCACTAGCAGTGAGCGGAAGACCGCCATCAACAAGATGAACGAAAATACCAGCACAGCCGTGAAAAAGACGGGCATTCGACCGCTGAGATAGTCAGAGAAATCGATACCTGCAGCAGTCTCGCCGGTTAGCGCCACGGCCAGAGTGGTGCCTTCGATGGCTTGCGGAATGACCTCGTCTCTGAGGCGCTCGACAAGGTGTTCGGTGGCTTGGTCTTGAGGAGCAGTATGTGGAATTGCACGAATCAAGAACGCGTCAGGGGAGTCAGCGTTGTTGGGAAACACCTGAGGCACCGCGGCGATCCCGGGGTCGGTGCGTATTGCCGAGACGAGGTCACTGATCCCTTGGGCGTCCTCTTCGCTGTTGACAACCGCGGTGATGAGGAACGGTCCGTTGAAACCAGGGCCGAAGCCGTCGGCGAGCAGGTCATAGGCGCGTCGTGTGGTGGTCTCCTCGCTGAAGTTGCTCTCGTCGGAGAATCCGAGGCGTATGTCCAACAGCGGCGCGGAGATGAGCAACAGAATTGCTGTTCCCGCAATCGCGATGGTTCGTGGGCGGGCCTGCACGAACCGGCTCCAGCGGTATGCCATCGTTTCGCGCAGTGGCTTGACCTCTCGCTTGTTGAGCGGTTGCCGGAGTGCAGGAACGAAGAAACCCGCGATCAGCACAAAGATCGCAACAGGGATACAGAAGACCAACGGGCTGATTCCAAAACCGACCCCGAACAAGGCGACGGCGACCAGGCTGGCCGCGATGATTCCCCGCCTCCGGGTTACTTCCAGGCGGTCTCCGGCAAAGCCGACCAACGCGGGCATCAGAGTCAACGACGAGACCAGCGTTACCAGAACCGTGACAGATGTGGCGACACCGATCCCGGTTACGAACGGAAGACCGATCACTATCAGGCCCAGCAGAGAGACAACAACGGTGATCCCCGCGAACAGCACGGCACGCCCAGCGGTGTTCATCGCGCCTGCCGCAGCTTCGGCTGGGTCGGCCCCTTCCCGCAGCAACTCCCGGTATCGGGTGACCAAAAAAAGCGTGTAGTCGATTCCGACACCCAGCCCGATCATGGTGGCGATAGTGGTGGCGAACTCTGGGCCTCCGGAGAGGTTGGAGGCGAGCACGGTTGCGGTCAACCCGCCCCCCACGCCGAACAGAGCCACCGCTAAGGGCAGTCCCATACCCAGCACCGAACCCGTAGCCAGGATGAGGATGAAAATAGCGAAGGCGACACCGATCAATTCAGATTGCGGGGGTTCGACCCCTGACAGAACAGCACCGCCGATCTCAACCTGAAGCCCCGCAAGGGCGGGGATCAGCTCTCCGATCTCGTCGCCGATCCCGCCTGCAATTTCCTGGTCGACTTCGCTGCCAAGCTGAATATCGGCATAGGCGATCTCGCCAGAGTCTGAAATTCCTCCGCCGCTGAACCCGCCTGACTCGTAGGGCGACAAGATTTGGACACCATCGATGGCGCTGGCCTCGCTGAACATCTGCTGCATGACCGAAACCACTTCTGGATCGTCAACGCCTTGCTCAGCAGAGAACACGATTGTGCCGGTAAGTCCGCTGCCTGCCCCGCCGAAGGCCCCGAAGTGTTCGTCGAGTGCATCGAATCCGGCTTCGGTTTCTGAACCCGGCAATTGTTGTTCGGCGGTGAAACCTCCGCCGATCCCTAACGCTGCGGCGAATAGTCCCGCCACCCCTGCGATCCACAGCCCCAGAACAGCCCTGCGCTTATGGAAACACCAACGTCCGAGTCGAGCCAACATGTCGGCGAGTTTGCCCGATATCGGTCGAGAACAACACGTTTATTCCTGCTGTTGTTTGTTGTGCTCAGAACTTGGGGGTTTCGTGGGGGAGCAGAACGCGGGCCGCGCGCAGATAGCCATAGGGCGTCTCGGCTCGGAAATTAGAGACGCGGCTGGTGTACACGTCGGCATGCTTTTCGACTTGGCGTGCAAACAGACTCTTGTCGACACCCGCTCTCATCAGCGGACCCCAGAGTTTGTTTCCTTGCTCGCTTGCTGCCCGTGCCAACGGTGCGATTCGTTCGTCGAGCGCGGCTACGTCACTAGCGGTCGTTTCGATGGCGGCGTCGATCTTTTCTCTGGGTTGGTCGCCGACGACCAGATGGCGTCGTTGCATCCGCTGCCGCGACTGCGCCAATTCCAACTGGCCTTTCTCCTCCATCAATTTGGCGAGTTCGACGCTGGTTTCAGCAGCAGTGGTGCTAGTAGAGATTTCGTCCTCGAGTTCGCGCACGATCAGCGCGGTGCGCCAGCGCAGCACATCTTTGGTGACGTACACATCGCCGAACAGATGGTCACCGACATACAGGAACTGCGAGCCTTCATGGCCCAGGGCGTCTTCCACGAGGCGAGCGTTGCCTCCGTGGTAGACAGCGCCAGATCTGATCGCGCCGAGATGTGGTTCCAGGAGTCCCCGCCCAGGGTCGACTACCTCATAGATCGGCCCGACATCGGAGAAGAATCGGGGTTTGTTGGCGGCCACGATTATCAGGTCAAACAAGTCGCGCCAGGTTTGGCCGTCAGGCATGAAGCGGTTGAAGCACCAGTTCATGATTTGCTGGCTGTACGACCAGTCCGAGTTGGTGATGAGTATCAACTCTTTGCCGACAAGCCGTTGGTCCATGAGCGTGGGTACAGTCTCCGGGTCGAGATCCACGAAGCGTTTCGGATCAGAAACGATGGCCGCTTTGAGCGACCCGTCGCGGTGTGCGCTGGTCAGAGCGGTGTCGATGGTTCGGTAAAGCTGACGGTAGGTCTTGATACCGGGTAGAGGGGAACGGTCGTGGCGGTCGATCAACTGGCACCACAGCGAGGCTCGACTCAACTCGAAGAGCGTGTTCATGAAATTGAACCGCTGATCTGAAAGGTCGATGACCGTCTCTACGTAACTTCGTCGCAACTCAGAGAACGGCAGCATTTGGTTGCCGTGTTGGGCTCTGACAACGTAACCGAAGCGTGTCGCCTTGACGATGTTGCCCAACTCAAGGTCGAAGGTGAGACCGAGTGTGAAAGCCTCGGGATCGAATACCAAGTCAGCGACCGGCCAACCCTGCGCCTCAAGGTAGGCACAACCATGATCGAATGCTGCCCGTTCCCACTCGTCAACGAAGTAGTGGATGAGTGTGTAGTCCATGTCGTAGCCGATTGCTCGTACTCCGCGGAGGTTGAGGGTGCGGTTGCAGAACACTCCTCGTGTGTGTTGACGCTCGGGAAGGGGTTGGGTCACCGCGTCATTGTCGCGCGTCGGGGGGTTCCGATGTCGTTGATTGCTCCGTTGCCTCCGAATCGAGGGCGGTGGGGCGAATCAGGGCAGCAACCTCTGGTTTGTGGTCCAGCAGCGATGCCCGGGCCACGGCTTTGTTGCCCCATCGCGAGCGGATGCTGTCGATCATGGTGTCGAGCACGTCGGTGGGTTTGCCGTCCTCAGCGAAGGGGAGCGCGAGTTGTATGGCATCGGGTGTACCGAGCGCTGAGTAGGTGACTCCGATCAGTGTGCAGCCGACACGACCGAGTCTGCTGCCGGGTCCGTGGGGGCCGTCGAGCAGATCGAGCAGCAACTCGTCGGCGACGGCAACCAGAATGTCTGTCTGTTGAGTCGCCTCCGGCAAGGTCCGAGAGCGGGTCTCGTGGCGCATTTCTGAAGTTCGGTAACGCACTGTGACGGTGCGGGCAACGCGGTCTGCTTTGCGCAGACGTGCCGCCACCTTCTCAGCGAGGGCAAGCATCTCAAGGCGCAGTTCTTCGCGGTGACGAACCTTTTGTCCGAGGGCCCGCTGGGCACCCATCGAACGGTCACGACGGTTGGTGTCAATTGCACGCGGGTCGTGGTTGTGAGCCAGCGCCAAAAGGTGAGTGCTCGCGTGGTCGCCTAGATAGCTCTTGAGTCCTTCGCGTCCGCAGGAGGCGAGGTCTCCGACCGTGTCGATGCCGTGATCGTGGAGCTTCGCGGCGGTGACCCGTCCGACACCCCAAAGAACCTCGATAGGCAGCGGATGAAGGAAGGCGAGTTCTGTGCCTGGCTCGACGACGATAATGCCGTCGGGTTTTGCTTGAGCGCTGGCGACCTTGGCTAGGAATTTGGTTTGAGCGACCCCAACCGACAGCGCTAACCCCACTTTTTCAAGCACCTGAACCCTGAGTTTTTGGGCGATCTGAGCGGCGGGTCCGAAGAGGTGTTCCGCTCCGGCAACCTCGAGAAAGGCTTCGTCCACCGACAGCGGTTCGACGAAAGGCGTGAAGTCGTGGAACTGCTCGAATACCTCGGTCGACGCTTCGGCGTACGCCTCCATACGCGGCGGAACTGTGATGGCTTGGGGACACAGAGAACGGGCGAGCACACCACCCATCCCAGAGCGGACTCCGCAACTTTTGGCTTCGTAGCTGCAAGCTAGGACCACGCCCTGTCCAACGATCACGGGGTGTTTGCGCAGCTTGGGATCATCGCGCTGTTCAACCGATGCGTAGAAGGCATCAAGGTCGGCATGGAGGATCGTGGCTCGGTCGCTCACGAGCCTACTCTAGTTACAAACATATGTTCGATTCCAGTCGCCAAATCGACATGATTTTCTGGCTGGCCCTGCGATTCGGGTGTTCGCTGAGGATCAAGGAGAATTTGATGCGTCGTTTGTGCCTGGTCGTACTGGTGGTTGCGTCTTTGTTCGCTGTTTCGTGCGGAAGCGGTTCCGATGACGACGGTGCGGAGCAAACGACACCGAGCGACACGGAAGCCACAGAAACAGCGAACCCCTGATACCACCGCACTCGACAGCGACGACTCCGATACGGATACGCCCGACGCCGAAACTTCTGAAAGTAGCGACGGAACCGACGGCGACGGAGAAGACGAACCCGAACCCGAGCCCGAACCGGTGGTGTTGACCGATTCCTGGACCGGGGTCACCGCAGAGACGATCAAGGTTGGCGTCGCTGGGATTGACTTCGCGCGGCTTCAGGAGTTCGGGGTGGACATCGAAGAGATCGCCACCGAGGTCTGGGCACCTGCATAGGCTGACGCCTTCAACCGGCGTGGTGGCGCCCTAGGTCGCATGATGGAAGTCCATGTTCGTAATTTCCTTCCGATCGGCAGTGTCGAATCTGATGCTGTCTGTGCAGAGTTGACCGAAGACGAAGGTGTCTTCGTTGTGCTCGGGGCAATGCTCGGCGACAATCCGCTTGTGTCACCCAGCTCCACGAAACGCCTTATGTGGGTCTGTTCGGTCTTACCGCGGAGCGGGCCGAGAAATCGATCGCGCCGTTTCTTGCCAGTGAAATGGCCGCTGATCTACAGCGAGGAAATTCGACCAAGACACTCATCCGTGACGGAACATTCGACGGTGTCAAGCTGGCTGTTTTCTGGGAGATAGCCGATGAACCGGTAGCCAACGACGTAGTTTTGCCGATGCTTGAAGAAGCCGGGGTTGACGTGGTGGTCACGGGGACTCTGCTGGACTACGCGGGCGATACCCTGGCATCGGAAGCCGATATCGATGTCATCTTCCAGAACTTCGCGGCCGCGGGTGCCGATATGTACTTGAACATCAGCGGACTGGTTTCTTTCAACCGGGCAATAGATCGTAATCGACCCGGGTTCCGTTCGCCCTTCTCAACGGCCAGTTGACGAATTCGGCGATCGTCGCCACGAGCGGCTACGACCCAGACATCCTTGTTGATGCGATCGGCATCACGGCGAGCAAACCGACGCTCGAAGAGTGGTTGGCCACCGACGAGTGGCGCGTATGTGTGGACGAAATCAACGCGTACTCGCCGGGCACTATCGAGGTGGAGAATCTGCCTGAGAGTCTGGTTGAGGGAATCGGTCAGGCGTGTCAAGGATTCAGGCTGCTTGAGCATCTGTTGATCGCTGCTGGTCCGGGCCTCACCCCCGATGCGCTGCTCGCTGCAGCCGACGACACCGGTGAGTTGCTTTTGCCGGGAATGATTGCGGGTTCGCTGGGACCAGGAAAGTACTCGGTTGGAGATGTTGTCCGGTACTACACCTACGACATCGACAACAAGCTCATGGTGCCAGACGGCGATCCAATCGTGGTAACCCGCTAGTTGTCGTTGTTTCCGTTCACTATGGCGTGGATGTCTTCGCCGTATCTCTCAAGTTTCACCGGGCCGATGCCGCTGATCGACAACAGATCGTCGTCGTTTTGGGGGCGAAGCGCAGCGATTTCGTAGAGCGTCGCGTCGTTGAACACCACATATGCGGGCACCCCGGCTGTTTTGGCTGTGGCTGAGCGCCAGGTCTTCAGCGCCTCACGAAGACGCACTTCGTCGAGAGTGGACGCTGTAGGTGGCTCGATTGGGCCGCGGCGCCGTCGGTGTGTGGGAGTTGGTTTGATGTCGCTGCTTTCAGCCGGGGCTTGGCCCACGGGTTCGAGTTGTGCGGCGGGTTCGGGCTGTACGGGTTCGGGCGGTGCGGGGATGCGCATTTCGGTGACGAATCTTGACGCTGGACGACCAGCGGTTATTGCCACGCATTCGCTCGCACGGGTGATCGCCACATGGAACACCCGTCGTTCCTCCTCGGTGTCGGCTGAGAGTCGGTGTGGCATCAATCCCTCGCTGGCGTCGTGGACGACCACGTGAGGCCACTCGCGGCCCTTCACCCGGTGAATTGTGCTCAGCGTTATCCGGGGCTGCTCCTCACTGGTTGGATTGAGCCGCTTCGCCAACCAGCCGGGGAACTCGGCAGGATCAGCACAGCGCTTGGCGACCGCCAACAAAGCGGCCAAATCGTCGCTGTGGGTCGAGCGGTCAACCGACCGTCGGCTGGCATCGAGACGGTTATCGAGTGCTCGTCCCAGCCCAATATCGTCGCGGATCGCGACGAGGAGCCTGACCGTGTCGGCGTTGCGGTCGGCGAGGCGACGGAGTGCCTCGAGTTGAGTGGTGAACTCAACAACCTTGAGCTGGTCGCGTTCCTTGTTCAGTCGTCCCGCCAGTGCCTTCAACTGGCGCGGGCTTCGCTGCTCGCCCACCCAACCTGCCAAGCGTCGACTGATCCCTCGTGGTGGCCTGCGCACAGCGGTCTCGAGTGCGTCGCTTGGAAGCGAACTTTCTGGAGCAACCGCGAGGCTCAACCAGGCCAACGCGCCCGCAACACCCGTTCGCTCCATGAAACTGGGCCCGACCGGGCGGTTGGTGGGGATGCCGTCTTCTTCCAGAAGAATCATCGGCCCCAGCAGAGTCGCGTTCACCCGGGCCAACACGGCTATATCGGTTGGTGGCATGTCGCTGTCGAGCAATTCAGAGACGCGGTTGATGGTTTCTTCCAAGGGATCGTCGCTCACCAAGACCTCGATCTCATTGTCGAGAGCGGCTCGCCCGGGGCGTGGTTTGATGGTCTTGTCGACACGACGCCGGTTGTGCGTGAGCAGCGTGGCCGCGGCTTGGACCACGCTTGGCCCGCAGCGATAGTTGACCTGGAGGTCATGAGCAGCAGAACCCGCAAACAGATCTGCGAAATCGATCAGCCAGGACGGCGAGGCTCCGGCGTAGCCGTAGATGGTCTGATCATCGTCGCCCACCCCGAAGACGTTCGCGGCCGGACCGGCCAGCAGACGGATCAGCAGGACATGGGCGGGCGTCAGATCTTGGAACTCGTCTACTAGCAGCACCCCACAGGCCCGTCTAGCGGCCGCTCGTGTCGGGGGATCGGTGCACAACACCTCGATTGCTCCGAGTATCTGCTCATCGAAGTCAACGACCCCAGCTTCGTCCAAGGATGCACGGAACTGAGGCACTGCATCCGCGAAGCCGCGAACATCGCCGCCGAATTCCTGTTCAACCGCACTCGGCGAACGCAACCCCAACCGTGTGGCGGTGAGAGCCTCAATCCAGACGGCGAAGGGATCGGCCATCGCTACACGTCGTCCGCCAACAAAACTGTTGAGCATCTGCCGGACTTCGTGTTCGTCGATCACTCGGGTTCCATTGCGGCCAACCGGCGCGCGGAACGGACCTGATCCGCGCAGAATCGCCAGAGCCAGACTGTTGAGAGTGCGGATCTGCAGGCCCTCCAGGTCACTGGTGCGTTCCTGCATTTCTTCGCGTGCTCGCACGTTGTATGCAACCAGACAGACGGTCGCGGGATCTATACCGCGGTCCCGAATCAGGTGTCGGGCTCGTTCAGTGAGCACCCGAGTCTTTCCCGATCCTGCGGGAGCGATGATCCTGGCACCTCCACCGCTGTGTGCGACGGCACGAAGCTGATCGTCGGCGAGGTCGGCATTCGGCGCGATGTTGCGAACAGTTGCCACAGAACCGATGTAGAGATGAACAGCCGGTATCACCGGAGCGCCGAGTTCGCTATCGTCGAACCACTCCAGTGGCCCACCGTCGCACCAGGCGGGCCCCTCGTTGGTTTCGACGTCTCCGAGCCCTTGGGTTAGTGGCCTAGCGCCTGCGCTGACGGCTCGCGATACTGCTCGGATTGTGGGTTTGGCGGGTACCCGGGCATCCACTGAGTGCTCGAACACCAGATGTTGTTCCGACTCACCCTCCAGGTCGGTGTTGGGTGACAGATGCCAGTAGGAGACGTCGAGCGCGGGTGGTTCGTCACTGAGTTCGATCCGTAACTCGATGACTGCTCTGGTTCGTATCTTGCGGAGCTCTCGAAGACGGCTGAGTGCACCCGGTTGCCCGTCTACAACGATGCGCTCACACTCCGCCCAGGGTTCGGGAGTGTCTTGTCCAGGATTCACTACCAGGTTGCGCCCAAGAGCCTCAGGCCCGGCCAACCGCTGCCAATCGGGTTCGAGGGCCACGCAGCGCTCAACCACATGCCGTAGCGACGCCGATTCTGGTTCAGGGGCACCTGAAACGGCGTCGAGTGAGCAAGCCCTCACCTCGCTGACAGTGCTGTGCGTTCCGCCGCAGTGTCCGCACGCAATCATCGCTGTGATCCAAGCATCCGCTGTACGTTACGCCGCCAAGGCGTGCCCGCGGTTGTGTAGTGATGCGGCGATGGGGACTGAGATTGTGCTGACGAGAACGAGCAGGAGCATTGAAGCCCGAAGGCCGTCCACGGGATCGTCGTAGCGCACGAAAAGGGCAATCACGACGGCGATGCTGATGGTTCCGCCGATTTCCATGAAGATCCGGTTCATTGCGCCGCCGATTCCGAGTCGATCCTCATTGACGGTGGACAGAGCAGCCGATTGACAGGCCGCGTGTCCAAGTCCCACACCGATTCCGTAGACCACAACCACGGGAACCCAAAGAGACCAGATTTGGGGTTGCGAGCCTGCAGCCGACCACATCCAAAGCCCTCCGGACGCCATTAGAAGCGCCCCTGGCAGGATCACGGTCCGATGCCCGAAGCGGTCAGCAAGGCGGCCGGAAACGACTGACATAGGTCCGCCGATTGCCGGGATCAAACCAACGGCGAGGCCCGCTTTGAACAACGACAAACCCCAGCCTTCGTGAAGGAAAGTCACGAACGCGAGGAACGACCCCATGAAGTTCCCGGCCAAGAAGAACGACAGTGCGCTCCCCACTCGGAAGTCGTGGTTGGCGAACAGCGGCACGTAGAGGATCGGTTCTTGGTGAACACGGGATCGCATGACCAAGCCAGCCAACAGGATCAGGGCGGTGACCAAGGCCGCGATCGTTCGCACATCACCGAACCCCCAATCGTCGCTTTGCACGATTCCCAAAGCCAGTGAACCAACACCGAGCATCAGCAAGACCACGCCGAACAGGTCGGGGGTTCTGCGTGCCAGATGCTCCCGGTTGGCCGGCAGGCGCGGTCCGACCAGTGCCAGAACCACGATGCCGACCGGAACATTGCAGAAGAACGCCCAACGCCATCCCAGAGCCTCGACCAAGGCACCACCGACAAGGGGCCCCAATGCTGCAGCTACCCCTCCGGCGGCACCCATGGCGCCGACGGCTGTTGAGCGCATCCGTTTGGGGAAGGCGTCAAGTACCAGCGCGAACGAGGCGGGTGCTTCGATGGCCAGTCCGGCTGCCTGCAAGACACGGGCGGCGATCAGGAATTCGACCGTGGGCGCGGCTGCCACCCCGGCGCTGCCTGCGAGGAACAACGCAAAGCCGATCAGAAATATCCGAGTTCTGCCGAATCGGTCGGCGAGCCATCCGCCCGGCACCATGACCGCTGCGGTAGTAATGGCGAAGCCGGTGAGGGCCCACGAGATGGTGCTGTCGCTAGCGTCGAAGGAGTCAGAAATCTCGCCGAAAGCGACGAAGATCATCGAAAAGTTGAGTGTCGCCAATGCCACCGACCCGGCCACTAGGCCAAAAATCCGCCACGGAGAGCGGGTGGTGGTGTCTGCGGTCACCACAGAGAAATACACCCTCGAGTGCTTCAGCAACTAATCGAAGGCACTTACCGTCAGGTCCCAATGGCATGGGTTACAGGGCCACCGGGGATCTGTGGCCAGATTTACCTTCCACTCAGTCTGGCGACGAATCTAATTTTCTGCGGCTTGCTACCCGCCTGTCACACCCAGTCCCTACTATGAATGTCATGGATGTGGCCTACGACGCCGACAAGTTCACCGAGATGGTGATTCATGTCGCGGGACGACTGCAGGATGATCGCGCGGGTGGAGCCACGAAGCTCAACAAAGTGCTTTTCTTCGCCGAGTTCACCCATTTACGTCGACACCAGCGGGTCATCTCCGGTTGCGAGTTCCAGAAACTGCCCCATGGCCCCGCGCCTCGTCAATTGTTGCCGGTACGCAAGAAGTTGATCCGCTCTGGAGCGGCCGAACTGGTGGAGGAAGACTTCCTCGGCCGGCCCCAGCAACGGCTGATCCCTTCGCGCGCCGCAAACCTTGATGTGTTCACCGACGAGGAGTTGCAGACCATCGAGGACGTGCTCGACCAGTTGGCCGGGATGACTGGTAACCAAGTCAGCGGTCTATCTCATCAGGAGCCTGGTTGGCGGCTCTCAGAGGTCGGCGAGACCATACCGTTCGCTACTGCGTTCCTTGATTTTCCACAGGTTAAGACGCGGACCAGTGAGCGATTGTCCGAATCGGTGGGGGAGCGTTACGGACTCGCGGCTTCGAGGTGACACCCGAGGTTAGGGTCAGCGAATTCGCGGCCAGCAAGATCGCAGCGGAGTACGGCCCCAAGCGGAGCGCAGCAGGCAAGCCGTCAGAGTGGGACTTCTGGTCGGGTCCACTGGCCGCTGCGCTCCTAGGGTTCCGGGACTTCGAGAATCTCCTTTGGTACTCACGTCCAGAGATTCGGACACTCCACATCGTCGACCCCGTCTTCGGCGCCTTGGTGTTCATCGGTGTGCTCATCGATCCCGACACAATCGAGATAGCGGACTTCGCCATAGACCCGGACTACTGGTCGACCGTCGAGAATGACCCCAATGACTGACATGGGCACCCGGTCTGACATCAGCTTTGGACGCAGGTGCTGGCGCTGTTCAGCAACCTCTTCAATCTGCTCTCTTTGAACGGGTTGAGTTATTCTTCCGGCTATCGACGGTTCAGTTTGCGGCGACAAGTGACTACACTGTCGCCATGCCTGTTGTCTCGATCCGGTTTTCTGACGATCCGTTGCACAAGCGACTCAAAGCCAGTGCCGAGCAACGACAAGTCGCCATTTCCACTTTGGCCGAGAGGTTGATCGATGAGGGTCTCAGGATGGAAGCCCACCCCGCGGTCATGTTCCGAAACGGCCCAATTGGTCGCAGGGCTGTGCTGGTCGGAGGACCCGAAGTCGCTGACGTGATTTCTTCAATGATTTCCGGCGATGTCCCTGCGAACGACCGACGCGGCAGAACTGCTGATTTGATGCGGCTGAGTATCGCTATGGTCGACGCGGCGCTTGCTTACTACGCAGATTACACAGAAGAGATCGACTCCGAGATAGAAGCGCGAGAGCGACAAGCCTTTGAAGCCGAAGCCGCTTGGAAGCGCCAACGAACGTTGCTCAACAAGTGAGGCTGTTGCTTGATGAGATGCACTCCCCAGCGGTCGCCGAAGTGCTCGTCGCGCAAGGGTGGGATGTGATCGCGGTTGCTGCAGCACCCTCACTGAGAGGATCGAGTGACGCAGAGTTGTTTGAACGTGTGAGTAGTTCGGGACAGATCTTGGTGACCGAGAATGTCGGTGATTTTTCGGTTCTGCATACCGACTGGCTCGTAAGTGACCGGCCCTGTCCAGCTCTGGTCTTCACTAACTCCAAGAGGTTCAATAGGGCGTCGTTGGCATACCCCGGCGACTTGATCGCCGCGCTCGACATATTTCTCAGCGACCCACCTATCCGAGGCAGATCGTGGCTCTGGTGGCTATGAAGGCCTTCAGCAACTAATTGAGGGCACGGGGTAGCCGATGTGGCAGTAATCGGTCAGAATCGCAGCATGTCAGAACGAATTGCAGTCATGGGAGCAGGGGTCATGGGTTCGGGTATTGCCCAGGTCATGGCTATCGCCGGGCACGAAGTTGTTTGTCGGGATTTGAACATGGAGGTGCTCAACGTTGCCCGAACCGCTGTGGACAGTGGTCGCTTCGGGGTGCGCGGCGCCGTTGAGAGAGGGAAGCTCACCAACGAACAAGCCGAAGCGGCGTTGAAACGCCTGACCTTCACGACCGATCTTGAAACCGCTGTCAACGCGGACGTCATTATCGAGGCAATTCCCGAAGACCTCGCTTTGAAGATTCGCTTCTGGCGAGAACTCGACTCGATCGCTCCCAACCACACGATTTTTGCCAGCAATTCCTCGGGATTTTCTATAGCTGCTCTAGGCGCGGCCACCGACAGACCAGATCGTATGGTTGGTTGGCATTGGGCTTCACCTGCTCCGGTTATGAAACTCGCGGAGATTGTCAGGGGTCCGTTGACATCGTCAGACACTGTCGACACCGTGGTGCGATTGGCCGCGGCTGCGGGGAAGAACCCGGTGGTTGTGAATGACACAGATTCCTCCTGGGGCTATGTCACCAACCGGGTATATTTCGCCATGGTGGGTGAAGCTAACCGAGTCGTCAGCGAGGGGATCGCCGACCGAAGCCAGGTCGACCAGTTGATGACAGACTGTTTCCGCTGGCCGTCAGGTCCCTTTGGGATGGTTTCCGGGGCTACTTCGGGATGGTCGCAATGATTGCCTTCCTGCGCCGGCATTGGAAGATCTTGGTGCCTGTTGGCGTGGTTGGTCTGGCCATTGCCTACTACCTTGTCTTCATTTTCTTCGCTGTTCACCTGTTGTTTGTTGACGACAAAGTCAACGAGAGTGGCCCATTGTTTGATTCTGGGGCGGTGATGACCACCGAGACAGAAACTTCCACCGCTGCTGATCCCGAGATCGGCGAAACTGAACCCGAACCCACGGCTGCTGAACCCGGATCCAGCGAGTCTGAGTCCAGCGAGCCTGAGTCCAGCGAGCCTGAGTCCAGCGAGCCTGAGTCCAGCGAGCCTGAGTCCAGCGAGCCTGAACCCAGCGAGCCTGAGTCCAGCGAGTCTGAGTCCAGCGAGTCTGAGTCCAGCGAGTCCGAACCCAGTGAGCCGATGGAGGTCGTGCGGTTGGCTGAAGGCGCTTTCATTGATCGCAGTCACCCCACAGAAGGTGTCGCCGTCGTGCTCAACGACGGTACGCAACAGCGCTTCCTTCGCTTCGAGGACTTCGCCACAGACAACGGGCCGGACCTCAACGTTTACCTGTCGTCGGCCCCAGCCGATGCGTCTGCAGGAGAGTTCGATGACGATTTCGTCGACCTTGGTGATCTCAAGGGCAACATCGGCGCGCAGAATTATGAGATCCCGACCGACGTGGACCTCAGTCACCACTCCACCGTCGTGATCTGGTGTGTTCGTTTCAGCGTCGCTTTCGGAGCAGCCGAGCTCAGCTAGTAGCTGAACCGGACTGGGGCGTCTCAGCTACCTGTTGTTGCTTGCGACGTTCAATCCTGCGCTGTATGGGACGATCAGCCAGGATCGCCACGTAGACGAGCGCAACCGCTCCGATTACGTCAAGCCACCAATGATTTGCAGTGACAACGACCGCCAGCGTCATGGTGATCGGATGAGCGAAGCCGAGCCAACGCCAACGGCTCTTGGTCGAAGCGGTGATTGCCCAACCCGCGATAAGCGCCCAACCGACATGAAGCGAAGGCATGGCAGCGATCTGGTTGGCGGTGTTGACAATCGTCTCGCTGTCGTAGATCTTGGGACCGTAGATCTGGAGTGTGTCTGAGAAACCATGCTGGGGGAACCAACGCGGTGGTGCCAGGGGAAAGCCCACATGGATGATCAACGCGGCCACCGTCGAGGTGAAGAGCACGCGACGAACTCGCCCGTAGTAGTCATATTGAGTGACATACAGCCAGGTCAACAGCATTGCCATCCCCAAGAAGTGCCCGAGGAAGTAATAGCGGTTCAGCACCCAGATCATGGCGTCGTTGCCTAGGACCAGGGATTGCAATCCGACTTCGTTGAATATGCCCAGCGCTCGCTCCCAGTCGACGATCCGCTGCGAGTTGAGCAATGCCGTGTCGATTTGGTCCATCGCCACGAGACGGACGAGACGGTAGAGAAGTAAACCGACGGCGATGATTGTGATTTCTCGGGCAAGAGGCCAGCGCCACCGTGAGGGCGTACGAGTTTCGTCGGTGACTTGTGTAGACCTTTGAGATTCGATTGCCGTCAGGGTCATCTTCACTCCAAACGAAGCAGGTTAGCGAACACTGCGCAAGCGGCCTATCTGATTCAAGTCTATTGAACGGGGAGGGTCTCTGCTGAATCCACCGTCCCGAAGAGGTCGGTGTTACGCCCCTCCAACAGAGAGAGAAGCACGCGATGACTAGCGGTGGGGATCGCGAAAGTTGCTTTCGCTCGAGTAATCGCTGCTTCTGTGATCGGCCCGAGCAGACCGTCGACATCGGAGTCAGGGTCGAGGAAACCCTCGACCCCCAGCAGCCATTGAAGCGTGTTGACCTCGTCGAATGTCAACGGCGCTTCGGCGTTTTCAGGTATCTCGCCAATCCTCAAGCTGTCGCTGTCTTCGTCGGGACTTCTCGCGATTATCGCTCCTTCATCCCCCAAGGCTTCATCAAAGACGGGACCGGCGAGTCTCGCGGCACCCCACAACGCCGCGACTAGGAGGATCAGAAGTGCTACTCCTTGGATGTGGGTGTCCATGAGTTCGGTCCGATACTCGGCAGGCGGTCAGTTGGATTTGCGGGAATCAAGCTTGGCCTTGATCTCGGCGCAAGTCTTACAGATCGGGTATTTCAGCGGATCGCGGCTAGGTACCCAAACCTTCCCGCAAATCGCAACCACGGGTGTGCCCTCCACCGTTGCGCGGGTCACGTCGTTCTTGCGGGCATAATGCGAGAACCGGTCGTGATCGCCGTCGTCGGTCACCGGGTTGGTGACGGTTTCTTCGGTCGGGGTGATCGTTGGGGTCGAAACGGTGTCGGGCATGAGTCAAGTTTGCCTCAATCGCAGCGATTCAGCGCAGATTCGGTTCCCGCACTTGCTTAGACCTTCTCGAGTCGCGCCCGGACATGCTTGTGCCAGGGAGTGCCAGCGAACCAATCGCGGTCTTCTTCAGATGTCAGTTCGTTGGGGGAAATCCCCAAATCGGTGCCATCGGAAACGCTGGGATAGGTGAGTCCCTGGCCGTTGGGCAGTGACACATGGCCGGGTTGCAACGTCGCAGAGATCTCAATTTCGGTGACGGTCTCTCCGCGTTTGGTTGTGAGCCGCACCTTCCCGCCGCCCGCGAGACCGAGGTGTTCGGCGTCGTCGGGGTTGATACGCAGACCGGTGCCCGGTTTCTTGCGACGCCACTCAGGGTCTCGTATGGCCGTGTTGGCGGTGTAGGAGCGGCGTTCACCGGCCGACAAGACAAACGGGTACTCGTCGCTCTGGTCGCGGGGATCAGCGTTGGCTAGCGAAGCGAACTCCGCCCGCAGTTCTTCGATCATCAGGTTGATCTTGTGATCGGGAGTTCGCATCCGCTCCCAGGTTTGTTCGTAAGGATCGGTCGAGAACACCATGCCGCTGGCAGAGGTGAAGATCTTCTCGAACAGGGCATCTCCCTGCGCAAGACCCTCGCCTTCAATACCGGCGCGTCGGGCAGCTTCGGGATCTTGGGACACAAAAATTTGGGACAGTCCCCACATCACTGCAGCAACTTCGTTTCCCTCACCCAAAGCTGGCCCCAGTGTTTCGTAGAGCACGACAGGTGCGTACTTGCCGAGCTTGGGGTTTTCGGCGAGCGTGGCGAAGAATACCTCGCCGTATGCTTCTCGGCCTTGGTCGGCAGCAGCCTTGAGGGGCGCTAGGTCCTTGTCGTCATAGGCACCGAGTTCACGGCATAGTCGACGGTGGATTTCTGCTTCTGTCAACGTGCCCTCAAGCGGTTCGAAGATCGGTTGGCGCATATGGAAGTAGTTGTCGGGGAACTCGGCCGCAAAAAACGTGGCTTCCCATTTTTCGTATTGAGAACAAGCTGGGAGCACGTAGTCGGCTTCGCGGGCGGTTTCGGTCATGGCCACATCGATGACCACCACAAAATCGAGGGCACGGAACGCTTCGCGCATCCGCTGAGAATCGGCCAGGGAGTGGATTGGATTGCTGGATTCGACGATCATCGCCCGGAACCGGTCGGGATGATCGGTGAGGATCTCGCCTGGAATGTTGTTGCAGGCGATGAGACCGCCGAGAATTCGGTGACCACCGACAGGGCTGCGGCCTTTGCTACCGCCACCTGCGAGTTTGCCCATGCGAGTATGGAGGTTCATCCCTCCTTTGTTGCCGAAGTTTGCGGTGAGGACGTAGATCAACTTCTCGAGCCACGAGTTGAGCGTTGAGTGCGGCGCCATCTGGATGCCCAGATCTTCGAAGATGGCGCAACTCTTGGCGTTGGCGATTGTGGTCGTGGCGTGACGGACCTCTGCGCTAGGCACACCAGCTTTTTCGCACCATTGTTCAACATCGACGATCGACAACATCTCGGTCAGATCATCGAAGCGGTTGGCGTGCTGTGCCAGCCATTGGCGGTCTGCCAACCCTTCGCTGACAAGGATTTTGAGCATGGCGCCGAGTAGCCAGGCGTCACCACCGGGGCGTACCTGAAGATGGATGTCCGCCAGTTCTGCGGTCTCGGTGCGGCGCGGGTCGATCACGATCATGTGCCGGTCGGGATCGTTGGAGATTTCTTTGAGGGTTACTCGGGCACGCGGGAAACCGTGGCTCTGCCAAGGGTTCTTTCCCACGAAGACGGCGCAATCTGTGTGGTGCAAGTCAGGCGATGTGTGGCACGACATCGCACCATACAGTTGGCCATCAACCCAAAATTCACCAGTCTTTTCTTGGGCCAGCGCATTTGACTGGTAGCGCATACCGAGAGCCTTGCGAGTCGCCCCGGAGAATCCGCCGGGGAGATGGTTGCCTTGAGCACCGCCGCCGTAGTAGAAGATCTTCTCTCCGCCATGTTCGTCGCGGACGTTGGCTAGACCAGCGGCTACTTCGCGAATGGCGGTGTCCCAGTCGATCTCTTCGTAGGTCCCATCGGCCCGGCGGCGCAGTGGAGCGCTCAGGCGATCCTTGCCGTTTTGGTAGTGGTCTAAGCGCAACGCTTTTTCGCAGGTATAACCCCTGGACCCCGGGTGGGCTTTGTCGCCGCGAACCCGGGTGATTCGCCGGTCGTCGATCTTGATTTCGACACCGCAGTTGATGCTGCACAAGATGCATGCCGTTTGATGCCACTCGCCTGCGCTCCTGGGAGTCATGGTGTCGCTGTGAATCTCGGTTTCTGCTCGATTCATATTTTTTCTGGTCCTTGCGTTTGGCTCGCGAGCAAGCGTAGCGTGAGCCGGTGAAAAAGGGTGTGCTGCTCGGTGTCGGGGCCTATCTGTTGTGGGGGCTGTCGCCGATCTATTGGCGGATCGAAGGCGACGTACCGCTGTTCGATGTGATCTTGTGGCGCGCAGCGGCAGCGGCTGCGTTGTTGGTTGGCTGGCAGATGATCGGGGGTTCGCTGCCGAGACTTCGAGCGTTGGTGGCTCGGCCCCGCGACTTTCTCATGTTTGGGCTCACGGCCTTTTTGTTGGCCACTAACTGGATCGCGTTCATATGGGTCGTGACAACTGACCGGGTTCTGGAGGCAAGCCTCGGGTATTTCATCAATCCGCTGATGAGCGTAGTGCTGGGTGTACTGGTGCTTCGGGAACGCTTGCGCTTGGTGCCGATGTTGACTGTGCTGATCGCCGCCTGCGGCGTGTTGGTTCTCGCCCTTGATGTCGGGTCGGTTCCGTGGATCGCCCTCTACTTGGCCGGATCGTTCGCTCTCTATGGGCTGTTTCGCAAGACTTCGCCGGCAGGTTCTTGGGACGGGTTGACCATTGAGATGCTTGTGCTGTTGCCTTTCGTGCTGTGCTTGTTGGTGGTTCGGGCGCTGAGCGGCGACGGTGTGTTCGGCTTGTCCGATGTAGGCCTCGATATTTGGCTGTTGGGTGCCGGTGCGATGACGATTGCACCGCTGCTGTTGTTTTCTGCTTCTGCGCGGCGCATCAAATTGTGGATCGTCGGCATGCTTCAGTTCTTGGCACCGACAATTCAGTTCTTCTTGGGTGTCTTTTTGTGGAATGAACCGTGGAGCGGTGGGCAAGCACTGGGTTTCGTCATGATCTGGTTGGCACTGATTGTGTTTGTGGCCGATACCGGTATCCAGATCCGTCGCGCTCGCCGATTGTCGAGGCCGGCAGTGTCGAAACCATCATCCTGAAACCGGGCGGTCGAGCGGTTGTCGGGCTTTCTCCCGGGCGGTGTCGAGTGTTTCGACAATTTGATCCACAGGAACACGCCGGAGAACGTCGAGCGATTCAAGGCTCGCCGCGGGTGCGCCGCCGAGACCGGTCACTATGCAGTCCGTGCCGCTGGCTGCGGCCGTGTCGATCAGTGGTTCGATTACGAGGGCGGCGCTGTCATCGATGTAGGCGGTCTGTCGGACAGGTATATGACACTGAGCAACGTGCCAGCGGTTAGACAGGCGAGCATTGCGGGCATCATTTGACGAAGTCTGCGCGGCCAGAGGAACGTGACGGTTAGCGTGACCCCCGCGATGATCAAGCTAGACGTGTCCAAGTCACTTGACGCGTCCGGCCATGTACGGAACCGACCGCGATGGCACTGTAGATTCCGCTGGCAGCACCGAGCCCGGAGACCTCCCCGAAAGTAGCGGCGGCGGTGATCGAGACGACCGCGGCCATAAGGCCGCCGGTGATATCGCCACGAAATGTTTGTAGGTCTTAGCGCATCTCGCCCGAGAAGCTTAGTTGACCGGGAGGAATTCTCTATCGGTGTCGCTCATGCAAAGAACCTGTCGCATGGCGGTTCCTCCCGTCGTCTCAGGGTGTCGGTGTGAGTGTGTGGGTGCGCTCGATGTTCGCAACGATCGCGTCGCAAAGCTCTTGCCAGCGTGGGCGGGGAAGGTCGTGGCCCGTGTCGGGCAGCATCAACAGTCGAGAACTAGGGATGGCCCGAGCTGTGGCGATACCGCCGCTGGGCTTGACGAGCGGGTCTTTCATGCCATGGATAACCAGTGTCGGCACATGCACCTGAGCGAGTCTTTTGGTGCGGTCTCGACTGGCACCGATGGCTGCCGCTTGGCGGGCAGTGCCCTTGGGTGTGAAGCTCCGTTGGACCCCAGCGGTCGCTGTGATTCGGTGCCGCTCGGCGTCGAAATGGTCGCCGGAGATGGCCCGAAACATCTTCAGGGATTCGTCTACCGCGTTTTCGGGTGTGAGTTCGGGTCGTTTGCGAAACTGTCGGATAAGCGACAGGGCGATGCCACCGGATTTTCGATCTCCGGGTTTGCTGGCAATGGAACAAAGGCTACGAACTTTATGCGGGTGATTGATGGCTATGGCTTGGGCGATCATGCCACCCATTGAGATACCGACGACATGTGCCGAATCGATGCCCATAGCGCCCAATAGTTGGGCGGCGTCAACAGCCATTTCTTCGACGGTGTAGCCGATGCCTTGCAGAGGCCGTCGGGCCAGCATCGACATCATGGACTTGCGGGTTGATGGGGGTTCCCAATCAGTTTGAGTTGACAGGCCTGCGTCGCGATTATCGAAGCGGATGACCTGGAAACCACGAGCAACGAAGAGGTCAACGAATTCCTCGGGCCAGTCGATGAGTTGCCCACCGAGACCCATCACAAACAAGATCGGTTCGCCCTCCCCCCGAACCTCGTATTCGATGGTCATCCCGTTGGCTACTTCAACACTAGGCATCTTTCGATATTACTAGGCCCAGGGCTACATCGATTGAGAAGTCGCCAACGCGGGGTGATCGCGGAACTCATTGAGCGTTTCGGGGTTGGCTAGAGCTTCGGTATTTGTGACCTTGTCGCCATGAACCACGGCCCGCACTGCTAACTCAACTATCTTGCCGCTGCGGGTGCGCGGAATTTCGCTGACCTGGCCGATCACCGCTGGCACGTGTCGCGGAGTTGCGCCAGCCCGCACGGTTGCCTTGATTCGATTCACGAGTTCCTCGTCAAGTGATCGACGCTCAGCGAGGACGACGAACAAGACGATACGGGTGTCGCCCTCATGGGTTTGGCCGATGACGACGCTCTCGATCACTTCCGGGACTTTGTCGAGTTGGCGGTATATCTCGGCTGTGCCGATGCGGACACCACCGGGATTGAGGGTTGCGTCGGTACGGCCATGGATAATGAACCCGTTGTGCTCGGTCCGCGCGGCGAAGTCGCCTTGGTGCCAAACGCCTGGAATTCGCTGGTAATACGCTGCTTCATAGCGGGCATCGTCGGGGTCGTCGCGAAAACCGAGCGGCATCGACGGGAACGCACTGCGACACACCAACTCACCTCGGACCCCAGTATCAAGCGGCTTGCCGAGTTCATCGACTACATCAATATCAAGTCCCAACGCAGCGCGCTGGATCTCACCGGCGTAAACCGAGCTGGTTGGATCACCAGCCACGAGACATCCGCAAAGATCAGTGCCTCCAGAGATGGAGGCCAAATGCAAGTCAGGTTTGACACGCTCATAAACGGTGCGAAACCCCTCGGGTGTCAGCGTCGAACCGGTGGAAGTCATGGTACGGACGCTTCTTAGATCGTGAGAATCGACGGGGCGCAGATCAGAACGCCCTAGCGCTTCAATGAACTTTGCGGAGGTACCGAACAGGGTAATTCGGGCTCTATCGGCCAGGTCGAAGAGCCGGTTGCCATCGGGGAACATCGGAGCTCCGTCGTACAGCACCAGGGTCGCCCCAGAAGCCAGGCTGGAAACCTGCCAGTTCCACATCATCCAACCAGCGGTCGTGTAGTAGAAGACCCGGTCACCAGTTCTGATGTCGCAATGAAGTTGATGTTCGATCAGGTGTTTCAACAGGACACCGCCGCTGCGATGGACGATGCATTTCGGTTTGCCGGTGGTGCCTGAAGAAAACAGCACGTACCAGGGGTGATCGAAACCGAAACGAGTGAACGTTGGCTCGATCGGCTGGATCTGGTTGACGAAGTCGTCCAGCGTGACGGCCTTGGCGACGCCTCCGAGGCCACCGTCGCCCATGTGAGAGACCACAACGATCTGCTCCACTGACGGCAACGCACCGTTGACCTCGCCGAGCAGCGCGAGCCGGTCGTGGACTTTGCCGCCATAACTGTAGGCGTCGCACACAAACAGAAGTTTCGGCTTGACTTGGCCGAACCTGTCGACGACTCCGTCGACGCCGAAATCGGGGGAGGTTGACGAAAACACCGCCCCGATTGAGGTGGTCGCCAACATCACCGCGACGGTCTCGATGATGTGTGGCAACCATGCTGCGACACAGTCTCCCGCGCCCACTCCTGCTCGACGCATGGCAACCTGGAGTTGCCCGACAAGCAACCTGAGTTCGCTGCCGCTGATCTCCCTGTAATACGAGGGGTCTTCTGCGAATGAAATCACCGCGGGCCGGTTGCTTGCAACGGAACCCAGCAGGTTCTGGGCCACGTTCAGAGAAGCGTCGGGGAAGAAGCGGGTCTTCCAGAATGGTTCGGCATCTTCGATGATCCGGTTGCCACGGTCACCAATCATGCCCAACTCATCCCAGGCGGCGGCCCAGAAATCAGCTGGCTTTGCGACTGACCAGGCGTGCAACTCTGGGTATGTTGCAAACCCACGACGGCCCGCAAACTCGGCCAGATTGGTGCGGTTGGCATTCTCTGACGACGGCGACCACAACAACGATCCAGAGGCGTTCACGGCGGCACCATAGCATCGGCCTCCAAGCCCCTTCGTAAATGGCTTGGATAGCGCGATCGCTTGGTTGGTTAGTCGGTGGCTTCGAGTTGTTCGGCGGCTTCGGTCCAGTCTTGCATCAAGGTGGTGGCTTGGACGCTGGCTTCGTCGTACAGCGCAGCCAGTCTTTGGAGTTCTTCGGGATCATTACAGATCTTGGGATCAGCCAGACGCATCTCCAGGTCGGCGACGACCGCATCGGCTTTAGCCAAGTTGCGTTCCAAGCGGGCCACCTGCTTGCGGAGCTCGGCGGTGGCTTGGCGGGCTTGCGCCGTCTCGCGTCGACGCTGTGTGCGGGGATTCGACGACTTGTTCGGCGCCAGTTTCGCTGATCCGAACTTGCTGGGGTCTGCGGGAGTCAGAACTTCGTCTGGTACACCTGCGTGCCAGCTTGCCTTGCCGTGGCGCACTTCGATGATGGCGTCGGCCACGTTGCGTATCAGATGACGATCGTGGGTGACCAGCAGAACCGTGCCGGGATAGGCCGTCAGAGCGTCTTCCAAGACATCGCAGCTCGGCAGGTCGAGATGGTTCGTGGGTTCGTCGAGGACCAGCAGATTGACAGGCTCGATCATGGTTCGAGCAAGAGCTAAACGGGTGCATTCACCACCGGAGAGGTCTCGTACATAGCGCTCGGCGGCGTCGCCAGGAAAGCCAAACGAGCCGAGCACCGTCCGCAGATTTCGTCTGCCTGGGTCGATCCCGCCGGAGAACAACTCGATAACGGTCTTGGTGCCGTCGAGTCCATCGGCTTGGTGCTGATGGAACGCCGCGACACTCACGTTGTTACCGAGCTGAGCGGTTCCTTCGGTGGGTTCAAGTTGCCCCAGAATGAGCTTCAGGAGAGTGGTTTTTCCGCCGCCGTTGGGTCCGACAAGGGCCACCGTTTCGCCTCGCTCGACGGTCAGTGACACATCTGACACGACTGGTATGTCGTCGTAGCCAACAGTGGCGTTGTGAAACTCCGCGACGACCCGTGACGACCGAGGTGGCTCCGGGAACGCGAATCGGGCCACCAGTTCCTTGCGGTCAGGGACCTTGATCATCTCCAGTTTCTGGAGGGTCTTGACGCGGCTCTGCACTTGGCGGGCTTTGGAGGCCTTGTAACGGAACCGATTGATGAATCTCTCGACTTTGGCCACCTCACGGGCTTGGTTGGCGGCGGTGGCTTCTATTTGCGCCAAGCGTTCCTCGCGGGCGACCACGAATTCGGCGAACCCGCCCACGTACTCGAGCGCGGTGCCTTCGGCCAGTTCCACGACCCGGTCGGCGATAGCGTCGATGAAGTCGCGGTCGTGACTGACGAACAGCAGAGCGCCGGGCCACGCCGCGAGCTGTTGTTCGAGCCAGGCGACCGAATCGACATCTAGATGGTTGGTTGGCTCGTCGAGGATCAACACGTCGGGTTTAGCCAACAGCAAGCGAGCCAACGCGACGCGCATGCGCCAACCACCGGACAGTTCACCCACGTTGCGTTCAGCGTCACCTTCGGCGAAGCCAAGTCCAGCGAGCACCTTTCGAGCGTCTGCTTCGAGGGCGTAACCACCCATCGATTCGAATCGGCTTTGCGTCTCCCCGTAGTTGTTCAGAATCTTGTCTTGGTCTTGGTCTTGGTCAGGGTCGCCCATCAAGGTTTCGAGTTCGTTGAGGCGATCAGCGAGGAGTGCCAGCTCGCCCGCCCCGCTTACTACTTCGGCAAGTACTGTTCTTTTGGAGGTGTCAACAAGATCTTGTGGCAGATAGCCCAGGGTCATGTTTCGGGGTTTGGTGACTGAGCCGGCGTCGGGCCGGTTTGTGCCCATGAGAATCTCAATAAGCGTGGTTTTGCCCGTCCCGTTGCCGCCTATCAAAGCGATCCGTCGACCGGCTGTGAGCAGCAGCGTTACGTCGCGAAAGAGTTCACGAGGGCCATATGACTTCGCCAAACCCGACGCGGTGAGCATCGAACTTCAGCCGAAGAAATCATCCAGTGCCGATTCAGCACAAGATGCGATGCCTGCGTTGGGTGCTTCGCCCTCAAGCCGGTTCAGCCAAGTCACCGAGGCATAACCGGCCATCACCGCGCCGGTGTCGTCCTCGGTCGGAGTGTCGATCGGATCTCCCCAAGACATGTCGACGGTGAACGTGCCGTCGTGTCCTGGTTTGGAGACAAGCGATGCCGAAGCTATTGAGCGTGGCGGAGCGGAGCAGACTTTTGTGCGCTTCCATCCTTCCATCTCCGCTGCGGGCCGGTTCGGCACATTGATGTTGATCACGACCGGGTCGGTCGGGAGGTCGGTGATCAACTGTTGGACCACGACTGCGGCGATGTCGGCGGCACCTTGCCAGTTTTGGTTGGCGAGCATGGCTTCCCAGCCTTGGCCTTCAACGCCCCAGTTGTCGATTGACTGGCTGACAGCGACCGCGTTTATGCCACCGTTGCGAGCGGTGAGACACGCTCCGACCGTCCCAGAGTGGTAGACGCTTCGTCCCACGTTGGCGCCGGGGTTGATGCCTGAGACGACGAGGTCGATGTCGCCGAAAGCGCCGAGACGCCCGAACATGGCGCACAAAGCGGGCGCTGCGGAGACCGACCACGCTTCGTCGATACCCTCGATCTGGGTGCGATGTACTTCGGGCTCCATGTGCCAGATGGAGCCGATCGCGGCACCGTATCCAGAGTATTCGGAGTCGGGTGCGGCGATGATCACATCGCCGAAGGGCCGCATAGTCCTGGCGAGTACATGCAGCCCGATCGAATCAATACCGTCGTCGTTGGTAACCAAAATGCGCACCGCACGACCCTATCGGCGCCCAGCACACCGCGGTAACCTGGAGCGTCGGCGCGAACTCATGAGGCGGTATCAGCCATTCCGTCGGCTCGTTCCGACATCCATACCGCCGATCTGTCTCCCGTAGGCAGTTGGTTTTTTGAACAGCGCATGGAAAGGTCGCTCACGACATTGTCCTCGATAAGGCCAAAACGATTAGAGATCAATGGCCGAGCAGTCCGTCGTTCGACACGGCTCGTGGTGCAGTGGAAGTAAGTCTCGCGCTGCTGTCTGCGAGATGAGATATCCGAAGAGCCTGTTTAAGCAGGTCAACAGGGGGGCGCCTAGTCCCCATCAAACTTACTTGTTACTTACTTTGGTGTGCAACGCTGGGGATGTGACAACTATTTTGCTCGCGGACGATGATCGTCGGATTCGTGAGTCTTTGGAGCGGGCGTTGTCGCTTGAAGGGTACGAGGTGCTCACAGCCCCGAACGGAGCTGAGGCGTTGCGGTTGCACGCGAAGGGAAGACCCGACCTTCTGCTCTTGGATGTGTCGATGCCTGATGTGGACGGTCTCTCGGTGTGCCGCGCGGTCCGCGCTGCCAACGATGACACACCCATATTGATGCTCACGGCCCGTCACGAAATCACCGACCGTGTTCGAGGACTCGATGCCGGGGCCGATGATTACCTTGTCAAGCCGTTCGCCCTGGAAGAACTGCTGGCTCGGTTGCGGGCTCGTTTGCGAACGGCGCCGACCGACGCCGAAGGTTGGCTGACGTTCTGTGACTTGGCGATGGATTTGAGCGGTCGCCGGGCATTTAGTGATGGTGTGTCGCTGGATTTGAGCCGTACTGAGTTCGATCTGCTTGGGGTTCTGTTGCGGAACGCCGGGGTGGTGTTGAGCCGTGAGCATCTGTATGAGTTGGTGTGGGGAGGCGAACTCGACAGTGACTCGAAGACGCTTGACGTTTATGTCGGCTACCTGCGCAAGAAACTCCAAGCTAGGGGTGGGGCGCGCGTGCTGCACACGGTTCGAGGTGTCGGTTACGTGTTGAGAACGGATGTCCGGTGAGTCTGCGCTTGCGTGTTTCTCTTGTGTTGGCAGGAGTTGTTGCGTTCGTAGTCGTGGGGTTCGGGTATTCGATTCACCGTTCCACGGAGTCTTCGTTGATCGCTGAAATCGATGCTGATCTGTTGGATCGCTCCGGGTTCATCCAGGCTCCTGGAACGGGGCGACCCAACGGCTTTGATGATGATTCCCTGGGCCGACTGCGACCAAACGGCCGACGGTTTGTTTCTGGCAGAGTCGATCCGTTCGAGAGTCTGGTCGCGTTCGATGCGTTCGCACGGGTGCTTGACTTCAAAGGCGTGGTGATCGGAACATTCGATCAGGAGTTCACCGCGCCTGCGGACGCCTCGCTGTTGGACGATGCCCTCAGAGCGCCGGTTCTGCACGATGGTTCGAGTTCGTCCGGGTCGGTGAGGGTGATGACCGTTGCGCTGCCCCAGGTCGGTTTCATTCAGATTGCTCGACCCCTCGATGAAGTGGGGGCGGTGCTCGACGACCTTCGGCTGCGTACGGGACTCATAGGCGGGCTGGCGATCATCGGCGCTGCTCTTGCCGGCTGGTTCATATCTGGTGCGGTCGTAAGTCCCGTTCGAAAGCTGACCGATATGGCCGAACATGTGGCGGAATCAGGAGACTTGTCGATGACCGTTGAGGATTGGGGCAGCGACGAGGTTGGTCGACTGGCATCGAGTTTTCGCACCATGCTTGAGGCACTCGCGGCTTCTCGTCGTCAACAGCGCCAGATGGTTACTGACGCAAGCCATGAACTGCGGACGCCGTTGATGAGTTTGCGCACCAATATCGATGTGTTGGCCCGGGGCCATGAACTCGATGAACCGGACCGGTCGGCGTTGATCGACGATCTCGACAGTGAGTTGTCGGAGCTGTCCGAGTTGGTGGTTGAACTTGTCGACCTTGCTGCGGATGTGCGCAGCGACGAAACAGCGGTGCCGCTGACCCTCGAGGAGGTCACTCGGCCAGTGGTTGAAAGGGCCCGTCGTCGCACTCAGCGCGACATCGCCTTCGATGTTGAGCGTTCGGTTGTGCTCGAAGCGCGTCCTGAGGCACTTGAGCGGGCGATTCGAAATCTCTTGGACAATGCGGCGAAGTTCTCTCCGGCGGACACACCGATCCGGGTGGTGGTCGATGGTGGCACCCTCACGGTTCATGATCGTGGCCCGGGCATTCCCGAATCGGAGCGGGCGGATGGCCCGGGCATTCCCGAATCGGAGCGGGCGGATGTATTCGGACGTTTCCATCGGCTTGATTCGAACCGGGATCTGCCCGCTTCGGGCCTTGGTCTTGCCATTGTGGCTGACGTTGTTGAGGTTCACGGCGGGTCCGTATTCGTTGCCGACAGCCTTGAAGGTGGTGCCGCTGTCGGCTTTCACCTGCCAACCATCGACGACTGATCAGTTGTCGACTCAGTTGTTGACGCGAAAGAGCCGGAGCACCGCGGCTCCGGCTCTTCCCCGGGGAGACTAGGTACAGCTACGAACGAACCTCAGCTGCGTGCTCCGTGTCCGCCTCGTCCGTGTCCGCCTCGTCCGTGTCCGCCTCGTCCGTGTTCGCCTGCTGGACGCTCCAGGTCGCCGTTGACGAAGTCTGTAGCGCGCTCCGCAGCATTGTCGAGAATCCCGTCGGCCTGTTCCTGGTCTGACTTCGTCCTGCTTCGACTGCGGCGTCGACCCTCTCGGTGGTGGCCGCGACGATGGCGTCGATCACTTCTTGCACTGCTACACCCTGTTCGGTGGCGACATCGGCGATGGTTTCGCCGTTCGCGAGGGCCGTCTTGAGCTCATCTTCGGTGACTCCGAGGATGTTGGCGATGTCGGCGATGCCGGCACCATGTCTACCGTCCGGGCGTGCTTCGGCGAGGGCTTCGACTACTGCGTCGACCTGGGCCGTGGTCAAGGTTCCGTCGTCTACGAGTCCCTGAAGCGCTTCCTTGATTCGCTCTTCATGGTCTCGCTTGTAATCGGTGGAGCCGGCGTCATCAGCGTCTTGTGTTGAATCACCCTGGTCGACGGTCGTGCCGTCGTTCTGGGCAAGGGCTTGCCCGGGTGTCAATAAGAACGCTGCGGTGGCTGTTGCGCTGAGCGCGCATGCAGCTACTAGTGAGCAGATCAGCTTCTTGGTCATTGGGGTGTACCTCCATAGGTAATTGGTAACTCTTGAGGTTCAGATACTCGCAGCCGTAGGTAAGAGCTTGGTTAGAGGTTGGCGATGCTCGCGGCGGTGGAACCGGCGCCGTATCTCACTGAACGCCTGCAAGGCTTCGAGATCACGGCTTCTTCGGTGAGCGGCCGCTAGCGATCCTGCATGAATGGGAAGTCTCGGCGGACTTGAGCTACAACCGCGGGTGAGACTTCAGCACTGATGGTCGTTTTCTCCTCGGGGGATGCTTCGACGATCTCCCCCAAGGGATCGATGATGCGGCTGTCGCCCGAGTAGTCGAGTCGCCCAGCCGATCCGACCCTGTTGACTCCCACTACATAAGCCTGGTTCTCGATTGCTCGGGCTCTCAGCAGCGTCATCCAATGCAGGCGCCGGGTCTTGGGCCAGTTGGCCGGCACGATGAAACAGTCGGTGGTGGCGGCGTTGTCCCAGAACAAGTCGGTGAAACGCAGGTCGTAACATATTAGCGGCGTCACTCTCACGCCTTCGATTTCTACGGTGATCGTGCCGCGTCCAGCGGCGTAGTGCTCGTCTTCTTTGGCATATGTGAAGGGATGGATCTTGGAGTAACGGTGGTCCTCCCCGTTGGGTCCGGCGAGCAGTAGACGGTTGGTGGGCAGGTCGTAACCGTTGGTGTGTTCTGGGAACGATCCGGTGATCCAAGCGCCCGTTGTAGCCGCTGTCTCGTGCATGAACGTGGCCGTGGGACCATCCGGGGTTTCGGCTATGTCGGCCGAGTTCATCGAGAACCCCGTGGACCACATTTCGCTCAGCACCACGAGCGATGCACCTTGAGCAACCGCTGATTCGATCTGCGGACGCAGGCGCTCGAAGTTGCGTTGGGGAGCTTCCCACTTGATGTCGTGCTGAATCGCCGCTACCAACATCAGCTCGCTCCTTCTGCTGGTTGGCCGAGCTGTTGGAGTCGTCGGCTTGCTTCGTCCAATACTTCATCGCGCTTGCAGAAGGCGAAGCGCACCAGCAGGCGGCCAGCCTCGGGATTGTCATAGAAGACCTGAGTCGGAACCGCTACCACACCGCAACGCTTTGGTAGCGACATGCAGAAGTCGATCCCGTCGGTCTCGCCTAGCGAGGCGATGTCGGCCGTGACGAAGTACGTGCCTTGAGGAACGACCACATCGAATCCGGCCGCATCGAGCCCGCTCACGAGCCGGTCTCGTTTCGACTGCATCTGCGTTGTGTAGCGGTCAAAGAAATCATCACCTAGCCCAAGCCCGACCGCGACCGCCGGTTGCAACGGCGCGCCGCTCACAAACGTCAGGAACTGTTTGGCTGTGCGCACCGCGTTGATCAACTCCGCTGGGCCACACGCCCAGCCGATCTTCCAACCGGTGAACGAGAAGATTTTTCCGGCAGACGAAATCGTGATGGTTCGCTCTGCCATGCCCGGCAACATGGCTAGCGGTATGTGTTCGGCGTCGTCGAACACGAGATGTTCATAAACCTCGTCGGTCACGGCGACGACATCGTTCTCAATGCAGATCCGGGCGATGACTTCCAGTTCTGAGCGAGAGAAGACCTTGCCAGTCGGGTTGTGCGGCGAGTTGAGCAACATCAGTTTCGTGTTGGGCGTGAACGCGGCTTCAAGTTCATCAGGGTCGAACGCGAAGTCGCGACCTCGCAGTGTCACAACCCTGCGCCGCGCACCGCTCATGGCAATACCGGCAGCGTAAGAGTCGTAGTAGGGCTCGAAGGTGACGACTTCATCACCTGGTCCCGTCAACGACAGCATCGCCGCAGCCAATGCCTCGGTTGCACCGGCGGTGATCAGCACTTCGCTAGCTGGGTCGAATCTCTGGCCACGGAACCGAAGTCGATGCTCAGCAACTGCGGTGCGGAGCGGCTCAATACCCGACAAAGGCGGATACTGGTTGTGACCAGCCTTTATAGCGTCGATGGCGGCTTGAGACACGGCGACGGGACCATCGGTGTCCGGGAACCCCTGCCCGAGGTTCACCGATTGAGTCTCAACCGCAAGCGCCGACATCGCCGTGAAGATCGTGGTACCGAACCCTTGCAGGCGTTCAGTCAGATACGGCACCGGTTCCACCGCCGCGATCCTAGTGCTTGCCAAACGGCGACCTAATCACCGCCCACTGTTGAACCAGCAAGGACACCGCTAGGGCCAAGAAAGGCTGAAACAACGCTAGAGGGTGGCGAGGAGTTGCTCTCGGAGCTGGCGTTTCACGAACTTGCCGTTGGCGTTCTGTGGTATCGGCTCATCGACGAACCAGACGTGCTCGGGCCGCTTGAACTTGGCGATAAGCGGTGCCAGGTGGGCGGCTAGTTCCGATTCATCGAGAGTGGCGCCTTCTGCCAAGTAGATCGCTGCGCCGACAGTCTCACCGAGCCGGTCGTCGGGAACACCGAACACGGCAGCCTCGGCCACATCAGGGTGTTCGTAGATCGCCGCTTCGACCTCAGCGCAGTAGACGTTTTCACCGCCGCGCAACACCATGTCTTTGACCCGGTCGACGATGTGAACGAACTCGTCCTCGTCGATATATACGATGTCGCCGGTACGAAACCAGCCGTCACGGATGGCCTCGGCGGTCGCTTCTGGGCGGTTGATGTAGCCCTTGACGACCGCAGGTCCCTTAACGCACAGCTCCCCGCGTTCGCCTGTCGGCACTTCGTTGCCGTCAGCGTCAAGCACCCTGTACTCGAAAGTCGGCATGACAAGTCCAGCGGAGGTTGGCCGAGCCGAAAAGAAGGCGTTGCTCACTGCGGTGATAACGCCGCTGGTTTCGGTGAGTCCATAGCCGGTCGCCGGCTTCACGTTTCCGGGTGTGTTGTCGATCTTTTCGACGAGGTCTGGTTGGATGGCCGCACCTCCGCCGCCCAACGCAGCCAAGCTGGATGTGTCACGGGTTTGCCAGTCTGGGTGTGCCAACATCTCGCGGGCCATCGTCGGTACGCCGGTGAACATGTTGACGCCTTCGCGTTCGATCAACTCGATCGCTCGAGCGGTGTCCCAGCGGTACATCATCACCATCTTGCCGCCGGAGATGGTTGCTGGATGAAGCACACAGTTGTTGGCGGTGACGTGAAACAACGGCGTCGGCACCATGATGACCGCCTGGGCGGGTTCCTCGCCTTCGTTGCTTTCGCCGGGCGTAGCCGGAGCGGCGGAGTCGCCTTCGTTGCCTTCGTCGGCTTCACCGCTGGCTGCAGCGAGTTTGGCGGTTGCGATCGAGGCGACGGTGTTGGCGAAGGCAAGGTGTAAGACGTTGTGCACCGAACCGCGATGGGTTAACTGTGCACCTTTGGGAAAGCCGGTCGTGCCCGAGGTGTAGAAGATGCATATGTCATCGTCGGGAGCTATTTCGGCGGGCGGAAGATCATCTGGCGCGCCCGACACGACGACATGGTCGTCCCACCGCGAAGCGTCGTCGGGCAGTCCACGGTCGCTGCGCACCGAAATAATGTGCAGCGGCGCTTCGGCCCGCACCGACGGGAGCACCTCAAGTACCCGTTCGAGCCGTTCGTCATCGGCGATCAAGACCTTGGGACGAGAATCCTTGACGGCGTATTCGAGTTCGGCAGGGGTCCACCAGGCGTTGACTCCCACCGCAGAAGCACCCACTACGATCGTTGCCCAATAGGCCAACGCCCACTCTGGGTAGTTGCGCATGGCGATCGCTACCCGGTCGTTGGGACCGACTCCGTGCTCGTTGACCAAGTAATGGGCCAATGACCGAACCATTGCATGGGCTTCGCCGTAGGTGATGGTCTCGTCTTCAAACACGATGTAAGGCCGATCAGCAAATTGAGCTGACAGCTCCCAAACAAATCGCATATTGGGTGGGGCGGTGTCGAAGACCCGCATCGGTATGCCCCGAACCTCTTGAGTTGACCATGCGAAGGGAGAACCCTCCGCGGTTAGTTCCGCCCACGTTTGCTTGAGTATCTCGATCACGGGGTTATTGATAGCGCACTCAGGGAGTGTCTGCCTACCTGCAACACAGGCCATAGGCTTCGGGCTATGGCCGAGGGTGCAGAGTTCTTCAGGGTTGGCGAAGAAGTCGCTGCGGCGTTGGCGGGGCATCGGCGGGTTGTGGCTCTGGAGTCCACCATCTTCAGTGGCTTGGGTTTGCCGTCGCCAGCAAACCGGGAGTGCTTTGAGCGATGTGTCACCGCGGTTCGCGATGGGGGCGCGGTCCCGGCACTTACTGCGGTGATCGACGGCGTGGCTGTCGTTGGTGTTGACGAAAGAGACCATGATCGTGTGCTAGCCGGTACGCACAAGGTTGCGGCCCGTGATTTGGCTAGTGCGGTATCTGGCGGCCTTGATGTGGGAGTTACGACCGTGAGCGCCTCGCTGACATTGGCGGCGCGTGCGAGGATCGAAGTCTTTGCCACAGGCGGGATTGGAGGAGTTCACCGCGGAGCTGAAGTCACTGGCGACGTAAGCCACGACCTTGTTGCCTTGTCTCTCCACCCGGTGGTGGCGGTGTCCGCTGGGGCTAAGGCCTTTTTGGACTTGGCACGCACTCTCGAATATTTGGAGACCTTGGGTGTGCCAGTAGCAGGTTGGCAAACAGATCGCTTTCCCGCGTTTTACGTGCGCGACAGCGGGCTTGACGTTCCGACTGTGGTCAACAGCGGCGACGAGGTGGCAGCCATGCTGCGAGCCGTGGCAGCCGTTGGTCATCCGGGCGGTATTCTCGTGGCCAATCCGATACCGGTGGGCGCAGAACTTGACCCTGAGCCGATTAACCGCGCGCTTGACTCGGCGCTTGCCCTCGTAGAGCAGCAGCGTTTGCGCGGTCCGGCGGTTACTCCAGTGCTTCTCGACGCGATCGCCGCGGCGACCGATGGTGTCAGCGTCGAGGCCAACCTGGCATTGGCCCAAGACAACGCCCGCGTCGCCGCAGAGATCGCCGCGGCGCTAGCTCTATAAGCCGGTAGCGTCCCGGGGCAATGAAGCCCGACGATATTTTGCTCACCTTGATGGTTGATCCGTCAGCGATAGCTGATCCATACCCGCTTTACCGGCAGCTTCGCGAGACGGCACCGTTGTTTCGTACGCAAACAAGCGGCACCTGGGTGATTTCTGGATTTGAGAACGCCAGAAACTTGTTGAGAGATCCCCGCTGCGGCAGTCCACCGGACCAGGATTCCGTGGGACCGGTATCGATCGACGGCAGTCCTCGTCGGGAGTTTGACCGTGACACCGTTTCAATGTTGTTCTTGAACCCACCGGACCACACACGAATTCGGGGTCTTGTCAGTCGGGCGTTCACACCGCGGAGAGTAGAGCGGTTGCGTCCAGAGGTGACGGCCATGACCGATGAACTCCTCGATGAACTTGGTGGGAGCGGTGACTTTGTCGACAGCGTGGCTTTCCCGCTACCGGCAAACGTGATCAGTGCACTGGTGGGTGTGCCGCAAACCGACCGTGATTGGCTTCGGCCTCTGATCGCTGATTTGTCCGCCTCGCTTGAGCCGATCTCGAGCAGCGAAGAACTCGACAGAGCAGAAGCAGCAGCTCTGCAAGCCCGGGCGTACTTGGCTGATCTGATCAAGATTCGGCGAGCTGATCCTCAAGATGATCTGCTCACTGGTTTGATCCAGGCCAGCGACGGGGAAGACCGCTTGAGCGAGAACGAAGTGATATCCAACGTGTTGTTGATTTACGCCGCTGGTTTTGAGACGACCACACAGTTGCTTGGCAACATGGTGCGAGCCTTGGTGGCTCACCCCGACCAGCAACGGTTGGTGCGAGAAGATCGGTCCCTTATCGGCGCGGCGGTGGAAGAGGTGTTGCGCTACGACCCGCCTGTCCAAGTTGATGGGCGTTACCTGTTTGCAGATATTGAGGTCGGTGACATCACCATCCCGGCCGGTTCAACAACGCTCATGTTGCTAGCCGCAGCGAACCGTGATCCCTTTGTCTGCACCGAACCGGATCGCTTCGACATCACCCGCGGCGATACCAAACTGCTCTCGTTTGGGTCCGGTATCCACTACTGCCTCGGCGCGGCGCTAGCTCGGCTTGAGGGACAGGTAGTGCTCGAACGTTTGCTGAGTCGCTATCAGAGCTGGGCTGTTACCGAAGAAGTGTGGCGACAGCGCATCACCATCCGTGGCGTTGAACGACTAGCCGTGGAATTTCAGTAGCCCTTCCAATTTGGTGTTCGGCGTTCACGGAAACTGGCGACTCCTTCTTCAGAGTCAGCGGTGTAGGCGTTAAGTTCCACTGCCAGTGCTTCGTTTTGGGCCATCTTGGCTCTGTCGCTATCGAGGCTCTGGTTGACCAGCCATTTGGTGAAACCGAATGATCGGGTCGGGCCGGCCGCGAGCCGTTCGGCCCATTCGCTTGCCGCGGACTGCAGTTCATCGTGGCTGACCACCTTGTTGACCAGTCCCCATTCGAGTGCTCGGCCGGGAAGTAGGTCCTCGGCAAAGAGCATGAGTTCCATGGTGCGGCGCACTCCGATGATGCGCGGCAACAGCCACGGTCCGAGCGCATCAGGCACCAGACCTCGGCGAGCAAAAACCTCCACGAACTTGGCCTTCTCAGAGCAAATCACGAGATCACAGGCGAGGGCGAGATGCGCGCCCATCCCGGCTGCCGTGCCGTTGACCGCAGCGATTACGGGAACTTCACAGTCCAAGATGGCGGGGAACAGCGTGTATTGCCCGTCGAGCATCATTTGACGTGGGTCGCCTACCACCCTCTCGGGGAGGTCGGTGGCTCGTTCGGTTTGGTAGCTGTGGGTGAGGTCGGCACCGGGGCAAAAGAGCTTGTCGCCGGTAGCGGTTAACACGACTGCTCGCGCACGATGGTTGGAGTTGAACTCCTTGAAAATGTCGCGGAGCCGGTCTCGGCACGGAGGGTTGAGCGCGTTGCCGACTTCGGGACGGTCAATGGTCACCCACGCCACCTTCCCTCGATACTCCAGGCGGACTTGTTCTTCGAGCGGGCGATCATCGGCCATAGATTCACAGTAGCGACCAGCGTGGGTCCCTGGTCGCATTGGCTACCGATCAGCGTCGGATTGGCGCGATGGCGTCGGGGGCAGGATCATTTGCAGTATGGCCAACACCGATATCACCGGATTCTGGAAAATTGCCGAGGCGGACCCTGGTCACCTCGCGCTTGTCGACCCGGATCACAACCAGATGACCTACGGCGAGTTGTCTGAACTCACCAACAAGATTGTCCATGGCTTGCGGGCCGCCGGGCTAAAAAGGGGTGATCAGGTCACGACTGTGCTGCCCAACAGCTTTGGGCAGGTCGCAGTGTGCCTCGCAGCATTCCAAGGGGGCTTTTTTGTAACGACCATCAATTGGCATCTTGTTGGGCCGGAGATCAGCTACATCGTCAACGACGCTGAGACGAAAGCCCTGATCGTGTCGAGCCGTTTCGAAGCTGAGGCTACGCGGGTGCTCGGTGATTGCGTTACCCCCGCATCCAACCGATTCTCGGTGGGTCCGGTGGAAGGGTTCAGGCCCTTCAGTGATCTGATCGATGGCCAGTCAGGCGAACGTCCCGAGGATCTCTACCCCGGCTCCTACATGTTTTACACCTCGGGCACCACTGGGCGTCCTAAGGGTGTGCGTCGAGCGTTGGCCGATGGGGATGTCGACAAGATCTCCGCAGGCTCCGGCGGGTTGTTCATGCTGTTCGGAACGATGCCGCACGACGACAATGTGCAGATCACCCAGGCACCTACCTATCACACGGCTGTCAACAACTGGACCACTATGTCGCTGCACATGGGTCACACCGTGATCCTCATGGATCGCTGGACCCCTGAAGGTCTGTTGGGGCGAATCGAGCGTTATCGGGTAACTCATTCACACATGGTTCCGACCATGTTCAACCGGCTATTGCAACTCCCTAATGAGGTTCGAGAAGCCTACGATGTCTCGTCGCTACGCCGCATGGTTCACGCCGCGGCACCATGCCCGATCGAAACAAAGCGCAAGATGATCGAATGGTGGGGCGACTCCGTCTGGGAGTACTACGCGGCGACCGAAGGAGGCGGCACCATCGTCGGGCCCCAAGAATGGCTCGCCAAACCAGGCACAGTTGGAAAGCCCTGGCCCGGCGCTGAGGTGATCGTTGTCGACGAGCAGGGAGACGACCTACCGCCGTTTGAGTCCGGCACCGTCTACATGAAGATGCCGGGCAACCACTTCGAATACAAAGGCGACAAGGAGAAAACCGAGAAGAGCCGCCTGCGAGGGTTCTTTACCGTTGGTGACATTGGCTATCTCGACGATGACGGGTTCTTGTTTCTCAACGACCGAGCTAACGACATGATCATCGCCAGCGGAGTCAACATTTATCCCGCGGAGATCGAAGGAGCGTTGGTGCAGCACGAAGCTGTAGCGGATGTGGCTGTGTTTGGGATCCCCAATCCCGATACGGGCGAGGAGATCAAGGCGACTGTCGAGCTGATGGCCGGTTGGGAACCCAACGACGAAACCACTGAAACCATCATGGGTTGGCTCAGCGGTCAGATCGCCAAGCAAAAATTGCCCCGGTCCATTGATTACACGACCGAGATGCCCCGCGACCCCAACGGCAAGCTCTACAAGCGCCGTCTAAAAGACCCCTACTGGGCAGGACACGCTGGCAAGATCGTCTAAAGTCCGGTGCCCGTTGGTGCTCTGTGATCCTAGCAACGCTGGGCTCGGGGTGAACTCGACGGGCAGACGGCTAATGCTGTCGACGAGGTTGGTGCGGAGTCGTTCGACGTCTCCGGCCAGGTGAATGTCGGGGATACGTTTGACCAGTTCTTCGAAGATGATCTTGATTTCTAGTTTGGCGAGGTTCGCGCCGAGGCAGAAGTGCGCGCCACCGGCCCCGAAGGCCATGTGGTGGTTGGGGATGCGTCCTATATCGAAGGAATCTGCCGTCGGCCCGAACTCCGTCTTGTCGCGGTTTCCGGATGGATACCACAACAGGACTTTCTCGCCAGCAGCGATGTGTTGACCACCGAGTTCGGTGTCAGCTGTGGCGGTGCGCCTGAAAAAGTTGACTGGGCTGGTATAGCGCAGTACTTCGTCGACCATCGTGTCAGCTAGTTCGGGGTGCGCTAACCAGCGTTGCCACTGATCTGGGTGGTCGAAGAAAGCGATCATTCCTTTGGAAATGCTGTTTCGGGTGGTTTCGTTACCTGCAACGATCAACATGATGAAAAAGAGGTCCCGCTCAGTTTCAGTTAGCTCTACCTTTGAGCCGTCCTCCATGGTCACCACAGCTTCGGTGAGCTTGGTCCACAGGTCGTCCGCGGTTTCTTGGCGTTTGCGTTCGGTCAGACCGTGAGCGTAGATCCCCATTTCGAACAGGGCAGCGTAAGCATCGTCTTTGTCGTCGGAACCACCGAGCGCTCGGTTGCTCCATTCAAACAACATGGCTCGATCTTCTTGAGGCACACCAACGATCTCAGCGATTGCAATCAGAGGAAGTTCTGCGGCTACCTGTGTAACGAAGTCACACGAGCCGAGCGGAGTTATCTGATCGAGGATTGTGGTGGTGCGCAACCGGAACGCGTCGGTGAGACGGTGCACTACACGCGGGGTAAACCCCCTGTTGACCAGTTTGCGATAGCGAGTATGCGCTGGCGGGTCGGTCATTATCATCTGCAAGCCGGGACCTCGTATGGGTTCTTGGTCGTTCAACGTGATGCCGCCGGCGCCGTTTCGGCCGGGGCCTGTTTGGTGGCTGAAGAGCGTGCCGGATCGGTGCACCTGTTGGATGTGTTCATAGGACGTCACGCACCAGAACGGTTCGTTGTCGGACCGTTCATTGGCAGGGTGTTTCCAAACGGGGGCGTTTTCACGCAGGAAGCTGAACCAGTCATGAGGGCAACGATCAGCGAAAACACCGAGTTCGGTTAAGTCAATGTCTTCGAATCGAACGTCGGGTGTTGTCTGGGTAGTAATGGCCATCCGCTTGGTGTACCTTCCTAAGAACCTTTCTGAGAACCTTTCTGGGAAGTATTGTACCTTCCCAGGAAGTAATGTCAACAGTCTTCCTGGGAAGTTATTTTCAAAGTCTCGATGTGCGAGCTATCTCTTTGGGCGAGCAAAGGAACCGGGCTAGCCTGCAAACGTGCCCGATGAAGCATCAGATGAGCTAAGCCCCGAACCGCTGGACTCGTTGCGTCCGTTTGCGGGTGAGCGAAAGGTGCGGTCGGCTGGTGACCATAGCTGGAGCACCGCACTGGAATCGTTGGCTCCTATGGTGGGTGAGCGACACCGCGCAACCTTCGTAGTCTTGCTATGGGCATTCAGAACTGGCCGTCAACTTGAAGCCTTGTTGTCAGACACCCTGCTGGACGAAGGTCTCGACACTTCAGAGTTCACCCTTTTGAGCGCACTTCGTTTAGAGGGCCCGCCCTACCGTCTCGCTGCCGGCGAGATCGCTGATCGACTGGTGCAAACAACAGGAGGTACGACGAAGACCATTCGTCGCCTGGAGGATCGCGGGTCGATTCGACGTATCGCTGATCCCGACGACAAGCGCCGGGTGCTCATTGAACTGACCAGTGCAGGCGCGGAACTCGCCCGCTCGTCTTTGGAGTTGGTGCTGGACGCGTTCGATCTCGACATTGGAGAAATCGACGTAGCAGAGCGCACCGAACTGGGCGTTCGGATAGCTCGACTCTCCGAAGAACTAAGTGAGCGAGTCCGCCGCCGCTAGACACACTAGGAGCAAGCTACTGATCCCGCTATGACCTTACAGATCTGGGTGCTGGGCGTTGAGACCTGATAGTTCGGCTAGTTCGTGAGTGCGTTGCTGAACTTCGGCAACAGCGCTGCGAAGGTCGGGGAGATCCCGTTCAATTGGCCGGTCTTCGCGGAGGAACACAAACACCATCCGTTCGACTGTCAACCCGGTGGCGGTTTCTAGGGCGGCGACGTAGCTTGCCCCTTGAAGCCGGTAGCGGTCGAGTTTGGCGGCGACATCGTCGTCACCGTCGACGTAGTCTGTTTTCCAGTCGACGACAACAAGACCAGAACCGTGGCGGTAGAGGAGGTCTATGTAACCCTCCACCAGGCAATCGCCAACCGTTGCCGCAACCCAAACTTCCCGCCAGTGTTTCGTGGCCGAGGCTTGTTGGGCCACCTGCGAATCGATGGCAGTTCGGGCTACTCGCTCGACTGTTGATTGCCGATTGCTGACCCCTTCGGCTGCTGCCTGGGCGACGGCGGCCTCGTGCAGTCCGTCGCCTGTGGCTAGGTCGATTACTTGCAGAACCCCGTGCACGGCGCGGCCGAAGGCACTCCCGTAACGTCCTTTGAGCCATGGTGGAAGATCGAGGTTGCGGACAAGCTTGTTGAGCCCCGGATCAGATACCTCTGATACCTGCCGTGCCAACGTGGTGGCGGACACCACAGTGCGCCGCCGAGCCGCCGTGGTCGCTTCAGATCGTCTGGCGATCCATTGATCCTTGTCGACCAACGGTGCTCGGCTTGCCCACTTGAGGGGTTTCAACCCGGTACGTGAGGGAACAAAAGGTGTAGCCGATCCGGAATCCAACGCGTGCTCCGCGAGCACTGTTGCACTCGTCGTGAGTTTGCGGCCCTCGCCGGGTCGATGAAGGCAGACGATCAGATGGTCGCGAGCACGGGTTGCGGCCACGTAGAGCAGGCGCAGTCGTTCATGTCGGTCCATCGTGTCGTTGAACGGTTTCCATTCGGCATAGCGTTCTGATGCGACCCTGCTCGACACCTTCAACAAAGCGGGTTGTCCAGGAGGGAAGTGCACCGCGGGCCCGGATTGGGGACTGGTGAACCTGGTTGTCATCCCGGCCATCACGGTGATGGGAAACTCCAAGCCCTTGGAACCGTGGACAGTCATGATTCTGACGCTGTCATCGTCTGTTTCGGGAAGAACCGTTTCGGAGACGCGAGCGTTGTCGACTCCCTGTCTGCGTGCCCATTCCAGATAGGCGCGGAGGTCGGTTCCTCCCGCATCGGTCCACGCCCTGGCTTGGTCGACCACGAATCGCAAGCGCCGCCAGACGTCTCGCGGAGCTCCGGTGGCGACGGCGCTCTCCAACACCGCTCGCTCCCGGATTACGCGTTCAAGCAGTCCCGCAGGTGTAAGCCAGTGACGGTCCTCGTGGAGTTCCGCAAGGTGCGACAGCGCGTCGGCGACGGGGTGGCCTTGGTGGTCGTCGGTTATCCGATAGTGCAGAGAGAAGCGGCCTTTGTCTTCGAGATGCCATGTGGTCAAGTCGTCATCACCACAGCCGTATACGAATGAACGCAAGGCGGCGACTGTGGCCAATTCGTCGGTGGGATCAGAGATAGCGCGTATCGTCAGCATGAGTTCGCGAACTTCTCGTGTTGCATAAACGAGGCTCGAAGTCTCAGCCCTGTACGGAACGCCGTTCGCTTCCAAGGCGCGTTCCAGGCCGGCCAGGCTGATCCTGGTGGGCAACAGAATGCAGATGTCACTGGGGCTGGCCGGTCGCCACCCTCCATCAGGGTCTTCGACGTTCCAAGGTGTGGTGCCTGCCAGAATCTCTGCGACTGTCGTGGCGACATCGTCAGACTCCGCGCGGCGCAATTCGGCGGCGGTCATAGCGGCTGGGATGGGTTCTGCCCCCAGAATCGCCACGGCAGGGCCCGTGCTGTCGCTACCGAGGCGATGTGAAGACAACGGCACATACTCGGGCTGGCTCTCGTCGGCCGTGATGATCAGCTCGGAGAAGACGTCGTTGATCCAAGTAATGATCGGTTCGGTAGTGCGGAAATTGACCGTCAGGGAGGCATGTTCACTGAAGTGTTCGCGGGCCGTGAGGTATAGGCGGATATCAGCTCGTCGGAATCGATATATCGACTGTTTGGGGTCACCGACAAAGAACAGTCGTCCGGGTTCCACCTCCAGGTCGGTCCATTCAAGATCATCCACGTGGTTTGCGGTGGTGGCGATGAGCACTGCGATCTCGATCTGGATTGGATCGGTGTCCTGGAACTCGTCGAGCAGAAGGTGTGTGTATTTCTGGTGAAGCGAAGCTCGAACTTCGGCACCTAGCTTCTTGTGGCGCAGGAGTTGACGGGCCAGGACCAACAAGTCGTGAAACTGCAGACGCCCGCTCTGACGTCGTTCTTCCACCGTTTCGAGAACAAAGCGGCCGATACGTGCGCCCACATACGCGAGCGCGGCGGTTGTCACCTCGCTGACAGCTTTGTCACAACGTTTGCCTAACTCCTTTAGCGCCGTACGGACTTCGCCAACATCAATTTTCCAGTTCGCTGCTCTCCCGCTGCCTCCCGGTTTGACCGCCCTGCCAGCCGCCGATTTTGTGAAACCCATATCAGCTGCGAGCGCCAACTCCTCAATATTGTCAAAGGCGTTTGCCAGCGCCTCGCGGTTCTCCGCAACCCGATCGAGATGCACGAACAGTTTGTCCGATGAGTCGGTGCAGAAGCGTTGAAATTCGAGCACGTCATCGAAATGTCGGATCAAACGAGAGGTGTCGATCGGCTTGGGCTGACGCGGGTCGAGATCAAGACGCTCCTCCACCAGGTCCCAGTTGTCGGACAGTTGCAGGGCGAGAGATCGGAGGTGATCAAGTTTCACGCCGACGACTTCCAAGGACAGCAGAGATGGGCCCACTGATTGGTCTTCGAGAAAGTCGTCGAGGAATTGCTGCCATTGGTGCTCGAACTCGACTTGTGAGCCGATCTCATCGAGGACCTCTATCCCAGGAGGGAGTCCCGCCTCGACTGGATGCTCGGCGAGGATGCGCTGGGCGAACGAATGGAGCGTGCCGACGGCGGCACCGTCAAGTTGCTGGATCGCCGCTTGCGCAAGTGAGTTGCCGGACCTTTCGAATCGTTGCCGAATGCGGTCGCGTAACTCTGTCGCTGCTTTGTCGGTGAATGTGATCATGGCAATCGTTTCCATTGCCACCCCGTCTTGAAGAACCAATGCCTCGACCCGGTCAACTAGGGCTTGAGTCTTTCCGGTGCCTGCGCCGGCCTCGACGAACAGGTTCACCGATCGTTCAGTGCGTATTCGGTGCCGTTGTGTTTCGTCGGCTGGGGGGCGTACTTCGTCGGCAGGGGGACGTTCTTCGCTGTCCGCCGCGTGGATCGTTTTGGAGGCTTTAGGCGCGTCACTCATTGTTGCCTCCGTTGATTTCGAGATAGGGCCGTAGTTCGGGGTCGCCGCTCATTCGCAGCCAGTCCGAGTACTGGTGGGAGAGTCCCAGACCATCGGGTTCGCAGAAGTGGCAATCGACCCAAGGGCGGAATTGTGGCGGTGCGGGGTGTGCAGGGAACAGCCCGGACTCGATGCACTCGATGATGCTGGCTACTGTGCTCAGACCTTGGGCTTCCAACTCCGTGGTGATCGGATAGCCGTGAGGCTCGAACCCGCCTTTGCGTGTGACAAACCAGTATGAGCCGAATGTCGGGGCATTCGGCCGGTCCAACAACTGCCGAGCGGCTAAGCCATAGAGCAGGAGTTGTAGGCTGGTGCCGTTTGCTAGAGGGTCTTCATGAAGGTTCTTGTAGTTTCTCGCTGAGCCGGTCTTGTAGTCGATCACCAGCAGACTTCCATCGGTGTGTTCATCGACTCGATCAATGGCGCCACGCAGCTCCATTGTCCGGCCATTGGGTAGAGCGATGGCGATCGCGTCCTGATCGCTGGTGGGCAGACCGAACTGCAACTCAGAGGCGATAGGGCTGGTTTTGCGGAGTCCGCGTTGGACGAAGTCGAACTGACTGAATTCACGAAGGTCATCCAGAAATACTTGCTTGTCGCGTTGCCAATAGACCGCCCGCCCGACCAACCCGCGGTGCTCTAGGCGCTTGGCTTCTTCGGTTCCGATTTCGATGAGGCACCTGACATCGTTGTCGCTCCAGGGTCTGTCTGGTCCAGGGAGAGTGTTGTTGGCTCGTGCTTCTTCGATCCAGCGCTCAATTACCAGATGGACGAGCGTTCCGAAATCAAGGGGACTGATTCGATACTGCTCCTCGGGGTCTTCGACTGCGTTGATCCCGAGTACATAACGCAAGAAATAGGCGTGCGGGCACTTCGCCCAAAGCTCGAGTCGGCTTGCCGAAGTCACTTTCCCCTTGGTCTTCAACGACTCCCGTGCGGCACCGCGGAGTTCGTGAAGGAGGTTGCCGTCGAAGCGTGTGAAGCGATCCGTATAGCGACTGGTTATCAACTCGACCCCTCGGCGCAGTTCTTGGCGTTGAGTTACCGGCGGTGCTTCGAAGATGTCTTTGCCGTCCTCGGCCCAGTCGAGGAGCGCTCGCATGTCGTATTCCTGGTTGTGGGCCGGGAATGAGACGGCGCGCAAACCGGCGACGAAGGAAGGAACCTCCATGAGCCAGTCCCCGGTGCTGCGGCCGAGGTCGTCTGCGGTCGGACGCACACTGTCGCGGGTTTGACAGGTGTCGAGTAACCAGCGGCTGGGGGCTCGTTGTGCGTTCTTGCGAAGATCCCCGCGAGGAAACATGAACAGGGTGTGTTCTGTCGCGGCCATTACGGCCAGCAACGCTCGATGCGTGTCGTGTGTGCTGTCTGCACGGGTTGGAAGGCTGGGCCCAGCGACCTCCCGGATGTGATCGGGTATCAGGGGATCATCGCGTCGCCGTGCAGGCATTGTTCCCTCAGCAAGCCCCAGCACAATCACCCGTTCCAATTCCAGTGCGACGGCTATGTTCACCGGTCCTACAAGCACACCCTGGCCAAACGTTCCATGAAGGCCGAGATCATCGGCGAGTTGGAGTTCCAAGGCTCTGCGGAAGGCTTTCACGCTGGGATTTGGGTCGATCCCGTCAAGGTCGCCGATCCTGGAGACAGCCGCGTCGATGCGTTCAGCGGCTTGTTTCTCATGAGTCGGCCATTTGTCACGGGACGCCTCACTACCTAGGTAGCTGCGAGTCAGTTTTCGACACCAGCCAGCGATTCCAGACCATGATTTGGCGCTGTTGCCGGCCTGGAGATCGGATGCCAATTTGGCGACGAATGCTGCCAACTCTGATGCGTCAGTGGCTTCTTTGTTCAAGCGCCCAACGCGCCCTTCGTACTCTTCGTCGTGCTCAAATCGTTTGGCGTCGGCGTTCAGGTCGTCTACCAAGCGGGCGAGGCGAGTGCTCCACTGATCCAGTCCAGACACCACGCCGGCTGCCCGTGAGGCTCTTTCCCAAGCGGCCACCGGGATTTGCTTGTTGTCGGTTCGGTGAACCGGGGCGCTCGCCAACCAGGCACACACATCGTGTCGCGAAAAATCGTGATCGCTCAGTTTGAGCATGCCGAGCAGTGCTCGGCCCAACAGCGATGATTCGGTAGTGCACACCGATTGCCCGAACCATTCAATACCGGCCGCGTCGAAGGCATCGCTGACCATGCGGGCGTACGGTTCGTGACTGCCGTAGAGCACTGCACAGCGGTTGAACGGTGTGCCTTCAAGTGACGCTTCCACGATGCTGCGCACCGCATGGCGGACCTCGTCGTCGGCGTCTGAAACGCTGAGCGCACGGTCGGCGACAGGTGCTTCGACAGAGGGCGGTGGCGACCACTCGACCCCGAACTGTTCGACTGCGAGCCGTACCGGGTCGTCGGCTTCGGGAGTGCCCGATGCTGCGGCGATGATCTGCATTTCGTGGTGGCTGCCGAGGGCTTTCAACAGACGGATGTGGTTGGTGCTCATCCGTTGGGGGAGAAAGAGAATCGCCGGACCCAGATCCGCCAGGGTCGAAGCCCCGGTTGAGATCGCTTTGATCGCTTCGTCCACCAGATCTCGTTCGTTGGAGTAATTGTTGTCGATCCGGTGGTTGACCGCGTGGAAGATGCGGATCACATCCGCGGTCCGAGTTGATCCCTCTGAGAGCAACTTGAGTGTGTCCGCCGGAATCTCGGAGAGGGCGCGATGAGCCTTTACTAGCGACCGTTCGGTTGCCGGGTGGGTTTGAACTCCCTCGAAACGGCCCGGTTCACCGCTGAGCACCGCCCGCATGGCACCGGCCAGGATTGGGGTGGAAATCGGCCGCTTTCCCGCTGCGGCCACAGCCGCGGATCCCAACAGTTCAGCAAGGCGGTAGGGAGTAAGGAAAGTGACCGCCGCGACCCCGCGGCGCTGCCCGAGTCCTCGTCGAGCGGCGATGCCCATGTAGTTGGACGGCACGATGACACTGACGGGCCGAAGCGGATCGACCGCCTTGTAGCGCTCAACAGTGTTGGCGAGGGCGCTGTGTGCCGCGTCTCCGTAGCCCGTGATTTCAAGAGTTGTTGGCATCAGGAGTCGATGGTACGCACGCTGTGTGACACCGTGGGGAATGATCGTGATTGATGCAATGAATGTGATCGGATCAGTGCCCGACGGCTGGTGGAAAGACCGTGATGGAGCGCTGGCCCGGCTCGTCGATGCGTTAGTGGCTTTCGACTTCGACGAATGGGTTGTGGTGGTCGCTGATGGTCGCCCGGTACCCGGTCTGCGTGCGGGCACGCGAGGCAATGTTGAACTGCGCTACGCAGGCCATTCGGCCCCCGATGCTGCCGACGATGAGATCATCGCGTTGGTTGTCGAATTGAGATCTGGGCTTGTCGAATTGAGGTCTGGGCTTGTCGAATTGAGGTCTGGCGACGGTGACGACGTCGACCACGACCCGGTGACCGTGGTGTCGTCCGATGCTGAGCTGATCACCCGAGCCGAACAGCTCGGCGCCCGATCCCAGGGAGTTCGATCATTCCGCAAGCGCATCGGCTGGTGACAGCCGGCCTAGTGGTCCGGCCGAAACAACGATAGGAGTAAGGACTCGGGGAGTAAATGCTCCTATAATTGATCGCTCCATTGGACGGCCCTAGCGAGAGCATTGTGAACTACCGAGTTGAAGATCTGGCTGAAGCTGCCGATGTCGGTGTCGACACCGTCCGCTACTACCAGCGCCGCAAACTGCTCGCACCCCCAACCCGGCAGGGTCGCATCGCTGTTTACAACGACTCCCACCTTCGTCGTCTGCACCAAATACAGGACCTCTCCGACCGCGGATTCACGCTGGCTCAAATCAAGGAACTGTCAACTGGGGACGCCTCAGGGCTTCTTGCCGATCTCGCTGATCGTAACGCGCCTGACCCGGATCTCGACCGGGCCGAACTCGCACGGCGAGCAGAAGTCCCCGAGTTCATCATTGATGTCGTGGTTGGCGCCGGTTTGATCACTCCGAGCGGTGAGGGCGCTGAGCAGCGCTTCGGACCCGACGCGGTCGAGATGCTAGTTGCAGCCCGCACGCTGGTTGCCACGGGCGTGAGTTTCGAAGAGTTGACCGCTTTGGCTATGCGCCATGCAACCCATGTGGAAAATGTCGTCGACGACTCAATTGAACTGTTCAAACAACACTCAGATCGTCAAGGCGGCGACCGCGAGGAACTCGTAGCCTTGCTCGCTCGCCTAGTACCCGTCGTTTCCGGTCTCGTGGCGCGGCACTTTGAGCAAACTCTCGTAAGCCGTGCCCTCGCCCGCCTAGGGGACGATCCTGCAATGGGTGGGGGGACCATTGTTGTTGGCAGGCGGCTAGCTGAACGGCTGGATCCCGTCGCGGTGTTTGCGGCATCTTCTGAGCAACACAGAACACTATGGATGCGTCCGGAGTCCGGTCTCTCCGTGGTGGGACTCGGCGCGGTCGAGACCATCGCCCCCGTCGGTGACGGACGCTTCTCGGCAACATCAGCGGCACGGGCAGCCCTCGCGGCGCGTACCCAACGGATCGGTCCGAGTAATGCCCCGGCTCCCGTTATTCTCGGAGGCTTCTCATTCTCGTGTGCAGACCAGTCCCCACCACCCGCTGAAGGGGAAACCACATTCCCCGACTGGACTGGGTTTTCAGATGCACGTTGGGTGCTTCCCGAGATCACCGTCGTCGACCGGGCGGACGGCACCTGGCTGTTGGCAGCCGCCAAAGTGCGCGACGGTGAAGACGAAGCCAGCGCCAGCACCGCACTCGACAAGCGCCTTGATGCTTTCACCGCCGACTTGCCAGCGCCTTTGAGTAGTCCCTTTGAAGTAGCTCCGGGCGAGGTCGTTGCCGATGACCAGAGCTATCTGAACCTTGTCGATGATGCCAATTCTGAGATCGCCCGGGATAAGTTTCGCAAGGTTGTGCTGGCACGAGTCCACGAAGAGGGCAACGTCGACCCCATAGACGTGTTGCATCGGCTCCGGCATCGTTACCGGAACTGCGCGGTGTTCTCCGTAGCGGTCGGCGACCGTCAGTTCCTGGGTGCGAGTCCCGAGCAACTCGTCGCCCTTGACGGCCCCGAGGTTCGTACCGAGGCGGTCGCCGGCACGGTTGGCATCGGCTCGACAAAAGTGATCGATGAGGATTTGGCGGCCGAGATGATGGCTTCGCCGAAGACACGAGCCGAGCATCAGTTTGTGGTTGACGACATCATCGGGCGACTCGAAGCCCTTGGGTTACAGGGCAAGTATCACCCCGAACCAGAGGTCATGCGCTTGGCTCGGGTTCAGCACCTTCGCACGCCGATAACCGCTCAGGTACAGCGGAGAACTGGTGGTGTAAGCGACATGGATGTGATGCGTGTTGCCAGTGTCTTGCATCCCACACCTGCGGTTGCGGGTACGCCGACCGAGAAGGCGGTTGAGTGGATCCTCGAGCGAGAAGGGTTTGCTCGAGGCTGGTACGCGGCACCGGTCGGGTGGTGTGACCTCGATGGCAACGGAGAATTGTGCGTTGCGCTGAGGTCCGCCCTGGTGAGCGAATCGAAAGCAGTGTTGTTTTCGGGTGCAGGGGTGGTGGCCGAGTCGGTTCCAGGCGACGAGTTAGCTGAAACCGGTGTCAAGCTTCGCGCCCTGCTTGATGTCATGGAGGCTTCAAGTGGCTACTGATCTTGTCTACGACACCGTGGCTTCGTTTGCTGCGGGGCTGGTGGAACACGGTGTGACCGATGTGGTGATCAGCCCAGGCTCGCGGTCATCGGCTTTGGCTCTTACGTTGCATGCCCAACCCAAGCTCCGCACCTGGATTCAGCTCGACGAACGATCAGCAGGCTTCTTTGCGCTCGGCCAAGCCCGCCGCACGGGTCGGCCCTCGGTGCTGGTGTGCACCTCGGGCACCGCGGCGGCGAACTACTTTCCGGCCATCATCGAAGCACACCACGCGGGTGTACCGATGATCGTCTGTACTGCCGACCGCCCCCCTGAGTTGCGCGACTGGGGATCGCACCAAACCATTGATCAAGTCAAGATTTATGGTGCCACAACCCGTTGGGCAGCCGATCTGGCGGTCGGGGGTGATTGGACTCCACCGCAGGGCCACTTAATCGCGCATCGTGCTGTGGCCTCTGCCACCGGGATCAATCCGGGTCCGGTGCATCTCAACTGGCCCCTGCGGGAACCCCTGGAGCCGCTTGCTGCGGTTCCGGTGGTTGAGGCACCGAATCGGGGGGCTCCGGTTACGCCCGGCGATAGCACCGCGGGGGCTCCGGTAACGCCCGGCGGAAGCGCTCCACTGGCAGCATTGAAGTCTCAAGAACGAGGTGTGATCATTGTCGGCCCCGATGCCGCCAGCGGAATTGAGGCTCAGAACGAAGTCGTTTCCGCCGCATTGAAGCTGAGCGCTGCGACTGCATGGCCGGTCATTGGTGAACCAATCTCCGGCACACGACGCGCTCGTGGCGATTCGGTTGGGACGGTGATTGCCAACACCGATCACATACTTCGCCACGCCGATATTGCTGTAGAACTCGCTCCTGATGTGGTGATTCGGCTCGGAGGGACCCCGACCACGAAACCTGTGCGGTTGTGGCTTGAAGCGCACCGGCCCACCCATGTGGTCCTGATAGATCCGGCCAATCGTTGGAACGACCCCTCTTTTGTTGTCACGCGCCATTTAGCGGCAGAGCCGGTAGCGGTTCTAACCGAAGCTGCAGGTGCGGTACGTCAAGGATCGGCCTGGTGTGAGCGCTGGAAGGAATTGGATCTGATCGCTGACCGTGTCATAACCGACAAGATCAGACGAGGCCCGCTTCTGAGTGCCCTGGTTACTTCGGTGTTGGCCGATGTGCTGCCTGATCATTCGTTGGTAATGGCCTCAAACTCCATGCCAGTGCGCGAACTCGACTCGTTTGTAAGAACCGACGGCCCTCGCATTGATTTCGTTGGTAACCGTGGAGCGAGTGGTATCGATGGGATCACCTCGACCGCATTGGGTCTGGCATCACAACACGACGCTCCTGTGGTGCTCTACATCGGCGATATTGCGTTGTTGCACGATCTCGGCGCTCTGTTCGGTGCAGCTCGCAGTGGTCTGCACCTGACCGTCGTTTGTGTTGACAACAACGGCGGAGGCATCTTCTCGTTGCTTCCGATTGCGTCTCGCGGCAGCGAGGTGGACTTCGAGACGCTCTTTCGAACTCCCCACGGGCTCAACCTGGTTGACTTCAGCGGTGTTGGCGGAGTGCGCACCAACGACGTGTCCTCAGAGTCCGAACTCGCCGAGGCACTGCGCTCAGCCTGCGAGAGCGACACGCCCGGTGTGGATGTTGTACTCGTTTCGGTAGATCCCGATGCCGATCTCGCCCAACACCGAGCCATCGCCAGCGCCGTGAACGCCGCCATCTCGTGAACATGGTCAGCGCGTGAACATGGTCAGCGTCGCTTCAGGGGTGGACCTCCATGTTGAGCGACGGGGGATCGGGCCGCCGGTGGTTCTGCTGCATGGTTTCACGGGCGATGGCACCACGATGGACGGCTTGGCTCCGAGGCTCGAGGCCGATGCCGAGGTGATACTTCCAGACTTGGTCGGCCACGGTCGCAGCAGTGTCCCTCGCGATGAACGGGACTATTCGGTTGATGCGATGGCCGCGCACATTGCAGCAATTGGCGAGGTGTGTACGAGTGGCTCGTTTCACCTTGTCGGCTATTCGATGGGCGGCAGGGTGGCGCTGACACTTGCTTGTCGGAATCCGGAGCTGCTGCGTTCGTTGACGCTCATTGGGGCATCGGCGGGCCTAGCCGGCGAGGCTGAACGTGCCGACAGGCGGGAGTCCGACCAAGAGTTGGCCGAGAGCATCGAGCGCGATGGTGTGGAGACGTTCGTCGACCGTTGGATGGCAAACCCGCTGTTTGCCACGCAGTCACGTCTTGGAGATGGCTTCATGGCGGAGTCACGGGCACAGCGGTTGCTCAACTCGGCCGAGGGGTTGACCAAAAGCCTGCGTGCCGCGGGAACCGGCGTGATGGCACCGCTGCACGACGACCTCAAGTCGTGTGCGGTTCCCACCGTGTTCGTTGTCGGTGCCGAAGACCCGAAGTTCACCTGGATCGCTGTCGAACTGGCTGCTCGAATGCCGAAAGCCGATATTGCCGCTATCGACCACGCGGGCCACGCGGCGCATATTGAGCAACCCGACGCGGTCGCGGCCGTTATCCATAGACAGATGGGCTTGGGTTGACCGTGGGCCTGGCCGTCGAACTGCGGGACTACCGACTTGGCCTAGTGTCGCCCCTGGTCACCGCTCACGGTGTTTTCGACCACCGAGCAGGCGTGCTGATCTCGATCAGCGATGGGGTACATGTCGGCTGGGGTGAAGCCGCCCCATTGCCAGGTTGGTCACGCCAATCGCTCAGCGATTGCAAGACGACGCTGGAGTCCGCCACCTCCCGGGTGGCGCACCTCGACAGCGTCGATGATCCTCGATTCGCAGCGCTCCTCGCCGAACTCGAGGCTCGACCCCATGCCCGCTCGGCGCTGGTGGGAGCAGCTTTTGACTTGCTTGCCCGCAGCCGCGAGGTGAGTATCGCGTCGCTGCTGGAGGCACCGACTCGACCGGGTTCGCTGGCAGCAGAACCAGAAGCGCCGCGTTCGGTGTTGGTCAACGGCCTTATCTCTGAGCGTCCACCAGAAGCCGTGGCAACCGCCGCGGCTGAGCTGGCACTCCAGGGCATGTCTGCCATCAAATTGAAGGTCGCCGCGGCACACCCACGGACCGACGTGGCCCGAGTATCGGCGGCACGATCAGCAATAGGCGACGAGATCGAACTGCGCCTTGACGCCAACGGTGGTTGGGACATCGACACCGCCATTGTCACCTTGAACAGCATGGCCGACTACAACGTGGCGTTCTGCGAAGAACCCACCGCCGGCATTGATGGCATTGCCGCAGTCGGTGCCGCGAGTGGGGTACCGGTTGCCGTCGACGAGTCGGCGGTCAACCTCAGCGACATTGCCGTTGCGTTGAGAACAAACACGATCTCAGTCGTGGTCATAAAGCCACAAGCCCTCGGCGGACCCGACTTGGCTGTGGCCGCGGTGGCACTAGTCGAAGAGTTCGGCGCTGATTCGGTGGTCACCACCATGATCGACAGCGCGGTCGGCGTTGCACACACGGCCCACCTCGCCGCGGCTGTACTGCCAGGGAAGGCTCACGGTCTGGCCACTTCAGCCCTGTTCGCCGACGACATAGCCCCCCGCCTCGAAATAACGGCCGGTCGAATGCACCTCCCCGAGGTCGCCGGTTTGGGCGTGTCTCCCAATTTCTGAGGCCGAGGCGTGATCCCTGTTTCGGTTACACCTGGGGCTATGGTTCGAGGATGGAAATTCTTGAGCGTCCAGAGGCCTTTGTTGGAGGAATTGACTTTGGTGAGGGGCCGCGGTGGCACGACGGCCGCTTGTGGTTCTCCGACTTTTATCAACATGCGGTGAAGGCGGCGTCGCTCGATGGCTCGGTTGAGGTCGTGCTTGAAGTGCCGGGTCAACCATCAGGCTTGGGTTGGCTTCCAGACGGTGACTTGTTGCTGGTGTCGATGCTGGACCGGAAGGTGCTGCGCTACGACGGGACCGAATTGCACGAACACGCCGATCTGTCCGAAGTGGCCACCTTCCACTGCAACGACATGGTTACGGACGCCCAAGGCCGCGCCTACGTGGGTAATTTCGGCTCCGATCTCCATGCCGGGGTTGAGCTTGTCCCTGCCACGCTTGCCTTGGTGCAACCCGACGGCACCGTGGAAGCAGCGGCTGCTGATTTACAATTCCCCAACGGGTCGGTCATCACTCCCGACGGGAGCACCTTCATCGTGGGTGAGAGTTTCGGCGGAGAGTTCAAAGCGTTCGACATCGGCGAAGCCGGGCGTCTCTCCAACCGGAGAGTGTGGGCCGCAGTTCCCGGCACTGCTCCTGATGGCTGCTGTTACGACGCGGAAGGCGGGATCTGGTTCGCTGATGCCATCGGCAATGCGGCTTTGCGGGTGCTTGAGGGAGGCGCGATCACTCATCGAGTGGAAACAGAGATGAGTTGCTTTGCGTGCATGTTGGGCGGAGACGACGGACGCACGTTGTTCCTGGTGACAGCACCGGACTCCCATCCTGACCGGGTGGGTGGCACTGGTGCAGGACGCATCGACACCGTGCGGGTGGAGGTTCCCGGAGCCGGCCGGCCGTAGGCGTCAAGGTTGTCTTTCGTCAACCCGACCAGATTTCGCCGGTAGCTATCGCTGCATCTGTTTGTGAGTCTGGGTTTCGCTGATCAGGTGTTGTCGCCGTAGGGTGCATACCCGTGGATCTGATCATTGTTCGACATGCCCGACCGACACGTCACGAAGTTGATGGTGAACATGAGACGGCTGATCCGCCGTTGTCAGAACTCGGCCATCAGCAAGCCAAGCGAACCGCCGAGTACCTGAAGAACGAGGGAATCGACCACATTGTGGCGTCAACGATGAGGCGTGCGCACGAAACGGCGATGCCATTGGCAGACCTACTCGACCTCGAAATCGAACTGATCGACGATCTCAAAGAGTCGGACCACAAGAACAAGGCGTATATACCGGTCGAGGAGATGGACGCCGATGGTGCCGACGCCGCCAGAATCCTGGAAGGCGACATCCACGAGAACCTCTTCAGCGACGGGTTCGATGCCTTCGAGGAACGTGTACTGCGTGGTTTCGATCATGTGATTGACTCCAACCGGTCCAAGACGGTTGTGGCGTTCTGCCATGGCGTGACCACGATGGTATTCCTGCGATCCATTCTCAAATTCCCGGACCCACTGGCGATGATTGTCGACTATTGCAGCATCACCCGGGTGCGGGCAGCATTTGTTGGTATTCGGTCGGTTCGCTCCATCAACGAAACGCATCATGTGCGGGATCTGATCGATTGGTGAAACGGTGATCGTGGCCAACCCGACAATAGCAATGGGCGGATGAAAGTCGTTCGGGTCGTCGATGGGCAGCCGACGCTGACTGATGCGCCGATGCCTGCTGACCCGAACCAGTTTCGGGTGAAGGTGGCCGCGGTAGGGATATGCGGTTCAGACCTTCACATGATCGATAACGGAATGGCTGAGGGGAGGGTGCTCGGCCACGAAATCTCTGGATATCTCGACGACAGCACACCTGTGGCCGTCGAACCGCTACGTTCGTGCGGTCATTGCGGGAACTGCAGAGAAGGAGAACGGCATCGCTGCGATGCTGGCGCAGACATCATCGGCGTGTTCAGCGACGGAGGCATGGGCGAGTACCTGTTGGCACCCGCAGAAGCCCTGGTACGGCTGTCGAGTGGGATCAAGGTGACCGATGCCTCGCTAGTTGAGAATCTGGCTGTGGCGGTTCACGCGGTAAACCGAGCCCGGATGCAAACCTCCGAACGGGTCGGGATCGTTGGAGCCGGTCCTATTGGTTTGGCGACAGCAGCGGTTTTGCGACAGGCAGGGTTCGATGCCGATATCAGCGCTCGCCACGATCATCAAGCAGCCGCAGCCCAGTCGGTAGGAGCCAACGTCGGGGTTGGCGACGGTTACGACGTGGTCTTTGATGCTGTCGGTTCGACGTCTTCGCTGCTTGAATCAGTGAAGCGATGCAGATATGGGGGGCGGGTTTGCATGGTTGGTTCGTTTTGGGACCCGGTGGAACTGGACATGACGATCCTCATGCAGGAGGTGACGCTTGTTCCGGCGATGATGTACAGCCAAACCGCGGCGGGACGCGAGATTTCCAGCGCGGCTGCGCTGCTGTCGGAAATGCCTCAACTCGGTGATGCCCTGATCTCGCACCGTTATCCACTTGACGGTGCAAAAGAGGCGTTCGCCGCGGCGCGGGACCGTTCCTCGGGGGCCATCAAGGTTGTCTTCGAGCCACACGGATGAGCGTGAATTTGGAGCGAAGCAACCTATGATCTCACAGTGTCGGGCATGGAACTTGCCGTTTCGCCGCGGCGGTCCCACAAGCACCGCGACCGGTCCGTGCTGAACGCTTAGGGGCCGCTTGGTGGGTTGTTGGCTGGACAACCCGAGCCATCCGACCGTTTGTTGTCCAGGTGCTAGGCGTTAGGGCGGCGTGGTGAGACCATTGCCGCCACCGAGTTGGGCGGTTGGGGCCTCGTGGTGGGTTGTTGGCTGAACAACCCTGGCCATCCGACCGTTTCCGTCACGGTGCTAGGCGGTTAGGGGCCGTTTGGTGGGTTGTTGGGGTTGATGATTTTGTAGCCGGTGTTGGTTTTGATGACGATGTAGCCGCGGTCGTGGATGTTGTGGTGGCAGTGTGGGCAGGCGAGACACATTTTGTCGATGTCCGTTAATCCGCCTTCTTCCCAAGGCACGATGTGATGGATCTCGCAGCGCTCAGGACCTGCCGTGCAGTCTTTGCCTGTGCAGTGGCGGTCGCGGGCGATGATCGCTTTGATCTGGGCGTCGGTGGGGAACCGGCGGTCGCGACCCACCCAGATGGGCTGTCCTTCACCGTCAAACACAACGCCGGTAACTGTGGCTATGCACATCAGGCGTTCCAGCACTGTTTGGGGTAGGGCTTCACCACCGATGATCTCAGCGACACCTGTCGGGTTGTCGCCTCGTAGCCGTTCAACGTCAGCTATGACCGTTAGTTGCATCCGCGTGCTGCCGGGTCCACGACGCCCCGCATCGGTGATCAACGCAACAAAGGCGTCTGCTTTGCGTTGTTGTGGTGTTCGTACATCATCAGGGGTGCCGTCGCGGCCACCGTCGTCACGCCACAACCGGTCATATTCAACATTGATTGCTTTGAGTGCTTGTTGATAGCTAGTCGGGTCGAGTTCTGCTAACAGCACACCCATGCCGTCTTCGTTCACCCAGTTCTTAAACAACCGGCTACGACGTTGACGTTGATACAACTCAGAGCCGTCATCGGGTTGGTTGCGGTTCACCCAACGCCGTGACTGTTCAGCAAACACATCTACCGACGAAGTCTCAGCAAGCTTGGACAGTTCGTCGTCTACTTGTTCAGCCGAAGTCTTCGCGGCAGCCCCAACCGCCACAGCAGCGTGTTCAGCAGTGATCGCGCCCCCCGCCAACGCTTCAGCCAGTTTCGGCATCTCAGCCAACCCAGCAGCAGTCTTCGCGATCGAGTTCGCATTACGGGTCGACATACGACCGGCCTCGCGCAGCACCGTCTTGGAGTTCACCCCACCATCATCAAGACCCTCGATCGCCGTTGCGCACCGTGTCTGCAACGCAGACAACGCGGCGATCACCCGCCCAGAACCCGCAACCAGACCCTCCAACTCCCCACGGCAAAGCCCAGAAGTCACCACCCCCCGGGCCTGCTGGATCATCAAATCGAACATAACCACAACCTATCCAAAGGGTGTGACACTACATGAAAACTATATCCGTTCGGCATGTCACAAGTCCGCACCCGTGCCACGCCTTGAACCCCCATGAAACCGGGGCGATCCCAGCCGCATGACGCGCCGCAACCTCATGTGATTCGACACCGTCCCGCCATGGCTGCTTGGTTGTATTGGGTGGGCTAGGGTGCCGTGTTCATGTCTTGTCGATGTTCTGATTTTGTGGTTGGGATGAGCCGGGTCTGGTTGACTGTCGGACTGGTTTTTTCGTTGACGGCTGCGTTGTTGATGGGATCCCCGGCACCAGCTGGGGCCGTCGCGGGATACGGAGACGTGCCTGAAAGCACTTGGTACACCAACGCGGTGCAATGGTCAGTAGACAACGCCATCACCGACATTGCCGGGGTCTGTTTCGCGCCTGAGACTCCGGTGTCGCGTGGTGAAACAGCGGTGTGGATCTACAACATGGCAAACCAGCCCGATACCGGTGAGCCGCATTCGTTCACCGACGTAACAAACGACGCCCAAAACGATGCGATCTCTGGATGGCCAACAACGAGATAACCACCGGTACTTCGCCGACCACCTTCGTGCCTGACGATACGCTCCGGCGTGCCCAAGTCGCAGCGTTTCTGCATCGTCTGGCAGATGAGCCTTCCGCACCGCCACACAACTTCAGTGACGTCATTGCGGGATGGCAACAAGACGCTGTGTCGTGGATGTCCCACACCGGTATCACCACCGGCACCTCACCCACCACCTTCGCGCCCGAAGACACATTGACGCGTGCACAGCTCGTCACCTTCCTGTACCGCTACCAGGGCGAACCAGACGTAACCATCAACCTCACAACCCCCACCTGTCAAGCGCCGTCCACCACCGAACCAGCGACGGACACGCCGACGACGACGGTGTGGCGAGAAGCAACCGAACGGATTCCTGTCGAAGCGGTTACCACCTACGTTCAGCACAGCCCAATGCTTCCCGAAGATGTAGACCCCATCACGTACGGGGCAACCGAACCGATGCGGTTGGAGCCTGGGATGAGGCTCGTCACAGACGTTGATCACCGCATAGACGGTGCTTGGATCATCGGGTTCGTAGAGTTCAACAACTCAGCAGACCAAATCTTGATGTTTGTGTGCAGCGAAGGTCCATCTCAAACCATTGTTGTGGCGTGGGCGGTAGCGCGCGGCGATACCGACGGTGTGTATCAGGTGGGCAAGCTCTACTGGTGGTTGCGACAGAGTGCAGTGTAGGTGTGTTGTGGGTATCCCCCCGAATCGTGGAGACATCGTCTATGAGGAGACACTATGTCACACACACGACGCAAGTTCGACTCGGAGTTCAGGGCCGGTGCTGTGCGGATCGTCCAGGAGACGCGAAGGCCGGTCGTTGAGATCGCCCGCGATCTCGGGATCGGTGCGGGCACCCTTGGGAACTGGGTCCGCAAAGACCGAATGGAGCGGGGTGAGGCCGAGGGCTTGAGCTCGGATGACCGGGCCGAGTTGGTGCGGCTGCGCGGAGTTGGAGATGGAGCGTGATGTGCTCAAACGATCAGTGGTCCTTTGGGTCAAGGAGGCAACGCGATGAGCGTCTCAGCGCATATCGCGGCCCAAAGGACCGACCACGGCGTGCCTCACGCGGTGTCGTGCCGGGCCCTTGGGGTGGCCCCGTCGACGTTCTACAAGTGGCACAACCGGCCCCCGACGCCGGCGAAGCGGCGCAGAGCTGAACTAGACGCCGAGGTCAAAGCCTGTTTCGACGCTTCAGGCGGCACCTACGGCTCGCCTAGGGTGCGCGCCGAGCTGCACCGGTCGGGCCGCAAGGTGTCCAACAAGACCGTTGAGGCGTCCATGGCCCGCCAGGGCCTGCAGGGCCGCGCGCCCAAGCGGCGCAGGGGCCTGACCCGGCCCGACAAGCGGGCCGCGCCGGTTCCGGACCTGCTGCGGCGGGACTTCACCGCCGGCGGCGTCGACGAGAAGTGGGTCGGCGACTTCAAACAGGTCGACACCGGCGAGGGGCCGGTGTTCCTCGCCACCGTGGAGGATCTGTTCTCCAGGCCGATGCTGGGCTTCGCGCAGTCCGACCGCCACCCCACCGCGCAGCTGGCCACAGACGCGCTCAACATGGCCGCCGCGGTGCGCGGCGGTGCCGTGGCCGGGGTGATCTTCCACACCGACAAGGGCTCTCAATATACCTCCGACGCGTTCGCGGCGGCCTGCGCCAAGCTCAAGATCACCCAATCGATGGGACGCGTCGGCTGCGCACTGGACAACGCCGCCGCCGAGTCGTTCTTCTCGACCCTCCAGAACGAGCTGATATCACGCCGCCGCTGGCGCACCCGCGACCAAGCCCGCCGAGACATCGCCGTCTGGATCGACACCTGGTACAACAGAAAACGGCTCCACTCCACCAACAACATGACCAGCCCAATAGACTACGAACTAGCCAACGCAGCCTAAACCAACCCTCCACGATTCGGGGGGAAGCTCATGTCACCGGAACTCGCAGTGGTCGCACCACCGGACGAACGACCAGCGCTCTACCAGCACTCGCTCACATCAATCAGATTGGTAAAATGACGCGGGTCATAGGCAGCGCGTTCTTCCCACAAAGCTCTCGTGTATCCACGTATATGGGCTGAGTATGTTCCATCAGGGGAACGGCGCTGATAGAGCACGGCGACCTCCATCGGTGGTTGCGACAGATCGGCCATGATGGTCGGTGAAGAGTCAGCAACCGAACCGATGGAGGTTTTCAGTATGGCACAGCGTTTGTGTTTCGATGAGCGGACACGGATCGAGGTGATGTCTGAGGCGGGGTTGAGCGTGGCGGAGATGGCGGATCGGTTGGGTCGTTGCCGGTCCACGGTGTATCGCGAGCTTGGCCGTGGCGGCGGGCGTGATGGTTATCGGGCTGGTCGCGCTCATCGCCGCACGGGTGTCGACGCGGCTCGACCGAAGGTTCACAAACTCGCTGGTGACGCGGTTTTGGCTGGTGAGGTCGCTGAGGGGTTGAAACTGCGTTGATCGCCGCATGCGATCTCTGCGGACCTGCACACTAGAGGGATGGCGGTGTCCGCCGAGACGATCTATCGGGCCTGTTACGCCAACAACAACAACACCAGCGGACTCAAAGCGGGTTCGTGGCAGAGCCTGCCCCGCGGTCGGCGCAGGCGTAAACCCCGCAGCCGTTGCGAAACCGCCAAACGCAGCGCTTTAGGCCCGTACCGGCCCCTGACGCAACGCCCCCAGCAAGCAGACGACCGCAGCGAACCAGGACACTGGGAAGGCGACTTGATGATCGGCGCCAACAACGCCAGCGCGATCGCCACGCTCGTAGAACGCGTCAGCCGGCTCACTTTGGTGGTGCCGCTGCCGCACGGTTACAGCGCCGACAACGTGACCCGAGCCGTCACCGCAGCGTTTGGTCGTCAACCCGCTGAGATGGCCAAAACCCTCACCTGGGACCAAGGCAGCGAAATGGCACGCTGGGCCGACATCGAACACAACTGCAACATCGAAGTGTTCTTCTGCCAAGCACGATCCCCGTGGCAACGCCCCAGCAACGAACAAACCAACGGACTGCTACGACGCCGGCTCCCCAAAAGCACCAACCTCAACCTCAACCCCATACAACTCGCGTTGATCCAAGACAACCTCAACCACATGCCCCGCAAACTCCACAACTGGAACTCCACCACATTGAGCTTCCCCCCGAATCGTGGAGGGTTGGTTTAGGCTGCGTTGGCTAGTTCGTAGTCTATTGGGCTGGTCATGTTGTTGGTGGAGTGGAGCCGTTTTCTGTTGTACCAGGTGTCGATCCAGACGGCGATGTCTCGGCGGGCTTGGTCGCGGGTGCGCCAGCGGCGGCGTGATATCAGCTCGTGCTGGAGGGTCGAGAAGAACGACTCGGCGGCGGCGTTGTCCAGTGCGCAGCCGACGCGTCCCATCGATTGGGTGGTCTTGAGCTTGGCGCAGGCCGCCGCGAACGCGTCGGAGGTATATTGAGAGCCCTTGTCGGTGTGGAAGATCACCCCGGCCACGGTGCCGCCGCGCACCGCGGCGGCCATGTTGAGCGCGTCTGTGGCCAGCTGCGCGGTGGGGTGGCGGTCGGACTGCGCGAAGCCCAGCATCGGCCTGGAGAACAGATCCTCCACGGTGGCGAGCAACACCGGCCCCTCGCCGGTGTCGACCTGTTTGAAGTCGCCGACCCACTTCTCGTCGACGCCGCCGGCGGTGAAGTCCCGCCGCAGCAGGTCCGGAACCGGCGCGGCCCGCTTGTCGGGCCGGGTCAGGCCCCTGCGCCGCTTGGGCGCGCGGCCCTGCAGGCCCTGGCGGGCCATGGACGCCTCAACGGTCTTGTTGGACACCTTGCGGCCCGACCGGTGCAGCTCGGCGCGCACCCTAGGCGAGCCGTAGGTGCCGCCTGAAGCGTCGAAACAGGCTTTGACCTCGGCGTCTAGTTCAGCTCTGCGCCGCTTCGCCGGCGTCGGGGGCCGGTTGTGCCACTTGTAGAACGTCGACGGGGCCACCCCAAGGGCCCGGCACGACACCGCGTGAGGCACGCCGTGGTCGGTCCTTTGGGCCGCGATATGCGCTGAGACGCTCATCGCGTTGCCTCCTTGACCCAAAGGACCACTGATCGTTTGAGCACATCACGCTCCATCTCCAACTCCGCGCAGCCGCACCAACTCGGCCCGGTCATCCGAGCTCAAGCCCTCGGCCTCACCCCGCTCCATTCGGTCTTTGCGGACCCAGTTCCCAAGGGTGCCCGCACCGATCCCGAGATCGCGGGCGATCTCAACGACCGGCCTTCGCGTCTCCTGGACGATCCGCACAGCACCGGCCCTGAACTCCGAGTCGAACTTGCGTCGTGTGTGTGACATAGTGTCTCCTCATAGACGATGTCTCCACGATTCGGGGGGATACCCAGACAGCAAAATATCAGACTAGCGGCGCGGTTTTGTCGCTGATGTCTACCCGTTTCAACTGGACGGAACCTGCCGTCTGTTAGTGGCTCTTGTTGTTCGACTTGTTCATCACTAACACGCGTGACACCTAGTAGCTGCGTTGCAGGAGAAGTGATGGTGACACGTCCCTCACCCAAACTGAACCTGCCCGCTCTGGTGAGTTATGCTACGCGACTTGTTCAGCGGCGGCGCGCACGAGGGTTTCGAAGGGTCTGGCGGTGACGACGAGTTCCTGCAACGTGTATGTGAGGCCAAAGTTTGGGAGGTTGTCCCGGGGGTTGTTGAAGTAGAGGGGTGGTGGTCCCCCTCTGGGCGGTGCCGTTGCGGCATCGTCAGGAGGTCTTCGAAAACACACCTGAGAAAGGGACCACCATGAAGAACGTAGACGGACCGGCTGTGCGGCTGGTCGATGAAACGGATGAACGGCTCACGGAGTTGTTGCCTGACGTGCTGGCGATCGAGCTGGGCCAGATCGCGGCGTTGTGTCGTGAGGGGCTGATGGCGTTGTCGGTGGAGGCCGGGCTGGCCGCCGCTCGGGCGATCATGGCCGAGGAGGCCGACGCGTTGTGCGGGACGTGGAACGCGAGAGATCCCGAGCGCAGCCATGTGCGGGGCGGTACGACACCGTCGTCGGTGGTGATGGGCGGCCAGCGCCTGGCGATCAAGCGACCGCGGGTTCATGGCGTTGATGGTGATGGCGCCAACGCGGGCGAGGTGGCGTTGGAGACCTTCGGCGTGTTCGCAGACGGTGATGTTCTCCAGCGCACGGTGATGGAGCGGATGCTGGCCGGGGTCGCGACCCGATCCTATGAGCGTGTCGCTGATCCGATCGGCACCCAGGCCCGGTCGCAGGCGACCTCGACATCGAAATCGGCGGTGTCGCGCCGGTTCGTGTGTGGCACCAAGAAAGCACTCGCCGACCTCCTTGCCCGTGATCTCACCGAGTTGGACGCGGCGGTGTTGATGATCGACGGTGTCGACTTCGCCGGCTCCACCTGCGTTGTCGCCCTCATTGTCACCGCTGATGGCACCAAGGTCCCGGTCGGGTTGCGGCTCGGCGACACCGAGAACAAGATCCTGGTCAAGGCCTTGTTGGCCGATCTCGTGGACCGCGGCCTCGACTACAGCGGTGGTCTGCTGGTGGTGGTCGACAGCGCCAAAGCACTGGCCACCGCGGTGCGGGCTGTGTTCGGAGAGCTGGCGTTGATCCAGCGTTGCCAGATCCACAAACGCAGAAACGTCGGCGATCATCTCCCCAAAGCCGACCGTGAACAGGTCGACGCCCGGCTGCGGGGAGCGTTCGCTGACCCCGACCCTCACAGCGGCCTGTTGAAAGCCAAACGGCTGGCGGCCAAACTTGACCGCACCTGTCCCGACGCGGCCGGCAGTCTGCGAGAGGGCCTCGAGGAGATGTTCACCGTGCGTCGCCTCGGTATCGACGGGACCCTGGCCCGCACCCTGGTGTGCACCAACATGATCGAATCGATGATCTCGATCGCTCGCACCACCACCCGCAACGTCAAACGCTGGCGAGACGAAGGCGACATGCGCCGCCGATGGTGCGCCGCCGGGATGGCCGAAGCCGAAGGCAAATTCCGGCGAGTCCGCGGCCACAAGCAGATGCCCCAACTCGTCACCGCGCTCGGCCGTCACGCCGACACTGTCACCCCGGCCTGCGATACTGAACCCAACGAACTCGCTGCATGAACACCAGGACCACCCCCCGCAGCAACTTCAACAATCAACGGGACATCCTCAAGTTTGGTGCTTTATAGACGGCGGAGCATGGAGCGCTCCGTTCCTCGGGGGCCATCAAGGTTGTGTTCGAGCCACACGGATGAGCGTGAATTTCGAGCGAAGCAACCTATGATTTCACCGTGTCGGGCATGGTCTCTCTGGTAGTGATGGCAGCGGGCCTCGGCTCGCGGTTTGGCGGTACCAAGCAACTCGCGGTTGTCGGAGCTGACGGCGAGGCCTTTGTTGACTTTGCGATCCGCGACGCGGTCGATGCCGGTGTCGGCAGGGTCGTGCTCATTGTCCGCAGCGACATCAAAGACGATGTGCAACGCCATATTGGTGATCGTTACGGAGACCTTGAGATCAGCTATGTCTGTCAGGACGAACACGGACCGTCACGCGCCAAACCATGGGGAACCGCGCACGCGGTGTTAACCGCGGCCTCCGATGTGGATGGCCCGTTTGTTGTGTGCAACGCCGATGATTATTACGGCCGCTCCACATATGAGTCTGTGGTTGCTCGGGCCAGTGGGCTTGAGGCGGGACATGCACTTCTGGGAGGGTTTCGTCTGGAACTGACCCTTCCCGAAGTTGGCCGCGTGAGCAGGGGCATTTGCACGGTAGACGGCAACGAACTTGTCTCGTTGGTTGAAACCCATGGCATCAGCCGGCGCAACGACGGATCAATCCGTGCTGTTGAACCGCCGGGCCCGTTGGATCCGGATGCGGTGGTGTCCATGAACTTCTGGGCTTTCGGAGAGCAGATCTTCGATGATCTCGACGCGGGGTTCAGGACGTTCATACGGCGTTACCGCAACGATGCCAAGGCCGAGTTCCTGCTTCCCTCGCTCGTTGATGAGTTGATGTATGCCGCCGAGTTGACAGTTGAGGTGATCCCCACCACCGAAGCGTGGGTCGGAGTGACCAACCCCGACGACCTGGAGATCGCCCGCCGCCGCATCGCCGAGTTCCGGGACCTGTGATAACGCCGAACTTTTGATTCGTCAACTGCTTCTATACGTAATCCGTTGGAACGCTGAAAATAGGTATTCCCTGTGCAAGAGCCGCCTGTTTGAGAGGTTCATTGGCATTGGCTTGCGGGCAGAATATGCCTGCGTTGAGAAAACGAGCAGCTGCTAGCGCTTCGAGCGCGAGCAAGTTGATGCGGGTGCCATCGCGCACGAGTTTGCCCATCGGCCAGCCGAGCGAGCGAAGCGAGACCAGTTCGAATGTTTCGGGCAACTCCATGACCGCAGCGATGACCTCGGTTGCGATGTCAGGTGCCACGTTTCCGAGTTGGCGCGACATCGATTCCACCACAGCTTTATCAGCGAGCGCGGGGCATAAACGGTGATACCACAACCCGGTCGTGGCGATTATTCCACCTCGTGGCCGCAGTTCGCGCGGTTCGTCTCCGAGCAGCAGGCTCAAGAGAATGTGATCGTCGACGAGGACGACATCGTTCATTGCAGGCCCGGGATCATGCGAGATCGGGATCGCTGTGCGAACTCCACCGGTGGATGCAAGTGATCGGTCATGATGACCGGTTGCAACACCAAGCATCTCACCGATGGAGGTTTTCAGTATGGTACAAAGGCTCAGTGTTGTTGAGCGCGCTCGGATCGAGGCGATGTATATGGCCGGGGTTAGCGTTTCGGAGACGGCGCGGTGTTTGGGTCGTGCCCCGTCGACGATCTATCGAGAGTGCAAGCGAGCTGGCTGTTTGGTTAGGGGCTATGACGCTCAGTTAGCGCAGACCGCTGCTGAAGCGCGGGCGGCGAGACCGAAGGTTCCGCGCCTTGTCGCTGACCCGGGGCTCGGCACCGAGGTGGCGCGGCGTCTGGCGTTGGGTTGGTCACCGCATGCGGTGTCAGCGGATCTGCGTTGCGAGGGACGCGTTGTGTGTGCTGAGACGATCTATCGGGCGGCTTATGACCACAGCGGCCGCAGTGGTTTGGCCCCAGGTTCGTGGCGGCGGTTGCCGCGTCGGCGTCGATACCGCAGAAAACGGGGCCGGCTCGCTAATAACCCCAGACCGTTAGGTGACTACAGGCCCATAGCGGACCGTTGTGTCGAGGCTTTGGACCGCAGCGAAGCCGGGCACTGGGAAGGCGACTTGATCATCGGCAAGAACAACGGTTCGGCAGTGGCGACACTGACTGAACGGCTCAGCCGCATGACACTGGCAGTTGCGCTGCCCAACGGTCACGACGCAGAGCACACCGCTACCGCGGTCACCGCTGCGCTACGCCGCCAGCCCCCACACCTAGTCAAGACCCTGACCTGGGACCAAGGCCGCGAGATGGCCCGCTGGCAAAACATCGAAACCGCATTAGACATCAAAATCTACTTCTGTGACCCGCGCTCACCGTGGCAACGCCCCACCAACGAACAAACCAACGGACTGCTACGACGCTGGCTGCCCAAAGGCACCGACATCAACATCAACCCCACACACCTCTCGGTCATCGAAAACAACCTCAACACCATGCCCCGCAAACTCCACAACTGGAAATCAGCCAAAACCATCTATATTCAACTGACTTGCAACCACCACTAGAGCTTGCGCTGGCAGCATCCTCGATGGCCTCGCCGAGCATCGACCGCAGTTCACCTCGGTCAGCAGGAACACAATAAATCAGCAGGAACACAATAAATCAGCAGGAACACAATAAATCAGCCAAAATCAGATATAGTTGACTTTAGGGTTGAACGCTGAAAGAAAGAGGAATGCACCAATGATCAAGAAAGTCGGTCCTTTGGTTGTTTCTGCGGCGTTGCTTTTGGTGGGTGCTTGCAGCGGTGGTGATGAGGTGTCGGTCGACGAGGAACGGCCCGACACGATCGCCCTTGCCAGCACTTGGATGTATCACTTCACGAGCCTTGATGAGATGACGGCCACTGCCAGCCTTGTGGTTTCGGGCGAAGTGACCGCGGTTGAGCGTGGCCGCACGCTCAACGCCGATGATCCACTGTCCACCACGATAACGGTACGCGACGTTACCATCACCATCGCTGAGACTCTCAGGGGAACAGCACCCGGCACGACTGTTGTTGTCGAAGAGGAGGGCCATTTTGACGATGGCACATCGTTTGAATACGCGGAGATGCCTTGGAGCCGTGTAGGTGACAAGGGCGTGTACTTCTTGGCGCAGAGTTCGAGCCAGCCGGATGACCGCTACATCCAGATCGTCCCCGACGGACGGATTTTGACCCACCACCATGTTGACGGACAGTCCCAGATCTACGAAACTGCGGAGGTTTTCTCGCACTCGGCTCTTGGCGCTGTTTTGGGTGAACTTGCCCCAGACAGCGTTGCTGGCCGTGTCCGACAGTCTGTGGTAACCGTCGTGAGTGAGAACATTCAGCCGCAGAAATCAATCTCTGAGGTGCTGGCAGAACTCGAAGCCGAGGACGACAGCGGCACTCCTGGCAATACTGGCGACAGCGGTGACGGCACCGCTCCGCCCACTCCCGGCGGCAGTACCTCTGACAATGGCGGCAATGACACAACCGGTCAGGAGACACCGTGATGAACAAGAAGATGAGACGGTTTCGAAACACGCTCCGCTCAGCGGCCGCCGCGTCGGTAGTCGCAGTGCTTGTGGCTAGTACCGCGGGCGCTCACCATGACGATGGATCGACCAGGTTGCGTACCCGCGACAACAACACCCAAGACTACGAACATGTTGACCTGACTCCAGCCGGCGAGATGGCGTGTGACTGGGGGGCCAGCCAACTTCAGCGATCAGAAATCACTGTGAAATTGGGCGACAACGACATCCACTGTCACGACAGCGTTCTCAGTGGCTATTCTGGATCCAGAGTCTATTGCACGACGATCGTCTGGTGGAACCGCCGCTGCGGTCACTTTCAAATCGATTTCAACCTGAGAGACATGGACACCACACCGGATTCCAACCACGAGCGTAACTTCTGGCGTTACACTGGCTGCCACGAGTTCGGCCACACCGGCAGTATCACGCATGTGAACTCGAATGAATCATGCATGCGTAGTTGGAGTGGTTTAGGTCTGAACAACCCGGAGACGTTCACTAGCGCCGACTTAGACCACATCAACGACGCCCTTTGAGTCGAACTTCGCTGTGTTGAAAGCCCTTCTTTTGATGACCGGACTTCTGACTGTGCTGGTTGCATGCAGCGACACCGCGACTGACAGTGAGTTCTGTGAGCAGGCGCAGTTTTTTGCTTCAAGGAGCATTCGAGACGCTGATGCCGATGAGGACAGATCCGACGCAGGATATCTGGCGGCCCTGACTAAGCTGCGTGATCTGGCACCAGCGAATCTGCGTGCAGATCTTGACTTCTTGGTTGCTTCTGAGCGGGATTTGAACGCCGAGAGCGAAACCGAGGACGCCGCGGTCGCGGCTGCTGGAGTTCGGGTCGGCGCGGCCATCGAAGCTAGTTGCCGCGTGCAACTACCAGGTGTTCGGGGGTGACGACGGATTAGAAACCCGCTATCACAAATTTTCGAGCCGCACGGCTGAGCGCGTACTTGGAGCGTATCAACCGATGATTTCTCGGTGTCGGGCATGGTTTCTTTGGAGTTTCTGTTTGCCCAGGTGGTTGACGAACTGATGCATTCCGCCGAGTTGACAGTTGAGGTGATCCCCACCACCGAAGCGTGGGTCGGAGTGACCAACCCCGACGATCTAGAGATCGCCCGCCGCCGCATAAACCAACTCCGCGCCAGCCGATAATGCTGGGGTACACAGCGAATGCTGCGCTATACAGTGCCAACGGGTAGGATCTGATGCGCATTGTCATATCTGAGCGAGGCTGTTAAGCCACAGGAGAGCGCATGCGTGGCATCATCGCCGCCGGGGTCCACGTTCCACATCACCGTCTTGATCGACGGGAGATCGCGGCGCTTTTCGGCAAGGGCGGAGGACAGGGAACCCGCTCGGTGGCGTCCTACGACGAGGACACCACAACCATGGGCGCAGAGGCGGCTCGCAACGCGCTGCGCAACGCCGCTGAGGTCGCCGTGGATTCTCTCTGGTTCGCCACATCCACTCCGGCGTACCTCGAAAAGACCAACGCCACCGCTATCCATGCGGCGCTTCGTTTGGCCCCGTCGGTCGGGGCGCTCGACATGGGTGGGGCGCTTCGCTCTGGTATCGGAACGCTACGCACGGCACTGTCGGGGGTTGGCACGACCCTGGTCGTAGCGTCCGACATCCGTGACGGCATGGCCACCTCAAGCGACGAAGCGACCGGCGGTGATGGTGCCGCGGCGCTGCTAGTAGGTGACGACACCGCGGGCACGGTAATCGCGGAGTATCTCGGTTCCGGCATTGCCACCGATGAACTTCTGGAACGTTGGCGGATTCCCGGCGCGGCGCGTTCGCGGGTATGGGAAGAACGGTTCGGTGAGGTCGCCTATGCGCCGTTGATGCAAGAAGCGTTCGCTGCGGCATTGGCCGCGGCCGGCATCAGCAGCGATGACGTAGACCACTTGGCCCTGACCGGAATGCACAGCCGCGCTGTTCAACGCAACCGGGCGCGGCTAGGGGTCCCGACAGAGAACATGGTCGACGACCTGGCCGACACGGTCGGCAACACCGGAACCGCCCATGGAGCTCTGATGCTCGCCACAGCCCTTGAGTCAGCCGGTCCAGATGAGATCATCGTGCTGGTCGTGCTTGCCGATGGTGTCGAAGCGGTGGTGCTGCGTACGACCGGGGCGATCGTCGATCATCGCGGATCGTCGGCGGTTTCGGCACAGATAGCCACGGGTGGCACAGTGAGCTATGGCAAGTATCTGTCGTGGCGTCAGATGGTGGCGGTTGAGCCTCCAAACCGACCGGCACCCGATCGGCCTTCAGCGAGCGCTGCTCACCGCCGTGAAGCGTGGAAGTTTGGTTTTGTGGGCACACGCGATCGGTCCAGTCAGATGGTTCATCTCCCGCCTGCGCGGGTGTCGGAAAAGGGCGGGGCCGTAGACGACATGGAACCGATAGCTATGGCCGACACAGAGGGCACGATCGCCAGTTTCACCGTCGACAAATTGGTGTATTCGCCGAGTCCACCGGTGGTGTTCGCGGTGGTTGATTTCGACGGGGGAGGGCGAGTTCCGCTCGAACTAACCGATGTCGCTGCCGACGAAGTTGAGGTTGGCTGGCGTGTTGAACCGACCTTCAGGCGGCTGTACACGAGCGACGAGATACACAACTACTTTTGGAAAGTGCGACCAGTTCGCAGTGCCGGCACGCCCCAGGAGAGCTGATGGGATCACACGGAATAAAGGACCAGGTCGCGATCATTGGTGTGGGATGCACACGCTTCGCCGAGCACTGGGACTCCTCGCTCGACGACCTGATTATCGACGGCGCTCAAGCCACCTACGCCTCAGCCGGAGTGGCCCAAGACGACATCGATGCTTTCTGGTTCGGAACGTCACAGTCGGCAGCGTCGGGTTTGGCCATGGGTGGACCGCTCAAGATTCACGGCAAGCCGATCACCCGTGTGGAGAACTATTGCGCCACCGGTTCTGAGGCGATGCGCCAAGCGGCCTACGCGGTTGCCTCCGGTGCGTATGACCTGGTGATGACGTTGGGTGCTGAAAAGGTGAAAGACGGCGGTTACCAAGGCCTCAACGCCTTCCCCATCCCGACAGACGGAACTCAGCGAACACTCACCGCGGCGGCCATGTTCAGCTTGATTCTTCCTGCCTACGCAGCCAAGTACTCAATCGATGAAGACGATCTGCGTTACGCGGTGGCCAAAATCGCCGAGAAGAACCACTACAACGGCGCCCGCAACCCGCTGGCGCAGTTCCGGCGCGAGACATCCGCGGAGCAGATCTGTCAGATGGCGGCGGTAGCGGGACGGTTGTCGGTATTCGACTGCGCGGGCGTGGCTGACGGGTCTGCGGGTGTGATCATGTGCCGTGCCGAAGACGCTCACAAATATTGCGACGATCCGCTGTACATCAAGGCGCTTTCGTGTGTGGCCGGTACCGGTGCCGGGTCCCTTGACCCCGACTATGACTACACCACACTCAACGAGTCGAAATGGGCGGCCGACGATGCCTACGCGCAGGCTGACGTCACCGACCCCACAGCCGAGATCGCCATGGCAGAGGTGCACGATTGCTTCACGCCAACCGAACTCGTGTTGATGGAAGACCTTGGCTTTTCCGAACGAGGCAAGGCTTATCGCGATGTGCTTGACGGCGCATTCGCGCTGGATGGCCGTCTACCGGTCAACACCGACGGGGGCCTCAAGTCCTTCGGCCATCCAGTCGGAGCATCGGGCCTCCGAATGCTCTACGAGGTTTGGCTGCAACTACGGGGTGCCGCCCCCGATGATCGCAAGATCCCGGCTAGTGACCGAACCCTCGGTTTGACCCACAACTTGGGTGGTTACCCAGGGGAGATGGTCAGTTTTGTCGGGATCTACGGCACCGAACTCGGTTGATCCGTGGACCTGGAACTGAGCGACGATCAGATTGATCTGCGGGACAATGTTCGGGCCGTTCTTGCCCGTGAGTGCCCCGCTTCGGTCGTGCGTGGTGTCTACGAGGGCACCGGTGACGCCGGTGCCTTGTGGATGCAGATGGTTGAGCTTGGCTGGTCCGCGCTCGGGATCCCCGAAGAGTACGGGGGTCTCGGCATGGGGTTTGTCGAGTTGGGGATCGTCGCGGAGGAACTGGGAAGGGTCTGCGCGCCGACACCGTTGCTTGCCACCATCACTCATTTCGTGCCGCTGCTTCTTGAGGCGCTCCAGAGCGTCCCGAACCCTGAGATTGGTGAACTGCTCGCTGAAGTTGCGGTGGGTGCCCGTACTGGTTCGCTGGCGTTTGCGGAGAACGGGCGATGGTCAGCGGGTTCGATAAACACCACGGCATTTGGCGAAGGCGACTCCGTGGCGGTCACGGGCCGCAAGACAGACGTACTTGCCGGTACCGAGGTCGATTTGTTCGTGGTCGTGGCCCGCCGAGCCGATTCCGACCGAAGTGACCGGTTGGGGGCGTATCTAGTTGAACGCGCAGACGCCGAAGTAGTTGCCTCGAAGGTCATTGATCCGGCTCTTGGTTTGGCCGACGTGAGCTTCGAAGCGGCGCCTGCCAGGGCGCTTCTTGGTGGAGATGCCGACGGTGAGATTGCGCGGGCCAGCGAGCAAGCCGTTGTGGCGATGGCCTTGCATACCGTTGGTGCTTGCCGCAGGATCTTCGAAGTCACGCTCGAATACGCCAAGGTGCGTGAACAATACGATCGCATCATCGGTTCGTTTCAAGCGTTGAAGCATCGTTTCGCCGACATGTACCTGGCGGTGGAGAAAGCCAATGCCATCTGCTATTTCGCGGCGCTGGCCATTGCCGAGGACGATCCTCGTCGCAGCGAAGCGAGCCATGTCGCCAAGGTGGCGTCGAGCGACTGTCAGAAGCTGCTGGCTGAAGAAGGACTGCAACTTCACGGAGGGATCGGTTACACATGGGAGAACGATCTTCACTTTCTGCTTAAACGCGCCAAGGCCGGTGATGCCTTGTGCGGTTCGGTTTCGTGGCACCGCACACAACTGGCTGAACTGTTGGGACTCTCCGTTGAGGTGTCGCCATGAAGCTGCAGTTCGATGAGGGTGTGGAGGCTTTTCGGGCTGAGTTTCTGCAGTGGTTGGAACTGAACCGTCCGTCGGTTCAGGAGATGGCCGACGATCCGGCGCGATCGAGCGGTCATAGTCCTGATTGGGCCAGAGCCTGGACCCGGCGGATGTTTGATTCGGGTTGGTTGGTTCCGGGATGGCCCCCGCATTTGGGAGGACGAAACGCCGGGCCGATCGAGACGCTTGTCTACCTGGAGGAGTTGAGCCGTTCGGAGGTGCCCCGTACCACCAACCCGCAGGGACTGGGGATTGTCGCCCCCTCTTTGGTGGACTACGGCACTGCTGAACAGATCGAGGAGTACGCCATGCCGCTGCTGCGTGGTGAGCGAACCGCTTGTCTGGGGATGAGCGAGCCGGATGCCGGCAGCGATCTGGCCAACTTGAAGACCCGTGCTCTGCTCGATGGTGACCGGTTCGTCATCAACGGGCAGAAAGTCTGGACCTCGGGGGCTGGTTATGCCGATTTCTGTTTCTTGTTCTGTCGAACCGATCCAGACGCCCCGAAGCATCGCGGTATCTCCATCGTGTTGTTGCCGCTGGACACCGAAGGGGTGACTGTTCGTCCACTCAAAGAGCTTGTGCATCCTGACTTTCCCGATCTGTCTGAGGTGTTCCTCGACGACGTGATCGTTCCGGTTTCCAACCTCGTTGGAGAACTGAACGACGGTTGGAAGATGGCGGGAGGATCGTTGGCTCATGAACGCTCCATGGTGTGGCTCACGAGCGTGTTGGGCGTGGAGTCGGCGATGGAGCAGCTGCTGGAGATGGCCCCAGAGATCATGGCACCTTTGAGTCCCCGCGAGCAGGTGATCGCAGCCGATGACATTGTCGGGTTCTATGTCGAAGCGCAATGCGCTCGGGCGCTGGGTTACCGCGGCTTTGCCCGCTTTGTGAAGGGTGGCACCGCCCCTGAGCAGGCTCTTATGAAGATGTATGCCAGCGAGTTGCGGCGTGAACTCGGTCGGGTAACAGCGCAGTGGCACGGCCCCGCGGCATTGGCGGTTTCGAAGGGGAGGCGCAGTTCCCTGGGACTCATCGAAGACTATTTCGGCACGTTCGGTAGCACGATCTCGGCCGGTTCCTCGGAGATTCAGCGCAACATCATCGCCGAACGCATCCTCAACCTCCCCCGCGGCTAACCAACACCACGGTGCGTTTGGGACACCTTGACATTGATTTGCAGTCAGGTAATGTCAACGACATTGTATGAGTCAGACGGCTCCGGTTGGGGAATTATAGACGTGAGTGACAATCCGGCTCAGTTGCCGGGGGTGTCGTCTGCCAGGTAGCGCCACTCGTCGAGGGTCTTGGGCGGCGTGTCGAGCACTGCGCGCATGATGTTCTCGGGCGTGTCCGGTATCGGCTCCGGCATCGGCCGCTTCGACGGGCGGCCGCGCTAGTGCTTCGTGGTGGTCATTCGGTGCTGCCTCCTAGTTCTTCGAGCCGTGTTCGGGCTAGGTGTTCGAGTCGTCGGGACTGTATCCACAGCGTTCGGCGGATGCCGAGGCTGACCTGTCGCTCGCTGATGACCCGTGCGAGATCAGCGATAGTGCGAGCCCTGCGCGCCAGCCGCAGGTCGGGATGCTCTCGGCTCTGGCGAGCATCCTCGGGCAGGATCGCTCCGCGCACCGACTGGGGTAGGTCGATCATCTCGGTCTTGACGATCTCGCCCTCGTTGAGCACGGCAAAGAACTTCGACTTGGTGAGAGCCTGCTGATAGACGGTGAACTCGGCGCGGTCCAAGGTGTCGTCAGCGTCGCGGCCCTCCAAGTCCCAGAACGGCCACATCTCGACCTCTGCAACCTCGAACGGGTCCAGCACCCGCATGGCCACGGCGTCGGTGCGCTGATTGGTGAGATGGCGGCGTATGCGGGTGCGTATCTTCTCTGTGGTCTGCCCGACACAGATCGGCTCGCCGTCGTAATCGATGAACAGGTACACGCCGCGGGTGCAGTCTCCGGCCTCGCGGCCGAGGCGGTCGGTGAGGTCGAACAGGTGTGTCACTCCGACATAGAGCGCATCGACCTCGGGGGGAGAGTCCGATGTCAAGCCGCGAGCCTCGATACCCAGTTGTCGGCCAGCCATTCGATGACGGGAACGCATACGGCGTCTCCGAGAGCGAACATGGCCTGACACTCCGACACGGCGTCATATCGCAGATCGGCGGCACCTTGGAGTCGGGCGTATTCGGCCACGTCCATCCATCGCACGTCGAAGCCGCCGCGCCCGACCCTCACCAGAGCCTGCTTGGAGGACCCGCCCCGTGTGGTGCGTAGCGCGCCTGCGATCTCGTCGCTGCGGACCTCCCACACGGCGCGGCCGCGGCGGGTGCGGCGATACGCACCGAGGCATCGTACCCGGTCGTCTCGCTGCCATGTGTCGATGCGCTGCCGCTGCAACGGCGACAACGACCCCAAGAACGTGTCGCGGCGCTCCGCTGGCCACCAGTCGCCGTCGGTACTGGCTATGTCCACCAGCCGCAACCCAGCATCGTCGGGGGGAACGTCCGGCAGTGCCGGAGACTCGCCCGTAGCGGCGAGCAGGAATACGCGGGATCGGCTCTGCGGCACGAACGCGGAGGCGTTGACCACCGCGGACGACACGCTGTAGCCGAGCGATTCGAGCATCTCGACGACTTGGGTGAAGTCGCGGCCGTCGTTGACGGTCAGGAACCCCGGCACGTTCTCGACGATCACCGCACGGGGGCGGCGCTCGCCCATCTCCGCGAGAATGCGGCAGAACTCCACGATCAGCCCGGACTGCTTGCCGTCGAGCCCCGCGGCGAGTTCTACTCCCACACATTGATGACGCCGATGTTCGACCCCGGCCCCAACCCCCACGGCAACCCGCGGATCTCGCTGGCCGCGGTCGGCCCGCTCATGACCAAGGTCGCCGGCCGAGTCGCCGACCCGTCCGGGTACCACGGCCGAGTCGCTCGGCCGGCTCCCACCGAGCTTCCCGGCCGTTGCCGACTACCGCCACGAGCACAACCCGACGTTCCGGGAGTTGATCAGCCGGAAATACCCGGATCTCGACATCCGACACGTGCACCACTCCGGCAACTCGTCGGGCGTCGTCGACGGCGCGGCGGCTCCGGAGCATCGCCGCGAGCGTGGACCTCCCGGGCGGGACGCGGACCCGCGCCGGTCAACTCAACTTCGCCGAACGATGCCGCCGCCTCGGCGAACGACTCCATGGTGAGATCCGGTCCCGTCGCGGTGGCGACGGCGAAGAACAGATCGAGTGCCCGGCACGCATCCGAAGGTTGGGCGGATCGTCGGGACCGGGGTGGGTGACCACCGTCTCCCCGCTCGCTGTCCCGAATCGGGCCACACACTCACGCATGCCGTGGGGGGTCGGCGTCGTGCATCTGGGCACAGGTCAACGGCTGAACCCGTGGACGGTGCCGTCGTCCTCGTTCGGGGCTCCCCATCCGGCCCAGTTCCCCGACACCCGACATCCCGACACGCGAAGGTGCGAGAGCGCTTCGCTTCCCACGACACGAAGCGAAGCGGGCCCGGCGTAGACCGTCACCCCACGGCAAAGGCAAAAATCCCGCGCTGAAGCACGCTTCGTAATCAGAATTCAGATATCGTCCGCCATGTGGACTGGCGAGACGTTGACACAACCCACTGCGGTGTGGCGGCTGCGGCTGGTCTCGCCGGTGATCGACCGACCCGCCACTACGACGCAGAGTCCGGCAACCGCTGCGACCGGCGTTCACGCCCGGCGACGGCACCGTCGTCGAACCCGTCAATCTCCGTATGCACGTGACCGAAGGGACCAGCACATGACCGCCACGATGGAACCAAAGGAGCAAACCGACCGCCATGTGGTGTGCACCGTCTGCGACATCGGCTGTCAGCTCCGGGCCGAGGTGAAGGACGGGAAGCTCAAGAAGATCCTGCCGCACGAGAATCCGCTGCTGGCCCGCAACATATGTTTCAAGGGGACCGCGGCGCCCCAGATCCACAATCACCCGGACCGCCTCGCCGTTCCGTTGAGGAGGGTGGGTGAGCGGGGTGAGGACCGGTGGGAGGAGATCCCGTACGAGCAGGCGATGGACGAGATCGCCGAGAAGCTGAAGGGGATCGTGGTGAAGTACGGCACCGAGTCGCTCGCCGTGTCCACGTCGGGTTGGAACACCCAGGTCACCCACGGGATGGATCGCCGGTTCATGAACCTGCTCGGTTCACCCAATTGGATCTCCGGCGTCGCGTTGTGTGCGGGCAACACCGCGGCGGTCAACAAGCTCACGTACGGCTGGTTCCCGTTCGCCGACATCATGAACACCAAGTGTGTGGTGTTGTTCGGACACAACCCGAAGAAGCACTCGTGGACACCGATCTTCAACATGATCAACCTGGCCCGCGCGGGCGGCGCCAAGGTGATCGTGCTCGACCCTCGGGTCTCCGAGCAGGCCGAGGTGGCCGACCTCCACCTTCGGCTGAGGGCGGGAACCGACGCGGCGATGATGCTCGGCTGGCTCAACGTCATCATCAACGAGCGGCTGTACGACGAGGACTTCGTGCGGGAGTGGACGGTCGGTTGGGATGACCTGTGCGAGCGGGTCGCCGAATATCCGTTGGAGCGGGTGGAGAAGATCACCGGCGTCGACCGCGAGCTCATCGCCGAGGCGGCCCGGGCCTACGCCATGGCCGACAGCGCGGTCATCCCGTGGACGCCGATCACCGATCAGCAACTGTCGTCGACCTCGGCCATCCGTCTCCAGTCGATCCTGCGCGCGATCACCGGCAACCTCGACGTGGTCGGTGGCGAGAGTCTTGGTGGCTTCAACCCCGACTACATCCCCGAGTCGCGGATGCAGATGCACGAAGCCCTCAGTGAGGAGCAGAAGGCCAAACAGCTCGGCTCGCAAACCCACCCGGCGTTCACCTATCGAGCCCAGGAGATGCTCGGCGACGCGACCGAGAAGGTACACGGCTACCGCTACGCCGACATCGTCATGGGTTGCTACATGGCGAACCCAACTGCGGTCTTTCGAGCGATGGCGCACGGCGACCCCTATGCGGTGAAGGCCTTCATCACTCTCGGCAACAACACACTGCTCAGCTACCCGAACCAGCACCAGGTCCACAAGGGGCTGATGAACCAGGAGCTGATCGTCGCCCACGAGATCTTCATGACGCCGACCGCGATGTTGGCCGACTACATCCTTCCCGGCGACGTGTTCTCCGAGCGGAACCACCTCGCCGACTCCTGGAGCTGGACCACCCGCCTCACGCTCAACGAGAAGGTCGTCGAGCCGCCGGCCGAGTCATCGAGCACGTTCCGGTTCTGGCGCGATCTCGCGATCCGCTTCGGCTTCGCCGAGCACTTCCCGTGGGAGACGCTGGAAGACGTGCTCGACCATCGGCTCTCGCCGTCGGGCAAGACCTTCCGCCAGTTCGGCCACGACAACTACATGTACGCCCGCCCGCCCGAATTCCGCAAGTACGAGAAGACCGGCTTCGCCACGCCCTCGGGCAAAGTCGAGCTGCGCTCCAGCGTGCTCGAGGAGCTCGGCTTCGATTCGCTGCCCTACTACCGAGAAGCGCCCGCACCGAACGACGAGTACCCCTACGCGGTGTTCACCGGCGTCCGCGAAGACTCGTTCTTTCAGACCGGGCAGCGCAACATCCCCGTGCTGCGCAAGCGGCAACCGGCGCCGAGCCTCTACCTCCATCCCACCGACGCCGAGCGGGAAGGCTTCACGGACGGCGACTGGGCCAAGCTCGAAACGCCGACGGGAGAAGTGGTGGCGATGATCGCGATCAAGGAGTCGATGAAGGAAGGCCACGTTCGGGTGCCGCATGGCTGGTGGTACCCCGAGATGCGCGGCGACGCCGATTTGGCCGGCGCCTTCCTGTCGAGCGACGCCGTCCTCTGCGACGACGCCGACGAGGTACTCGACCACGAACAGGGCGTCCCCCATTTCAAGGGCTTCCCCGGCAGGGTCACCAAGCTCGACGCGGCCCCCAAGTTGTCCGCCGTTGCGCTCGGGATCGAGCACCCAACGCTCTGATGGCCCGCAGCACGAAGGAGGAGCGCCGGGCCCGGCTGATGGCCCGCGTCGCCAATCTGGCCTTCACCAACCACCCCGGGCTGCTCGGCAAGCTCGCCCAACGACTCATGGCCGCCCGGGTGATGCCGCTCGAACCCGAGCTCGAAGCGGATCTCTACGAAGGCCTCGAAACCTGACGGCGGTCCACCCACAACTCATCGCTTCAGACTTTTGATGAAAGAGTCGGCAAGTGGGGTGGCCTCATGCGCGCCCGTCGACCTGGCCGCGGTCCCTCACTTCTGAATCGATCGCACATCGAGACAGGCTCTCGTGCCCGGCAGGAGTCGCGACGGGGCCGACTACTCCGGCACGCTCTGGATCGATCTACCCAACCACTCGCTGCGTTTCGACGCGGAGCAAGCGTCGCTCCATGGCTCGATCAGAGCCACTTCCATCAGGACCATGCATCGGGCGTCCGCTCGGTCGTGGCCGGGGGAGTCGAGCTCGTGGTGGGAGATGGGTAGGCGAATTCCGGTACGACATGCTCGGAACCCATCGAGCACCCGGCCCGACGAGCTCGCCGGCAGCGCATCGCTGTCGTGGCCGATCATCGGGCTCGAGCCGCCGGGCAACCGGTCCGCGACGACGACAAGACGACGATCACCGTACATCACACTCCCGACAACGGTCACGCCGACGATCTGGTGATGAGGTGATCGAGGTGGACGGGCAGGTATTCGTCCGCCGAGCAGACCTCTTCAACGTGGGCACCGGGTTCACGGTCTTCGAAGACGGACCCCTCCCGTTCTTCGCCGGCCTGCGCTACCGCCTGGACGGGTCGGGTTGGACCAGTTCCCCGTTGGCTTCGAGGCGAACCTGGTCAGCGGGGACCTCGCGTCCATCCTCGGTGAGAAAGCCGAGGCGTAGTGTTTCCCCCGTGCCTCTCTCAACCAGCTCGGTGAGTCGATGTCGCGGCGGAATCAGGAAGTCGTTGCCGAACTGGGCGTAGGCCGCCTGGATGTGGATCAATCCGAGACCTCGAAGCGTGAGCCGGTACTCATGACGGGCGCGAGCGCCCTCGGACCGGTACTCGACACGCTTCACCAGATCGTTGTTGACGAGCTTCTTGAGTCGATCCGAAAGCACCGCGGTCGAAACGCCCACGTGCTTGGTGAGGTCATCGAAACGGCTGACGCCGTTGAAGATGTCGCGCAGCACGAGCATGGTCCAACGATCGGCGACAACCTCGGAGGTCGCCCCGACCGGGCAGAGCCCGGTGTCCACGTCACGCCAATCCATCGACAACCTCCGCACAAGGCGACGCTCGTCGCCGTACCCGGTTACGGCGTCTTCGGTGTGGGGGTACCACTCGCATCTGAGCGCCAAAGATAGCACAGTTGCTTTCAATATCAAAGCTAGCTAGGCTCGCCGGGTCACCCGTCGAGCGACCTACCCTACGGAGCATCCAGTGAGCGCTCAGTTCCCTCCCGAGCCCACCGCAATCCTGCTCGTCGACGCGCTCAACGAATTTCTCTCCGAGGGAGGCAAGCTCTGGCCGCTCACCCGGAACGTCGCGGACTCCACCGGGACGGTCGACAACCTCCGCCGACTCGTGGAGGCCGGCCGCATGGCAGGATTCTCCATCGTCTATGCCAACCACCACCACCACATCGGCAACGACTACCAGGGTTGGCGCTTCCTCAATCCGTCGCATCAGGGCGCCAAGGACTTCAGCATCTTCGAGGCCGGTTCGTTCGGTGTGGAGGTGCACCCGGACGTTGCGCCACAGGACGGCGACATCATCGCCGCGCAGCACTGGACGGCCAGCAGTTTCGCCGGAACCGACCTCGACTTCCTGCTCCACCAGCACGGCATCGATCGTCTGATCATCGCGGGCAACCGGGCCAACACGTGCATCGACTCGACCGGTCGCTACGCCGTTGAGCTCGGCTACCAGGCGATCCTCGTATCCGACGCGATCGCGGCATTCAGCGACGACGAGATGCGAGCCACCATCGATACGAACTGGCCCGCGTTCGGCCACGGGGTGTTCACCACCGACGAGATCATTGCCGCGATCTCCTGACATGGATCAGATCGGCGTGGCGGGTGATCGACCAGAACCCGCTCTGCGGCGCGTCGTAGCGCGCACTTCGAAAGCGGGTCTCGTTCCACGAGATCGGCTCTTCTGTCCGCAACATGCGGAACTAGTCGTGTGGGAATCCGTCGGCGAAGATGTCGGGATCGCTGAGGTCGAGCTCGCCGGGTGCGGTCATCGCTGATACTCCTTGATGAGCTTGATCGGGTCGCGTCCGTCGACGTGACCGAAGAACGTGCCGTCGACCACGCCGTAGCCGAGCAGGCGCTGAATCACCGTGCTGTAGCGGGCCGCCGCCTCGGGTCCGACGACCATCATCATGTTCTCCACCTGGCGAAGCCACGGCTGGAAGTAGATGAGCGAGACGCCGGTGCGGGTCTCGTTGGCAGTGTTCTCGCCCGCACCGTGATACACCCCGCCCAGCCAGACCAGTGCACTCCCCGGCGCGAGATCGAGGCTGATGATCTCGTCGTCGGTTGGTCGGCGTTCGTCCTCCCAACGATGGCTGCCGGGAACGATGAGCGTCGACCCGTTCTCGGGTCGATAGTGCGACAACGCCCACATCGCGCTCACGCTCCACGGAGGCCGCGGACGGGCGACGCCGGGGAGGTCGTCATCGCAATGCAGTGCCTGGGTCGTCTCACCTGGATGGAGGCGGGTGGCCTGGCACGCGGCCAGGAGCCGTGACGGGCGCAAATGATCGTCCAGCAGGGCGAGAACGTGGGGGTGCTCCACCAACGCGGCAACCGACGGACACTTGGCGAGCAGGGAGTAGACCCGCTCGGTCCTGAGCCCCTCGAACTCGTTTCGCCCCCACCCCTCAACACCGAAGTGGGGCTCGAGCTCGCCGGCCACCTCGGCCTGTGTCGCTTCGTCGACGATACGGTCGAGAACGACGTAGCCGTGCTCGTGGAGATGGGCGGCGGTGGCATCCATGGTTGACAAGTTCGCGAAATGTCATGATCATGTCAAGTCGATGGCATCGAGCGTCTCGCACACGGACCCGGCGTGGCGGCCCGATCCGACGAGCGATTCCTACGACGCCGTCCGCCAACGGATCCTCCAAGCCGCGGAGCACGTCGTCAACGAGCGGGGGATCGCCGGAGTGGGTGGAGACTGAACTCGGATACGGAGACTACGTATATGGGCGGTTTGTACCCGTTTGGGGCTACGAACGATATTGAAGTTGCGGACCAGTGACCTATGTTCCGCACAGCCACCGGTTCTGGATCCCAGCTTTTGTTTGCCCATTGGCTGCTGCGGGTGCAGGGATCATCGCTCTACCAACTGCTCCGGCTACTGGCGGGGCGGGACCGATAGCCGCTGCTGGAATTGTCGCTTCAGCTTGTGGCGGGTATTTTGTCTACTACCAGACTTCAGGTCACTGAGCGACGATGAATTATGTAGGCAACGACTGCAACCGCAGAAAAGCCTACTGTTTCGCCAATCCAGACCGCACGATACGTCGGAAAAAAGAGAATAGTGTTGATAAAACACCCGATTGCTACGCCGGTTGCGACGGTACAAATCCCATACGGTGTAAGAAATTTCCGGAAACGCGTTTGTTGGCTATGAGATTTCATAGGGAGATGTTACATCGTTCCTTGTCAGTTCCGACGATTGGAACTGTGGCAGGCGGCAATTGGCCACAACAGGAGTGCGGCAGGGCCGGTTCAGCCGATTAGCAACACTGCGCTCGGCCCTGCCGCACGACCCACTAACAACATAGACCACTCCGAAAGGAGACATAATATGTCAGCGCGGATTCGATTGTGGAGAAGCATGGCGAGTGTAGCGATCGCAGGGATTGTGCTGTCCGGGTGCGGTGGCGACAATTCCGTGGCTTGCGAGGACGCCGCTGCGTTGCAGGCGCAAGCCGAGAGTGACTGGAGCGACGCGTTTCAAGCGCACAACGTGGCACACGCCGAATCGAACGAGCACGACGCACATGACGAACTAACGGCGCTGCGAGTCGTCCTGATCATCGCTGAGGCTGAAGTTCGCAATTCCTGTGGATAGAACGCTTAGCGCAGGTGCCAGTGCGACTCTCGATACGTTGCATACCCATCCGTCCGCTGCCACTCCTGCGAAGCTCGTCCTGGCTTGTTCACAGACCAAGCGGCTCGCCTCTAGACTGTTGGACGCAGTGGTTTGACCCCGGATAGACGCGAACCATGCTGTAGATGTGTGCTACACCTAGAACATGACTGCGATAGGTATTGGCGTTGAAGCACGGCTGCGGGGAGGACATCACCAACACGCTGCGAGGACATCCCGTGGCTCGACTGAACGCGAAACCGGATTCACGCCTTGAAGAGTTCGTAACCTCCGGCCGGGCGCGTCCCGCTCGGCACAACCTTGTAGACATGCCGGCGCCAACGGCGGGCCGGAACCTCTCCGCGGCGCTTGCGGAGATGCGAGCCGACCAGCGATAATCGCCAAGCCGAAGCCGCCCTGTCACAAGGAATCGAAGTGCTGGCACCTGGCTGAGCAAAGAACCGGTGAGTAGCTCAGCGCTCCGCACCGGGGTGCATGTTGAACCACCGCTCGTTTCGAAGGTCATGGCCTCGCGCTACTACAATCAGCGCTGCGAAGCTTCAAAGGGGGAATGTGGCCCTTCGTCCACTTGCCGGGATTCGAGTTGTAGACCTCACCGTTGAGCGGGGTGAACTGTGCGGTCGCGTATTGAGCGACCTGGGGGCCGATGTCATCCGAATTGAGCCGCCTGGTGGTTCGCCGTCACGCCGGATGGCACCGATCGACGGTGACCATTCGCTGTTTTGGACTTTCCGCAACTGCGGCAAACGCAGCGCAGTGGTCGATCTGTCAGAGGAACAAGACCGTGAACGACTCCACGGGTTGATCACGGCGAGCGACGTAGTGGTCGATTCGGCAGAACCAGAAACGCACGCAGACCCGGGACTCGACGCCGACGAACTCTTGGCGCAACACCCTCATCTGATCGTGGCTTCCATCACCGCGTACGGTCGAACCGGCCCATGGGCTGGACGGGATGTGCCCAACGCGGTTGTCGACGCAACCGGCGGCATGGCTTTCAAGGCGGGTACACATGAGGGAGGCCCGATCCTTCCGCCAGGCAACATTGCCGATGACACAGCCTCGTTCACCACTGCATTCGGGATCCTCTGTGCTCTTTGGCAGCGTGAAAGCTCCGGCGCAGGTCAAGTCATCGACGCGTCGGTCAACGAGTGCGTGGCTCAGATAACGGACTGGTCCCTGTCGAATTGGAGCCGTTCCACAGACGCCGGGAAACCCTCCTCGGAACGCCGTGCGGGACCGGGAGTGGTCTACACGATCATTCCCTGCGCCGACGGTTTTGTCCGCTTGATCGTGCTGAGCCCTCGCCAGTGGCATGCGATCCGTTCTTGGATGGGGGAGCCCGACTTTCTCCAGGACCCTGAACTCGATGGGTTCATCGGCCGCTTGATGATCGCCGATGCGGTACTCAACCCTCTCTACGCCGAACTCTTCGCGACAATGACCATGGCCGAGGTGTCCGAACAGGCGCAGGCGCGGGGGATCGTTTGCACGCCGTTTCTGAAACCCGACGATGTTCTGGTCAGCCCTCACTTTGAGAGCCGCAAGACCTTCGATCACGTAACTATTGACGACGGGCGCGTAATGAAGTTGCCCTCGGGCTACTTCGAGGTGGACGGTGAACGCTGCGGCCCAACCGGCCGCCCTCCCCATGTCGGCGAACACACTGAGGATGTGTTTGCGTCTCCTTCAGAACCGCGTCCTGTGCCCGACCCCCCTCCGGAACAAGCGCCGCCGAAACAAGCACCGCCTCATAAGGCGCCGCCACTGAAGGGCTTGCGAGTGATGGATTTCGGGCATGGTGGGGTTGGTGTGGAGTGCGGTCGTATGTTCGGCGAATACGGAGCTGATGTCGTCAAGATCGAGAGTCGTAGCTATATCGACTTCATCCGTGCAGTACTCGGTGGGGAAATGTCTCCGTCGTTCGCCTCGTCGAACCGTTCCAAGCGCAGCTTGGGCGTCAACGCCAAGTCTGAGCGAGGGGTGGAACTGCTGCGGAATATGGCTCGTGACGCTGACGTCATCATCGAGAACAATTCCACCGGCACGATTGACGATATGGGACTCGGCTATGAGGTGATGAAGGCCACCAATCCTGATGTGGTGATGGTTTCGAGTCAGCTCATGGGGTCTAGGGGTCTCTGGGCTGAGTGGTTCGGGTATGGCCCGAATACCCAGGTAACTGGGGGTTTGTCTCATCTGTGGAACTACGAGGACTACCCTGAGCCTGCGGGTAACCAATCGATCCACCCCGATCATTTCGCAGGTCGTGTGTGTGCGGTGGCCGCGCTGGCAAACTTGTTGGGGCGACAACGGCTTGGCGTCCGTGGCGCACATGTGGAGGTTTGCCAGGTTGAACAGGCGGTGTCGACGATCGGTGATCTTTTGGCCAAAGAGTCTTTAGTCCCCGGTTCGGTGCAGCCCCGCGGCAACCACTCCGACCATGGTTCTCCTTGGGGTCTTTACCCCTGCGAAGGCGACGACCATTGGGTTGCGATCTGTGTGCGCAACGACAGCGAGTGGGAAGCGCTGGTCTCGCTGATGGGGTCGCCCACCTGGGCATCGAGTCCTGAGCTTGCCGACGAGCAGGGTCGCCGCGCCGACGAAGTCACCGTCGACAAGAAAGTCGCCGAGTGGACCCGCACAATGCCCAATGCGGAGGTGGCCGACATTTGTTTGGCAGCTGGGGTTCCCGCGGGAGTCATGCACACCGCGAGTTCGCAATCGACAGATCCGCATCTCGAAGCTCGCGGCTATCTGCACTGGATGAATCAGCCACCAATCGGCGACATGATCTTTGAGGGAGCCGGGTTCCATGCCAGTGCCATGGAAGGCCCCGATATTTTCCCAGCTCCGGGGCTAGGCGAGCACACGCGTCAGGTTGCCTCGGAGTGGTTAGGCCTCGACGACACCGAGATCGAGAATCTGGTGGCCGAAGGCGTACTGGAGATCGACCTGAGCAGCTAGCGACTAGCCGGCTTCAGAGTGGGTGACCGCGGGTTCACCCATCCACTCACGCAGAGTGTTCTTCAGTTTGGTTTGCTGAATGAACAGATCCTGTTCGGCAGGAACATTGCTGGCGGCCTGTGGGGCTTTGAGATAGAAGCTCAACCATTCCTGCACGCCGGACTCACCGGCGCGAGCCGCTAAATCCATGAACAGCGCCAGATCCAAGACGATCGGAGCGGCAAGGATCGAGTCGCGGCACAGGAAGTCGATCTTGATCTGCATCGGGTAGCCCATCCATCCGAAGATGTCGATGGCGTCCCAGCCCTCCTTGTTGTCGCCACGCGGCGGGTAATAGTTGATTCGCACCACATGGTCGACGTTGCCGTAGAGATCGGGGTAGGTCTCGGGTTGCAAGATCGTGTGTAGCACCCCCAACTTCGACTCTTCTTTGGTCTTGAAGTTCTCCGGCGCGTCGAGCACCTCGCCGTCTCGGTTACCCAGAATATTGGTGGAGTACCAGCCGCGAAGCCCGAGCATCCGAGCCTTCAGCCCAGGTGCGATCAAAGTCTTCATGAGCGTCTGCCCGGTCTTGAAATCCTTGCCCGCGATCGGCACACGGTTGCGTTGAGACAACTCGATCATGCACGGCAAGTCGGTCGACAGGTTGGGGGCGCCATTGGCGAACGGCACGCCGGACTGCAATGCGGCGTAAACGTAGATTTGGCTGGGGGAGATGTTGTCGTCGTTGTTTTTCAGGCCATTCTCGAACGACTCGATGGTGGCGTGGACCTCGCTGGGTTCTTGGAAGGCCTCGGTTGATCCGCACCACACCATGACCAGACGGTCGCAGTCGTTCTCAATGCGGAAGTTCTCTATGTCGGACATGAGCGCCATTGCCTGATCCCACATGTTGGTCTCGGTCTTGATGCGGGCCCCGCTGAGGCGGCTGACCCAGCGTTGGTCGAACACCGCGTCCATGGCGATGATGCCTTCCATCTCTGCCGAAATCGGGGCCAGGTCGCGTTCATCGAGAACTCCGCAGGTGCGGGCAGCTTCGAGGGCGTTGGCTGAGATCGGATCCCATCCCCCGAAAACGATGTCGTCGAGGGAAGCCAAAGGCACGAAGTCGCGGATCAGCGGATTGCGGTTGTCGTCTCGGGTTCCCAGACGAATGTGGGCCATCTGACTGACAGAACCGAGGGGCGCATCACCGCTTTGGCGTGCCGCGAGCACACCGGCGGTGAACGTGGAGGCTACGGCACCCATTCCAGGGGTGAGCACCCCGAGTTTGCCGTTGGGAGGTGTAATGTCACGAGCAGTCATCCCCTAAGCATATGAGCACGGGCGGTGCTCGGAGTGTTGCTAGGAAGTGTCGCCTTGAAGTGTTGGCGCGAAGTGTTGCTGCGAGCGGGTTCGTTCTAGAGTCACGACGGTCAAGTAATGAGCAACGGAGCCTCTGATGAGCAATGCAGCAAACGCCTACGAACATCTGAAAGCCAGGGAGGGCGTTGACGAGGGCTACGGCGACTGGTTTGAGATCACCCAGGACCAGATCAATCAGTTCGCTGATTGCACCATCGACCATCAGTTCATCCACATCGACCCTGAGCGAGCGACCCCAGTGTTCGGTGGAACGATCGCCCACGGTTTCCTGACGCTGTCGATGCTGACGCATCTCACCAACTCCATTGAGCAGGATCTGCCGCCGCTCGACGGCGTGATGATGGGGATCAACTACGGCTTTGACCGGGTCCGGTTCCTCAATCCGGTCAAATCGGGTAGCCGGGTTCGGGCCAACAGCGTGGTTGGCAAAGTGGAACTGAAGGGAGCGGCGATCAACAGCACCCGCGTAATCACCGTTGAGATCGAGGGAGTTTCCAAACCCGCGTTGATCGCCGAATGGATCGGTCGGATTGTATTTGATAGCTAGTACCTGGAACTCTTAGCAGCACCACAACTACCTGGGAGTAGGAATGAACGATTACCCCATCAGAGTCGGCTCCATGTTGTTCACGATGGTCGACCCCGAAAAGGGCTACGAAGTCGAATACAACCGCTGGTATGAACGAGACCATTTCTACGCGGGTTGCATGATCGGCCCGAACCTGTTTGCGGGCAAGCGTTGGGTCGCCACCAAAGAACTAAAGGACTTGCGCTTCCCTCGTGGCGACACGCCGGTGGCCAGTCCAGTTGAGCGGGGTTCCTATCTGGCGATCTATTACGTTCTCGAAGGAGGCCACGAAGAACACTTCGCTTGGGGGGCGGATCAGGTGGTGTGGCTCTACCAGAACAACCGGGGTTTCCAGAATCGGGTTCATGCACACACCGTGCTATTGGAAAGCCCCGGCTACCACTACCGCGACGCCGACCCTGTCCCGATTGAGTTGGCTTTCGACCACCCGTACAAAGGACTTGGGGTGGTGGCGGTCGATCCGGCAGACGGAGTGAGCGAGGAGCAGTTGGTGGCGCATCTCCAAGATCAGGCGCTACCGGCGCTGATGAAAGATTCGCCGATCGCGAGCATGGTTTCATGGCACTATCAAGACTCATCAAGCGGTGACACGGATCGTGCCCCGATGGACCTCGGTATGCCGCCCGGACCGACCGATCGTCAGTTGCAGTGCTTCTTTCTCGAGGATGAACCGGCCGCAGTATGGGACAGATTCCGTGCCTACGCCGACGATCTTGCGGCGAGCGGGCTCGGTGATGTTGTCTTCGCCGCACCGTTCCTGCCGACGATCGTGGGGACAGACACATACACCGATCAGCTCTGGTAAGGGAGCAACACGATGATTCTTCAAGACTCGACAGTAATGGTGGTGGGGGTTGGCCCGGGACTCGGCAGATCGTGTGCCGCGGCGGCCCTGCGTGATGGTGCCAACGTGATCGCGGTCGCTCGCAACCTGGAACGCCTCACGGCTGCGGCCGCCGAACTCGACCCCTCAGGTAAACGGGTTCTCGTTGCTGGGGCCGACATGATGGATCAGGCTTCACTTGAAGCCGCAGTGAGCGCAGGGGTGGAGCGCTTCGGCACCCTCGATGCGGTAATCAACGTTGCTGCAATGGACGCAACTATGGGGACCTTTGCCGACCTTGATGATGACGGTTTGCGAACAGTACTTGAGATCAACGCGTTGGGCGCGGTCAATGTGGTTCGTTCGGTCACGTCGACGTTCGCGGCGAACGAGCACGGCGGATCGGTTGTGCTGATTGGTTCGCAAGCCTCGCTCAAGCCCGTGCCTGCAATCCCGCAATTCGCCTATGCGGCCGCCAAATCTGCGCTGCTCTCCATGGCTCGGAATATGGCCTCGGAACTAGGACCCCAGGGCATCCGGGTCAACACCGTGGTGCCCACCTGGATGTGGGGGCCCAACGTGAAGATGTTCTGTGAGTGGCAAGCAGCTGAACGAGGTATCACCGCAGAAGAGGTACGAGACGAAATCGCGCAGGGCATGGCACTGCGGGTGATGCCCACCGACGCGGATGTGGCCGAGGCGGCGGTGTTCTTCGCTTCGGACCGTTCACGGATGATCACCGGCCAACGCCTGCTGGTGAACGCCGGAGAATTCTTCGACACATAGGCCCCCGACAACTTCGGCGAGTTGCACTATGTGACGATTGTTGCAACGCGAGTGAAGTATTTCGATATTTATCTGTGAAACAATTGGCTTAGTTTCATTATGTTTCATGTAGATACAGAGGAGTTTTCCCCAGTTCTTTACTTTTTTGTTGCGGTTTCTTTGCTTAAGTGTTGAATCCGGTTTGAGTTTTGCACTAGTGTTATACGTGGGTTCGAGGTCATCTGGGCGCAGGGCCGGATGCTTCAGACTCGGGAACTTCATTCCCGTCCCCCTCCAGGGAAATACAGGGTCCGGTTGGCGAATTCGCTAGCCGGACCCGAGTCCCTTTTGGCGTGATTTCTGCTGGAATGGCGTTGGCAGCCGCGGTAGTGCGATTCTTGTAGTCGTGAACACCACAGATCTCTTCGAACGCTTCGATGTCATTGACGTCGATACCCATGTAACCGAACCACCCGACGTGTGGACGGCGCGAACCCCGGCCTCGATGCACGACAAGGTCCCCCATGTGGAACGCATCGACGGACAGGACGTATGGATGTGCGACGGCAACCGTCTGGGGCAGCCCGGTTTCTATTCGATGGCAGGCTTTGACGGCCTCATGCCCTTGAAGGTTCCCAATACCTTCGACGAGATCCATCCGTCGATGTACGACAGTCACGAACGACTCAAGTTCATGGACGATCAAGGCATACGTGCCCAGGTGCTCTACCCCAATATCGGCGGTTTCGGCAACGCCTATTTCATGAAGATGGGCGAACCGGAAGTGGTCAAGGAATGCGTCCGGGCCTTCAACGACTGGGTGTCTGACTGGACCGGCGCGGACCGTAATCGCCTCATCGGCGTTACCGCCGTGCCGTTCTGGGACATTGATTTCGCGGTAGCGGAGATCACCCGCTGTGTGGAGGCAGGACACCGAGCCATCAACTTCTGCAATCAACCCCAGGACCATGGAATGCCCCCGTTGGGCTCGAAGCATTGGGACCCGATTTGGTCGGTGGCCCAAGAGACGGGAGTGTCGGTGAGCTTTCATGTCGGCGGCGGATCGATGGGCACGCAGATGCAAGACACCGCCGACATGGGCTGGATGACCAACTTTGCCAAGGTGTCGTCATTGATCTTTCTCGACAACATGCGTTGCATCGCAGACCTGATCTTCGGTGGTGTGTGCCACCGCTTTCCAGAACTGACGCTTGTCTCAGTTGAGAGCGGCACCGGTTGGATCCCCGGAGCGCTCGAATCGTTTGATTGGCAGTGGCGAAACGGGGGAGTGACCGTGGAGCATCCCGAATACAACCTATTGCCAAGCGAGTACTTCAGGCGGCAGATATATGGTTGTTTCTGGTTTGAGCAGGCTTCGGCCAGATTCGCGATCGAGCTCTACCCGGACAACATTCTGTATGAGACCGACTATCCGCATCCGACCTGTCAGTTCCCGGGGCCAGCCACACCGGCGCAGTACCCGCGGGACTACGCCACAGGCGCTTTGTCTTCCCTTGATGACGCAACGCTGCAGAAGATCCTCCACGACAACGCGGCCGCCATCTACGACCTGTAGCTCTGGCGCGTCAACTTTTGCCGACTAGCGGAGCATGCATAAAGTGGCCCTATGGCTTCACTTGACTTCAAGGCGTTCGACGCCGACAACCACTATTACGAGGCGGAAGACGCTTTCATCCGCCATGTTGATCCCAAGATGCACAAGCGCTGTATGCAGTGGGCTGAGATCAACGGGCGCAAGCGCCTGCTTGTGGGAGGCAGAGTCAACCGGTTCATCCCCAACCCGACCTTTGATCCCGTGGCCCGACCAGGCTGCCTCGATGACTACTTTCGCGGCAAGGTAGCCAAAGACGACATCGTTGCCGCTTTCGGTGAACTCGTGCCGATTCCCGATGAGTACCGTGATCGCGACAAGCGGCTATCAGTGATGGACCAGCAGAATCTCGAGGCGTGCTTCTTGTTCCCGACCCTCGGTGTCGGGATGGAGTCTTCGCTCGACCACGACACCGAAGCTGTGCTGACAGCTTTCGCGGCGTTCAACCAGTGGATTCACGAAGACTGGGGATTCTCCTACAAGAACCGCATCTTCGCTGCAGGGTACGTCACGCTCGCCGACGTCGACTGGGCTCTCGACCAACTCGACTGGATGATCGAACGGGACGTTCGTGCGGTCAACATGCGCCCCTCGTCGGTGCCAGATGGTAAAGGAGGACGTCGTTCGCTCGGCGACCCGGCCCATGACCCGTTCTGGAAGAAGATGAACCAGCACGGCATCACCCTGGCCATGCACTCCGGCGACGCCGGATATGAGTTCCTGAGTGATTACTGGGGGGTCACCGCCGAGTTCGAGTCGTTCCGCCAGAACGCATTCAAGTCACTGCTCACCTACTCGCCCATCAGCGATGCTTTGGCTTCGTTGATCGGCGAAGGTGTATTGAGCGAGCACACCAACATCCGGGTTGCCACCATTGAGACCGGTTCGGAATGGGTCCAACCGTTGTTCAAGAAGTTCGACAAGACCTACCGGCAACAAAAGCACATGTTCGCTGAGGACCCGATCGAGGTATTTTGTCGTCAGGTTTGGGTGTCGCCCTACTACGAAGACGATCTGTTGGACCTGCGCAGCAAGATCGGTACCGACCACATGCTGTTCGGCTCGGACTGGCCTCACGCCGAGGGTCTCCCCGAACCCACGGATTTCGTTCACGATCTGGAAGGTTTCGACTCTTCGGAGATCCGCAAGATCATGCGCGACAACGGTCTGGAGTTGACCCAGCGCGCCGTCTGAGGTTGACGGCTGGGGGGCCTTGGGCTGCCTAGCGACCGCCTCCACGGATTCGTAACAGGCCATAGGTGCGAATAGGAACGGTTTGTCTCTTGGTGCGGTCGCTGAGGCCGATCGCGAATCCGAGTGTGCCCAGCACCAGGATCGCGACTGCGACCCAAAAGAAGGTCCACTCGGGGCCGTAATTTTCGAAGAGTCTGGGGGCCACTAGCGCGCTCACCCCTGCGGCCAGTTGCCCTGTTGCGGCTGCGAGCCCTTGCCCGGTTGCTCGTTCCCCGTCTTTGGTGGACGTGGCCATCAGCGTTTGGGCCGAGGGCATTCCGAGACCGTTGGCTGCACCTTCTATCATGGCCAGGCTCATCAGCAGCAACGGCACGGTGAGATGTCCATAGATCACCGTGAGTGGGATGACCGCTGCCAGCGCACCCATTGCGATTCGCATCGGTCCGTGGCGGTCTGCGAGTCGCCCGCCGATGGGCGCGGCGATCATGAACGGCAATCCGTACAGCACCAGGCTGATGCCGATGAATGTGGTTGACGCGCCTAGATCTTGCAAGAAGATTGCCCAGATCGCCTCGTACATTCCGGCTGGCATTATCAGTGCCGCGCTCAGTACCGCAGCGGCCAAGGCTTCTCGACGCCGACTGATTCTTGCCATTGTGCGAAGCATGTCGCCCGCGGTTCGTAGCGCCCCGAGCGGTGGCTCGCTCAAGACGACTTCGTCGACGTGAATCGTGGCAACCGGACCGATGAGCAGTGCTAGGGCAGCGGCGAGGCAATAGAACGGGGCGTCAAGACCCCAGGTTGCAACAAGCCCGGCGCCGATACCCGGGCCGATGATGAAACCGGCGGTTTGGATGCCGGCGAGTCGACCAAGGTGTTGCCCGGCGCGGTCGGGGTCCGCCGCAGTGAACACGGCTTGCGCCGCGGGTAAATAGGCGCCGAAGGCAAGCCCCGCGGCGATCCGAGCGAAGACGAACTGCCATGGCTCCGAGGCCAACGCGAAGGTGAATGAGGCGACGGCGCCGCCCAATATCGACAACGCCATGACCCGACGAGCGTGGCCGCGGTCAGCGAACGGGGCGATCAGAATCTGCGAAGCGACCGCCGCAAAAAAGGACACTCCTGCGATCCAGCCGATCGCGCCTCCACCCAGATCGTGTGCATCGCGCAGTTCATGCAGTAGCGCGAACACCATCCCGATCGAGGCCGCGAGCGTGAACAAGCCCACAGGGATCATCAGACTTACGCGTGTCTCTGTCAAAGTTCCCAGACCTCATCAGCAAGCAAGATCGGCTCTGTCTCGAGTCAGATCTCAAGCCCGCCAACACTACCCCCCACTTCGCAACAGAGGTAAGACTTATCTAGTCCGGGTCAGCGGTCTCTGGTTGCGTTCAAAGGGGAAATCGGCGGCGTAGCCCATACTCGAGTTTTCCGAGTACGCCCCCCGGTCCTAGACCTCTGGGTTGACACAGGGCGCGACCCGTACGCTTGTCGGGCGTTTCAGTGCGTTGGGTTTGCCGACGTAGAGGAGCGCGCGGATCCGGTAGCTACATAGGTGGCGAGTTGGCCATGGTCAAGATGCCTCAAGGCGTCGGGTCGTCGGCCTGGAGGCGCTGGTACGACTAGGTCGGCTGATCTCAGGTCGAGCACCTCCCAGACGCGGTCGGGGCAGAGCAGTTCGGGGTCGCCGGTCCAGAGTTCTGTACCATGGCGTATTGCAGTTGCCGCCGCGAAGGCATCTCCGAGTGACATTCTGTAGGTGTGTTTGATGCGGGCGGCAGCGGTGGCTGTTGGTATGTCGAGTGGCTCCACGCGAACGAGGTGGAGCAGATCGCGGGCCTTGTGCTCGGCGGTATCGCTCCCGTAGCGGTTTGCGAGCGTGTATTGCACCTCTGTCAAGGTCGCTGCGTTCATGATCGGTCTGGGGCTCCGCCGGGCGAGGAGGGCGTCTAGCTGGGCGCTGGCTGGGTCGTTGCCTTCGTAGTGTTCGATGACCGGCCAAGCGTCAAGCACCACAGGGCGGTTTTGGGCTGTGGACATTTACAGTTCAATGTCCATAGGCTCGTGTTGGCGCTGGCGTGCCTGGCTGGGCGCCTCATCGGGGTAGTCGGCCTTGATCTCGGCTAGTCGGGATCGGCGGAGTTCGGCGGAGACACCTGGGTAACGGCCTCGGGCGGCGCGGAATCGGCTCAAGGCTTCGGCGTGCTCGGCTTCGGTGGGCTCCTCGTTGCAGTCGTAGGATGAGACGACGGACATAGCCGACAGTGTAGGCCGTACGTGCCCAGGAACGCTGCGTTTGCGCAACCAGTGCAGCCTCAACAGATTCGAGACCCAAGCCCTGCGAACCGCTCTATCGCCTTTCCTTACAAGAAATGACACAACTCGCAGTGGAGCGTTCCGAGTAATAGATACTCGGTGGCTCCGAGTACAGAATCCCGACTGAGCGACTCCAAGAGAACAGGGCAAAAACAAATAGGTTTAATAATTTTGACGATAGCCATAGAAATATGACTATAGTTCCTGAGATGGACTCTGAATCGGAAAATAGGGCACGCTCCCGGCCTGACGAGAGGACTTTGGCAGCAGGCGAATTCAAGACGCACTGTCTGCGCCTGATGGACGAGGTGCACGAGACTGGCACCGAGATCATCGTGACGAAGCATCGCCGCCCGGTGGTACGAGTCAGCCCAGTACGAATGGAGCGCCCTAGACTCGTTGGATCGTGCATTGACCAGCTTCAGATACTGGCAGACATCGACCGCGAACCTGCCATACCAGTACAGGACTGGGACGTCATCGAACGCCCTGACGAGCTACTCGACCCGGAGCGATACCAGTGAGCATGCTCCTGGACACCAATGTCCTGCTGCGGTTGGTGACCGACAACCCACACATCGGTGAGTCGTTCAAACAAGCTGTGGAGTCCGGGCTGGACAACGGCGATGTCGCTGTCTCAGCCGTGACATTCATGGAGACGACCCGGTTGCATCATCACAGACGGATCGATCTCGGATGCCACCCGGCAACCTGGCGTGTTGAACGCCTGATGTCCGGACTGTTGGAGATACCCATTGACGGCGACCTCGCTGTTGAGTCTGTCCTACTGATGAACTCAGGGTTTCATCGCGACCCCGCGGACCAACTGATCGTCGCGACAGCCATGCGGACCGGAATGGAACTGGCGACTTTCGACGCTGCGATCCAAGACTGGGCGTCACGGACACGCTTGATCGCGCTCCGAGACCCCACTGCATAGTTGTGGCAGGCTGCGGTCGCCGATTGCTTCCGAGTTGGGACTAGCGAGTGTCGCAGACTAGGGAGTGGAGTCGGGAGACTCACCGACTGCTGAAGAGGTGCAGTTGGAGCTTACGGAAGAATTTCATGGCCGCCGATCCGCAGCCCACGATGTGGAGCTTGCCATCGACGATGGGTTGGCCCATAGAGAAGGTTGCGCGTCCGTCAGGAGCCCATGACATCTCGTAGACGCCGATGACACCGGACAGCTTCTTGACACGCAACCCGGGGCGAAACCACGAGCGTTCTCCGGTTTCTATCTGCCCAAATCGTCGATTAATTCCTGCAACCGAAGCCGGAAACGATCAGCTTGTTGTGAGGTCAGGCCACGTTGGTCGCGCAGGAACGCTGTCGTCTCGGAGTGTGTCGGCATCAGCGGCGCTCAGGCCGTTGAGGTTTCGTTGCTTCTAGCCTCGAGCGCGGTGAGGAATTCTTCGTCGCTGTAATAGGTGTTGGCGATCTCCATTGAATCCGAACTCGGACCCTTGCCCGTGCTGGCCTTGAGATCCTCAATGGTTATCGGCTCGGCAGGTGATTCTCCCCGCGCTGCTTTGGTCGATTCAGGCCGGTACCTTAGCTCGCGGTGGTCATCGCTTGTCCTCTCAGAGCAACCTGCACCAAACCCTATCCGATGCGGCGCTCGACGGACAGAGGCGATGTCGATTGACCGAGCCAAGGCGCTGCAAATCGCCGGCTAGGTTCTCGTCGGGCACGACCGGCGCGAGACTTGCTGCCCCACTCAGTTTTTCGGCACTTAGAACGGCGATAAATCAGCACTTGAATCGTCAGTTTCTTGCGGAGTTTGCCAACGAATGACTGATGCCCGAAGTGGCCTCCATGAGGGCTCGGGCTTCGTTGGAGGACGCCGTTGCCCTCCAGTTTCGTGTCGGTGTCGCCGGTGGTGTCCTACGAAATCTGTGTTGTGCTCGACCTGCTGGAGTGGAAGGTACCCCTTCCGTCGGGGTCGCCTCCGGCATCGCTCACCGAGTTGGGCTTTGGTCGGCTCTGCATCCTCAGCGACGATTTGGCTGGGCTGCACCGGCGACTCAGCGAGGCGGGGCACGATGTGTGGTCGCCTCCAGGCCGTCTCGGTCTGGGTGTCAAGAACTTGGTTGATGCCGAGATGTTCTTGTGTTCTGACCCGGATGGCACCGCGGTGCTGTTCGTCCAAGGCGAGGACACACGATTGGCTAGCGTCAACATCAATTGTTTTGACTTGGAGCAATCTCGCCGCTTCTACTGCGATGTGCTCGGGCTGGATGCCCAGATGCGTGCTTGTCCAAGAGCCCCCGCCCGGCGTCGGACTCAGAGTTGAAGGGTCGGTGACGTGGGACGCTTGGTTCATTGGTGCCCCGACCGATAGCGCTTCGGGCTTCGTTATCGACTTGGTTGAGTGGACCGAGCCTCGTGCCAAGGGCTCCGGTCGACGGCGGGCCAACGAGTTGGGCGTCTTTCGCATGGCCCTGCTCACAGAAGACATCGACCGGGACTATGCCGCTCTGATCGATTCTGGGGTCACCTGCCACTCCCCGCCGGTTGAACTGGAGATGGGCCCCGGCTTGCCGTCGGATCTGCGGGCGCTTTTCTTTGAGGATCCCGACGGTGCCTGCATCGAACTCATCGAGAGCCCGTCGGCCCACTAGCGTTGATTGGTCACGCTTGGACCCATGGACACGTCTAGCACTGGTTGCAGACTAGGGAGTGGAGGCGGGACAGGCGGGAGGCGATTTGGGTAGTGAGGATCGTGGGGCGGTCGGTGCTAGGGGCTCGGGCTGCTTCGCCCCAGAGGGCACGACCGACCATGCAACCAGACGAACCTGCCTCGAGTGCGACCTCGACCTGCGCGAAGAAAGACTCGAAGTCACCGCCACCGGAAAGCAATGTCCACGGCATTGGAATCAGAGCGTTCATTTCTTGGCAGGCGTCGAGCCAAACATTGCGATCAGGCTCAAAGGCCGGATCGACAGGGAACGGAAGCTTCAGCAGATGAGGGTCGGCAGCGGCGAATTGGCGGGCGGTTTCGAGGACAACACGGCGCCTGTCGCTGGGACTGTCGAGATCGTAAAACAGCGGTTCGAGGACCAGCGGGATTCCGACTCGGCGGCACTCGGCGATCACCTCTGCTGCAACCGCTCGTTGCTCGACTGCCAGAGCGCGGTCGGGATGATACGGCAGCAACAGCTTGGTAGCAGCCGCCCCGCTAGCCGCGGCAGCCTCAACAGACCAGCCGTCGAGCACGGTAGTGGGCGCAGAACCCAACTCGCCGAGGTAGCCCTGTGACTCAAGCGCGGCAACGAATCCGATGCCTGACCGCAGAGCCCCAGAGTCGGCGACTTGAGGGATCGAATACTCGGGTTCGAGCATGACGCCGGTCGCCATTGGCGCCAGTTCGCGCACGATGTCCACCTTGAGCGCGGTCAGTTCGCTGGCAGAAACAGCGTCGAGATCAGCGGGCGACAAGAACTTGCGCAACGAGTCGCGATGGTCAATCGCCAGAACGCAGAAGCGACCGCGGTGCGAAATGCCTTCAAGGCTCATGGAGTGAGGCTCATGAGGTGACCACCGGCAAACCCCACTCACCCGCGGTCCAGTCGCTCTCGATCCAAGTGTGCTCAGCAGCGAAGCACGGGGGAGTGGCGCGTTCGTCACCTTCGAGTTCACCGGCCAGATAGTTGAGGAAGTACATGTTCGACCCAGGGCACGCCACAGATGTGTGGTAGCCCTTCGGCACCAGAGCCACGTCACCGTCGTGGATCACCACGGTTTCGTCGAAGCCTTCGTCTTCACGCCAGTTCCGGTGTTGCGCATACCCTTCGGGCCGGTCGAGGCGGAAGTAGTAGACTTCCTCAAGGTATGGAGATCCGTCACGCCCGTCGTGACAGTGCGGCGGCCAGCCAGACCAACTCCCCCGCGGCACATACACCTCATAGAGAATCAGTCGTTCGGCAGGCAACGGCGACGCCAGCGCGTGAACCACCTGACGATGTGCTGCCCCTCCGCCGCGAATCTCGCTGCGCATCTCGTCGGGACGGATCAGTCGCAGCGGCAGCTTCCCCTCCGCAGGAGCGGACCCCACGGCGCAAGTGAACGAGCCACTGGTTGATATGGCGAACTCGACGCCGGGTGGCACGTAGACGATGTCGGGTTTCTGCGCAAAGACTGAGGAGCGAGCCAGATCGAATACTTCGCCGCCGGCGCGAACCTCACCAGCCCCGCCCAGCGGCACGATCGCGGTCTCCTGACCATCGACCGACTCAGCGAACGGCGTGTCGGCGCTCAGTTCGTGAACCGAGAAGCTCAGATAGGTCCAGTTTGCCGTCTCGGGCGTGACTTTGAGGATCCTGCCTGGGCCGTCTGTAGGACGAACAGGCCCTGATGCTGTGTCGGCAGAAGTCGCGCTAGCAGACGCTGTTGCTGACGAAGTCGGGGTCATGGTGTGATCTCCTTGATCTTGACTGGGCGACCCTCGTGGAACGAGCGCCATGCGGCTAGCCCGATCACCAGCGGGGCACGTCCATCGTGCAAAGTGACCGGCGACGGCGCACCGTGGCGGGCCATCGCCACGAAATCCGTCCATTCAGCCAAATACGACGGAATGTAGCGGTCCAAGAAGAAATACGGGATGGTTGAACCCGTCGAACCCGCGGCAGTTCGCCTCGTCGTTGTGGTGACACCAGGATTGTCCGAGACCACCATCCCTGCCGAACCGAACGCCTCGACCCGCTGGTCGTAGCCATACACAGCTTGACGACTGTTGTCGATGGTGGTGATCGCACCGTTTTCGTGAGTCATAACCACAACCACAGTGTCGAGGTCGCCGGCTTCGCCGATAGCGGGATCAACCATCACCGCACCTGTGGCGTACACCTCCACCACTTCGCTGCCGGTCACGTACCGGGCCATGTCGAAATCGTGGATGGTCATGTCCAAGAAGATCCCGCCCGAGCCGTCGATGTAAGAGATAGGAGGCGGTGCGGGGTCACGACTGGTGATCCGCACCATCTGCACGTCGCCTATCTCACCGTTGGCCACCGTGTCTCGTACCGACTTGTGGCTGGCATCGAAACGGCGGTTGAAACCGACCTGTACGGCGATCTGCGCTTCGGTGGCTGCAGCGATGCCGCGATCAACCTCTGAAAGATCAAGCGAGAGGGGTTTCTCGATGAACACCGGTTTGCCCGCCTCTGACGCGGCGACCAGAAAGTCGATATGGGTGTCGGTAGGGGTGCAGACAGCAATCGCATCGACATCGGTGGCGTTGATCAACTCGTCGGGCGACGCGGCCACACGGGCGCCGAACTCAGCGCCGACACTCTCGGCGCCATCGCGATACACGTCGTACACGGCGGCCAGCGAGACGCCATCGGCCTGACGTTGAATTAGCTCTGAGTGCATCTTGCCGATCCGGCCAACACCCAATACTCCGACTCGCAGATCGCTCACGAGGTCTCCTTAATCTTGCTCGAATTACCGGCGTTGGCCGCCTTGGCGGTGGACAGGTCTGCCACTATCCGTCCCTCGACGATCTCACAGCGGTAGACGTTCAACGGATCTTTGACTGGTTTGCGCAACGGTTGACCTGTTCTCAGATCAAAACGACCGTTGTGTTTGGGGCATTCGATCACGCCGTCAAGGATCAAGCCCTCGGCTAGATGAGCGGCACCGTGCGTGCACAGCCCGTCGCTGATCGCAACCTCTGATTCGCTCAGCCGATAGAGGGCATAGGTCCGCTCGCCGATATCACAGCGGCGCGCCCGCCCCACGGCGAGTTCGTCCAGCGCCCCGAGATCGGCAAGGCCACGACCGGTCGAAGCCTCCGTCGCCTGTAGTTCTTTGGGAACGATAGGACCTTGATCAACAAGGCTCTCCCCAGCATTCGGCACATCGGGAATGCCCCGATCAGGTAGCTCCCAGGACGGATCCTTTGACTGCTGACGTAACGCTCCCAGCAATTCCTGGTAAGCCGCCCGTGTGCTGGGCAAAGCCGGTGGCAGCGAATCCTTGATTTCTTCGTGGAGTGCGGGCAGAGCGTGGTAGGGCACGCCAGGGAAGAGGTGGTGCTCAATGTGGTAGTTCATGTTGGAGTACAGAAACCTGAACAGCGGGTTCATGTACACCGTGCGGGTATTCAGCCGATGATCAAGCACATCCTCTTGAAGGCCGGCGTGTTGGGTGATCCCAAAGAACACCACCAGCCAACCGCCATAAATGGTGGGTAGTCCGACCAGCAGCACCGGTAACGGATGCCATAAAATCAAAGATAGAGCGACTGCCCCCGCGACGACTGCCACGAAGATCCGGTCCTCGATAATCAAGCGGCGATGCTCAGAGGCGGGGATGAAGTCAGCAGCATCAGCATCAATGCGGCCTGCCGCGTGTTTCGTCATCCGCCAGAACATCTTGGGGCCGTTGACGACATTGGAGAAGGTGAGGGGTAGAGCACGCACGCTGGGCGGGCGGGGGAAGATGATCTCGGCGTCTCGTCCCACGATGATGGTGTCGGTGTGATGGCGGTAGTGCGACCAGCGCCACATCGTGGGTTCCCGCCAGAGCATGAACGAAGCGATGTAGTAGATGACGTTGTTGGCAGCGGTGGACCGGAAGGCCGTGCCGTGGCCGCATTCGTGCCAACGAGAGTCGGCAGCTCCGCCATAGAGAGCTCCGTAGACGAACAACAGTGGCAGCGAATACCACGAGAACCAACCGAGCACGATCAGCGCTGCCAAGGCGATTGTTGCGCCGAGCCACAACGCGGTGTCGCGCGCGGCGCGGGCATTGCTGCGCGCCATCAGCTCAACGAGTCGGTTCTCGTCGATAGGGGGTTGCCACCATGGTGCGCCGGCGAGTCCTTGGTCGCAAGCACGCTGGTTTTCGGGGCCAGCCAAGCTGTAGTCACGCAACGTTGCGGTCATTGCCGGGCTCGTATTGGGGCGGAGACGATCATGGGCCGAACTCTGCGGGGGGCATGGGCGGATCGCCGGCTCCTTGCACGGATTGGTCAAGGTCAATGATGGTGCCGCTCATCAAACCTGCCTCGTCGCTCAGTGCGAAAGCCATTGTGTTGACCAGTTCGCTGATCGACACCAGCCGACCCCAAGGACGTGTGGCTGAAGCAGCTTCGAGCCAACCGTCGACAGCGCTGTGATGCTTGCGCTGGGTCACGTCTTCGCCAGGCGTGTCCATCCAACCGGGGTTGACAGTGACCACCCGAATTCGATGACGCATCAGTTGGAAGGCCAAGTTCTTGGTCATCGTCATCAGAGCGCCTTTGGAGATGCAATAGGCGCTGATGAAGGGTTGCCCGCCGTGGCCTGAGGTGCTGCCGACATTGACCACCGAAGCAGGCGCGTTGTTGCGTCGAGCGATCCGGGCTATTCCCTGAATCAGCTGGAAAGGTGCTCGGGCGTTGACTGCCATCGTTGAGTCGAACAATTCAACGCTGGTGTTCCAGATGTCGCCACGGTCGGTGAGAGCGCCACAGTTAGCCAGATGGTCGATACGTCCGAAGCGCTCGTCGCCGGCAGCAATGAGCGCTTCCACCTGTTCGGCGTCGCCAAGGTCGGCGGGCACAAAAATCGCGGAGCATCCCTTGGCTTCGAGTTCGGCCCGCACCGCGGTTCCTCGCCCGGTGTTGCGCCCGGTGACCACCGCGCCGGCGAGTCCTTCGTCGGCCATCAGGTACAACAGCGCCTCTCCTACGCCTTGGGTTGAACCTGTCGCCAGCGCTACCTTCTGAGCGAAACGCTGGGTCATTACCAGCCCACTCTCTGCGCGGTTTTGCCAGCATCAAGTTCGGCTCTGGCCTCTCGAATTTCTTGCCGGTTCGAGACTTCTGGAACGCCGACTTCCCACCAGGCTCCGCCTTCGGTCCAGTCGTAGGCTGAGGTTCTCAAAGCGATGACGTAGGTGCGATCGGCAGCTTTGGCCCGTTCGAAGGCCTCGGTTAGTTCGGCGACTGTCGAAACTGTCTCAGATTCGGCACCCATCGCTGCGGCGTGGGCGGCAAAATCGACGCGCACCTCCTGAACGATCTTGGAGTCAGCGATGAGGTTGTTGAAGGGAACGCCGCCCTGGTTGGTTTGCAACCGGTTGATAACTGCGAAACCGCCGTTGTCGCAGACGATGACGATGAGCTTGTGACCCGACAGCACGGAGCTGTACAGGTCGCTGTTCATCATCATGTAGGAGCCGTCACCAACGAAGACCACGACATGGCGATCCGGCAGTGCCATCTTCGCTCCCCAGCCCCCGGAGATCTCATAACCCATGCACGAGTAACCGTATTCAGCGTCGAAAGAATGAACGGTGTCGCTGCGCCAGCCGTTGACGAGTTCGCCTGGGAAACCACCAGCAGCGGTGAGAGCATAGGTGTGTTCGTCGGCAGCCCGGTCGACAACCCCGACTACCTGGGCGTAAGTAGGGAGTGCCTGCGATTCTGCGGGTGAAGTCGGCTCGTTGGGAGCAGCGATCTTGTCGATGTAGGCGTGGTATTGGGCGGCTTCGGAGGCGCAGGTTGCAGACCATGACTCATCGGATCGGTAGTTGCCGAGCGCGGTGGATAGCTCAGCGAGGGCTTCGCGGGCGTCGGCCACGAGCGGCACCGAGAGATGTTTGGTGGCATCGAAGCGGGCCGTGTTGATCCCAATGATCTTGACCAATTCGTTGGCGAACACAGTCCAGGACCCGGTCGCGAAATCCCCCAGCCGAGTGCCGACTGCAACAACTACATCGGCCTGTGCCGCGAGAGCATTGGCTGACGTGCATCCGGTCACGCCGATCGTGCCGGCGTGCAACCGATGGGACTGTGGCAAACAAGTTCGTCCCGCGACGGTTTCCACAACCGGCACGTTGTGAGTCTCTGCGAATTCGGCCAGTTCGGCCTCTGCCTCGGACCAATGAACGCCTCCACCACTGATGATTAGCGGTTTATTGGCTTGGCTCAATAGTGCCGCGGCTCGAGCCAATTCGGCGCGGTCAGGGCGAGGCCGACGTATCTCGTGGACGGTCTCCTCGAAGCAGCGAACCGGGTAGTCGTAGGCGTCGGCAGCGATGTCTTGGGGGAGTCCAATAAAAGCTGGCCCGCAGTCAGCGGGGTCGAGCATTGTGTGCAAGGCGTGGGGCAGCGAGTGAACGACTTGGGCTGGGTGCGTTATCCGGTCCCAGTAACGCACTACCGGACCGAAGCAGTCGTTGACCGTCGTGGACGGATCGCCGAATTGCTCCACTTGCTGAAGCACAGGATCGGGGATGCGGCTCTGGAAGGTGTCGCCCGCCAGTAGCAGCAGCGGCATACGGTTGGCCATGGCGACCGCCGCGGCTGTCACCATGTTGGTTGCGCCAGGGCCCACAGACGAAGTGACAACCATGATCTGACGGCGTTTGGAAGCCTTTGCGTAAGCGGTGGCGGCCAATGCCATTCCCTGCTCGTTCTGTCCCCGCCAGGTGGGAAAGTCCTCTTTGACCTCTTCGAGGGCGGTACCCAAGCAAGTGACGTTGCCGTGCCCGAAGATGGCGAACACACCAGGGAATATCGGTTTCGGTTCGTCGTGGATGATGATCTTCTGCGCCATCAGGTATTTGACGATGGCTTGGGTGGTGGTGAGTCGAACTGTTTTCATTTTAGATCCAATCGCATCTCAGCTCCGATCACGCCGCGTCTGCGGTGAACGTAGGTGGTGTCATGACAAGCGCTCCACTTTGGTCCACGTGCCGGTGTCGCATGAGCGCAACCAGGCATCTTGAAAGCTCACATAATCGACGGCATTGGCGAAACCGGGCTGGTGCTGCTCGCCTCTCGCCACAGCACTAAGGAATTCGTAGTTTTCGATGACCTTGAGGTCTTCGTAACCGATGCCGTTGGCGTCGCCTGGCACGAAATGGCCGTGATACGGGTAGCGGTCTCCCGAGTAGACCTTGGTGTAGCCGCGTGGAGCTACGCCTTCGTCGTCAACGATGAAGACTTCGAGTTCGTTCATCGTCTCGAGGTTCCAACGGAGCGCACCTTTGGTCCCGTAGACATCGAAGGCCATCTGACTCTCGGGACCAACGATTGCGCGAGACGACTCGAAAGTGCCGCGGGCACCGTTGTCGAAGATGACCATGGCTGCTGCGTAGTCCTCGTTGGTCACCTCACCGGTGGGGTCACCGGGTTTTCCTTGGTCATAGTGGGTGCCGTTGGCTGCGGGCAGAGGCCGTTGCTTGATGAAGGTCTCCATGGTTCCCATCACCGTGGTTATGGGACCGACAAGCATGGTTGCCAAATCGACTGCGTGGCTCATGATGTCCGACGACACTCCGTAGCCGGCCTGGTCGATCAGGTAACGCCATGACAGCGTGCCGAGCCGGTCGCTGCCGTACATCGAGAAGAAGCGTCCCCGATAGTTGGTGATTTGGCCCAGCGCGCCCGAGTCGATGAGCTGTTTTGCATGCTGCACCAGCGGTGCCCAGCGGTAGTTGTAGCCAACGCCGGTTATAACTCCGGCAGCAGCCGCGGCAGCTTCGATTCGCACAGTTTGTTCGGGCGTTCCCCCGACCGGTTTCTCGCAGAAGACGTGCTTGTTGTTTTCGGCTGCTGCTATTGCCAGTGGTTCGTGCAGCATGTTCGGCGCGGTGACATAGACAACGTCGACCTCGGGATCTGCTACAACGTTTTGCCAATCCGCTGTGGCGCGGTCGAACCCGACACCCTCAAGCGCTTCGGTTCGCCGCTCTTGAACAGTGTCGCAGCAGATCACAAGGCGGGGGTCAAACTCCCGCTCTGGAAACAGCGAAGGGATCCGTTTCGCAGAGCGGGAGTGAGCCTGACCCATCCAGCCAAAACCGATAACGCCTATACCGATTGAGGTGCGGGTCATATCTGTTGCTCTCTGCATTCGCTGCGGGCGGTACCGCAGACTCCTGCTTGAGCCTTGTTCTGTGCCGGTCCGGGTTGGTCGTAGACCTCCGGGTTGACGCATGTGGTAACCCGGTTTCCGTTGAGAGCGGTCATGGCGTTGTCGAAAGCGGCGCTGAACATCCGGCGGCGGCCACGGTCGGTTGCTGAAGCAATGTGCGGGGTGATCATCACGTTGTCGCGGCCCTGCAACGGGTGATCGGTTGGGAGTGGTTCGGGAACGGTCACGTCTAGGCCCGCGCCCGCAATATGACCCGAGTCGAGCGCTTCCACTAGGGCATCTTGTTCGACGACACCTCCCCGTGCAGCGTTGATGAACAGCGAACCGGGACGCATCTTGGCGAACGCCTCGCGGTCAAAGAGTTCACGGGTCTCCTCTGTCAAAGGACAGTGGGCGCTTATCACATCGCTGCGTTCAAGGACTTCGTCGAAAGAGACCAGTTCGATGTCTTCGTTGTCCGGGTCGAGGTAGGGATCATGGGCGAGGACCTCCATGTCGAGGCCGCGTGCGGCTTTGACAACCCGTTTACCGATCGGTCCGTAGCCGACAACACCGAGGGTTCGCCCTGCCAATTCGATGCCTTCGTTGTCGACGTAATAGTCGCCGATATGGGCTCGCAGTCGCCGCTGGTTTGCACTGAGCGACTTGGCGACGTGCAAGAGCAGAGCGATGGTGTGTTCGGCGGTGGAAACCGTGGGCGACTCAGGTGCGTTGCAGACAACGACGCGGCGTGCCGTGGCCGCTTCGAGGTCCACCGTGTCGAATCCGATCCCCGAACGCGAGATGACTTGGAGCTTGGGGGCGCTGTCCATGCGTGCTCCGTCCCACACCACACCACTGGCGATCACTCCATGTGCGGCTTGCAGTGCGGAGGCTTCGGGCCCCACCAAGTTGGCCCTACCGATGAACAGTTCCTCGAATCCACCGGGCAGTGTCCGGTCGATATAAATCGTGGGTAATGCGCTCATATCGCCTGCTTTTGCTCTGTTGAAAGTCTGGAGACGAGGAAATCATCGATCTCAGCCACCGTCGGCATGTCATCGGCACACATGAGCCGATTCGCGACGATCGCACCAGCGGCGTTTCCGTACTCCACGGTCCGGATCAGGTCCCAGTCGTTGAGCAGGCCGTGGCAGAACGCTCCGCCGAAGGCGTCACCAGAACCGAGTCCACAAACGACTTCAACAAGAAACGGTGCGATCGTGGTGCGAGTACCATCCGCGAGAGCCACCATCACCCCGTCGGCCCCCAGCTTGACGACCGCAGCGGTAAGACCTCGCTCCAGCAGGCGATCTGCAGCCTCATCAGGGTCGCGGGTACCGACCGCGATCTCGCACTCGTCGCGGTTGCCGATGGCGATGCTGAAATGGTCGAGCATTGGTGCGATCTGCTCGGCAGCTGCTTCGGGTGAGTCCCAGAACATGGGCCGCCAGTCAAGGTCGAGCACCGTGTGAGGCTTGCGTCGGCGCGCACGCAGCATGGCGGTGACCGTGGACCGGCTCGGTTCCCAGGCGAAACGAGAAGCAGGAACCCAGAAAACCGGTACCTCGCGCACTACATCAAGGTCCACATCATCGAGCGAAAGGTTTTGATCTGGTGCCCGGGGCTCTCGGTAGAAGATTATGTTCGGGTCTTCGGGCGGGTTGAGTTCAGCGAAAGCCAACGGCGTCTTGAGTTCGGGGTCGGTTCCCACGAAGCGTGTGTCAACCCCGAAGGTGTGCTCCAGCGCATGGCGGACATATGCACCGAACTCGTCGTCTCCGACGCGGGTGACCGTAGCGCAGCGATGTCCCAAGCGGGATGCGGCCACTGCCACATTGGTTGAGGTGCCACCGATTGACTTGCGGAAAGTTGTCGCTTCGGTCATCGACACTCCGAGTTGCTGCGCGTAGACATCGACACTGACTCGTCCGACCGTGAGCAGTTCGAGACTACGGGCGGACTCAGGTACCACCCGACACTGCTTGCTCAAGCTCATGCTGGAGTTGTTCAAGTTCCGCACCACCAGCCATCAACTGGGTCAGTTCTGAAACGGTGATGTCTTCTTTAGCGAAGTTCCCCATTGATTGACCACGATTGAGGATCAGGAAACGATCCCCGACGGGGTAGGCGTGGCTCGGGTTGTGGGTGATGAAGATCACTCCAAGACCCCGATTGCGAGCCTCAACGATGTATCGCAGCACCACACCGGATTGCTTGACCCCGAGCGCTGAGGTCGGCTCGTCCAGAATCAGCACTTTGGCACCGAAGTAGACCGCCCGGGCAATGGCGACCGACTGGCGTTCACCACCCGACAAGGTGCCTACGGACTGTTCGGTGTCGCGGATGTCGATGCCCATCTTGGCCATCTCTTCTTTGGAGATGGCCTTGGCCTTGGCTTTGTTGACCCAGCGGATCGGCCAGCGGCCAACGGTGGGTTCGGCCCCAAGGAAGAAGTTCCGCCATACCGACATCAGCGGCACCATTGCCAGATCCTGGTAGACCGCGGCGATGCCCCGGTTGAGGGCCTGTCGCGGTGACGTGAAGGCGCACTCTTCGCCTTCAAACACGTAGGTTCCCTCGCTGTGGTCGTGTACCCCCGAAAGTATCTTGATGAGGGTGGATTTGCCTGCACCGTTGTCGCCCAGCACGCAGGTGACCTCGCCTGCCTTGACGGTTGTGGTAACTCCTTGCAGGGCGATGATGTTGCCGTAGAACTTGCCTACGTTTTCGAGTTCGATGAGGTTGCTCATCGGCTGACCTCCTCTGTGTCGTATGCGTTTGCGTCGTGTGCCTTTGCGTCGTGTGGAAGTCTGCTCATCGGACCGCCTCCGCCTTGGCCTTGATGAAGTTGTTGGCCATGACCGCTCCGAGCAGGATCACGCCGAGGAAGGCGAACCGCCAGTCCGAGTTCCACAGCGCATAACCGATTCCCTGCTTCGACATGGCCATGATGAACGCCCCAATGGCTGCCCCGAGCACCGAGCCGTAGCCACCGGTCAGCGCCGTGCCACCGACCACAGCCGCGATGATGTACTCGAATTCCAGGCCATTTCCGGTGCCGGACTGCAGGGTCTGTAAGCGGAATGCCAGCAACAGGCCGACCAACCATGCTGCGCCTGAGACGATCATGAACAGTTGCGTCTTGGTCTTGGCCGCCGGCACACCGACCTGGCGTGCGGCTTCCTTGTTGCCACCGACCGCGAAGACCCAGCTACCGAACTTGGTGCGCCCGAGCACGAAGGTCGCGATCGCGGTCACGGCGATGAACCAGAGGATGCTGATGCGGAAAGTAGCGGGAGGAATTCCGGCTTCGATCTCGTCGGTGGTGGTCCACAACAACCGTGAGATCAAACCGATGAGGAGCGCAACCAGACCTATCCCCGACAACCATGCGGACAAGCGATCGGAACCATGGTCAGCAATTCGTCTTTGTTGGTAGTAGCCGCTTACAAGCGCCCAGGCCAGGACCACTATGGCACCGAACATCATCACGCTGAAGATCTCGGTGCGGAACTTCTCGTGGCCTGATTCGGCTTGGATGAACAACGCCAGCGCGGCGATCACCAACGAACTGAGGGCCAGTATTATTGATCCTGACAGCGCGGAACTCTTCCTGGCTTGCAGCGCTGCCATCGCCAGCAGGATCAATCCGGTTGTTGCCAAACCGACGAACAATATGGCCCGCAAACCTTGCTCGGTCGTCATGAACATGAAAGCGAAGATGGAAACGGCGCCCACCAAACCGGCCCGCGCTGTTTGTATTAGTACGGACCAGATTTCGGCACCGGAAGTTCCGGCTGCATTGCGACGCCAGACGATGCCCCCGGCCAGAGCGAAGGTTGCGATCGTGATCAGCCATTCGATGCCGACAGGAAGGCGGTTGAGGATGGTCTCCTGGCCGTTGACATCAACCACCAGGGCGCAAACGGTACCGACAACGATCAGAACGATGCCGAGACCGGCCAGTTCGAGAACCCGCGAATCAAGGTGTATATGGTTGTCGCCGGTGATGGGCTCGTAGCGCCATAACGCGACTCCGACGAGGCCGACCAGGATTGACCCCGCGATCACCAATCCCGAGATGACATCGCCCGAAACGCCGTTGGTGTCGTGCATCAACAGCACCCCTATGATCGTGCCGACAACACCACCGAGGAAGAGCAGGCGACCCGCAAGGTTTGGCACCTTCTTACGGAGGTAGTTTCCCTCGTACACGGCCAGGACGATCAGAGCAAGGCCGAGCAGGATCCCGGTCGTGTAGACGATGTCCCGGGTGTCCCAGATGTGGTCGTTGCGGGTCCAGACGCTGGCGAAGATCGGATGCCAGAAGTCGAAACCGTGACCTTCGTCGATCCGGCCGACAGAGATGTTGCCGATGGTGAGTTTGGAGAAGCCGAGCTTGAAGCCCCGCAACACGAAGAATGTTGCCAACGTGACGATGAAGCTTGGCAATCCGGTTCGCTCGACGACAGTGCCGTTGTACCAGCCGAGCGCCATTGCCACTATGAACGACAGCGGTATGGCGATGAAGAGACTCAACCCTGCGCCGCCGATGTCTTTGACCAACAGAATCGTGACTATGCCTAAGGCGCCTGTTGCTGCACCCGACGACAAGTCGAACTCTCCGCCGATCATCAGTAGGGCCACCGCCACGGCCATGATGCCGAGCGTGGCTGAAATGTCGAGCACCCCGGACAGACCACCGGTGGTGCCAAACTTCTCTGAAGCGGACCAAAAGAAGAGCCAGATGGCAGCGGCGCCGATGACCGCCCCAACTTCGGGCCTTACCAGCATCCGCGTGAAGACACCTCGGTAAGCGAGACGTTCGTCGCCTGATGCACCGTTGTCGGTGTCGGGATGCGCCGCTACGTCTGTCATGTTTCCCCCTTTGTTGCACCAGCGTTCGGCGCACATCGCCGGACGCTATTTCAAACCCTGTACGGCTCCAGCGTTGCCGAAGCAGGGATGCCTCAATTGAGAGGTTGGAGGTCCCAGGGTGGGGGTTGCCGACACTGAAAGCCGGCAACCCCCACCTCGGGTTAGCTGCAATTGTCAGCTGATCAAGCAAGCTCGATCAACTCGGTTTGACTATCGAGTTCCGGCAGCTACCAGCGCCTTGACGGCGGAGGCATTGTCGGGGGTCACGAAGCCGGGTCCGGTGAGGATCGGGAGACCGCCACCGAGGGTGTTCTGGTTGGTCACTTCGAGGTACATCAGCACAATCGGAATGTATCCCTGCAGGTACTGCTGCTGGTCGACGGTGAACGCTACCTTACCCTGCTCAATGGCGTCGATGATTTCTGGGGTGATGTCGAAGCCGCCCACATGGAACGAACTGCCTACGTCCTTGCCGAGCGCCTCGGCTGCGCGGAGACCGGACATGGCGATGACCGGACCTACACCGAGGAAGCCGTCGATGTCGGAGTCAGCCGCTAGAGCCGCGTTGATAGCTCCCTCTTGGGCAACCTGATTGGCGTCGAGGTCCATGAAACCCTGGACGACTTCGCCGTTGAAGGTCTCATCGAGACCCTCGCAGCGCTCACCGAGAGCGACGTTGTCCTGTTCTTGGATACCGCAGAGAACCTTGGTGGCTCCGAGGTCATTGAAACGGAGACCGGCGCCGTTACCGGCGATTACCTCGGTCTGACCGACATGGCTGGTGGCACCGATGGACTGGTAGTCGTTGACACCGGAGTTGAGGGTGTAGACGGGGATACCGGCGGCGACTGCGGATTGCAGCGGCGGGATCAACTGGTCGGGACTTGGCAGTGATGCGGCGATACCGTCGGCGCCCGCCGCGACAGCGGCCTCGATGTCACTGGCTTGAACACCCGGATCGTTGTTCGACGGGCTCCATTGGAGTGTCACGCCCACATCAGCAGCGGCGGCTTCAGCGCCGCGCTTGACGACTGACCAGAACGGCCCGTCGTCGGAGTGCGTGATCATATGGAAGATCAAACCGCTGTCGGGTGCGGCGGCTGGTTCTGGATCGGGTTCAGCGGCTGGTTCTGGCTCGTCTGCGCTGTCGTCATCGCCGCAAGAAACAGCGAAGAGCGAGAAGATCGCGAGTAGTGCTAACAGAAACCGTAGTTTCTTCATTTTTGGGATTCCCTCCTGGTCGGGGTTGCTAGTACCCGGTAGCGGAACCGTTCTTCCCATACATTTATGAGTCGAATCCGGCTTCCAAGCTCCGGATGAACGCGACGCTCCTTTGAACGTCACGAATTGGGCCTTCACCTTCGGGGGGCTCCCCGGTGGTAATGGCAACGTCTTGTTCTATCACGTACCAGCCGCTATAACTCCGTGCTTCCATCGCTTGCACGACGGCTGCGATGGAAGCGTCTCCTTGCCCGAGCGGCACGAACAGCCCGGCTTGGACTGCTTGCATCAGGGTCAAGGATCCGGCGTTGAGTTGGGCCGCGATGTCTAGTCTGAGGTCTTTGAGGTGAACGAGCGATACTCGCTCAGCGTATTCATGGGCGAATGTGACGGGGTCGTAGCCGCCGATGAGGAGGTGGCCGGTGTCGAGCACCCAACCGACGTTGGAGTTGTCGAGCACACGTTGCACCTCTGTGGCGGTTTCGATCAGCGAGTCGACATGGGGGTGCAGCACCTGTGTGAGTCCGTAGCCGGCAACCGTGTCTCCTACGACATCGAGCATCGAGAAGATGTTTGACCAGTGGCTGTCGGTCAGTTCGGGACGGGTCCAGTTGTTGGGGTCGCTGACCACACAGGTCACATAGTCGGTTGCGCCAGCGTCGGCGAGCAATTGCGCGCTGTCGTGAACTTGGCGCAGGGTCTCGTCTCGTCGGGTGGCATCGGCCAGTGCGAGTGAGTTGAAACCACCAGTGAGGTCAAGTCCGAAGGAGCGCAGCGTTCGTGTGAGTTCGGCTGGGTCTGTCGGGAGATAGCCGACAGCCCCTAATTCGGTAGCGTGTAAACCAACTTCAGACATTTCGCGCAGCACGCGCTCAACAGGTAGTTGGATCCCCCAGCCCGGGACTTCGCACACTCCCCAGGAGATGGGCGCGGCAGCGGTGCGTTCCAACACAGTCGTCATAAACGCCGCTGCCTCACTCGTGAACCCTCCAGAGTTGTTAGAGCGCTCTATTGATTGTAGAGCGCTCTAACTATTACTCTTTCGTCAAACGTTGTCAAGCGTGACAGGAGTTTAAGGTCTTGGTTCATCCAACCATGGAAGATGTCGCAAGCCGCGCTGGCGTGTCGCGAGCGTTGGTTTCGTTGGTTATGCGAAACTCGCCGAAGGTGAGCGAGCGATCTCGCGTCGCTGTCCTTGAAGCCGCAGAAGAGCTCGGTTACCGACGAAACCTGATGGCCCACCACCTCGCTAGTCGGCGTACCATGACGATTGGGCTAGTTCTCAACGACTTGCACAATCCCTTCTTTGCAGAGATGACCGATGGGATCCACGAAGCGGCGCTTGAAGCCGGCTATCGGATCGTCATCAACACCGGATTGCGCAGTTTGGCTGGCGAAAAAGCCGCTATAGACACCTTTCTCGAATTCCGCACCGATGGGATCATCCTGGTGGGCAGCGAGCTGTCTGAAGACGAACTGGAGGCACTTGCAAGCGAAACCAACCTGGTTGTCGCCGCCCGGGTCTCAACTGCCGACAGTTACGACACCGTGAGTATTGACGACCGGTTGGGAGCCCAAATGGTGGTGGACCATCTAGTCGATCTCGGACATTGTCGCATTGCTCATATAGACGGTGGTTCAGGTGCCGGAGCGCGCAAGCGGCGCCAGGGTTACAAAGCAGCAATGGAACAACGCGGGTTGTCCAAGCACGTTCGCATCGTTACGGGCGAGTACAGCGAACAAGCTGGAACTGTTGGTGTGGCCAAACTCTTGAGCGAAGGCGAGATGCCCACAGCGATTTTCGCGGCCAACGATCTGATGGCAACAGGAGTGCTAGATCGGCTCCAATTTGAAGGTCTGAAAGTCCCCGACGATGTGTCGCTGGTGGGGTTTGATAACACTGCCGTGGCGGCGTTGCACCAAATGAGCTTGACAACTGTCGATCAACCTTGCGAACTGCTTGGCCAACTCGCCGCGCGATACCTGATTGAGCGCCTCGACGAGGAACGCGAAGAAGCCCTTCACCACCTCTTGAAACCGTCGCTCGTTTGCCGCAGCACGAGTGGTCCGGTGTCGCGCCAAACGCCTGAGGAGACGGGATGAAAGGAGCAGTTCATGGCAACGAATCCGATAGCAGTAGTTGATCCCGACAAGATCGAACAACAACTCCCCGATTTGCTTGAGGAAATGCTCAACGGATCGGGCGCGATCATCATCAAAGGGGCCTTTGCGCCGGGTGTGATCTCCGAGGCCCGCGACTTGATCCATCACTACACAGCCGAAGAGGACGACACAGAGACCCACTTTTTGGGGGCCAGCAGCGATCAGGTCAACCTGCAACGCCGAGTCTGGAACCTATTGAACAAGGGTGAGGTGTTCGAACAGATGGTTCAACATCCGCTGGTGATGAAGATCGTGGGTGCTTTTCTTGGCGACGAGTTCATCATGGGTTCAGTTGCAGCCAACCGTTTGATGCCCGGTGGACCGGGCCAGGAACCTCACATCGACTACCCCTACTGGGATCTCTACAAACGGTCTTCATTTCCGATGAAGATCAACTCGAGCTATCCGCTCAACTGCCAGGCGACGGTGTTGCTCGATCCCTTCACGCCTGAGACAGGTGCTACAGCCTTCCTTCCCTACTCGCAGGGTGAGTTGATCTACCCCGAAACTGATGATCGTGAGCGCTTCTTTGCCGAAGCAGCGCGGATGGAAGGTGACCCTGGCGACTGTGTCATTTTCAACGGGATGTGTTGGCACTGTGCGATGCCCAACGTCTCCGAGCAGGACCGCACCGGGATCCTGATCGAGTATCTGCCCAAGTTCATCACACCTCTCGAAGACCAGCTATCTGGTGTTCGTGCTGAGGTTGTTGAGCGAGCCACACCCATGCTGCGTCAACTCATGGCCATGGACTACCCCTATCCCAAGCTGTTCGACGAGGCCGAGGCTGCTGTCCAGATAGGTCGCGATGTCTCGCCTTACTAGAACACAACAAGTCGGTGAGGATTACCCATGATTCGGGTCGGCATCGTTGGCACGTCGTGGTGGACCGATTCGATGTACTTGCCCGCATTGGCGAGCCATCCGGGCTGCGAAGTGGTCGCGATCTGTGGCCGTAACGCCGAGGTTGCTCAAGCGCGTGCCGATCAATGGGGGATCGGCCGGGTGTTCACTGACTGGGCAGAGTTGCTGGTGAGCGGACAGATTGATGCGGTGATCGTCGCTAGCAGCAACGCGACTCACGCGGCGATCACTCAGCAGGCATTGGCTGAAGGTCTCCATGTGTTGTGCGAGAAACCGGTGGCCTTGAGCGCTACCGAGGCCGACTTGATGGCGGCTTGCGCGGCCGACACCGACCGATGCACGATGGTCCCGTTCACCTATCAGTACATGCCTATCTTCGCCGCCACGAAACGGTTGATCGATGAGGGCTTCTTGGGTACACCCCACCACCTCAACCTGAGGTACTTCACCGAATACGCTTTGGATCCTTCCTACAGTTGGCGTTTTGATAAAGAAATTGCGGGTTCAGGGGTCATCGGCGATCTTGGTTCGCATTGGCTCTATTACGCCGAGTGGCTGTTCGGTCCGATTGCTGAACTGGGATGCATGAGCTCGGCGTTCGTTGAGCGAGATCCCCGCCCCGACGGCTCCGACTACGAGCGCAGCGAGGACTCATGCATTATCAGCGTGCGTTTTGCCAGCGGCGCGCTCGGGACTCTTCAAACCTGTGCTGTCAGCTGGGAAGGCACGCCTTTTGGGCAAACGCATCACATTGATGCACACGGCAGCGAAGGCACGATTTACGCGACCAGCGATTGGGACGCCGAGCAAGAAGTTCGTGTGCTGGCGCGCGGCGATATAGGCCCGTCTCGTCCGATCGACCTGGCCGCGCAATGGCCGAATGTGAGATTCGACACAGTCCACAACACTTATCGAGACATCTTCCGCACAACCGATGTGATGGCTCGCCGCTGGGTCGACGACATCATCGCTGGAAAAGCGTGCACTCCGGACCTCGCGGCAGGCGCTCGCGTTCAGCATCTAACTGATGTTGCTCTCACCAGTGCGGACCTCGATGGCCGCCTGCTTCCCGTTGCTACCCCCGGCGACTAGATCTAGTAGACCAAATAGATCGATGACACCGAATGGACCGATGAAAGATCACCATGACCTTCTTTACTGACGTTGCCGATCCGATCCCGTTTGCTGGAGGGGACCCGCCCGATGAAGGTCTCGCCTACCGCGTATACGACCCGAATCGCATGGTTCTGGGAAAACGTATGGAGGAACACCTGCGGATAGGGGTGTGCTACTGGCACAGTTTCAACTGGCCGGGTTCAGACATTTTCGGTGTCGGAACGTTTGACCGCCCCTGGCTTGAAGTCGGACTCGACCCGATGGCGGCAGCCCGCGCCAAACAGGACGCTGCCTTCGAGTTCTTCGCCAAGCTTGGCACGCCTTACTTCTCGTTTCACGACGTCGACATGTCACCGGAGGGAGAAACCCTCAAACAGTCAAGGGCCAACCTCGAAGCCATGGTCGAGCGTGCTGCCGAGAAGATGGCCGAAACCGGTGTCGAACTGTTGTGGGGCACCGCCAACCTGTTCTCGCACCCACGCTATGCGGCGGGCGCGGCTACCAACCCCAACCCCGAAGTGTTCGCACATGCGGCCGCCCAAGTTCGCAACATGTTGGACGCCACACATCGCCTTGGTGGCCACAACTACGTGCTCTGGGGAGGCCGCGAAGGATATGAGACCTTGCTCAACACCCGCATGGCTCAAGAAGCAGACCAACTGGCGCGCTTCTTGACCATGGTTGCTGCGTACAAGCACCAGATCGGTTTCACCGGGACACTTCTGATCGAACCGAAACCTCAGGAACCGACTAAGCATCAATACGACTACGACTGTTCGTCTGTCCACGGATTTCTGGATCGTTACGACCTGTTGGGCGAGTACAAGGTCAACATCGAAGTGAACCACGCCACCCTCGGCGGTCACTCATTTCATCATGAAGTGGCGTACGCCATGGCTAACGGCATTTTCGGCAGTATCGACGCCAACCGCGGCGATCCCCAAAACGGTTGGGACACCGATCAATTCCCCAACTCCGTGGACGAAATGTCGCTGGCGCTGTACGAGATCGTGCTCGGCGGAGGCTTCGGCACCGGCGGGTTCTTGTTCGACACCAAGCTGCGCCGCCAGAGCATGGACCGCACTGACCTGTTTCATGGTCATATCGGCGGTATCGACACGTTGGCTCGGTCTCTGCTGGTGGCCGAATCGATGATCAACGGCGGCAGTATCGAAGCTGCTCGTGATGCTCGCTATGAGGGCTGGGGTCGAGATCTAGGGCGTGACATCCTCGCGGGTTCAATGGATCTGGCGACGCTGGCCGACCGCGCCACCGAACACAACATTGACCCCGCGCCCACCTCGGGTCGTCAGGAGCATCTTGAAATCGAGGTCAACCGCCATGTTTGGAGTGTTTCGTAGTGCCGCGAAGCCAGCGGTTGTTAGCAGCGGGAGTTGATTCCTCGACGCAGTCCACGAAGGTAGAACTTCGCGATATCGACTCGGGTGAGTTGGTTGCTCGGGCCACCGCTTCGCACCCGCCGACCTCTCCGCCGGTCAGTGAACAACATCCTGAGTCGTGGTGGACGGCGCTGGAGGAGTGTTTCGCTCAGCTATCGACCCATAGCCGAGACGTTGTTGCGTTCAGTGTGGCAGGACAGCAGCATGGACTGGTTCTGCTCGACGACCACGGTGTGCCGCTGCGGCCCGCAAAGCTCTGGAACGACACCACCTCGGCACCGCAAGCCGAGCGGCTGGTGGCCGAATATGGGGCGGCAAGTTGGGCCCAGGCATGCGGATCGGTACCGGTGCCGTCGTTCACCATCACGAAATTGGCCTGGGTGGTTGAACACGAACCTGAACTTGTGGATCGAATCGCTCGGATCATGCTCCCTCACGACTACTTGACTTGGCGTTTAACCGGTCGTCATGTGACCGATCGGGGCGATGCGTCTGGCACGGGTTGGTTCGATCCTCGTGCCAATACCTACCGAGATAACCTGCTCGAACAAGCGGGGGTTGCGAATGACGTAGCTTCATGGCAGCCGCGGTTGCCTGAAGTGTTGGCGCCGGACACCGCAGCGGGTGAGCTGAGTGGTGAGGCGGCTTCGGTCTTGGGACTCGGTTCCGGTGTGGTTGTTGGCCCGGGTAGTGGAGACAACATGTGCGCTGCGTTGGGTCTCGCGTTGAAACCTGGTGATGTTGTGGTTTCTCTCGGCACCTCCGGCACGGTGTACGGGGTTTCGCTGACCGCAACGGCCGACGAGTCGGGAGCAGTGGCGGGTTTTGCCGATGCCTCGGGTAATTTCCTGCCGTTGGTATGCACGCTCAACGCCACCAAGGTCACCGACACGGTCGCTCGCTGGTTGGGGGTCGATGCTGCGGGTTTGTCCGCTCTCGCCCTAGCCGCGCCGCCGGCAGCTGAGCCGCCTGTGCTGGTGCCGTATTTTGACGGGGAACGGACCCCCAACTTGCCTGAAGCGAGTGGTTTGTTTGCAGGGCTTCGCAACGACACAAGCCGTGAAGACTTGGCTCTGGCCGCGCATGATGGCGTGCTGTGTGGTCTGCTAGCTGGCTTCGACGCGCTAACCACAGCAGGTGTTGATGCCTCCGGTCGGCTGCTGCTGATCGGTGGTGGGGCGCGTTCGGCCGCTTACCGTCAGCGAGCCGCAGATCTGCGCAACGCCCCGGTGACTGTGCCAGACGAAGACGAGACCGTGGCTGTTGGCGCGGCGGTTCAAGCCGCGGCGATCAGCACGGGCAGTGCACTGGGCGCTATTGCTGATGCCTGGAATCTGGGGGAGGGTGTGACTATCGCTCCTACCAGCGACGCCACAAACGTGCGAGACCTCTACGGGGCAACGTCTAGTCTCGCCAGCCAGACCCAAATAACCTGAAGCGAGGGAGTAAACGACATAACGGCTGTTTATGAGCGAGGATTGACCGAGATCGCCGACGGCGTTTGGGCCTGGGTGCGACCCGACGGAAGCTCTCGTCGTCGAGATGGCCTACCTGGTCGATCGAACGTAACCAACGAACCTTCAGTCTTCGTCTGCTCCGTCGAACAAGTGAGCGTCCGCTCTGTGGTAAGCGCTTGGGGCCACTATTGATGGTTGGTTCCCGCGGACTGTAAGTTCGGGCGGTGCGGGGCTTTCTTCTGGGTCTGATTTTCGCGACTTTGGTTGGCGGAGCGTTGATCGCTCCGTCGCCAGCACAGGGTGTTGCCGGATTTGGTGACGTTGACGAGGATCGATATTTCACGCAGGCGGTGCAGTGGATGGTCGACAACGGCATCACCAGGGGAACCTCAGAGGCGTGTTTCTCTCCCGACGATCCAGTCACCCGAGGTCAGGCCGCAACATTCTTGTGGCGCATGGAGGGCGAACCGGACGCTCCTGCGCACAGATTCGCCGATGTAATGGTCCCATACCAGCAAGGGGCAATTTCTTGGCTGGCGAGTAAAGGATTTGCGGTTGACACGATCCAAACCACGTTTTCTCCTGACAATGCGCTTACGCGTGGTGAGTTCGCGGCAATGCTGCACCGTGCAGCCGGACAACCCTCCGCGGCCCTGCATCCGTTTACCGACATCACGGCATTTTGGCAGCAACAGCCGGTCGCTTGGATGGTCGCCGAGTCCATAACTACGGGCACTAGCCCCACCACCTTTCGCCAAACGACACAATCACCCGAGGGCAGCTCGCCGGTTTCTTGTACCGCTACCAAGGCAGCCCGCCAGTGGAGTTGGATCCCAACAGTCCGCGATGCATTCCGCCGTCGGATGAATTGACTCTGCGGCGAGTCGGCGAGATACGAGGGGCCATCACTCCCAAGTCGGTGGTGTTTTCAGGGGTAGATCGGTTCTTCGCCCAAAACATGATGTATCGGCACACCATCACGGTTTATGACAGATCCTTGTCGCTGGTGGGAACGATCAGCGATCGGGTGGTGCTCTCAGATTTTGACGTTGCCGGTGCCACCCCCGGTGCGGCGTATTCGGGTGCACCGGTGGAGGCCGCGTTCACATCCGATGGCCGCTACGCCTACGTCTCAAACTACGTCATGTCCGGCCCAGGATATGGCCGGTTCGGTCACGATTCGTGCCAACCCGGCAACTGGGACAATAGCTTTCTTTACCGGGTTGACGTTGAGTCGCTGGTCATTGACCAGGTCATTGGCGTCGGCCCGGTGCCAAAGTTCGTAGCGGTCACGCCGGATAACACCAAGGTGTTAGTCACCAACTGGTGCGGTTTCAACCTGAGTGTCATCGACACTGCAACCGCGACTGAGATCGCCCGGGTTCCGATTGGGCGCTATCCGCGGGGCATAGCCATATCGAGCGACTCGACCAAGGCGTACGTCACGATCATGGGTGGCAGCGAAATCGCGATTGTCGACCTCGTGGACTTGGATGCCCCGGTTTCGTTGATTACTGGGGTTGGTCGTGCACCGAGGTCGCTGGTGCTCAGCGAAGATGATCGATACTTGTATGTGTCGCTCAACCACGTTGGGTGCGTGGCCAAGATCGACTTGAGCACGAATACCGTGGTGGGTTCGGTGTTTACCGGCGCGGCTCCGCGTTCGCTGGCGATCAGCGATGACGGCACCGCCGTTTTCGTCGTCAACTACCACTCCAATACCTTCAGCAAAGTACGCACTGCCGACATGGTCGTACTGCAGAGGATTGCCACGCCCGAACGGCCGATCGGTATCACCTATGACCCCGAGACCCGAAGAGTGTGGGTCGCCACATATCGCGGCACCATTCAGATCTACGAAGACACACCCCCCTGATATATGACTGGCGGGCTCGGTCGGTCAACGATGTCTAGAGGGCAACTTCAGAAATTGGACAGGGGGGTGAATCATGGGACTACAGGTTGATCGCCACGCGGACCTGCGCTTTTGAGTGGAACTACACGCTCCCCACGCAGCCAGGCATCGCCTACGCCTACGACTTCACCGTCGGTCACCGGGACTGCTCCGATATCACCTACACCCGTGCGGGACTAAGCCTGGATCCACCGGTGCGGTGAGGTTGTGGGGGTTGGCGCGTCCACCAGAAAGGCCTCCTGACGTGGGAGAATGCTGTTTGATGTAACGGTCATTCTGGCCACGAGAGGAGGCACTTCCTGTGAGGAGCGTAGCTGGTGGGATCGACGGGTTGGGGGCGGTGTTCGATGATGGGTCTTTGGTGGCTGATGCGGGGTTGTTGCTGGCGGGCACGGTGATGTCGAGGCTGGGTTTGGAGGCGTTGATCGACGACACGGTGCGTCCGGGCGGGTCGGCGGGTTCGGGGGCGGGTCACAAGGTGCTGTCTTTGGTGGCGTCGATGCTGGTGGGCGGGTGCTGCATCGACGACGCGCAGCGGCTGCGGTCGGGCTCGGCGGCGGCGGTGCTGCCGTTCGCGCCGTTGGCGCCGTCGACGCTGGGGACGTTTTTGAGGTCGTTCACGTTCGGGCATGTGCGCCAACTCGACAAGGCTCTGGAGTCAGCACAGATGCGGGCGTGGTCTGTGGGCGCCGCGCCGAGCGTGGCGGAGATGACGGTGGATCTGGACTCCACGGTGTGTGAGGTGTGCGGCAAGGCCAAGCACGGCGCCGCGTACGGCCACACCAAGGTGTTGGGCTATCACCCGCTGGTGGCGGTGCGCTCAGACACCGGCGAGGTGCTGCACTCGCGGATGCGGTCGGGATCGTCTCAGCGCGGCAACGTGCACTTCGCTCGTGAGACCCTGGCGAGGGTGCGGCGCCTGGCGGCGCACGCGGCGGTGACGGTGCGCGCCGATGCGGGGTTCTTCTCCTATGACATGATCGCGGCCCTCGGCGCCCACGGTGCGTCCTACTCGATCACGATCCCGCAGAACGCCAAGGTCAAAGCAGCCATAGCGGCCATAGACGACGACGACGACTGGGCACCGATCGCCTACACCCGCGGCGGCGAGGCCCAAGTCGCTGAGACCACCATCGAAGCCGGCCGCCGCGGCGACAAGCTCCACGGCGACGACGCCAAGCCCGCGAAGCTGCGGCTCATCGTGCGCCGCACCCGCCTGCTCGGCGCCCAAGGCGAGCTGTGGCCCAACTGGCGCTACCACTGCTTCGTCACCGACAGACACGACCTCGACACCAAAGCCGCCGACACCTACCACCGAGCCCACGCCACCGTGGAGCTCGCCATCAGAGACCTCAAAGAGAGCGCCGGGCTCAGCCGCTGCCCCTCAGGACGATTCCCCGCCAACGGCGCCTGGCTCGCCTGCTGCGTGCTCGCGCACAACCTCGCCCGCTGGACCGCCCGCCTCGGCCGCGCCCACCCCACGCGCCAACTCACCGTCGCAGCCACCATCCGCAACCGGCTCCTCACCGTGCCAGGCCGCCTCGTCAACCACAGCGGCCGCCACAGACTGCGCCTGCCGCTCAACTGGCCCTGGCAGAACACCTTCACCACCGCCCTGCAACGAATCCGCAACCTCCCCCTGCTCATCTGAGCCGCCGCTCAGCGCCCCGCGCAGCGCAGCCCAACCCCAAGCGCCACCAACCCGCCACAGCCCCGCACTCCAGTCCCGCACGCCCCAAAACGCCCCAAAACGCGCCAGCCCGCACACACGCACCAGCCCAACGACCACCCGGCCCCAAACCGACGATCCCACAAACCCGTCGGTGGATCCAGGTTTAGTGTGCGACATGGAGTCCCTGCGTTCGTAGCTGAACACAGGACGCTCACCCTATCGCGGCGCTAGCAACCGCTATGTCCCAGAACAACTAGCGGTCGATCGCCGTAACGCCGAATGGTTCGAAGTTGATCACTGGAGAGCAGCGACCGCATCTAGACAGCTATTTGTGGATATCTGATCGGCTCCGAGTTCTTTGACGCGATGCACTAGAATACCATCATCGGCATTTGCTGCGTGCACGAGTAGCCCCCGAGCGCGGCAGATATCGACCCAGCTTTCATTCAGGTCATGAGCGGGAATGTGGAGAGTGGTGGCACCGATTAGAGAGCACTCGTCAGTGGTGATCAGTTGATGCGCGTAGCGAGATACGGAAGGATGACGCAACCTGCAAAATAGGCCGATTTTTGCCCAAGGTGCTTCCATCCTGATTTGAGCGAGGGCAAGATGAAAAGAAGAAGTGAACTCAACTGCACTCCAGAGCGAACGTCGTTCTACCGCCTTCAAGATACTAGAAATTGCCGTTCGATCCAGAGTCTTAACTTCGAGTTCGAACTCAATGCCATCGAGATCCAGAACTTCTTCTAGGAGTGGAATCTTGTAGAAGTTTCGATTGTCAGATATGCGTGTGTCGAGCAACGAGGCTCTTGTTTGATGTCTCACTATCCCGGAACGATCGGTCATCCGGTCAAGTTCGTAGTCGTGGAAGACTACGAGGGCACCGTCGGTGGACGCCTGAACATCAAACTCGATAGCGTCGAAACCGATGTCGATAGCCGCTTGAAACGCTAGCATGGTGTTCTCTGGAACGGAGACATGGTGCCCTTTGTGTGCGACGATCTTCATGACGCTGCGGCGAAAACGAAGTCAACAATTGATGCGATGGAGTCAAAGTGATCGAGAAAAAGATCATCACCGTCGAACGTAGTGTCGAAGTCATTTTCTAGAACCAGAGCGATCTCCACGGCCGAGAGGGAGGTTAAGCCGATCTGAAAAAGACTCTCGTTAGCTCCGATCGTCATCGCGGCGGACCCGAGATGGGCTACCTCTGACAATGACAATCGGACTTTTGTCTCGACAAGGTTACGGTCCACGTGTCGCTCTCCTTAGCGGGCCGAGGTTGACAACAGGGTCGTGCCTACCGGATCTGGTCGAGCAATGTTAGCAAAATACCCACGAAGGGGGAGGAATTGGGGAAGCTCGTTCGCATGGGTGGCTAACTGTCGGTTCGCGTGATGCGGGTGGTTCGCCTATGGCGGTATGGGTTTGGTGACAGTTTGTAGTCGTGGATTAGGCGTTGAGGTGGATTGTGTCGTCGGTTTCGGAGTAGTTTGAACTCGTCTGCGAGGGGGGTGCGTCTGAAGCACTCGGCTTTTGGCCTGGTGACAGGGGTCCCTGATTTGGGTTCATGAGTTGTGGGTCTGATTCCCCGAAGAGTGGATCGCATGCGCGAGATTGTCGACATAGCCGAAACTGTGGGCCGATTGGCCGCCGTCGGCCAGCACGATCTGGCGACGCCCGTCCAAGATGCGCTTCACGACACACCACTCCCGGGGAACGAGTTGGCGGGGACCGTAGACGTAGGGGTAACGGAAGTGAGTGGCGCTCGGGTGGCACTCGAACACGTATTGTTCGGTTCGGGCGACCCGGTACGACTTGCCGTCCTCGTCTTCACCGGCGGTGGGAGCATCTTCGGTCGTGGGCAGTGGGAGCCCTGGCGGGTCGAACGCCCAGGGATCGAAGTAGCCCCGCAGGGCTGGCCCGCCGCCGACGGATACAAAGTGCCCGACGCGTCCTTTGAGCACTTCAGCGATAGTTCGCAGACGACCGTAGGTAATGATCGCTACGTCCCAATCCTGGGTTCCGATGGCCTCTTTCAGCGAGTCGTGGTCTCGCACGTCGCAATGGATATGCCGCAGGTGCATGACCTCGTCGACTTCGTGAATACCGGTGTGACAGATCGTCACGTCGTGCCCCCGGGCCTCGAGCCCCGCCACGATCAACGGCCCGGTCGGACCGGTACCGCCCACAACCAGCATTTTAGTCATCGCACCTCATCGTGGACAGTTTTCCACAGCCTCCCGATTGCTCACAAAGTGTACGCAGTCCTCAAAAGCCGAGGAATCCTGTGTGTCGGCTTCCAGGTGAGTTCGACCGGGTGACGAGGTCACGTTGGTTCCTTTGAGACTGGATTCGCATTCAAGGTGTACGAACCTCATGACTCGTTGACTAGGACGAAGCGAGCGTGCTCGGTCCGCAACATCTGGAAGGGACTGACTACCTTGACCCCGTTGGCGATAGCGGCGTTGGGAATCTTGATCTTGCGGCGACTGTCACTGATCCGCTCATGGGTGACGACAGTGTGGTTCCCCGACAATGCATGCCCTATGAGGAAGGAGTCCGCGGCTGAAGCGAATTCGGCTTTCGCCGCCGCTTCGTAGTGTGTGGAGTCGTTCGCCCAGCGGTTGATGCCCGCAATATGTGGGAGTTCGTCTGCTGTTACCGGGAGGAACATTGAGCGGTGGTCTTTCACCCAATTCGCAAGGTCATCGTCTCCTCCGATGAGTTCTTGGTAGACGGCTTCTACGCTAGAGACGGTTCCGTTGCTACTTGCTCTCTCAAGCCAGTCCCAGAAGGCGGGGCAAAAGTCAAAGCCATAGTGGTCGTTCTTGGCGCGAATAAACACGTCTGAATCAAGCAAATACGCCATTAGGTCACCCCGAGTTGGTGACCCAGTCCCTCGAAAGTGCTCGATTTCTTGATGTTCAACAATCGGAAGGCTTCGCTATACGTGGTTCTGCCCTCGAGAGTGCTCGCAATCAACTCACGCGCGAAGCGCTTCCCGACCTGTACCGGTCTTGTGTTGTAGAAGTTACCGCCTGTACCTGGTTGCACAATGAGTTCAGCGATGCGGTCGCGCTCCACCTGCAGTTCGGCCATCATCTGTTCCCAAGTGAGCACTCCGGCTTCCCGCATTCGTACGAGGACTACCTGCGTGCTCACTCGAAATGTTGTGGCCAGCGTTTTCAGCTGCTCGCGAATGCCTAGATCCGGGTCGAACGCTGAACGAAACTCGTCCATGGGCACCAAAAATTCGGTTGCGGCTTGGTTACACCAGCGTTCTTGTTGATTGTGTTGGGCGGATCGTGGGTCAAGGTCGGACAGTGCCGTGTCTCCCAGCCATATATGGGCCAATTCGTGGGCTAGCGTAAATAGTTGAGCGGCTTTCGAATCCGCGCCGTTCACGAACACCACCGGAGCGCGAGGATCGGCGAGAGCAAAGCCGCGAAACTCCGCCGGATCCAATTTGCGGTGTGTATTGGATCCGACTATTCCGCTGATCATCACGAGCACACCAGACTCCTCTGCGTTTTCGCGTAAACGTGTCAGGGTTAACTCCGAACTCGTGCATTTAAGGCGGGTCTCGGCTGTCCAGTTAAGGACTCGACGCATTTCTTCGGCGGTTCTCGTCGGCGAAGAAGCGACGGTTGCGCTGGCGACGAAATCGAGTGGTTGTTCGCTATTCAAGAGTTGGTGGTCGCGATACCACTCCTGGCGGGCTTGGCATGTGTACACCGTGTCGAGCAGATCGGCGGTTGCCGATACTGGGCGGTCGCCGACAGTGCGAAAATCGGGAATCGGTACGCCTTCGACCGGCGGCTCGTCCAGAAAGAAGTATCCGACTGGAGTGTGGGTCATACGAGCAAACGCCTCAAGTTGCTTGAACGTCGGGTTCTTCGTCCCGCTCAGCCACGTGTCGTATTGGGGGAAGCGTTTTTGCCACACCTCATCGTCGATACCCGAACGCTCCCGCGCCCATAGGAGCAAGCTAGGGGACACATCCACTCGGACCGTCATAGGCACAGTATGACCGCGAATTCAGGCGCCGCTCGGATATTGCAACAGAGCGGTCATTGCAAGCTGGTCAGGCGGGCATGACGTTGCCGCCGTCTACGCAGATGACTTGGCCGTTCACCATGGCGCTGTCGTCACTGGCCAGAAAGAGCACCGGACCGCACATGTCTTCGGCTTGGGAGTTGCGTTTGGCGGCGGACATGTCTGCGAAGATCTGGTCGAAACCCGCCGGTACCTGCTTGTCTGTCGCCGGAGTCATCACCAGACCGGGGGCGATGGTGTTGGCGGTGACCCCGTATTTGCCCAACTCTCCGGCGAGTTGCCGGGTCAGGCCCAGCACCGCGAACTTTGTTTGCTGATAGGCAAACGAACCGAGCGACCAGGTTTGGGGATCACCGGGCGGCCCCAAAGCGCCTAGAGGCAGATATCCGGCGATCGAGCCGATGTTGATGATCCTCCCGCGGCCCTTCTGAACCATCGTGGGAGAGAATGCCCGGGCCATCAGCCATTGTCCGATCACGTTGACGTCGTAGACGTGTCGCAGGTAGTCGACGGAGTTGTCCGAAATGTCCAGCTCTCCGTAGAGCGCTGCGTTGTTGACCAGCACATCGACAGTCCCGAAAGCGTTGAGCACCGTGTCACGGCAGGCATCGACTGAAGCCTCGTTGCTGATATCTGTTGCGACAAAGATGGCGTCGTCATCGAGTGATTCCGCAACCCGGGTTCCCTGCTCACGGCCGATATCAACGACGGCTACCTTGGCGCCTTCCGCGACGAAGCGACGGCAGTAAGCCTCCCCGATTCCGCCTCCACCACCGGTGATGACCGCAACCTGCCCAGCGAGCCTGCCGGTCATGTCGACGCGGTCTCGTACTGCTCGCGCAACACCCTCTTGAGCACCTTGCCGGTCGGGTTGCGGGGGATGACATCAGTGAACTCAACGGCCTGGGGCATCTTGAAGCGAGCCAGTTTGCCGTCGCAATGAGCGATCACATCTTCGGCTGTGACGTTCTCGCTTGCCCGCACGATCACCGCCAGAGGTGACTCACCCCACTTCTCGCTGGCAATCCCGATGACTGCAGCATCGGCGACACCTTCCATTGCCATCAACACGTTTTCGATCTCCGCTGGGTAGACGTTCTCGCCACCGGAGATGATCATGTCCTTGATTCGGTCCTGAATGTAGATGAACCCGTCGCCGTCCATGATCGCGACGTCGCCGGTCCGCAACCAGCCATCGGTGATCGCTTCGGCGGTGGCGTCGGGCCGGTTCCAGTAGCCGATCATGACGTGGGGACCCGAGATGATGACCTCGCCAGGTTCGTCGGGACCGCAGTCGTCGCCTTGTTCGTTGACGACACGCACTTCGGTGTGGAAGAAAGTCTTGCCGGTAGACCCCGCCCGTGTCAGCGCGTCGTCAGGAGAGATTAGACAGCCAGGTCCGCAGGTTTCGGTGAGTCCGTACACCTGGTGAATCTCGATACCCATGGCCTCGTAAGCCTTAATAAGCGGTACGGGTACGGGTGCGGCTCCGCTCATAACCCAGCGCAGGTGCGAGATGTCGTGGCTCTCCTTGTTGTAGGTGGACAGCATGAAGTTGAGCATGGCTGGCACGGCCAGGGTGACCGAGATGCGTTCTTCGGCGAATACTTCCCAGATTTTCACCGGATGGAATTCGCTCATGATCACCCCGGTCCCGCCCTTGTGGATGATGCTGAGCATCGGATTGAGAGCGCCGACGTGGAACAGCGGCAGGCAGATGAGGTAGCGGTCGGTGTAGCGGGTGTCGGCGGTGGTGTTGCCCGTGATGACCGACCACAGTGCGGTCAGGTGCGAGTGCATCACGCCCTTGGGCAGCCCGGTCGTTCCCGACGTGTACATGATGAAGAGGAGGTCGTCGTCGCTTGAGGTGATCTCCGGCTCAGCGGTCGAGGCGTTGGCCAGAAGGTCTTCGTAGCCGCTGGCGAATTCGGGGCGGTCCGCGGCGTCGCCCACATGCACCCAGGTGGTCACCGCGGTCGCTGATGAGCCACGTGAGTGCAGTTCGGCTACGACCTCGTTGAATGCAGTGCCGAAGACCAGCGTGGTGGCGCCCGAGTCGTTCAGGATGAAGGAGAGCTCATCGGCTACGAGCCGCCAGTTCAGGGCTACGATTACTCCGCCGGCTTTGGCGGCGCCGAAGAAGATTTCGACGAACTCGCTGCCGTTCATCAACAGCGTTGCTACTCGGTCGCCCTGGGTGAGTCCGCTGTCTCGCATGCTGTTGGCGACTCGGTTGCAGCGCTCGTTCAATTGCACGTAGGTCTGGCGTTTGCCGCTGGTGACATCAACAATGGCTTCTGTTGTGGGATTCAACAGAGCGCGTTTGGTTACGAACAATCCGATGTTGTTTTTCATTGTGAACTTGTTCCCTGTTCTCAGCTGCAGCAAATGGAGGTAGACCAAATGGCCGCTCCAGCATATGTTGAACCGCTCTGTGTTGGTGGTTGTCTGGTGCGGGTCAGCCGATCCGTCGGCTGCGTCATGTTGTGACAGTGTGAATGACAGATGTATGGTGGGCGATCAACGAACCATTTCGAAACCCGATGGCTGATAGTTCCCTGATGAGCAACTCCGACGATCTTGGTGACATTGCCGATGTCGTCAACATCGACGGCCGCCGCGCCCGCCGCGACCGCAACCGAGAACGGGTTGTGGATGCCATGTTGGAGTTGTACCGAGAAGGCGATCTGCGTCCCTCAGTCAGCACTGTGGCAGAACGCTCTGGCGTGTCCCATCGCAGCGTCTTTCGATACTTCGATGACCTAGGCGAGTTGTGCCGGGTCGCTATTGAACGCCAGTTCGCGGCGACGATAGACATCTGGGTGGTGCCCAACACGGGTATTGGTCCGCTCGAAGAGCGGGTGGCGCGGCTCGTTGAACAACGCCTCGCGCTCTACGACGCGGCCGCGTCAGTGTGGCGCGTCGGACAGACACGAGCCCCCTTCGAGCCTGTCCTGGCGCGAAACCTTGAACGAACCGCGGCGTCCAACGTTGAACAAATGAAACGACATTTCACTACTGAACTCGACGGCCTCGCCCCAGACCGCGCTGAATTGTTAGCCGAATCACTGGCCGCGATGTGCTCCCTTGATGCCATCGACTTGCTTCGACATGTCCGGGAATTGGACCGACCGACCACCGCACAGATTCTCTCGTTGATGCTGTCTGCCCTCTTGGCCGAGGTCTGAACCGTGATCGCTGTCAGGAACGAAATAACCGTAGCTGCATCACCAGCGGCGGTTTGGGCGCTGTTGGCCGCCTTTGACCGGCTCGCTGGTTGGGCCCAAGAAATTGATCACAGTTGTCAGTTGACCGAACGCCGCGAGGGTGTCGGAACCGAGCGCAGAGTTCAGGTCAAATCCAACGTTCTGCTCGAACGAGTCACCGTCTGGCAACCCGAGGAAACTCTGGCCTATGAGATCGTCGGTTTGCCGAATGTGGTTAGCAGGGTTGTCAACGAATGGACGCTGAGGGCCGACGGAGATCACACACAACTAGCGCTCACCGCCCAGATTGAACCAGGTCCTAAACCGCCCATGAAGCTTGTGGCCCGACTCCTCGCCCGACAGATGGGTTCGGTCAACCAACGCTTGCTTCGTGATCTAGACGCGGCGGCGACACGAATTGCCTCCAACGGAACCGAAGGGAGTTAGCACGTGGCCGACCAACGACCCGACATAGTGCCACAACCCGACATAGTAATAGTGCTGACCGACGAAGAGCGGGCCGCGCCAGCATATGAGACAGCCGAGATACGGGCCTGGCGTGAACGGCATCTTGTAGGCCGCCGCTGGTTCACCAACAACGGCGTGGACTTTCGGTGTCACTATGTGGCATCGACTGCATGTGTCCCCAGCCGCCCGAGCCTGCTGACCGGCCAGTACCCCGATGTGCATGGTGTGACCCAGACCGACGGGCTGGGCAAGCGGGCCACCGACAGCCGGATGCGTTGGCTCAAACCGGACGAGGTTCCCACAATGGGGGACTGGTTGCGTGCCGCCGGCTACGACACCGCCTATGTAGGCAAGTGGCACGTGAGCCATGCCGACCTCACCGTCGATGGCCAGCGCCTGCGTACCAATACCTCAGACGGGGAGTTGATCCCTGAAGCGGTCGATGCATACCTGGCTGCGGACCCGCTCGACGAATTCGGCTTCTCGGGCTGGGTCGGACCCGAACCCCACGGTGGGCACTGGTCCGACACGGGCTACGTACGCGACCCGATCTACGCGGAACGGACGGTGGCATGGCTACAAGACCGCTACAAGCGCCGAGCCGAAGGTGACCAAGAAGCGGCTAAACCGTTCCTGTTGATCTGCTCGTTCGTCAACCCCCACGACATCGTGCTATGGCCCATACTGGCCGTGCACAAACGGCGCGGAAACGAACTTGCGCCCTCGTTGGCTGAGCCACCGGCGATCCCGCCGTCACCCACCGACGACGAGGACCTCAGCAGCAAACCCGCGTTGCAAATCGCCTACCGCGACGGCTACTACTCGGCGTACGGCCCTGCACCTCTGATACGGCGCGCATATGAGAGCAACGCCGAACGCTATCGCCAGACCTACTACCGGTTGCATCATGATGTGGACGAGCCCATTGATCGGGTTCGCCGTGCGGTTACCGATGGGAGCAGTGCCGATACCGTCCTGGTATTCAGCGCGGACCACGGTGATTTGCTCGGTTCACACGGGGGTTTGCATCAGAAGTGGTATCAGCTGTACGACGAGGCCACTCGGGTGCCGCTGCAGATCGTTCGCACCGGGACTAGTGCCACCAAACAGGCAGTTGTTGACGTGCCGACCAGCCACATTGACCTGCTCCCCACGTTGCTGGGGCTAGCGGGTGCCGATGAAGCGGCGCTGGCGACCGAGTTGGCACGGACCCATACAGAAGTCCACCCCTTACCGGGCCGAGACCTGGGCAACCTTCTGTCGACGCCGCAACAGGCACCGGCAGATTCGGTGTATCTCGTCACCCGCGACAACATGCTGGAAGGCGACGGTTCGAGCGCCGCAATGCTGGCAGCGCGAGGGCGTGTTGATGCTCCGTTCCCGCTGCAGATCAAGGTCCCATCACATGCAGCCACCAACGTGGAGGCGGTCGTTGGTACCGTCGACAATCAATTGTGGAAGCTGGTCCGCACTTTCGATGACCCTGCCACCTGGACCGAACCCCATGAACGGCAACTCTCAGCGCGTAGCGCGGGTGGTCCGCTGTATCGGAGCGAACCGATCCCTGACCAATGGGAGCTTTACTGCCTCAGTGACGATCCCATCGAAGCGCAGAACCAATGGAACAACCCCGACTGTGTGGAGGTATTTGAAATGTTGAAGGAAGACCTGAAGCGAATCCGGCGCGAACGGATCCCGACGCGTAACGTCGAGTGGCCGACCGCACCCCGACTCGCAGATCGCCCCAAAGCGAAGCGCCCGCCGCTGCCGGCGCGTGGGGTACGGAGGTTGCTTCAAAAGGCAGGTCTGCATCCCGACGACCCCGAGTCGGTGAAGCTGGACTTGCGAGGTCACCGTGCGCTGATCGTTGCCACCAATCAGGCAACGCTTGAGGTTGGCAAACCGACCGGTGTGTTCGGTTCGGAGCTGACGGTTCCGTACTACGAGTTCGCTGATGCCGGCATGGAAGTTGATATTGCCTCGCCCAAAGGCGGCGACATCCCATTTGATCCGAAGTCGTTCATCCCCTTTGTTCGTTCTCGTCACGATGACCGCTTCATGACAGACGACGAGGCCAAGGAGAAAGTCATAAACAGCCTGGCCATCGGAGATCTCAACATGGACGACTACGACATCGTGTATTTCGCCGGTGGTTGGGGAGCCGCATGGGACCTCGGCACCTCGGATGTGGTTGGTGAACAGGTGACTGTCGCTGCTGCGGCGAACAAGGTGCTCGGCGGGGTTTGCCATGGACCGCTCGGTTTGCTGAAAGCTAAGACCGCAGACGGGGAGCCGCTGGTCAAGGGCCGTCCACTCACCGCGGTCACGGACAAGCAGATCCAAGAACTCGGTATCGGTATGACCCCGCAGCACCCTGAGACGGAACTGCGCCGTCTCGGTGCCGACTTCCAAAGCACCCATCGACGCCGCGACATCTTCGCCAACCATGTGGTGGTTGACGGGGATCTCATCACCGGCCAGAACCAGAACGCTGGGCCGATGGTGGCCAAAGAGATGATGCTGCGGGTGTTGTCCAAACGTGATACCGCAGACCGAGACCCTGTTTCGGTGGATGCCGACTGACCTTGGAGATCTGATGGAAATCGTTTTGCTCGGGACCGGTTCGCCGATCCCTGATCCGCATAGAGCTGGCCCCGCCACGCTGATCAAAACCGGCGAAGGTGGACTTGAGCAGGTGTTGATAGATGCTGGGCGAAGTTGCGTGATGCGCATGGCTGCGGCTGGTTCGATGCCTGTGTTCCTCTCGGGAGTGCTGATCACCCATCTGCACAGCGATCACCTCTGTGCCTTGAACGACGTGATAACCACCCAGTGGATCATGACCAACGAACACCGACCACTGCGGATCTGGGGTCCCGTGGGGATCAAACGCTTCGTTAAGCGCACCTTGGATGCGCTCGGACCCGATGTTGGTTACCGGATCGCCCACCACGATGATCTGAATTGGGAACCGGTGGTCGAAGTCAGCGAAGTGCAAGCGGGCGATTCGTTTGAGGTTGGTTCGATGCAGGTGAGCGTTTGTGCAACGATTCACGCGCCCGTTGAGCCCACCGTTGGCTATCGGGTGGAGCGGGAAGGCAAGGTCGCGGCTCTGGCAGGCGACACGATTCCTTGTGCCGGGCTTGACGAGTTGACCTACAACGCCGATGTCTATGTGCAGACCGTTATTCGCGACGACCTCGTGAAGCTGATGCCCATGGAGCGCATACAGGACATTCTCGACTATCACTCAAGCGTTGAGCAGGCAGCCCAGACCGCTGCACGCAACAAGGTGAAGACCTTGGTCCTAACGCACCTGGTCCCGGCTCCTCAGCCTGAGCAATACGACGAGTGGCGGGCCATCGCCGCGCAGCATTTCAACGGCGAGATCGTCATCGGCGACGACCTCACCAGCGTCTCACTCTAGCCCGTTTCTAGAACTCCAGGGCGGAGTCGGGGGCGGGGGTGATCATCGCCTCGGCAAAAGCGTAGGAATGCACGGGACTGACCATGGCGTGTTGGCTTCCGGCATGAATGTCGCGGAAGCAGCGCTGAAAGCCGCCGTCTCGCAAAGCTGCGGTTCCGATGTGCCGGTACAGAGTCTGGATTGCTTGGGTTGACTGCTGGGTGAACCAAGCGGTTGCCTGGAGTGCCTCACTAATGGCGGCTTGGTCGATGTTGTCGTTGAGTGCTGATTGTTCTGCCTTGGAAAAGGCTGTGCGGATCCAGAGATTGCCGGCGCGAAAGAGGCTTTCGGCTTCGGCTAGGTCGTATTGGAAACGGGGATCCTCGGCCAGGGTTGACTTGCCGGTCATCCGTTGCTTGGTCTTGGCCAGCGCGGTCGCTTCGTCGATAGCCCGGCGCGTAACCCCGAGCACCCAACCGGCGTGCCCGACTTCGGTGATGCACAGCACCCCGAGGTTGTAAGCGGGTCCACCGCGGCACTTGGTGAATCCGAAGAACGAGAGCGTCCGGTCTTCGGGCACGATGCTGTCGATCTTGTAGTCGTACGATGCGGTCGAACGAAGACCCATCACGTGCCAGTTGCCGGTGATATCAGCTTCGGCTACCGGGACCACCGCTAGCAGGAAGTCGGGGTCGCCTTCAGTGGGCGCGCTGAAAGATCCGCATCCGGCCCATTCTGCGTGTTGCAAACCAGATCCGAAGGAGTAGTTGCCGGTGATGTGATAGCCGTCTGGGCCTGGCACGGCGGTGCCGTTGGGAGCGAATTGTCCGGCTACCAGCGGCACGCCGTCGGCGAACATCACATCGCTGAAGGAAGCCGGCGACCACGACCCGAAATAGCAGGCGGCTGTGCTGCTGGCCATGACCACCCAGCCGATCGAGCCATCAGCACGGGCAAGTTCGGTGAACACGTCAAGGGATTCGCCAAATGTGAGTTCTGCCCCACCTACTTCCTTGGGGATGAGCGTGCCGTAGAGACCGGCCTCACGGCACAGCTTCACTGCTTCGTCGGTCATCGGCGTACCTTCGGCTTCGGCTTTGGCACCCTCGGCATCAAGCGTCGTGCGGAGATCACGAGCGGCTTCAAGTAGCTCAGTCATTCAGAAAGTCTCCCAAGTTGTGCGTCTTAAGGTTGAAATCGTTTGAATCGAACGCCCCACAGTAGGGTCCGCACTCAATGAGTGACGAACCGGACACAGTGGTGTTGATCGGCGTGGGCACGGCTGATCAGCGGCTCGTTGATCCCGGCGCTGGTCTCGACACCACAGAATTGATGACCGAGGCGCTGCGATCTGCGCTGAGAGACAGTGGCGTAGCCGGTCTTGGCCCCAAGATCGGCTGGATCGGCGCCACCCGGGGACTCCCCAGGTTGCCCGACGCGGCCCGTCGTATCGGAGAAGCGGTGGGCGCTGATCCCCATACGGTTGCTGTGGATGTGGGTATTTCTCAGCAGACGCTGATCAACTTGGCGTTTGAAGCAATCCGTTCTGGACTGTTCGATATTGCGGTGATCTGCGGCGGGGAGACCAAACATCGAGATGATGTTGCCCGCCGTTCCGGGTTGGAACTACCGGGTCACGATCAAGGCGACCTGGTGCCTGACGAGGAGTTCCGCCCTAGCGGCGAGATTGTTGCCCGCCCTGAAATAGAGATCGGCGCGGTGGTTCCGGTTCAGCAATACGCCATGATCGAAAATGCTCGCCGAGCTGCCCACGGCTGGACATTGGGCCAACACCGAGACGAGATTGCGTGGCGCTGGCACAGCTTCAATCAGGTCGCACAACTGAATCAACGGGCCGCGTTCGGTGAGCCGATGCGGCCCGAAGATATTCGTGATCCTGCACCCGCGAACCGTCCTATGGCCTTTCCATACAACAAGTGGCACAACTCCCAGTGGGGAGTGGATCAGTCCGCGGCGTTGATCCTGTGTTCAGCTGCGACCGCGGAGTCCCTCGGCGTGCCCCGAGATCGCTGGGTATTCCCTCATGTGGGGCTTGAGTCGTCGATGTCGCTTTCGTTGTCACGCCGTGGCGAACTGCACCGTTGGCCAGCTATTGGGGTGTTGGGTGCAACAGCGGGGTCGCACATTGGTCGCCGCGTTGGCGACATGGAACACATCGAGCTCTATAGCTGTTTTCCCGCCGCGGTTGCGGTTCAGCAGTCCGAGCTGGAGGTGGATCCAGACCGGGTATGCACCCTCACCGGAGGCATGGCCTTTGCGGGGGGTCCGTTGAACAACTTTGTGTTTCAAGCCACGGTCGAAATGATCAACCAGATTCGGATCGAACCGGGTGCTTACGGTGCTGTCACCGCGGTGAGCGGATTGTTGACCAAACCCGGACTCACCGTTTGGAGTACCGAACCGCCAGCGGCTGGTTTGCTCATCGCCGATCTGGCCGACGAGGCGAAAGCCGCTACAAAAGAGGTTCCTCTCGACGAAGATCCTGACGGCGAGGGAACCGTGGCCACCTACACCGTCGTCTACGACGGCATGGAACCCTCCGGTGTTCGAACAATAGTGGACCTCGCTTCCGGCAGCCGCGCCGTGGCAGCCCTCGATGATGCCGAAGTCGCCTCCGCTGCGGTGACCGAAGACCTGATCGGCACCCCAGTCAGCGTTAGTGGCACCACCCTCAGGCTATAGACCGAGAACGCTTCGAACTGGGCCGCTTCAGCTTTTTGAAATGGCTCTCGTATCGCCGGTTATGTCGATGATTCCGATGGATGGTCGCACGCCAAATCTCACCTGGGGGGCGGTGCTGCGCTCGCGCCCCACACCGGTAGACACATACACCGGTGTTCCGTGCAGTTCATGCAGCCCTCCGGCTGCCACATGTCTCGGTACGTTCGATGCGGTGACAAGAGGGCCAATGAAGGGGAGGGCGATCTGTCCCCCGTGGGTGTGTCCTGAAACCAAGAGATCGACTGGCGTTGATTCGATCAGCCGAATCTCATCTGGTTGGTGAGCAAGCAGAATTCGCAGATCGGCTGAACTCTCGGCTAGTTGTTCAGCTCGGAATTGGGCGATTCGCTCGTTACCGAACAAGGTTATTCCAAGCACACTAACGGTGTTGCCGTTGATCTCTAGTGTTTCAATTTGGTTGTTGAGGACTCTTGCTCCCGTTCCACGCACGATTTTTCCGAGACCACCGATGTGGTCGGTATTCCCGCTAACCAACAAGACATTCGGAACTGCATCGACCAGCCTTTGGATCGCTTCGTTGAATTCCGGGACTTTTTCATCGAACCGATTTTGATCGATCTGGTACAGATCGCCGGGAATCAAGACAAGGTCCGGCGCGGAATCGATCAAACGGTCTACTGCGTTGCTCTCGTACGAACCGATCTCGGTCGTTTGCAGATCGGCAAGCACCCCGATCCTTATATTCTCGCTAACGCTTTCAACCTCTAGCTCGACGTGGTCTATTCGCAACCAGAATGGCTCGATATAGGTGGCATAGATCCCCAAGGGAACAGGGACTAAAGCAAGCACGCAGAGCGCCGTGATTATCCGTGCGCGGTTGCGAGCAAAAACCAGGACGATTGTCCCCGCCAAGGGGACTCCGACTGTCAGTACGAGGTAGGTGACATGGATGCTTGTGAAGACGTCTGGTCGGGCGATGAACAGCGCTCCGATATTGAAAAAGAACGTACCCCCGACACCAATGGCAACGGCTAAGGCCGCTATTTGAACGCTTTTGAAACCTTGCCGAATCAGCGAAACAACAGCGGCACCCGCTACCGCGCCGGTAATAATCGCAGTACCGATCGTGTAGTAGTTCAGGAGCACCGGGAGAGGCTACTTCGCTGTTGTGGTTGGGCCTGTTCGGACGGTGCTGTTGTCAGGTGAGTCCGAGTTCGCTGATGCGGTCGAGGACGCGTTGGCGTTCGTCTTCGATGGTCGTCGTGTCGCCGTGGCCGGTGTGGACCGTGGTGCCACCGGGGAGAGTCAACAGGCGGTCGCGGATCGAACGCAGGATCGTCGGTTCGTCGCTGTAGCTGCGTCCGGTTGCTCCCGGGCCACCACAGAACAACGTGTCGCCAGACATCACCCGCCCAGCGTCGACGTCAAAGAAACAGCAGCAACCAGGCGAATGCCCCGGAGTGTGAATGATCCCGAGAGTGTGGCCACCGGCAGCGATGGTTTCGCCGGGTGTCAGCGCGCCGTCGGTCGAGTCGTCGGGGAACACCACATCCCAGAGCATCTGATCGTCGGGATGCAGCAGAATCGGGGCGTCCACCGCTTCACGCAGTGCCACCGCGGCGTTGATATGGTCGTTGTGGCCGTGCGTGCACACAATCGCCGTCACCCGCCGGCCGTTGGCCGCTTCGACAATCGGCTGATGATCGTGAGCCGCGTCGAAAATCACTATCTCCCGATCGTCGCCCACCAGCCAGATGTTGTTGGTGACCTCCCACTCGCCCCCGTCGAGAGCGAAAATACCGTCGGTTGTAACGAGTTCGACACCCATCAGATGATGACCACGGAACGCAGCACCTCGCCCCGCTCCATCTTGTGGAAGGCCTCTTCCACACCGTCGAGTTCGATCGTCTCAGACACGAAACCGTCGAGATCGAGCCGGCCCTGGCGGTAGAGGTCGATCAGCATCGGGAAATCCCTGCTCGGCAGACAATCGCCGTACCAACTCGACTTGAGTGCTCCACCGCGACCGAACACCTCCTGGAACGGCAACTCGATTTTCATTTCGGGTGTGGGCACGCCGACGAGCACGACAGTGCCCGCAAGATCCCGTGCTTCGAAACACTGCTTGTACACCTCGGGTAGACCGATGGCGTCGATGGTGACATCGGCACCGAACCCGCCGGTGTATTCCTGGATCTTCTCGACCGCGTTTTCTTCGCGGGAGTTGATCGTGTGGTTGGCTCCGAAACCCTTGGCCAATTCGAGCTTTCGGTCGTCAATATCGACGGCAATGATGGTGGATGCCCCGGCCAGCTTCGAGCCGGCAATGGCCGCGTTACCCACACCCCCGCAACCGAATACCGCCACGCTGTCGCCGCGGCCTACACCGCCGGTGTTGATAGCGGCACCGATACCAGCCATCACCCCGCAACCCAGCAGGCCCGCAGCGGCGGGGGAGGCCTCAGGGTCAACCTTGGTGCATTGTCCAGACGCTACGAGCGTCTTCTCGGCGAATGCACCGATGCCCAACGCGGGCGACAGTTCGGTCCCGTCCTCTAGCGTCATCTTCTGCTTGGCGTTGTGTGTGCTGAAACAAAGATGTGGCCTTCCCCGGTTGCATGATCGGCAGTCACCACACACGGCTCGCCAGTTGAGGATCACAAAGTCCCCGGGAGCAACCTCGGTCACGTCCTCCCCAACGGATTCGACCACGCCTGAAGCCTCATGGCCTAGGAGAAACGGGAAATCATTGTTGATCCCGCCCTCGCGATAGTGAAGGTCCGTGTGGCACACACCGCAAGCCTGTATCGCCACGACCGCTTCGCCCGGCCCGGGATCCGGAATCACGATGTTCTCTATAGTGACCGGCTCACCAACCGCCGCAGAAATAACTCCCTTGACCAATTGTGGCATTGTTCTGTTCTCCCTGGTTCTGACCGTCTCGAATCCTTGACCTTAGCCCCACGACCCAAACCAGTCGATCCCCAGCCATGCGGAGGTTTACGGGGTCTCTCCGCGACTGCTGGTTAGCAGGGGTTTGACGCTCTCCCAATCAGCGCTGATGACGTTGAGCATCGGGGAGCGACCAGCGGCCTGAAGGTCCTCGAAGCTGAGGTCGCGGAGTTCGTCGACGATCTCCTCGTAGTGATCGAACAGCACAGTGTTGTCGGAGTCAAGGCCGGAGACGATCGCCAAGCCGGTGGGCTGCACATCGACAGTCGTCACCGTCAAATCCTGACGGTAGCGACGCAACGCCACGACTACCTTCCAAACGTCGCCGGACCAGATCATGCTGGTTTGCTCTCGGGCGGAGGTCTCTGCGTCGATCGGCAGGCAATCGTGTATCAAGATGACTCCGTGGGGGTTGCTGTGGTGTTCAACATTGGCCACGTCCCTCAGGGCCTGCTCAAAGAGGTGGAGCCCGTCGACAAAGGCCAAGTCGACGGGACCTCCGAGCAGGCCGAACAGGTCGGGATTGCTGAAGAAGTCATCAGAGGTGGTAGGCACAATTACGGCATTATCGGGAGGGTCTTCGACCATTGGTTCGGGGTCGATCCCGACCGCGTGGGTCTCGGGTTGCACCAGTGCCAGCGAATGGCCCCTGTGAACACCTATTTCCAGATAGCGCCGAGGTTGGAGAACCTCATGGGCCCGCCGCAACAACCCGTAGTAGGTACCGATCTTGCCCATGTCACGCGCTGCGCTGCCAGCGGACACCGGTCCAGTCGACCGCGACGATCTCGTCGGTGATCTCCTGCGCCGCCCGGTAGTCGTCCACTGCCTTTCGACAGGGTTCCCAGGCTCCGTAGTCGTCGACCAGCACATATCCGCCAATGCTGAGCTTCGGGTACAGCGCGGTTAGGGCATCGGTAGTTGATTCGTACAGGTCGCCGTCGAGCCTCAGGATCGCAAGCTGGTTGATTGGCGCGGTGCTCAAGGTGTCGGCGAACCAGCCCTCAAGGAAACACACCCGCTCATCGAGCAAGCCGTAACGTTCAAAGTTGGCTCGCACTTCAGCAACCGACACCTGCAGGGCTTTCACTCCAGACATGTCATGTCCCTCATCAGCTGGGTATGCCTCGGGATTGGGCACGGGCAGACCACTGAAACTGTCGGCCACCCAGACGCGCCGGTGGGTGTCTCCCCACGCTTGAAGCATCCCTTTCATCAGGATCGTCACCCCACCACGCCAAACGCCTGTTTCGATGAAGTCACCTGGCACGCCTTCCGCCATCACTTGGTCAACACACCAGCGCACATCAGCGAGCCGTTGCCGACCGACCATGGTCTCAGCAGTTGGCGGCCAGTCGTGACCTTCGGCTCGTGCTTGGGGTTTGCCACCCTGTTTGGTTAGGCGCCATCCGTTGGCCTTGAGAACCGAACGAAGTTCATCGGAGTCACCGGGCCATTCCGAGAGATCGACATCGTGGGTTTCCTCAGCCAGAAACAGTTCCCGGGTGAGGCACCCCATCAGCAAGTTGACGTACCGATCACGCTGTGTTGACAGGTTCTTGGTGGTCAGCAGGTTCTTGGTCTCGTCATCTGCCGCGGGATTTCGGCCGCTAGTCACTGCCGATACTCGACTCCGGGTAAGACGCAGAGCATCTCGTACAACATGTTCGCGGCGGTCAGCGAAGTAGGACCGCTGGTGTCATAGATGGGAGCCACCTCCACAAGGTCGCAACCCACCAGATCCAGGCCACGACAACCACGAATGATCTCAAGGGCTTGAGTCGTGGTCAGACCAGCGATCTCGGGCGTTCCCGTACCGGGAGCAAAGGACGGGTCGAGGCCGTCTATATCGAAGTTCAGATAAACCGGTCCCTCCCCGAGTTGGGCACGCACTTGCGCCATCAGCGGATCAAGGCTTCGATACCAGCACTCTTCAACCTGCACCACCCGAAACCCCTGTTCCCGTGACCAGTCGAAATCGTCGGCTACATAACCGGTACCGCGCATCCCGATCTGGACGACGGGGGGACCGTCGAGCAGTCCTTCCTCCACAGCACGGCGAAATGGCGTGCCATGAGCGATCTTCTCGCCGAACATGGTGTCGTTGATATCGGTGTGGGCGTCGATGTGTACCAATCCCACGGGTCCGTGTTTGGCGGCCATGGCCCGCAGAATGGGCAGCACGATAGTGTGATCACCACCCATGGCGACGGTGATTAGTTCGTGTCGCAGCAACTCCTCGAAGTGCGCGGTAATCCGGTCGATCGCATCGACCAGGTTGTAGGGGTTGGAGGCCACATCGCCCATGTCATCGATGCGCAGACTGTCGAAGGGAGCGGCCCGTGTGGCCATGTTGTATGGGCGGAGCAGCACCGACTCTTCACGGATACCTCGAGGACCGAATCGGGCACCGGGTCGATTAGAGGTACCGATGTCGAAGGGCACCCCCACCACCGCAACATCCAACTCCTCGGGTGACGATGTTGACGGCAAGCGCATGAACGTGGCGATTCCACCGAAACGCGGCATCTCATTGCCACCCAGCGGCTGAGGGTTGTCGCTCATCTCCGGTCTTTCTGCTGGTCACTAACCCGGTAGCGGAACAACTTAGCCAACTTCTCCTGCGAGCCGCATCTACGATGAGGCATGGTCGAATCCGCGGAACCGAAGCGCTCTTGGGTCCGACTGGTGTGGACACCGATCGGTTTGCTGCTCCTAGCCCTCGTTGTGATGTGGGGGATCGAGATCGTCGACACCGTGGCGCTCGACGACCGCCTTCAGGGGAACGGGATCCTCCCTCGGCATCGAGACGGAGTCGATGGAATTGCCTGGGCACCGTTTCTCCATTCCGACTTCGGCCATGTCGCGTCGAATTCGCTGCCTCTCGTGGCCCTTGGTGGACTCGTAGCGGCGCGCGGGATGCGTTACTGGGCACGTGTGACTGTGACGGTGATGGTTATTGGCGGAGCACTGACCTGGGCGCTGGCCGGATTCGGCAATCACATCGGCGCGAGCGGGGTGGTCTTCGGGTATTTCGGAGCGATTCTCGGTGCCGCAGTTTTTGAGCGCCGCCCACGGGCGCTGGCCTCGGCGCTGCTGGTGATCGTCTTCTACGGCGGTATGGTGGCCGGGATCGTGCCGCAGGAGTTCATCTCCTGGGAAGGCCATCTATTCGGCATGGTGGCCGGAGTCATCGCCGCCAGGGCAATGGCCGAACCACGCCGCCCGCGAGCCACCAAGCCCGAGAAGATCGAACCATGGGAACTTGATGAGCCATGGCTCGGTTGAGTGAATTCTGAAAACGTGGGGCAGGATGGGCGCTCCACTAGTTGAAATCAGGAACCAGAGATGAAATTCGGACTGGCGTTTGCCAATGTCATGCACTTCGGTACCGGCGAAGGTGCCAAGACGATCGGTCAAGCCGCTGAAGCAGCGGGCTTCGAATCGGTATGGACTGTTGAACACATCATTTATCCGGAGGGCTATCAGTCGACCTACCCCTACGACGACAGCGGCAAAATGCCTGGAACAGGCGATAGCCCGATCCCTGATCCTTTGATCTGGCTCGGTTTTGTGGCCGCTCACACCACCAGCTTGCGTCTCGCCACTGGTATCTCGCTGCTCCCTGAGCGCAGCCCGATCACCTATGCCAAGGAAGTAGCCACGCTCGACAACATGTCGGGTGGGCGGGTCGAGTTGGGAATCGGTATCGGCTGGCTCAAAGAAGAGTTCGCAGCGCTGGGTGTCCCGTGGCCCCGCCGTGGTCCGCGGACTGAGGAATACATGGAGGTGATGCGCGCGCTTTGGGCTGACGATGCGGTGTCCTTCGACGGTGAGTTCGTCAGCTTCGACCCCATCTCTTGCAACCCCAAGCCAGCCAACGGATCTGTACCCATTCACATTGGCGGACACAGCCGAGCCGCTGCGGAACGAGCGGGTAGGGTCGGCGATGGTTTCTGGCCGGCCAAGGGTGACTTGGCGGAACTGTACGAGATCGCTCGGCAGACTGCCGCGGACCATGGCCGTGATCCATCCGCAATTGAGTTGAGCGGTCAGCACATGGGCATCTTCGGAGAAGACCCGGCTGCGGCAGTCGAGGAGTTGGCTTCTTGGGGCGCGAGCCGCATGATCGTGCCGTCCTTCCTGTTTTTCAGAGATACGGCCGATGCGGTTGCCGCTTGGGGAGACAACATCATCGCTGCCTCAAGCTGAGGTGAGTTGTTGACGTGATCCTGCAGGACATACGCGTTATCGACCTCAGCAGCGGTATCGCTGGCGCGTACCTGTCTCGCCTGTTCGTTGATGCGGGCGCTGATGTCATTCGGGTTGAAACAGAGGCCGGTGTCGGTCTGCGCCGACGCAGTTCGGTACCGTTGGCGGACGGGGCGAATGGTCCGTTGTTTTTGTTTCTGGCTGCAGGCACCCGCTCAGTGGTGGGCGCGCTGGGCGACACTGCAACCGAAGAACTGCTCGCTAGCGCCGATCTCATCGTCGTCGACGACACACTCACACCAGCAGATGTTGCGGGCATTCAACAGCGCCATCGGTTTGCTGTTATCACCTCGATTCGGCCTTACGGACTGGAAGGACCCTGGGCAGAGAGGTCGCTCAACGAGTTCCTGGTGCAGGCCGATACCGGGTCAATCAGTTGCCGGGGCCATGTCTCTTTGCCTCCGTACATGGCTGGCGGGGATGTGTTTGAGTGGATGGCGGCGTGTTACGCGGCACCGCCCGCGCTGGCAGCGGTTGATCGGTCTCGTCGTTGCGGCCTCGGTGAGGTGGTCGATGTGTCGATTGCTGAGTCGACGGCGTTGGCAGCGTCGACCTTCGCGGACTTGTCGCAGCAAATGTCGGGTCGCACCGATTTACCGAAGCGATCACTTGAGACTCCCTCAATTGAACGTGCGAAGGACGGATGGGTTGGCTTCAACACCAACACACGTCAGCAGTTTCAGAACTTCTGCTTGATGATTGAACGTCCTGATCTGATGGACAGCGAATGGGCGGATCTTCGTACCCGCACCGGTCGTCTCGAGGAATGGTCGGCGATCGTCAACGAGTGGATGGCCGAGCACTCGGTTGCTGAGATCGTGGATCTGGCCTCGGAACTGAGGGTGCCCGTGGCCCGAGTCAACGATGGGGCCGGGGTGCTCAGCGAAGAGCATCTGGTTGCGAGGGGTTTCTTTGCAAACACAGCGGAGGGCTTTGAAGCCCCGAGGTCGCCGCGAAAAATCGACGGCGAACGCCCGCCGATTCCCGGATCTGCACCGGTGATCGGTGAACACACCGGACAGATTGAGTCCCGCCCCCGTCCCGCACCCGCTGCGTCTGCTGCGAACGCCCCTGATGACCTGACCGCGCGACCACTCGCAGGGATTCGTGTAGTAGATCTCACAAGCTGGTGGGCGGGACCCTGCGCGACGCAAGCGATGGCGGCGCTAGGTGCCGATGTGATCCATGTTGAATCAGTGACTCATCCCGATGGCATGCGTCTCACCGGCATGATGTTCGGCAAACAGCGCTGGTGGGAGTGGGGGCACATGTTCCTCGCCGCAAATCACGACAAACGCGGGTTAACCCTCGACCTCAACGATCAGCAGGGTCGCGACCTGCTCCTGTCGCTTGTGGATAGCGCGGATGTCGTCGTCGAAAATTTCAGTCCTCGTGTGATTGAAGCGTTTGATCTTGGTTGGGACGTGCTTAGCAAACGCAACCAACAACTTGTGATGGTTCGCATGCCGGCCTTTGGGCTCGACGGCCCATGGCGTGAACGTGTCGGGTTCGCGCAAACCATGGAGCAAATGTCGGGAATGGCCTGGCTGACTGGTCATGAGGCGGATCAACCGCGCATCCCTCGCGGGCCATGCGATCCGATAGCGGGGATGCATGGCTGCTTTGCGGCGCTCCTTGGGATTCGTAAGCGGAACAGTACTGGCAGCGGCGTTTTTATCGAATCGGCGATGGTTGAGGGAGCTATCAACTGCGCGGCGGAGATGATCGTGGAGTACTCGGCGAATGGCACGACGCTGAGTCGCCTTGGCAATCGCAGCCGTTTCGCTGCCCCCCAAGGCATCTACGAGACAGCGGAGTCTGAGCAGTGGTTGGCGATCTCATGTGACAGCGACGAAGCATGGCTGGCGCTAGCGGCTGCTATTGGTGTTGATGCGGGCGAGTTTGCGACGCTGGAGGATCGCCAAGCTGCCCATGATGAGATCGATCAACTTGTTGCCCGCTGGGCTGAGAGTCGGGGCCTGACCCAAGCTGAGGAGGAACTGGTTGGCGCGGGTGTGCCTGCTATTGCCTGTCGCAACCATGCCACATTGCGCTTCCACCCTCAGTTTGAGGCTCGGGGCTTCTATGAGTTGGTGGAGCATCGCGAGGTAGGCACCCACTACATGCCGGCTCAGCCGTATCGGATGCGGGGCATTGAATGTTGGATTACCAACGCCACACCGACTTTGGGACAGCACAATCACGAGATTCTGACTGAACTGGGCCTGAGCGCGGCCGAGATCGCGTCTTTGGAGCAATCCGGCCGAATTGGCACCATTCCGGTGCTGTAATCGCCAACACTTCGGCACGACCGGTGATCTGGTCTGACAGACTGTTGACGATGACCGCTGATGACCAAGAACACGGTACAGACGAAGATCACGAGCATGATCATGAGCACGAGCACGATCACCCGCACAGCTATCTGGTGCATCGCCACCGGGATGTGCAGGGAGGTGAAGCCCGGGCTGCCGTTTTCGGCTTCAGCGACGGTTTGGTGTCCAACGTCGCTCTCATCATCGGAATTACGGGTGCATCGGCTGACGGATCGCTGGTGCGACTCGCGGGTATTAGCGGACTCTTAGCGGGTGCTATTTCGATGGCGGCGGGGGAATGGGTGTCGATTCGTGCGCACAACGAGCTGGTGGAAAGAGAGCTCGCGATTGAGCGAAAGTCCCTGGAAGAGAATCCCAAAGCGGAGATTCGAGAACTTGCCGCGATTTACCGAGAGCGAGGACTGAAACCGGAGAGCGCCGAGCACCTCGCCAGCGAGATAATGGCCGATCCCGAAGTTGCCCTGGATGTGCACGCACGCGAAGAACTCGGTGTAGATCCCGAGGGTGCTGGTCACCCGTTGCGGGTGGCGCTGTCGTCGTTTGCCGCTTTCGCTACGGGCGCTTTCGTTCCTTTGTTCCCCTGGTTGTTTGCTGAGGGTGCTGGTGCCGCGGTCGCCTCGGTTGTTATGGCAGTTGTTGCCGCGTCGTTAGCGGGAGTTGCGCTAGCAATCTTCACCGGGCGTTCCAAGATTCGCACTGGTGTGCGCCAGGTTCTAGTTGCGGCAGGTGCTTGCGGTGCCACGTTCTTGATTGGCTCGCTGTTAGGTGTGTCTGTGACATAGGTGTCAGTTCGCGTGAGGGTGTTGGCGCGTGATGCGGGTGGGCCGCCTGTGGCGGTGTGATGTCGGTGACAGTTGTGGTCGTGGATCCAGCGTTTGAGGCGGATGCGGCACTCGGTGGACCGATCGACATCCTGGTCGACAACACTGCCGGATGGCCGCTGAGTACGGGCACGGCCGAGGCGGCTGGGGACTCGGTTTGCTCGTGGCGCGAGGTGAATTTCCTGCGCGTATGACATGTATATTTTGTGGGTGCCGGTAGCGTGCCGGGCGACGTTGCGAAGGGAGCCGGTCATGGGCGACGATCATTTGTCTGTTGTAGAGCGCGAGGTGGCGACGACACCCGGCGCTGTTGGGTCTGAGCCGGTGCGGATGTCTGGTGTGCCGGGGCGTTTGGGGCGGGTTCGGGCGTTGGCGGCGATCGGGGTTGTGGCTGTGTTGACGGCTGGGTTGTTGATGGGGTTGCCGTCTCCGGCTGGGGCGGTGGCGGGATATGGCGATGTGGGTGAAGGCACTTGGTACACCGACGCGGTGCAATGGTCCACAGACAACGGAATCGCCGATATTGCGGGGTTCTGTTTCGCGCCAGAAACTCCGGTGTCGCGTGGTGAAACAGCGGTGTGGATCTACAACATGGAAAATCAGCCCGATACTGGTGATGTTCATTCGTTCAGCGACGTAACAGACGCGTCTCAAAACGATGCGATCTCGTGGATGGCCAACACCGGTATCACCACTGGTACGTCACCAACCACCTTCGCACCTGATGACACGTTGACGCGTGCCCAAGCCGCGACGTTTTTGCATCGTTTGGCTGGTGAGCCTGCTGCGCCTGCGCACAGTTTCGTTGACGTTGTTGCGGGTTGGCAACAAGGCGGTGTGTCTTGGATGGCTCACACCGGTATCACCACCGGCACGTCACCGACCACGTTCGCGCCTGATGACACGTTGACGCGTGCCCCGTTGATCACGTTCCTGTACCGCTACCAGAACGAACCGGACGTAACCATCAACACCACCAGCCCAGACTGCGACGGCGACGCTGAGCCTGATCCCACGCCACAAGGCGCGTTTACCGCCATCACAGCCGGCGGGAGCCATTCGTGTGGGCTCAGAACCGACGGCACCGCCCAATGCTGGGGCTACAACTACTACGGTCAAGCCGATGCGCCTTCAGGCGCGTTTACCGCCATCACAGCCGGCGGGAGCCATTCGTGTGCGCTCAGAACCGACGGCACCGCCCAATGCTGGGGCTACAACAGCAACGGTCAAACCGATGTACCCTCAGGTGCGTTTATCGCCATCACAGCCGGCGGGGGCCATTCGTGTGGGCTCAGAACCGACGGCACCGCCCAATGCTGGGGCTTCAACGACTTCGGTCAAGCCGATGCGCCCGCAGGTGCGTTTACCGCCATCACAGCCGGCGGGAGCCATTCGTGTGGGCTCAGAACCGACGGCACCGCCCAATGCTGGGGCTACAACAGTTCCGGTCAAACCGATGTACCCGCAGGTACGTTCGCCGCCATCACAACCGGCGGGAGCCATTCGTGTGGGCTCAGAACCGACGGCACCGCCCAATGCTGGGGCTACAACTTCTACGGTCAAGCCGATGCGCCCGCAGGTACGTTCACCGCCATCACAGCCGGCGGGGACCATTCGTGTGGGCTCAGAACCGACGGCACCGCCCAATGCTGGGGCTACAACAGCTTCGGTCAAACCGATGTACCCACAGGTACGTTCGCCGCCATCACAACCGGCCAGGACCATTCGTGCGGGCTCAGAACCGACGGCACCGCCCAATGCTGGGGCTACAACAGTTCCGGTCAAGCCGATGTACCCGCAGGTACGTTCACCGCCATCACAACCGGCGGGAGCCATTCGTGTGGGCTCAGAACCGACGGCACCGCCCAATGCTGGGGCAACAACCGCGACGGTCAAACAGATGCGCCCGCAGGTACGTTCACCGCCATCACAGCCGGCGGGGACCATTCGTGTGGGCTCAGAACCGACGGCACCGCCCAATGCTGGGGCCACAACTACTTCGGTAAAGCCGATGCGCCCACAGGTACGTTCGCCGCCATCACAACCGGCCAGGACCATTCGTGCGGGCTCAGAACCGACGGCACCGCCCAATGCTGGGGCTACAACAGCAACGGTCAAACCGATGCGCCCACAGGTACGTTCACCGCCATCACAGCCGGCGGTAAACATTCGTGCGGACTCAAAACCGACGGCACCGCCCAATGCTGGGGCTACAACCGCAACGGTCGAACCGATGCGCCCACAGGCGCGTTCACCGCCATCACAGCCGGCTGGTTACATTCCTGTGGGCTCAGATCTGACGGCACCGCCCAATGCTGGGGCAACAACAACTCCGGTCAAACCGATGCGCCCGCAGGTGCGTTCACCGCCATCACAGCCGGCCAGGACCATTCGTGCGGGCTCAGAACCGACGGCACCGCCCAATGCTGGGGCAACAACAGCAACGGTCGAACCGATGCGCCCGCAGGTACGTTCACCGCCATCACAGCCGGCGGTGAACATTCGTGCGGACTCAAAACCGACGGCACCGCCCAATGCTGGGGCCTCAACTTCCACGGTGAAGCCGATGCGCCTTCAGGTGCGTTTACCGCCATCACAGCTGGCGGGAGCCATTCGTGTGGGCTCAGAACCGACGGCACCGCCCAATGCTGGGGCACCAACCTCGATGGTCAAACCGATGCGCCTTCAGGTGCGTTTACCGCCATCACAGCCGGCGGGGGCCATTCGTGTGGGCTCAGAACCGACGGCACCGCCCAATGCTGGGACTGGACCACCAATCTTCCCGAGGGCGTCAGCTGGGTGTCTAAGTCGCAGACGTGACACACCCTCGCGCCACGTTCACGGAGCTACCAACCTCTATGTCCAGAACACCTAGGGAGTTCGCGATAGCGGGCTTGCGTTCGCAATGGTGCGCCTCGTAGCTTCGGTCCGATGGCTGGCCCGCTTACTGGTGTGAAGGTGGTGGAACTGGCTGGTCTGGGCGCGCTTCCCTACGGATCGATGCGTTTGGCAGACATGGGCGCTGAAGTTGTTCGGGTTGATCGCCTATCGGAGGTTCCCGACGAGAAGGTTCCTCGCGGGTATTCCTCGTGGGATCGCGGGCGGAGTTCGGTGGCTGTGGATCTCAAGAACCCGTCCGGTGTTGAGGTGGTACTGCGCTTGGCCGAGAACGCCGATGTGTTTCTTGAGGCCTTCCGCCCTGGGGTGGCGGAGCGACTAGGGGTAGGTCCCGAGCAAGTGATTAGCCGCAATCCGGCCATTGTCTATGGGCGACTTACGGGTTGGGGCCAGACTGGTGCGCTGTCTCATGCTGCTGGGCATTCGCTCAACTATGAGGCCATAACCGGTGTGATTCGTTCGATCGGTCCCCAAGGTGGCCCGCCGGTGCCGCAACTCAACATCCACGGCGACTTCGCCGGTGGTGGTCTGACGCTGGCTTATGGTGTTGTTTGTGCCCTGCTTGAATCTCGCCAGTCAGGAAAAGGCCAGGTCATCGACACCGCTATGGCTGACGGCGTGGCGTCGCTCGCAACGGTCTTCTACCCGATGGCTCATAGCGGTATGCACACCGATGAGATCGGCGCCAACCTCTTCGATGGCGGAGCGCCTTTCTACGCCATCTACGAGTGCGCGGATGGCGGCTACATGTCAGTCGCGCCCATCGAAGGGCACTTCTGGTCGCTGCTGTTGACGCTTATCGGGGTCGACGAAGCCGACTTGCCCGCTCAGTACGACCGGGATGGGTGGCCTGGCGTGAAAGCCCGCCTCGCTGAGGTGTTTGCCACCAAAACACGCGATGAGTGGTGTGAGATTCTTGAGGGAACCGACACCTGCACAGCTCCGGTGCTCACCTACAACGAGGCCCGCGCCTATCAGCACAATGTTGATCGGGGAACCTTCGGCGGCGCGGACGGCACCGAAGTGGTACCGATTCCGCGTTTGTCGAGAACCCCGGGTGAGATGCGGCCTTCACCAGCTTGGATCGGTGCCGATACCGATGATGTGCTCACGGCTTTCGGGTTCAGCACCGCCGAGATCGCCGAACTCCGTTCGCAATCGGCTGTCGGAGGGTGACCAAACCCCCAACTCTCGAAATCTGCGCGTTTAACCACACAATATGTAGCTGAACGCGCAGATTTGCTGTTAGCGGGCTGTGGGCAGCGAAGCGGCGATGTTACGAATGGCGGTGGAAACCTGGTCAGGATGCGAACGCATCACATAGTGACGGGCACCCTCGACAGTTGTGCGTGTCGCATGCGGCAGCTTGCGTTCCATGTAGTCGTTGGCACCGAGGTAGGCCTTGTCACCGTCACCGATCACTAACGCCAGCGGCAACGTCAATTCGGTCATTCGGTCGATCACCATGGAATCAACATGCAGCCCTACCGTGGCGGCCAATTCGCTGACCCCGTAGCTCGGAGCATTCTTCAAAAGTCTCGAATTCCAACCCTGTCGAGCCTCGGGGTCACGAAACCCAGGACCGGTCGACACCAACACCAGGGCGTCGATAGCGTCCGGGCGGGTCAGGGCGTAGGCCATAGCGAGGTATCCGCCGAGCGAATGTCCGACAAACACGACGGAGCGTGTCAACCCAGAGATGACCGCGTCGAGATCTTCGAGCATGGCGCTGCGCTCGTAAGCCGACGGCTCGGTGCTAGCGGGTGACTTGCCGTGTCCGGGCAAATCGACAGCAACGCAGTGATGATCCGCGAGAAGATCGATGGTCGGAGTCCACACCTCCGAATCAGAATCAACGCCGTGAACAAACAACAACGTGGCCGGACTCGCAGAAGTCGACCCAGTAGTGCTGACGTGCAGAGGCGTGCTCATTGGCTTGGTTTCATTCCGGTGTGCTCATTGCGGGTTGGTCGACGGCGCATTGCGACGATAGATATCGGGCTCGATGTACATTGGGCGAGCTTCGGGCACATCGCTGCGGACTTTCGCCTCGATCTCGTTGATGACATCACCTAGCTGCTCGGTCGTGTAGCTCGGGTCGAACGCGACCTTCGCTCCGACGAGGAGTTCGTCAGGGCCGAGGTACTGAGTGCGGATGTGGATGATGCGCTCTACGCCTTCAACGCTCTCAACAGCTTTCGCGATTTTGGACTGTGTTTTCGCGGTCGCTCCCTCGCCGATCAGCAGGCTTTTCATCTCAATGGCCAAAACCACGGCGATCAGACCCAGCAGAACGCCGATCGAAAGGGTGCCGATTCCGTCCCATACCGGAGCGTCGAAAGTCACCGCGATCGCCAAGGCACCGAGAGCCAGGACCAAGCCGATCAGAGCGCCAAGATCCTCAAGAAGCACAACGGGGAGTTCTGGGACGCGGGAGCGCCGGATGAACGTTGTCCAACTCAGGTCGCCACGAATCAGATTGGATTGGACAATGGCTGTGCGAAACGAGAAGCCCTCAAGCACGATGCCGATCGACAAGACGGCGAAGGCCCAGATAGGAGCATTGATTTCGTGTGGGTGGCGGATCTTCTCCACACCTTCGTATACGGCGAACATCGAGCCCACGCTGAACAGTACGAGGGCAACCACGAAGGACCAGAAATATCGTTCGCGTCCGTAACCGAACGGGTGTGTCGTGGTGGCTTCTCGTTTGGCGAGCCGCCCACCCAAAAGCAGCAGAGCCTGGTTACCGGTGTCGGCACAGGAGTGGATCGCCTCAGCCAGCATCGAGGAAGCCCCAGTGAAAGCGAACGCCACGAACTTGGCGATAGCGATACCGAGATTTGCGAAGAAAGCAGCCAAGATTGCCTTGGTACCGCCACTAGCTGCCATTCAAGCTCCTTGGTCCGGCCGCGAATCCTGGTTCGGGCACCGATGAGGATAGCGCTGTGCTAGCGCCGGACGGTACCGTTGCATCTCATGGTGACTGTCTTTGAATCCCCAGATGACTTGCTACAAGCCGTAGGAACTCAGCTTGGGTTGAGTGAGTGGCTCACAATAAGCCAGGAGCGCATCAATCTGTTTGCCGACGCAACAGGGGACCATCAGTGGATTCATGTTGATCCAGTCGCGGCCGCAAAGGGCCCGTTCGGCGCCACAGTTGCCCACGGCTACCTCACCCTTGCGCTCACCAACCAGTTCCTGCCCGAGATCGTGCGTGTCGACAACGCATCAATGGGGATCAACTACGGCACCAACAAAGTGCGCTTCCCTCAACCAGTCACGGTTGGGAGCAAGGTCCGGGCCGGCGCGGTTCTGAGCGATGCCCAAGAAGTCAACGGAGGAGTTCAGGTAGTCATCACCATTGCCGTCGAGATCGACGGTCAAACCAAGCCCGCTTGCGTTGTTGAGTCGGTAAGCCGGTTCCTGCGATGAACTCTGCTTGCGCAGGCCACACCCTCAACGGTGCCGTGTGATGGCGAAACGCAAACGGCGCGCTCCGCGGCCAGCGCTTGTCAAGCCGTCGTACCCGCCGGTGGTCCCGGGTTTGTTGAGTTCCACTCGGCGTGTGCCCGCGGCAATCAAACGCCCGCCTTACGCCCTCACTGGTCAACCTCCAGCTTCTGGGTCCTCGCTGGTTCGCACCCCAGAAGAACTCACAGCTATGCGCCGCACTGGGGCCGCTGCCGCAGAGATCCTTTTGCGGGCTGGTGAGGCGGCTCAACCTGGAGTCACCACTGATGAGATCGACCGACTTGTACACGAACTGGCGATCGAAGCCGGCGGTTATCCGAGTCCGCTCAACTACCGGGGCTACCCCAAGTCGGTTTGCACATCTGTCAACGAGGTGATCTGCCACGGTATTCCTGATAGTCGGCCCCTGTGTGACGGCGACATCGTCAACATTGACGTGACTCTCTACCGCGAGGGAGTGCACGGAGATACCTCAGCCACGTTCCTCGTGGGCGATGTGGCTGCAGAATCGGTCATGCTGGTTGAGGTCACCCTCGAATCTCTTGACCTCGCCATCGCCGCGTTGGGTCCCAATGCGATGGTTCGTGAAATTGGGCGGGCCATTGAGTCGCATGCCATGAAGCACCGCTTGGGCGTGGTCCGCGAGTTCATCGGACACGGCGTGGGCACAGAATTTCACTCCGGTCTGCAGATACCTCATTACCACGACCGTCGGCTGGTTATTCCGCTCGAGTACGGCACCACGTTTACGATCGAGCCGATGCTCACGCTTGGATCGCCCGAGGCGGCGATGTGGGACGACGAGTGGACTGCGGTCACCATCGACGGGAGCCGCACCGCTCAATTCGAACACACTCTGGTTATGGGCGAAGGTGGAGCAGAACGGCTTACCGTCACCAAAGCAGGCGAATGCGCTCACGACCTGGTGCGCGCCGCGGTTGAGAGCCGTTAGTAACCCAATCCCAATCAGCGATACGACGCTGGCCGGGTCGGTCAGGGTCAGGAATACGACGTGCTGTTGGAACGGGGGAGTTCGATCCAGGTACGGCCTTCCAGGATCGAAATCCGACGACCCTGGGTGTCTGAGTAAATTGTCACGTCGGTCGCTCTCTGACGTGACCAGGTGGCCTCCACCACATGACCATCGGTAAAGACCAGAGCCCGGCCGGTGCCGACGGTTATAGCCTCAGGCGAGCGAGAATCGGCGGCGGATTGCCCGTACCTGGTGAACTGCACGATCACCGTCACAGGGCTTGTGCGTACGCCCCGAGTGTCGACCATCGCCCTGCCGTTTTGGGACCGATCCCACCCCGACCCGTTCCAGCTGTAATGAACTTCAGCACTGCCATAGTCAATATCGATGGAGCTTGCGGGGACCGCCGTGGAGTTGACCTGTTCGTTTGGTTCACGGAACACGAACATTGGCGAAGGCAGACCGGCATCGGAAAAACCGCTTCCCACCGACCACAAGTTGCCCGCGTTGGTAAAGAGGTTGTGAGGCACTCTCCGGCTCGAACTTCGGTAGTAGAGCTGTGGGGCCGCGCCCACTCCGATGTCAACAAGCGTTGAGTCGGCCAGTGCCGCGCGCGTTCCTCGGTTTCCTCCCGAACTAGCAAACAGCGGGCTGTTCAACTGCGCTAACAGGTCAAGGTCGCTGGTGCGCATCGAGCGAACCGGACCTACCTGCTCTGGCGCCGTTGAATGAAACACCGCCGCCAGTCGAGTGGCAAACTCAACCTCTTCAACAAACACAATGTCAGCTTGGTTGATACCTGCCTGGGGCATCGCGGCCCCAACGTTGTCGATCTTCACCACGAGAGCTGGTCTGGAGATGTGCGTAGTGAGGTCGAGTCCGGTGAGGACTGCGGAAATCTTCCGTGTCTGTTCCTTTTCGATTCGGATAATTGTGTTCTGTATTGCGGCCAGGGTGTCTTGTAGCTCGGCTTTTGCAGCGGCAATCTCCTCGTTGAGTTCTCGTTCGAAGTCTTGGCGTTGTTCAAACCGGTCTTGCGACGCGGAGAGGAGTTGTCGCGTCTCGGCGAGTTGGTCGGTGAGGCTTTGCAGGCGGGTGTCGAGCTCGTTCAGGCGTCGGGTCGCATCGGCGACCACAGACTGATAGAGCACTCGCCGCTCGGGTGTCTTGGTGCCGCCATCCAAAGCGCGGATTTCGTCGATCAACCCGCTTTGTCGAGGGTCGCCTTGTCTGAAACTGATAAGGGCTATTTCGATGCGGGTGGCTGCTGGTTCGCGCCGCTCGTCCACGGTTTTTTCAAATTCGTCGGCTAGCAGTTCTAGCTGCGTGTTGTCTGTAGAGATCGTGTTGATAAGGGTGAAGATCTCGTTGTTCAGTTCACCCAGAGCCGCTTCTTTCTCAGCGATTGACGTGGTCAGCTCATCGCGTCGACTTTCTTGCTCGCGCAGGTTTGCTTCCTCCTCGCGCAGGATCTGCTGGTCCCCTTGGCTGAGTGCGGGCGCCGCCAGAGCCGACAAAGCCACACAGCAAACGATGATGAGGGAGAGGACTCGAGAGGTTTTTGCCATGGTCAAGACGGGGAATTTGCCCGCTCGCTGGCTCATGGTACCGGTCGCCGACGCTACTACGGGGTACCGTTGCGATGGTGCCGACACATCCGTTGAAACAAATCGAGTTTGGGCGTGATGATCTCTCAGCGGTGGTGACTGCGATGGCTGAAATTGCCGCCGCTCCAGGCGCTGTTGGCTGGGTCAATATCGGCCCTGCGCTAACAGACGAGCAAGCCGCACAGGTCCCACCCAAGAGCGGACTTGTGGCATGGTTCTCGGGTCGCGGACCGGCTGTTGCGATGGGCACCTGGATGCCAGCTTCGGTTGGTGGCCGTTCGAGAGCCGCTCAGATTGGTGTTGAGCACGGGCAGGGCCCAAACGCATTGAAGCGGCTGCGAGAGGCTGGTCTGGAGTTGCCCCGGGGTTGGGTAAAGCGCCAAGACCATGCCAAACACGGTGTTGTGGTCGAGGTCGGTGGCGATGCTGACCTGTCGGCAGCGGTCGACTGGATAATTGGCGCAGTGACGATCCTGACAACCGGCGTCGCCGTTGAGGACCGCTTTATCGCAGCGCTGTATCGCCCGGTCTGAGACCTATTCGTCAGGTCTGGGGTTCGGAAACTGCGGTGGCGGCTTCGACGATCAACTTGATGACGGCATCAGCGTCTGCCGTGCGCAGAACTCGAACATTGTTGCCGTTGTCTGTTGAGGAGCCGCGATCGTCAACCACGGTCATTCCCCGGGTATGCGTGCCGGTGAGCTCAACGTTGACGGGTTGTCGTTTGCCGTCGAACAGCTGCGGGTGAGTGACCGCTAGTACCGCGCAGGCGTCGTGAATGGGTGCTCCGGTCCAGCCCCGTAGTTCTGATGAGCGATCGATTGCGTAGTCGAGGAGCTCAGCAGCCAGGGTCGCGGCCGGCGTGCGGGCTGCTCTCATTTGGTTGACTTGAGTGGATCCCAGGAGAACCTGCTGCGTTACGTCAAGTCCGACCATTGTGATGTCACCGCCCAAACGAAAGACGATGTCGGCCGCTTCGGGATCGGCCCAAATGTTGAACTCCGCAACGGCGGTGACGTTTCCTCCGATTGCCGCTCCACCCATGATGGTCAATCCGCGGAGCCGGTCGGGCAGGGTCGCGTCTTGTTGCAGCGCCTCGGCGATGTTGGTGAGAGGGCCGACCGCGACGAGATGCAGGTCTTTGATGCGATGGCTGGTTTCAAGGATGAAACCAACGGCATCTTCGGATTGAACGGTTCGGGTGATGGCCGGCAGTTCCACGTTGCCGAGTCCCGTGGCGCCGTGAACGTGTCGCGCCCCTCTGGGTTTGTCGACTAGCGGATGCGCCGCGCCGCGGTGAACATCGACGTCGAGACCGACGATTTGGGCAACCGCCAAGGCGTTGTGGGTGGTGTGATCGATGCCCACGTTGCCGTCGACCGTGGTGATCCCGACGAGGTTGGCAAAATGAGCCGCGGCGAGCAAGGCGATGGCGTCGTCAAGCCCTGGGTCGCAATCAACCAGCATCGGAACAGGAGTCATACCCATTGTGCTATCAGCCCTTTCCTAGGAGGGAAGATACCTCGACTGGGGTGGGGAGGGAGGGTTGAGCGCCTGAGCGCAGAGTGGTTGCGGCACCGACTCGGACGGCCCAGCGGACTGCGTCGACGATCGATTCTTTGCGTACCAGGGCGTCAGCGAGCGCTCCGCAAAAGGAATCGCCAGCGGCGGTTGTGTCGATCGGCTGGACTTTGGGGGCCTCAATGTGGGTGCAGTTGCCTTCCACCACCGCCAACGCTCCCAGCGCGCCGAGCGTCACCACCACGGTAGGAGCTTGAAGTTGCACGGCCAGATCAGCGGCTGTGTCAACGTCAACGGGTCCATCGTGACCGGCCAGCAAAGCCAACTCGGTTTGGTTGGGGACGATCACATCGACCGCGCCCAACAGCTCCGCTGGAAGCGGCGTCGATGGTGCCGGTGCTGGATTGAGTACCACGGTGCCTCCGGCGATCCGCGTGGCCGCGACGATGGCATCGAGCGGCACCTCCAATTGAACAAGAGTGACCGCCGCGGCACCCAACACATCGCTGGCAGCCTCAACATCGGCCACTGACAAGCGATTGTTCGCGCCTGGACTCACCACGATGGCGTTGTCGCCATCCGCGCCCACGGCGATGAGAGCAACTCCGTTGGGCACTTCAGGTGTGGTCGTCAAATGGGATGTGTCGATGCCGTCGGTTTCGAGCGCATTCCGCAATATTTGGCCGCCCTCGTCGTCGCCGACACGACCGATCATGGCGACCGCGCGCCCCAGACGAGCCGCGGCGACGGCTTGGTTGGCTCCTTTACCACCGGGAATCCGAGACAAGTCGCCACCGAGGACTGTCTCGCCGACTAACGGTACTCGAGGCACTTCGACCACGAGGTCAAGGTTGGCGCTGCCAACCACAGCGATCTCTGAAGGACGGTTGTTCATCGTTAGCTGATCCTTGACACAAGTGTGTGGGCGTGTTCAAACATGGCGTCGGCTCGCTCGGCAATCTCGGCGGTTGGTCCGCTGGACTCCATGCCACCTGCACTGCCGCGGAGTCTTCGAGCGTAGGCGCCCTCCACGATGCAGGCTTGCTTCCACCACGAGAATGCTTCGTAGAACGGGTAGTCGGACAGGTCGAATCCTGTGGCTTGTTGGTATTGACGGATTACCTCGGCGCGGCGAGGGAACGAGAGAGAGATTGTCGGTGGGTCAGGCAACCACCACATGTGATCGTCGGGATCCCCCCAATACTGCGCGGACCAAGCAAAATCGGCGATGGGGTCGCCGGTGGTACACAGTTCCCAGTCAAGTACCGCGGCGATATCGAAAGCGTTGTCGAGAACAACGTTGTCGAAGCGGTAGTCCCCGTGGGCCAAAGCTGGCGCTGCCCGCTCTGCTGGAAGCTGCGAGCAGAGTGCATCGTGAAGCTCGTGTAGCAGCGGCAGGGGGCGAGTGTCGGCTCGTTCGACTTGAGTCACCCACCGTTTGAGTTGACGGGCGACGTAACCATCGTGGCGTCCCAAAGTGGCGAGTCCTACAGCTTCGAGATCAACGGTGTGGAAGGCGACCTGTGCGTTGATGAGGGCCGCGGTGGCCGCGGCTGCTTGTGCCGAAGTCAACGCGACGGCGTCGCCGCTGGTTCGCAGGATCTGGCCGTCAACGAAGTCCATCACGATGAAAGCGGCGCCGGTGACAGCGATGTCGTCGCAGCGGGCGAGACATTGCGGCACGGGAACCGCCTGCGCCGCGTGCAGTGCCGACATCACGCGGTACTCGCGGTCGGTGTCGTGTGCTGTTGCCAGAGTCGAACCTTCGGGAGGTCGTCTCAGCGCCACGCGGTTGCCGTTGGAGGACCTCACGTCGTAGGTCAGATTGGAACCGCCCGCGGCGATCAAGTCGAACTCGAACGGAGGATCGAGCCGTGCAACAGCCGACGCGAGCCATTCTGAAACGGCATCGACGTTTAGTCCGCGCTGGCCTTCGGTCATGGGTCGGCGTTGCTCACTGCCCGGGTTGGTTGCGACTATTTGACGACGCTTTCTTCAAGTTCGTGGAGCCGTTTCACGGCACCGACAAGAACTTTGCGAGCGACCAGAGCGCTTTCGTCAAGCAGCGAGGTGAACTCCCGGCGGTTGAGCGCCTCAATCACCATGTCGGTGTCGGCGGTCACTGTGGCAGTGCGGGGAACACCGGCAATGACTGCGAGCTCGCCGAAAAAGTCGCCGGGTCCGAAGCGTGCGATCACGCGACCATTGCGCCGAACGGTTGCCTCGCCCTCGCTGACAATCATGAATTCACGGCCCGGTTGGCCCTGCACAGTCAGGTTGCGACCAGCCTTGACATTGACCGTCGTCATAAACGACGCCACCTTCTTGAGTTCTCTTTTGGACAACTCCGAAAAGAGTTCGATCTCGGCCAACTGCTCGATGAGTGCCATATTTGATTACCTCCAGACAGACCCTGCTCCTGCGGTCCCAGAGGCCGAGCGGGGTGCCATTAGACTGTAGCCGTCAATCAGAAGACGGCGACAGGGGCGACGGGGGATCCGGTTCCGCCGACGAATGGTTCTGGCGTGGCGGACAGAAAAAACTCGTACCGACCCTGCTCGCGGCATACCTCCGCGAGGGTTTCGAGGTTCCAGTTTTGACCTTGTGTGAACCCCATGTCGACCACGGCTAGGCAGTGAACCGCAAGAGCGTTGTTCCAATCCGGGCCAGGAAAGACCTCAAAAATGAAGGTGTCTGTGGCTGCTGCGGCGATGTCGTTGCGGTGAAACCAGCGCACCGCGTCGATCCCCGGGCCCGGACTTTCGCCGGCGAGGTTCTCGCCGATGTTGTACTTGTGGGCGTCGCCGTCGTTCAGCCACAGTTGCATACGGCCGGTTCGAATCAAGATGATGTCGCCGCTGTGGATCTCCACGCCGGCCCACTGGGCCGCGGCGTCGAGTTCGGAGCCTGTTATCTCGTGGGCGTCCGCGATTCGATCGACTCCGAGCGAGCCGGGAATGTCCAAGAGCACGCCACGGCCCACAACAGAGCGCACATGCTCGATGCCGAGCACCTGTGACCCGTTGCGGGCGGTAATGGTGGCTGCGTCGATGCCGTTGTAAAGCTTGTGGCCGTAACTGACATGGGAGAGTCCGTCCCAGTGGGTGCCGGCTTGGAGTCCCATTGTGACCATGTCATCAGAGAAATGGGGCACCATGGCATTGCCGTCGGCGTCACCGAGGTCGGGGTGATCAATCGTTCCCATCACATGGACAGGGTTGATGCGGGTAGGAATCGCTCCGATTTGAACCCCGTTGTTCTGCAGATCAATCGCCAGCGGGACTCGTTGACCGGTCTTGATGAGTTGCGCTGCGCCAGCCACCACTTCGTTGGTGATCAGGTTGAGCGTGCCGATGCGGTCGTCGTCGCCCCAGCGTCCCCAGTTACGGACCTCGTCGGCGACCTCGTGAAAATAAGCGGTGAACGACATGTTTCCGAGCGTAGGCGAGACGGGGCCGAGGTCAATAACCCAAGTCTTGGTCGACTATTCCTTCGAGTGGTTCGCCTGCAGTGAAATGGTGAAAATTGGCGATGAAAGTATCGAACATTGAGTGCCCCGATTTGGGCGCTGCCCATGAGATGTGGGGCGAAAGACGAACGCTGGGATGCGCGTAGAGCCAATGCCCGTCTGGCAGAGGTTCGGGCACGACAGCGTCGAGCGAGGCTCTGGCCACGCGTCCGTCGTCAAGTGCTTCGCGTAGTGCGTCCTGATCAATCAGAGCGCCGCGAGCGATGTTGACAATATGCAGCCCCGGTGTGACGCGAGCCAACATCTCTCGGTCGATGAGAGCGACCGTTTCGTGGGTGGCGGGCGTGGCGAGAACAAGATGATGGGCGTCACCGATGACCTCGCTGAGGTCGTTGGTAATTTCCATTCCAACATGAGGCGCAGGTAACCGGCGGCGGCGAACGCCAATCACTCGCATACCGAAAGCGAGCGATAACCGCGCCACCTCAGCGCCGATGCCACCTACACCGACAACCACGGCGGTGTGCCCGTGCAGAGCCCCGATTTGCGGCCCGGTGTGCCAACCGTTGGGTGGTGGCTCTTTGATCCAAATGTCGGGCAACGCTTTTGCGTGGCCCAACATTGCTGCTAAAGCGAATTCGCTGATCGGTGTGGCGGTAGAGTCGCGGGCACAGGTGAGCGTCTGGTCAGATCGGATCAACTCCAAAGGGAACTCATCGATACCCACACCCATGACGTGGACCCAGGTTGCGCCGCAGTCCATGATCGCTTCCAAGTTGGGCGCTCCGCGTGTGTGGGTGAAGATCACATCGCCTTGTAGGTCAGGAGGAACTTGGGCATCTGCGTCAATCCTGATTTCGTGGAGACCAGGAAGGGACGCCACCTGCTCGGGGAGATCGTGTCCGAGATTGTTGACAACTGTCACTTTCACGGCGGCGACCTTACCTGCTAGCGGAACAGTTGAGATCGGTAGTACGGTTCATAACGAATCGACATGACCGGACTCTATATTTTTCTTCTCGCCGCGGGTGGACCGCTGTTGTTGTGGTTGGTGTTCGCGGGAGACACTGACGCCGACGCTGGTGGAGACTCGTTGTCGGTCATCCCGCTCTCGTCGATCGCCTTTTTTGCGGCGACTTTCGGCTTTATCGGTGTGGTCGGAGGTGCGACGGGTGCAGGAACGGTGTCGCTGTTCGTGGTTTCTGCGGTGGTGGCGGTTTTGGCGGGTCTGATGAGTACCCAGGCCTTCAAGTGGATCCGGAAGAACTCCGTCTCGAGTGAGGTGATGGACTCAGAACTCGAAGGATCGATGGCACGGGTGGCTCTTGAGTTGAGTTCTGATCACAGGGGCAAGATCATCGTCGACATGGCCGGGGCACGTGAGCAGATGACCGCGTCTCCTTTTGACGGCTCGACGATCAAGGCGGGCGAGCGGGTTGTGATCGTCAAGATCGAAGGCGGGGTAGCCATTGTTGCACCCCTCGGTCCTGACCTTAAGCTTGAGTAGCTTAAGTAGAACAGTCAATGGCCGTTCGGGCCGACTGAAAAAGCGCTTCGGCGCAGGAGGAATCAGCAGATGTCTTTGTTTTTGATAAGTGGCTTGGCGATCGGGGTGGCGGTGATCTTGCTGATCATGATTCTCAGCTCGCTGATTATCATCTGCCCACCGAACCGGGTTGCGGTGATTTCGGGGCGCAGTCGAACAATGTCCGACGGCCGAACTGTTGGGTATCGGATTCTCAAGGGTGGTCGCACAGTTCGCATTCCCCTCATTGAGAAGGTGTCGTGGATGGACCTCAACACGATCCCGCTTGAGGTGTCGGTCACCAATGCCTACTCCCGGGGCACGATCCCTTTGAATGTGCAGGGAATCGCCAATGTCAAGGTTTCTTCGAAGGAAGGTGTCTTGGAGAATGCCGCGGAGCGCTTCTTGAACGTACCGAACCAGCAGATCGGCCAGATCGCCAAAGAGACGTTGGAGGCCAATCTCCGCGGGGTGCTCGCCACGCTCTCTCCTGAAGAGGTCAACGAGGACCGTCTGAAGTTCTCACAGCAGTTGATCGACGAGGCCGACGACGACATCAAGACGCTGGGGCTCGATCTAGATGTGATGAAGATCCAAAACGTGACCGACGACAACCTCTACCTCGAATCGGTCGGTCGGCGACTAACCGCGACGGTCGTGAAGGAGGCCCGGGTAGCCGAAGCCAACCGGAAATCCGAGTCTGAACAAGCCGAAGCGAAGGCACAGGAGCTTGCCGAGATTGCCAAAGCACAAGCCGAGCGCAACATTGTTGAGGAACAGAACAACCTGCGAGTGCGCACCGCCGAACTCGACGCCATTGCTCGTGCCAAAGAAGAGGAGGCAGCGGTCGCAGGCGATATTGCGAGAGCAGTCGCCGAGCAGGAACTTGAGCAGCAGCGCATCGAACTGGAGCGTCGCCGTCTCGAAGCTGACGTGGTCACACCGGCCCGTGCCAACCTCGAGTCGAAACAGCTTGACGCCCAGGCAGAAGCGGCAAAGATCATCGAAGACGGCAAGGCCCAGGTCGACGTGTTTCGGCGGCTCACCGATCAGTATCAGCTCGCGGGCGAGGACGGTCAGCGGATCTTTGTCCTCAACATGCTTCCGGAGCTTGTCGACAAGATCGTCTCCACAGTCAACAACGTCTCGATCGACCGGGTCGCGGTGGTCGATGGCGGCAGCAACGGCGGTCAAGGAGGCATCCCTGCGCTGATGGCGCAACTCCCCGCTGCCGTGGTGAGCCTCAGCGAGCAGATCGAAGCCGCTACCGGTATCGACATCTTGCAAAGCATGCGTTCTGATGATGACGACGAATCGTCGGTTTCTGAACTTCCGCCGCCACCGCCTTCAACTCCCTGACCTTGGCGCCCGTCAGCGGGCCAAGGTCTGTAAACGCGAGAGATCAAGTATCTCTATTCGTCCGCGCCCGACACGGATCACCCCGCTGGATTCCGCGAGCTTGAGCGAGTGGTTAGCGGATTGACGACTGGTGCCGGCCATCGCGGCAATGTCGCTTTGTCGGATCTTCACGACTACAGGATGGACGCCTTTGTCGAATGCCACGACGAGCCGTAGCAACGTACGCATCACTCGGGTTTCGACCGATGCGTATAGGACGTCAACCAGTTGGTCGGTGCTTTGAGAGAGTTTGTCCGCCACCAACTTGAGGAAGTAGCGGTCGACGGCTGGGTCCTGAGCGCGAAGCTCAGCAAGTGTCCTTTGGGTTAGAGCGAGAGTTTCAGTCGGTTCAAGCGCGGTGACCCGAGCGGTTCGTCGGCCATCACCGACCACCGCGAGTTCACCGATGATTTCGCCCGGCCAGCGGACCGAAAGCGCAGCCACGTCTCCGCGTGCCATGGAAACTTCGACAAGGACACGCCCTTTCTCGATCAGATGAACGGTGTCGCCGATTTCTCCTTGGTGGAAAATCACCTCTCGGCGTTGGAATCGACGCCGATGCATCTGCTTGCGCCAGTTGACTGCCGCTGGCCCCAGTTGTTGCATCAGACCGCCGCGCATCGCTGAACCGTAGCTTTTCCAGATTCCTAATGGAGCGATTACATGTGTTGTTGAGTGGTCCGCGATGATTTGGGACTATGACTCTGAGAGATAGCAGCGCAGCGGTCAGCCGAGAAGCTCGTCGCTCGCGCATCAAGGATGCCTCAATGCGGATGGCCGCTGAGGGTGGCTACGAGGCGGTCCAGATGCGGGCTGTGGCAGAACGAGCTGATGTTTCGCTCGGCACCATCTACCGATACTTCAACGGAAAAGACGACATGCTCTTGGCGGGCTTGGTGAGCTGGATTCAAAGGGTTCGCGAGGGACTCGAGTCTCATCCTCCCCGACAGGAAACCGCGGGCGATCGCTTGTCTGCTTTGCTCGCCGGGGCCGCTGAGATGGCTGAGCGGACACCGATGCTCATGAGCGCTCTCTTCACGGCTCTCAACACCACCGACCCGGCCGCGGCAGAAACCAAGCGAGCTGTCGAATCGGAGATACTGCAGTTCATCGTTACCGCGATCGGTGATGATTCCAAGATCGATGCCGCGGGTGCCGCTCGAGTGATCCGCCATGTCTGGTTCTCAGCGACTAGCAGGTGGGTTGGTGGTCTCGCCAAAGCGGGCAGCGTTGAGGAGGAGTTGCGCCACGCAGTCCAAATGATGATTGCTAGTGAGGCGTCGGCCTAGCGTTCACGGCCTAGGGTTCATCCACATTCACCACATTCATGACATTCCAGGAGACCGGTAAGTGTCTAGATTCCTTGACGGCAAGAACATTGCGATAACGGGCGCAGGTGCGGGTATCGGCAAAGCCGTTGCATTGGCAGCCGCAGCCGAGGGCGCCAACATTGTTGTTGCTGACTACGGCGTGGCGATGGACGGTAGTAACCCAACAAGTGAGGTCGCTGACAATGCAGTGACCAAAATCAAAGCTCTAGGCGGACAAGCCGTTGCGGTTGCAGGCGACATCAGCCAGTTCGATGTTGGCGAGGAAGTAGTCGCGGCTGCTTGCGACAATTGGGGATCTATCGACGGCGTTGTCTGCCCCGCTGGAGTCTTGCGGGAACGGATGCTGTTCAACATGAGCGAGGACGAGTGGGACCATGTCGTGGCGGTACACCTGAAAGGGCATTTCAATGTCTACCGGGCGGCGCTGGCGCGAATGCGCAAACAGGAAACAGGTGGTTCGCTGGTCGGGTTCACTTCCGGAGCGTTCACTGCGTCTACAGCTCAGGCCAATTACTCTGCGGCCAAAGGAGGAATTGTCAGTCTCACCCGCTCAGCAGCGATGACCGCGGCAAGCCTGAAACTCCGCGGTGGACCTGCCATCAACGCCAACTGCATCGCTCCGGTAGCCAAGACTCGCATGAGCGAAAACGTGCCTTTCGAGATTGAAACAGGTGAACCTGAAGATGTGGCGCCAATGGCCATCTATTTGATGAGCGATGCGGGTCGTCACGTAAACGCGCAGATTTACACTGTGGTAGGCAAGCGAATCTCCGTTTGGAACCAGCCGATGGAAGTTCGAACGATGACCGCCGATGGTGATCGATGGACTTGTGAACAGATCGCCGAAGCCTTGCCCGGCGGCGTCGGGCAGGAACCTAATCCCTTTATCGCTGATTTGGAACGCCGTATGGCTGAGATGGCACAGAACGCCAAGTCTGGTAGCAAGACCTGATGTCCGCGGGGCCGGAACCGCAGGGTAGGGGCCTGCTCAATACCAAACGTGTGGTCGTCACCGCGGCTGCAGGCACTGGTATCGGCTCTGCAGTGGCTAAACGCTGCCTGATTGAGGGCGCGGAGGTGCTTATATCCGACATCCACGAGCGCCGTTTGAATGAAACAGCCGACCGGCTCGCAGACGAAACCAACAACCGGCCTCTCACCGCGGTCTGCAATGTCACGGTGGAGGAAGACGTCGAAGCTTTGGTGGCTTCTGCGATCAGCGGTTTCGGCGGGATCGATGTGATGATGAACAACGCCGGTTTGGGCGGCACGGTGGCCCTTGTTGACATGACCGACGGGCAATGGAATGCGGTTTTGGGAGTCACCCTGGACGGCACGATGCGCTGCACGCGTGCGGTCTTGCGTCACATGATCGAAGCGAACATCCAAGGCGCAATAGTCAACAACGCTTCGGTTGTGGGGTGGCGGGCTCAAGTCGGACAGTGCCACTACGCAGCGGCGAAGGCGGGGGTGATGGCGTTGACGCGATGCTCGGCCATCGAGGCCGCCGAGCATGGCATCCGCGTGAATGCGGTGGCGCCGAGCATCGCGATGCATCCGTTCCTTGCCAAGGTGTCCGATGACGCATTGCTTGAAGACCTGTCAAGAACCGAAGCATTTGGCAGGGCAGCGGAGCCTTGGGAGGTCGCCAACGTGATGGTTTTCTTGGCGAGCGACTTGTCGTCCTACATGACCGGTGAGGTCATCTCGGTGAGCAGTCAACACCCTTGATCCGTGCGACAAATTGGGCAAAGTTCTGCTGTTGTTTGCTTGCAGCGCGCCCGAATAGTGTTTCAAAGTGCTAGACCTTGTGGCGTGAGTCACAGGCCGATTGTGATTCCTGGAGGAGAATAGATATGAGATCCCGTACTAGGCCCGGAATGATCGCGCAGCTTATTGCGCTACTTCTTGCGTTGTCATTAGTTGCCGTCGCGTGCGGCGGAGACGACGACGGAGACACCACAGGCGACGACGGCGAGGTTGCGGTCGGTGATGATGGTGATGATGGTGACGATGGCGACGATGCCACACCGACAACCGCGGCACCGGTCGAGGATGTAACCGAAGGCAACGTCTGCATCGGCGATGCTTGTGATGAGCCGACCACCGGAGACGACGAGGCTCCACAACCCGTTACGGGTGGGACGTTGCGAATTGCAGTAGAAGCCGAGACCGACGGTCTCAACCCTGCAGTCAACAGGTTTGCCGTGTCGGCCTACACCATGGGATTCCCCATATTCGATCCGCTTTTTTTCCTCGACGAAGACGGCAACTGGTTCCCCTTCCTGGCCGAGTCGGCCACTCCTATAGGCGACGGTTCGTCCTGGCAGGTAAAGCTCCGCGAGGGCATCACCTTCCACGACGGAACGCCGCTCAACGCTGATTCACTGATAGCCAACTTTGAGGCCTCCATCAGCGATCCGATTGTCTCGCTGGCCATCAAGCCGAGCTACCCCGAAGAAAACCGCTATGAAAAGATCGACGATCTGACGCTTCAGTACAACCTGATCCGCCCGACGGCTCACTTCCCGGTCAATTTGACGAGCCAGTTGGGCATGGTGGCCTCGCAGACTTGGCTTGAGGCCGCGGCTGCCGATCGCAGTCTCAACCAAGAACCTGTCGGCACAGGCCCGTTCATGCTTGAGAGTCGCGCCCAGGACGTGTCAACGAGATTGGTCAGGAACCCCGACTATTGGCGCGGCACCGACGACATTTATCTCGATGCCATTGAGGTCTTCATCAACACGGATATGGCGCTTGCTGCTGAGCAGCTCGCCGCGGGCGACCTCGACCTTCTTATTACGTCGAACGCAGACGCGACTCTCACCCTGCAAGGCGCTGAAGGCGTCTCGTTGTTCCAGAATCTGTACTCCGGTGAAGACTTCGTCATGTTGAACACCCGGGCGGTGCCAATGGACGACATCCGTGTACGCCAGGCGATTACCTTTGCCACCGACCGTCAGGCATACTTCGACTTGATTGGGCAGGGCACTAGGCCGTTGGCCGATTCGATGTATCACCCAGATCTCATTTGGAATAATCCCGATGTTGTTCAGGAAGGAAACATGCCCCAACTGGCGGGGCCGCTCATCGACTCCTATTGTGCTGACTTCCCAGAGAACTGCAGCAACGGCAAGGTCAATATCGAACTCCAGTTCTCGGGTCCCTCTACGCTTCAGACCCGCATCATGGATGTGCTCAGCGCTGGCTGGGAACCGTTCTTTGAGGTCACCCGCCAGCAGCTACCGCAGGATCAGCACATCACCCAGACTGCTTTTGGCCTGTTTCAGGTGGTGACTTGGCGTCAGTTCGGAGCGGTCGATCCCGACAATGAGGTTGTCTGGCTTGAGTGTGCCACCGCCACTGGGGGGATCGCGCTCAACTGGGTTCGTTTGTGTGACGAGGATCGTGACGCTTTGCTGTTTGAGCAGCGGGCCACTGCCGATCTGGATCGCCGCGTGGAAATCATGCGAGAAATCCAGGCCGAAATGAACGAGACCTACTCCTACATCTTCTTGACCCACACCAACTGGACCGTGGGCTACCGCAACGCCGTCAAAAACGTTTGTGGGCAGACTGGTCCTGACGGTGTCGTTCTGGTCTGCAATAATCAGGGACGCGGCTTCTATCACAACGTCTGGATAGACGAGGGCTAAGGAGCCAGGCACCAGAAAAAGAGGACCAGTTGACGCAGCTTCGGAGGACGTGAGATGAAGCAGTTTATCCTCCGCCGGGTTGCGCAACTGGTCCTCGTGTTTTTTGCCGTTACCTTTTTGACGTTCGCGTCGCTGAACCTGGTTGGAGACCCCCTCTTCAACATTGTCGGCATAATCTCCGGAATTCCCGAAGAACAGTGCGAAGCGGTGGCTCGGGGCGAGATTGAGGACACGAAGACCTCTGGTCTCAATGTAGGCGACTGCGTCTTGATTGCACAGGCAAAGGAGCAAAACAACCTCGATAAGAACGTGATTCAGCGCTATGGCATATGGATCTCCGACATGACGCGCGGCGACTTCGGCACCTCGTTCGTGAACGGCGATGAGATTTCCGAAGTTGTCAAGGACCGTCTGCCGGTCACGGTGCGATTGGTGATCTTCGCGCAGATCGTCGCCGTGGGCATCGCAATTCCGTGGGGGGTTGCATCGGCGTATCGCGCCAATCGCGGATTCGACAAGGTGTCGACGGTGGGTTCTTTCGGGCTGCTCTCCATCCCTAACTTTGCGTTGGGGGTGATCCTTCTCTACTTCTTCGCGCTCAGGTGGCAGATCTTTCCCTCGAGATACGAGAATGACGGCTGGTGGTCTGAGCTGAAGGCTTTGACACTTCCGGCTCTGACGTTGGGGCTCGGCTTGGCGGCCACCTATCAGCGGTTGTTGCGCACCGACCTCATAACGACGCTGCAAGACGACTTCATTCATATGGCCCGGGCCAAGGGCATGCCGGACCGGCACATTATGTATCGTCATGCTCTTCGGCCATCGTTGTTCTCGGTGATCACCGTGTTCGGGGTCAACACTGGCGCGCTGATTGGCGGGGCTTTGGTGGTTGAGCAGATCTATTCGATCCCGGGAGTAGGCACTGAGCTAGTGACGGCTGTGTTGCGCAACGACCCGCCGGTGGTCATTGCTTTGATCTCGGTGGTCGCGATCGGCTTTGTGCTGATCAATTTCTTGGTTGATCTCATGTACGGGTATCTCGACCCGAGAGTGAGAACGTCATGAGCGACATCGAAAACAGCAACGAAGTCAGCAGTGTTGAGGTCATCGCGCTCGATGACATGGTTGATGATGTTGCCAAGAAAACACTCGGAGTTGGGTTCTGGATAGCCGTCGGGTGGCTGGGGGTGCTTGTCGCCACCGTGGTGTTTGCTCCGTTCCTCCCGCTTGCCGACCCCGACAAATTGGCGACTGGCCCCGCCCGGACTGGCCCATCGCTGGACAATTGGTTCGGGACCGACGCCTTGGGGCGTGATGTGTTCGCCAGAACCGTTTACGGTGCCCGTGTCTCGTTGGTGGTTGGTTTCATTGCGATCGCTTTTGGCATGGTCGTTGGCGGTTCACTTGGCATGATTGCGGGCTACTTCCGCGGACGGGTCGACCAGGTCATCAGTTTTTTGTTCTTCACGCTGCTGTCGTTTCCCGGATTGGTCCTTGCGCTGTTGATTACCAGCACTTTCGACCGCACCTTGCGCACGGTCAGCCTTACCTTGGGGGTGTTGGCGGTGGCGCCGGTCGGTCGGCTCGCCCGAGCCGCAACTTTGGTGTTCGCGGAGCGCGAGTTCGTGCAGGCCGCCCGTGTGATAGGCGCCAAGCACTTTCGGATAATGACCCGAGAGCTGTTGCCGGTGGTGCTCATTCCCATGGCTGCGTTGGCGCTACTGGGCATGGGCGTGGCGATTGTTGCCGAAGGCGGACTGGCGTTTCTGCAACTTTCTGTTGAGGACATCAGCTGGGGTGTGATTATCAACGACGGCCGCGGCATTCGCGACTTGCAGGAGAACCCGCATGTCGCGCTCATGCCGATTGGCGTGATGTTCTTGACCATCCTGGCCCTCAACTTCGCAGGGGACCGCGTGCGTGAGTACTTCGACGTACGCGAGACGGCGTTCTAGGAGCGATGATGTCTGCGCCCCATGTATCAAACACACAGTTGTCGGTACGTGACCTGACGGTGCGGTTCCCCACGACTCGGGGCACAATTCAGGCTGTCAACGGCGTTACTTTCGACCTGGCCAAGGGTGCGTCGCTTGGAATCGTCGGCGAATCGGGTTCGGGCAAGTCAGTCACTGCCAAGACCCTGATGAACCTCCTGCCCCGAACCGCGGAGGTCAGCGGCGATGTGATTTTTGAGGGCGAAGATGTTCGGCAACTCGCAGAGGAGGGTCGGGAGCATTTTTGGGGTGTCAAGATGACGATGGTCTTCCAGGACCCGATGACATCTCTCAACCCGGTGAAGAAGTGTGGTGAGCAGATCGCCGAGACGCTGCGCTATCACCTCAAGCGAGACAGGAAGACTGCTCTTGCTGAAGCCGAAGATCTGCTTGCTCAGGTCGGTATTCCCGAGCCGGGCAAACGGGTCGACCAGTACCCGCACGAATTGTCAGGCGGGTTGCGTCAGCGTGTGGTGATCGCCATGGCGCTGGCCTGCGAACCCTCGTTGCTCATCGCCGATGAGCCCACCACCGCGGTTGATGTGACCGTTCAAAAGCACCTGCTTGACCTACTTGACCGGCTTCGTGAGGAGCGGGGCATGTCGATGATTCTCATTACCCATGACCTCGGCGTGGCTCGAGGTCGTTGCGATGAGATAGCGGTGATGTACGCGGGGCGTCTGGTTGAGCGTTCGGCACCCGAAACTCTCTTTGACGACTCGCGTCACCCCTACACCGACGCGCTGTTGCGTTCGATTCCTCGGATCGATCAACCGAGCCACACCCGGCTCGAACCGATCCCGGGACGACCTCCCGAACTCATCAATCCTCCTGAGCAATGTGCCTACGCGCCGCGTTGTCGGTTCGCGCAGGCGGACTGTTTGGAGTCGATCCCCGAAATCAGCGGTGTCGCAGGAATGCATGAGTTCGCGTGTTTCCACCCGGCCAACACGGATCGAGGGCGTGAAGCACTGGCCAGCAACTTGGTGCAGGGCCGCAACGCTGCCGGCCTTACGGTGACCGATGCTGGAGTCTCGAGCTGATGGCTGGTTCCGGGCACGCGCCGTTGCGCGAAGACCTTGAAGTGCTATTGACGGTGCGAGACCTCGAAGTCGAGTTCCCGGTCGGCAAGGGCGCTGTGGTTCACGCCGTGAGCGGCATTTCTTTCGACGTGGCCGAGGGCGAAACGCTCGGGATTGTGGGTGAGTCGGGTTGCGGCAAGTCGACTGTGGCGAAGTCGATCATTCGTCTCAACGACATCAAGAACGGCACCGTCGACTATCAGGGGCATGATCTCGCCAAGCTTGAGGGTGAGGAATTGCGTCGCCTTCGTCCTGACTTGCAGATGATCTTTCAGGATCCGATTTCGTCACTGAACCCGCGGCGCAAGATCCGCCAGGTGATCTCTGAGGGTCTCGCTGTGTGGGGTGACGAAAGGGGCTCTTGGTCGCAGAGTCGCATTGAGGAACTGATGCTGTCGGTGGGTATTGATCCCAAATTTGGTGATCGGCGACCCCACCAATTCTCGGGCGGGCAGTGCCAACGCATAGGCATCGCTCGGGCGTTGGCGCTTGACCCCAAGGTCTTGATCTGCGACGAGCCGGTGTCGGCGCTCGATGTGTCGGTCCAGGCTCAGGTTCTAAACCTGTTGGAGGACATGAAGAAGCGCTACGGACTGACTCTGCTGTTCATCAGCCACGACCTTTCGGTGGTGAAGAACGTGTCCGACCGGATCATTGTCATGTATCTGGGGAAGGCCTGCGAGATCGGTAACGCCAACGAACTCTACGAGAATCCACGGCACCCCTATACGAGGGCATTGTTGGCTGCCATTCCCGAGCCTGCGCCAACGGTTGATGTGTCAGAGGGCGATATTTCCGGTGAGCTTCCCTCACCGATCAACCCACCGGTCGGCTGTCGATTCAACACCCGCTGTTCCCATGCGACTGAGATTTGTTTCACTGATGAACCGGAGATGCAGCGTGTTGGCGACAGCGACCACTACCTGGCCTGTCACCACCCTGTCGCGGTATCGGTCAACGCCTAATCCCCGCTGAGGGCCCAGACTGTGTCAGACGATGTGGGGGAAGCGTCGTCGACGACGGGTGCGGCTTTGTCTTCTTTTCGAAGTTTGACGAGGTGAGCGACGACCGAGCGGGCCGCAGGTCGGTGGAGTTCCTTGCGTACATCGGCGTAGAGCACGGCGACCATCTGTTTTGCCGAAGATGGGCCTTCGGCTAGCTGGCCCAAGATTTGTGTTTCTCGCCGAAGGCGATGGTTGAGCAACGCCGACACGTAAGGCTGCGGGTTGTTGACCGGCCCACCGTGCGTCGGGTAGAGGACCTCATCGCTGCGGTCCAGTAGTAGCTGCAATGACTGTAGGTAGTCGCTGACATCACCGTCGGGTGGCGGAATGATGGTTGTAGACCAGCCCATCACGTGATCGCCGGTTAGCACCGCGTTCTCCTCGGCTAGCGCGAAACACAGATGGTTGGAGATGTGCCCGGGGGTGTGCAGGGCTTGCACCGTCCACCCCGGTCCCTCGACGGTGTCGCCGTGGGCAAGCCGGGTTTCGGGGTCGAAGTCGACATCGGGCCGATGTGCGTCTTTGTCGGTGGCGGGTCTGCCATCCTCGGCAGGTTCGGTTTCGTTGTCTGCGTCGCTGTCGTCGCCTGCGTCGTCTTCTTCGCTGATCGCATCTTTGGGGTGGGGGCCGAAACCGAGCACCGGCGCGCCAGTGGCGTCGTGTAGCGCGGCAGCGGCTGGCGAGTGGTCACCGTGGGTGTGGGTAATCAAGATTGCGCGAACCGTCTCATCGCCGAGTGCACGAAGCAGTGCTTCGACATGGGCGGGGTCACGGGGACCGGGATCGACCACGGCCACGTCGGTGTGGCCTATCACGTATGTGCCGGTGCCGTGGAACGTGTACTTCGAGGGGTTGTTGCAGACGATTCGTCGCAAAAGGGGTGACACGTCGACCATCTCTCCATGACGAGGGTCGAAGTCGGTGTTGAATTCGGGCGACATGCTACCCGTGATGGTAGATCGGCTTAGGTGGCGCACTCCGAATCGCCGACCACTGCTTCGTAGGGGCCGGCCTCGTCGAAGTCCGTGTAGAACACTGGGTCGTCGTCATATGCCGGGAACTTGTCGAGTTCCTTCAGCTCGGAGGCGATGCTTCGAACCCCGCCGGAGCGTTCGATCCAGCCTCGGAACGGCTCACCAGCATTGCGTTCGTTGTTGAAGCGACGTACGACTCGCAGCGCTGCCTCGGCAGCGTTCTTGGCGGGGAGGCGTAGAGCTTTGGTGCCGAAGTGAGCTTGCTCCTGACCGATGTAGCCGCCGAGCATCATCTGATATCCGGGTGCTGAGCGACCGTTGGCGCGGCGTTCGGCCCCGAAGAATCCAATGTCGGCTGCGTGATGCTGTCCACACGAGTTGGGGCATCCGCTGATGTTGATCCGCAAACCCGGGACATCCGCGAGGCCTTCTGATTCGAGGGCATCACCGATTGCTTTGGCGAGTCCCCGGCTCTGAGTCACGGCGAGGTTGCAAGTGTCGGCACCGGGGCAGGCAACAACGTCTCTGACCAACTCCGCTCCCGGGCGGGCCATGTCGACGGCAAGCAGCCGTTCGTACAACTCGGGGAGGTCTGATTCGTCGAGCCCGCGGATGATGAGGTTCTGGCGATTTGTCAGGCGAATATCGGCTTCGAAGTCCCGCCCGATAGCTGCAATAGCCCGGAATTGAGCAGCCGTGATATCACCGAGCTGCGCCCAGGCATAGGCCGAGACCTGTCCTGAGGCGATACCGCGCACCACGTTGACACTGAACCATCGGTCGTATGGGGAGGCCCCGCCGATGCTGACCGGTGTTCCCTGTCCGACTTTCGTGACCGTCGCTGTGGCATCTATCCCCGCGGGCGCATCGCCGCCGATACGCACTTCGGTGGGGAGCCCACCTGGATACGACGAGGAGGCGAGCAGGAACTTGCGGATGGCGAGCACGCGCCTGCGAACTTCGTCGATCCCGAGCTGTTCGACTACCCATTTCATCCGGGCACGGAGTTTGTTGTCTCGATTACCGGTCTGATCGAAGACCCTCAGGATCGCTTCGAGCGTGGGGAGTAGCTCTTCTTTGCGGGTGAACTCCTCGAGCGCTTGAGCGGGGAACGGGGTTGTGCCGAGTCCTCCGGCGATGAAGACTCTGAAACCTGCTTCGGTCGTTCCGTCGTCGAGCGTGCGGGTGGTGGCTATTACGCCGGCGTCGTTGAACATGGCTTGGCCGCAGTCGGTTTCGCAGCCTGAGAAGTTGATCTTGAACTTGCGGGGTAGTCGCTGACTGAGAGGGTTGCGTACGAAGTGGCGGTAGGCGGCCTCTGCCCACGGAGTGATGTCGAGATTCTCGTGGGGGCAGGCACCCGCAAGATGGCAGCCCTGCACGTTGCGAACAGTGTCGCCACAAGCTTCGCGGGTGGTGAGTCCCACTGCCGCAAGGTGGTCCATAACGTCGGGGATCTGATCCAGTTGCACGAAGTGGAACTGGAAGTTCTGTCTCGTGGTGATGTGCGCCCAGCCACGGCTGTAGCGCTCGACAATGAACGCCAACATCTCGAATTGTTCCGGGTCCATCGATCCGTGGGGAACCTTGACCCGAACCATCTGGCTGGTTCCGCCTTGCCGTTGTCCGTAGATGCCGTTGGTTAGGCGGAATACTCGGAACACGTCTTCTGAGATTTCGCCATTCTGGTGCTTGGCAAGTACATCCCGGAACTTGTCTATGTCGGCCTGAATGTCGGGATCCACGGGCCGTGTTTCGATTCTGTTGGTTTCGAGGAGGGTCATCGTAGAGCTTCTTTCTGGATCAGTTCTTGGTGGTTGGCCAGTCCTTCGTAGCTGCTGAGCGTTTCCGGGTTGAACCGGGCAGGCATTGCCGCGGCTCCGGCTGCGCCCAGAGTCAGCCCGGCAGGCATCGATGGGGCTCCGGCTGCGCCCGGAGTCAGCACTGTGTCGAGCACAGATTGGGCGGCGACAGCACCGATCACAAGCGTGGATGGGTTGGTAACGGCGATGTCACCAAGCTCGGCGAGAGTTGTTCGTGTCACGTTTTCGTGGTCAGTCGTGGCGGAGTAGACGACGGCCACTGCTGTGTCGGCTGCTAGTCCGCCGGCCATCAGCCGCTGCGCGATCCAAGCGGTGCGTGATGCTCCCATAAGGATCACCAAGGTCGTGCCTGTACGAGCCAGCGCGTCCCAATCGAGCCATCGTTCGGTGTTGGGGTCTTGGTGACCGGTGATAACGGTGAATCCGCTGCTGAGGCCTCGCATGGTGACGGGAATGCCGGCAGCCGCGGGTGCTGCGATGGCGGAGGTGATACCCGGTACCTCTTCGACATCAATGCCTGCCGCCCGCAGTTCCAGGGCTTCCTCTCCGCCACGCCCGAACACGAAGGGATCGCCGCCTTTGAGACGGACGACGCAACCAAATCGGCGGCCGCGGTCGACTAGCACATCGTTGATTCGTGTCTGGGCGTTGGCGGGTGTTCCGGGGCGCTTGCCAACATCAATCATCTCGGCCCAGGGCGGGGCAAGCTCAAGCACTGCTGACTCAATGAGCCGGTCGTATATGACCACATCAGCGCGTTGCAGGAGCTTGGCGGCTTTGATGGTGAGCAGGTCAGGGTCGCCAGGTCCGGCTCCGACAAGGTAAACGGTCATGTCAGCACACCTTGGGGAGTCAGACCCAGGTGGTTCAAGAGACGTTCTCGGGCTTCGGCAACGCGGTTTTGCTGCACTAGTTCGAGCAGTCCGTCGTTGAGTGCGGCGTCCCATCCGGTTATCTCGGATGTGCCGAACACCGCGCGGGCTTCGGCTCGGGCGTCTGCCAACAGCGTCAGGAGTTCGTCGTAGCCTTCGCTGAGGTGACCTTCGAGTCTTAGGCGCAGCCAGCGGGCGAGGCCGGGGCTGCGACCGCCGGTGGACACGGTGATCTGCAGGTCACCGCGGCGGGCAACGGCAGGGAGCGTGAAGGAGCAGTTCAAGGGGTCATCTGCGGAGTTGACGAACACGTTGGCTTTGTCGCCGTCGACGCGTACTTCGGCGTTGATCGCTGGGTCATCTGTGGCAGTTATGACGAGGCGATAAGCGGCTACCTCTCCCCGTCGGTACGGGCGTGCCAACCAACGCACGTTGGGGTCAGCGCTGATCTCGCGGACTGAGGTGGGGGAGACGACAGTCACGCGAGCATCAGCGCTTCGCAGGCCGGCTACCTTGCGGGCCGCGACCGGTCCGCCTCCGACGACGAGGACGGGTTGACCGCTGAGTTCTAAGTTGACCGGGTATGGAGTCATGGGCGCACAATCCAGATAATCCCGATCCGAACAGTCAGGATTAGGGCACACCATAACCGAGCGCGTCAGCTAAAGCATCTAATTCCGATCATTTTTGTCGGATATATCGCAAGCCTCTTTCATCAACTGCTGAAGTGTCTCGACGTCACAGGGCTTGTCTGGGTGGTGATGCAGCATGGCGTGGCAGTTTGGGCACACCGCGACAAGGTCAGTCTCCGGGGTGATCCGGTGGTTCTCGTGATCGTCGATCTGCGACAGCGGCGTCTTGTGGTGGACATGGAAGTTACCCTGTGCGACTCCGTCCAATCTGGTTGCCAGTTGCTTTCGTAATACTGATCTAGGTAACTCGTGAGCAGCGCCCTGTCGCTGAACGATTCGACAGGGGCGTCGACGACCCAGTCCCCCCACCCAAGTGTCACGACGCTGAAGTCGAGATTGTGCTGTACTGTGTCGCCTTCCCGGCCGCCTCGGACGAGCCAGGCACACGCTTCCCTAGGCGGACTCGAAGGAACGATTCCAACATGCTCGGCACTCATGCCGACACCCTACCGAGCACTGGCCAACCGTCTCGGGGACTTTGAGCGTCCCCACGTACCTTGCCACCTTGATTAGGAGGTGTCTCTGTCATTGCTGGTGTCGGTGTGAGGGCCGGAGGCGTGTTGGTGTTGTTCGGGGTTGGTCGGGGCCTTCTGTTTTGGGCAGGTTGGCGTCACCGGTGTCGGCGGCGTGTTGGTGTTGTTGTTTGGGATCCGGGCTGGTTTGCGCGTTCCCCGGGCGCTCGTTGTTTGGTTGTTTTGGCTTGGCTGGTTGGGGTCGGGGGGTTTGAGTTTGTATTTGCCGGTTGTGGGGTGTTTGTAGACTTGCCAGCCGTGGTCGTGGATTTTGTGGTGGCAGTCATCACATACCAACACCAGGTTGTCTACGTCGGTAGGTCCGTTCTTTGACCACCAGATGATGTGATGAGCGCGACACCACAACGGATTGGCGCTACAGCCGATGCAGTGTTGGTCTCGTGCGATCAACGCAACCCGTTGAGCTTCAGAAGCGGTGCGTTGTTTACGCCCCAGCCACATGTCTTGGGTTTTGGTGTCGAAGATCGAAGGCAAGAGATTGGCTTCAAGCGCCAAGCGATGCAACTCAACAATCGGTATCGCTGAGCCATCCGCGAGGCGGGGATTGTCTAGTTGTTGTTTGATCACATCGAAATCAGCGATCACCAACAAATCAGTACCCGCAGACTTCCCGTCACCAGCAGGTTCACAAATCAACTCAGCCAACGCGTCAGCCATCCGTTGTTGGGGCGTGCACCGGGCTTTGGGGTCTTCGCGGTGCCATAGCTGTCGTTCTTTAGCAGTCAACGCGGTGGCGATACGAGCTCCGGTGATCTGATCAAATTCGCCGGTCAACACAAACATGCCAGAGTCTGATGATTCGAAGATGCGTGCTTTGCGGTTGTTGCGTTGACGATCCAACAACGACTGACCATCATCATCAGCGACATCTTGTTGATGACGTTTAACAGTTCGGGCGAACTCATCAAAAGGCTCGGTGTTGGCTGCTTCGACCAACACGGTCTCGTCGATCGGGCTCTCAGAAGAAGCGCGAGCAATCAACCGGGCGTGCCCTTGGGGAATCTCACCGGACGCCAACGCTTCGCTCGTCACAGGTAACTCCGCCAACCGAGTCGCTGACTCAACATTACGTTTGGCTTCACGCTTCGAGACCTGCAACTCGTTACGAACCAAACGTTGCGCGTCTCCTTTGCTGTGACGACGGCTCAGTTCAGCCAAGGCACGTGATTTCATCGCCGCTAGCCGAGACTCGGAACGACCCAACAGCTTCAACCGTGACCGCAACGCCTCATCAGACAACCCGACCTCATCAACCCGGCAAACACACACGCCACCGACAACCGCGGTGCCGCAACCGACACCGGAAGCGGTGGGATCCAAGAGACCAGAGGTAGGAGCTAATTCCATGAACCAGACGTTACAGACAGGGTGTGACAGTAATCCCTGTGAACTCTTTAAATATCATAACAACACTGAAAACAGCACAAGTTTGGGCGTCAAGTTGCCCACATACGCAAACCACACAACCAACGTGCAATACAAATAAGGCGAATCCGATCGGCTGTGCTTGCACAACGAGGTGGTAGCGGAATGGCTCAGTTGTCGATGAGCCAGGCCAGAAGGGCGGCGGGGACGGCTAGGAGGTTGGGATCCTCTAGGTCGAGAACCGAGCGAGTTGCTACGATGCCCCTCCACGGGGGTTACGGGCGGCGCGGGTGGCGCGGATGATCTTCGTGGCGATGAAGGCAATGCCGATCACAACCGCGCCAAGCGTCAAGAATTGCGCCCAACCGCCCCGATCGCCAGGACTCTGCGGTTTCGGCCCTGCATCAACGCAGCCGATGATTGTGCGACAGGCCGAAGGCGGGCTGATGCGTTCGGTGCTCGCAAAGGTCGAGCCGATGTCTTCTGAGTGGTCATGGGTGCTGTGATCGTGAGCCACCTCCGAAGCGTTCAAATCGGCAGCGCCGACTTCGTCGGCGGGGTGGTCATGGGTGCTGTGATCGTGGCGGTTCGTCAGTCCGATAAAGACAAGGATCGCCACGGAGGTGATGACCAACAGCGCCGCGATGGTTGTCCTGTCAGTCAGCAGCGAGCGCCGCTCAAGATCTTCTGAGCGGCCAGCGGCCTCGGTCATGACTTCATGTTGGTGGAGTCAGCGACCGTCGAGGCATCGATGTAGCCAGGACTCTCACCGCCGCCGTGCACCGGGATCGCGCAACCCGATACCCAGCGGGCCAGAGGCGATGCAGCAAACAAGACAACATCGGCTACTTCGGCAGGAGTACCCATGCGCTTGAGGGCCAGGGTTCGGCCAACTGCGGCGATCCCTTCTTCGTCCCCGTAGAACAAGTGGGCTTGTTCGGTGACGATCATCCCCACGACCAAGGCGATCACTCGGATTTTCGGACCCCACTCGTGCGCCAGAGTCTCTGTCAGATTTATCAGTCCGGCTTTGGCCGCCCCGTAGGCCGCGCCTTGAGGGTTGGCTCGAGTGCCGCTGACAGAGGTGATGTTGATGACCACGCCACCGTCGTCTTGTGACTGCATCTGATCGTGAACGGCCTGTGCAAAGGTCAGTGGCGCGATGAGATTGAGTGCGGTGATCTTGTCGTTGAAACGCGGTGACACAGTCGCACTGTCTGAGGGGGGTGCTCCACCTGCATTGTTGACGAGCACGTCCACCCGGCCCGTCGCGTCAACCGCTGCGGACACCACGGCCGCAACCTGGTCGGGATCTCGAACATCGGCAGCAACGAAGACCGCTTTGCGACCCTCGAACTCAATCGGGTGCTCTGGCTCACTGCGGGCACAGATCACCACATCGGCACCCTGCTCAAGAAAGCGTGTGGCGATCACTCGCCCGAGACCCTTGGTTCCACCCGTGACGATGACGGTCCGGCCACTCATGTCAAGAGAATCGTGCGTCTCGACCATGCCGCCACCCTATCGGGACGGTCCGGCCCGCCGAGAAGGCGAGAGTCCTAGGCGCAACTAGTGACGGTGCGGGCTTAGCACTGCGGGTCAGGGTGGAATACCGTCAAGGAGCCCTTGTGGCAAGGACCGGTGAAAGGAACCGTGGTGGCAGACAAACGAATGACCGAGGACGAGGTCATCGGTGAACTCCACAGCGGGATGACGCTCGGCATCGGGGGTTGGGGCTCTCGTCGAAAGCCGATGTCGCTGGTGCGCGCCATACTGCGCAGCGACCTCTGTGACCTTGACATCGTCTCCTATGGCGGGCCCGATGTAGGGATCTTGTGCGCTGCGGGCAAGGTCCGAAAAGTCACTTACGGTTTCGTTTCATTGGACTCGATCCCGTTAGAACCCCATTTCCGGGTCGCTCGCCAAACAGGCGCCGTCGACATCTCGGAACTGGACGAAGGTGCCTTCTATCTGGGTTTGATGGCCGCCGCTCATCGCGTGCCCTTCTATCCGACCCGAGCGGGCTTGGGTACCGCGATGATGTCGGAGAACCCTGATCTCAAGACCGTCAAATCCCCCTACGACGACGGCGAGGAATTGGTGGCGATTCCAGCATTTCAGATGGACGCGGTGATCCTCCATATGAACCGAGCCGACGCCAAAGGCAACGGTCAGTTCCTCGGACCTGATCTGTATTTCGACGACCTATTCGCCATGGCTGCCGACAAGACCTTCATGTCGGCAGAGCAGATCGTTCCCACAGAACAGTTTCTGAGCGAGGGGTCGGTTCACACGCTGCGAATCCCGCGAACCCATGTCGACGGAGTCATACAAGCACCACAGGGTGCCCACTTCACCGAATGCCCCCCGGACTACCAGCGTGACGAGGCTTTCCAATCCACCTATGCGGCAACGGCTCGCGACCATGAAGCTTGGGAGCAGTTCCGCAAAGACTGGCTGGAACTGGAATCACACGATGCCTACGTCAAGAAGCTCACAGAACGGAGCCAGAAATGACTGCCACCCTTGATGAGATCTGTGTTGTCGCTTTGGCTGAGGCGTTCAGGGGTGACGGCGAAGTCTTGTGCAACCCGATGGGGCCGGTGCCGGTAATCGCCGGGCGCCTGGCAAGAGCCTCCTTTGAGCCAGACCTGATGCTGACGGACACGATTGCCTACGCGATCGAAGGCAATCTGGCTTTGGGCGGCGATCCGTCGACAGCGGTGATCGAGGCGTACATGCCGTTCCGATCAGTCTTCGATCAGGCTTGGTCGGGAAAGCGCCATGTGGTGATGGGTGCCAGCCAGATCGATCAGCACGGCAACCAGAACTTCGCGGCCATCGGGCCATACCGCAAACCAAAAGCCCAGCTGTTGGGCTTGCGTGGGGCACCGGGCAATTTGATCAATCACGCCACCACCTACTGGATCCCGAATCAAGCTAGGGTTTTCAGCGCCACGGTCGACGTTGTCTCGGCACCGGGCTACGACCGCATTGCGCAGCTCCCCGAAGCCAGCAGAAAACACTTCGAGATCCGACGGGTGGTCACCAACCTCGGGGCCTACGACTTCGAGAGCGAAGACCGCAAGATGAGAGTCCGTTCGCTACATCCCGGGGTCACCCTTGAACAGGCACAGGAGGCCTCCGCGTTCGAACTTGCTGTCACCGGCGATGTCGGGGAGAGTCGGCTGCCCAGCGATGAGGAGTTGAGGCTGATCCGTGAAGTTTTCGACCCCGACGGTGTGCGCAAAGGCGAGTTTCGCTGATGGATCTTGAGCTTTCTCCCCGCTACGTGGAATTTCGCGACGAGTGCAGGAGTTGGCTGCGCGACAACCGGCCAAGTGAACCGCTTTCTTCGATGGACTCGGCGGTGGGGTTTGAGCAGCATCGGCTCTGGGAACGCACCCTGTTCGAGGGAGGCTGGTCGGTACCGGCGTGGCCCGCGGCATACGGCGGGCGTGATTGCGATCTGATCGAGTGGCTGATCTATGAGGAGGAATACTGGCTTTCTGGTGTGCCGGGTCGGGTGAGTGCCAACGGCGTGAGCTTGCTGGCTCCCACCATTTTCAACTTCGGCACACAAGCCCAGCAGGATTATTTCTTGCCGAAAATGGCTAGCGGCGAGCACATCTGGGCTCAGGGCTGGTCTGAGCCGGAGGCCGGATCGGATCTCGCTGGGATCAAAACAACGGCGATCCGCGACGGCGACGACTATGTCATCAACGGCCAGAAAACCTGGTGCTCACGGGGCAAGTACGCAGACTGGATTTTTTGCATCGTGCGCACCGACCCAACCGCCGAGCGTCACGCGGGCTTGAGCTATTTGTTGGTTCCAGCTGATGCACCGGGCATGACGCGCCGAACCATCAAGCGCCTCGACCAAGAGTCGGGTTTTGCGGAGATTTTCTTTGACGACTGCCGAGTCTCCGCGGATCATGTGCTCGGGGAACCGGGTCAGGGTTGGGCGGTGGCCATGGCGGCGGCGGGCTCCGAACGCGGACTCAGCTTGCGCAGCCCAGGTCGCTTCATGGCAGCTGCGGAGCGTCTCAGGCTGCTCGCCACAGCAACTGCTGCGACTGGCACAGCGAACGCTGCGACTGGCACAGCAACCGCTGCGACTGGATCAGTGTTGAGCGAAACGGCTGACGGGTTGGATGCACGCTTACGAGATGAGGTGGTTGACGCTTGGATCCGTGCCGAGGCCTATCGCTGGCAGACCTACTTTGTGGCGGCGAATTTGATGGCGGGTGGCGATCTTGGATCAGAAGCCAGTTTGATGAAGGTCTTCTGGTCTGAGATGGATCTTGAACTACATGCCACGGCCCTGCGGCTACTTGGTGACGAAGCCGAGGTGCCAAGCGACTGGCTCGACGGATACGTGTTTGCTCTGGGCGGGCCGATCTATGCGGGAACCAACGAGATTCAGCGCAACATCATTGCTGAACGCGTGCTGGGTCTGCCTCGGAGGTAACGCAGGTGCAGTTTGCCTTCAGCGACGAACACGACATGTTCCGCGACACCGTGCGCGAGATCTTTGCCAGCGAGTGCAGCGCCGAGGCGATTCGAGCAAGCTGGGACAGCGATGACGGACGGATACCCGGCCTGTGGGCGACGCTTGGCGAGGTTGGAGTGCTGGCCATCATGGCCCCAACTGAAGCTGGTGGACTTGGCATGGACGAGGTGGCTCTGGTTCGTCTGCTTGAGGAGGCGGGTTACAGCGCCGTACCCGAACCGTTGGTGGAGCATGTGGCCGTGGCGGTTCCGGCGCTAGCCACTGCGGGTGCTTCTGAGTTGTTGGAGGCGGCGATCTGCGGTGAGAGCACAGCCACGTTGGCCTTGGCTGCAGGTGGCCCCAACGTCGTGGCTGCAACAGCGGCTGATCTTGTGGTAGCTGAACAATCTGGGTCACTTCTGGCGGTTGATGCTGCTGCTGTTGACTGTGACCGCGAAGGACTCTGTTGATCAGTCTCGTCGTCTTGCCGAGATCCGTTTTGATCCGGGTGCGGCGACTTTGTTAGCTGGTGCAGACGCGGCTCTGGCAGCTGATCGGGCTGCTCTTGGGCACTGCGGCCCAATGTGTTGGTGTCGCTCGCCGTCTGCTTGACACCACAGTCGAGTATGTGAGCGAACGCAGACAGTTCGGGAAGCCCGTCGGGAGTTATCAGGCGGTCAAGCACCATCTGGCCAACGTTCGACTGGGGATTGAGTTCTCCGCTCCGCTGGTGTACCGAGCGGCATGGTCGCTTGCTCATTGCGGCGACGCGGATATGCGAGGCCGCGACGTGTCGATGGCCAAGGCGGTCGCGTCAGATGCCGTTGATCGCGCCTGTCGCGCGGCGTTGCAGTGCCACGGTGCCATCGGCTACACGTTTGAGTACGACCTTCAGATTTGGCTGAAGCGAGGCTGGAGCCTGTCGGGAGCGTACGGCACTGCCACTCAGCACAGAGACCGGGTTGCCAGCGCCCTGGGACTCCTGCCCTAGCTACGATTCAAGACGTATGCAAACCGACCGGGATCCCGCAACCCAACAAGGTTCGATTGTCGACCGGGTCGAACGGGTGGTGATCGTCATGGCGTTGGAGGCAGAGGCGGCACCGCTGCGAGACGCTCTCGGAGCGCAGCGGATTCAGTCGCCAACCTGGGCTGCTGCCCTGCCTTGTCGGCTTTCGCATGCGCCCAAAGCAAAAGCGCGACCTGATGTGGTGCTTGCCGTTAACGGGACCGATCCGATCTACGGCGTCGATGCTGTTGGAAGCACTGCTGCGGCGCTAACCACTCACGTGGCCCTCAACTTGGATCGGCCCAGGCCGGATCTGGTTTTGTCGGTGGGAACAGCCGGAGGTTGGCTACGAGCCGGTGCGGAGATAGGCGACGCATTCCTGGCGTGGCCTCACTTCGCCTGTCACGACCGACGGATCCCGCTACCGGGCTTTGATGTCATGGGCAAGAGCGAACTTCCCGCAGCGGACCTGCGGAGTCACGCTTCAGCGCTCGGTTGTCGACTCGGCATCGTCACGACTGGCGACAGTTTTGACGAATCCCCGACCGACCGTGAGCGGATAGTTGCCAGCGGAGCAGAGGTCAAGGAGATGGAGGCTGCGGCTGTGGCCTGGGTTGGGCATCTTCACGGCGTCCCGGTAGGGGCGCTCAAGACGATCACTGATCTCGTCGACTCGCCAGTTGCCAGCGAAGCTCAGTTCGTTGAGAACTTGGCAACAGCAGCTGAAACGCTCCGCCGCAAAACTCTCGCTTTGCTCAAGCGCTTCGCCGTGGACAACCCGGACTGATTCCGGCTGGTCAGGTTTCGCCGAGGTAACTGGCGCGTAAGTGGGGGTTGGCAAGGAGCGCCTCGGCGGTGTCGTCGAGAACAACCCGACCCGTTTGAAGTACCCAGCCGCGGTCTGCGATAGAGAGCGCCATGTTGGCGTTCTGCTCCACCACGAAAATCGCTACCCCCTGCGAATGGATCTGTTTGATCAACTCGAAGTTGGTTTGCACGAGAGCGGGAGCTAACCCCATCGATGGCTCGTCCATCAACAGCACCTTCGGGTCAGACATCAACGCTCGGCCTATCGCCACCATCTGCTGCTCGCCACCCGACAAGGTGCCGGCCTTCTGGCTGAGTCGTTCCTTGACCCGTGGGAACATCTCGAATATCCGCTCCAAGTCTGCGTCGATGGCAGCGCGGTCTGAGCGTAGGAAAGCTCCCAGTTCGAGATTGTCCTTGACCGACAGCCGTTTGAACAGTCGCCGGTTCTCAGGAACCATCGTCACGCCCCGCTCAACTCGATACGAGATCGACTTGTCGGTGACTATCTCGCCGTTGAGCAGCACATCGCCGGTGGTGGGCGTCACCATTCCCAGCAAGGCTTTCAGCGTGGTCGACTTGCCTGAGGCGTTGCCCCCGAGCAGGCAAACCAACTCGCCGGGATAGATCGAGAACTCGACATCTTTGAGGATATGGACAGCGCCGTAGTGCGTGTTGACACCGCGCATCTCAAGCAGGGCGGTAGCACCGTTGACGTCACTCATGCGGATTCCTTGGCGGGGCGTCCGAGGTATGCCTCGATGACATCTGGGTTGGTCGACACTTCCTCATAGGATCCATGGGCGATGGTCTCGCCGTGGTCAAGCACCACGACTCGGTCGCTGACATCGCGTACGACGCTCATGTCGTGTTCGATCATCACGATGGTGAAGCCCCAGTTGCTGCGAAGCTCACCAATCAGTTGGGTTAATGCCGCGGATTCCTTCGGGTTCATGCCGGCAACAGGTTCGTCGAGCAGGATGATTGTCGGTTTGGTGGCCATTGCCCGGGCGATCTCCAGCCGTCGCCGATTTGCATACGACAGCACCGCGGCGGGTTGATCAAGCCGGTAGCCCACCAGGCGGGTACCGAAGAAGCTCAACACCTTCTCACCGTGTTCGCGGATTTCTTGCTCTTCTCGTTTGAACGGGCGTGTCTGAAACAGTGCGCCCCAAATTCCTTGCCGGGTGCGGCAGTGCTGGGCGACCATCACATTTTCGAGGATGGTCATGTTGGCGAACAGGCGAACATTTTGGAAGGTGCGCGCTATTCCCGCAGCGGTTACCTGGTTGGGGTCCAGACCCAACAGGGACTCGCCTTTGAAGATGATGTCGCCAGATGTCGGTGTGACCATCCCAGAGATCATGTTGAAGAAGGTGGTCTTGCCCGCGCCGTTGGGACCGATGACCGACACGATCTCGCCTTCGTCGACATAGAAATCGAGGTCTTTGAGGGCGTGGAGACCACCGAAGGTCACGCTGAGTTTGTCGATGGTCAAGAGACGCCGGCTCATGCGGGCAGCACCCCTGTGTTGCCGTTGGGCCCGGTATCAGGGTGAGAGTCTTCGTCGTGTTCGGAGTCGCTGTCGATCTCTCCGCGGAGCCAGGCGTCCTGGAGGTACTCGTCTTGGTGGAGTTCTCGTGTGCGCCGAACGTTCGGCACCAAGCCCTCGGGACGTTGCAACATCATCCAAATCAGCAACACGCCATAGATCAACAGTTTGTATTCGGAGAACTCTTGAAGGAGCCCCGGTTGCCGAGGTCCGCCGAGAATGCCGATCAGCACCACCGAGCCGACAATCACGCCCACGATGTTGCCCATACCGCCTACGATCACTACCACCAGAATGACGATCGAAACCAAGATGATGAAGCTACTGGGGAAGACCGAGCCCACTTTGGCGGCGAGGATGGCACCCGAGAATGAGGCCAACACCGCGCCGACCACAAAAGCCATGAGTTTGGCGTTGACCGTGTTGATTCCCATCGCTTCGGCAACCGACTCGTCTTCGCGGATCGCCATCCAGGCTCGGCCCAGCCGACTGTGTTCTAATCGCCACGAAACGTATATGGCGATAGCGCAAAAGAACAGCACCAGGTAAAACACGGCCCGCGGATCGGTCCCCTTTACCGTGGCCAAACCGAAGACCTGCACGCCGGGAATGTTGGTGACCCCTTGCGCGGCACCGGTGTAGCCCCCGAGCCAGTCCGAAAGAAACAGCAGGCGGATGATTTCGCCGAAGCCGAGAGTGACGATGGCCAGATAGTCGCCGCGCATCCGAATAACCGGCGCGCCGATGAACAATCCGGTGAGTGCGGCCAATATCACCACCACAATGAGGGCTGTGCCCCAGTAGAACTGCGGAATCCAATCGGGCCAGGATTCTCCCCGGTTGGTTGTCGTAAGAATGCCGGCCGTATAGCCACCGACGGCGAAGAAGGCAACGTATCCGAGGTCGAGTATTCCGGCGAGGCCAACCACGATGTTGAGGCCTAGAGCCAACAAGACGAAGAGCCCGACGTTGGCCAGCAGCTCGTTGGTGATACCGCCCAAAAAGCGGGGCAGGATTACCAAAGCGGCTGCAACTACGAACAAACCGATGGCGTTGGCCCGGGTTCGGCTTGTTCCCTCCAATGCTTGGAAGTTCTCTTTTGCGCGACGGGTTCGGTCACGTCCGAAAGCTGCGAACAGACCACCAACCACAGCCAAGATCGCTGCACCGTGCATCGTCAAACCGCCGCGGATGAAATAGAGTTCGTCGACCAGCCATTCGGCGCCGAGCCAGCGAAAACCCTCCGATAGGTCGAGAATCACCGTCTCGAAAATGGCAAAACCAATCACAGAAGCGAATGCCCAGCCCAGCACACGCCGGGTTGTCTCCGAGAGCACATGCCCCAGCCCGCCGACAGTCCCGAGCACCAGGCCGATTGGCAGCCAAATGCCGACTCCAAAGACTGTGTCTCGTTGGAAAGACAACAGCTCAAGCAGTTGAGGACTCCAGTTGACCAATGGATCGCGGAGGTTGAAATTCTCCAGAAGGAAAGTGAGGATGCTGAGACCAGCGCCCCCGAACAAACCGACGAGTGAGCCGGCGAGCACGTCACGGCTTCCCTTGGCGTGACTCGGCATGCCCGCCAACACGGGTTCCCGGCAGATCAAGAAACCGAAGACTGCCGGTAGCCAGATCAGAGACAGGTAACCCATAGAAAAAATCGGTTCGATCAACAGTCGGCGGTTGAGGTTGACCGGCATGTTGGTGAGTGCGACGAAGATCAACACCAAAGCCAGCAGAAGTCCGTAGTTGAGCAGCTTTCGCCAGTTCTGGTCTAGCGGTCGGCGCGCCGGAAGCTCTTCTGCTAACTCGTCTTGGGCGAACACGGCGCTCATGCTCGGTCCTCAGTCGAAAGCCGCTCACCGAACAGGCCGGTGGGTTTGACCAACAACACGAAGATGAGCACGAGGAACGCCACCGCATCCTTGAGTTGGGTGGGGCCATTGATACCCCAGGGTTCGAGCAGAACCAGCGGCGCCACTGATTCGGCGCTGCCCAAGGTGATCCCGCCCGCCATCGCACCTCCCATGTTCCCGATACCACCGACGACAGCCGCGCTGAAGGCTTTGATCCCAGGCAAGAAGCCGGTGGTGTGAACGACTGATCGGAATAGAAGACCCCAGAGGATCCCCGCAACGCCGGCCATGGCACCGCCCACAGCGAAGGTGGAGACGATCGTCCGGTTGACGTTGATCCCCATCAACGAGGCGATCTCTTTGTCCTCCGCTACGGCCCGCATGGCCTTTCCAGTCTTGGTCCGCTCGACGAGATACCACAGTGCCACCATTGAGACTGCCGCCGTTACCAGCACCATCACCTTCGTGCCCTCAATGCTGACTAATCCGAACGGTTCTCGTTTCCGGGACAACCAATCCGGCAGTGTCGGGTAAGACTTGGCTCCGGGGCCGAGAAGAACGACAGAGACATTCTGTATAAAGAACGACACACCAATAGACGTGATCAGCGGAATGAGCCGCGGAGAGCCCCGCAACGGCCGGTAGGCGACCCGTTCCATGATCATTGCGGTCAGCGTGGAGCAGACAACCGCTATTACAAGGACGAACAGCAAGGAAAGCAGAAAGTTGCTTTCCCACGCACCGGACTCGTCAAGTTTGTTGGATGTGATCATTCCTGTCATGGCACCCACCATGAAGACCTCGCCGTGGGCGAAGTTGATGAACCCCAAAACGCCGTAGACCATCGAATAGCCGAGTGCGATCAGCCCGTACATCGCTCCCTGTGAGAGCCCTGAGATCACCAAGCCTTCAAACTGGGCCGCGGTCAGGCCGGTGGCATCGGGATTGATGCGGGAGGCAACGAAGTTGTCGGGATTGATCTGCTGCCCGATGAACATGAGCAGGCCCAGGATTACAAAGGTGCTCATGACCACCCGCAAGAAGGTCAGGAAAGTGTCGACGCCGGGGCGGCGGCTCAACTTCCTTTTCTCCGCGGTGTCGGGTGATGGCATATGCAACGGCTCAGTTACTTGCTGTCTTGACCATAGTGAGTAGCTGAAGGCGAAGTCAGGATGCTTCGAAGCACAGCGACGGCCAGCGAACCGACCCCGATCCCAGGTTCGGGACCGGTCCGCTACCGAGAGCTAGGGAGTTACGACGGGGCGTATTCGAAGACCACGTTGGCTACCGAACCTTCGAAGTCGGTGGAATCCAAGTGGTGAATCACCGTCACCTTCTGAGATCCGCAGTCACCGAAGTCGTCGCAGTTGATCAGCCCGATGAGGCCGCTGTAACCAGTCAGTCCGTTGAGGTGCTCGCGTACGCCAGCTTTGTCGATCACTAGGTTGCCATCGCCGTCCACGGAGCTCGCCGCCGAAATGGCATCAAGCAACATGGCGGTGGCGTCGTAGCCGTGGCCCCAGAACGGCGAAGTCGGGGCTCCACCGTAGAGGTCTTCATAAGCGCCGCTGACCTCAGAGGCCGTCTTGCCGGTTGACTGGTTGACGTTGGTGCCGAAGCGAGCGTCGGGACCCGAGAAGTACATTCCCTCGGTTTCCTCCAGTGCCAGGTAACCGTCGACCAACAGACCGTCTGCAGCTAGCAACTGAGTGTCCTCAAGCCCCGCAACGCCCGGCGCTTGCGCAGCGATGAAGTTGCCCTCCGGCTGGAAGATAGGGAAGAAGAGCGCCTGGGGACTGGCCGCGGCGACCTCGGTGAGGACCGGAACCATGTCAGTGTCACCCTTTGATATGCCAGCGAAGCCGGTTATCTCGCCACCTATCTCCTCGTAGGCATCGACGAACGCTTGCGCGAGACCCTGGGTGTAGGGGTCGCCGTCGTGGATTGCCGCAGCGGTTGTCAGACCGAGGTCGTTGAACACGAACAGGGCCATTGCCCGACCCTGATAGAGGTCGTTGTGTGCGGTGCGGTAGTAGCCCTCGTTGTAGTTCTTGCCAGCGGTGCCCGCGAGGTCGGAGGTGAGAGAGGGTGAGGTGTTGCCGCCCGAAATCATGACGATCCCAGCTTCGCTGGTCAACGGTGCTGCGGCTACGGCCGCACCCGAGCAGGACGTGCCGACCACACCGGCGATTTGTTCGTCGGCAACGATCGTCTGCGCGGCAGCCTGACCACCGTCGCTTGAGCAGAGGTCGTCGAGGCCTTGGCCTAATGAGACGGAGAAACCATGAATATCCCCATAGTCATCGACGGCGATCTCGATCGACCGGTGGATCGGAAGACCGAAGAGCGCCACATCGCCGGTGAGAGCGTTGAGTGATCGAATCTGTACCTCGGCACCTGGTTCAACCGTGATCGTGCCGAGTGACTCGTCGTCGCCGCACGCGGCGGCAAACAGAGCCAACACAGCTAACAGAAGTAGAAGTTTGCGTATTCGTCCCATTGTCTGTCCCTCCAGAGTCGGGTTTGTTGTTGTCGCAAGTGAGCATGCCCTGCGTGATTACTCGCGATTGACCAGCGATGTTAGCAAGCCGCGGCCATTGCGTGAAGGGTCAGAATGTCGGCAGATGAAAAGGCGAACAGCGCTGCGGGTACTGCTAGACAGAAGACCGATGAGCGACGATAGACCCCGAACGATTCGTGATGCACCACGACCGCAGCACGATCGTGAACGACCTACGGTCACTTTCCTGTGTACTGGCAACGCGGCCCGTTCGGTGATGGGAGCTGCGATGATGCGAGCTCATTACGGTGAAGACCCGCCGGTGTGTGTTCTTAGCGGGGGGACCCATGTTCTGCCCGGGCAGCCAATGAGCGTACGGACCCGCGCAGCATTGGAGCGACACGGTTTGCGCGACCCGTGGCATCGCAGCCGCCAACTGTCTACCCAAGACATAGAGCACTCTGCGTTGATTGTCGCCATGGAGCCGGATAACCTTCGCTGGGTGCGACGAACCCACCCCGAAGGAGCCGCCAAAACCGGAAGTTTGAAGCGTGTGGCCCGAGACTTGACACCGGGGTCCGGAGCTGTATCACCCGTTTGTCGATCACCTCGGATAGAAACTTGTTGTTAGTCGTTGGTGCTACTAGCTTCGTTGATCGTGCACAAACACCCGTACTCTCTCATTGCGATCCTTTTGGTCGTTTTTGTTGTGGCCAGTTGCGGTGGGAATGGCGAACCTGAGTCTGAACTCGAATCGGAGTCCGAAGGCGAGGTTGCTGAGCAAGTCGAAGAGGTTGCTGAGCAAGTCGAAGTAGCGCAGAACTGGCCCTACTGTGCCGACTACAGTGCTTTGCTAGAAGCGATCAGCGAGCTTGAGGTCGCGGAGCGGGTTCTTGAAGAAGCTAGTGCGGAAGCCGACGCTGCCCACGAAGCGGTGGAGGACCTGATAGGAGGATGTCCCGTTGATTGTTGAAGTTGCTGCGGGGGGTGGTCCTGGTGTTCATGCAGCGAGTTCGTTGGGTTCAGTATCGCAGGCCGGGGTGACAGTGTCGGCGTGACGGCCGAGCGCGGTGACGAGTTGGGGCATCTGCTTGTGGCCGCGGACTCGCCGGAATTTGCCTTCGGCTTCGGCCATCCCGGCGGCGCACCATCGGCGGCGCATGTCGCCTTCGTCTCGCCAGCGTTTGACGTTGCGGGTGGTGGTGCGAGCGATCGAGATCATCGATTCGATCATGTTGGTGCACACCAGGGTGCGGGCCAGGGTCCCGTCGATACCGAGGCGACGCACGGTGAACATCTCCTCGAGGCCCTCTCGCAGACTGCCGGCCGCGTCGGGACAGGTGCGGTCAAGTTTGGCCGCCAGCCGTTTGGCTTTCAACAGGCCGCTGTGAGGGTCGGGGTCAGCGAACGCTCCCCGCAGCCGGGCGTCGACCTGTTCACGGTCGGCTTTGGGGAGATGATCGCCGACGTTTCTGCGTTTGTGGATCTGGCAACGCTGGATCAACGCCAGCTCTCCGAACACAGCCCGCACCGCGGTGGCCAGTGCTTTGGCGCTGTCGACCACCACCAGCAGACCACCGCTGTAGTCGAGGCCGCGGTCCACGAGATCGGCCAACAAGGCCTTGACCAGGATCTTGTTCTCGGTGTCGCCGAGCCGCAACCCGACCGGGACCTTGGTGCCATCAGCGGTGACAATGAGGGCGACAACGCAGGTGGAGCCGGCGAAGTCGACACCGTCGATCATCAACACCGCCGCGTCCAACTCGGTGAGATCACGGGCAAGGAGGTCGGCGAGTGCTTTCTTGGTGCCACACACGAACCGGCGCGACACCGCCGATTTCGATGTCGAGGTCGCCTGCGACCGGGCCTGGGTGCCGATCGGATCAGCGACACGCTCATAGGATCGGGTCGCGACCCCGGCCAGCATCCGCTCCATCACCGTGCGCTGGAGAACATCACCGTCTGCGAACACGCCGAAGGTCTCCAACGCCACCTCGCCCGCGTTGGCGCCATCACCATCAACGCCATGAACCCGCGGTCGCTTGATCGCCAGGCGCTGGCCGCCCATCACCACCGACGACGGTGTCGTACCGCCCCGCACATGGCTGCGCTCGGGATCTCTCGCGTTCCACGTCCCGCACAACGCGTCGGCCTCCTCGGCCATGATCGCCCGAGCGGCGGCCAGCCCGGCCTCCACCGACAACGCCATCAGCCCCTCACGACACAACGCCGCGATCTGGCCCAGCTCGATCGCCAGCACGTCAGGCAACAACTCCGTGAGCCGTTCATCCGTTTCATCGACCAGCCGCACAGCCGGTCCGTCTACGTTCTTCATGGTGGTCCCTTTCTCAGGTGTGTTTTCGAAGACCTCCTGACGATGCCGCAACGGCACCGCCCAGAGGGGGACCACCACCCCTCTACTTCAACAACCCCCGGGACAACCTCCCTGATAGCCCCTGACGACGAGACCGAACAGCGCCTTCAGGATTCTCGAATAGCGTTGAGAGATGCTGATGCTAATCTTCGAGAAGCTACGAGAGCATACGAGACGGCATCTGTGGTAGCCGTGGCCTCAGCGGAGACCGGGGTTGCCGATACTGGTGCCGATGTCGACGCACGCAACGCGGCCGGGGACGCTGTCGACGCTTTCGCGGCCGTTTTCGACGCCGCTCGCTTCGCAGCATTCGCTGAAACCTCATCGCCACTGAACACTCCCACATACGACGCTGCGTACGAGTCGGCTCTGGACGCCGCTTGGGGCCAATCAGAGCCGGGCCGGGTAACAGCCGAGATACGTTTAGAGGCAGTTGAACGTGCATTGGCGGATGCGAGGCGTGCTCTTGAGGAGGCACCTGCGATTTTTGAGAAAGCCCAAGAAGAAGCGCGTGCTGTGGCAGCGGCGGTTCGTGAGGAGGCCGAGATTCGAGCCGCTGTTTTGGACTCTGTCGCGACGATTGCCCAAGCGTTTGGTGACGACAACGACTATGGCTCGGATGTCGCACACCAGGCAGCTCGGCAAGCGGCTTACAACGAGGCCGAGGACACTTACAGTGGATGGCGCAGTGAGAATGTTGCGTCCTGGGTTGCCCATGGGGCCGCCCGGGACGCGGCGTTTGCGGCCCAAGCCGGGTTGGCACTCCGGCTTGACCAGATGGCTGAGCAAACGGGTCTGGACGCGGACACAGGAGACGCGCATGAAGCTGCGATGTCGTCCTGGATCGAGGCATGGACGCTCGCAGAGGATCCAGATTGGGATCGGAGGGTTGGTGGTTTCGTTGATGAAGGAGATGCAAACCAAGCGGCAGTGGCTGTGTTCGATCGTCAACCAGCGTATGACGACCTGGCATATCGGGCAGCAACACGAGCCGTCCGTACCGCCGTGGCTGCTTCAGTCCCGCCAAGCGAATCGGTTGAAGCAGCCGAAGCCGAAGACTTGTACTGGGCTGAGGGTGGAGCGGCGCACAGTGCGTTTGTCGCAGCTCGTGAAAGGATCGCGTCGGTTCGCGCCGGATACCGAGGATTGCTCCATCCAGGGACCGATCTGATCGCTTGGAGTGCTTACCACGTGGCGCTGGACCTTCTAGAGAGCAGCGCGCAAGCAGAAGCGGCAGATATTCGTGCGATCGCCGCAGCCACTATGGCGGATGATGTCGAGCCTGTGGTCGAAATCGCTCAAGAGTCCGTTCATTCGGCCGAAGCGGAATTGGCGGACGCACACGCCGCCCTTGATGCTGCCCGTCCGAACTACGACCTTGCTGTGCGAGCAGCGTGGCGCGCTGTAGCTGCGGAGACAGGCTGCGGCTAAAATCGGATCACCACCCAACCCCGCGTAATTCCACTAGACAAACAACCGAAAGGCCCCTGATGACAGATCTGAATCACCCGCCACCGCAGCCAATGCCCTATGGAGGTCCTCCCCCTCAGGGCAACGGACTCGCAATAGCTGGGTTCGTGTGTTCGTTGGTATCCATCGTGATATTTTGGCTACCAGGAGTGAACTTTATTACTTGGGTACTCGGGATAGTGTTTTCTTCCGTTGGGTTGAATCGATCAAACAAGCAGAACCTACCGCATCGTGGACTCGCTATTGCGGGCCTCGTTATAGCCTTGGTACCCGGCACACTTCTAATCTTCGTGGTGTTCCTGTTGTTGGCTGCGGCTTAAGCCAAAAACGTCTGAACATTTGGAGCGGACCTCGCTCAAGTCCACTGCGAGAGGCAAGAAGCGGCGAAGGGTCAGATTGTCGGCAGATGAAAGGCGAATAGCGCTGCGGGTACTGCAGAAAGACACTGCTAGACAGAAGACTGATGAGCGATGATCAATCTTTGACGATTCGCGAAGCACCGCGACCACAGCACGATCGTGAACGGCCGACGGTCACCTTCCTGTGTACTGGCAACGCGGCCCGTTCGGTTATGGGAGCTGCGATGATGCGGGCTCACTACGGGGAGGACCCGCCGGTGTGTGTTCTTAGCGGGGGGACCCATGTTCTGCCCGGGCAGCCGATGAGCGTGCGTACCCGCGCAGCGTTGGAGCGGCACGGTTTGCGTGACCCGTGGCATCGCAGCCGCCAACTGTCTACCCAAGACATAGAGGACTCTGCGTTGATTGTCGCCATGGAGCCGGATCACCTCCGCTGGATGCGACGAACCCACCCCGAAGGAGCCGCCAAAACCGGAAGTTTGAAGCGTGTCGCCCGAGACCTGAGGCCAGGGTCAGCTGATGATCTGGCTCAGCGTGTCGCGCAGTTGGGGCTCGCCGAGATCGAACTCGAGGCTTGGGAGGAGGTCGTTGATCCTGGTGCGGGGCAGCAAGCCGACTACGACAGCGCAGCAGATGAGGTGGCGGCGCTCGTTGATCAACTGATCGAACGCTTGGTGTGACAGTACTTGCCAGATTAGGTGTGCAGATATGCCTCAGGTAACGCGCGCTCAACGAGGAATGGTGGCAGACTCTTAACGATGTCCGTGTTGGCTGCAGACGCTCCGGAACTTGATCTCGCCGGGCACAGCTTTGTCGTGCGGGGGCCCTCTCCCCTTGAGGGAACGGTAGAAGTCTCCGGCGCCAAGAACAGTGTGTTGAAGTTGATGGCTGCGACTCTGCTGGCCGAGGGCACCTATCGCATCGCCAATGTCCCTCGTATCACCGATGTGGGACTGATGGCTGAGTTGTTGCGGGCCATCGGCTGCAAGGTCACGTTGCCGACCGAGCATGTTGGCGGATCGCTGGTCATCGAAGTTCCAGCGAAGATCGAACCGGTTGCTCCCCATGGCATTGTCGACCAGTTTCGAGCTTCGATTGAGGTTCTCGGACCGATGTTGGCTCGCTGTGGTGAGGCAGTCGTCGCGCTCCCGGGAGGTGATGACTTCGGCCCTCGTCCCATCGATATGCATCTGCAAGGGCTGGCCAAGCTGGGTGTTGAGGCCGAAACGGTTGATGGATATGTCCATGCCCGAACCCGAGAGTTGCGGGGAGGATCGATCCGGCTTGATTTCCCGAGTGTTGGCGCCACCGAGAATCTTCTTATGGCGTCTGTGCGGGCTGTGGGCACGACTGTGATCGACAATGCCGCGCGTGAGCCTGAGGTCGTAGATCTTTGCGAGTTTCTCAACAAGATGGGTGCGCGAATTGAGGGGTCGGGTTCAAGCACTCTCATAATCAACGGTGTTGACCATATTGAGGCGCTTCATCCGGCCGATCATTCGGTCGTTGGTGACCGCATAGTGGCAGCCACCTACCTGGCCGCCCTCGGGATTGCTACGGGCGAAATCGTAGTGACCGGTGTGAACCTTGATCACATGGCGGTGTTGTGCGGCAAACTCGGCGACATGGGCATGGAGATATCAGCCGATGGCGAGAGCATTCGCGCTGCTGTGTCGAGCCGTTTGAGTTCGGCGAAGTTCTCAACCCTTCCGTACCCGGGAGTAGCCACTGACTTGAAGCCTTTGTTGGTTGCGCTGCTTGCCACCGCAGATGGCATTGGCTCTGTCACCGAGAATCTGTTTGCCGAGCGGTTCCGCTATGTGGACGACCTGCGCCTTATGGGTGCAGACATTCGTATCGACGCGCATCATGTCATGATCGAGGGGAAAGAGTGCTTGTCGGCGGCGAAGGTGAAGGCCCCTGATATTCGAGCGGGCGCGGCGCTGGTGATAGCCGGTCTCGGTGCTGACGGGAAGACGATCGTGAGCGACGCTCACCATATTGCCCGTGGTTACGACGACCTGGCGGGCAAGCTCTGCTCGCTGGGCGCCGACGTTTCGTTCAGTCGTTGTTGATTTCTGTCTGGGATCGCGCCCGCCGCCGAGCGACGAGCAAAAGCGAGCCGAAGAAAATCATCGGCGCGGCCACCGCGAGGATCTCATCCCAACCGCCTTGGTGAGCAAGGAGCATGGAGGCAGTATTCGTGCTTCAAAGTTACTGGCCTCCCCGACGTTTGCTGGGGTACATGATGAACCAATTGAGTTGAATGCTGGCACACTGGGAGTGTGCGCACCCAGGTTGAGAAGGTCATCAATGCGATTCGTCCGGCTATTCAGGCCGATGAGGGCGACATTGAACTGATTGAGGTTGACGAAACCTCGGGTGTTGTCACGGTTGAGCTGTTTGGCGCTTGTGTCACCTGCCCGGTGTCTACGCAAACTCTCAAGGCCGGTATCGAGCGGATTATGAAGGACCGGGTTGCGGGCGTGACTGAGGTTGTAGAAAAAAACGCTCTGGGTATGAGCGAATCCCCGGTGATGCTCTAGGCGCTTCGCCTTTTTCGGTCTGCGGTCCGCTGGTTTGTTCGGGCAAGGTTGCAGGCGTTGTTGATCAATCCGACGTGTGAGTAAGCCTGAGGGTGATTGCCCAGACCTGCCCCTGTTTCGGGGTCGACTTCTTCGGGGATCAGCCCGGTCGGACCGGCCAGGGAGAGATACGACTCGAACAGGGATCGTGCTCCGTCGAGGTCTCCGATCAGGATCTTGGCATCTATGAGCCAACTGGTCATGAGGTTGAATCCGCCTTCTGCGCCTGAGATCCCGTCGTCGTGTTTGTAGCGGTAAACGGTTTCGTTGTGACGCAGCGACCTGTCAACCGCGGCAACTGTTGCCGCGAACCGGGGATCGTGCGGCTGAACCAGTCCAGAGAGACCGATCGCGAGCACCGAAGCGTCGAGGTCCGTGCCGTCATAAGCGGTGGTGAAAGCAGCGACTTCATCGTTCCAGCTGTTCGCCAGGATGTCGTCGCGAATCCTCTCGCGTAGATCCACCCAGTCGGGTCGTTCGTTGCCATCTATATCGGCGCCGGTGCGAACGGCACGATCGACCGTCAGCCAGCACATCACTTTGGAGTGGGTGTGATGCCTGGGCGCGGAGCGAATTTCCCACATCCCCTGATCGGGCTCCATCCATCGTTGTTCGACTGCGTCAACGAGATCTTCGAGCAACTGCCAGTACTTCACTGGCAGCGCCGGGTCGGCGCTGGCAATTTGATGAATTAGTTCGGCAACGGGTCCAAAGACATCAAGTTGTAGTTGAACGCAGGCCTCGTTGCCGACCCGTACCGGACGCGAATCCGCATAGCCCGCTAGTTCTTCGAGCGTTTCCTCGGGTGGTAGAGGCTGACCCTCCACGGTGTAGAGCGGTGAAAGCTGGTTTGGGTTGACATCGTTGTTTTCGATAACCCCCAAGAGCCAGTCGAGCAGGTCGATGGCTTCGTTGCCAGAACCCAGTCTTGTGAGCGCGCTGGCCGACATCGCGGCGTCGCGGATCCAGCAGTAGCGGTAGTCCCAATTGCGTACACCGCCGATGAACTCGGGGAGACTGGTCGTTGCTGCCGCCAGAATTGCACCGGTGGGTCCGTAACAGAGGGCCTTCAAGGTGAGCGCAGAGCGGCGCACCAATTCGGGTTCCACATCAGGAAGGTCAAGGCGGTTAGCCCAGTCGCTCCAGAAGCGTGTTGTTTGTTCTCGGCGTTCCGGCTCTGTTGGTCGGGCTTGGGGCGACTCTGGGCCGGTCGATTCTGGGCCGTAAGACATATGGAGTGTGACCGGCCCCTGGGCCAGATCGATTTCGGTGACAGCGCTCTGGTGCACCCCGTGGTCTTCAATCAGCCAATCAACGCCTGCGCTTCGCAGAATCAACAGGTCCGCCGCGCCGATCACTTCGAGACATCCAGATCCGATTTCGATCTGAGTTGGCACGCGTCCGAAGTCGAGCCGGGGCGCAAACACGACTTGGACTCGTCCGCTGCCTTCAATGTGGCGGATCAGATCAGTTCTTCCTGCGGCCTGGTGGGGTCGGCCGTTGGCGCAGTCGAGGTAGTCGGTCACGTTGAACGTTGGCCACGAGGTTTGTAGGACCAGAGTGCCGTCAAGGTAGGTCTGGGTGGGTTCTGCGTCCGTGTTGGCACCTACCGGCTCGATTGAGAAGTGACCGGCTTCGGGTCCACCGAGCAGCGCGGCGAAGATCGCAGGGGAGTCAATGCGGGGAACGCACAGCCAGTTGATCTGTGCCTGCGGGGTCACTAGAGCGGCGCTGCGTTGGTCGCTCAGCATCGAGTGACTCTCGATTGGCGCGACTCCAGACTCTTCGAGCCGGATGGGTGGCCGTTCGTGAAGGCGGTTCACGGCCTCCGAAGCTATCGCTGTCGGGGTTGGCAACGGTAGCTTCGTCTGTGTGACTACACAGTCGGACCCTCCAGCGGTCATCAGTTGCTATCGGCACCGGGACCGCCGTGCCGGGGTCATCTGTCAGAGATGTGACCGCCCGATCTGCGCGGAGTGTATGAACACGGCGTCTGTGGGTTTCCATTGCCCGGAGTGCACGGCGACCAGGAGCCAGCGCGTGATTGTTGGTCCGGTGGAGTTCAACCCGGTCCTGACCACCGTCTTGGTGGCCTTCAACGTGGCAGTTTGGTTTGTTTCAACGCTTGAGGGCAACAGTTTCTTGTTCGATTACGCCTTGTGGGGTCCGATTGTGGCGGACGGCGAGTGGTATCGAATCGTCACTTCGGGGTTCCTCCACGACGGGATTTTTCACCTTGCCTTCAACTGTTTTGCACTGTGGATCATGGGTAGATCCCTTGAGCAATTCTTGGGCCGGGTTCGCTTCTTGGTGTTGTATTTCGTCTCGCTGCTCGGTGGGTCTGTGGGTGTGCTGTTGCTGGAGCCGAATGCCTTGGCTGTGGGCGCTTCGGGCGCCATCTTCGGCATGTTCGGAGCGATGGCGATTGTCCAACGATCGATTGGTATGAGCGTTTGGGCCAGTGGACTGGGGCCGATTCTGGCGTTCAATCTGTTTCTCACGTTTGCCGTGTCGAGGATCTCGGTCGGTGGCCATGTCGGTGGTCTTGTCGCAGGGGGAGTTGTTGGTCTCATCTACGTCTCGCTGAAGCGGTCCCGCACGCCCGATTCGGCAGCGGTCGGAGCTGCGGTGGCGTTCGGTACCTTGCTCGTCGTGCTCAGCCTGATGCTGGCGTCCAACCCTCTGCTCTAGCCGGGCACAACCGGAGCCGCACAAGCGGTAAGCCTGATCGCTGTCGGCGGCCGTCAGTAGCGGGCCTGGAGCAGTTGTAGGTTCCGGTGCCAGACTCGGCGGAGTATCGGTTTGCCGAACCAGCCGCCGATTCGGCCGCCGAGCCACCACGGGAAATAAAGGGTTTCGGCCCAAACGAAGCGGGTGGTGTTGTCGCCTGTTGCTGTGAGCGTGAATCGTCCCTCGCCGGTCACCAGTCCCACATGGCGAACGCCGATGGCCTCTCCGTCGGCCCATTCGGTGATCTCCATCCGATCGGTCAACCGGATCGGGCCGATCTTCGTCAAGCAATCGAAGGTGGTGCCGAAACCTTGGTGTTGGTCAGAGGTGAATACAATGGCTTCGGCATCGTGCATCCACTCAACATGCGAGGCGATGTCGCAGATGTCCTCCCACACCTGTTCGACCCCAGCCGCAAGTTCCGTCTCAACGGTGATCTCGGCCATTCTCGGAGCCTAATGACAGTCGCCGCCGTACATCAGCTCGCGTAGCTCAGGCCACGAATACCGTTCCAATGGGTCTGACACGTCTGGGTCTCCTTCGCGTAGATCGGGAAGAACGTATGGCTTCGGCTCCGGTTCGGAAAGTACCCGACGCAGTCCGTCTTCCACGACGGCCCTCAGGGGGCGCCCGGTCGCCTTCGCGAGGTGTTTGGCACGCGAGAGCAGTTCATCGTTTATGTCAAGGGTCGTCTTCACTGCCCCCATACTGCCCATATCGGTTTGTATGGGCCAGCAATATCAGTACCTATAGATACGGGTGACCGCCATGGTCGAGGATCTGGGCGGCGGAACGGTCAGCCATGGCGATGAACATTTCGTCGCCGCGCTCGGTGTCTGTTGCCGCGAAGGCACCCAGGACAGTAGTGAAGGGACCCGACCAGGCGCCGAGCGCGCAGTCGGACTTGAGTCGATCAAGGTCGTAGTCGGCCACGTCGTATTCGCTGAGCGCGTCGAGATACTCCTCAAAAAGGGCATCCTCGTGTGTGCGACGGACCTCTACAGGCAAGCTGTTGCCCAGGAAGTAGGCGACATCTTGACCGGGACTGCCGAGCCGTATTGTCTGCCAGTCGACCGCTGCGACTTGCTTGGCGCCAAAGAGCAGGTTGTCGAGTCGATAGTCGGCGTGGGTCAACGTGAACGGGTCATGTGTTTCGTCAAGCCATCCCACCGCATTGGGTACGAACGCTTCGAGGACCTCTGCGGTGTGATCCGCGAGCCGGGAGCCGTAGCGCTCCATGAACTGCGTGTGGGCCAGGGGATAAATGTCGTTCAGTATCGAGTTGTCTTGAGGCGCCAATGCCGGATGAGCAGCCACCGATTCACTGTTCCACGTGGGTCCGTGCAGCAGAGCCAGATTCTTGAGAGCAAGACCGGCTTGTGCAGGCGTGCATCCGGCAATCTGGTCCCCCTGTTGGGCAGGTGCGAGGTCTTCGAGCACAAGGGTGAAATCCCCTCCCGTCTCAGCGATTGCCGCGAAGTAACACTTTGGCGTCCGGCAAGGCAGCGTAGAGGACAGGTCGGCATAGAAACGCACCTCGCGCTCATAGACGCTGGTGGCGAGTTCACGTAACGATTTGTCCTCGGCCGGTACTTTCAGCACCACGCTGGACAATCCGTCAGCGACGAACTCGAATCGGAAGTTCCTCGACATCTGGCCGGTTCCGATCGCTTCCTGAGCCGTGATCTCTGTGACGTCGAGCTTGAGTACCTCACTCAACCAGTCGGTGGTGACCTCTGCGGGTTCGGTGACGATCGAAACCATCGGGTAACCATAGAGCCGGTCGACGCAAAGTTACGTAGGATCGAGTTGTGCCAGTCTCCGATATCTACCTCGACCACGCGGCCAGCACGGTCGTGCGTGCCGAGTCTCAGGCGGCTTGGACAGCGACCATCGAAGCGCACCATGCGAATCCAACGGGAGCGCACAAGGCGGCCCGTGACGCCCGCCGCGCACTTGACGATGCCCGTGACCTGATCGCTGAACTGATCGGTCGTCAGCCGGCGGAGGTGGTTTTCACCAGCGGCGGGTCTGAAGCCGACAATCTCGCGGTCCGCGGTGTGCTCGACGCTCGTGGAGGTACCGCCGTGTGTTCCGCGGGTGAACACCATGCCGTTCTCGAACCGGTTGAGCACGCTGGCGGGTTGACCGTCGGACTGGACGCAAAGGGCCGGGTCACTCCTGAAGCCCTTGCCGACACGCTGAAGGCGGCCGACGATGTGAGTGTCGTGTCGATCATTGCGGTCAACAACGAGACCGGAGCGATCAATGATCTGCCGGCGCTGTCACAGGTAGTTCGAGAGCACGCTCCTGGTGCGCTCTTCCATACCGATGCCGTGCAAGCTCTTTCCTGGATTGACCTCGCCGCTGCTGTTGAAGACATCGACATGGTGTCGATCACGGGACACAAAGTGGGGGCACCCATCGGCACTGGTGTGCTGTTCGTCCGTACCGGGATCGAACTTGAGGCCCAGATTCTGGGCGGTGGGCAGGAACGCGGCCGCCGTGCCGGTACCCCAGATGTTGCTGGGGCGGCCGCTTTCGCCGCGGCCGTCCAGGCCACTGTTGAGCGACGCCCCGACGAGGTCGTGCGTCTGGGAGGGCTGCGTGACCGATTGGTCAATGGACTCGTTGACCGGCTCGGTTCGGTGGTCGTGCCGACCCTGCTTGGCAGGGGTCATGATTCCGAGGTCGCCGCAGGAATCGCCCATCTTTGTTTGGATGGGATCGAAGCCGAAGCGTTGCTGTTTCTCCTTGACGCGCAAGGGCTGTGTGCTTCGGCGGCTTCTAGTTGTTCAAGCGGTGCCCAAGACCCCTCCCATGTGCTTGCGGCGATGGGTGTGCCACGCGAGCTTGCTGTGGGTTCGCTGCGCTTGTCGCTCGGACATTCCTCTACACCTGCCGATATTGAGGCAGCGCTCGAGATCATTCCGCCCGCTGTCGAACGCCTGCTGCACCACGGCGGAGGCTGACGCGGAGCGGATCGACCGCGTCGAACCTACGCTGACAGGTATGTCTACGAAAGCATCCTCGATCCATGGGTGTGGGCGACCGGTCATGGTCGCCATGTCGGGTGGGGTTGATTCGTCGGTTGCGGCTGCCCTGTTGTTGGAGGCCGGTTACGAAGTCGTTGGTGTCACCATGAAACTGTGGGGTGGGCCGAGTGACACCGGGTGTTGCGCGGTCTCCGATGTCGACGACGCTCGTCGGGTCGCTGACAGGCTCGGTGTCGAACACCATGTCTTCAATTTCGGTGACGATTTCGAGCGCAATGTGGTAGGCCCGTATGTGGCGGACCACGCGGCGGGTCGCACCCCGAATCCGTGCATCGAGTGCAATCGACATCTGAAGTTTGATCGGTTGTTGCGCCGTGCCGACGCACTCGGGTTCTCAACCATCGCAACCGGTCATCATGCCCGTGTCGTCGCCACCGACGATGGGCCACGGATCGGGCGTGGTGCCGATGCTGCCAAGGATCAGTCCTATGTGCTGCACATGCTCGACGAATCCGTGCTGAGGCGTCTGCTGCTTCCGCTCGGTGGCATGACCAAGACCGAGGTGCGCAGGATTGCCGCCAATCTCGACCTTCGCACCGCTGCCAAGCCTGAGAGCCAGGATGTCTGCTTCATCACCAACCAGCATGGTCGTGTGGCGTTTCTCGGTGATCGGATCGGGCTCAAGCCGGGAGTTGTGGTTGATCGCACGGGTACCAGAGTCGGCAGGGTGGGTTCGGTTGAGTTGGTGACGGTCGGGCAGCGTAAAGGTTTGGGTCTTGCCGGAGGTACCGATCCGCATTACGTGATCGACGTGGACCCGTCTTCGTCCACGGTGACCGTGGGAACCGCGAAGGACTTGCTAGTTGAGGTGACGCCGCTTGAGTCATGGGTGTGGACCGGTGAGCCGCTCAACGGTGAGCTGGAGTTGCAGTGTTCAGCGCATGGCTCGCCTGCGCTCGGTGAGGTTTGCGATGGGTTTGTGCGATGGCGCAATGAGCATCGTCGAATCGCCCCCGGTCAGAGTGTCGTTGCCTACCGCGATGACCTGGTCGTCGGTGGTGGCACAGCCGGCCACGACGCACCACATTGAGATACAATCACTGAGACCGAGACCAATGGATCGTTCACTTACACACGCACATCGGCATGAGCATCCCCCCTTTGGCCGGACACCTCGATTAGGAGGTATTCATGTCATTGATGGAACAAGACAAGCTGTCGGTTAGGACTCGGCGGCGGTTCAGTAGAGAGTTCAAGGCTGACGCTGTGGCGTTGGTGTTGGACGGGGAAAGGCCGATCGCTGGAGTCGCGCGTGATTTGGGGATCGGTGCGAACAATCTGGGGAACTGGGTTCGTCAGGCCCGTATTGACCGAGGCGACAAACCAGGTCTCACCACTGAGGAGCGTGTGGAGCTGACGCGGTTGCGTCGGGAGAACGCGAAGCTGAGGATGGAGCGTGAACTGCTCAAACGAGCGACGGCCTTCTGGGTGCAGGAGTCGGGGCAGTGACCCGCTATTTGTGGGTCGCTTCTCGGAAGGCCGAAGGGTTCCCGACTGTAGTGTCGTGTCGGATCGCTGGTGTGGGCCGTCAGGCGTTTTATGACTGGTCTGACCGCCAAGCGCGGGGGTCTAGCCTCAAAGAGTTGGCCACAGCCGAACTGGTCGATGAGATACGTCGCATCCACAGCGACTCCGGTGGGGCTTACGGGTCGCCGAGGGTGACCGCCGTGCTGCGTCGGCAGGGCCGGCGGGTGAACCACAAACGTGTTGAGCGGTTGATGCGGGTCAACGGGATCTGCGGTATCTATAAGCGGCGCAAACCCCGCTTCAGACCAGCCGCTGGTGTGTGTTCGACGCCTGATGATCTGGTGCGCCGCGACTTCGGTCCCGGCCGGCCTGACACGGTGTGGGCGGGCGACATCACCTACATCGCAACGGGCCAGGGCTGGCTGCACCTTGCTGTCGTGTTAGACATCGGGTCCAGGCGGGTCATCGGCTACTCCATGGCCGCGGATATGCCTGCCCGTCTCGTCATCGACGCTCTCAACACAGCCGCCGCATCCAGAGGCGGCCGCACTACCGGGGTTATCTTCCACTCCGACCGCGGCTCGCAATACCTCAGCGGTGACTTCGCCTCCGCGCTACGCCGACACGGCATGCGCCAATCTGTTGGCCGGGTCGGCAACTGCTGGGACAACAGCATCGCCGAGTCGTTCTTCTCATCGTTGAAACGAGAACTCGTCACACAAACCCGGTTCGCGACCCGAAACCAAGCACGACGAGAGATCTTCGCCTGGATCGGCCGTTACAACACCCACAGAATCCACTCCACCCTCAACTACCTGACCCCCACAGAATGGGAGAACCACCAACAACAACGACTAGAACAAGCAGCATAAACCAAGTGTCCAGCCAACAGGGGGAAGCTCAGCAAGCTCTACTGGTGGTTGCGACAGAGTGCAGTGTAGGTGTGTTGGGCTGAGTTCCAGTTGTGGAGTTTGCGGGGCATGTGGTTGAGGTTGTCTTGGATCAACGCGAGTTGTATGGGGTTGAGGTTGAGGTTGGTGCTTTTGGGGAGCCGGCGTCGTAGCAGTCCGTTGGTTTGTTCGTTGCTGGGGCGTTGCCACGGGGATCGTGCTTGGCAGAAGAACACTTCGATGTTGCAGTTGTGTTCGATGTCGGCCCAGCGTGCCATTTCGCTGCCTTGGTCCCAGGTGAGGGTTTTGGCCATCTCAGCGGGTTGACGACCAAACGCTGCGGTGACGGCTCGGGTCACGTTGTCGGCGCTGTAACCGTGCGGCAGCGGCACCACCAAAGTGAGCCGGCTGACGCGTTCTACGAGCGTGGCGATCGCGCTGGCGTTGTTGGCGCCGATCATCAAGTCGCCTTCCCAGTGTCCTGGTTCGCTGCGGTCGTCTGCTTGCTGGGGGCGTTGCGTCAGGGGCCGGTACGGGCCTAAAGCGCTGCGTTTGGCGGTTTCGCAACGGCTGCGGGGTTTACGCCTGCGCCGACCGCGGGGCAGGCTCTGCCACGAACCCGCTTTGAGTCCGCTGGTGTTGTTGTTGTTGGCGTAACAGGCCCGATAGATCGTCTCGGCGCACACCGCCATCCCTCTAGTGTGCAGGTCCGCAGAGATCGCATGCGGCGACCAACGCAGTTTCAACCCCTCAGCGACCTCACCAGCCAAAACCGCGTCACCAGCGAGTTTGTGAACCTTCGGTCGAGCCGCGTCGACACCCGTGCGGCGATGAGCGCGACCAGCCCGATAACCATCACGCCCGCCGCCACGGCCAAGCTCGCGATACACCGTGGACCGGCAACGACCCAACCGATCCGCCATCTCCGCCACGCTCAACCCCGCCTCAGACATCACCTCGATCCGTGTCCGCTCATCGAAACACAAACGCTGTGCCATACTGAAAACCTCCATCGGTTCGGTTGCTGACTCTTCACCGACCATCATGGCCGATCTGTCGCAACCACCGATGGAGGTCGCCGTCGCCATCCACCGGCCACTACTGCGACTCAAACGAATAACGAAACGCAACCCGATACACGCAAGCCATCTATGTTTCGCGTGTGTGTTCATTGGATTTTTTCGATAGTCATGGCAGGGTCAGGAGCTATTGGTGTGCATCGCCTGATGTACAATGAATTTGACAGATTTAGCGTTGTTGCTTCAAGCATTGCGTTCGTGAGCGCCGGTTTTGAGTTGGTTTGCGGGCTGCGGGAGTACCGAAAATTAGTCGAGGCTCGGCTCCAACAGGGTTCGGAATTGTCGCCAAGTCACCATTACCGCCACTTCGCCAAAGAAGCCGAACTAGATTGTTTCCTTGAAAGACGCGCGACACTCAATCCCCCAGCCGCCGCCCCACAGGAAAGACCGTGCGCCTCGCTGTCAGTAGATTTCGAAGCGGGCGTTCAGGCGTGACATGTCGTCGGGATCCCCCGTAAGGATGAACGTGCCTAGACCCTCTGCGACGACGGCAAGGTGAGCATCGACAACATCGGAGGTTTCAGTCTCTGCGAGCCTGCGTCCGATGGTCATCGACTCGTCGAGAGAGTGGATTTCGAAGTAGCGGACCGCTCGCGCCAGGTTTGCCTGTCGTGTCGGCTGCCGCCAGACTTGGGCGAGGACTGGGTGGGTGGTGTGCAGTTCGTCGCCACGTTCCGTCGCTCTTCTGATCAGTGCCCAGAGTCGAGAATTCAGGTTCTCGCCGTCGACGATTAAAGGGCCCGCATCAATGATCAACGATCGACCCCTTGGCGGTCAAGAACAGCGTCGGCCCATTCAAGGTGCTCACGGTCGATGGGACCTGCGTCTGCTTCCCAGGAAGCAATCATGTCCAGCATGGCCTGACTGCGGCGGCGGCGCTTCACCTCGGCGAGAAGGGATCTCTTGATGGCGAGCTTCTTTGTGCCATCCATTGCAACCAGCTCAGCGAGGGCCGCCTCCATATCGTCATCGAAGTTGATGGTCGTCTTGGTAGCCATAGATGTATGGTAATTAAACCGTACTTATAAGGCAACCCGGTTCGCAATACTTGGCGCGCCCGCTGGTTCAAACGGGGTTGATGTGGACGGTCGCGATATCAAGGTCGTGGTACTGCTGATGGAGTATCTCCGAATCGTGATGTTGCAGCATCCGCAGCGAAATATCGCGTTCAAGGGGCAGACCGACGGCCTGGGAGGTGAGCATCGAAAGACGATCTTCGAGGTTCTCGTCGCTTGCTGCCGCGACGAATTCAAGCACGGCCCGCCCGTCCTGTTTGCTGGCGGTCAACCGCAGCATGCGGCCGGTGTCGTGGTCGAAGCCTTCGGCTGACGAGACCGGCCGTGAGCGCGATCGGTGGTTTGTCGTCGGCTTCGTAGCGGATGTTCCGAGGACCGTTGGATGCTTCTTGCGGCATCGGTTGATTGTTGTAGCAAACCGGGGCTTGATCAAACGGGGCCACCGACAGGGCTTGTTTGTTCAGGGCTCGCGTGTCAGGCGAGGTTGATACCCCGTTGCTCTGCGGTGCGCATCACATCGGCCGGACGGGTGGGAGAGAGCAGCAAGGATCGGACACTGCGTTCGTGAGTGCTTTTTCGCCCAGTAACCAAGGGCAGAGTCGCCGCGGAGTTCAGTTTCAATTCAAGCGCCAGACCGAGCGCCGACGCGGTGAGATCGGTCGCACTGGTGTCGGCTCTGGCGGGGGCCAGCCCCACGATTTGATTGCGGGCAAACAGTACGGGTTCACGTAGGACAGTCCGATCATTGAGCACCAGGCCGTTCGGCACGAATACGATAAAACGGCTGGTGAGCCTATATAGGGCGTTGAAAGCTAGCGCCGCGAGGGACCCTCCGACGATGGTCGCCACCGCGCCCAGAAACCATTGTTGATCGGCCAACAAGATCGGTCCGGTGGTCGAGCCGAGGATCACAATCGCCCATGCGGGTACGACAAGAACTACCAACACGGGCCCGGGTGCACGCAAGGCAAAGCGCCGCTCGTCTCCGTAGCTGGCACCGTCGATGAAACTGTCGGCAACTCCCGGGGCCAACACAGCGGCAGTGACGCCGAGGCTGCCTGCGATCCCGAGGACTGCGGGGGTCGTTTCCTGCACTTCGATAGCGGCCCACGCGGCCGCGGGCAGGGTGCCAGCCACGCCGATGCGGGCAATAGCGAGAGTCACTGGAAGACGAGCCGCCAACGAGATCAAAATGCCCAACCAAAGAATCCAACTGGCCAAGGTGATGATGTTGCTGAAGGAGTCAGAAGCATGATCCAACGCTTCGCTTAGCAGTGGCCCCAATAGGAACGGTTGCAAGATCCACAGTCCGGTCGCCAACCAGCACAATCGCTGTGCGGAGGTGGCAGCGCGGAGGCGTCGGAGCACGAATCTACATTAGGCATCTGCTAGCGGGCTTGGCTTGCATGTCCCATGCGATTGCTAATGTCAGCATTCGATGGCCTCGGATTTTGCTTCGGACTCGACGGACCCCGCAGAGCGGGTTGCTGAACTGCGGGCAACCATCGCTCGTCTTTCGGCGGCCTACTACGAACGCGACGACCCTGAAGTCCCAGATGCCATCTATGACCAACTCCTGCGTGAACTCGAAGATCTTGAGGAGGCGTACCCCAGCCTGGCTACAGACGCGTCGCCCACGCAGCGGGTCGGGGGCGCGCCGAACGTGGCCTTCTCGAGCGTCACCCACACTGCGGCGATGATGTCGTTGCACAACGCCTTCGACATCAACGAACTGCAAGCATGGCATGTGCGGATGCAGCGTCGTCTTGATGGGCGGTCGCCTGAGTCGTTCGCAGTCGAGTTGAAACTCGACGGTTTAGCAATTTCTCTGCGTTACGAAGGCGGTGTCTTGGTGCAGGGAGCTACCCGCGGTGATGGCAAGGTCGGGGAAGACGTGACCCACAATGTGCGCACGATCCGCGACATCCCAAAGCAAATCGACGGTGCGCCAGCGGTGCTTGAAGTGCGCGGCGAGGTCTATATGAAGCTGTCGAGCTTCAAGGCGTTCAACGAACTCCAGATAGCGCAGGCCGAAGCCGCCGACAAGGAACCGAAACTCTACGTCAACCCTCGCAACACCGCCGCGGGATCGCTTCGTCAGATTTCGGCAGAGGTCACCGCCGGTCGCGATCTATCTTTCTTTTGTTACCAACTCAGTCTCGTTGAGGGTGGCCCTGAGCTGCATACACACTCCGAAGCGCTGGCGTGGCTGGGGTCGCTCGGGTTTCCGATCAACGAGCACACTCGCACGTTGACGACGATGCCCGAGGTCCAAACCCGGGTCGAGGAACTCGACGGCATGCGCCACGACCTCGACTACGAATTCGACGGTGTGGTGGTGAAGGTCGACGATCTCGCCGTGCAGCGCGAGTTGGGTGCTGATGCCAAAGCGCCACGTTGGGCGATCGCCTACAAACTGCCTCCTGAGGAGTGCACCACAATGCTGCTTGACATAAGCGTGTCGATCGGTCCTTCGGGGCAGGCCACACCGTTTGCTGAGCTTGAGCCTGTGTTTGTTGGTGGCGTGACGGTCGGCACCGCGACTCTGCACAACGAGGATCAGGTTGCTGCTAAAGATGTGCGTCCCGGCGACACCGTGATCGTGAGACGTGCAGGCGATGTCATCCCCGAAGTGGTTGGTCCGGTGCTGTCTGAACGCCCACCGGGCTCGGTGCCTTGGCACTTTCCCAAGGATTGTCCTGTCTGTCATCACCCGTTGGTGCGCGACGAGGGTGCAGCGGCCACCAATTGCGTCAACTTCGGATGCCCCCGACAGATCCGTGGGCGTATCGAGCATTTCGCGGGCCGTACCGCAATGGACATCGAGTTTCTTGGAGAGAAGAACGTTGACCGGTTCGTTTCAGCCGGTTTGATCGAAGATGTCAGTGACCTGTACCGGCTTGATTTCGACAAAATCCTGGAGATGCCCGGATTTCAGGAAAAGTCAGTGGACAACTTGAGATCCGCGATCGAGCACTCCAAGTCCCGCCCGCTCGGCAATCTGATCTTCGGTTTGCGGATTCCCGAAGTGGGTCAGGTCAACGCCGCGTTGCTGGCCTCTTCGTTTCAGACAATGGAGCGAATCATCGGCGCCAGCGTTGAAGACTTCGCCGCTGTCGAGGGTTTTGGGCCTGTTATCGCAGAGTCCGTTCACAGTTGGTTCGCAAACCCGCATGCCCGTGAACTCATCGGTCGGCTGGCCGATGCCGGACTCAGCATGGAAGCCGAGGTGAGCGATTCGACGGTCGACAAGACTCTTGCAGGTGTTTCAGTTGTGGTTAGCGGCGCGCTCGCCGGTTACAGCCGCGATGGAGCCAAAGAAGCGATCACTGCTCGTGGCGGCAAGTCGCCGGGGAGTGTTTCAAAATCGACCTTGGCTCTAGTGGTTGGCGCAGACCCTGGCGCTTCCAAGGTCAACAAAGCTGAGGCGCTGCAGATACCCGTGATCGACGAGGACGCCTTTGTCGAACTGCTCAAGACCGGTGAACTACCCAAAGGATCCACATGACCTATACGACCGCTGTCAAGGAATTCAGTGATGCCTGCAACGATGACAGCTTGCCGTCGACCCCGAAGCAAATGAGTGTCGAAGCGGTTGAGTTCATTGCTGAAATGGTCAACGACGAACTCGAAGAGTTACGCGAAGCGACTGATGTCGTAGAGCAGGCGGACGCCTTAGTTGATGCCATCTACTACATCTGCGACACCGCGGTTCGCCATGGCATCAACCTCGACCGGGTGTTCGAGATAGTGCACGGCGCCAACATGCAAAAGGTTGTCGATGGTCGGGTTATCCGACGTGATGATGGCAAGATTCTCAAGCCCAAAGGTTGGCGCGACCCAGGACCGCTCTTGATCGCAGAACTGGGCCGTCAACAACGCGAGGGTTCTTGGAGTTGACAGTCGTTTGGACAAACCAGCCGGTTCCCCGCTAACCCTTGCGCCATGATCGAAGCAATCTGTTGGGACGTGGGCGGGGTGTTCTCGGCCCGTCCAGTAGACGCCATCACACGGATCGCGCAACAGCACGGGCTTGATCCCGACGATGTCTTTGCAGCGGTCTTCGGCCCCTATCACCTAGACAGTGACCACGTTTGGCATCGGCTTGAGCGAGGGGAGTTGCCGCTGGCCGATGCTTGGGTAGAGGTTGAGCGTGCTGTTGCCGAACTCGGAATCGGGTTGGCTCTGGCGGATTTCTTCAGACAGTTCCGCACCGACGAAGCTGATCGACAGGTCGTCACAGACACCGCGCTTGAACTGCATGCCCAAGGCATCGCCATGGCGGTCGTCACCAACAACGTCGCCGAGTTCTCTGGCGGTGGCGGGCCGGGATGGCACTCGATCGTTCCCATGGAGATCATGAACGTGGTGGTTGACTCGTCGGCGGTCGGGATGCGCAAACCTGGCGCGGCCATTTATCACCATGTTCTTTCCGAGTTGGGCGTCGCCGCGCCGCGAGCGGTGTTCGTCGATGACATGCCCGCCAACGTCGAAGCTGCCCAAAGCATCGGTATGCACGGGGTTGTGGTCGGACCTGACCCAGCCCCAGCTATGACCGAACTGAAATCCTTGGTGAGGCAGCTGAGGTGATTCGACTCAGTTAACGGTGAAGACCCACTCGATGTCTGAGAAACGTCCGGGAACAGAGATCTTCTCGATCGTGACGTTCACGCAGTTTTGGTCGGGGGCGAGCGCTTCTACCGGCAAACCAGACGAAGGCTGATAGATGAACTGCTGAAGCCCTTCTACTCGGCGGACATGCTCGGTGACCACAACCGGGCGGGTACAGCGGGCATTGGCAGAAATTGTCATCTCCACCAAGCGATATTCGGGTTCTAGGTCGATTCCCACGCGCTGTTGTTGCAATACTTCGTCGCCGCGTTCTGGGATCAGACCCTCGACTCCAGGGACCGACAACGCCGTATCCGGTTGGTTGCCGCTGTTGACGATCGCCGCCAAAGCAATCAACGCGATGCCCGAGGCGAATAGGAGTCCGAAAATTATCTGCTGTTTGCGGAGCACAACTTGAAGTTTGCCAGATTGCGAAGTCTGCTAATGGAGCGGGCACCAAAGATAGCCACTGCATTGGTGGTTGCCGAGGGTACTTTGGTGCCGATGATTCCGTTTGACCCCGGCGCAGATGTCGGTCGTGTGCTGGGTGATCGTTACCGCGTGGTCGCGCCTATCGGCGCGGGCGCGTCGGCGCGTGTGTATGTCGCCGATGACGTGGTGCTGCGTCGACGGGTAGCTGTGAAGGTCCTTCATGAGGCACTCGCCCAAGACACCGCGTTCTTGCAGCGGTTCCAAGCGGAGGCGCAAGCGGCCGCGTCGCTCAACCATCCCAATGTTCTTGGTGTCTACGATTGGGGCTAAGGGGTTGCGCGGGTAGGCGGTCAGCGGGGGCACCATCGGTCTCGGTAGTTGAGTAGTTTGGCGACGATGATGATGGTGGTGGCTAGGCATAGGGCGGCGTGGCGGTGTGTGTTGCGGCGGTCGGTGTTGCGTCGGAGTTGTCCGTAGTTGGACAGCCAGGAGTTGGTGGATTCGACTATCCAGCGCAGTCCGAGGTGTATGGGTTGTTGGGTCCCTGGGGTTTTGGTGCCGCGGCGTTGGATGCACACATCGTGAAGGCCCAGCGCGGCGAGCCGGTCGCGCACTGCGGGGTAGTCATAGCCGCGGTCTAGGTGCAGCGTTTCGATGTCGTCAAGGAGTCTGTTGTCGGCAACGGCTGCAAGGGTGGGTTCCAGCAGGCGGATGTCGTTGCGGTTGGCGCCGTCGATGGCCCAGCCAACTGGAACGCCGTGACGGTCCGACGCTACTGACCATTTCCATCCCATTTTGGCTCTGTCTGTGGGGTTTGGGCCGGTGCCTTCGCCTCCGCAGGGGGCTTTGTGAAGCGACCCGTCGAGCGCGACCTCAGACAAGTCGAGGCCCACGATCCGGTCAAAGGCTTCCAGCGCCTCGCCGCAAACCCGGTCGAACACCCCGACCGCGATCCATTCGTCGCGGCGGCCCCGAAGCGTGGTGTCAGACACCTCAAAATCCATGATCGCTTCCACATCGACCCACGACGCCCCCGTCACCAACCGGATCATGATCCCCCGAAAACACACCCTGTCAGCGATCCGCGGTCGGTGACAACCCAACGGATGGCCCCGATCCGGCGGCGGCAACAACCACTTGACTGCCGCCCATACAGCATCAAACACTTCAGGCTCCAGCGCGCGCATAATGACAGAAACCTCCACCTGGTCGTCGTTGGTTAGGTCAACCCAAAGTTCACTTCGGGCAACCCGACGACCGGTGGATGGTCACCTACCCGCGCGGCCCCTAAGCCTGGATCCACCGACGGGTTTGTGGGATCGTCGGTTTGGGGCCGGGTGGTCGTTGGGCTGGTGCGTGTGTGCGGGCTGGCGCGTTTTGGGGCGTTTTGGGGCGTGCGGGACTGGAGTGCGGGGCTGTGGCGGGTTGGTGGCGCTTGGGGTTGGGCTGCGCTGCGCGGGGCGCTGAGCGGCGGCTCAGATGAGCAGGGGGAGGTTGCGGATTCGTTGCAGGGCGGTGGTGAAGGTGTTCTGCCAGGGCCAGTTGAGCGGCAGGCGCAGTCTGTGGCGGCCGCTGTGGTTGACGAGGCGGCCTGGCACGGTGAGGAGCCGGTTGCGGATGGTGGCTGCGACAGTGAGTTGGCGCGTGGGGTGGGCGCGGCCGAGGCGGGCGGTCCAGCGGGCGAGGTTGTGCGCGAGCACGCAGCAGGCGAGCCAGGCGCCGTTGGCGGGGAATCGTCCTGAGGGGCAGCGGCTGAGCCCGGCGCTCTCTTTGAGGTCTCTGATGGCGAGCTCCACGGTGGCGTGGGCTCGGTGGTAGGTGTCGGCGGCTTTGGTGTCGAGGTCGTGTCTGTCGGTGACGAAGCAGTGGTAGCGCCAGTTGGGCCACAGCTCGCCTTGGGCGCCGAGCAGGCGGGTGCGGCGCACGATGAGCCGCAGCTTCGCGGGCTTGGCGTCGTCGCCGTGGAGCTTGTCGCCGCGGCGGCCGGCTTCGATGGTGGTCTCAGCGACTTGGGCCTCGCCGCCGCGGGTGTAGGCGATCGGTGCCCAGTCGTCGTCGTCTATGGCCGCTATGGCTGCTTTGACCTTGGCGTTCTGCGGGATCGTGATCGAGTAGGACGCACCGTGGGCGCCGAGGGCCGCGATCATGTCATAGGAGAAGAACCCCGCATCGGCGCGCACCGTCACCGCCGCGTGCGCCGCCAGGCGCCGCACCCTCGCCAGGGTCTCACGAGCGAAGTGCACGTTGCCGCGCTGAGACGATCCCGACCGCATCCGCGAGTGCAGCACCTCGCCGGTGTCTGAGCGCACCGCCACCAGCGGGTGATAGCCCAACACCTTGGTGTGGCCGTACGCGGCGCCGTGCTTGGCCTTGCCGCACACCTCACACACCGTGGAGTCCAGATCCACCGTCATCTCCGCCACGCTCGGCGCGGCGCCCACAGACCACGCCCGCATCTGTGCTGACTCCAGAGCCTTGTCGAGTTGGCGCACATGCCCGAACGTGAACGACCTCAAAAACGTCCCCAGCGTCGACGGCGCCAACGGCGCGAACGGCAGCACCGCCGCCGCCGAGCCCGACCGCAGCCGCTGCGCGTCGTCGATGCAGCACCCGCCCACCAGCATCGACGCCACCAAAGACAGCACCTTGTGACCCGCCCCCGAACCCGCCGACCCGCCCGGACGCACCGTGTCGTCGATCAACGCCTCCAAACCCAGCCTCGACATCACCGTGCCCGCCAGCAACAACCCCGCATCAGCCACCAAAGACCCATCATCGAACACCGCCCCCAACCCGTCGATCCCACCAGCTACGCTCCTCACAGGAAGTGCCTCCTCTCGTGGCCAGAATGACCGTTACATCAAACAGCATTCTCCCACGTCAGGAGGCCTTTCTGGTGGACGCGCCAACCCCCACAACCTCACCGCACCGGTGGATCCAGGCTAAGACGAAGTGCCATTTCTTGTGAGCGAGTATTTGGCTGGCGGGAGTCTGCGGTCACTTCTCGACGCGGTCGGTGTGTTGAGTCCCAGCCAGGGGCTGCTTGTTGCTTTGGAAGCGGCTAAGGGGCTTGACTATGCCCACACACAGGGTCTGGTTCACCGCGATATCAAGCCTGCAAATCTGTTGTTTGGTTTGGACAGGCGGCTGCGTATCGCCGATTTCGGCTTGGCTCGGGCTTTGGCTGAAGCCGGTTGGACTGAGCCGACGCAGTCGGTGGTGGGCACGGTTCGCTATGCAGCTCCCGAACAGGCGCGAGGAGAACGCCTTGGTCCCGCCTCGGACGTCTATTCGCTGGCATTGGTGATCAATGAAGCGGTCAGTGGCGAACTCCCCTTTGTGGCCGACACCACGATCGCCACTTTGATGGCTCGGGCTGAGCACCGACTTGAACCCCATCCGGCACTTGGCCCGATTCAGGGCATCGTGAGGCGAGCTGGAGCGCTTGACCCCGACCAACGTCCCACGGCCTCCCAATTGGTGACGGAATTGACGATTGCCGCTAATGGAATGCCTCGTCCAGATCCGTTACCGCTGCCCCCCTCGTCGTTCAATCTGGACGCCCCGGCAGGTGATCAGACGCAACTCCTGTCTCAGCAGCACGAAACGATAGACGGGGACCCGAGTCCGGTTCTTGGAACTGGCCTGGCAGATTCTCCGTCCGCCGTTGTCGCTGACTCCGACTCGAGTCGCTCGACTGCCACGGCGCCCGATAACCACGACGGACCCAACCGCCATCGGTTTGCGTTGATTTTGACCTTGATGGTGGTTGCTGCCGCGGTTGTTGGTGGGGCTGTGCTGTGGTGGGACAGTCAACCGGTGACCCATGTCGTTCCGAACCTGGTCGGTGCTGATTTGTCTGAGGTGACAGCTGCGGTTGCCGAGTTTGGATGGGTGCTGGAGAGACCCGACGAGTTGCGGATGGACGGGACGATCGCCGGCGAGGTTCTAGCCACAGATCCAGAGGCTGGGGTCGACCTGGAAGAGGGCGAAACTCTGCGGATAGTCGTCTCGCTGGGAGAGGTATTGGTGGAAGTTCCTGACCTGGTGAATCTGACACTCGTCGAAGCACAGGTGCTGCTTGAAGCGAATCGTTTTGAGCTGGGCCAAGTGGAGTATGTCGCTGACGAAGTCGTCGCACAAGGCATCGTCTTGGATGTCTCCCTCGCCCCAGGCGTCGCTGACCAAGAGCCGGGTACCGCTATCGATTTGGTTGTTTCGGAGGGGCCGGAGGACCGCTTGGTTCCGTCGATTCCCGTGTCTCGTAGCCCCGAGGAGACCTCCGATTTGTTGCGGAGTCTGCGCTTGGTTCCGGTGATCGCGACGGATCGCCGACACTCTGAATCGGTCCCTGCGGGGCAGGTAGTCGCGTTCGAGCCCGCGCCGGGTGGGGTGCTACCGGTCGATTCTGAGGTTGTGATCGTAATTTCTGATGGCCCTGCGCCCCGTCCGGTGCCCGATGTGCTTGAACTCACCGTGACCGAGGCGACTCAAATCCTTGAGAACGCAGGTTTCGTCGTGGCTGTGCAGGGTGACGCGGGTTTTCCAGTGTTTGAGACGCTGCCGCGCAGTGGTGAGGTCCGAGAGTTCGGCGCCAGAGTGGTCATTATCACCACTGGACTCTGAAGCGGTAGGTCTGATACGAACGTGCTGTACTGGACTGGATCTTACGGACGCGCCCCGGAATCGCCTGTGAGCCCACGATCATCGTCGGATAGGCCGAACGTGCCGGCGATGCCGGTCGGAGCGGCAGCCGGGTTTTAACCGTTTCCGTAGAATACGATGCGCCACTGCCCTGCCCAAGACGGCGCAAGCCCGTCAGCAACCGTCCCAGGCACTTAGGAAACGCCCGCAGGCTTTTCGACGTTCTTGGTCCAGCAGTCGATCGTCTGGTCGGTCGAGATGGCGCACGTATGGTGTAATCCGGTGGTGACGGCGGTGAACTGGCCTGGGGGCACTTCCACCTGCGGATCCCAGTTGGTGCCCCAGCAGACGACAGTCTTGTCCGATCTAACAGCACACGAGTGGTACAAGCGGGCAGACATGGCCGTGAACTGACCCTCGGGGGCGTCGGTCTGCCCGTACAATTCGTTGCCCCAGCAGCTAATGGTTTGGTCAGTGCTGAGGGCGCACGAATATTTGCGGCCCGCCACGATGGAGGTGTACTGACCTGCGGGTGCGTCTAACTGCCCGAATTCGTTGTCGCCCCAGCAGTGGACTGCTTGTTCGGTATCGATGGCGCACGTGTGGTCGAAACCGCCAGCAATGTCGATGAATTGGCCAGCGGGCGAATCCGATTGCCCGGATTCGTTGGCTCCCCAACAGGTGATGGTCTGGTCGACTTCGATAGCGCACGCATGGACGCGACCGGTCGTGAGATCGGTGAATTGCCCGGCGGGTGCGTCTAACTGCCCGAACCAATTGACGCCCCAGCATTCGACTGCTTGGTCGGTAGTGATGGCGCACGAATAGTCGTAGCTGATGGAAACCTTGATGTGTTGCCCTGCGGGCACTTGCACTTCCGGATTCCAGTTGTAGCCCCAGCAGCCAATGGTTTGGTCCGTGCTTAGGGCGCACCCATGGTGGGCACCGCCCTGTGCGATGGTGGTGTACTGGCCGTCGGGCGCATCGACCATAACGTTGAGACTGCTGCCCCAGCAGCTGATGGTCTGGTCAATTCTGACAGCGCACGAATGGTTACCGCCGTGTCCGATCGCGGTGTATTGGCCTAGGGGTGCATCTGACTGCCCAGATTCGTTGTTGCCCCAGCAGCTGATGGTTTGGTCAACTCCGAGGGCGCACGAATGGATGATGCCGAGACCTAAAGCGGTGTATTGGCCGTCGGGCGGATCCGTTTGGCCTCCGATGTTGCCGCTCCACCCAAAGTTCAAACCCCAGCAGCTAACGGTTTTGTCGGTTTTGAGCGCGCACACATGGTAGAGAACGCTGGATATGGCGGTGTATTCTCCCTCTGGTGGGTCGGACTCCCCGAACCGGTTACCGCCCCAACAGCTGATGGTGTTATCGGTCTTGATGCCGCAGGTGTTTTCCCAACCGGCCGCGAGCGCGATGAACTGGCCCTCGGGCGGAATCGCTTGGCCCCTGTAGTTGCCGTAGTCTTCGTAGTTGTTGCCCCAGCAGCTAACGGTTTGGTCAACTCTGATAGCGCAGTTATGGCTGGAGCCGGCCGCGAGGGCGATGAACTGGCCCTCGGGCGGAATCGCTTGGCCCGTGTAGTTGCCGTAGGGGTCGTTGTTGTTGCCCCAGCAGCTAATGGTCTGGTCAACTCTGATAGCGCAAGAATGACCACCTGCAGCGGCGATGGCAGCGAATTGGCCATCTGGGGCGTCGGTCTGGTTGAACCAGTTGTTGCCCCAGCAGCTAATGGTTTGGTCAACTCTGAGGGCGCACGAATGGAGCTCACCGCTCTCAACGGCGAGGTATTTGCTTGGGGGGGTGTCCCTGTCTTGTTGTCAAGTCTTTTTAGGCGGCTTGGGGTAGGGGTTGGTGTTGTGTGGGTTGGTAGGGGGTTTGGGTTTTGAGCATGGCTAAGATGATGTCGCAGCGGCGGCGGGCGACGCAGATGACGGCGGCGTTGTGGCGTTTGCCTTGGGCTCGTTTTTGTTGGTAGTAGGCGCGGGCGGTGGGGTCGTGTTGGGTGGCGACGAAGGCTGCTTGGAACATGGCGTTTTTGAGTCGGTGGTTGCCGCCTCGGGATTTTCGGGTGGTGTTGTGGGTGCCTGATTGCCAGTTGATGGGTGCGAGTCCGGCGTAGGAGGCGAGTCTGCCAGGGTTGGCGAAGCGGTGGGGATCGCCGATCTCAGCGAGGGTTCTAGCTCCGGTCCGCGGGCCGAACCCGCACAGACTAGCGAGGACTTTTCCCAGGGGGTGCTCCATGAACGCGTTGTTGATGTCGATGCCGAGTTGGTTTCGGTGTTGACAGATTCGGTTGAGGTCCGCGGCGAGGTCGCAGATGGTGTCGCCCCAGGCGGTCTCGGCTGTGACTGTGAGACTCTGCGCGTCGAGCGCTGCGGTGATCGCCTCGGTCAGTCGTTGAGTTGTGCGTGGTGAGTTTTTGGCGATGCGGTTGGCTATGCGGGAGCGGCCGGCTGCTTTGAGCGCTGTGGGCGTGGGCCACGACACCAACACGTCGCGCAGCCCTTGGTTGGTTACCAGTTTGTCGCCTATGGCTCGTTCCAGTGCTGGTGATATAGCCAATAAGGCGTCTCTGAGCCTGTTGACGGTCCGGGTGGCGTCCGCGGCTAGATCGACGTCTCGTCCGTTCAAGATGCGTAGCTTCACCAGCAGCTCGTCGTTGATTCGTGTCCAACTCAGGCGGTCGGCGTTACGGCGGGCATAGTCGGCGAGGACCAAAGCGTCTTTAGGGTCGGTCTTTGCCGCTCCGGCATAAAGATCCGCGGCGCGGCGCATCGCTAGGCCGGTGACATAAGCCACCGGCACCTGGGTGGATGCTGCGGTCTCCATCAGCAGCGACGCCGCCGAGCTGGTCGTGTCGATCACCAACGCCACAGCGCCGTGCACCTTTGCATCGTCGATCAGGCAGCGGATCGTTGTCTCGTCGTTTCGCACCGACCGAGCCAACACCTCCTCACCGGTCGAGGTCACCGCGCAGGCGTAATGATCGCCTTTGGCGATGTCGACACCGACGAACACCTCAACACCGACATGAACCGAATCTGACATTACAGAAGCTCCTTTGCTCTGGGATTGATCTGAACTCGGATGCTCCCGGAGCCTGCGCCTCAACCACTTTACATTCAGCCCTAAAGCATGTCCCTGTAAGAGGTCCCAGACACCCGACCACAGCGGGCGGCAACACCCCCCAAGCCATCAAAAGTGACAGGGGGAAACAGCCCTACCCACCGCGGCGAGCAACCAACCCCGACATTGCCACACCAGGGCCACCAACAAGGTAAAGGGGGGGTTGTGGAGCTACCGGTGTGGTGTCGGTCGTGGTTGTTGTTGATTCCTCTGGGGTCGTGGTTGTTGTTGATTCCTCTGGGGTCGGGGTTGGCGTTGGTGTTGTTGTTGTTGATGTCTCTGGCGGAGCCGTCGAGACCTGGTTGCTGTCAACGCAACCGGATAGCGCGAATGCCGTCAACACCACGACGGCTGCCCAACCTTGCCTTGCGTGTCTCATGTCCTCGGGTCTCCAATCACTGCCTCGGGTCTCCAATCACTGCGGGGCGCAGGCCCCTATTGTGATGCAAACTCTAGTGGTGATTGCAGGAGGCTCACGACTACGGCTAGGCGAAGCTTGTGCCTCAGGGCTGGGTGGCGAACCGCAAGAAAGTCCAGTGCCGGTGGCGTGAGGAGGGCCTGAAAGTGCCTGCCTATGGACGCAAACGTCGACGGCTGGCGACGACCCGGTGCTAGTTCCGGTTCCGGAGGGTGATCGCGTCGATCTGCTCGGTCATTCTGCGCGCCGTTGAACCGAGATGCCCGGCAGTGTCACCAGAACCTCCCGGCGGCGGCGTCTCGGCTGCCAGCACCGAGTCGGCCAGCATCAACAGTTTTGACGCGTCGCCCGTGAGCTTCACCTGCCCACCCAGCAGCACTGGCATGACCGCGGCCGGGTCCCGTTCGACGAATATCTCATAGGCCAGTGAGTAGGGCATCTCGATCATGAAATCGGCCTCGCTCAGATGCCCCTCGTCGAACAGCGGCGTGCCGCTGCTGGTGTCGAGGTGCAGTTGCACGGTCGGCACTTCAAAAGGGGCGTCGACGATCGTGACATTGGCCCGTACCTTCATGTCAGTCATCTCAGCCATGTCAGTCGCCGCATCACCGGTATCGAGTTCGTGACGGATTTGTCTGACTGCGTCGATCCAGGCAGGACTCAGGAACCTGTGGGTCATTATCGCAACTCTAGAACGTGCGCGGATCGAGCAGATCATTGCACCTGATCCCGTTGTCTCCCGCTCTTGTTCACTGCGTTCACGGGCCGCTCGGGCCACGGCCTCGTTCCGTCACGGACATATTCGAGATCAAGCCGCTCGGCCTCTATTGTCTTGTCGTACCCCTTATCCTTTAGGACCGTGGCTGAACGCATTACCCGTGATGAGGTGGTCCATGTAGCCCGCTTGGCGCGCCTTGAGCTGGCCGACGACGAGATCGATCAGTTCGCGCAGCAGCTCGGTGCCATCCTGGAACATGCCGCCGACGTTGAAGCCCTTGAAGTGGCTGATGTTGAGCCGACTTCGCATCCTTTACCGCTGAGCAATGTGATGCGCGCCGATGTGGTCTCGGAGTCATTGGAGCGCGATGAAGTGATGGCTCAGGCACCGGACGTTCAAGACGGGCAGTTTCGAGTACCGCCGGTGCTGGGCGAACGACCGTGAGCGCGCTGCAGATCGCCTCCGCGGTCAGATCCGGAGAACGCTCAGCGCTCGAGGTGGTCGACGAACATCTCGCTCTGATCGCACAGCGAGACCCGGAACTTCACGCCTACAACCTCGTCACTGCCGAGAGCGCCCGCGAGCAGGCCGCGGCGATCGATGCAGCAGTTTTGGCCGGTGAGCCTGTGGGTCGGTTTGCGGGAGTTCCCTTGGCCATGAAGGACAACATGTGCACTCGGGGTGTCCCGACCACCTGTTCGTCGAAGATTCTTGAGGGTTGGCGACCTCCCTATGACGCCACGGTGGTGACTCGACTGCGTGAGGCGGGCGCCGTCAGCGTCGGCAAAACCAACCTTGACGAGTTCGCCATGGGTTCCTCCACGGAACATTCCGCGTTTGGTCCTACCCGCAACCCTCACGATCCCTCAAGAGTGCCGGGAGGGTCCAGTGGAGGTACAGCTGCTTCGGTCGCAGTGGGTTTCACCCCGCTTGGTATCGGATCAGATACCGGTGGTTCCATCCGTCAGCCGGCAGCGTTCTGCGGTGTTGTTGGGATGAAGCCGACCTATGGCGTTGTCAGCCGCTACGGCCTGATCGCTCTCGCTTCGTCGCTGGATCAGATCGGACCCTTCGCAACCAATGTGACCGACGCCGCGGCTCTCTTTGACGTGATCGCCGGGCATGATCCACTCGACTCGACATCCATCCGTGACTTTGAACCGACAGCGGAAGCGGTGCTTGGCCAAGGCGTTGATGGTTTGCGTGTCGGTGTGGTGAAAGAACTGACAGGGGGTCCTGGGGGAGTCCCGGGGTTGGCTGGCGATGTGTTGGCGCGAACCGCGAGCGCGGTTGAAGCTCTCGCCGCTGCTGGTGCGCTGGTTGATGAGGTTTCGGTTCCGTCATCGACACTGGGTTTGAGCGCTTATTACCTGGTAATGCCGGCGGAGGCGTCGAGCAACCTGGCCCGTTATGACGGGGTTCGTTACGGCTTGCGGGTGGATGGTCCGACAACACCTGAGATGAACACGGCCACGCGCACGGCCGGTTTCGGGGCCGAAGTCAAGCGCCGGATCATGCTCGGCACCTATGCCTTGTCGGCTGGCTACTACGACGCGTTCTATGGCAAAGCCCTGAAGGTCCGCACCATGATGCTCGATGACTTCGCCCGGGTTTATGAGAACTTCGATGTGCTGGTCACGCCGACTACGCCAACCACCGCGTTTGAGCTGGGAGCTCGGACTCAAGATCCGCTGACGATGTACGTCAACGATGTTTGCACGATCCCTTCGAACCTCACCGGTCATCCCGCCATCTCGGTTCCGTTCGGGGTGGGTGATGACGGCATGCCGGTTGGTGTTCAGGTGCTTGCTCCGGCTTTGCATGATGCACAAACGTTCCGGGTGGCCGCGGTACTTGAGGCTGCGTCATGAACGAGCTAGCGCCTGCGGCTACGGCGGACACGCCGGTGGAACCAGCCCTTCCAGAGGGTTGGGAACTGATTGTCGGGCTTGAGGTTCACGTCGAACTCGAAACGGCCACCAAGTTGTTTTGCGGTTGCGTCAACCGGTTCGGGGCTGAACCGAACACCAACGTTTGCCCGACCTGTTTGGGTTTACCGGGCTCTCTGCCGGTGATGAACGAACGTGCTGTGGAACTGGCGATGATCTTGGGCCGGGCTCTGGAGTGTGAAGTGAACCGGTCTGTCATGGCTCGCAAGAATTACTTCTATCCCGACATGCCCAAGGACTTCCAAACCACGCAATACGACCAGCCAACCAATTCAGAGGGCCACCTGGAGTTGGCTGACGGGTTTGTGGTGGGTATCGAACGAGCGCACATTGAAGAAGACACGGGCAAGTCAATCCATGTCGGTGGCGGGGGACGGATCAACGATGCGGTGTATTCCCTGGTTGATTACAACCGAGCGGGAGTGCCGCTGATCGAGATCGTCAGCAAACCGGACATACGAACGATTGAGCATGCCCGCAACTACGTCGAGGAACTGAGAGCCATTGTGGTTGCGACGGGTGTATCCGACGCGCGAATGGAGGAGGGCTCGATTCGGGTTGATGCCAACGTGTCGGTTCGCCCGCACGGTTCAGCCGAATTGCGCACCCGTTGTGAAATCAAGAACATCAACTCGTTACGGTCGCTCGGTCGTGCCATTGAGCATGAGGCGCTTCGACAGATTGATCTTTGGACCACTGGCAGCGGTCCGCAACAACAAACACGCCACTGGGATGAAGACGCCGGTCGCACAACCCCGGGCCGATCGAAAGAAGATGCCGACGATTACCGGTATTTCCAGGAACCGGACCTAGCCCCCCTAGACCCGACGCCGGCCACGATCGCCGCGATCGACGAGGCAATGCCACCCTTGCCAGCGGCTCGCAGAGCCGCTCTTCGAGCGGCGACAGGTGCTGACATCGACGCTGCGCGCCTTTTGGTTGAGCGCGGTCAAGATGTCCTGGCGATGGCTGCTGTTGCGGCGGGTGCGGACGGCACCAAGGCGGTCACTCGACTGGTCAATGACTTAGCTGTCGATGATTGGTCCAAGGTTGGTGCCGAGTCTTTCGCGACCCTTGTCCAGATGGAGTCGAGCGGAGAGCTGTCTGCGAGTCAGGCCAAGCAGGTGCTAGGTGATCTCGTTGAGCGAGGGGGGGATCCTGCTGCTCACGCCGCGGCGCGAGGGTTTGAGGTTATGGACGCGACCGAACTTGAGTCGCTGCTCGACGGGTTGATCACCGCCAACCCCGATGAATGGTCGCGTTATAGCGGCGGAGATGAAGGTGATCGCAAGAAGATGCAGGGGTTCTTTACGGGCCAGATCATGAAAGCCACGCGTGGTCAAGCTGATGGCAAAGTGGTTGCTCAGCTCCTGGCCCAGAAATCTGAGGGCTAGCGGCTCGCTCCCGTAACTTGCCATTTGGGGGCACGAAAGCGGGCCAAGAGCATGATGGCACGGGACAGGAGCCATGCCATGAGGCAAAACCAAAGCCAGCCGATGCCTGCGCCAGTCGCCAACACGACAAGGCCGCCGCCGACCAGCACCACCGCGGAAATCCACATGGTGACGGCCAAGAAGCGCAGGTTGCCAGCACCGATGAGGATGCCGTCGAGAGCGAAGACGACGCCAGCGAGTGGCTGCTGGAGTGCAACATGGATGAGGAGAAAGGCGGTGAGGCTCAAAACGGCTGCATCTGCGCTGAAGAGATAGGGCAGCAGTGGCGATAAGAGTCCGACGATGCAACCGAGGCCAACCCCGCACCAAAACCCCCACTGGATCATTCTACGTCCTAACGAACGCGCCCGGGCCGCGTCTCCACTTCCCAAGGTCATGCCGATCATGGCTTGGGCGGCGATAGCGACCGAATCGAGGGTCAGAGCAAGAAGATTCCAGATCTCGAAGGCGATTTGATGTGCGGCGAGATCGTCAATGCCGATCCGTGCAGCCACCGCGAGCGTGATGGTGAGGCTCCCCCGTAGTGCTGCGGTGCGAATAAACAGGTCGAGTCCGTCGCCGGCTACCCGGGTGATCACCTTCAGGTCAGGTCGGAAATTAACCCCGTGCGCTAGTACAGCGTGGCGGATCCAGGCGACGAACACGGCAGCGGCGATCCATTGTGCGACGACCGTCGACAGAGCGGAAGCCCCAATTCCCTGGTCGAAACTGTATATCAGTACAAGTTCCAAGACGAGGTTGACAACGGCAGTTCCGAGAGCCACATAGAGCGGTCGTTTCGTGTCCTGGAGACCTCGCAGGTATCCGACCCCGGCGAGAGTTATGAGCATGGCCGGCACGCCGAACAACGAGATCCGAAAGTAGACCTCGGCATGGTTGCCTACATCACCCTTGCCGCCCATCAGCGAGATCAGATCACTGCCGAAGACCAATCCAAGCAGGGTTAGCGCAATCCCGATGAGTGCCGCGAGCCAGACACTTTGCACTGCGTGGTGCGCGGCGCGACGCATTTCTTTGGCTCCCAGCAGCCTGGCCACGGTCGCAGTGGTGCCGTAAGCCAGGAAAATAAAGACCGAATATCCGATCAACAGTAGAGACGAGGCGACAGCGAGACCGCCAAGCTGTGGTGTCCCGAGGCGCCCCACCACGGCGGTATCGGCCAGAATATAAAGCGGTTCGGCAACTAGAGCCGCCAACGCCGGTACCGCGAGGCGTAGGATTTCCCGATCTTCGCGGGTCCAGTGGACACGAAAACGAAGGACGGACGACATGGGAGCGAATGCTACGGCTGCCGGTGAGTGGATTGTCCCTGCGGCAGACTGTCATGACACGACTGGTCGTCTCGCGGCGTGAGTGCAGTAACGACCGAGCAGGCCGAACGGCCTAAGTTTGGTTACATCCCGACGTTCGACGGGATGCGCGGATTCTGGGTTGTTCTCGGCCCCCTCCTCTATCACGCCCGTCCTGAGAGCATTCAGGGTGGACCTGAGATAGTCCCGGGCGGCATCCTCAGCCTCGACCTGTTCTTTGTTTTGTCGAGTTACCTGATCGTCAGCATCGCTCTACGGGAGTGGGATGCCAACGGCCGTATTGACTTGGTCGCTTATGCGGGACGCCGGGTACGGCGACTCTTCCCCGCTCTTTTCTTGGTCCTCGCTTTTCTTTCCATCTACCTGGCTGTTGTCGACGACCCAGACCTAGTTGATCGCTGGACCGGTGCGATCATTTCCGCTCTCGCGTATTGCGCCAACTGGTATGAGATCGTGGCGGGGGTCTCATATTTTGAGCAGTTCCTTACACCTTCACCCTTGAAACATGTTTGGTCGTTTTCGATTGAGGAGCAGTTTTATCTCTTTGCGCCGTTGTTTCTGATCGTGGGCCTGCGCTGGGGTGGCCGTAGAGGACGCGAGATCTTGTTGGCCCTGTCGGTGCTGGGCGCGCTCGGTTCGGCGTGGTGGATGAGCCGCGTGCATGTGGTGGGGGAGGATCCATCGCGGGCGTATTACGGAACTGATACTCGCGCGCAGGCGCTGTTTGTGGGTATTGCGATGGCGCTTGCGGTCCATTTGTACGGCCAGCCAAGCACAGAGCGGGGTAAGAAGTTTTTGGCTCTTGTAGCTTACCCGGCTACGGCTTTCCATCTTTGGGCCGTGTTGGCGGTCAGTGAGCGTGACGCATGGATGTTTGAGAACGGTGGGTTCTTGTTGATTGCTGTGGCTTCGGGAGCAGCGTTGATGGGTTTGTCTCAGGAGGCCCCGTGGAGTCCGCTCTACCGGTTCTTTGCGTGGTTGCCGGTTCGTTATGTGGGGCGGATCTCCTACGGTCTCTACCTTTACCACTGGCCGATCTACCTGTTGGTCGACTCTGAGCGAGCGGGGAGTTTGTTCGGCGTCGAACGAGTGACCGGCTGGTCTTTGCTGGCTTTGCATTTGACCCTGACTGCGGTCGTGTCGGTTCTCTCATTTCATTTGATTGAGCAACCGTTTGTGAAGCGAAGGTGGCCCTTCACGTTGAAGGGTCTCCGGCCCTCGATGGCTGCGTTCGCCGGGGCGGCCGCGGTCGTGGTGATTCTGTCGGGTCTATTGGTGGCACATACCCGTCGCCCGCCTGTGATCCGACAGATACTTGTGCCCTCTGCCGCGGCGTCTTCGCCTGATCAAGGCACAGAGGTCCCACAAACAGAGGTTGAGAGCACAGAACTTGACGACGAACCAGCAGAGTCCGAACACGCTGAGAATGATTCAAGCAACGGCGATGTGGACGGTGTTGTGCCTGAGACGGAAGCAGTTGCGGAGACTGACGACGAACCGCCGCAAGAAACCGTCGATTCTTCGGTACGAATTCTGACGGTGGGCGACTCGGTGATGGCTCAGCTTGGCGACGCGCTCGTCGAATGGACGCTCGACAATCCGGATGCCGAGGTGATCGTATTCGACGAGGCCCATATCGGTTGCGGAACCGTCAGGTTTGGTCTGAAGCGTGTGCCCAGTGGTGAGGAAGGCCCCGTTGGCGATCTGTGTTCCAATTGGGCTGTTCCGGTTGATCCAGAGTTGGTTTCTGAAGAAGCAGTCGTTTCTTGGTCAACGGTCCTTGAGGTGTTCGCTCCCGACATCGTCATTACTCATGTGAGTCCCTGGGACATCACTGATCGACTCATTCCTGGGGTGGCCGGAGACGAGTGGACCAACATTGGCGAACCCGCCTTCGATGAGTACGCGGCGAGCGAGTATGGCGCGGCTATGGAACTCCTGACATCGACGGGCGCTGAACTCTATTTTCTTGAAGGTGCCGAACACAATCGGCCGATCACTCCTCAAAACACCCCTGAACGAGTGGCGCTGCTGAACCAACTGGTAGCGGCGGTGGCCGCGGATATAGATGCTCGGGTCACGATGGTCGATTATCCGGGATGGATCGGGGAAGTGGGGAGTGATCGTGAGTTGAATCTGCGAGACGATGGTCTCCACCTGTCAGACGAGGGCCTGACAGAGGTAGTCGATTGGCTCTTGTTCGATGTCTTGGGCCTTGATCCGCCCTACCTAGGTTCCTGAGACTTGCCAGCGTTGGTATCGAGCCGGGTTCGTCCAAGCTCCCGTTGCGGCGTCGAACTGTGCAGCAGCGGTGGTCATCCACTCGGTGTACCCGGCGCGTGCGGCGGTTGATGAGATTTCAACCAGGTCGTCGGAAACCGGAAGCCGTAGTTCTGCTGGGACCACATGCGGTGGTCTAGGAGCTAGCGCAACGGTCGGTAGACGGTTCACGGCTCTGTCTCGGGCCTCCGCATCGTCGTTATACCAGGCGGGATCGTTCACTTGGTGCCATTTGTCCGCACCCATTACGACGATGTCGTAGCCATCGGCGATATCGGGTATCAATTGTGCCTCGGTGACGACGACAGCGAGGCTTTCGTGATCCAACAACGACGCTTCGATCACTTCAAGTCGGTGCGCAAAGCCCGGCACCTCCACTTTGGCTTTGCCCAAAGGGCTCACGGACAACGCGAAGTCGAGCCGTCCAAGTGAATGTTGCGCCACCGCAGCAAGGGCGATTTCGAGGTGTGCCTTGGTAGGCGGGTTGAACGATCCGGGATAAACGCCAATGCGTGCCACTAAGCAACCGATGTTACAGAACCGGTGCTCCAAGACAGCGCCGACATGAGCAGGGATTGCTCCGAAGTGATGTTGCCAAAGGGCCTTTGAAGCGCCATACTTCTCGTTGTGAACCTGCGCCCAGCCCTCGACCCAGTAGTACTCGTTAGCTAGCGCACGTACGCGAAATCACAGCCGTTCGTGCGCCTCGACCTCCCGGAAGGGAGGTCGTTTCGTGTTTTCGGCGCATACTTCAATAACAACCAGCAGACATGCGGGATGAACCAATGAACAACAAACAGCAGATGTGTGGCGGAGTGGCCTTGGTGAAGGCCCTTGAACGCGCCGGAGTCGAAGTGATGTTCGGCTTGCCAGGCGGTGCCATTCTTCCCGTTTACGACCCGATCATCGATAGTTCGATTCGCCATATCCTCGTGCGCCATGAGCAGGGGGCCGGCCACATGGCCGAGGGTTATGCGCATGCCACGGGAAGACCCGGTGTCGTCATGGTCACCAGTGGTCCGGCAGCTACCAACGTTGTCACCCCACTCTGCGACGCCTTCCTCGACTCTGTTCCGATGGTCTGCATCACCGGGCAAGTTCCCTACGCGGCGATCGGAACCGACGCCTTCCAAGAATGCGACACGACCGGTATCACTATGGCGGTCACCAAACACAACTTCTTGGTCACTGAAGCCCAGGACATTCCCCGAACCATCCGCGCCGCCTTCCACATCGCCACAACCGGGCGCCCTGGCCCTGTACTTGTCGATATTCCCAAAGACATCGTGGATCCTGCCAACCCACGTTCGGCGATGACCTGGTATGAAGCAAGCGACACCGACATGGATCTACCCGGTTATCACCCGATCACCCAAGGCGATCCTGAGCTGATCCGAGCGGCGGCAGAAATGATCCGCGAGGCGCAACGACCCGTGCTCTATGTGGGTGGAGGGATCCTCAAATCCCGCGCCGCCGAAGCGCTGCTGGAACTCGCGGAAATGGTTCAAATACCAGTGGTCACCACATTGATGGCCCGTGGCGCCTTCCCCGACAGTCATGACCTGTGTCTGGGAATGCCGGGTATGCACGGCAATTTCACGGCTGTCACGGCCATGCAACGGTCTGACCTGCTGATCTCGCTGGGTGCCCGCTTCGACGACCGTGTGACCGGCAAACTCGACGGGTTCGCTCCCGATGCCAAGATCATTCACGTTGATATCGACCCGGCCGAACTGGGCAAGGTTCGCCAAGTCGACATCGGGATACAGGGCGACTGCCGACTCGTCATCGAAGACCTCGTCACGGCAATGCGTGAGATCGGGGGTACGGACGCGCAAGTTGATCGCAGAGAGTGGCGGTCAACCATCTCGGGTTGGCAAGAGAAGTTTCCGCTCGTCTATGAGCAGTCTGAGCTTGGCGAAAGACTCAAGCCGCAATATGTGCTTGAAGAGCTGCGCGACAACAACCCGGCCGACACCATCGTTACCTCAGGTGTGGGTCAACATCAGATGTACGCCAGCCAATATTGGAAGTTCGACTACCCCTACACCTGGATCAACTCGGGCGGGTTGGGCACGATGGGCTTCTCCATCCCCGCTGCCATCGGCGCCAAGGTCGGTAAACCCGACCGCAGGGTTTGGGCTGTCGACGGGGACGGCTGTTTTCAAATGACCGCACAGGAACTCGTCACCGCGTCGGTCGAAGACATTCCCATCAAAGTCGCTCTGCTCAACAACTCGTATCTGGGCATGGTCCGCCAGTGGCAGGAGATGTTCTACGACGAGCGTTACAGCGAGGTGTACCTTTCCGAGCAGACCCCCGACTACGTCAAATGGGCTGAAGCGATGGGTTGCGTCGGTATCCGGGTGGAATCCCCCGATGAAGTCGCACCGGCCATCACCAAGGCCAACGAAATCAACGACCGTCCGGTCGTGGTCGAGTTCCGTACGGACCCCCGTGAGAACGTCTTCCCCATGGTTCCGGCGGGCAAAACCAACTCCGAACTCGTGGTTGACCCGAGCCAGCAGGGGTTGGAGCGATGAGCGATCCAGACCGGTTCCATACGATCGTCACGACCGTCGAGAACAAGCCTGGCGTTCTGGCCCGCGTGTCGGGGCTTTTTGCACGCCGAGGTTTCAACATTGAATCGCTGGCTGTGGCTCCAACCGACGATGAGCGTTTCAGCCGGATCACCTTCACGGTTGATGTCGAATCAGCGCCTCTTGAACAGGTCGTCAAGCAGCTCAACAAGCTCATCAATGTGGTTGAGATCCAGGAGTTGCCGCCCGAGGACTGCGTATCGAGGGAGTTGATGTTGGTGACCGTCGCTGCTGAAGCACACCATCGTCGAGAACTGATGGAACTCATTGATGACTGGCGGGCGTATGTATTGGCAGAAAACACCGAGAGAATAATGTTGTCGTTCTCAGCTCGTACGGCTCGGCTGGATGAGTTCGAGGAATGTCTGCGACCCTTCGGGATTGTGGAACTTCAGCGAACCGGACGGGTAGCGCTCCCAGCGCTCGACTGACCGAACACAGAGAAACAAACACCGAACACAAAGAGAGGTTTCGCGGTGGCGAACATCTATTACGAAAAAGACGTTGATCGTTCTCAGATCCTCAACCGAAAGGTTGCGGTGCTTGGATACGGCTCGCAGGGGCACGCCCATGCACTCAACCTGAAAGAGTCGGGGGTCGACGTGAGGGTCGGCCTTCGTGAGGGCTCATCGTCGGTTGCCAAAGCGCAAGCTGCTGGACTCAACGTGCAATCCATCGTAGCTGCGTGTGCCGAGGCGGATGTGGCCATGATGCTCATGCCTGACACCGAAATGGCCGCTATCTACGAAGAACACGTTGCCCCGAATCTTGGCGATGGTGACGCATTGTTCTTTGCCCACGGATTCAACATCCGCTTCGATCTGATCAAACCCGCTGCCAACCTTGATGTTTGCATGGTCGCCCCCAAAGGCCCGGGCCATCTGGTGCGCCGCACCTACAGCGAAGGTGGCGGAGTGCCGTGTCTCATCGCTGTTGAACAAGACGCCAGCGGTTCGGCCAAGGAGCTTGCATTGGCCTACGCGGATGCCATCGGCGGTGCCCGCGCAGGCGTGATCGAAACCACCTTCACCGAAGAGACCGAGACCGACCTGTTCGGTGAGCAGGCCGTGCTGTGCGGCGGTACGACACGGCTGGTGCAGGCCGGTTTTGAGACCCTGATCGAGGCTGGTTACCAACCTGAGGTTGCCTACTTCGAGTGTCTCCATGAACTGAAGCTCATCGTCGACTTGATGTATGAGGAGGGAATCGCGGGCATGCGCTACTCAGTGTCTGACACAGCTGAGTGGGGTGATCTGAGCTGCGGTCCGAAGGTCATCGACGACAGCGTCAAAGCCACCATGAAGACACTTCTGACAGACATTCAGGACGGCACCTTTGCTGCCAACTGGGTGGCCGAAAGCCGCTCCGGACGCAGCAACTTCCTCGCCTTGGAGCAAGCAGGCCACGATCACCCGATCGAAGTTGTGGGCAAGGAACTCCGCGCCATGATGCCCTGGATTTCAGCCGGCAAGCAGTCAGTCGCCGAAACCTCCGGCGGTCAGGGCATGGCCTGAGCCATCCCCGACGCCCGCCGGCGAGGCTACCGGCGGCGAATCAGGGAAACAGGCCTTGCAGTAGTTTGTAGACGATAAGCGCGCAGAAGTAGAGGACGGTCCCCGGGAACCCCCAGAAGACAGCCCAACCCAACCAGCGGATCCACCTGGGTCGATCGGCGAAACGGCGATGGTGGTACGCGGCTTCAAGGGCCTGGATCTCTTCGTCAGGCTCGACGCCGTAGCTCAACAGTTCACGTGCATCCTCGGCTACTTCTTCGCGCACAACTACCCGGAACCCTGGCTCAGTCACAAGATGAGGAGCGACCGAGTGAGCAGGGTCCGCCATCACCGCTCCTTCCAAACCTGCGTCGGTAAGCATGGCCACTGCCAAATCAGCGTCGAACTTCGAGTTGTACTCCCCGACGATGCTCATCCCCGATAGTGGTTCCATCCTCAGAAGTCTGGCACCGCAGCATCGTAAAGCGGTACCTGACCATCGGAGAAGTTGCAGATACCGGCGATCTGATGGCTATCGTCACCTCGGATGACCACGGCTATCAGAGTCCGCGAGCTCACCAAGTCTTATGGGAATCTGCGTGCCGTCGATGGCGTCAGCTTTGACGTCGCTGAGGGCGAGGTCTTGGCGATCTTGGGCCCCAACGGTGCGGGCAAGACAACCACCGTTGAGATTCTCGAAGGTCACCGCAACCGTGACGGCGGCGATGTGTCGGTTTTGGGAACTGATCCTGATCGAGGTGGACCCCGTTTTCGGGACCGCATCGGGATCGTGCTGCAGGCTGCTGGGGTTGACCGCGAATTGTCGACTCGTGAGGCACTTGAGCTTTACGGTGCGGCGTACTCGAGTCCAAGATCGATCGATGAACTGATCGAACTTGTGGAGTTGACAGCCAAGGCCGACGATCGGATTGTTTCGCTTTCAGGCGGTCAGCGTCGCCGGGTGGACTTGGCACTTGGTTTGATCGGCAATCCCGAACTTATCTTTCTTGACGAGCCCACCACGGGATTTGATCCGCGTGCGCGCCGTCGCAGTTGGGACGTCATCTCCAATCTGACTTCGCTTGGTCGGACGATCGTGTTGACCACGCATTATCTCGACGAAGCCGAGTACTTGGCTGATCGGGTAGCGGTGATGTCGAAGGGACAGATCGTTGCCGACGGTACGCCAGCGGAACTTCGCAAAACCGTACAGTCCGATACCAAGATTGCCTTCGACCTGCCCCGGCTCGACGAACCTCTGCTGGGGTTGTTCGAGCCGCTGGCCGGTCAGGGCCGGGGTCGAGGACGCCGGGTCGAGATCCTGACTCCTGCTCCCACTGCCGATCTCGCTCACGTAACGAGTTGGGCCATGCAACAGGGAATTGAACTCGAGGGCCTAACCGTCGAATCAGCCGATTTGGAGGATGTGTACTTGAGTCTCGTGGGCGAAGACGAAGAACCCGAAGATTCTGAGGATTCTGGGGCGCGCTGATGGGAGAGCGTCTTGGTACGGGCCGCGTTTCGCTCGTTGTGCGGCATATACGTGCCCAGAACAGAATCTTCTGGAGGGTGCCGATTGGCGCCTTCTTCGCGCTCTTCCTGCCAGTGATGATGCTGGTGTTGTTTGTTGCCTTGTTCGGTTCGGATACGTACACCACCGAGTATGGCGAGGTTTCGCGGGCACAGTTCTATACGCCTGCTTTGGCAGTGTTCGCGGTCGCCAGCGCGACCTTCACCAACCTTGCGATCAACCTCTCGATCCGCCGCGACGAAGGGATCTTGCGGAGGGTCCGAGGCACGCCGCTGCCTCGGTGGATCTATTTGGCAGGCGTCATTGGTTCATCGGTCTATATGGCTGTGCTGGGCACTGTGGCGGTGGTGACGCTCGGAGTGGTGGCCTACGGAGTCAACATCGAATTGGCGAAGCTTCCGGCGATGCTGGTGGCGCTCGTGTTGGGTGCGACGACGTTTGCGACTTGGGGGGTTGCGATGGCGGCTCTCGCCCGAAGTGCTGCGGCAGCGCCTGCCGTGGCCAACGCAGTGATCCTGCCGATGGCGTTCGTGTCCAACGTCTTTGTCTCATTCGAGGGTGAAGCTCCAGCGTGGTTGCTGTTGGTCGGTGACACTTTCCCGCTACGCCACTTCGTGGTCTCCTTTGGTGAAGCGATGAGTCCCTTCAGCGAGGCACCTGCTTTCCTTCCGGAACGTCTGGCTGTGATGGTGGCGTGGACTGTTGTCGGTGCTTTGGTTGCCTGGCGCAAGTTTCGTTGGGAACCAGCCGTCGGTGCTTCCTCAGCCCGCAGCCGCCGCGGGAATCGATGAGCCGAACCTCGGTAGCATTCGACGCATGACCCGGAACGTCTTGGGGAACCTCACGCCAACGTTGTACGCACTTTGGGATGTCCGTTACTTTTGCCGGACAGACTTGTAGCGACGACAAGGAGCAGGCAGTGCTCAGCAAATTCGACGATTACCCGATCCACCAGACGCCGGAACCCATCGCCCATCCGGCGAGCAGCGACAAAGACACGTATGAGCGCTACTGGTTCAACGGTTACTCAAGAACCGGTGACCTTTACCTCGGCATTGGAACCGCGCTCTACCCCCATCTCGGAATCCAGGACTGCGGGATTTCTATCGTTTACGGAGGGCATCAATATGCCTTCCATGCATCCGCTCGTGCCGGCGCAGAACCGAGCGAGATGCGGGTCGGCCCGTTCAATCTCCAGATCGTCGATCCGATGCGATCTTGTCGGGTGACGCTTGATCGCAACGATACGGATTTCGCTTGTGACCTGCTGTTTGAGGGACGCACAGGCAATGTGGAAGAACCTCGTCACCATTTCGGGACGGGCGTTCGCAAAAGCATGGACACCACGCGTTTCGCTCAGCTCGGGCATTGGAGCGGCTGGATCGAGTTCGGCGGACAAAGGCTGGATCTCGAGCGCTCCCAAACCTGGGGAACAAAAGACCGTTCATGGGGTATCCGACCCCTGATTGGAGGTGACACTCGCGGGTCGCCGCAACCTCCGCGAGAAGGGGGGATCTTCTTCCTGTGGGCACCGATCAATTTCGAGGACATGTGCATCCACTATCAACTCTTCGAAGACTTCAAGGGGCGCCCGCTCTTCAACGTCGGAGCGATTCTGCCGGTCTACGAATCGCCCGACGACATCCCGGGAGTTGAGGATGAAGCCGCAAACCACATGCGCAACCTTGAGCACAAGCTCACGTTCAAATCAGGCATCCGTATGGTGAGCGATGCCACCATCGCTATGACCTCGATTGATGATGGGACCCGCCACGAAGTGCACCTTGAGCCGATTTTCACCTTTCGCATGAAGGGCATTGGTTACATGCATCCCAAATGGGTGCACGGTCAGTGGCATGGCGAGTTGGAGATGGAGAGCGAGTCGTGGTCGCTTGATGAAGTCGATGAGATGGCATATGAGAATCAGCATGTCCAGCACCTCGTCTGGGCGGACTACGGCGATCGGCGCGGAATCGGCGTGCTTGAGCAAGTAATGCTTGGTCCATACCGCCCCTACGGACTTGAAGGCGGCTGGCAAGCCCCTTCCTACGACTGATTCAACGCTGGTTCAGCTTGCGGGGTCGATGAGACGAAACGCTTCGGCATACCGCACGCCTCCGCGGCGGCCATGATCTCGTGCTTCGCGCAGTATCCGTTGGCGAAACTCCTGTGCTTGAGTGCCGTCGTCGTCGGAGTCGATCTCCATGGTCGTCTCGAATTGCGATTCGTGGGCTAGCAGCGCCGAGACCTTGGCCTCTACGTGTGATTGCTCAACGACCTCAAGGTGGTCGGGTTCCTCGCACTCAAATAGCAGCAGCGCTGCAGGGCGATGACGGGCGATGCCGTGTTCACGGTGATAATGCGGATCTCTGGCCGCGACCACAGCGTCGACGGTGAGCCAACCGGCGGCTCGATGATCGGGGTGAATCCGCCAGCGTTGCCACGGGTCGTGTCCCAACACCACCTCAGGTTGCAGCTCACGGATGATGCGGCTGAGGTGGCTGCGTCGCTCGACGGTGTGGTCGAGTTCGCCATCTTCGGCTCCTAGGAAGCGCACTTCGCCGGTGGCGCCGAGGCGGCGGGCGGCTTCTTGCTGTTCGGTTTGACGGCGGACTATGAGCGCGTTGGTGTCTGCGTTGACATCCCAGGTGCCTTTGCTCCCATCGGTGCAGATCAGCACATGTACTGTCGCGCCAGCCTCAGACCACTTGGCCAGCGTGGCTCCGCATTCGAATTCGACATCGTCAGGATGCGCGGCGATGGCTAGAGCAGAAGCGGGTGGGCGAAGGTCAATGTGCATGGTTTGGGAGATCTATTGAGTGATATGGGTGTGGTTGTGTGGCGGGTTGGGGAGGTGCGAGGGCAAATCCGCGGGGCTGTCGACATCCCAAGCCAAAGATGCGTCATCGACCTCGGTGAAGTCGAGTCCCAGGCGCGCTGATTCGAGACGGTGCCTCTCAAACGAACCAGGCCCATAGGAAAAGGTGAACCCCGTGTTGGTGGGAAGGCTCATCACATTGGATCCGTCACGATGTCGATCAGGAGCAATCGCGACACCGGTTCCGGTCACCACCCGAAGGTCCGAAGCGAACGGCAGATCGGCATGAGCGATGAGGATCCGAGACGCCCCCGCGCGCGCGGCTGCTGTCGCAGCCACTGCAATCGCAGGGTTGAGTCCGTTCACGCCCACGGCAAAGGTCGAAGTGCTGAGTTCGGTTGCCCACGCCGTCACCTCGTCGTCGTCGGTCACCACCCAAACCGGCAAGTCATGGGCTGCGGCAACCACCGTCTCCGCCATTTGAAGCATCAAGGCCCGCCGGGCTTGTGGGTCGAGCGACTCGGCGAGGCGACTCTTGGCATCGTCAAACGAACGGATCGGCACCAACACGATCGTGTCGTTCGCTGCAGGTTCGCTCAAAGCCACGATTTTGTGAGTCTACGGTTCCTTGTCACCTGGTCTTGCACGCGAGTCGGTTGGGGCTTGGTTTGCTGGCCTAGGGTGACGGCATGGAAATGCAAGTCGCCGTTGTGGGAGCAGGATCCTGGGGGACCACAGTCGCCCATCTGAGCGCCCACAATGTTGCGACAACCCTGTACAGCCGCCGCGACGATGTGACCCAGGCCATCAATGCTCAGCACGAGAACCCCAGGTACTTGCCGGGATACCAACTCCACCCGTCTCTGCGCGCCTCAAGCGACTTAGCTGCGGTGGTGTCCGCCGCTGATGTGCTGGTTATGGGAGTGCCGTCGGCGGGGTTTCGTGACACGCTCAAAGAGCTGCGCCCAAGCCTTCGACCCTGGGTGCCGGTCGTGTCACTCGCGAAGGGTCTGGAACTCTCAACCCGCCAGCGGATGACCCAGGTAGCCGAAGACGAACTGCCCGGCCACCCGGTCGGCGTGCTTACCGGCCCCAACCTCGCCAAAGAAATCCTGGCAGGCGACGCCGCGGCCGCGGTCATCGCCTTCGACGATGAAACCATCGCCCAACGCCTCCAAGACGTGTTCTCCACGGACCTGTTCAGGGTGTACACCAACACAGATGTGCTCGGTTGCGAGATCGGCGGTGCATTGAAGAACGTGATCGCGCTCGCCGCGGGGATGGCCGATGGACTCGGCACCGGAGACAACACCCGGGCCGCGGTAATAACCCGTGGTCTTGCTGAGTTGACTCGGCTAGGCGTGGCGATGGGCGGCGAACCTGCCACCTTCGCCGGTCTCGCCGGGATGGGAGACCTGCTCGCCACTTGCATGAGCCCGCAGAGCCGGAATCGTCATGTGGGAGAACAACTCGGCCGCGGTCGTTCGCTTGACGAAATCAACGCTGAGATGGACCAGGTGGCCGAAGGCGTCAAATCAGCGAAAGTAGTGCTCGAGCTCGCTGCTGAATACGACGTGTACATGCCGATCTCCCAAGAGGTGTACTCGTGTGTCCAAGGCCTCCGGGGTGCAGATGACGCATACCGAGGCCTCATCGAACGAGAGATAACCCGCGAGTAGCGGTGAGGCTCAGGTGGGGAATGTGGGGCCGGTTGGCTCGACGGGCTCGGGGTGCCAATAGTGAGCCCCCTCCGCTTGAGGGAGCGGTAATCGGGGACCTCGAAGGTCCGGTAGCAGTTCTTGATGAACGTGGCCGGTTACAAATGATCGATCGCAGATGGTCGTTCGAATGGGGGGTCGGTGTCGGGGATCGTTGGCGTGTGGCGCATACCACCACTGGTCCTCGTCGGCACCGGATCGACGACGCACCGGTCTACGAGACTCGGTTACGGGTGCCCGCAGGTGACCTAGTCCACCGTTTGGCGGTCGCCAACGACGGGGTCAGCAGAGCTATCGTCGTCGAGTTTGAGAACGCGTCTTCTGAGGCTGTTGCGGTTGCGCTCGTGGGCCGTGCTTACGGAGTTGAACTGGCTGCTACCCGCGATGCCGTCAGTCTTGGCGGTCAGGTGTGGATCCAGCCCGAGCGTCAAGCGGGGGGAGTGGTCGCAGTCTGTGGTGCACAGGACCCTTGGTCGGAAATCTGGCGAGACCCACCCACAGCCCCGGTCTCGGTTCGCGGTACAGAGGTAGCGGCGGGTCTGGTGATGGCGTTGCCGCATCGTCAAACCGTCACGTTTCTAGTAGCGATTGAAGGCGACCCGCCGAAACAACCAGCCACCCCAGCCGAGATTGCCTCGGGATGGCGGGCCGTCACCGCCGATGCGCTGACCGTCGATGTCGCAGACGTTGATCTCGGCACAGCCTGGCGGCGGATCCTTGGTGACCTTGTCGTACAAGCAGGATCCGACGATCCCCGCAGCGCTGCCGAAGCCGCCCCGATTCTCGACACTGCCGGCCTTGGACGGGAGGCCGATCGGGCACGGACCGCAGTGGTCTCGTCCGCGGAGGCCGGACTTCTCAGTGGCTTGGCGGCGGTGGCAGCGTTGCGATCATTGGCCTCTCGGGATTTGCGAATCGGAAGAATCTCCGGTCTTGACGAACTCGCCGATGTGTTAGTAGCCGGCGCTTCGGACTCGCTTGACTCTGAAACTGCGTCCCAGCTGGCGTGGGCTTTGGAAGCCAACGCACCGCGCGCGGCAGCCGCCGCAAACCGGCTTGCCGCCTCAGTTGATCCGGACGTTGGGTATCAGCCTTCGACGCCGGCTGCGATGGCGGCAGATCGCGTCTTGAGCACATTGATTGACGATTCGCGCCTCAACCACATTGACCTGCTTCCCGAAATACCGCCTGAGTGGTTCGGCCGACCCGTTGATGTACGCGGCTTCGGTACCGTATGGGGGCGCATGTCGTTCAGCGTGCGTTGGCATGGCCGTCGGCCCGCTCTGCTTTGGGAACGAACCGGCAGTCGCGACAATGTCGAACTGCGCTGCGGAGGTATCGACCCTTCATGGTCCACCGTCGAACGCCAAGGCGAAACCTTGCTCGCAGAGCCCCTTTGGGCGCCGCGTGAGTAGTCTGGGCACACCACACAGGGCGATGGTTCAGGTCTCGGTTGCGGGTCGGTTAGGGTGCAATTGATGGTTGCCACCACTCGGCCGCTTCGCCCGTCGATCAAAAACAAAGCTCCGGGATTACGGTTCGAAAAAGACTTGTGGGCGGCTGGCAATCAGGTAGTTGCGGGTATCGATGAGGTCGGGCGCGGATCATGGGCCGGTCCGCTCACTCTTGCCGCGGTTGTAGTACCGCAGGGCAAACGGCTCTACAAGGTGCGCGACTCCAAGATGCTCACCGAACCCGAGCGTGAGGTTATGCACGATCGAATTCTGGACTGGGCTAGCCGGGTTTCTGTGGCGCACGCCAGCCAACAAGAATGCGATGAACTTGGCATGTCAGCTGCGCAGAAGCTCGCCGCGCAACGTGCCCTGAACGGTCTCGGTGGGCCGGTTGACCATGTCCTCGTTGACGGAAATTGGGACTTTGTGGAGTCTGTCCCGACCACCAAGGTCGTCAAGGGTGACGCGGTGAGCCTGTCGATAGCATCCGCTTCGATCGTGGCGAAGGTCACCCGTGATCGCATCATGGGTGACTGGGCCCGGCACTATCCGGCGTTCGGATTTGCCAGCAACAAGGGTTATCCCTGCCCCCGTCACAAGGCTGCGCTTGCGGCGTTCGGACCGACATCGGTGCATCGGCGTAGCTGGGTGTTCATGGATGACCTGCGTTGGACTGCCGTGCCTCGCACCGTCGAAGACGACCCCCAGTCAGGCCTCTTCTGATCCGTCTTCCGCTCAGCCCCACCTAACCCGGGTAACCTGCTGACGCAATGGGACAACCGGTCACCTTCATCCGCTCCAGTTCGCCTCGGCCCGGAGTCGTACGTTTTGAACTCAACCGCAGCCTCACCGGTATGGGCCACGAGCGCTATGCCGCTGACGACGAGATTCTCGGCGACCGCCCCCCTGACGTGTTGGCTCGACGCATCTTCGAGTTGGGCAAAGTGTCGTCGATCCACATGTACAGCTCGATGGTGACCATCACGTTTGCCACGACCGAGCAAAGTGACCTGGAGTCGGTGGTGAGTGATCTGTTCACCTATTACGTGCCTGGTGTTGAGATCCCCGATGACGAAGAACTCATTGCCATGGTCCAAGGTTGATCGACGTCCGATTCGCTTCGGTAACTATGTGGCCTTCGGTAACTATGTGATGTGTGCCCAGCGTCGAATCCAGGCGTGCATGGCTATGCCCGCGGCGACCCCTGCGTTGATCGATCGGGTGGACCCGTACTGAGCTATTGAACACACTTGCTCGGCGGCTTGGTGAGCAGCGGGGGAGAGGCCGGGGCCTTCCTGGCCGAACAGCAGCACACAGCGCTGTGGTAGCTCGGTGTTCTCGATGGGGATCGAGCCGGGCAGGTTGTCGATGCCGATGATGGGCAGGGCTTCTGTTGCGGCCCCAGCGACCAGATCGTCGATTGTTTCGTGGTGCGTGATGTGTTGGTAGACGTCGGTCATCATCGCCCCTCGGCGGTTCCATTTGCGCTTGCCGACAATGTGGACTTCCGCGGCAAGGAAGGCGTTGGCGGTACGCACGACCGTTCCGATATTGCGGTCGTGCTCCCAGTTCTCTACGGCGACATGAAAACCGTGGCGACGCTGGTCCAGATCTTTTACGATCGCCTCTACCGACCAGTAGCGGTATTGGTCGATGACATTGCGCCTGTCTCCATCGGCTAACAGTTCTGGGTCGAGCCGCTCATCATCGGGCCAAGGCCCGTTGTAGGGTCCCACCCCCGCCTCTTCTTGACCCCCAACTTCATCCACGATCAAACCCTAACGTGGGTTGCTTGTGGCCTCCGCTTCGCACTACTATTATAACACTCTAATATAATGAGGGATGAAGGAACCGAGACATGAGCGATAGGCCCAACGGTGACGCAATAAGTCCCGACACCATGGCTGCACTTGGTGCCGAACTAGGTCGCATGCGCAATTGGCAATTGTGGTTGATCGAGATGACCCCCACCGATATCTGGCCTGCTGATGTTGGGCCAGGAAACTTGACTGAGGAGTTCGGGTCGTTACTTCGCACTCGCTTGGCAACGAGAGAATTGCTTACTTGAAGTGCGAGGCTTGAGTGGCCTAGTCGATGAGGGGGTCCGAGCGTACTCGGTGGCGCTCGGCGGCTTCGTGTTCGGGGAGGACTCGGCCGAACAGTTGCATAGTGCGTTGCACTCTCCCAATCACTCCGGGCTGTTCGGTGTAAGCAAAGATCGCCGCGTGGCGCGGTTGCGAATCGGCGGCAACTCGTTTGACTCGATGCAGCGAGTGACGCCCACGGAAAATCTGGAGATCGCCTGGCCGGAGTTCAAGCGTGTGCACACCTTCGCTTCGGCCGATGGTTTCACCGCCGTCAAGCACGGCTTGGATCGTGTCGAAGTTCTCATCGGTCGCTGACCGGATAGCGGGGCAGTACTGGAACTCGCCGCCAGAGTCAGCGTCCTGCACCAGCACCGTGACCGCGAAGTCGTTGGTATCGAAATGCCAAGTGAATTGCTGGCCGGGATCCAAGATGTTGGCAGTGAGGCCAGCTAACGGGTCGGCATAACAGTGAAGTGCGCCGATCTCAAGACAATCAGCCAGAAACTGCGCTAGTTCGGGAGCGCGGAAGAGAGCGTCGATCGCAAAACCAGAGTCCCAGCTATCGCCGGGGATGAATCCGCTGGAGCGTTCCAGGAATGTGTTGACCGGGTGATGCTCTGGGAAGTCTGGGTTGTGTGTCGTGTGGAAATACGGGTTCATCACTTCGATCGAGAAGTGCGTCGTGTGCTTGCGTTCCACGATCTCCTCGTTGATACGGGCAACCGCATCGGCGCGTACGAGATCTCTGATGACAGCACATCCGACGGACCCCAACCCCGCCTGTGCTTTACGGATCACCTCTTGGTAAGCCTCGCTTTGTGGCTGGTCGAGGGGATAGTTGTCGAGGTCGATGAGGTCGCGCAGTGAGTAGGTCATCACTGGTCCGAGGGGGCAAACCAGTCGCCGTCGAGGCGCATGGAGATCCCAGTGTCATCTTCGATGCGTTTGACGACATGCAGTTCGCCCACATCGGTTCCGTAGCGTGCCGCGGCCTGATCGAACACTGCGTGCGCAGCGGCGGTCATGGGCAGATCCGTGTTCACGTTTTGGCCGAGTTCGGCAAGGAGGCCGAGGTCCTTGATACACAGGTCAAGGGTGAAGGAGGGGTCGTAGTGACCGGCGAAGACGCTTGGCGCGTCGTGGTGGACGACGAAGCTGTCGCCGACGCTTTTCTTGATGGCATGCCACAGCGTTGCCAATTCAACGCCGTTCGCCAGGCCCATGGCGAATGCCTCGCCGAGTGCTGCCGCCGAAACAAACCAGAGTTGGTTGGTTACGAGTTTCACGACGTTGCCCGAGCCCAAAGAACCACACGCGATCACCAAACCGAGGTTCTCCAACACTTTTGTCGCCTTGGCAACGGACTCGGCGTCGCCAGAGACAAAAAGTGTCAAGGTGCCGTTTCGAGCACCATCCACCGCGCCAGTCACGGGTGAATCGACTACCTGCACGCCCGGGGGTGCCTCGCCCGCTAGTTCGATGATGAGGTCCTTGCGGTTGGTGGAGAGGTCGACCCAGATCGATCCCTGTTGCATAGCCGCAAGTGCCCCGTCTGCGCCGACCATGACGGTTTCGACATGTCTGGGATGAGGCAGCGAAGTCAAGAACAGGTCGACTTGGCCGGCGCATGCCGGTGCTGAATCTGCTGCGGTGGCACCAGCGGTGACAGCCTCGTCCAATGCCGAATCGTTGATATCGAAGGCGACCACGTCGTAGCCGGCGGCGATCAGGCGGCGACACATCGGGCCGCCCATGTTGCCGAGCCCGACGAAACCGACCCTCGGCAATTTGGTTTTTCGTGTACGTGTCAAGCCTTCACCCTTCTGAACGCAACGGGGATCATGGTTTCGGCGGGAGCGGGAAGAACGAACTGGTGCGGCGGACGTACTCGTCGTAACCGGTCCGCCTTCTGGACATTCTGCGTTCAAGAATCGGCACTCCAGATACGCGCATCAACAAGAAAGTAATCAACGCCGGGCCAATCAGTCCCACGTTGCCGATCGGAGTGGAAGTGGCGACCAGCCCGATACCCCACCAGGCGCAGGCGTCACCGAAATAGTTGGGGTGGCGGGTGTAGCGCCAGAGACCTCGGTCCATAACCGATGTGGCATTGGCAGGGTCTGCTTTGAAGCGAGTCAGTTGCCAGTCCCCGATCGACTCGAATCCGAACCCGATTACGAATACCACGGCGCCGACGATCCAGAGCATCGTGGAGCCCGGTTCCTGTTCGCTGATACCGATCTGCAGAGGCAGCGAAACAATCCACATGGCCACGCCCTGCAGGGCATACACCGTCACCAGGCTGATGATCCAGAACCGGTCGCCGAGTCGGCGGCGCATTGCCTGATAGCGGTAGTCCTCGCCTTTGCCGATGTTGCGTACACCTAGATGAACGCCGAGGCGCAACCCCCAGACGGTGGCCATTGCGCAAAGCAACACGGCCCGACGGGTATCGCCGCCGTCAGAAAAATCGGGAAAAGAGACGATAAGGGTCGTCCAAGCCACCACGACGAATCCCGGACCCCACAGAATGTCGACGATACTGGCGTCTCGGATTGCCACGCTGATCGCCCAAACGGTCACCATCATCCCGGCGATTACCAGCGCAGCGACGAGTAAGACCATTGCCGACAGAGAATACATGTTGTCGTCGCCGGGCGTAGCGTTGTTGTTGCCGGGCCTGGTCGGCTACCGCTTCAGGCCTGCCCTTGCCACAGCAGTTGCGTGGGCGGATTGTTCCAACGTGTCGTCGAGGGGTTCGAGTTCAACTCCTGCTCCGGCGTGTTCTAATGCCCATCGCAACAGCGTGTCGGCTAACCAGGGGTTCTTGGGTAGCAGCGGCCCGTGCAGGTAAGTGCCTATCCGTCGACCTGATACAGCGCCCTCAAAGCCGTCTTCGCCGTTATTGCCATAGCCTTCTTCAACCTGTCCCAACGGAGTGCACTCTGACCCCAGGCGGGTGCGACCGGCGTGGTTCTCATAACCCACCACCGTGCTGGTGTGGCCGTCCAAGTTCACTTTGAGAACCACATCGCCGATGAGCCTGTCGTCTGTCGCCGCGGTCTCCAGATCCAATAGGCCGGTGCCAGCCATCTTTTGACCATCGGCGGCCACGTAGCTGTGACCCATGAGTTGATAGCCGCCGCACACTGCGAGCACGGCGGCTCCGTCGTTGGCCGCTCGCCTCAGAGAGTCGGCCTTGGCGACCAAGTCTTGGGCCACCAATAGCTGATCGCGGTCTTGGCCACCTCCCAGGTAGTAGAGGTTGCAGTCGTCAGGTATTTCGTCACCGAGACCGACCTCGACCACCTCCAGCGTCAACCCCCGCCACTCCAATCGGCGCTGGAACACTGCCACGTTGCCCCGATCTGCGTAGATGTTCAGATGGTCGGGGTACAGATGCCCAAGCCGCACGACCGGACGGTTCGTGCTCATTGGTCCTCCCAGAATTTCCCCACCAGCCCGCGGTTCGCGAGCACATGGCGAAAGTCCAACATCGCCGTGTAAGTGGGTAGGACGTACAAGCGCCCGTTGGGGCCGCAAGCTTGCAAAGCCATGTCGAAGGCGGCGGCGGGTTCAGCCACCACCGACATCTTGGTTGAGTCTGCACCGGCGTAGCGGAACCGCAGGGCAAGGTCATGGGCCCGAGTCCCGCCCAGAGTGAGCGATGTGAGTCGGTCTTGATCCAACAGGAGTTCGTAGTCCACATCCCAAATCCAAGACACGTCCTGACCATCGGCGGTACGGTCGTTGAGGAGGATCAGCAAATGCAGCGGATGGCTCTCGTTCAAGACCATGCGGAGGTTTTCGTTGGCTCCGGCGGGGTTCTTGGCCAACAGCGTGGTTACGCGCCTCTGCCCCACAGCGATGTGTTCTGCTCGCCCGAAAGCCGCGCCGCGCTGAGCCAGCGCCTCGGCGATGGTTTCGGGGGCCAGTCCGACAGCGAGAGCGGTTGCTGTTGCCGCAACAGCGTTGTAGGTGTTGGGTAGCCCAGGTAGACGCAGCGACACATCTATCGATCCGCCAGCGCTGGAGATGGCGACCTGCTGTCCGTCCATTCCCTGAAGCGCCACTGTGGTCGCACGCACCTCCGGTTGTGGTCGGCTGAGCCCGCACGACGGGCAACTCCACTGCCCCAGGTGGCCGATAGTGACCATCCGATATTGGAGCGGGGTGTCGCAGCGACGGCAGTTGGTGTTGTCCGCAGCATGTGAGAGGTGTTCTCTGCCGGCAGCTGGATCGTCGATCCCGTAGCAGACGGAGTTTGCGTGCTCGACACCGATCTCGGCCACAGCGGGATCATCCGCGTTGTAAACCAAGGTCGTGTCGGGGTCCAATTCGGCCACAACGGACCGCCATCTTTGGGCCAAGTGTTCAAGTTCCCCGTAGCGGTCGAGCTGATCGCGGAACAGGTTCATCAGGACCATTACTCTTGGGCGGGTTTGCGCCACCAGAGCACCAAGGGCGGCTTCATCCACTTCGAACAAAGCGATGTCAGGGTTTGCGGCGTGGAGCAGCGCAGTAGCAACACCTCGTTCCAGGTTGGAACCTGCGGTGTTGGCCACAACTTGGGCACCGGAGGTATCGAGTGCTGCACGAATGAGTCGGGCAGTGGTGGTTTTCCCGTTTGTACCCGACAGTAGGATCACACCATCGGGAATGGCCCGCGCCATCTCCGCGGTGGCTTGGGGGCGCAGGCGGTTGAGTAGCAGGCCCGGCAAGGTGGTCCCCCCGCCCCGACCAAGGCGACGTGACAGGCGACCGGCTGCGCGAGCGACTGTCGCAGCTAACCAGAGGGGTAGCGTCGGATACTTCATCAGGCAGCCATCAAAGCTTTTGGCCCAGCGGATATGGGCGGTCAATGGTTGTATCGGCCACTGGGGTCCTTCGCGGGAGGCGGTTCGCAGCCGAATCTATCCGCGTATGAGAGAGGCATTGCGCACCGCCCGAGTCTGTGGGTGAACCGTGTAAAGTTGTTTCTCGGGGAATTTCCTAGGAGCGGAGAATCCGCGTGAGGAGTCGAACATGGGTGTCGGACGTACCGAGATGGTTAACGGCGCGCTACCTTCGCCGTTTCCTGAGGGCTGGTATTTCGTCGCACGTCGTGAGTCCCTAGAGAAGACCAAGCTTATCCAAATGACCTGGATGGGCGAGGACATTGTCATCTGGTGTGACGAGAGCGGAAACGTCTGTGTCGCCGAGGCCTTTTGCCCACACCTGGGTTCCAATCTGGGCCCCGCCGCAGGGGGAAGTGTACGCGACAGCCGACTCGTGTGTCCCTTCCACGGTTTTGAGTACGACGCCGATGGCCATTGCGTTGCCACTCCCTATGCCCCGGCACCGCCCGACATGCGGTTGCGAGTGTTTGAGACAGCGGAGATGGTCGGTCTGATCTTCGCTTGGTGGGGGATCGGTATTCGCTGCTCGTGTCGATCTTGGTCGTACCGCCGGCGATGACCGTCTGGGGCGCCTATGAGAACATGCGTCTGCGCTCAACGGTGCAGAGCTTGTGGGACGACCTCGACGTGGTGATCGACGATGTGCACCAGCGTCACGAAGAACAGAGCGCGTCAGACGGGTAGTTCGTTCCGCTGCTCTGCGACCACGAACTTCAATTTCTTGTTCGGTCGCTGTGACGGGAACGGGCTGATCTTGAGTTCGTAGTTCTGGGGGGCTATCTCAAGGGTGAAATAGTGGACCATCATCAACAAGTTGATCGCCAGCTGTAGCTCTGTCCAGCGTGCACCGAGGCAGGTGTGTGTTCCCAAGCCGTAGGGTGCGTACCCGGTGCCGAGGTGTTCCTTGCGCGGGGGGATGTAGCGGTCGATATCGAACGTGAGAGGATCTGGGAAGAGATCACTCATATAGTGCGTCGATGTCTGGGCAATGAAGACCCGTGCCCCCTCCGGTAGTTCGTAACCCTCTACCACAACCGCATTCATCACGTTTCGAACCGACATCGGCACGATCGGGTAGAGACGCATGCACTCCATGATGAAACGGCGAGTGACATCGATCGCCGGTCCGGTGATTGTGTCGGCATCTGGATCGCCGTCGGCGAACAGGGCGTCCGCCTCGGCGCGAATCTTCTCGTGAAACTCTGGCTGTGACAGCATGGCGTAAGCGATGAAGCTGAGTTCATCCCCGACGTACATGCTGGCGATCAACGGAGCCGAAAGCACGAAACGTAGATTCGACTCTGGAAGGAACTGCCTGTCTGCTGCGTGCATGTTCAGCAGGTCATCAGCGAGATCGCGGGGGCAACCCTCCCGCTGGGCGGGTGTATGGACACTCAGAACCCGATCCACTACCTCGTCGATCAGTTTCGCCCGGCGCTTCATGGGTGGGGTCTTCAGCATGAATTTGGGGAGGATCCCGGCAATGTGAGTCTTGAGCGCTCGCTCCTTGAACTTGTGCAAATCTTCGACGATGTCTTGCGAATCGACGCTGACAGACAGCGGCGACAACTCCGAGTTGATCAGCTTCCGGCAAATGTCCACCGCGGAGCGCTTGTCGCCAACCTCCCAAGTCGCCAAGTGGTTTCGTGCATAGGAATAGAACTCATCCAACTGACCGACGAGCCTCGTGCGAGAATATCCAGGCTGAATGGACTTTCGATACCGAAAGTGATCGGTGCCGTCAAGGGAGGGTAACAGTCCTGATCCCCCATAGACCTTTTCGAAATCCTCCAGATAATCCCTGGCTCGCAGGTAGGTGCGACCGTGGCGGTGCACCCAATGATTCGTTTCGGGTCCGACAAGAAAGATCATGCGCTCTTGGAACGGCGGCCGGAGTTCGAACACAGGGCCGTACTCTTCTCCGAGATCCGCGAAGAGTGCGGGGAGGTTGCCGTTGCGAGCATGTTTGTTGCGCACCAACTTCCGCAGCGGGACGACGGGAATCGCCTTCGTCAAAGCTGTGCGACGGAACAACGGCCGAGCAATGTTCTCATGGACGGCATCGGCGATGGAGCGGCCGATCAAGTCCATCTTTGTGACTTGCTCGACCCGCGCCTCGGACTCTTCATCGAGTTCGAAGATGTAGCGCAAGACATCGCAGGTGTGGATGAGACAGATGATGATGATGTCTCTTGGGTCTGGGATCTCATCGCTGAAGATGGCTTTGCTGATACGGGTCTTGACGAATTCAACAGCGGTCCCTACTTCGGAGCCTGCGTGGAATCCCGTCCGCCAGACGGCTTGGGCCAAAGACCAGAAGTCACCGTCGTGATGCTGCAGGATGTCCAACTGGACCAGGCGATCCAGGGTCGTGTCGATGATCGCCTCGGCGCGCGGCGCGAGGCGCTCCACCCAGTACTGGGCGTTGCGTTGGGTCGGCTCGGCCGCAATTGCCTTGAGGATCGGGTCGAGGCAGGGATCGCCCGTTGGTGTTTGATCAAGGAGGATCAAAGACTTCATGTCTGTGTCGATGCGACCAATTAGCGACAATTCCGCGAGTGCGGAACCGACCACGGCGCAGTTCAGACTCCACCCGGGTACTTGTCGAAAGTAGCCACTCTCTTCGTTTAACAGTGTAAGGACCAGTTCATCGGGCAGAGTCAACTGCTCGGTCATCACACCTCGCCAGAGCGAGTCATCAATTCTGCCTTTCGTGTCCTCTGGCGCGAACTATAGCCGTTTCGGCCACTTTACAGCAACGCACGACCCACTTGAGCAGGTCGGGAGATCGCTAGTGGCGGTGTCTGCGACGGCGCTTGATCTTGGGTCGTTCGCGCCAACGGGCCCGTTGCTTGGCGACACTGCGCTTGGCAAGTTCATCGGTCGGATTCACGTCCAGCCCGTACATCTCTTCGGTGCTCTGTCGTGACCGACGCTCGAGCAGCAAGATCGACAGTAGAGGCAGGCCGAAGATGCAGAGGGCGGCGGCGCTGAGAATCGTGATCCAGGTCTCGCTGCGTTCAGCTATCAGGTACCACCCCGAAAACACCAGCACCCCCAGCATCGCTAGCCAAAAGGCCACGCCTATCAACAGCATCACCGCCATCGCTACGTACTCGTATGTGCGGTCGCCTTCTCTCGGGCTGCGGATGTAGCGGGTCAGGAACAGGGCAAGAAGAACCATGGCCCCTGCGGCCACTAGCCGAACTGTGCCGATTGTCGATCCTGCCTCTTTGTCGGCGAGCACAGGTACCGCCGCTGCGAGCGTTCCAGCCAAAAGGAGACCGATCGCCATCATCGCGAACACAGTTGGGTCCACGCCGGTGTCTCTGCGAGCCATGTCCCTAGGGTAGAACGATGCTCTTGTCGCTTTCACCGTCTCTTTGACGAATCTGCCACAAGTATGTGGATTCGTGTGTAATTCAAGTTGTGGTTGGGGGTTCGTGAGGGTGGTTGTCTGTTCTGGTTTGTGTCGCCGGGTCCGTCGGGGTGTTGGGGTTGTGGCGGGAGTTCGGCGTCGATGTGGAGGTGCTGTTTCTCTTTCGCTTCTGTCACTTCTGTGTCTTGGTCGTTGGTTGATGTTGCTGCTCGGCGAATCGGTTGGGTTGCACCGTGCCGCGACGGTTGGGTGGGGGGTTTTAGGTCGTATTTGCCGGTTGTGGGGTGTTTGTACACTTGCCAGCCGTGGTCGTGGATTTTGTGGTGGCAGTCATCGCATACCAACACCAGGTTGTCTAAGTCGGTGGGTCCGTTCTTTGACCACCAAATAATGTGATGCGTGCGGCACCACAGCGGGTTAGCACCACAGCCGACACAGTGTTGGTCGCGTGCGAACAACGCAACCCGTTGAGCTTCAGATGCGGCGCGTTGTTTACGCCCCAGCCACATGTCTTGGGCTTTGGTGTCGAAGATCGAAGGCAGAATGTTGGCTTCAAGCGCTAGGCGATGCAGCTCAACAACAGGTATTGGTGAACCGTCGGCGAGGCGGGGATTGTCCAGTTGCTGTTTGATCACATCGAAATCAGCGATCACCAACAAATCAGTGCCCGCAGACTTGCCGTCACCGGCGGGTTCACAGATCAACTCAGCCAACGCGTCAGCCATCCGCTGTTGGGGTGTGGCTCGGGCTTTGGGGTCTTCGCGGTGCCATAGCTGGCGTTCTTTGGCTGTCAACGCGGTGGCGATACGTGCTCCGGTGATCTGATCAAACTCGCCTGTCAACACGAACATGCCCGAATCTGATGACTCGAAGATTCTGGCTTTGCGGTTGGAGCGTTGACGATCCAACGACGCTCGCCCGTCATCGTCGGCTCTGTCTTGTTGATGACGTTTCACGGTCCGGGCGAACTCATCGAAAGACTCAGTGCCGGCTGCTTCGACAAGCAACTCCTCATCGATTGGGCTCTCAGAAGACGCGCGCGCGATCAACCGGGCGTGACTTTGGGGGATCTCACCAGACTCCAACGCCTCACTAGTGGCAGGCAACTCCGCCAACCGGGCCGCGGTTTCAACATCGCGTTTGGCCTCACGCTTCGAGGCCTGCAACTCGTCACGAACCAGACGTTGCGCATCCGCGGTGCTGTGACGGCGGCTCAGCTCAGCCAACGCCCGGGATCTCATCGCCGTCAACCGAGACTCGGCGCGGCCCAACACCTTCAGGTGTGACCGCAACGCGTCATCAGACAACCCCACCTCATCGACGCGCCCGACACAGACCGACCCGGCGGTGCCGCAACCGACACCGACCGAGAGGTCCAACAGACCGGAGGCAGGAGTTGATTCCATGCACACAACCTTAGACACAGGGTGTGACAGCGACCCCTGTAAACCCTTCAACGCAGTTTGCTGGCTCGAAGTACAGGACAGTTGGGGCTTTGGTAGCAGTGCTCGGATTCTTGTTCGTCGTACCGAACGCACGCAAGCACGCGTTCTGGGTAGACAGTGCCATGGCGATACGAGACGGCCGCAAGATTCCTTACACCGAGATTCGTGCTGGAGACAAACTGCGGGTCGTACTCGAAAGCGGTGAACGACCCAACGCGTTCATTAGATCGCTGAGACGTGGAAACTCGGGTGGGTATCGAATGATCGCAATCCGCGAGTTTGCAGGCGCTTGTGTGCCGCGGCGCGCACATTGCGTAACTGTTCGAGCGCGTGGCATGTACGCGCCCACACGCGTTGACGGTCGCGGGCCTCAATGGCTGCAGTACGATGTGGTTGCTGCAGCACCCAGAAGCAGGTTCCAAAACGGCGAAATAGCACTGACCAGCGTGCCCGACGATGCTGTACATCTTGTTCTCACAGCCACGTTTGCCGACCAGCGATCAGAGTCTCCGACGCCACGCATTGGTGCCGTTCGGCGACTGTTGCTGAGACGTAACGTCAACCCATGGGTAGCGTTCCTGCATATAATCGCCAGATACGGGGCTTTATATGTCATTCTGTGGGCATCCGCCCCAGTTATCGGACTCCCGGCGGCAGCCGCGCTAGTCGCACTCGTAGCGATGATTGTTTCCCTCGCTGCCGGGCGCTCGATCTGGCGAAAATTGGGACAAGAATCGCTTCAGTATCCACGACCTCGAACAGCCGAGGCGGAGCGAATCTGTGCAACCAATTTTGAGTGGAGACCAACTCATCTTGTCAACACCGCGCCCCCGAAACTTTGGACTGGAGCGACGAGCCACTGCTTGAGTGTTGGGCGGGTAGTCAACGGAACCGATGCGAAATCGATCCTCCGGCACTGGTGGCACCGTTTCTCGTACGTGTTCGCGGATATCCGTCGTCTCTACGTCAGATTCAAGGAGAGATAGGTCTGACCGTTGGCGTTTCGGTTGCTGGCCCCGGTATTGCCAGATCACCGGTCACGGCTGCGGTGATCAGCGTCGTCCGATACTCCTGGAGGAGGTCAATCTGTTGTTCGAGTATTCCTTGTGCGCGTGATCGCCGCGAGGCGGCTAGATCGAATCGGCGACCAAGTTTCTGCTGTTCGCTTGTGTCCGGGACCGGTACACGGATCTCAAGGATCTGAGAGATATTCACGCGATCAAATGTGGATCCAACCTTTTGTGTCTCCAACTGATCGAGACCAAGGCTGTTAAGTGCATACATGAGAAAGAGTTGATCCATGTCGTCGGACTGGATTAGGCAGACATCCTGGCCCATGCAAAAGGGCTCATCGGTGTCCACATACGAGGCGATTCCAATCGAAGCGTTTCGACTGTAGACAATGTCTCCCCTTTTTGGTTGTCGAAGTCCAGATGCAAGATCGTTGTAGTCAGATTCGTCAACAAACCGGTGTGCTCGGCGCAGGTCAAGCCTCCCGGGTGTGGCGTCGCCGGGACTGACCACCGGGTACCCTTCGTCGACGTATGTGGGTGTGCGGTGTTTGCAATCGACAACCCGCCAATGCCGCTTCAACGGCCGCGCCGGGTTTGGAAGCGAAGCAAGTTGGTTCCGCACCCACACGGCCCACCGTTCTTGGAGGAGTTCGATGAGGCGGCGTTTCTTGGAGATTAGGGTGTCGATGCGGGCGGTTTCGGCGTCGAGGTAGTCAGCGATTGCCCGCTGCTCGGCTACGGGAGGTAGAACGACAGGAATCCTGCGTACCGTCTCCGCATTCAGATTGCTCTGTGTGTTGTCGCGAGTTTGGGCCAGCACAGGCGCGCGAATACTGGTCAACCACCAGTACAAGAACGATGGTTCAACCACCGCGCCCGGAATCAGCCCCAGAATCGCTTGATTTGTAGCAGCTGTAATCGCCAATCGAGCAACTGCTCCGACGGAGGCATACATCGAATAGATGATCGTTCCTGAGGGCAGTGGCCGCAGGCGCGCCGCAGCGCAGCCCAGCGATGTGACCTTCTTCGCCGTGGTTGTAATTTCCCCGCCTGTCGACATGTCAGAAATAGCGACCCAAGACAGCCCCAATTCATCCTCATCCGCCCAAAACGCCTCGTTGGATGTATCGGGAGTCCCGCCGCCCACGGTCTCGATCAGCACCGTGCCGAGCCTTCGAACATTCCAATGCTCGGGGATATCGCCCAGCCACTCCACACCGGAGGGGCGGTAGCTGGGGTACGGGCGTGTCATCATGTCAGGTCGGCCAGTAGTCCGATGATCTCGGCTTCTAGAGTTTTGATTTCGGCGTTGATCTCGGTGAGGGGACGGGGTGGGGTGTGGGTGTAGAAATGGCGGGTCAGGGGGATCTCGTAGCCGATCTCGATGTTGTTGGCGTGGTGCCAGGCGTCGGGGACATAGGGGAGCACCTCTGCTTCCATGTAGTCATCGATGGTTGTCTGGTACTTAAGGTTCTCAAGCCGCGCCGTGGGGTCGTCCTCGAAAGTCACACTCACCGCAGGCAGCGGGATGTTCTCGTAGTCGCGAAGGTCAGGGTCTGGCTTGGGTTTACCTGAGCGGTCGGTGATAATCGGCGCTTCAGGATCTCGCACAGCGATAGCTCCGGTAACGGCTTTAGCAAGCGACGCAGCCTTATCCAAACCCGCCGAATCAATTGCTTCTGAGATGACAGCCTTGGCCAACTTCTCGGTGGCGAACGAAGTGCCCAGTCGCTCTCTCACCGCTTCAAGAAAAACGTCACGCTGTGGATAATCCAGTTTGCTGACCGCTTTGAGCGATTCGACGGCGAGAAGTGTGTCGTCGGTGATCTCCCAACGCAACCGCAAAGGCCGCTCCACAGTGATTCGCAGGAAACCGAACGCCTCGTTGGGGAAGATCTTGACGCGTGGCCCCTCCTCGAAAGCGCCATAAAGGCGGGCGATCTCGTCGATCTGCCCCTCCGAGAGCTCTTTGCGTTTCTCACCGAGGGATTTGCGGGTCTTGGTGAAAATGTCGCGAGCGTCAACGAGCTGGATCTTGCCTCGACGGCGGGGGGCCTTGCGCTTGGTGACCACCCAGAAGTACGTGGAGATCCCGGTGTTGTAGAACAGTTGGTCGGGCAACGCAACAACAGCTTCGAGCATGTCGTTCTCGATAATCCAGCGGCGGATCTCCGACTCGCGCGCACGAAGGCTGCTACCTTTCCTTTGTTTGCCAACAGAACAGGCCCCTCCGGTGAACAGTGGCGACCCGTTGAACACAATCGCCAAGCGGGCACCACCCTCGCTCAAACTCTTCATCTTCGAGATCATGTGTTGCAGAAACAAGAAACTGCCATCGTTGATGCGAGGCAATCCAGCCCCGAAGCGGCCAGCGAAACCCTGAGCGGAATGCTCAACCTCCACCGTGCTTTGGACCATCTTCCACTCCACGCCGAAGGGAGGGTTGGCCAGCAGATAATCGAAACGCTCGCCCTGGTGTTGATCGTTGTCGAAGCTGTTGCCGAAACGGATATTGGCAGCCTCCTGACCCTTGATGAGCATGTCGGCACGGCAAGTGGCGTAAGTCTCGGCGTTCAACTCCTGGCCGAACACTCTCAATCGAGCCTGAGGGTTGAGCTTGCGCAGGTGATCCTCAGCGACCGACAACATCCCTCCGGTTCCGCACGCCGGATCCAGCAGCGTCTTGACCACACCCGGCCTCGTCAACAACTCGTCGTCGTCAATGAACAACAGATTCACCATCAGCCGGATCACCTCACGAGGCGTGAAATGCTCACCAGCCGTCTCATTCGACAACTCGGAGAACTTGCGGATCAGCTCCTCGTAGAGATAACCCATTTCCAGATCCGAAACGGTCTCGGGACTCAGGTTAAGATCAGCAAACTTCGACACCACCAGGTACAGCAGGTTGTGCTCGTCGAGCCGATCGATCTGCACATCGAAGTTGAACTTGTCGACAATGTCACGCGCCGACTCAGAGAACCCAGCTATGTAGTTGCGCAAGTTGCCAGCCACATTGTCGGGATCACCGAGCAGCGTGTGAAACGTATGCCTCGACATGTTGACGAACGGTTGGTGAGCCACCTTCTGCAAAACTGGTTCACGGTTCTGCAGTGTCGACGGCAACTTCGCCATCGTCTCAAGAACCTCATCCTTGGTCGGTTCCAACACACAATCCAACCGCCGCAGCACTGTCAACGGCAGAATCACCCGGCCATATTCCGACGGCTTGTACACACCCCGCAGTAGATCCGCGACCGACCAGATGAACCCCGCATGATTGTTGATGACCGTTTCGCTCATTGATCCCATTCCCGACTGCGTGCGGTGGACCACGCTAGGGGATCAGCGACCCACCGCACCAGTACGCACTCAGAGGTCAGCGATACGTTGGAAGTGGTTGAACGAAGGCGAAGTGGCTAGGCCCAGAGCGCTGAGATCGGCGCAGCGACGATGCTGTCCGCGAGTTCGAATGTGTCACGTCCTGTATGCAGCACCACTCCAGCGGCGAACCGGTCACCCATCGAGTCGCGGAGCCACAACAAATGGCGTGCATCAGATTGGCCGACACGAGACGCGGATTTGATCTCGATACCGACAATCCGCCCGCCTCCAAGTTCGGCGATCACATCAACTTCTCGGCGACCGTTCGACTCGCGCAGGTGCGAGAGCCGGTACCGCGTTCTTGCTGCAAGTGTCTCAGCTCGCAATTGAGCGACAACAAACGTGTCGATAACGTTGCCGAGGAGGTTGCCCGACCCCAACACATCGTCTGTTCCCACCCGAAGAATCCCCGCGAGCAGACCGGAGTCGATCACGTATCGCTTGGGGGTTCGGCTGAGGCGTTTCAGTCGGTTGGTCGACCAAGCGGGTAACTCGTCAATAACCTGAAGATCACGCAGCAGGGCTTCGTAAGCGAGAGCTGTCTTGCGGTTGATACCGGCCGCGTCATAGAGCGTCTGCTGGTGAACCACGCAACTGGAGTTGATCGCGTACGCCTCAAGGTACCGGAGCAGCCGAACATAGTCGGGTGCCTGACCGTAGGACCGGGCATCGCGCATGGCTACCTGTTCGGCGTAACTTTCGAGCCAGGCGCGTCCCGTGGCTTCTCCCAATTCCAGCGCAGGTTCAGGAAAACCGCCCCGCATGGCGAGTTGGAGGTAGTCGCGCAGGTCCAGCGCCGGTGCCGCGGTAGCGGACGGAAGGTCGCCTTCCACCACCCGGTCGATGAACGGCCGCACAGATCTTTGAAGCTGTTCGGCGATCGTCAAGGGATACATGCGCAGAATCACGATCCTGCCAGTGCCTGGCCAATAGTGATCGACGGTGTCGGTTCTTGCCGACCCTGTAATGAGATAGCGACCCGGCCGGCGATCCATGTCAACAGCCCGTTTCACCGCACCCAGTACCTCCGGGACGCCCTGCCACTCGTCGAGCAGGACGGGTTCGGGTCGGTCGCTCAAGGCTGCATCCGGGCTAGCAACAAATGCAGCTGAGTCATCAGAGTCGAGTCGTACGATACTCTGTGCGTGCTTGGCGGCTGTGGTTGTTTTGCCACAAGCGCGCGGCCCGATCAGCATTACCGCCGGCAGTTCCTTGAGGTACTGCGCGAGCAATTCGTCGACCAGCCTGGGTATATAGCGCTCCACGTCAACAGTGTATGCAAATTCGGTACTGATTACCGAATTTGCACGGTATTGATTACCGAAATCGCACAAATAGCGAATCTAGTCGGGCTGCTATCAGCGGGGTTGGCAGGTGGGGCACCAGGTGGTGCTGCGGGCGTCTAGGACTCGGCGGCGCATGATGCTGCCGCAACGGTCGCAGGGCTCTCCCGCTCGTCCGTAACAATGCAACTCGTGTTGGTTGGCGCCGGCTTGGCCGTCTGAATCCACGTAGTCGCGCAGGGTCGTGCCACCGTACTTGATGCCGGAATCGAGGGCTGTGCGGATGCCTTCCACCAAGCGCTCTGCTCGCTGCGGGCTCAGCCTGCGGGTCGCTGGGTTGATCTTGGCGAGCCAAAAGGCCTCGTCAGCGTATATGTTGCCGATACCCGCCACCGGCCGTTGCGACAACAGCAGTGTCTTGACATACCGGTCGGAGCGTTTAACGAAAGCGGCCAGCGAGCGGCCAGTGAATGTCGGGTCCCAAGGCTCAGGCCCCAAAGCAGCGAGCGTGGGGATGGCGCCGTGATCGCCGCGCTCTACATGGTGGATGCGCCCGAAACGGCGAATGTCGTGGAAGGTGAGCCGTCCACCGGTATCGAGATCCCACCAAGCCCGAAGATGAGGATGTTCAAGTGCTTCTGGACTCGGCTCTCTGACCGCGAGACGCCCGGTCATCCCGAGATGCACGATCAACTCCTCCTCCCCGGAGAGGTCGAAGAGCAGGTACTTTCCCCGGCGGCGAACCGCGAGGATCTCTGCACCGACAGCACCGACGGCGGACGTGAACTTGGCCGACCAGTGCGACCCGGCGTCGACGATCTCCGCTCCCGCCACACGCGGTTCAAGTTGGCGACGGATCGTCTCCACCTCAGGCAGTTCAGGCACAAGGGCACCCTATTGCAGCCAAATCGACGCCACAAAGGCGCGTATCGGCGCCCACTACGGACGCCGCAGAGGCATGTATTGACGGCACACGGCGCGTATCGACGCCGCAAAGGCGCGTAGGCACCACAGAGACGCGTATGGTGCCAACTTGACGCGTATTGTCGTCGTTTTGACGCCGTTTCGACGTCAAAACGACGCGGGGCCTCCGCGGGCGTGTCAGTAGCGGCAGCTAGGCTGACGAACGTTCGTTCGTAAACCCCGAGAGTATTACCATGCCCCGACAACTCGAATTCGACCCTAACTACGCCCGCGAAGTTGTCGATGTGCCCGTTGCCGACGAGCTGAGCGAGTCGTTCCTCGCCTACTCGCTGAGCGTCATCACTTCACGGGCCATCCCCGACGTGAGAGACGGCCTCAAACCGGTGCAACGCCGGATCCTCTGGTCGATGCTGCAAATGGGGGTCCGTCCAGGCACACCGTTCCGCAAATCGGCTCGCATAGTCGGCGACACCATGGGCCGTTACCACCCCCACGGCGACTCGGCCATCTACGACACCTTGGTACGTATGGGACAGGACTTCTCGCGGATGCTCCCGTTTATCGACCCCCAGGGCAACTTCGGTTCGCTCGACGATCCACCCGCCGCTTCGCGCTACACCGAATGCCGCCTCGCTGAAGCAGCCATGGACATGGTCCGCGAACTCGACGAAGACACTGTCGACTTCCGCGCCACCTACGACGGCGAAGGCGAGGAGCCGACCGTTCTGCCCGCCGCGGTGCCCAACATCATCGTCAACGGCACCAGCGGGATCGCCGTGGGAATGGCCACCAACATGGCCCCGCACAACCTGCGTGAGGTGGCAGAGCTGATCAGGTTGGTGATGACAAAACGGCGCCCCAGACCGACCATCGACGAGATGATGAAGGTGCTTCCCGGGCCCGACTTCCCGTCGGGCGGCACAGTGGTCAATGACGGCCTGCGTGAGGCATATCAAACCGGGCGTGGATCGTTCCGTATCCGAGCAAAGGCCGAACCCGAGCAGATCACGCGCTCCCGTCAAGCTCTGGTCGTCACCGAGTTGCCATATCTGGTGGGGCCCGAGCGGGTGATCAGCAAAGTCCAGGAATTGGTCAACAACGGCAGACTCGCGGGCATCGCGGGCATCTCCGATCTGAGCGACATGAAAGGGCTGCGTATTCAGATCGACCTGAAACCCGGAGTCAAGCCGCGGTTCGCACTCCAGGACCTGTACCGGCTGACGCCGCTGGAGGAGACGTTCGGTATCAACAATGTGGTGTTAGTCGACGGGGTGCCGACCACGCTCGGCATCTACGACTTGTGTCACCACTACATAGAGCATCGCCTTGACGTGATCGTTCGCCGCACCGAATATCGCCTCGCCAAAGCACAAGATCGCCTGCATATTCTCGAAGGCCTGCTGGTTGCCCTTGACGCGATAGATGAGGTTGTTGCCATCATCCGAGGTTCCCAAGATGCCCCCGAAGCCCGGGTGAGGCTGATCGAACGGTTCCTGCTGACCGACATCCAAGCGGCCCACATCCTCGACATGCCGCTGCGCCGACTCACCGCCCTGGCCAAGCTCGAACTTGAAGAAGAAGCCACCGAGCTTCGCATCAACATTGCGGAGTATCACAAGCTTCTCAACTCTGAGACCAGGCGCCGTACTTTGGTGCTCAAGGAACTTGACGAACTCGTTGACCAACACGGCGTGCCCCGACGAGCTGAGATCGTTGCCGCTAGCGAGATTGTGATGCATGAACAGCCCACCCGCGACGGCACGCAAACTGTTGGTGTCGATGAGCCATGCGTGGTAACCCTGTCCACCTCCGGCAACATTGGACGCGCCCCGACCAACGGTGCGAGAAGGGCAACGGTGGGTCGCCACGATCTGATCGCCGCACGCGCTATGACCACCACGGGCGCTGAGATCATGGCGGTCACGTCGGAGGGTCGGGCCATAGCGGTGCGGGTGCAGGAAGTTCCCGATGCTGCCGGCCGTGCCCGCGGAGTAGCGGCCGCTGTGCTGCTCGGGCTCAACAAAGGCGAGACGGTATTGACGCTTCTCACTGACGGTGCCGAACGCCTTGTGCTGGTTACCGCCAACGGTGTTGCCAAGCGCCTGACGCTTGTCGAGTTGATGAATACCAGGTCGTCGGCGACCGTCATCTCGTTGAAAGGTGATGATCGCGTGGTGGCCGCGTTTCGTGCGCCGCGGGGTGTCGACATTGCCTTGGTTGCTTCTGACGGCCAGGTTCTGCGCACTCCCGTTGATCCAATCAACGACCAGGGCCGGGGTGCTGGAGGTGTGGCGGGCATGAGATTGCTTGGCGATGCCAAAATCGTGGGCGCTGACGTGTTGCTGGGCGATGGTGTAGCGCTGACCGTTACCAGCGCCGGGGGTATCAAGGCAACGCCTTATGGTGACCTGCTTGCCAAGGGTCGCGGCGGTCAGGGTGTGCGCATTGCCAGGTTGGCTAGCGGTGAGACAGTTACGGGCACTTGGTTTGGGCCTGCGGCAATGACTGATGTCTATGCGCTGATGGCTGACTACGACGATCCCCGAAAACTCGACCCCAACCCCGTCGCACTCAATATCGACGCAAGTGCGCGTGATCTCGTCCCGAGCCGAACTGAGCGCCAAATCATGGTGGTCGCAGACGCTCGCTGGTAACCCCGTGACGTGCGTCGGTCAGGTGAATTGGTCGAGTGCGTCGATGATTCTTTGTTGTTGGGCGGAGTTGAAGCCGTTGAAAGGTTGGGAGCCTTCGGTCAGGTCGGCGTTGAGCAGAATCATTGAGCTGTTGACGTTGATCCCGTATTGCCGCCAAGTTGTGAACGATGGATCCCACACCATGGTCGGGGTGGTGACTCCGAAGTCGGTGACGAAGCCGAGGGCCAAATTGAAGTCGTCTTGGGCTCCCAAGCCGATGACTTGGATTTCGTTGATGTGCTCTCGAGCGAACTGCTCGACATGCGACGCCTCGCGCCGACAAGTCGGTCAATGAGGCGCCCAGAACCACAGGAGCACCGGTCGGTCACCGTCGACGGCGTTGGACAGACTGGTAATCGACCCGTCTGCGACGCTCAGGACTTCAATGAGCCGCCGGTCGCTGTTGGGTTTCAACAACGAGGCGTTGGCTGCGGCCGCTTCGAGGATCTCTTCTCGGGTGAGAGTTCTGGTGGTCGTAGTTGTTGGTCCGGCTGTGGTTGTTGGTCCGGCTGTGGTTGTTGGTCCGGCTGTGGTTGTTGGTCCGGCTGTGGTTGTTGATTCTTCGGTGGTTGTTGGTTCCTCGACGGTTGTGGGTTCTTTGGTGGCTGTCGTGGATGTTGTGGTTGCAGGACCTTCGGTTGTGTCGGATTCTCCCTCCGGTGTCGTGGTCTCGGTGGGCACAGGGTCAGGTGCAGGTGTCCCTACCGTGGCGTCGCCATCGGCGGTCGCCGGTGTTGTCGTGGTTTCGGCAGGTGCGGGTTCAACTGTGCTTTTTTCTGTGCTCGAAGGCGCGTCCGAAGGATTTGTGGGCTCCGGCTCGAGAGGTGCGAGTGTGGTTGTCGCGAAAACAGCATCCCCCGACTGGTCTGGTGTCGAAGAATCACCCTCGCTGCTGCAAGCCGCGGCCAAGCTGGCGAAGGCGAGAGTGATCGCTAATGTGAACGTAGGTAGTCGCTGGGGACCCAAGGCCCCAATATTACCCAAATCCGCTTCACTGTCACCAGTCGGTAGTACGGTGTTGCGAACACTCGTTCGTTGACCATTCACCCTCGATTCGTTGGATTCCGACTTGGCCGCAACCACCTCAACCGCTTACGACGCTGATGCGATCGAGACTCTTGAGGGCTTGGAAGCCGTGCGCAAACGGCCGGGCATGTACATCGGCGGTACCGGCAGCGCAGGACTCGTGCACCTGGTCTGGGAACTGATCGACAATGCCGTCGATGAGGCCGCCGCTGGTTTCGCCAGCAAAGTAGACGTCATCTTGCACCGTGACAGATCGGTGGAGGTCAGTGACAACGGCCGCGGCATTCCTATCGACCGTCACGCCAAACGCAAGGTCTCAGCGGTGGAAGTGGTGTTTACCGAATTGCATGCGGGAGGAAAGTTCGGAGGCGGCGCGTATTCGTCATCAGGTGGTTTGCATGGAGTTGGCGCATCCGTGGTCAACGCGTTGGCCACCAAGTTGATAGTCGAGGTCGATCGCGATGGAGGCACCCATGTGCTGGGTTTCAAGAAGCGGGTGGCTGGCCAGTTCAACGGCTCAAACCACTTCGAAGCCGGTCATCAACTCCAAAAGATCAAACGCATCTCCAACAACCGAACTGGCACGCGAGTGCGCTTCTGGCCCGATTTCGAGATCTTCAAACCCGAGGCCCGCGTCGATTTTGACGAAGTCTGTGATCGTGTGACCCAGGCTTGTTTCCTGGTACCTGGGATGCGGGTCTCGGTTACCGACAAGCGCGCCGGTGGTGCCGCCGAACCGTTTGTCTTTGTGAGCCGGGGCGGTCTCGCCGACCTGGTTGATCACCTCTCAGACGCCCCTGCTGTCTGTGGCGTCATTACCGGCAACGGCATCGACACATTCGTCGAAAAGGTGCCGGTCAACAAGAAGATGACAGACGTTGAGCGGGAATGCACCGTTGATATCGCGCTGCGTTGGGTTGATGGCTACGACACGAAGGTGGTGTCGTTCGTCAACACCATCCCGACCCCACAGGGCGGAACCCATTTGGCGGGATTCGACAAAGCCCTGACACGGGTAATCAACAACGTGGTGCTCAAGGACCACCACAGACTCGCAAGACTCGCAAAACAAAACAAGCACAAAGCTGTCAAAGACGATGTACAGGAGGGCCTGGTAGCAGCGTTGAAAGTGACCTTCGCAGAACCACAATTCCGCGGGCAGACGAAACAGGAATTGGGCACTCCCGCAATCGACGGAATTGTCAGCCGGGTGGTGTACGAACAACTCAAGGAGTGGTTCGAGCCCGGTGGAGGGCCCCGCACCCATGTCAAAGCGATTGCCGACAAGCTGTCGAACGCAGTTCAAAGTCGGGTCGCTTCCAAGACCCTGCTGGAGAACCAGCGCAAGGCGGCAAGTCTCGGTTCAACCGGGATGCCTCAAAAGCTCGCCGACTGCCGGATTCACGGAATGGATGCGGAACTGATTCTGGTGGAGGGGGACTCTGCGGCCGGCCCCGCCAAAAGGGGTCGCAACTCTGAAACGATGGCGATCCTGCCGCTACGGGGCAAGGTGGTCAATGCCCATAAAGCCAGCCCGAAGCAGGTGCTCGACAACGCCGAGGCGCGGGCTTTGTTCACTGCCATGGGTGCTGGAGCGGGCGAAAAGTTCAACATCGAAGACACCCGTTATGGCCGCATAGTGATCTTGTGCGACGCCGATGTTGACGGTAGTCATATTCGTTGCCTGCTGTTGACCTTGATCTACAAGTACATGCGGCCGATGCTGGAAGCGGGCCGGGTATTTGCGGCCCAACCCCCCTTGTTCACCACCAAAATCGGAGATGAGACATATCGGGTCTACTCCGAAGAAGAAAAAGAGGCGGTGACTGATGAGCTGTGCAAAGGCAACCGTCGCCGAGAGAATGTCAAGTGGCAGCGCTTCAAGGGACTCGGCGAAATGAACGTCGAGGAATTGCGTCACTGCGCACTTGATCCGAATACTCGCACTCTGCGTCGGCTCACCATGGACGATGGTGCCCAGACAAAGGAAGCCCTTGAGATGTTCGAGGTTCTGATGGGTACAGACGTGTCGAGCCGACGCGAATTCCTAGTGCGAAACAGCGCCCTAGTAGACAGCACAACCCTCGATATCTAGATGTATCGCTGGTCCTTGAGTGGTTCAGTCGCAGATCTTCGACGGGTTTCACCTTGCAGTGTCACACCCATGGTGTAGAACTACATAAGTGAAACTCGACTCCGACTCAGTTGGCTCTACCGAAGTGGGAGTTTCGGCATCTCCGGTCAGCGACGGGTCGACGCCTCCACTAATCCCCGTGCCTCCGCCTCGCCTCTCACCGTCCGGGGCTGGCACCTTCACGCAATGCCCCCGTCGCTGGAAATTCCGGTACATCGATCGTATGGCCGACCCTCCAAGCGCAGATGCACTGGCCGGGAGCTTCGCTCACCGGGTTCTCGAATTGTTGTTGCAACGCCAACCCACCGAGCGCACAATCGAAGAGGCTCGCCTGATCGCTCGCACCGAGTGGCCTGAGACTGAGGCGTTGAGCGACTATCAGGCCCTAGGGCACAACGAGGAGCAGTCTCGCCACTTTCGCTGGAAGGCATGGACAGCAATCGAGGGCCTTTGGCATCTCGAAGACCCCACCAAAGTAGAAGTACGAGCCACCGAACAAGACGTGGAAGCCGAACTGGCCGGAGTGCCCTTCCGGGGAATCGTTGATCGGATCGACGAAGAAGGCGACGGAATGATCGTCACCGACTACAAGTCGGGAAAGGCGCCATCGCAGCGTTTCCGTCGGTCACGGCTCGATCAGGTGTTGCTGTATGCCGCGGCGGTGGAGGCATCCACAGGTGAGATGCCGGTGCGAGCACGCCTGCTGTATCTCGGACAGCGCACTATCGGCATGGACGTGAACCGTAAAGAGATCGAGACCGTCACTCAAAAACTTGCTGTTACCTGGGCAGAGATCCACACGGCTTGTGCCGACGATGAGTTCGAGCCACGGACTGGCCCGCTGTGCGGATGGTGCCCATACGTGTCGATGTGTCCGCAAGGCACCGCCGAAGTCGCCAAAAGAGCCAAAAACAAGGCCGATCGAGAAGCTGAATTGCTAGCCATCGCGAGCTGAATCACAACCACAGGTGTTGAGACGGTTCGTTTTCCAGCGGCTGTTGAGCGTTTTATTCGGGGCTGTCGCTTTGAAACCAGCGCTTCCATAAATAACGCAGCACCAACGCGCCGATCAGCGTGCCGACGGCACTGACAAGAGCGCTGTTGATCAACAACTTGTCTGGGGGCGGGTTGGCAGGCTCGGGAGTGACCGTGGGAGCTGGAGGCGGGTCTTCGGTAACCGGCGGGAACTCTTCGTTGCCCACATCGGCAGCCGATGTTGGAGTGTCCGCAACCACACTTTGATCACTGGCTGCGGCGGTGTCCGTGAGCAGTAGAGCGTCGACCGGCGCGGGACCCTCTGGCGCTGGTTTTGGACGCTGACGTTTAGCTTGTGGGTCATACACCATTGGTCACCTCGGTGTTGACGATGAGATCAAAGAGAGTGTCGAACTCGGCGGCTGCTTCTCTGGCGCCGGGCCGGGCCCCGAGTGCGTGGATCGGTAAAGAGTTGGCAGCCGCTTCGGTGACCGCGGCACGAAGCCGTATAGCTGGGAGCACCATGCTGCCATGGTCGGTTCGGAGCTGCTCGTCCCAATATCGGGCATCTCGAGTACGGCCCATGCGGTTGACAGCAACTCCTGCCACGGTGAGCGGCGCGGTGCGGCGGGCAGAGATTCGTTCCACCGTTCTCAGGATCTGGTTGACACCGTCTGAAGCCCAAGCGCCTGGTTCGGTGACGATCAAGGCTTGATCAGCGGCGAACAACCCATTGACAGTGAGCAGGCCCAGCGATGGGGGACAATCGATGATGACGATGTCGTGGTCGATTCCTTCGAGCGCAACCGCAAGACGATTGTTGGCCCCGATGGGGTCGGTCATCAATTGTGGTTCACGGGCTGCGAGAGCTGGCGTAGCGGGGACCACTGACGGGGGACGCCCACCCTCAAGCGGCCAAGAAGAGGTCGCCCGCAGACTCGCGATTGAACCGGGACGCTCTTCAGCCAGAGCGTGGTCGATGCTGAAAGGCGGATTCCAAACCCCCAGCCCGGTTGTGGCGTTTCCTTGGGGGTCGATATCGATGACGAGGCAGTCGACTTGGCGAGCCCAAGCAGAGGCTGCCAAACCCAAGGCCACCGTTGTCTTGCCGACTCCACCCTTTTGGTTGACCAGCGTGAGGACTTGCACACAGACAAGGTAGTCAACAGAAGCCACCGCGGCCACGGCGGAGCGGAGTTAGCGCGAGCGAGGGTGTTCGATTTGATCAGGCTGCGCGTCTGGCTCTGTTCGCGCCCCTGAGTATGTCGTCGAGAGTGTCAACCAAATCGGGACGGTTCTCGAACAGTTCGTCCACCATGGGTCCGCTCCAAGGCACACATAGTGCCGCCGGTTCTAGACCGGCTTTGGTCCACGATTCGGCAATACGGCGGATGGCGCCGTCTACTTGAGGATCGGCCGCGGTGACCGATGCGATTGCAAGTTCCTCGACGTTCCACTCGTCGTCTTGCACAAGTGGTGCCTTAACCAGTTTCAAGCGATAGCGCAGCGCTTCGGCAGCGATCATTGCGTGATTCACCGGTGGTGTCCTCCAACGGATCGAGCCTGCGGATAACCCACAGAGCTTAAGGACAGATACGCCACAGACAATAAATCACGTTTCGTGAACTCTGGTGGATACTTGATCGCCGTGGTTATCTTTTCCTTACATCTTGAACATGCAACAATCGGGGACACAGTCGCGAGGTCGCGCAGGCATAGCGCTCAGGGCTCGAGGACTCAGATGGCCCAGTCGCTCCTCAATCAACTCGCGGGCCATTGCGATGAATTCGGGATCTGGAGCTGTCGCCGGCGTAGCCGCACGCTCGATATGGAGACCCAATTCGTCGGCTGTTGATGCTGCTTGGTGGTCTAGGTCCCACAGCACTTCGATGTGGTCGGAGATAAAACCGACCGGGATCACGACCGCTCGTTGGTAACCCTGAGCGGCGAGCCAGCGGAGGTGATCGTTGATGTCGGGCTCAAGCCATGGCACTGAGGGAGACCCCGAGCGGCTCTGCCAAACGAGATGACAGGTGCTCTCGGGTGACACCGCGGTAGCCATTAGGTCCATGGTCGCCCGCAACTGGGCTTCATAGTCGCATGAGTTTGCCATAGCCACCGGTATGGAATGGGCAGTAAAAACCAGCGGGGAAGGATCATTTGATACAAGGCGCCCAAGAGCATCCTGGGTTGACCGAATGAACGGCTCGACAAACCCCGGATGGTCGAAGTAGGGCCGTATCTTGTCGATTTGCAAAGCCTCAACACCCGCCGCTGACTTAGCGCGGTCTAGATCTTCGATGTACTGGCGACAGCTCGAATATGAACTGTAGGCAGATGTGACCAGAGCTACGGCATGGCGGACTCCGTCGCTAGCCATCTGCGCGATCGTGTCGTCAAGCAGAGGATGCCAGTTGCGGTTTCCCCAATAGACAGGAAGCGAATAGCCAGCCGAATCGAGTTCTGACTGCAGTGCTTCATGAATAGCTCGGCACTGTTCGTTGATGGGGCTGACACCGCCAAAATGTGCATAGTGAGCACCTACCTCGGCAAGGCGCTCTGGCGGGATACCACGACCAGCTGTGACTCGCTCAAGAAAGGGCACGACATCTTCAGGCCCCTCTGGACCACCAAAGCTAACCAGCAGCACCGCGTCGATATCAGACACAACGCGAGGCTACCTCTGGCGAAGCGCCGCTAGCGTCGGCGGATGGCTGCAATTCAGGTGGAAGGACTCGTTCGTTGCTTTGGTGATCTCCGGGCAGTGGACGGTATCGATCTTGAAGTCCCCAAAGGAGAGATCTACGGATTTCTTGGACCCAACGGTGCTGGAAAATCAACTTTGGTGCGGATGCTGTGCACTCTGCTCCTCCCCACCAGCGGTCGCGCCCGGGTAGCGGGCTTTGATGTGGTCTCCCAAGCCGCTCAGTTGCGGTTTTCGATCGGTGTGGCCCTGCAGGAAGCGGCCCTCGACGACCGCATGACCGGTCTTGAGATCCTCCAAACTCAGGGCCGCCTATTCGGGTTGCGCTCCAGCGAAATCACCCAGCGAATTGAAGAACTCGCGCCGATCCTCGACATTGGAGCCCTGCCTGCGCTTGTTTCGACATACTCCGGAGGAATGAAACGGCGCCTTGACCTGGCGGCATCATTGATGCACAGCCCGTCGGTGCTTTTTCTCGACGAGCCGACAACAGGTCTAGACCCGCAAGGGCGGTTGCGTGTCTGGGAAGAGGTGCGGCGACTCAATCGTGAACATGGCATGACCGTGTTTTTGACCACGCAATACCTTGAAGAGGCTGATGAGTTGTCGAACCGCATCGGGATAATCGACCACGGCAAGCTCGTCGCGCAGGGATCGCCCACAGAACTGAAGCGCACCGTCGGAACCGATGTTGTCATTGCCCGCCTTGAAGAGGGCCACGAAGCAGCGGCAGCAGCGCTTGTAGGCATCGACGGCCTTGATTCCGTTGAACACCACGGCGACGAACTGATCATCAACACCATCGACGGCAACCGAGCACTCAGCCCCGTCGCCTTGGCCTTTGACCGAGCTGGCGTGTCGGTAACCGAACTAGCGCTTCGAACACCAACCCTCGACGATGTTTTCTTGGAAGTCACAGGCCATCGCATGGAAGGAGTCGATTCATGACCACGACAATCACACCGCATCATCACATACAGGCGCGACCAACCGGGTTCTTCCGAGATGTCGGCAGCATCGCCATTCGGTCGGTGCGACAGTTACCCCGTGATCTTGAAGCGGTAGTCCCAGCGCTTCTCATCCCGCTGTTCTTCCTGGTCATAAACGTTGGTTCCTTGCAAGATGTTGCCAACTTCACCTCGATCGAGATCGACTACAAAGCCTTCCAGTTGCCCGTCGCCATCATCTTCGCGGTCACAGGAGTGTCGCGTGCGCCGGCACTGGTGCTCGACATCCAGAACGGGTACTTCGACCGTCTGATGCTCACCCCAGTGTCACGCAGGGCGCTGTTGATCGGTCATATCGTCGCCGACTTCGTGTTGGTCGTGATGCTCGTAATCCCGGTGCTGGTCTTCGGATTCATTATTGGCGTGCGGTTCCCGACAGGGCCGTTGGGAGTGGCCACGTTCATCGTTATGGGTGCTCTCTGGGGGGTTGCCTACACCGGCTTGCCTTACGCCATCGCCTTGCGTACGGGTAACCCTGGAGCTGTCAACTCCTCATTCCTGTTGTTCTTTCCTTTTGCCTTCATTACTTCTTCATTCGTCCCGATTGACGCGATGACCGGCTGGCTCGGTCAGGCAGCCAGGTACAACCCGGTGACATATTTGCTGGAGGGACTGCGATCTCTCTTTCTCAACTGGGATGGAGGATCGCTGCTCAAGGCATTGTTGGCAATAGCCGGAGTTGCGCTCATAAGCCAGACGTTGGCATTCGGCGCACTGAAGCATCGAGTCGCCCGCGGCTGACCCATAACCAGCGCGTAGCCTTCGCTTGTGATCCTTGTTGACGTTGATCGTGTCAGCATGAGCCGACCTGATCGGCTTCTGTTCGGCGATGTCTCCGTCACGGTTTCGAACCGAGACCGACTCGGTGTGGTCGGAATCAACGGAACCGGCAAGACAACTCTGCTCTCTGTAATTGCAGGTCAGCGGATCCCCGAAAGTGGAGAAGTTCGTCGCAAGAAAGGCGTATCGGTAGCGACCCTGGAGCAGATAACCGAACTTCAGTCGGGGTCGGTTCGCGAAGCCGTAGGCGGGGGCTGGCGGGGAGAGGCGGCTCTGCAACGGCTCGGTATGGGCGACAAGATCGACCGTGGTATCGAAACGCTGTCCGGCGGGGAACAAAAGCGGGTGGCACTGGCGCAAACGGTCGTCGCCGAAGCAGACCTGCTGGTTCTCGACGAACCGACCAACCACTTAGACGTTGACGCCATCGAATGGCTGGAGTCTGAGCTTGCCGCCTTCAAGGGCGGTCTGGTGATAGTCACCCACGATCGCAAGGTTCTCGACGCCGTCACAACCAGAATCCTCGAACTTGATCGGGGTTCGGCGTACCTTCACGACGGCGGTTACGCAGGTTACTTGGAGAGAAAGGCGACCCGCGAAGCGCTGGCCAAGGCACACGAATCGACAAGACGCAACTTGGCGCGGCGCGAACTCGCATGGCTGCGCCGAGGGGCCAAGGCTCGAACACGTAAGAGCAAATCACGAGTCAACAAGGCCAATGAACTGATCGACGGCGGGACTGCGGTGGCTAGTGCTCGTGAAGTCGACCTCGACTTAGCGTCGTTGCATAACAGCACGCCGCGGCTCGGAGATCAGGTTGTAGAACTCCACGATGTGACTGTCGGCTTCGACGGCGAACCACCACTGATCAGCGGCCTCGACCTGATGTTGGATCGCACCGAACGGCTCGGGATTGTGGGAGCGAACGGATCAGGCAAATCGACGCTCCTTGATGTGCTAGCGGGTCGCCGCGAACCGCTGGCCGGTCGAGTCGTCCAGGGTCCGACCACAGTCGTTGGTCTACACGACCAGCAAGGGCGAAGTCTCGACCCGAACGTGACGGTACGCCAGTTCATTGCGGGTGACGGAGCCCAACCCGACTGGTGGGATCTCGCCCTACTGGAACGATTCTGGTTCGATAGCGACACCCAGAGGTCTCCTATCGACATGCTGTCGGGCGGGGAGCGCCGTCGGCTCCAGCTAGTGGTCACCCTGGCTGACAAACCCAACGTTCTGCTACTCGACGAGCCCACCAACGACCTCGACCTCGACACGCTGAGAGCTCTTGAAGACTTTCTTGAACATTGGCCTGGAGCGCTCATCGTGGTCAGTCATGATCGGGCCCTGCTGAACCGAACGGTTGACGACGTACTGGTGATCGACGACCGTCGAGCCCGGCGCTGGCCGGGAGGCTACGAAGCCTGGCTCATCGACCGCCAACGACCAGCCAACAGAACCCCTGAAGGCGAAGCATCATCGGCCGGACGCTCGCCGTCTCAGAAGCGCCGAACCGCAGCCTCCCAGAGCGCAACCACTAGATCGAGCGCAACCATTCGTCATGAACTGAAGAAGGCCGAAAAGGAACTGGACCGCCTTGAAGCTCGAAGGCTCCAACTCGAAACGGTCTTGGCGGAGTCGGGAACTGATCACCACAAGCTCGCCGAGGCGGGAGCTGCGCTGGCCGATTGCGCGCAAGAGCACGCGCTAGCCGAAGATCTTTGGTTGAGGTTGTGCGACGAACTGGAACAGCGCTGAGGTGCTCAAGAGTCCGGTAGCCTGAGCGTTATGACGAACGCGGAACTTGCTGTCGCTGAGACCAACCAAGGCGAAGTCTTGATCGTGAGCGACGCCGCCCGCGCCACCGTGCTCGGTATTCGATCCAACGAAGACGATGGGGAAACACTGGGGCTTCGCGTAGAAGTGACCGGTGCCAGCGGGGTGGACTACACCTACGATCTCTCCCTTGAACCGATTGCGGAAAAGGCCGACGACGACCACATCCACGAAAAAGAGGGGCTCACGGTCATCGTTCCAGCACTCAGCGTCTCGGCTCTGACGGGTGCCACGCTCGACCTTCCCACCAATGCGGGCCAAGGGGGATTGGTGATCCGCAACCCGAACCGACCGAACCCGCTTGGTGAGCTGGGTCAACTCGAACTGACCGGCGACTCAGCCAACAAGGTCCGCACCCTCTTGGCAGAGCGCATCAATCCCGCGCTCGCCTCGCACGGTGGTTACGCCGAACTCGTCGGTGTTGAGGACGATCGGGCGTTTGTGACCATGGGCGGGGGCTGTCAGGGTTGCGCCATGAGTGCTGCCACGCTGCGCGAGGGTATCTCGAAGGCAATCCTCGAAGCCATCCCCGAAATCACCGAAGTAGTCGACACCACCGACCACGACCAAGGCGAAAACCCCTACTACACGTAACTAGTTGCCGGGCGTAGCCGGAGCCGCGTAGCCGGAGCTGTGTGAACGTCTAGGGGCTGAGTAGCGTGAGAACTTCGGTGGCGATGCTCTTGGCATCGAGACCGAAGCGGGCGTGGATGTCGTCGGCGTTGGCGTGGGGGACGTACTCCACGGGGATACCCAGCACTCGGATGCGGCAATTGGTGTCGCGGTCGCCCAAGGTGTCGCGCACTGCAGCCCCAGCACCTCCGATGCGCAACCCGTCCTCGACGGTGACAATCACATCGTGTTCAGCGATGTCGTCGATCATCTTCGAGTCGAGCGGGACCACCACTCGAGGGTCGTAAACGGTGGCTTCAATGCCGTTAGCGGCAAGTAAGTCGGCCGCGCCGATAACCGCGCTCAGCATCTGACCGAAGCCGAGCAACGCAACCTGCCCGTCGCCGGTACGGGTCTTTCGAGCGTTGAGACCCACGCCGACCTCATGATCTGCCACATGAGCAGCCGGACTGCGCGACCAGCGGATCGCCACAGGACCATCAGTGAGATCCATTGCGTCTTCCATCATCTGCTGGAGTTCCTGGTAGCTCGACGGAGCCAGCACGGTCATTCCAGGTACCTTCGTAAACAACACCATGTCCAACAGACCATGATGCGAGGCGCCGTCAGGGCCGGTAACGCCTGCTCGGTCCACACAGAAAATCACGGGTTGGCCATGCAACCCGACATCCAGGTTGACCTGGTCGAAAGCCCTGCTCAGGAAGGTCGAATAAATGGCGACAACTGGGCGAAGACCACCCATTGCCATGCCAGTCGCAGCAGTGACAGCATGCTGCTCGGCAATGCCGACATCGAAACAACGCTCCGGGAAACGATCCCGGAAAGGCAACAACCCGGTGGAATCAGGCATAGCGGCCGTAATCGCCACGAGTTCAGGATGCTGATCACCCAGCTTCACCAACGTTTCAGAAAATGCCGCAGTGTAAGACCCGTCCTTCACCGAGCCGATGTCGTGCATGTTCTTGATGTTGTCGTTCTCGGCCGGAGCGTAACCACGACCCTTGTGGGTCAATACATGCACTAGAACCGGACCGTCGAACTCGGCAGCGTTGTGCAGTGCCTCCTCAAGCGACTCGATGTCGTGGCCGTCGAACGGCCCGATGTAACGAATCCCGAGGTTCTCGAAGAAAGCTGGTGGTTCCCACATCTCGCGGATCGCTGCCTTCGACATCTTCACGCCACGCTTGATCTGTTCACCAACCCAGGGGATGCGCTCAGCTATCTCCTCAACTTTCGCTTGTCGACGCATGTAGATCGGGTTACTGCGAATCTTGACCAGGCTTTCGCTCAAACGAGAGACCGTAGGGGCATAGGAGCGGCCGTTGTCGTTCAACACGATCACCACATCGCGCCCGCTGTGACCCAGGTTGTTGAGTCCCTCAAAAGCCATGCCGCCAGTAAGGGCACCATCGCCGACAACAGCCACTACCCGCCGACGCTTGTCGTTGGCGTGGAACGCGGTAGCAAGGCCATGGGCATAGGACAACACCGTTGAGGCATGACTGTTCTCAATCCAATCATGTTCAGATTCCGCCCTGGACGGATAACCCGAAAGCCCGCCCTCTTGACGCAGATGACGGAACCCAGCGAGTCTTCCTGTCAGCATCTTGTGGACGTACGCCTGGTGCCCGGTGTCCCACAGAATTGCGTCGTGAGGGGAACGGAACACGCGATGCAGAGCAACAGTCAGTTCCACTGCGCCAAGGTTGGAACCCAGGTGACCGGTGTGCTCGTTGACCGCCGAGACAATCTCCTCGCGGATTTGCTCGCAAAGATCGTTGAGTTCATCGAAGCTGCGGCCCTGCAGATCAATTGGGCCGTGGATGGCATCAAGGCGCATGAGTGTCCTGTCGCGGCGGTGGGGGTAAGGAATCTTAGCCATTTCAGATGGCACTTGTGGATCGACCTCGGCGACCTCCACCGGGCAAGAACTGTGAGAGTTTCGGGGCCAAGAGCAAGCCCAGAGCGACAGACACAAGCCCGCCGATGGCGTCGATCCAATAATGGTTGGCGGTGACCACGATAGAAAAAAGCGTCAGCAGCGGGTAGCCGGCGATGACAGCTCGTGTGGTTCGCCGCTTCAGCACGGGATACAAGCCAATCGTGCACCACACCGCCCAAGCGACGTGCAAGCTCGGCATTGCCGCGTACTGGTTTGAGATTGCCTCCATCGTCCAAGACTCAAAAGACCACCAACCACCAGGATCAACCAGTGTGTCGACATAGTTGTGACCCGGCACACAAGCCCCGTACTGCGAAGCGCAGTTCGACAACAGGCGAGGTGGCATCAGCGGATACAACGCGAAGCCAATGAGCGCGGACGCGGTGGTGACGGCCAGAGTCGACCGCATGAAGATGTAGCGGGTGGGGAAGCGAAGGAACAGAAACACCATCACGAAGATGGTGACGATGAAATGGAACGACCCGTAAAAAACATTCCAATACACAATGAACCAATCCCAATCAAGGAATTGCTGTTGCGTCCACTCCTCGTGATAAAGCCCCATCGCCTTCTCGATGCCGATGATGTCAAGGGCGTTTTCGTAGGAGCGGAGCCGGACACTGTCTCCGAGCGCGGAGCCGAACTGGTTCCTGATTGCCGAATAGACGATGTAGAAAGCCAGCGTCATGCCTGCCTCAAGCCACCACTTCAACAGCGGACCCGCAGAGGGGTCGCTTTCGACACCGGGGGCGTGCCCTGCTTCGACGCGCATTGGCGGTACCATAGCGACCTCTGGACCTTGGAGTTACTAAGTGCTTGACCATGAGTTGATCAACCGCACACTCAGCACCGCGCTGAGCACTGGCGCGGAGTTTGCAGAATTGTTCGTGGAAGACAAGAAGTTATCGTCGGCAATGCTCGACGACGGGCGGGTTGAGGAACTGACAAGCGGTCGAGACAGAGGTGCCGGCATTCGTGTGGTGGCGGGAGATACAACCGGCTTCGCGCACACTGCGGATCTCTCTGAACGCGGACTCGCCGGTGCTGCCGAGGTAGCAGCGGCCGCGGCTCGGGGCGGCGGAGGCGGAACGCGCACTGTCTCGGTCGGCAGCCACGGCATCGCTGCTAGCGCTTCCGCTCAGGTCCCACCCGAAGATGTAGCCAAGACCGTCAAAGTCGAACTGCTGGCGCGTGCTGACGCCGAGGCGCGAGCGGTTGGGTCACAAATTTCGCAAGTCTCAGCCCGCTACGGGGACAGCCGTCGCCGGATTCTGGTAGCCAACAGCGACGGATTGCTCGCTGAAGACGACCAGATCCGCACCCTGTTCTCGGTTTCATGCGTGGCCACGGGAGACACTGGCCTGCAGACCGGACGCGAGTCTGTAGGGCGAACTATCGGCTTCGAACTCTTCGATGAGACTGATGTCACCGATTTGGCCCGGCGGGCAGCCAACCGTGCGATCACCAAACTGAGTGCGCGCCCAGCACCCTCGGGGACGATGCCTGTGGTGGTCGGACCTGGCGGCGGCGGAGTGTTGTTTCACGAGGCGTGCGGTCATGGACTGGAAGCCGACCTAATAGCCAAATCGGCGAGCGTCTTCGCTGGTCGTGTCGGTGAAGAAGTGGCCACGCCTCTTGTCACCCTCATCGACGACGGCACCATGGCCGGCGAGTGGGGGCACTTTGCAATCGATGACGAAGGCCACCAAGCTGCACACAACGTGTTGATTGATCGTGGAGTGCTCACCGACTACATGTGGGACCACTTGCGTGCCCGCAAGCAAGGGCGACCAAGCTCGGGCAACGGTAGACGCCAGAGCTACCAGCACCTGCCGATGGTGCGAATGACCAACACTTACATCAGCAACGGCGAAGACGACCCCGACGACATCATCTCTGGAACCGAATCAGGTGTGTACGTCGCACAACTCGGTGGGGGGCAGGTCAATACAGCCACCGGTGACTTCGTGTTTGGCATGACCGAGGCCTACCTGATCGAAAACGGTGAGATCACCGATCCGATACGGCAAGGAAACCTCATCGGCAACGGACCCGAAACCCTCCAGCTGATTGAGGCCGTTGGCAATGACTTCGCGATGGGCTCACCTGGCACCTGCGGCAAAGACGGCCAAGGCGTGCCGGTCGGTGACGGCACCCCGACACTGCGGGTAAAGGCTCTCACCATCGGCGGCACCGCGGCCTGAGGCGCAGTAATGGCTGAGACGAACGGGTCAACCAACACTGAGTTGTTAGATATTGCCACTCGGGTTGCGGGTTGGGCAGACAACGGTGAACAGGTAGAAGTCTTCGTCGCCGATGAACTCGAAACCGAGGTTCGGGCATACCAAGGCGCAGTCGAATCGTTCACATCGGCTCGAAGCCAGGGGATAGGCGTACGAGTCGTAGCTGACGGTCGGCAGGGATATGCCTACGCGGGCACACTGGACCGATCCGTGTTGTCAGAGACGCTGCAAGAAGCGCGTGACAACGCAGCCTTCGCCGAACCCGACGAATTCAATGGCGTGGCTCAGCCCGATGGCGTGGTTCCCGTGGAATTCGATCTGTTCGATTCGTCGCTGGACAACTTCTCAACAGACGACAAAGTCGCGCTCGCTGTTGAGCTCGAACGTGCCACCCTCGGAGCGGACCAGCGGATATCAGGGATCGAGTCTGCCGAATACGCCGACACTCGCTGCGAATCGGCAATCGCCACTTCTACCGGGATCACCAGTACGAGCCGTGAAACAGGTTGCTATCTGGCGACCTACGCAATGGCCGAAGCCGACGGCGAAACACAGACAGGTTTTGGGTACTCGATCGGTAGGGGGCCAGCAGTCCTCAACGTGGAACACGCAGCTCGCGAAGCCGCGGAGAGAGCCACTCGGCTCTTGGGCGCGACCAAACCGCAGACAAGCAAACTCACCGTGGTGCTCGACCCGTGGGTAACCGCCCAACTACTCGGAATCGTCGGTGCAACCCTGAGTGGCGATGCCGCGCAGCGAGGCCGCTCAATTTTTGCTGATCGAGTTGGTGAGAAAGTTGCGGTAAGCGACCTCTGTCTACTCGACGACGCCACCAACGTTGATGCTTTTACAGCTTCCGCGGTTGACGGCGAGGGTCTCGCCACGCGTCCGAATTCACTAATTGACTCTGGGGTGTTGCAAGGCTTCCTTCACAACTCCTACACGGCCCGGCGGGGCGCAACTGCATCTACCGGTTCAGCGGTACGCGCGGGTTTCAAAGGCGCGCCAGGCGTTGGTTCTCAGGCGTTGGCCCTACGTCCTGGAACGCGTAACCAAAACGAACTCATCGCCAGTATCGACGACGGTCTTCTAGTGCAAGGCGTGGCAGGACTGCACTCCGGTGTCAATCCCGTTTCTGGAGATTTCTCCACTGGCGCGGAAGGGCTTCGAATCCGCAATGGCGCCCTGGCCGAACCAGTGCGAGAGATCACCATCGCCTCAACTCTTCAGCGGATACTGCTCGACATCACCGAAATAGGCAATGACCTACAGTGGCTGCCCATGAGCGCGGCCGGTGTTTCCCTTGTGGTCGCCGATGTGATGATGTCGGGTGCCTGAGCTGGTGACTGATGTCAATTCTGCACGCCATTGTTCTCGGCATTGTGCAGGGGCTATCTGAATTTCTGCCGATCTCATCGAGTGCACATTTGGAGCTGACTCGCTGGCTGTTCGGTTGGGAGGAACTCAGTGGTGAACTCGAGACATCGTTTGACGTTGCCGTGCATCTGGGAACGCTCGTTGGTGCGGTCGCTTATCTCCGCGCTGACATCGCGAAGTACATCGTCGCCGGACTAGCCCCCCTGCGGCGTCAACCGCTCACCAACGATGGACGTGTTGGCTGGTTCCTGGTCGTTTCTGCGGTGCCAGCGGGGTTGGTGGGGGTTTTGCTCGCCGATCAAATCAACAACCTTGACGGGATAGCCACGATTGCCGTCATGTTGATTGTGTTCGGGTTGTTTTTGCTGCTATCCGATCGGATGCCGGAACGGCGCGGCCAAGACGAGTTCACCCTCCGTGACGCCCTGCTAATGGGCGTGGGCCAAGCTCTGGCCCTACAGCCTGGGGTTTCGCGTTCAGGGGCTTCCCTGACGGTTTCACGCTTGCTGGGGTTCCAAAGAGAAGCTGCGGCCAGGTTGGTTTTCTTGATGAGCCTTCCGATCATTGCTGGTGCCGGGTTGTTTGCCTTGGCAGACGCTGACATTCCGTCGTCATTTTGGCCACCGTTTCTGTGGGGCGCAGCAACCTCTGCGGTAACAGGTTGGGTGGCGGTGTGGGGAATGCTTCGCCTGGTCCGGAGCCACAGCTTCACTCCTTTCGTTTGGTACAGGGTGATCCTCGGTCTCGGTGTGCTCAGCATTCTCGCTACCAACTGGCGCTAGCTATCCGACAAGTACCGGCACTACACCTCCGATCGTCAACGATTGAATGACGGCTTGGAGCTGCTGATCGGCGATGGCGACGGTAACGAAACCTTCGTGAACCTCGATCACGCTTGCGTCGTTGGCCAATCGGGTGCCATCGATGAGACCGTACAGATCGACTAAGTCACCCGCCTCCAAGGGTGTCCCGTCGGTTGCGATAGTCAGCCCTCCCGCGGCATCGCCGAGCTGAGCGGCTAGTTGCCCGGTGGCCGTCGTTAGTCGCCCGTCCCGGACGATCTCGCCGGTGGCCATCGAATCTCTCAGCGTCAACCCGTGAGGGTCGGTGAGTGTTGCATCGTGAGGTGTTCCCGCGGTGGGAAGCCGTGTCGAGGCGAGATCATCAGTGGTAAGGGTTGTGCCGGCTTCCAGGTCTCTGGTGGCGGTCCAGCCATCGATTTCGGTTTGCCACTGAGCTCGCGCGGTTGTGGCGTTGTTGTAGATCCCAACGAGCCAAAGTCCAACGCCCAACCCGATTACTGCTGTCAAGACGAGTCTCGGCCAGCGACTACGACGAACAGCCACCCGAGCACTTCCGATTGTGGCACGCAACGTTGCTATTGGCGGCCGGTCCAACTCAAACATGTTCGCCCCTTCGCGAGGCTCGGCAATGGTTGGGGGAAGCAGTGTCTGCAGAGAGTCTCTGCGGAAGTGTCAGGCTGCGCTTGAGGCGTTGCTCTTGGAGGTTTTTGAGCCGTTCACAGACGACCCGGAATCACTGGCCGAAGAGCTCGACTCGCTCTTTGTAGTACTTGACTCGCTAGACGACGAATTCGACTTGGATTTTTCCGATGCTCTGGCGCGGGCGTTTGAGCCGTGATCGTTTTTGTAGAAACCCTCTCCCCTGAAAGAGATTCCGACCTTCGAGAACACCTTCTTGACAGGTGCACCACACTCTTGATCTTCGTTGTCATGGACCTGAGTGCAGACGGTTATGGCTTCGTCGCGAAACGACTGCCACAATTCAAACATCTCTCCGGTGCGCTGACACCGGTAGTCGTATGTGGGCACGAAGAGAGAGGATACCTGTACCGACAGCGCTCGCCACCGTACGATGGTCGGGTGATTGAAGTTGTCGCCCTTGTGGTCGGCGCCTACGTCGTTGGAATGTTCCCAACGGCGACGATCGTGGGACGGCGCATGGGAGTGGATCCGACACGTGAGGGCTCAGGTAATCCGGGTGCGTCCAACATCTATCGACTCGGAAGCCGCAAAGCCGGTGTGATCGTCGGGCTGATCGACATGTTGAAAGGTGCCGCTCCGGCAGCGCTGGCTCTCGCCGTGTCCGGCCGACCGGCGGCCCATGCCGTCTGGATAGCTGCAGTTGCCGGCCATGTATGGCCGGTCATCCGACGCTTTCGCGGCGGTAAAGGCGTGGCTACTGCGGGCGGTGCAGGTCTCATGATCAGCCCCATCATCGGTTTGCTGTGCGCACTCACCTTCCTCGTTGTGGTGAAAGTGTTGAGGGTCGCCGCTCTGGGTTCATTGTCCATCGCCTTCTCGTATCCGGTGCTGGCGGCCATCGCGGGTCTGCCGACATGGGAAATCGTGGTGTCGATTGGTGTCGCCGCCATCCTCGTCGTGCGTCACCAATCCAACATCCGCCGCCTCCTCTCGGAACGCTAGCCACCAACAACGCGCTTGAGCGGTGGCAACTGGAGGCGGTTTGAGGCACGCTTTAGGTGTGATCTCGCTTGAAGAAGCTCGTTCGTACGTTCTAGACCGGGTCGACCGTCTGGGGGCAGTGTCGGTTTCGCTAGCCGAAGCAGGCGGGTTGGTCCTAGCGGGGCCCATTGTCGCCCAAGAGTTGGTCCCGCCGTTCGCTAACACCGCGATGGATGGATTCGCGGTGATTGCCGCCGACACGGCGGAGGCTCCGGTCACACTTGAAGTAGTGGGCACGGTAGCGGCAGGCGCCCCGGCAGAGCGACCCCTAGGCAAGGGTCAAGCCATGCGCATCATGACTGGGGCGCCGATGCCCGAAGGCGCTGATACGGTTGTGATGGTCGAGCGGACCTCCTATGACCCCGAAAACGCGGAGGTTGAGGTGGAGATCACGGTGGGTGAAGGAAACCATGTGCGTGAGGCGGGGGAGGACGTACGGCCCGGCGATGAGTTGTTTGGCGCGGGAACAGTGTTGGCTGCAGGCCACCTCGGCGTCTTGGCCAGCGTCGGTTTCGGTTCGGTGTGTGTTCACCGCAGGCCGGTGGTCGGAGTGGTTTCGACAGGCGACGAACTCGTAGACGACGGTCGGCCACTGAAGCCCGGAGAGATCAGAGACTCGAATCGGCGCACTCTGCTGACGATGTTGGCGGACTCTGGCATGGAACCCGTTGATCTCGGTATCGCCCGGGATAACGAGGCCGATATCGCCGAAGCATTCACCAACGGCGCGGCCCGCTGCGATGCGATTCTTTCGTCAGGTGGCGTGTCGATGGGGGCTTTCGACTACGTCAAAGTTGTACTTGACCGCATCGGTGAAATGCGCTGGATGCAAATCGCCATCAAACCTGCGAAACCGTTTGCGTTTGGGCTGATCGGAGCGACGCCGGTGTTCGGGCTTCCGGGCAATCCAGTGTCCTCAATGGTCAGCTACGAACTCTTTGCGCGCCCAGCCCTGCGCAAGATGGCGGGACACACCCTTGTTGATCGTCCGGTCAGGCGAGCGATTACCGAGGATTCGTTGGGCCGCCACGATGATGGCAAAACCCATTTCGTACGAGTAACAGGCGGCCCTGACGAAACTGGGCGTTGGCACATCCGCAAGCTCGCCGGGCAAGGCTCGCACCAGCTCGCGGCCATGGCTCGCGCGAGCGCACTTGCGATCGTTCCCGACGGGACAGAGTTCGCGGCTGGCGATGAGGTTGAGATCATCGGTTTAGGTACGGTGGTCACATGACCACGCAGTTGATCGACGGATTCGGGCGCGTTCATCGAGACCTGCGCATCTCCGTCACCGATCGTTGCAACTTTCGTTGCACCTATTGCATGCCCCAAGAAGGGATGCAATGGCAGCGCCGCGAAGACCTGCTTTCGTTCGAAGAGATCGAACGCGTGGCCCAGATAATGGTTGAGCGTTTCGGTGTGAACGCCATCCGTTTGACCGGTGGTGAGCCCACAGTACGTGCCAAGTTGTCGATTCTCGTTGCCAAGCTCGCAGCTCTCAATGTTGATCTGGCAATGACAACCAACGGAGTCACGCTGCCATTGTTGGCCGACGAGTTGCGAGCGGCTGGTCTTGTAAGGATCAACATCTCCCTGGATTCATTGCGAGCAGATCGTTTCGAGCAACTCACCCGCCGCAATGATCTTCCGCGGGTGTTGAAAGGCATCGATGCGGCTCTGGACGCAGGCTTCAGCCCCGTGAAGGTCAACGTCGTCGTCATGAAAGGTATCAACGACGACGAGATTGTCGACTTCGCCCACTTTGGTCGCGATCGAGGTCTGGTCGTGCGCTTCATCGAGTTCATGCCTCTCGACGCGGACGAAATCTGGACCAACGACCAAGTGATGACTCAGACCGAGATCCTCAATTGCCTCTCAAGCGAATTCGATCTGGTTCCGCTTGAGCGGACCTCGGCACCAGCCACACGCTGGCGTTACGCAGACGGCGGTGGCGAGATCGGGATTGTGGCCAGTGTCAGCCAGTCATTTTGTGAATCGTGTGACCGAGTTCGTATCACCGCGGATGGGCAGTTCCGCAACTGCTTGTTTGCCACTGAAGAAACCGATGTTCGGGCTCTATTGCGCAGTGGCGCGTCAGACGACGACATTGCTGGTGCCCTGCAACGGTCCGTGTCATCTAAGTGGGCTGGTCACAGCATCAATCAGGTCCACTTCATCCGCCCCCGCCGCTCGATGTCAGAAATTGGTGGCTGACTCCGGGTCTTAGCGGCCCGCACGCGAAGCGGGCATGAGCGGGAAGGATCGGCATCCAACGGCGGTGCCTGGCAATCTTCTAGACTTTTGCACTATGGCCGACCACGGGTTCACACACCTAGATCCCGCTGGCCGTGCTCGAATGGTTGATGTCACGCCCAAGGACCCAAGTCATCGCCGGGCGATTGCTCGAGGCCGTGTGTTGATGACGGCTGAAACAGCGCTGGCGGTAGCTCAAGGAGCAATAAAGAAGGGAGACGTATTGGCGGTCGCTCGCGTTGCCGGGATCCAGGCCGCAAAGCGTTGCTCCGACCTGATCCCCTTGTGCCATCCGCTGCTTGTTGGCGCGGTCACTGTCAACTTCGAGATTCTCGACACGAGTATCGTGATTGAATCGCAGGTCGAAACGGTTGACCGAACCGGTGTGGAGATGGAGGCTCTCACAGCCTGTAGCGTTGCCGCGTTGACCGTATATGACATGTGCAAGTCGAAGGATCGCTCAATGGTGATCTCAGACATCGCGCTTTGGGAAAAAACTGGGGGTCGCTCCGGCCATTACCGCCGCGAAGATTCGGATTAGAAACAGGGAAAAGAAAGCGTTGCCTTTACGTTTCGATTGTAGTATAACTGTAACTTAGCTCTAGGGTACCTGCCCTTTCGCAGCCGCGTTCACACAGCCACAACCTCCTGGGAGTTCAAGCACGACATGTCGGAGTCGATTATCATTGTGGCCTTAGCCGCCTGCTGGGCCGGCTATCTCGGTTGGTACTGGCGGCAGCGTGTCCAAAGTTCGCTGCAGGAGAGAGATCGTGTCAGTTCGTTCTCCCACGGGCTCGGCACTCTTGGGTCTGCTCGACAACTCCGTGACCAATCACCGACCGCCGTGTATCAATCTTCGCCGTTGGCTCCCCGTAGCGCGCGTGAGGCGGCCCGGAGGCGCCGCGACGTTGGTATCACTTTGGGCCTGCTCTGCTTGACCACTCTGTTCGCGGCGTTGGCCTTTGGTCCGATTTTGTGGGTCGTCCACGTTCTGGTCGACATCGCCACGGGATCTTTCGCTTATTTCGCCTCACAACGCCGGAGCCTCGCCGCTGAGCGTGAGATGAAGGTCCATATGCTCTACCCCGATCGCATAGCGGATCAGCATTCGCTGGCGAGTGCCGGAAGGGCCGTCAACGGTTAACGGCAATCGAGGGCGGGAAGGTCCGTACCTTGGCCTCGTGACGCTACGATTGCCGGTCGCAGGGGGTGTAGCTCAGTTGGTAGAGCGCCTCGGTCGCATCGAGGAGGCCAGGGGTTCAATTCCCCTCACCTCCACTCTGTGAAGGCCATATAAACCCAGTTCAAAGCACCTTTTCATATCGACAACCCTGAGGAGTGTCCCCGGTTTTGTACCACACTCAGACGGTCAAAAGCCCCGAGAGTGGGAGGCAATTGAGGCATTGACCCTCATCGGCGGCGGCTGGTACCGCAACTGACCAGAATGAGGTTCCCCGCATGAGCACCAGGCGACACCAACGGCGCACCAACATCAACCGCAACCGCAGCAATCCCCGCGACGAACGTGTTCTTGCCGCCACCCCGAGCCAGCGACACAGCACCATCCCCCTCCACGTCGAAGCACCGCAGAAACCGCCCCTGCCAACCCTGCAGCGGAAATGGCTCCCCAAGTACCGGCCCTGACCGATAGTCAAGCCCGAGATGTACTCAGCTACCGCCTTCGCCGTCATCCGCACCTTCGTCGTACATCGTCGCTGTCGCAGCCTCAGCCTCAGACATCCGCAGAATCCACGCTATCTCCGGTGTGCCCGGAGCCGCAGTGTTGCCCTCGATCCCCATGCCGTCGGCCCCGATTCGGCGAGGACAAAGCCGCCACACCACCCTCAACTGGATGACGCCGATCGATATCAAAGCTCGACAACAAAAACCACGGAGGCGCTAGTCCAGCATCGCCCCACCACCAAACCCAATGACTCGCACACCCTACGTAAGAAAGAGGGCGGTTCAGAGTGCGATTTGACACGCTCGCGGAGTGCAGATCCGAGCAGGGGTCTCTAGACGGGTCCATCATGACGTTCTGGAAGCAGGCGGGTATATCCTCTTGCCTAACCGAGCAGTGGATCCCGGGAGTCAGCGATAGTGGTGACGGCGACGCCCGGTGGGGCAGCCAACAAGGCAGGAAACCGGTACGAACATCTGTGGGTTGTGCTGCGTATTGCGGAGCTCTTGAGAGGGGACAATAGCCGAATCCGACTGGACCCTTTTGGGCGGGCTGGGACGGGCATTGAGTTGGAGCTTGATATCGAAGGGGTCGCCTGGGGCGAACAGGCCAAGAGCTCGACAAGCAATTGGACTGTCAAGAGACTTGTGCGTGAAGGCGTCCTTCAAGCTGCGAAGTTCCAGATTGACAGTGGGCGGCACTTTCGCCTGGTTGTCGCTTCGTCAGCGGATGCTCTCAACACCCTGGCGTATCGGGCTAGGAAGTCTGAGTCCTTGGATGATTTCACCGAATCTCTTGAAGAGGCTCGTCGAAAGCAATTAACCGAAGTAGCCGGGGCACTGAACTCTACGCAAGAGAAAGCCTGGCACTTTCTAAGAAATGTGGAGGTCGAGCACCTATCCGAGGACGCCCTAGAGAGGATTGTGGCTCGTGAGTTGGAGCTCCTGTTCGCAGGGGACACTGATCTCATCGCGGGAGAGTTGCGGAATTTCTGCGAGGAATACATTCACGAAAACATCACTGCGCCTCAGGTATTTGCTCATCTTGAGTCAAAAGGATTCATTCGGCGACTCTTGTTGGGCGATGCCAATGCGATCAGCGAGATACGAGGGACTCGTGAACGACACCAGAGTCGCGTAGCCAGCGTTGAACCAAGGATCGGCTTGGTCTCCCGCGATGAAGCGAAATCCCTGAACGATGTCCTTCGCAACCCTGAAGGCGCACAGATAGTTGTGTTGGATGGCCGTGCAGGGTCTGGAAAATCGACCGTCGCGTCTGCAGTAGCCGCCTGCCTGGAGGAGGAGGGCTGGTTTGTCGCAGTCGCCAGAATGGATGTCGACCGGTCAATGGTGACATCAAAAGACCTTGGTAAAGCCAATGGCCTATCGGATTCTCCCTCAGCGATACTAGCAGGCATCTCAGGTGACTCTCCGGCCCTTCTAGTCGTCGATCAGTTGGACGCCGTCAGCATTCATGGCGGCCGGATGCCGAACAACTTTGATGCCGTTGCAGAGGTGATCACTGAGATAAGGCGTTCTCCTAATGTCAAAATCTTGCTCGTCGCTCGCACAGTTGACATTGAAGGTGATCCCCGACTGCGCTCGTTGCTGCATACAACAGACGGCGCAATACGGCATACTCTGGGAGATCTAGATGGGGAGGCGGTCAAGAAGCAGATCATTGACCATGGCCTAGAACTCCCGACTTCCGAGACCACTCTTGAACTTCTTCGGACGCCTCTGCATCTGTCTGTGTTTTGCCGGCTCTCTGAAACTGCCCGAACACACGAATACACGACATTGCAGGACATCTATACCCGATACACCGCTGAGGTGCGGTCCAGCGTCGAAAGCCGGGTTAGGCACCTGGACTGGGACAAGACCGCGGGTGCCCTGGTCCGGCATATGAGCGAGAATGAGACCCTACAAGCACCCGAAGAGGTACTTGACCGTGCTGCAAACCGGGAGAAGGAGACTCTGATATCTGAGTCGGTGATAGTTAGAGACGGCGGCAAGATCGCGTTCTTTCACGAGTCGTATTTCGACTATTTGTTCGCTCGCTCGTTTGTTGCGGCGGGGCGTGACATTCGAGATTTCCTGGTGGAGTCTGGCCAATACCTGTTCAGGCGTGCCCAGATGCGCCAGGTGCTTGAATACCTTGCCGCAACCGACCGGAGGCGGTTCCGGCAGGTTGTCGTGCAGCTTCTCGGTGTTGATGACATCCGGTTCCATCTCAAGACAGTTGTCGTCAGCGTGCTTCGCCATGTGCAACCGACGCCTGAGGATTGGGAGGCGCTTGAGGAACTCGCGTGGAGCGGCTCCCCTGTTTCCTCCAGGCTGCTATTGCTCCTCAACGTGCCGGGGTGGTTCGATGCTGTTGACTCGATTGGACGATGGGAGGAGTGGCTGGCCGATCCTAAAAGATCCGAGCAGGCGTTCTACCCGTTGTCGCTGGTGGCGAGAAGCCGGGGTGCCCGTGTCGCAGAGCTCGTGTGGCCGCACATCGGGGAGTGCGAGGACTGGCGGCGCCGTTTGCATTCCATGGTCTCTTGGGCGCTGAACCGCGAGTTAGTGGACCTAGCTGTAGAACTCGTTGAACGGGGAGAGTTTGACGATGCATTCAACCAATTCACAGCGGGTAGGGACTTCTGGTCGATCCTTCGTTCTCTGAAGAATGAGGACCCAGCTGGATCAGCACGACTGATCGGCGCGGTCTTGCATCGCAGCTTGGCCTGCGCAAAAGAGACCGGGAGCTCGGACCCATTCGAGTCTGGCCACCTTGCACGTAACTCCCAGTCGGCGCCAACAATCAGCGAAGTCGCTGTCGCGGCCCCGGAAGACTTCGTCGAGCACGTCCTGCCGTTCATCATGGAGGTTGCCTTCGCCGACCAATACCCAAGGAAAGGCTGTTTGCCGGGTAGCCGACGCTGGGGCAACACAGAATGGTCTCACGCCTACACTGTTGACGACGTCATCATCGATGCTGTAGAAGGCTCTTCAACAGCTTGCCGCCGAAAGCCCAGGGAGATGTTCGGAAGTCCTAGTCCACATTCGTTCCGCCGAGAGCTGGGAACTCAGGTACCTAGCCTGCCGAGCGCTCAAAGCCAAACAAGACCCAGACGATGCGATCGGCTGGATTATCTCTGATTCACGCAACCTCGACCTCGGCTTGTCTGATGCTCACGATTGGACTTTGCGTGAGTTGATCGAAGCGTTCTCATCAGATTGCTCCTCCGACAACTTTGAAGGACTGGAGGCTGCAATTCTGAGTCACCGGCCGGTCTGGAGCAGGAGCCATATCAAGGCTACAGCCAGTATGTGCAGCTATCGGCACTGGACTCGACAAGGATGTCCCCCGCCGCAACCCAAAGATTGGAAGAGCTGGAACAGCAATTTCAAGACTCTCCGCCCCGGGCTCCGACGCAGCCAAAGGCACAATGGGCATCACCACCGATCAGTGAAGACGCCACGGAGCAGATGTGTGACGACGACTGGATCGGTGCGCTGCAACAGCACATCGAAGACACAGCCCACTGGCAAGACGGCAAATTCATTGGTGGGGCTGTCGAACTGGCCCGCACGCTCGGCAGCAGAGCGAAGGAGAATCCTGTCCGCTTTTCTCGGCTGGCGCTTCGGTTCGACTCGGAAATCCCCGCCGTCGCGATGCGCGAAGTAATCCGAAACGTCGAAGGCCAGGTGGAAACCGAAATTCTCACAAATCTCTGTGAACACGCCCACAGCATCTACGGGTCCGAAGTCGGCCAATCAGTATGCACCGCAATCACTCGCTCCAAGGGTATGAACTCCCGCCTCGCGGCACTCCTCGGCATCTACGGGCGCGACACAGACCCAGAACACGAGGAAGCACGAACAGAAGCTCACGACAGCCAATACACATGGGAAGGGGACTTCCTCACCGCTGGTTTGAACTCAACGAGAGGCCAAGCAGCACTAGCGATCGCCTCAGCTCTATTTGCGGGATCAGATCATCTTGACGATCTACTTCCCATTCTTGAAGACCTCGTCCAAGACCACGTACTCGCTGTGCGAGTCTGCGCCGCGGAGGCGGTCGTTGCGCTTTTGAATCACCAACCCGAAACAGCGCTGGACCTTGCCGAGAAACTATTTGACGCGACCATTGACCTTCTCAACGCGCATACCAGCGAAAGGCTGTTGGCGTGGATCCTAATGAGGGACCCCATCCGGTTCGCCAGTGTGCTCGCGGCTGCCCTCGATGGTCCGGAAGACACAGCGATCCGCGCCGGTCGCATTTGGGTGGCTGTGCGCTGGCGTGGACAGCTACCTCCCAGCATCACCTCTGATTTCGCGTCGCTTCAACCGGCTGCGCGTCGCGGTGCCGCGCAAGCATTCGCATCCAACCTCGCCGACAGCCACAACGATCTACTGCAAGCCCTGGGCGACGACGATCCCGAAGTCCTAAAAGACATCGGAAGCGCCTTCAACCAACTCGATGACCTGGCCGAGCCCGACCAGGTCGCACTCATCGAAGCGTTCATGTCAAGCGCAGCATTTCCAAATCAGCCGCAAAGACTCATCCATGCGCTAGAGACCCTGACGTCTACTCTGCCATCGAACACCATCGACGTGTGCGAGCGAGCTGTCGACATTGCAGGTGCCGACCTTGGAGACATGGGCACCGAAGCACCAATGATCAGCCGTGAGCTCATAACCGTGGTACTTCGCCTCTACCGGCAAGGAGACGCCGAATTGAGGAATCGCTGCCTCGACATCGTCGACCGACTCGCGAAACTCAACGTGTATGACTTGGAGCACGCGCTTGAGGATGAGCGATGATTTCGCTCGACCCTCATGCCGATACGGCACGCCTAAGTCCGGTGCACATTCGACGTCGGCAAACTCATCCGGGCCACGATTTGGGCTGGCCCCCATTGCTCTTGGCAAGGCAGTCAGCACACCTGCCCACACGGTGCTGGATTGGTGCACCTCGGCGACCAGTGCGGTCGAGACGACCGATCCACTAGCCCCGCTTCGCCATGGGACTAGCCGCAGGGGGCTGTGCGGTGATCGAAGTCAGCCAGCCGCATCGGTATCTGGTGGAGTTTGCGAATCGGTCATGTCGCCGATAAAACTAGGCCAACCACGCCGGGGTGAGTAACCCCGGCCCTCGGCCCCGGCTTCGGCCGGGGCCGTTTAGTCCTAGCGCGAACCTGCAGGGGAGTCCGGTCGATGTTGAGCGCGACAAAGATGTGGTTCTCTACCGGCCACCGCTCTCCGATTATATTGAAGCATTGCGTCGTGCGCGGCAATCCGCGGTTGGTTGAGTTTCGGACTCTAGTGTCCCGTTGTAGGAACAATGGCAGGCCGGTGACCTCAATGGATTCCATGTGGGAGTTGTCAGATGCGGAGTGAAGCGACTCAATGCTGATGGTTTTGGAGCTGACGTTGGTTTGTTGCGCCCCGGACGGTGAGGTGAGGCGGTTCCTCGGTTGCGAGGTGCAGTCTCTCCTAGTGACTCGGGAGGGGTCGTGAGGGAGGTCTACCTCGACTACAACGGGTCGTCGCCGCTTGATCCCCGTGTTGCTGATGTGATGATGCCGGTCCTCACTGGAGGTGTCGGGAACGCGTCGTCTGTGCACCGTTTCGGGAGGCGTCAGGCAGCGGCCGTCGATGAGGCCCGCGAGCACATTGCGGCTTTGGTGGGTGGTCGTGCGTCGAACGTGGTGCTCACGGCCGGTGCCACGGAGGCCAACAACCTCGCGCTCCGTGGGGCAGTTGAAGGCGGACCGACAGACCGACCGCGAATCTTGGTTTCGGCGGTGGAGCATGCTTCGGTCCTGCGCACTGCCCGCTGGCTCAGTGAGCAAGGGCTCGCGAAGGTTGATTTCATTCCGGTAACCAGTGGAGGTTTCGTCGACCCTGACACGGTGGAGGCGCTTGTTGATTCCGACGTCCGCCTGGTGTCGGTGATGGCCGCGAACAGTGAGACTGGTGTGATCAACCCGGTTGAGGAAATCGCGGAGCGGGTGCATGCGGTCGGTGCCTTGTTCCACTGTGATGCCACCCAGATGGTGGGTCGACTTGCCTTCGACCTTGAGCAGTTGGGCGCAGACTTCGTGTCGATGAGCGGCCACAAGATTTGCGGCCCCGGGGGTGTTGGGGCGTTGGTCGGAGCTGGCCGGAGTTTGCGGCTGCTGCATGCGCTCGTTCATGGGGGCGGTCACGAGCGTGGTTTGCGTTCGGGCTCACTGAACGTCGCGGGTGCGGTTGGCTTCGGTGCGGCTGCCCGTATTGCAATGGAGGAGAGAGAATCCGAATCTGGTCGTGTGGAGTGCCTCCGGGATCGTCTCGTGGCTGAGCTGAAGGACAAGATTCCGGGCGTTCACGACAACGGCGACGTGACCCGTCGGCTTCCCAACACGGCCAATCTCCGGTTTGAGGACTCTGACGCGGAGGCAGTGGTGACGAATATGGATCCTGTTGCGGTGTCGACTGGCAGCGCCTGCAGTTCGGGTTCGATCGAACCGTCTGAGGTCCTGCTTGCGATGGGTGTACCATCCGATGCTGCTTTCGAGGCGGTTCGGTTCAGTCTGGGTCGGTTCACTACCGACGAGGAAATTGACACGGCGGTTGAGAGGACTGTCACAGCGGTTGAGTACGTTCGAGTGATGAACCGGGAGAGTAGCTAGATGCGGTTGACCGATGTAGCGAAGCCCATGTTTGCTCGGCATGAGACGTTCCACCCTCGGTACGGCTGGTTCCGCAAGGCTTACACCGTTGTCGCCCACGATCCACATGTCTTCACCAGGGACGACGCGCCGGTCGTGATCGGCGTGGGCAAGAACATGGTTCGATCGATCCGGTTCTGGGGTCTTGCGGCAAAGCTGATCGTGGAAGACCCGAAGTCCCCGAACCGTCGCTCGCGGGGTCTCGTACCGACGCGTTTCGGCCATGCCTTGTTTGGTGAGTCCGGATGGGATCGGTACATGGAGGATCCGGGCACGCTGTGGTTGCTGCACTGGCGGCTCCTGGCGGCTCCGTCGCGACTCCCTGTGTGGTGGTTGGCCTTCAACGAGTTCAACGCCGTTGAGTTCACCGGCGACGACCTTGAGGCGACGACCACCATCCAGCTCGACGCAGTCGCCGACTGGGCCAACCCCCATCCGAAGTCCCTGAAAAAGGACTTGAGTGCCTTCTTCCGCACGTACGCACCCGCAGAACGTTCGCGGCGAACGGGTTTAGAAGACCTCTTGGACTGCCCGCTTCGGGAACTCAACTTGATTGACCGTTCGGCCGCAACCGGCCGATACCGATTCACACTCGGACCGAAGGCCTCCTTGCCGTCGGCCATTGTCAGCTACGCCGTGTTGGACTATGTGTCACGTGTCGGTACTGGCGGCAACACCGTCACCCTCAGCCGTTTGGCCCGCGAGCCGGGCGCTCCCGGGCTGGCGTTCAAACTCACCGAAACTGAACTGCGCGCCGCCCTTGGACCAACCCTCGAACGAACAGATGCGCTCAGCTTCACCACACCAACCGGCGCGGCACAACTCGCTTGGAGCCAAGATCCCGCCACGGTCGCGACAGCCATTCTCGATGACTACTACAACGAATCGCCTACCGACGTTCGGGCAGGCCACGACGGAGATCTACCGATCGAAGATGAACACGGTGATGTCATTCGCCGCCTCCACGCGTTCGCTGGGGTGCGGTGATGGCGGTACTCGCAGATGCCATCACGGTCGAGAGTCGGTTCGCCCGTTCAGCAAACCTCGAACGAGATGTCGACAAACGCGAACCCCTCGACGGGTACATCGTCACCGCCCGCGCTCTCGATGTCTTGGAGCGGATCACAACCACCGCGGCGCGAGGCCCAGCAGGGGGAGCGTGGTCACTGACCGGTCCCTACGGGTCGGGTAAGTCATCACTCGCCTTGCTCCTTGACGCGGCTCTCGCCGAAGCCGGCGAGACCCGGGAAGTCGCTCTGCGCCTCATCAATGACGCCTCACCAACGGTCAGTGCACTGCTCCGCCAAGCCCATCACCGCCATGGCACTGACGAGTCGGGGTTCCATCGGGGCCTTGTCACCGCCAACCGCGAACCGCTTAGCCACACCGTGCTGCGGGCACTCCACGCGGCGGTGCTACGCAGCTACGGCAGGATCCCTCCGGCTAGTCGGTTCGGCGCGGCGAAGACACTCAAGGGTGCACTCGAAGACGCCTCGGTAAACGATCCCCGCCGCACCGGCCCCTCCCCGGCAGCCCTAGTCGAGATCGCCCGCTGCCTGGCGAAGGATGTACCACTGCTCCTAGTCATCGACGAGTTCGGCAAGAATCTTGAAGCGATCGGCGACGGAGGCGCTGCAGACCCCTACCTGCTACAGCAACTCGCCGAGGCCGGTCAGGGGTCTGGACTGCCCGTCTTCGTGGTGACGTTGCAGCACCTCTCGTTCGAGGACTATTTGGCGGGCACCGATGGCGCGCAGCGCCGCGAATGGGCCAAGGTGCAAGGCCGCTTCGAGGATGTTGCGTTTGTCGAGTCGGCGGTGCAGACCCGTGCGCTGATCGGGACCGTGTTCGATGTCGTCGATGAGAAGCTCTTTCCACGGATTGAGCGCTGGGCCCAGCACCATGCCAAAGAGATGCGTGCCTTAGGCATTCCAGACCTTGCCGACCCGAAGGTCCTAGCAGGCTGTTACCCACTGCACCCGTTGGCCGCGTTTGTGCTGCCCGAACTGTGCAACCGCTACGGCCAACACGAGCGAACCCTCTTCTCCTTTTTGACCTCCCCTGATTCTGCCAGCGCTGCGTCCTACCTCTCCGTAACGAACGTACCGACGCAAGGGCCCTTGCCGTCTCTAGGTCTCGAGGTGATCTATGACTACTTCGTTGCCAGTGGAGCGCTCAACGTCACCACGGCTAGGCAATCGACCCGATGGACCGAAATCGCCACCAGGCTCCGGGATTCACACGGGCTGACCGAGTCCCAGGTACGGCTCGCTAAGGCAATCGCTCTACTGAACCTGGTAGCAACCACGGGAACCGTCCGAGCGTCTAGACAGGTGCTCACACTCATCGACGCAGACAGCGCAACCACGCTCGACGAACTCGACAGCGTCGGTATCGTCACCTACCGGGACTTCGCCGACGAGTACCGAATCTGGCACGGAACCGACATCGACATCCGCGGCCTCCTTGACACAGCCCACCAACGCGTGCTCCGGCAACCACTCGCTGAGATCTTGTCCGCCACAGTTCACCCACAGCCCGTGGTCGCTGCACGGCACAGCGCAGAACGCAATGTGCTGCGAGTATTTGCGAGACGTTACTCAGACAGCGGTGAGAGCATCGAACCTCTTGACGCCTTGTCCCCATACGACGGTGAAATGCTTCTGGTAGTGGGAGAGGAGCAAACCGCACCGACTGTAACCCAGTCAGGGAACGGCTCTAAGCCCGTTGTTGCGGCGATTCCAGACGACCTGACCGAACTGGCTGCAGCGGCTCGCGAGGTCGCCGCTGTCACTGCCGCGCTTGATAACCCCGCCGTGTCCGATGATTGGGTCGCTCGACTTGAGCTCGGTGAAAGACTGGCCCAGTCACGATCAGTGCTAGACAGCGCCATCGTCGGAACTTTCAGCGCTGAGTCGTGCACATGGATCCTCGTCGGCGAAGAAGCGAACATCCAGCTCCCAGCGGGTCGGGGCAGCGCAGCCCTTTCGGCCGCGGCGGACATGACCTACTCGTCAACACCGGTGATCCGCAACGAGATGCTCAACCGCACGGACCTCACCTCGCAAGGTGCCAAGGCCCGTCGTCTCCTCCTAGAGGCAATGATCGAACTCGGTTCCGAACCAGATCTTGGGTTTGAAGGCTATGGACCCGAGATGGCTATGTACAGGGCCTTCCTTGAACGCACCGGACTGCACGGTGACGATAAACGCAACGAAACCAAGGTTTTTCGCAAGCCGACCGACCCTTCACTGGGCCCAGCCTGGGATGTCCTCGAAGCTCAGTTCAAACGAGCAAGAGCCTGCCGGCTCAACCTTGGCGACATCTATGCGGCGCTGCTCTCACCACCAATCGGAATGAAAGCGGCAGTCGTTCCCGTATTCGTCACGGTCGGGTTGCTTGCCTTCGCTGACGAGATCGCCATCTACGAACACGGCACGTTCAAACCGCGACTCACTGCCGAGATCTCTGAGCGGATGGTGAGCAACCCTCGCCATTTCGACATAAAGCACTTCGCCAATACAACCGGGGCGCGGCGACAAGTAATTGACGCGCTCGCACAGCGGTTCGAAATCCGCCCGAGGTTCCGAAAGCAGCGAGTCGCCAACGTGCTCGCCATCGTCGGTCACCTGGTCTCTAGGATCAGCCAACTCGACAGCTACACACGCCGCACCACCAACGTTACAGCAACTGCGCGAAACGCCCGGGACGTTCTCGTTGCTGCCGTCGAACCTGACGAGTTGCTCTTCGTCACACTCCCGAGGGCTCTCGGATTCACGGCTGTCGAACCGGATCAAAAGACATATCCGAACGCACCCGCATACGCCGACAGCGTCGGCGACATGATCGATGAACTCACCGGCTGCTACCAGCGACTCCTCACAGACCTCCTCGAACTCCTCCTCACCGAAAGCGCGGAGACGAGTTGCCGAGTCGTCAGTGGCCAGGCAGCTGCGTTGGAAGGCGAGGTCCTTGACCCCGCGGTGCGAGCCTTCGTCATGACGCTCGCAAACGACAGTGTCAACAGTGACTCGGATTGGATCGAGGCGGTCGCGACGGTGGTAGGCAAGAAAGCACCGAAGGAGTGGACTGACGAAGATCTGTTCCGGTTCCGGCGGGAACTTCCGGAACACCTCGCCTCGTTCCAACGCCTTGTAGCCCTCCACGCCGATCAGCGTGCCCACGGCGGGGGAGCGTTCGATGCCCTCCGCGTCACGGTTACGCGCTCCGACGGCAGCGAACACGTCCGTCTCGTCGGGATTGACCACGATCAGCGGCGGCATTTAGAAGGTGCCCTCAATAGCGTTCTCGACGAACTAGCCAGCCTCACCGGCTCCCCACAACGGGCGCACAACTCGTTGCTTGCGCTGCTCGGTGAGCGGCTGCTACCCACCCCGAGCAACATTGAAGGTAACTTAGAGGATTCGACAGACCACGGTGAGACGAGATCAAGTCATGGCTGAGACCACGCGCCACATCTGCGGCATCTCCGGAGGCAAGGACTCCAGCGCCCTCGCCGTCTACCTTCGCTACAAGGTGCCGGACATGGAGTACTTCTTTTGTGACACAGGCGCCGAACTGCCCGAAACCTACGAATATCTCACCCGCCTTGAAGTGATCCTTGGCAAGCCAATCGTCCGGCTCAACGCCTCGCGCGGATTCGACCACTGGTTCGAGGTATTCAGAGGGGCTCTCCCGTCACCACAGATGCGCTGGTGCACCAAGAACATGAAGATCAAACCCATTGAGGAATGGATAGGAAAAACCCCCGCGATCTCGTACGTGGCCATCCGGGCCGACGAGTCAAACCGCAAGGGATACATCTCCACCAAGCCCAACATAGAAACCCGGTTCCCGTTCATCGAAGACAACATCGACCACGATGGCGTCATGCGAATCCTCGAAGACGCCGGAATCGGGCTTCCAGCCTACTACGAATGGCGAACCCGATCCGGCTGCTATTTCTGCTTCTACCAGCGCAAAGCGGAATGGATCGGCCTCTCCGAGCGCCATCCAGAACTGTTCGAACGTGCCGTCGCCATCGAGCAAAAGGTGCTCCAAGACGCAGGCGCCGACGGCGACGCCGACTTCGGCGATCGAGCGATGCGCGGCCGCCAATACACCTGGTCCGGCGGCGAGACCCTCCTTGAACTCCGGTCCCGCCGCGACGAGATACTCGAACGCCACGAAGCAGCCAAGACTCGGGTCAACAAGACCAGAGCCAACGTCCCCCTAATCGAGGCTCTAAGAGAAGCGCTAGACGAGGACGACGACACCCAACCATGCACCGTGTGCGCGTTGTGAGGAGCTGAAAGGAGCGTGGGCGAAGCCGGTGACAGTCAGCATCGACCCGCGGCTCTGGCGGGGAGTGGGGGCGCGGTATCATTGTCTCCCTGCAACTTCGACGACCTGCTCTCGTTCGTGGAATGGGCCACACGAAGAAAGGACACTCTCCAGCCTCGTCGGATGGACACCTTGGTGGATCCACTGAAGATCCTGCTTGATGGTGCAGCCGAGTTCCACGGTGCGGTCACCGTGGGCGATGCGCTGCGGACCGACCTTGCTCACCTAGCATTCACAATCGGGATTGCGTCTGATCTCGACTCCGTCCCCATCTCAGATATCACGAACGGCTACCGCATCGCCGACGCCGTTTGTGACCGACTCGCCACCATGATGGCCTCAATGTCAACGAGGAAGCTAATGGTCCTAGACAGCAGGCTGTTCACCCGCAACCCCGTGTCGCTGGCGGAGGCAGCACAGGTAGCCGGGATCACCAGAGAGGGGTTGAGGCAAAACCAAATTCGAGTACAGAAACTAGTCGATGAGGCGGTTGGTCCCGAGATTGGCGTTATCGGGACTCTCATCGCTGAACGTCTTGGTCCAGTAGTCGCCGTCTCTGAATTCGAGAGCGTGGTTGCCGATGTGTTTGACGATGAGGTTTCGACTGTAGCGGCTGCCGACCTTGCTCGGCGCATCCTCACGTCAAGACTCAACTACTCGTGCGCAGACGGCATTTGTCTCAATCCGGCGGCCGTCACCATTGTCGAAGACCTTCGAGTCAGAGCGGCCGAATTCGCCGATGACGTGGGCCTAATTGACGAGGAGTCCCTACAGGATTGTCTGCCAAGCGATGAGTGGACCGAGTTCTATCCTCAGATCGTTGAGCGTTGTGGGTTCCCTCGGATTGGCGTCCAACTTGCGGTGCGAGACACGGGCAAGGCACGAACAAAGGCGGCGTTGCTTGACATTGGGCGTGTGGCTACCAAGGAGGAAATTGCTGAAATCGTTGGGCTAGAGCCCAGTCGGGTGAGCAGTCAACTCTCAGGAATTAGCTCGATCGCAAGAGCTGACAAGACCCGCTGGGGTCTCATCGAGTGGATCGACGACGTTTACGAAGGGATCCCCGCTGAGATCATTCAGCGGATCAACGAGGACGATGGGGCAACCTTGTTAGAGCGGCTTGTTGAGGAATTGCCACGGTTGTTCGACGTGAGTGAGTCCAGCGTCCGGGCTTACGTCGGTACGCCTCAGTTCACGCTGCGGGATGGGTACGTGAGTCTCGCGGACGATTCGTCGATCGCTCTCCGTGGCCTGAACGATGTGATCGATGGTAGAGACGCAAACGGCAACCCGTACTGGACTTTCGCGGTCGAGAATCGCTATTTCCATGGATACAGCCTCATTGGGTTGCCGCCCGAACTTGCCAGCGAACTTGGCTGTGAACCCAACGGTAAGACTCAAGCGGTTGTTGACCACCCGACAGGGTGCGGTGACCTTTCGGTTATTTGGAGGCTTGCTTCGATCTCAGGCGCCAGCCTCGGATACCTTGCTGAGCCTTTGCGACATCTGGGTGTTAGCGACGGCGATCGCGTACGCGTGGTAATCAAGGGTCCGGGTGTCGTCGAACTGCACAGCGCGAGCAAGGTGGATTCATCCGTCAACAACGTAATGACATCCGGCGAGTCGCTGCTAGAGCGCATGAAAAACCGACGGATGGTGGTTTAGCGTGCTCGCTGACGAGCCAACGATTCGCCCTGGGTTGTACCGGTTGCCTGACGAGCCGGTCGCGCCCCGGGTTTTAATCCCAGGGTTTCAGGCCGCTAGATCTGTCCGAGGCGCTTTTGGCTGGTTCTCGGCGGGATGGATAGCGAGACTCGCTCCGGGTCTCGCTGAGTACCTCAACCGCGATGACGTTGGTCCTATCGAATTCACCGTCGCGCCGACGTTCTTTTCCGAGGAACGAGACTTGGTTGAGAGGGCGTACAACATGTCGGCGGAGGAGGCTGCGCAACGAGTCGCCCATGTCTTTATTGATGGTCGCGCTCAGGCATCCGCTCTTGAGCACCATGCTCTGGACTGTATGGCCTGGATGGTCGCGACGGGGCGGTTGCAGCTTCGTGTCGCTGTACCTAAAGCGGGGTCCAACTACCATCCAAAGGTCTGGTTGTTTGACGATGGGGTCAACCAAGTGCTTGCTCGCGGCTCAGGAAACGCGACCGAGCGCGGTGTTCACAGCGGCGTAGAACACCTTGACGTGGATGTGTCTTGGATTGACCACAGCCGCGCCCGAGTCAGAGTTGGCGTTGCGATTCTCAACGACTGGGCTTGTGGCCGCAGCAAGGGCATTGAGTGTGTTGTCGACCTTCCAGACGCGCTAAAGCAGGACATCATCAGCACCGCACCCGATGTGGCTCCACGCCCAGCAGACTATGCCGCCGCCGTAGCCGAAGACATGAATCCGAAATGGGCAGTTGATCCCTCGGCGAGTCTCAGGTCCCGATTCGCGGCGTCGGGTAGCAAGACCTGTCAGCGTTTGTCGATTCCAGCCGGATTGGAGTGGCAGCAGGGGCCATACGCACACCAAGGGGAGGCCGTGACAGCATGGGAGTCAGGGCCGGAGCCTGAGCAGGGCACGATTTCCATGGCTACGGGCGCGGGGAAGACACTTGCTGCGCTGATCTGCGCTGCCCGCGTTCAAGACCGCCTCGGTGACAAGCCTATGTTGGTCGTTGTCTCGGCTCCGTCGATTCCGCTCATCGTGCAATGGAGAGAGGAGGTGATGCGTTTCGGAGTGACACCTGTTGCGCCGAGTCTCGAACCGAACGCAGACCTCGCCCTCACCAAACTCTTCCGAGGTCTTGCGGGGGGAGGCACCCATGTGGTTATCGTTTCCAACAACCTTCTCTGCGCACCCTCATTTCAATCCACCCTTGCGCTCAAGATCGGCCAAGGCGCTGACCGTACCCCGACGCTTTTTGTCGCTGATGAGGCCCATACTCTCGGCGCCGAAGGCTTCATCTCCAACAAGCCAGACTTTTTTGAGCGCCGTCTGGCTCTCTCAGCAACGCCCGTGCGTCAATATGATCCCGACGGCACAGAGGAGATCTTTGACTTCTTCGGGCCTCCTGTGTACGAGTTTGGACTCGATCGAGCAATCGGATTCTGCTTGTCCCCATACAACTACTACGTGCATGCGGCCACTCTCGACGGAGAGGAACTAGATGAGTTCGATGCCCTGACCAGGCGAATCGGGGCCACTATGGGTCAGGAACTCAGCGAGGATGATGACACCTTGACGAGCCTGCTGATTGCGAGGCGTCGGATTGTCGAGACCGCCCACGCGAAGTTGGAGCTCGTCCGAGAGGTTCTAGAGCGCCGGGGAACTCGCTCGTTAGAACAGACACTGATCTACGCGTCAGCGAAGAACCCTGACCAGTTCGACAAAATCGCCGCGATGCTCACGGAGCTTGACATTCGATGGGCGCCAGTCACCCAGGAGACCACAGCCAACCGGCCACTACTCACCCGAACGTTGGACACGTTTGAAGATGGCGGATACCAGGTGCTCTTAGCGAAAAAAGTCCTTGACGAGGGTGTCGACATACCGAGCATTCGCGAGGCGTTCATTGTCGCCTCCTCTACTGTTCAACGAGAATGGATTCAACGACGAGGGCGCGTACTTCGCCGACACCCGGATAAGCCTTGGGCGATCGTCCATGACTTCCTTGCGCTTCCTCCCGCCCAGATGCTCGGATCTGGGGAAACGACGAACACGAAACGGATAATTCGTACGGAACTAGACCGGGCCTACGCGTTTGCTGCACATGCCAAGAATGCTCCTGGCGATACTGGCGTACTAGCCAACTTGCAGCGGATCAGGACCGCTTTCTGGCCAGAGAGCGAGCAATCACCGATTCTGCAACGCGCCGGTGACAGCGTTGTCGACCCCTCAACACCGAAAGGCAAACCATGGTAAGCAACTACGACCGAATTCTCGCTGAAATCACCAAGGAAGCCCAACGACTCGCGCCCGATCACGTTGACCCTGAGGCCCTCGTTACGCTGGCCATGGAGATCGTTGACCTTGAAGACCAACACCGCGTCAAGCCGCGCCGAATCAGACAAGAAGTCGAGGACAAGATCTCGACCACATCGGTGAATCAGATGACGATCAAGGAGTCGGACTAATGCTGAGACTCCGCCGCGTCGAGATAGACAACTTTGCCTGCTTCGAGGACATCGTGGTTGAGCCATCAACCGATCCTGAACGCCCGCTGACCGTGTTGAGAGCTGAAAACGGCTCAGGCAAGACAACCTTCCTTCGTGCGCTCAGATGGGGGATGTACGGCGAGCGAGGACTGCCCGGAGACTCAACACGGTTCTCTGTTCACCCTGCTTGGTGGCATCCTGACGACAATGGCATCAAGACACAAGTAAGAATCGAGTTTGAGACGGATGGTTCTACTCGTCACGCCGTTGAGGGCAATCCCACCTCGACCGTCTATCAGCTTGTGAGGTCCGTTACGACAATCGGCAAACCAACGGCAAGAGTCGACGAACCCGATTTCCGACGAATCAACGAGCAAACGCAGCTGATGGCAAAGAAGGGCAACGGGCCATGGGAACCGCACAACTCAGGCGTGGATGTGGTCGTCGAGCAACTCCTCCCATGGGACCTTCGCGATTTCTTCGTAATGGATGCCGACGAGGCGGCAGACTTCGTTGGAGGCAGCGAGAACAAGGCCATGCGCCGTCAAGAAGTGATCAACAAGACGACCTCGGCGGTGCACAGCCTCCTAGGCATTGACGTCTTCAAGGAAGCATCTCGAAGGGTGGAGGGAATCGCGCGTGCGTTCGGAGCTCAGGCCACCAAAGCAATCGGTGACACCGACTTGGACGCTCTCCAGTCTGAACTCGACCAATTGAGGGAAGAAGCCGACGAACTAGACGAGAAAATCGTCGCTCAGCAAACGCAGAAGACTGAACTCGACGACCGGCTTCGTCGACGCCGGGATGATCTCGAAGCCGAACTCAAAGGTGTCGGCGCGGCCGATGAACTTAGGACACGCCTCGCACAAAACCGTCTCCAGTCTGAAAGGGCTGCCACCCAAAAGAAAACCACTCTCGGTCTGCTTGCGGGAGAACTCGAGTCCGCTGATCTCCTCGCCTCGCTCGCTCACCGCGAGGTCTCCGCTGCCTACGAAATGCTGCGTCCCCTCTATGAGCAAGGCCATATACCCCTCAAGCACGTCAACTATGTGCGCGGTCTTCTCGAGTCGGGCACTTGCGTTTGCGGTCAGAACCTCACCGAGAATGGCGTACATCGGCGCCATGTCGAAGACCGGATCGCAGAGTCGGTCGAACAGGAGGAACGCGCCAACTACTTGGGGCAACTGCATGACGCTGCTAAGTCGCTCACAGGCCTTTCTGCCGCAACCAGTTGGGACGACCGCAGTACGCGGCACGCCAGTGAATTCGCCAGACTCGATGGTGAACTCTCTGAATTCGAACTTGATAAGCGCGACATCAACAACAGGCTTGACGCGCTTGACGAAGAGAACATCCAGATCATCCGTGACGAGATCGGTACCCTCGAAACACTGTTGGACAACCTCAACCGGTCCCTCGGTATCGACGAAGGCGCGCTCCCGCAACTGCTCAGCGAAATCGACTCCCGCGAAAAGAGAATTCACCAGCGCCAAAGAGGTGAACGCGCAGCCACAGACAAGCACGCTGCGGAGGCCATGGCGGACCTCGTATCCGAAATCCTCAACCAAGCCTACGCGGCCATCCAAGCCGAACAGGTCAATGAACTCTCGAAGCGAATGAACCGGCTCTTTGCGCAGATGGCTGCGAACGTTTCGGATGAAGACTTCGAGGAGACTCAGCGTGACAAAGCAACGCTCAAGATGATCGCCGAAGTCGGTATTCGTTCAGTAGACCTCAAGCCGGACGACTACGAGATATACGCGCTCAACAGCCGAGGTCGCTCAATGCCGCCAATTGAGATCAACGGCGCGTCCCGCCGAGTGTTGGCGCTCTCGTTCGTGCTCGCGCTTTGCATCGAATCTAGAACCCACGCTCCGCTAATCGCTGACTCGCTTCTGAACTTCATGTCGGGTGCTGTTCGGTCGAACACTTTGCGGGTAACGGCAGAGAACTCCAGCCAACCGATCCTCCTGTTGACCGGGTCCGATCTAGAAGCGTCGTCGGAAGCCGATACCGCAGCGAACCACGCAGGTGCAACTTACACGCTTACGGGACAGTGGGACGCGATTGACGCGGGCGGTGGAGGGGACGTCGTGCACTGGGTCGAGCAACGACCGGTGTCGATTGTGTGTGAGTGCGGGCCTCGCCAGTACTGCAAGGTGTGCGAACGAGTTGGTCAGGCAGGTTCACCCGGATGGAACAAGCGAACTTAGAAAGGCTCGTATGAACTACTTCACAACATTCCTGTCGTCCCAGGCTCACAGCCTCTACCTGCCAGACAAAACAAAAGACAACATTGAACGGTACGTGCTCCAGCATCAGAAAGGGTCTGTGACGCCAGAAAGAGCCCCCTTTCGCCGTCAACTAGATTTTTGGGCACTCGCCATTGCCACAGCCATTGCAAACGGTATGCCACCCGTCGAGGGGCGCGTGTCAAGCTGGGGACGCAAGTTCGCTGACACCCGTTCCGTTCAGTTATCCGATGGCTTGTGTGAATTGCTTGCGGTTGTTGCGATTAATCTTCTTGGACCCGACCACGAAGGCATCGATGATCCAAAGCAAGTCATCGAACTCGCCAACCGCCTTGCTTGCGCTGGCAGCCCTGAACTCCTCAAGCAATTGAGCGACCCGGACCTTCGCACCACCGCCTTAGACAAAGCACTAGAGTTCGCCAGAGCCATGCGGTCGGAAGTACACGCGGCGACCTAACCACGATCGGAGCCGTCTTGATGACGACCAAACAGAGGCTTGTCCAGCCTGACATTGACCCATTTCGCCTTCTAAAGGCCATTTCTCGAATCGGGTACACACCTGACTCTGCTCTGTGCGACCTTATCGACAACTCCGTCGCCGCTCGCGCAACAGCGGTGAATGTCGTGCTTGAAACACGTGAGGGCGTGTCGGAGAGTCGGAAGAACAGCGCGAGTCAGTATCTCGTTATAGACGATGGACACGGCTTGGACGAGGAAGGGCTTGAGAACGCAATGAGTCTGGGCTCATCTAGTGATCACTATGAACCCAACACGCTGGCGAAGTTTGGTCTTGGATTGAAGTCTGCATCACTTTCACAAGGAGATCTCGTATCGATGCTTTCCGCCACTTCCGGGTCCGAACCGCTCAAGATCACGCTCGACATGGGCAGGATTGAGGAGACTCGCAGGTACGAGTGCATAGTCGAGGCGGCAGCGGGGCCAGATCTTGAGCTGTGGGATAAGCACGTCGGCAACCGGCAATCTGGAACGATCGTTCAGATTCAGCAGGTCCATCAGAACAATCACCCATCCGTGAAGAACACGACAGCGGAGCTCAAGCGGCTAGTCGGGTTGATCTACTACTACTTCCTTACCGACGGTGACCTGGAGGTCTTAGTAAACGGAGCGTCCATCGCTCCGTTCGATCCGCTCTTTGTCGAAGAAGCCAATGAGAACGGTGATCTGGATGAGACCCAATGGGACGGCACTGATGTCCGCTGGATACGGCGCCAAGCTGACATAACCATCAATGCTGACCCGACGATCCAGGCTCAGATCGAGGCCACCCAGCTTCCCCATCCTCAGGTCGTCGGCAATTCTGCTGGGCAGATTCGTGCGAAGTACATGATCGGGGCTGGTAACTACGGTGTCTACGTTTATCGGAATCGACGCCTGATCTCCTGGGCGGAGGGGTTCGGTGGAATCGTGCCGCAGCAGCAGGAGTTGTATGCCTATCGCGGTCGTCTTCTGATCAATTCAGACGCCGACGACGCACTCAATATCGATGTCACCAAGAGCCACGTTCACCTCAGCGATGAGACACACAACATCCTCGACGATGAGATCTCGGAGCATCGTCGGATGTCGCGTGAGGCCTGGGGAGGCGCGTACAAGAAATGGAAGGCTGCCCAGGGAACCGACGCCGACTCTTCAGCAAACGAAAAGCTCGCGGAGATCGAGGTGCCAGACCTCCTCGCCAGCGAACCGGACGGACAGGAGGCCGAGGAACGAAGGCAGAGGCGCAAGGGAAGGGAGAAGGAGGAGGGCAGGACAACGTTAGAAGAGGAGCAACAGGTCGAATTTGAACAGCGTCGAGTGATCTTTGTCGACCATCTTGATGACTCGGTTGCATGGCAGCGAGCTTACGACCCTAGCTCAGGCGTAACGATCGCCCGGCTCAGTCGCAGCCACCGTTTCATCCGCGATGTCTACGGTCACTTTGTAGGCGATGAAGCGACCACACTCGCCCTCCATTCGTTGTTCTTGGACTCGCAAATGGTGAGGCTAGGACTGTGCGCAACCACAGCCTGAGCGAGGAAGAACTTGAGAACGTCTTCCTCGAGTATCGTCGGATGACCTCCGAGTTCCTTTACCAGGCAGCTGCGAAGAGCTTGCCCAGCGTGTTGGAGTGAGACGATGCCGGTGGCTCTGGGAGGTAGGCTTCTGCTCGACGCGCCCTTTCGTTACGTTGCCCAGCCTCTTCTTTATGTTGGATTCAGCAAGGCGCTCACCGTCTGCTACGTTGGCGAGACGATTTCACGGCGCGGGATTCTCGCTCGTTGGTGTCAGCACCTTGGTGCAGCACAGGGAGGCGATACATTCGTCCAGCGACTAGAAGATGTGGAACCCGATCGCTTGACCGATCTGGCAGACTTGACGGTCCTCTACTGGGTGTTAGATGAAGGTCGCTTCGGCACAACTGAAGCAAGCTGCCGTCGGGGAGTTGAGTACCTCGTCCAACGCCGGCTACGGGAGATCAACGGCGTGGACCTGCGGCCAGCGCTGCGCTTTGTCGCTAATGTTCAACCAAACCCGACCGTGCGGCTCGACTTCGTTCAAACCGCGGCGCGACTCATCTGCGACGAATTCGCTCAGTCGTACATGACGATGTAGCCGCGACGGGATCACTGCGATCACCCTGGGGTGGCATATTCAGATGCCGAGGCTCACCATGGCCGCAAGAGCCCCATCACGCACGTCCACACCGATGCCGGTCCCGCCCTCGTGGCCGACACACGTACGGATGCGCGACCGTTGGCGCTGCACGCGCGCTGGCCGAGGAGACGACCGCCTGGATTCTCGTGTTCGGCACCGCTCAGACCGAAGGAGTCACGCCCAACCCGTTGGACATCAACATGATGATCAAGGCAGACACGCCCATGACGGGCGAGTTCTCCATAGTCATCGCCGAACTGGGTGTCGCGCGCGAACCCGACCTGGGCGCTCTTGCCGCCACGTACGTGATCCTGCTGGCAGTCGCCGGCGGACTCCTGTACCACTTCGATTCCGTGTTGACCGGACTGTTCCGGCGGCGTCGCCCGAACCGCGGTCAACCGGGACGGGTCGAGACCTAGCGGGGGGCGGGGCGGAAGTCGTTGCGTCCTGTGATGCAGACGGGGTCGCCGCTGCGCCGGACGAACGGCAGAGGCAGATCACACGGGAAGACGAAGTCGAGCGTCTGGATTGCGTCGGAGGCTTGGGTCTTGTCGGGGCGGATGGAAGCCGGGGTCATGCCGTTGACGTCGACCGGCCCCAGGTTGACCAGCGCTTCATGTACGTCGGCAAGGGTCGGGTTGTCGCCCGCGTCATACAGTGTCCGCGCCATGAGTCGGACGATGTGGCAGACGGTTTCGGTCATGCCGAAAGCAGAATCGCCCAAAGTACGCCAATCGTGGCTGGCTCCCGATGGACTGTGCGCTCCGTACAGTTCGTTGCAGAGGGCTGCCATAGCGTTGGGTTCGAAGTTCGGATCCCGAAACTCACCAGTGGTTTTGAAGTCGATGATCCTTGTGCCGTTGTACAGGTTCCCGGCTTCGACGTTGTTGGCGATCTGACCAGCTACGAGCTCGTTGGCCTGGGCGCCGTATTCGCTGGCGAAGAAGCGCACATCTCCGGGCTCATAACCCTGATTCGCCATTTCTGCGATGTAACCGGGTGCCGAAACCACGTTGAGGACGTTGATGAACCCGTCGACCCCGGCGTTGACCATATTGGTGACGGATTCAGGGGTGCCACCGAAGCAGATCGTCCCGCCACCGCAGTCGATCACGTCGAACACGACTTCAAACCCGGCGTCGCGCAGCGGGATTACCAGGCCATCCTCGACGGCCTCGGCCTCCCCTGGAGTGTTCCCTGCTGCAACACCAAGCGTCAACCCCTCAAGCTCACCGGTTGAGAGCAAGTCCGAAACCATGAAGCGAAGGGTCTCCTCAGATGACGGATTCATGGTGATCAACAGGCCGTCGGCGCGTTCGAGGAACTCCTCGGGCTGGCCGGAGTTGCTTATGAAAGCGGTCTGCTGCTCCTCAGTGAGGCACAGATTAGCGGTACCCCCGAAACCGGTGCTGTTCATCACGATTACAGCATTGAAGTCCTCGGTCATCGCCAGACAGGCAGCGTTGCGGCTGCCGTCAACGTCGGCACCGAGGACGTCCGCTTCGGTGTAGCCGAGGTCGAGCATGCGGCCCCTGATCCCCCCGCACTGCTCATTGATGTAGTCGATGAACACCTCGTACATCTCTTTCGGGTCACCGACGGGAACGGCGAATCCGATCCCGGTCAGGTCTTCGAGGCGACTGCGAATGTGCCCGACCTTGATCGAGTCGGCAGTGATTCCGTCATCGGTGTCGACCCGGTCAGCGGCCGCTTCATGAGGCAGACAGAAGTTGTCGACTTGCATGAACGGGTGGTCACCGCGGTCGAAGCCCTGTTGGAATTCCAGGAATACGCCGCCGCGGGGGTCCTCATAGATGTTGGGACCGGTTGCCTCGTCGTCTTCTGGCATGTCGTCGCCGGTTTCTTCACCAGCATCATCACCGGTGGTCGTTTCGGGCGCGTCGTCGCCGCTGTCGTCGCCTGCGGTGGTCTCAGGCGCGTCGTCGCCAGAATCGTCGCCCTGCTCGGCTGTGTCGCCGTCGTCGGCGCCGTCGCTCGAATCATCGCTCGTCTCTCCGCCGCAAGCAGTGGCGAAGAAGACGAACGCCAACAGAACGGCAAGCCAACTGAACCGTCGGTTTTTCATCTGATTTCTCCGATTGCTTGTCCAATGCTCGTTAAAACAGAGCCGGGGTGAGGCCTACCGGGGGGCGGGGCGGAAGTCGTTGCGTCCTGTGATGCAGATCGGGTCCCCGCTGCGCCGCACGAACGGCAGGGGCTGATCGCACGGGAACGAGAAGTCCAGCGTCTGGATGGAGTCAGCCATCTGGGTCTTCCCGGGACGGATCGACGCCGGCGACATTGCGTTGTTGTCGACCGGACCCAGGTTGATGATCGCCTCGCGGACGTCAGCGACAGTCGGGTTGTCGCCCGCGTCGTACAGGCCGCGAGCCATCAGCCGGACGATCCCGCAGACGCTGCCGACCATTCCGTAGGCCGAGTCGCCCAGAGTCCGCCAGTCGTGGCTGGCGCCCGACGGACTGTTGTCGCTGTAGAGCCGGTTGCACATGTCCGCCATCGGGTTCGGCTCGTAGGCTGAGTCCCGGTACTCTCCGGTGGTCCTGAAGTCGATGATCTTGGCACCGTTGTAGAGGTTCCCGGCCTCGACGTTGTTGGCGATCTGACCAGACACGAGTTCAGAGGTCTGAGAGTTGAAGTCTGAAGCGAAGAACTGCACGTCTCCAGGCTCATAGCCCTGGTTGACCATTTCGCCGATGTAACCGGGCGCAGAGACCACGTTGAGGACGTTGAAGAAACCGTTGACACCGGCGTTGACCATGTTGGTGACCGACTCGGCGACACCGCCGAAGCAGATCGTTCCGCCGGCGCAGTCGATCACGTCGAACACGATATCGAACCCAGCTTCACGCAGCGGGATCACGAGACCCTCCTCCACAGCCTCGACCTGCCCCGGCGTGTTCGGTGCCGCAACACCCAACGTGAGGCCGTCGAGTGCACCACTGTTCAGACTGTCGCTCACCATGAAGCCCAAGCTCTCTTCGAGTGTGGGTGACAAGGACAGCAGCAGGTCGTTGGAACGGGCCATGAACTCCTCGGTCTGGCCCTGGGTCGAGATGAATAACGTCTCCTGCTCCTCGACCAGACACAGGTTGGCTGTGCCCTGGAAACCGGTGCTGTTCATCACGATCACGGAATTGTGGTCCTCGGTCATGGCCAGACAGGCAGCGTTGCGGCTGCCGTCGACATCGGCACCAAGAACTTCTGCTTCGGCGTATCCGAGGTCGAGCATGCGGCCCCTGATCCCGCCGCACTCGTCGTTGATGTAGTCGATGAAGACCTCGAAAATCTCCTTCGGGTCGCCGACTGGCACTGCGAATCCCAGACCGGTCAAGTCTTCGAGTCGGCTCCGAATGTGGCCGACCTTTATCGAGTCGGCGCTGATTCCGTTATCGGTGTCGACACGGTCTGCGGCCGGATCATGTGCCACACAGAAGATGTCGTGCTGCGCGAACGGATGGTCTCCACGGTCGAAGCCCTGCTGGAACTCCAAGAAGATACCGCCCCGAGGATCCTCATAGATGTTGGGACCGGCTACCTCTTCTTCCTCTGGCATGTCGTCGCCGGTCTCCTCAGCAGCGTCGTCACCGGTGGTCGTTTCGGGCGCGTCGTCACCGCTGTCGTCACCGGTGGTCGTCTCGGGCGCGTCGTCACCAGAATCGTCGCCCTGCTCGGCTGTGTCGTCGTCGTCGTCGTCGTCGCTCGAATCGTCGGTTGTCTCACCACCGCAAGAAGCGGCGAAAAAAGCAAAAGCCAGCAAAATAGCTAGCCACCGGAACCGTAGGTTGTGCATCGAACCCTCCAAATATGAGCGCCACGAGAATTTGTGGCACAGCGAGAATTGTTGCCTCAAGTGACGCGCGACACAAATCGTGTGCAAGGGTTTTGGCCCGGATCGTCGCTCGATTGTGGCGCGGCTCGGCCTGTGAGGTAATGATGTCGGCGCAAGAACCGTCGATCCGGGGGGACGATGACAAGCCAAGACCAAGGCTCAGAGACCGAAGACAGCGGTACACAGCCAGCGGATCGCTCAGCCGCGGGCCTTGCCGCAGCGGTGCTTGACGAAGAAGCCCGTCGCCAGATCGAACAAGCGGAACGAGACAAAGCCGTAATGTTCCCCGACGACCTGCTCCCAGGGGTAGGCGACGAGCCGATGACGTTGCGCGAAGCGATGATCGTTGGTGGCAAGACCACTGTGGTGATGATGTTCCTGCTGAACTTCATCGACGATCTTCCCCGCGCCGTGCGAGTAATCGGACCCGACATCCAAAACTCGCTCAACATCTCAGACACTGTGTTGGCAGGTGTCCTCGGCTTTGGTGGGGTTGCCTTAGTCCTTGGAGCGGTCCCAATGGCAGCGCTTGCGGATCGCGTAACCCGTGTCGCCATCATTCCTGTTGCCTCGTTGTTCTGGGCGGCGACGATGGCGTTATCGGGATTCGTTGCAAACGCCTTCCAGCTTTTTTGGACCAACGCCGGAACCGGCTTCGGGCAGGCGTACAGAATCCCTGTTTCCAACTCGTTGATCAGCGACCGCTATCCGATACAAGCACGAGCGCGCGTCTTTGCATTCGAGGCCCTGGGAAGACCGCTTGGCCAACTCTTGGGTCCGCTAGCGATTGGTTTGATCGTGGCAATCGCCGGGGGCGAGGATGGCTGGCGATGGGCGTTTTATCTGATGGCTATACCACCTGTGCTTGTTGGCTTGGCCTCGTTTGTGATGAAGGAACCACCGCGGGGCAAGAATGAACAGGCCGCTTTGCTTGAGGACGAAGCCATTGACGTAGAAGAACTTGAGGCGTCGATGAGTACAGCTTTGGCTCGGTTGCGCAAAGTCCGCACGTTCTATTTCTTTGCCACAGGCGTTGGTGTGCTCGGTTTCGCGTTGATCGCTGTGCCCGGCCAATTCAACCTGATGCTTGAAGACAAGTACGGGCTTGACGCTCTCGATCGTGGGATCGTCGAATCGCTGCTTTGGATTCCTGCGTTGATCGCGATTCCCATCGCGGGTCGAGTCTTTGACCGAAAATTCCGCGAGGACCCCGAAGCAGTGGTCAAGCTGACTGGATCGTTGATTATCGGTGCCGGCCTGATCTATTTGGTGGCGTTGCCCATCAAGACGCTAGGAATCCTGCTGTTGTTGGTGGGTCTGGCCCAAGCGTTGATCTCTGCGGCGTTTGTTGCGGCGCCCACGATCATCGCTTTGGTTGCCCCTTATCGAATCAGGGCACAGGCGTTTGCCCTGCTACCGGTTTTTATCTTCCTGATGGGGGGATTCATAGGTGGATTGATCGCAGGACAAATTTCCGACGCTTACAACAACCGCACAGCCATGATTATCTTGGCGCCCTATACGGCCATGCTCGGCGGCTGGCTGATCCGGCGCGGCGCCGGTCACATACGCCGAGACATCTCCCTCGCGGTAGAGGAACTGCTCGAAGAGCAATCCGAGGCACGCAAGATCGCCTCGGGAGAAGAAGTTCCCGTGTTGCAGGTCCGCAACCTGGATTACAGCTACGGACCGGTTCAGGTCCTGTTCGATGTAGAGATCGAAGTGGCCAAGGGTGAGGTGCTGGCCCTGCTCGGAACCAACGGAGCCGGAAAATCCACACTGCTGCGGGCCATATCCGGGCTGGGCATCCCCGATCGAGGCGTGGTTCGCCTCAACGGGCGCACGATTACCTACGCCGAAGCCGAAACGCGGTTCCGGGTCGGCATTGTGCAGTTGCGGGGAGGTGAAGGGACCTTCCCGGCCTTGAGCATCGGCGACAACCTGCGGGCCGCCCTCCTAGGCAAGGAAATGGAACCCGAGGAAGTAGAACGAAAGATTGCCAAGGCGGTCGAGACCTTCCCTGCGCTCAACGGCCGACTCGGAGAGCTTGCGGGCGATCTGTCGGGAGGCCAACAACAGATGTTGGCCTTGGCTATGGCGCTTATCCACGAACCTGAAGTTCTTCTCATCGACGAATTGAGTCTGGGTCTGGCACCAGTGGTGGTTCAGGAATTGTTGGAAGTCGTGCAGGATCTCAAAGCGCAGGGTCAAACGATGCTCATTGTGGAGCAATCGCTCAACGTGGCTTTGGCATTCGCTGATCGGGCGGTCTTCATGGAGAAGGGGGTGGTCCGCTTCGAAGGACCGGCGCAAGAACTCGCCGAACGCGATGATCTCGCCCGTGCGGTCTTCCTGGGAGGCGAAGGCGGATGATCGAACTTCTTGGTCTTGAGATCGGTCAACAGTCGATTGTTATCGGCATTATCGCGGGGCTCACCTATGCCGCTTTAGCGGCAGGGTTCGTGCTCATCTATCGCTCGACGGGAGTTCTCAACTTCGCGCATGGCGAGATGGGTTTCTTTGGTTTGGCGATCTTCGTAATGATGATCATCAACTATGAATTGAACTGGTGGGTCGCTTTTGCATTAGCGATCGTGGGTACGGCCCTTATCGGGATGGCCGTTGAGTTGATAGTGGTGAGGCGGCTTTTTGAATCGCCGCGACTGGTATTGCTGATAGCAACTATCGGGGTCGGTCAGATCCTGACCCTTGCTCGGGTCGGCTGGATCCCCGACATAACCGCCGGAGGGAACATTCCCACGGCTTTCGAGATGACCTGGGAGCCCACCGACCACATTCGGCTACAGGCTCGAGAGATCACTGTGCTCGCCGTGGTACCGGCACTCATAGCCCTGCTCGGCTTGTTCATGACCAAGACCCGCTTTGGTTTGGCGGTGCGAGCTTCGGCGTCTAATCCTGACACTGCGCGGGTGTATGGCACCTCGCCCCGACGCGTTTCGACGATCGTCTGGACCATCGCAGGGGGATTCGCGTCGGCGACTGCGATCCTCACCGCCCCGCTTCAAGGGTTCCAAGCGGCGACCGTTGACGACACGGGCAATCTGTTGGTCGAAGAACTCCTGCTGAAAGTCCTGGTCGTGTCGTTGCTGGCTAAGATGCGATCTTTGCCGGGGGTCATCTGGGCGGGCCTCGCGGTCGGAGTTGTTGAGAAGATCGTTCGGAACAACGTTGATTCGACCAACCAGTCGATTGTCAATCTCTGGTTCTTCATCACCGTGTTGGTGGTGGTCCTTTGGTTTGTCCGTTCAGGAAAGCAGGATGTGGGCTGGTCTCTGTCGCCGACTCTGCGCCCGATCCCAGAGCGGCTACGCAGCATCTGGTGGGTGCGCAATCTCAATGGCATCGGGTTCGTTTTCCTGTTTGGGTCCCTCGCCCTAGTCCCGATCTTTGTAACCGAATCCGCACCGATCCTGCTGTGGAGCAACATCTTGTTGTTCGCCATGGTGGCATTGTCCTTGACGGTGTTGACGGGTTGGGCCGGGCAGTTATCGCTTGGGCAGTTCGCTTTTGTTGGTGTTGGTGGATTGGCGACGCTGGCATTCACCGAAGGCCACGACATTCCAATTCCGTTTGATCTGTTTGATCTCAGCATCGACGTGCCTTGGGGGATAGCGGTGATTTTGGCAACGGTTTTGGGAGTGTTGGTAGCCGTTTTGGTTGGCTTGCCTGCGCTGCGGGTGCGCGGCTTGTTTCTGGCCGTCACCACTCTGGCCTTCGCGGTCATGGCTGGCACGTGGATCTTCGTTCAAGACTTCTTCAGTGGCGGCACGACCGCGCCGCGACCACCTGACCGACCGGCGTTGTTTGGGATTGATGTAGGGGAGTCGCGGCGGACGTTGTATCTGGTTTGCTCGTCACGCTCGTTTTGATGTCATGATCGTTACCCGTATCCGTGCGACGGGCATTGGTCGTTCCTTCATAGCTGTGCGCGACAACGAAGACATGGCGGCGGCCTCCACGGTGCCACCGGGTCGCATGAAACTCGCCGCCTTCGCAGTGGCTGGTGGGATGGCGGCATTGACAGGCGCGCTCTATGTCATCGTTCAACCCTCGCTGAGCCCCGGTACACAGTTCGCACCAGCCAATTCCCTGAAGGTGATCGTGGTCGCCATCGTCGGTGGTTTGGGGTCTGTCGCCGGGCCGGTACTCGGCTCGTTGTGGATTCTGGGTATTGAGCGGTTGGTGCCGGATCAGCTTCGTGACTTGCAACAGTTGCTCACTTCCAACATTGGCCTGCTGGTGCTGCTCATGTACTTCCCGGGAGGATTGCTGCAGATCGTCTATTCAATTCGCGATGGTTTGTTGGGGGTGGCTGACCGTCGCCTCAGCGAGCGCGAAACAGGCGAGGTGCCCCAAGTTGTGGAGCACAAGACGGTTCCGACAACAACACGACCCGATCCCCCAACAGTCGACGGCCCGACACTTGCGGCGCGGGGGAATTACCGTTCGCTTTGGAGGCAACGTTGCCGTGGCCGACGTTGATTTTGAGATTCACCAGGGAGAACTGGTCGGTCTGATCGGAACCAACGGCGCTGGAAAGTCAACCTTGCTCAATGCGATAGGTGGATTCGTTCCGTCGGAGGGCACGGTCGAAGTGCTTGGCGTTGATGTCACCGAGCGCAGCGCCTCGGCTCGTCACAGGCTTGGTCTCGGGAGGGGTTTCCAGGCAGCCCGCCTGTACCCGGGTCTCACTGTGCGGGAGGCCGTGATGGTTGCGTTGGAAGCCCGTCAGCACTCTCGCTTGGTGCCGTCAATGTTGGCGCTTCCACCATCAGGCGCTCACGAGCGAGCCAAGCGAACCGAAGCCGACGAGATCATCGACTACCTCGGGTTGGGTCGCTACGCGGACTCCTTCATTGAGGCGCTCTCGACGGGCACTCGCCGCATCGTCGAACTCGGCAGCCTTTTGGCAGTCGATGCCCGTGTCTTGCTGCTTGACGAGCCGACCGGTGGCGTGGCCCAAAGAGAAGCGGAAGCGTTTGGACCTCTGATCAAGGAGATCCAATCCGAACTTGACGCTTCGGTAGTTGTGATCGAACACGACATGCCGTTGGTGATGAGCATCAGCGACCGGGTGTACTGCCTTGAATCCGGTACGGTGATCGCCAACGGACCCCCTGATGAGGTCCGCAACGACCCCATGGTTATCGCCAGCTATCTCGGGACCAACGAGGCCGCTATTCAGCGTTCCGGCCTCTGAGCCCGTGTTCTAGAGCGGGAATAACGGAATAACTAGATTCCGAGCGGGTCGGCTGCGACCAGAGCGGCGCCGAGAGCTCCAGACTCGGAGCCGAATGTCGCCAACACGATCTCAACGCGTGGACGATGCTCTGAACCCAGAAGCAAGCGTTGAAGCCAGCCGTCGATTCCGGATCTAAGCGGCTCGCCCACCTCCGCGAGACCGCCGCCGATCACCACGCGGCTCGAATCGAGTATCAGAATCAGGTTGGCGATCCCACGGGCGGCTTCGCGACAGAAACCGTCGAAGATCTCCGCAGCGGTTGGGTCGCCCTGATTCAGCGCCTCCACCACATGTTCACTGCGGATCTCGTTGATGTTGTTCACCAACGCGGCTGCAGCGGGGAAGGTGTCAGCGGACGCGGCCTCCCGACCGAGACGGCCAAGTCCGTTCCCCGAAGCGAAATACTCCCACGGTCCTGGTTCACCGGTTATGTGGGCAGGACCACTGGCGTCAACGGTCATGTGACCGGACTCACCGGCGAAACCGTTGGCACCCAACAGCAGGTGCCCGCCGGCGACAAAGCCGGTTCCAATGCCACTTCCCAAAGCCACATACGCGAAGTCATCTGTTCCTCGGCCGGCACCGAGTCTCGCCTCAGCCCAAGTACCAGCGGTGGCATCGTTGATCGTGATGACGTTCGTCTGAGTTGTCTCGGCCAGGAGTTGACCAACTGGGAACTCAACAGGTTCGGCAGGTTGGGGGAGTAGCGCACCACGCCAGT
>CBDFKX010000001.1:0-34899 GCA_965249055.1 Candidatus Aldehydirespiratoraceae bacterium | reverse complement strand
GTTCTGCAGCCCTCAGTTGGGCATGGCTGTCGGCCAGCGGGAACGCCAAACCCTGGTTCTTCCCAATAGGTCTACCGAAGACAACGCGTTCTTTGGCGTAACTCGCTGCTCTGCGAAGCGCCACCTTGCCGATGCCGAGCGCTTCGGCTGCGATCAGGATCCGTTCAGGATTGAGTCCATCAAGGAGGTAGCGAAATCCTTCGCCTTCGTCACCGACCCGACGCGACACCGGTACCCGCAAACCATCATAGCGGACCTCGCACGACACCACCGCGTTACGGCCAACCTTGGGGATCGGCTTGATATCTACAGCTTCATCTTTGAGGTCGACTAGCAACAGCGTCATTCCCCCAGTCGGTACATCGCACTCCTCTTTGGGTGTGGTTCGTACCAGAAGCAGGCAGACATCGCAGAACGGGGCTTTGGTCGTCCAAACCTTCGCGCCTCGCACCACGTACTCATCGCCGTCGCGCTCGGCGCGGGTCTTGATCGATGTGGTATCGCTCCCGGCATCCGGTTCTGTTACACCGAAAGCCGTGTGAAGCGTGCCGCTGGCCACCCCTGGGAGGATCTGGAGGGCGAGTTCTTCGCTGCCGTACTTGCGGACCGGTTCCATACCGAACATTGAGAGATGAATAGCTGAGCAGCCGTTCATCGCCGCTCCAGACGCGGCAACCTCTTCGAGCACGATGGATGCCTCGGTGATGCCTTGGCCACCACCCCCGTATTCTTCGGGTATCGCAATACCAATCCAGCCACCCTGCGCCATCGCTTGGTAGTACTCCCAAGGAAACTCGTGATTCTCGTCGCATTCACGCCAGTAGGCGTCTGGGAACTGCCCACAAACTCGCCGCACCGCCTCGCGGATCGCCTCATGGTTCTCGTTCGGCGTGAAATCCATGGGTTATTTTCGGGTGGGGGGATGCACGTATTGCCAGCCGAAACGGCCTTTGATGCAGAGGTGGCCGTGGGTCACGGAATGATCTGCCGGCGAGGTGACCTTCACAATCTGGTCGTCTTGAGTGTGCAACTCAAGGTTGCAGCCAACACCACAAAACGAACAAACAGTTGTGGTGACATCTTGTTCAGCAGGACGCCACTCCCCCGCTGCACGCATATCGAACTCGGTCTTGAACTGGATCGCCCCGGTCGGACACACTCCGATGCAGTTCCCGCAATAAACACACGCCGAATCAGGCAGCACAGTGTCGAACTCTGTGGAAATCCGAGCGTCGAAGCCACGTCCGCTCACCGCAATCGCAAAGGTGTGCTGCGCGTCGTCGCCGCAAGCCTCTACACACTTGTAGCACAACACGCACTTGTCGTAGTCGCGGATGTAGAGGTCATCCTGGATCTTTGGTTCCTCGCTGATCCGTTCGGCCGGCAGGTCCGGCTGGTCGTAACGATCCGGGTCAGCACCGTAGTGACGCATCCACTCAGCCAATTCGGTTGCCTGGCTCAAGTCGACGCTTGAGCCGAGAAACTCAAGCACCATCTTGCGGCTGTGACGAACCCGAGGGGAATCGGTCTGCACCACCATCTGATCCTCAGCCGCGCGGGCACACGAAGGAACAAGCGCTCGTGACCCTTCCACCTCCACCACGCAAACCCGGCAAACGTTGACCGGGGTGAGGTTCTCGGCCCAACACAGGGTTGGCGTGTCGATCCCGGCCGACTCACAAGCCTTGTGAATCGAGGTGCCCTCAGGAACAGAAACGGCTTGTCCGTTGATGGTCAGGCTCACGCTCACTTCAGTGATCGTCATGGCGCACTCCTTCGGGCAACAGGCCAAGGTCCATAGCAGAATTGATAGCAGAAGCCGCGGTGTGGCCGAGTCCGCAAATGGAAGCGTCAACCATCACCTCGGCGATGTCGTCAACCAGACTGCGGCGCTGCTCGGACAAAGAACCCTTCGCTTGGATCTGCACCATCGTCTCGAACTGTCGGACAGTGCCGACGCGACACGGCACGCACTGACCGCACGACTCGTTCTTGAAGAACTCCGCGATGCGCACGAGCACGTCGGTCATGTCGATCTCATCGGTGAAAGCCATCACCACACCTGAACCCAGCGTGGTGCCGCGTTCACGCGTGTCTTCCAGTGTCAGCGGCATGTCGAGGGCGTCGGGACCGACGAACGAACCGGCCGCGCCGCCCATCAGCACCGCGGCCAGAGTGCCGCTACCGGTCAAGGGACCTGCGAGTTCGAGCACCTGACCAAGCGTTGTACCGAACTCCACCTCGTAGATCCCTGGCTTAGACACCCGGCCGCTCAAGCACAGCAGCTTCGTTCCAGGCGAACGTTCAGTTCCTCGACTGCGATATTCGTCGGGGCCGATGAGCACGATATCGAGGGTGTTGAGCAACGTCTCAGGATTGTTGATCGCTGTCGGCTCTCTGAACAGTCCATGTGTGGTGGGGAACGGGGGTTTGCTGCGCGGCTCACCCCTGAAGCCTTCAAGCGAAGCGAATAAGGCGGTTTCCTCACCGCAAATGTAAGCACCGGCACCACGACGAATCTCGATGTCGAAACGTTGTCCTGAGTTTGCCGCGTTCGCGCCTAGCAGGCCCGCTTCACGAGCTTGATCCACCGCGTTCTGGAGCCGAGCGGTGGCAAGTGGATACTCGCCGCGAATATAGATCCAACCGTTTTTTGCGCCCGTTGCGTAGCCCGCGAGCGTGAGTGACTCAATCACCGCGAAGGGGTCTTGCTCCATCACTACCCGGTCTTTGAAGGTACCCGGCTCGGATTCATCGCAGTTGGCCACCACATGTTTGGGTCGGCCCTGCTCCGCGGCCACTGCTCGCCATTTGATGCCAGTTGGGAAGGCAGCCCCACCGCGACCGGAGAGGCCAGAGTCTGCCACCGCGGTGCACACCGCAGTGGGCCCCATCTCAATGGCTCGTGCAAGCGCTCGGTATCCACCATTAGCCCTGTAAGCATCAAGGGATGTCGGGTCCACAACGCCGACGTTACGTAACAGCCGCAACGATGGATCCCCTTGCTGGGGTATCTGCTTGGCAAAAGCGACTTCGTCGGCCGGGACCGAGTCGGGCCTTCCTACACCTTGGTGGAACTGTGCGGGGGCTCGCTCACATTGCCCAAGGCAGGGAGAACGGTGAACGTGATTTCCTTGGGCCTCAAGCTCAGCGATCAGTTCTTCGTTGGCAGCGATCTGACAAGCCGCATCGACACACACATGGGTGACATGGGTGGTCCCGAGGTCATGGTTGGGGTCGTCCAAGCGGAACATCTCATAAAACGTGGCCACACCGTAAGCCTCCGCTGGCGGTACCTGCAGCACTTCACAAACGTGATTGAGGCCTCCGGGGCTGATCCATCCCTTGGCGTTTTGCAACGCGTGAAGGGCGGGAAGCAGCAGGTGGCGGTGGTCACGGCGACGGTGTGTGCCTCCATAGACGAGACGCTCCGTCTCACGCACAACAGCGGTGGCAACCCCTATGGCGGTGGTGACGGCAACAATTTCGATCCCGTCGGCTACGTCGTCGCCGATAAACAGGTCAGCCATTGCCGGATTCGGTGACCGTGTTGAAGGCGGGGGTCAGCTTCTCGATCCGTTCGATTCGCACCGCTGCGGCCTTGAACTCGGCGGTGCCGGACCGGAGGTCCCATTCGGGGTTGGTGAGCTTGTTGATGTCGACTAGTTCCGGAAAGTGGAAAGTGGTGAAGGTGAGACCCACGGGAATGTCGGGTTGAATTCGAGCACAAGTCTCAACTGAGCCGCGGGGTGAGCTGACGAGCACCCGGTCACCGTCGCTTATACCGAGCTGTTGAGCGTCAAGGGGGTTGATATCGATACCATCGCCGTAGCGGATCGGCGAAGCGAAACTGCCTGATTGCACGCCGGTGTTGAAGCTGTCCAGCGCCCGTCCTGTGGTGAGTCGAAGTGGGAACTCGTCGCTGAGTTGTTCCTTTGGCCCTTCGTGCTCACAAACGCTGAACGGTGCCGGTTCCCGACCATCAAGGTCCTCTTCCCACAACCAGCCGTGCAGGAACGGGCTGCCTGGGTGCTCCAGATCGGTGCAGGGCCATTGCAAACCGCCTTCGGATTCGAGACGGTCCCAGCTCATACCGGCGTGGAGCGGCGACAGCGAGCGAAGTTCATCCCAGAGGTCCTGGGAAGTAGGATTTCCCCAATCGACTCCGAGGCGAGTCGCCAGGTCGCCGATGATCTCGGTGTCGTGGCGGGCTTCGCCGGGCGGCGAGACCGCGGCGCGAACTCGCTGGACTCGTCGCTCCGATGAGGTGACCGTGCCCTCGGATTCGGCCCATCCCACCGAGGCGGGGAACACAACATCGGCCATCTCGGCAGTTCTTGTCATCAAGATGTCTTGTACGACGAGGATGTCGAGACCGCTGAGCAATTTGCGGGCGTGTGCCACATCAGCCTCGGAATCTGCGGGGTTTTCTCCGATCACGTATAGACCCTTGATGCTGCCCTTTTCCATCGCCTCAAAGATCAAAGTGAGGTGCAGTCCGGGCTCTGACGGGAGTTTCATGCCGTAGGCAGCCTCGAACTTGGCCAATGCGACGGGGTCTTCGAGGTCTTGGAATCCAGGGAACTTGTTGGGCAGCGCACCCATGTCGCCTCCTCCCTGCACGTTGTTCTGCCCACGCAGCGGCACTAGGCCTGATCCCCAGCGTCCTACGTGTCCCGTGAGCAGGGCCAAGTTGCACAGCGACAAGACGTTTTCGACAGCGTTGTGGTGCTCAGTGATTCCCAGGGTCCAGAGGATCTGCGCCGTCTTGGCAGTGGCATAGTCGTGCGCCATCTCGCCGATGGCGTGGCCCGGGACACCGGTTATCTGTTCGGCATGTTCCAGTGTGTAGGGCTCGACAGCCGCCTTGTAATCATCAAAACCTTGCGTGGAGTGGGCGATGAAGTCGCGGTCATGGAGGCCCGCAGCGATGATTTCCCGTCCGACCGCGTTGGCTAGGGCGATGTCGGTGCCAACGTTGAGACCAAGCCAAGCATCAGCGAACTTCGATGAACTCGTGCGCCGCGGGTCAACCGTGTACATCTTCGCTCCGTTGTTGAGCCCTGTCAGCAGATGATGGAAGTAGATCGGATGGGCCTCGCGGGCGTTGGACCCCCACAGCAAGACCAGGTCAGTCTCTTCCACTTCTCTGTATGAAGATGTTCCCCCGCCTGCTCCGAAGACTGTCGCCAGACCGACGACCGAGGGTGCGTGTCAAGTTCGATTACAGGAATCGATGTTGTTGGATCCCATAGCGCAGCGAATGAACTTCTGCGCTGCGTAATTCATCTCGTTGGTCGATTTTGAGCAACTGAACATGCCGAACGCTTCGCCGCCGTATTGGTCTCGGATCCGTGCGAGACCTTGTGCCGCGCGGTTAAGCGCCTCATCCCAAGTAGCAGCACGCAGTTCACCGTTTTCGCGCACCATCGGAGTAGTGATCCGTTCCAGGGGCTTGACGTAGCGCTGACGGCGATTGCCGCGATTGAGTCCCTTTCGAGTCGGTCCTTTCGGTTCCAATCGGGTCTTCTCTTCGCGGTCGTCTACACCAACGTTGTCCACATTGGAACAATACCGTAATGCGGAACCGGTGTGCGGAACAGATCTGCAGAGCGCTTGATAAGACTTGGGCGTCTTGTGTGCTGGTGTTCGGATATGGTCGCTGAATGCGCTGGTCGAACCTTTTTGTACCCACGCTGCGCGAGCCGCCGGCCGATGCCGAAGCAGCCAACCACAAATTGTTGATCCGCGGTGGGTTCATCCGCCAACTCCACTCAGGGCACTACTCGTTGCTGCCGCTCGGGTTGCGGGTGCACGAAAAAGTTGCCGCGATTGTGCGGCGCGAGATGGAAGCCATCGGTGGCCAAGAGTTCCTGTTGCCGGCTATGCATCCCGCGGAGATCTGGAAGAAGTCGGGCCGTTGGCAGGCAGTGGGCGAAGAGATGTTTCGTCTCGTTGATCGCAAAGGTGCCGACAACGTTTTAGGGATGACCCACGAGGAAATCTTCACTGACGTGGCCCAGGAGATCACCTCGTACAAGTCGTTGCCGCAGATCTGGTACCAGATCCAGTGGAAATTCCGTGACGAGCCTCGTCCCAAGAGCGGTTTGTTGAGGGTTCGCGAGTTCGCAATGAAGGACTCATATTCGTTCGACATCGACGAAGCGGGCCTCGATCACAGTTTCGATATCCACCACGACGCGTATGTCCGCATCTTTGCTGCCCTGGGCCTGCCTGCGATACCGGTAGAGGCGTCGTCTGGAGCCATGGGCGGCTCAGGTTCCACCGAGTTCATGGTCCCTTCCAGCGCAGGCGAAGACGACATCGCGTTGTGCAGCAATTGTGGCTATGCAGCCAACCTTGAACGAGCGGGAGCTCGTTTGGCTGAGGTTGAGGATCGAGACCTCTCAGAGCTGGTGCGTTTCCCTACACCGGGTGTGCGCACGATCGCCGCATTGGAGACAATCGAGGGCGGCGCCGCGGCCGTGCATCAGATCAAGACGATGGTGATGGTGCTTGACGGCGAAGTGACCTTGGCATTGCTGCGCGGCGACCACGAACTCGAGATTCAGAAGTTGGCCGATTCCACCGGAGCGGCAGACATCCGGCCCGCTAATCCGCAAGAAACCCTTCAGCATCTCCGTGCTAATCCTGGATCCCTCGGTGCTGTCAATGTCGAGGGCCTGCGCGTCATCTGTGATCCCGCGCTCAAGGGTCGGCGTGGTATGACCACCGGCGCCAACGAAGACGACTGGCATTGGTCCGGGGTTGATGTGGCTCGCGACATCGCCGTTGACGAATGGACCGACCTTCGCAGGGTCCAAGCAAACGAGCCTTGCCTGGAATGTGGTACCCCTCTCGAGATCGTTCGCTGCATCGAGGCGGGCCACATCTTTAAACTCGGAACCAAATACTCCGACGCACTGGGTGCGCTAGTGCTTGATCCCAATGGCGTACAGAAGCCTTTGGTGATGGGCAGTTACGGCATCGGCATCGGCCGCAACGTTGCCGCGGTGGCCGAGATCCACCACGACGACAAGGGTTTGCTGTGGCCGTTGAACGTTGCTCCTTTTGAGGTGGTGATCACCATCGTGAGCAGCAAAGACGAAACCTCAGTAACAGCAGGCGAATCGCTCTACAACGATCTTCGCTCCGCTGGGGTTGATGTCTTGTTGGATGACCGCGATGCTCGTGCGGGTGTGAAGTTCGCCGACGCGGAACTGATCGGCATCCCCTACCGGGTCACGATCGGGCCTCGAGCGCTGGCCGAAGGGGAGGTCGAACTGACTTCCCGGGCTACGGGCGGCACCACCCGCGTGCCGATCGACGCCATCGCAGAGGTGCTCGTCGAAACCGTCAACAACGAACGCAGCTAGTCCAGATGGCTGCCGCGCAACGGTGCGAGTACCAGAACTGCCCGTTAGCGCGCTGTGCTACCGTTGCCCCGAGAGTGTCACTCAAATCGTAGGAGCTACTTGTGTCCGACATGCCCCCGCCCCCGCCCGAGTTCGAGCCTGGGTCCTCTTCTCAACCGCCGCCGCCTCCTGAACCACCGGCCCAAAGCTCCCAAGCGACCAAAGGTTGGGCCACGACCGACACTGGTCAGAGCGTCAAACTTGCCGGCGTGGGTTTTCGGTTCCTGGACCGATCATCGACGCGCTGGTCTTTATCGTCCCCGTTTTTGTCCTGGCCATTGCCACCACCGACTTCGACGACAACTCAGACGAGGCAGCGGGTGTACCCCTCGGATTCACTCTGTTGTTTCTCGCGATCGGGCTGATCTACGAGGTCTGGATGATCGCTGCGAAAGGTCAGACCCTGGGAAAGATGGCGACTCGAATCAAGGTGATCCGGGCCGACAACGGAGAGTTGCCCGGGTGGAGCAACTCCTTCAACCGCTGGATCCTTCCAGGCTTCTTTGGTGCAGTCGGGGCGTTTATTCAAGCCGTTGGACTCGTATCACTGCTGATCTATCTCTCCTTGCTTTGGGGCAAGAACCGACAGGGTTGGCACGACACGGTAGCAAAGACACTTGTGGTCAAGGCCTGACCGAAGCCCCTACAAACCAAACGCCACACATGCCTGTTCCGTATTGCGGAACAAGCTCCTATAGTCGCTTAAGTTATGTCTGTGCAGTCAATTGAACGTGCCTTTGCTTTGCTGCGCGCCCTAGCCGTTGGTCCGGTCGGGGTCACGGAGTTAGCTGAACGCGTCGATCTGCCAAAATCAACTGTCGCTCGAATCTTGGCGGCATTGGAGAACGAGGGTGCGGTTACCCAAGACGGCATCGGCGGTGAGTATCGCCTTGGCGAAGGTCTGCTCGACATCGCTGGCGCAACTCAACCAGGCCGCAACCTTGTAGCCACCGCTCGCCCGCATCTAATCGACCTTTGCGACGAAGCTGGTGAGGCGGCAGGCGTATCGGTGCTCGATGGGCGTTGCGTCTACTACTTGGACCATGTAGAAGCAGAGAGCGACGTGCAGGTACGGAGTTGGACCGGCGAACTCGCTCCCCTCCACACAGTGCCGTCAGGCCTAGTGTTGCTTGCCCACTACGACGACAAGCAACTCGATGCGTACTTGCGGGGTCCAGTCACTGCATCAACCGCGTGGACCATAACCGATCCAGATGAGATCCGTAAGCGACTCGCCACCATCCGAAGTCTCGGCTACGCCTGGGTCTATGAAGAGTTTGCCGAGGGCATCAACTCAGTAGCAGCACCCATTATCGAGGCCGACGGCACGGTAGAGGCTGCTTTGCACATCCACGGCCCGGCCTATCGCTTCCCCAACCCTGAACGTACGCACGACCTCGGCAACCTAGTTATCAACGCCGCAGCCAGTCTCGCCGAGCACCTCGCCTCCGACTGACGTTCAAATTCTGCCCGAGCACACCGCCGATCGGTGACCGATAGCGTCACCCAACACCACTGAACAGCGACGGTTGAGTGGTCGTATCGATTCTCGTGTCAATTCCCGGGCTATCAGAACGATTCGCCTTTGAGCCAGACGAGTCCAGCAGCGATTCAAGATCTCCAGGCTTCGACACCGGCGTCGCTCCCTGCTCTTGGAGGGGCGCGTTACCCGGTCCTTCACCTGAGCCTCGCCACACCGCTACCGGTCCAAAACCCCACTTGAGCGCCTCGGAGGCACCAGACCAGGTGCCTCCGCTGCCGTTGTCGCTAGCTATCACGACCGTCAACGTTGCCTGAGCGTAGATCAGCTTGTTTCGCCCCATTGCGTTGCCCGCGCTGAACGGAGCGCTCGGAGTGTACGGCGTACACATAACGGTGTTCCCATCATGGACAGCTCTGCGAACTTCGGGACGTTTGAGCTTGCGCAGCAGCGAATCGGCCAGAATCCCGATGACTGCTCCTCCAGTCTCGAAAGCCGCATCCATCGCAAGTTGGTCCACCCCCCGGGCTCCTCCCGACACAAGTGGCAAACCTCGTCTTGCAGCGATGCGCGCTAAGTCTTTAGCGATCTCGCCGCCCGCTTGAGACACGTCGCGGCTACCGACTACACCCAACCCGGGCGAATCAAGCAACTCAACGGCACCTGCAGCGTGCATCAGAGGCGGAGCCTTGGGACCTAACCGAACAAGCCACTCACGGGGATAGTGCTCGTCGAATGCGGTGAGTGATTTGATACCCGATTGCTCCAATCGTTCCATCTCGAACGCTATTGCGGTTGCGCGCCCAACGAGATCCGCGACCCGGCCTGCCAAGTCCTCGCCCAAGTCGTAATCGCGCTTCAGTTGGCCCCGGCTCAGGTGCAGAAAAACCCCCGGTCCATCGCTGATTCGCTCTATCAGATTCCAAAATTCAGAAGCTCTGAGCGGGCGCACTCCATCGGCGCAGAGTCGGCTCACCAGAAGGATCGTTGCCAGCGAGTCCTCGTCGCGTTTCATCGTGTCGATCTCCCCGCCGTGTCCGCTAGTGCAAACGGAAGCACACTGCCAGCACCAGTCTGACGGAGACTCACCCCAACGACGGTCAAACTCCAACGGGAGTCAACCAAGTCGTCTACCAAGAGCACCGGGCCAGACGGTACTGGACCTCTGATCTCGAAGGCATTCTGCACATTGCGATACTGCTGTTGGCTGTTCTGCATGGATTTTTGGGGCTCCGTGTCACGGACCTTGACTACCACTTCCTTGCAGACTAGCCCGAGACGACTCGCAAGCCGGGCCGCGAAACCAGCCACTAGTTCGGGCTGGCGACGCGAGGGCACAAACGTGACCCATTCGGGTATGGGGTCCGGTTGCCAGCGCTTGATCAGATCTGCAGAGGCATCCACCAACTGATCGTCGAATTCACCGTGAACCTGTTTCCCGCTTCTCACCAGGTTCCCCCAACCAGCGTCGCGCCACCGCGCAAGGATCCACCCCCCGTCGAGTTGCTGGTCCAGGCTAATCCTCGTCCCGTTGGGGAACTGCTTCCGGGGTTTGATCGGCAAGTCTTGAGACCGCAGGAAATCGACGGCACGTTGCACCTCGCTGGGCTGAAACGTCAGATCCACGCTGTCACCAGTGCAGTTGTCGCAAATTCCGCATGGTTCGGAGCTGTAGTCATCCAGATAGTTGACCAGTGCTTGCATCCGGCAACAGTCGGTGGCGATGAACTCGCGCATCTGCTGTTGCTCCGCCCTACGCAACGCCGTCACAGAAGCCACCCGGTCGTAGTCGAAGGCCCAATGCGAAAGCGTCCGCAACCACCTGCCGCCGTCGCGCTCCACAGCGCCCTCTACCTCAAGTACCTTCAAGAGAATCTCCAGCTGGCCGGGCCGTAGATTCACCTCCGAAAGCAGTTCTCTCTTCGTCATCTGGACCGCATAGCCCTCAAGCACGTCCACGATTTGCTCGGCGTGACGCGGTGACGGGAAAGCACCCTCGATGAAATAGTCTTGGATGTCGGCATCCTCGGTCCCCCGCAGGAGAATGCCCCATGACTGCTGCAATGCCCGGCCCGCCCGACCGACCTGTTGATAGTAGGTAACCGGCGACCCCGGGGACTGGTAGTGGATCACGAATGAGAGGTCAGGTTTGTCGAAGCCCATCCCGAGAGCCGAGGTGGCCACAACAACCTTCACATCGTTGGCGAGTAGCCGCTGCTCTATTACCGTGCGGTCTTCGTTGTCGCTATCGCCGCTGTAGGCGGCCGCATCAATGCCATTGGAGTTGAGCCAGTTCGCGACCCGACCTACATCCGCGATTGTCAGGCAATAAACGATGCCAGTGCCCGGTAGCGCTTGTAGTGTCGAAGCCAGCCACACCAACCGTTCCGCTTGCGATGGCTTGTCAAGCACATGTAGCTGCAGACCGCCGCGAGCAAGTGGTCCACGGACAGGTGAGAAGTCTGCGCCTAGTTGGGTTGTGACGTCGTCTACCACTCGGTCATTAGCGGTAGCCGTACAACACAGCACTGGCACGCCCCTCGGAAGCAGTTGCAACACCCGCACCAACCGCCGGTAGTCGGGCCGGAAGTCGTGGCCCCAGTCGGAAATACAGTGCGCTTCGTCGATCACCATTAGCCCACTTTTTTGGCCAACTACAGGAAGAACCTCATCTCTAAAGCCTTGATTCGCCAACCGTTCAGGCGAAATCAACAAGACATCAACCTGATCCACCTCGATCCGCTCCTTTACATCGCTCCATTCCGAAGTGTTGGAACTGTTGATGGTCTCGGCGCGGACCCCTAGGCGCGCGGCCGCTTCAATCTGGTTACGCATCAGCGCGAGCAGTGGAGACACCAGCAACGTCGGCCCTGACCCCCGATCCCGCAACATCCGTGTCGCAATGAAATAGACCGCGCTCTTGCCCCAGCCGGTCCGCTGAACGAGTAGCACTCGCTCCCGATCAGCAGCTAGCCGCAGAATCGTTTCAAGTTGTCCTGCGCGAAACTCGCTCGACTCATCACCAGTAAGGCGCCGCAACAGGCTCAAGGCCTCAACATCAGGCGTCGGGGATCCGGTTGTTCCGATATCGGAAAGGTAATGAGCGTCTCTGGGGCTTTCCATCGTCGTTAACGTACCGAACCCCTATGACACCGGAGCGGTCGCTGTTGGACAGGGAAATATATCTAGCCTTTGCGGAGGCGGACCTCGGCGGTGATGGCGGGGATCACTTCGTGGAGATCAGCGATTACGGCCCAATCAGCCTTGACGACCATGTTGGCTTCGCGGTCGATGTTTATAGCCAGGATGTGTTTGCTGGCCATCGCCCCAACCCAATGCTGGATCGCGCCGGAGATTCCCGAAGCGATATAGATCTCAGGCGCGATGCGGGTGCCGGTCTGGCCAACCTGATCGGAGTGTGGGCGCCAACCAAGGTTGGTCACCGCCCTAGAGCATCCAACCCGACCGCCAAGAAGTTCAGCCAGTTCTTCAAGCTGCGCAAATCCCTCGGCTGAACCAACCCCCCGGCCACCACCGCAGACCACAGGAGCAGTGGGCAGAGTCACACCCGCTTCTTGCACCGTGCGATCTTTAACAACGGTTATACGGTGACTGTCGTCGAGGTCAGCATCGAATGTCTCAGCGCTGGCGTCGACAGAGTCGCCGGGCTGAGCCGCTACCGCATGCAGGCCGCAGGTAAGTAGCGCGACATCGGCCTCAAGACTGGAGTCTTCAAGCAGAGAACCACCCCACTGCACGCGGGTCACGGTCCACGAATGACCCGGAGTCACGTCAACACAGTTAGCCACGAACGGAGCATCAAGACGGGCCGCGGCCTGCGCCATGACTTCGTTACCTCTGTCCGATCCACAGGCAAGCACCGCGGAGGGCTCAAGTTCGGTGACCATCTGAGCCAGGGTTGCTCCGTATGCATCCGGGCCATAATCACTCAACACATCATGAACGCAGGTGTACACCACCTCAGCGCCGTACCTACCAGCCTCGCTTACTAGTTCTTCGTCGTCAGAGCCAATAAGAGCTGCTTCGAGGTCTTCGTCCATCTTCTCAGACAGGGCACGACCAAAGGTGAGGGCCTCACGGGCGGCTTCAGCAAGTTCTCCTCGATCATGTTCGAGCACCACCAGCAGCATCAGAGCACCCCCAACTCTTCGAGAACATCAACCACTGCGGCGGCAGCCTCAGGACCCTCTCCGAGGATGACGGTCTCAGACACCTGTTCAGCGGGACGATGCAGGCGGATCCGGCGCTGACCACCTGGGGTGGCGTCGAGGTCGAGTGAGCGGATCTCGAGTTTCTTGGACCTGAGGCGGCCCTTCATGGTCGGGTAACGAGGCAGGTTGAGTCCCTCTTTAACCCCGAGTACACATGGCCGCGGGAGTTCGTAAACCTCAAAGCCGCCATCGATGGCCCGACGGGCCGTAACAGTACCGACACCGCTGCCGTCGCCGGACACTTCAATACCTTTGATGCCGTTGACTATGGGTCGTCGCAAGCCATGAGCGACCCGTATTCCAACTTGGAAACCCCCGGAGTCCGCCGATTCGTTACCGAACAGGATGAGATCAAACGGCTCTCCGTTCTCATCCTCGAGTACCTCAATCATTTCTTGGATCACCGCGGCGGTCCGCTGCGGATCCCAAGCCACCTCATCGGTCGCGACCAGAACCCCGTGATCCGCGCCGACCGAAGCGGCATAGCGGAGTTGTTCTGCGGCTTCGGGAGGGCCGACGGTGAGCACCGTGACATCGCCGCCGTGTTGTTCACAGAGTTGGACAGCACCTTCTACGCCGCATTCTTCGTGGGGGCTGGTTGTGAAACCCAAATGAGCCGCATCAACATCGGAGCCGTCTGCGGTGACGTTGATCTTGGCCCCCGGGGCCGGCACCCGCTTGACGCAGCAGAGAATCTTCATGACCTATTCAGCTCTTCACTTGATCAGCTTTGAGACGTGAGTCGTCGGGGTCGAAGGCAGAACCTGGACCCACAACAGTCACCGGGAACAACTCGTTCATATACATGACTTGCAGTTGGGTTCCCGCGGCGGCCATTTCGTTGGGCAAATACCCCATGAGGTGGTGCTTGCCCACAGACGGTCCGTATCCTGCCGAGGTCACACGCGAAACCCGTCCGTGGGAATCGACGATGCGCTCGCCATTGAGATCAAGGATGGGTTCGTTGCCCCCCATCATGTGACGCGTGCGCCCAGCGCTATCGGTTTGGTCCTCGACGGTCAACGTCACGCACTGGATCTCCGCTCCGGCTTCCCGGGCTTTGAGATACGGCTCACGGCCAATGAAATCGGCGGCTTTGACTCTTGGGCGAGCGAGCCCCGCCTCAAGTGGGTTGTATTCGCTTTCGAGCTCAGCGCCCATCAAGCGATAACCCTTTTCAAGCCGACCCGAGGTCCCGTAGACACCACCACCGGTCGGACGGATGCCGAGTTCTCGACCCGCCGCGAAGAGGGCATCCCACAGCGCCGGGCCGTTGCGCCAATCCGTGTAGATCTCCCAACCGGTATCACCCACATAGGAGATGCGGAACAGGTGGGCTTTGATCGTTTGGGTTTGCCCGCCTCCTACAGCGCAGTTGATCTCGATCGGGATGATCGAGCCATACGGCGAACCGGCTTGGCTCAGGTCCTGGTCGCAGAGTTGTGTCAGGACTTGAGGCGCGTTGGGACCCCACAGTCCGAGGGTGGTGATCTGGGTCGTCAGGTTCGTGAAGGTCACCGAACCGTCGTTGGGCATGTGTTTGCGGGTCCAGAACTCGTCACGTCCGCCGTCGAACACGCCAGTCACGATCCTGACACGATCCTCGGCCATGCGCATCATGGTGAGGTCGGAGTGAAAGCCGCCGTCTGCGTTGAGCCACGGCGTGTAGATCGACCGGCCCACCGCGACATCAATCTTGTTGACAGCGAGCCGATCCGCGTACTCAACGGCTCCCGGACCTTCCAATTCGTATATTTGGAATGCCGACAGGTCGACCACACCGCAGTTCTCGCGCAGGTTCAGGTGCTCACCGATGGTTACCGGGCTCCACCAGCGGTTATCCCACTCGACCCCTCTAGGTCCGAGATCGTAGCGATCGCAGAGATCGGCGTTGGAGTTGTACCACTGGGGCCGTTCCCAAACGCGAGCTTGGAAGAACTCGGCTTCGAGTGCTTCCTGGCGGGAACGGTACGGCGATTCAACAAGGTGACGGCGAGACTCCCACTGCTCGGCGGGGTGCACGATGCCGTAGGTCTTGTTGAAGTGTTCGTCGGCTCTGGCCCAGATGTGTTCGTCGCTCTTTTCTTCGTCGTAGAAGCGAGCGATATCGGCACCGTGAACATCGATCACGCGCGGATAGCCATAGGTCATCCACTCTGCCACTACCTGGGCCATACCGGGGCCTTCTTTGACCCACACGGCTGCGGCTGACCAGAGGCCATCCACATCGGGGACTTCGCCGAGACAGGGCATGGTGTCTGGTGTCAGCGACAGCAACCCGTTGATGGCGTATTTGATTTCGGCGTCACCGAGCATGTCCATCAACTCGATTGCTTCTTCCATCTGTTGGTCGAAGTCATCGGGAGTGAACGGCATCTCGGTTGGCGACAGCGCGGCCTCTTCGTTGGATGGGATCTCGTCGGGGTGGTGCAGGATGGGTCGGTGGCCGTAGGAGCCAACCTCCATCGAGCCCGCTGATTGCCGCTCGTAACAGAAGGTGTCCATGTCACGCACGATCGGGTAGCCGATCTCGTTGTTGGTTTCGGCGAGGATGTCTATCGGCCCGACATCAGCCATCTGGTGCACTGCGGGTACCAGCGGAATATAGGTGTCGGCCATGGCGGCGATGCGGTTTGACCAAACACCGCAAGCGATGATCACGTATTCAGTCTCAATGGTGCCCTTGTCGGTGACCACTGCTTTGATCTTGCGACGGCCGTTGGGCATCGGTGTGTCGTCGGTGATGAGATCGAGCACTTCGGTGTTGGCAAAGACCTTGCAGTCAGCTTTTTCGATGGCCTCTTTGCGCATTACGGTGCCGGTTTCGAGAGAGTCGACTACCGAGACCGTGGGGCAGTAGAAGCCTCCGAGGATCACCTCGGTGTTGATGTACGGCACGAGTTCTTTCACCTGGGCGGGGGTGAGCTGGTGGGCTTCGATACCCCATGCCTTGGCTGAGGTCATGCGCCGCTGAAGTTCGTCCATACGCTCCTGGCTGCGGGCTACTTCGATGCCTCCGGAGTCCACCGAGAGGTTCATGTCGCGGTATTGGTTGGCGCTCTGCTCGCCGAGTAACGCCATTTCTTTGTTGTGGTCGACAGGAAAAATGAAGTTTGATGCGTGCCCTGTTGAGCCACCGGGGTTGGGAAGCGGCCCTTTTTCGACGAGGACGAGGTCCTGCCAGCCAAGTCGGGCGAGATGTCCGACTAGACAGTTGCCGACGATCCCAGCGCCGATCACTACGACGTTGGCCTTGGTGGGGAATTCGCTCACGGTTGGACTCTATTCTGAAGTCGATTGTCGTGCCGGTGGTACCGCTGAGGTCGCTATGCGTTCGTTGCGGCACAACCCACGGAGACAATACTGGACGATCGTTCAGTTTGCACGCGATCAGGAGTCCAGAGGCTCGCTTTTTTCGGCGCATTCACGTGCTAAGGAGATACTGTGCGCCCAATACAGTCCCAAGGAAGCACCGTGAGTGACATTGTCTTCAGCGCTTCGGCCAAGCATTGCCGATACCGCAGCGGTCGGTGTTACCACGGGTCGATGACCCGCCTCGCCGCTTTGATCACCGCATTGGTCCTTACAACCGTGGCATGCGCTGGCGACAGCACCGATTCGGGGCCGACGACCACAACCACCACGACCGAAGCGCTCGCGCCCACGACCACCAGAGGAACGCCCACAACCACAAAAGCGTCGCCAACTGACTCGCCGACGACAACCGAAGCACCAACCACTACGACCAACGCGCCAGCAACCGACCCAACTGATGTCGAAGTGGCCACCATCAATGTGCTCCACGGTTTCCAACCACCAGTCTCGGGATGTGCCCAGTACACCGACAACTGTCTGGTACCAATTCGAGTCGACATCCTTTGGAAGTACCTTGAGGACGAGGTCGGGTGCCCAGAGATCATTGCTCTTCAAGAGATCAGTCCCCGCTGGTTCGAGATCATCCCAGAGAAGCTGCCCGCACTGTGTGGCGGTGAACATGTGTTGCTGACCAAGAATGTCGGACAGATCGATCAGGAAATGATCCTCACTACGCTCCCGGTAATCGACCACGCCCGTACCGAACTTGCCGGTGGGCCGATCTGGTCGGCCCACTGGGCTCAACTTGATGCTGGTACCGGCCTGATCGTGGATGTGTTCGCGACCCACTATGCAAGTTCGGCGTTCAACCCGCCTTGTGACAATTCACACCCAGTGACAAGTTGTCCGTCTTATTGCCCCACGGACGGGGATCTTGGTTCCTGCCATCCGTTTCAAACACTTGATTTTCTGGCTGGCCGGGCCGCTGCCGGGAGCCTTGTCCTCATCGTGGGTGACCTGAACAAACAAATCAATGACCCTCGCTTACAGACCTTGTTAGACAGCGGCTTCATCGACACTCACCTCGCGGCCAACAACCCCGAATGCCCACCGCAAGGCGGTGCCAATTGCACCTCGGGGATCGGCGGTCCAGGCGATCTCGACGGTCTCGATATCGCCGAACAAACACTTCGTTCCCGCATCGACTTCATCTTGGCTGCTCCCCCGGTTGGATGTGAACTCCTGGTCGATGTTGGCGACGCCGACAAAGACGGCACCCATACCGGACTCTGGGCCGACAAACCCTTGGACGAACCAGTCGAGGGCCTGTACTGGGCCTCTGACCACACCGGAGTTCAAGCCGATATCGGTCTCGATTGCCAGTAGGACTCGGCAAGCTCTACTGGTGGTTGCGACAGAGTGCAGTGTAGGTGTGTTGGGCTGAGTTCCAGTTGTGGAGTTTGCGGGGCATGTGGTTGAGGTTGTCTTGGATCAACGCGAGTTGTATGGGGTTGAGGTTGAGGTTGGTGCTTTTGGGGAGCCGGCGTCGTAGCAGTCCGTTGGTTTGTTCGTTGCTGGGGCGTTGCCACGGGGATCGTGCTTGGCAGAAGAACACTTCGATGTTGCAGTTGTGTTCGATGTCGGCCCAGCGTGCCATTTCGCTGCCTTGGTCCCAGGTGAGGGTTTTGGCCATCTCAGCGGGTTGACGACCAAACGCTGCGGTGACGGCTCGGGTCACGTTGTCGGCGCTGTAACCGTGCGGCAGCGGCACCACCAAAGTGAGCCGGCTGACGCGTTCTACGAGCGTGGCGATCGCGCTGGCGTTGTTGGCGCCGATCATCAAGTCGCCTTCCCAGTGTCCTGGTTCGCTGCGGTCGTCTGCTTGCTGGGGGCGTTGCGTCAGGGGCCGGTACGGGCCTAAAGCGCTGCGTTTGGCGGTTTCGCAACGGCTGCGGGGTTTACGCCTGCGCCGACCGCGGGGCAGGCTCTGCCACGAACCCGCTTTGAGTCCGCTGGTGTTGTTGTTGTTGGCGTAACAGGCCCGATAGATCGTCTCGGCGCACACCGCCATCCCTCTAGTGTGCAGGTCCGCAGAGATCGCATGCGGCGACCAACGCAGTTTCAACCCCTCAGCGACCTCACCAGCCAAAACCGCGTCACCAGCGAGTTTGTGAACCTTCGGTCGAGCCGCGTCGACACCCGTGCGGCGATGAGCGCGACCAGCCCGATAACCATCACGCCCGCCGCCACGGCCAAGCTCGCGATACACCGTGGACCGGCAACGACCCAACCGATCCGCCATCTCCGCCACGCTCAACCCCGCCTCAGACATCACCTCGATCCGTGTCCGCTCATCGAAACACAAACGCTGTGCCATACTGAAAACCTCCATCGGTTCGGTTGCTGACTCTTCACCGACCATCATGGCCGATCTGTCGCAACCACCGATGGAGGTCGCCCTCTCCCCCAAAAAAGCGGTGTTGTAGACCAACCGACTCACTACTGGCACCGCTCCAGGCTCATCAAGCAAGTGGACTAGACGGGTCCTGGTAATACCTCGGTCCTTTTGTTGGCCACCAGCTGATGCGGTGGGTTTGACCCGAGCCGAACCTCTTTCAACGGGTGGAGGTTAATCGGCCCATGCGTCCCAACTTGTCGTCATCGAATGCGGAGTCGATTTCTTCGGGGGTGTTCATCACGAAGCCGCCGCCCATGGCAACCTGCTCGCCAATCGGTTCACCGCACATTAAAAGGACCTGGCCTCCCGAGTCACTAGTGACGGTGATGGTTGTGCCGTCGTCGTTGAATACCGGGGTGTCGCCTCCCACCAAGGCTCGGCCACTGCCCGCCACCATGCCAGCGACGACGGTGAACGCGGTTGTCCATCCGGCCGGAACGGGGATGGTTACGCGGCCGCCTACAGCGATGGCCACATGGGCCACAAGGACCCGGGTCGGCATTGGAGCTGGGCCGGATTGGCCTGCTAGGTCGCCGGCATAAAGGCGCACGAGCGAGCCTTGGCCTAGTGAGGTGAGTTCGGGAATGTTGTCAGCCGTGACTGCGTGGTGCTCTGGCGGGTTCATCTTGAACTTGGCGGGCACGTTGATCCAGAGCTGTGCCATGTGGAACGCACCTTGGTCGTCACCCTTGAGAACCTCTTCATGCAGGACTCCAGAGCCGGAGACGAGCCACTGCATACCACCGGAGACGACGGTGCGGTCGTTGCCAAGTGAGTCCCGATGCTCTATCCGACCGGAAAACAACAGACTGACAGCTTGGACGCCCCGGTGAGCGTGAGGGCCGACGTATATCTCGTGTGATCTGAGGTTCTGGGGGATGCCCGTGTCGAGGAACACGAAGGGGTCGATGGCAGGCAGTTCGGGTGTGGGGAACGGATGCAGGATTCCTGATCCGGGTTGTGGTTTCGCACCGGTGAGGGTTTTGATCGTTCGGTTAGTCATTGCCAATTGCTCCTGTTGCGGTAGCGAGTTGTTATTCGAATTCTGGGCACCAAGGAACCTGGCAGTCGTGGGTCCAGGTGCCTCGGCTATCTGCTTTGTCGCCGGTCGGCTGTCTGCGAGGCAGAGCGGCGCTGAGAGCGAGGCCGATGGCAGTGGGTACCAACAGAGCGGTAAAGGCATTGCTGAACGGCGCGCCGGAGCCGTTGTGTACCGGATTGAACGCGTCGGCATCGGATCCAGTGTTGATGACGATAGAAGAGAACAAGGTAGCCCCGAAGCTGCCACCAATGAAGAACATCATAGTGTTCAGGCTCAACGCCGAGGAAAGGTCCTTCGGGTCCACTAGGAGTGAGACCGAGGCAGCGAGAGGGGTGTTGACAAGTGCGAAGCCAGCGGCCAAGGCCATGGCAATGATGGCAACCGTCCAGCGGGAGGTGCCAACCCAACTCGAGAGGCCAAGGATGGCAACAATCATGAGCATCGTGCCGACTTTGACCGGCATGGCGGCCCCAACCTTGTCCACCAACTGCCCCGCGAGCATACCGACAACTGCGGTTGTGAACGCCGCGGGGATCAACGCGATGCCAATGCCGAGAGTTGACATGTTGTGGAGTGCAGAGAAAAGGAAGGGGTAACCAATCTGTGCTGCGAGGTTGACGACGGTAATGAAGAACGCAAGAAGCGTCAACAGCACGTAGCTGCGATTGGTGAGCAGTGAGCGGGGGATGAACGGAGTGGTCTGGCCGCGTTGATGAGTCCCGAAGGCGATGAGTGCCACAACGCTAACCGCGGCGCTAGCAAGTGCGTAGGGGTCGGTCCAGCCGCTTTGGCTGCCTTGGGTGACGAAGAAGAGGGTGGCGGCCGCAGCGAGTCCGAACAGGGTGCCCCCGGCGAGGTCGAGCGGCTCATCGGTCAGGGTTTCGTTGCGGTCGAGGTACCGCATGCCAAAAGGAACACTAAGAATCGAGAGTGAACTGATTCCGAACAAATGGCGCCAGTCGGCCACTTCGGTGACAATCCCTGCGCCTAGCGGCCCGGCGGCTGCGCCGAGGCCCATAGTGGCGCTCACCACGCCTAGGACCATACCCCTGCGCTGCTCGGGGAACGCCCGGCTAGCTAGTGTCATGCCGAGGCTAGGGACCGCGGCACCGCCCGTGGCCTGAACGACACGCCCGGCAAGCAGCGTCCAAAGGCCGATTGCGATAGCGGATAAGGCAGAACCGAGGGCGAAGACTCCGATCCCGATGAGGAAAAGGCACCTTGCGCCGAATCGGTTGGCTAGGCGGCCGTAGAACGGGATTGCGACGCCGTAAGTGAGGAGGAACCCGCTCAGTACCCAGGGCAGGTCACCAGCAGCGATGTCGAGGTCAGCACCGATTTCGGGAAGAACAACCGCTACCGCGGAGCCGTTGACGACCCCGAAGAACAAGGCGGTGCAGACCACGACAAGGACTACCGGGTGACTCCGCTGATTTGTCTCAGCGCAAAAATTGACGGGAACGGTCACGGTGATGCAGTTCCGGTTCGAGTGCGCACTGTGGCTGACAAATCGCCCTGGCCGAACCTTTCGAGAGACACGAAGATCACTTCAGCCGTGCGGGACGCTCTTGGGGAGGTGTTCGTTCATGATGTCGACGAACCCGCTGATGTCATAAGATGCCAAGCGTCCGAGTTCGGCCATCACTGCTTCCCAGGTGACAGGGATTGCGCCAGCCTGGACAAGACGTTGCATACCCCGCTCGTGGGCATCGGCAGTAGTGCCACCGGAGACGTCGGCTAGGGCGTAGATCTCATAGCCCTCCAACAGCATGTCGAGCGCTGGGTAGACGAGGCAGACTTCGGTCCACAGTGCCGCCATGATGATCTTCTTGCGGCCCGTCGCTTCGATCACAGATCGGAACTCCGTCGAGTCCCACGCGTCCACGGTATTGCGGTCGATAGGGGTGAGATCGGACAGGATGTCCTGCAACTCGGGGATTGTGGGTTGCTGGTAGCCCGCGTCCACCCCAACCGTCGACAACACGACTGGGAGGTCGTACATCTTGGCGGCTTTGGCCATGGCCACGACGTTGTTGATCAGCACATCGTGCTCGATCGAGTGGGTACCGTTGACGAGGCTGGGTTGGTAGTCGATGAAGACGAGAACGGAGTTCTCGACCGTCAGGAGGTGGTCGGTCTTGGGGTCGCGGGAAAGTGTTGTTGTCATGATAACTCCTTCAGTTAGATGGTTAAACAATTATTGTTTGCACAACTATTATATGTGTGTAGACAATAGTTGTCAAGGGACGACCTATACTGTGACGCATGACACAACGACCTACGCCAGCGAGCGCGCTAGCGGCCGAGACCCTACGGGTGTCTGGTGCGTTGCTCGCAACCCAAATCGCGCTAGGCCGGTTAATCGATACCGAGGCAGTCGGCCCCACTGGCCACGACCCGACCACCCTAGACCTGCTGGTACGGCTCGACCAGGCTCCCGCTAACCGCCTTCGAGCGGTCGAACTCAGCCGCCAACTCTTGATGAGTCCGAGCCATATCTCCCGCAGAGTTGACCGGGCTGAAGCGCTCGGAATTGTGGAACGGAGCGCAGACCCTGACGATCGCCGGGCATCACAAGTGATCCTCACAACATCGGGCCGCGAAATCCTCGAGCAGTTCGCCCCGCGCATGGAATCGGTTATCGATCGAGTCATCGACCAGACCCTCTCCGACACCGAGGCCGACACACTCGTCGAGTTGCTCGGTCGCATTCAACAAGCAGCCTGCGAACCTTGCATGGGAGAAAACGCCCCATGAATACTCCAACGAGAAGAGCGATAGGTTGGGGAGGATGTCTGGTGACCGCAGCGAAATTAGGCTTGAAATTGAGGTTCCCGGGCGGCCTGAGGAGGTGTGGAGGGCGGTAGCGACGGGTCCGGGAATCTCGTCTTGGTACGTGCCCCATACCGTCGAAGAACGGGAGAGTGGAGCGGCAACCGCCTCATTCGGGCCGGACCCGGAAATGCAGGTCGCGGGTCGGGTTGCTGTCTGGGAGCCACCGCGCCGAGTATGTTTCGACGGCGGCGAGGGTGTCGAAGGACTGGCATTCGAATGGTCGATCGAAGCGATTGACGACGCCAGTTGCGTGGTTCGCCTAGTCAACACCGGTTTCGGTGAGGGCCATGAGTGGGATACCCAGTACGACGCTATGACCGAGGGTTGGCGCATGTTCATGTTCAACCTACGACTGCACTTGGAACACTTCAGCGGGCAGACGGCCACCTCTGCGCTACCCATGGCGATGTGGGCCGGTCCGATAGAAAAAACCTGGACGGCACTCACCCAAGCGCTGGGCCTGCCGACGGCCCCGGGGATCGGCGAGCGGATCGAGGTCAAATCGCCCGGTGCGCCCGTTCTTGCTGGCACGGTCGTCGACACCGCTCCCAGTCGGATCGCGCTGTTGGTTGAGCAACCGGCTCCCGGCACCGCTTTCATGACCGCCGAGGGTTTCGGCGAACACGTCGGCGTGTCGATCTGGTCCTACTTATACGGGGACATTGGAGCTGAGGCCACCGAACGAGACGGACCCCTCTGGCAACAATGGCTGAACGAGCGCGGACCCGATCCTGACGCAAGCTCCTAACGAGCAGCGCGCTTACGAAACCCCTGAGCAGATCATTTCGGCCGATGTTTTGCGACTTGCTAATTCCCGCCATTTTGACGAACACACGGTTGATATGAAGCGGCTACAATAATCCGTCTCGCGGAATCGTTCCGTGATACGGAACGATTCAAAGCGGGGCAAGACTCAACCGTCCCGCGCAGGAGCAAAACATGGCCTTTCCCAGTGACCTTGAAATCGCCAACCAGGCAAATCTGCAACCGCTCACTGACATCGCGCGCAGCGCGGGTATCCCAGCTGAATGTCTTGAGCCTTATGGAGTCGGCGCCGCCAAGATTTCGCTTGATGCCATCGAAAAGATGAGCGACAGGCCCGAAGCGGCATATGTCGTCGTCTCAGCCATCACGCCAACACCGCTGGGTGAAGGCAAGACAACCACAACCGTCGGTCTCGGCCAAGCCTTCCAGCACATCGGTCGAACCGCCACGATCGCCATCCGCCAACCCTCAATGGGGCCGACCTTCGGGATCAAGGGAGGTGCTGCCGGAGGCGGCTACAGCCAAGTCGTGCCCATGGAGCTGTTCAACCTTCACCTGACCGGCGACATGCACGCTGTCACCGCGGCTCACAACCTCTGCTCTGCGATGCTCGACGCTCACATCTACCACGGCAACGACGCTGGATTCGACATGCACAACATCACCTGGCGCCGTGTGCTCGACGTCAACGACCGCGCCTTGCGTAACGCTGTGATCGGCCTCGGCGGACGACTCGACGGCGTCCCCCGCGAAACCGGATTCGATATCACTGCCGCATCCGAAGTCATGGCGGCCCTAGCACTGTGTACCTCGCTTCAGGATCTCCGCTCACGTCTCGGCCGGATCGTCTTGGGCTACAACAAAGCAGGCACTCCGATCACCGCCGAAGAAATCGGTGCGGCAGGATCGATGGCCGTCATCTTGAAAGAAGCCATCAAACCCAACCTGATGCAGACACTAGAAAATACCCCTGCGCTCGTTCACACCGGACCTTTCGGCAACATCGCCACCGGCAACAGCTCGATCATCGCCGATCAAATCGGTATCCACACCAGCGAGTTCCTGTTGACCGAAGCAGGGTTTGGCGCTGACATGGGGGCCGAACGATTCTTCAACATCAAGTGTCGTTACTCTGGGATCGCACCGGACGCGGCGGTGCTTGTCGCCACGGTGCGAGGCCTGAAAGCCCATTCTGGCAACCATAAGATCGTTGCAGGTAGGCCCCTGCCCGAGGCGTTGTTGGCGGAGAACCCCGACGAGGTTCACATGGGAGGCGACAACCTGCGTAAGCAACTCGAAAACATGCAGGTACACGGCTGTACACCGGTTGTCGCCATCAACGTCTTCCCCGGTGACCATGCGGCTGATATTGCCGCGATCGGAGAGATTGCGGACGAGTACGGTGCTCGCGCGGCAGTGTCCACCCACTTCTCCGATGGAGGACGAGGTGCCACCGAGTTGGCCGAAGCGGTGGCGGCCGCAGCGGCCGAACCAAGCGAATTCCAACTGCTGTATCCCAGTGAGGCATCGCTCAAGGACAAGATCCATGCGGTTGCCACCAAGGTTTACGGAGCAGACGATGTGGAATACACGGCCCAAGCCAATAAACAACTCGCTACCTACACTGAGGCGGGCTTCGCTGAACTGCCTGTGTGCATAGCCAAAACTCATCTCTCCATCAGCTCCAACCCTGCATTGAAGGGTGCCCCCACAGGCTGGACCCTGCCCGTACGCGAGGTCCGTGCGAGCGTTGGGGCCGGCTTTATTTACCCGCTCTGCGGCGATATGCGCACCATGCCCGGCCTGGGCAAGGTTCCCGCCGCCAAGTCCATAGACATTGACGCCGACGGCAACGTCGTCGGTCTTTCTTAGAATCGCTGGCCCTTCTAAGAGGGCCTTCCTTTCTCACAGGAGCACAAGTGAACCCACTCGCCAACATCCTGCGCCCCAACCCCCGAGCAATCAGCTCTCCCGTCGCGCGCGCCGCGATTTCCGACCTGACCTACGAGGTGATTCCGCTCAAGAGCCTGCCCGAGGCGATTCAGCAACTTCCCAATAATGCTCGTGTCAGCGTTACAGCCTCGCCGGTCAAGCCGTTGGAGGACACGCTCGACGTATGTGCCGAACTGCTTGATCTCGGTCACCGACCGATCCCCCACCTCGCTGCTCGCAAGGTAACTGACGCTTCACACATGCGCTCGATAGCAGCCCGTATCAAGCAACTTGGGCTCAGTGAGATCTTCTGTATCGCGGGCGATGCACAAGACGCCGGTGAATACCCCGACGCCATGTCGCTGCTGCGGCCTCTGCTTGACATCACCGCTGGCGAAATTTCTGCGGTGGGCGTGTCCTCATATCCCGACGGTCATGCCTTCATCGACGATTCAGCTCTACACCAAGCTTTGATCGAAAAACAGGAGCTATTTGAAGAGGCGGAAGTCAAAGGGCACGCATCCACGCAGATGTGCTTTTCGACCGACACGATCATTTCTTGGCTGACCGCGCAACGCGCGGAGGGTCTCACCATGCCAGTCCATCTCGGAGTCGCGGGCGTGGTCGACCGGGCAAAGCTCATTCGCATGGGTATGCGGCTAGGTGTGGGGGCCTCGCTGCGATACGTCCAAAAAAACAGAACCGGCCTGCTCAAGCTCTTTTCTTCGGTTGGCTACAACCCGAGCGATCTGATCGACCCGCTAGCCGACGAGTTCAGCTCTCTAGGCATTGAAGGATTGCATATGTTCACCTTCAACCAGGTAGCCGCCACCGAGCGGTGGCAACAAGCCAAGCTCAGATAGCACCGGGTCGTATATGAGTGCTCCTCTTCTCGCACCGTTCCAAGGCTGGCTGATCCGGCCCGAGTGGTCCGGTCGGGTAATCGCGGGTGCATATGATTCCAAAACACCCGAGCAGCGTCGTGCCATTGTCGAAAGCAACCCGTTCAGCTACCTCGGGGTCACACGGTCCCATGAGGATCAGATCAAGGGATGTTCAGATTCCGATCTGCTGACGCTCAGCATCAAGACTCTTGAACGGATCCTCAAAGCCGACGCTTTCGCGCCCTCAGACCAGCCAGCGTTTTATGCATACAGCCTGAGTTCCGCCGACACGGGTGGCTCTCGAGGTGATCGTTCAACCGACGACATGACGAGCCAGCCTTTCGAGCAGATCGGCATTGTCGGTGCCTTGGACATCGACGGACTGCGCGACGGGCGGGTACTGACTCACGAGAACATTCGTCCTGAGCGAGCGTCATTGATTACTGACCATCTCGGTCATGTCGGCGCTACCTCATCTCCAGTTTCGTTAACCCATGTCACGGCACCAGAAATGCTCGAGATTGTCACAGCGGTATCTCGGCGGACACCAGAGGTTGATGTAGTGGTCGAGGGAATCAGGAACCAGGTATGGACCTTCAGCACTTCAGAGACCCAAAGCATCCAGCCGTTCCTCGAAGATCCGGTTGTCTACGTGACCGACGGCCATCATCGTTGTGCCGCGGCTTTGGGAGGTCGAGACGCACACCCCAACCAGGATCCTTTTGGTCGGACGCTTGCTGTGTTGTTCCCGCATGATCAACTGAGGGTTGCAGCCTTTCACCGCAGGGCACCTGACCGCGGGGTGCGCTCAACGCCGGAGTTGGTCGAGGCCCTTGGCACTGTGGGAACGGTCACTGCTGTTAGCGGTGTGGCTGCGGCCCGTCCGACGGCTCGTGGCGAGGTCGGTGTGTATCACGATGGGTCATGGTTTCGGCTAGTCCTCGATCCCGTGGAACGCCCAACGACTTTGGCTTCGCTCGACGTTGAGCGGCTGCGCCGTGACGTCATCGGCCATGTGCTGGGAGTGAACGAACTCGACGACAACAGCGACGTCGATTATGTGCCCGATCCTTCAGGCATAGCGGAGTTGGTGGCCCGTTGCGACGCTGATGGGTACGTCGGTTTGCTCGTCTATCCAACCGACATCAACGATCTGATGGCGGTGGCAGCAGCCGGTGACCTCATGCCTCCGAAGTCGAGTTACCTGGACCCGAAACCGCCCTCTGGGGTTTTCTTGCGCACTCTCGGAGTCGGTGCCACCAAGCACCTGAACCCCAGTTAATCCCGGCTACAAGCTGGCCTAGAACCTCAGGGCGCGATTGAACCCATCATGCGGGCTGCAGCCAGAGTGTTCTTGAGCAGGCAGCCGATGGTCATCGGACCGGTGCCTCCCGGCATCGGGGTGATTGCGCCTGCGATGTCTTGAACACTGTCGAAGTCGACATCGCCAACGATGCCCGCTTCGGTGCGGGAGATGCCCACATCGACCACGGTCGCTCCGGGACTCACAAAGTCTGCGGTCACCAACCGTGCCATACCGGCAGCCGCGATGATGATGTCAGCCTCGCGGCACAGCCCAGCGAGATCTGCGGTGCGGCTGTGAGCGAGTGTGACGGTGGCGTCGCAGCCCTTGCGGCCCAGTAATAGCACTTGAGGCAAGCCGACCAGCGTCGAGCGGCCTATGACGACTGCTCGTTTGCCGCTGGTCTCGATTCCATAACGCTCCAGTAGTTCCATCACTCCCAGCGGCGTGCATGGAACGTGCCCCACACGACCGCGAACGAGCCGACCCATCGACCGTTCAGTCAAGCCGTCAACATCTTTTTCGGGTGGGATCAAGTCGAGCACCGCTTCGGCGTCGATACCAACCGGCACCGGGAGTTGCACGAGAATCCCGTGGACCGACTTGTCGTCTGCTAGATCGCCGACCGCTGCTTCGACCTCGTCCTGCGTTGTGTCTTGGCCCAACTCGACATGGCGCGACACCAGGCCCGCCTCTTGGGCCTTGCGATGCTTGTTGCGAACATATATCTGGCTCGGTTTGTCGCTGCCGACCAACACAGTGGCGAGACACACCTCGGGGTTACCCAGCGAATCGATCTCTGCGCGTATGGCCGCAACGATCTCGTCGCGCAGCCGGTTGCCGTCCATGAGCACAGCACCGCCGGATGTGCGCTCAAAATCATCATAAGAAGTCACGCCCGCAGGCTAGTCGGCCCTCAAGATCACCCGCCCTGCCAGCCCAACATCTGTGGTTTTGTTCGCAACCCCCTCACCGTCCGATTTTCGGGATGTGAACCGCGCATCGTAGGGTCAAGCCATGAGCGATTACAGCCAAGAAACGGCCAATCCGAGCGACACCAGCAATGGTGGCGGACCAACGGCGGACCACCAATGGGTCTTGCTTGACGATCCAATACCCGGCGTCCGCAGAATTACCTTCAACCGAGCCAACAAACGCAACTCGCTGATTCACCCCTTGCGAGGCGCGATTCTCGGTGCGCTTCGGGATGCCGACAATGACGACGACATCAAGGTTTCGATCGTGAGGGGTGACGGCCCGTCCTTTTCTGCCGGATACGACCTAGCCGGCGGCAACACCGACTACGAACTGCCGTTTTTCACCGCTCAAGGTGAAGGGCAATGGCCACGCCATGTCACCGAGGGTTGGATGAGCATCTGGGATCTCGCCAAGCCGGTCATCGCACAGGTCCACGGATACTGCCTGGCAGGCGGTAGCGAACTCGCAACTTGCTGCGATCTCGTCTACGTGGCTGAAGATGCCCAGATGGGTTACCCGGCCACCCGTTTCGGTGTACCTGACATGCACTTCCATGCCTGGTTCATGGGGATGCGCAAGGCGATGGAGATGATGATCACAGGCGACTCGGTCAGCGGTCTTGAGGCCGTTGAGTATGGCTGGGCAAACAAGGCATTTCCTGCCGAGGAGCTATCTGAGGGCGTCTTGCAAATTGCCGAACGAATCACCCAAACCCCCACTGATGTGGTTCAACTCAACAAGCGTGTGGTTCATCGCCAGATGGAGGTGATGGGCCTACGCACCGGTATCCGAGCCGGCACCGAACTATGCGCCCTGGGCGTCCACAGCGAATCAATGAAACGATTCATCGGCAACATCAAAGAAAAGGGTCTGACCGCTGCGCTGAGCGAGAGGGACGAACCCTACGACGACTACCGGACTGCTCCTGCGCAACCCAAAGTCGCGGATTAACCACGCTCAGCTGACTGCATCCGCGTAAACCGCGTGCGGGCGGGCTTGGACGGTAGCCTCATGCGCCATATGGCTACGTTGCGACTTCCCGAAAAGCCGGATCTAGTCGGTCTTGAGAAAAAATGGGATGCCATATGGGATCGCACCGGGATCTACCACTTCGACTCCACAAAGTCGCGTGAGGAAGTCTTCTCGATCGACACCCCGCCGCCGACGGTGAGCGGGTCGCTGCATGTCGGCCACGTCTTCAGCTATACCCACACCGACACCATCGCCCGCTATCAACGCATGACCGGCCGTGAAGTGTTCTATCCCATGGGCTGGGACGACAACGGCCTTCCCACCGAGCGCCGCGTGCAGAACTACTACGGAGTGGTGTGCGACCCGTCGATGCCATACGACCCCGATTTCAGCGCGCCTGCCGATGCCGGCAACCCCAAAGCAGTGTCGAAGCGCCGCCCGATCTCAATCAGCCGCCCGAACTTCATTGAGCTGTGTCTGGAACTGACAGGCGACGACGAGAAGGTCTTTGAGCAACTGTTCCGTCACCTGGGACTGTCGGTCGATTGGACCCGCACGTACACGACCATCAATGACCACTGCCGACGGGTCAGCCAACTCGCCTTCCTCGACAACCTTGCTCGTGATGAGGCTTACCAGGTTGAGGCACCTTCGCTTTGGGACGTGACCTTTCAGACCGCGGTCGCCCAAGCTGAACTCGAAGATAAGGAAGTACCTGGTGCCTATCACAAGCTTCGTTTCCCACGATCCGATGGGGGCGAGCCAGTTTGGATCGACACCACACGCCCGGAGCTGGTCCCCTCCTGTGTCGCATTGGTTGCCCATCCAGAAGACGAGCGTTACCAGCCACTGTTCGACGGTGTCACGGTGCTAAGTCCGATCTTCGGTGTTGAGCTTCCCGTGCATCCACATCATCTCGCAGATCCCACCAAGGGAACCGGTATCGCCATGATCTGCACCTTCGGCGACACCACCGACGTGACCTGGTGGCGAGAGCTTGATCTCCCGGTGCGCACAGTCATCGGCCGTGACGGCCGTTTCACCAACGAGACTCCGGATTGGCTCAGCACCCCAGACGGTGCAACGGCGTATCAGCGACTAGCTGGTAAACGGGTCAAACAGGCCCAGGAAGAGATCGTGCAGCTCTTGGTGGAGTCCAAAGACTTGGAGGGCGCGCCCCGCTCGATCGTTCATCCGGTGAAGTTCTTTGAGAAGGGCGACAAACCACTCGAGATCGTGTCGAGTCGTCAGTGGTATATACGCAATGGAGGCCGCGAAGCTGATCTTCGTGAGGCTCTGGTTGCTCGGGGCGACGAGATCAACTGGGTTCCAGACTTTATGCAGGCTCGCTATTCGAACTGGATCGAGGGTCTGAACGGCGATTGGTTGATCAGCCGACAGCGCTTCTTCGGCGTGCCGCTGCCGCTGTGGTATCGCCTCGATGCACACGGTGATCCGCTCTGGGATCAGCCGATCACCCCACGCCCAGATCAGCTCCCGGTTGACCCCTCGACCGATGTGCCCGCTGGCTTTTCCGAGGCCCAGAGAGGTCAACCCAACGGCTTCATAGGCGAGGTTGACGTGATGGATACCTGGGCTACTTCCTCGCTTACTCCCCAGATAGCCACCGGCTGGAGAACAGACGCTGACCTGTATGCCTCCACGTTTCCCATGGACGTTCGCCCTCAAGCACACGACATCATCCGCACCTGGCTGTTCTCCACGGTGGTCCGGGCTCATTTCGACGCGGGCACTGCTCCGTGGCGCAACGCCGCTCTCTCGGGCTGGATCCTTGATCCTGACCGCAAGAAGATGTCGAAATCGAAGGGCAACGTGGTGGTGCCCACCGACTTGTTGGAGCAGTACGGTGCCGATGCTGTTCGCTACTGGGCCTCTTCGGGTCGTCCCGGCACCGACACGGCCTTTGATCAGGGGCAGATGAAGATCGGGCGTCGCTTGGCGATCAAACTGTTGAACGCTTCGAAGTTCACGCTCGGTTTCGCTGCCTCGGGTGCCACCGCTTCCACCGATACCAATGGCTCCAGTGATCATGATGCGAGCAAGGTCAGCGAGCCTCTCGACCGCTCAATGCTGGATCGGCTCGCTGATCTCGTTGACGATGCCACCGCGGCCTTCGAGCGCTTCGACTACGCCAGGGCCCTCGAACGGACCGAAGCGTTCTTTTGGTGGTTCACCGACAACTATTTGGAGCTTGTGAAAGCCCGTGCTTATGGCGAATACGGTGAGGAACGCGCCGAGTCGGCTCGCCACGCGCTTCGGTTCGCCTTGTCGACGATGCAGCGAATGTTCGCTCCCTTCCTGCCATTCGTCACCGAAGAGGTCTGGAGTTGGTGGCATGACGATTCGGTCCACACAGCTGATTGGCCCAGTAGCGACAGTCTGCGCGCGGCTGCGGGTGGTATCGGCGCTGAGACCAGCGGGGTTGCTGCGGATGCTCTGAGCGTCGTCCGCCGCCAAAAGTCGGAGAACAAACGCAAACTGCGCACCCCGGTGGTGTCGGCGTCGTTCGCGGCGGGCGCCGCACAGTTGGCAATGCTCGATCAGGTGATCGACGACGTGAAAGCCGCTGGCGTGATCCTTTCGGTCGCCCCCAACACAGTCACAAGCAGCAGCGAGATCAGCGTCAGCGCCGACCTCGAACCCGAACTGCAAGGTTGATCGGGCAGGATGACGTGGTGATTGATCTCCGTTCTGACACTGTTACGCAGCCCACAGCTGCGATGCGGCGGGCGATCGCGGATGCAGAGGTTGGCGATGACGTCTTTGGCGACGACCCCACTGTGAACAGGCTCGAGGCCATGGTGGCTGAACGGCTCGGTAAGGAGGCGTCTCTGTTCGTCACCAGCGGAACCCAGTCCAACCTGTGCGCCCTGTTGGCCCATTGCGGCCGAGGCGACGAATACATCGCTGGCGATACTTCTCATACGTTTCGCTTGGAGGCTGGGGGTGGTGCTGTACTCGGTGGGATTGCTCCTCAGCCCGTAGCGACGGAGGCTGACGGCCTTCCCAGCCCCGAGGCGATTTCCGCCGCCATCAAACCCGACGACACCCACTTCGCTCGTACTCGACTGCTGTGTCTCGAGAACACCAAGAATGGGATGGTGCAGTCACCAGAACGTATGGACGAGGCAATCAAGGTGGCGAGAGACGCGGCCCTCAGCGTGCACCTCGATGGTGCGCGCATGTGGAATGCCTGCGTTGAGTTGGGTGTTTCGGGTGCAGAATTGGTCGCCGGTTTCGACACCGTCTCAATGTGTTTGTCGAAGGGACTCGGCGCTCCCGCTGGATCGGTTCTCAGCGGCCCCCGCGCGCTGATTGATGAGGCCCGGAAGTGGCGCAAGATGCTCGGTGGCGGCCTGCGCCAGGCCGGAGTGCTAGCCGCTGCAGGCATATACGCCTTGGAAAACAACGTAGACCGCCTTGCCGACGATCACGCTCGCGCTGCACTGTTGGCAGCGGGTTTGGCCGACATCGGTGGGATCGAGGTGAACGCACTGAACACCAACATGATGTTCGTCTCCATTGATGGTGCCGGCAGCGATCTCCAGCAGCGTTTGCTCAACCGTGGCGTGCTCTGTGACGTGCCCAGAACCAGGGGCCTCAAGGGACCGAGCCCCTATGCCCAACTGGTCGGCGCGAGACTCGTCACCCACCTCGATATCAGCGACGACGACATAGCCACCGCAGTCGCCGCGTTCGCCGCCGAGCTAGGTGGCTCCCGCTGAAGGACCGGGGTCGCGCAGGATTCGGGTCTTGCCGTACATTGAGCCGAAGAGCAGGCGGCCGTCCTCGTCGATGGTGACCCCAGCACCGGTGGTGTTGAATTTCGATCCGCCCACAACGAAATGGAAGCGGCTCTCTCCGGTTTCCCAATCGGCAGCTTCGATGGTCCATTTGCCTCCGCGCGCACCGCAGGTATAGACCAACCCGCTCTGTTGAGCCACGAACGGCACTGAATTTGGCGAGGAAATATCGTGGTTGACCCACGCCTCTTTGAGTTCTCTGGCCACTGGATCCCACTGGTACTTGTGCATTCCATGCGGCGTGTATTCGGGCTTGTGACCGAGCATGAAACAGAGCATTCGTACGCCACGAGGGGGGAAGTTGTCGGGCACCATGGCGGGTTCGTTGTTGACGGTCATGGCGCCGTAGCCCGACACGGTGATCGACTGCTCGGTCTTGATCTCCGGGAGGTCGGGATTACCCATGTTCGCAGGGCCGATACCTGCGATTCGGCGGTGGGGGGCACCGGGGAGTTGTTCCCAGTCATCGGGCATTTCCTCGCGCCACAGCAGCGTGATGTTGACCACCTCGTCCCCGTCGCCGATCACAACGAACTTGTCCTCGTCGGGACCGAACCCCATCAGCGACGGGGTAGTGCCAGACCCGTAGCCACCTCCGTTGAGATACGGCACCGACCAACAGCCATCAGCCTCATCGTCAGAGAGCCGTTCGCCCGTCCAGCGAAGCTTGTGGTGGTGATCGTTGGAACTGACGTAGATGCCGTTGTCGTCGTCGACGCAGATGCTGGTTCGCATCCAGCCATACCCGGTGTTACCCCGCTCGGCTGCTCTCATGGCGCAGTACTCCGCCGCCTGCTGCGCGCCGCCCGCAACCTGGATTGCGTGATACTCGCTGAAGTCACGAGCCAGCACGACGACCCAACCATGATCGGTCGACATCACCAGCCGGCCGTCGAAGGTCATGTTCATCCCCACGAAATAGCCTTCGATATGGTCGGGCTTGTACCAGCGGTCGCGTTCGCTGATCTCCGATGCCGGGTCGCTCGAATCGGCCTCCACGTAGGCCACCGCATGATCTTTGCGACCCAAGAAGAGCGTGTTGTTGCAGTCAACGAGGCAATAGACGCCGTCCAGCCTGGTCATGAAACGCATCGACAGACCCAGCGCGTGGTTGATCGCATCCTGCCCCTCCAGATTGTCGAGACCGGCGAGGTTGGCTTCCAACTCGGCTACCGGAGTGCGGCCTTCACCCCCCACAATTTCGTGGTCGGCCAACACTTCCAGGGTTTCATAGTCGAGTTTCGCAATATTCTGGCGGCCGTTGCTCCACACCACCCGACGGCCGTCGGGGTATGGACCCGAGATCGTGCAGCCGAAGTGGCACGGTCCGAGCCACGAATACTGGATGTCATCTTCGCCGAGAACCTCACTCGGTCCCTCGGGCCCACGCCAAGCCACGTTGTCCTGCTGGTCGCAACGGCCGTGTGCCATGGCGTTCGAGGAGTCGGCAAGGAAAGGGTTTCG